>CAVSJS010000008.1:0-180113 GCA_963728325.1 uncultured Actinomycetes bacterium | reverse complement strand
CGTGGAAATCAAGCCCGACGAGATAGCCAAGATCCTGCGCGAGCGGATCGAGGGACTGGAGACCGACGCCGCCGACCTCTCCGAGGTCGGGACGGTGCTCTCGGTAGCCGACGGCATAACCCGCGTCCACGGGCTCGACAACTGCATGTCGCTGGAGATGCTCGAGCTGCCTCACGACGTCACCGGGCTCGCCCTCAACCTCGAGCAGGACAACGTCGGGGTGGTCCTGTTCGGCGAGTGGGACAAGGTGGTGGAGGGGGACACGGTCAAGCGCACCGGCCGCCTGCTCGAGATCCCGGTCGGCGACCAGCTGCTCGGCCGCCTCGTCGACCCGCTCGGACGCCCGCTCGACGACAGGGGCGACGTGAACACGACCGAAACGCGGCCGGCCGAGTTCAAGGCGCCGGGTGTGGTCCAGCGCCAGCCCGTGAACACGCCTGTTCAGACGGGGCTCAAGGCGATCGACGGCATGATCCCGATCGGCCGCGGCCAGCGCGAGCTGATCATCGGCGACCGCCAGACTGGCAAGACCGCGATCGCGCTCGACACGATCATCAACAACCGCGACAAGGACCTCGTCTGCATCTATGTCGCGATCGGCCAGCGGATGTCGACCGTGGTCCAGGTCGTCGAGCTGCTGGACGAGCACGGGGCGCTGGACAACACGATCGTCGTCGCGGCGCCCGCCGACGAGGCGGCGCCAATCAAGTACATGGCCCCCTACGCGGGCTGCGCGATGGGCGAGCACTTCCTCTACGACGGTCGCGACGCGCTTTGCATCTATGACGACCTCACCAAGCACGCGTTCGCCTACCGGCAGATGTCGCTGCTACTGCGGCGCCCGCCGGGGCGCGAGGCGTACCCGGGCGATGTCTTCTACCTGCACTCCAGGCTGCTGGAGCGCGCAGTGCGCCTCAACGACGATCTCGGAGGCGGCTCGCTGACCGCGCTGCCGATCATCGAGACGCAGGCGAACGACGTCTCCGCCTACATCCCCACCAACGTGATCTCGATCACCGACGGCCAGATCTTCCTCGAGTCGGACCTCTTCTACTCGGGGGTGCGACCTGCGATCAACGTCGGAATCTCGGTTTCGCGGGTGGGAGGCAACGCGCAGACCAAGGCGATGAAAAAGGTTGCCGGCAAGCTGCGCCTCGACCTCTCCCAGTACCGTGACCTGGAGGCCTTCGCGCAGTTCGGCTCCGAGTTGGATCCCGAAACGCAGAAGCAGCTCGCGCGCGGCGAGCGGTTGGTCGAGATGCTTAACCAGAACGAGCGCAGCCCGCTCTCGGTCGCCGAACAGGTGGCCTCGATCCATGCCGGCACCGCCGGCTACCTCGACCGGATCAAGACGGAGCGGGTGCCGGCGTTCCTGGACAACCTCCTCGGCCGCCTCAAGTCGGAGAACAAGGACCTGATGCAGAGCATCGGCGACTCCGGGGAGCTCTCGGACTCCGACGAGCAGGCCCTGGATCAGGCGATCGCCGAGGCGATCGACGACTTCGGCCCCGACTTCGACGCCGAGGGACAGCCGCTCGAGGAGGGCGAGTCCGATCGGGTCCGCTCCGAAGAGGAGCACGCGAGGCCGGGGCGGACCGCCGAGGAGAGCGGCGAGGACGCCGAGGAGCCGGCCGAGCGGAAGCCGGAGGAGGTCCGCACATAGCCACCCAGAAGGAAGTCAAGAACCGGATCTCGTCCGTCAAGAACATCCACAAGATCACGCGGGCGATGGAGATGGTGGCCGCCGCGCGTCTGCGCCGCGCCGAGCAGCGGATCGCGGCGATGCGCCCGTACGCGCAGGCGATCCGCAAGATGACGCGCCAGGTCGCGGAGGCGTCGAGCGGCGAGATCGGGCATGTGAAGTTGCTCCAGGAGCGCGAGCAGACGCGGGCGGTCGGGGTCGCGCTGATCACCGGCGACCGCGGCCTCGCCGGCTCGTTCAATGCCAACATCGTCCGTGAGGGGGTACGGCTGCGTCGCGAGTTCGAAGGCCAGGGCGCCCAGGTGCGCTTTGCGGTCATCGGCCGGCGCGGCAACTCCACGATGAGCTTCCGCGGCGAGAACGTGGTCAACTCCTACGTCGGCTTCACCGATCGGCCCGCGTTCTCCAACGCGCGGGAGATCTCCCGCGACCTGACCACCGCCTACGCCGACGAGGAGCTCGACCGCGTCGAACTGGTCTACAACCGCTACGTCTCGCCGCTGACCCAATACGTGCGCCGTCAGACCCTGCTGCCGCTGCAGCAGGCGGAGGTCTTCGGCGAGGGCCTGCCCGAGCCCGAAGAGCCGACCGACCCGGAGCTTGCCGAAGCGCACGAACGTGCCTACTGGGACTACGAGCCCGAGCCCGAGGAGCTGCTCCCGAAGCTGTTCGAGGAGTACGTCGACCTCTCGGTCTTTCGGGCGCTGCTGGAGTCGGCGGCGTCAGAGCACGGGGCGCGGATGACCGCGATGCGCAGCGCGGCGGAGAACGCGCAGGACATGATCGCCGACCTGACCCTGGAGATGAACCGGGTCCGTCAGGCGGAGATCACGCAGGAGATCCTTGAAGTCGTCTCCGGCGCGGAAGCGCTCGGTTGAGTTGGCACGATGCCATAGGCATCGTGAGCAGCATGTGCAGTTTGAGTGATAGTTGGCACGATGCCATGGGCATCGTGAGCAGCATGTGTAGTTTGAGTGATTGAGGAGAAATCAGTGGCTGAGAGCAACGGGAAACGTTCGAGTAAGCAAAACGTCGGCACGATCGAACAGGTGACCGGGGTGGTGGTCGACGCGCTCTTCCGAGACGAGCTGCCCGAGATCTACACCGCGCTCACCATCGATCTGGACCGCGGCGACGACAAGGGCTCGACGGTGTTGGTCTGCGAGGTCCAGCAGCATCTCGGCGACGACCGCGTACGAGCCGTGGCCATGGACGCCACCGACGGCCTGCGCCGTGGCCAGCAGGTGGTCGACACCGGCGGGCCGATCACGGTTCCCGTGGGTGACGAGACCCTCGGCCGGATCTTCAACCTGCTGGGTGAGGTGATCGATCAAGGCGACGAGGTCAAGGCGGAAACCCGGTGGCCGATCCATCGCCCGGCGCCCGAGGTCGAGGACCTGACCCCGACCCAGGAGATTCTCGAGACCGGGATCAAGGTCGTCGACCTGCTCGCTCCGTACGCCAAGGGCGGCAAGGTCGGCCTGTTCGGCGGCGCCGGCGTCGGCAAGACGGTGCTGATCCAGGAGCTGATCCGCAACATCGCCGAGGAGCACGAGGGGCGCTCGGCCTTCTGCGGCGTCGGCGAGCGCTCCCGCGAGGGCAACGACCTCTGGCTGGAGATGAAGGAGTCCGGCGTGCTCGACCGGACGATGCTCGTCTTCGGGCAGATGAACGAGCCTCCGGGCGCGAGGCTTCGCGTCGCCCTCTCCGGGCTGACGATGGCCGAGTACTTCCGCGAGCAGGGCGGGCAGGATGTGCTGCTGTTCATCGACAACATCTTCCGCTTCGTCCAGGCGGGCTCCGAGGTCTCCGCGCTGCTCGGTCGGATGCCCTCGGCGGTCGGCTACCAGCCCACCCTGGAGACCGAGATGGGCGAGCTGCAGGAGCGGATCACCTCGACCAAGCAGGGGTCGGTGACTTCGATCCAGGCGATCTACGTCCCCGCGGACGACCTGACCGACCCGGCTCCGGCCTCGGTGTTCGCGCACCTGAACGCCACAACGACGCTGTCGCGCGCGATCTCGGAGAAGGGGATCTACCCGGCGGTCGACCCGCTCGACTCGACCTCGACGATCCTCAAGCCGGACATCGTCGGCGAGGAGCACTACGCGACCGCGACCGACGTCCAGCAGGTGCTCCAGCGCTACAAGGAGCTGCAGGACATCATCGCCATCCTGGGCATCGACGAGCTCTCCGACGAGGACAAGGTGGCGGTCAATCGGGCGCGCAAGATCGAGCGCTTCCTCTCGCAGCCGTTCTTCGTCGCCTCGCAGTTCACCGGCCGCGACGGCGAGTACGTGCCCATCGGGGACACCGTGCGCAGCTTCCGCGAGATCCTCGACGGCAAGTACGACGACCTGCCGGAAAGCGCCTTCTATATGAAGGGCCCGATCGAGCAGGTCAGCGGCACCGAGGAGAAGGCGGAGCGAGACGAAGGGGTCGAGCGGGTTGCCGCCGAGGCGCGGGCCGAGGAGGAGGAGCGTGAGAAGGAGGAGGCCCCGGCGTAGTGGCTGACGGCCACGGCAAGCTCGAGGCGCAGGTGCTGACGCCCGAGGGCGAGGTGTTCAACGGCGAGCTCGTGCAGCTCTCGACCCGGACGGCCGTGGGGGAGGTGGGGATCCTCGCCCGGCACATCCCGATGGTCGCCCGCCTGGTGCCGGCCGAGCTGCGGCTCCACATCTCCGATTCGGAGATCGAGCGATACGCCCAGGGCGAGGGCTGGCTGGAGGTGTTCGCCAACCGCGCCCGGGTGCTGATCGCCGAGGCGATTCCGCCCGATCAGCTCGACGCCCGAGAGCTGCGCGAGCGCCTCGACGATGCGCAGCGGCGCACCGACGAAGCCGAGGAGGGGTCTGCCACCTACGAGGGCGCCCAGCGTGAGCAGCGCCGGCTCGAAGCGTTCCTGGGAATAGCCGAGCAGAACTAAGCAGGTAGGCGTCGGCAGCAGGCATACCGCGGAGGGGTGCGGGCGCCTGGCGCGAACTGCATACTGCGCACGTGATGGAAGAGCGGACGCTGACCGAAGAGCTGATCGGGTACGACACCTCCAACGCGGAGGGAATCAAGCTGTGCGCGGGGTTCGTCAAGGGCTGGCTGGAGTCGCGCGACATCGTGGCGCGCCAGATCGGGGTTCGCGACCTTCCGGTGACGATTGCGGAGGTGGGGCCAGAGGACGCATCGAGGACCGTGTTGCTCCATGGCCATCTCGATGTCGTCCCGGGGCGCCCGGAGCAGTTCACCCCGCGGCGGGAAGGAGAGCGCCTGCACGGGCGCGGCGCCTACGACATGAAGGGGGCGCTCGCCTGCCTGATGCTGGCGCTCGCCGACCTGCGCGCACAGGACCAGGTGCGGGTGCGACTGGGGATCGTTCCCGACGAGGAGTCCGAGGAGGAGGCCGACCGAGGGGGCGACCGCCTGGTCGAAGCGGGCTTCGTCGGCGACTTCGCGATCACCGGCGAGCCCACCGACATGCAGGTCGGGATCGCTGCCAAGGGAGTGCTGGCAATGAGGATCGAGGTGCTCGGACACGCGTCCCATGGGGCCACCCCATGGCTCGGCGAGAACGCCATTCTGCGTGCGTACGAGGTGTTCCGTGAACTCGAGTCGCTACCGTTTGCGAGCCGGAGCTCGGAGCTCTTCGACCGACCGTCGATAAACCTCGGCCGCATCCTCGGCGGCGACGCCCTGAACAAGGTCCCCGATACCTGTTTCATAGACGTGGACGTGCGCTATCTGCCTGAGCAGGACCCGAACGACATACTCGCGGAGGTTCGCGAGCTGTCCCGCGCCCGGGTGGTCTCGACCTTCTCGCGCCCGCCGGTCCTGGTCGACCCTGACTCCCCATACGTGCAGGCCCTCCGCGCCTCGGCGGCTCCTCACACCGATGGCCAGTCGAGGGGAGTCGTAGGTCGCGATGGTGCCTCCGACGCCGTCTCGTTCCTGCGCGTGGGCATCCCCGCGGTCGAGTTCGGGCCCGTCGGCGGCGGTCACCACGGCCCCGACGAGTGGGTGTCGATCCCCTCGCTGGCCAGCTACCGGCAGGCGATCGTGGACTTCGTCACCGGCCTTGAACGCGCGCTCGCCGGCCGGGCCGGCGACGTCTCTGAAGAGGGCCACGGTTGAGCGACCCCGGTAAGGACAAGCCCGAGGCGCCGAGGCCGGCGACTTGGGCGGGCCGACAGTGGAGCCCGCCCGACGAGCGGCCCGCACCCGCGCCAGAGCACGGCGACGGCCCGACGCCCGGCGTCGACGAGGAGGAGCTCGAGGAGGAGCCGGCGGAGGAGCTCGAGGAGGAGCTGGACGCTGACGAGCTGGAGGAAGAGGAGCTGGCCGAGAAGCTCGGTCAGGGGGAGGGGCCGGGCCCGGTGTCGAGCCAGGCCACCGTCGAGGCGGACACCCCGGCCCTGGCCGATCGGGAGGCGGCGCGCGAGGCTGCGCTCGCCGGGCTGCGCACCCGCACGGCCGAGCACGCAGCGAAGCAGGGCGCCGGCGCTTCCGCCCCCGGCACGCCGACGGCGCCCGCCGAACCCACCCCCGAGCCGGCGGAGCCACCACCCGCCGCCCAAACCCCTCCCCCCGGCGATCCCGGCCACCAGGAGGGGCCACCGGGGCGGGGGCTCTGGCCCCGCTTCCTCGCCGGGTCGCTCCTGATCGTCGTCGCGATAACGACCGCGACGGCGGTCAGCCTGCTCGTCTACCTGAAGGGCATCGCGCGGGGGCTTGGCGGACTGCCCTCGGTTCACAGCCAGCTCGAGGTTGCCGATCCGGGTAACCCGCAGACGATCCTGATCCTCGGCTCGGACGCGCGCCCCACCGATGAGTCCGCCCGCTCCGACACCACGATCCTGCTCCGGGTGGCGGCGGACCAGATCACGGTGATGTCGATCCCACGCGACCTGAAGGTGAACATTCCGGGCCACGGGATCGACAGGTTCAACGCGGCCTACGCCTACGGGGGGCCGAAGCTGGCCCTGAAGGTCGTCAAGCAGCTCACCGGCCTGGACAGCATCAACCACGTCGTCAACGTCGACTTCAACGGCTTCGCCGACGCCGTCAACTCGGTCGACTGCGTATACGTCGACGTCGACCACCACTACTACCACTCGAACCTCGGTCTGGCGACATCCGAGCAGTACGCGGAAATCGACGTCCCCGCCGGCTACCAGCGGATGTGCGGCTACAACGCGCTCCAATACGTCCGCTATCGCCATGAAGACAACGACCTGGTACGGGCGGCGCGCCAGCAGGAGTTCTTGCGCGAGGCGCGCCAGGAGCTGCCGGCCTCGAAGATCCTCGCCGACCGGAGTCAGCTGATCGACATCCTCAAGAGGTACGTGACCTCGGACATCGAGAACCTGACCGACGTGGTCAGCCTCGGAAAGCTGTTCATCGGTGCCCGCGACGCCTCGGTGGTCCAGATCGACTTCCCAGCGAGCCTCGGCGGGCCGAGCGCCTCCTACGTCACCGCCTCCGAGTCGGCGATCCGGCAGGCCGTGGCGCGGTTCGAGGGCGAGTCCGAGCCGACCCCGGAGCCGGAACCCGGGGGAGGCGGCTCGAATGGCGGCCCTCCGAAGAAGCCGGACGCCAAGCAGCCGGCCCCGCCGCCGCCGCCGCTGGTCGACTCGGCGGTCACCGGAGTGTCCGGGGAGCAGCTCGCAGCGGAGCTGGCGGCCCAGAACACGAAGGGCGGCAAGCCGATGCTGGACTTCCCGATCTACTACCCGACGATGCTGGCGCCGGACTCGAGCCTGACCGACGACTCCCGCGCCTTCCCGATCGACGGTCCGGGCAACGACGAGTATCACGGCTACAAGTTCGTGGCCACTCTGCCAACCCAGGGGTACACGGCGTACTACGGCGTCTCGGGCACGGACTGGAAGGATCCGCCGATCCTCGACAACCCCAGCGAGATCAAGACGATCGATGGGCGCGACTACCTGCTGTCCTGGGACGGGGACCGGCTGCGGTTCGTGGGCTGGAAGACCGAGCACGGCTCCTACTGGGTCGACAACACGCTGCTCAGCGTGCTCAGCCCAGGCCAGATGTTCGGCATCGCCGAGTCGACGCGCAAATACACGGGCTAGCCGCGCAGACGCGATCATTGTCGAAGCCGAGATGAGCGAGCAGCAACCCATTGGGGTGATCGGAGCCGGCTGGGTGGGCCTGGTGACGGCCGCCTGCTTCGCCGAGCTCGGTCACCGCGTGGTCGCAGTCGACATCAATGGGGCGAAGGTCGATGCCCTGAGACGGGGCGAGGTGCCGATCCACGAGCCGGGCATCGAGGAGCTACTGGAGCGCAATCGGGAGCGGCTTCGGTTCACCACCGAGATGGGTGAGGTGCTCGAGGGCGCGCGGCTTCTGTTTTGCTGCGTGGACACGCCCCCGACCTATTCGGGCGATGCCGATCTGTCCCGGGTTCAGGCCGTCCTGTCCCAGCTCCGTGGGGACGGCGATCACGCCCTCGTGATGAAGAGCACGGTGCCCGCCGGCACTGGGAGGGCGATACGTCGCGACGCCCCGGGGCTGGCCTACGTCTCCTGCCCGGAGTTCCTCAAGGAGGGCTCCGCGGTCGACGACTTCCTGCACCCGGACCGGGTCGTGATCGGTGCCGACGGGGGCGATGGGTGGGCGGCCGACGGCGTCGAGGAGATCTACCGGCCACTCGAGGGCGAGCTGGTGCGCACGGACGTCGCCTCCGCCGAGATGATCAAGTTGGCGTCCAACGCATTCCTCGCCACCAAGATCTCGTTCGTCAACGAGATCGCCAACGTCTGCGAGGAGGTCGGCGCGGACGTCAGCGAGGTCGCCCGCGGCATGGGCCTCGACCGGCGCATCGGCTCGTCGTTCCTGCGCGCCGGGATCGGCTACGGCGGCTCCTGTTTCCCCAAGGACGTCAGTGCGCTGAAACAGCTCGCCGGGAACACCGGCTACCACTTTCAGCTCCTGACCGCTGTGATCGAGGTCAACGAGTTGCAGAAGCGACGCGTTATGAAGAAGCTCGAGAAGCACCTGGGATCGCTGGCCGGCAAGAGGGTCGCGCTCCTCGGGCTCGCCTTCAAGCCTGATACCGATGACATGCGGGAGGCGACCAGCCTGGTGCTCGCGTCGCGCTTGGAGGGCGAGGGCGCGAGGGTGAGCGGCTATGACCCCGTGGCCGAGCGCGCTGCGGTCGAGCTGCTGCCCAGCGTCGAGTTCTGTGACTCTCCGGAGCAGGCCCTGGAGGGCGCCGACGCGGCGATCCTGGTCACCGAGTGGCCCGAGTTCGCCGAGCTGGATTGGGCTTCGCTCGCGAAGCGGATGGCCAACCCGGTGCTGATCGACGGGCGCAACTTCCTCGATCCCGAGAAGCTGCGCGCTGCCGGCTTCGCCTACGAGGGCATCGGGCGGCCGAACGGGGGCGACGGGGCGCCGGGCGACGCCCAGGAAGGCGACGGCGGCGCGAGCTCGCCGCAGCGCTGATGCAGGCCCTGGTCCTGGTGGGCGGAGAGGGCACCCGCATGCGCCCGCTGACGCTCACGCGTCCGAAGCCGGCACTGCCGCTGGTCGACCGTCCGTTCATCCGCTACATCGTCGAATGGCTTGCCCGGCATCGGGTAGACGACGTGGTGATGGCGTGCGGCTTTGGCGCCGATCCGCTGCGCGAGGTTCTCGGTGAGGGCGACGGGCAGGGGCCTCGCATCCGCTACGTCTCCGAACGCGAGCCGCTGGGCACCGCGGGCCCCCTGCGCTTGGCCGCCGACCAGGGACTGCTCGACGATCGCTTCCTGGTGCTCAACGGCGATCTGCTGAGCGACCTCGATCTCGGCGCCCTGGTCCACGGGCACGAGGAGCGCGGGGCGGTGGCCACCCTGGCGCTGTCCTCGGTCGAGGATCCGAGCGCCTACGGTCTCGTTCGCCGCGCGGGAGGACCGACGGCCCCCGGCGCCAACCCCGCAAGCGCCGAGGGCGAGGTGCTCGAGTTCCTCGAGAAGCCGGATCCCGGCCAGATCGACACTGACGAGGTCAGCGCCGGCGCCTACGTGCTCGAGCGCAGCCTGGTCGAGTCGATTCCCCCGGGCAAGATGGTCTCGATCGAGCGCGAGGTCTTCCCCCGCTTGGTCGGCCAGGGGTTGTACGGTCATAGGCTGGAGGGCTATTGGATGGACATCGGCACCCCGGAGCGCTACCTCCAGGCAAGCTGGGACATCCTCGAGGGCCGCGTTCGCACTGCGGCCGGCACGCGCCTCGACGGTTCCGGGCTGCTGGTCGAGGAGGGAGCGCAGGTCGATCCTGGCGCCACCATCAATCCGCCGGCGCTGCTGGAGACAGCGGTCGCGGTCGGGGCCGGTGCGGCGGTCGGCGCCCGCGCGGTGATCGGCCACCACTCCGAGATTTGCGAGCGGGCGACCGTGTCCAGCTCGGTGGTGCTGAGCGATTGCAGGATCGGTCCGCGAGCGAGCGTCCATGAGGCGATCCTGGCGCCCGGCGTCGAGGTCGGCGAAGGGGCGCAGATCGAGAGCGGCGCCGTGATCGGCGAGGGGGCGCGGATCGTGGCCGGGGTCGCGATCGCCGATGGGGCGCGCCTCGCCCCGGGCGAGGTCGCATCGTGAGCGACGCTCTGGCGGAGCTCCGAGCGGTCGATCGCTCCAACCAGCTCGATGACGTCCTCGCCCTTCCCGAACAGCTCTCCGACGCGCTCTGGCGGGTCGAGTCGGCGAGACTCGAGCCGTTCGATGCGGCCGGCGGCCTCGTGGTCTGTGGCATGGGCGGATCGGCGATCGGCGGCGATCTGGCCGCCGTCGCGTTCGGAAGCCGCCTCAGCCGGCCCCTCGACACAGCGCGCAGCTACGAGCTGCCCTCCTGCACGCTGCCCGACCGCGCCGTCCTCTGTTCGAGCTACTCGGGGGACACCGAGGAGACAATCGCCTGTTACGAGGCGGCCGAGGCGCTCGGCGCCCGGCGGATCGTCGCCACCACCGGTGGAGAGCTCGCTGCCGCGGCCCGCAGTGACGCCGTCCCGGTGATCGGGCTCCCGGCGGGCCTTCAGCCCCGCGCAGCGGTCGGCTATCTGTTCACGGTTGCCGCCGAGGTCGCTGCCCTGGTGGGAGCGGCACCGGGGATCCGGACCGAGATCGACAGCTCCGCGGCCCACCTGCGGGAGGCCAGCGACGCGCTCGCCGAGCTCGCCGCCGCCCTCGCCGAACGGCTCGAGGGGTCGATTCCCGTGATCTACGGCGCGGACCTGACGGTGCCGGTCGCCGTCCGCTGGAAGACCCAGATCAACGAGAACGCCAAGCTGCCCGCGTTCGCGGCCGAGCTGCCCGAGGCCGATCACAACGAGATCGCCGGCTGGGGAGGCGCGGGTGAGGCGGCCCTCAGCGCCGTCTTCCTCGAGGACCGAGATCAGCACCCCCGGGTGAGGCAGCGCTTCGAGCTGACCGCGAAGCTGGTCGAGGGCGACTCAGCGGCCGTCGCCCGCTTGGAGACCGAGGGCGAAAGCCGCACCGAGCGCCTGCTGTGGGCGGTGATGCTCGGCGACCTCTTGTCCCTCCATCTCGCCGCTCGCCGGGGAGTCGATCCCACCCCGGTTGAGGTGATAGAGCGCCTCAAGGACGAGCTCGGAACCCCGGAGTAGTCCGCGGCCGGGGCGGTCAGTTAGCCTCGGCTCATGGACGGTGCGCCCGCGCTCCAGACGCATGAGTTGACCAAGGTTTACGGGGAGGGGGAGACCGCTGTCCACGCCCTCGACGGCGTCAGCCTGGAGATCGAGCGCGGCGAGATGGCCGCGATCATGGGCCCCTCTGGCTCGGGGAAGAGCACCCTCCTGCACCTGCTGGGCGCGCTCGACACCCCCAGCTCGGGCGAGATCCTGCTCGGTGGCCAGCGCTACGACGGGCTCGGCGACGCCGAGCTGACCAGGCTGCGCCGGGAAAAGATCGGCTTCGTCTTCCAGTTCTTCAACCTGCTGCCCTCGCTGACCGCCGAGGAGAACGTCCTGCTGCCCGCGCTGATCGCGGGGCGGCGCGACGAGGGGATGCGCCGGCGGGCCAAGGAGCTGCTCGGCCGCGTCGGGCTGGCGGGGCGGGCCGGCCACTTGCCGGCCGAGCTCTCCGGTGGCGAGCAGCAGCGCGTCTCGATCGCGCGGGCGCTGCTGACGGAGCCGGAGATCGTGCTCGCCGACGAGCCCACGGGCAACCTCGACACGCGCTCCAGCGGCGAGGTGCTGGGGCTGTTGCGCGAGCTGAACGAGAGCGAGCGACAGACGCTGGTCATCGTCAGCCATGACCCGGCCGCCACCTCGACCGCGAGGCGTGTCGTCTTCCTGCGCGACGGGCGGCTCGCTGGTGAGGTCGAGGGGGGTTCCACGGACCGCGTGGTCACCGCCCTGGCTGAGCTGGACGCTCACAGCCCCTGATGCGCTCTTTCGGCTCCCTCGCGTTTCGGCAGGTGCGGGCGAGGCGACTGCGCTCCCTGCTGACCACCGCCGGGATCGCGCTCGGCGTGGCGATGATCCTCGGCGTCCTGCTGCTCACGGCGACCATCCACCGCACCTTCAACGACCTCTTCGACTCGGTCTACGGGCGGACCGACCTGATCGTCTCCGGCGTCGGCGGCGACGCCGTCCGCCACTCGACGCTCGGCGAGGTCAGGCGCACGGCCGGGGTTGGGCAGGCGGAGGGAGTCGTGCTCAGCATCTTCACCCTCGTCGATCGCTCCGGCGAGGCCTCGACCGACGCCGCCCAGCAGCTGAACGTAGCCGGCGAGAGCACCAGGGCCGCCGAGCTCGCTGACGCCCGCACGGTCGCGGGACGCAGGCCGAATCACGGGCTGGAGATCGACCTCCAGCGCAGCTGGGCCGACGCCAACGGGATCGACCTCGGCGACCGCGTGCGGCTCGCGACTCCCGCGGGCGTCAAGCGACTGCGAGTGGTTGGCCTATTTCAGTTCTCGAGCGGGCTGGACTTCGGCGGGCAGGGCTTCGCCACGATGCCGCTCGGCCCGGCGCGCCGGGTGATGGACAGGCCCCGCCTCTGGGATGAGGTGGACCTCGTCGTCGCCGGCGGCGAGGAGACGATCTCTCGCGTCCGGGACGACCTGCGTCGCCGCCTGCCGAGCGGAGTCAAGGTTGAGACGCCGGACCAGAAGAGCGCCGAGGTCGAGTCGCAGCTCCAGGGCTTCAACGCGATCCTCTACTTCTTCGCCGCGATGGCCCTGTTCGTCGGCGGCTTTCTGATCTTCAACTCCTTCAACATGACCGTCTTCCAGCGGACGCGGGAGATCGGCATGCTGCGCACCCTGGGGGCGGGGCGCTGGCGGATCACCGGTTCGGTGCTCCGCGAGGCCGTCCTCCTTGGCGTACTGGGCGCCGCGATCGGACTGGGGCTCGGCGTCCTGCTGGCGCTCGGCTTGATCGAGTTGATGCGAACGCTCGACTTTCCAGTCGGGCGGCTCTCCTTCACCGCAGTCGCGCCGCTCGCCGCCCTGGCGACCGGACTGCTCACGGCGGTCCTCGGGGCGCTCTACCCGGCGCGCCGTGCCGGCCGCACGTCGCCGATCAGGGCGGTGCTCGGCACCGAGGGGCTTCGGGCGAGGTTGCGGGCGCGACGCGCCGTAGCGGGCATGGCCCTGATCCCGCTCGGGCTCGCGGGCGCCTTCTGGCTCGGCGCCGCCGACGAGACCACGACGGTCGTCGCGGCTGCCGGGATGCTGGGGACGCTGGCGATCTTCTTCGGCATCGCGATGGTTGCCCCGTTCGTGATCCGGCCCCTCGTCCGGGCGCTTTCGTGGCCGTTCCGGTTGCTGTTCCCGGTCGAGGGCCGCCTGGCAGCCGACGCGGCCCGCTCCGATCCCGGGCGGACGGCCGCCACGGCTACGGCGTTGATGATCGGCCTCGCCCTGGTCGTCGCCGTGAACAGTCTCGGCTCCAGCTTCCTGAAGTCGATCTCCGACGAGTTCGACCGCAGCTTCGCCCGCGACCTCACCGTTCAGCCGCACGGGTTCGCGCCTGGGCAGGGGCCGCAACAGACGATCGCCGAGGAGCTGCGGAACCGCCTTGCCCGCATTCCTGAGGCGAAGGTCGTGGCTCGCGAGCGCTTCCTGTTCACAAGCGACCTCCCGGGCTCGCCGAGGAAGAAGGGCTCGGACGGCCTGCTGCTGGGGTTCGCCCCGGCGCAGTACGAGCAGGTGGACACGACCGACATCGAGGGCGCCCCTCGCGCGCAGGTGTTCGCCCGCATGTCACGCGGCTGGGTGACGCTCGGCAAGGGATGGGCGGACGAGACCGGGCTCGGGGTCGGCGACCCGATCACGCTTCGAGGGCCATCGGGAACGCGCCGGACGCGTGTCGCGGGGGTGGTGGACACGGTGGTCTTCGGCGGTCAGACGGTGAGCATGTCCCTAGCCACGATGCGCACCGTCTATGGCGTCACCGCTGACTCCGAGCTCGCCCTGAAGGCGACCTCCGCCGCCGCCCGTCCGGCTCTTCGCCGCCGGGTCGAGCGGATCATCGGTCACGACTACCCGAACCTGGCCGTGCTCTCAAATGAGGAGCTCAAGTCGAAGGTCGAGGACCAGGTGAGCCAGCAGTTCGGGATCTTCTACGCGATCGTCGGCGTGGCGATCTTCGCCAGCCTGTTCGGGATTGTCAACACGCTGACCATGTCGGTGATCGAGCGCACCCGCGAGATCGGTGTCCTGCGGGCGCTCGGCGCCTCCCGCTGGCAGGTGCGCCGATCGATCGCCGACGAGAGCCTGGTGATCGGTCTGATCGGAGCCCTGCTCGGGATCGCCGTCGGCACCGGGCTCGGCTATGCGCTGCTCGAGGGACTGTCCTCGGGCATCCCGGGGGTCGAGTATCGCCCACCGCTGGCGACCATGGTCTATGTCGGCATCGCCGGGATCGTGCTCGGACTGATCGCCTCGATCCTCCCCGCCCGCCGCGCCGCCCGGCTCGACGTGATCCGAGCGATCAGCTACGAGTAGGCCTGACCGGTTACTCGTCGATCGGCGGCGGCCTGCGTCCTCGCTTGCGCTGGCCCCGCCGACGCTTGGTGTCGAGCCGGCGCTGCCGGGCGGCTCGGGTCGGCCGGGTGGGGCGGCGCTTGCGAGGCACCGCCAGGCCCGCAGCCAGCTTCTCGCGCAACCGCTCGAGCGCCAGCTCGCGGTTTCGAGCCTGGCTGCGGGCGTCCTGGGCGACCGCGGTGACGCGCTCGCCGTGGCGGGCAGCGAGGCGCCGCTTCTGCTCGTCGGTGAGCGCCGCCGACCCGGCGATCTCGAACACCGCCTCCACCCGCGAGGCGGTCACGTTGGCGTGCTGGCCTCCCGGCCCCGAGGAGCGGCTGGCGCGGACCTCGACCTCGGAGAGCGGAACGGCCACCTCGGCGTTGACGGGCATCGGATCGTCCATGCGCTCACGGTATCCGCCCTGAGAGCACCTAACGGGCTCGAAGCCGCGGCTGTGCCCCTATCCTTCCCACCTCATTCCCGACGGAAAGGACTGGTTTGGCAACCGCCGAGAAGAGCTACGACATCGCGGACATCGGCCTCGCGGAGGAGGGCCAGCGACGGATCGAATGGGCTGACCGGCACATGCCCGTGCTGGGAACGATCCGGGAGCGCTTCGAGAAGGAGCGGCCGCTGGACGGGATCACCCTTGGGTGCTGCCTCCACGTGACGACGGAGACCGCCAACCTGGTTCGCACCCTGATCGCTGGAGGCGCGGAGGCGGTGCTCTGCGCCTCGAACCCGCTCTCCACTCAGGACGACGTGGCCGCGGCCCTGGTCGACCGCTACGGCAGCGAGGTGTACGCGATCAACGGCGAGGACAACGACACCTACTACCGGCACATCCACACCGTCGTCGATCGCCGTCCCCAGATCACGATGGACGACGGCGCCGACGTGGTCGGTGTGCTGCACGGCGAGCGGCCCGAGCAGCTCTCCAGCGTTCTCGGCGGCACCGAGGAGACGACCACCGGCGTGATCCGCCTCCAGGCGCTCGAACGCCAGGGCAAGCTCGGCTATCCGATCATCGCCGTCAACGACGCGAAGACCAAGCACTTCTTCGACAACCGCTACGGCACGGGCCAGTCCACCCTCGACGGGGTGATCAGGGCCACGAACGTCCTGATCGCCGGCCTTCGCGTGGTCGTGATCGGCTACGGCTGGTGCGGGCGCGGGGTGGCGATGCGCGCCAAGGGCCACGGGGCCCACGTGATCGTCTGCGAGGTCGATCCGCTGCGGGCGCTCGAGGCGCTGATGGACGGCTACGAGGTGATGCCCGGAGTCGACGCGGCCAGGGTCGGCGACTTGTTCATCTCTGTGACCGGCAACCGCGACGCGATCGCCGGCGAGATGTTCCAGGCCATGAAGTCCGGCGCGATCGTCTGCAACTCTGGCCACTTCGACGTCGAGGTCAACAAGGAGGACCTGGACGCGATCACCGTCGAGAAGTTCCAGACGCGGCCCTTCGTCGAAGGCCATCGCACCAAGGATGGGCGGGAGATCTTCCTGCTCGCTGAGGGACGGCTCGTCAACCTGGCCGCCGCCGAGGGCCACCCCGCCGCGGTGATGGACATGAGCTTCGCCAACCAGGCGCTCGCCGCCGAGCACGTGGTGCGAGACCACTCCTACCTCGAGAAGCGCGTCTATCCCGTGCCCGAGGAGATCGACCGCGAGATCGCCCGCCTGAAGCTGGCCTCGCGCGGGGTCGCGATCGACCAGCTCACCGACGCACAGCAGAAGTACCTCGCCTCCTGGGATCAGGGCACCTAGTAGCGCGACGTCGCCGGCTTGATCTGATGCGAGCGATGGTGATGGCGGCGGGCCTGGGGACCCGCCTGCGTCCGCTCACCTACGGGATCCCCAAGCCGCTGGTCCCGGTTGCGAACCGCCCCGTGATGGAGCACATCCTGCTGCTCCTGCGCCGGCACGGCTTCGGCCCGGTGATCGCCAACCTGCACTGGTTCGGTGACGCGATCCGCGATCGCTTCGGCGACGGCTCGGGGCTCGGAATCGACCTCACCTACAGCCATGAGGACAAGTTGCTCGGCACGGCGGGGGGCGTTCGCAAGGTCGCCGAGTTCCTCGGCGACGAGCCCTTCCTGGTGATGGCCGCTGACGCGCTCACCGACATCGACCTCACGGCGCTGCGCGCCGCCCACGAGGCCAACGACGGCATCGCCACGCTGGCAGTCACGCGAGTCTCCGACGTGAGCGACTTCGGCGTCGTGATCACGGACTCCGCCGGCAGGATCCAGGGCTTCCAGGAGAAGCCCGACCGCGGCCGAGGCGCTCTCCGACCTGGCGAGCTGCATGATCTACGTCCTCGACCGGGAGATCTTCGACTACTTTCCCGCCAAGCCGGTGGTCGACTTCGCCCGCGACGTATTCCCGGCCCTGCTCTCCAACGACGTCCCGTTCCACGTCCATCAGATCGACGCCTACTGGAACGACGTCGGCTCGTTGCCGGAGTACCTGCGGGGGAATCTGGACGCCGTCCAGGGCGCGGTGGAGGTCGAGCCGGCAGGCGAGCTGCTGGACCCCTGGGGCGGGGACGAGGCTCTGGAGCGGGGGGATCCCGGCGTCTGTGGCCGGGTGCTGGCCGCAGAAGGGTGCGAGATCGGCGCCGGGGTGCGTCTGGACGGTCCGCTCGTGATCGGCGCCGGGTGCACGATCGGCGCCGGCGCGCGGGTCAAGGAGTCTGTCGTCCTACCGGAGGCAGAGGTGCCGCCAGGCGCTCTCGTGGCGAGCGCCATCTACGGCAGCCAGGCCGCCTGACCTAGAGTCTGCGGGCATGACCGACGAGGCCCCCAAGGTGGAGCTCCTGTGGTGGCAGGGGTGCCCCTCGTGGGAGGGGGCGCTTGCGATCCTTCGTGAGGAGATGGGCGCGGCGGGACTCGACCCCGCGTCGCTCGAGGTGCGCGAGGTTCGCACCGACGAGGACGCCGGGCGCGAGGGTTTCGTGGGATCGCCGACGATCCGGATTTCAGGGCGTGACGTACAGCCGCCGGATGGCGAGCCGGCCGGGTTGACCTGCCGCGTCTACAGGCTTCGCGACGGGAGGATCTCACCGCTGCCCGACCGCGCCGACCTGCGCGAGACGCTTGCAAACGCGATCGAAGGAGGTGGTCAGTGATGGCTCAAGCGACCGCAACGAAAGTGGGAGACCATGCGCCCGCGCTCGAGCTGCCCGACACGGAGGGCGACATCCACACCCTGCCGACGCCGGGCGAGGCGCCCGCGACCGTGGTCTTCTGGACCTGCAACCACTGCCCTTACGCGCTCGCCTGGCAGGAGCGGCTGGCGCAGGTCGCGCGCGACTACGGCGCCCGCGGGATCCGCTTCCTCGCGGTCAACTCCAACGACGCGGAGCGTTACCCCCGGGACTCGCTCGAGGCGATGCGCGATCGGGTCCGCGACGAGGACTGGCCCTTCCCGTACCTACACGACTCAAGCCAGCAGGTGGCGCGTGACTGGGCCGCTCAGGTCACCCCGCACGTCTACGTTCTCGACGGCGATCTGCGGGTGCGCTACGAGGGCGCTCCGGACGCCGACCACATGGATCCCGCCCAGAACGCGGCCTGGCTCCGCGAGGCGCTCGACGACCTGTTGAGCGGCGGCCAGGTGAGCCGTGCCGAGACCGAGCCCGTAGGGTGCTCCATCAAGTGGAAGTGATCCCGGGCCCTCGCCCCAGCGGGGCCTCTGACACCGGCCGATGACAATCCGCCGCCGCCTGGTCCGCGTGCCGGCCTCCTCCGCGAACCTCGGGCCGGGCTACGACGTCCTGGCCGCGGCGCTCTCGCTGCACCTCGAGCTCGAGGTCACGGAGGCCGGGGAGTTCTCGGTCGACGTGGGTGGCCAGCCGGTGCCGGATGACCGCGGCAACCTGTGCGTGCGGGCCTTCGAGGCCCTTCATCCCGCCGATGGCCTGCGCTTCGAGATTCGCAGCGAGATCCCGCTGGCTCGCGGCCTCGGCTCCTCGGCGGCCGCGATCGTCGCCGGCCTGGCGGCAGCCGACCACATGTTCGAGCTGGGGCTCGAACGCGAGCAGATCTACGCCCGCGCCGTGGAGCTCGAGGGCCACCCCGACAATGTCGGTGCGGCGCTCTACGGGGGGTTCGTGGTCTGCCCGCAGGCCGACGGCGAGCAGAGGCCGGGTCCGGTTCGGCTGGATCCCCCAGAGGGCGTCGAGGGGGTGGTGGTGATCCCGGACGAGGAGGTCCCGACCGAGCAGGCGCGCGCCGCGATGCCGGTCGAGGTGCCCGTGACCGACGCGGTCGCCAACATCGCCGCCGCCTCGCAGCTCGTCCTCGGGATCGAGCGCTCCGACCTGACCCTGATCTCACGCGGCCTCGCCGACCGTCTCCACCAGCCGAACCGCGCCGGCATCTACCCACGCTCGATGGAGCTGCTCGCCGAGGCCCGGGACCTGGGGGCGATCGGGGCGACGATCTCGGGCGCCGGGCCGGCGATCCTGTTCTGGTGCTTCTGGCAGGACACCGGCAAGGTCACCCAGGCCCTGCGCGAGCGTGTCGGCGACTGGGCCGAGATCCGGCGCACCCCCTTCACGCCGCTCGGCGCCGACGTGCCGGAGCTGTAGGCGCGGCGCTCTAGTCGAGCAACCCGACCTGGCGCAGGATCGAGACCGAGTCCGAGTAGACGTCCTTGCGCTTGATCAAGCCGTCCTCGAACGGGATCACGTCGAGGCCGTCCCAGGCGACCTTCTCTCCCGACGGCTTGGCGACGAGGTCGCCGCGGCGCATCTGGTTGGCGTGGGTGGCGGTCGCGGTCCACTCCTGGACCACGAGCCCGTCGCGCACGTAGAGCCGGCGGGTCGCAAAGGCGATATCGGGCCAGGTCTCGAAGATCGAGCCGATGTGGTTGCGCACCGCCTCGCCCTCGGCTCGCTCACCCGCGGTGTGATTCTCGAACACCATGTCCGGCGCGTGCAGGGCCATGATCGCGTCGAGGTCGTGGGCGTTCCAGGCCTCGTTGTAGCGGGCGATCGTGCCCTCGAGCGTGGCGGGTGTGTCGCGCTCGGCCATGGCGGGAAAGTATGCTCCAATCGGATTGGCCCGGGGGCCACGCGATCGTACGGGGGAGGCGCCAGATCAGACGGGGAAGGCCGCGGAGAGCCATCAGGACCTGCGTATTGCTTCCCTGCGTGGCGCTGCTCGCGATCCCCGCAATCGCAGCTGCGAAGAACACCAAGCTGCTGTTCTCCTCCGGCTTCGAGCAGCCGGTCACCGTCGAGCCGAGGATACTGAACGGGAGCTGGCGCTTTCCGATTCGGGGCGCTGATGACGGCTTCGCCTGGCAGTCGGATCTGCCCGGCGGTACACCCCACGCGTTCTTCCCGATCGTTCCGGGGTGGAAGCCGGTGGACGAGTACGTCGCCACGCGGTTGGAGACGGTCCCGGGACCCCATGGGGGGGCGCCAACCCGCGCCCTCTATCAGGAGGTGACCCAGAACGCCGAGTTCCACCGCAAGCAACGCGTGCGCAATCAGTTCCCGACTCACTGGCGGCGCAACCGAGGCTCGGTGGCCTACTGGATGAGGCTGCAGCCGAACCTGAGGCAGCTGATGCCGGCCGACGGCGAGCACTACTGGCGCCAGGTGTTCGAGTTTCGCGGAAGCTGGGGCCACCGGACGGACTACCGGATCTGGATCGGGGTGGTACGCGGACCGAGGGGGTCCATTCTTCACTGGCGGACCACCGGCGAGCTCAGACCTCGCGGGGGCGGCCGGATCATCGACTTCACGCGCAACGCGCGCAGGCAGCGGGTCCCGATCGGCAAGTGGTTCCGGTTCAAGGTCCGGTGGGTGCTTGACCGGAAGCGCGGGCGCCTGAAGGCGACCGTGAACGGGATCCCGATCATCAATCGCAAAGGTCGGACCCA
This sequence comes from uncultured Actinomycetes bacterium, assembly GCA_963728325.1. Lineage (GTDB taxonomy): Bacteria > Actinomycetota > Thermoleophilia > Solirubrobacterales > 70-9 > AC-56. The sequence continues at coordinate 159,532 of CAVSJS010000008.1, read as the reverse complement.
GCTCAGCGATCGGCCAAACGCCGAGCAGATCTTCAAGGTTTACACGGGGGAGAACTCGCTTGCCCATGGCCCCGCCTACCAATGGATCGACGACGTCGAGCTGCGCAGCTGGCCCCCGAGGCGTTAGGCCTATCTCGTTAGGGCGGGAGCCACCTCGGCGCTGAGCTCGTCGAGCCGCTCGAGCATCTCCTGCTTGCCCAGGCGGCGCAGGATCTCGCCGGCGAGCGACAGGTAGTCGGCGCCCTTCTCGGGCCGGTAGTCGAGGATCGGGATCGCCCGTTCGGCCGACTCGGCATAGACGATCGATTGGCGGATCACCGTCCGGAAGAGCTTGTCCCCGAACCGCTCGCGGAGCGCTTCCATCGTCTGGCGCGCGTGGCGGGTGCGCATGTTGGCGATGTTGAGGCAGACGCCCAACAGCTCCAGCTCCGGGTTGAGGGAGTCGCGCGCAAGGTCCAGGACCTGCACTGCCTGCTCCATCCCCTGGAGCGAGAAGTACTGCGCCTCGGTGGAGAGGATCGCGTGCGTGGAGGCGACCAGCGCGTTCACCGTCATCAGCCCCAGGGTGGGTGGGCAGTCGATCAGGATCATGTCCTTGTTGCGGCGCAGGTCCCGCAGTGCGTTGCGAAGCGTCACCTCGCGCCCGATCTTCCCCGCCAGGACCAGCTCGGCCTCGGCCAGGCGCAGGTTCGCCGGCACCACCCGGCCGTGCACGGCGTCGGCGGCGCGCGCCTGCCCCTGGAGAACGTCGCCGAGCGTGGGGTGGCTGTTCGGGTCGGCGTCGAAGTAGTCGGAGAGGTTGCCCTGGGGGTCGGCGTCGACCGCCAGCACGTCCATCCCGAGGCGCTCGAACACGTCTGCCAGCGAGCGGACCATGGTCGTCTTTCCGGTGCCCCCCTTCTGGGACAGGACAGCGATCGCTTCGGACATCGGCCGGACTATATGGCCGTCGCCGCTCTGAGGCGGCGACTGACGCTTGCGCGCCGCCGCCCGGTCTATACTGCGCATCCGCTTTTGTCCCCGTCGCGCGCCCGCTCGAAGAAAGGCGCGGAAACCGGGAGGTCCGATTGCTCAGCCCCTCCAGTTGTCAACAGCCGCTGGCCGATGAGCAGGGACGCTTTTCGCCCGAAAGGGCCTACAGGCCCCGCGTGTCGCCGCCCAGCGTCGAGGACCGCGACGCCTGCGCCATCTATGCCTCGGTGCGCAAGGACGCGACGCCCAGCCGCGCCCCGGTGGAGCTGGCGCTCGCCAACCTCCAGAAGATGCTCCACCGCGCCGGGAACGTCGACGGCGAAGGCGACGGCTGCGGCATCCTCGTCGACATCCCCCGCAGGATCTGGGCCGAGGAGGTTCGCTCCGGTGGCCACAACCCCGCGCTGGTGCTCGACCCCGCGTTCGCGGTGGGCCACGTATTCATCGAGCGCTCCACCGACGTAGAGCGGGCTCGCCACGATGCCCGCGAGATCCTGGGCCGCGGCGGTTTCCGCATCCTCGCCGAGCGCCTCGGGGTGGTCGACTCCCAGGCGCTCGGGGCCACCGCCCGGGAGGGCGAACCCCACTTCTGGCAGGTCGCCGGGCTGCTGCCTGACGCGAAGCGGCGCGAGCGACTCACCTTCGACCTGATGAGCGCGCTCGAGACCGAGCTCGGCTTCCATCTGGCTTCGTTCTCGGCCTCGACCTGCGTCTACAAGGTGATGGGGACGCCGAGGGTCCTTGGCGAGTACTACCCCGACCTCCGGGACGAGCGGTTCGAGACCATCGGCTGCTTCGGCCACAACCGCTACTCGACCAACACCTGGCCGTCGTTCAAGCGTGTTCAGCCGTTCACGGTGCTGGGCCACAACGGCGAGATCAACACGATCGAGCAGCTCCGCCAGGAGGCGGGCATGCTCGGCGTCTCGATCCAACCCGGCTCCTCCGACTCGCAGGACCTGAACCGTGTGGTCGACCACCTGATCCGGGTGGAGCGCCTCTCGCTCCCCGAGGCGATGGAGATGATCGTGCCCCCGATCGTGGACGAGATCCGCTCGTTGCCCGCCGAGCTGCAGCCCTTCTACATGTACCTGCGCCAGACGATGGGCCCGTTCGCCCAGGGCCCGGTGGCGCTGATCGCCCGCCACGGCGACGAGTGCGTGTTCTCGGCAGACGCGCTCGGCCTGCGCCCGCTGTGGAAGCTCGAGACCCCCGACGACTTCATCTTCAGCTCCGAGCCCGGGGTGGTGGGCTGCGACCAGATGGTCTCCGAGCCCAAGCCCCTCGGGCCAGGCGAGAAGTTCATGATCACGATCGACCGGGAGCGCCGTTCCTCGCGGCTGTTCGAGCACTGGGAGATGCAGCGTGAGGTCGCCAAGCGGTGGCTCAAGCGCACCGATGCCTCCAAGACCGCGCCGTACGATCGCGAGCTTGTCACCGGCGGCCCGCTGGAGGGCGCCGAGATCCCCGGCTACACCTCGGCCGGGCCCTCGGAGCCGGTCAAGGTCTCCGACAGGGTGCTGGCCGGGTTCGGCTGGCAGCGCGACGACGTCAAGCTCTGCCAGCAGATGGCCTCCAGCGGGGCCGAGCCGATCGGCTCGCTCGGCTACGACGGGCCGCTGGCCGCGCTCTCGCCGGAGCGCCAGAACCTCGCCGACTACTTCAAGGAGACCGTCGCCGTGGTCACCAACCCGGCGATCGACCGCGAACGCGAGATCGAGCACTTCTCGACCCGGGCGGTGTTCGGGCGCCGACCCTCGGTCCACGCCCCAGCCACCGACACGCGGACGATCGAGACCTCCTTCCCGGTCATCCTCGGCGGCCACCATGACCTGGCGCCCCTATCCGACTCGACCTACCGCAAGATCGCCAGCGAGCACAAGACCTACCTTCTCGAGGACCTGTGGGAGGAGTTCCGCGACCGGGCCGCTGCGATCGACATCGCGTTGCTGGAGTCGGAGACCACCCACGGAGCGATCGAGCGCATCAAGCAGGAGGCCGTCAAGCAGGTTCGCCACGGCGCCGAGCTCGTCGTGCTCACCGACCGCACGGTGTACGACGGCGTGCGCCGCTACCTCGACCCCCACCTGGCGACCTCCGCCGTCGACCAGGCCCTGAAGCAGCTCAAGGTCGGCGAGACCGGCGAGGAGAACCTGAGGCGCCGCTGCTCGATCGTGCTGCGCTCGGCGGCGATCCGCAACGTCCACGACGTCGTCATGGCGCTCGGGCTGGGCGCCAACGGCGTCTGCCCGTACGTGATGGTCGAGGTGATCTGCGTCGAGGACTACGACACCGACGTCTCCAACCTCTGCTCGGCGCTGCGCAAGGGGATCGAGAAGGTGATCTCGACGATCGGCATTCACGAGGTACGCGGCTACGCGCGCCAGTTCTCCTCGATCGGGGTGAAGCCGGAGCTGGCCGAGATCTTCCAGTGCGAGACCTTCTGCTCTTCGGAGAGGGCCGGGGTCGGGTTCGACCGCCTCGACGGGGACACCGACGAGCGCTTCCAGATCCTCGGCGGCGAGGAGGAGGCGAAGCCCGCGAAGACATTCCGCTTCTACCCGAAGGTCTACAAGGCTGCGGTCGCGGCCTCCAACGGCACCGACTCCTACGAGGGCTACTCCGAGAAGGTCCGTGACCTCGAGCAGCAGAGCCCGATCTCCATGCGTCACATCGTCAAGCTCCGGTCCGATCGCTCCCCGATCGCGCCCGAGGCCGTGGATGCTTCGATCGGCCACCACGACTACCCGATCGTGATCTCCTCGATGAGCTTCGGCTCGCAATCGGAGCCCGCTTTCCGGGCCTACGCCGAAGCCGCCAAGGCGATCAACATCCTCTGCATCAACGGCGAGGGCGGCGAGATCCAGGACATGTACGGCAAGTACCGCAAGTGGCGTGGCCAGCAGGTCGCCTCGGGCCGCTTCGGGGTGTCTGCCGAGATGCTGAACTCCTCCTACGTCGCCGAGATCAAGATCGGCCAGGGCGCCAAGCCCGGCGAGGGCGGTCACCTTCCGGGCCGCAAGGTCTCCGAGAAGGTCGCCGAAGCGCGCAACGCCTCGCCCGGCACCGACCTGATCTCGCCGTCGAACAACCACGACCTCTACTCGATCGAGGACCTCGCCGAGCTGATCGACGAGCTGAAGACCGTGAACCCGGACCTGAGGGTGTCGGTGAAGGTCCCGGTGGTCCCCAACATCGGCACGATCGGACTGGGGATCGCCAAGGCGGGGGCGGACATCATCACCCTCTCGGGCTTCGAGGGCGGCACCGGTGCGGCGCGCCAGCATGCGCTGCGACACGTCGGCCTGCCGTCGGACATCGGCACCCGCGCGGTCCACCGCGCTCTGATGGAGGCCGGGATCCGCAACCGGGTCGAGATCTGGGCCGACGGCGGCTACCGCCACGCCCACGACATCGTGAAGCTGCACTGCATGGGGGCCAACCGGGTCGCCTTCGGGACCCTGGCCATGGTCTCGCTCGGCTGCACGATCTGCCGGGGCTGCCAGCTCGACACCTGCCACGTCGGCATCGCCACCCAGATCGAGACCATCGAGCAGGCTCAGGAGCACGGCCTGAAGAAGTTCACGCCCCAGCGGGTCGACTCGGCGGCCGAGAACTGCGCCCGCTTCTTTGCCTCGATGGGCGAGGAGGTGAAGCGGGTGGTCGCCGAGCTCGGCTACGAGCGCGCCCAGGACCTGGTTGGTCGTTACGACCTGCTCGAGCAGGTCGCCTACGCGGAGCGCCTCGACCTGGCTGAGCTGATCACACCGCTGGAAGAGTTCCTCGACCTGGAGCCGCTCGACCTGCCGGTGGCCACCGAGGAGCTGGTCGAGGCGCGCGCCGAGGCGGGCCTGGTACGGGCGCGGCCGATCCGCATGGAGCCCAAGCAGGCCTCGGCGGAGCTCGCCGGGCTCGCCGACAGGGTGCTGTCCGGGGAGCGGATCTCCCAGCAGTTCCCGCGCCCGACCGACGCCCACGACCGCGTGCTCGGCACCGCGCTCGCCGGCGAGATCTCGCGGGCGCGGATCTACGAGGGCGCGCCGCAAGGAGAGCCGGCACAGGCGCTGGCAGAGCTCACCTTCAACGGCGGCTCGGTCGCCGGTCAGGGCTTTGGTGCCTTCAACGCGTGGGGGCTCGTGGTGCGGGTCGAGGGTGGCGCCCAGGACGGGGTCGGAAAGACGATGTTGGGCGGAACCGTCTCGATCCTCAAGGGGCGCAACAGCGACGGGCAGAGGGTCAACGGGTCGGTGGGGAAGTCGTTCGCCTATGGCGCCCAGCGCGGCCGCCTGTTCGTGCAGGGGTCGGCCGACTCGCGTTTTTGCATCCGCCTCTCGGGAGCCGACGTGGTGCTGGGGGGCGAGCCCGCCGAGCCCCTGGACGATTCGCGCGGCTGCATCGTCGACCGGGCCAACGCCAAGGGCTTCGCCTTCGAGTACATGACCGCCGGGCGCGCCGTCGTGCTCGGCGACCTCGGCCCCTGGGCGTGCGCGGGGATGACCGGCGGCCGCGTCTACGTGCGAGTCAACCCGGAGTGGAACCTCGACCGCGAAGCGATCGCTCGCCGCCTGGGCGAGGGGGCCAAGGTGGAGCTACAGGAGCTCGACGCCGAGGCGATGCTCGACGTCGAGGAGCTGCTGGGCCACTACGGCGAGGAGCTCGAGGCCACGGGCCAGGACTCCGAGGCCAAGCGCATCGTCGGGCTGGCGGCGAGCGCGGCCGACAACTTCCTGATGATCGTCCCGCACAAGGTCCAGGCGGACCCGAACATCTCGACGGAGTAGGCCGAAGTCACGAGCGTCCCCGTCTGCGACGCCCCTGCGGGGCGTGGATTCGGATCGATCGCCTACGTCTGGAGCACGTAGAGGCGGTAGCGGCCGATCTCGAGCTCATCGCCGTCGATCAGCGGTGCCCATTCGACGCGCTCGCCGTTGATGAACAGGCCGTTGAGGCTGCGGTCGTCGAGAGCGCGGAGCTCGTCGTCCGAGGTCCGGACGATCAGCGCGTGGCGCCGGGACACGGTCGCGTCGTCGAGCTGGATGTCGGCCGCACCGCTGCGCCCGATCCGGGTCCAGCCGTCCTGGAGCAAGACCACCACCGGCTCGCTCCCGTCCTCGAAGGCGACGAACTGGTTATCCGGCTGGAGGTCCGCGCGTACCTCGTCGAGCCAGGCGGGAAGTGAGGGCGCGGCTGTGATCGCGTCCGCGTCAACCGTCGGAGACTCGAACATCGAGGCGCGGCGGAAGCGAGAACCCCCACAGGCCGGGCAGCTGGGCAGCTCGTCCGAGAGCGACAACGAGAGCGAGTAGCCACACTCGACACAAGCGAGAGAGCCGACTAGCGCGAGCTCACCGGTCTCGTGGACGTCGGTTCCTTCGTCTACAAGCAAGCCAATACCTCACACCGAATTCCGGTCCTGGAATTCGTAGTAATGCTCACGGAGGTCCATGGTAACGGCGGACGCTCGATCTGCAACAACGGGATGGCCTAAACGTCCGCAATTTGGAGGCTTGTAGCCGGATTCAGGCATAGAATCGTCCCTGTATTGGGGCCGATCTCGGTCAAGACGCCGATCGACGCGCCGCGCGAGCGCGTCTATGAGCTCCTTTGCGACCTCGCCAACAGGCCCGCCTTCACCGATCACTTCGTGAGCGACTATCGGCTCCAGCGGCTCGAGTCCTCCGGGGTCGGCGCGGCGGCCCGCTTCCGGATCGCCGATCCCGGGCTCTGGATGGAGACGGTGATCGAGGAGGTCTCGCCGCCGCACCGTATCCACGAGCGCGGCGCAGGGGGACGGTTGGATCGGATCCCGATCACCACGTCCTGGGAGTTGATCGAGCCCGGGCCCAGCGGGTGCGAGGTGACGCTTCGCTTCTGGACGGGGCCGTCCCATCCGCTGGACCGCCTGCGCGAGAGGCTCGGCGCGGAGCGGTACTACCGGCGCCAGTGGTCGATCGCCCTGTCGAGGCTGAAGGAGTTGATCGAGTCGGGGCGCCCGCCGACCCGGGTGGTGGTCGCCGGCGCGGCCCGGCTTCCCGTCTGACGCCGGCTCTGGTCTGGCGCCATACGCGCCGGCTGGCTCGATATAGACTGCCGCCGCCATGCTGCGTGCCGCCGGCCGCCCCACCACGCGCCTGGGCGCCGCTTGGGTGCTCGCCGCCACGCTGATCGTCGGAGTGGTCCTTTCCGGCTGTGAGACGAACCCGGAGAGCACCCTGAGCGCCGAGGAGGGCCAGCCGATGAAGCTCGGCGACCTGCTCTACAACGTCCAGATCAGCCGCTTCCTGAACCCACGCGATCCCGAGGACAAGGCGTACCTGGCGGGTCAGCCGCCGCCGCCGAACAACAAGCTCTACCTCGGGGTCTTCATGCTGATCGAGAACGAGGCCGACACGGCGCAGGATGTGCCGGCCGACTTCAGGGTGGTCGACACCGAGGGGACGGAGTTCAACCCGATCCCGAGCAACAGCCTGTTTGCCCTCCACCTCGGCGGCAAGGTGGCGGCCAACGAGCAGCTGCCCGAGCCCGAGTCGACCGCCGCCAACGGGCCCATCCAGGGGGCGATGGTGCTGTTCCTGATCGATGAGGCCACGACCGAGGACCGGCCCCTCACCCTGGACATCCCGTCGTCGGCGGGCTCGCCGGGCGAAGTCGAGCTCGATATCTAACCGACACCGAGGCCCGCGGCGAGAACCTGGCGAACGATCGGAGCGGCCACGGCGCCGCCGTCTCCGTCGGCGTTGACGACCATCGCCGCCGCTGCGAGTTTCGGGTCGTTCGCCGGCGCGAAGCCGGTGAACCACGCGTCCACTTTCTGCTCGGGCGCAGCGTCAGAAGGGCCTTCCTGACCGGGCTCGAGCGCCTTCGGGCCGAGCTCGGCGGTGCCCGTCTTGCCAGCCACCTGGACGCCGGGGATGGCGGCTGCCGTGCCGGTCCCGCTGACCACCACCTGGACCATCAAGTCGCGCACCGTCGTCGCGACCTGCTCGGATGTCACCCGCACGGGCTGCGCCGTCGACCGCAGCGTTCGATCGCTGACGATTCGGGTGGGGCTCCGCTTGCCGCCGTCGGCGATCGTCTGGGCGACCGAGGCCATCTCAAGCGGCGTGGCCAGCACCTGGCCCTGTCCGATCGCGCTCACCCCGAGCTCGAGGTCGTTGGGGATCGAGGCGGGGATTGTGCTCTGGGGCGGGTTCACGGTCCGAATGGCGGCGGGGTGGAACAGGGCCGGGGGGGAGTTGAAGCCGTACAGCTCAGCCGCTTCGACCAGGCGCTCCGAGCCGATCTTGGGGCCGAGCGGGACGAAGACGCTGTTGCACGACTGCGCGAAGGCCTCGACGAAGGTGCCGCCACAGGCCTCGTTGTGGGCGTTGGCGACCTCGCGGCCGTCGACCACGGTCGAGGTCTGGACCGGGAACTGGTCCGTGAGCTCGACGACCTCCGCCTCGAGCGCCGCGGTGGTCGTGATGACCTTGAAGGTCGAGCCTGGCGGCTGAGGGCCGGAGAAGGCGATCCCCGCCAGCGCCAGCACCGAGCCGTTGCGGGCGTCCAGCACGGCGACGCCGCCGTACTGGCCGCCGAGCGCCGCCACCGCGGCCTGCTGGAGGCCGGGATCGATGGTCGCGTGCACGGGCTTGCCCGGCAGGGGCCGGCTGCTGGCGAGCACCGGCCAGCCGCTGGGTGGATTGCCGCCGTCGCTGGCGACCGCGACCAGCTGACCGCCCGGCCGTCCGGCGAGGCGCCGGTCGAAGGCGAGCTCGAGGCCGCTGGTCCCGGTCGGCGTGCCGGGGGGGAATCCGAGCTGCGAGAGTCGGCGCTCCCGGTCGGAGGTGGGGGAGGAGACCTCACCGGCGACGGCCTGGGCGGCCGCGCCAAGCGGCGAGGAGCGAGCCGCGGCCGGCCCCTGGGCCAGCGGCGTTCCGTCGCGGGCGAGGATCGGGGCCCGCTCGGGGACCCGCTCGCGCCGTACGAGACGCTCCCCGGGCCCCAGCCCCGGGAAGACGAGGTTTGGGGCCCAGGCGACCCTGTCTCCGGCGAGCGGCAGCACGAGGCGGCCGGAGATCTGCCCGAAGGCGTGGGTATCGAGGCTGACCGGCACAACCGCCGTCGGCTGGCCCCCGGACTCGGCCTCGGAGGGATCTCCGGTCGTGACCCTCGTCACCGTCGCCGTCTCCTGGGCCTCGCCGTAGCCATCGGTGAACTCGGCCAGCGAGTACCGTTTCGCCGTCCGGCGCGAGACCTCCCCGTACATGGCGGCGAAGTCCTGGGCCTCCCAGCCCTGGGCAAAGCGCCGGGCCGCCGACAGCTCGTCGCCATCGCCGTCCCCGACTGTGGCGACGAGGAATACGGCGCTCACCAGCAGGGCGACGGGAAGGGCTCTGGTGAGAAGTCGGCGGCGGCGTTCCGCCCCGGGACTGATCGCGCTCAAGCCGATAGAAACCTAGTACCTAGGTGAACTTCGTCGACCTGATCATCGCAGCCTTCGCCCTCGCGCTTGCAGTGGTCGGCTACGACCGCGGCCTGATCGCCAGCGGCCTTCCGCTGGCGGGCTTCGTGGTCGGCGCCGCGATCGGGGGCCGGCTCGGCCCCGCGCTGCTGGCCGAGGGTGGCGAGTCGCCCTACGCGCCGCTGGTCACGGTGCTCGCCGGGCTGGTGCTCGGGGCCACGCTGGCGGTCGTGGTCGAGGGCTTCGCTGAAGGGCTCAGCGCCAGGTTGTCGCGGGGGGCATTGGGCTCATGGCTGGACGGCGTCGCGGGCGCCGCGCTGCTCGCCTCCTTGGGCTTGCTGCTCGCCTGGGCCTTCGGGGCAGTGGCTCTCAACTCGCCGGGACCCGGGGAGCGGGACCTGCGTCACGCGCTTCAGAGCTCCCGGATCCTGACGGCGCTGAACGGCGTCCTGCCCCCGTCGGGGCCGCTGCTCAACGTGCTCAGGCACATCGACCCCACGCCCACCATCAGCGGCCCGAACGCGAACGTCGGAGCGCCTGAGCCGGCGATCGCCGGCGACCCCGACGTGCAACGGGCAGGCGACAGCGTGGTCAAGATCCTCGGCACCGCCTGCGGGCTCGGCATCGAGGGCTCGGGGTGGGTCGCCGGCCCCGGCCTGGTGGTGACCAACGCACATGTGGTCGCCGGCGAGGAGGACACCACGGTGACGGTGCGATCGGGTGGGACGCTGGACGCGTCGGCCGTCCACTACGAGCCGCGCAACGACCTGGCGATCCTCCGTGTCGCGGACCTGGATCTGCCGGCGCTGCGACTCGCGCCTCGGGTACCCAGGGGTGCCGCCGCCGCGGTCGTGGGCTATCCGGAGAACGGGCCTTTGACGATCTCCCCGGCGCGAGTCGGAAGCACGGGCGAGGTGATCAGCCAGGACTCGTACGGCCGCGGTCCGGTGCGGCGCAGGATGACTCCGTTTCGCGGCCAGGTGCTGAGCGGCAACTCCGGCGGCCCCGCCGTCGACGCGAGCGGCCAGGTACTGACGACCGTTTTCGCGGCCGAGCAGGGGCGAGGGCGGCCGGGAGGGCTCGGGGTCCCGGACGAGATCGTGCGCAGGGCCCTACGGGGAAGCCTTCGCCCAACCGGCACCGGCCCCTGCTCGGCCTGACGACAGCGGCCCCTGCTCGGGATGACAGCAACCTCACGAGCCCGGGTCGTCCCTTCGCTAAGCTCAGTCGAGGGTGGAACCAGCGCTTTCGCAAGCGGAGCGCGCTCCGGCCCGGCCCAGCGGCCGCCCGGCGCGCGTTTGTCCCGAATTCCATCACGCGGTGGAGCTGGTCGGCAAGCGCTGGGCAGGCGCGATCATCTGGGCGCTCTCGGAGCGCCCCCACTTCTTCGCCGAGCTGTCCCAGGTCGTGCCGGGGCTCTCGGACCGGCTTCTGTCGCGTCGTCTCCGCGAGCTCGAGGCCGAGGGCGTGGTGAAGCGCTCCGTCCACGCCGGTACGCCCCCGCGGGTCTCCTACGCGTTGACCGACAAGGGCAAGGCGCTCCGCCCCGCGATCCGCGAGCTTCGCGCCTGGGCGCAGCACTGGAACGGCGACTGAGCGCGGCGCCACCGTGGACCGTGCAGCGGGGCCCTCGTGACCTTGTACGTGTATAGGACGTTCAAAGTCATAGGCGTGCGGCACCATGGCCAGAACCGCTGCCCTTATTGATCGTCGGTTACCATTCCCGCGCAGCAATCCGCGGAGCTACCACTCCCGGGGGTTGCCGGCCGGGATCTGGTCGCGGACCAGCACCCCCTCGACGACCTCGACGGGGTGCGGTCCGGTTGTCTCACGGAACAGCTCCAGCTGACCCGGGCCGAGCGACTCGAACGCCGCCTCCACCGCGCTGGCGTAGGCGGCCAGGATGACCGCGCCCGCTGGCGGGGTCTCGGCGTAGTTGGAGGGCTTGGCGGTGAAGGTGACGACGCGGTCGAGGGTCAGTGGCTCCGCGGTTTGAATCTCGGCGGTGACCTCGACCGGGTCGTAGCGGATCTCTCGCACGGCCAGCCGGTCGAGCTCCTCCTCCGTGATCTCGATCAGGACCCCGTTGGGGCCCGGTCCGGCCAGCCGCCCGATGTTGAGGCCGAGGCAGTAGGGGGGCGTCGTGCCGTCGGCGCGGGCGAACGTCTTCTCGGAGCGGAGGTTGTCGCGTGCCTGCGACCAGCTTCTCCGCCAGCCGGCCAGGCGCGCCGGGCCGGCTCTCTCCACCGGCCGCCCCAGGGTTCGCTCTGCGCTCGCCAGGCTGGCGAGCGATCCGTAGGCGAATACGGCCAGGCGAGAGGTCATGACCGGGACGAGGCCGCCCACTGCGGCCGCCAGGCCGGCTTCGCGCACAGCCGCGCCGCAGCCGGGCAGCCGTAACAGAGCGCGGGGTGGGGGTTGTCGGTGCGCTCGAAGTCGCCGGCACGGATTCCAGCGACGAGTCGCTCGAGGCGCTCGCGCGCCGCGGCGACCCTGGCCTCGTCGTAAACCTCGACCGACGTCCGCTCGGGCGCCTCGAGGAAGCAGTACGCGGCGGCAACGATCGCCGCCGCACCGTTTCGCCGCGCGCCATGGACGGCTAGCGCGTAGAGGTCGCGCTGCGTCTCGTAGCGCTCCGCGAGCTCGCCCGGGTCGGCGCCACGCAACGCGTCGGTCTTGTAGTCGACGACCAGGGGACCCTCGGGGCGCTCGGCGAGCAGGTCGATCTTCCCGCGCACCACCGCGCCCCCCAGCCCGAGCACGAACGGGACCTCGGGCCGGATGCGTGCGCCGCTCGCCTCGAGCTCGGCGCGAAGCTCGGAGGAGAGCCAGCCCTCTACCAGCGCCGCGACGCGGTCGCGGGCCTCGCCGTCTCCGCCCAGCCCTTCGCGCTCCAGGATCATCCCGAGCTCCGCGCCGTCTTGCGGCGCCCAGGAGCGTCGCCCGCTCGCCTCGAGGGCGGCGTGGACCGCGTTGCCGATCGCCAGCGACCGCTCGCGAGGCCCCGTCGCGGGAGCGGGCAGCTCGTCGGCCTCTGGGCGCTCGCCGTCGTCGTCACCCCCACCTGGCTCCTCCTGGGCGGTGGGGGCCCCGAGCCCGATAACCCGCTCGACGTAGAAGCGATAGTGGCAGCCGGAGTACGTCGCGAGCGCCGCATAGGAGAGGTGGCCGGCCGCGGGGGCGGGCTCGAGGCCCTCGAGCAGGTGCACCTGGCCACGCTCGGGCGCGCCGTCAGCGGTCGCGGTTGCCCAGGGCATCCGGCGGCGAAGCTCGGCCGCCCGCTCCGCGCTCGGGGCCTGGGTCCGAACCTCGAGCCGAGGCTGCGGTCCCCGGGAGGGCGCACCCCCGATAGCCATCGCCCGGACGAGCTCGACCGATTCCTCGCCGGCGGCCCAGCCTCGCTCACGTAGCGCCGGGAGCAGCAGCTTGAGCGCCGAATGCGTCGCCTTTGGCTCCTCGGCGGCTTCGAGGTCGGACGAGCGGAAGATGCCGCTGAGGATCAGCCGGTCCTCGGCTCGCGAGACCGCCACGTAGACGAGCCGGCAGGCCTCCTCGATGTCGGCGCGGCGCTCCTCCTCGCAGAGCTCGACCAGCTCCCAGAGGCGAATGGACTCGGCGGCTGCGATTGGCAGCCGCATGCCGAACCGGGCGTCCGCCACGGCGCGCCGCCCGCTGGGTCGTCGCCCGTCCCCTCGATCCGGCCGATGGCCACGTCGCCGTCGCGGCTTCCCATTCCGAGCCCGCGCCCGAGGTCGGCCACCGCGACCACCGGGAACTGGAGCCCCTTGGCGGCGTGCACCGTCATCACCCGCACGCCGTCGTGTCCCTCCACCTGGACAGCGGCCATGCCCTCGCGCTCGTCGCGCAGGGTTCGCTCCTCGGCGAACTCCAGGAAGCCGCGCAGGTTGCGGCCCTCGTGCTCCTCGTACTCGGCCGCCAGGCGCATCAGCTTGCGCACATTCGCCATTCGCCGCCGCCCTCCCGGCCGCGCCAGCAGGGCCAGGTCGTAGTCGAAGGCTGAGATCGTCCGGTCGATCAGCGAGTCCAGCGGCAGCAGGGGCGCCTCGCTTCGGAGGCCGGCGAGGATCTCCCTGAACCGGCCGAGGCGCTCGATGTCGTCGGCGGGGATCGCCGACGGCCATTCGCCCGCTTCGATGGTCGGCCAGACATGCAGCAGACGCCCCTCGGGGGAGCGGGCGGCCCGGCGCAGCAGCCACAGAGCGTCGGGGCTCACGCCGCATGCCGGGGAGGCGAGCGCCCCGAACAGGAGCTCGTCGTCAAGCGGGTTCGCGATCACGCCGAGCAGCCGCAGCGCGTCCTCGACCTGCTGCTGCGACCAGTAGCCGCGCCCGCCGACCACGTAAGGAGCCAGGCCGGCTCGGTCGAGCGCCTCCTCGTAGGCGTCGACGTGGGTGAAGGCGCGCAGCAGCACGACCATGTCGCCGCGCGGCACACCCGCGTCGGCCAGCTCGCGCAGGTGATGCGCCAGAAAGCGCGCCTCGGCGACAACCGCCGCGCTGGTCTCCGCCGGGGGCGGCTCGAGCTCGATCCCCTCGGCTCTCCAGCCGGTCGGCTGGCCAGGCTTGTCGGCGGAGGCGTCGGTGAGCAGGAGCTCGATCGCCGGCCGCCCACCCGGGGGCTCCGTGGCGGAGTCGCGCGGCGGTTGCGCCGGCTCCTCCTCGTCGCGGCCGGCCTCGAGCGGTGTGAAGTCCCCAAGCAGAGCCGAGCCGGCGAAGTTGACCGCCGCGAGCACCTCCGGGCGGGAGCGGAAGTTCCCCCGCAGGGGCCTCTCCTCGGTCCCTCGATCCTCTCTCGCCTTGCGCCGGCGCCCGCGGAACACCTCCAGGTCGGCGTGACGGAATCGGTAGATGGACTGATACTCGTCGCCGACCACGAACAGCCGCGTCTGGGGTCCCCGCAGGGCGTCGATCAGCGCCAGCTGGACGCCGTTCGTGTCCTGGAACTCATCCACCATCAGGTGCTCGAAGCGCTCCCGCCACGCCGCTCGCACGGTCCCGGGCGATTGCAGCAGCGCGAGCGCGCGCAGCTCGAGGTCCTCGAAGTCGGCCCCGGAGCGCTCCTCCTTGAACCGCTCGTAGTGGCGGTTGTAGGAGCTCGAGGAGGGAGCCCAGCGCCTCGAAGCCGTCGGCCGCCAGGACGGCCTCGGCCGGAGTCAACTTCGGCGTCTCACCCCTTGCCTTCACGGACCGGATCGGGGCCCCCGGGTCGGGGAGGCGGGGTGGGTCGACCCCCTGGCTGCGCAGCCGCTCGTGCGCGGCCCGCACGGCATCTCGCAGCCGCGCCGCATTGAAGCCCGCCACGAAGCGAGCGGCGCCCTCGTCACCCGCCTCGACGACCTCGTCCAGGGCCGCTGCGAAGGCCTCCTCGCCAAGCCTGGCGGCCTCGAGCTCGTCGAGGACGCGGAAGCGCGGGTCCATGCGAGCGGCCACCGGATGCGTTGCGAGAAGGCGCCGGCAGAACCCGTGCATGGTCGTGATCCACGACCGCTCGCCCCCGCGCGCGGCGCGAGCGATATCCCTCGCGCGCTGGGGCTCGCCGGCCTCGGAGGCGGCGCGCGAGGAGGCGATGAGCTGGCGCCGGATCCGCTCGCGAAGCTCCCCCGCCGCTCGCTCGGTGAACGTGAACGCGAGGATCGCATCGGGACCGATGCCGTCCTCGGTCACGGCGTCGCAGTAGCGCTGGACGAGGACGCCGGTCTTGCCGGTGCCCGCCCCCGCCTCGGTGAACACGTCGGTCGAGCGCGCCGCGATCGCCGCCCGCTGCTCGACGGTGGGCTCGGGCGGGCCGGTGGTCGCCGGGTCGTCGGAGCCGACGCTCATCCCGCTCCGTTTCCGCCGGGGTCGCCGTTGCCCCCGACCTCCTCTGCGCCGATAGAGCGCTCGAGCCGGCAGATCGGCTGGTAGCGGCACCATTTCGGGCACCTGCCGCCATTCGGGTCGCGACCGATCTCGCCTGCTCGCATCGCCCCAACCCTCTCCCTTGCCTGGGACACGCCGGCGTCGAGCGCCTCCTGGACGTCCTCGTGCTCGAGGCGGTCGGTGCGGGCGAGGTCGAGGGCCTCGGCGGCCTCGATTCCGGCAGCAACGAAGCCGCGCGGGCGTGGATCGTCCCGCGAGCCGAGCGGGTGGTAGAGGCCGCCGATCGGCTCGATCCCCCAGAGGTCGCGAAGGGCACGGGCGTAGAGCTGGAGCTGGAGCTTCCCCTCCTCGGTGAGCTTCGCCGCCGCCCATGCCCTGGAGCCGGTCTTGTAGTCGTAGACGACGCCGAAGCGGCGATCCGGGGTGACGTCAACGCGGTCGATCTGGCCGTGGATGCGGACGTCACCGAGATCGAGCGGCGGCCTCCGGCTGTCGGTGCCCTCGCCGAAGGACGCCTCGAGCAGCTCCGGCCGCAGCTCGGTCTCGCCCGTGGCCTCGCGGTCCAGGAGGCGCTCGATCTGCGCCCGCATGCGGGCGATCAGGATTCTGGTCTGGGGCAGGCCGGGCTTCAGCCCCTGCCGCTCGGCCTCGTCCGTGAGCAGGGCCGCCGCGCGCTGGCGCCACAGACCGACGTCCCCAGGGCGGGGGATGCGGTCGTCGCCGGGTGGCTCTGAGTAGAGGCGCTCGAGGACGTCGTGGACGATCGAGCCGGCGGTCAGGTGGTCGGGCTGAGGCTCGAGCCGCTGCGGTGAGAGCTCGTGGTCGACGAACCACCGGTAGGGGCACTCGATCCACTTCTCGATCGTCCCCGGCCCGACCGGGTCGCGCTGCCGCAGCTCGGCGAGCACCCCCGGGTCGGCGAGCGGACCGGGGAGCTGCTCGCCCACCCGCGGTCCCCGAGCGGCCAGGGAGCGCTGGAGCTCGCGGGCGCCGGGCGCCTCCGAGGGCTCGAAGACGACGCGGTCGAGTCCTCGCACCCGCTTCAGCCTTTCCTCGGCCTCCCCGGGCCCCGGGGCGAGCAGGTCGAGGACGTCGTCCACGAACGGTGACCGGGTCGCGGGGCGGCCCTCCTCGTCGGAGCTCCGCCAGCACAGCCAGAGGCGCTCCGTCGGGCGGCAAACGCAGGCGTGGAACAGGTAGCGCTCCTCGATCGCCGGGTCCTGCCGCGCGAGCGCCGCGATGCCCAGGCGCCGCCGCCGCTCGTCCCCGAGCAGGGGGTCCCCGGTGTCGCCTCCGGGGAACTCGCTGTCTTGGAGGGAGGCGACGAACAGATGACGGGCCCGGGCGGCGCGCGCCCGGTACGGGCTCAGGACTCGAACCCTTCCCTCGGTTGGCCCGCGCCAGAGCGGAACCTGAACATCCTCGAGCAGCTCGAGTGCCTCGGCCGGAGAGGGGGCCGCGCAGCCGCTGATCCCGTCCAGTTCGGCGAGGTCGGTGAGCGCCCCAGCGGCCGCCGCTGCAGCGCGCAACTCGAGCGGCGCGAAGGGCACGGCTCCGCCTTCTCCGGCCTCCTGCAAACGGCCGTCAACCGGCTCGCGGCCCGCGTGTGCCTCCTGGGCGAGCTCGTGCGCGGCCGCCGCCAGAGCACGCAGCCACTCCCCACCGGGGCGGGCGTCGCGAAGCGCGGCAAGCATCCAGGGGGGCGCCTTCCAGCCGGCGATCAGCTCGTCCGCCGTCCGCGCCTCCCCGCGGAGCAGGCGGCGCTCGACCCAGTCGCCGATCCCCTGCGGCTCGCCGGGACGGGCGCGCATGAAGGCGAGCAGCTCCTCGCCGCCACCCTCGGGCAGGCTCGCGCGCGCCAGCGCGGCGAGGCCGCGGCCGGCGGCCGTTCGAGCGAGGGGCACCGACGCCTCGACGGCGACCGGGATCCCGAATCCCTCGAAGACACGCGCGAACAAGGGCCCCCGGCGCTCGGGGTGCCGCAAGACCACGGCGATGCCGTCCGCCGGGACGCCGGCGGCGAGCAGCCGGGCGACCTCGCCGCCGACCGCCTCGGCCTCGCCGCGCTCGCCGCCGCATTCGAGCATCCCGATCCCATCGTCGGGCTCGACGCGGTTCGCCCCGGCCTCGAACAGGTGCCGGTCGAGGTGGCGCAGGGTTGCGCTCTCCGTGTAGGCGTCGTCAAAGGCGAGGCTGCTCTCCTCCACGCCACCGAGCTCATCGCGCAGGCGCGCCAGCAGCGCGGCCCTGGGCGCCAGCGCCTCGCGGTCCTCGTAGTTGACGGCGACCGTGACCTGGCAGACGCCCGCCAGCACGGCCACCAGCTCGAGCTGCTCCTCGGTCAGGTCGTCGAACCCGTAGAGGAGCGCTGGGCGGGAGCCCCAAGCCTGGGGTCGTTCGCGCAGGCTGATCGCGACCTTGCGCAGGGAGGAATGGGGATCGTCCCGCCCCGCGGCGTCGCGTCTGCCCACGTAGGCGCCATAGAGGCGGGCGAGCTCGGACTCGTAGGCGCCGTCCTCGAGCTCGGCAGCCGCGCTCGCCAGCTCACCCGGCTCCAGGAGGGCCGCCTGGAGCTCCCCGATCAGGCGCTCGAGCGCGGGGGCGAACCCGCGTCGCGCCGCGGAGCCGCTGAGCGCTCCAAGCTCAGTCTCTCGAACTGCTGCGTGGATCAGGGCAAGGCGCTGCGCTTCCGAGAGCTGGGGACGAAGCTCGGCTCCGGTCGCCGCGGCGACTTCGTCGGTGAAGGCGCGAAAGGTACGTATCGAAGCCCCGACGACGGCGGTATCTCCGGCGATGCACAGCTCGCGCTCGAACCGGTCGGCGTCGTCGAGTGTGGGGACGACCAGGATCGGATCGCGATCCAGCGCGGCCTCGAGCCGCGCGAGGATCTCACCTGCGCGGCCGGAGTTCGGGGGCCCGACGATCAGCGGGAGGGACATCGCTTCCAGCATAGGTCGCCTCACGGCGCGGATTCATGACTCGTCGGTTCCGTCGGGCGCCGCGGCTATGTTGCTGCGCCATGCCGCTGTGTTTCATTGATCCCGGAGACGCGATCCGTGCGATCGCCGACTCGGTCGGCCGTGAGGCCCGCCGGCAGCTCCTCGGGGAGGCCGTGCGGGCCTGGGTCGATGAGATTCCCGACGACGAGCTCGAGGCCCACTACGCGCGGGCGATCTCGGAGCTCGACGAGCATGACATCTCGATGCTCGCGGCCTGGCACGCTTCGATGGACATCGGGCACCCGCTCCCCAACCGCGACTTCCTGATGGCGGCCTTTTCGTCGCTCGGCCAGCACCAGCGCGAGGCCCTGAAGCTGGCGGCGGGGTTCCGCGGCGAGGAGGCGGTGGACCTCGGCCTCACCGAGGAGCTCGCCCTCGACACCGTGCTCGACTGGCTGTCCCCGCCACGGCTGATGGAGCTCGCCGCCGAGGCGGTGCAGCTCTACATCTGGGACCGAGCGGGCTCCGACAACTAACTGATACCCAGCGCCGCGTCGATCTCCGCGATCGCTTGGTCTGAGGAGCGGAACTGGACGGCGGTCATGCCGAGCTGGCGCGCGGCGGCGACGTTGTCCTCGACATCGTCCACGAACAGGCACTCCGGGGCGCCGATGCCGCCACCGATCCGCTCCAGGGTCAGCTCGTAGATCCCGGGCTCCGGCTTGCGGATTCCGACGAAGGCGGAGTCGACGACGACCTCAAAGATCTCGTCCACCGGCAGCATCGCGCGCCACAGCGGCTCCCACTCGCGCACGTTGTTGGTCAGCAGAGCCATCCGGTAGCCGCGACCCTTCAGGTCGCGCATCAGGTCGATCATCGGCTGGTTGGGATCGAGCGCCTCGAAGTAGATCTCGCTGAAGCGATGCAGCTCGGGCTCGTGACCCAGCTCGGGCGCGAGTTGCACCCGCAGCAGGTCGAGGAACTCGGATTCGGCGAGCCGTCCGCGCTCGAGCTCGTAAAGCGGGTGCTGGCCCTCGCTTTCGGCGATCCGCTGCATCGCCCGGCCCAGCGCCTCGGCCGAGATCCCCGTCTGGTCCTGGAAGGCCAGGAAGGAGCCGAGGAGCGGCGTAGTCAAGACGCCGCCGAAGTCGGAGATCACGGCGCGAATCGCCATCGCCCGGATTCTCCCGAAGACGGTCGATTGATCCGAGTCCGGGTCAGGTCCGTTAGGGGAATCGTCAGGGCAGACAGCGACGCAAGCCCGAGCAAGGGACCCGCGCCAGCGCCTGCCAAGTCATTCGGACCCCATAGGGAGCGACGACATGAGGAAGCGATCAGTCTCAATCCGGAAGCTGGCGGTGCTCGGGGCGGTGACCGCCGCCGCGGCAATCGCGGCTTCGCTGGCTTTGAGCTCGAGCCACCGCGAGGCCCCGAACATCATGCTGGACCCGTCGGCCGACAACACCGACGTCTACGCGTGGAGCGCCAAGGATGCCAACCATGCGATCACGGTGGCCGCCAACTGGATCCCGGGCCAGGTGCCGGCGAACGGGCCCAACTTCTTCCGGTTCGACGACCGGGCCAAGTACTACATCCAATTCGACAACACCGGTGACGGCGTTGCCGACGTCAAGTACCTGTTCAAGTTCAACACGCGGGTGAGGAACCCGAACTCGTTCCTCTACGCCGGCCCAGGCACCATGGGCTTCGGCGACCCAGGCCTGAACGTGATCCAGCGCTACGACGTCACCCGTCTCAAGTACAAGCACGGCAAGCTGAAGGCCCGCAAGGTGGTCGCCGAGGATCTCCCCGTCGCCCCGCCGAACATCGGGCCGAAGACGTTCCCGGAGTACGACAACTTCGTGGACGCCGCGACCCGGAAGCTGCCTGGCGGCGGAAAGATCTTCGTCGGACAGCGCGACGACCCGTTCTACGTCGACCTCGGAGCCACCTTCGACGCGATCAACGTGCGCGAGGGCACCGGGAACGAGGGCGAGGGGAAGGATGACTTCTCCGGATACTCGACCTCCGCGGTCGTGCTCCAGCTCCCGGAGGGGAAGGTGACCAAGGACGGCGAGCAGGTGGCCGACGCCGATGCGAACAACGCGGTCGTGGGCGTCTGGTCCACGACCGACAGGCGCCGGCTCCAGGTCACGAATGCCACCGGTGGGAGCTCGTCCCAGAAGGCCCGGTCCCGGAGGAACCGCTACGTGCAGGTTTCGCGGCTCGGCAACCCGCTGATCAACGAGGTTGTGATCCCGCTCGGCAAGAAGGACCAGTTCAACCGCACGACACCGGATGAGGACGCCGCCCGCTACGGCACCTACGCCCTCAATCCGGAGCTGGCAGCGATCCTGAACGCGCTGTTCGGAATCGGCGCCCCGGAGCACGACCGGACGGACGTCGTCCAGGCCCTGCTCCAGGGGATTCCCGGCCTGAACCAGCACTCGGGCAGGAACGCCGGTACCCCGGTGGACACCCTGAAGCTGAACCTGGGTGTGAACCCGACCAAGCACCCGGACCGCTTCGGCGTGATCGGCGGGGACAACGCCGGCTTCCCGAACGGGCGTCGGCTGGAGGATGACGTGGTCGACATCGAACTCCAGGTGGTCGCCGGATTCCTGGTCGGCAACCAGGTGGCGCTCGGCGACGGCGTGGACAAGAACGACAAGTCATTCCTGTCCGAGTTCCCGTACCTGGCCGCTCCGGACTCGGGGTTCGACTCGAATCCCTCCGACCGGTTCGAGCCTCCGCACGCGCCGGTTCCCCCCGGCGGAGGGTCCTGAGCCCGAGGGGGGGTTGAGGAGGAGGAGTGGACGGAGCGCCGCCGCGGCGGCGCTCCGTCCCCACTCCGGTTGACGCACCGCACGAACCGTTGAAAGGTCGAGGAAGTGAGATCTAGGGCGATCACGCCAGTCTTTCTGCTCAGGTGGGCAACGCCGGCGCTCGCCTTCGCCGCCGTCCTCGCCATCCTGGGACTCGTCAACCGCTCCGCGTCGGTACCGGTCCCGGGTGTCCCCGCCTCCAGCGGTCTAACCGGCCAGACGATTCCCCGTGACACCGAGTCGCTGATCGCCGGCCTCCAGGCCGCCCTGAAGGCAGACCCGGCGGACGCGACCGGCTACGCGCTGCTCGGCGACGCGTACTACCAGCGGGCGCGCGAGACGGGGGATCCGACCTATTACTCGCGCGCCGAGGGCTCGTTCGACGCGGCGCTCAGCCGCGACCCGAACGATCTCACCGCGACGATCGGCAAGGGAACCCTCGCCCTGGCCCGCCACGACTTCCGAGCCGGGCTTGGCCTCGCCCAGCGCGCCAGGCGGCTGGCCCCGGACCTCGTTCGCCCCTACGCCGTCCTCGCCGATGCCCAGATAGAGCTCGGTCGCTACGGGCCGGCGGCGAGGTCGCTGGAGCGCATGGCCGCCCTGAAGCCGACCCTCGCCACGTACTCGCGAATCTCCTACTACCGCGAGCTGGGCGGGGATCTCCACGGCGCGGTTGAGGCGATGCGGCTGGCAGTCTCGGCCGGCAGTGGCAGCGCCGAGGGCGCCGCGTACGTTCAATCGCTGCTCGGAACCCTGGAGCTGGATCGAGGCCGCTACTGGGCCGCCGAGCAGGCCTACCGCCAGGCGCTCGCCGGGGAGCCCGCCTACCCGGCTGCCGAGGCGGGGCTCGCCCGCCTCGATGCCGGCCGCGGGCGCTTCGCGCCCGCCATCCGCCGCTACAGGCGGGTGGTGGAGAGAATCCCGCTGCCGGAGTACGCAGTCGGGCTCGCCGAGACCGAGCAGGCGGCGGGCATGGCCGCTGCGGCGCGTCGTGACTACGCGCTGGTCCAGGCCGAGGTAGGGCTCCTGCGCGCGAACGGCGTCAACGCGGACGTCGACCTGGCGCTGTTCGAGGCGAATCACGGCGATCGGTCACGAGCCCTGAAGCTGGGCGCGCGGGCCTGGGCGGCTGCGCCAAGTGTTCGCTCGGCGGACGCCTACTCGTGGGTGCTCTACAAGGCGCACCGGATAGGGCCCGCAGTTCGGTTCTCCGAGCGGGCGATGAGGCTGGGCTCGCGTGACCCCTACTTCCTCTACCACGCGGGGATGATCGCCCGGCGTGCCGGCGAGACCGGCGCGGCGCGCCGGCTGCTGGGTCGCCTGGTCGCCCAGAGCCCGCGCTTCAATCCGCTCTACGGCCCGCGCGCCCGCCACGCCCTGGAGTCGTTGCGGTGATCGGCCGGCTTTCGTCACTGGCCGCGATCGCCGCCTCCGTACTGGCCTCTGGGGCGGCCTTGACTGCCTCGCCCGCGATGGCCCATCCGCTGGGGAACTTCACGACCAACCAGCTGGCGCAGGTCCGGATCGACGAGGGCCAGGCTCGCGTCCACTACGTGCTCGACCAAGCCGAAATCCCGACCTTCCAGCAGATCCAGCGCTTCGACCGAAGCGGGAACGGGGCGATCGAGGGCGCCGAGCGTGGGCCGCTTTTGGACTCCGAGCTGGGCGAGATCTCCTCCGGCTTGGAGCTGACCGTCGACGGGCACTCGCTGCGGTTGAGCCCGCCACGCGATCCCACGCTCAGCTTTCCCTCGGGCCAGGGGGGGCTGCTGCTGACCCGGGTCGAGGCGGACCTCTCGGCCCCGTTGCCTCGCGGCGCGCGCCGGGTCGAGCTGGTCAACCGCGCCTTCGCCGGCAGGATCGGCTGGCGGGCGATCCAGATCCTTCCCGGGAGCGAGACCGATGTCACCTCCAGCGCTCCCGCCACCGATCCCACGGACGCCCTGCGAAGCTACCCGCAGGATCTCTTGTCCAGCCCGCCGGACGACCGCGAGGCGAGCTTCGAGGTGCGGCCGGGATCGGGCGCGGTCGCGGCGCCGCCGGGCCTCTCGGGCGGCGAGGGCAGCGAGGATCGGGCGCTCGACGGGTTCGCCAATTCCCTTGCCGGCGGCGACCCCCACGGTCTCTTGATCCTCTTCCTCCTCGCTGCGGCGTTTGGCTGGGGAGCGCTCCACGCCCTCTCGCCCGGACACGGCAAGGCGCTGGTCGCGGGGTACCTGGTCGGGTCCCACGGTACGCCGCGACACGCCCTGATCCTCGGCCTCACGGTGACCGCGACCCACACCGCCGCCGTCTTCGCGCTTGGCCTCGTCACCCTGGCCGCTTCCGAGTACGTCCTGCCAGAGGACCTGTACCCCTGGCTCGGCGTGGCGTCGGGCCTGATGGTGGTCGCGATCGGGTTCACGGTCATGCGCTCGCGCCTGCGCCGCTGGCGCTCTCTGCGTTCCGCCTCCCACGGCCATACCCACCTACACGACCATCGGCTGACCATGCGCGGGCTGATCGGATTGGGAGTCTCCGGCGGCCTCGTGCCCTGTCCCTCGGCGCTGGTGGTTCTGATCGCCGCCATCTCCCAGCACCGGGTCGGCCTTGGAATGATCCTGATCGGAGCGTTCAGCCTCGGCCTGGCGGCGACCTTGACGGCCGTCGGGCTAACCGTGATCTGGGGTGGCCGGGCGCTTCAGCGCCTCCGCCTCGAGCGCCGGCTGTTCGGCGGTCGCCTGGCCGGGGCCCTGCCCGCGGTGTCCGCGAGCGTCATCGTCATTGCGGGCACTCTGATCACCCTCCGAGCGATACCCCAGTTGGGCGGATGACCCCAATCGAGCCAGATGTGGTGATCGCGGCGCTCGACCTCGAGTTCCTGTTCCGGGCTGCGGAGAGCATCGACGGCCGGCTTACCGGCCTCTTCGACGGCGCCCCGCTGCTGGTCGCCCTGGGGATCGCGTTGGCGCTTGGCGTACGGCACGCCTCCGACCCCGACCACTTGGTCGCGGTCACGTCGCTCCTCGCCGCCGAGGACGGCGGGTCTCGGGATGCGACCCGCCTCGGCGTCTGGTGGGGGCTCGGGCATGCGATCACCCTGGTGCTGATCGGATTCCCCTTGATCGCCTTCAAGTCGAGCCTTCCCGTCTGGCTCGAGAGTGGGGCGGAGAAGGCAGTCGGCGTGGTGATCTTCCTGCTCGCCCTGCGGGTGATCTGGAAGTGGGCGCGCGGCCAATACCGAGCCGATCGCCATGCACACGCCGCCACGCCCCGAGATGTGCCGGCGCACGAGGCTCACCGGCATCTGCGGAGCGACGCCGAGCCGAGGCATCGCCATCACAGCGTGCGAACGCCTCGGCAGGCGTTCGGGATCGGGCTGCTGCACGGCCTCGCGGGAACCGGCGCCGTCGTCGTGTTGCTGCTCGCCGCCCTGCCGAGCAGGTTGGAGGCCGCGCTCAGCCTGGCGGTCTTCGCGCCGATGACGATCTTCTCGATGGCGGCGTGCACCACCGCATTTGCCTGGGTGCTGACCCGGCCGCTGATCGAGCCCGTCTACCGAAGCGTCCTGATACCCGCCCTCGGCCTCTTCGGCCTCATCTTCGGGCTCTGGTACGTCGGCCTCGCCTAGCTAGCCGGCGGGCCTGACCTCGTGCACGCCCCTGCCGGACGTGCCCTCCATCCTGAGCCTCAGCGCCGTCTGTTCGCCGCTCGCGCTCGGGTGAGGATCGGCGACTCGATCCGCGACCACGCGGAGCGGCGGCCCGGTCGGGTCTTCGTAGAGCTCCAGCCCCAGCCGGCGGGCTCTGCCGTCGGGCCCGTACTCGGTGGACAGGAGAGCCTCGTGAGGCCGGGCCACCTCCCCCTCAGGCGAAACCAGCACCGCGGCGACTGCGTCGGCGTCGTGGCCCGCCGAGCCCCGTGGCCGCAACGCGGCGACTCCGAGCATGGCACCGTTGTCGAAGCTCGCCGAGATCACCCGCAGGGCACTGACGCCGTCCCAATCCGAGTCGCGCTCCAGGCGCCAGGTCGGCCGGGTCTGACCGGTGTCCGGCCCTGCCGCGCCGCTCAGCTCTCGCAGGGCGTCGAGGTCCCATTCGACGCGCAGCGCGGGCCCACCCGCCGCCCCCAGTTCCAGCACCAGCGGATCACCGCTGGGCATCGTCCGGGCGCGGGGGGAGCTCGCCGCGCGGTTCGGTGACCTCTCGAGCGCTGCCCTCATAGTCGTAGTGGCCGGGCCGGCGGTCCCCGTAGGGGCGGTCGCGGGCTTTGCCGTAGCCCCACTGAACGGTGCGAACCGTGAACGCCGCCCGCCGGCGGGCCATCCGTGCGACCAGGCCGCGGAATATGGCACGCGTCGGGGGGATCAGCAGCACGAGGCCGATCACATCGGTGATGAATCCCGGCGTGAGCAGGAAGGCGCCGCCGAGGATGATCATCGTGCCGTCGAAGACCTCACGTGCGGGGACCCGCCCGGCCGCCAACGCCTCGTTGAAGCGCCGCCATGCGGCGCGTCCCTGGGAGCGCAGCAGCGCGGCACCGAGGAAGCTGTCGACGATCAGCAGCGCGATCGTCGGCAGGACGCCAATCGCCCCGCCCACCTTGATGATCACGTAGAGCTCGGCGATCGGCAGGACGATGAAGAGCAGGATCAGGAACAGCGCCATGGTGAGAGCGTAGATCAGCCGCGCCGCGAACCGCCTCGCTACGATGACCCCATGGCGACAGAAGAAACCACGACGGTCACCCAGGAGGACGTCTACGAGGCCCTCGAGGAGGTGATCGACCCCGAGCTCGGGCTCGACTTCGTCTCGCTGGGGCTCGTCTACGAGGTCGAGATCGAGGACTCGGACGTCTACGTCACCTTCACGCTGACCACGCCGGCGTGCCCGATCGGGCCGCAGGTCTCCGAGCAGATCAAGGAGTTCGTGGGGGGGCTCGAGGGCGTCGGCGGCGTGCATCCGAAGATGATCTTCGACCCCCCCTGGACCCCGGACATGATGACCGAGGACGCCAAGTTCGCGCTGGGGTTCTAGGCACGATCTGAGCCGCAGCGAGGGTCATTCGGGGTCATTCCCGTACCCATCCCGTACCCACACCCATGACTGACCTATTGGGTCAAGAATCAGGAAAACCCCTCTCGGTCCTTCCCTCAGCCTCAGTCGAGCAAGTAGAGGACCACCAGCACCATGAACCCGAGTGTGATTGACGAGGCCAGTCCCGATACGCTCGACGGGGCAGCCACCGTGAAGGTCGACGAGCTCGCAATACTTCGGCGCCCCGATTGGCAGATGACCTTCGGGGAACGGGCAGCATTTGAAGGCCTCGTCGCCCAGGTCGCTCCCGAGCTTGCGATCGAGGTTGGCTCGGCCGCCGGGGGCAGCCTTGAACGGATCGCGGCTCACAGCAAGGAGGTCCACGCGATCGATCTGACAGGTGCTGACCTGGCCCGTTGTCCGGCGAACGTCAGCTTTCACGAGGGGGACAGCAAGGTGATCCTCGCCCACCTCCTCGCACGGCTCGCGGCCGAAGGGCGCAACGTAGACTTCATCCATCTCGACGGCGACCACACGGCGGCCGGTATCCGCGCAGACATCGAGCCGCTTCTCGCCTCTCATGCCATACGCCGCTCGTTCATCCTGATTCATGACTCGTTCAATCCCGAGGTGCGCGCGGGCATCGAGTCGCTGCGCCTTCCTGAGCATCCAAAGGTGCGGGGATTCGATCTTGACTTCGTTCCGGGGCGCCTTGGTCGGGTCGCGGCTTTTGAAGACGTGGGACTAGGCGGGTTCGCAGCGGTGATCGTTGACGAACCGGCATCCGGTAGCGAGGGGCAGCGTGCGATCGACCTCGGATTTTGGTCCTGGAACCCGACCCCCTTCCTCGTCCACGATGCCTATACGGCTTCCCGCCGGCTGGTCCAGTTGACGGATGCGAGGGCGCGCGGCGACGCCGGGTCCCTGGTGCTCGAGGGGGAATCTCTAAAAGCGGCCGAGGGCCGGCGGCATGGCGCCACGTCGTCAGCGTCGCCAGTCAGGAAAAGCCTCCCGCAACGACTTCGGCGAATCGTGCGGGGTACGGTTGGTCCGAAATCCGGTGGGCCGCCCTAAAGGGACCGCCGAGGGTGGCTGATGGCGTGTGCCGTGCGAAAAAATGTCCCTATACAGGTACGAAGCGTCTTCACAGACGGGGCGCGACCCCTCTCGTCGTTCCCAGAGCAACTCAGAAACCCGGAGCAGGCTGAGCGAGCCGAGCGCGCCCGCCCTCGTGGGGAGATATGTCCGAGGACGCCAAGTTCGCGCTGGGGTTCTAAACGCTTAACAAGCGGGCCACCCCCTAGCTGGCTGGCCAGTTAAGATTGTTGGCCCCTAGAGACAACGCGGCGCCCGGCGGCTGGGGCTGTCCTCGCCTCCTTGTGCCCCCAGCCGTCGGCGTCCGCGCGAGATGGGGATTCCGAACTAAGTGGCTTCGAGGGCGTCCTGCTTCGTCTGGTAGAGCGTCAGCGAGGTCTGCTTGCCGTCCCGAATCGTGATCAGCCACGTGCTTCGAGCCTGAACATCGATGCCGTCGCGTCCTCGCATGTACGCGACGTTCTCCGTGATCAAGAGGCCGTCCGCGATCTCCACTGGACCATCGACGATCTCGATCCGAACTTCTTCCCAGGTCGCGAGGAACCGCTGCATGAACGCCCGGATCTCGCCGTGCCCCCGATAGACGCCTGTATCGAGTCCCCGAGAGTTGGACCAATCCACCACGGCGTCGGGCGCCCAGTCCTGCAACATCCCCTCGAGATCACGGCGGTTGTACGCATCGGTAGACCGGCGCACGACCTCCACGTTCTCCTGCGACATCGCCTACTCCGAAAGCCCGGCGGCTTCGAGGGCTGGGCCCCTGTCCGTGAAACCCAGCAGGCGAGCGATCCTGCCGTCCCGCACGGTCCATACCAGCCAGCCGTCGAAGGTCGTCTCCACGCCGCTCTGCTTTCCACGACCTTGGAGCGTGAACGAGAAATACACCTGATCGCCGGCGTCGATCAGTTCGTGGATCTCCATCTGGAGGGCGTCGAATTCGCCGGAGAACGCCTCCACGAGTCGCCTCAATCCCTCAGGCCCGCGCTGTACGCGCGAAAGGTCGGGGATGAGGACACCGGAGGGCACGAACTCGAACTCCGGCGGGGGGTCCGCAAGCGCAAGCATGCCCTCGATGTCGCCTCGGTTGTAGGCCTCATGAATCCGCCGAACCAGCTCCACGTTCTGCTGCGACATCGCCTACTCCGAAAGCCCGGCGGCTTCGAGCGCTTCCGCGCGCCTGGAATAGAAGCTGAGCTTCGAGACTTTGCTGCCGGTCAACTCGAAGAGAAACCAGAAGTCGTCCTCCACTCGTGCGCCACTGCTTCTCCCTTGCGCTACCTGGCGGACCCGAACCAGAACCCGCTCACCCAGATCGGTGAACTCCTGGGGAAGCACCTGCCACTCGCTGAAATCCTCCGTCCACTCGGCGGTCGCGTCGAGGAATCCGGTCTTGCCGTCGTATCTCGCTCCGTCCGGGTCCACGCGGTAGGTGATGACATCGTCGGTGAACAGATCGAGCAGCACGTCGAGTTCGCCGCGCTCGAAGGCCTCGAAGCCCTGACGGACGATCTCCAGGTTCTCCTGCGACATCGCCCGCGCAGTATCTCGCGAGGACGGATACCTCAGTCGGCCAGTGGCAGTAGGTCCTCCACGCCGCTCGTCTCGATCGCGTGCTTGACCTGGGCCGATCCATGGAGCATGAGAAGCTCGTGCCCGATCGTATGCGACAGCGTCGCCGCCGAGAGCAGGGCCCGTAGGCCGGTGGAGTCGATGAAGGTCACGCCGCCGAGGTCGAGGACGACACCAAGGGCGCTCTCTCTGATCGCCCGGCGGAGCTCTGCCTCGAATTCTGACGTGGAGGCGATGTCGAGCTCTCCCCACGCTCGAACAACGATTCGCTCGCCCTCCTGCTCCAGCTCGACATCCAGGCCGTCCGCCTCAAGCTTCCTATCCAGCGTGGCCATCCAGGCTCCTCTCGTTGTGAGACAAAGAAGCCGCGGTTCAGGCCGGGAGTCAAAGGGCTCGGGGGTGAGCCGGTGCTTCGAGTAGAGCCAAATATATGCCGCTCGCAACAGGCATGCGACAGTTCCACCGACGCGCCGGACGTCCGTCGAGAGCGAGAAAATGGGGGGCGATCGGTCGCCCTTGAAAGACCGCCCCCCAACCTTGCCAACGCTTTGGTTGCTCCGAAGTTGCTGAAGGGAGGGGTGAGGTGGCGTTTAAGCCAGGTTCGCGGCCATGTTCCCCGCCTCGCCGCGCTTCTCGATCAGCCAGAAGTGGGGGTGCTCCTCGACCACCGCTTCGAGGTCGGGGGCAACGTGGCCGGGCGCCACCGCAAAGCGGTTCGGGCGCGAGCGGGCCTCCCGCCACTGCGTTCCAGACAGCTGCATGCGGGCACCGCAGTCCATCCGCCAGCACTCACACCGGAAACCGGCTGTCGGATGGCCGCTCTTCATCCACTCCGCCTTGCGCTTGTTGAGGTCCCGGGACCAGTCCTCGTTGTAGGCGATCCGCTTCTCCCGCGAACCGAAGAGTGGCTGGAGGGACTCGGCCACCGGCCAACAGTAACCCCTCCCGCTTCGCGGTATGGTTGGTGTGACGAGGGGGGCCTCATGGTCGCGGCCGATCCGGGGCCCCGCAGCGACCCACACAGGGGGAACGATGAAAAGACGTCGTATGAAGGTCCTCGCGGCGGCGGCGGGCTTGGGAGCGCTCGCGACCGTGGCAGTCATAGCGCTGCCGGCCACCGGCTCGGCGCCGGCGGGACACGCGTTTTTCACGAAGCTCAGCGGCGAGCACGAGATTCCCGACCGGGACCTCGACGGCTATGGAACGTTCAGCGCAGGGTTCAGCGGCGCGAAGCTCTGTTGGGGTCTCCAGGTGTTCAAGATCGGTAATCCGACTGCAGCGCATATCCACCAGGGCGGCGTGGCGGTCGCCAATGGACCGATCAAGGTCCCGTTGAGCCCGACACCGACCTCCGGCCTTGCGGGAGCGTCGTCGGGTTGCGTCACCCTGACCACCACGTTGGCCAACCAGATCAAGGCGAACCCGGCCGGGTACTACGTCAACGTCCACAACAGCGCATTTCCCGGTGGTGCCATACGCGGCCAGCTCTTCCAGGCGACCCCGGCTCAGGATAAGTAGCGCCGGCTGAGGACCCGTTCCGTTCGGTCAGGCTAGAAAACAGCGCGAATAAATCAAGCAGCGTGCGGTGCGGCCACCTTCGCCGCCGCGCCCGCTTGCTTGACCTGAGGTCGGGATCTCAGGCGGCGGTCGGGGGCTCGTCGCCGGGCTCGTCGTCGGCCGTCAGCTGGCGCTCGATCTCCTGGTCGAGCTGGATGGCGCGGATCGCATGCTCGTCGGGGAGCTTGTCGAGCACCTCCTGGATGGTGCGCAGGACCTCGGGCTGGTGACGGCCGAAGTCGTCCAGCAGGGAGCGGAGCGCGGTGTGCGTGATCTTGAGCTGCGCCGGGGTGAGCTCGAGGTGGTAGTGGAACTGGGTGCTCTGCCTGTTGTCCGAGCCCTGATCGCTCACGCCGTTTCCCTCGCCTTCGCTTGCCGCTTTCACTAGAGGTACGCAGATGGTACGCCGGAGCGGGGAATTTCCTGGCGAGCGCCGCGGGCCCGCCGCCTTGGCCGGGGTCTGGATGGCTCTCTAGAGTTCTCGCATGCGTCGATTAGGAGTGGCGGGGCTCGTATTCAGTGCCCTGGCGGCTGTGGCGATCCCGAGCGCCGCGTCGCCCACCGCCCAACCCACCCCTGCCTCGCCGGCTGCCGACCGCTCCGGGCGAACCGGCAACCTGATCGCCATGGTGCGATCGCCGCAGATCGTGGCGCCCCGCGGGGGGGCGATGCGCGAAGCCGTCCTCGATGCGGCCCAGGGCCGCATCGAGGACGTACTGGACCGCACCGCGCTCACCCGCGTGCGCTCTATCCCCGAGCTCGGCGCCGTGACGGTGCGCCCGGCACAGGGCCAGGGCCTCGCGCGAGCGCGCCGTGAGCTTGAGGCCGATCCAGCGGTCATGCGGGTCGAGCTGGAGCGCTACAGGACTCTCCGCTACCTGCCGGACGATCCCGCCTTCACCAGGCACGACAACCGCGCGCCGTCGAACGATTTCTACCAGTGGAACCTCCACGAGGAGCGCTTTCCGAAGGCTTGGAAGCGCACCCGGGGAAGGAGGGCGAAGCTCGCTGTGATCGATACGGGAATCGATGGCGGGCATTTCGACCTCTCTCGGCGGATCGTCTATTCGAAGGGCTACGACTACGCCAATTGCGGTGACCTCGACCAGCCGGGCTGCACGGGGCCGAGGCACGATGAGGTGGGCCACGGCACGCACGTCGCCGGGCTGGCCTGCGGGACGGGCAACAATGGCGACGGGGTGGCGGGCGCCGCCTTCAAATGCAAGCTGATCAACGAGAAGGCTTCCGACACCGTCAACCTCGACGACTCGTTGATCGCCCGGTCGATCACCAACGCCACCAACCACGGCGCCGACGTGATCAGCATGAGCTTTGGCGGCCCCGGCAGATCGGGCGTCATCAACAGGGCGCTCGATTACGCATACAAGCGTGACGTCGTCCTGGTCGCGGCCGCCTCCAATCGAGACACCACCCACCAGGGAACGCCAGCCTCGCACCTGCAACCGAACGGGACCGGCGACAGTCTCCGCTCGGGCAAGGGCTTGGTGGTCACGGCGGCGGGGCACAATGATCGCCGCGCCTGGTTCCAGCCCGGCCGCGGCACCGGGATCTCGCTGGCGGCCTACGGCTCTGCTTCTGCGGCCTGCGCGATCCGCACGGACTGCGGGATCTTCTCCACCTTCCCCGGCAACCCAACCACGATCGAGACGGGTGACCCGGTCAATGGCGAGCCCCCCTGCGGCAACTGCCGCGCGAGCTTCCACGGCTCAAACAACTTCGCCTACCTCGAGGGCACCAGCATGGCCACCCCTCAGGTGGCGGGCGCCGCGGCACTGATTCGCGGCAAGCGGCCCGGGATCGACAACGACGAGGTGCTGCGGATCATCAAGCGCACCGCGAGCGGACACCGGTTCCGCAACGCGCTCGGCTGGGGGATCCTGAACGCCGGCCGCGCGTTGAAGCGGGCGGCGCCGTAGCCGCCGGCAAGGCGGGAGCGCCTGCGCCTGCGTCAGCCGGCCGCCGGCGCCGGCTCGGCCTCCTGCGAGGCCGCCTCGGCGGCGTCGGCCAGCTCGGCGATCGAGCGCTCGATGCCCTCGGCGATCACCTCGACGTCGTCAATCGAGTCGTAATCGGCCAGCAGGCCGAAGTTGATGCCGCCGTTGTAGCTCATGATCGCTACGAACAGAGCCTGATGAGGCGGCAGGAAGCCGACGGGGAAGATGTCCTCCAGCTCGCGGCCGAGCACGTAGAGCGGTATCTGCGGGCCCGGCACATTGGTGACCACCAGGTTGAAGAGGCGGGTCGAGAAGTTGACCCGCGCGGCCTGCGCGAGCAGGGTGGGCGGGGCGAAGTCGTTGAAGCGCGTGATCACCTCGGCGCCAAGCGCCTGCTTGGACTGCTTCAGCCCTCGCATCGCCCGGGTCACGGCGTGCAGGCGGCGGACCGGGTCCGCGATGTAGACGGGCAGCGGCGCGCGCATGGCCGCGAGCCGGTTGCCGAGCTGGCCACGCTCGTCCTCGGCCCGAATAGAGACGGGGACCTGCGCCCGCAGCTCCAGCCCCTCGGTGCGGATGCCGCGACCGTGCAGCCAGTCGCGAACCCCGCCCGCCACCACCGCGAGCACGACGTCGTTGACCGTGCCTCCGAGCGCGTCCTTGACGCGCTTCATGTGCGCCAGGTCGCTGCGCACCCAGACGAAGCGGCGGTGTGAGCCGATGTCCACGTTGAGCGGCACCTTCGGCGCCGGATTGGCGAACGCCCAGCCGATCTCCCCGACTCCCTCCGCGGCTTCGGTCAGCTGACGCAGGGTCGCCTGCGGGTGCTGGATCCCGCGTTCCAGGCGGCGCGCCAGGCGCAGCGGCGCGCCCAGCAGCCCCTCCACTCCCTTCGCAGCCAGGCTCGCGCGCGAGGGCTCGGGGTCAGGCACCCAGTCATGGTCGGGCTCGGCGGGCTCGGGAACCGGCTTGGTGTCGAACAGCACGGTTGCGATGTCGACTCCCGAGACGCCGTCCACCAGGGCGTGATGCGTCTTGGTTATCAATGCGAAGCGCTTGCGGGTCAGCCCCTGGACGAGCCACAGCTCCCAGAGCGGCTTGGTACGGTCGAGCTGCTGCGAGAAGACGCGGGCCGCCATCTTGCGAAGTTGCTCCTCCGAACCGGGCGCGGGCAGGGCCGAGTGACGGACGTGGTAGGTGAGGTTGAAGTTCGGGTCGTCGACCCAGAACGGGCGCCCCGTCTGCACCGGGGGATGTGCCAGCTTCTGCCGAAAGCGGGGCACCAGATGGAGCCGGCCGCGGATGTGGTCGAGCACGTCGTCGTAGCTGGGCGGCGGCCCCTCGAAGATCAGAATCCCGCCCACGTGCATGTGGCTGGAAGAGCTCTCGTTGGTCAGGAAAGAGACATCGACCGAGCTGAGGCGATCCATGTGCTGTTGGGCCACGGACCAACCCTAGACGATCGATTCCAAGCCCTCTCCGCCTCGATGTAGCCTCGCCGCAATGCGAAAGCTGGTGCCGCTCCTTGTCCTCGCCATGCTCGGCGGCTGCGGCGGGGGTGCGGGCAGCGAGTCAACGCCCTCGAAGCAGGGCCAATTCGACGCCCAACGCGCGTTTCGCGACCTGCGCGCGCAGGTCCGGATCGGCCCCCGGTCGGCCGGCTCGGCGGGGAGCCGTCGGGAGGTGCGGTGGATCGCCCGGCGGCTCCGCCAAGCCGGCGTGCCGCGAGGTTCGGGTGCAGCATCCCCACCGCAACGTCGTCGGCCAGATCCCCGGCGAGATGCCGGGCACGGTCGTCGTCGGCGCCCACCACGACACCAAGGACGAGATCCCCGGCTTCGTCGGCGCCAACGATGGCGCATCCGGCGTCGCCGTCCTGCTCGAGTTGGCGCGCGGACTGCCGGAGCGCCTTCAAGGGCCCTCGATCGACCTCGTGTTCTTCGACGCCGAGGAGGCGCGCGGCGACAGGCCCTTCGACACCGACGGGGCGCGCGGCAGCAGCCAGTTCATCCGTTACGCGCGACGCGGCGGCCTCCAGGGCTCGCCGGCGCTGGGCGAGATCCGCGCCATGGTGCTCTTCGACTTGGTCGGCGACTGCGACCTCGTGATCCCGCGTGAGGAGAACTCGGACTCCGGCCTCTACCAGCTGTTCGCGGATGCCGCGCAAGAGCAGTCGGGCGGCCCGTCGCCGTTCGTGGGCACCTCACCCCCGGTGCTCGACGACCACATCCCCTTCGCGCACGCGGGGATCCGGGCTGTCAACCTGATCGATTTCGCGTACGGCCCAGGTCCCACGCCGGGCGCCTTTTGGCACACGCGCCGGGACAACCTCGGTCACGTCTGTGCGCCAAGCCTCGACGCCGTGGGGGAGCCGGCCCTCGCCGCCCTGCCGCGGATCCGCTGACAAAGCCCGCCTCCGCCCATGGCTGCCGCAGGCGCGGTCGAGCCCCGCGTCCACACGGATACCCTGTAGAGCACATGGCTTCCGCTCCCCGAGCCCCTGCCCGCGCCGTCCCGCGGCGCATCCTGCTCGCCGCGCCCCGCGGCTACTGCGCCGGCGTCGACCGAGCCGTGCAGACGGTCGAGGATGCGCTTGAGCTCCATGGGCCCCCGGTCTACGTACGCAAGGAGATCGTCCACAACAAGCACGTCGTCGAGCAGCTGGCCGAGCGGGGGGCAATCTTCGTCGAGGAGGAGACCGAGGTCCCGGAGGGTGAGTTGGTCGTCTTCTCCGCTCACGGGGTCGCCCCGAAGGTGCACGAGAACGCGAAGCAGCGGCGCCTGCGCACAATCGACGCCACCTGTCCCCTGGTCACGAAGGTCCACGTCGAGGCGCGCAAGTTCGCCGAGCAGGGCTACACGATCGTGCTGATCGGCCACGCGGGCCACGAGGAGGTAGAGGGAACGACCGGCGAGGCGCCGGCCAGCATCGTGCTGGTGCAGACCGCCAAGGACGTGGACGACCTCGAGGTCCCAGACCCCGCCAAGGTCGCCTACATCACGCAGACCACGCTGTCGGTCGACGAGACACTGGAGCTCATCGCTCGCCTCCGCGACAAGTTCCCCCAGATCGTCGGCCCGAAGTCGGACGACATCTGTTATGCGACCACCAACCGCCAGATCGCCGTCAAGCAGCTGGCGCGCGAGTGCGATCTGGTGCTGGTGATCGGCTCCACCAACTCCTCCAACTCCAATCGCCTGGTCGAGGTGGCCCGCGAGCACGGCGCCGCCTCCCACCTGATCGACAACTCGCTTCAGGTCGAGGAGGAGTGGCTCGACGACGTGGAGACCGTCGGGATCACGTCCGGGGCGAGCGCTCCCGAGGAGCTCGTCTCACAACTCGTCGCCTTCTTCCGCGATCGCGGGACGCAGGAGGTCTCGGAGCTGCGGACCGTCGACGAGGACGTCCGCTTCATGCTCCCGAAGGAGATCAGGGTCGAGCTGGCTGCTCGGCGCTGATCGCACCGGGCTCTCGGATCGCAGCCGTTGGGGTGCCTCAGGGCACTCCCGCCGAGAAGCCGATCGAGTAGACGCGAACACCGGGCGTGGCGCCCAGGGACAGGTGGTGCGCTTCGTGGCGCTCGTGGGTGACGAGCTCGTAGGCGCCCGGTGCCTCGACCTCGATCGCGAGCTCGCGCCCACGATCGAGCGAGGCCCGGAGCACGCCGCTCCCGTCGATCGTCGCCCAGGCGCCGCCCCCCGCGTATTCCAGCTCGAGCGGCGGATCGTCTTCTCCGGCTGTCCAGGGTTCGGATTCCGAGCCGCCCGGGAAGTACTCGTCGCTGGGCGGCGCGACCAGGGCGCCGGGGGCGTCGCTGGGCCGCAGCGCAGGGAGGAGCTCCGGCAGCTCGATGTCCGGGTCGAGGGCCCGCAACTCCTCCTGGACCGCCTCCTCGGTGGCCGCGTATTCGCCCTCGCCGAAGTGAAACCAGCGCAGCGCCCCGCCTCGCCCCCAGAGGAACAGCGACGGCCACCCCTCGCACCCATAGTCGTGCCAGATCCGGTAGCGGGAGTCGGCGGCGACGGGGAAGCTGACCTCGAGCCGGGTGAGCGCCGCTGCGAGCTTGCCGGCGTCGGCAGTGAACGGAAAGCGGGGCGAGTTGATCCCGACCAGCGTCAGCCCGAGATCGCGGTAGCGCTCCTCCCAGGCGCGCACGTAGGGGAGCGTGCGCACGCTCGACAGGTGCGCCACGTCCACGAAGTGGACGAGCAGCGGGCCGCCGGCGCAGATTCGCTCGACCGAGCCAGGGTCGGGGCCGATCCACCGCGTGTCCGGTGGGAACGGCGGAACAGCTATGTCGTGGGCGTGCGGTCGCACCGCGCCGCTATTCTCCTGGCTTCCCTTTGAACGAGGAGGAACTCTTGACGCAGAGGATCTGGGAGCGAATTGAGCAGGGTCGCGAGCGCTGGAACGTGCTCCGTCACCCCTTCTACCGGCGCTGGTCGGCTGGAGAGCTGAGCCGCGAGGAGCTGGCGCGCTACTCGGGCCAGTACCGGCACGCGGTGCGGGCGATCGCCGCGGCCTCGGAGGCCGCCGCCGAGATCGTCCCCGAGCGGCCCGAGCTGCGGCGACATGCAGTCGAGGAACGCGACCACGTGGCGCTCTGGGACGGCTTCGTCGAGGCGGCGGGGGGGTGCACCGCGGACGCCCCGACGCCGGAGACCGAGGAGTGCGTGCGCGCCTGGTCGGATTCGCCTGCCGTCGGGGCGGGTGGTGACGGCCTGCTGGGAAGGCTGGTGAGGCTGTACGCGATCGAGAGCGGCCAGCCGGAGATCTCCCAGATCAAGCGCCAGGGCCTGGTCGACCACTACGAATTCGCCGAAGGCCCGGGGACGGCTTACTTCCGCCTCCATGAGCGACTCGACACCGAGCACGCCGCCCAGGCGCGTGAGCTGATCGAGGAGCTGGCGGCCCGTAGCGACGAGGACGACCTGGCGGCCGGCGCGGAGGCCGTCCTGCGGGCGAACTGGCGGCTGCTCGACGGCGTCTAGCCGGCGACTGTCGATGTGCGCTGGCGGGATCGGGTCATCGGCATCGTCCTCGGCCTGATCCTCGGCGTCGGGATCGTTACCGGCTTCGTCTTCATCTACAGCGAGGAGACCGTCGACGCTCCGTCGATCTCGGCGGAGGGAGGGGGCGAGGCGCGCGCCGGGGGCCAGGCGTCGGGCGCCCCCCCGCCCGTGGCGACGGTGAGGGTGATCGGTGGTGTCCCCCCGGCGAGCGGCCCCGCGGAGCTCCACTACCGCCGGGATGAGCTGGTTCGCTTGCGGGTGGTCTCCGATGCCACGGTAGCCATCGAGCTGATCGGCTATGGGATCGACCGCACGATCGCGGCCGGCGAGCCGGCGCTGATCAGGTTCAAGGCCTCAAAGCCGGGCAGCTTCCCGCTGGTCGTCGTGGCGTCGCGAATCGACGTTGCCAGGATCACCGTGGGCGCCCCGCCCGTCTGACGAGCCAGCCGGCTCAGGCCTCGGGAAGGATCTCGCCGAGCCGGCGGTCGAGCGCCGTCGACAGTGCGTCGCGGACCGGGCCCTCGGCGTGGCGCTCGGCAAGCTCCTGGAGGAAGCCGTCGATGATCAAGCGCTTGGCTCGCGGCTCCGGCAGGCCTCGGGAGCGGAGGTAGAAGAGCTGGTCGCGGTCGACCTGCGCCACGGCGGCGGCATGCGTGCAGCGGACGTCGTTGGCCTCGATCTCGAGCCCCGGGATCGCGTCGGCGTGCGCCTGCTTGGAGAGCAGTAGGTTGCGGCATTCCTGGAATGCGTCCGTCTGCTGGGCGCCGGGGTCGACCCGAATCATTCCCCGCCAGACGGCGGTCGCCCGGTCGGAGAGCACGCCCCGGAAGGCGAGATCCGAGGTCGTGTGCTCCGCGGCGTGCTCCTGGGCGGTGTCGAAGTCGAGATGCTGGGCGCCGGCGCCCACGTACGCTCCGGTTACCTTGGCCGAGGAGCCTGCGCCGGCGAGCTTCGTCTCCATCCGCACCTTGCCGCGCGCGGAGCCGAAGCCGAGCGCCACCCACTCCAGCGAGGCGTCGCGCTCCAGCTCGGCCCGCTGCGTCGCGAACACCCAGCTCCGCTCCGACAGCTCCTGCTCGCAGACGTAGCGCAGGTTGGCCCCGGGGCCGACGGAGAGCTCGACGACGCCGTTGAAGAGGCCCTCGGACTCGTCGCCGTCCGAGACGTAGCGCTCCCAGACCTCGGCCTCGGCGCCCTCCTCGAGCACGATCAGGGCCCTCCAGTCGAGCCCTGCCCCGTCCTCGTCCTGGTACACCGACAGCCGCAGCGGCTCGAGCAGCCGCTGGCCGCGGGGCACATAGACCAGCACCCCGCTTCGCCAGTTGGCCTCGTTGCGAGCGACGAACGGATCGTCCGCCGGAACCAGTGAGCCGAAGTGCTGCTCAACCACGTCCCCCAGCCGTTCGGCCGCCTCGCGCAAAGGCAGGACGACCGGTGGCCCGTCGGCTCCGTCCACCTCCGGCTCGATCCCCTCGATCCGACCTTCGCCGGGCGCGTAGGAGCCGAGGTCGAGCCCTGTCAGGTCGGTGAACTCCCAGCCCTTGTCCTTCTGCGTGGGAAGCGGCAGCTCCCTCGCCAAAGAGGCGCCTTTGCGGCGCCTCTCCGTGAGCCAGCCTGGCTCGACCGTGGCCGCGGGCGCCCTAGCCAATCGATCCTTCCATCTGCAGCTCGATCAGGCGGTTCATCTCGACCGCGTACTCCATCGGCAGCTCCTTGGTGATCGGCTCGATGAAGCCGTTGACGATCATCTTCGAGGCCTCCTCCTCATCGAGGCCGTGGGCCTGGAGGTAGAAGAGCTGCTCCTCGCCGATCTTCGACACCGAGGCCTCGTGGCCGACGTTGGCGTCGCTTTCGTCGATCCGGATTGTCGGGTAGGTGTCGGAGCGCGAGCGATCATCAAGGAGAAGCGCGTCGCAGACCACCTTCGAGCTTGCCTCCGTCGCCCCCTTGGCCACCTCGAGGAGCCCACGGTAGCTCCCGCGCCCTCCGTCCTTCGAGACGGACTTGGCGAACACGGACGACGTCGTCTTCGGCGCGCCGTGGATCACCTTGCCCCCCGCGTCCTGGTGCTGGCCCTTGCCGGCGAAGGCGATCGAGAGAATCTCCCCGTGCGCCTCGGGGCCGAGCAGGTAAATCGAGGGGAACTTCATCGTCAGCTTGGAGCCGAGGTTCGCGTCCACCCAGGACATATGCGCATTTTCATAAGCGACGGCGCGCTTGGTCACCAGGTTGTAGACGTTCGTCGACCAGTTCTGGACGGTCGTGTAGCGGACGTTGGCCCCCGGCTTCACGACGATCTCGACCACTGCCGAATGCAGCGAGTCGGTGGAGTAGACGGGGGCGGTGCACCCCTCGACGTAATGCACGTCCGAGCCCTCCTCGGCGATGATCATGGTGCGCTCGAACTGGCCCATGTTCTCGGTGTTGATCCGGAAGTAGGCCTGGAGCGGCATCTCGACCTTGACGCCGGCCGGGACGTAGACGAACGAGCCACCCGACCAGACCGCCGAGTTGAGCGCCGCCAGCTTGTTGTCGTTCGGCGGGATCACGGTGGCCCAGTACTCGCGCACGATGTCCTCGTGCTCGCGCAGGGCGGTGTCCATGTCCATGAAGATCACGCCCTGCTTTTCGAGGTCCTCGCGGACCTGGTGGTAGACGACCTCGGACTCGTACTGGGCGCCGACCCCGGAGAGGAACTTGCGCTCCGCCTCGGGGATGCCGAGCCGATCGAAGGTCTTCTTGATGTCCTCGGGGACGTCGTCCCAGCTGCGGCTGTTCTTATCCGAGGCGCGAACGAAGTAGTGGATGTTGTTGAAGTCGATCTGGCCGAGGTTGCCCCCCCAGGTCGGGGTGGGGCGCTGCATGAAGTGATCGAACGCCTTGAGCCGGAACTCGCGCATCCAGTCCGGCTCCGACTTGTACCCGGAGATGTCGCGGACGACCTGCTCTGAGAGGCCCTTCGGCGCCTTGTAGGCGTAGCCGGTCTCGGGATCGTGGAAGCCGAAGCGCTCGGCGTAATCGTCGCCGATCCCCTTCAGCGCGCTCTGCTCGTCGCTCAGTGTCTTTGTCTCGGGAGTCGCCATCAGTGATCCAGCTTCACTTCGCCGTTCTCGATCCGGGCCTCGAACGTCTCAACGGGCAGGAATGCGGGGAGGGTCTTTGGCCTCCCGGTGCGGAGGTCGAACAGCGAGCCGTGCCGGGGACATTCCACTGTACAGGCGGCCGCGTCGAACTCCCCCTCGGCCAGCGGGCCGTCGTCATGGGAGCAGCGGTCCTCGATCGCGTACAGCTCGCCGCCGCCGCACCGAAAGACGCCGATCTTTCGCCCCTCGACCTCGATCAGGCGCATCGCTCCCTCGGGGAGCTCTTCCGCCCGGCAGACGGTGATGCTCTCGGCCATTTCGGTCTCGTCGTGTGTTCTTGTGCTCGTCGTCACGTTAATCCTACTTCCGAAGTCGGATTTTAGCGAGAGTGGGCGGCGGAACAGCCGAGAGGCTCAGATCGCCGCTGCCTCGGTCGGGTCGCCCCGCTCGCCCTCGTCCTCCCAGTCGGCGGGCTGGCCGAGGCTGGCGCCCTTGACCACCTTCAGGCCGAGCAACGCGCACTTGATCCGGGTCGCCGAGATGTCGATTCCGAGCAGGTCGAGGACGAAGTCCTTGGGCAGCTGAAGGAGTTCCTCGCGGCTCATGCCCTGGAGCTCGTCGGTGAGCATCGAGGTGGCCGCGGTCGAGATCGCGCAGCCCTTGCCCTCGAAGGCCACCTCGGCGACCTGGCCCTCGTCGTTGAGCCTGATGAAGACATGCTGCTCGTCGCCGCAGAACGGGTTCGAGTCCTCGAACTCGAGGTCGTAGTGATTGAGGCGGCCGAAGTTGTGCGGGCGCTTGTAGTGCTCGAGGATCTGCTCTCGATAGAGGTCGTCCATGTCAGGCGCTCAATCGAGCTCGAACACGCGGCGCACGTCGTGGAGCGCTTCGACCAGGCGGTCGACCTCCTCGCGCGTGTTGTAGACGGCCAGGCTGGCGCGTGCCGTCGCCGGCACCCCGAGGCGGTCCATGAGGATCTGGGCGCAGTGGTGACCGGCGCGGACGCACACCGCGTGGCGGTCGAGGATCTCCGAGACGTCGTGGGCGTGGACGCCGTTCAGGGCGAAGGAGAAGATGCCCACCCGGTCATCGCCCGCCGGCGGACCGAATACCCGCAGCCCCGGAACCTCCGCCAGGCGGTCCAGCGCATAGGCGCCAACCTCAGCCTCGTGGGCATGGGCGGCTTCGAGGCCGATCGCGTCCAGCCACTCGACGGCGGCCGCGTAACCGATCGCCTCGCCGATCGCCGGCGTGCCGCCCTCGAACTTCGCCGGCAGCTCGGCCCAGGTGATCTCGTCCCGGCGCACCTGGCGAATCATCGAGCCGCCCCCGATGAACGGGGGCATCTCCTCGAGCAGCTCGCGCCGGCCGTAGAGCGCGCCGATCCCGGTCGGCCCGTACATCTTGTGCGCGGTGAGCGCATAGAAGTCCGCCCCCAGCTCGGTCATGTCGAGCGGCAGCTTGGGTCCCGCCTGGGCGCCGTCGACGACCACCAACGCCCCGGCATCGTGCGCGAGGCGCGCGATCTCGGCGATCGGGTTGATCGTGCCGAGCACGTTGGAGACGTGGGCAACGGCGACCAACCTCGGCCCTCGCTCGAGCAAGCTCCGGAACGCCGCCAGGTCCAGCCGCCCCTCGTCGGTGACCGGCGCCCAGTCGAGCTCTGCGCCCCGCTCGGAGGCGAGCTGGTACCAGGGCACGATGTTCGAGTGATGCTCCATCTCGGTGAGCAGGATCCGGTCGCCCTCAGTGATCCGCCCCCGGCCCCAGGAATAGGCCACCAGGTTGAGCGCTTCGGTTGCGTTGCGGACGAAGACGACCTCCCGGCGGTCGGCGCCGAGCCGGGCGGCGACCACCCGCCGCGATCGCTCATACGCCTCGGTCGCCTCCTCGGAGAGGCGGTAGACGCCGCGGTGGACGTTGGCGTTCTGTGAACGCCAGTAGTGGTCCAGCGCCTCGATCACGGCCAGCGGCTTCTGCGACGTGGCGCCGTTGTCGAGGTAGGCGAGCGGCTGGCCGTCCTGCACCCGGGCGAGCAGCGGGAACTGACCGCGGATCTCCTCAGTCGTGGGCGTAGCGGGCGCCGCTCGCGCTGCTGTCGCGGTGGTCGTCTCCATACCCGTTCCGGCTACGCCGCCGCAGCCTCAACCTCCTCGCGAATCCAGCCGTAGCCGCGCTCCTCGAGCAGCTCGACCAGCTCGGGGCCGCCCTGCTTGACGATCCGCCCGTCGTACATCACGTGCACGAAGTCGGGCTCCACCAGATGAAGGATGCGCTGGTAGTGGGTGATGATCAGGATCCCGATCTCGGGCCCCGCGAACTTGCCGATCCCATCGGCCACGGTGCGCAACGCGTCGATGTCGAGGCCGGAGTCAGTCTCGTCGAGCACGGCCAGCTCGGGCCTCAGCATCGCCAGCTGGAGGATCTCCATCCGCTTCTTCTCGCCGCCCGAGAAGCCGTCGTTCAAGTAGCGGCTTGAGAACTTACGGTCGATGTCCATCAGCTCCATCGCCGCCTCGGCCTGCTTGCGAAAGTCCTTCAGCTTGATCTCGCTCTCGCCCCGAGCCTCCCGCTGGGCGTTGACCACCATCCGCAGGTACTTGGCGACCGTCACGCCGGGAATCGCGACCGGGTATTGGAAGGCCATGAACAGCCCGCCGCGAGCGCGGTCCTCGGGGGAGGACTCGGTGATCTCCTCGCCCCCCAGGCGGATCTCGCCCTCGGTCACCTCGAGTGCGGGGTGACCCATGATTGCGTTGGCAAGCGTCGACTTGCCGGAGCCGTTCGGGCCCATCAGCGCATGGATCTGGCCGGCGGACAGATCGAGGTTGAGCCCCTTGAGGATGTGCTTGCCCTCGGCGCTCACGTGCAGGTTGCGTATCTCCAGGTCAGCCATTCGTCTCCGTTGTTGTGGTTGGCGAGAGCGGGACCCTGGCCGGCTCAGCCGGCGACGGGTTCCCTGACGGCGTGTTGGTCGGCGAACTCGACCAGATCGGCGAGCGTGGTGCCGGCGAGCGCCTTCGTGATCCCGCCGTGGACACGGGTCCAGAGCAGCTTTGTCGCGCAAGCACGATCGCCGTCCGCCTCGTGCGAGCACAGCACCCGGCCCTCGGGGACCTCGTGGAAGCACTCCATCGGCGCGATCGGCCCCTCGAGCGCCTGCACCACGTCGAGCATCTGGATCTGCGACGCGGGCCGCGCAAGCCGGTAGCCGCCGTGGGCACCGCGCACCGAGGTCACCAGCCCCGCCTGGCGCAGCTTGGCGACCAGGTGCTCGAGGTAGGAGAGGGGGAGGGTCTCCGCCTCGGCGACCGAGCTGAGCGCGACCGGGTCGGCCTCGTCGGCGAGCTCGTCGCCGGCGCGCCGGCCAAGCTCGACCATCAACCGCACGCCATATTCCGCTTTGGTCGAAAACAGCATCTAGCCAAAATCCTACCTCACAGGTCGGATAAGGGCACCGAGACTGTGACCGCTGGCCGAGTTGCGATCGCCGACTGAGCGCAAGTCCGCCCTCGACGTATCAGTCGCCCCTGACTCGCCGGATCGCGTCGCGCGTCACCCGGTAGGGATTGACGGTGACGGCGCCGCGGGCGACGACCCGCAGCACGCGTGCCAGGGTCGAGTCTCGGAGGCGGCCCGGCTCCGGCAGTTCGATCAGCAGCTCGAGATGGCCCGAGGCGCTTCGGCGCGGGCGCGCATGGCCAGGGACCCTGTGCTCGAACAGCCTGATCGCCTCTACGTTCTCGTCCAGGACCAAGGCGACGAAGTGCGTGATCTGTGCCTCTCGGGCCCGCTCCACGAGCCGCTCGAGCAGGGCGGTCGCGACCCCGCGCCGCTGCCAGGGGTCCCCGACGGCGACCGAGACCTCGGCGAGGTGGGGCTCGGCGCCGCGCACGTAGCGGGCGACGCCCACCAGGTCGCCGCTCTTCGGGTCGATCGCGGCGAGCGCCTCGTGGTCCTTGTGGTCGATCTCGGTCAGATAGACGAGGTCGCGCTCCGAGAGGCGATCGAGCGGCCGAAAGAAGCGCCGGTAGCGGCTCTCGGGGCTGAGACGCTCGATGCCCTCGGCGATCAGCCGCTTGTCGTCGGGCCGGACCTGGCGGATCTCAAGCTCGGTCCCGTCCTGGGTCCTCGTTCGCTGCGTCTCGACCAACCCGGCTTCGGCCATCTCTCACACGTCCAGGCCCACCGCCTGTAGCTCCGAATGGAGCTCCCGGGTGAATCGCTCCGCGGTGGCGGGATCGAGCTCACGGCGCCGCGGCCCCGCGCCGTCCGCCGGCGAGGAACCGTGCCGGGCCCCGAGCTCGTCGCCGCGGAGAGCCTCCGGGGCGAGCTTGACCTGCAGGTACTCCTCAATGCGACCCACCACGCTTTGGAGATCCCCC
This sequence comes from uncultured Actinomycetes bacterium, assembly GCA_963728325.1. GTDB lineage: Bacteria > Actinomycetota > Thermoleophilia > Solirubrobacterales > 70-9 > AC-56. The sequence continues at coordinate 114,802 of CAVSJS010000008.1, read as the reverse complement.
GTCAGCTCCTCGTAGCGAACCACCGGCACGCGCCCGGCTTCGAGCAGTTCCGCGATCCAGCGCAGGCGCTGACGCTGGCGATCGATGATCCCGCCGAGGCGGTCGGAGTCCTTCCACGCGTAACGGACCCCAAAGCTGGTCTGTGGCTCCTTGTCCTCGAAGGCCTGAATCGAGGCGTAGGTGTCGCGCGGATCGCGCAGCAGGACGATCAGCCTCAAAGGAGGAAGCTCGCGTCGGTCCACGAGCCAGGTATTTCCATGCTTCTCGGCGTAATACTGCGGCGTGGGCGCGTCGCCCGACCCCGAGCGCGCTCGCTCGATCGCGCGCAACGAAAGCTCCCTCCAGGTCAGCTCGAAGGAGCGGCGGGAGATCGGCGTGCCCTCTCGCCCGGGCTCGAGCAGCTTGCGCGGGAACCACGGCGGGGGCCCGAGCAGCGGGAACGCTCGTTCCTGGGCAATCGAGGACACGTCGTCCTTGGCCCACAGGGCCCCCGGCCAGTCGGTGCGCGAGAGCAGCCTCGACCAGCGCCACAGGTAGGTGAAGTAGCGACGCTCGTAGGGGTATCGGTCGTCGGTCACGATCCACGGTGAGGTGGCGAGCAGCGCCATCATCAGCGTGCTTCCGTCCCTGCCGAAGTAGTCGACCAGGATCGGGGTCAGCCACTCGCCGGAGGAGCGGGGGGTGTCGCGGAGCTCCACTCGGTGACCCCGCGCCGCAGGCGATGCCTGCCCAGCCATACGAGCTCGGACCCGGAGAGGTGTGGCGCCAGGCGACGAGTCCCGGTGGCTCGACCTTGTTGTCCTCGCCCCCGCAGCCTGGCCTCCCCGCCCCCGAAGCGGCGCCTCAGCCGCCACAGGTAGCGCTCCAGGGTCGAGCGCAAGGCGCGGGCGGGGTCGATCAGCGGACCCACCGGCGAGAGCCGGATCTGCTCCAGCTCTGAACGAAGCCGGAGGCGTTCCAGGTCGACGGCCGTAAGCTCGCGCTCCAGCCGGGCGATCCGCTCGTTGCTGCGATCGGTGCCCGGCCCGGTCACCTTCCTTCCCTGCTTTGGGCTCCCTTCGTGCTCGGACACTCCCGTCAGAGGCTACCCCGGCATGGGAGGACCCTGGTCTCCGGCGTGCCACCGAGGATCAGCGCGGCCATCCGACCTCGCTATGCCATGGGCTATTCTCGGAGCCTGCGTGACCCTCGCGAGCTCGGTGAAAGGTCTGGCACGGCGCAGCAAGCCCGCCTGGATGGCGCGGAACCTCCTGCACTACCCCACGCTCCGGGGCAATGCTCACCTCCATCGCCGCTACGGGATCCGGCGGCCTGTCATTGGCCCGGTCAGCCATCGACATATCAAGCAACCGGCTGGGGAGGTGCCCTGGCTCGATCGTCCAGACGCCAAGACGGCACTCTCCGCCCACCCGGATCTCTCCTCGTTCCCCGAACCGACCCAGAAATCGCTGCTGGGTTGGATCGACAACGGCTACATGATCCTGCCGAAGTTCTTCGACGAGGCCGGAATCGACGCGATCAACTCATCCGTCGACGACCTGATCGATCGCGGGGAGGCAAGCACCAATCCACGGGACAGAAGCCGCATCATGAACCCGTTCCTGCAGTCGAACGAGGTCTCTGACGCACTCACAAACTCGGAGCTGCTGCGCCTGCTGAGCTTCACCCTCGGGAAGGAGGTGAGGCTCTTCCAGGGCATGCACTTCTTCGTCGGCAGCCAGCAGGGCGCCCATTCCGACTTCTTTCACATGAGCACCGAGCCGATCGGTTATCTGATCGCGATCTGGGTCGCGCTCGAGGATGTCTTGCCCGGGAGTGGCCCGGTCTACTACTACCCCGGCAGTCACAAGCTCCCGTACCTGATGAGCGAGGACCTCGAGGTTCGCGGCGGGCCGCTCTTCATCGCCAAGGGAAAGGACGAGGAGTACAACAGGCGGCTCCTCGCTGCCGTCCAGGAGGCCAAGATCGAGCCGGTTGAGTTCTTGGCCGAGAAGGGAGACGTCCTCGTCTGGCACGCGAACCTGGTTCACGGGGGCAATGCGATCGCGCAGAACGGCGCCACCAGGCGGAGCCTCGTCGCCCACTATTTCGCGAGGGACGTGCTCTGCTATCACGAGGTCACGGAGCGGCCTGCCCTGTTGCGCGTCTGAGGTGAGCCGCACCTGATCCCAGGGTCAGCGGCGTCTTGAGGCCCTACGGCTCGATCAGGCCCTTGCGGATCGCGTAGCGGACGAGCTCGACGCGGTCCCGCATGCCGAGCTTTCGCATCGCGTTGGAGCGGTGGTTTTCGACCGTCTTCTCCGACAGATGCAGGATCTCGGCGATCTCCTTGTTGGTGTGGACCTCGGCTACGAGCTTCACGACCTCCTGCTCGCGCGGGGTCAGCTCCTCGTCGCGTGAGGAGCCCTCGCCGAGCACGTCCTGGATCAGGGCCCGCTGCGCCTCCGGGGTGAGGAACGGCTCCCCGCGCTCGACCGCCCGCACGGCCTCGAGCAGGTCCGAGTCCGCCTGTGCCTTCAGGACGTAGCCGGAGGCGCCGGCCTTGAGCGCCTCGAACAGGTAGCGCTCGTCGTCGTACATGGACAGGATCAGCACCGCGACGTCGGGTGCTTGAGCGCGGATCTCGCGCGTCGCCTGAAGCCCGGTCAGCTTCGGCATCTTGACGTCGAGGATGGCCAGGTCGGGTCGCTCTCGAATCGCCATGTCGCGGGCCTGGGCGCCGTCGGCGGCCTCGCCGATGACCTCGATGTCCATCTGGCGCTCGAGCAGCATGCGCAGGCCGGAGCGCACGATCCCGTGGTCGTCGGCGATCAGCACCTTCATTGCTGCGGCTCCGTTTGCGGGTTGCTCCATGGCTTCGTCTCTATATCGGCTGACTGCACCGGTACCGTGAGGCTGACCCGCGTTCCGACGTTCGGTCGCGACTCCACCTCGACGTCGCCCCCGACCAGCAGCGCCCGCTCGCGCATCCCGGTGATCCCGAGCCCGCGAGCCGCCTGGTCGAACGTGAATCCGGATCCGTCGTCGCCGACCGTCAGCTCGACCCGGCCGCCTCGGCGCAGCAGGCGCACGTTGACGGTCTCGGCGCCCGAGTGACGGGCGGCGTTCGAGAGCGCCTCCTGTGCCACCCGATAGACGACCAGCTGTACGTCGGCGGGCAGGGCGGAGAAGTCACCGTGCGCCTCGAAGCTGGCCTTGATCCTTCCCTGCCGGCCCAGCTCCTTGACGGGGCCGGCGAGTGCGGCCTTGAGGCCGAGGTCGTCGAGCGCGGTGGGGCGGAGCTGGCGCGCCAGCATCAGGAGCTCCTCCATCGCCTGGTTGGCCAGCGCCTTGGTTTCGGCGAGCTCGTGGGCCAGCTCCACCGGCGCCTTGACGCGCGCCGCCTCGAGTCGGAGCAGGAGAGCGGTCAGCGACTGGTTGACCTCGTCGTGGAGGTCGCGGGCGATGCGAGCGCGCTCCTCCTCCTGGGCGGCGAGCGCGGCGCTCGACGTGCGCCGCCGCTCGGCCTCGAGGCGCTCGAGCATGCGGCGAAACGCGAGCTGAAGCCTGGCGACCTCCTCGGGATCGGTTCGCCCGTCGGCCACCGAGCCCAGGTTGGCGCGGGGGCGGGAGAGGTCGGCTCGCTCCATCTCGTCCACCAGCTGCTCGAGGGGCCGGAAGCGCCGCTGGAGCATGAACACGTTGACCAGGATCGTCAGGGCAACCGCGAGCCCGAGCACCAGCGCCAACTCGGGCCGCTGGCCGAGGTCGAAGGTGGGATTGCCGGCAATTCCGGCCGCGACCACCGCGGCGACCATCAGCAGCAGGTTGGCTATCAGTACCTGGGTGAGCAGGTTCGTGCGGCGCATCTCCACCCTAGTATCGGCCGTCGGGAGGCGAACTTGGAATGAGGCCGTACGGCCTCGCGGGGTTGAGCCTCAGGGAGCGACCGTGAATGTGCGCTTGGCGGGCGTCGGGTCGGCGTTGCTCGCCTTGTCGATGGCCCGGACCTCGAAGCTGTGGCCGCCGTTGGAGAGGGGGGTGGAGGGCGTGTGGCTTGCGCTCGCCGAGCAGGCGGCGAACGGCTGGGAGTCGAACCGACACCGGAAGGTCGAGCCCGACTCGCTGGACGTGAAGCTGAACGTGGGGGTGGCGTCGGCGGTCGAGCCCGACGGACCGGCGGTGATCGTCGTCTGCGGCGGCTGGGTGTCGACGGTGAATGACCGCCAGACGATCTGGCTCTCGTTTCCGGGGGCGTCGATCGCCCTGAGGTAGAAGACGTGACTGCCGTTTGAGAGCGCCGGGGTTGTGTACGGCGGGCTACAGGGCTTGTAGGCGCCTGCGTCGACACGGCAGACGAAGGTCGAGCCGGCGTCGGTTGGGCCAACGGCGGCAAAGGCGAAGCTCGGGGTCGAGTCCTTGATGAAGCTTCCCTGGGCCGGGCCCCCGGTGATGCTCGCCGGGGCGGGGTCGTCTCGGACACGAAGCTCGTGAAGGCGCTGTAGGAGGGCTTTTTCGATCCGGTTGTTCTTCAACAGCCCCGCGCTCCCGCAGAAGCTGCACCCGGTGCCTCCGGCGCTGGCCGGGTCGCGCCACAGGAACCAGTAGAGGCGCTGCACGTTCCAGGCGCGTCGGTTGCTGAGCAGCATCTTGTAGGAGTCTCTGAGGTAATTCGCCTGACCCTGTGAGGCCCTTGTTGATGCCGAAGCGGTCGGGGTTTGCCGATCCCCAACCGAACTCGCTCAGCCACAGCGGCGTGGCGCTGTCGCCGAAATTCTTCATCACCCCGCGGAATTGCAGAATCTGCTGGCGGAACGCGTCCAGGTTGCTCGTATAGGGGTGTAGGGCGGCGACGTCGAAGTTGTTCTTGAACCCGGCCACCCTGTAGAGGCCCTTGAGGAAGTCCCAGGCCAAGGGGTCCCCGTTACCGAGCATTCCGGCGAGGACGATCCGGGCCTGCGGATCCCGGCTGAGGATCGCGTCGTGCGAGAGCCTCACCAGCTGGGCGTACTTGTTGATCCCATGCCCGGTCGTGTCGGCCCGGGGTCGAAGTACTTCTTGAGATTGGGCTCGTTCCAGACCTGCCAGGACTGGATCGGCTACGGCGCGGCGCTCGCCCCGTACCGCTCGCGGTAGCCGTTGGTCCAGTAGCTGCCGCCCTGTCCGTATCGCGCCACGGCCGCCTTGAGGAAGTTTTGCCACGCCTGCCGGGCGAAGGCGCTGTCGGTCGGGGGGCGCGAAGGGCCCGGGCAGACCCAGCTCGGGCACCCCCAGGCGAATGGGAGCGGCCGGATTCCGTGCGAGGCAAGGCCGCCGATGATCCGGTCAGGTTGCGTCCAGTTATAGCTTCCCTGGGTCGGTGTCACCGTCCTCCACTGGAGCAGGAAGCGGCTCGTCCGCACTCGGGCGGCGGCCATCCCCTGGAGATCCTGGGGATCGAGCTCCCTTCCCTGGGAGATGCCGAAATACTCCGTTCGGACCGCTTCGGCCGGGGAGGCGGCGAACAGCCACAGGGCGAGTCCAGCGAGGATGATCGCGAGTGCAGTCACCCCTGGTCCCTGCTCGTGCACCCTTGCGCCTCCCATCCGAGGGACGAAGCCTACTGGTGTCCCGAGGATCGTGAGGCGGAGCGCCGGTGGTGCCGACCTGTCGGGGTCGGCGTCTTGGGCCCGCCTCGCCGCCAGGGGCGCTGTCAAATCACCGAACTAGGGGCGATCCCCTAGTCGAATAGGGGCCAGCCCCCATAGCGCCGGGCAAGCGGTGTGGCACTATTGGACGACCGTTCGATATCCCGTTAGGAGGGGCCCCGGACAGATGACGACCACCCGCAGATCCACATTCGCCGCCGCCTTGCGGACGACGATCCTGCTCGCCACCCTCACCGGCCTGCTGGTCGTGATCGGGTTCGCGATCGGCGGCCCGAGCACGGCGCTCGCATTCCTGGTGATCGGAGCGCTGATCAACCTCGGCGCCTTCTGGTTCAGCGATCGCATCGCCCTCAGGATGGCGGGCGCGAAGCCGATCTCCGAGAACGACGCCCCCGGGCTCTACAGGATCGTGCGCGAGCTCACCACCCGCGCCGACCTTCCGATGCCCAGCATCTACGTGATCCCGCAGGATCAGCCGAACGCGTTCGCCACCGGGCGCAGCCCCAAGCGGTCCGCGGTCGCCGTGACCAGCGGGATCATGAAGCTGCTCTCCGAGGACGAGCTGCGCGGGAGTGATCTCACACGAGCTCGCCCACATCCGGCACCGCGACATCCTGATGCAGTCGGTTGCCGCGACGGTCGGCGGCGCGATCACCTGGATCGCCTACATGATGCTGTGGTTCGGAGGCGAGGACGAGTCGCCGCTCAGCATCGTCGCCTCGCTGGCGATGGTGCTGCTGGCTCCGATCGCCGCCTCCCTGATCCAGCTCGCGATCTCGCGCCAGCGCGAGTACGCGGCCGATGCGACCGGGGCCGAGATCTGCGGCAATCCCGAGTCGCTCGCCTCCGCGCTGCTGCGGCTCGCAGGAGGGCGCCAAGGCGATCCCGATGCAGGTCAACCAGGCCGCCGAGCCTCTGTACATCGTGAAGCCGTTCTCCGGCGGTGGGATCGCCAGCCTGTTCTCCACCCACCCGCCGATCGAGGAGCGTGTCCGCCGGCTGCGCCAGATGCGCCCGGCGCTGGGCTAGCGACGCAGCCTCCAGGCGAGCCGTCGGCTCCCGTCCGGGCTGGGCGAGTAGGGCGGCCGGATCCGCCGCTATACTTTGTAAAGCCTTGAAATCCAGTCGAGATTCGGGAGAATAGGCTGATGGCCACCGCGACGGAGCCAATCGAGCTGATCAAGAGCAGGATCGATCAAGTCGATCCACGGAGCGCCAAGGCAGGAGATCGAGGGCGGCGACGCGGTCCTGATCGATACCCGCGAGCCCCACGAGTGGGACCTGGCCCATCTCCAGGGAGCGCAGCCTGGTGCCCCCGGCCTCTGTCCGCGAGCGGATCGGCGAGCTGGCGCCGGACCGCTCCGCGCGGGTGATCCTGTACTGCGCAACCGGCAACCGGTCGGCTCGCGCCGCCGACCTCCTGAAGAACGAGCTCGGCTACGAAAGCGTCGCCTCGATCGCGGGCGGCATCCAGGCATGGACCGAGCAGGGCCTGCCGGTGATCGCTCCCGAGGGCCTGACGCCCGAGCAGAGGATGCGTTACTCGCGACACACCATGCTGCCCGAGGTCGGGGTCGAGGGCCAGCTGAAGCTGCTCAACTCGAAGGTGCTCCTGATCGGCGCGGGAGGGCTGGGCGCGCCGTCCGCCTTCTATCTCGCGGCGGCCGGAATTGGGACCCTGGGGATCGTCGACGACGACGTGGTCGACGAGTCCAACCTCCAGCGCCAGGTGATCCACAACACGCGAGCGGGTCGGGATGCCGAAGACGGAGTCGGCGCGGCTGTCGATCCAGGCGCTGAACCCCGACGTCGAGGTCGTCGAGCACAACCTCCGCCTCGACGCGGACAACATCCTCGAGATCATCGAGGACTACGACGTGATCGTCGACGGCGCCGACAACTTTCCCACCCGGTACCTGCTCAACGACGCCTCGGTGCGGCTGCGTAAGCCGGTCGTCTCGGCTTCGATCCTGGCCTTCGACGGGCAGATCTCGACCTTCGTCCCGTACGAAGGGCCCGTGCTACCGATGCCTGTACCCGGTGCCTCCGCCGCCCGAGATGGCGCCCAGCTGTGGCGCCGCGGGCGTGCTCGGCGTGATGGCCGGGGTGATGGGCCTGCTGCAGGCGAACGAGGTCATCAAGCTGGTCGCGGGCGTCGGCGAGCCGCTGATCGGTCGGCTGCTGCTCTACGACTCGTTGGGCACCAGGTTCACCGAGCTGAAGGTGAACCGCGACCCCGACTGCCCGATCTGCGGCGAGCACGCGGCCCAGATCCCCGAGTCCGAGATGGGGAAGTTCCCGGACTACGAGGCCTTCTGCGCAGGGCACGCGCTTCACCCGTAGCCACTAGGGTTCGGGTCGATGCCGACGGTGATGATCCCACCGGTGCTGCGGCCCCAGACCGGCGGGGATGCCGAGGTAGCCGCGCAGGGGTCGACGGTGGGCGAGGTGCTGCGGGCCCTCGCCGACGCCCACCCGGGCACGCGATCACAGCTGTTCGCCGACGGCGGCGACCTGAACCGATACGTGAACGTCTACCTCAACGACGAGGACGTCCGCGTGCTGGATGGCCTCGAGACCCCCGTCGCGAGCTCCGACACCGTGGTGATCCTGCCCGCGATGGCCGGCGGACGCTAGCGGCACCGCCAGGGGCTCCGCCGCTATCTCCTCGCGATCCTGAACCTCTTGCGCTCGGTGCCCATGTTGCCGACACGGTCGATGGCCTTGACCTTGAGGGTGTGGGCGCCGCGCCCCAGCTTCGGGGTCCGGTAGCGCCAGGAGCAGGGCTTTAAGCGCCTCGAGTCGACCCGGCACCGACGGTCGGCGTGCTCGGAGGCCGTCAACCTGAAGCTCGCCGACGCTCTGCCTCTTCCTCGTCCACACCTGCCTATGTCCCATGATGGTCACTGCCGGGGCGGTGGTGTCCACGGTGAAGTCGCGCCAGGCGAAGTCGGCTGGTGTGGGCTGCGTCCGTTGCCTTGACGATGAAGGTGTGGTCGCTGTCCGAGAGCTCCGTGGTCGTGATCGGCGAGGTGCAGGAGGTGAAGGCCGCGCCATCGATTCGGCAGTGAAAGTCGGAGTCGGAGTCCAAGGAGGAGAAGGAGAAGCTCGGGGTGGGGTCCTTGGTGACCGAGACAGGGCCGCCGGTGATCGAGACGTCGGCCGGGCCGGCAACGATCCAGGTGCGCGAGGCGACGGCGGCGTTCTGGACGGTATCCGTTGCCCTGACCTGGACCGTGTGCGAGCCGTCGGCGAGGCCGGAGGCGCTGAACGGCGAGCCGCAGGCGTCGAAGCCGCCGCCGTCGAGCCGGCAGCTGAACCTGGCGCTGGGGTCGTTGGAGGCGAAGCCGAACGAGGGGCTTCGATCGGCCGACATCGAGCCGCTCGCAGGCCCTGAGGAGAAGGTCACCGCCGGAGGCGGTGGTGTCGACGGTCCAGGTGCGTGAGGCGAGGCCGGTGTTTTGGGCCCGATCCGTTGCCCTGACCAGGACGGTGTGCAGGCCGTCCGCGAGGCCGGAGGCGCTGAACGGCGAGCCGCAGGCGCTGAAAGCCGCCGCCGTCGAGCTGGCAGCTGAAGTCGGCATCGGAGTCGTTCGAGGCGAAGCCGAACGAGGGGCTCGGGTCGGACGATCTCGTGCCCTCCACCGGACCGGAGGAGATCGCCACCGCCGGGGCGACGGTGTCGACGGTGAACGAGCGCCAGACGATCTGGCTCTCGTTGCCGGGGGCGTCGATCGCCCTGACGAAGAAGGTGTGGGCCCCGTCAGAAAGGTGCGTGAGCGGGTGTGGCGTGCCGCAGCGGTCGAAGGCGCGTGTGTCGACTCTGCACTCGAAGGTCGAGCCGGCCTCGTTTGACCCAAAGGAGAAGCTCGGGGTCGGGTCCTTGATGAAGCTTCCCTGGCCTGGCCCCCCGGTGATGCTCGCCTGGGGTGGGGTCGTCTCGGTCGCGAAGCCCCTGAACCTGGAGTAGGCGGGCTTGGGGGTGCGGCCGTACCTCAAAAGGCCCGCGCTGCCGCAGAAGCTGCACCGGTTCGCGAACGCTGACCCCGGCGGCGGATCGCGCCACAGGAACCAGAACAGGCGGCCCACATTCCAGGCGCCGCGATGGTTCAGGATCATCCTGAAAGAGCTGGAGAGCAACTGTGCTTGACCCGTGAGGCCCTGGTTGATGCCGAAGCGATCGCGAGGCGCCGATCCCCAGCCGAGCTCGGTGATCCACATCGGCGTGCCCTTGTCGCCATGCTCGGTCATCACCCGGCGGAATAGCTGAAGCTGCTGGCGAAGCCCCTCGAGGCTGTTCGAATAGGGATGCAGGGCGGCGACGTCGAATTCGTCCTTGATCCCGGGCACCGCGTAGAGGGCGTCGAGGAAGTCCCAGGCCTTCAGGCCCCCGCTGGGCGGATAACCGGGGTTCCCGGCGAGGATGATCCGGGCATTTGGATCCCGGTTCTTGATTGCGTCGTTGGAGATCCGCAGCAAGCCGGCCGTACTTCCACGCAGATTGCTGGTCCGACGATCCGTCGGGGTCGAAGAACTTCTTCAGATTGGGCTCGTTCCAGATCTGCCAGGACTGGATCGGCAGCGGCGTGGCGCCCGCACCGTACCGCTGGTGGTAGCGGCGTCGCCCCAGTAGCTGCCGCCCGGTCCGTAGCGCGCCACCGCCGCCTTGAGGAAGTCGCGCCACGCCTGCCTGGTCCTGTGGCCCATCGAGCGGGGGCGTCGCGGGGTTGGCGGACACCCACGGCGGGGACATCCACACGAACGGGAGTGGCCGGATTCCGTGCGAGGCAAGTCGGCCGATGAACGGGTCCGATCGGGCCCACCTGAAGGAGCCCTGGCTCGGCTCCAACGACTTCCATCCGAGCTCGAAGCGCAGTGTCCGGACCCGGGCGGCTTCCATCCCCTGGAGGTCTTGGTCCTCGAGCTGGCCTTGGACGATGCCGAAGAACTCCGATCGGGCCGCCGCGGCCGGAGACGCCGCGCACAGCGACAGGCTGAGTACGCTGAGAACGATTGCGAAACGGGTCACGCCTGGCCCCCTGCTTTCCACCCTTGCCGTCCGGATCTGCCGGGACGTAGCCTAGTGGCGCAGAAGGTCGTGCGAGCACAGGCCTCGAGCACCTGGACGTTTGTTCCGCGTGCCGCGGTGGACGTTTGTTCCGCGTGCCGCGGGTTCAGCCCCCGCCCTCACAACGAAATCGTCGCGGAGCGGGAGCGCCCCTGCAGATGTCGAGGCCGGTGGCGCCCCGAATCATGTCGCGTCCGGCGCCAGCCCGCACGTGATCGGACCCCGGGCCGCCGAGGATCCGGTCGGCACCCCAGCCCGCGGTCACCCGATCGTCTCCGCGCCGAGCGCAGATCCGGTCGCGGCCGCCGCGGCCGTTGATCCTGTCGTCCCCGCCGAACGCAACGATCACATCTCGACCGTTGGTGCCCCGCAATCGGTCAGCGTGGGGTGAGCCGATCAGGGTTGCGGCCACGCCGTGACACCGTGGGTTGGAGGGAGCGCTTGCGGCCGCCAGCGGCACTCCCATCCGAGCTTCGAGAGCTTCCTTGCGATCTCGAACGTCCTGCGCTTCGTGCCCACGTTGCCGCCGCGGTCGGTGGCCCTGACCTTGAGGGTGTGGGTGCCGCGCCCAGCTTCGGGGTCCGGTAGTGCTCCGAGCAGGACCGAAACGCCTCGAATCGATCCGGCACAGAAGGCCGGCGTGCTCGGACGCCATCAGGGTGAAGGTCGCCGCCGCCTTTTCTCCCCTGGCCTTGGTCTTGCTCGGGCCCTTGATCTTCAGCGCGGGTGCCGCGGTGTCGACCACGAACTTGACGTCGAGCCCGTCGCCCCGGTTTCCTGCCCGCGTCGATCGCCCGGACCCAGAACGCGTGGGGCCGTCCGCCAGCGGCGAGCCGGCGGTATCGGAGCCGGCACCGGAGCAGGCCGAGAAGCCGTCGCCCTCGTAGCGGCATTGGAAGGTCGACCCGGGCTCGGTGGGGGAGAACCGGAATGTAGGGGTGGGGTCATTGGTGGTCGAGCGGTCGACGGGGCCATAGGCGATGCTGACGCCGGGGGCGGTGGTGTCGACGGTGAAGGCGCGCGAGGCGGCGGCGGTGTTCTGGGACGCGTCGGTTGCCCTGACGGTGAACCTGTGATCGCCGGCTGAGAGCATCGAGGTCGTCAACGGTGAGGTGCAGGAGGCGAAGGACGCCGCCGTCGATCCGGCAGCTGAAGCTGGCGCTCGAGTCCGTGGAGAAGAAGGCGAAGCTCGGGGTCGGGTCGTTGGTGTAGTCGCCGTCTTGGGGGCCGCCCGTGATCGAGACGTCGGCGGGGCCGTCGACGGTCCAGGTGCGGGAGGCGGTCGGGCCCACGTTTCCGGCCCGGTCCGCTGCCCTGACCTGGAAGGTGTGCGAGGCGTCGGCCAGGCCGGAGACGGTGGACGGTGAGTCGCAGTCCTCAAAGCCGCCGCCGTCGAGCTGGCAGCTGAACCTGGCGCCGGACTCGTTCGAAGCAAAACTGAACGACGGGCTCCGATCGGGCGAGGTCGAGCCCGCCGCGGGCCGGGAAGAGATCGTCACCTTCGGCGCCTGGGTGTCCACCGTGAAGGACCGCGAGACCACCTGGCTCTCGTTTCCGGGGGCGTCGATCGCCTTGACGAAGTAGGTGTGGTTGCCGTCTGCAAGCAGCGCGGTCGTGTGCGGCGAGCTGCAGGTCTTGGAGGCGCCCGCATCGACCCGGCACGCGAAGGTACGAGCCGACCTCGTTCGGAGGCCAGCGAGAAGCTCGGGGTGGGGTCCTTGGTGAGGCTTCCCTGGCCCGGGCCCGCGGTGATGCTCGCCTGGGGCGGGGTCGTCTCGGCCGTGAAGCCCCTGAACGTGGAGTAGGCGGGCTTCGGGGTGCGGTTGGACCTCAAGAGCCCCGCGCTGCCGCAGAAGCTGCAGGTCGCCCGCAAGATCGCGGCGGATCGCGCCAGTGGTACCAGAAGAGGCGCTGCACGTTCCAGGCTGTTTCGGTGGTTCAGGATCATCTTGAAGGAGCCGGAGAGCATCTGCTGTTGACCGATCGAGGCCCTTGTTGATGCCGAAGCGGTCGGGAGGCCGCCGATCCCCAGCCGACCTCGGTGAGCCACAGCGGCGTGGCCCCGTCGGCGCGGTTCGTCATCACCTTGCGGAATCGCTCGATGTCCTGGCGTTGGCGGTCGAGGCTCGGATGCGTATGGATGCAGGGCGGCGGCGTCGAACTTGCTCTTGATCTTGGGCACCGAGTAGAGGCGGTCGAGGAAGTCCCACGCCGTCAGGTTCCCGTTGCCGGGCATTCCGGCGAGCACGATCCGGGCCTGCGGATCCCTGCTCTAGGATCGCGTCGTGGGAGATCTGAAGCAGCCGGGCGTACTTGCCCGGCGATGGATACGGCGCGAAGTAACTCTTGCAGATTCGGTTCGTTCCAGATCTGCCAGGACTGGATCGGCAGGGGGTTGGCATCCGCTCCGTACCGGTTGCCGGTACCCGGTCGCCCAGTAGCTGCCGTCCGGCCCGTAGCGCGCCACGAGCGCCTTGAGGAAGTTTCGCCACGCCTGCTCGGCCGCCGGCCCGATCGAGCGGGGGAGTCGAGGCCGAGCCGGCCACCCAGTCCGGGTTTCCCCAGACTGCCGGGACGACCCGGATTCCGCGCGAGGCAAGCCGGCCGATGAACCGGTCCGCCGGGCCCCAGTCTGGGTGGGCCCTGGGCCGGCTGCAGCCACCCCCATGCAAGCACGAAACGGTTCGTCCGGACCCGGGCGGCGGCCATCCCTCGGAGGTCCTGGCCATCGAGCGTTGGCCCCTGGGCGATGCCGAAGAACTCCGACCTGGCCGCCGCCGCCATGCTCGGCGCGACGAGCGACATGCCGAGCACGATCAGAACGATTGCGACTCGGCTCACGTGCAGGCCCGTGCCGAGCACCCTGGAGATCCCAGGCCTCACGCCCCTTGCACATCCCATGCCTTGCACCCTGCACACCCCATGCCTTACGACCTTACGACTTACACCCTGCACACCACCTGACTGAAGCCTACAGGCACCGAATCCGAGGCGCGCCGTCCGCGCCTCGGGCTCCGGCCGCCTCCACCTGACCGGCAGCCCGGAGGCGACCGTCGTCTAGGGCGTCGAGTCCTCGACGTAGGTGAAAGCGCCCGAGCACGCGGAGACGTTGCCGGCCGCGTCCGTCGCCCTGGCGCGGAAGGCCGTGGTCGTGTTGTCGGGGACCGAGGCGGTGATGCCGGGCGAGGCGAACTTGGCCGCCGTGCCCTGGGCCACCGCGGTGCCCGCGTGCAGCCCGCGGTCTTGTAGAGCTTCACGATCGTGCCCGCCGCCGCGGTGCCCTTGCACCTCGGGGGCGTTGTCGTTGGCCGGCGAGTTGGGGTCGGTGTCGGTGATCTGGGGCGCCGGCGGGGCGTGGGTGTCGACAGTGAAGGACCGGGAGACGATCTGGCTCTCGTTTCCGGGGGCGTCGATCGCCCTGACGAAGAAGGTGTGGTTGCCGTCCGCGAGCAGCGGAGTCGTGTACGGCGAGTTGCAGGCCTTGAAGGGCCTTCCGTCGACCCGGCAGAGCGAAGGTCGAGCCGGGCTCGTTCGAGGCCAAGGAGAAGCTCGGGGTCGAGTCCTTGGTGAAGCTTCCCGGGGCCGGCCCCCCGGTGATGCTCGCCTGGGGCGGGGTCGTCTCGGCCGTGAAGCCCCTGAACGCGAAGTAGGAGGGCTTCGGGTTGCGGTCGTACGTCGCAAGAGCCCCGCGCTGCCGCAGAAGCTGCAGGTGCCCGCCTGGGAGGAGCTCGGATCGCGCCACAGCACCAGAAGAGGCGCTGCACGTTCCAGGCGCTGCGGTTGTTGAGGATCATCCTGAAGGAGCGGGAGAGCATCTGCGCTTGACCCGTCGGGCCCTTGTTGATGCCGAACTGTCGGGAGGGTCGGAACCCCAGGCGAGCTCGGTGATCCACAGCGGTGTGGCCCCGTCGCCGCGGTTCTTCATCACCGAGCGAACTCTCTGGAGCACCAGCCGTTGGCGGTCGAGGGTCGATGCGTACGGGTGCAGGGCGGCGGCGTCGAAGTAGTACTTGATCCCCGGCCACCGAGTAGAGGCGCTTGAGGAACTCCCAGGCGCTCAGGTCCCCGTTGCCGGACACGCCGCCGAGCACGATCCGGGCCTTCGGATCCCGGCCGCTGATCGCGTCGGTGTGAGATCTGCAGCAGCCGGGCGTACTTGCCGGGCGATGGGTCCGGCGCGAAGTACTTGGTCAGATTGGGCTCGTTCCAGATCTGCCAGGCCTGGATCGGCTAGCGGCGTGGCGCTCGCTCCGTACTCCTGACGGTAGCCGTTGGCCCAGTAGCTGCCGCCCGGTCCGTAGCGCGTCCACCAGCGCCCTGAGGAAGGCCCGCCATGCATTCTCGGCCACCGCCCCGCCGATCGGGGGAGTCGAGCCCGAGCCCGCCACCCAAGCCGGGTTCCCCCACAAGGCCGGGACCGACCGGATTCCGCGCGCGGCAAGCCGGCCGATGAACGCGTCCGCCGAGTCCCAGTCGATAGGAGCCCTGGGTCGGCTGTATCCAGCCCCATTTGAGCACGAAGCGGTTCGTGCGCACCCGGGCGGTGGCCATCCCCTGGATGTCCTGCTCGTCGAGCGTGGCTATCTGGACGGTGCCGAAGAACTCGGACCGGACCGCGCCGGCCGTGGACGGGACCAGCAGCATCAGGACCACCCCGGCGAGAACGATTGCGAGGCGGATCACTGACGGTCCCAGTTCGGGCACCCTGCACATCCACGGGACCAAGCCTAGTGGGTGGCGAAGTGACGCGCAGCGACGCGCAGCGCCCAGCTGGGGTGGGCCGTCCGGCCCACTCGGTCCGCCAGGGCTACGGCGTCGACTCGACGTAGTTGAACGCGCCCGAGCACGCCGATAGGTTGCCGGCGGCGTCTGTCGCCCTGGCGCGGAAGGCCGTGGTCGTGTTGTCGGCGACCGAGGCGGTGATCCCGGGCGAGGCAAACTTGGCAGCCGTGCCCAGCGCCGCGGCGGCACCCGTGCAGCCCGCCGTCTTGTAGAGCCTCACCACGGAGCCCGCCTGGGCGGAGCCCTTCACCTCGGGGGCGTTGTCGTTGGCCGGCGAGTTGGGGTCGGTGTCGGTGATCTGGGGCGCCGGCGGGGCGATCGTGTCGACCGTGAAGGAGCGCCAGACGATCACGCTCTCGTTGCCCGGGGCGTCGATCGCCTTGACGTAGAAGACGTGGGCGCCGTTCGAGAGCGCGGGGGTCGTGTACGGCGACTTGCAGGGCTTGTACGCGCCTCCGTCGACCCGGCAGACGAAGGTCGAGCCGGGCTCGTTCGAGGTGAAGGTGAAGCTAGGGGTGGTGTCCTTGGTGTAGCTCCCCTGGGCCGGTCCCCCGGTGATGCTGGCCTGGGGCTGGATCGTCTCGGCCGTGAAGCTCCTGAACTTGGCGTAGGCGGGCTTCTTGGTCCGGTCGCGCCTCAAGAGCCCCGCGCTGCCGCAGAAGCTGCACGCATTTCCGCCGGCAGCGGGTGGATCGCGCCACAGGTACCAGAAGAGCCGCTGCACGTTCCACGCGGTGCGGTTTTCCAGGATCATCTGGTAGACCTCTTGAAGCCTAGTCGCCTGACCCGTGAGGCCCTTGTTGATGCCGAACTGGTCGGGAGGGGCGGAACCCCAGGCGAGCTCGGTGATCCACAGCGGCGTGGCCCCGTCGCCGCGGTTCGCCATCACCCCCCGGACGTTCTGGATCTGGACGCGGACGTGCGCCTTGTCGGAGGCATAGGGGTGCAGGGCGACGGCGTCGAAGTAGTTCTTGATCGCCGGCCTGGTTGTAGAAGGTCTTGAGGAAGTCCCAGGCCTTGCACGTCCCCGTAGCCGGGCATTCCGGCGAGCACCACCTGGGCGTGGGGATCCTTGCTGCGGATCGCGCTGTGGGAGAACTTCACCAGCCGGGCGTAGCTTTGGGGCGATGGGTACGGGACGTAGAACTTCTTCAGATTGGGCTCGTTCCAGATCTGCCAGGCCTGGATCGGCTACGGCGTGGCGCTCGCGCCGTACTGCTGGTGGTAGGGCGCGCCCCAGTAGCTGCCGTTCGCCCCGTAGCGCGCCACAAGCGCCTTGAGGAAGTTCTGCCATGCCTGAATGTCCTGCGGCCTGTCGAGCGGGGGTTTCGCGTCGCCACCCTGGACCCATGCGGGATTCCCCCACACGGAGGGCAGCGCTCGGACCCCGCGCACGGCGAGCCGGCCGATGAACTCGTCCATCGCCGCCCATCTGAGGGGCCCCGCGACCGGCTGCACCCACTTCCAGCTGAGCAGGAAGCGGTTCGTCCGGATTCGGGCGTCGTCCATCCCGTCGTTGAACCCAGGGGGCTGCCCGCTGATGTCCTGGGCATCGAGCGTCGGCCCCTGGACGATCCCGAAGAACTCCGATCGGGCCGCAGCGGCCGTGGACGGGGCGAGCAGGCAAACGCCCAGCGCGGCGAGAAGGATCACCAGGCGCGTCACCGGTCTCCTCCGGGCCGTCGGCCGCGCCATCAGGCGGCCTGCATGAAGCGTCCGAAGGCGTGCTGATCCACCATGCCGCTCCCCCTCACTCGATCCATCAGTCGCTAGCATCGCACACCTCCCTCATCTCCACGGGGCTCCCGGCTACGGGGTGGAGTCCTCGACGTAGCTGAACGAGCTCCAGCAGGGCGAGACGTTGCCGGCGGCGTCTGTGGCCCTGGCGCGGAAGGCCGTCGTCGTGTTGTCGGGGACCGAGGCGGTGATGCCGGGCGAGGCGAACTTGGCAGCCGTGCCCACAGCCGCGGCGGCGCCCGTGCAGCCCGCCGTCTTGTAGAGCCTCACCATCGAGCCCGCTTGGGCGGTGCCCTTCAGCTCGGGGGCGTTGTCGTTGGCCGGCGAGTTGGGGTCGGTGTCGGTGATCCGGGGCGCCGGCGGGGCGACTGGGTGTCGACATTGAAGGCTCGCCAGACGAACCCGCTCTCATTTCCGGGGGCGTCGATCGCCTTGACGAAGAAGGCATGGTTGCCGTTTGCGAGCGGCGGGGTCGTGTAGCGGCGAGCTACAGGGCTTGTAGGCGCCGGCGTCGATCCTGCAGACGAAGGTCGAGCCGGGCTCGTTCGAGCTGAAGGTGAAGCTCGGTGTCGGGTCGTTGGTGGAGCCTCCGAAGCTTGGGCCCCCGGTGATGGTGGCCTGGGGCCGGGTGGTCTCGGCCGTGAAGCCCCTGAACGTGTTGTAGGCGGGCTTCTTGGTGTGGTCGTGCCGCACGAGTCCCGCGGTGGCGCAGAAGCTGCACGTGGCGTTGAGGTCGAGGGGATCGCGCCAGTGGTACCAGAAGAGGCGCTGGATGTTCCAGGCGGTGCGGTTCTGCAGGATCATCTTGTAGGCGCTGTAGCAGCATCTGCGCCTGACCCGCGGGGCCCTTGTTGAGGCCGCCGTCGGGATCGGCCGAGCCCCAGGCGAGCTCGGTCAGCCACAGCGGCGTGGCCGCGTCCGCGCGGTTCTTCATCACCGTACGAACCCGCTGGATCACCTCGCGCTGGCGGGCGAGGGTGGTCGCGTACGGATGGAGGGCGGCGGCGTCGAACTTGTTCTTGATCCCGGAAGTCCCGTAGAAGGTGTTGAGGAAGTCCCAGGCGCTGATCTCCCCGTTGCCCGATAGTCCGGCGAGCACGATCTTGGCTCCGGCATGCTTGCTCTTGATCGCATCGTTTGAGATCTGCACGAGCCGGGCGTACTTGCCGGGCGAGGGGGTGGGCGCGAAGTACTTCTGCAGGTTGGGCTCGTTCCAGATCTGCCAGGACAGGATCGGGTGCGGGTTGGCGTCCGGTCCGTATCGCTGGCGGTAGCGCGGTGGTCCAGTAGGCGCCGCCCGGGCCGTAGCGCGCCACCAGCGCCTTGAGGAGGTTCCGCCACGCATTCTCGGCAGCCGGCCCACCGATCGGGGGAGTCGAGCCCGAGCCCGCCAGCCAATCCGGGTTCCCCCACACGGCCGGGACCACCCGGATTCCCTGGATGGCCAGCCGGCCGACGAACGCGTCCA
Source organism: uncultured Actinomycetes bacterium (assembly GCA_963728325.1). GTDB lineage: Bacteria > Actinomycetota > Thermoleophilia > Solirubrobacterales > 70-9 > AC-56. Next base: position 96,120 of record CAVSJS010000008.1, on the reverse strand, counting down.
GCGGGTCCCATTGATACGAGGAGCCGTTGGTCGGCTGCACCCAGCCCCACTTGAGCAGGAAGCGGCTCGTCCGCACGTGGGCGGCTGCCATCTCGTCGATGTCCTGGTTGTCGAGCGTCGCTGTCTGGACGATGCCGAAGAACTCCGACCGGGCCGCCGCTGGCCGCGGACGGAACGAACAGCAACAGGACCAGCCCTGCGAGCAGCAGTGCACGGCGGGTCATCCCTGGCTCCTCCTCTGCACCAGACGCAGCCTACTGATGACCGAACAGGAGGCGCGCCGTCGAAATGGACAGCGCGCCGGCGATCAGTTGTCGCCGCTGGTGAAACGTCCTGAATGCGCGATAGGCGGGCTTCGGCGTTTTGGTTGTGCCGGAGCAGCCCAGCGGATGGGCAGAAGCTGCAATACCGCCCATCGCCGCCGGCGGGATCACGCCAGTGGAACCAGAACAGTCGCTGGACATGCCATGACCTTCGCTTGTTAAGAACCAGCTTGAACGACTTCCGCAGCATCCGCTTCTGGCCTCGCAGGCCCTTGTTGAGCGGGAAACGGCGGGTGTGTAGGGTCGGACCCCCATCCGACCTCCGTCAGCCACAGCGCGGTGCTGACCGTCGTGGCGCCTCTTCATCACCCGGCGGATGCGTTTGATCTCGGTCCCGAACTGCCCGATGGTGGCCGCGTACGGATGGAGGGCGGCGACGTCGAAGCTGCGTTTGATCCTCCTGACGCGGTAGAGCTTGTTGAGGAAGGTCCAGCCGCGCGGATTGGCGAAGCCGACCAGTCCTGCGAGCACGACCTTGGCGCTGCTATCGACCCCGTTGATCGCCCCATGCGCGATCTTCACCAGCTTCGCGTACTTCTGCGCCGTCTTCTTTCGCGGGAAGAACTTCGGCAGGTTCGGCTCGTTCCAGATCTGGTAGGCGCGTGATGGGCTTGGGCTCTGCCGCTCGGATGCTGCGACCGGGTAGGCCCCGGTCCAGTAGCCGCCGCCGCGCCCGTAGCGCTTCACGACCGCAGCCAGGAACTTCCGCCAGGCCCGCACCTTCCTGTGCGCTGCCAAGCGGCGGCCGGTTGGGCTTCTTGGCCACCCAGCGTGGGGATCCGTAGATGAACGGAACCGGTTGGATCCCGCGCGAGGCGAGGTTGCCCACGAGCTTGTCGGTGCCGCCCCAGCTGGGCGGCTGATTCCTCGGTTGGACGGCGAACCAGTTGATCGCAAAGCGCAATGTGCGGACCCCGGTCGACTCCTGCTTGTTGAATGTCTCGACTGGTTCGAGTGTGTCGCCCTTGCTGATCCCGAACAGCTCGCGCGGGACCGCTGCCGCCGGGGCAGCGAAGACAGCGAGGCAGAGGCCGATCACGGCGACGCCGGTGGCGATCGCTCTACGCATCAGTTGAGGTAAGCCGGAAGCTAGACATCAGTTGAGGTCGGCCGGAGGGATCGAGGTCAGCCGGAAGATCGACCACGCCCGATGAACCGGTTCCACCCCAGCGCGAGGGCGATCCCGACCGATGGCGCCGATCAGCAGGAGGCCGGGTCCGGTGCCGGCGGTGTGGGCCACCACGGACGCGAAGCCGCGGCCGTCGCCGGATGTCACTCCGGTTTCCCCGCCCGCCCGCTGCGGGCGCAGCCCAGGTCGCGGGCCGTCGCTATCTGAGCGAGGCGCTCACCGTCGGGGCCGGACAGGTCCGCCTGAGTCTCCTTCGGGAGCAGGGCCGGCCGCGCTACCGGAGTCTCCCCGCTCGGACGGGGTGGAGCCCCCACCGGCATTCGGAAGGTGTTGGGTATATTGGTCCACCGCGGGAGGACTGGCCACCGCGGCGGTCGCTGGCGCCGCGAGCACGGCCACGATGACCATTACCCAGATCAGGCGGCACCGGCGATGCCCGAGATTGAACCCTGCTTAGTCCCACGCTGTGCACAGGATAGTAATCCCTCGGTACGCGGCCCGCGGATAGGGCATGGTGGCGGCCGCGAGGCGGCCGGCGCCGCAACCGGTGATCGCCGTAGCCGTCGCCGTCCTATACGTCGCCCTCGCGGTCGCAGACGGCGGATACTCGAGCGAGGTCATCGCCGGCGCCACCGTGGCGATCTGGTGGGCGGTGGTGATCGCCCTGGCGATGGGAGGCTGGCCGCGGTCGCGCGTTCCCGCCGCGGCCCTGGGCGCCGGCGCCTGCCTCGCCGCGCTTGCCGCCTGGGTGGCGATCTCGGTCGGTTGGGCGAGCGACGACGGTGGCGCCTTCGTGGAGATCGTCCGGGCGCTTGGCTACCTGGGCGTGTTCGTGCTGGTTGTGATCGCCTCTCCGCGAGCGAGCGCTCGGGCGTGGCTGGGAGGCGTCGCGCTCGGTCTCGTGGTGGTCGCGGGGCTGGCTCTTGTGAGCCGCTTCGAGCCGTCATTCGGCGGCGGCAAGGAGCTCGGATCGTTTCTTCCCGCGGTCGCCGGCAGGCTCAGCTATCCGATCGGCTACTGGAACGGCCTGGCGGCTGCAATGGCGATCGCCGCCGTGCTGCTCGTCTGGTTGGGGGCCCAGGCTCGGTCCGCCGCGCGTGCGAGCGGCAGCGGTTGCGGCGATCCCCCTGCCCATCCTCGTCGTCTATCTGGCCTCGTCGCGGGGCGGGGTGGCGGCGGGCGTCGGTCGGGCTTGCGCGTGCTCCTGGCGCTGGGCCCGGCGCGGGCGCGGATGTTCGGAGGCCTGGCCATGGGAGGGGTTGGCGGGGCGCTGCTCATCTCCCTCGCCAGCGGCAAACACGAGCTCGTCGACGGCTCTCGGGAACTCGACCGCCGCGGCCCAGGGGGATCAGATGCTGGCGTTCTCGATCGGGGTCGTGCTGGCCGTCGGGGCGCTTGCGGTTCCTGGCCGACGACTGGCTTGGAGGGATCCAGGTCCCTGCCCGGCTGACGCGCGCGGTCAGCGTCAGCGTCGTGATCGCGGTCATCGCAGGGATCCTGCTCGCCGGGCCCTCGGCGCGGTGGGAGGAGTTCAAGCAGGTTGAGCCGTTGGAGACGAAGAGCACCTACGTCGCGGCTCACTTGACCAGCGGGCGCGGGAGCGGCCGCTATCAGTACTGGTCGACGGCGCTCGATGCTTTCGAGGACGCACCCCATTCGCGGGATCGGCGCAGGGGGTAACGAGGCCTACTGGGCTGAACACGGCTCCCTGGCGCGGCCGGTTCTGGACGCTCACTCGCTGTTCTTCGAGTCGATGGCCGAGCTTGGCATCATCGGCCTGGTCCTCGTCCTCGGGTTCCTTGGCTTCGCGGCCGTTTCGGGTTCCCGACGGGGCCCTACTCGCTCGAGCGCGGGAGCGCTGGGCGCCGCCCTGGCGATCCTGGCGGCGGGCATCGTCTCGGCGGCGATCGACTGGACCTGGGAGCTGCCCGCGTGCTTCGTTCTCGTCGTGCTTGCCGCCGCGCTTGCTCACCGGGCCGGCAACGCTCCCCCCGGAAGCTGCCTCCAGCGCCGTGCCCCAGGCGGTCGACGGCGACGGAGCGCGACTGTTGAGAAGGCGACCCTCTCGATTCGGGCTCGGCGTGGCCACGCTGCTTGTCGGCTGGGCCGCCATCTGGGCTGGGGGCATCCTCTTCCTCACCGAGGTCAAGCTCGGCGAGAGCCGGGCAGCGGCAAGCGACGGGGATCTCGCCGCTGCCGCCCAGGACGCCCGTGACGCGAGCAAGCTCCAGCCCTGGGCATCGGAGCCCCGACTGCAGCTCGCCCTCGTTGAGGAGCTGGACGGCAACCTCCGAGCCGCCAATCGAGATCTTGGCGAAGCGATCCAGCGCGCCCCCGACAACTGGCAGCTCTGGTTCGTGAGTGCGCGGTTGGGCGTCAAGTCGGGTGACGTCAAGGCGGCCCGGCTGGCGCTGACCCGCGCCCGCCAGCTCAACCCGCGCGCCCCGTTCCTGGCTCGGTGACCGGATCCGTGACGGCCGCTCGCAGGCAGAAGCTGATTCTGCCCTTCGGCGCTGTCCTGGCGGCAGGATTGCTCGGGGTCGTGCTGGCGGCGGCGGTCTGGGGGCTCGATTGGCGATGGGTGCTCTTGGCGCTCTCCGCCACCTCCGTGGTGCTCCCGTGTGGGCTTCTGGCGATTCGAGGGAGGCTTGATGTCTTCGAGCCCCTGATCTGGTTCGCGCTGCTGTTCCTGCTTCTGTTCGTTCTCCGTCCGGCCTGGGACCTTTGGCACGAGAACTTCATCTACACGGCGAGGCTGATCTCTCCCACGTTCACCAAGATGCTCGTCGCCGGGCCTGCTGGCGGGGACCGGCTTCGTGATCGGCTACCTCGCCCCACCGGCGAGCGTGCTCTCGTCGCGGCTTCCCAGCCCCCCGAGCGCTGGACCCCCGCCGTCTGCTGCTCTGGTCGACGCTGGTCTTGGCGGTCGCCTTCGTCGCTTTCCTGATCTTCTTCGTCAGCGCACAGGGCTGGCGCGATCCGGCGGACTTCTTCTTCCGAGGCGAGGGTCGCCTCCAGCATCTCGTCGCGAGCCCCACGGCCACGAGCAAGTACTTCCTCGCCTCGATCCTGCTGATGGTCCCGGTGGCCCTGTTCTTCCTCTCGATTCGACACAGCGTCGGCGGGGCGGCGCGCATTGGACGGATCGCGGGCTGGGCCGCGGGCGTCTCGATCCTCGCATTTCTCGTTTACAACTTTTCCGCGGGGCAGCGTCGTTACGTGGTCGTCATGGTTGGGGCGCTGGCCGTTCTATCACTACCTGAGGCGAGGCCGGCGTCCCTCGGCCCTAACCCTCGTGCGTCACGGCCCTGGTGGCCCTGACGGTTGTCTCCGTCGTCCGGGACCTGCGGCTCGCGCACGCCCAACCCACGGACACCGGCCCGGTTCAGTGGCTGCCGTGGAACGCGGTGGAGGGCCTGTTCGAGACCCAGGACACGGGCGTCGCCCCCGCCCTTGCCACCGAGATGCTTGTCGTGCCCACGCGATCTTGACTACACCTACGGGAAGACGACCCTGCTCGGGCCGTTCATCACCCTGGTCCCCAGGCAGCTGTGGTAGGGCAAGCCCGCGCCTGCCGACCAGGAGGTCCTCGCCTTGGTGTGGGGCGGCACCCCGTGCGGCTACCAGGGCCAGTGCAGCACCTTCTCGCCCGTTCGGGGAGCCGTTATCGCGACGGCGGCCTCGTCGGGGTGTTCTTGTTCGCGCTGCTCTTCGGCGCCTTCTGGAAGACTGCCTGGCTCTACTACCTTCGCCATCGGCAACAGCACGGTGGCGATCGTCGCCTACTCCGCGACGCTGCCGTTCATGATCAGCTGGATGCGGGCGAACTTCACGCTCCAGGCCTTGCAGTTAGCCATGGTTTTGGCGGTTATCGTCCTGGGCGCGGTGCTCTGTCGCGAGCGGACCGGCGACACCAGCGCCATCTCTCCGACCACGATCCCGGTTGGCGGTCAGTAGGTGCCAGAGGCCGGCGACGAAAGACTCAGTGGACGCCGGTGGCCCAACCTGTTCGTGGTCGGCGCGGCGAAGGCGGGGACCACGTCCCTGTACCGCGAGCTGGCCCGACACCCGGCGATCTACATGTCGCCGATGAAGGAGCCTCACTTCTTCTCCCAGATCCAGCCGGCGCCCGCGAGGGAGGACTTCTTTCCCCATCTGAGCGACGAAGACGAGTACCTCGCTCTGTTCAAGGGCGCCACGACCGAGGAGCTGCTCGGAGAGGCGAGCACCTCCTACCTCTGGGACCGGGCAGGCCGCCGAGCGGATCAAGAGCGTCGTCCCTGAGGCGAGAATTCTGATCATGCTGCGGGACCCCGTCGACCGGGCTTACTCGCAGTACTGGAACGATGTTCGCGAGGGAATCGAGAGACGATCGTTCCTCGATGCCCTGCCGAGGAGCAGCGCTCTGCGCCCGGGGGATGGGGTGTTTCGTCCCTGCACATCGACTGTGGGCGGTACGCAGACCAGGTGGAGAGGTATCTCGACCATTTCGGCGCCCAGGTCCATGTGCTGTTCTTCGAGGACTTCGTCAGGCGCGAAGCGAGCACGATCGCGGACGTCCATTCCTTCCTGGGCCTACGGCCACCCACGCACAGGCGCCGCGCGGCGGCGGATGAACCCCGCCTCGCTGCCCCGGAACAAGCTCAGCGCGGCGCTTCTCGCCAGCGGCAGGGTGCGACGAGTCGTTCGGGCCACGGTTCCTCGACCCCTGCGGAGCAGGCTCCGGGTGGGTTTGCTGAAGCAGGGCGACTCCACCGCCGATGGATCCCGCGGCGCGTGCGCTGCTGACGGAGATCTACCGCCCTGAGGTCGGGCGGCTGGCCGAGCTGCTCGGCAGGCCTGTGCCCTGGGAGCCCAAGATGGCCGCAGGGTCAGCCCCCGGCCTGGCGAGGGAAGGGCCGGGCTCGACGAAGTTCCGGTACGAGCTGGCCAGAAGCCTCCACCCGGCGGACTTCCGTAGCAGCTCGAACCGGGTTGGAAAGTCGACCACCCTGTATGATGCTTGGCGCGGCGGGACGAGCGAATGGCCGTTCGCACGATCACGTCCAGCGTCGCTCGGTTGCCCTGCGTCTTGACCTCGGGGTCGATCGGTTGGGAGAGGCGCGGCTGGAAGCCGTAGATCTGCTGTCGCGCCTCCCTGCCGCTGATCCGAACGGCATAGCTCCGCCTCACTCCCTGCACGTCTGCCAGCTGCAGTGCTTCCACCAACGAAGGACGGCGCCGTAAGGCGTTGATGGGCCAACTTCCTCTATATCGCTGTTCGTGATCAGGAGGGAGTCTGGACTCTCGATGTTTGCAGGCTCGAACGGCGGGCCTTCCCTTGCCTCGTCCGTCCCGCATCCCTGTGAGAGCGCGACCAGTGCCAGCGCGAGAACGGTGATGGCCGCCCGAGATCGCAAGCGGACCAGCCTAGTGGTACCTCGCTAGGAGACGCGGGCTGGGCGGTCGGTCTCCTGGAGGGCGACCTCAGGGGGGCGACCTGACCCTCTGGCAGCCCGGATCAGATCGCGAGGCAGCGAGCCAGGAGTGACCGGCCGGCCGACTCCAGCTCGCCGTGTCGAGCGGCGAGCACCAGCAGCAACAGCAGGCTTACGAGATAGGAGCTGGAGAGAGCGGCGGCCGCGCCATTGATCCCCCAGAGTGGAACGAACACCGCGAGTGCGACGGCGACCCAAGCCAGCGAGAGGAGCTCGCCGAGCGTCCCGGTGAGTGGGTAGCCACGGCCCTTGAGCCCCTCGGACAGCACCCGTCGCGCGCTCAGGAAGATCATCCCCGGCAGCACTATGTAGGTAACGGTGACGGCGTCCGAGAACGTCGTCCCCGAAGAAGAACGGGACCAGCCAATGCGCCGTTGCGCAGAGGCCGGCGACGAGCACGACGGCGATCCCGGTGGTCAGCCAGACCAGGGACCACATCGTCCGGCGGGCGTCGCCCTGCTCCGATCGCGAGGCGACCCAGGGGAAGGTGACCAAGCCGACGCTCTTGGCAATGAAGTACGGCAGGTTCGTGAAGGCCAGGCCGACGACGTAGAGCCCCAAATCCGCGGGTGCGAGAAACAGCGCCAGCACCACCTGGTCGGGGCGAAACACGTCGACAGCCGAGAAGCTGGACAAAAGGCCCCGCAGCCCGAACGAGAGCAGAAACCGCCGGTCGACCGAAGGAGTTCCGCCCCCGCGGGAGAACTCGCAGCCCGCGGATCAAGACAGGTGGTGCCGCTGATCAAGAACGCGGCCAAGAGGCACGGCGATGATCGGACGGATCGCGTCCTCTCCCACGACGAACAGCACGCCGACGCCAAGCGCGTAGAGCGCCCATGGCAGCGAGGCGCAACGCGTTGAAGATGCCGCAGCCTGAGATGGCCCTGCAGCAGCCCGAGGCCGTATTGCTGCGCAAGCAACGCCGGGACAAGCCCGAGGGTCAGCCATCCGGCGGCGCGGACCGGGGCAGGGTCTCCATGCAGGATCAACAGCAGCCAGAGGGCCTGGAGCCCGATCAGGAGCAGCGCCTGGGGAAGCGCGAAACCCAGGCCCCACCGCGCGAGCGTCCTCGATGCCGAGGGTTCGCGCGCGATCGAGTAGGTCAGGGCAGAGGGGATCCCCAGGTTCCCGAACAGCGTGATCACCCAGGGCCAGAGGATCAGGGCGGCCAGATATCCGCGCCCGTCCGGACCCAGCATCCGGGCGACGAGCGTGCCGGTGAGTATGAGCACCGCCTGGATCGCAAAGCCGGTCGCGATGGCCATGGCGGTGTCACGCTTGAGCCTCCCCTGCGACCCAGGGGTGCCCGGCTCAGGCGAGGCAGCCCGCGGCGGAAGCGCCGGTCTCCTCCGTGGCTGACACGAGGCTAACCTTACGCGGTGATCCCGCGATCACATACTTCCCCGCCTGAGGCATCAGCGCCATGTGCGGTTGCTGCCGGTCGTCTACCGACACGCGACGGTGTCTCGGCGAGACGCTTTCCTGGCCTCCTATCCCAAGTCGGGGAACACCTGGCTCAAGTTCATGCTCACCTACCTGTTGAGTGGTCGCGAGGCCGACTTCGACAGTGATTCCACGGTCGATCGCGGAGGTGGGATCTCACCGGGCCACTCCCGGCGTTCTTCCCGGAGGAGGGCGCTTGATCAAGAGCCACGAGCCCTATTCGGGCCCGCAAAGGCGCGTCTACCGCAAGGCGATCTACCTGATCCGCGATGGTCGCGACGTGGCGGTGTCCTACTACCACACACTCATCCGCCGGGGACTGTACGAAGGGGACTTCGGGCCGTTCTTGAGGTTGTTCCTGGGTGGGGGTGTGGATGGTTACGGTCCCTGGCACGAGCACGTGGAGTCATGGCTTGCCAGTCCGCTTCACCACAAGCGCGTCGCTGTTGGTCCTCAAGTACGAGGATTTCCTGGACCAGCCCCTCGGAGAACCTCTCGGCGGCGATGGAGTTCCTCGGCGTGCCGGTCGCTCCAGAGCGGGCGGAGGAGGCGATCCGCACCTACAGCGCCGAGAGGATGCGCGAGCGAGAGCGGCTCTCCCGCTTCCACGCCAAGCAGAAGCGCAGGGACATCATGTTCGTGCGCACGGCCGGGCCCGGCGATTGGGCCGGGACCTTTTCGGCGGAGGACGAACAGCTCTTCGCGCGGGTGACGGGGGACCTCCTGCGGCGATTGGGGTACGCCGATGCGCGTCCTCCTGGTTAACAAGTACGCGTACGTCACCGGCGGAGCCGATCTCAACTGCCTCGGCTTGGCGGAGGTCCTTCGCCGGCGCGGCCACGACGTTGCGCTGCTGTCGACGGCGAGCTCTCGGAACGTCTGGGGCGAAGGCGAGTTCATCGAGGCCTCGGTCACGCACGCCTCGCGCGAGCGCCTTGGCGTCGCGTCAGCAGGTCGAGGTCGCCCGCCGCGCGCTCTGGAATCCCAGCGCCGCGGCCGCAATGCGACGCCTGATCGAGCGCTTTCGTCCCCAGGTGGTCCACGCCCACAAGCTCTATCCCCAGCTCTCGGGCGCGCCGGTGATCGTCGCGGCGCGGGCGAAGCTGCCGATCGTCCAGACGCTTCACGACTACGAGTTCCTGGCGGCGAGCTACCTGGACCACCGCGGCCGGTGGATCGATCGCGACGAGAGCAAGGCTCTCGTTCCGTGCCCTGAACACCGCCACCTACGTCCTGCGTCGCCGGCTCCACGCCCGGAAGGTCGATGCCTGGATCGCCAACTCGCGCTACGTGGCCGCGCGGTACGCGCGCGCGCGGCATCGCCTCCACGGTCCTGCCCTCCTTCGTCGAGCCCGTCGACGGGGGATCCGCCCGGCTTCTCGGACCGTCGCGGCGTCGTGTTCGTCGGGCGGCTGTCGGTGGAGAAGGGCGTCCGCGACGTGCTCGAGCTGGCCGAGTCGCTCCCCTCGATCGAGGTCAGCGTGGCCGGCCACGGCCCGCTGGAGGGAGAGGTGGCCGCGGCCGCAGGCCGGCTGCCCAACCTCGATTTCGTGGGCAGCCTCGATCAGCCCGGCGGTGCTCGGGTTGCTCGAGCGAGCCAGGGTCTGCGTGATGCCGTCGCGATGGCAGGAGCCAGGCGGGATCGCCGCCCTCGAGGCGATGTCGGTCGGAACCCCGGTGGTCGCCTATGCCAGCGGCGGCCTCGCGGAGTACGTAGGGGACCTCGGCGGCGGGCGGGTGATCGAGCCGGACGCGCTCGCACTCGCCCGGGAGTGCGAGGCCCTTCACCGCGACCGCAGAGCCTGGGCCGAGCTTTCGGCGCGAGCCGCCGCCGGAGTCGCCAGCAAGCACTCGCCAGAGCTCTACGCGCTCGCCGTCGAGCGGATCTACGGCCGCCTGATCGACGAAGCCCCAGCCAGCCCTTGACGGCCTCGTCGATCAGGGGCCTCGAGGGGGTGCTCAAGTAGCGTCTGACCCTCTCGTGTCGGCGCACTCGCGACCCGATCGACCGTCGGCGGCCTCAGGGAAGGGCGCGATCGACGCGACCGCGACGCCGACCGACCCAGGCAAGCAGAGCCGGGTCGCCTCCCACATCCCCGTCGTCGCCGCCTTCGACGGCTACCGCGCCTACGCGATCCTCGCAGTCGTGGTGCTGCATCTGCTCGGCCAGTCGGGCGTGCTGGCTGCTGCGGGGACGAACTGGTTCGGTCAGCTGATCCTGGGGACGCTGGGCCAGTCCGTGGACATCCTGTTCATCATCAGCGGCTTCGTCGTCTTCCTGCCGACCGTCGCGCGGCACGGCGAGTTCGGCAACGTCTCCTCATATGCGGTACGGCGCGCAGCGAGGCTGGTGCCCGCCTACTGGGCCGTCCTGGTGATCGTGCTGGTCCTGATCAGCCTCGTCACGGTCGACCCGCCAATTCCGTTTCCGGCCCTCGGCAGCATTCCCGTCCACGCGGCCTTCCTGCAGGTGCCCGTCGCGATGTTTCACGGGCTCAGACTCGGCTTCGGCGCCGACGGCCCCCTGTGGACGATGTCCCTGGAGGTGACCTTCTACCTCATCCTCCCGTTCGTCGCCGCCTGGTACTTCCGGCGACCGTTCGTCGGACTCCTGATAGCCGCGGCTATCACCGTGATATGGCACGAGGCCCTGATTCACTGGTCCACGACCCAGGCTGTTCTCGGGGATCGTGCCCTTACGCGGGCCGCCTATATGCAGTTCCCGTTCTTCGCGTTCTCGTTCGGCGCCGGGATGACCGGCGCCTGGGCGTATGTCCGCCTGCGCGAGCGCTACAGGCCCGAGCAGCTCGCGCGCCACCTGGGATGGGTGCAGCTCGTCTCACTCATCTCGCTGGCGGTCTTCTGCTACGTAGTGGGGGACACGGGCAAGGGCCTGGTCGGCGCTCGCAGCTCACCGATCATCGCGCTTGGCTTCACGGGATCGCTGGCCACGTTGATGGTCGCCACCGCCCTCGGGCCGATGAGGTGGCAGCGGCCATTCGCCCACCCGTTCGCCCGCTGGCTCGGCGACATCAGCTATGGCATGTACCTGATCCACTTTGTGATCATCACCTACGCGGTCCGCCTGCTCTTCACGCCCTCGACTGGGCTTCCAGGGGTTGCCCAGGGCGACGGCAGCTTCGGCACCTTCGTCGCGCTGGCCGCGCTGGTGCTCCCGCTGACCGTGCTCTACGGCTACATCTCGGGGCGCTACCTCGAGCAGCCGATCAGACGCTGGGCGCAGCGCTTCGGTCGCCGCCAGCAGGCCCCCGCCGCGGGCACGCGTGCGACCGCCGCGGTTCCCAAGGACGGCTGACGCCGACTCCCCCCAGGCCAGCTCCGTGCGGGTGAACGGTGACCGAGGTAGCCCCCGTCAACTAGCATGCGCTGGCTCGATGGGCGCTGATAACGAGCCACAGGTCGCCTGGGCAGGTCAGGCGCAGCCAGCGCCAATCCCGCCGCGCGAACTGATCGAGCGCACCGGCGGCGGCCGACCTGAGGAAAGCGACGAGTGGTTCCGTTACTTCTACGAGCAGACTGGGCGTGATCGCAAAGCCGGGATCATCGAAGCCCTGCCGGATGACTATTCGTTCGCGGGACGGCGGGTGCTCGACTTCGGCTGCGGCTCGGGCAGAGTCCTGCGCGAGTTCCTGCCCGAGGCCGCCTCGGGGGAGTTCTGGGGCTGCGACCTGCACCGCCCAACTATCGCCTGGCTCGACGAGCACCTCTCTCCGCCGCTTCGCTTCTACGTCAACGATCAGATCCCGATGCCGCACCCGGACTCCTACTTCGACCTCGTCTACGCGATCTCCGTGTTCACCCACATCACCCACGAGTGGAGCGCCTGGCTACTCGAGCTGCACCGAATCCTGAAGCCCGAAGGCCTCCTTTTGGCGACAATCATCGGCCCCGAGGCCTGGGGGCGCTCACTCAGCAGTCCGCCGGACCCCAACGGGCTCGGGATGTGTGTGCAACAGCTCGGGTTACAGCCCGGTGATGACAGCAGCGGCCCCCGCGTCCTGCACTCTCCCTGGTGGCTCCGCGCCCATTGGGGCAGGGCGTTCGAGATCGTCTCGCTGAGGTCGTCCGGCTTCGCCGGAGCGTGGCACGGCTTCATATTGGGACGCAGGAAGGACGTCTCGCTCAGCCGGGATGACCTCGAACGGCCGGATCCGGAGGATCCACGCGAACTCGAGGCACAGCATCAGCAGCTGATGGTCCTCGAGCAGGAGGCCGTAAACATGGGAGAAAGATGGGAGGACGCTCGCGCCCGCGTCGCCGAGCTGGCCCAGCAGCAGCGCAAGCAGGAGAATTTGCTGAGAGCGATGCTCGGATCGCGCGCTTTCGCTTTCGCTGAGCAGTTATCGCGCTTGCGCCAACGAGGGCGGCCTCTGCTCTCGCGGCAGCAGATCAGGCAGACGCTCGGCGATGAAGACGATCCGGACTGAGCTTGGAGACCACGCCGCAGCACCGCCCGGGGCTGCGGAGCGCATCACATCGGCGCTTAGCAGCGAGCAGGGTCGAAGGCAGTTGGCCTGGGCGGTGTTCGCCGCCGCGGCCTTGGCATCGATCTTGCTCGTCGGATTCGCCGGCAGAGGCCAGACGCTCAAGGGCGACGAGTGGGGCTACGCATATCGCCTTGGAGCGATGCCGCTCTTCCATGCGATCTTCGAGCCCGACGCCGGGAAGTACCTGCTTGTGCTGCCACTGTTCCTGTACAAGGCGGCGTTCAGCACGATCGGGATCACCGACTACCTGCCCTACCGGCTCGGGGGCCTGGCGCTGACCGTCGCGGCGGCGGGCCTGTTCCTGCTCCTCGCCGCGCGCCGGGTCGGATATCTCGTCGCCCTACCCGCTTCGGTGCTGCTGCTCTTCCTGGGCTCGGCGGCCGAGGTCACGACGACGCCGCTCAGGATCCCGGAGCAGATCGCAGTGGTGGCGGGACTCGGGATGCTGCTCGCCCTGGAGCGCCGCGATCTCACGGGGGACCTCGTGGCCAGCGCGCTTCTACTGATCTCGGTGACCTCACACCCGCTGGGAACCGCTTTCGGAGCCGCGGCGGCGGTGCTCGTGCTCGCCCGGCCCTCACCCGAGCGATGGCAACGTATGTGGGTGTTTCTGGTGCCGGGGATCCTGTTTGCCGCGTGGTACTTCACGCTCAGGGAGCCGGACCTTGGGGGCCTTCCGCTCAGGGATCAGCTGCGAAGCGTTCCGAGGTTCGAGTTCCAGTCCCTGTCGACAATGGCCGCGGCGGCGACCGGGGTCTTCCGGTCGCCCTTCAGTGGGCAAGTCGACTTCCTCACCCCTCTCACCTACGCTCTGGGGGTGGCCGTGCTCGCGGGGGTCGGCCTGAGGGTCTTCGCGAGCCGGCTGCCGGCGAGCTTCTGGGCCTTGCTGGCGGCCGTACTGGTGCTGTTCGCGGCACCGGCATTCGCGCCCGGAGAACTGCGAGCGCCGTACGCGCCTCGCTACATCTACCCCGGGGTCCTGGTGCTGCTCCTTCTGCTCTCCGAGGTCGGTCGCGGGCTACGTTTGAGGGGCAGCTACGCCTACGGTGCGGCGGCTGCCGCGGCGGTCCTGTTCGCGTTCTCGATGTATTCGAATGTGTACAGGCTCGAGAGGCACGCCGAGGACTTTGCCACACGAGCCGACCAGATCAGGGCCGAGCTCGCGGCGTTGGATCTCGCTCGAGGCACGGTCCCGCGCTCGTTTCGGGCGGAGGATCCAGCCGGCCGGCCGCCGATCCCGCCCGCCCATCTGACGATCAGCGCGGGAGGCTACTTCCGCGCCGCGGATGCCTACGGCTCGCCGGCCTACAGCGCTACCGAGCTCGCCTCGCTGTCTGACCCCGTTCGTCGAGTCGCGGACATAGTCCTCGCTCGCGCGCTGGGCTTGCACCTCAAGCCGCTCCGGGCGCTGCCGCGCCGGCCCTCGGATCGCCCCGAGGTCATCGCGACCAGCGCTACGGAGCGGGACGTGGGCCGGGGATGCGTGAGGTTGACCCGGGCGAGCGGACCGGCTTCGAGCCAGGTTGCGCTGCCTCGGGGGGGCGTTTCCCTAGAAGCGGCCCGCGAGCCAATCGGCCTTGCCCTCGCCAGGTTCGGGGACGACTACGCCTTCCCGTTGAGACCACTGCCGCCTCGCCAGCCGGCGCTGCTGAGCATCCCCTCCGACGCCTCCCCCACTCGGTGGCGACTCCTGATCCACTCCGCGCCACAGCCGGTCACCCTCTGTGGGGTCGCCGGGCCCGCCCAGGGCAACTAATGGCTTAGCCACTCATGTCGAAACCGCTAGGTGCAGTCGCCGGCGAACCGCTCAAGCGCGAGTTGAGACAGGATCCCGGGGCCTCCGCGGCCCAGCTTCGCCGGGCTGACCATCGGATCTCGTGACGTCGGAGAGCACATCCTCAAACCGCGTCGCGACGACCTCCGGACTGAAGTTGCGACGGGCGAACTCCAATCCGGCTGCGCCTCGGCGTTCGAGCTCTGCCTGGTCGGCGAGGATGCCGCTGAGCGCGACTGGAAACCCCTCCGGGTCGGCGGCGTCAACCACCCAGCCCGCGCCCGACTCGCGCACGATCCGAGCGACCTCGGAGCGGGGGTTCACGCTCGCCAGCACCGGGACGCCGCGAGACATGAGGTTCATGAGCTTCGAGGGCAGGTTGAACTCGTCGACGTCGGGCCGCTGAGGTACGAGCCCGATGGTCGCCCGCTCCAGCTCCTGCTCGAGCTCTTCGTGGAGCAGGCCGGGCATCTCGACGCGGTCGGAGCGGACCTCCGCCGCCACGGCCCTACCGAGCTCGCCGGTCCCCGCGAGGATCAGCCGAACGTCATCGTCCAGAGCCGGCGAGCACTCGAACGCTTGCACCAGCGCGGGAAGGTTCTGCGAGAAACCCATGTTCCCCATGTACAGGATGCGCGCCGGACGGCCCCCGTTGTTCGCGGCGCGACGTTCTCCCAGGCCGCGCGTGTAAGGGTTGTAGATGTGCGTGACCTTCCACGGTGGCACCCCCTTCGCGATCAGGTTCTCGCGGAATGCGTTCGAGATCACGATGATCCGGTCCGCGGAGCGATAGACGAACCGCTCGAGGTGCTGGGCCGTGCGAAGCGCGCGGCCCTCGCGCAAGAGCCCAGTGGTGGCGGCAGCATCGGGAAGGATGTCCTCGAGCCAGAGGATCCAGGGGAATCGTCGAACGCGGGCGCTTGCCAGCACCGGAAACAGACCGAGGAACGACGGAGAGACCGCCACCGCCGCGTCCGGCGCGGAGGGAAGCGTGGCGGCCGCGGCCGCTGCTGCCGCATAAGTCGCCTCCTCCATGATCCTTTCCCCCGTTGTCCGGTGGCCGATGACGAGGGGAAGGCGGAGGACCGGGATGCCGTCTCGCATCTCTCGGTAGGGCCGGACGCGACGACCCCAGAGTGGGCCCGGGTAGTGCGGATGCGCGGTGACCACCTCCACTTGATGCCCGCGCTCGCACATCGCCTCCGCCCACCGAGCCGCGATCGGGCCCATCGCCGTGGGTTCGGGCTCGTAGTTCCAGCTCCATAGCTGCAACCGCAAGGGCCGTCTCAATGCTCCCGCCATCCTGCCAGGCAGGGTAGACGATCGCCTCAGGCACGCCCGCCATCCGGGTGAGTTCAGCGTGCGTGGGCGAAGAGCCTGAAAGTGTCGTAGGCGGGCTTCCGGCTGCGGTCGCTCCTCAGCAGCCCGGCGCTGGCGCAGAAGCTGCACTGGACCTCCTCGGGGTTTTCCGGGTCGCGCCAGTCGAACCAAAACACGCGCTCTAGGTTCCAGGCCTTGCGGTGGCGCTGGATCAGCTTGAAGGAGCTGGACAGCAAACGCTCCTGGCCGTTGAGTCCCTTGTTGAGGCCGAAGTCGTCGGGGGGTGCGGATCCCCAGCCGATCTCCGTGATCCAGAGCGGCGTGTTCTGGGCACCGTGCTCCTTCATCACTGCGCGGACCTTCTCGATTCCCAGGCGGAGCTGGTCGAGGTTGGGCGCGTACGGGTGCAGGGCGACGGCGTCGAAGTCGCCCTTGGTCCCGGGGGTCGAGTAGAGGCTGTCGAGGAAGTCCCATGCGTTCATGTCGCCGTAGCTGGGCATGCCACCGAGCACGATCCGGGCCTGCGGATCCTTCTCCTTGATCGCGTCGTGGGAGATCTGAAGCAGCCGGGCGTACTGCTCGACCGATGGGCTCGGCGCGAAGTACTTCTTCAGATTGGGCTCGTTCCAGATCTGCCAGGACTGGACCGGCAGCGGCTTGGCATCCGCGCCGTACAGCCGGTGGTAGGCCGTTCCCCAGAATCTGCCGCCCGGTCCATAGCGGGCCACCGCCGCCGAGAGGAAGTTCCGCCATGCCTTCTCGTCGGCCGCGCTGTCGAGCGGGGGATGGGCGGGGGCGCTTGCCACCCACCGCGTAGACCCCCACACAAATGGGACCGCCCGGATCCCGTGCGAGGCAAGGCCGCCGATGAGCGCGTCGGTTAGCGCCCAATTGAGGGAAATCCGAGTCGGCTGCACCGACCCCCAGATGAGTTGGATGCGGTCCCCCCCGATCCCGGTTGCCGCCATCGTCTGGAAGTCCCGCGCATCGAGGCGGATTCCTTGAGTGATGCCAAAGAACCCGCTCCGAGGGCTCGCGGTGACGGTCGGGGTGCTCGTCGTCCCGCCTCCTGCAAGCAGCGATAGAGCGAGGGCCCCAACGAGTGCCAACGACAGGGCGATCCCGCCAATGAGCTTGAGACGGTTCACCGGCTCCTTCGGAAGCTTCCCCCCGCTTTCCATTGGTCCCATGAGAACGCGGAAGGGTACCGGTGCCGAGTATCGGGGACACCGCTCGGCCCTGATGCGCGTAACGCTTGCCTTGGGCGACGATTGTCAGGTCCAGGCATTCCGCCGCGAATCGGACGGCTTTCCAATATGCTGATCCGATCCAGGTAGTCCACCCCGTATCCGCTGGCCTGTTTGGGTGGGCGCCTGCCAGGGAGTGGTTGCGATGAGCTCGACTGAGGGTCTGAGGGAGACGGCGGCGCGGACGCAGGTCACGCGGCCGGCTCTCGCGCCCGCTTCGGCGACGGCCCCGATGGCGGATCGCCTGCCAGTCCGGCAGCCCGCGGCCGATCGCTTCTGGCGCGACGTGCGGCGGCGGCGAATGCTGGCCGTCGCCGACGTTGGCGCGGCCGGGGTTGCGAGCCTGCTCGTCGCCGGCTCGACTACAAGCGTGATGTGGGCCCTGGCGCTGCTCCCGGGGTGGGTGTTGATCGCCAAGCTTTTCGGCCTCTATGACCGCGACCAGCGCTCGATTCGCCACCTGACCTTCGACGAGATGCCGGTGATCGCCGCCTGGGTGGCGGCTTGCACCGCGACGCTCGGACTGGTGCTGTCGCTGACCCCGGTCGGCCCCGTGAAGCTCGGCGTCCTGGTCGCGGCATGGCTCGTGGTCACGTTGGTGGCGGGCGTCCTGCGCGGGACAATGCGCTGGCTGTGGCGCCAGACGACTCCGCCGGAGCTGACCGCGGTGCTCGGCGAAGGCGAGCTGGCCTCGGCTGCGCGACGCAAGCTCGAGCTGTTCAGAGACATGCACCTGCGCCTCGTTGACGACGGCGGCCTGCCGCTGGACGGGATAGATGACGACCGCGCGGCGTCCCTGCGACAGCTCATCCTGGGATTGGACCGGGTCATCGTGGCCATGGAGTGGATCGACCCGGAGTTGATCGGCCAACTAGCCGGGATCTGTCGCGACGAGCAGGTGAAGCTGAGCGTGGTCTCGCCGCTCCGCGGGCGGGCCGGCGCTTCCCCGCACCTCTCGGCTGTTGCGGAGCTGCCGGTGCTCGAGTACGACACCCGGGACCCCTCGCGCTCGACGATGCTGATCAAGCGCGTCTTCGACGTCTTCTTCTGCGCAAGCGCTCTCGTCGTCCTTGCCCCGCTGTTCCCGCTCGTCTTGCTCGCGATCAAGCTCGACAGCAGGGGGCCGGTGTTCTTCACGCAGCTGCGGGCCGGCAGGGGGGGCGTCCCCTTCCGCCTTTACAAGCTGCGCACGATGGTCGCCGACGCCGAGCGGGCGCTCCCCGATGTCGTGGTGCTGGAGGACCTGCCCGAGCCGATGTTCAAGCTGCGCGCCGATCCGCGGGTGACCAGGGTCGGGCGGCTGCTGCGTCGCCTCAGCCTCGACGAGCTGCCGCAGCTGGTCAACGTCCTGCGTGGCGAGATGAGCATCGTCGGCCCCCGCCCGGAGCAGGTCGAGCTGGTCGAGCGCTACCTTCCCGAGCACCGCTTCCGGCTCGACGTG
This sequence comes from uncultured Actinomycetes bacterium, assembly GCA_963728325.1. Taxonomy (GTDB): domain Bacteria; phylum Actinomycetota; class Thermoleophilia; order Solirubrobacterales; family 70-9; genus AC-56. The sequence goes on along the minus strand of CAVSJS010000008.1, from coordinate 77,458 downwards.
AGCCCGGGCATGACCGGGCCGATGCAGGTCTACGGACGGGGCGATCTTGACTTCAGCGAGCGGCTTGCGGTCGAGTTCGACTACGTGGAGAATCTATCTCTGACTCGCGACCTTTCCATCCTCGTTCAGACGATTCCCGTGGTCATCCGCGGCCACGGTGCCTATTAGCGGCAGCCTCTCCTCCCAAGCCGATGCGCCGAGCATCGCGATTACCGAGCGTTGCCCGGCGTGCGAAGGCGAGCTGCGGCCCTGGCGGCCGGCCACCGCGACCGACCCCCAGCTCGCGGGGCACCGGGAGTACGCCCTCTCTCGCTGTGTCGCCTGCGGCAGCGCTCGGACGGAGCTTCCCCCGGAGGCGGCCCCACCGGGGAGCCTGTACGAGGCCGGGACCTACGCGGCCCCGCGCCCCGGGCTCGATCGCCTGATCGAGCCGCTGCGCGCCCTGGTGGAGCGCGACAAGCTGCGCTTCGTACGCGACCTCCCCCGAGGCGCAGATGTGCTCGAGGTGGGAGCGGGGGATGGCCGCTTCGTCTCGCGGTTGCGAGCCGCCGGCTTCGAGGCGAGGGGGATCGAGCCTTCCGAGGGCGGGGTCCGGATGGCGCGCGCCCGAGGGGCTCGCGTGGAACAAGCCGCGCTGGAGGAGGTGGACCTCGAGCCGGCCGCCCTCGACGCGGCGATCGCTTGGCACGTGCTCGAGCACCTGAACCATCCGGCTGAGGCCATGGCGCGGATCGGCACCTGGTTGCGTCCGGGCGGCCTCGTCATCGTCGCCTGTCCCAACCTGGCAAGCCTGCAGGCCCAAATCGGGGGCGATCGGTGGTTCCATCAGGACGTGCCTCGTCACCGAACGCATTTCACCGCCACCGGGTTGCGCCTGCTGCTCGAGCGATCCGGATTCCGGCTCGAGCGGATCAGCCACCTGCTCGTGGAGCAGAATCCCCTCGGGATGTGGCAGACGCTGCTGAATCGGGTCACGCGGGAGCGCGACGTGGCGTTCCGGGTGCTGAAGCGGGACCTCGAGCGCCAACCCGGGACCAGCCGCGATCTGGCGCTGACCGCGATCGCGGGACCGCTGCTGGCCCCCGTTGCGGTCGCGCTCGAGCTGGCTGCCGGCCTCGCCGGGCGCGGCGGCAGCGTCGTCGCCGTCGCCAGGCAATTGAGCGGACCGCCGAGCCGGTGAGCCTCGCCACCGTGATCGTCCCGACCTTGGCCGGTGGCCCCCGGCTCACGAGGCTGCTCTCCTCGCTGGAGGATCGCCCCAGCGGGGTCGAGATATTGGTCGTCGACAACGCCTCCGCGGATCCCGGGGTCGGACGCCTTGGCTCCCGGTTTGAGGGCGTCGAGGTCATCCGGCTGGAGCGAAACGCCGGCTACTCCGCCGCGGTCAACCTCGCGGCCCGTCGAGCAACCGGGGGTGCGCTCGTGCTCCTCAACGACGACAGCGTCTGCGACCCCGGATACGTCGAGGCGATCATGGCGCCGCTCGATCGGTCCGCCGGCGTCACGATGGCGGCGGGCGTGATGCTCGAGGCGCGCCAACCGTCCCGAATCGACACGGCGGGAATGCAGCTCGACCGGACGCTGCTGGTCTTCGACTACCTGAATGGCGAGCCGGTGGCCTGTCTGGGCCAAGGGGTCCCGGACCCGATCGGGCCCTCTGGCGCCGCTGCGGCCTTCGACCGGGAGGCGTTCCTGGCTGCCGGGGGCTTCGATGAGAGCCTGTTCGCATACTGGGAGGACGTCGACCTGGTGTTGAGGATGCGGGCTCGCGGGGAACGCTGCGCCCTTGCCGCCGGAGCACGTGGGATCCACGAGCACTCGGCCACCCTCGGGTCCGGCTCGTCGCGGAAGAACTACCTGACCGGATTCGGTCGGGGCTATGTGGTGCGCAAGTGGGGTGTGCTCAGGAGCCCCGCTCGGGCGGCCCAGGTTCTGGCAACGGACGGCGCTGTCTGCGTGGGGCAATTGGTCGTGGACCGCAGCCTCGCCGGAGTGCGGGGCAGGGTTCGGGGGTACCGGGCAGCCAGGCCTGGCGCCCCGTTCCCGAGCGAGGCGCTTGCGGAGGGAGGCGCCGGGGATGGGATGCTGCGCACGCTTCGGCGGCGGGCATCGAGGCGGGCGCGGCTCCGGGCATCGGCGGCATCAGCGGCCACCAACGGCAGGCCTCGGATCCTCACGGTCTTCCACGTGGGCGAGGTAAGCGGGCCGCTGCGGGCGCTGACCTACGAGCTCCGATGGCTCGCCGCGGTCGCGGACCTGACCGTCGTGGTGCCGGCGCGCGGCCCGGTGGCCGACGAGCTGGGTGACGTGGCCTCCGTCCACGAGCTCGACTTCGCCCCTTTGATGCTGCCCGGCGGAGCCGCCGGCGCGGTTGGCGCCCTGGCCCGGCTGCGGCGTGAGGCACACGACTTTCGGGCCCTGATTCGCCGCGAGCGCCCCAATCTCGTCCTGATCGTCAGCTCGATGCTGCCCGCCGCGCTGATCGCCGCCCGGCGGGCGGGCGTGCCCGCCGTGGTCTACGCGGCCGAGATCCATCATGGGACCGAGGTCGCGAGCCGGGCGCGCCGCCTGGTGGGCTCAGGCCTGATCGCGCTGACGGGTCGCGCGGCCAGCGCGGTGCTCGCCTCGTCGGGCACGGTGGCGGCCCAGTTCCCCGCCTCGGTGCAGGCGAAGGTGACGGTCATGTATCCGCCCATCCCCCCGGACCACGCCGGCGGCGACGCCGCGGGATTTCGCCGGCGTCACGGGATCGGGCCAGACGAACCGTGCATCGTCGCGGTCGGCAACCTGACCCCTGGACGGGGGCAGGACGTGCTGCTGCGCTCCCTGCCGTCCATCCGCTCGCAGGTCGAGGGGGCCAGGCTGGTGCTCGTGGGGCCCACCTTCGATCGACCGAAGGACATCGCGTTTGAGGCAGAGCTTCGGGCGCTCGCGCAGGGGCTCGATATTTCCACCGCGGTCACCTTCGCCGGCTACGAGAGCGACATGGCGGGTGCCTATGCGGCCGCCGCGGTGGTCGCGAACCCGTCCCGCACTCACCCCGAGTCCTTCGGGATAGCGGCCTGCGAGGCGCTCGTCGCGGGACGCCCGGTGGTGGCGACGCGGGTCGGCGCCGTGCCCGAGGTGCTCGATGGTGTCCCGGGGACGGAGCTGGTCCCGCCCGGGGACCAGGCCTCGCTCGCAAGAGCCATGGTCGCGACGCTCACGGACGCCGGGGCGTCCCGCCGGGCCGTCGCGGGCGGCGAGGCGATCGCCAAGCGCTTTCCACCGGAGCGAAGCCTCGAGACGTTTCAGCAGGTCCTCTCCGGGATCGTGCCGATCCCGGATAGGCCAGACACTTCAACCGAATGAGGAGGACCCAATGAGCCGCCTAACGATGGAGGAACCCCGGAACGACGCCGTTCAGAGTGCCGATGCAAGGTCCGAGGAGCACAGCGAACGCGTCACTCAGGCGCAGGAGTTGCAGACAAGGCTCGACGAGACGGGGCGACGGGTGCGGCGAAAGCTCCGGGACGCGATGGCCATATTGCCGCGTGAGCTGGAGCTGGAGGCCTCCGGCAAACTGGCTCGCGTGCGCAGAGAGTACGAGCGCGCCATCGCCGAGAACCAGCTCGACGACCTTGCGGATCATCTGATCGCAGACCTCTACGAGGCTCCGGAGGAGCTGTGTGAGAGGCTCGCCCTGCGGCTCACCACAATCGTCGATGAGCTTCGGGATGAACTCGAGGAGTGCGGCGTCGAGCTTGGCGTCACCGCCAGTCTTCCGGATCTCATGCCGATTGAGATCAGCGCTCCGGATCCTGACAAGAAGGGAATCGACCTCAGAGATCTCGTCGTCGCTCCCCTGATTGTCGTTGTCGGCGTCGCGACCATGAACCCAATCCTGATGGCCGGCGGTGCCAGCGCGGCGCTGATTCGCGGCACGCAGGTCTTCGACCGATCACGCAAGGAGCGGGCCAGGAAGCAACTTGCCGAGATCAGCTCCGACCTCCAGCGCCAGCTCTCGCTTGTCCTGCATCAAGCAACCGTTGAGGCTCGTTCATCTCTGACAAACGAGCTCGACGATGCGCTGGAGAGTCGCCGTTCCGACCTCGTTGAAGAGATCCGCTCCCTCGAGGAGTCGGGTCCCGGCCTGGCCAGCCCACGCAAGAGCGGCGATGGCCGCCCCGTAGGTCATGCCCGCGCAAGCTCCCCCCGCGGCGGGCGTCTGCGGGATCGGTGCTGAAACGCTCGGCGGTTGGGCCGATGCGCGGCCGGACTCGAGGTCACGACGCGCTAGAGAGAGGCTGAGCTGCGATCCGAGAGCTCCGGCAGGCTGGGGACCGGGTCGGCGTTCCGCGTCGCGTCCAGCGCCTCGCGGGCTGTGCTCGCATCCCGGCCCAGGGCGCGCTTTGCGGCCACTCTCAGACGCAGGTTGACTCGCTGGGCCAGCCAGCTCGCTCGCTCGTGCCGGACCCCGTAAGCGCGTCGCACGACCGCGCGGCGGTTTCCGGCGGCCATCCGGCCTGCTCCCCGCGGGAACGCGATCGAGGTCGAGGCGCCCCCGCGATGAATCACCCGGCAGACGTCCGGACAGAAGTAGGAGGGGATGCCCGCACGCGCTGCGCGCAGGCCGAGGTCCATGTCCTCGGCGTAGAGCTGGATCGCCGGGTCGAACGGCCCCAGCGCGAGCAGAGCCTCACGCACCCCGGCGACACACGCCCCTGTGAGCCATGCGACGCGGATCGTCTGCGCCGCTCGCCACGGCTCGGTCCGGTCGCGCAGTGGCCCTGGCTGTAGGCGGCCGGGAATCATCGCCCCGATCCAGGGCCATGGCCCGACCGGGCTCCCGCTCGCCGATGGCTGGACGGATCCGTCCTGGTTCAGAAGCCGGGGACCCGCCAGCACCCGCCGCCGCAGGGCAAATGCCGCGAGCTCGTCGAGGCTTGCGTCGAGTAGCTCGGTATCCGGGTTGAGCATCACGACGCACGAGCCGCTGGCGGTCTCGACCCCGATGTTGCAGGCCGCCCCGAAGCCGAGATTGCGCTCCAGGGGCACAAAACGCACCGGGCCGCGGTACCCGCGTGCCGCCCGCTCGGGATCGTCGCCAGAGAGATTGTCCACAACGACCAGTTCGGGCGCCGACCCCAGTTGGCGGTTCATGGTCGCCACGAGCGCCTCGAGCATCGGGGCCGACTGCCAGGTGACGACGACGATGGAGTAATCGTGCATGCCCGGTCGGGCTCAGGCTTCGGTGTGAAGCTTCACAGCTCCTCCGCGACTCTGGGCGCCGCGCGCACGAAGGTCCACAGCCCGATCGCACACACCACGAGCACGATCATCGCCGGCGCGATGATCCCCCACACGCTGCCCGCAGCGTCGACGACGGACGGTGCCGGCCCGCCGATCATCAGGATGCGCGCCTCCTCCAATATCGGGACGAACGGGTTCACGAACCGCAGGAATTGCATGCTGTCGGGGAGCACCTCCGCCGGCCACAGCACGGGCGAGGCGTAGAACAGGACCAGCGCGAGGACGCTCCAGATCTGGAAGACGTCGCGAAAGCGGACGAAGAGGGCCGAGACAAGCAGCGAGGCGCCGAGGGTCGTGACCGCGAGCGCGGCGACGATCAGCGGCAGCGCGAGCCAGGTGAGCCGCGGCTCCACACCCGTGACAAGCAGGAAGACGATCACGGCGATCAGGTTGAGACCGAGGTTGAAGAGGCCAGTGAGTACCACCGAAAGAGGGATCACGAGGCGCGGGAACTGCATCTTGCGGACGATGTTCTCGTTGTTCGCCACCGAGCGGACAGCTCGCGTCGTCGATTCGGAGAAGAGGCCGAAAAGCGTCAGGTTGAGAAGCAGCAGCTGGGCGTAGTTGGGGACGTCAAACCGGATGATCCTCGTGAACACGGTGTACAGGACCGCGAACAGGAGCAGGGGGCGGGCCAGCGACCACAGGTAGCCGAAGACCGTGCCGAAGTAGTTGAGCTTGAACTCGGTTACCGACAGGAGCCAGGTGAGCGTGAAGAAGCGCCCCACACCTCCGCCAAGAGCCGAGGGCCCTCGGATGTCCTGCAGGGCTGCGGGCTCTGCGGCGGCGCTCATTCGTGTCTCGCTTCCACTGCGTCTGTGTCTGGTTGGCGCTCGAGCTCCCAGGTCCAGTCGAGCGCGACGATGCCGAATTGCGGCCGGCCCCAGACAACGAGCTCGGCGACGCCAGGGCGCCAGTGGACCGGCCTCGACCCGCTCTGCGTGAGGCCGCAGCTGATCGCGTAGCTGCCGGGCCGTAGCGGGTTGGGCACGGTCGCCCGGAAGGTGACCCGATCGCCGGGCTCGAGGCTGTCCGCGAGCTGGGTCCCGGCGGCGAACACCGGGACGTTGCCCTTCGTGCGGATGTCGAAGCCGAAAGTCGGCCGGTTGATCGCCTGCTTGGCCTCGATCACCGCGACCACGTGGATCGGTGAGCCGTGCTGGAATCCCCTGGACCGCTCACCCTCGGAGTCCTCGAGCCAGACCTCGGCGATCCTGCCGGCCTCCCCGCCGGCGCCATCCGCGCTCTGTGGGGGTGCCTGGCCAGGGCCCTTGAAGTTGATCTGCAGGTAGCGGTTCGCCACGTCGGCAGCGTCGCCGTCGAGGTTGATGACCCCGTCCTCGATCAGGATCGCGTGGTCGCAGAGGGTCCGCAGGCTCTCCATGGAGTGTGTGACGAGAAGGATCGTGCGGCCCTCATTGTGCAGCCGCTGGAACTCGTCGGCGCACTTCTGCGCGAACGAGGCGTCCCCCACCGCGAGCACCTCGTCGACCATCAAGACGTCGGCGTTCGATTGGACCATGACCGCGAACGCGAGACGCATCGACATCCCGCTCGAGTAGTTCTTGAGCTTCATCTCGACGAACTCCTCGAGCTCCGCGAACTCGATGATCTTGTCGAATCGGCTCCTTGCCTCCCTTGGCGTCATGCCCATCATCACCCCGTTCAGCAGGACGTTCTCGCGGGCGGTGAGGTTGGGGTTGAAGCCCACCCCCAACTCGATCAGCGGGGCGAGGCTGCCGGCAACCCGGAGCCGCCCGCTGTCGGCTCGGTAGATGCTTGCCAGCACCTTCAGGAGCGTCGTCTTGCCCGACCCGTTGCGTCCCGCAATCCCCATGAACTCTCCCTTGGCGACCCGGAACGAAATCCCGCGGAGGGCGTGAAGCATCTTGTAGTCGATCGGGGAGAACGGACGCACAGCGCGCTCCTTGATGGTCGAGACGCGGTGGCTCGGCATCCGAAAGGACTTGTGGAGGTCCTTGACCTCGATGGCGATCGGTCGGTCGGTCACGGCCTTGCCCCGCTCAGCAGGCCTCGAGGAACGAGGCCACCCGCTCCATCAGCTTCTCGTCGAACGAGTCGTCCCAGTTGCGGCTCCACCGGACGTCGCTGCCGCGGGCGCGACGTCCGAAGTCGTCGCTGCCCGCCGCTGCCTCGCGCAGACCCGTGCAGACCCCCTCCACGCTGGGCTCGACCGTGATCAGGTTGGAGGAGATCGCCGCCATCGCATCCGCGGTCTTGTTCTCGAAGCTGTTCGTGACCGTCAGCATGCCCGCAGAGGCCATCTCGATGGAGGCCAGGCTGGGGTGAGGCGTGTGCATCAGCGCCAGGCCCGCGTCGTGCGTCTTCAGGAGGTCAGCGTAGTCCTGCTGCCCGCGGCAAGGGAGCATCTCCAATACGACCCCGTCGCCGAGGTCGATCGACTCGCCGGTTTCGGCTGGGCCGACGGCGTTGAGCTCCCAATCCGCCCCGAGGATGGCTTCGGAGACCGCGCGTCCTAGAGCCAGGACGCCGAGCTCGAACATGTTCTGCGTCGCTTGCGACTCTGGACGCGCGTAGAAGAGCAGCCGCCGAGTCCTCCGGCTGGCAAGCTCGTGCTCGGATGGGCACTCAACTCGGGTGATCGCGTCGGCAAAGGTCGCCGAGGTGCGCTCGCCGCCCCCCGTGCTCTCCGAGAAGGCCCCCAGACGGCGCTCTCGGAAGTAATCGCGGAGAAGGTCGGTCGAAAACAGAGCGAGGTGCGGCAGCTCGTAGCTCTGGTCGGCAAGCGCCGCGAAGGCGCCCATCGGGTACGTGAACGGCTCGTATTCTGAGATCAGGTAGAGAAACCGCTCTCCGTCGAGGTTCCGAAGCGCGCCGTGCGCCAGATGGGCCGTCCACCAGTTCGTCGCGATGAACCGGTCTGCCGTACTCACCTCGAGCGGAGCCTCCTGGCGGGCAAAGGCGACCTCCAGCCGGTCGAAGAGCCCCGAGAGGCCGTTGTAGGACTCGACCGTGCGTCGCCACGAACTTGGCGGCAGCGGGGCGTGGTCGACGGCGACCAGGCGCACCCGAAGGCCGCGATCGGCAAGCCGGCGCGCCAGGTTGAGCGTCGCAGCCTCGCCGCCGAGGTGGTGCTCGAGGTCGATGGTGGGCACCAAGAGGTTGACCCGCTGTGGCGCCTCGGTGCTTATGTCGAGCTCGAGCGGCTCCACCTTCTTGGACAAGCCCCGGGTGCGGGGGTGGGCCGCGACCGGCTGCGCACCGGGCGCCGTTGCGGGCCGTGGCACGCTCGCGTTGCCCCCGAACCGCCGTGGCGGCAGCTCACTGCGGCCGATCAACCCGACGGCATGCCGCCACGCGATACCGCGGAGCATCGCGCCCTCGACCCCGAGCGTCTCGTTGCGGCCGATCAGCCTCCTCGCACGCCTAAGCCAGAGCCAGGCCATCGCCCACGGCGAGCGCTCGCAGTTGGCCACCAGGCGTACGGCGCGCCGCTTTCGCCTGCTCATCCTCTCGCCGCACCGGCGCTCGAGCACTGTCGCGAACTGGAGCAGGCGGCCGACCTCCCAGAAGTAGAGGCCCCGCCAGGCCGCCATCGTCGAGCGCGGCCTGCGCACGAGCCTGAGCAGCGCGCGCACGCCGCGACGCGACCGCGGCCCCGCGTTCGCGCGAGCGTGACCGAGCGCGGCGCCCCCATGCTGTACGTAGTCATACAGCGCGCGGTCCACGTAGGTGATCCGACCGCTGGCCAGCGCGACCACGGCCAGCCAGTGGTCGTGGTAGGGAGAGCCATGGCGTGGGGGAAAGGGCAGCGCCAGGTCGAGCAGCTCGCGACGAAACAGCGATGCGGCGCCGGTGACGGTGTTTGCAACCAGAAGCGATGCCATGTTGGTGTAGTTGTTGCGACGCCGCGACCAGTATGTGTTGGACAGCAGCTGTCCCTGGCGATCGACCAGGCGAGCGTCGCTGTAGACGAGGTTGGCGTCACCGAGGGCACCGATCAGCGTCTCGAGCTTCTCGGGGTGCCAGCGGTCGTCCTGGTCGGCGAGCGTGACGTACGCGGCGCTCGGTGGCGTCATGGCGAGGGCGCGCTCGAAGTTGTGGTAATAGCCGAGCCGCCGAGGCGACCGCGAGACGACGAAGCGCGGGTCGCCGTCGAGGATGCCTTGCATCTCGGCGAACCGAGGCGGGGTGCTGTCGTCATCACTCACGACGCAGATCCAGTTGGCGTGGGTCTGCGACCGAATCGACTCCACCTGACGTTGGAACAGGTCGAGTGGAGGGTTGTAGGTGGCCATGCAGACACCTACCAGAGGCCCCGACGCGTCGCCGTTCCGGGTCTCAACGGCTCCTTCGAGCGGTCCCGGGGCGAGCTCGATTCGCCCCGCCGAGGTCTCCGCGGCCGCACCGTCGTCCAGTCTTGCGATCACAAAGAGATCAACGCTCGCGGGCTCATCGATCGGCTCGAAGGGCACGATCGCCCAGAAACCGCTCCGATAGCTCTTCAGGAAGGGATCCCTTTCGGAGTCGTCGTCGCGCTCGATCGGCGCGGCGAGCGGAAGGCTCAGGGTGGGGTGGAAGGTCTCGAACACGTCCGGCCTCGGCATTGCGTGAGCGACCGCCCGCGCTTCGCCGCCCCGGACGCCGACCCGGAGCTCGCGGATTGTCCGGCGGCGGTGGAAGCAGGAGCCCCAAACGACGAGCGCGCTTCCGCGCCCCACCGCGAGCCGGGACGGAAGGGCGGTCTCGATCCGGACGTCGAGCTCCGCCTCCTTCTCCCGGCGGTGAATCGTTCGCTTTTCGCTGGTAAGCGTCTCCACCGTCCCGACCCAATCTATTCCTCGACTACTATCCGCCCGGGTGCCCACGTCAACTCCTCTGCCGCCCAAGGAACTCGTCACTCGCGTGGGCGGGGGCCCAGGCGATCCGCTGGAAGGTTACGACGCGGTAGGCCGATTTGTGCGCACGACAATGGAATCCCTCCTTCCCGAGGACTGGTCTTGGCACGGCAAGCGCGTTCTCGACTTCGGCTGTGGGTCCGCCAGAGTCTTGCGCCACTTCCTCGCCGAGGCGCAGGAAGCCGAGTTCTGGGGTTGCGACATTCATGGCCCAAGCATCAAGTGGGTGCAGGAGAACCTCTCCCCGCCGCTGCATTGCTTCGCGAACGACGTAGACCCTCCGCTGCCACTCGAGGACGGTCAGTTCGATCTGGTCTGGGCCACCTCGGTCTTCACCCACATAACGGATAACTGGGCCGACTGGCTGCTCGAGCTCCATCGCGTCCTGTCGTCCGACGGCCTCTTCATCTCCACCTACCTGGGGAAGCAGAAATGGGAGGCACGCCTCGACGAGCCCTATGACGAGGATCGAGTCGGCATGGTCGTGCTGCGCCACAACCCGCAGGCCGGCGACGGCCTGGTGTTCCACTCGGAGTGGTGGCTTCGGGAGCACTGGGGGCGCGCCTTCGAGATACTCGAGATCGACCGCCCGCGGGCACTCAAAGGCGGGCCCCAGTCGAGACGCCACGTCTATCTTCTGTCGCGCAAACGCCCCGTCAGCCTCACGGCGGAAGAGCTGGAACGGGTCAATCCGGGCGACTCGCGCGAACTCGAAAGCCTGCGCAACAACGTGCACTTGCTGTTGAACGAACCGGCCATGGGGCGCGAAGACCTGCGCAGGGTGCAGCTGGAGCTGGATCTAGTGACCAACAGCCGGAGCTGGCGGTTGACGGCGCCCCTTCGCACCCTGGGCGCATGGGCACGTTGGCTCCGAGCAAAGGTGTCCCAAGCGCCGTCGAGGTCCAGAGTCAGTCGGGATCACTAAACCGGGGTCCGCTCGTCGGATGTGTCGACGATGGATGCCGGCCCCTACCGGGCTCCAGAGTGAACGCTAAGGTCCGGGATGAAGATGCTAGGCGGACGCAAACGGGATTCGCGGGTAGCAGAGGGGGAGCGAGTGCTGGAGCCCATCCTCGTCGACTACTTCACCCGCGATGGCAGCACGCTGATGATGCGGCTGCTGGCGACGTCACCCCAGATCGCGGTTGGCGGCCCGTACCCCTACGAGCACAAGTACTTCGCCTACCTGTATCGGTGGGCCCGCCTCCTTGGCCGGCGCCAATGGCCGAGGGATTTTTGGAGCGGTGCTCACCTCGCGTCGCTGGCGCAGGAGGATTACCTGCCCTTCTTGGGGCCGCCTCCCTGGTTGCCTCGGGATCTGCTCGAGCCCGGGCGAGGGGGAGAGGCCATCTCGGACTACGCCTTTCGCGTGGCCTGGGCCGAGTTCTCTCGCCGGGCCGTGGCGCACGCTCGCGAGCAACCCGAGACTCCTGGGGCGGACGTGCGCTACTACGCCGAGAAGCATCTGACGACCTGGAATGTGAGCCTGGACGACCTGCCACCCGTGCGGGTGTTGGCCCTGCTGCGCGATCCGCGGGACACCTACCTGTCGATCATGGCGTTCAGGAGAAAGCGGCAAGAAGCCGGCCAACGCAGGTTTGTGATGGGCCGCCAGCCCGGCGAACCCGACGAGGCATGGCTCGCTCGATCCCTCCAGCGCCAAAAGGAGCGCCTGCAGTGGATCGACCTCGCGCTGAAGGAGGGAACCGTGCCGGTGTTTCGCTACGAGGACCTGGTGCTCGATCTCCCGGGTCAGGCACGCAGGATCGAGGACTGGCTCGGCGTGGAGCTCGATCCGGCGGCGGTGGCCAAGGACGACAAGCTTCGCGTTCACGTCAGCGCCGACACGCCCCGAATCGTCTATCGGCCGCTGGCGCAATGAGATGCCGGCGGAGCTCGCGAAGCGGTTCAACGAAGAGCTGGGGGTTGAGCTCAAGACGCTTGGCTTTGAGGTACCGGTGCCGCAGCCATCGCGCCAGCAGCAGGCGGTGAGGCCGGCGCAGGCGAGCCGCCAGAGCGTTGGTACGGCGCTGGACGGCGAGGACGAAAACCGCGAACGGCTCGGCGGTAATGGCGGGGCCGTTGAAGACGATCAGCAAGAGCTACGCGAGGCGCTGATCGCCGCCAACCAGGATCGGGCCAGGCTTGGGGCCGCTCTCGAAGTGGCGGCCACGGAGAAGGCCCAGGTTCAGCGGGAGCTTCGTGAGACGGAGCGCTGGCTGCGAGAGCTGGAGGGCTCGCGAAGCTGGCGGATCACCCGCCCGATTCGTGCTGCGGGGGCGGGCTTACGAAGGCTGTCGCAATCGCGGACCGCTTCCCCAGGACGCGGAGTCTGACCGCGGTGAGCGAGGGCGCACGGGCGGCGCCGGAACGGTTCGATCCGGCGACGATGAACGGGCTGATCGCCGCCGAGCACCTGGCGCGCTACTGGTTGGCGGCGGAGCTGGCGAGTGGCCTGGAGGTGCTCGACGCCGGCTGTGGCGTCGGTTATGGGACGGAGATGATCGCCCGGGCCGGTGCATCGCGCGTGGTCGGCATCGACCTGGCGCCGGAGGCGATAGCCGCGGCCTCGGAAAGGGCGGGCGAGGTGGCCGCCTTTGAGGTCGGCGACGTGCGGGATCTGCCCTTCGACGAGGGATCGTTCGATCTCGTCGTCTGTTTCGAGGTGCTCGAGCACCTGGAGGATCCGGAGCCGGCGATCACCGCGCTGAAGGGGGTTCTGCGCGAGGCCGGACTGCTGATCGTCTCCTCGCCCAACCGGGGCGTCTACCCGCCCGGGAACCCGCACCACCTGCACGAGTTCACGCTCGAGGAGCTCCGTGACGCACTCACCACTCGGTTCGCCAATGTCGTCTTGATGCGCCAGCATCCCTGGCTCGCTTCGCTGATCGACACGGGCACGCTCACCTCGCCGGGCGAAGAGCCGGTCAGAGCTTCGCTCGCGAGGGCGGGACAGCCGGTGGACGAGTGGACCTACGTGCTCGCGCTCGCCAGTGACCGCCCGATCGACGAGCCGGCGGCGCTCGGCGTGCTCGCGGAAAGCGGGGAGCTTCGCGCCCTCCAGGAGGCGGTCGGCACGGGCGAGACGAGCCGCCAGAAGCTTCAGAGCGCGCTCGACGGCGTTCGAGCGGACCGGCAAGAGCTGAGCGAGGCACTCGCCACCGCCAACCGGGATCGGGCGGGGCTCCGGGCTGGCGTTGTCCAGCTTCGGGGGGAGCTTCGTGAGACCGAGCGCTGGCTGCGACAGCTGGAGAGCTCGCGAAGCTGGCGGATCACGCGCCCGATTCGTGCTGGGGGGGCGGCGTTCCGGAAACTGTCGCAATGGCGAGCTGCTTCCCCACGAGGCGGAGCGTGACCACCAGCCGGCAACAGGGTCGATAACGGGTGGAACGAGACAAGCTTCAGCAGCTTCTCCGTAGAGCAAGTGAGGAGCATGAGAGGGCGAGCGAGTTGCTGGGACCTCACCGTGGTCCCGAAGGTCTGCCCGAGGACGCGCGGCCACCCAGGACGGCGGGCCCAGCCGGCGGACCGGGCGCCTCGAGCCTGCTGGAGGCGAGGCTGGTGTGGATCTTCGGCTCCCCTCGTTCGGGGAGCTCGTGGCTGATGAGGATGCTCAGCGGACGCCCAGAGGTGACCACGATCGACGAGTCGTACCTGGGTGCCCATCTCGTTCCGCTCAGTGCCACAACCGAGGCCGGGGAGTATTTCGACCATGGCCAGCGTGCGGAGGATCCGAGCTACTTCTTCGCCCGTCGATACCTGCCCGTATTTCGTCCCTTGCTTCGCGACCTGGTGCTTCGGGGTCTCGAGAGCCAGGTCCGCCACCTGCGTCCCGGCCCTTTGCCGAAGTGGGTGGTGATCAAGGAGCCGAATGGATCCCACGCCGCCGACACGATCGTCTCTCTATTGCCCTCCTCCCGGATGCTCTTCCTGCTGCGCGACGGCAGGGACGTGGTCGACTCTCTCGTCGACGCGATGTTCCGCGACAAGACCTGGTGGAAGGACAGGGCCTCCTTCGTCAGGCCCCCCCAGGAGCGGCTGGCTTTCGTCTCTCAGCACTCGTCTCTTTGGATTCGTCGCACCTTGGCCAGTCAACGAGCATTTGCCGCGCTCGGTGACGAGCAGCGCCTGCTGGTCCGTTACGAGGAGCTGCTCTCGGACACGCCTGCTCAGCTTCGGCGGATTTTCGATTGGCTCGACCTGGATGCCAGCGAGGGCGACGTCGAGCGGATCGCGGCTCGCAACGCGTTCGAGGCCGTCCCAAAGCGCCGTCGCGGGCCGGGGAAGGCCGTGCGCGCGGCCACGCCCGGCCTTTGGCGGGAAAACCTGACCTCCGAGGAGCACCAGGCCATGCACGAAGCGATGGGGGCCAAGCTCCGCGAGCTGGGATACGAGGCCTGACGCTCCTCTACGCAGCCTCCACGAACGCCTTGATCCGCTCGATCAGGTGATCGTCGAGCGACTCCTGCCAGCTGCGGCTCCAGTCAACCCGCGAGCCCTGGATCCGGCGTTCGACTGCGCCGATCGCCTCGACCGCCTCGCCGAGTCCGCGCTTGATCCCGTCGATGGTGGGCTCGACCGGGATCAGATTCTCGGAGATCGCCCGCAGCGACTCGGGGGTCTTGTTCTCGAAGGTGCTGGTGACGACCAGCATCCCGGCGGAGGCCATCTCGAGCGGGACGAGGCTGGGGTGGGGGGTATCCATCAGGGAGAGTCCGATCGAATGCTCGCGCAGCAGGCCGCGGTAGGCATCCTGGCTTTGACGCGACAGGATCTCCATCGAGACCTCGTCCGTGATCCTCACCCACCCGTGCTCCAGGGCCCCGATGCCGTAGAAGCGCCAGCTGGCCGGAAGGCACCCATCGTGGATCGCTTCAGCGAGCGCCATCACGCCCAGCTCGAACATGTTGCGCTCGGCGTGCGGCTCGGGCCGGGCGTAGAAGAGGAGGCTGTTGGCCTGCCTGCGCATCTCGTCCTCTGAGGGGGGGTCCACAGCCGTGATCGCGTTCTTGAACGAGACCGAGGCACGCTCGCCCTCGTCGCGCCCGTTGGCGAACACACCGAGCCTGTGATTGCGGAAGTACTCGCGAAGGAATTCGGTGGAGAAGACGGCGAAGTGAGGGTAGGTGTATGCCTGGCGTGCGACCGCGCCCATCGTGCCGACGGGAAAGACGAGGGGGTCGTATTCCTGGATCACGAACACGAACCGCTCTCGGTCCACGTCCTGGGTGGCGCGATGGGCCACGTGGGCGGTCCATGAGGTGGTCGCAATGAAGCAGTCCCGCGGGCTGACCTCGAGCCTCAAGAGCTCCCGCTCGAGCGCGAACTCCACCTCGACCTTGTCGAGCAGCGACTCGAGCCCCTCGTAGCCCCGGATCTGATCCCGCCAGTCGTCCGGCAGCCGGGTGGGGTCCACAGCGACGATGCGGACTCGCAGTCCGTTTTCCGCCAGCCGCCGGGCGAGGTTGAACTTGCCGATGTAGGCGCCGAAGAAGTGCTTCAGGTCCACCGTGGGGACGAGCATGTTCACCCGGGGCTCGGCGACGGGGTTGACGCTGAGGCGCAGCGGCGCGATCTTCTGGGTCAAGAACCGGACCAGCGGCGGCCCGTCCGCCGGCGCCGCCTTGATCGGGGACGGCGGTGGCGGCGCGGGTAGCGCCTGTCCGTGCGTGCCGCGCCTGCGGCGGCGAAGCCGGGCCTGCCAACCGAGGAAGCGGCGCCAGACGATGCCGCGGGCGATCAGCCGCTCCTGGCCCATGGTCGGGGAGCGGCGCCGGCGCGCCCCGAGCGATCGCAGCGCCAGCCAGGCCGCGAGCGGCAATGAGCGGTCGGCCTTCAGCATTCGCTTCACCGCTCGACGCTTGCGGCCTCCGAGCTCTTCTCCGCAGCGCAGCAACAGCACCTCGGCGTGCAGCCGAGCGGGGCAGGCGTTGTGGAAGTAGTGCAGCCGCCAGCGCAACAGCACCTTGCTCATGCGGTCCCGGTTCGGGACCAAGCGACGGAGGCGACCGGGCCTTGCGTCGGGCCGGCGGCTCCAGCGCGCCCCGCGGTGGCCGTAGGCGTTCGCCGGGTGCTGTACGTAGTCGTACAGGGGCCGATCGAGATAGGCGATCCGCCCCTCGGCCAGGGCCACCAGCGCCAGCCAGTGGTCATGGAAGGCGTGACCGAGCGGAGCCGGGAAGGGGAGCGCGTACTCGAGCAGGCGCCGGGGAAAGAGCGAGGCGGCGGCGGTGATCGTGTTGGCGGCCAGCAACGAGGTCATGTTCGTGTGGTTCGTGCGCCGCTCGGTCCAGTAGGTCGGGGAGAGGAGCTTGCCGTCCTCGTCGACGAGGTTCATGTCGCTGTAGGCGAGCGTGACCTCGGGGCCGGCCGCCTCTCGTAGGGCCTCGAGCTTGTCGGGGTGCCAGCGATCGTCCTGATCGCAGAGCGCCACCAGCTCCGCCTCGGAGGGAACCAGGCCCAGCGCGCGCTCGAAGTTGCGGTAATAGCCGAGCCGCTCGTCCGAGGTGGAGAGGAAGAAGCGTTCGTCGCCCTCCACCTCCTCGCGGATCGCCGCGTAGAGGTCCGGGCGCGAGCAGTCGTCGCTGAGCACGCAGATCCAGTTCTCGTGCGTCTGCTTCCGCAGAGAGGCGATCTGAGCCCGAAGCAGGTCCAGCCTCGGGTTGTAGGTGGTCATGCAGATCGCGATCAGCGCCTCGGCTTGGTCCGTGGCCGGTGGTTTGGGCGGGCCACCGTCGACAGCCGCGACACTCTCCAGCGCGATCCTCGCGAGCCGCTTCGTTGACACGTCCCCGTTGGAGAGGGTCGCCACCAGCTCGATGTCGACTGGTGTTGTCGCGCCTACCGGCTCCAGCGGGAGGATCGCCCAGAAGCCGCTGCGGTAGCGGTAGTCATGGGGGTCGCTCGCCCGGTCGCGGCGGGCGTAGACGTCCGAGCGGGGCATCGAATGGGCGAGGATCTTGTGCTCGGAGAGGCCCGCCCGGATCCGGAGGCCGATCACCTTGCGCTCGCGGTGGTAGCACCAGCCGCTGACGAACAGGGCATTCCCCCTCCCGATCGGCAGGCGCTCGGGGATGCTTCCCTCCAGCTTGGCGAAGAGAAGCGGATCCTCCTCGCGGTGGGTTTCGTGCTCGTGCCGCTGCGAAGGCCGCGAGAGATCGGCGAGCTTGCCGACCTGCCCTTCGGTGATCTCCATCCAGTCGGTGGGCACGAGCTCGCGCCCAACGAGCTCGCGAAGCTGCTCGATCCCCTCGACTTGCCGCGGCGCCATGCACGGAGATTATGAAGAGGGCTGATCGCCGGTCGGTGCGGGGTGGGGCGAGGTCGGTGCCTCAGACGGCCAGCGGAGCGTAATCGGCCGGGAACCCCGAGGTGCCAAAGAACCAGCTCTCGATGGCGTAGCGGGTGTTCGGCATCTCCGGCTCGGCAGCCGTCGAGTGGAGGCAGAGCTCGTCGAACAACAGGACGTCGCCGGGCTCGAAGATCGGCCGCACGATCCCAGCGTCGCCCGCGGCCTCCTCGACCACGGTCTGCGAGACCGACCAGTCGAAGATGGCCCCCTCGGTGCCGGTCGGCAGCACGTGGTCGATCCGGAGGGGAACGATGTCGAGTCCCGGCGCCACATCGCCACAGTGCGAAAGCGAGAGCCAGACGTTCAAAGCCCGAACCTCGCCCAGAAATGCCCCGTCCTGGTGCCAGAGGCTGTGCCCTTTGCCCGTATCCGGTCTGACCCTGCGAAGGGTGCACTTGTTTGCCGAGATCGCCGGGCGTTCACCCAGATACTCGGTGGCCAGCCGTCGGAGGCCGCTTCGCTCAAAGGCGTCGAGCATCTCGAACATCACCCGGGGGGAGTCGGCGCTCCAGAGGCCTCCCGCGTCGTTCGCCACCCACCCTCGCTGGCCTCCCAGGTTGAACCGTGGGTCCGACTTCAACACGTCGTAGTAGACGCGGTCGGCCGGCTCACCCGACGCTTGCTGCTCGCGCGCCTCGAACGCGCGGTCGATTCCGTCGACCAGACGGGTGGCCTGCCCCGGGTCGACCAGACCGCGGATCAGCAGGCATCCCCTGCGCAGGATCGCCGCCCGCAGGAGCCCGGGCGTCAGCTCGTCCGGTGCGACCTCGGGGAGGCCGGAGCCGTCCGGGAGCTGGTCGAAGTCAGGCGTCGGGTATTCGAGCTCGGCCGCAGGCCGGCGCGTCAGCTCCAGACCTGCTCGGTGGCGAAGCCCCATCAGTTGACGCTCGATTCGCGGATCCCGGGCGGCCCTGTTCTCGTGGCTGAGGGCGTCGATCCGCTCGAAGAGCGCCTCGCCCGAGAGCTCCTCGACCGGGTCAAGCGCGTCGCCGGCCTTCGCACCGAGGGGCTCCCCGCCCGGGGGGTCCTGCACGGCGGTCGTGGTTTCCTGCCTCTTCCGCGACCGGAAGATCATCGTCGACAACGTAGCATCATCCCGCGGGGTAGTAATCCCAGTGCCCGGAGAAGTCCTTGCGCGTGTAGGCGACGCTGGTCGGATCCTGCGCCAGCCCGGCGCCAAAGTTCCACTCCTCGAACGGGCCCAGGTAGTACTGCCCTACACCAACCCCGCTGCCGGCGCCGATCAGGCCCGGTGGAGTGGTGTCGAAGTTCGTTCTCCAGTAGCGCTCCGACCAAAACAGGGCGCAATAGTCGGTCAGCACATACTCATCGATGAACACGTAGCCCTTCTCCGTCAGATGAGGCCACAGGTGGCGGATGCATTCGTCGAGGCTTGCCTGGTAGTCCACATCGAGGAAGGCCAGCACGATTGGCTCGGTGTGGTCGGAAAGCGTGTCGCCGAACCATCCCTTACGGAAGTGGCATCGCTCGATGGCGCCGAACGCGCGCACGTTGCGCTGCACGAGCTCGAGGTCTGCGCGCAAGAAGCCGGTTGCCTCTGCCTTCGCGTACTTGTCGTCTGCCTCCGGCGGCGGCAGCCCCTCAAAGGAGTCGTAGACGATCAGCTCCCGGCCGACGACGTCGCAGACGAGCGACAGGTTTGCCGTCGAGCCACCGAGGTAGCAGCCGCACTCCACCACGGCGCCGCTGACGTCGGGCGGGATCTCGAGCAGCTTGACGGCCATCGCCAGGTGGGACTTGTAGGAGGTGAGCGTGTGAACGTTGCGGGTGGTGCGCCACATCCGAAAGGCCAGCCTGAACTTCCTCGGCCATGTCAGCCCGTACGCCGGGTGGATCCGAGGGTTCAAGAACAAACAGAGCACCGTCGACGGAAAGGTCATGACCTCCCATGACCTCGACAGTTTGCGGGGCCAAATCCGCCTCAAGCGAGTCAGACGGCTGCGCACCTCTCGGAACTTGCCTCGGAGCCGCATGATCACGGCCCCGGGTTCCGGGCGAAGGCCCAGACCTGGACCGCGAGGTCGGGCTCGTTCAAGAGCGAATGCCAGCGGCGGTAGGCCGACCAGCGGCTGAGGTTTCCGACCACGCACTGGCGGTTGCCCCACGCCTCCACCGCGTCGACCTGGAGGCCTGCTCCCTCCAGCAACAGGCGCAGGCCCCTGGGCGTGAAGCGCCAGTAGTCGAACATCGCGTAGGCGGGCAGCTCGTGGATCTTGACCAGGAACGGCGTCGAGACGATTACGTGGCCGCCCTCCGCGCACAGGCGGCGCAGGTTGGCGGCCGCGGCCCAGGGATCGACGACGTGCTCGAGCACCTGCTCGCAGATGACCACGTCGAACCTGCGCTCCTCCTCGAGCGGGGCGCAGATGTCGAACTCCGGATAGGCGAGGTTCGAGTGCTCCTTCCACGGCTTGCGCGCGTGGCTGTCGCCGCTGATCTCGGCTGCTGTCAGGCGCCGCGGATCGAGGGCCGCGATGTGCGCGTTCACCGCCTGGTTCAGCACGATCCTCTGCCAATGCTTCGGGCCCGACACGGCTTCGGGATAGAGCAGACGGTCGCGCCGGTCGCGAACGCGGAGCCAGATCCGATAGGCGGCCGTGCGCGGCTTCAGAACGCGTTCCTCCAGACCGCCGGGATCCTCTGCACCATGATCGTTGGCCCCTCCTTCACCACACCGTGCCGCTCCTTCATCCAGCTGTCGTCCTCGTAGAACCAGCGCTGGAACTCCTCCTCCTCGATGATCCGATTGTGCACCCCCCACCCGGCGCTGAGGTCGCGCTGTTTCCATGGGCGCTCGCTCCACCAGCGGTGACGGGAGAGGCAGATCTCGTAGTCAACCCTGTGCAGGTGGACGAGGTGGAGGTCCGGATCCAGATTCAGCTGCCCGTCCGTACGCAGGTGGAACCCCGGCGCCCAGCTCATCGGGACCGTTGCCAGCGCAGGTTTGTCGTAGGCGGCGTTGGCGAACCAGTATCCGCGCTGCTCGAGGATCGGCCGGTCGGGGCGAAGGGGGGCCTCCCGGTCCTTCAGGTGGAGGATCTCGTATCCCAGGCAGTTGACCCACTCCTCGTCGAAGCGATCGAGGTACTGGCCGAGCGTGCCCCACTCCGGGTTCGGCACCACGAACTCGTCCACGTCGGTGAAGAGGACCATGTCGTAGCGCTCCAGGAGCTCACGCTGGTGCGCCTCGATCGTGCTGCCCATCCAGATGTTGTCAAACGTCTCATGTGTCACCGGAATACGGACGAACCCGCTTCCGGAGGTCGAGCCGTCGGTCGATTGGTGGTCGAGGACGTAGATGTCGTCGGGAGCGAAGAAGCGCGAGTAGTAGCGCAGCCAGATGGGCAGGAAGACCGCCTCGTTTTGCACCATGGTCAGGAGGGCGCGACGCTTGTCGGTGCCCATACCCGGCGTCCACGACGCGTAGCGCTCACTGCGGCTCTGCCGCAACCACTTGAAGAACACCTCATAGGGGTGCTCCAAGCCCTCGTGGATCTCGATGTCCAGGCCGCCGCTCATTTCCCACGCGCGAAGGATCCGGATAGTAGGGATCAGGCCTCTCGACTCGGCACGCCCGTCCCGGCGCGATGTAGCGTTGAGCGAGGTGCTGAGGAAGCTCAAGGATCTCGCCGCGCAGCCCGATCGCCTGCCAACGCCCTCGGCGGGCGTGGCGCCCCTCGCACCGATTCTCGTCGACTGCACGGGCCGCGACGGCAGCACCCTGATGATGCGGCTGCTCGCGACCTCTCCGGAGATCGCCGTGCCCGGAGGCTATCCGTACGAGGGGAAGTACTTCGCCTACCTGTGGCGCTGGTCCCGGCTGCTGGAGCGGCGCGACAAGAGCGACCTGTGGACGGAGGGCGATCTGGCCTCGCTGGCCCAGGAGGCGGGCAAACCCCTGATCGGCCCACCGCTGTGGTCGTTCGACCTGCCGCATGCCGCGGGCAAGACCCAGCCATCGATCTCAAGGCAGATGTTCGAGCTGGCCTGGGAGGAGTTCTCTCGGCGCGCGGCCAACCAGGTGCGCGACGAACACGGCGATCCGGAGGTGGAGGTCCGCTATTACGCCGAGAAGCATCTGGATACCTGGCTGGTCGACCTCGATCGGCTGCCGCCGCTCAACGTTCTGATCCTGCTGCGGGACCCGCGGGACACGTTTGTCTCGTTTCAGGCCTTCGACGCGATCAGGCGCGAGCGCGGAGGGATGTTCGAAGCAGCGCACCCGGCTCCGGGGGAGACGAAGGCAGAAAGGACCACCCGCTTCATAGAGCGCGAGCGGGACCGGTTGCGGTGGATCGCCGATCTCTCGGCCGGTGAGAAGTTCCCCGTGTTCCGCTACGAGGATCTGGTTACGGACCTGCCTCGACAGGCGCGCAGGCTCGAGAATCTGCTTTCCGTGCGATTGGATCCGAAGGCGGCGGCGAGCGACGCGAAGCTGCTGGGGCTGCACATCAGTGCCCAGACGCCCAAGGCGTCGGTCGGTCGCTGGAAGCGGGAGATGCGACCCGAGCTCGCCGAGCAATTCAACCGAGAGCTCGGGGACGAGTTGAAGACGCTCGGCTACTAGGAGTCCCTCGTGGTCAGGGCTCTGGCGGGGACGCCGACGGCGGTGGTGCGTTCGGCGA
This sequence comes from uncultured Actinomycetes bacterium, assembly GCA_963728325.1. Taxonomy (GTDB): domain Bacteria; phylum Actinomycetota; class Thermoleophilia; order Solirubrobacterales; family 70-9; genus AC-56. The sequence continues at coordinate 55,289 of CAVSJS010000008.1, read as the reverse complement.
CGTCGTCGATGACCACGGCGTTGGCGCCAATTCGCGCCCCGGCGCCGACTCGCAACTTGCCGAGCACCTTTGCCCCTGTGCCGATGGTGACGTTTCGCTCCACCGTCGGCCCGACCAGTTCGCCTTCGCGCAGGCCGATGGTCACGAAGGGCCCGATCACGGCGCCGGAGTGGATTTCCGTGATTCCATCGATCACCACCTGGCCGTGGATGATGAAGACGCCCGGGTGGACGATCACCGGATCGCCGATCGAGATCTGGGCGATGGCCATCCCGAGGCGATGTACCAGGCGCGGCAAGACCGGGATGCCCAGAGCCTGGAGTCGTGCCTTGACGCGGTACAGGGCTTGGGCGAGGAAGGCATCGCTTTCCCAGATCAGCCGCAACGTCTGAATCGTGGCGTCCGCCCGAGAATGGAACTCGTGTCGCTCTCCGCGGTACGCGGCCGTCACCCGGGCGTCGGCGAGCAGCGCCTCGCGAACACGGGGGTGGCGCGAGCGGATCTCGCGCATCAGCGACTGACCTTCCCTGTGCTTCCCGGCACCGGTCATGGCGGCTCCGGACCCTACACGGCATACTGCGCTCACTCGTGGAGGGCGACGGCGCAACGACAACTCCCCGCGTGATCGATTTTGGCGCGGGGTTCTCGCTGGCGAACCTGGCGGAGATCCTGTTTCCGTGTCTCGATGCGGTTGCGCCAAAGGTGGTCCTGGAGATTGGTGCCTTCCGGGGTGAGCTGACGCGCGTGCTGCTCGAATGGGCGGCGGCGGGAGGCGTCCGCGTCGAAGCGGTCGACCCCGACCCGCAGGCCGAGCTGACCGAGCTGGCAAAGCAGCACCCCGAGCTGGAGCTCGTTCTCGAGACGAGCCACGAGGCGCTTCGGCACCTCACCGCTCCCCGAGGCGGTGATCATCGACGGGGACCACAACTACTACACCCTGAGCGAGGAGCTGCGCCTGATCAGTGAGAGAGCGGCCGGTGGCGATCTTCCGCTGCTGATGTTCCACGACGTGGGCTGGCCCCACGCTCGCCGCGACACGTACTGTGCGCCCGAGCGCATTCCCGAGGAGCACCGCCAACCGCTGGCCCACGACACCACCCTCGTTCCGTGGGAACCCGGCGTCGCCGCTGGCGGTTTGCCCTTCGAGTGGGCCGCGGAGAGAGAGGGCGGGCCGCGCAACGGCATCCGCACCGCGCTCGAGGACTTCGTGGGCGGGCGCCAGGACCTGCGTTTGGCGATCGTTCCTGTGTTCTTCGGGTTTGGCGTTCTCTGGTCTGAGGACGCGCCGTGGGCAGACGCGATCGCCTCCATCGTCGAGCCGTGGGACCGCCACCCGCTCCTCGAGCGGGTGGAGGCCCACCGGGTGTCGCACCTCGCGGCTCGGCTCGCGCACGCCGCCGAGCTCGAGAAGGCTCGCGACCGCGTTGCGAAGCGCGAACAGCGTCTGCGCGAGCAGGACCGGCGTCTGCGCGAGCAGGAGAAGCTGCTGAGGGCGATGCTCGGTTCGCGCGCCTTCGCGGCCGCGGAGCGGCTGTCGCGCTTGAACCAGCGAGGGCGGCCCGTGTTCTCGCGGCAGCAGGTAAGGCGGGCGCTCGGCGATGAAGACGAGAAGTAGTAAGGCTCAGCCGAGTAAGGCTCAGCCGAGCGGTCTGACCACCACCATGTCCTGGCCAACGGCACCGCCGTCCTGACGCCCGGACCAGCGCCCGTATTGGAGCGTCTGGAGCTCGAACCCCGCCCGTTTGAGGAACGCGAGAACGTCCTCCTCCCGGTACCCGATTGACGCCTCCGGTCGCTTGGGCGCGTTGTAGAAGAATCCGTTGCCCTTGTGCGGAAAGCGCTTTCGGCTGCCGCCATTCCGTGCTGCGGTCAATGACTTCTCGTTGAGCACGAAGAAGGTCGCAAGGCAACGGCCCTCGGGACGAAGGACCCTCCGTATCTCGCCCAGGTAGTGCGTGACGTCGGGCGGCAGCATGTGGGTGAAGACGGAGGTCAGGAAGACGAAGTCGAAAGCCTCGTCCGGATAGGGGAACTCAAACTCGTCAGGTTTCACCTGGCCCTGGGGGTTGTAGAAGCGATTGAGGACGTCGACGTGGCGAAAGCGGAAGTTCGGGTGCTCGATGTTCTTCTGGCACTCCTCGATTGCCTCGCGCACGACATCGAAGCCGTCATAGCCCCCGGTCATTAGGTAGTGGCTCAGAGGTTCGGCCATCCGGCCCGTCCCGCAACCGGGCTCGAGCACCGCCTCGTCGGGACCCAGGCCGCCGAGTTCCACGAACTGCCGCAGAAAGGCCTCGCCTTCCTCCCGGTTCTTCGTCCCGGGCAGAGGTCGAGGCTGGGATGTTGGCGAGGGATCGACCATCTAGAGCTTCTGCGGGGATCTGCGGACGGCATCGCTGGGACGGCCGTCGCGGGAGGGAGGCTCGGCGCTGAGCGACCGGGGAGCCGTGGCTGGGTCGCGCGACTCGGGTTTCCGTCTTGGATGCAGAAGTCGCCTCAGCGCACGCCCCAGTCGCCGTCCCGGGGCGGTCATCCGCCAGCTCTTGCTGTCCGTGTAAGTCGCGATCTCTCGTCTTAGAGCCTTCATTCTCGCCCTCTCCTCTGTGAGAGTCTTGACGGTCGCTTCGCGCAGGATCCTCTCTGCCCCGGCTTGAGTCTTAGCGGCCGAGGCTTCGGCCTCCGCGCGCCGAGCCCGCTGCTTCCAGTCCCCGCCGCCTGCGCCGACACCCGGAATGCGCCCGTCCCATTTTTCGGCGATCTTGATGTGGGCCTCGATCCAGCTCTCCACGTTGCCGATCAGCGTCAGCGAGTGGTGGTGGATGACGCGAAAGTCCGAGGTGACCACCTTGCGCCCGGCCTCTCGCGCTTGGAGGCAGTAGTCGAAGTCGTAGCCGTGCAGCGCCTCCCCCAGGGACTCGTCGAAGCGGAGCTCGCGGACCGCCCAGGGGGACACCGCCATCACGAATCCGTCTATGGAGTCGACCTCGCCGGTGTGTGCGTGGACAGGGATCTCGTCGCGCTGCCACGACAGGGCCTCGATCTCGCCACCTCCCAGCTCCTCATAGTGGTGGGTGAACGAGGCCCAGGTGACTGATCCCTGCCACCAGGCGATGTTACGCACGCCGATCGCCCCGGCGCAGCCCACTATCGCGACGTCCGGATCCCGCAGCGCCTCCCTCACCTTCGCGCAGAATTCGGGATCGACGATCTCGGCGTCCTGGTGGAGGAGGACGAGAGCCTCGAGCCCGTCGAGCTTTGCGGCACGGTCCAAGAGCAGGTTGTAGTTGCGAAAGATCGAGCCGGTCGTGGCGTGGACGAGGATCTCCGAGTCGGGCTCCGCCACGAGGCGGATGCCCGGCTCCGCGAACCGCTCGTACGTCTTCGCTCTGGTGATTGCGCAGCCGAAGGCGATCATCTGCGGCAGGTGGCTCCCCTAACCATCCTCTCGGAAGATATCGCCACCGTGGTCCGGAACGTGGTCAACCAGCGCGACCGACAACGACCAGGCGGTGTCCCTCGACGTACTGCGGATTGAGCGTCGGCGGCACGACCGGACATTCGATTCGCTCGAAGCCCGACGCGCGCATGGCCTGGATCAACGCCGCGCGGTTCGGGATCAGTGACACGACGCCGCCATGCGCAGCGGTCGGCGAGCTCTCTTGCCGTTCGGCGGGCTCGGGATATGCCGCCCACGCCGCCTCCTGCGTCATGAGTTTGTCGGTCGTTCCCCAACCGTGGCGCAGCGGCTCGTGCGGCTCGACCAGTTGTGACTCGACCACGCAGACGCCTCTCGTCAGTGCCCGAGCGATCCGCAATGCGCCGATCGGATTCTCAAGGTGGTAGATCAGGCCGAGGCAGAGGACGGCGTCGAAGGTGCCGATGCGCTCGGGGCGCAGATCGAAGACGTCGGCGACCTCGAAGCGCAGTCGATCGGCTGCGATCCCGAGCCGGTCGCGGACAAGCTCGGCGCGGCCGATGTTCTCCGGGCGAACATCGACGCCGAGCACGCGCCGAGCCCCCCAGTCGAGTAGGCGATGCGCGAACCAGCCTTCGCTGCAGGCCAGATCCAATGCCGTCGCTTCGGGCCCCGAGGCCGCGAGCGCCTCGCGGACGATCGGCTCCATGGTGCTCGCTCGCGTCTCGTGCACCGACATGAGCTCTGGCCCCTTCACGGCGGTGCGAAGGCCGTCGCCGAGGTCCCATTCGTACATCCATGTCGGCGAGGCCGCCAGCTCGTCCAGTTCGTTCGGAGTGGTCACGGCCAGGAGCCACGATAACGACGCAGCATGCGGCGCAGGTCAGGCGGGCGCTCGGCGCCCCTTCGTTACGGAGCTTTCGCCGATCCCGGAATACACTCACTCGCGAGTGGCAGCCCAAGTCCCGATGCCGCCCTTTCCGCTGGCCAACCGGGTTGGCAGTCTGATGTCGGAGGCGGAAGACCCTTACGCCTTCTACGAGCAGGTTGGCGCCGGGTGTCGGGAGCAGATTCTGCGCATGTTGCCGGCCGGCTACGAGCTGGAGGGCCGGCGCCTCCTCGACTTCGGCTGTGGCGCGGGACGGACGCTGCGCCACTTCCTCGACGAGGCGGACTCGGCCGAGATCTGGGGCTGCGACATCGATGCGCGAGGCGATCGATTGGCTGGAGCGAGAACCTCTGCCCGCCGCTTCATGCGCTGCGCAACGAGGCCGCCCCTGGCCTGCCGTTCGAGGACGGCCACTTCGACCTCGTCTGGGCGCTCTCGGTGTTCACCCATCTGGCGGACTCGTGGGCGGCGTGGATGCTGGAGCTCCATCGCGTTCTCGCCGACGACGGGATCCTGATCGCGACCTCTCTCGGTCCCCGCCATTCTGAGCGGATCGCGAAGGAGCGCTGGGAGGACGACCGCATAGGCATGAACGCGCTTCGCCAGTGGGCCTCATACCCGGACGGTGCGCCCGTGGTGCTTCACTCGACCTGGTGGCTGCGCGCTCACTGGGGCCGAGCCTTCGAGATCCTCGAGGTCGACGAGTCGCCCCCCGGGGAGCCCAGCGCTGGCTCGCGATGCGAAAGCGCGATGTCACCCTCAGCGTTGCGGATCTGGAGCGTCCGGAGCCCGGCGAGCCGCGCGAGTTAACGGCCGTGCGCCACCACGTCCGCAGTTGCGGCGCGAGCTCGAGGACGCTCACGACCGCCTTGCCGAGCAGGCCCAGCGGATGGGGCCAGCAGGCCCAGCGGCTGCGCAGCCGGGACAGCGGCTTCGCGAGCAAGGACAGCGGCCTGGCGAGCAGGAGAAATTGCTGAGAGCGATGCTCGGTTCGCGCGCGTTCGCTGTCGCGGAGCAGCTATCACGTCTGCACCAGCGAGGGCGGCCTGTGTTCTCTCGGCAGCAGATCAAGCGGGCGCTCGGCGAAGAGGACAGTCGGGACTGAGCTTTGCGTGGGCGCCGCCCTCCCCCGCGATAGCGAGATACTGGGCGGGCGATGTCGCAGAGAATGTCGAAACCCTTCACGCTCCTGACATACATGCGCTGGCTTGATGGGCGCTGATCGCGACCGACACATCTCCCGGGCAGGTCCGGTGCAGGCGGCACCCATCCCACCCCGGGAGTTGATCGAGCGCACCGGCCCCCTCCGACCTGAGCAAAGCGACGAGTGGTTCCGTGATTCCTACGAGCGGACTGGGCGTGATCGCAGGGCTGGGATCATCGAGGCCCTTCCGGATGACTACTCGTTCGAGGGACGGCGGGTGCTCGACTTCGGCTGCGGCTCGGGCAGAGTGCTGCGCCAGTTCCTGCCCGAGGCCGCCTCGGGCGAGTTCTGGGGCTGCGACCTGCACCGCCCAACAATCGCCTGGCTCGACGAGCACCTATCTCCGCCGCTTCACTTCTACCCCAACGACGAGATCCCGATGCCGCACCCGGACTCCTACTTCGACCTCGTCTACGCGATCTCCGTGTTCACCCACATCACTCACGAGTGGAGTGCCTGGCTGCTCGAGCTGCACCGAATCCTGAAGCCGGACGGCCTCCTGCTGGCGACGTTCGTCGGGCCCGAGGCTTGGGGGCAGATCGCTCAGCAGGCCGCCGGACGAGAACGGGCTCGGGATGTGCGTGGAAAGGCTCGGGCTACGGCCTGGTGACGTCAGCAGCGGAAACATCGTCCTGCATTCCCCCTGGTGGCTGCGCGCGCACTGGGGAAGGGCGTTCGAGATCCTCTCGCTGAGGTCGTCCGGCTTCGCCGTGGGGTGGCACGGCTCCCTATTGGGACGCAAGAAGGACGTATCGCTGATCCGGGACGACCTCGAACGGGCTGATCCGGAGGATCCACGCGAGCTCGAAGCACACCGCCAGCAGCTGGTGGTTCTCGAGGAGGAGGCCGTAGAGATGGGAGAAAGATGGGAGCGCGAGCGGGCTCGCAGCGCCAAGCTCTCGGAGGCGCTCGAGCGCCAGCGGGCACGCGAGCAGACCCAGCGGCCACGCGAGCAGCAACAGCTGCTGAGAGCGATGCTCGGATCGCGCGCGTTCGCTGTCGCCGAGCAGCTATCGCGCTTGCGACCAGCGAGGGCGGCCTCTGTTCTCGCGGCAGCAGATCAGGCGGGCGCTCGGCGATCAAGACAGCTCGGCCTGAGCCGCGAGTGGCAGCCCGAGTTCCGATGCCGCCGCTTCCGCTGGCCAACCGGGTTGGGAGTCTGGCCGAGGCGGAAGACCCTTACGGTTTCTACAAGCAGGTCGGCGCCGAGACTCACGAGCAGATTCTGCGTATGTTGCCCGCCGGCTACGAGCTCGAGGGACGGCGCCTCCTCGACTTCGGCTGCGGCGCCGGACGGACGCTGCGACACTTCCTCGACGAGGCGGCCTCGGCGGAGATCTGGGGCTGCGACATCGATGCCGAGAGCATCGATTGGCTGGAGCGCAACCTCTGCCCGCCGCTGCACGCGCTGCGCAACGAGGCCGCGCCTGGCCTGCCGTTCGAGGACGGCCACTTCGACCTCATCTGGGCGCTTTCGGTGTTCACACACCTGGTGGACTCCTGGGCGTCGTGGATGCTGGAGCTCCATCGCGTTCTCGCCGACGACGGGATCCTGATCGCGACCTCGATCGGCCCCCACCATTCCGAGCTGATCGCGAAGGAGGACTGGGAGGAGGATCGCATCGGCATGAACGCGCTTCGCCACTGGGCCCCGTGGGAGACGGGCGGGCCAATGGTGCTTCACTCGACCTGGTGGCTGCGCGCTCACTGGGGCCGAGCCTTCGAGATCCTCGAGATCGACGAGTCGCCGGTGGGGGTGGCGCCCACCAGCGCCGCCTGTCGATGGTCAGGGTTCACGAATCATCGCTGGCTTGCGATGAGAAAGCGCGATCTCACCCTCACCGTCGCCGATCTCGAGCAACCGGAGCCCGGCGAGCCGCGCGAGCTCACAGCCGCGAATCACAACGTCCAACAGCTGCGGGGTGAGCTCGACCGCGAGCTCACCGCTGAGCGTCAGAAGGTCCGGCGGTCGCGGCTCGAGCTCGATCAGGTCAGGGCGGCGAACCTTCATGCCAACGCCACGATCGCCGCTCTGAGACGGCAGATCGCCGTGTACAGGAAGAGCGCGAGCTGGCGGGTGACGGCGCCGGGCCGGTGGCTGCGGCATCGGCTGAGACGTCTTCGGCCCCGCGGCCGCAACGCTCGATCTGGCCGCCCAGGTGACTAGGCGTCGCGCTCGGTGACGGCCTCGAATGAGCCGCCGGGGGCCCCGCGGGCTCCCCTCGGCCCGACGCTCGCTCTCACGGTGGCGCTCGCGATCGGGCTCTTCGTGCTGGTGCTCGGCCCGGCGTTGATCCTGACCAGCCCGACGCCGCTGCCCCCGCCTCTCGGTGAGCAGGAGCAGGACGTTGAGAGCGCCCTGTACGTGGCCGTCTTCGCGCTGATTTTGCCGGTGGCCCTGATCGGGGCGCCGCGCCTTGCGGATTCCATCGCGGCCGGGCCCAACGCCGGGGTTCTCTCCCTCCTTGTCGCGTTTGTGGTCGCGACGCTGGCGGTCGCGATCCTCGTCGTCCGCGCGCTTCCCGGCGGAGGCAGCGTGGTGGAGGCGCTCGGCGTGGTCGGCCTTTGGTGGCTGGGAACGATCGCTCTCCTCATGCGCGCGACACGGGCGCGTCCGTGGGCACGGCTCCACGGTGTCGCCCACCTGGCACGCTTCGCGTGGGCGTCGGCGGCCGTACTCGTCCTCGGCACGCTCCTCGCCTTCACCTCCCTGGGCTCGATCAGCCCGCTTCCGGTCGCGCTGGGTGCCGTAGCCGTCCCCGCCGCGCTGTTCGTGTACGCCCGCGGTGGGGTCGGCTTGTCCCCCGTGCCGCGCCGCTGGGGCATGGCGATAGACGCCTTGATCATCGCCGTCTGCCTGGTGGCCATACCCGACCTGGTCATCTTCGGTTCCGACTCTCCCTTTGGGGCGTTCACCAATCCGGTGATCCAGTTTCACCACGACTTCTTCCTGGGGCCGGTCAACGAGGTGCTTCACGGCAGCGCCGTGCTGGTCGACACCGCCTCCCAGTACGGAGTCGGGTCCCTCTACTTCCTGGCAGGCTGGTTCGAGCTGGCGCCGATCGGGTACGGCACCCTCGGATTCCTGGACGCGGCCCTGTTCGCGCTCTTCTTCGCCGCCGGCTACTGCGTGCTGCGGATCGCGGGCACTTCCAGGCTGCTCGCTGCGGGCGCGCTTTCGCTCGCGGTGGTCACCCTTATCTACAACCTCGACTACTCGGTCGGCAGTCTCCCGCAGCACGGGCCGCTGCGGTTCGGGCTTCCCATGGTCGTGATCCTCGCCGCGGTCGTCGAGGCGCGCTGGCCACAGCATGCACGCGTCGCTCTCGTCGCCCAGCTTTTCGCAGTCGCCGTCTCCTCCGTCTGGGCCCTCGAAGCGTTCGCCTACACGGCCGCAACGTTCGGAGCGATCGCATGCTTTCGAGCCTGGGCACTCCCGGGGCAGGGACGCCTGAGGTCGCTGGTGCGAACCGGCGCTGTCACAGTGGCCGCCTGCGCGGTCGCCCACGTTCTGCTGGCCGCCGCCACCCTGGCTGCGGCGGGGGAGCTCCCCGACTGGGGCCAGTACCTCGCCTACCTGAACGAGTTCCTGTTCGGCGACGTCGGCGACATCACATACGACTTTTCTCACTGGTCGGCGGGTCTGCCCGTCGGCGCCGCGTACCTGGCCTCGGCGGCCGCGTTCGTCCTTCTGGTTCAGCGCCGACGCGACCTCGTCGAAGGGGAGAGGGCCGCGCTGATCGCGGTCTGCGGAGCCACCGCCTACGGCATTGCCCTGTTCAGCTACTTCGTCAACCGGTCCGCAGATCACATACTGGCCTACGTCTCGCTTCCCGCCCTGATCGCGGGCATCCTGTGGCTGAGCCTGCTTCTGCGGGGCGCCTTGGTGGAATCCCGCACTTCACGACTTGGCGGGCTGGCATTTGCCCTCTCGCTCGCGGTCCTGTTGGTCTCGGTTGCATGGTCGTCGATCGGACCTCGGGTCCCGCGCACGGCGCTGGCTCATGTCGTTCCGGGCGGCGAGTCGCTTGGTGAGGCCCTCGACCGCCTCTGGCACCCGTCGCCGATCAACCCCCGGGCACCGGCGGGCGAAGCCTTGCTCAATCGCTACATGCCGGGCGAGGACCGCGTGCCGATCATCGTCACGCCGGATCTCGAGACCGAGATCCTGATTCGCAGCGACCGCGCGAACGGGCTCGGCCTCAGCTACCCGACCGAGGACAGCTTCGTCACCGCCGAGACCCTGCCGCACGTGCGGCGAGCGGTGGACGAGCTGCAACCCGGCGATCGGCTGCTGATGCAGGCCGACGCGCTCGAGGTGCTGGCCACGTATAGAGGCCAGCCCTCGCGGGACCCGCTCACCGCCCCGGTCAACCAGAAACTGTTCGCCCCCTTGCAGGAATGGGCTTTGAAGCGGATCGGGCAGCGGTTCAGGACCACGGTGATCCACCGGGACGACGACTTCGTGGTTGTCACCCTGACGCCTCGTCCGTGATCTATCGCTGGAACTTGGAGGAGTGAAGAACTCCCCACCGATGCAGTAGCAGGCGAAACCCCACCCAGAGCGTCTTCAGCCCGTATACGACGCCGCCCTTGAAGCCGACCGAGGACGCCTCGTCGAAGTAGCGGCAGCGCGCCGGGACCTCCTTGATTTCGAAGCCGAAGTGGGAGGCCTGCATCAGAAGCTCGGAGTCGAAGGCGAAGTCGAGGGAGTTTCGGAGAAAGGGCACCGTCAACAGCAGGCGGCGGGAATACGCGCGGTAGCCCGTGTGAGCCTCCGAGAGCTCGGTGCCCATGATCCGGTTCTCGATCCTGGTCAGGAAGCGATTGGCAACGTACTTCCAGCGGGGCATCCCGGCCTCGAGCGCCGCACCGGGCACGAGCAGTCTCGAGCCGAGCACCATGTCGGCCTCCCCGGACAGGATCGGCTCGACCATGCTGGGGATCAGCTCCGGCTCATACTGGCCGTCGGGGTGGAGCATGACCACCACGTCCGCGTCGTGCTGGAGGGCCTCCAGATAGCAGGTCTTCTGGTTGGCCCCGTAGCCCGACTGATGGGGGTGCCAGACGAGGAACAGCGGCAGCTCTCGCGCCAGGCCCACGGTTTCGTCGGTCGAGGAGTCGTCGACGAGGATCACCTCGTCCACCTCGTCCTTCGGGATCGCCTCGAAGGTGCTCTTGAGCGTGGCCGCCGCCTGCCGCGCCGGCATCACGACGACGACCTTGGGCCTGGGACCCTCAGGCAAGGCGCGCCTCCATGTACACGGTCCCGGACCGCCTCAGTCCCACCTCGAGCGCCGCGCCGCCCATGGCGAGCGGGAGGAGGAGCACGCCGGCTGCGAGGGCGGCTGCCCGCCGGCCTGCGGACAGGGCGCCGCTGCGAGCCTCCGGTCGCCGGAGTGCCTGGTACAGGCGCAGACGCCCCGGAAGCATGCCGACGAGGCCGTCCAGCCATCCGATCACGATCTGCCCACCGCGGACGTGCGAGACGCGCTCCACCTCGAAGCCGCAAGCCGTGAGCCGGGTGCGCAGGGCTCGTTCCGACAGGTGGACCAGATGGAGGGGCGGGTCCAGATGCAGCCAGCGGTCGCCGAACGCCTGTGCCTGAAGGCTGTCCGTGTTCGGCACCGCGATCACGACTATGCCGCCGGGCCGCAGGAGCCGCGCAGCTTCGCGAATCGCCCCGCCGGGCTCCGGAAGGTGTTCCAGCGAGTGCCAGAAGACGACCGCGGCCCACTCTCCCTCGACCCGCTCGAGCGGGTCGTCGCGCATGTCCTGACGCCGGGAGTCGCGCTCCAGGCCGACCGCCTCGCGGCCGCGGCGGCGCAGCGCATCGATCAGGACCGCTTCACCGGCGCCCACGTCGAGGACCGACCCGGGTGGCGCGATCCGATCGAGCCGACCCGCCAGCAGCGCGCGAGTCCGCCGCAGCAGCGGGTCGCCGATCAAGGCGAACCGCCCCGATTCGGGCCGATACCAGGATCCATACGCCTGTCGGAGCTGCTCCTCCGAGGGCCACGGGTCCGTGGTGGCGGCGCCGCAGGCCGGGCACTGGGTCCGGCCTCGCAGCCGAAGCGCGCTGCCGTCCAGCGACGACCCGCACCAGGCGCAGTTCGCGACCCGGGGCTGAGTCTCTTCAATCACCCGCAAAACCTACGCTCCGGTGGGCTCTGGGACCAGCGGGGAGCGGCACACGGCACAGACGTCGAGAGATTCCTCCAGGTGGTCGCTTCGAAGCTCGAAGTCGCCTACGCCGATCGCCTCTGCACGAGGATCCGCCTCCGGTCGGTAGTGCCGCAAGAGGCGGTCATACAGCGACTGACGGATCGCTCGAGGCAAAAGCCGCCGCAGCCGCAGGGGATCCAAGCGCAGCAACCTGTCGAGCTTTGCGCGCTCTTCGCGGAATAGCTCCATATAGGCATCGGAGCCGACCAAGCCGCGCATTTCGACCCTGCCGAACGATCGCGCGCAGAGATTCCGAAGCTCGTCCGGGTCGAACTCGATGTAGTGGTAGGGGTCGATGATCTCCTCGGGTCGCCCCAGCGTGAGTCTGTTGGGCGTCACGAAGACGGCCGTGCCATCGGGCTCCAGCACGCGCGCCGCCTCCGCGAGAGCTCGCTCGGGATCGGGGACGTGCTCGATCGACTGGACCGCGACCACGGAGGAGAAGCTCGCGTCGGCGAATGGCAGCGCCCGCATGTCGGCCACGACCGTGTCCCGCTCCTGCCCCTCGAGGGCCTCAGAGTCGATGTCGACTCCCACCGTCTCCCGCGGGGCCAGCCGGTGGTAGCTGTGGCCGACTCCGCAGCCGAGGTCGAGAACCCTTCCGGGGCCCAGAAACGGCTCGCAGAGGACGTAGGCGGCGACGTGGCGCTGCCATGTCGGGTTGAATCCGCCGGTCGGGCTGACGACCCGCTCGCCGGTGATCTTCACGGCATTGGACCTCTCCTGGGTAGGATCGGGGATCCGAGGAGTATCACGAGGGGGCACGGAGGTATGTGGGGCGGTAAGCGAGTCTCGGTCGTTTTGATGACCTACGCGGAGCGAGACTCCATCCGGCGGGTGATCGAGGGATTCTTCGACACCGGGGTGGTCGACGAGGTCCTGGTCGTCAACAACAACGCCGAGCCCGGAACCGAGGAGGAGATTCGCAGCACGCCGGCCCGCCAGGTGTACGAGCCGCGCCAGGGCTACGGGCATGCGACGCGCCGAGGACTCCTGGAGGCGAGCGGCGACCTGATCGTGCTCGCCGAGCCCGATGGTACGTTCGTGCCAGGGGACATCAGGAAGCTCCTCGTCTACAGCGAGGAATGCGATGCCGTGTTCGGAACCCGCACGACGCGCGAGCTGATCTGGCAGGGAGCGAACATGGAGTGGTTCCTGCGCTGGGGCAACTGGGCGGTGGCCAAGCTGATCGAGGCTCTGTTCAACACGAGCCATCTCAGCGACGTGGGCTGCACGTACCGGCTGCTTCGGCGGGAGTCGGCCCGCCGCATCGCCGAGAGCATGACCGTCGGCGGGAGCCACGCGGGGGCCGAGATCCTGCTGCTTGCGATCGCCTCCGGCACCCGCTTCGTCGAGGTTCCCGTCAACTACCTGCCCCGCGTGGGGATCTCCTCGGTCACCGGGAAGCCCCTCGCGGCCCTGGCGGTGGGCCTGCGGATGCTCCTGCTCATCGTTCGCTTCCGGAGTCGGATGCCGAGGAGAATGCCCCGCCCGGCGGCGCTCGGCCTCGACGGGCAGCCAACCAGCGAGAACGCCCGTGACCGAGTCCAACTTTGACCGGATCGCCGAGGTCTACGACGAATCGCTTCCGGCGCACGTAGTCGATCACTACCTGGAGAAGCGGGCCAGGTTCGTGGTGGAGCATTGCCCGCGCGGCTACGGGCTCGACGTCGGATGCGGCACGGGGGCGCTGGCGACCCGGCTGGCCGATCTGGGCTACGAGATGGTCGGCGTCGACCCCTCGGAGGGAATGCTGCGGGTGCTCCAGGAAAGGACGTCGAGGGTTCGGGGGGTGAGGGGATCCGGGACGTCCCTGGAGTTCCCAGATGGCAGCTTCGATCTCGTTCTCAGCGTCGCCGTCTTGCACCACATCGCCGCGCCCGCCGACGTGCGGCGGACCCTGGCCGAGATGGTCCGTGTGACCAGGCCCGGCGGCCGCATCCTGGTCTGGGATCACAACCCGCGCAATCCGTACTGGCGGCTGCTCATGGCCCGCGTGCCTCAGGACACCGGTGAGGAAAGGCTGATCGGGAGGGGAGAGCTGGTCGAGGGCCTGGTCGATGCCGGTGCCGAACCTGTGCTCGTGACCCGATTGGGCATGGTCCCCGAGTTCACGCCCCGCCGGCTGATCGGCGCCGCAGCCACGGCCGAGCGGGCGGCCGAACGGACCCCGCTCCTGCGCGGGATTTGCGCCCACAACGTGGTGCTCGCGTCGAAGGGCTCAGCGGCGCAGATCTGATCGAGGCGATATTCGCCGGTGAGCGTATTCCTGCACCACCGCCGGCAGGATGCCTGGATAGGTTTGGGTGGAGAGGAGGCGGTAGCTGCGGGAAAGCCTCTCCGCCACCGCGTACGCCAGCTGGGAGTAGGTAACGGGTAGACCGGGGACCCGCACCTGGCTCCGCAGCGAAACCACGAAGATTCGCTTGTGGCGCGCTGCGGCAACGGCGCTCTGAGTGACGTCGTCGAGCGGCAGGATCCGATCGAAGACCCCAAACGGATGCTCATTCTCCTGAGGCGCCCCGGCCCGGAGCACTCGCCGCAACTCGCCGAACTCCGCGTCGAAGCCGGTGAACGGCCCAGGGCTCAGGACGGAGGCGTCGATGACGACGTCTCCCTTGGAGGCGTTGCGATCGATCAATCGTGCGGCGGCCTCGTAGTCGGGACGCTGATGGGCCGCCTCCAGCATCCTCGCCGCGCCGATCCCGAAGCCCGCGATCAAGAGGGTCGCCGAGGCGATCCGGATCGGGTTTCGGGCCGAGCTGACCAGGAAGGCCAAAAAGAGCGCGAAGGCCGGCCACGAGACCGCCAGGTTCCGGATCGAGAAGATGTTGTTGCCGACCAGGCTCAGGGCCGCCTCGCTCAGGGGCGCGGCAAGCGCCAGCACAACGATCAGGGCCAGCCAAGGATTGCTTCGTGTGAACGTGGATGCGACCGAGCGTCCGCGAACGGCGATCGAGGCGATCGCCGCCGTGATACCCGCACCGACCAGGATCACGCCGATGGTGCCCGGGACCGCTCCCAGTCCCACGAACCGGTAGGGGTATCCGACCGCCCAGTGCTCGAAATCGATGGTCACGGTGTGGAAGTCGAAGGGCTCCAGGGCCCCGAGGATCTTGGTTGTCGGCGAGTTCAGGTCGGCGATCAGCCCCGAGATCCAAGGGAGGAAGGCGAGCGCGGCTCCGAGGTTGGCGAGCAGTGCAGGCCGTCTCGCCTCGGGATGTGCCCAGAGAAGCCACAGGAGCTGCGCTCCGAGGACGAAGACCGCCGTGTAGTGGGTGTAGGCGGCGGCGCAGGAGCTGACCGCATACAGCACCCACCAGCGAGCCCGTCGATCGTCGATGGCGACGAGCATCGCCAGCGTGGATAGGAGCGCCAGCGCGACCACCAGCTCGTAGCCCCGTGCCTCGGTCGAGTAATAGACCATGAAGGGGCTCAAGGCGGTGATCGCGGCCGCGACCAGGGCCGCGGTGCGCCCGATGGTGCGAGCCCCCACCCCGAAGACGAGTGGGATGACCGCTACCCCGGCGAGAAACGAAGGGGCGCGAAGCATCTCGGCCGTCAGGTCGAGGCGCGTCGTCAGCCAGGCGAGGACGAAGTAGAGCGGCGGGGTGATCTCGGCATCCGAGTGGACGGTCGAGATCACGCCACCGAGGCTGTGCTCGGAGACGACCCAGTAGGTGGCCAGCTCGTCGGCAAAGAGGCTGTCTTTCAGCACCACCAGCCGCAAGGCGGCGCCGACCACGGCGATGGCGGCGACCACCCCGGCGGGGATGGTCCAGGAGGCGGCCAGCTTTCCGCGCACGGGCGCGCGCTCAGTCTCTTTCGGTGTCGAACCGGCCGGCGCGGAAGTCGGCGGTCGTATTGACGTGTGGAAAGGGCTCCGCGGGCACCGGAAGTCCGAGCCCGGCACAGATCGCCGGCCAGCCGTCGCCAGGCCGCCACTCGACCAGTCGGCCAGGCGGGATCGCTGCCCGGACGGCGGCGTTGTGGCGTTCGTAGGCCGCCTTGGCTGCGACCTCGTCGGCCCAGTCGGGTGTGAACCGGTCGGTCAGCAGCCTGAAAGCGAGCTGTTTGGCGGGTGCTATCGCCCTCTCCCATGGGTCGTCGGGATCGACTTCGGATTGAAGGTTTTCGAGCGTGGTGTCGCGGAAGCTGCGCCACCAGTCGTCGGGGTCGCGGGTGGACAAGAGCACGATCGCATCAGGGTAGGCGTCGGCAAGCTCGGCAAAGAAGGCGGCGCCGGTCCAGTCCACCGTTGCCCCGTAGCCGGCAAAGAGGGTGTCCCACTCGGGTGTGCGGCCGTCGAGGGCTCGCTCCCAAGCTTGGACGTGCTCCGGATGCTTGAACAGCTCGACCATGTGATAGCAGGGGGCTCCGAGGAGCTGCTCAAGCGCTGCCTTGAGCGACAGGGTCCCGGTACGTCCGAGGCCGGCGCCGATCACCTGGACCGTCATGGGGGCGAGCCTAGCCGCTGTGCTTCGCGCCGCAGACCCTGACGGGCTCGGGTGAAGCGATCCGAAGCTTCCATGGAACACCTGCGCCGTCGGGGGGTATGCGCAGGGCGACCGTGTCGCTCGTGACCTGAGGAGCCAGCCGGGCCACGGGAGCATCCGCGAACCGCCCCAGCGTGAACGTCGCATCCTCGAGATGATCGCCTGAGATCCATACGCCGCCTGGGGGCAGAGCCAGTTCGGCAAGCGGCGGCTCCGTCGCGCATCGCCGCGCCTTTTGCGCCGCCGCCGGCCTCAGCTTCAGCCCGAGCGCCCCGACCAGGGCTCTGTCGGCGGATGCACGCTCGAGCTGGGACGCTTGCGCGAGCTCGCTCGGAGCGAGGCCTATCGAGCCATAGGCGGCCGCCGCGCTGAGGTAGTTGCCGGCGCTTGCGAAGAACTGGTTCGGCGCATACGTGGGGCTCAGGCGGCCACGCTCGAGGTCGTAGGCGCTGTACTGGCCCCGGGCGATCATCGACCCCGTGCGTACCCGCGAGCTGGCGTCATCGAGCATGGCGACGTTCGACCACACACCGAGCGCCAGCACCCCCGTCGCGAAGCCGGCGACCACGGTTCGGGTCCGGGCTGGTCCCGCATCCCGCCAGGCCGCTGCCAGCTCAACACCGATCCAGAGGAAGAGGAGCGTCTCGGGGTACAGATAGCGTGGCGAATCAGGCATCTGCAGCTGTCCGCCCGGGGATATTCGGGTCGCCGCGAGCAGTGTGACCAGCGCGGCCACCGCGGCCCAGAACGTTGGTCGAAGGCGCCTCCATCGGAGGACGGCGCCGACCACGATCACGGCCAGGAAGGCTATGGATGCGATTTCCGCGAGCAACCGGTCGTACACCGGGGCTTGCAGGACGCCGGAAAGGCCCGAGACCGTCGCGGTGAGCATGGTCAAGGAGTCGCGGGCGAAGGCGAGCACTTCCAAGAGGTCGGGAGCATTGCCGGCGGTTCGCTGATAGGAGACCAGGAAGGCGCCGAACAGCGCGGCCGGGATCAGGGCCACCCACGAGGATTTCCAACGTCTCGGCGAGGGCCGGAAGGCGATCAGCGTCGCAGCGGCGGCCAGGAACGCCAGTCCGGTGGGATGCGAGGTGACCGACACGCAGAGCAGCACTGCCGCCGCGGCGTCGCCGCGTGCGCCCTCGCGCTCGAGGAGGAGAATTGCGGCGAGGCCCGACGCGATCGCGAACAGCGACGGAAGCCGCATCCCGGTGATCAGCTCGTCCCAGCCGGAACCAAGGAACAGGAGCAGGATCGTCGGGGCGAGAGCGAGGAGGCTGCCGATCCGGCGCTGTGCGATCGAGTAGAAGAGGGCGGCGCACAGCAGCGCCAGGATGATCGCGGCGAGACGATACGGAAGGTAGGAGCCGATGCCGAAGAGCTCGAACATCGCCTTGTAGACCGCCATCGGCAGGGCGATCAGGTAGACGTTGGAGTGCAGGATGGTGTGCCAGAGGGAGTTCTCGCTCAGGCGCTGGGCGTAAAAGAGATCGTCCCCGCTCATCACCTGGCCCCGACCCCAGTGGATCAGCGCGCCGGCGGCGATGGCCATCGCGATCGCGAGAATCGCCAGGGCAATTGCCCGATCCCTGTCCTCACCCCTTGCCGCAGGCACGGGAGGCAGTCTCTCAGGGCAGTGGGCGCGAGGATATGATCAGCCCATGGGGGGAGCCGCGCGGGCCCCCGCGCGAGACCTGGGCGTCGGCGCGCTGCTCGCCTCGGCGGGGCTGATCGCCTCCTTCGCCGCCCTGGGCCTGAACAGCATCGCCGTCTCCCGCATCGAGGGGCCCGACGGCGCCGGCCTCGTCGCCCTCTCCACGCAGGTCGTTGTGATCGCCACCTTCGTCGCCGGAATCGGGATGAGGACGAGCGTCGCCTATCGGGTCAGCGCCGGCCTCTGGTCCCCGCGGAGCGCGGTGCATGGTGCTCTGCGAGCGTCGACTGCCCTGGGCCTGGCGGGTGCGACGCTCGGTTTCGGGGCCTATCTGCTGCTGCGCGACTCGGCGATGAGCGAGTTCAGCCCTGCAATGGCGGCCAGTCTGATGGGCGCGCTGCCCTTCGCGCTCGTATGGTGGATCGTGCCCGCGGTCCCGCTCGCCTGCGAGCGCTTCGAGCAATACGCACTGCTCACCGGGGCCGCTCCCCTGGCGGTGCTGGTGGCATGCCCATCCGGCGCCCTGATCGGGGGCTCAGACGGGATCGTGATCGGTTTTGCCGCGGGCTTCGTCGCGGGGGGCGCGGTGACCGGCGCCTGGGCGCTTCGCTTCGCGCGCACCCAGGATGCCGGTCGCGGCCCCGAGCACGGGGTTCGCGAGGCCGGCGGCTTCGGTCTCCGCGCCTGGGTGAACGACCTGTTTCAGTTCATCAACGTTCGCCCGGATCTGTTCATCCTCAGCGCCTACTACGGGGCCGGCGAGACCGGCGTGTATGCGGTCACGGTCTCGATCACCTCACTGGTCTGGATCTCTTCCCAGCCCCTGGCGTCGGTTGTCCTGCCGCGGACGGCGAGCCTCGAGACCGTCAGCGCGGCCGAGCCGCGGATGGCCACGAGCGAGCCTCAGGTCGCCGCCGTGCGCCACGCGGTTCTGGTCTGCGCCCTGGCCGCCGTGGCGCTGGTCCCGGTGCTCGCGGTGGCGCCGCTCATCTGGGGCCCCGGGTTCGGGCGCATCTCCGAGCTCGGCCTGATCCTGGTGCCCGGCGTGGCGCTGCTCGGGGTGGCCCGGGTGATGGTCGCCGCATTCACGGGCCGCGGGGCGGCGAACCACGCGCTGCTGGTCGGCCTGGTGAGCTTCCCACTCACCCTGGTCGCCTTCCTGCTCGTGATCCCCGACCATGGCTCCACCGGTGCCGCCCTGGTCTCCTGCGGCTCCTACGTTGCGGTCTCGTTGCTCGCCGCGCTGCTCTTCTTCCGCACCACCGAAGCCGGATTGCGTGGTTCGCTGGTGCCGCGGCGCGGAGACCTACAGGAGTACCTCCGGTTGGCTCGTCGGGTGAGGGGAGCGCTGCTCGCCCGTGGTAGCTAGCTAGCCTGACGCGATGGAACTACACGTAGACGTTGACGAACTGATCCACCCGCCGGGAGCGAGCTGAGGTGGCGGTCGCGCTCGTCACCGGCTCGGGCGGCCTGGTGGGGTCCGACTCCGTTCGCTACCTGGTCGAGGCGGGATGGGACGTGGTCGGGCTGGAGAACGACATGCGGGCCAGCTTCTTCGGCCCCGACGCATCCACGGCCAGGACGACCGCGGAGCTGGTCACCACCTACCCCGAGTTTCGCTCGCTCGAGCTGGACATTCGCGACGCCGACGGCGTCAGCCGGGTCTTCGCCGACCACTCCGGGCGCCTCGAGTTGATCGTTCACGCCGCCGCGCAGCCCTCACACGATTGGGCGGCGCGAGAGCCCCAGACGGATTTCGGCATCAACGCGAACGGGACCCTGAATCTGCTCGAGGCCACTCGCCGGCACTCGCCGGAGGCGACCTTCGTCCTGATCTCGACCAACAAGGTGTACGGGGACCTCGCCAACGAGCTGCCGCTCGAGGAGCTGGAGACGAGGCTCGAGCTGCCGCCCGGTCATCGGTACTTCGACGGCATCGACACCTCGATGTCGATTGACCGCTCCACCCACTCCCTGTTTGGCGTCTCGAAGGCGGCCGCGGACCTCCTGGTGCAGGAGTACGGCCGCTACTTCGGCCTGCGCACGGTCGCCTTTCGCTGCGGGTGCATCACCGGCCCCTCCCATGCGGGCGCGGTTCTGCACGGCTTCCTGGCCTACCTGATGAAGTGCACGGTGACCGGGCAGGAGTACACGGTGTTCGGATACGGCGGCAAGCAGGTGCGCGACAACATGCACAGCGCCGACCTGGTCGCCGCCTGCATGGCGTATCACCGCGCGCCGAGGCCCGCCGCCGTCTACAACATGGGCGGCGGGCGCCACTGCCACTGCTCGATGCTGGAGGCGATCGAGGCCTGCGAGCGGATCGCCGGCCGCGAGCTCCGGTGGAAGCTCAGCGACCAGGCACGCATCGGGGATCACCGCTGGTGGATCAGCGACCTGTCCGAGTTCACCTCCGACTATCCCGAGTGGGCCCTGACGCACGACGTCGAGTCGATCCTGAACGCAGATCCACGACGCAAACGTGGACCGGTGGACCGCGGCGCGAGCCTGAAGCTACGAAAAAAGAGCCTCGCGTCTTGGCTCGGCGGCGCGCGGCTGTGGTCTCAGCTGACGATCCCCGGTGGCGCCTCTGAGCGCGTTGCGAGCGATGGAGATGACCAGCTTGACGGCGATCCCGGCGTAGACGGCGAAGCTCACGAGCCTGCTTCGCGTTGGCGCGTAGTACTCGCGGTAGAAGCGGAACATGCCGTAATGGAAGGCGTAGTTCAGCCTCGGCGAGCGCACCGGGCCGCTCGACCCCGCCTTGACGTGGATCACCGTCACCGAGGGCTCGTACCAGGTGACCCAGCCCGCCTCGGCGAAGCGATAGCAGAGGTCGAGATCCTCCATGTACATCCAGTAGCCCTCGTCGAACAGCCCCACCTCGTCGAGCGCCGATCGGCGGATCAGCATGAAGGCGCCGTTGACCGCGTCGACCGGCCCCGATTCGACTTCGGGCGCGCGATAGGCGGCCAGGGCCCCCCAGTCGCGCTGGCGCCCCAGCCCGGTGAAGTGCCCAAGCGCGCTCAGCGGAGTGGGGAAAGAGCGCTTGGCGGCGTAGTCGAAGGACCCGTCCTCGAGCTCCAGCCGGCAGCCGGAGATCCCGACCTTGATGCGCTCCTCCATCAGGTCCAGCAGCCGATCCAGGGAGCCCGGCGTCACCCGGGTGTCGGGGTTGAGGCAGAGCACATAGGGGGCGCTGCCTGCCCCGATTGCGACGTTGCTCGCGGCGCCGAAGCCGAGGTTCTTCGGCGCCACGGTCAGGCTCACCTCGGGGAAATCGCGGCGGACCATCTCCGCCGTGTCGTCCCCCGAGGCGTTGTCGACCACGCGCACGGTCATTCCGCCGCGTGGGGGATGGTCGCGAAGCGAGCTGAGGCAGTGCCGCAGCAGCCCCTTGCAGCGGTAGGAGACGATTACGACGTCAAGTAGGGGGCGCGCCGCCACCAGCATCGAAGCGTACCGCCCTCCAAAGACGACCTCGAAGCCATCGCGGTGTTCATCGCGCAGCGCAGACGGTCGCCCCGCGGATCAGCACGTACCACGGCCTAGGCTGCTGACTCGTCTCCGGCCTGAGCAGAAGTGGCTTCGAACTGGGCGGCACGCTGAGTTGCTGAAAGCCGGTGGCGAAGCGCCGGGCGAGGACGGTGAGCTCCGAGCTCGACCCCTGAGGCAGGATCTCCAGGCCGGAGGGCGGAACGCTGAACGGCCGACCGTAGCCGACCGAGGGGCCGAATGCCCGCTGGCAGCTCTGCCCGCGGGCTGTGTGGCCGGGGGGGAGCTCGGAGAGGGTGAGATCGTTGCCCTGCACGAGCACCTGGTCGAAGGCCCTTCGCCGGCTCTCGTCCGCGGCGGCGATCGCCGCCGGGCTGTAGGCCGGGCTCCCGTAGCGATCGACGGCTGCGAAGTACGTGGCGGCGGCGATGGGCCCCTGGCTGTCCACGCCGAGCAGGCCTGCGCTCGAGCCTCAATCCGGGGATGGAGGCGGGCGGAACCTCGTCTCGCAAGAGCTCCAGAGCCCCGAGCTGGCTCCGCTCGATGCCGGCGAGGTCGCGAATCTTGCCGGCTTGATCGTTGAGATTTACGAGGTTGGGGACCAACGAAACGAGCAGCGCACCGGCGACGAGCCAGATCAGCCGCGGCTGGGGCCGGAAGCCACGCACGAGCTCGAGCAGGATCAGCAGCAGGAACACCGCGCTCGGGTAGAGGTAGCGGCTCACCCGCGGTCCGCGTGCGCCGCCCGTGACCATCGCCACCAGCACCCAGAAGCTCAAGGCGAGAGCGACCGCGACCCAGATCTCTCGAGCGAGCGCCGGTCCGCTCCGTACCCGC
Source organism: uncultured Actinomycetes bacterium (assembly GCA_963728325.1). Taxonomy (GTDB): domain Bacteria; phylum Actinomycetota; class Thermoleophilia; order Solirubrobacterales; family 70-9; genus AC-56. The sequence continues at coordinate 33,071 of CAVSJS010000008.1, read as the reverse complement.
CATAGCGCCGCGACCATCGAGCAGGACCAGCAGCAGGTAGCCGGCGGCGAGATGGAACTGCTCGAACAGCACTTGCCCGACCTGGGCGCCGGCTGCATATCCGGAGCCGCCGAAGAGCCCACTGATCGCCGCGAGCCCGGCCGCGCACACCGATACGACCGACCAGGGGACGTCGATCAGGTTGTCGAGCTGCACCGGGTCCGGGATCTCGGGGCCTGACAGTCGCGACCAGGCAAACCACGCCACATAGAGCGCGCCAGGGGCAAGAACCACCCAGAGCCGCGCCACTGCGGCCCGCCCGCTCTGCTGAACGAGGACCACGGCCGCCCCGACCACGAACGCCAACCCGATGCTCTGGGAGGCCACGGCGGCGATCAGCAGCAGGCAGGCAGCGAGGTCTCCTTGGCCCGGGAAGCGCTCGAGGCAGACCAGGGCGGCCAGCCCAAGCGCGACCGGCAGCAGGATGACGATTCCGTAGGGGGTGGCCAGGACCTCGAATGCGGAGCCCAAAAACAGCAGCACAAGGGTCGCGAGCAGGCACGGCCAGGGCTCTGCCCGGGCGCGCGCCAGCGCGTAGAAGAGCAACCCGCAAGCTCCCACGAGCAGCGCCTCCGTGATCCGAAAGGGCAGATAGGAGCCGGCTCCGAAGACCTCCAGGAATCCCTTGTAGAGGAGGGCGTGGAGCGCGACCAGGTGGCCGCTGTGTCCGCGCAGGATGGTCTCCAGCCCGCCCGTGTCGTAGAACATCAGCCGGCCCCATTCGTCCGAGAAGAAGGTCTGTCCGCGCGTTTCGCAGAGGTTCAGCGCGACGGCGATCACGACGCTTGCCACCAGGACCGCCTGGGGGCGCGCGGCGACCGCTCGGGTCAGCCTCCGGATCGGGACACCTCGCCTGCGTTCAGTGTTCCAGCACCAGCCCCAGGAAGCGCTTGGTGCGCTCCTCGCGCGGGTTGTCGAGGACGTGGGCCGGCGTGCCCTGCTCGACGACTACTCCGCCGTCCATGAACACGACCTCGTCGCCGACGTCGCGGGCGAAGCCCATCTCGTGGGTGACGACGACCATCGTCATCCCCTCCGCGGCGAGCTCGCGCATCACGTCGAGCACCTCCTTGATCAGCTCGGGGTCGAGGGCGCTGGTCACCTCGTCGAACAGCATCACGTGCGGGTCCATGGCCAGGGCCCGCGCGATCGCCACCCGCTGCTGCTGGCCGCCCGAGAGGCGCTCCGGGTACTCGTCGCATCTTGTCCGCGAGGCCGACCCGGGTCGAGCAGCGCCTGCGCCTTCGGCCTCAGCCTCCTTCGGCTTGCGGTCCGAGCACCTTCTGCTGGGCTAGGGAGACGTTCTCCAGCGCGCTCTTGTGCGGAAAGAGGTTGAACTGCTGGAACACGATCCCGACCCGGCGGCGGACGAAGTCGATGTCGCTCGGCGTCGGCGACCCGTGATCTCCTTGCCCTCGAGCAGGATCCGTCCCTCGTCCGGCGGCTCGAGCAGGTTGATGCACCGCAGCAGGGTGCTCTTGCCCGAGCCGCTGGGCCCGATCACGCAGACGACCCCGCCCCTTTGCACCTCGAGGTCGATGCCGCGCAGCACGTGCAGCTCGCCGAAGCGCTTGTGCACGCCCTCGAGCCGCAGCATCGACCCACCGGACGTGGCCGGAACGCCCTGTCCAGTCGCGTCGTCGGGCGTCCTCGCTCCCTCCACCGGCGCGATCCTATGCCCCAGCCATCCCAGTCGCCGGCGGTCCGGCCGGCTTCGGCTCGACGTCGCCCGGCGTGCCTGCCGAGGGTCCTCCGCCGCGCTCGGTCTTGCGCTGCTCGCGGGCGATCAGCCAGTCGACCACGCGGGCGAGCGGGATCGTGATCACGAGGAACATCAGCGCGCCGAGCGTCAGCGCCGAGCCGTTGATCTGCTCGGTCTGGACGTCGAAGCCGACCTGGACCACCTCGAGCGCGCCGAGGATCCCGACCAGTGACGTGTCCTTCATCAGGGCGATGAAGTCGTTCAGCAGCGGCGGGATCACCTTGCGCACGGCCTGGGGCACGATCACGAAGCGCATCGACTGCCCATGGCTCATGCCGAGCGAGCGCGCCGCCTCCATCTGACCGCGCGGAACGGCCTCGATGCCGGCCCGATAGACCTCGGCCATGTAGGCGCCGTAGGTGATCGTCAGGCCCATCACGCCCCACCAGAACGGCGAGGTCTCGCCGAACCAGGTCGGGAGCCCAAGCTCTCTCGGGATCACGCCCTCGTTCTGCGCGGCGGAGAGGAAGCCCGACAGCAGCAGGAGCACCAGCAGCAGCGGGATGCCTCGGAAGACGTCGATGTAGGCGATCGTCACCCAGCGCACCGGCGCCAGCGCCCGCCCCGGAAGCTGGCGCAGCACGGCGAGCACCAAGCCCCAGACCAGGGACAGGACCCCGGAGATGATCGAGAGCTTCACGGTCAGCCAGAAGCCGTCCAGGACTCGGCTGAACTCGTCGCCCATGACGTTGAAGTCGAAGTAGTAGTGGGTGATGAAGTCCATCGGTCACCTCCGGTCGTGGTCCGACGGCGAGGCTAGTCATTCGAGCAATGAGAAGGGGCGCCGTCGGCGCCCCTTCGCTGAGCCCACGTAGCGCTCGTCGTTTAGTCGTTCGTGAGCAGCTCGTTCGTGCTCTCGAGGAGCTTGGCGGGCGGCTCGTTGCCGAACGTCTTCCTGTACAGCTCAGCCAGCGTGCCGTCCTCCTTCATCGCCGCCAGCTGCTCGTTCATCGCCTCGCGCAGGGCGTCGTTGTCTGGCGCGATCGCGAAGCCGAACAGGTCCGGAGACGTCGCGGCGAAGCTTTCGGCGATCTCCATTCCGCCCTGCTTCTCGATCGCGTCGGCGGCGACGGCCTCGTCGATCAGCGCCGCGTCCACCGCTCCAGTGAGGAGCGAGGAGAGGGCGTTCGTGCCCTCCGGGAATGCCCGGACCTCCGAGGCGTCGGTCTCCTCGTTGGCGTAGTCCTCCTGGATGGTTCCGTCCTGGGTCCCCACGATCTTGCCGCTCAGGTCGTCCACGGAGGCGATGTCCGAGCCCTCCGCCACCACGAGCGCAGTCGCGCTCGCGTAATAGGGGTCGGTGAAGTCAACCTGCTTCTCGCGCCCCGGCTGTGATCGTCGATGCCGCCGCGGCGGTGTCGAACTGCCCGGCCGCCACGTCGCGGAAGATCGTCGCGAATCCGGTGTCCTGGTACTCGACCTCGAGTCCGAGGTTGTCGGCGATCGTGTTCAGCACGTCGACGTCGTAGCCGGAGACGTTGGGGGGCTGACCCTGCTCGAAGGGCGGATAGGGGGTGTCGATGCCGACGAACAGCGTGCCCTCCGTGATCAGGCCGAGCTCGTTGTCGCCGCCGCCGTCGTCGTCCCCGCAGCCGGCGGCGATGCCGGCGGTGGCGAGCGCCACGACCAGCGCGATTCCGATCCTCGTCCGTGTGCCCCTGATCATCTTTCGAGTCCTCTCCTTCGCCTGGGGTTGTGCCGTGCGGAACATACTCCGTTCCTCACTACACTTGCGAAAGCGATGGTCGACGAGACCCTCAACCGCCCCTGCGGCGGGCGCTATGCGAACGTCGTCGAGGCGGTCGGCAACACGCCGCTGGTCGAGCTGCCGCGGCTGTCGCCAAAAGCGGGCGTCCGCATCTTCGTCAAGCTCGAGGGCCGCAACCCGACCGGCTCCGTCAAGGACCGGGTCGCCAAGGCGATGATCGAGGAGGCCGAGGCCGAGGGCGCGATCCAGCCCGGCCAGACGATCCTCGAGCCGACCTCAGGCAACACGGGGATCTCGCTGGGGATGATCTGCCGCCGCAAGGGCTACCCGCTGAAGGTCGTGATGCCCGACAACGTCACCGAGGAGCGGACCCAGCTCCTGCGCATGTACGGCGCCGAGATCGTCTACTCGGAGGGCGCCAAGGGCTCGAACGGCGCCGTCGAGCTGGCCCTCGAGATGGCCGGCGGTGACGCCTCCTACTACATGCCCTACCAGTACGGAAACGAGGCCAACCCCCGCACCCACTACGACGGCACCGGGCCGGAGATCCTCGAGGAGCTCGACGAGGTGGCGGCGTTCGTCGCCGGACTCGGCACCGGCGGAACCCTGATGGGCGTCGGGCGCCGACTCAAGGAGCACGATCCCGAGACCAAGATCGTCGCCGCCGAGCCGATGCAGGGCGAACTGGTCCAGGGCCTGCGCTCGCTCGACGACGGCTTCATCCCGCCGATCATCGACCTCTCGGTTCTCGACCGCAAGATCATGGTCTCCAACCGCGACGCGATCGTCTGGACCCAGCGGCTGCTCCACGAGGAGGGCATGTTCGCCGGGGTCTCGACGGGGGCGGTGGCGGCCATCGCGGTACGGATTGCCGCCGAGCTCGATCAGGGCAACGTCGTCTTCATCGCTCCCGACGACGGCTGGAAGTACCTGTCGTCGGGCATCTACACGAAGCCGATCGAGGAGCTTGAGGGCATCGACTCGGTCGTCTGGTGGTAGCGGCACCGCTGGGCTCGCACGACCTCGCGCACTCGATCTGCTTCGAGGATTCCGACGGTTACCGCCTCGAGCTGACTACCTACGACGCGTGAGGACGACGAGCACGGTGTACGCCGATGCGGTCGAGCGTGTCGCCGAGCGAGCGCGAGAGCGGGCGGACGGCTACCAGCCGCCGAGCTTCTCGCACGTCCCCGACCCGGACGCGGCGATCTTTCTCTGCGCGATCGACCACCGCACGGGCTACCGCGGGCGGTTCCTGGTCGGTGGAAGGGGGCCGTTCGAGGGCAGCGCGCTGCTCTGGGCCGTGGGGCTTCAGGCTGCGCAGCGCCGGCGTGGCCTGCTGACCGCCGCCCGCCTGAGCGACGTGACCCCCGACCGCGTCGCCGAGCTGTTTCGGATCGGCGGGGAGACCGTCGCCGACCCGGAGCGCCGCGCGGGGCTGTGGCGAGACCTCGCGGCCGGGTTGCTGCGCGACCACGGGGGCAACGCTGAGGCGTTGCTCGCCGCCGCCGCTGGCCATCTCGGCGGCACCGGCGGGCTGCTCGGGCTCCTGGCGCGCTACGAGGCCTACGCCGACCCGCTCGCCAAGAAGGCGTTCCTGTTCGCAAAGATCTGCGCCCGCCGCGGCTGGCTCGAGGTCCACGACCCCGAGAGCTGGGAGGTGTGCGCGGACAACGTCCTGATGCGGCTCGCGCTCCGCTCCGGCCTCGTCCATCCCGGAGCCCGGGAGGAGGTGCGTGCGGCCACGCGCGCCGCCTTCGCGCAGGTGGCCGGGGCGGCCGGGATCGAGCCCCCTGTGCTCGACGACCTGCTCTGGGAGCTCGGCCGCGACGATCCGGACCTGCTCGGCACCGAGGGCGGCGACCTCTCAGAGCCGCCGCGCGACCCCGCCTCCGCCTGGTATTGAGACTGATTCACCTCGAGTCTGGGGTTCGCGAGCGTATGCGTACCCGCTGCTAGCCTCAGCCGATCTTGACGATCGCCAGAGAGCTCATCGACGAGGTCGTCGCCCACGCCCGCGAGGAGGCGCCCAACGAGTGCTGCGGGATGGTCGCCGGCAGCGACGGCAGGGCGACCCGGGTCTACCGTGCCCGAAACGCGGAGGCGAGCCCGCTGCGGTACACGATCCATCCCTCCGACCAATTCCGGATCACGATGGAGATCGAGGAGCGCGGCGAGGAGATCGCGGCGATCTATCACTCGCACACCTCGAGCCCCGCCGAGCCCTCGCAGACCGACATCAATCTGGCCGAGAACTGGCCCGATCCGCTCTACCTGATCTGCTCGCTCGCCGAGCCGGAGGCTCCCAGCGTTCGCGCCTTTACGATCCGCGATCGCCGGGTCGAGGAGGTCGAGCTGGACGTCGATGAGCGCTGAGGTCCGTCCACTCGCCTGCCCTCGGTGCGCGCGCAAGTACCCGCTCGAGGAGCGCTTTTGCGCCGACTGCGGGATGCCGCTCGTCTACGTGGGACGGGAGGAGGAGCAGCCGATAACCGAGGCCCACGAGCGGGCGCGGAAGGTGAAGCCCCAATACACCGGCGGCCGGCAGGTTCGGGTGGCCGGCGCCAGCAACCTGGCGGAGGCCGAGCTGATCCAGGGCATGCTGCTCGAGGAGGGCATTCCCAGCGTCCAGCGGCGGACGCGCGGCTTCGACGTCCCCGACTTCCTCGCCGCCGGGCCGCGCGACATCCTGGTCCCCGAGGCGGGCGCCGAGGCGGCGCGCGAGCTGCTTGCCGACGTCAGCACCGAGGTGTCCGAGGCCACAGCGCCTGCCGACGGCGAGCGCCCCCTGCGCCTGGCGGCGGGACTGTTGATCGCCCTCGCCGGCGCCGCGGGCCTGATCTGGGTCCTCTATCAGCTCACGAGCTAGGCGCTGACGGGCTAGGCGGAGAGCTCGTCCGGGAGCTCCAGCTCCGCGATCGCCTCAGAGCTGGAAAGGCGGCGCTCGCTGAGCTTGCGCAGGTAGTCGCGCCAGGCGCGCTCGATGTCTCGAAAACGTGCGTCGAAGGCGAGCTCCAGGCTGCCGCGCGGGCCGTCGCGGCGCAGGCGCGAGGCGAGCACATCGCAGGCGTCGGGGCCGCGCTCGCGCTCCAGGAGGTCGAAGACCGTGCCGCCGAGGATGATCGCGTCGCGGGCCGAGGGCGGGAAGCTGGGCGCCGTTCGCTCCCGAAGCCGAGTGCTGACGGCGGCGCGGAACAGCGGCACCTGGCCGCCGTAGTACTGGGCGGCCCCCTCGATCAGCCAGGTCCAGCGCAGGTAGCGAAGGAAGCGACGCGGCCCCCAGGGCGGCGGCAGGCGATCGTTGTTGGCGGCGACCACGATCTGGACGTAGAGGCGCTCGGCCGTGCCGCGCAGCGCGGCCAGCGAGTCGTCGCCGGCCGCCCGGCGGTCGAGGTATTGGTCGTTCAGCACGTGGAGCTCGTTGGCCATCGCCCAGCCGGCCAGGTAGCGGCGCCCCGCCGACGCCGCCGCCAGGCGAGCGGCGGGGAGGAAGGGGTGCGCCGCGGCCAGCCAGCCCGGGGTCGGATGCACGATGACCGTGACCCCGGCAGGGGCCTCGTCGAAGCGTTCCTCGAGGCGCAGGCGCAGGTCCTCGAGCGCGTCCAGGGTGCGCTGCGCGCAATCGCTGTCCTCGGCTTCGTGCCGAGCCACGAAGCTCAGCGACTCCGTCTCTATCCACGCCATCCCCCGTCGAGGTTAGTCCACACCCGGTGGCGGTCCGGCACTGCGTACCCGGTATTTGCGGGTTGTTACCCCGCTCTGGAGTGCTTGCGCTCGTAGTCCAGCTCGGTGTTGATGCCGCGAGCGGCGAGGGCGGCGCGCCCCTCCTCGATGCTGGCGCTGTCGGCTACCGCGTGCGCCAGGGGGAGGGCATCGGACGGCGCGGCGACGGGGTCGAAGACGAAGGTCAGCGCCCCCACCGGTCCGAGCTCCACGCGGCGCCGGCCACGGCGGATGTACGAGTCGCCCACTTCACCGCGCGCGCAGCGAACGACCTGGAGGCTGGCCTCGGTCGGCACCAGGGTCGCGGCGGCGTCGAGCTCGGCGACGATCTCGGGTGTCAACCCCCAGGTTCCGAGCCATGCCCCGGCGCGCGCCAGCTCGGCCACTCGCCCGAGCACCTCGGTGGTGGTCAGCTCGCCGTCGCAACCCGGTCCGATCACGGCCAGGAGCGGCTTGAGGCGGCCGGCGACTCGCAGGGCCGCGGCGACCATCACCGCGTCGCACAGCGGGCTCGCCAGCCCCGGCTCGTCGCCGCGGGCGAGCACATCGCCGCCCACGTCGACGCAGACCAGCAGGTCGCAGCCCAGCTCCGTGGCCGCGGCCTCAATCCCAGCCGCGGCGCTCGCCGTACCCCCGCTCACGTCCACCAGCAGGGTCTCGGCGCCCAGGTGGGCCGCCATCCGCGCCTCTGAGAATGCGACTCCCTCCGGGGTGGTGGTCTCGGGCCCGGCCAGCACGGCCGCCCCGCCGAGCGGCCGCCCGCCCCGGATCTCGGCCAGGGAGCGCGGCCCCGGGTGAGGATCGATCGGGATCCGCTCCCAGGCGACCCCGCCGAGCACGAACGGCGTCCCCAGCGACTCGCACAGCCGGGCGACCGCCAGCGCCCCGACCACGTCGCCGCCGCCCCCGATTCCGAGGACCAGCGCGCGCTCGGCTGCGCGCACGGTCGCTACGAAGTCGTTGGAAGTGGCGGGAGGCGTCGCCCGGCGAGCCCCGCGAGGTGAACGACGCCTGATTCTCAATGCGTTTCGACGCATGGTTGATGCTTGACTATGTTGCACCCCTCATGACCGCCAGCGCCGACCACCCCTATCCGCCGTTGGATCTCGCAAGCCGTGTCTATCCCCTGGCGCCATGGAGTGATCCCTTCAAGGCCTACGAGGAAATGGGCGCCGAGACCAAGAGTGGATTGGTTGGCCTGCTGCCTGATGACTGGTCTTTCGAGGGGAAGCGTGTCCTCGACTTCGGCTGCGGCGCCGGTCGTACGCTCCGTCATTTTGTGTCCGAGGCCGAGAAGGGGGAGTTCTGGGGTGCCGACATCGATGCCCAGAGCATCGAGTGGATGGAAGAAACCCTCTGCCCGCCGCTCCATGCCTGGCGATGCGCGCATGGTCCCCCCCTGGGGTTGGAGCACGGCTCCTTCGACCTTGCCTGGGCCATCTCGGTCTTTACGCATCTCAACCCCATTCCCTCGCTGTTGTGGCTCTTGGAACTGCATCGCCTTCTAAAACCCGGTGGGCTGCTGATCGCGACCTACATGGGCCGCTGGAACTCCGAGAGCGCCGCAGGCGAGCCCTGGGACGAGGACAGGGTGGGAATGAATGTCTTGCGGCATAACCAGGATTGGGAGCACCAGGGGGCGGTCGTGCTGATGTCGGATTGGTGGGTCCGCGCACACTGGGGACGAGCCTTCGAGATCCTTGAGGTCGAGCCGCAGATCCAAAACATGAGCTGGGCGCTTCTGCGAAAGCGCGACGTCGAGCTGACGACCGAGGACCTGGAGCGGCCAGACGACGATCCGCGAGAGTACCTGGCGGTTCGCCACAACCTTCGTCAGGTTCGGCGAGAGCTGGAGCTCGCCCAACTGGAGCAGGCGGGCGAACTAAGGAATCTGCGACAACAGCAGGCGGCGAGGCTGCGCGGCGTGCGGCGTGAGTACGAGGCATCGTTGAGCTGGCAGGTCACGCGTCCGCTTCGGGCGGCGGGGCGGATGGTCCGCTCGTTTCGCTCGCCTCGGTCGCGCTAGCCGGTCGACCCCTACGGCCTGCTACGAACGCCTGGATCAGGCCGGGACGGGCTCGCCCTCGCTGCAGATGGCGCCGATCTCGGCGGCGGCTCGGACGAACTCCTCGTCCGCCATCACCGGCGTGCCCTCGAAGGGAAGCTCACGGTCGATCTCCACCCAGGAGCGGCAGCCGTGGTACTCGTCCCGGACGCGGACCGTGACCGGTCGCGGGATCCGGTAGACCCGCAGCAGCATCACGTGGATCGGGTGCCGTGGCTTCCACATGAGGCGCTTGTGCGCGTAGTCCTGGGTCCAGACGTGGAAGGGGGAGAGGCTGTCGACGATGCGTGGGTCGGCGGTCTCGAAGTGGTCGGCGACCTCGGCCCAGGAGCGGATCCGTACCCGGTCGGGCTGCGCGATGCCACCATCCTGAAGCAGCGCCCGCGGCGGCGGCTCCTCGTCGGGCCACACACCCTCCTCGAGGGCGCGCCGCAGCTCGGGGTGGTGTGACTCGCGCACCAGGTCGTTGCGCTGATGGTCGAAGGTCGGGTAGAGGAAGAAGCGGTCGTGCTCGACCTCGAAGTGCTTGTTCTCCTCGCGGATCCCGCCCTTGCGCAGGGTGACCAGTTGCTCGCCCTCAGCGAGGGCGCGCACCGTGACGGCCCATTCTTTGAGGGCGATAGGCATCAGTGGCTTGGTCCGATCTCAGAAAGCGAGCTTCCGGAACCGGTGTTGCCCGTTGCGGGGCGCCAGTTTCCGGCTCAGGACGCGTGAGTCTAGACGAGGGAGGCAAAAACGCCAAATTTGTGCGTTATGTTGCGATCTCGTCCAGGAAGTCCAGCAGGTAGGCACTGACGGCCGCCGGAGCCTCGAGCTGGCACCAGTGCGCGGCGCCCTCGATCACCGCAGCCCGGGCGCTCGGAATAGCGGCGTCGATCGCCTCGGCGAAGGCCGGCGGCGTCACCGGGTCGAGCTCGCCGCAGAGGGCGAGCGTCGGGCAGGCGACGCGCTCGGTCTCGACCATCTCTGCGGTGGCCGTCGCCGCCGACCACTCGGCGTAGGCCTGCGGGTCGTTGGAGGCGATCAGCTCACAGAAAAGGCCGTGCAGCGCGGGGTTCTGCTGCCGGCACCGCTCGCTGAGGCCCGTCTGGGCGACCGCCCGGGCGATCTCGTCCATTCGCCCCGCCCGCGCGAGCCTGACCCGCTCCTCGAACACCGGGCCCGCCTCGGGACGCCAGCGAAGCGCTCCGCCTATCAGGACCAGGCCCCGCACCCGCTCGCCGAGCCTCACCGTCGCGTGCTCGGCGATCATGCAGCCGACCGAGTGGCCGACCAGCGTCGCGTGCTCGACCTCCAGGCGGTCGAGCAGCCGTTCCAGGTCCTCGGCCCAGAGCCCGATCGAGTAGGGGCCGGGCGGCCTCGAGCTGCGACCCGCCCCGCGCTGGTCGTACGCGACCACCCGGTGGCCGCGCTCCTCGCAGGCGGCGAGCTGACCCCACCACGAGTACGACGACCCTCCCAGGCCGTGGAGAAAGACGACGGTGTGGCCCTCAGGCGAGCCCTCGCCGCGATCCTCGTAGGCGAGGCGAACGTCCTCGAGCTCGATGCGCTCGCCCATGGGAGGCAGCCTAGTGCCCGTCGACCGATGCTGGACGTGGCACGAGTGGCGGACGAAGCCACCCAGCCGACCGTGAAAGAATCGCCGCCGATGGCGGAGCCGGAAGCCTCGACCGCCGGCGACTCGGGCGGATCGACGCGGCCAACCAACGACGAGAGGCTGCTCGCCGGCCTGCGACGGGGCGACGAGGATGCGTTCAGGACGCTCGTAGACGAGTACGGCCCGTTCCTGATGCGGCTGGCGCTGATGCACGTGCGGAGCCGGGCGATCGCCGAGGAGGTCGTCCAGGACACCTGGCTCGCGGTCCTGAACGGGATCGACCGCTTCGAGGGCCGCTCCTCGCTGCGGACCTGGATCGCCAGCATCCTGCTCAACACCGCGCGCACCCGCGGCCAGCGCGAGCGGCGCGTGCTGCCGTTCTCGTTCCTGGCGCGCCGGCGCGAGGAGGGTCGCGACGAGCCGGCCGTCGACCCCGACCGCTTCCAGTCGCTCCGCGATTCCAATCCCGGCCACTGGGCGCGCCCTCCTGTTGAGTGGGACTCTCCCGAGGAGCGGCTCAGCGCCGAGGAGACGCGCCGGGTCCTGCTGGAGGCGATCGCCGAGCTCCCCGTTCGCCAGCGCGAGGTGATCGCCCTGCGCGACATCAGCGGCTGGTCGGCCGCGGAGACGCGCGAAGCCCTGGGCCTCAGCGCGACCAACCAGCGAGTGCTGCTCCACCGGGCGCGATCCAAGGTGCGCGCGGCGCTCGAGCGCCATTTCGAGGAGGAGCAGCAAGCGCGATGAGTGAAGTCGAGGCGCCGAAGATGAGCTGCAAGGAGCTGGTCGAGGTGATCACCGAGTACCTCGAGGGCACCCTGCCCGCGGAGGACCGCGCCCGCTTCGAGCGCCACCTGGCCGGATGCGATGGCTGCCAGGCCTACCTCGACCAGATGCGCCAGACGATCGACGCCCTCGGCCGCCTACCACCCGAGTCGCTCTCTCCCGAGGCCCAGAGCAAGCTGCTGGAGGCTTTCCGGGGCTGGCGAGGGGGCCGTCAGCCCGACACCTCTCCGTAGCCGCCGCCACCCGGGGTCTCGATCCGCAGCCGGTCGCCCGGGCGGAGCTCGCCTGCGGCCTTGGAGGGCAGGGGCTCGCCGTTGAGCAGGTTGTGGCCGGGCTTGCCGTCGGCGCCGCCTTCGCGCCCCCGGGGGGCGTGGCGGCGGCGCTCGGTGATCAGGGTGAAGCTCATCGGCGCCAGCGCCTCGAGCTCGCGGACGATCCCGTCGCCGCCGGAGTGACGTCCGGCGCCCCCGCTGCCGCGCCGCAAGGAGAGCTCGCGGACCCGGAGGGGGAACTCGGTCTCGAGCGCCTCGATCGGCGTGTTGAGGGTGTTCGACATCGCCACGTGGATGGCGCTCGGGCCGTCGGCGTCCGGGCAGGCCCCCTGGCCGCCGCCCAGCGTCTCGTAGTAGGTGAATTGGTCAGCCAGGGTCAGGTTGTTCATCGTTCCCTGGCCCTGGGCCGGTGCCGGCGTGGCGCCCCCGAGCGCCTCGATCACCAGGTCGGCGACTCGGCTCGAGGTCTCCACGTTGCCGGCTGCGACCGCGGCTGGCGGCCGCGCGTTCAGCAGGCATCCCTCGGGCGCGATCACCTCGACCGGGCGGAAGGCGCCCGCGGAGGGCGGCGCCTCAGGGTCGGTGAGCACCCGAACGGCGAAGAAGGCGGCCGACTTGGTGACCGGCAGGGGGCAGTTGAGGTTGCCGTCGAACTGCGGATCGGTGCCGGTGAAGTCGAGCGTCAGCCGGTCCGCGTCGATCCGGGCGGTGACCCGCAGGCGGAGGTCGCGCGGCTCGCCCCCGGCGTCCGCCTCCATCAGGTCCTCCGCCTCGTAGGTGCCGTCGGGCAGCTCGGCGAGCTGGGCGCGCGTGCGGCGCTCGGCGTAGTCGAGGATCTCCGCCATCCCAGAGCGAAGCACCCCGATGCCGTGCCTGCCGGCCAGCTCGAGCAGGCGACGCTCGCCGGTCAGGTTGGCGGCCCGCTGTGCGCGCAGGTCGGCGAGCCGCTGGCGCGGGTTCCGCATCTCACCGGCCAGGCTGGCCAGCCGGTCGTCGTCGGCCCGGGTGGGCGGGATCACCACGCCCTCGTCCTCGAGCCGGGTCGAGCCGGCCGGCATCCCTGCCGGAGTCGGCCCCCCGACGTCCGCGTGATGGGCGCGGCTGGCGGCGAATCCCAGCAGGGTCGAGCCCTGGGGCGCGAAGACGGGCGAGATCAGGGTGATGTCGGGCAGGTGGGTGCCGCCTCGGTAGGGGTCGTTGAGGACCCAGACGTCGCCGGGGCGGTGCTCCTCGCCGAGCACGGCGGCGACCGCGTCAGGCATCGAGCCGAGGTGGACCGGGATCTGCTCGGCCTGCATCACCAGCTCCCCGGTGGCGTCGAACAGCGCCGTGGAGCAGTCGCGCCGCTCCTTGATGTTCGCCGAGTGGGCGGCCCGCACGAGCACCGCGCCCATCTCCTCGCAGGCGGCGCGAAGGGCGCCGACGAGGACCTGGAGGGTGACCGGATCCAGTCCCGGCCTCATCGCTCGCGCGCCGCGCAGATCGTTCCCCGCCCGTCGACCTCGCTCCGCCAGCCCGGCGGGAGGGCCAGGGTGGCCTCCGGCAGCTCGAACACGCACGGCCCCTCCGCTGTGGTGCCCGCCTCGGGCTCGCCGCGAAGCACCTCGGCCTCCGTCCACGTCCCGCCGAAGCGCGCCCGGCGCGCCGAGCGCTCCAGGCGGCCTGCCGGCGCCGCCTGCGGCTGCAGCGCCGGCGCAGGGACGACCAGCGCCAGTCGCACGTTGACCAGCTCGATCTCCGCATCGGGGTCCCGGTAGCCGTAGCGGCGTTCGTGCTCGGCGGCGAATCGCTCCGCCAGCTCGGCCGGGTCGGGGCGCGGCGGCCCCGGGATGCCAAGCTCGAAGGCCTGGCCGCGGTAGCGGAGCTCGTAGGTGGCCTCGGGCGCGGCCTCGGAGAGCCCGGCCCCGATCGACTCACGAAGCTCGGAGACCTCGGCGGCGATCCGCTCGGCGGTCAGGTCGGCCCCGCTGAGCAGAACGGTCCTTGCGGTGTCGCGGCGCCGCTCGGAGGCGATCAGTCCGAGTGCCGAGAGGACGCCGCTGGCGCGGGGGCAGAGGATCCGCTCCATGCCCAGGTCCTCGGCCAGGGCTGCGGCGTGCATCGGCCCGGCGCCGCCGAACGGCATCAGGGCGAAGCGGCGCGGGTCGACGCCGCGCTCCACGGTGACCACTCGAAGCGCCCGGACCATCTCCTGGTTGGCGACCCGGACGATCCCCTCCGCCGTCTCCAACTCGCCGAGCTCGAGCGCCGTCCCCAGCCGTTGAACTGCCCGGCGGGCCGCCTCGACATCCAGCTCCACACCGCCGGCTAGCGTCGAGGCGGCGTCCAGGTAGCCAAGCAGGAGGTTGGCGTCGGTGACCGTGGGCTCGGTGCCGCCGCGGCCGTAGCAGGCGGGCCCGGGGTCCGCCCCGGCCGACTGCGGCCCCGCGCGAAGCGCGCCGCCTGGGTCGAGCCAGCCGATCGACCCGCCCCCGGCGCCGACGGTGTGGACGTCGACCATCGGTAGCTGGATCACCCGGCCGCCGATCTGGCGCGAGTCGGTGCGCCGCACCCGGCCGTCCTCGACCACGCAGACGTCGCACGAGGTGCCGCCCATGTCGAGCCCCACTGCATTCCCGTCTGCGGAGAGCGTGGCCAGCAGGCCGGCGCCCACCGCGCCGCCGGCGGGGCCCGAGAGCACGCTCCAGGCCCCTGCCCGGGCGGCCTCCGCGGCGGGCGCCACGCCACCGGACGAGCTCATCACCAGCGGCTCCGGCAGGCCGCGCTCGGCGCCGGCCGCGGCGAGCCTCCCCAGGTAGCGGCCCAGCAAGGGCGACAGGTAGGCGTCGATCACGGTGGTCGAGCAGCGCTCGTACTCGCGAAACTGCGGCAGCACCTCGTGCGAAGCCGAGACGTGGAGGCCCGGGAGCTCGGTGCGCAGGCGCTCTGCGATCGCGCGCTCGTGCGCGGGTTCGAGGTAGGAGAACAGCAGGCAGACCGCCACCGACTCGGCGTCGCTGGCGCGCGCGAAGGCCGCCACCCGATCCAGCTCTCCCTCAGCGAGCGGCTCGACGACGCCCTTGGGACCGGTGCGCTCGCGGGCGGCGAAGCGGAGCTCGTCGGGCACCAGCGCAGCCGGCTTCGGCGCGCAGAGCCGGTAGAGGTCGGGGCGGTTTTGGCGAGCGACCTCGAGCAGGTCGGTGAACCCCTCGGTGGCGACCAGGGCGGTGCGCGCGCCGCGCTCCTCGAGCAGCGCATTGGTGCCCACGGTCATGCCGTGGGCAAACGCCTCCACCTGGTCCGGGCCGGAGCCCGCTCGCTCCAGCGCCGCCTCGACCGCGGCGAGCACGCCCCGCGACTGGTCGTCCGGGGTGGTCGGCGCCTTCGCCGTGTGCAGGGCCCGCCCATCGAAGAGCACGGCGTCGGTGAACGTCCCGCCGACGTCGACTCCGAGCAGCATCGCCCGGAACCTACAGGGGACGATCCCGGCCGCGGGCCGGGGTCGTCCCCTGCTCGCTCTCCCTGCTTAGGCGGCGGTCAGCACCTGAAGCTCGCCATCGAGAGTCTCGAGCGGCAGCTCGACAGCCTCGAATGTCTCCTCCAGGTGCTTGTGCGACGGGCAATAGTCCCTGCCCGGCAGCGGCCGGCGCTGGCACGGTGTGCCCCTGCGCGTATGCGCGCTGCACTGCGGCGGCCGTCCGTCGAGCCCGACGCCCTCGGGCAGGCGCGAAAGGAATTCGAGCGCCAGTCCGATGTTGCGCTGGATCACGGTCCAGACGAAGAGTTGGTCGCCCATCTTGAAATGGGCTCGCACATCGTTGAACAGCGTCCGAGCCGGCCTGGCGAAATAGCGGCGATCGTAGGTGAGGCGGCAGATCGCCCCCTCACATGAATCCAGCACCTTCTGCTTGTTGGCGCACTGGGTGGGGTCCCACTCGTCCTCGACCACCCGTGGCGCAAGCTCCCGGTAAATGGAGCGACTGAACCGGTACATCTCCTTGCTACCCCCTGTGGTTATCCGTTCCCTAGCCTCCGGTCTGGCCTTGTGCCATGCATCCTGCTGGAGGCAGACGAGAGTATTCCCGCGGTGCGGTTAAGCACAAACCTCGCCAGATTAAGCGCAGGTTAAGCAGGCATTAGCGCCTGCTCGCAGCTTGCTCAGCACGCGCAAGCGGACGACTGCGGCTCTCACGACCAGCGCTCCGGGCTCGGCTCGGCGTCGGGCCCGATCACCATGTGGACGCCGTCGAGCGCCGGGTCGCGAAGCGGATGGTCGGTGCGCCGATGGGGCCCGCGAGACTCGCGCCGCTCGAGGGCGGCGCTGGCGATCAGCCGCGCCAGGGGATAGGGGTCCTCGAGGAGCGGCTCGAGCGTCGTCGCGTCGCGTCGCGGTCCCGCCCGGCGCCAGACAGCTTCACGCGTGGCCGCGGTTGGCGGCTCGAAGCGCCATCCGGGCACCGGCGTCGGTGCGCCCGGCGGTGGCGCCGAGGCGGCGGCGACCGCCGCTCGGGCGCCGAACACGAAGCACTCGGTCAGCGAGTTCGAGGCCAGGCGATTGGCGCCGTGGACCCCGCTACAGGCGCATTCGCCGACCGCAAACAGGCCCGGCAGGGAGGTGCGCCCGTCGAGGTCGCAGACGATTCCCCCCATCAGGTAGTGGGCCGCGGGCGCCACCGGGACCGGCTCGCGCTCGGGATCCAAGCCCGCCGAGCGGCAGGCGGCGAAGACGTTCGGAAAGCGCTGGGGCGCGATCGAGCGCAGGTCGAGCCGCACGTGGTCTGTCTGGTCCGCGTCGATTCGGTCCAGGATCGCCGCGGTCACCTGGTCGCGTGGGGCAAGCTCGTCGGTGAACCGCCGGCCGGCGCCGTCGAGCAGCTCGGCGCCCTCGCCTCGGAGGGCCTCCGTCAGCAGGGTTCCGTCGTGCTCGCTGCCGGTGAGCGCCAGCGCCGTGGGGTGGAACTGGCAGAACTCGAGGTCGGCCAACGCCGCGCCGGCGGCATGGGCGATCACCGCGCCGGCTCCGATCGCGCCCCACGGGTTGGTCGTGCGCCGCCACAGCGCCGCGCCGCCGCCGGTCGCCACGACCGTCGCGCGAGCCGCGATTGGCCCGGCGTCCGTGACCACCCCGGCGCAGCGGCGGCCGTCGCTCCACAGGGCGAGCGCCGAGGTCTCCTCCAACACCTGGACGTGGTCGTGGGCGGCGACACGCTCCGCCAGGCAGCCTGTGATCGCGCGCCCCGTCTGGGCGCCGCCGGCATGAACGATCCGGCGCGCCGAGTGGCCGCCCTCGAGAGCGAGGCCCAGGCTGCCATCCGCCTCGGTGTCGAAGCGCACCCCGAGCCGGCGAAGCTCCTCGACCGCCGCCGGCGCATCGCGAGTCAGCGTCTGGACCGCCTCGGTGCGGCAGAGGCCGCGGCCGGCGTTCAGGGTGTCGTCGGCGTGGCGGGCGGGCGAGTCGTCGGGGGCCAGCGCCGCCGCCAGCCCGCCCTGGGCCCAGTAGCTGGCGCTCTCGGCGAGCGGCTTGCGCGACACGAGGGTGACCCGAACGCCATGCTCGGCGGCGCGCAGCGCGACGTAGAGGCCGGCCGCACCGCCTCCGACCACCACGACGCCTGTCTTTGTGGGGCCTCTCGCCCCACTGGCCGATCGCTCCACGCGGCGGTTACCGTACCCGCGACCCATGGGGCTCTACCTCGCCCATCCATCCTCGCTCGAGCACGACACCGGGGCGCACCCCGAAAACGCGGCGCGCCTGCGCGCCGTCGAGGCAGCGCTCGACGGCGCCGGTTGGCCGGGGCTTCGGCGGGTCGAGGCTCCGGCGGCGACGCCCGAGCAGCTTCGCCGAGTCCATTCCGACGGGCACATCCGGGCGATCGAGGAGATCAGCTCACGTGGCGGCGGCATGATCGACGTCGACACGGTGGCCAGCGAGCGCTCCTTCGAGGCGGCGCTTCACGCCGCCGGGGGCGCGGCGCACGCAGCCGAGCGGCTGCTGGCCGGCGACGATCACTTCGCCTTCTGCGGCCTGCGACCGCCAGGCCACCACGCCGAGGCCTCGCGCGCGATGGGCTTCTGCCTCTTCAACAACGTCGCCGTCGCCGCCGCTCACGCGCTCGCCGAGGACGCCGTCGAGCGGGTGCTGATCCTCGACTGGGACGTCCACCACGGGAACGGCACCGAGGCGATCTTCGCGGACTCCGATCGCGTGCTCTACGCCAGCATCCACCAGTCGCCGCTCTACCCGGGGACGGGCTCGGCGGACTACGCGGGCGAGGCAGGGGGCGAGGGATACACCGTCAACCTGCCCGTGCCGCCCGGCTCAGGCTCCGCCGAGTTCCTGTCGCTGGTGCAGCACGTGGTGGCGCCCATCGCCCGTGCCTTTCGGCCGGGCCTGATCGCGATCTCCGCCGGCTACGACGCCCACCGCGACGACCCGCTCGCCGACTGCCGGGTCGAGACCGAGGGCTACGCCGACATGGCGGCGACCATGCGGGAGGAGGCGGCGAAGCTCGACGCTCCGCTGCTCGTCTGCCTGGAGGGCGGCTACGACCGGGCGGCGCTGGCGGCCTCGGTGCTGGCCACGATCGAGGCTCTCGGCTCAGAGCGCGAGGCACCCGCCGCGCCCACCGAGCCCGCCCGGCCCTACATCGAGCGCCAGCGCCGGCACTGGCCGGACTGCGATCCCGTGTGAATCGCGTCGGGTCGGATCAATCCTCCGCCGCCGAGTCGAGAACCTCTCGATAGGCGGCCAGGACTCGCTCGGCCATCAGCTCGGCCGAGAACCAGCGGGCCCGCTGGCGACCGGCAACGCGTGGATCGGGCGAATCGAGGTGGCCGCGGGCGAGCTCCGCCCACGGTTCGGGGTCGAAGGGCTCGGCGAGGCAGCCCTGGATGCCGCGCAATAGCGCCGGGGCGACGCCGACCGGCGTCGAGAGCACGGGCACATCGCAGGCCAGCGCCTCCACGGCGGCCAGCCCGAACCCCTCGTTCTCCGAAGTGACCAGCACGGCGCTGGCGGCGTTGACCCAGTCGGGCATCCGCTCTGGTTCGATCGCGCCGCCTGTCAACAGCTCCGCGCCCGCCAGACGCCCGACCTCGGCGGCTCGGTCGTAGCGCTTCTCGGGCCGGAAGGTCGCGGCCGGGAACAGCAGGTATCGGCCCTTGGGGTCGAGGCCCAGCCGCTGCCGCGCCTCGGCGCGCGGCGCCGGCCCGAAGCGGTCGAGATCGGCGCCGCAGGGGAGCACTGCGGTCGCTCCGGGCCGTTTCGGCAAGCCGGGCCGTTCGGCCTCGGGGGCGAACAGGGCGCGGGAGGCGCCCGCGACCAGGTCGAGTCGCCGCGCCAGTCGGCGTGACAGACGGCCCACGGTCGGGTGGCGGACGTCGGTGCCGTGGAAGGTGACGATCAGCGGCCGGGCCCCGGCGAGCGACGCGCACCAGCCGGCCAGGCCGTAGTGGGCGTGGACGAGGTCGAAGCGCTCGCGCCTCAGAAGCCGGCGAATCCGCGGAACCGCGCGGGGATAGTTCCACCTGCCGCCGGGGAAGGAGAGCAGCTCGACCTCGACCCCGGCGCGGCGCAGGGCCGCGACTTGGTCGCGGACGAAGATGCCTCGAGACGGACTGGCCGGATCGGGGGTGATGTTGGTGACCACCAAGACCCGCACGGCGGGCAGCGTAGCCGCGCCGCCCGACCGCCGGCCATCGGGCCGCCGTCCCCGACTGTCGGCCGTCGGCCCGGTCAGGCGGTTCTATGATGCCGAGCCCCATGCCTCGCCCCCGACGCTTGCGTGCCCGGACGCCAGGCATCGACGACCTCATCCCCCCTCAGCGCGCGCTGCCCTCGTACACGCGCAAGGGCGACTTCAAGAAGGCCGGCGCACGGTTTCTGCAGGCCTCGGTGGACGCGGGCCTCGAGCCCCACCACACCCTGCTGGATCTCGGTTGCGGCGTCGGCCGCCTTGCGGTCGCGCTTTCCCAGTACCTGGATGACCGTGGCCGCTACGTCGGCATGGACACCGATCAGAAGTCGATCACGGTCTGCAACGAGTGGATCGCCTCGAAGCTGCCGCAGTTCACATTCGTCTGGGCCGACGTCTTCAACACTTCTTACAACCCGAGCGCGGAGGCCAAGGCTGCCCAGTACCGCTTCCCCTTCGACGACGACGCCTTCGACTTCGTGTTCTCAAACTCGTTGTTCACCCACCTGGTTCCCGATGACGCTCGGAACTACTTCCACGAGATCGGGAGGGTGCTGAAACCAGGCGGCAGGACCGTGAACACCATCTTCCTGCTCAACGAGGAGTCGCTATCGCTGGTTGAAGGCGGGGAGTCGCGGCAGGGCGTTCTGCATCAGTTCGGCGACCTGGCGCGGGTCAAGCGGCCCGAACGCCCGGAGGCCTGGATCGCCTTGGACGAGGACTTTGTTCGCCGGGCGCACAAGGAGGCCGGGCTTCAGATTCAAGAGGTGCGCTATGGAGCCTGGTCGGGGCGCGAGGCGTCGGGCCCCGGCTTGGGCAAGAAGGACATCATCGTCGCCCAGAAGTAAGCCGCGCCAGCGGACGCTTAGCCCTGCGCCGTCAGCCAGCTCGCCTGGACGTTGCCCGTGCGGATGCGCTGCGGATGGTCGCCGACGGGGATCCGGGCTATCTCCTTCATCGTGTCGTAGGAGATGACCGAGATCCGGTCGCTGCCACTCCAGGACACGTAGCAGAGGCGGCCGTTCCTGCTGGTCGTGGACCAGTAGGGCTTCTTGCCCGCGTGGATCAGCTTGTAACCGAACCTCCTGCGCGAGACCATCGCCACGTAGTCCGACATCGTGCCGGCGACGCAGAGCCTGGTCCCGTCGGAGTTCATCGCGATCCCGTGGTGCGCAGAGTCGAGCAGGTACTCCTCGCGCGGGATCTCCGGGACCTCGTTCGGCAGGCGAGCGACGCGCATGACGCGGTCCTGGTCGAAGTTGTACTCGACGAAGCCGTGGAAGAACGAGACCTGGAAGTAGACGAACTTCTCGTTTGGCGAGAGCGCCATCGGCCTGACCGCGGAGCTCATGTTCGGGTACCCCGCCTGTTCGAGCTTCTTGCCCATGTCGATCCGCTCGATGATCCGGTTCGTGTTTGCGTTGACGATCTGGAACCAGCGGTCGCCCTTGGTCGAGTCGAACTCCGGCTGGTCCGCGGGGGTGTAGACGAGCCCGATGCTGGCGTGGTAGATCCGGTTCCCGTCGGCGGAGTAGTTGTTCTCGTGGGGCGAGTCGCCCGAGGGGAACCTGCCCACCTCGCGGCCTGTGTGGGTGTTGAGGATGTGGACGACGTTCCCCGTCGACGCGGAGACCGCGACGTGCTGGCCATCCGGCGAGATCGCCATGTGGTCGGAGCGCTGGCCATCCACCAGGAAGCGCCAGACGATCTTGCGGGTGTCCAGGTTGATCGCCACGACATCGGCGAGGCTCGGCCTGGAGACGATCAATAGCCGCCCGTCGTTGGTCGAGTACATGTCGTCGACGAACTGGTCGTTGCCCTCGCCGACGGCCTGCCGGATGGCCAGGAAGTAGGCCAGCCGCTCCGGATTCGTTTGGATCTCGAACATCCGCTTGCTCGATGTCCGGGATGATGTTGATCCGAGCGACCCGCCTGTAGTTCCTTCGCGGATCGAGCACGTCGGCGGTGCCGTCCCAGTTGTTGCCGACGAACACCACGTGCCGCACCTCGGGCGCCTGAGCGGACGCCGGAGACGCCGCCAGCGCCGCCAGCGCGAATACGACAACGGCGATGACTGCGGCCTTGACGGGGAGCCGGTTGACAGCGCTCACGAACTGACTTTATACCCGCCGGTCGGCCTGCCAACCACCGTCGCTAGAAGGTCAGCTTGTCGAAGTCGTTCCACTGGATCGTGACCCCGTCGGTTGACGAGTCCCAGTTCGGGACGTTCAGCGTCCGCACCGGTCCGCCGCCGCGCGAGATCAGCTGCAACGAGACCGTGCGATCGGGTGGCGAGCTGGCCGGGACGAAGACGTCGGCGCCCTGGATGAACGGCAGGCTGCTCGAGCACCGGATCCGGTGAGCTCAGGTCGGTCTGCCCGTCGCGGTTGCGGTCGAACGCGAAGAACGCGTTGACCTGCTTGCTGATCGGGCACAGCACCGCCGTGCAGATGTTGAGGCCGTTGACGAGCAGCTGGTCGTTCTCGGCGCCCTGGTCGCCCCACAGCTCCTTGTACCTGATGTTCACCGCCGACCATGCTGCCCGGGCGGTTGCCGGCGTAGTCCTCGATCGCGAGCGACGCGAGCAGGCGGAGCGTGTAGTCGCTCCTCACGAACGGCTCGTAGTAGATGTGGAGCGTCGGCAGGCCGGTGCGCACGAGCGCGAACTCGTAGCGCGTGCCGGCCTGGACGGTGACCGGCCCCCAGGCGCCACCGCCCGTCGAGCCGTCGGTGATCGGGATCGATGCGATCGGCGCGGCCGCAGCGTCCGCCGGCCGTCGCCGTCGCAGCGGCCAGACCTGCACGGTCGCGCCCACGCAGCCCGCTGTTCTGCGGGAAGTTGAGCGCCTTTCCCGCGACCTGTATCGGCCCGCTCTGCCGGACGATGTCGTGCGCCGGCCTGTGCGCCGGTCAGGAACTTGTAGTACTCGACGAACGACTCGGCCGAGGTGCACGCCTGCACGTGGGTCTGGTTCGGGATCGTGACGTTCTGCGCGCCGTCCATGTGCCGGCCGGGCGTGCCCCTGCCGGCCCATACGGCGAGCGTCGGCACGCCGGGGTTCTGGTTCTGGCCGTCGACGTTGATGTAGTGGCGACGTTCGCCCGCCGCTGCGCGGCCATGGCCCCGTTCGTCAGGTAGTCGTACATCACCGTGGTGCCGAGCGAGTGGGCGACCACGTCGACCTGGGCCTTGCCCGTCCGCTGCTTGAGCGCCGCGATCGCCTCGTCGATCTGCTGATCGACCTCGCTCTTGTCCGCCACCGCGCGCGTCGAGTTGTAGTCGACCTCGTCGATCCAGCGCCGCGGGTAGCCGTTGCTCATGAAGCGCATCGCCTGCGACTCGAACTGCGCGCCCGAGCCTTCGATGCCGTGAACGAAGAGGATCGGGTTCTGGCGGAAGGCTGGCTGTGCCTTCGGGTTCGCGCCGGTGGCCGGAGCGGCGACCAGAAGCCCGACGCACGACGAGGGCCGAGGTGACGAGACGGAGCGCGGACGTCCTGTTCGGGGATCGCATCGTTTGCCTCCTCCGGATCCCGGATCTCCAGGCCGGCACGCTTGCATCTACCCCGGGAACCTGGTCTCAAAACCTGCGCGGCTTCATTCACAGGGGCGGTGGCAAGCTGTCTCGTCCAGGTCTGGACCGGTAACGCGGTCACGGCGAGCATCGACGAAATCCCGAACAGGAGGAGTCGATGCTCTACAAGCTCGCTGTATACGTCCACGCGTTCTTCTTTCGCCGCGCCCGAGGCATCCGCGCCGCGCTCGAGGGTGAGCGCGGCCAGGGCACGGTCGAGTACGTCGGCCTGATCCTCCTGGTCTCGCTGTTGATGGTCGGAATGGTGGCGGCGATGAAGGGGTTCAACGGCAAGCAGGGGACGGAGCTCGCCGACGTGATCGTCAACAAGATCAAGCAGGCGGTCAACGCGATCACCTTCCGGTAGGAAGCGCGCCTGAGTGGTTGGGCCCGCATGGCTCCCCAATTGCTCAGTCGCCAAGGCCTCTGAGCGCTGTGGCGGCCGGGTCAGCTTCGCGGGCGCGGGACCGGTGGTCACCCCTCGGATGTTCGGGGGCCCGGGCGGCGGCAAGGGTGCTACCGCGCCGGAAGGCTCACCCGAAGGTTCCGCACCTCGATCTGGAAGTCGCCGTTCGACGGCCGCGCGTAGGGGGCATCCGAGCCGACCAGCTCGAGCACCGCGGCGTGGTCGCGGCCCGAACCGCCAGGCCCCGGGATGCAGCTGCCAGCGGTTTCCGCGGCCCGGGCGGTAGGTGCCCCGGGCGACCAGCCGTTGGGAGCTGCCGCCGGGCGCCACGTCCCAAAGCCGCGCGTCGACCTGGGCGTTCTCCGGTGGAACGCCGCTCACCGCCAGGTCGGCGCGAAGCAGGGGGGCTCCGATCAGCGTGAGCGGCGAAGCGCCCTGGCGCTTCAAGACATAGCGCGCCGTGCCCGGGGCAGTGGCGGCCGAGGTCGAAACGCAGCTGTCGCCGCCGCCGGTGACCGGATCGATCGCCGCGGCGACCGCCGGATTCCCACCGGCCGATGAGACCGTCTGCCGTCCCGCGGCCGCGAAGCGCACCTGACGATGCGCCAGCTGGGCGAACGCTGGGGCGCTGAACGGCCCGCCGGAGGGCCTGGAGCGCGGGCAGGTCTGCAACATAGGCGGTGACCCCCTGCCGCGGTGAGCCCCTGCCACGCAGATAGCGATCGAACCAGCCGTGGACGCGATTCAGGAGCTCAGAGCGCTCGGCCGGCTTGTTCGCGGCCCTCTGGTGCCCGAAGTCGCCGAAGAGCAGCGACAGCGGGCTCCGAGGGTAGAGGCTTCGAGTCCGGTTCGCGAACCGCAGCGCCTCGTCGACCGGGAACAGGTCGTCGGTGAATCCGGAGGCGATGAAGAGGGGCGCCGGCGGGCGGCTCGGATCGATGTAGTAGGGCGAGTGGTAGCGGGTCAGGAGGCGGACGATCTTCTGGGCCTCGGGGTCGGTGTACGGCTCGCCCGCGTTGGTGCGCGCCACCCAGGAGGCGACGTCGGCCTGGGGGTCGGTCCCCGCCGGAGCGAGGAAGCCCATCGGCCTCCCCGGGACGAACGGCTCGCCGACCGGCTGTCCGGGACCGGTGGCGAATTGGGCGGCGGCGGCGATCGCGTTCACGAACGACGCCTTCTCGACCCCGATCGGCGTCTGTGCCTCGCGCCGGGTCGTGATCCCGTTCGCCTTCACCCGCCCATTCGGCGCCGCCGCCGAGACCAGGTCGCTCCACGGAATCACCGGCGCGGCCGCGGCGATCTGGAGCCGGCGCCCATCAGGGCTTCGCCACGGGACGAGCCGCCCGTCGGGGAGCATCACCCGGTCGCGGAGCGCCGCCAGCATCAGCGACTGCCCGCCGCCGTAGGAGTCACCGGTGACGCCGATCCGCGGGGCGGCGTAGCCCTGGTCGACTAGCCGGCCGATCAGCTCCTGGGTGTCTCGGACTTCGTAGCGGACGTCGGCCAGGTGGATGTAGCCGCGGGCGCAGGCTTGCGGATTCGCCGCCCGCGCCTCCGGCGTTCCGCACGACCCCCACAGACCCCGCGCGGTGTAGGTGAGGACGGCATAGCCATCCTTCGCCCACGCAAACGCGTTGTCCGTGTAGGCGGTCGAGCCCGGGTCGAGGTACTCGTACTTCGAATTGCCGAAGCCGTGGATCTCGGCGACCGCCGGCAGGTGCCTCGAGCTCTTCGACGGCAACGTGACGGTGGTGTCGAGCGGCACGCCGTCCCACGTCTCAACCAGCCCCGAGCACTGGTAGACGCCTTGGGCCGGCCCGCAGTCGGTCAGGCCGAGCGGGCTGGCGGCCGACGCCGAGGGGCAGAGCCACATCACCCCTACGAGCGCAAGCAATACCCCCAGCCTTCGCCGGCTCGAACGAACCCTGTAGCGCCACGTCCAGTGACCCATGCCGCGATTGTGACCGGTTTCACAACGAAGCAGATGCCTCACTTCAGGTTCGCGCCCAACGGATGGCGTAGTACCGCATAAACGGCAAGCAGGGGACGGAGCTCGCCGACGTGATCGTCAACAAGATCAAGCAGGCCGTGAACCCGGGACGCGAGAACGCCGGCGAGGCGCGGTTAGTCGCCGGCACTGCCTCCGGCTTCGCAGAGCCGAAAACGGTCTAGTGGTCCTCCCGTTCGTCGCCTCAGCTGCTCGCCGCTTCCGATGAGGATGTTCGGAGTTTGTTCGGAGTGTCGGTGCCCCGTCGAGCGAGGAAGGCGCGGGCTCGCGGGCTTATTAACCCGGAGGTCGTGGGTTCAAATCCCACCCCCGCTACCGAAGGACATCCCCGCAACTGCGGGGGGTTTCTGCGTAGGGCGCGAGGCGGCTGGTTACCCGTCAGGGTCCCAATAGGGTCCCACTTCACGCACGGAAGCGGCGGAAGAAGAAGGCGCGGCGGAAGGGATAGGGTCGGACAACAGGGCGCCATTGAGTAGGACGTCAGCCCCTCTCTGGGAGCAGCACCGCAAACCGCGACCCTGTTGCCGGCTCGCTCTCCACCCGAATCTCACCGCCGAGGGACTCGACGATCCGCTTGGCGAGCGTGAGTCCGAGGCCTGAGCCGTTGCCGGCCCTGGCTGCGTCGCCGCGCCAGAACGGATCGAAGACAAGCGGAAGGCACTCCGGGGCGATGCCCTCGCCGTCGTCTTCGACGCTGACCTCAAGGACACCCGCGGCACTCCTGGCCTCCACGCGCACGGTGCCATCCGCCGGCGTGTGGCGGATCGCGTTCTGGAGCAGGTTCTGGAGGACCCGGCCAAGCCGAGGTGAGCAGGGAGCCCTGTCGGCGCCATCGAGATGGGTTTCCAGTCGCAGGTGCTTCTCAGCCGCGCTGCTGCCACAGGCAGCCAGCGCGGCGCCGAGCACCTCGTCGAGGGTCGCACTGGCCTCGGCTTCGATCGCCGCTGCATCGAGCTGGATCAGCTCGAACAGGTCGTCGACCAGAGCATTGAGGGCGCCGACCGAGCGTCGCATCTCGCTCGCGTAGCGGCGCACCGTCTCGGTGTCGTCCACGACTCCCTCGTCGATCGCCTCGATCATCGCCCGCAGGCTGGCGAGCGGGGTGCGCAGGTCATGCGAGACCGCCGTGATCAGATCGCGCCGCTGAGCCTCCACCACCTGCTCGACCGCCCGCGCCGAGGGCCGGGCCAGTGCGAGTGCGGTGCCTACGCCGGTGCCCAGGGAGTAGAGGAGGAGGATCGCGACCAGGAGGGCGTCATGCCCATCGACGAGCATCAGCCCCGCCAGCGCACCGAGATTCGCGAGCCCAGCGAAAGCGCCGGCGAGCGCGAGGCCAAGCAGCCGCCGGCGAAGCGTCGCCCGGGCCAGAAGCCGAGCTGCCACCGCGACCCCGATCGCGGTGGCAAACACGCCCACCCCGAAAAGCGCGGCCAGATGGCCAAGCTCCGTCCCCGCCATCCCGCTTGCCGCCCCTGCCGCTAGCGCGATGAGGGCGCCAAGACCTCCCCCCGTGGCGACGAGGCAAGCGATCGGCCAGCCTGACGGGCGCCCAGTCGTTTTCGCGCTTACGGGGTTCACGGCTCGAACCGGTAGCCGGCTCCCCAGACCGTGACCAGGCGAGCGGGCTGGACGGCTCGGGTTCGATCTTCTCGCGCAACCGGCGAATGTGGACGGTGACCGTCGGCGGGTCGCCGTCGAAGGCGAGGTCCCAGAGCTCGTCGAGGAGTTGCAATCGCGAGAAGACCGTCGCCGGGGCTCGAGGCGAGGAAGTGCAGCAGGTCGAACTCCTTCGGCGTCAATGCCACCGGCGCTCCAGCCACGCGGACCTCGCGCGAGCGAGGTCCAGCTCGAGTCCGTCGAAGCAAGCACCTCGTCTGTGCCGCCCGTTCTGGGAGCCGCTGTGGCCCGGCGCAGGACGGAGCGCACCCGGGCGACGACCTCGGCCGGAGGAACGGCTTGCTGACGTAATCGTCGGCGCCGATCTCCAGCCCGACGATCCGGTCGGTCGTCTGCCCGCGCGCGGTGATCATGATCACCGGACTGGCGGCCCGCGCCGAATCTGGCGGAAGACCTCGAACCCGTCCACGCGTGGCAGCATCAGGTCGAGCAACACGAGATCCGGGCGTCGCGCTTCGAACGCCGCCAGCGCTTGCTCGCCGTCGGCGGCCGCCTCGACCTCGAACCCCTCCGCTCGAGGTAGCGCGAGAGGACGTCCGAACCATCGGCTCGTCGTCGACCACCAGCACCCGCGCCTCTGGGGCCATAGCAGCTCGATCATCCTCCCGGACCCTTAAGGGAACCTTTCGGGGCGGGGTCGCCGCTCTGGGACGTCACACCCGCCTGTGGACCGAAGCAGGCGATCGAGCGCGACCAGCGCAAGCTGCTCACCTCGGCCGACGAAGTGGTCAAAGCGGAGGTCGAGTCCGGCCGGATCGAGAGCGGGGGGAGGGGCCGGAGAACGGCCCGCTCGGCGGGCTGCGGGCGCTGGAGGCGATCTCGAACTGCTCGATCATGCAGCTGGGCTGAGGGTTCAGGGAGATCCCCGGGGAACGATGGCACCGAGCCGCGGCGAGGCGGCTCGGTGCCCGTAATGAATCCGTCAGATGATCAGACCAAGCTCTTGGTACTGATGAGCCGGTTGCTTGCCATCGCCGCAATCCTCGTCTCGCTGGCGCTCGCCGCGTGTGGCGACGACGAGGGCTCGCCCACCACAACCAGCCCGGCTCAGGCGGCCGGGAGCGACCCCGGCGCAGCCGAGGACGCCAGCAGCCGACGAGGACCGAGCCTCCGGCGGCGGGAATGCGGGAGGCAGACGGCTGCCGGCACCGAGATCAAGGTCTCCGACAGTCAGTTCGGCCAATCCTCTTCGGCTCCTCAACATCAGGCGATCTACCTGTTCGACAAGGAAAACTCGGCCACGAGCCGCGTGCTACGGGGCCCGCGCAAGGCCTGGCCGCCGTGCTGACCAAGGGCGAGCCGCGAGCCGGCGAGGGCGTCGACGCCCAAGCTGCTCGGCACGACCGAGCGCGACGACGGCTCCGATCCAGGTGACCTACAACGGCCACCCGCTGTACTACTACGTCGACGACCCGCCCGGGCGAGGTCCTCTGCCACAACGTCGAGGAGTTCGGCGGGCTGTGGCTGGTCGTCGGGCCGGGCGGCGAAGCGGTCCAGTAGGCGTCGAAGATGACGGTGTCGCCCTCATCCTGGCGTCGATCGACCTGGAGATCGCCTGGCGCTCGGACGCGGCTTCGAGCCCTCCTGTCGGGTTCCGTAATCAGACCGAAATCTCGACCTCCTAGGTTGGCGCTGTTCAACGATCCAAGGAGGAGTGATGAGGAAAGGGACACGCACGCTATTGGCGTCGCTGGGTGTGACCGCTCTCGCCCTGCTGTTGCTCGCGCCCTCGGCGATGGCGCGGGAGTACAAGGTGAAGATCGTCAATCTGACCGACGGCCAGCCGCTGACGCCACCGGTGATCGCCACCCACCGCGGCCGGCACGAGGTATTCGAAGTCGGTCAACCCGCCAGCCTCGGCGTCCGCGAGATCGCCGAGAACGGGAACAGCGCCCCGCTGCTCGCCCAGCTCGAGGCGGATCCGTTCGACCGGGTCACTGACTTCGAGGAGTCCGGGGCGGGTCCCCTGGTGCCCGAGGGGACGCCGGGCTCGGCGATGTTCGACGACCGCGTGACGATGACGATCCGCGGCAAGGCGCATGATCGGCTCTCGTGGGTGTCGATGCTGATCTGCACCAACGACGGGTTCACGGGCGTCGATAGCCTGCGGCTTCCGCAGCACGTCGGCGACCGCACGCGTGCCCGCACGAACGGCTACGACTCGCACACCGAGTTGAACACCGAGGATTACGCCGACATCGTCCCGCCTTGCCAGGGACTGATCGACGATACCTCGGGCGAGCCCGGCACCGGCGTCAGCGATCCGGCCCTCGCTGAGGGCGGCGTCATCGCCCATCACGAGGG
Organism: uncultured Actinomycetes bacterium; assembly: GCA_963728325.1. Taxonomy (GTDB): domain Bacteria; phylum Actinomycetota; class Thermoleophilia; order Solirubrobacterales; family 70-9; genus AC-56. The sequence goes on along the minus strand of CAVSJS010000008.1, from coordinate 3,480 downwards.
GATCGACGGCACGCTCGACGATCTCGATGCCGGGATCCACGGCTGGACCGATCCGGTCGCGAAGATCAAGGTCAAGCGCATCGGGTGACGCGTTCGCTGCGGGATGCAGCGCGAACCAGGTAGGGCCCGCTCGCCGAGGCGAGCGGGCCGCCTCGCCCACCGCTCTCGGTGCAGGCGGACGGCGCCTGCACCCGCGGACATAGGATGAGGCCATGCCGCGGGTTACCGACTGGACCTTCGAGGGAACCTGGCCCTACGAGCCGAAGTGGTTCGACTCGCCCGACGGGCGCATGCACTACGTCGACGAGGGCCCGCGCGACGGCCGGCCCGTGGTGATGGTGCACGGCAACCCGACCTGGGGCTACCTGTACCGCAACTTCATCCCGCCGCTGGTCGAGGCCGGGCATCGGGCGATCGTGCCCGATCACCTCGGCTTCGGGCGCTCGGAGAAGCCGCGACGACCCGGAGCTCTACCGCGTCCCGCGCCACGCGCAGCGGCTCGACGCGCTGCTCGAGTCGCTCGACCTGCGCGGCGCCATCGTCGTCCCGCAGGACTGGGGCGGTCCGATCGGCCTCTACTGGGCGACGCAGCACCCGGAGCGGGTCGACGGCCTCTTCATCCTCAACACGTTCGCCCACGGCTTCAGGCCGCGAGGCGCTGCCGCCCGGCAAGGACAAGATCCCGCTGCCGCTGCCGCTGCGCCTGTTCCGCACGCCGGTGATCGGCGAGGTGCTGGTGAAGGGCCTCGACGCGTTCAAGCGCGGGTTCCTGTTCGGGCAGGGCGTCGTGCACCGCGACCGCCTGACGCCGACCGTCGAAGCGCGCCTACCGGGAGGTGCACCAGGGCTGGTCGGAGCGGACGCCGATCCTGGTCTTCCCGCGCGAGATCCCGGTCACCGGCGAGGGGCCGGTGGTCGCGATGACCACCGAGATCGAGGAGCGGATGCAAGCAGCGACTTCCGCTCGAAGCCGGTCCACATCACCTGGGCGATGAAGGACCCGGCCTTCCTGCCGACCTACCTCGACACGCTCTGGCTCGACACCTTCCCCGACGCGACGGTCACGAAGCTCGACGACGCCGGCCACTACCTGCAGGAGGACGCGCACGAGCGGATCGTGCCGGAGCTGGTGCGGTTCGTGAGCGGGCTGTCGGCCAAGGCCGAACGGGGCCTTCTACCGCGGCCGGCGGCGCGCCTTTCCGCCTCGGTTCGGATGCCTGGAAGCGACTCCGCCACGGTGCGCACCCACGTCCGCGCGACGAGCCCGCCCCACCAGCTCCCAACGCGCCACAGGTCGGTGCCGAGCTCGCCTCGATACTCGAGCTCCGTGCCGTCCTCCGTCTCCCACAGGTCGAAGGTCTCGAGCACGTGCGGCACCGGACCGCGCAGGAGCCGAAAACCTATGCGCTCCGGTCGCTCGAATCGGACCGTCTCCAACGTCGTGGCGGTCAAACCGGCGCCGAGAGGCGTGAAGTGCGCCGCGAGGACCATGTCGGAGCCGCGCTCGAGCACGTCGAGCTTCGCGCCCATCGCTCGCGGCGTCCTTCCCAGGTACGGCGCGGCGATGACGTCGAACACGGTCTCGCGTGGCGCGGCGATGCTCACGCGCAGCGGTCCCAGCGGGCGAAGGCGACGGCCGAGTCCGAGGTCGAGCGTCAGCCCGCCCCGCACGACAAGCACGTAGCCGACAGCCGCGCCACCGATGCACGAACCGACACTCATGGCTCGGCGCATGACAACGGAGCCTAATGCCGCCGGACCGCGACCCGTTCGCGATCGTCCGGCGCTGGCGCCCGGGCGAGCGGCTGGCGCGACGAGCACCCATAGACTCGGCCCGGTGCCGCCGACCTATCGCGAGCGCCTGCGCATCGAGGGGCTAGCGCTCGCGCTGTGCGGCGCCATCGGCACGATCGTGCTCCTCGCGGTCAGCGCCCAAGCCCAGCGCGATCCGCTGAACACCGCCGGCCAACTCGCTGCGGTGGCGCTGCTGCTCGCATGGCTCGGCCCGCGCTCGGTGCGCCGCGCGATCGCCGCCAGCGAGTCACGTTCTGAGCGCGACCTCGGCTCGGGCGAGCCCACCCCCGTGTGGCGGCTGCCGCTGATCGTCGTCGTGCTGGCGACCGCGGCCGGGTTGCTCGCTGGCTGGGATGCCGGGGTGCGCGTCACGGTCGGCTGCGCGCTGGTCGGCCTGGCCCAGGCGCTGGTGCTCGAGCGGATCGTCGCGGCAGACGAGCACGAGACCGGGCGAAAGTACTTCCGGATCGCGGGCTCGCGCATCCTGCGCGGAACGCGACTTGGGCACATCGGCGGTTGACCGGGCCGCACGCCGCCGCACGCGGAGCGGCGAGCTCATCGTCGAGCCGCCAGCGCCGTGAGTGCGACGCTGCAGGCTGACCCCAAGACGAGCAGCGCACCGCCGAGCCGGCGCCGCCCTGCAGCCGCGGCGAGGACGCCCGCGCAGCGCACCGCGGTCGCCGAGCGCGCGGCGTGAACGAGCTGCGCCTCGGGAGCCCGCGCGCGGCGGAGGTACGCAAACGTGGCGTAGCCCACCCCGGCAGTCAGCCTGCCTGCCTCGGCGAGCCCGGCGGCCCGGCCCAAGCGACCTGCGCGCGTCAGGCCGCGCAACGCCGCCAACGCGAAGCAGGCGTCGACCAGCCCCTCGAGGTCTCGCCCGGCACGCGTCGGCTCGGCGCGCCGCGCCAGCCCACCGTCGAGCGCGTCCGCCACGGCGGCGAGGCCGCACACGAGCACCGTGGGTGAATCCGCGACGACTGGCACGAGCCACGCCCGCGCCAGCGTGAGCGCGTCGGCAGCGCCGAGTTGTCGGGGGCGTCCGTCCTCGGTCTCGAACATCCCCAGGTGCCAGTCGAGCATCACCGACGTCGACCCCCACCACGCGAGGCCGACGCCCAGGCGCCGGCGAAACGGCTGCACTCCCGCCGCCGCCGGCGCCAGCCACGCCGCGGTGCCGAGCGCCAGCCAGGCGTGGGCGCGGCGCGCGAGCTGGGGGCGCGCGGAGCGGATCGTGGCACTGCGGCGCCACGAGGCCGCCAGAAAGCGCCCCGTCGCGCCAGGAGCGAAGCGTGCCGCCAGCAGCAGTTCGAGCTGCTCGCGCGCCCAGACCTCGCCCGCGGTCAGCGCGCGCGACTCGCCATCGACCGGCGGTCCTCCAGACGCAGTCGATTGCGCCATCCGGCCAAGTCTCGCGCATCAGTCCCCACCCGGTCCACCTGAACCTGCTACTGCCGCCGATCAGCCCGGTGCCGACCTAAACGTGCAGGGCGATCGGACGCGCCGTCCTTTGTGATCCGGTCGGGGGAAGGACCAAGCGCCGTGGTTCGAGTGAGATAGTCGGCCGGTGGCCACCTCCGAGCGGTCCGCCTCCCGCCTCGTAGCCGTCGACGACCTCGGTGCCTCACAGGTCGCCGTCGTGGACGAGACACCGCACGGAGCCCTGGCCGTGGGTATCAGCGCTGGCAT
>CAVSJS010000007.1:0-238578 GCA_963728325.1 uncultured Actinomycetes bacterium | reverse complement strand
CTACGACCCGGCCTTGGACTGCGCACATCGTTCGGACGTGAGTCCGGAGGTGACCACCGGGAAGAGTCGCCCTTAGGTGCTGACGCACAGCCGAGAAATCCGTCGACCATTGGCTAGCTGTCCATAACCGGTCCTTTCTGCGACAGCCGCCGCGGCCTCCTGGCGATAGGTCCTAGGCGCGTCCACAACCCGTGTCCGAAATCAACGTCGCACAACCACCGCTGTCAGAGGGTTGTGAGACGGTCCGGCCATGGGACACCTGCTCGGCTACGCCCGCGTCTCCACCACCGACCAGCAACCCCAGCTCCAGGTCGACGCCCTCCAGGACGCCGGCTGCTACCGGGTGTTCACCGAGACCGCCAGCGGCGCCCGCACCGACCGCCCGGTCCTCGAGCAGCTCCTGGACCAGCTCCGCCCGGGCGACACCCTCGTGGTGTGGAAGCTCGACCGGCTCGGCCGCTCCCTCCGGCACCTGGTCGACACCGTCACCGGCCTGGCCGTCCGCGGCATCGGGTTCCGCAGCCTGCAGGAGGCGATCGACACCACCACCCCCGGCGGCAAGCTCGTGTTCCACGTCTTCGCCGCCCTGGCCGAGTTCGAACGCGACCTCATCCGCGAACGCACGACCGCCGGGCTGGCCGCCGCCCGGGCCCGCGGCCGCCACGGCGGCCGACCATCGGTCATGACCGCCCACAAGCTCCAGGTCGCCCAGGAGATGCATGGCTCAGGGCAGTACACGGTGGCCGCGATCGCCAAGACCCTGGGGGTCAGCCGGGCCTCGATCTACCGCCACCTCACCAACCCCGACCGGTGACCACCGACCCTCTCCGAGGGCCCTAGATATCCAACTTGCCTTCTGCGACCGGGGGGCCATCAGCCGCCCGCGGCGGGGACGGCACTTGTCGCCAGCCCACCACCGCGACGACCAGGGCAACCGCGGCGGGCAGGTAGAACAAGCCAATCGAGGCCAGCGCCAGGACACAGAACACGACCAAGCCCACCATCACCACAACCAGGATCGGGCGCCGACGCCTCCTCACCGCGACCAGTCCGACGCCAGCCAACCCCACCGGCAGGACGAGCACGCCGAGCACGCCCATCCCGTTGGCCTCGACCAAGGACTCACAGAACTGGCGTTCCGGGACACCACCGCCCGCCGCCTCGACCCCCTGGTAGGCACACGGCCACAGGGCCAGTCCCAGCCCCGCCGCCGACGCCAGCAGCAGGCTGCAGATGGCACCAATCCGGGTCACGCGCATGCGCAGATAGTGGACCGATCGCCGGCCAGGCAAGACCGCTCAACCCTTGAGCCGAACCGCCCGCTACTTGTCGGTCTGGTCGTCGATCTCAGCGTTGGGAGCGTTGCGCTTCACCGACTCGATGCCGTTGATGGCGCTCGCCTTGCTCTCATAGGCCTCGCTGGTCGCGATCACCTGGCCGTTGGTCGCGACCAAGTTGAAGCGGAACTTGGCGGTCGAGCCCTTCTTGAGCACGAACTTGGCCGCCATGCACCCTCCCCTGGTTGGAACCTGCCAGCTTGGAGCCGTATCCAACCGTGCGTCCCTGCGACCCGCAAGCACCAAGCTCTGACCCCTTGCATGCCATGCCCGTGCGGCCCCCTCGAACCCCTGCGCGTCACCGTCTGTTCCACCACGTTCCCGCAGGTCGACCGGCCTAGCCCACACTGCGACGCATGGGCACGCGTGGCAAGCCGAGGCATCGTCTCTGGCAAATCTCTGGCAAACCTCCCTGAGCCCCTCGGTAGTAGCGGTCAACGCTTGAGTCGTCCATCGGCCTGGCACTCAGTAGCATGGCGAACAGGTGTTCGACTTGGAGACGGCATGGCGGATCGCTGCTCGTTCTGCAGCTCGACCGCTGGGCCATTCAGCCAGGTGGAGGGTCTTGTTCACGCTGCTGATGTGCGCCGACTGCCAGGCCGCCCGCGGCCACGGCAGCGGCCCCTATCCGGTGATGACCCGGGCGGAGATGCGCGCCGGCCTGGACCTGCTGCCGACCTGGGCGCTGGAGCAGAAGGCGGCCGCCAACCGCCAGGTCATCGCGGTCATGCGCCAGCGGCTGGCCGCCGGCGAGCAGGTGGCTCGCATGTACCATGAGCCGGGGCTGGCCTGGCTGGAGCGCCAAGCCGAAGTCGCCGAGGACCTGGTCGCCGAGAGGCACGGGCGGCAAAGCGCCACTGGTGAAGTCATGGCCCCACGATGGCGGATGCCGTGTGAAAGCGAATTGAGCATGCTGTTGGGCTGCGTAGCCGCTGCGGGGAATCGGGTTGACCTGCTGCGGCGCCGTACTGCTAGTCACCGTAGCTGTCCGTGTTGACCGCTCGCCTTGCGGGCCCTCTGTGGCCCAGGTTCATGCCGCTCTTACGAACTTGGCGCGGCTGTTCATCCCCGACTCGCAGCCCCACGCCATCATTGTCGTTGCCATCCAGCTCGAATGGGTCGGGACGGCAACACCCGCAGCGGCCCGGCCACATAGACACGGCCCGTTGCCTTCGCCCCCTTTCACAGTCGTAGTCCGGGGCATCCGGGCGAAGACAGAAGTCGGGGTAGGAGGGGTGGCAATTCCGCGTTGGCTCGGTCGGCGGCGGCGCCGGTGGGGTGGTCGTTGGGGTGGCGGGGCCTTGGCGACCACCAGGGTGATCCTGGCTGTCAGGGAGGACACCAGCTCCGGTCTTGCGAGACTGGGAGATCACCGTCCCGGCTGTATACCGGGCGGTGATCTGGTACTTTACTGTCCCTCTGAGTCCACGGCCGGCGAGGGTCTTCTTTGCCCGCGTCAGCCGCATCCCGACTAACTTGGGCACCGTCACCTTCGATCGTAGTGGGCGGGGCCGTTGAGGTGGTTGGCCGGGTCGTAGCTACGGTCGGCAGGGAGAAGCGGGTGGTCGGCGCTGATCTCGCCTGGCTGGCCGTGTGGTGTCGTCGTTGTCGTCGCTCAGGGCGACGACCCCCAAGCGACCAGGAGGGCGGCCCAACGACCACGTACCAGCGGCGCCACCACGGACCGCTCGATGACGGACCTGTTGGCGGGGGCGATCCCCACCCCGCCGACCTGCTGTGGCGGCGGCTCCCAGCCCTGGGTGGTCCCGCCGGTGCTCCCCAGCCCGGAGCCTGCGGTGGGGGCGTCCCTGTGGCGGTTCCTGCTCTTGGGGGGGGTGGTGGTCCCCAACCCTGAGGGTTCACCCAGCGATCCGGCATCGGCCCCCGCCTCCCGAACAGCAGACACTCCTCCCGTTACAGGCGTCTCCGACGCCCTGTTCGTTACGCTCGGATCCTGGTGGCCGGCCGTGGGCCGGAGACTCGAACCCACTACGCCGGTCTCCCCCTCTTAAGGTCAGAGGCCATGGGCCCTGCGACCTGCGGGTCCTTCGAGTTCGGATGGCCGCTGAGGCCCGTTGTACTCCCCAGTTACCTGCCGGTTGCGACCCACCGTGTACCGGCTGGGTCCGGTCCCGTCTGGTCGCGGACGCCTCCGGCGCTCCGGTCCTGCGCAACCAGGGACCGATCAGCCGGCCGGGCGCGGCAAGGCCGATCCAAGCCTGTGACCCTTTGCATGCCACATACGGCGCGGGAGCCCAGCGACCCTAACTTTCCCGAAGGCGCAGGACGACAAGATGCAGGTCCTCAAGTCCGCGTAGTACCTGTGCGACCTGGCCCCTAGCACTCTGGGGATCGGGTGGGGTCTGCACCACTCGAGCCGAGGTATGTGCGACGACCCCGCGGTTCACACCGAAGCTGTTCATCGTTGCCAGCCAGAATTGGTCGAACTCCTGGTCAAGCAGTCCGATCGGCAGAAACAGTCTTAGAAGATTGGCTTCCTTAATTCCATTGTTCTCTCTAGTGGCATATTGTCGGTGTTTCCTTATTACTTCACGGACCATCGAATCAAATGTGTCATCGGCCGGTACTCTGTCCAACGACCTTGGCAATGAGATTCGGCGGTCTTGGTGCATCATCAGTGCGGCAATACATCTCCCAGCGGTTTGTTCAGTCTCCCATCGTTCCCTTACACCTTCGAGTACGGCTATCACTAATTCCTCAATAAAGGTTTCAACCTCGGCGTGCATAAGCACAACATAGGCTCAACCTGGTCGTACTCTTTCTCACTGTAGGTGCCGGTCGGACTTACTGATGGCAGGAAGTGAGATTCGAGCTGCTCAGCGCGTTCTTTTAAGGCGCGTAGGCTAGGAGTAGACAATTCGGCCGTCCGAGTTGAGTCTCGGCAGGTTGACCGGAGTTTGGATCACATCCTGCAATCCTTTACCCCAGATAGTGAGTCGCCTGAAGATCGCTTCTCGACTCTTAGTCGTCGTAGTGATTGCTTCAGTGAATTCAGGAATTAGGCAGACTTCTTTGAGCTTTTCCTGGATCTGTGCAGCATTCTCACGCATTTTATTTCTAATGCTGTCGTCTCGTCCGTAATATGTCATCACGTCGAATATCGCTCTGTTGAAGGGCCGCTCATAGCGCCTCCGTCTCCACCGACGGAAAGCGTCATCTTTGAATATCTCGAATACCATTTCAATGCTATCTCGGCAGGCCTCTGCGTCCTTTACGATCTCGGCCTCTTGCGTCTGCCAAGAGGCATTCAGGTCCATGCAAGCAGTATCAAGGAGGGGCTTGAGATTTCCAATGTAGAGAGGCAGAAATCGTATAAAGGCAAAGTAGCGAACCAGCAATTCGACGTCGCGCATTCGGAAATCAGGAGTGCTTCGCCCGAAGAGTCTGTGGAATTCCTCGTTCTCGGCCGTAAAAAAATTAACAAACCGAACAAATGGTCCCGGGTGCAGCGCTTGCCGTAATTCTTGAGGGCTTAGAGGCACGCTAGCTGTATTCAGTCTTAGGAAGACGATATAGAGAAATTCGTCGCTTTGCCAATGGCGAACGACAACTGTACGAATCGTCTGAGTATCCAAGGCAAGACGATCAGCCTCGGGAAGCTTTTCATACGTTAGCCGGTTAAGATCAGATCTGACATCGAGTCCTGTAAGCCGAAAACTGGATTCGCTTCCTGCGAACTGCTGCAGTGTTAGGAGTCGCTGCTTACCGTCGAGGACGATAAAGTCGCCTCGGCGCCCCTTACGTTCCGCCAGGACAATTTGCGGAACTGGAAGACCCACAATGAACGACTCGATAAGTCGGCTCTTCTTGGCTCGATTCCACGCATCGCGCCTTTGAAATTCAGTGTCCGCTCAATGTTGCCACGTCGTATCTGACCAAGGATGGTCTCGGCCGTCCAATCGGCTGAAACGACTACCGAATCGAAACTCTGTTCCGGTCGGATCGTTCCAAGGTCTTCCTCAGACTCGCTAAATGGTTCGCTTTCGTCGCCAACCCCTTCGGATGGTTCCGCGTATTCGGTCACGGCATGAGACCCCCGTGTCATGTTATTCGGATCGGAAAGGAACCGTCTATTTCATCGTGTCGTGCGTTGTGACTGCCAATTGGCGCTGGGCCGAGCAGTTCCACAGACTGCTGAGCGGTCCCGTGCCGGCCGAGGACGGCCGCCGCAGGCGGCCGCCCGCAGGCCGGCCTTGAAGTTGTAGAGAAACTTCTTACGACCAGCATCCGCGCAGCCAACAGGACGGCCCTGCACGCGGTCAAGCGCTCAGGGTATCGTCGCGCCATGACCTTGGAACCATGGGCAAAGGCGCAGGTGGAACGGCTAATCGCACCATTGGGCAACCGCTGGGCGCATGTCCAAGCCGTCGCTCGCCAAGCGCGTCGGGTGGCGGAGGTTTCTCGGCCGAGGATGGCGACGTGCTGATAGCGGCAGCGTTCCTGCATGATGTCGCCCATCACTCCAGGGCACTTCGAGGCCGAGGAGCGCGGCCTGGTCGACAAGCTGGCCGCCATCCGCCGACGGGAGGCTGACGGGCTGGTCATCCGGGAGTTCGCTCGACGAGCTGGCTCCTACTGGCCGTTGGGGTTCCCCTGCTTGCCGAGCGGTGGGACGCCGCGGGGCAACGCAGCCTGCGACAGCTCGACCACCTCCGACGCCCAGTACTCGCGCAGGCTGTCGATCAGGGACCCGTTGAAGGTGAGCAGCGCGACCTCCCGCATCCGCTTGCGAACCTGCTGGGCGGTGTCGTCGAATTCGGCCAGCCACTCGGCGATCGCCGTGCCGTCGTCCAGGTAGAGGTTGAGCAGCTCGCAGGTGATGTTGGCCTGGGTCCCGACGACCTTGGTCTGCCAGTAATCGCGGATGCCGTCGCGGCCCCGGATCGGCTCACCCATCACCCGCTCGTGATAGCTGGCCCCCTCGGTGAAGATCGTGCCGATGAGGTCCGGGTCCTGGCCCTCCCACGCCCGGATGTAGACGTCCAGGACCTCGCGGACCTGCTGCTTGGTGAGCGTCATGTCTCGGGTTCCTCCACGATGGCGGCCAGGGGCAGGGGCGGGCTGTAGGGCTGGCTGTGGGCGTCCAGCAGCTCGGCCAGGTCCAGGGGGTCACGCAGGCGGGCCTGGCCGAGGTCGACGCCGGCGAGGCTGGCCGGCTCCAGCCGGACCCAGGTCCAGCGGCCGTGGCTGACCTCGATGTCGCTGCCGTAGCCGGTGTAATGGCCGGCGAGGACGTTCTCACCAGGCAGCGCGGCGAGATGGACGGCGCCGAAATAGCGGGCGTCGCTGTCGTTGCGCCAGTGGCCGACCAAGTGGCGGCCGACCAGCTGCCCCTCGATCACGTTGCGGAACGGCACCGGGTGCCCTTCGGTCCGCGGCTCGGGCGGGTAGTTCGTGGCCCGCAGCTTCCGGTCGCCGTCGGCGGTGAGGTGGGCGACGTCGACATGCCGCTTGGGCGGCTCGCTGAACCGGTAGGAGGTCACCCAGGCGCCCTGGAGGACCTCGGCGGGGAAGCTGGGCGGCACCGACCCCAGCAGCCCATCAGCGGTGGCAGCTTCTCCGTCCCGCCGCTGCCAGCCGTTCACCGGCGGCGGGCCGAACAGGTCGTCGGCAGTCCAGGGCGGGAGCATCACCTCCAGCACCCGGCAGGCATCTGGGTACGGGCTGCCGCCCTTTAGCTGGCCGTTCAGCCAGCGGAAATACTGGGCCCGGCTCGGGGCGGTGTGGCGCAGCTCGGGCGCGAGCTGGGAGGCGACGCGCTCGTACTCGGCTCGGAAGGTCTCCCACCGCTGCAGGTGCCGCTCGGTGAGGAGCACCTTGAGCAAGGTCGGTCTGGTGTCCACCGCTGTTGCCCGACCTCCCCCCGTCCGGTCCTGAGGCCCTGAGCAGGCTACCACGCAGATGAGACCTGGATGAGACCAAGGGGAGCCCTCGGCGGGGCTGAGATGCGACGGGTCCCCCGGGCATCCTCCACGGAACACACGTTCGAGCAAAGGCGCCGGACGGGAGATTGCGCCTCCCGCCCGGCAGTCGCACTCAGAAGGGAGCCATGGCCCGTTGAGACCCGCGCAGGGCGCGAGAACCAGCATTCTGAGAAGTCGGGGCCGGGGGCGGTGACGCGCCCCCGGAACCCCTGAGCATCGAGTGAGGTCCCGATGCACCAGCAGTTTCCTCGGCGTGCGCCGAGCGCCGCAACCTTCCTGCGGTCGGCCGAGGTCGCCGCCATCTTCCAGGTCTCCCCCAAGACCGTCGCCGCTGGGCCCAGCTGGGCCTGCTGCCCTACCAGCGCACCCTCGGCGGCCACCGCCGCTACCCCGAGCCGCCATCCGGAACTCGCCGCCTCCCTCACCAGGAGGTGCGCGCCGATGACCACCCCCCACCCCTCCCCCACCCCGGCCGGGTCGGTGCTGGACGGCGACCCCCGCATCCTGATCCCGCTGCCCGAGGCCGCCGAGCGGCTGGGCATCTCGCGCTGGCAGGCCTACAAGCTGGCCCGCTCCGGCCGCCTCCCCACCACCCGCCTGGGCGCCCGCGACCTGCATGTGCCGGCGGCGGTGCTGCGCCGCATCGAACAAGAAGGCCTCCCCCCGGAGCCGGAGGGGAGCGTGGTCGCGTGACCCGCCCCGATCCGCTCGCCGCCCATGTCCGCCGGCTCGGCAACCATGAGCTGAACGAGCTGCTGGTCCAGCTCCCCAAGCCCACCTTCGCCGCCCTGGTCGAGGTCGCCCTGGCCCGGCCGGTGCTGCCGGCCGGGCTGCTGGTGCGGTACGAGCCGGCCCCCGGCGTCGATGGCTGGACGGTGGTGGCCTGCGCCCCCCGCCGGCGGCTGGGCACCCTCACCCGCGACCGCGACCCGGGCGGCCAGGTGGCGTGGCGGGCCTGGACCCGGGCCGGCGACCCGGTCCAGATCGCCGGCGATCTGCTGCTGGCGGCGTCGCGGGGACGCGGCCGCGGCCCTGGCCTGGGTCACCCCGGCCAGCCGGGCCCGCTTCCTGGCCCTGGCCGCCCACGTCCGCGGCCTCGCCGACCCCCAGCTGCACGAGCTGCTGCGGGCGCTGCCCCGGGCGGTGTTCGACCAGCTGCTGGATGCGGCCTACGCCGCCGAGGGGACGGCGGCATGACCGCCGTCAAGCGCTGCCCCCGCTGCGGCAAGGTCAAGCCGGCCAGCGAGTTCTACCGCCGCCGGCGGACCCGGCTGTCGTCCTACTGCCAGTCCTGCCAGCGGGCCGCCGCCCGCCTGGCCCGCCGCCGGCGCCGCCAGGACCCGGCCGCGGTCGAGCAGCTGCGGGCGGTCGACCGGGCCCGCCAGCGCCGCCACCGCCCCCTGGGCGGCCAGGACCCGGGCGGTGGTGACGCCGCATGAACCGGCCGCCTCCCCCGGGCTGGGCATGGCCTGGCCGGCGCCGCGCCGTCCCGCCCCCGGTGGTGGGCTGGCCGTGCTGGTCGTGGTCACGGTCCTGGCCGCCCTGGCCGCCCCCCACGCCAAGGCGGTCCGCGGCCTGGTCGCCGGCGGGCTCCCGACCATCACCGCGCCCACGCCCTCCACCCCCCCGCCGGCCACCCGGCCGCCGGCGGGGCTGACCTTCACCAACGCCGCCGGCTGCCGCCCCGCCGGCGACTTCGCCTCCCCGCGGCTGGACCGTCGGGTCCGGACGCTGCTGGTCGCCGCGGCCGGCCGCTACCGGCTCCGGGTGTCGTGCCTGCGCAGCGGCCATTCCTGGTACGTCAAGGGCACCCGCCGGGTCTCCAACCACTGCGTCTGGCGCGGCGTCGACGTCGACCAGGTCGACGGCCGCCCGGTCAGCCCCGCCAACCCGGCGGCGCGGCGGCTGGCGGTCTGGATCGGCCAGGGCCGGGCCGGGGTCCAGCCGAGCGAGGTCGGCTCCCCCTGGGCCTTCGGCGGCCGGCCCTGGTTCACCGACGCCGGCCACCAGGGGCATCTGCATGTCGGCTTCCCCGGCCCGACCCAGGCCAGGTGGGGCCCGGTGATCGCCCTGGGCCTGGCCCGGGCGCTGGGGCTGCGCGGCACCATGATCCTGGCCTGTCTGCTGGTCCTGGCCGTGACCGCCTACGGCGTCGCCCAAGACCTCGGCCTGCTCGAGCCGCCCGCCCGGGCCGCGCCCGGCCCGCAAGCCGGCCGCCGGCTGCCGGCCCAAGCCGACCCGGGCCGCCACCGCCGACATTCCCCGGTCGCTACCTGCGGCTGTACTGCCAGGCCGGCGCCCGCTACCGCATCCCCTGGTCGGTGCTGGCCGGCGATCGGCAAGGTCGAGTCCGACCACGGCCGGGTCCGGCTCCCCGGGGTGCGTTCGGGCAGCAACTGGGCCGGGGCCTGCGGGCCGATGCAGATCGGCTGTGTGCCCGGGCAGCAAGGCCGGCAACAGCTGGGCCCGCTACGGCCGCGGCCGCCCCCACGACCCCGCCCAGGCCATCCCGGCCGCGGCCCGCTATCTGGTCGACCACGGCGCCCGCCGCAACCTCGACCGGGCCATCTTCGCCTACAACCACTCCCGGGCCTATGTGGCCAAGGTCAAGCAGCTCGCCCGCCGCTACGCCCCGAGGGGGTGGGCGGCGATGACCGCCGCCGAGCCGGGCCGCGCCGACCGCCCCGGCGCAGGTCGCGGGAAGAGCTCCGGCTGGCCCAGGTCGCCTCCGGGCTGCTGCTGCTGCTGGACGCCTACCGGCTCACCGGCCGGCTCCCCCTCGAGGTCCAGGTCCAGACCAGCCGGCTGCGGCACGCGGTCAAGCTGGTCATCCAGGCCGAGGCCGCCCGCACCCCCGCCCTGCGCCGCCGCCGCCGCCGGCGGCAGGGCCTGGACCCGGCCGCGGCGGCGTTGCGGGCCTGGATCGCCGCCCAACCCTGGACCCAGCCGGGCCCGGTCGGCTGGGTGTACCTGCTGTGCTTCCGCGACCCCGCCACCGGCGCACACCGGCCCCTTGCAGGGCAACGGCTGTCGGGGCCAGTACGCCGGCCACTACTGGGGCTGGACCGACGACCTCATCCGCCGCATCAACCGAGCACCGCAACCCCCGCTGGCGCGGGGCCGGTCGGCTGGTCCAGGTCGCCCTCGAGGCCGGGCTGACCTTCGAGCTGGCCTGGCTGGAGTACCCGGCCACCCGCGGCCGAGAGCGACGGCTCAAGAACCAAGGCTCGGCCTATCGGCGCTGCCCGCTGTGCCGCGGCACCGGCGGCCCCCTCGACCCGGCCGCCGCCGTCGCCGCCATCCAGCGCGCCCCGCTCCCCCAACCCCCGACCTACCGGAAGGAGGTGAACCCATGCCCGTATCCCGGCCCTGGCTCAAGACCAGCGAGGCCGCCCGGCGCCTCCACGTGTCGGCCAAGACGGTCGCCCGCTGGGCCAGCGAGGGCCGCCTGGAGCACCGGCGCACCCTCGGCGGCCACCGCCGCTATGACCCCGAGCTGATCGACGCCCTCGTCAACGCCCTCACCTACCGGCCCTAACCCCACTCCACCTCCGCTCGTCTGGAAGGAGCCCATCGTGGCCCGACGTACCACCTGGCTGATCGACATGGGCGACGGCACCTGGGCCGTGTCCTGCATGGCCTGCCGCATCGCCCTGTACCGCGGCCCCAAGGCCGGCGCCGACCGCGCCGCCCGCGGCCACTACTGCGAACCCGTCGTCCCCCTCGGCCGCCGCCGCCGGTCGGCCTGAGCTCGCGGCCCACCCCTGGGCCCCGGTGCGGCGGCGCGACCCCGGACCCCTCCCGTGGACGGACGCGCCGCCCACCGCCAACCCCACCCCCCTCGTGAAGGAGCAGCTCGTGAACCCTCGCATCCGCTGGAGCCAGCCGCCCGCCAGCTGGGACGCCCCCGGATGGGCCCCGCTGGTCGACCACGGCCCCCTCCCCCTCCAGACCGCCCGGTCGGTCGGCCGCTGGCTGTGGCCAACCCTGTCCGTCGGCGGCTTCCTGGCTCGTGACCGGCTTCGTCTTCGCCACGACGACCCCGCCCCCGGCCTGTCGCTGCGGGGCCTGCTCACCATCGCCCTGGCCGCCGCCGTGGTCATCCTGCTCACCATCCGCCGCACCGCCGGCCCCGGCCCCCTGGCCCGGGCCCTGTTCGAGTACGCGGTCGTGTTCCTGCTGGCCGTCCTGGTCGCCACCACCGGCATCGACCTCGACCAGGCCCCCACCGGCGGCAAGCAGGCCAGCAGCCGTCCGCGACCAGCGGCCGGCGCTGGTCAAGACCATCGACGGGTTCGGCGACTGGCTCAGCCAGTGGCGGGACTGGGCCCGCAAGGAGACCGACCGCCGCCCCCAGTCCTCCGCCACCCTCCCGACCCACGGCCAGGCGATGGCCCCCTCCCCCGCTGTCCCCCTCGACCAGGAGGCCGCTGTGACCCTGAAGTTCTCCGACCTCAACCCCCTCGGGCGGGCCATCATCATCATCGTCGCCGTGCTCACCTTCGGGGTGGCCGCGGTGTCGTTCGCCACCAGCTACGGCGCCCTGTACGCCTACGCCCGCGACACCGGCCTCTACAGCGAGCGCCTCACCCGGCTGTGGCCACTGCTGCTGGATGGCGCGTTCATCGTCGCCCAACTCGCCGCCATCTTGGCCGGCATCCTGCGCGGCTCCCGCGGCTGGCCGATCCTGACCATGCTCCTGACCGGCGCCCTGACGGTCTGGTTCAACCTCCAGCACGCCGGCAGCGACCCCGGCCGCCGCCTGGCCGCGGCCCTGCCGCCGGTGCTGATGATGCTGGCCTTCGAGATCGACGTGCAGATCGTCAAGTGGGTCATGACCGCCCTCGGCAAGCCCCTCGGCCCGATCGCTCCCCCACCCCCCGACGGCATGCTGCCCGGGGCGGTCTGGCGGTCCGACGGGCTGGACTGGAACGTTCCGCACCAGGGCCTCCCCGGCGCCTGGCCACCGGGCGCTACGGGCCGATCCCGGCAGGCCACCACCTTCCGGAAAACCGGCAGAACGGACAAGCGGGCCTGCCGGCTGGGGACGGGTCGTGACCCGGCCGGGGTGACCAAGCGCCAGCGCATCGAGGAATACCTGGACTGGCTCGGCCCCGAAGAGCTCCAGAACCTGACCGTGCGCGAACTGACCGCCGAGTTGGCCAGCCAGGGCCTGGAAGTCACCGAACGCTACGTCAAGCAGATCCTCGACCAGCAGCGGCCCACACCCCAGCCCCAGCGCAAGCGGGGGAGCGGCCCCCGCAAGCCGCGCCGATGACCGGAACCGAACCCCGCCGGCAGGCGGCCAGGGGCCGGCTGCGTCCGGTGCCCGAACCCGACCGGCAGCCACCGCACAACCTGGAAGCCGAGGAGGCCGTCCTCGGGGCGGTCCTGGCCGCCGGGCGGCTGCTGGACGAGGTCGCCGCCTTCCTCGAGGAGGTCGACTTCTACCGGCCGGCCCATCGGGCCATCTGGCGGGCCATGCTCCGGCTGGCCGACCGGGGTGAGCCCACCGACCCGGTGACCGTGCTGGGGGAGCTGGACGACAGCCGGCGAGCTGGCCGATGTCGGCGGCGGCCCGTTCCTGCACACCCTGGTCCAGGCCGTGCCCACCGTGGCCAACGCCGGCCACTACGCCCAGCTGGTCGCCGAGACCGCCCGCCGGCGGCGGGTGATCGACCTCGGCATCCAACTGGCCCACTCCGACGCCGACCCGGCCGTGCTCGCCCACCTGGCCGGCGAGCTGGCCGACACCACCACCGCCGCCCACGGGGGCGCGGCTGGGCAGCCGCCCGTCCCGTTCGGGGTGGCGGCGAGGTGCCCGCGTTCCCGGTCGAGGTCCTGCCCGGCTGGCTGAGCGACTACGTGGCGCCGTGGCCACCGCCACCCAGACCCCACCGGACCTGGCCGGCATGCTCGCCCTGGCCGTGCTCGCCACCGTCGCCGCCGGCGCGGTCGAGGTCGAAGCCCCGGCCCGGCTGGCGGGAGCCGCTGTGCCTGTTCGTGGCCGTGGGCATGGACGCCGGGTCCCGCAAGAGCGCCGTGTTCACCGCCCTGACCCGCCCGGTGGCCGACTTCGAACGCCAGCAGGCGGCCGCCGCCCTGCCCGGGATCACCGAGACCGCCACCCTGCGCCGCATCGCCGACCAGGAACCCTAGCGCGAGCCGCGATTGGCCCGGCGTCCGGTGGACCAACCCGGCGCACCGGCTGGGCCGTCCGCTCCACAGGGCGAGCGCCGAGGTCTACTCCAGCACCTGGACGCGGTCCTCGGCGGCGACCTGCTCCGCCAGGCAGCCCGTGATCGCGCGCCCCGTCTGGGCGCCGCCGGCATGAACGATCCGGCGCGCCGATGGCCGCCCTCGAGAGCGAGGCCCAGGCTGCCGTCCGCCTCGGTGTCGAAGCGCACCCCGAGCCGGCGAAGCTCCTCGACCGCCGCCGGCGCCTCCCGAGTCAGCGTCTGGACCGCCTCGGTGCGGCAGAGGCCGCGGCCGGCGTTCAGGGTGTCGTCGGCGTGGCGCGCGGGCGAGTCGTCGGGCGCCAGCGCCGCCGCCAGCCCGCCCTGGGCCCAGTAGCTGGCGCTCTCGGCGAGCGGCTTGCGCGACACGAGGGTGACCCGGGCGCCTGCTCGGCGGCGCGCAGCGCGACGTAGAGGCCGGCCGCGCCGCCTCCGACCACCGCGACGTCTGTCTCTGTGGGGCCTCTCGCCCGCTCGCCGATCGCTCCACGCGGCGGTTACCGTACCCGCGACCCGATGGGGCTCTACCTCGCCCATCCATCCTCGCTCGAGCACGACACCGGGGCGCACCCCGAGAACGCGGCGCGCCTGCGCGCCGTCGAGGCGGCGCTCGACGGCGCCGGCTGGCCGGGGCTTCGGCGGGTCGAGGCTCCGGCGGCGACGCCCGAGCAGCTTCGCCGAGTCCATTCCGACGGGCACATCCGCGCGATCGAGGAGATCAGCTCACGTGGCGGCGGCATGATCGACGTCGACACCGTGGCCAGCGAGCGCTCCTTCGAGGCGGCGCTTCACGCCGCCGGGGGCGCGGCGCACGCCGCCGAGCGGCTGCTGGCCGGCGACGATCGCTTCGCCTTCTGCGGCCTGCGACCGCCGGGCCACCACGCCGAGGCCTCGCGCGCGATGGGCTTCTGCCTCTTCAACAACGTCGCCGTCGCCGCCGCGCACGCGCTCGCCGAGGGCGGCCGTCGAGCGGGTGCTGATCCTCGACTGGGACGTCCACCACGGGAACGGCACCGAGGCGATCTTCGCCGGACTCCGATCGCGTGCTCTACGCCAGCATCCACCAGTCGCCGCTTTACCCGGGCACGGGCTCGGCGGACTACGCGGGCGAGGCAGGGGGCGAGGGATACACCGTCAACCTCCCCGTGCCGCCCGGCTCAGGCTCCGCCGAGTTTCTGTCGCTGGTGCAGCACGTGGTGGCGCCCATAGCCCGGGCCTTTCGGCCGGGCCTGATCGCGATCTCCGCCGGCTACGACGCTCACCGCGACGACCCGCTCGCCGACTGCCGGGTGGAGACCGAGGGCTACGCCGACATGGCGGCGACCATGCGGGAGGCCGCGGCGAAGCTCGACGCTCCGCTGCTCGTCTGCCTGGAGGGCGGCTACGACCGGACCGCGCTGGCGGCCTCGGTGCTGGCCACGATCGAGGCTCTCGGCTCAGAGCGCGAGGCACCCGCCGCGCCCACCGAGCCCGCCCGGCCCTACATCGAGCGCCAGCGCCGGCACTGGCCGGACTGCGATCCCGTGTGAATCGCGTCGGGTCGGATCAATCCTCCGCCGCCGAGTCGAGAACCTCTCGATAGGCGACCAGGACTCGCTCGGCCATCAGCTCGGCCGAGAACCAGCGGGCCCGCTGGCGACCGGCAACGCGTGGATCGGGCGAATCGAGGTGGCCGCGGGCGAGCTCAGCCCACGGTCGGGGTCGAAGGGCTCGGCGAGGCAGCCCTGGATGCCGCGCAATAGCGCCGGGGCGACGCCGACCGGCGTCGAGAGCACCGGCACATCGCAGGCCAGCGCCTCCACCGCGACCAGCCCGAACCCCTCGTTCTCCGAAGTGACCAGCACGGCGCTGGCGGCGTTGACCCAGTCGGGCATCCGCTCTGGTCTCGATCGCGCCGCCTGTCAACAGCTCCGCGCCCGCCAGACGCCCGACCTCGACGGCTCGGTCGTAGCGCTTCTCGGGCCGGAAGGTCGCGGCCGGAAACAGCAGGTATCGGCCCTTGGGGTCGAGGCCCAGCCGCTGCCGCGCCTCGGCGCGCGGCGCCGGCCCGAAGCGGTCGAGATCGGCGCCGCAGGGGAGCACTGCGGTCGCTCCGGGCCGTCTCGGCAGGCCGGGCCGTTCGGCCTCGGGGGCGAACAGGGCGCGGGAGGCGCCCGCGACCAGGTCGAGTCCGCCGCACCAGTCGGCGTGACAGACGGCCCACGGTCGGGTGGCGGACGTCGGTGCCGTGGAAGGTGACGATCAGCGGCCGGGCCCCGGCGAGCGACGCGCACCAGCCGGCCAGGCCGTAGTGGGCGTGGACGAGGTCGAAGCGCTCGCGCCTCAGAAGCCGGCGGATCCGCGGAACCGCGCGGGGATAGTTCCACCTGCCGCCGGGGAAGGAGAGCAGCTCGACCTCGACCCCGGCGCGGCGCAGGGCCGCGACTTGGTCGCGGACGAAGACGCCTCGAGACGGACTGGCCGGATCGGGGGTGATGTTGGTGACCACCAAGACCCGCACGGCGGGCAGCGTAGCCGCGCCGCCCGACCGCCGGCCATCGGGC
Organism: uncultured Actinomycetes bacterium; assembly: GCA_963728325.1. Taxonomy (GTDB): domain Bacteria; phylum Actinomycetota; class Thermoleophilia; order Solirubrobacterales; family 70-9; genus AC-56. Next base: position 222,517 of record CAVSJS010000007.1, on the reverse strand, counting down.
CGCCGTCCCCGACTGTCGGCCGTCGGCCCGGTCAGGCGGTTCTATGATGCCGAGCCCCATGCCTCGCCCCCGACGCTTGCGTGCCCGGACGCCAGGCATCGACGACCTCATCCCCCCTCAGCGCGCGCTGCCGTGTACACGCGCAAGGGCGACTTCAAGAAGGCCGGCGCACGGTTTCTGCAGGCCTCGGTGGACGCCGGCCTCGAGCCCCACCACACCCTGCTGGATCTCGGTTGCGGCGTCGGCCGCCTTGCGGTCGCGCTTTCCCAGTACCTGGATGACCGTGGCCGTTACGTCGGCATGGACACCGATCAGAAGTCGATCACGGTCTGCAACGAGCGGATCGCCTCGAAGCTGCCGCAGTTCACATTCGTCTGGGCCGACGTCTTCAACACTTCTTACAACCCGAGCGCGGAGGCCAAGGCTGCCCAGTACCGCTTCCCCTTCGACGACGACGCCTTCGACTTCGTGTTCTCAAACTCGTTGTTCACCCACCTGGTTCCCGATGACGCTCGGAACTACTTCCACGAGATCGGGAGGGTGCTGAAACCAGGCGGCAGGACCGTGAACACCATCTTCCTGCTCAACGAGGAGTCGCTATCGCTGGTTGAAGGCGGGGAGTCGCGGCAGGGCGTTCTGCATCAGTTCGGCGACCTGGCGCGGGTCAAGCGGCCCGATCGCCCGGAGGCCTGGATCGCCTTGGACGAGGACTTTGTTCGCCGCGCGCACAAGGAGGCCGGGCTCGGGATTCAAGAGGTGCGCTATGGAGCCTGGTCGGGGCGCGAGGCGTCGGGCCCCGGCTTGGGCAAGAAGGACATCATCGTCGCCCAGAAGTAAGCCGCGGCAGCGGACGCTTAGCCCTGCGCCGTCAGCCAGTTCGCCTGGACGTTGCCCGTGCGGATGCGCTGCGGATGGTCGCCCACGGGGATCCGGGCTATCTCCTTCATCGTCTCGTAGGAGATCACCGAGATCCGGTCGCTGCCACTCCAGGACACGTAGCAGAGGCGGCCGTTCCTGCTGGTCGTGGACCAGTAGGGCTTCTTGCCCGCGTGGATCAGCTTGAAACCGAACCTCCTGCGCGAGACCATCGCCACGTAGTCCGACATCGTGCCGGCGACGCAGAGCCTGGTCCCGTCGGAGTTCATCGCGATCCCGTGGTGCGCAGAGTCGAGCAGGTAGTCCTCGCGCGGGATCTCCGGGACCTCGTTCGGCAGGCGAGCGACGCGCATGACGCGGTCCTGGTCGAAGTTGTACTCGACGAAGCCGTGGAAGAACGAGACCTGGAAGTAGACGAACTTCTCGTTTGGCGAGAGCGCCATGGGCCTGACCGCAGAGCTCATGTTCGGGTACCCCGCCTGTTCGAGCTTCTTTCCCATGTCGATCCGCTCGATGATCCGGTTCGTGTTTGCGTTGACGATCTGGAACCAGCGGTCGCCCTTGGTCGAGTCGAACTCCGGTTGGTCCGCGGGGGTGTAGACGAGCCCGATGCTGGCGTGGTAGATCCGGTTCCCGTCGGCGGAGTAGTTGTTCTCGTGGGGCGAGTCGCCCGAGGGGAACCTGCCCACCTCGCGGCCTGTGTGGACGTTGAGGATGTGGACGACATTCCCCGTCGACGCGGAGACCGCGACGTGCTGGCCATCCGGCGAGATCGCCATGTGGTCGGATCGCTGGCCATCCACCTGGAAGCGCCAGACGATCTTGCGGGTGCGCAGGTTGATTGCAACGACATCGGCGAGGCTCGGCCTGGAGACGATCAGGAGCCGCCCGTCGTTGGTCGAGAACATGTCGTCGACGAACTGGTCGTGGCCCTCGCCGACGGCCTGCCGGATGGCCAGGAAGTAGGCCAGCCGTTCCGGATTGGTTTGGATCTCGAACAGCCGTTGCTGGATGTCCGGGATGATGTTGAGCCGAGCGACCCGCCTGTGGTTCCTTCGCGGATCGAGCACGTCGGCGGTCCCGTCCCAGTTGTTGCCGACGAACACCACGTGCCGCACCTCGGGCGCCTGAGCAGACGCCGGAGACGCCGCCAGCGCCGCCAGCGCGAATACGACAACGGCGATGACTGCGGCCTTGACGGGGAGCCGGTTGACAGCGCTCACGAACTGACTTTATACCCGCCGGTCGGCCTGCCAACCACCGTCGCTAGAAGGTCAGCTTGTCGAAGTCATTCCACTGGAGCGTGACCCCGTCGGTTGAGGAGTCCCAATTCGGGACGTTCAGCGTCCGCACTGGTCCGCCGCCGCGCGAGATCAGCTGCCACGAGGCCGTGCGATCGGGTGGCGAGCTGGCCCGGACGTACACGTCCGCGCCCTGGATGAACGGCAGGTTGCTCAGGACCGGATCCGGTGAGCTCAGGTCGGTCTGCCCGTCGCGGTTGCGGTCGAACGCGAAGAAGGCGTTGACCTGCTTGCTGATCGGGCAGAGCGCAGCCGTACAGATGTTGCAGGCCGTTGATGAGCAGCCGGTCGTTCTGGGCCCCTTGGTCACCCCACAGCTCCTTGTACCTGATGTTCACCGCACTCATGCTGCCCGGGCGGTTGCCGGCGTAGCCCTCGATGGCGGGTGACGCCAGCAGTCGGAGGGTGTAGTCGCTTCTCACGAATGGCTCGTAGTAGATGTGAAGTGTCGGCAGGCCGGGGCGCACCAGCGTGAACTCGTAGCGCCTGCCGGCCTGCACGGTGACCGGCCCCCAGGCTCCACCGCCTGGCGAGCCGTCGCTGATCGGGATCGATGCGATCGGCGCGGCCGCAGCGTCCGTCGGCCGTCGCCGCGCAGCGGCCAGACCCGCACGGTCGCGCCCACCAGCCCGCTGTTTTGCGGGAAGTTGAGCGCCTTGCCCGCGACCTGTATCGGCCCGCTCTGTCGGACGATGTCCCGCGCCGGCCTTTGCCCGGTCAGGAACCTGTAGTAGGCGAGGAAAGACTCGGCCGAGCTACACGTCTGCACGTGCGTCTGGTTCGGGATCGTGATGTTCTGCGCGCCCTCCATGTGCCGGCCGGGTGTGCCCCTGCCGGCCCATACGGCGAGCGTCGGCACGCCGGGATTCTGATTCTGGCCATCGACGTTGATGTAGTGCGCGACGGTCGCGCGCCGCTGCGCCGCCATGGCCCCGTTCGTCAGGTAGTCGTACATCACCGAGGTGCCGAGCGAGTGTGCGACCACGTCGACCTTGGGCCTGCCGGTCCGCCGTTTGAGAGTCGCGATCGCCTCGTCGATCTGGCCATCGACCTCGCTCTTGTCCGCCACCGCGCGCGTCGAGTTGTAGTCGACCTCGTCGATCCAGCGCCGGGGATAGCCGTTGCTCATGAAGCGCATCGCCTGAGATTCGAACTGCGCGCCCGAGCCTTCGATGCCGTGAACGAAGAGGATCGGGTTCTGGCGGAAGGCTGGCTGTGCCTTCGGGTTCGCGCCGGTGGCCGGAGCGGCGACCAGAAGCCCTACGACGACGAGGGCCGAGGTGACGAGACGGAGCGCGGACGTCCTGTTCGGGAATCGCATCGTTTGCCTTCTCCGGATCCCGGATCTCCAGGCCGGCACGCTTGCATCTACCCCGGGAACCTGGTCTCAAAACCTGCGCGGCTTCATTCACAGGGGCGGTGGCAAGCTGTCTCGTCCAGGTCTGGACCGGTGACGCGGTCACGGCGAGCATCGACCGAAATCCCGAACAGGAGGAGTCGATGCTCTACAAGGGCCCTCGCCCCGCCGCCCTCGGTGCAGGCGGAGCACACCCGTGCCCGCGTAGGATGAGGCGCTGATGCGGGTTACCGACTGGACCTTCGAGGGCACCTGGCCCTACGAGCCGAAGTGGTTCGACTCGCCGGACGGCCGCATGCACTACGTCGACGAAGGCCCGCGCGACGGCCGCCCGGTCGTGATGGTGCACGGCAACCCGACCTGGGGCTATCTCTACCGCAACTTCATCCCGCCGCTGGTCGAGGCCGGCCACCGGGCGATCGTGCCCGACCATCTCGGCTTCGGGCGCTCGGACAAGCCGGGCGACCCGGAGCTTTACCGTGTGCCCCGACACGCCGGACGGCTCGACGCCCTGCTCGAGTCCCTCGACCTCCGGGGCGCCACCGTCGTGCCGCAGGACTGGGGCGGTCCGATCGGACTTTACTGGGCGACCCAGCCACCCGGAGCGGGTCGACGGTCTCTTCATCCTGAACACCTACGCCCACGGCTGGAGGCCCGAGGCGCTGCCGCCCGGGCAAGGACAAGATCCCCCTGCCGCTCCCGCTGCGCCTCTTCCGCACGCCGGTAGTCGGCGAGGTGCTGGTCAAGGGTCTCGACGCGTTCAAGCGCGGGTTTCTGTTCGGGCAGGGCATCGTGCACCGCGAGCGCCTCACGCCCGACGGTCAAGCGTGCCTACCGGGCCGTGCACCAGGGCTGGTCCGACCGCACCCCGATCCTGGTCTTCCCGCGCGAGATCCCGGTCACCGGAGAGGGGCCGGTGGTCGCGATGACGACCGAGATCGAGGAGCGGCTGAAGCAGCGACTTCCGCTCAAAGCCCGTCCACATCGCCTGGGCGATGAAGGACACGGCCTTTCTCCCGTCCTATCTGGACACCCTCTGGCTCGACACCTTCCCTGACGCAGCGGTCACCAGGCTCGAGGACGCTGGCCACTACCTTCAGGAGGACGCTCACGAGCGGATCGTGCCGGAGCTTGTGAGCTTCGTCAGCGGGCTGTAACTGCGAGCCGCTGAGACCCGTACCGATCGTCCTCACCAGGTCCCGGTGCCCGTAATGAATCGGTTAGATGATCAGACCAAGCTCCTGGTACCGATGAGCCGATCACTCGCCATTGCCGGGATCCTCGCCTCGCTGGCGCTTGCCGCGTGCGGCGGCGACGAGGACTCGACCCCGACCGGCCCGGGTCCGGTGGCCGGGAGCGACACAGGCGCAACCCAGGACACCGCCGCCGCCGACCGCCAGGCGACGGGCGCCGGAGCCAAGGAGCGGACCGGCTCCAGCGCCCAGGTCGTGGCCGCCGACAGCCAATACGGCTCGGTCCTCTTCGACTCCGAGCAGCAGGCGATCTACCTGTTCGACAAGGAGACCGCGAATACCAGCCGCTGCTACGGAGCCTGCGCCGAGGCCTGGCCGCCGGTGCTCACCGAGGGCGCTCCGCGAGCCGGCGAAGGGGTCGACGCCAAGCTGCTCGGGACGACCAAGCGCGACGACGGATCGGTCCAGGTGACCTACGACGGCCACCCGCTCTACTACTACGTCGACGACCCGCCGGGGGAGGTCCTCTGCCACGGGGTCGAGGAGTTCGGCGGGTTGTGGCTGGTGGTCGATCCGAGCGGCGAAGCGGTTCAGTAGCTGCTCTGGGCCTCGCGTTTAACGCCCGCCCGAGCAGAAACCGTTCGGATGCGAGGTCGGTACGACTGGAGGCGCTTACGGCACCCCCAGGTCGAGCAGTCGGCGCGTTTGCGTCTGGACCGGTTACGCCGACGGGGCGAGCATCGAGATGCAATCGGCATGAGCGTGGCCAGGGCACGGCCGAGTACGTCGGCCTGATCCTGCTGGTCTCGCTGTTGATGGTCGGAATGGTGGCGGCGATGAAGGGGTTCAATAGATCGCGCAGTTAGGGGCGCTACCTGCAAGCGTCGGCGCCGCATACCCCTTCACATGGACAGGGGAGCCCTTGGAGCTTGCGCTGTCTTCGCGCATCTCACTAGCGCGGGTGTCGGGGCTCGTATAGGCCAAGTTCGCCACCACCGGGCAGCTTGATCGCTGTCAGCAGCCCTAAGCCCTCGTCGCTGATCGGACGGCTGAACTCGACTCCCTTGCGCTTGAGCTCGTCGACGGTCGTCTGGGCGTCGTCGCACATGAGATAGAGCTCCTGGTGGCCGCCCTCGCGCCACGGTTCGCAGAGCGGCTGGAGCGCTTCCTCGTCGCAAGCGACTGACGTCGATCCGGCTGGCTCGGTCCGTCCCGGGTTGGCTGCAGGCGCCGAGTACGCTTGCCCGAATGTCGCAGAGAAGGTTGGTGCCTGATGGAACGTAAGTGGTGGAGCCTGCTCGCGGTCTGCCTTGCGACGTTCATGTTGCTGCTCGACATCACCGTCGTCAACGTCGCGCTGCCCGACATCCAGAAGGACCTCGACACCGACCTCACCGGGCTGCAGTGGGTCGTTGACGCCTACACCCTGCTGCTCTCGGCCTTCACGCTGATGATGGGCACGCTCGCCGACCGCTTTGGGCGGCGTCGCCTGTTCGTGATCGGGGTCGGGCTGTTCACGCTCGCGTCGCTGCTCTGCGGGCTGGCGACCAGCGCGACATTCCTGCACATCGCGCGGGGCCTGCAGGGTGTTGGCGGCGCGGCGATGTTCGCGACCTCGCTGGCGCTGATCGCCCAGGAGTTCCAGGGCCGCGAGCGCGGCACCGCGATCGCCGCTTGGGGCGCGACGATCGGCGGCGCGGTCGCGGTCGGGCCGCTGGTCGGCGGGGCGCTCACCGAGGGGCTCGGCTGGGAGTGGATCTTCTTCGTCAACGTCCCGATCGGGATCGGTACCGTGATCCTCGCCGAGACCCAGGCCGGTGAGTCGCGCGATCCCGAGGCCAAGCGCCTCGACTGGGCGGGCCTGATCACCTTCTCGCTCGGGCTCTTCGCGCTGATCTTCGGCCTGCTGCGCGGCAACGCCGAGGGCTGGGGCAGCGGGCTGATCGTTGGCGCGCTGGTCGCCGCGGCCCTCCTGTTCGCGGCGTTTGTCCTCTTCGAGTGGCGCCAGGACCATGCGATGTTCGACCTCAGCCTCTTCCGCAAGCCCGCGTTCTCGGGTGTCTCCTATGGCACCTTCGCGATCGGCGCCGGGATGTTCGCGATGTTCCTCTACATCACGATCTACATGCAGAGCGTGATCGGGATGACGCCGCTCGAGGCTGGCGTTCGCTTCCTGCCGCTGACCCTGTTTGCATTTCTCGTGCCGCTCGCCACCCGCAACCTGGTCGCGAAGATCCCGGCGCGGGTGCCGCTGACGATCGGGCTGGCGCTGGTCGGCGTCGGGTTGCTGCTGATGCGCGGCGCCAAGCCCGACTCGGAGTGGACGACCCTGCTCGCCGGGTTCATGGTCAGCGGCTTCGGCATCGGGCTCTCCAATCCGTCGATCGCCTCGACCGCGCTCGGGGTCGTGCCTGCGGCGCGGTCGGGCATGGCCTCCGGGATCAACAACACGATGCGGATCGCCGGCGTAGCGACCGGGATCGCCGCCCTCGGCGCGGTCTTCCAGAGCATGATCTCCGACGAGCTCGGCAAGCTGCTGCCCCAGGCGCCGAGCGGGTTCGCCGACGGGGTCGCAGCGAGCGGCACCCAGGCGGCCAGCCAGGTGCCTCCCCAGCTCCACGACCCGGCTGTCCACGCGGCGGGCGTCGCGTTCACCGACGCCTTCAACGACATCCTCTTGATCGGGGCGTTGATCCTGTTCAGCGGCGCCATCGCGGTGCTGGCGCTGGTGCGCCAGAGCGACTTCGTCCCCCAGGGCGCGGCGGAGGAGCCTGGAGGGCCCGAGGAGGCGCAGGAGCCCGTCGCCGTCTAGGGGCGAATCCGCCTTGGCCCGTCGTCTCGACGGGTCCACGGCTCGCGCTCGCAATCGCGTGAAAGCGAACGCGCAGACCGCCCGCCGGGCGCGACTTCATTCACACGGGCGGTGGCAAACCGTGGCGTCCAGGTCTGGACCGGTGACGCGGTCACGGCGAGCATCGACCGAAATCCCGAACAGGAGGAGTCGATGCTCTACAAGCTCGCTGCATACGTCCAGGCATTCTTCTTTCGCCGCGCCCAACGCATCCGCGCCGCGCTCGAGGGTGAGCGCGGCCAGGGCACGGTCGAGTACGTCGGCCTGATCCTGCTGGTCTCGCTGTTGATGGTCGGAATGGTGGCGGCGATGAAGGGGTTCAACGGCAAGCAGGGGACGGAGCTCGCCGACGTGATCGTCAACAAGATCAAGCAGGCCGTGAACGCGATCACGTTCCGGTAGGGAGCACTCGCTCCCGCGCCGCCGCTCGCCCCGATCGCCCACCCCCGGGGGGCGAGGAGAGCGGGCGGCGGCAAGGGTGCTACCGCGCGGGAAGGCTCGCCCGAAGGTTCCGCACCTCGATCTGAAAGGCGCCGTTCGACGGCCGCGCGTAGGGGGCATCCGAGCCGACCAGCTCGAGGACCGCGGCGTGGTCGCGCCCAAACCGCCAGGCCCCGGGATGCAGCTGCCAGCGGTTTCCGCGGCCCGGGCGGTAGGTGCCCCGGGCGACCAGCTGTTGGGAGCCGCCGTCGGGCGCCACGTCCCAAAGCCGCGCGTCGACCTGGGCGTTCTGCGGTGGAACGCCGCTCACCGCCAGGTCGGCGCGAAGCTGGGGGGCTCCGATCAGCGTGAGCGGCGAAGCGCCCTTGCGCTTCAAGACATAGCGCGCCGTGCCCGGGGCAGTGGCGGCCGAGGTCGAAACGCAGCTGTCGCCGCCGCCGGTGACCGGATCGATCGCCGCGGCGACCGCCGGATTCCCACCGGCCGATGAAACCGTCTGCCGTCCCGCGGCCGCGAAGCGCACCTGACGATGTGCCAGCTGGGCGAACGCTGGGGCGCTGAACGGCCCGGCGGAGGGCCTGGAGCGCGGGCAGGTCTCAACATAGGCGGTGACCCCCTGCCGCGGTGAGCCCCTGCCACGCAGATAGCGATCGAACCAGCCGTGGACGCGATTCAGGAGCACAGAGCGCTCGGCCGGCTTGTTCGCGGCCCTCTGGTGCCCGAAGTCGCCGAAGAGCAGCGACAGCGGGCTCCGAGGGTAGAGGCTTCGAGTCCGGTTGGCGAAGCGCAGCGCCTCGTCGACCGGGAACAGGTCGTCGGTGAATCCGGAGGCGATGAAGAGGGGCGCCGGCGGGCGGCTAGGATCGATGTAGTAGGGCGAGTGGTAGCGGGTCAGGAGGCGGACGATCGTCTGCACCTCGGGGTCGGTGTAGGGCTCGCCTGCGTTGGTGCGCGCCACCCAGGAGGCGACGTCGGCCTGGGGGTCGGTCCCCGCCGGAGCGAGGTAACCCATCGGCCTCCCCGGGACGAACGGCTCGCCGACCGGCTGTCCGGGGCCGGTGGCGAATTGGGCGGCGGCGGCGATCGCGTTCACGAACGACGCCTTCTCGACCCCGATCGGCGTGGGCCTCGCGCCAGGTCGTGATTCCGTTCGCCTTCACCCGCCCATTCGGCGCCGCCGCCGAGACCAGGTCGCTCCACGGAATCACCGGCGCGGCAGCGGCGATCTGGAGTCGGCGCCCATCAGGGCTTCGCCACGGGACGAGCCGTCCGTCGTGGAGCATCACCCGGTCGCGGAGGGCCGCCAGCATCAGTGACTGCCCGCCGCCGTAGGAGTCACCGGTGACGCCGATTCGCGGGGCGGCGTAGCCCTGGTCGACTAACCGGCCGATCAGCTCCTGGGTGTCTCGGGCTTCGTAGCGGACGTCGGCCAGGTGGATGTAGCCGCGGGCGCAGGCTTGCGGATTCGCCGCCCGTGCCTCCGGCGTTCCGCACGATCCCCACAGACCCCGCGCGGTGTAGGTGAGGACGGCATAGCCATCCTTCGCCCATGCAAAGGCGTTGTCCGTGTAGGCGGTCGAACCCGGGTCGAGGTACTCGTACTTCGAATTGCCGAAGCCGTGGATCTCGGCAACCGCCGGCAGGTGCCTCGAGCTCTTCGACGGCAACGTGACGGTGGTGTCGAGGGGCACGCCGTCCCACGTCTCAACCAGCCCCGAGCACTGATAGACGCCTTGGGCCGGCCCGCAATCGGTCAGCCCGAGCGGGCTGGCGGCCGACGCCGAGGGGCAGAGCAACATCACCCCTACGAGCGCAAGCAATACCCCCAGCCTTCGCCGGCTCGCACGAACCCTGTAGCGCCACGTCCAGTGACCCATGCCGCGATTGTGACCGGTTTCACAACGAAGCAGATGCCTCACTTCAGGTTCGCGGCCCAACGGATGGCGTAGTACCGCATAAACGGCAAGCAGGGGACGGAGCTCGCCAACGTGATCGTCAACAAGATCAAGCAGGCCGTGAACACGCCTCCCTACTCCTGCAGCCCGGCGGCTTCGAGGGCCTGCGCCCAGCCATCCTCCGCCCAGAAGATCTCCTGCCGCCTGATCTTCCCTCTTGGCGAGAGGTAGTAGACCGTCCCCCAGTTGGCTGCAAACGGGGCACCACTGGCCTTGCCGTGCCCCAGGGTCTCCAGCTCGGCCACCCAGCGGTCACCCGCGTCGAGCACCCGCTTCACGGTGATACGCGTCTCGACGAAGAGCTCGAATAGGTCGCTGGCGGAGTCGAGCCACCCCTGATGACCGCTAAAGCTCTCTGCGAATCCCACCCCGGTAGGTCCGGAGAGGAAGGCCTCCACGTCAGGCTCGTAGCCCAGCAGCGGAACATCGAAGTCTTTCCGGGCAGCGGCTTCGAAACCGCGCCGCAGCCCCCAGGGGAGCAGTCGCCGCCGCAACGGGGATTCTGGCGGCAGGCTCGCCAAGCGAGCGAGGGCGAAGTCCACCAGAAACGGCACACGCAGCAGGATTTGATCCGCGATTGGGCGGCGGGTGTCGGACTTGGCCACGGCTGTGTTCTCCTGCGACATCGCCCGCGCAGTATCCCGCCTTGGCGACCACTGGTTCAGTGCCTCCCTGCATTTACTCGCGGTCGTGAACGCGATCACCTTCCGGTAGGGAGCACTCGGACGCAGACGAGGCAAGCGTCCACGGACTCGAATCCGAAATAGTTGGCGTGTGAGATCGGCGAACCTGGAGCTCGTGCATTCGCTCTACGCGGCCTGGGAGCGCGGCGACTGGAGCTCGGTCGAGTGGGCGCACCCCGAGATCGAGTTCGCGATCGTCGACGGGCCCTCACCCGGCAGCTGGACGGGAGTGGACGGGATGACAGAGGGCTTCCGCAGCGTCCTGAGCGCCTGGGAGGAGTGGCGCGCGGAGGCGGACGAGTACCGCGAGCTCGACGAAGAGCGCGTCCTGGTGCTCATCGACCTCAGCGGGCGCGGCAAGGCGAGTGGGGTGGACGTCGGCCAGATGCGGGCAAAGGGAGCGAACCTATTCCACATCCGCGGGGGCAAGGTGACCCGGCTCGCCGTCTACTGGGACCGCGAGCACGCTCTCGCCGACGTCGGCCTCGCGGCGGAGTCCGACTCCCATGCCGAGCAAGAAGAGCCGGCGGCGGCGCCAGCCGGGCACAAGCCGCCTGACACACTCCGTCGGATGGGTCCGAGCCGAAGCTACGACCGCTCTCCCGGCGACCTGCGCCCGGTCGAGATCGAGCCGGGGTTCGTGCGCCCCGCGGATGGCTCGGCCCTCTACTCGCAGGGGGAGACTCGGGTCATCTGCACCGCCTCGGTGACCGCCTCCGTGCCGCGCTGGATGGACGGCTCGGGCCGGGGATGGGTGACCGCCGAATACGCGATGCTCCCGGCGTCCACGGGCGACCGAAAGGAGCGCGACATAAAGCGCGGCCGCCCCGACGGGCGCTCGGTGGAGATCCAGCGGCTGATCGGCCGCTCCCTGCGGGCGGTCGTCGACCTGGAGGCGCTCGGCGAGCGCAGCGTCTACATCGACTGCGACGTCCTCCAGGCTGACGGCGGCACCCGCTGCGCAGCGATCACCGGCGGCTACGTGGCGCTGCGCTTGGCGCTCGCCCAGCTGATCGAGGCGGGTGAGCTGGAACGCGATCCGCTCACCGGCTCGATCGCCGCGGTCAGCTGCGGGGTGGTCGACGGCGATCCGCTGCTCGACCTCGACTACTCCGAGGACTCGCGCGCCGAGGTCGACGCCAACGTGGTCATGAGCGGCGACGGCGGGCTGGTCGAGGTCCAGGCGACCGCGGAGCGCACTCCGGTTTCTCGCGCCTCTCTCGACGACCTGCTCGCCCTCGCCGAGCCGGCGATCGCCCAGCTTCGCGACGCGCAGCAGGACGCAGTCGCCGGCCTTGCCGGCTGATGCCGCCGGCGCGAGCCGTGGTCGCGACCCGCAACCACGACAAGCTGCGCGAGCTGGGCGAGATACTCGCCTCGCTGGAGCTGGACCCGCTTCCCGACGAGGTCGAGTTGCCGCCCGAGGAGGGGGAGACGTTCGCCGACAACGCCCTCGCCAAGGCGCGTGCCGCCCATGCCGCCACCGGCATGGCCGTGATCGCCGACGACTCGGGGATCGAGGCGCGGGCCCTCGGCGGCCGGCCCGGGGTGCGCTCTGCCCGCTACGCCGGCCCGGATGCCGGCGACGAAGAGAACCTGGAGCAGCTCCTGAGCGACTTGGCCGGCGCCGCTGACCGCTCGGTCGCCTACGTCTGCGCGCTCGCCTACGTCGACGAGGACGGCGCCGAGCGCCTGTTCGAGGGGCGCTGCGAGGGCCGGCTGGCGGGCGCGCCGCGCGGCTCGGGCGGCTTCGGCTACGACCCCGCCTTCGTCCCCGACGATACGGGGCCCGGCGATCGGCGAACGATGGCCGAGCTGAGCGCCGCCGAGAAGCACGCGATCAGCCACCGAGGCCGGGCCGCCCGGGAGCTCGCGAGCTGGCTGGAGGCGGGGTCATGATCCGCACCAAGTCGGGCGCCGCGACCCTCTCGGTCGCCTCCAACTCGCTGTTGATCGCGCTCAAGATCGCCGCCGGGGCGATCACCGGCTCGATCGCGATCATCACCGAGGCGTTGCACTCGTCGATCGACCTGGTCGCCTCGGTGGTCGCGTTGGTCTCGGTGCGAAAGGCGGACGAGCCGCCCGATCCCGAGCACCCCTACGGCCACGAGAAGGCCGAGAACCTCGCCGCCGCGATCGAGGGCATGCTGATCCTGATCGGCGCCGGGATCATCGTCTTCGCAGCCACCCGCCGGCTGGTGGTCGGCGCCGAGGTCGAGCACCTCGGCGTGGGGATCGCGGTGATCGCCGTCTCGGCGGTCGCCAACCTCGCGGTCTCCACCTACCTCGGGCGTCGCGCCCGCGAGCATCGCTCGGCGGCCCTCGAGGGCGATGCCGCCCACCTGCGCGCCGACGCCCTCACCTCGGTCGGGGTGCTGGCCGGGCTGTGCCTGGTCGAGATCACCGGCTTCGACGCCTTCGACCCGATCGCCGCCCTGGTGGTCGCCGGGGCGATCGTCTTCGCCGGGCTTCGCATCCTCACCGGCTCCTCGCGGGTGCTCCTGGACGAGGCGCCGCCCCCCGAGGAGCTCGACCGGATCGAGGCCGCGATCGCCGCCGCGCGGCCGCCGGAGATGGTCGGCTATCACAAGCTCCGCGCCCGCCGCGCCGGGGCCCGCGACTACATCGACCTCCACGTCCAGTTTCGCTCCGGGACCACGCTCGAGCGCGCCCATTCCCTGGCACACCTCCTCCGGGACGCGATCGAGGCAGAGGTCGACTCCGACGTGCTGATCCACGTCGAGCCCGAGGGGGCGGTGCGCGACCCAGCCTCGCGGGACGCGGCGCCCTACCGGGCCGGCTGAGAGCGCCTGAGGCGCTATTCAGCGAGGTTGACGGCCGCAGAGGCGCCGACGGCGGCGAGGACGATCGAGTAGCCGTTGTATCCGTCCAGGGCCAGGATCAGGGCCGCCACAGCGCAGATGACGACGACGGTGAGCCAGGATGCTCGGGCGAGCGACACGCCTATATGTTTGCCGAGTGACCAGCGTCAACACCCAGCACGCCCCGAGCGGGGAAGCGGCCGAGGCCGCAGTCGCCCGCCTGACCGAGATGTCGCCGGACCTTCGCGGCTGCGCCGTCCTCGACCGCGAGGGCCGCGCGCTGGCCGCCAGCGGCGACCCGGAGAGCTGGGCGAGCGCGGGCGCGGCCTTGGTGGCCGCCGCCGACGCCGCCGGGGACGAGCCGGCGAGCCACGTCCATGTCGCGACGGAGGATGGGGAGGCGTTCGCGGTGCGCCACGAGGGGCTGGTGATGGTAACGGTCGCCGAGCGCTTCACGCTGGCGTCGCTGATGATCTTCGACATGCGGGCGGTGCTGCGCGACCTCGCCAGGGACGGCGGCTGATGCGGGCCCCCCGCGGGCTGATCGTGCAGGGGCGGGCGTGACGCAGAAGCCGCAGCGAACGATCCTGGAACGCGTCTCCGCCTACGCGGAGGAGGCGGCCGCCTACCTGCGCCGCCGGCGGACGACCCGAAAGCCGTTCGCGCGCGTCCACTACCCGGGTGGCCGGAGCGCCGCCTACCCATCCGATACGGAGGCGGGCCGGCGGCTGTTCCTGGCCGCCTCGAGCCTGATCGACCTGGCCCGATGACCACCGGGATCCGCACTTGACGGCGGAGCCGGCGGTGGCGCCGCTGATCGAGGCCGAGCTGGCCGGGCGGGTGCTCCAGGGCGCGCTTCAGCACGGCGGCGACTTCGCCGAGGTCTTCTGCGAGGAGCGCTCGGGCCTCGGCCTGGCGATCGACGAGTCGCGGGTCGAGCGGGTGCAGCGGGGAAGCGAGCGCGGCGCCGGGGTGCGGGTGGTGCGCGGCGAGACGAGCTACTTCGCTCACGTGGACGGGCTGGGGGAGAGCGAGCTGGGGCGCGCCGCGGCCGCCGTGGCGGCCGCGGCGCGCGGTGACCGTCGCGAGATCCAGGCCCTGGCGGCGGCCGAGCCGCCACCGCTCCAGGAGATCGCCGTCGCTCCCGCCGAGGTGCCTGCCGAGCGCAAGGCCGAGCTGCTTCGCGCCTGCGATCAGACCGCCCGCTCGGCGGGCGACGAGGTCGCCCAGGTGCAGGCGAGCTACGCCGAGGGCCGCCGCCGGGTCACGGTCGCCAACTCCGAGGGGCGGTTCGCCGTCGACGACCGAACGCGGGTGCGGCTCGGCGTCCAGGTGGTCGCCCGGCGAAACGGCGCGGTCGAGACCGGCTTCGAGACGCTGGGCGGGCATCGCGGCTTCGAGCTGGTCACCGAGGGCGCGGCCGAGCGCACCGCCGAGCGGGCGGCGCGGATCGCGCTCACCCTGCTCGACGCCGACCCCGCTCCGGCGGGCGCGATGCCCGTGGTGGTCGGCGGCGGCTTCGGCGGGGTGCTGTTCCACGAGATGACCGGCCACGGGCTCGAGGCCGACCACATCCAGAAGGGCGCCTCGGTCTACGCCGGCAAGATGGGCGAGCAGGTCGCGGCGCCCGACCTGGAGGCCTTCGACGACGGTCGCCTGCCCGGCGAGTGGGGAACGGACGGGATCGACGACGAGGGGACGCCCACCCGGCGGACCGCGGTGATCCACGAGGGCCGGATCACCTCCTACCTCTACGACCTGGTCCGGGCCCGAAAGGACGGCGTCGACTCGACCGGCAATGGCCGGCGCGAGAGCTTTCGCCACCTGCCGATTCCGCGGATGACCAACACCTACATCGCCCCCGGCGAGGCCTCGCCCGAGGGGCTGATCTCAGAGGTCCAGCGCGGCTTCTACGCCGTCTCGTTCGCCGGCGGCCAGGTCGACCCGACCACCGGCGACTTCGTCTTCGGGGTCTCGGAGGGCTACCTGATCGAGGGCGGCAAGGTGACCAAGCCCTGTCGCGGGGCGACCCTGATCGGCAACTGCCTCGAGGCGCTGGGACGGATCGACGCCGTCGCCTCCGACTTCGAGATGAAGACGGGCTTCTGCGGCAAGGGCGGCCAGCGGGTGCCGGTGGGAACCGGCCAGGGCCACGTGCGGATCGGCGAGCTGACCGTGGGGGGGACGGCGGTCTGATGAGCGACGAGCTCGAGGCGATCGCCGAGCGCGCCGTGGAGGCGGCGCTCGCGGCCGGCGCCGGCGACGCCGAGGCGTACGTGCAGGACTCGATTGGGCAGGGAGATCCGCATCTTCGACGGCGAGGTCGAGAGCCTGACCGAGGCGGGAGAGCGCGGACTGGGGGTGCGCTGCTGGATCGACCACCGGGCCGGCTACGCGTACGGGACGGAGCTGAGCGAGGAGGGGCTTGGGGGAATCGCCCGCGACGCCGTGGAGACGGCGCGGATCGCCGATGCCGACGAGTTCGCGGCGCCGCCGCCCGCCGACGGCGCCGCTCGCGCCGCCGCAGATCCCGGGCCTTCACGACCCGACCCTCGCCCAGTGGACCACGGAGCGAAAGATCGAGCTCGCCAAGGGAATAGAGCGCGCGGCGCGCCAGGCCGACGAGCGCGTCGTCGGGGTCGAGACGGTGGTCTACGCCGACGAGGAGCAGCGGGTCGCGATCGCCTCCTCGACCGGGCTCGCCGGCGCCTTCGAGGCGACCACCGCCTACGCCTACCTACAGGCGATCGCCGAGGCCGGCGGCGACAAGCAGACCGGCCTCGGCATCGGCATGGGCCGCTCGCCCGAGGCCCTCGACCCCGACGAGATCGGCCGCGAGGCCGCGGAGCGCGCCGCATCGCTGCTCGGCGCCCGAAAGCCCGGCTCGCGCAGCTGCCCCGTCGTCCTCGACCCGATCGTCGCGGCCAGCTTCATCGGCTTCATCGGCGGCACGCTGTGCGCCGACGCGGTGCAGCGCGGCCGCTCCCCGTTCGCGGGCCGCCTCGGCGACTCCGTCGCCTCGGCGGCCCTCACCGTCACCGACCACGCCACCGACCCCGCGGGCCTCAACTCCTCCCCCTTCGACGCCGAGGGCGCCCCCCGCGGCCAAACGCCGCTGATCGAGGCCGGCAAGCTCGCCGCCTACCTCCACGACTCCTACACCGCCCGCCGCCAGCAAGCCGCCGGCGCGGCCGGCACCCGCACCACCGCCAACGCCTCCCGCGCCGGCTACCGCTCCCCGCCCTCGGTCTCCACCTCCAACCTGGTCGTCGCCCCCGGCGCCAAGCGCTTCGAGGAGCTCCTCGCCGAGGCAGGCGACGGCGTCTACGTCACCGACGTCGCCGGCCTGCACTCCGGCGTCAACCCGGTCTCCGGCACCTTCTCGGTCGGCGCCACCGGCCGCCTGATCGAAGCCGGCCAGCTTGCCGCCCCCGCCGACGAGTTCACGATCGCCTCCGACCTCCAGTCGATGCTGAAGGCGATCACCGCCGCCGCCTCGGAGCCCCGCTGGGTCCCCTTCGGCGGCTCGGTCAACGCCCCGGCGCTGTTGATCGGGGAGATGGCGGTGGGAGGGTCCTAGAGCCAGAGCCTCAGGGCGTGGAGTGGATGCGGCAGCCCGAACCGTTGCAGCTCCGCAGCTTCTGTAGCTCGGCCGCGAGGTGGTTCCTGACGGACGCGTAGGCGGGGGTGTTGTGGCGACTGACGAGCTCGAACGGGTCGTTCAGCAGGTCGTAGAGCTCCTTCTCGCCGGTGTGGTGCTCGGCGTACATGTAGCGCTCGGTGCGGATCGCCTTGAAGCTCGGCTCCTCGATCAGCAGCTCGCGTCCCTGCTCGATGCCCGGGTTGTTCGCGACCGGGATCAGCGAGCGCCCGTCCATGGCTTGGCCGGGGCTGGCGTTCGCCAGGTCGACGAGCGTCGGCGCCAGGTCGGCGTTGATCGCGAGGCTATCCACCTGCACCCCCCGCGGGATGCCCGGGCCGCGCATCTGGAGCGGCACCCGGATCGACTCCTCGTAGATGCGCTGCTTGTCCTTGGGGATCCGGTGCTCGCCGTGGAAGTAGCCGTTGTCGGAGGTGTAGATCAGGACCGTGTTGGCGAGCTCGCCCTTCGCCCTCAGCGCGTCGACGACCTTCTTGACGCCCTCGTCCACCGAGAGCAGCGATTCCAGCTCGCAGCGGTACATGCGCTGGATGTCCGTGACCTGATTTGCGGTCAGGAACGGTCGGTTGCGGATCGCGGCGGGCTTGTCGGAGACGTACTGCTCGTTGAAGTTCGGGGGCCTCGGCAGCGGCTCGGAGTCGAACGCGTGGGCGTGGCGCGGCGCCGGCTTCGCGGCATTGGCGCAGTCGTAGGGCGGGTTGGGGTTCGGGTCCGGAGGGGACCAGTGGGGCGCCGTGTAGGTGAGCCAGAGGAAGAAAGGCTTCGCCAGCGGCGCCCGGCGGTTGACGAGGTTGACCGCCTTCCAGGTGAATACGTCCTGCTTGAAGTCGGTGGGGTCCTCGCCGTAGTAGGTCAGGGTGCCGTTCTGGTTCAGCGGGTAGTTGTAGACCCCGTATCCCTCGGGGCCCACGCGCCACTCCGACCAGCCGGGCGGCACAGGCGGTTCGTTCGCGTATTCGTTCAGGTACTTGCCGATCACCGCGGTGTAGTAGCCGGCACGTTGAAGCCAGACGGCGAGGTTCCAGTTGCCGTGCAGCTCCTCGAAGCGGCCGAAGCCGCCGCTCGGGTACTTGTTGCCGAGCACGCGGTGGTTGTGCATGTAGTCGCCGGTCAGGAAGGTGGCGCGCGAGGGGCAGCAGAGCGAGTAGTTGACGAAGCTGTTCGTGAACGTCGTCCCCTGGCCCCCGATCAGCGAGTTGACGTTGTCCATCACCCGCATCGATTCGAGCGTCTGGTCGTCGGTCTCGATCACGACGATGTTCGGCCGCGCCTGGGCCGCGTGCCGCCTGACCGAGGGTCGCCGGGTGTGTTCCGGAGACGACCGCCAAGGCGCCGGCCACGCCCAAGGCGGCGAAAACCGGTATGACGAGGCGCCTCGGAAACGCAGCGATACGCCTCTGTATGCGTCCCCCTTGCCACCTCATCCCCGGCGACAGTAACAGGCGGGCTGAGGCGTGAGACCCTTTCCGGGACGCGCTGGGCACGGCGGGACGCTTGCTTCCAATCACGTGCCGCAGGGAGCGTCGGAGATCCGGACGCTTATGACTTTGTACGTCCATAGCACGTTCAAAGTCACGAGGATGACCAGCAGGGCGAGGCAACCGTCGCGCACCCGCGATGCGCGCCTCCCTCGCCGACGGCGTCCATTGGGAATCAAAGCTCGGGCGCCCCGCCGGGTATTTCCCCGCAAATTCGTCAGAAAACGCTCTAGGCATTTCCCGGTATTCGCGGACGAGTACCGGCGCGCATCGCCGTGGGCGCACCCATAAGATCGCGCTGTCCGTTCAAAGGGCGGGAGGGGCTTAGTTCGTGACCGGAGGGGGCGCACATGGGCTGGGCGGGGTTGTGAGCGTTGAGACTCTTGCATGAGTACGGTCGCCGCCTCCCGCCGCGGCAACGCTCCGCCCGAGCGCTCCCCTGAATGGCGCGAGCGAGCGGGCCGTCTCTACCCACAGCTTCGCCGCCCCGCACGGGCGATGATCCGCCGCGCCTTTCGGGGGGCGTTCGACGACCATGAGATCGAGGACGTCTATGCCAATGCATGGCTGGGAACGCTGCGGGCCCTCGAGCGGCGACACAACCAGCTCAGCGACGAGGAGGTCCGCAAGTACGTCCTGACGGCGGTCGCCAACCACGCCAGCAAGGAGCTGCGACGCCGCAACCGGCGACCGACGGCGCCGCTCCAGGCCATCCACGCCATCCCCGACGACCGTACGCTTCCGGACGAGCGCGCCACGAAGCTCGAGGACTCGCGGATTGCGCGCGACCTCCTGGCCACGCTTCCGCCTCGCCGGCGGGCGGTGATGCTGCTGCGCTACGGCTGGGGGCTCGAGCCACGCCAGGTCTGCGGGTTGGTGAAAGGCCTCTCGCCGCGCGCTTATCGCAAGGAGATCACGCGCGGCGTGGACGAGCTGACCGAGAAGCTGCGCCTGCTCGAGCGCGGCGAGTGGTGTGCAGATCGCGAGCCCGTGCTGAAGGCGTATGCAGCCGGACTCGCCGATGCCGAGCAGCAACGCCAAGCGCGACAGCACCTCTCACATTGCCGCCACTGTGCGCGAGTTCGTCGGGCAAGCTCAGCGGCCATCTCCACGACATCGGGTCCTCGTTCGCGGTGCTCGGCGGCGGTAGACGCGATCGGCGACGGACGGTTCTCGCTTCCGGACCGGGTGGGCGATGTGGTTCACCGAGTGCGCGAGCTTGCCGGTAACGCTCCCGGCGCGCCCCCCGGCGAGGGCGCCGAGGAGATCGCCACTCGAGTCGTGAGCGTGCCGGGCGGCGCCCGGGGCGCGGGAGCTGCGGGCACGGGCGTCCTGGCAAAGCTCGCAGGCCTCGGAACGGCAGGCAAGCTCGCCGCGGTTTGCCTCGGTGGCGGCGCGGCGGCGACGGCATGCCTGGCCACCGGGATTGTTCCTGCCCACCTGCCCGGACGGGAGGCGAGGATCGACGCCCAATCGCCCTGCCGCGGAGCGCACCGTCCCGGCGAGCCCTCCCGCCCCCGTGGCAACGCTGCCCTCGCAGCTGGGCAGTGACGCGTCCGCGCCGCCGCCAAGCGGCGAGGAGCCGGTTGACGATGGCGCCTCCGAGCCGCCCTCGGCTTCCGAGCCCGAGCCGACACCACCGATCGCGCCTTCGGCTCCCTCCGGCGCAGCAGGAGTTCGGCGTGGCTTCTGCCGCACCTCGCCCTGATAGCTCAGGAAGCTCGGCTTCGAGCGGCGGGGGCGGATCGGCGGTCCAGCGGGAGTTCGGACCGTGAGATCCGAGATGGGGAAGGAGTAGTCAGCTCTTGACCAGTCCAGCATCCAAGCGCCGGATCAGCCTTGCGGCCACCTGGACGCTCGTCGCGCTGGCCGCAGGAGTAGCGCCTGCGACGGCGAGCGCCGCTGGGCACACCTACACCGTGCTTCAGTGCCATCCGTTGAACCGCGCCCACGCCGACGCGATCCTCGAGGACGCCCCTGCCTACGCGACCCGAGGCTTCTGCGGCGACCCTGCAGAACGACTACGCGATCAAGGTCACCAGCACGGGTGACGCACAACGCCCCCGCTCGGGACGGGTTCGGTGGCCGACCGGATCGCCACACCTCGCCCTCGTATCCGTGGACCTCCAGGCGAAGCTTCGGCGCGATAACGGGCACGCTGCCCGTCTGTGGATGGCCGATCGGCAACAGAATGAGGTTGCGCGCGTGGCCAGCGGCGACAACGACCCGACCGGCTACCGGCACTACACTTGGCAAACCCCGGGACACGGCGCGAGGCAATTCGTCGCGAGCCTTGCCTGCCAAGACACAAGCGTCTGCCCGCAGTCCGACCTCGCGAAGACGTGGGTACGGAACGTACGCCTGAAGGTCGCCGACTACTCGGATCCAAGCTTCACCGGATGCTCGAGCGGAACGCTCTTGAGTGGGGCTGGCTTCGCGGCGCGACGGACGCTCCGCACTCAGGCAAGCGATCCACGGTAGTGGCCTCGAGCGACTCGTCGTGAGCGTCAACGGACACGCAGCTCACCAGCCAGACTGGAAGCTGCGACACGATCCCGGGCACCTCCTATTCCACTCGGTTTGCCGCGTGCGGAAGCGATCTCGTGCTCGATGCATAGCTCGACCAACAAGCGAGGCACCCTTCCACGATGGCCAGAACGATGTCTCGATCTGCGCGGTCGACTTCGCCGGCAATCGCACATGCGACCAGCAAACGGTGCGCGTCGACAACACCGCGCCGGCGTTGACGTTCATGAGCTCCCAGAACCCGGACGATCCCGAGCTGGTCCGCGCAACCGTCTCGGATCGAACGTCCGGCGTGAGCTCGGGGCAGATCTTCTACCGCCCAGTCGGTCAGGTGTCGTGGCGGCCCCTGGATACGCAGCTGCGAACCCGGCGAGCTTCAGACGAGGATCGATTCGACCATCGATCCACCCGGGAACTACGAGTTCTTGGCCCGAGCGAGCGATGTGGCGGGTAACGTCGTGCAGACGACAGCCCGGGCCGACGGCCAGCCGATGATCCTCGACCTTCCCGCTCAAATCGGGCGTCAAGCTGAGCGCCCACCTCGTCACCGGGCGGCGCCCCGCAGATGACCATTGGTTACGGCGACCGGTCGAAGGTCGCTGGACGCTTGGTCGGACGTGTCGGGCCAGCCGCTCGCTCACCAGGAATTGACCGTGATCGAGCGTTTTCCCGACGGCGCCCTCATCAATCGTCGCGTGCGGAGCGTCGAGACCGACTCCGATGGGCTCTGGGGCGAACGCCTGCCATCCGGGCCCCTCTCGGCGGATCACAGTGAGCTTCCACGGGACTCAGCGCTACCTGCCGGACGACGCGGGGGCGGGCAGGCTGCACGTGAGGACGAAGACCACGTTCCACCTCTCGCGAAATCACGTTCCCGAGGGCCGGCGAGTCGTCTTCCGTGGCCGCGTGGCTCACCTTGCGGCACGGCATCCCGGCCGGCGGGAAGCTGATCGAGCTACAGGTGAGAGACGGCTCGCGCTGGGAAACCGTGCGGCAGACCTTCTACACCCGTGCCAACGGTCGCTACAGGCTGCGCTACCGGTTCGCTCGCTTCTACACCTCCGATGTCTCCTACCGCTTCCGGATCAAGGTCCTGCGCGAGCGCGGCTGGCCGTACAAGGCACCGGTGAAATCGCGGTCGCACAAGCTCATCGTCGAAGCACGCTGAGCCAGGCAGCACGACCGGGAGGCTGTCCGTAGCCTTCGGCCGCAGGAGGGAACTGATGAGGATTCGCAGGCACCTCAGCTACGCGAACGTCACCGCAACGCTCGCGCTCTTCGCCGCTCTCGGCGGCGGCGCATACGCGGTCAGCAAGGTCAATTCGCGCGACATCGCCAACGACTCGATCAGGAGCGTCGACCTCAAGGACCGAAAGGCCGTCAAGGGCATCGACGTAAAGCGCAATACGCTCACCGGGCGACAGATCTCCGAGACGACGCTCAACGCCGAGAGGTTCGCACCATTAGTCGGGGACGAAACAGTTGATTGCAACCCGTCGTCGACCACTGCGTTCACCAACTGCGTGACCACGACGCTTCAACTCGAAGAGCGTTCACGCGTTCTCGCAATTGCGACGGGCAATCAGGAGAGCGTTGGCGGCCCTGCGCAGGCATCCTGTCGCCTACGCGTTGACGACGTCACGGAAACCTTGGCTGTCGAACCCGGAGAACAGGTGAGCGACAACACTTCAGGGACCGCCACAAACGGTTTCGCTCGAACCATTGTGACCCGGGAGCCGCTCTCGCGGGGCCGCCATAGAGCCTCGCTTGTCTGCAAGGAGCTGGCGGGCAACGTCCGCATCGACGCGCCAACCATCGCCGCGATCGCGATCGGGTCGGGCTAGCTGCGCCGACTCACGCCACCCCAGTCAGGCATCCAGAGTCCTCGTATCAGGGGATGCCCGAAGCGCCGGCCCCGCGAGCAAGCCAAGCACGGCCAGCAGGCGCGGGACTCGAGCGGGCATCGAGCGCAACGTTCCCGCGACCGCGGGATGCCACTGGGTAGCCGGCCTCGGCCGCAACTGCGCGCGGTGGGCCGTGTTCATGCCTATGTGATCGTTTGGCGGGTCTTGGTAGCTCTTTACGTCGCCGTCGCCGCCGTCGCGCTCGTGATCGTCAATGCCGATCAGAGCGACGCGCCTGCGGCCGCCTGCATCATGGCCGCGGCGGCGCTCGCATTGGGCTGGGGCACTGGCAGCGGTTGGGGTGTCGTCGTGGCCTGGTTTTTGGTCCCGCTCGCGCTGCCCTTCGGCGACACCAACCAGTTCGTCGGCGGCGATGGCACGGATCCGGTAGCCCTGCTCGCCGTGGTGGCGGCCGTTATCTCGACGGCGCTGATTCTGGGCGCCGCGGGCGCCCGCATCCTCTACAACCGCCACCGTCCCGATAGTCGCGCGCGCGAGGACTATCGGCACGGTCGCCCGCGCGAGGACTCTCCGCACGGTCGCGTGCGCGAGGAACATCCGGACGACCGCGCCGGCAACCCTGGCGAGAATGGCGCGCTCCAAGCGCCCGATCCACCGAGCGCCTTCGAACCGGACCTCGGGGACGCGGTCCCGACGAGCACTCCGCCTGCGGCTCACCGTAGGTGAAGTCGCCCATCACGCTGACGCCGTAGCCCGGAGTTCTCATGGGCGGCCGAGCTTGCCCAGGACGACCCGCGGTGAGTCAGAGGTCGTATCGCGCCAGGTCGGCGTCGAGGCGCTCCGCCTCAGCGGGTTCGAGTGGCGGACCGCCGCCGGGCGGCGGCGGTCCGCCACCGTCCCCCGCTGCGCGGCGCCAGCGCCGGAGGCCGATCGCGATCGCCACCGCGGCCAGCAGGATCGCGGCGCCGGGGACCAGCCAGGCGGTCAGGTCGAAGCCCGACTTTGGCGGCTCGGCCAGCACCTGGGTGCCGTACTGGGCGACCAGCTCGTCCTTGATCTCGTCCTTGGTCTTCCCGGCGGCGATCTGGCGGCGGATGAAGGCCCGCTCGCGGTCCGCCTGCGGGGCGCCCGAGAGGTTGAGCGCCGTGCCGCAGATCGGGCACATCACCTCGTCCTCGACATCGGGCAGTGTGGTCTTGGGCTCGGGTGGCGCCGCCGCCAGCAGGAGCGCCGCTGCCACAACCAGCACGGCTGTGCGCATCGCCCGCCTCACTGCTTCGCCTCACCGGTCAGATAGGGGGCGACGTTCGAGTCGAGGTAACCCGCGGTCACCGGGCCGAGATGGTGGAGCACCAGCTTGCCGTCCGGCCCCACCAGGAAGGACTCGGGAACGCCCGTCGTCCCGAGCTCTTCCTGGGAGAAGTCGCCGCTTCCGTCGCGGAGCTGGGGATAGGTGATCCCGTACTTGCGGACGAAGCTCAGCGCGTCGTCCGAGAGGTCGTTTGTGTCGATCCCGAGGATCGTGAAGCGCCGATCGCGGTGTGCGCGGTAGAAGCGCTCCAGGGCCGGCGACTCGTCGCGGCAGGGCGTGCACCATGAGGCCCAGACATTGACCAGCACCCAGCGGCCGCGGTAGTCGGCGACCGAGCCGCTGCCCTCACCTTCGAGCTTCGGGAGCGGAGTAGGTGGCACCGTCTCGCCGGGCTCCAGCGCCTTGGCGCTCTTGTTCAGCAGGCCGTAGCCGAGCAGGCCGATCACCGCGAGGACGGCGATGAAGACCGCGAAGGTGCGCGCGCTCACGCCAGGAAGGGTAGGAGGCGCCGTGGATTCGCGCCTAGAATTACGGCCTACCTGCGGACGTAGCTCACCTGGTAGAGCGCGAGCTTCCCAAGCTCGAGGTAGCGGGTTCGAGACCCGTCGTCCGCTCTTTCGGCGCTCCTGTCAGACCCGTGACGCGCGTGGTTGAGCCCCAGGAGGAGGTTCGGGCTCAGCCCTAGTGGTAGCTGCGCCGGTAGCAAGGCTCGCCCCGCGTTCCGATTGCTACCGGGGCCCGATCGGCGGCGGAACACCTAGTTGCTTGCAGATCTCGCGCGCGAGGCGGAAGTCGATCTCACGGTGGCGCGGGACGGTGCTGCGACCGGCCGCCCTGCCGGGGCCTGCCCAACGGGTGTGGTTGCCACCCTCGTCTATCGCTCGACAACCCTGCTGGCGAAGATGACGCTGGAGCGCGCGGCGCTTCAAGAAGAGAGCGTCAGCTCGAGCGCCTCGCTGCCGGGAGCTTCCTCGGGCTCGGGAGTGAGCATCAGGCGAAGGGCATCGATGACGTTCTCGCGCGCTTCGGCGCGGGTGCGACCCTGGCTAACCGCGCCGGGCACCTCCTTCACCTGCGCAACGAGCCAGCCATCGTCGCCTTGCTCATAGACGATCGTGAAACGCAGCGATTCGCTCATCGATCAGATGGTAAAGCCAGCGTTGGCCAGCTACCACCGGGGGCGCGCGGGCGGCCGGCATGATTCTGGTAGCTACGCCGGTAGCAGCGGCTCACGATCCGCATTGACAAGCCATGTGGCGCGGATCTTCAAGCTATCGTCCGCTCTGCTGGAGCCAGAACCTCCGCCAGGTCGCGCCAGTCGCGCTTCGCGATGCAGGGATCGCGATCTCCATCGTGCTCGCGATGATCGGGGAAGTATTCCGCTGGACCGGGGGCTAATACAATCGCCTGCGGCGTTACCCAAAGGGAGAGGATGCGATGAGAAGGCTCCTGGAGAGGAGATCGTCACCGGCGATGATCGTGGCCCTGGTTGCGCTCGTCTTGGGGGCGACGGGCGGCGCGCTGGCCGGTCGGGGAGGTCAGGAGACGTTCGTGGTGGGTACCGCCACATCGAAGGGATATCCCGACAGGACGACGCCTGTCTTCAACAGCAAATCGGATTCTCTGGTCCGCATCCCCGACGCGAAGCTGTCGCTCAGGACGCCTAGGAGGGCCTTGATCGTTGCGACCTTCAACGGCACATCGCGATGCAGCAAGGACCCATCTGGGAGCACCTGCGAGATCCGGATCAAGATCGACGGTCAGCTTGCTAACCCGAGGCATCAGGGGCCCTTCGACTCACCAACCAACGACAGCCCCTCCTCGGAGATCGGTCAGGCTCATTCGATCACCGTGGACAGGAAGGTCGGCGCTGGTCGACCACACGGTCAAGGCCTTCTACCACGGGGTCGCTGGAGGATCGCTGATCAACTTGTGGTCCTGGCACCTGTTCGCGCAGGCGATGCCACGCTGAGCACCACTCGTCATGACCCGCTGTAAATCTGAGTAGCGCTGTCTAGAGCCGTTTGACGGGGATTCTCAACCTATCGTCCGCTTTCTCGGATGGGGGTACGCTGCCGACCCGTGGGCGCCGACCGCGAGGGAATCGACGACCTCACCCGCTGGCTCGGGCTGCGCTGGGAGACGGCCGAGCGGGTGCGACTAACGATCCGGCCCCAGCACATCAACGCGGCGGGTCTCTTGGCAGGCCCCGTGGCCTACACGATGGTCGACTACTCGATGGGCTCGACGCTATGGCAGCAGTTATCGCCTGAGGAGCGGATCGCGACGATCGGGATCTCGATCAACTACGTGCAGACGGCGCGCCAAGGCGATGTGATCTGCGAGACGCAGCTCGACCGGCGAAACGACCGCGTCGCGGTGCTGCGAAGCGAGGTTCGCCACGAGGGCGGGCGGCTGGTGGCCACAGCGATCGGCAGCTTCGCGATCTTCCCGGCCGAGCGCCTGAAGCGCTCCACGACCGGCGGCTAGCTCGAGGCCTGGCTACCGCGGCGACTACTGCTTGCAGTGGACGAACGTCGTGATCCTGCCGGCGACGTCGCTGTAGTTATGGGCGGCGGCCTTCCAGGCGCGGCGGCCCGACCTGAAGGAGCCGGTGTAGAAGAGATCGGGGCCGGTTGTGTTTTGGTAATCCGATTTCGGGGTCGTGGTATAGCCGCCGGACAAAAGCGCCTCGCCCCTGTGGCAGCGGGCGGTCGCCGAGCCCGACTGGTTGGGGCTGATCGGGTCGCCGTTCGAGCGCACCTTCACGTCCACGTCTGGCTTGCAGTAGGCGAACACTCTGAGCCTGGAGGGGGTGTCCGAGTCATTGAAAACGGTGACCTTCCACGTGCGGTCCCCGGTGCGGCGCGACTTGAAGGCGACCAGGTCGTGGGTTCCAGGGTCTGCGTCGACGGTCTCATAGCCGCCCGAGACGAGGCTCTTGTTCGCGCCACAGTGCGCGGCCACCGACCTCCGGGTGCCAGCCGGGCCGGGAACGATCTTGCTGTGGGAGCGACGGGAGATGCCCTGCCCCCCGGTGCAGTACGCGAACACGGTCAGTGGCGGCCCACCGTCGGCGGTGGCGGTCCACCGCTGCCCTTTCGCCGCCCGGGAAATGGTGACTTGGCCCTCGTCCGGAAGCCTGAACCCGCCGGAGACGAGGCGTTCACCATCCTTGCACTTCGCCGTCGCCTTCCCGGGAAGGACGGGGGCGGTCGCCGTCCTCGTCTTCAGGCCCCAGGCCAAGCTCGGCACCGCTAGCGCCACCGCCGCAAGGATCGTGCCGGCGCCGATCCTGCCCCGGAGCCGCATCCCCATCATCGCGCCCAACCCTACCGATTGGTTCCTCAGTCGCTCGAGTTGGGGCTCGATCACTTCGCGGTCTCGATCCAGTTCGGCCATACGGGTGGCGGCGCGCATGTCATGGCCACTTCCGGCCTTTATTGCTAGGTTCGCCACACACCGTTGCTCAGCCAATAGAAGGAGAGAAGCAAATGGACGCGGCCTCGCAGACGACTGACCTGAAGCGATTCGATGCCTCGCAGGGGCCGCGGATCATCGCTCCCGACGGCGGCAAGGCGGTCGACCTAGGATCGATCGGCGCTCGGATGATGGCGTGGACCGAGGAGACGGGTGGGGGCTTCTCGCTCGTCGAGCATCCGATGCCGCCCCGGCACTTGGCGGCCCCGGTCCACAAGCACTCCCGTGAGGACGAGTACAGCTTCGTCGTCGAGGGGCGGATGGGCGCCCTGCTCGGCGACGACGTCGTCTACGCGGAGGTGGGGGACTTGGCGTTCAAGCCGCGCGACCAGTGGCACACGTTCTGGAACGCCGGCGACGAGCCCTGCCGGATCCTGGAGATCATCTCGCCGGGCGGCTTCGAGCACTTCTTTGATGAGCTCGGGGCCATCATGGAGGCTCAGGATTTCGACCCGGCGCAGCTCGGGGAGCTCGGAGCTCGCTACGGGCTCGAATTCCAGCCCGACAGCGTGCCGCGGTTGTGTGAGGAGCACGGGCTCGATCACCCGATGCTGCACATGGGCGAGCCGGAGAGCTAGATGTAACTCGACCATCGGCGAGCCCGTCGCCGATCTGCCGACTTCAACCCGGGATACGCTGCGCGCGATGAGCGTCGAGGCCAGATCCGGCTGGCTGCCGGCGAACGCCTCCCGGGCGATCTACGGGCAGATCCTGGTCACCTCCCTGGTGGGGGCGCTGTCCGAGGACAGCGATATCGACGCCGAGTACATCCTGGTCTCGGTGGTGACGACGATGCTGGTCTTCTGGCTCGCGCACGTCTACGCCGAGTCGATGTCGCGAGGCCTCGAGGCGGGGCGGCACATCAGCTGGGCGGAGTTTCGGCGCCTGGCGGCCGGCGAGTGGCCGCTGGTCCAGGCGGCCTTCCCGACCGCGATCGTGCTGGCGCTTGGTGCGATCGGGGTGTTCTCGACGGAGACAGCCGTGGACCTGGCGATCGCGGTTGGCGTCGTGGCGCTGTTCAGCTGGGGGCTGGCGATCGGCCGCGCCTCGGGGTCCTCGTGGGCCGTGGCGCTTCTCGGGGCGGCGATCAGCGCCGGTTTCGGGCTGGTGGTCGTCGGCCTCAAGGCGCTGGTGCATTGACCCCGTTCAGCTTCTCGACCACCTCGAACAGGTCCCCGGTGGCGTAGAAGTCGACCGCGATCAGGTTCGGGATCTGGCCGCGCACCCTCCTGCACTCCCGCGCGCGGCCCAGAAGCGCCTTGTACTCGTTGACCTTCGCGGCGTTGCTGGGCTTCGGCGCCGGGCTGGTGTCGATCCAGTGGTTGAGCAGGAAGAGCGGGTTGTCGCTCGATCCCCGGTTCGGCCGGCAGGTCTCGGCGAGCCCCTTCGAACCGGTCAGCTCGGACGCCCGCTTGAAGCTGTACGGGGTCTCCTGGAGGACCTCGCCATAGCCGTCCCGGTACCAGGGCGCCACGCCCGCCTCTTTCTCGGCCATCAGCACCACGCGGTGGCCGCTCGAGATCATCCCGCCGAGAGTCGGCGAGGCCGGTCCGATTGCCCCCTTGTAGACATAGTCGGCGAGGCCGCTCTTCTTGACCGCGGCGACGAAGTCCTCGGGGCTGACGTAGTCCTCGTTCACGATCACCAGCACCTGGTCGGGGTGCGAGACGACGAAGTCGCGGATCTGGCCGAGCGTCTTGTCGAGCGGCACCGCGCCCAGCTCGCAGAAGCGATGGCAGAGATAGATCTGGTGCTCGCCGTCGCCGCCGGTGACCAGCCGGTCGCGGATTGCGAGAGCCGCGTCGAAGGCCTCCTGGCCGATCTCCTCGACGTACTCACGGCGCTCGGCGCTGGTGAACTTCCCGAGGTCGGTCTTCACCGCGCCGCCGTTGGCGGGGATTCCGTAGTGAGTGTCGATCAAGAGGCCGCGGGCGCCGTCGTCGAGCTGCTGCGCGATTCCGTGGTCCTGGTTTGCGAACAGGTAGTCGGGGATGTCGGCTCCTGACATCGCGTTGTGGGTTGCGGGGAGGACGACGTCGGCGAGCGGCTTCTCGCAGAGCTTGGCGCTGCCGTTGCAATCGTCCAGTGAGGGCGAGGCCTCGCTGGTGGTGTTGAAGGTCGAGATCACCCCGACCGCGACCAGGCCCGCGAAGACGGCGGCGGCGGTCCCGAGCGCCACCCGGCGGCGCCGCCGGTGGGAGGGGGCGGCGACTTCCGCCGCAGCCGGGGCGGCCTGGGCGGCCGCGCGATCAGGCGCAGCAGCTCCTCCACCCCCTTGTAGAGGACGTAGAGGCCGACGGCGAGGACGGCGAGATCGATCGCCGTGTCGCGGTTGAGGACGATCACGCAGGCCGACCACGACCAGGATCAGGCCGCGAACCGCTCGGGCGGCTGGCCGCTCGGGGACCGTGGTCAGACGCCGCCACGCCCCCTCGAGCGGGCGCTCGATGCCCACCGGCCGGACCAGCGAGCGGGTGGCGGCGGCGAGGATCACCCCGGCCGCTGCGGCGATCAGCAGGGTGGTCTGCAGGCCGTCGAGGAACGTGTCCCAGGTGGCTTCCACGGCGGCGCGCGTGTCGGGGTCGGTGACCTTGTCGACCACCACCGAGCGGGTGAGGTGATAGCCGATCAGCATCACCACGGCCCCGACCGCGACGGAGACCCCGAGCAGCGAGACCTGGCGGCGCCAGTCGGGCGCCAGCACCAGCCCGCCCGCCGCCGCCACGATCGCCAGCACCAAGAGGATGACCGCGAGCGCCTCCACCTCGTCTGCGACCCGGGCCAGCTCGAGCAGCCACTCGGGTGGCTCGCCGTCGAGGATCGGGGCGGGGCTCTTGCTGCGGATCTGCTTCGCGACCTTCGGGGGCGAACCGCTCCAGCGCCGAGCTGACCACGACTCCGACGTCGGCGACGGTCAGGGCGACGGTGTCCTTGTCGTGCTTGAAGATCGCGCGGTGGAGATCGCGGACCGCGGCACGGAGGAGGTCGTTGAAGGCGCCGGTACCGACCACGCCCGCGGCGACGCCCTGGATCACCGGGCGAACGGCGACCAGGTCCGGCTGCGCGTCCGACGATGCCGGTCGGTGATCCGGCGTCCGATCTCGTCCTTGACGGCGGGCTCCTCGACCGCGGCGCCGACGTGGTTCGCGAACTGGTCGGAGTCGAACAGGACGCGGTTCGCGTACAGGGTCAGCAGGGAGAGAAGAAGCGCGACCGCGGCCAGCACCCCGAGCGCCGTCGAGCTGATCCGGCGGGCCCGAGATCGGTCTGCCTGGCGCGGCATATACGCAATCCCGGGCGTCGCTCTAGCCGACCGGGGGCCGGCGGTCCGCCCAGGGCCGCTCGGCCTCGAGCTGGGCGGCGAGCGAGAGCAGGGTTGCCTCGTCGTTGGGGCGGCCGACGAGCTGCACGGAGAGCGGCAGGCCGTCGTCGGTGAACCCGGCCGGCACCGCGGCGGCCGGGTTGCCGAGGTAGTTCCAGGGGGGCCCGAAACCGGTCCTTCTGGTCATCCCGGCGAGCGTCCATAGCCCGCCTCGCGAGTCCCAATTCCCCACCGGCAGCGGCGGCTCCCCGATCACCGGCAGGAGCAGCACGTCGTGATCGTCGAAGATGCGGTTGATCCGCGCCGCGTGCTTGGGGGTCGCCGCCCTGGCCCGCCGCAGGGCCCAGTCGGGGATCAGCGACCCCAGGCGGGCGATTCCCCGCGCCTGCCGCCCCAGCCGCTCGCGGTTGGGGAGCCGCCGGGCGTCGTCGGCCACCCCTCGCGCGTACATGATCGAGACGCCGTTGCCGACCGTTCCCCAGTCCGGATCGCGCCAGGCGACCTGGTGGCCAAGCGAGCCGAGCAGCTCGGCGGTCTCCTCGACCGCGTGCCGGCAGCGCTGATCCAGCATCGGAGGTGCCACCGCGCGAGTTCCTTTGACGGAGACCGCGACCCGCAGCCTGCCGGGCGGGGTCCGCGCCGCCTCGGCAAACGGCCGCTGCGGAGGCGGCGGCTTGTCGAGCGCCTTGCCGCCTCCGGCCGTGGCATCGAGGATAGATCGCCGTGTCGAGGACGCTTCGAGTCAGGCACCCGTTGACGGACATCCCGTGCCAGTGCTCGGTCTCCGGATCGAGCGGGACGCGCCCGCGCTGCGGCTTGAGCCCGAACAGGGAGCAGTAGGCGGCGGGATATCGGATCGAGCCCGCTCCGTCCGAGGCGGTGGCGACGGCCACGAGCCCGGCCGCCACCGCGGCTCCGCTTCCTCCGGAGGAGCCCCCGGGGGTGCGCTCCAGGTTCCAGGGATTTCGCGTCACGCCCCAGGTCGGCGATTCGGTGAACATCGCGGAGGCGAGCTCGGGGAGGTTGGTCTTGCCGATCACGATCGCTCCCGCGGCCCGCAGCCGCTTGACCATCTCGCAATCCTCGGTCGCCGGTTCTCGACGCAGCCGGTGCCCTGGGTGGTCAGCTCCCCTGCCACGTCCTGCACATCCTTGACCGCGATCGGGACGCCGAGCAGCGGCGCCTGGCCGTTCGAGTGGCGGCGCTTCTCGGCCTCGACCGCGGCGGCGAGCGCCGGCTCGGCCCGCACGACGCGGAAGGCGTTCAGCTGTGGGTCGAGCCGCCCGATCCGCTCCAGGTAGAGCCGGACCAGCTCCCGCGGCGATACCTCACCGGCCCGCACCGCCTCCGCTTGGCGCGCGAGGCCCGCGAAGGCGAGGTCCTGGTCCGCCATGGTCGGGCACTGTAACCGGCGTCGCCGCGTGCCGCGCCGCGAATGAAAGGGTGTGGCCGTGAACGACGCCGAGCTGATCCTCGTCGCCGGATCCCTGCTCGCGGCGGGGATCGGCGCGTCGCTGCTCGCGGCCCGCCTGCGGCTGCCCGGACTGGTCCTCTTCCTCGCTCTCGGGATGGCGATCGGCTCCGACGGCGTCGGCTGGATCGAGTTCAACGACTACGAGCTGGCGCGGACGATCGGCGTCATCGCGCTCGCCCTGATCCTGTTCGAGGGGGGCCTGACATCCGGTTATCTCGAGATCCGGCCCGTGCTGCGGCCGGCGCTCTCGCTGGCGGGGCTTGGAACGATCGTGACGGCCGTGGTCACAGGACTGGCCGCCAGCTGGCTGCTCGGCTTCTCGCTGCTGGAGGGCCTGCTGCTCGGCTCGATCCTCGCCGCCACCGACGGAGCGGCGATTTTCGCTCTGCTTCGCGGCTCGACCTTGAGGCGGAGGCTCGCCCGCACGCTTGGAGGCGGAGTCCGGGTTCAACGATCCCGTGGCCATCCTGCTGGTGCTCGGGTTCATCGACTGGATCCAGCTTTCCGGCTACGGGATCGCCGACATGGCCTGGCTGTTCGCGCGCGAGCTCGGCATCGGCCTGGTCGTGGGGGTGGGGGTGGGGGTTGGCGCCGTTTGGGCCTTCCGCCGCCTGAACCTGGAGACCCCCGGCCTCTACCCGGTGGCCTCGATCGCCACCGCTGGGCATCGCCTACGGCGGCGCGGCGATCATCGACGGCTCCGGCTTCCTGGCCGTCTACCTGGCGGGGCTGGCGCTCGGCGGCGCCCAGATCCCCGCCAAGCGCACGGTCACCGCCTTCCACGAGGGCCTCGCCTGGGTCGCCCAGATCACCCTCTTCCTCACCCTCGGGTTGCTCGTCTTCCCGAGTCAGCTCGGGTCCGTGCTCGTCGACGGAACCCTGATCGCCCTGGTGGTCGCGTTCGTGGCTCGACCGCTGGCCACGGCGTTGGCGACCGCCTTCGATCGCTACAGCGCTCGCGAACGGCTGGTCCTCGGCTGGGCCGGGCTCCGCGGCGCGGTCCCCGTGGTGCTCGCCACCTTCCCGGTGATCAGCGGCGTCCCCAACAGCCTCGAGTACTTCAACATCGTCTTCTTCGCGGTCGTGATCTCGACCATCGTCCAGGGGTCCACCTTCGAGCCGCTGGCCCGGGCGATCGGGGTCACGACCGCGAGCCCGCGCTGCCGCGGCCGCTGGCCGAGACGGGAACGATCCGCGGGCTGGGCGCCGAGGTGGTCGAGTACGTGGTCGGCGACGGCGACGCGATCGCCGGGCGCCGGGTCCGAGAGCTGGGACTCCCGCGCGAGGCGCTGGTCAGCGTGATCGTGCGAGGCGGCGAGGCGATTCTGCCCCGCGGATCGACCCGGGTCGAGGCCGGCGACCGGCTGCACGTGGTGGTCCGCCAGGAGGTGGCGAAGGACTTTCTCGAGCTGATCGAGCGCTGGCGCAGCGGCCCCATCGGGCCGAGGGAGAGGCCGAGGACGGGATTCCTCGGACGTCCGCCGATCTTCAGCGTTCGTCCCTGGGTCCCGACCGATGGCGACCCCTGCTCGCCCGGAGGTCGTGGCCGGGAGGGCGGTGGTCGAACATCTGCGAAGCCGCCACGACCAGCCTGGGCGCGGTTGTGGCCCTGGAGGACGGACGCTATGCGGTCACGGGCGCGCTGCTGATCATCGGCAGCGCAACGCAGGTGCGAGGACAGGCGCGCAAATGTCTTCAGCAGACTGACGACGAGACGCAACGCGCCTGGTGGCAAGAGGTCATCGGCGCCCTGGTGCGGTGATCCGTCGATCAGCTCGCCTGGCTCGACGGACGAATCAGGATTTCGTTGACGTCCACGCTCTCGGGCTGGGCGAGCGCGTAGATCACGGCGCGCGCCAGGTCGTCGTCGGCGAGGGCGTTCTGCGGGCGCCGGTCGAAGAACTCGGTGTCGGTCATCCCCGGCTCGATCAGCGTCACGCGGATGCCGGTGTTGTCGTGCATCTGGCGAAGCTCGGAGCGCAGGGCTTCGCCGATCGCGGTCACCGCCCACTTGGTCGCCGAGTAGAGCGAGCCGGGGAGCACCCGGCGCCCGGCCACCGAGCTGGTGATCAGGTAGTGGCCGCTGCCGCGCTCGAGCAGGTGGGGGAGGGTGGCGCGGATCGTCAGCGCGGCGCCGAGGACGTTGGTGAGCACCATCGAGCGCCAGTGCTCGACCGACTCCTCGAGGAAGCCCGCGCTGGGCGCCGAAGCCGGCGTTCGC
This sequence comes from uncultured Actinomycetes bacterium, assembly GCA_963728325.1. Taxonomy (GTDB): domain Bacteria; phylum Actinomycetota; class Thermoleophilia; order Solirubrobacterales; family 70-9; genus AC-56. The sequence goes on along the minus strand of CAVSJS010000007.1, from coordinate 187,699 downwards.
GAACACCGCGTCGATGCGGCCGAAGGAATCGAGCGCCGCCTGGGCGAGCGCCTGGTCGTCGTCCCAGTCGGAGACGTCGCAGCGGACGGCGATCGCGCGCTGCGCCCCGCCCAGCTCCTCGGCCAGCTCGCGCAAGCGGTCCTCGCGCCGCGCCGCGAGCACGATCCGGTACCCCGTCTCGGCCGCCCGCCTCGCGGTGGCGGCGCCGATCCCGCTCGAGGCGCCGGTGATCAGCAGGACTGGCTCGTCGGCCACGCAACGAGCCTATCCCGGGACGCCCCGGGATCAGCTGACGGACGCTTGCGATAATCGACACCCGCCCGATGGATCCCGCTCGCAAACGGAAGATCCGGCTGATCGTCGCCCTGAGCGCCGCGGTGCTGCTCGCGGTGGCGCTCATCTACACGTCGTTCAGCGCCTCGACCGAGGCCAAGCAGCCCTCGGAGATCCTCAACGCCTCGTCCGACAGCTCCTACGACCTGACCGGGGTCGTCGTGCCGGGCTCGATCCACCATCGCGGCTCGGAGCTCGACTTCCGGGTCGCCGACCGCGACGACCGCAAGGTCTCGATCCCGGTCCGCTACACCGGCGAGGTGCCGGACCCGTTCCGGGACGGGCGCGAGGTGATCGTCACCGGCAAGGTCGAGGACGGCACCTTCATCGCCCAGCGCGACAGCCTGGTCACCAAATGCCCCTCGAAGTTCCAGACCGAGGCCGAGCAGGATCCCGAGCACGTGATCATCACCGAGTGAGCGCCGAGCTGTGATCACGGTCGGCGCCGCCTGCCTCATCCTCGCCCTCGGGGTCGCCGTCTACGGCGCCGTCGCCGCGCTCGCGGGGACGCGGGGCGACCGCCGCTTCACCGACTCGGCCCGCCGCGCCGTGTACGCGTTCGCCGCCCTGTTGACGATCTGCGTGGTCGTCATCGAGGCGGCCTTCGCGCGCACCGACCTCTCGCTCCAGGTTGTCGCCGACCACTCGTCGACCACCACCCCTGGCTTCTACAAGCTGACCGCGATGTGGTCGAGCCAGGAGGGCTCGCTGTTGCTCTGGGCCTGGGTGCTGTCGCTGACCTCCTCGGCGGTCCTGTTCGCAACCCGGAACAAGCACCGCGAGATCGCCCCCTGGGCGACCGCGGTGCTGATGGGGCTCGGCGTCTTCTTCACCGGCCTGATGCTGTTGGAGGCCAACCCGTTTGCCCGTCTCGACCCGGTGCCCGCCGAGGGCGTCGGGCTCACCCCATTGCTCCGCCACCCGGCGATGGCGATCCACCCGCCGATGCTCTACTCGGGCTACGTCTTCCTCTCGATCCCGTTCGCGTTCGCGATCGGCGCCCTGATCACGCGGCGGCTCGACGCGAGCTGGATCCGCGCCACCCGCCGCTTCGCCCTGATCGCCTGGCTGTTCCTGGGGATCGGCATCCTGCTCGGCGCCCGCTGGTCCTACTCGGAGCTCGGTTGGGGCGGCTACTGGGGGTGGGACCCGGTCGAGAACGCCTCGCTGATGCCGTGGCTGACGGCAACCGCGTTCCTGCACTCGGTCATGGTCCAGGAGCGGCGGGGGATGCTGAAGGTGTGGAACGTGACCCTGATCTGCGGCACCTTCGCGCTGGCGCTCCTGGGCACCTTCCTGGTCCGCTCCGGGATCCTCCAGTCGATCCACGCCTTCGGCGCCTCCACCGTCGGCGGCCCGCTGCTGGGGCTGATCGCGATCGTCGTCATCGGCTCGGCGCTGCTGATCGTCTCGCGTCTCGACGACCTTCGCTCCACCAAGAGGATCGAATCGCTCGCCTCCCGCGAGGCGGTCTTCCTGGTCAACAACCTGTTGCTCGTCGGCGCTGGCGGCGGTGATCTTCTGGGGCACCTTCTTCCCGCTGATCTCCGAGCTCTTCACCGGCGACAAGGCTTCGCTCGCCGCACCGTGGTTCAACCGCTTCACGACGCCGCTGGCGATCCTGCTGGTGCTGTTCACGGGGATCGGCCCCCTGCTGGCCTGGCGCCGGGTCAGCGTCGGCGCCCTGAAGCGGCTGCTGGGCCTCCCCGCCCTGGTCGGGCTGGTGAGCGCGGTGGCGCTGTTCGCCCTCACCGACGCGCGCTCGGCGCCCCTGGCGCTGATCCTGTTCTCGCTCGCCGCCTTCTCGCTGACGGCCCTGGCTACAGGAGTTCGGGCGCGGCGCAGCCGCCTACCGGGCGCTGGTCGGCGGCTCCTACGCGGGGGCGCTACTGGCGCTGTTCTCTCGTAATCGCCGTCGCTACGGCGGCTACGTCGTCCACGCGGGACTCGCCGTCCTGTTGATCGCCGTGGCGGCGTCCTCGAGCTTTCAGACCAGCCGCGACCTGCGCCTGCGCCCCGGCCAGTCGGCCACCGTCGACGACTACCGGGTCACCTACCAGAGGCCGACCGCGGTCATCGAGCCGGCCGAGCAGCGCCTCACGTTCGGCGCGGTGCTCGCGGTCCAAAAGGACGGGCAGCACTACACGACCCTTCACCCGTCGCGCAACTACTACGCCGGAGCCGGGGGCCAGGGCGGTGGAGGCCCGGTCAGGAGCTTCTTCGAGGGCGAGGCGACCAGCGAGGTGGGCCGCAAGACGACCGTCGGGGGCGACTTCTGGACCGCGATGCAGCCGGACCTCGGTCCGCTCAACCCGATCATCAACGGGGCCGACCGCCGCCTGGGCCGGATCGCGCGCGGGGTGTCCCCGGACGACGCGCAGGCCGGGCGCCAGCTCGGCTTCCTTCAGGGCCTGGCGATCCGCTCGATCCAGGAGCGCTACCTGAGGGACCCGCCTCCGGCGAACTTCCGGGTCAACGTCAACCCGCTGGTCACCTGGATCTGGGTCGGAGGCGCGATCGCGGTGCTCGGCGGCCTGGTGGCGATCTGGCCCGCCCCGGAGGCGCGCCGGCGCCGCGTCTCGGACGTCTACGCGGCGCGGCTTGCCCGAGAGCTGGGACGCGCCTAAAGCGCGCTCTGCCGCGCCCCTAGCCTGTACCGCCGTGGAGATCGTTCTCGCCCTGGTGATCGTTGCGATCGTCGCCTGGTTCGTGACCGGCCCGCTGCGCCGCTCGCGGAGCCAGAACGAGGCGGCCGATGCCGAGCTCGAGGACCCCGCGATCGCCGAGATCGAGGCTCGAAAGGAAGCCAAGTACCGCGAGATCCGCGACGCGGAGCTCGATCGGCAGCAGGGCAAGCTCTCGGAGGCCGACTGGCGGCGCCAGGACGCCGAGCTTCGCCGCGAGGCGATCGAGATCCTCAAGCAGCTGGACCGCCTGCGCGGCCGGCGGTCGGCCGGCGACTGAGCGTTCCCTACACTGCCGTGGCCATGGAAACCGTGCTCGGCGTTGTCCAGGTGCTCATCTCGGTGATCCTGATCTTCCTCGTGCTCCTGCACTCGGGGAAGGACGCCGGGCTCTCCGGCGCGTTCGGGATCGGGCAGACCGGAAGCTCCCTCGGCGGCGGCTCCCTTGTGGAGCGCAACCTGGATCGCTGGACGGTGTTCTTCGCGATCCTGTTCGCCGTCAACACGCTCGTCCTGCTGAAGATCTGAGCCGGCGCTCACGTCCCGCGGGCCTGGTGCGCGCGATTCCCTAGGAAGCTCACACCGGCGCGGTGAGCTTCCGGACCACCCCACGTCGGTGTCGAGTCCCTGCAGTAGCGCTTCGATATCTCGGCGGTTGTAAGCCTCGACACCGCGCTTGAACGTCTCCAGGTTCTCCTCCGACATCAACTTCGGAGTATCGCTCGCCTCACGCGCGAGCGGAAGATGGGATGATCGTCCGACGGCGATGGGCTCAGAAGGAGTGCCGGATGGTTCAGGCGCCACTCGGCCAGGGAGGCGCCAACGTCGCCTGGCCCTGGTGGCGACCTCGGCCTGCATGATCGCCGGGCTCATCGGTGCCCCGGCCCAGGCGGCGCCACTGCCCGGGCAGGTGAGCTTCACCAGCACCCCGAAGTTGTTTCCGGCGTTCCGGCCCGCTATCCAGGATTACGTCGTCCGCTGCAAAAACGGGCCGGTGACCGTCCAGGGCCACACGTCCGAAGGCTGGGAGGCGGCGATCGGCACACGTCCTTTCCACAGCGGCGACTTCAGCGAGGCGGTGCCGCTCGGCGCCGGGCGGGCCTTCAAGATCACTGTGCGCGAGGTTGGCAGCCCGCAGCTCTATCTCTATTACGTGCGTTGCCTGCCGAATAGCTTCCCCAACTACACCTTCACCCGCTATGGACCGGTGTCGCCGCAGTACTTCTCGGTGGACCGCGCCTTCTCCAGCAACGCCGTTCGCTACGCGATCATCTTCGACAACCACGGGGTGCCGATCTGGTGGGATCACACTCCGGCCTGGGCCACCAAGGTGCTTCCGAACGGGAACATCCTCTGGCACGACGGCTCCACTTCCCAAAGCAGATGGGCGACCCACAGCCTCGACGGGAGCCTCATCCGCACCCTCTACGGCGTTGGTCGCGGGGCCAACGCCCACGACCTGCAGCTATTGGGTAACGGCAACCACCTGATCGGCGCCTACGTCAAGCAGGGGAACGTCGACACAAGCGCCTACGGTGGCTCGAGCGACGCCACCGTGATCAACACCGAGCTCCAGGAGGTGACCCCCAATCACAACCTGGTTTGGGACTGGAAGAGCCAGTACCACATCTCCCGGGCCGAGACCGGGCGCCACTGGCCGCGGGTGACCCGCCCCGGCCCCTACGACATCCTCCACTGGAACTCGATCGAGCCGGCGGGCAACTCGGTGATCGCCTCTTTCAGGCACCTCGACGCCGTCTACAAGATCGACAAGAGCACCGGCGGGATCGTCTGGAAGCTGGGTGGCACGAGGACGCCCCAGAGCCTGCGGGTGATGAACGATCCCCGCGCATACACCCTTGGCGCTCAACACGACGCCCGCCTGCTCCCCGATGGGACCCTGACCGTGTTCGACAATCGCACCTATCTCGGGCAGAGGCCTCGGGCGGTGCGTTTCAGGGTCGACGAGGAGACCGGAACCGCGACCCTCCTGCAGTCGATCACCGATCCCGCCGTCTCCAGTTCTGGCTGCTGCGGCTCGGTCCGGCGCCTGGACAACGGGGACTGGCTGATCTACTGGGGCGGGCCGAGCGAAAGGGTCGGCGGCTACAAGCCCAACGGCCAGAGAACCTTCTCCCTGACTATTCATGCCAGCTATCGGGCGGAGCCGGTCCCCGCCGGCGTGCTCTCCGCGCAGGAGCTGCGTCAGGGAATGAACGCGATGTACGGCGCGCCCTGACGGACGGGTGATGTCGCAGGAGAACGTGGAGGTCGTTAAGCGGTTCAGCCGCATCTTCGAACGAGGCGACCGCGAGGAGTGGCGGAAATACTTCGACCCCGACGTGGTCTGGGACACCTCCGCGAGCGAGATGCCGGCGGCTGGCGTCTACCACGGATACGAGGGAGTCGAGCGGTGGTTTGGCGACTGGCTCGAGACTTGGGCCGACTATGAGATTGCGAACCGCGAGTACATCGACGCGGGGGATGCGGTGGTGGTCGTGTTCCGTCAAAGCGGGACAGGCCGGGGCAGCGGTGTGAGAACTGAGCGCGACTTCTTCATCGTTTACGACCTGAGGGAATCGAAGGTGGTCCGCTTCCGTCTGTACGAGTCGCGCGAGGAGGCCCTCCACGCCGCCGGGCTTTCGGAGTAGGCGATGTCGCAGGAGAACGTGGAGGTCGTGCGACGCCGTATGAGGCGTTCCTTAGCGCTTGGGACGCTTCGGCTTCTTGGGGCTCCTGGGCAGCGACGGCACCGGGGTCATCTGGGTCTTCCCGTATGCCGGGTGCTCAGAGGGCTTTTTGTGGTGGACCCTCAAGGCCACAACTCGGAATCGTAGACCGACTCCAGCGCGAGATACTGCGCGGGCGATGCGCGACGGCTATCGGACGGTGACAGCGAGGGCTATCCAACGGCGAGCGTTGCTCGCATCGCTCGCGATGCTGGCCGCCGTCGCCGCGTTGGCAGCCACCAGCACGACTCACGCGGGGACGCGCGCTGGCGTTACTTGTCGCTTTGAGATCGCCACACACAGGCTGACCGTCACGTTCCACAACGACGACGCCAACGGGGGAATCCTCCGGCGTGCTGGTCGGCTCGTCGTCGAGGACGTCTTCGGGCCGATCGGCTGCGCCGGTACGGCGGATCCAACCCGCTTCAACACCGACCGCGTTCGCGTCCGTGCCTCGGCAGCGGACGTGGACGACCTCGAGTTCGAGATCGACCTCACCGCTGGTCCGTTTGCGCCTGGGTTCAGCGACGAGGGGGACGGCTCCTCCGAGATCGAGTTCTCGATCCCGTTTCCGGCGGGGTCGGGCAGCCGGGTACCCATCCATGGGAGATGGGGTCCGAATCGAGTCCTTCTCGGGCATCTTGCTCACCGTCAGGGCGCGAACCTGAACGCCGCCGAGGATGTCGATGACCCCGACGTGACCATCCGCGGGGGAACGTTCTTCGTCTATGGCGGCGGCCGAGCGGACGTCATCTCGGCGCGCGGCGGCGGGGGCGGCTTCATCGGTCCCTATCGCAAGCGGGTAGTCGCGCTCGGCGCACCCGGCGACGACCTGCTCAGTGGAGGCCCGAAGCGCGACTACTTGATCGGCGGTGGAGGGCACGACACGATGAAAGGCGACGGCGGCAGTGATTTCCTGGTTGCCCGCGACCACTCCCGCGACGTGGTCAGGTGTGGGCGAGGGCGCGACTTCGCCAAGGTCGATCGCGTCGATCAGGTACGCCGCTGCGAGGCCGTGTTTACGGAAGGAAGGTGGCCACCGGGGCTGCGGGAGTAGGCGATGTCGCAGGAAGCGCCTCCCTGCGAAGGCTCCCTCGTCCTCGTGCTCCAGTGCCAGGGTTGGGCTCCCCGCCGGGCATCCATCACGTCGTGATCCCATCGCTGAAGGTTGACTCGCGTCGAGAGAAGCTCCCGCTTGCAGCGGCGATACGCTCGAAAGCGTGGTTGATGACCTTGAAACTCGCCTCGCGGCCCGAGCGAAGCGCGACGGGGTGGAGTTTCGCGTCGAGCGACGCCCCGATGGCATGTGGGATGTTGGATTCTGGAGCCGAGTGGGCATTCCAGCTGGCATTGGCCCCGAGGGCATGATGCTGGTTGGTGCTGAGGCGACAACGCGGGAACAAGCCGTGGCGGAGCTTGCAGCGTTGCTGGACGCCGGGGACGAGGAGGGCACGACGTAGTTCTCCAGGGCGAGATACTGCGCGGGCGATGTCGCAGGAGAACGTGGAGGTTGAGATGGCCGACGAGATGATGGTTTTGATCCGCTTTGGCGGAGACGCCGACGATCTGCTACCACGCTACGTGGGTGCCGTGAAGCGCTGGCGCGAGGACGACGCAACGAAGAATTTCTCGCCACCACTGATGGCCGCGCACATGAAGACCGAGGACGGCTTGCTCGTCATGAACCTGTGGGCTAGCGATGAGGACCACAAGAACTTCGGTTTCAAGATGGGGCCTCATCTGCAAGCTGAAGGGCTCACTCGTCCATGGGTAGAGCACTTCCCGATCGCGCACCTCGGCTGGGAGGGCACGATCGGGGCCGCCGGACTGTCGGAGTAGGCGATGTCGCAGGAAGACCGTGAGACGCTTCGCCTCGGTTACGAGGCCGTCAATCGCGACGACTGGGATGGTGTCTTTCGGAGGTGGCACCCAGACATCGAATGGAAGACGATCCGCACCGGCGGCCCGTATCGCGGCCATGACGAGGTCAGGCGGTTCTTGGAGGATATGCGCGAGCCGTTCGAGGAAATGGTGGCTGAGCCTGAGGAGTGGTTCGAGCACGGCGATCGGATCGTCGTGTTCGTGCGCATCCGCGCTCGACCCAGGGGGAGCGAGGCGGTGGCGGAGAACCGGGTCGGACACCTTTGGACCATGCGCGACGGCAAAGCGATCCGCTGCGAGACCTTCCCCAGGCGCGAGGACGCCCTCGAAGCAGCCGGGCTTGCGGAGTAGGCGATGTCGCAGGAGAACGTGGAGATCGTGCGTGCCTCCGCCGCCGCCTACATTCGCGGCGACTTGGACGCGACCTTGAAGGACTTCGATCCCGACGTCGTGATCCGCCCCGACGCCAACTGGCCTGAGAATCGCCCGATCCTGGGAGTCGATGCGGCCCGCTCGTTCGTTGAGGACCTCATGGCGACCTTCGGAGCGGGGGAAACCGGGGTGGAAGGCCCCATCGATGATCTGATCGATGCCGGTGACCGGGTCGTTATCCGGTACCGCGGTCGCGTCCATGGGCAACTGAGCGGCATCGAGGACGAGGTCGTCTTCAGCCAGGTCGTGACGTTGCGTCGCGGGAAGGTCGTCATGCTCGAATACTTCCTGGCCCATCAGGAATCCCTCGAAGCCGCCGGGCTTTCGGAGTAGGCGATGTCGCAGGAGAACGTGGAGATCATGCGGCGGATGTACGACGCCTGGAACCGCCGGGACGAGGAGGAGATGCTGGCGCTCTGCGACCCCGAGGTCGAGTTCGTCAATTCCCCGACGGCGGTCGAGCCGGGAACGAGGCGCGGGACCAACGAGGTCCTCGCCGCCGCTCGGATGCAGTGGGAAATCCTGCTCGAAGGTCGCCAAGAGATTGATCGAATCTACGATCGCGGGGAGGAGATCCTCGTCTTGGGCCGCATTTCTCGTCGGATGCCGGAGGGCGACGCCCGGATCGAGGATCGAGCGCTCGCTTCGTGGACGATCCGCGATGGGAAAGTCGTGCGGGTGGAGGTGCTCGGTGCTGGCTCCGAAGTTGACAAAGCCCTCGAAGCCGCCGGACTCTCGGAGTAGGCGATGTCGCAGGAGAACGTGGAGATCGTGCGGCAGGCCACCGAGGCGTTCAATGAGGGCGATGTCGAGGGATCGATAGCGCACCTCGCGCCGGAGTTCGAGTACGTCGCCACCGGGAGCATCCCCGGTGCCGAGGGGGCGTATCGCGGACCTGAGGGATGGAGGCGGTTCTTGGACTTGTTCTGGGGCGAGTTCGACGAGGCTCATATTGAGATCCGCGACCTGGTCGCGTCCGATGACCACGTCGTAGCCACCCAGACGTTCCAAGGCCGTGGCAAGCAGAGCGGCGTGGAGACCAGCTGGGACCTCTGGCTGGTGTGGACGCTGCGGGACGGCAAGGTGGTTCGCGGACAGGGGTTCACCAGCGAGTCGGATGCCCTCGAAGCCGCCGGGCTTTCGGAGTAGCCGATGTCGCAGGCGAACGTGGAGATCGCGAAAGCCGCCTTGGCGGCGTGGAATGCGGGAGACATGGACGCCTTTCGTGAGCTGTGCGACCCCGAGATCATCATGCGACCCCCGGAGCGTTGGCCGGAGCCGGGGCCTTTCGTAGGTCGGGAGGCGGTCATGCGCCAGTGGCACCAGACCCGCGAAACCTGGGATGCCGACACCGTGGAACCGATCAGTGACTTCATCGACGCTGGCGACCGAGTTGTCGTGAGGCAGATCTGGCGTGGGGTAGGCCAAGGCCCTGAGTCGAACATCGAGACCACGAATGTCCTCACGGTGCGCAAGGGCAGGATCGTCCACCAGGAGTTCTTCTGGGATCACGCAGAGGCCCTCGAAACCTTGGGGCTGCGGGAGTAGGCGATGTCGCAGGAGAACGTGGAGATCGTCACCTAAAGGTGGGGCATATTTGACCCAAGGGTGGGTTGGCCCAGGCGATGGGCGACGGATAATCGGCACATGGCGGCGAAACGATTGGCGACGGTCATCTGCGGAGTGGCGCTTTGTGTGTTGCTCGCAGCATCGGGCGTCAGTCCGGCGGCGGCCAGACGCGCCACCTGCTCCGGTGAGCGGGCGACGATCGTGGGCACACCCGGCCAGGACCGGATTCGGGGGACTAACCAACCCGACGTCATCGTCGCGCGCGGTGGCAAAGACGTCATCCGGGGCCGCGACGCGCGCGACATCATCTGTGGCGGGCGCGGTGCCGACGAGATCCACGGCGGGACCCGCGCCGACTACATCAAGGGCGGGCGGGGTGCAGACGTGCTCCTGGGCCAGCAAAACTGGTGGGACGAAAGGCTCTTCGGCGGCGAGGGCGCCGACCGGGTGATCGGCGGCGACGGCCGTGACTGGCTGCGGGGCGGTGGCGGCAGTGACAAGCTCTGGGGAGACAGGCCCGGCGGTGGGGGCGACCCACGTATCGACTACGTCTCGGGCGGCCTGGGAGCGGACACCATCAATGGAGGCGACTCCCGCGACAGGCTCTCTGGCGACGAGGGAGCTGACGTCATAGACGGCAAGCACGGCAATGACGATCTTTTCGGCGGACGCGGGAACGACCAACTCTCCGGCGGTCTGGACAACGATGACCTCTTCGGCGAGGAGGGCAATGACTACCTCAACGGCGGCGACGACACCGACAGTTGCGATCAGGGGCCTGGAACCGGCTTCGTCGTCAACTGCGAGCCGTAGCCAGGCGACCGCGAGACTCCGTCGATCGCCGCGGGGTAGGAGACATCGCAGGGGAGCGCGGGGGGTGGTGCGACGCCATATCGAGGCGATCCTTAGCGCTTGGGATGCTTCGGCTTCTTGGGGCTCCTGGGCAGCGACGGCACCGGGGTCATCTGGGTCTTCCCGTATGCCGGGTGCTCGGAAGCCTTCTTGTCTACAACCTTCAGGGCCATGACTACAGATCGTAGATCGGCTCCAGCGCGAGCCGTTCCGGATCCGCCAAGCGCCGACGCCACTGATACGTAGCAGCTGCCGCCGCACAACCGGATTCGATAGCAGTAGCTCGGTCGGCGTCCGGTAGCTGCCGCGGATGATCGGCTGGGTCACGTCGCTACCCCCACTGGAATCGCGCCCAAACAAAGACCATTAGGGGGTAGACCATCGACTGACCGTCGCGAGATACTGCGCGGGCGATGTCGCAGGAGAACGTGGAGACCGACGCCAAACCGATGTCCTCGCTGACGACCGCAACCACTCGGCTGCTCGTGTTGACGATGGTGCTGGTCGGCGGAGCGACTGCGTTTGCGCTCGCGGACGACTTCACCGGAACCGCGAAGCCAGACTCGATCAAGGGAACCTCGGGCGACGACAACATCGAGGGTCGCGCGGGGGCCGACAAGCTTTATGGTCGCGGCGGCGCAGACTTCATCCGTGGGGGGCCAGGAGGCGACCGGATCGTGGCGGGACCGGGCTGGGATGGGCTGGGCCGCCCACGCTTTGGTTTGCTCGCTGGCGGCAAAGGCCAAGATTTGATCAAAGGCAAGGCTGGTCGCGACACGGCCATTGGTGGCGGTGGGCGGGACAGGCTTAAAGGCGGCCGGGGCTGGGATCTTCTTCTCGGCGGGCCAGGCCGCGACATCATCGACGGCGGCCGGGGACGCGATACCTGCGATGTTGATGACGTGGTTCGCAACTGTGAGATTGATGCGATGACCCCTGTCGGCATCAAGGCCCTCGAAGCCGCCGGGCTGCGGGAGTAGGGCCGGGATCAAGCCGCGCCGTGTGAGGGTGATCGACCGTCAGCCAGCGACGGCAGCGACGCGTATGTCGCATGCGCTGGAGTAGCTCGACATCCGCCACGAGGAGGCGATCTCGTCCTCGCTCCCGGTCGGGAAGCTGCCGCGGACGATCGGGTGGGTCATCGCGACCCCCGTGGCGGCCGGGAAATGGGACCGTATTGGGACCACGACCTGCACGGAGATCGTCTCGGCTGCTCCCTCCCCCAAGACGAAGCCCCCGCCATAGCAGGGGCTTCGCAGTGCGCCTGAGAGGAGTCGAACCTCCACGAGCCTCGCGGCCCACAAGGCCCTCAACCTTGCGCGTCTACCAGTTCCGCCACAGGCGCGGGTGCGGGCTCGATTCTAGAGGCCGTCCTGGCCGACTTGCGTCCGTCCGCGAGGCCGAGCTAGTATACGAACATGTGTTCCCGTGGCAAGCCGGTTAGGGTGGGCGACCAGGACATGCGGTCCCAGGAGCGATAGAGCGTGGATCTGACCAAGCGCCAGAAGGAGATCTTCGACTTCATCCGCCGCTACGCCGCCAGGTACGGCTATCCGCCCACCGTGCGCGAGATCGGCAAGGCCGTCGGACTGCATTCGTCCTCGACCGTGCACGCCCACCTCGCCAACCTGGAGAAGGTGGGGTTGCTGCGCCGCGACCCCACCAAGCCTCGGGCGATCGAGCTGCTGGTCGACCGGGCGAAGCGCGTGATTCGCGGGCCGGGGCTGCCGCTGGTCGGTCAGGTGGCTGCAGGCGAGCCGATCCTGGCCGAGGAGAACATCGAGGAATACGTGCAGGTTCCCTCGGCGATCGACGGTGAGGAGGGCGACTACATCCTCCAGGTGAAAGGCGACTCGATGCGGGACGCCGGCATCCTCGAGGGCGACTACGTCGTGGTCAGTCAGGCCGACGACGCCGACAACGGCGAGATCGTGGTGGCGCTGATCGAGGACGAGGCGACCGTGAAGCGCTTCTACCGCGAGAAGGACCGGGTCCGGCTGCAACCGGCGAACAAGGCCTACAAGCCGATCCGCACCCGTGACGCCCAGGTCCTCGGCCGGGTGATCGGCGTCTACAGGAGGGTTTGAGGTGGCTGCGCTCGCGACCCGGGAGCAAGCCGTCGTCGAGCAGCGGCAGTCGGGCCCCGGTGGGTCGAGGCTGTTCGAGCCCGGTGGCGCGACGCTCGAGGATGTCGTGCTGCGCGTCTGGGAGGACCTCGCGGCCGAGGGCCGGGCGGTCTGCCCCGTCTGCGGCGGCTCGATGTCACCCTCAGCCGACGGCGGCTGCCGCGCCTGCGGCTCGGAGCTCTCCTGACAGTGGGCGCGGACCCGCGGGGCCGCGCAGACTCACCCATATCGGATGGAGAAACCCCCACGTGCTGAGGGCCTACACTTGATCCTGTAGGCCATGCAGTCACGGGGGGTGACGCTCCTCGAGGAAAGTCCGGACACCACAGGGCAAGGACGGTCGGTAACGCCGACCCGGGGAAACCCGCGGGAAAGTGCCACAGAAACGACACTGCCGATGGCGCGGCCTCACGTGAGCCGCGCACAGGCAAAGGTGAAATGGTGCGGTAAGAGCGCACCGGCGCCACGGTGACGCGGCGCGTCAGGGTAAACCCCGTCCGGTGCAAGGCCGAGCAGGACCGATGACCCGGCCCGGCGAGGTCCAGGTAGGCCGCAGGGCCCCGGCGAACGGGGCTCTCCGGGGACCCAGTCCCCGGCAAGACAGATGGCTGCACACGACAGAATCCGGCTTACAGGCCTGCTAAGGGAAAGCCCCGCTCCGGCGGGGTTTTCCTATAGGACCCTTCGCCAAGGACTCGTCACGTTTGCGCTCGACGGGGGTCCTTCGGCAGTGCCACGCCTCCTGGGAGCCGTGGCGCTCGCGGCCCCCACGCCGGGGCGACATACTGCGCGGGCCGTGTCGGAGGAGAACATCGAGGTCATCAGGAAGGCCGCCGAAGTCTTCAACACGGAAGGCCCAGAAGCTGCCGCCCGGAGGTTCTTCGCGGACGACATCGAGTTCCATGATCCACCGGAGTCACCCTCTCCGCGCGTGGCTCGCGGTCGCGAGGAAGTCCGGAAGCAGTTCAATTCGTTCAACGAGGCTTGGGAGAAGCACCGGACCGATCCAAAGGAAATTCGTGCGGTGGGTACCGACAAGGTCCTGCTCGTCAGCGTCGAGCACTTCACCGGACGAGACGGCATCGAGGTTGAGGCCCTAGCCGCGGCAGTGTTCACGCTACGCGATGGCAAGATCATTCGCTGGGAGGCGTTCTGGGAGAAACAGCGGGCCCTCGAAGCCGCCGGGCTGCGGGAGTAGGCGATGTCGCAGGAGAACGTGGAGGTCGTGCGCCGCGTGAACGAGCTCTTCTCGAAGGGAGACTGGCATCGATGGGCCGAGCATTGGGACCCTGAGGTCGTCGTGACGCCGCCGAAAGGGTGGCCCGAGGGAGAGGAGCCGCAGGGGATCGAGGCGTGGAGGCGGCAGGCTGAGCGCTTGCGCGACTCCTGGGAGGAGGCTCGTGTCGAGGTGGACGAGATTCGTCCCGTCGGCGACGACCAGGTGCTGGCCCGGATTCGCTACGTAACTCGGGGCAGGGACACCGGAATGTCCTTCGACACGCCGATGGCAGCCGTATTCCTCTTGCGAGGCGGAAGGATCGTCCGCGCGCGGTACTTCTGGGAGTACGACGAGGCCCTCGAAGCCGCCGGAGTCTCGGAGTAGCCGATGTCGCAGGAGAACGTGGAGATCGCCGTCAGGTATTTCGAGGCCACCGACCTTGCTGAGGCGATTGGCGCGCTTGCGGAAGACGTGACACTCGTCTTTCATGGTGAGTCGCGCCGTCTCGCCGGAGCCGAGACTGTCTCGGGAAAGAAGGGAGCCATCAATTGGCTCACGGACTGGTTCAGCCGATTCGATCCGGACTACCGGATGGAGGTCGAGGAGTCCCGCGACTGGGGCGATCGTGTCTTGGTGGTGACTAACCACCGGGCAAAAGGTCGCGCCAGCGGGGTACCAATCTCTGAGCAGACGACGCAGGTCATGACCCTGCGCGACGGCAAGATCATCCGGCAAGACTTCTTCGCCAGTCGTGACGAGGCCCTCGAAGCCGCCGGGGTGAGCGAGTAGCCGATGTCGCAGGAGAACGTGGAGATCGTGCGGGCAGGGCATGAAACCTTCAACCAGCGAGACCTGGATGCCTACCTGGCACTCCACGACCCTGACGAGGAGTTCACGCCGTACGAGCGGGCGATCGAGGGCCTCGGGCCCTACCGCGGCCATGAGGATGTACGTCGTTGGTGGGACGAGGCATTTGAGACCCTGCCCGACTTCAAGGTTGAGCTGCACGAGATTCGGGATCTGGGGGAGCTGATCTTCGTGCGCGGGTGCCTTCGTGGACACGGCGCTGCGAGCGGAGCGGCGTTTGAGCGCACCTACTGGGGGCTCTTTCGCGTCCGCGACAAGCGGATCGTTTGGTGGCACGCCTTTCAGAGCGAGGCCGAAGCCCTCGAAGCCGCCGGGCGGTCCGAGTGGCCGATGTCGGAGGAGAACGTGGAGCTTGTGCGGCGCAGTTATGACGCCTTCAACCGTCGCGACCTCGATGCTTTCCTCACGTTCATGGCCCCCGATGTGGAGGCAATACCGCGGACGCTCGGCATTGAAGGAGGCACCTATCACGGCCACGACGGTGTCCGGAACTGGTGGGAGAACCTCCTGGCCATCTTCGACGACTTCAGTGTGGAGCCGATCGAGGTACGCAGCAGCGGAGACTTGACCATTGCCACCGTCCGGATTCGCGGCCAGGGCGCTGGTAGCGGCGTGCTTGTTGAGGAGACGGTCTGGCAAGTCGCTGAGGTGCGGGACAGGAAATGTGTCCATTGGCGCACTTACAGAAGCAGGACCGAGGCCCTCGAAGCCGCCGGACTCAAGGAGTAGGCGATGTCGCAGGAGAACGTGGAGGTCGTGCGCAAGCTCTACGCGGAAGTCCGGTTCGACCGGGCCGATTCTGAGAGCTTCGGGCGAGCCGTGAACGCCTTCTTCGCCATCCTCGATCCCGATGCGGAGTGGCAGCCCGACGAAAACGACATCGACCCGCATGGACTTCGCGGGGAGGCCGCGATCCGCGACTTCTTCGAACGCCACGCTGAGCCCTGGCAGGAGTTCCGCTGGGAGCCAAGGGAGCTGCACGATGCAGGGGACGAGGTGGTCGCCGTCGGCCACATCTATGCGCGTGGTCGCGAGGCAGGAGTCGAGGTCCATGCTCCATACGCGCACCGCTTTGGTTTTCGCGGGGACAGGCTCGTACGAGGCCAGGAATACCTCACTCAACCCGAACGCGCACTCGTGGACGCTGGGCTCAAGGAGTAGGCGATGTCGCAGGAGAACGTCGAGGCGGTCCGCCGCATCCTCTCGGACACTCCCGCCCTGTCCCGGATCATCGCGCAGACTTCCCCGGACTTCGTATGGGACATGTCGACATTCGAGGGCTGGGTCGACCGGGGCGAGTTCCATGGCCTCGAAGAGTTCATGGGCTTCTTTCGCAGGTGGATCGAGCCCTACGCGGAGTGGCAGATAGAGGTCGAGGACATCATCGACACCGAGCGAGATGAGGTCCTGGCGGTCCTTCACCAGCGAGGGCTTCTTCGCGACAGCGAATCGTGGGTGGAGATGGATTACGGCATCGTCTACACCGTCCAGGGCAACCAGATTCAGCGTGCCCAGGTGTACGCGTCTCCTGAGCAGGCCCTCGAAGCAGCCGGACTTCAGGAGTAGGCGATGTCGCAGGAGAACGTGGAGTTGGTCCGGCGCCACTACGCAGCCTTGGTGGAAGGCTTCGCCAGCGGCGACTTTGAGAGAGGGGACTTTGAGGCTATCTTCGAGTGGCTCGATCCCGCGATTGACTGGCGCGGTCCGCGCGAGTTCCCCGACCTCGCGGAATCTCGTTTCGGACACGAGGGGGTACGCGACTGCATCACCACATTGCTCGAGGCGATCGAGGACTACCGAATGAAGCCGGAGGAATTCATCGACGCAGGGGGCGATGAGGTTCTCGTGTTCTCGCGTGAGCGGAGCTACTGGGAGAGGGCCGACGCCATGAAAGCCGCCGGGCTTTCGGAGTAGCCGATGTCGCAGGAGAACGTCGACAGACTGCGAGAGCAGATCGACGCGCTCGCACGCGGCGACCTCGCACGCTGGCTTGAGGGGTTTGATCCCGAGGTCGAGTTTCGCCTCCCGCCCGAGTGGCCGGACGAGGGCCAGGGCAAGGGCCGAGAGGCTGCCCTCGCCAGCATGAAGGGCGCCCTGGAGGTGGCCGAGACCTTCGACATCAACATCCGGGGTATCACCGAACTCGAGAGTCCCGACCGGCTTCTCGTCAACACCCACGTCGCGGCCACCGGCGCAGGAAGCGGAGTGCCGGTGGAGTTCGACCGCTACGACGTGATCACCATGCGCAACGGGAAGATCATTCGCTCCGAGATCTTCCTCAATCGCGCCCAGGCCCTCGAAGCGGCTGGGCTTTCGGAGTAGGCGATGTCGCAGGAGAACGTCGAGGCGGTCCGCCGCCAACAGGAGCAATTCAGCCGGACCGGCGAGGTCCTGCCTGAGATCTACGACTCCGACGCTGAGTGGATGGCGGCCCGCGAGGACCCGGACGCCGCGACCCATCGGGGACTGGAGGCGATAGGCGGCTACTTCGCCCAGTGGTCGGGAATGTTCGATGGCATCGAACTTCGCGCGGAGGAGCTGATCGACGCGGGCGACAAGGTCTTCGCCTGGATTCGGTTCTCGGGCAAGGGGATCACCTCTGGCGCTCCGGTGGAGATGGAGCAGGCGCAGATTTGGACCTTTCGCGACGGCAAGGTCGTGCGGGTGGAGGAGTACTTCGACCGAGCCGAGGGCCTCAAAGCCGCCGGCCTGCGGGAGTAGCCGTGGTGAGTCTCGCTAGACGCTTCTAGGGGCTGGTAGTCCCACGAGCAAGGACGGCAGCCAGCCCTAAAGGGAAACCCGCCCAACTCCTGGAAGCCGTGGCGCTGGCGGCCCGCAGGCCAGAGCGAGATGCTGCGCGGGCGATGTCGGAGGAGAAGGTGGAGATCGTCCGCAGAGGCTTCGAGGCCTTCAACACCGAGGGTCTGTCGGGGATGGAGCGGTTCTGGGATCCGGGGATCGTCTGGCATACCGACCCGCTCGTTCCGGAGCCGGGTGAGTATTCCGGTCAAGAGGCGGTCCGAACCTATCTTCAAGGCTTTATCCGAGCGATCGGCGCGTTTCGCGTCGACATCCACGAACTCATCGACCTCGGAGGTGACGACGTACTGGCCGTCATCACGGCCCTCGGACACCCGCTCGGGGCGACGGACCGGGAGACGCAGTTCCTCAACTGGTGCTTCATCATGACGCTCCGGGACGGGAAGACCGTTCGCATCCGCAGCTTTCTTGACAAAGCGAGAGCTTTCGAAGCCGCCGGGCTGCGGGAGTAGCCGTGTCGAGTTTCGCTAGACGCTTCTAGCCGCTGGAGATCTCCATGAGCAAGGGTGGCAGCACCTGAGCGTCCTCCGCGAACGCGTCGGATGCGGCCCCTTTTGTGCAGGGGCGGTCAGGCGGCGACCGGTACCTCCAGCCTCGGCAGGCTGATTGACGGGAACCCGCCCGACTCATGGAAGCCGTGGCCCTGGCGGCCCGCAGGCCAGGGCGAGATACTGCGCGAGCGATGTCGCGGGAGAACGTGGAGATCATCCGCCAAGGCTGGGACGCGTGGCTTCGTGATGATCTGCCCGGCCTCTTTCGCAACTGGGATCCTGAGATCGTCTGGGATACGAGCCACTTTCGGGACTGGCCCGAGTCCGACTATCACTGCATCGAGGGGGTTCAGCGCTTCTTGGAAGAGTGGCTCGAGGTGTGGGACGACTATGAGATCACCGTCGAAGACGTTCTCGCCGCGCCGGACGGCCGCGTGGTCAGCCTGTTCTGCCACCGAGGGAAGGGTCGAGGCAGTCGCGTTCCGATGGAGTTGGCGATGGCTCAGGTCGCCACGGTCCGCGACGGTTGGGTCACGCGACTCGACAACTACTCCGACCGTGCCGAAGCCCTCGAAGCCGCCGGGCTTCAGGAGTAGGCGATGTCGCAGGAGAACGTCGCCGTCGTCCGCGAGATGCTTGAGAACTACCTCCGCGGCGACTACGAAGCCGCGCTGCCGGCATTTGCAAACGACGTCGAAGTGGCCACATCGCTCGAGCGGTTCCACGGGCCCGCCGGGGTGGTCGCGGAAGCGAAGAGGTGGGAGGAGATGTGGAGCGAGTACCGCTTCGAGGTGGACCAGCTCGTCGCCTCAGGCGACAGAGTTGTTCTGCTCTACCACCAAGTCGGTAAGGCGAAGGAGAGCGGTGTCGAAGTCGAGGAGCGGGCGGGCTGGGTCTACACGCTCCGTGAGGGCAAGATCGCGCGCGTGGAGATGTTCCAGGACCCCGAGACGGCCCTGCGGGCGGCCGGCGTAGCAACATGATCTAAATGAAGCTCTACGTCTGGGAGCCGTGGCGCTACCCACGGACCAGAGCGAGATACTGCGCGGGCGATGTCGCAGGAGAACGCGGAGCTGGTTTACCGATTAACTGCTGCCATCAACCGGCGCGACATCGATTCCGTACTCGCGCTCTCCGACCCCGACATCGAGTTCATCCCGCGCACCCTGGAGGTGAAGGGGGGCGGCTCCTACCGCGGCCACGACGGTGTCCGAAGCTGGTGGGAGAACCTGTTCGGCGTCTTCCCCGATTTCAGATCGGAGCTCGACGATGTACGAGACCTTGGAGACGTGACGGTCGCGCGGGTGCGGCTCAGTGGCCAAGGCATGGGGAGCGACGCCCCCACCGAGCAGAAGTCCTGGGTGGTCACCGAGTGGCACGACAAGAAGACCAACTGGTGGCGTCGTTGCCGTAGCAAGGCCGAAGCCCTCGAAGCCGCCGGGCTGCGGGAGTAGGCGATGTCGCGGGAAGGCGTCGAAGTGGTGCGTCGGGCGTACGAGGTGTTCGACACCGACCTGGACGCACTGCTGCGGTTGCTGGACCCGGCCATCGAGTGGATCAGTCCGAGCGATGCAATCGAGCCCGGCCTCCGTAGTGGCCACAAAGGGGTCAGGGACGCCTTCGCGGCAACAGCGATGGCGTGGGACGAGCCCACGCATACTCCGGAGGACTTCATTGACGCGCACGACAAGGTGCTCGTGGCGGTCACCTTTCGCGGTCATGGCCGAGGAAGCGGAATGGAAGCGGAGCGACCCGAATTCCACCTTTGGACCGTCAGCGGCGGAGCCATCGTCCGATTTCAGTGGTTCTACCAACGACGCGAGGCCTTCGAAGCCGCGGGCCTCCTCCGGGAGTAGGCGATGTCGCAGGAGAACAAGGGAGAGGCCCCGCGAGGGGCCTCTCCCTATTGCGCGCGCTACGGCAGCTTCCCCGCCTCGATCCGCCTCTTCCAGCGCCGCTGGCGGCGGCGGGCGTCGGCCATGAAGAGGGGCATCAGGCCCGTCGCCAGGCGTGGAAAGGCGTCGAGGAAGCGCACGACGGCGCCGCGCCAGCGAGGGATCGCGAGCACCGGCTTCGGGTGGTCGAGCAGGCCCGCGACCTTGGGCGCCACCTCCGCCGCTCCCAATAGCCGTCCGGAGAAGGAGGGGGCGGCGTCGGGGTCGTCGAGCCTGTCGGAGATCATCGGCGTCCAGATTCCGTCCGGGCACACGGCCGAGACGTGGATCTCCTTGAAGCCGGCGCGGCGCAGGTCGGCCAGGGTCCCCAGGCTGAAGGCGATCGCCCCGTGCTTGGTGGCTGAGTAGAGAGCCTCGCCGGGGGGCGCGCCGAGGCCGGCGAGCGAGACGACGTTGACGACGTGGCCATGGCCTGCGGCGCGCATCAGCTCGAGCGCGGCCAGGGTGCCATTGATGGTCCCCAGCGTGTTGACCTCGAACACCGCCCGGCGGGTCTCGGGGTCGTGCTCCCAGACATGGCCGGTGACCAGGATGCCCGCGTTGTTCACCCAGACGTCGAGCGAGCCGCCGCGCTCGACCGACAGCGCCGCCGCCGCGCCGCAGGCCTCCGCGTCCCGCACGTCGAGCACGGACGCGAACGCCGGCGGGCCGAGCTCCCGCGCTCCCGCCTCGGCGCCCTCGGGATCGACGTCGGTCAGGTGGACGGTCAGGCCGCGGGCCGCGAGCGCTCGCGCGATCTCCAGGCCCAGGCCCCGCCCCGCTCCTGTGACCAGTGCCGTGCCCACCTGCCGGGAGCATATGTGCGGATTCGCGTTAGCGGATGCTCATCAAACGCAAACTTCCGTCTCACCCTCTGTTAGGATGCCGCGAGCTTCCGGCTGAATCCCCGCCACATAGCCGCGGGGATCGGGGGACCCAGTTTTCTCTGGGGCGAATCGCAGGCGACTGCCGCGTAGCGCCTTCTTTCGGCGCGAGCCCGTCAGCTAACCCCGTAAGCGACCGAAAGAGCAGATGTACGAAGGCGCCTCCCGTTCGCGGGTGGAAATCGAATACCGCAGGCGGCAACCGGCGCCGGGAGCGGGCCGGCCGGTCAGAGACCGGCCGCTGCGCCGCCCCGACCGGATCGCCTTCTGGGCGGTCGCGATGGCCGTGATCGCCATGGTCGCGGCCGCGACCAGCGCCCGGGCCGGCTCCGGCGGCACGGGATCCGCGCGCGGCGGGGGTTCCAGCGAGTGCCCGGCGATGCGGTTCGGCTCCCGGGCGCTCGACCTCGGGGATTGCGGAGGCGACGTCAAGACGCTCCACTGGATCCTGAAAGCGAAGTCCTACGGCGTGCCGCTGGGCAAGGACTTCGAGAATCCGACCGCCCGCTCGGTGCGGCGCTTCCAGCGCCGCCACAGCCTGCACAGCGACGGCGTCGTGGGCAGCAAGACGCGCAAGAAGGTCGTCCGCACGATGCCGAAGAGCGTCGCCACCTGGTACGGGCCCGGCTTCTTCGGCGGGAGCACCGCCTGCGGCCAGACGCTGCGGCGCAAGACGATCGGCGTCGCCCATCGCAACCTTCCCTGCGGGACCAAGGTGACACTCAAATATCGCAGCCGCTACGTCAGGGCCCGGGTGATCGATCGCGGCCCGTACGCAAGTGGCGTTCGCTGGGACCTGACCCAGAGGACGGCCCGAAAGCTTCACCTGACTACCACGGACACGATCCGCGCCGCCCCGATCAAATAGCCCTCCCCTGGCCGGGGCGGCGGCGTGACAGCGGTCGTGGGCGACTCCCCCGGGAGCGCCCGCGACCGCCTGCGCCCCGTGGTTACGCGGCGGCCGGCAGGACCGACGGGTCGGACTGGTCCTGCGGCAGTGCGGCGGCGTTGGCCATCAGGCTCTGAAACTCGCTCAGCGCCACGTGGGCGACCGCCTCGAGGATCTGCTCGTCGCTCCAATCGACCTCGCGGGCCTCTTCGAGCAGGTGGTGGGCAGGGGGCCCATCGGCCTCGAACAGCCCCTTCAGGAAGGCCAGCAGGGCCGCCTCGCGGGGATCGGCGGAGCTCCAGCTTCGGGCCCGAGAGATCTCGTCGAGTCCGAGCCCAGCGGCGCGGGCGGTCCTCGCGTGCTGCGCGATCGAGTACGGGTCGGCCCGGTTCTCGGCGACCGCGAGAGCGATGCGCTCGCGCGTCGAGGGCGGCAGCACGCCGCCGCGAAGCTCGTGGCGCATCCGGGCGAAGGCCCGAAGCGTGGCCGGGGAGCCGGCGAGGACGCCGACGAACTTCGACACCGAGCCACCGGCGCTGGCCATGCCCTGGAGCAGCCTGGCGCTTGCGTCGGGCGCGGTGAGCTCGTCGTGGATTTGAAAGCGGCTGATGTCTGTCTTCACGGTCATCGGGAGGCCCTATGGACCCGCACCCGCCTGGCGGCGTTTAGGTGCTCTTGAATCGTCCTTTACTTTACCTTTAGCCTATTACTTACGTTACGTAAGTTATACCGAAGAACGGGCCGCCGCGCAAGCAGAGCGCAGGCACGGTTTGACCGTGAGTACGTTCGCGGGCTGGAGTCCGGTTCAACCTGGTGGCGCCGACGATATGGTTCCGCGCTCGCGGTGGATCCGCCGGCACCGGCGGGCGGGGCCACCGGTCCCTGACCAAACCCGACAGGAGGACCAGATGGCCGACAATCCCGCCGCCGCGCGAGCGGAGACGCCCGACGACGTGATGAAGGTCGTCAAGGATCGCGATGTCCGCTTCATCAGGCTCTGGTTCACCGACGTGCTCGGCCAGCTGAAGAGCTTCTCGATCAATTCCGAGGAGCTCGACGACGCGTTCGAGGGCGGCATGGGCTTCGACGGATCCTCGATCACGGGCTTCAATCCGATCGAGGAGTCGGACATGATCGCCCAGCCCGACCCGGCCACCTTCGCGATCCTTCCCTGGCGCCCGGCGGAGAAGGCGACAGGGCGGATGTTCTGCGACATCAAGGTGCCGGGCGGCGAGCCCTATGAGGGCGATCCACGGTGGATCCTGCGGCGGGCGCTGAAGCGCGCCGAGGAGATGGGCTTCGACACCTACAACATCGGCCCCGAGCTCGAGTATTTCTACTTCCGCTCCGCAAAGCCCGGGGATGACCCGCCGGAGGTCCTCGACGAGGGTGGCTACTTCGACCTTACGACTCTCGACGCCGGCTCCGACGTGCGGCGTGAGACGATCCTGGCGCTGGAGCAGCTTGGCATCCACGTCGAGTATGCGCACCACGAGGTGGGCCCCTCCCAGCACGAGGTCGACATGCGCTACAAGGATGCGCTCTCGATGTCGGACGACTGCATGACGTACCGCATCACGGTCAAGGAGTACGCGATGAAGTACGGCTGGCACGCCACCTTCATGCCGAAGCCGTTGTTCGGCGAAAACGGATCTGGCATGCACGTCCACCAATCGCTCGTCCGGGAGGGCAGGAACGCCTTCTTCGACGCCGACGACCAGTACTACCTCTCGCCGACCGCGAAGGCGTTCATCGCAGGACAGCTCAAGCACGCCCGGGAGATCTCGCCGCTGTTCGCCCAATGGGTGAACTCCTACAAGCGGCTGGTCCCCGGGTATGAGGCTCCGACCTACCTGGCCTGGTCACGGCGCAACCGCTCGGCGCTGATCCGCGTGCCTCTCTACCACCCCGGCAAGGAGCAGGCGACGCGGGCCGAGCTGCGCTGCCCCGATCCGGCCTGCAACCCGTACCTGTGCTTCGCGGCGATGCTGCACGCAGGCCTCGAGGGGATCGAGCACGGCTACGAGCTCCCCGAGCCGATGGAGCAGAACCTCTACCACCTGACCCCGGAGGAGCGCGAGAAGCGCGGTATCGAGGAGCTACCCGAGACGCTGGGGGAGGCGGTCGAGATCGCCGCCCACTCGGAGCTCGTCTTGCGAATCCTCGGCGAGCACACGTTCAAGCGCTTCGTCGAGATCAAGCGCCAGGAGTGGGACGAGTACCGGGTCCAGGTCACCCCCTGGGAGATCGACAAGTTCCTGCCGGTGCTCTAGTTAGTCGAGGACCGTATGTGTACCCAATCATTCACTCGACGTGCCGAAGCGTCCTCCCCCTGCGTGTGGTCTCCGTTCCGGTCCTCTCGCTTCTGAGCAGATAGCGGGGGTCGTCCTTCGACGCGGCGACCACGCGGTCGTTGATGACCGTGCGGGAGGTGAGCCTCCTTCGCACTGTGCCCACCACCTTCGTGCCGCGAAAGTTCCACTCCACCCGGTCGCCTCGCTTGAAGTCATGAGTCATCGATCGTCCTCCTTGGTGGGAACCGACCGCATCAACCCCGCGGGGCCGCGCCACGCCCCGGGCGCCCTCTATCCCAGGGCTTCCGCGAGCTCTTCGGGCCGGGTGACGGGGCGCTGGCAGGCGAAGCTCTCGCACACGTAGGCGGACGGTTCGCCGTCGACGGCCGAGCGCTCGCGCATCAGCTCGGGCCGCGCAGTCCCCTCCGGCCCGCCGGCGAGCACCAGGTAGGGGCGGAAGCCCGAGCGAACCACCGCGGCCAGGTCCGCAAGGGCGACAGCGACGGAGTCGGCCGCCCGGCCGGCTTCGGCGGTCGCCGGCGCCACCAGCGCCACCTCCTTCACCGAGGCGAGGTGGAAGTCGATCGCACGAAGGAGATAGGCGAGTGCGTGGGGATGACGGGCCCCCGCCTGGTGCAGGAGGCGGAAGATGCCGACCGCGTGGCGCTCGTAGTCGCGCTCACCGGTCAGCGCGGCGAGGCGCAGCAGGCCGTAGGCGGCCGACGAGTTGCCCGAGGGAATCGGATGGTCGTCGACGTCCTTGCGGCGCGCGATCAGCCGCTCGTGGTCGCGGGCGGTGGTGAAGAAGCCGCCGTGCTCGGAATCGGCGAACAGCTCGATCATCAGGTCGGCCGTCTGGCGTGCGGCGTCGAACCAGCGCACCTCGAAGGTCGCCTCGTACAGGGTCAGCAGCGCCTCGACCAGGTAGGCGTAGTCCTCCAGGTAGGCGCCGAGGCGCGCCTCGCCGTCCTTCCAGGAACGGTGCAGGCGCCCGTCGCCGGAGCGCATCTGGGTCCAGACGAACTCCGCGCAGCGCCGGGCGGCGTCGAGGTGATCGTCGCGCCCCAGAACGGCGCCGGCCTCGGCTAGTGCCGAGATCATCAGGGCGTTCCAGGAGCAGAGCCGCTTGTCGTCGAGGCTCGGCCAGACGCGCTCGGCTCGGCGCTCGCGCAGCGCTTCGCGGGCCTCATCCAGGCGCTCGGGCCGGGCCGCGGCCGGGCCGCCGGGCAGGTGGAGGATGTTCCGCCCCTCGAAGTTTCCCCGCTCGGTGACGCCGAAGTAGGAGATCACGTCGTCGCCCGCGTCGCTCAGGCCGGCGGTGCCGAGTGCGTCTCGGATCTCGGCCGCGGTCCAGAGGTAGAAGCGGCCCTCCTCGCCCTCGGAGTCGGCGTCGAGCGCCGAGTAGAAGCCGCCCTCCGGCCCGCGCATCTCGCGCAGCGCCCAGTCGAGCGTGTCGGTCGTGACGCGGCGCCAGCGCTCGTGGCCGAGCGCCTGCCAACCGTGCAGGTAGGCGCGGGCAAGCAGCGCGTTGTCGTAGAGCATCTTCTCGAAGTGGGGAACGAGCCACACCTCGTCGACGGAGTAGCGGGCGAAGCCGCCGCCGATCTGGTCGTGGATGCCGCCGTGGGCCATTGCGTCGAGCGTCACCTCGGCGACCTCGTCGGCGCCGTGAGCGATCAGCAGCTCGAGCGCCGCCGCGGGCGGGAACTTGGGCGCTCCGCCAAACCCGCCATGGCGCATGTCGGCCATCTCTCGGAGGCGGCCGACGGCGCCAGCGACTATCTCGGGGCGGAGTGGCTCGGAGGAGGGCTCCAGCCGGCCGATCGCGCCGAGCTGCTCACGGATCCGCGCCGCCGAGGCGCGGATCTGCTCCCGCTGCGTGCCCCAGGACTCGACCACCGCCTCCATCACCATGCGGAAGCTGGGCATCCCCTGGCGAGGCTGGGGCGGGAAGTAGGTGCCGCCGTAGAAGGGGACGCCCTCGGGATCGAGGAAGCTGGTCAGCGGCCAGCCGCCGTGGCCAGTCATCCCCTGTACGGCCTCCATGTAGATGGAATCGAGGTCGGGACGCTCCTCGCGGTCGACCTTGATGCAGACGAAGTGCTCGTTCATGTAGGCGGCGGTCTCCCCGTCCTCGAACGACTCGCGCTCCATCACGTGGCACCAATGGCAGGCCGCGTAGCCGATCGAAAGCAGGATCGGCTTGTCCTCACCCCTGGCGCGCTCCAGCGCCTCCGGGCCCCAGGCGTACCACTCGACCGGGTTGTCCTTGTGCTGGAGGAGGTAGGGACTGGTCTCCTCGGCAAGGCGGTTCGCCATCTCTCTCAGGCTACCCCGCTGCCGACGGGTTCAGCCGCCGTGGTTGCTTTGCCGCCAACGGCCGTGCGGCACTGCTGATATACCCCGCGACGGAGTGGAGGGCAGATGCCGAAGGACCTGACAGTGGTTCTCCAGGACCGGCCGGGCGAGCTGGCGCGGCTGGGCCAGGCCACGGGCGAGGCCGGGGTCAACCTCCAGGGGATGTGCGCGTTCACCGGCGAGGGAAGGGGAATCATCCACATCCTCGTCGACGACGACGGGGCGGCCGCGGCCAGGCGGGCGCTGGAGGAAACGGGCATGGGGGTCGCCGACGAGCGCGACGTGCTGGTGGTCGACATCGAGGATCGACCGGGCACGCTCGGTGAGCTTGCCCGCTCGCTTGCGGAGGCGAACGTCAACATCGAGCTCGCCTACACGACCTTCGGCGTCAAGCTCGTGATCGCCACCGACGACATCGACAGCGCCCGCGCCGCCCTGGGCTGAGGCCGCGGCTAGCCGGCAGTGACGTCTCGGGCGAAGGTCTCGAAGGCGCTCACGTAGCGCTCCAGGTCCTGGTCGGAGTGGGCGAGCGAGAGCGTCCACTCCTCCTCGACGCCGGGGGTCATGAAGATGCCGTGGTTCATGTGGTAGAGCCAGGCGAGGGTCGCTAGGTCGGCGTCGACCTTGGTCAGGTAGTCGCGGTAGTCGCGCAGCGGCTCCGCCGCGAAGATCACGCAACCCTTGGCGCCCATTCCCTCGGTATAGGCGGGGAGGCCATAACGATCGATGATCTCCTGGCAGCCCGCCTTCAGCTTCTCGTTGGTGGCCTCGAGCTTCGGATAGGCGTCCTCCGTGAGCACCTCAGTCAGGGTGGCCACGGATGCGGCCATCACCAGCGGGTTGCCATTGAAGGTGCCGTACTGATGGACCTGGCCGGTGGCCACCAGCTCTGCGATCTCATCGGTCATCCCGATTGCTCCGCCGGGGTAGCCGCCGCAGATCGCCTTGGCCAGGGTCACGATGTCCGGGTTGACGCCGAAGCGCTTCGTGGCGCCACCCCAGGAGATCGTGGCGCCCGTCTTCACCTCGTCGAAGATCAGCTTCGCATCGTGCTCGGCGGTGAGCTCGCGGACCCGCTCCAGATAGCCGGCGGCGGGGGGGATGATGTTGATGTTCATCATCGCCGGCTCCATGATCAGCCCCGCGACCTGGCCTTCCAGCCTCTCGAGGGCGGACTCGAGCGCCTTGGCGTCGTTGAAGGGCACGACCTGGGTCAGCTCGGTGAGCGCCCGCGGGTAGCCGGCGCCGTATGGGACCGACCGGGGGTGGTCGCGTTCCCCGAGCTCCTCCAGTGACGGGTAGACCGAGACCATCACCGCGTCGTGGTGGCCGTGGTAGGAGCCCTCGATCTTGAGGATCACGTCGCGACCGGTGGCGCCGCGAGCCAGATGGACCGCGGCCATCGTCGACTCGGTGCCGGAGTTGGTGAACCGCCACTGCGGAAGGCCGAAGCGGCGGGTGAGCTCCTCGGCCACCACGATCGAGCCGTCGGTGGGCGCGGCGAAGTGGGTGCCGAGGTCGACCCGCGCCTTGACCGCCGCGCCCACGGTCGGGTTGGCGTGGCCGATGCACATGACGCCGAAGCCATTGTGGAAGTCGATGTACTCGTTCCCGTCGACGTCCCAGACGCGGGTTCCGGCGCCGCGTTCGACGTACACCGGCCAGGGATCGTTCTCCTGGAACGAGGAGGGGACGCCCTTCGGCATCACCTTGACGGCGCGCTCGTAGCGCTGCCTGGAGGCGGGGGTGCGCTGCTCCAGCTTCGCCATCTCGCGCTTGGTCAGCGCGGCGATCCGCGCCTGGTCGATCGCGGAGGCGCCGGTGGCGGTGGTCTCGACGGTCATGCCCTCTCCCTGGTTCGGCCTTGGGGTGGAGTGGCGAGAGTAGCGACCGCGGGCGGCGGACTCCGTACAAGCTCGGCGCCGGCCTTTCGCCGCACCGGAGTGTCGCTATCGTCAGGCAGATGAGACTCGAGGGAATTCACCACGTGACGGCGATCACCGCGGATGCGCAGCGCAACGTCGACTTCTACGCGGGGGTGCTCGGCCTCCGGCTGGTCAAGAAAACGGTCAACCAGGACAACCCGACCGTCTACCACCTCTTCTACGCCGACGAGAAAGGCGATCCGGGCTCCGACCTGACCTTCTTCGAGTACCCGGACATCCCGGTCGGCCGGGCAGGTGACGGGATGGTGCACAGGATCGTATGGCGGGTCGGGTCGGCCGACGCCCTCGACTTCTGGGCCGGGCGGCTGGGCGAACGCGAGGTGCAGACGCACCGCGCGGACGGTCGCCTTCGGTTCGCCGATCCCGAGGGCCTCGAGCACGAGCTGCTGGTCCCGGAGGTCGACGACGAGCCGCTGGCCGCC
Organism: uncultured Actinomycetes bacterium; assembly: GCA_963728325.1. GTDB lineage: Bacteria > Actinomycetota > Thermoleophilia > Solirubrobacterales > 70-9 > AC-56. The sequence goes on along the minus strand of CAVSJS010000007.1, from coordinate 158,969 downwards.
GAGCATCCCGAGATCCCGGCGGAGCTCGCGCTACAGGGCTTCGACGGCGTCCGCGCCTACGCCTCCGACCCCGAGCGAAGCGCCAAGTTGCTCGCCGAGGAGCTGGAGTTCTCCTCGCGCGGCCAGGGGGAAGGTGGCGTTCTCTGGGAGGCGAGGGGGGAGAGGCGCGGCTCGATCTACGCCTACGACGAGCCGCCGGCCGAGACCGGCTTGCAGGGAGCCGGCACGGTCCATCACGTCGCCTGGGCGTCGTCCGTCGAGGAGCACGAGGCCTGGCGGGATCGGGCCGTCGAGGCCGGGATGAGGCCGACGCCGGTGATCGACCGCTTCTACTTCCGCTCCGTCTACTTCCGCGAGCCTAGCGGCGTCCTGTTCGAGATCGCCACCCTGGGCCCCGGCTTCACCGTTGACGAGCCGCTCGAGAGCCTCGGCGAGAAGCTCTCGCTGCCGCCGTTCATCGAGCACATGCGGGACCAGATCGAAGCCAAGGTGCGGCCGATCACCAACCCGCGAGCCGGGCTCTCCACTCAGGCGTAGTCGAGCTCGCCGGCCTCGTCGTCGGCGACCGGCTCCTGGCAGGTGGGGCAGTACCACACCGCCTCGAGCGGGTTGCCGCAGGCGGCGTGGACGGCGGTGGCGCCGCCCGTCTGACGCGCCCCCCACTGGGTGAGCAACCGCAGCGGCGCGGCCAGCCCGCGACCCGCCTCGGTGAGCTCGTAGACGAAGCGCTCGGGTCGCCGCGAGTACGGCACGGCGAGCACCAGGCGCCGCTCGGTGAGCTGGCGCAGGCGGCTGGAGAGGACATTGGGAGCGATCCCGCCGAGCTCTCGCTGCAGCTCCCCGAACCGCTTGGCGCCGGCGAGCAGGGCGGCGATGATCAAGAGCGTCCAGCGATCGCCGACCATGGCCAGCGCCTCGTCCAGGGCCGGGGAGGCAAGTGAGTCGGCGTCGGACCGCTCGGCCTCGCTCGCCATCTCGCCCCCGATCTCGCCGGCGGCCGGAGGGTCGGTTTCGCCCCTTGCAGGCATGGACCGGATGATACGCTGTTCGTGTAGGTCACTAGCAAGTTGCAAGTAACTAGGAGGTTTATATCTTGAGCGTGATCAACGAGATCCAGTCGGAGATCGCCGAGCTCGCGCGCAAGCAGGGCACCGCCGTGGTCGGGATCGGGCGCGGCTGGCGGTTCGGGTCGGGCGCCGTGATCGCCCCCAACCGCGTGCTGACCGCCGCCCATCACGTGCGCTCCGAGGGAGTCAGCGTGAGCTTCGCCGAGCAACGGAGCGAAACCGCGGAGCTGGTCGGCGTCCACCGCGACCTGGGCCTGGCGCTGTTGGACGTCGATACCGGCGAGATCGAACCGCTTTCCTGGGCGCCTGCGGACGCCGAGGTCGGGATCGGCACCGCCGTGGTGGCCCTGGCCAATCCCGGTGGACGGGGCCTGCGTGCGAGCCTTGGCTTCGTGGCCGCGGCGGACCGCGGCTTCCGGGGCCCGCGTGGCAGGCGGGTTTCGGGCGCTATCGAGCACACGGCGACGCTGCCGCGCGGCTCCGCCGGAGGGCCTCTGCTCGACACCGACGGCCGCCTGCTCGGTGTCAACGCTCTGCGCCTCGAGGGCGGGCTGATCGTGGCGCTCGGTCCGGCATCGGGGCTCCGCGAGGCGGTCGAGCGGCTGGCGCGCGGCGACGAGCCCGCGCGGCCCTTCCTCGGTGTTGCGGTGGCGCCGGCACACGTATCGCGCCGGATGCGGCAGGCCGTCGGCCTGCCGGAGCGAGAAGGCCTGCTGGTGCGCGGCGTCGAGGAGGAAAGCCCGGCGGCTCACGCCGGGATCGCACGCGGCGACCTGATCGTCGCCGCCGGCGGCGAGCAGGTCGACGGGATCGATGCCCTGCACCGAGTTTTGGACGCCGCGGCACCGAACGGCGAGGTAGCGGTGACGGTGGTTCGCGGCACCGAGGAGCGCCAGCTCGAGGTCGAGCTGGCCGGGGTTCCCGCCTGATGGCGGGCGTGGACCAAGCACGGACGCCGGCCGCTTCGAGGACCCCGGTGGAGCCTCCGGCCAAGCGGCGTCCGAACGGGGACGCCGACGCGCTCGACGCCTACTCGCGTGCCGTGGTCGGGGTCGCGGAGAGCCTCGCGCCGGCGGTCGCCAGCCTGCGCGTCCAGCGGCGCACGCGCCGAGGCGGGATGCCGGTCGGCGCCGGCAGCGGCCTGGCACTGACGCACGACGGCTTCATCCTCACCTCGGCGCACGTCGTCGCCGCGCCGGCGAGCGGCGGCCGCGCGGCGTTCACCGACGGACGCGAGCTTCGCTTCTCGGTCGTCGGACGCGACCCACTCTCCGACCTGGCGATCGTGCGGGCCGAGGACGGCGGGCTCGCCCCTGCCGAGCTCGGCGACGCCGATCAGCTTCGGGTAGGCCAACTGGTGGTGGCGATCGGCAACCCGCACGGGCTCGAGGGCTCGGTCACAGCCGGTGTCGTGTCGGCGCTCGGGCGGGCGCTGCCCGCGCCGGCGGCTCGTCGCCCGGCGCGAATCATCGAGAACGTGATCCAGACCGACGCCGCCCTCAACCCGGGAAACTCGGGAGGCGCGCTCGCCGACGGACGGGGTCACGTGGTGGGCATCAACACGGCGATCGCCGGAATCGGGCTGGGCCTGGCGGTGCCGATCAACGCCACCACCCGCAAGATCATCGGCGCCCTGATGACGGAGGGCCGGGTTCGGCGCGGCTTCCTCGGCGTCGCCGGCGGCCCGCGCCCGCTTCCGCCCCGGGCTCGAGGACGCTGGGGCGATCGCACCGGCGTCGAGGTGGTGGAGGTCGTGCCGGACAGCCCCGCCGATCGCGGCGGGCTTCGGGTTGGCGACCTGATCCTGGAGCTGGACGGCAGCGCCGTCGCCAGCGCCGCGGACCTACAGCAGATGATGACCGCGGAGCTGATCGACCGTCCGGTCCGGGCCTCGGTCTGGCGCTCCGGCGACGAGCTGAGCCTGGAGCTGGTGCCGGCCGAGCTGAGCGAGGACGGCTCCTGATCGTGACGGGTCCCGGTTCAGCGCAAGCCTAGGTCGCCTCAGGGCGCCCGGTTGAGGCGCGCCACGGCGTCGCTGTCGGCGGAGGCGACGTAGATGCTCTGCCCGTTGGCGCTCACCGCCACCGATTGCGAGCCGTCGAGCCCATGGCCGTCGGTGCAGGGCCCCGCCCCCGTCTGGCTGATGCAGCCGGCGCTCTCGGGGGGCTGGGTGATCGCCCCGGTGGTCGTGTCGCGGACAAGGCGCGCCACGGTGTCGCTGTAGAAGGAGGCGACGTAGACGCTCTTTCCGTCGGGGCTGATCGCCACGGAGAAGACGCCGTTGAGCCCACGGCCGTCGGCGCAGGGCGACCCCGTCTCGCCGATGCAGCCGGCGCTCCCGGCGGGCTGGGTGATCGCCCCGGTGGTCGTGTCGCGGATAAGGCGGACCACGGCGTCCCTGGAGAAGGAGGCGACGTAGACGTTCTTCCCGTCGGCGCTGATCGCCATGGACTCCGGCGTGTCGAGCGCGAAGCCGTCGACGCAGGGCCCCGCCCCCGTCCCGCTGATGCAGCCGGCGGTGCCGGCGGGCTGGCTGATCGCCCCGGTGGTCGTGTCGCGGACAAGGCGCACCACGGCGTCGCTGCTGGCGGAGGTGGCGTAGACGCTCTTTCCGTCGGGGCTGACCACCACCCCGGTCACGACCTCGAGCGCATGGCCATCGGCGCACGGCCCCGCCCCGTCCTCGCTGACGCAGCCGGCGCTGCCGGCGGGCTGGCCGATCGCTCCCGTGGTCGTGTTGCGGTTGAGGCGCACCACGGCGTCGCTGGCGAACGAGCCGACGTAGACGCTCTTACCGTCCGGGCTGACCGCCACCGAGTGCGCGCCCTCGAGCCCGTGGCCGTCGGCGCACGGCCCCGCCCCCGTCTCGCTGATGCAGCCGGCGCTCCCGGCGGGCTGGCTGATCGCCCCGGTGGTCGTGTTGCGGTTGAAGCGGGCCACGGCGTCGCTGAGGATGGAGCCGACGTAGACGCTCTTCCCGTCGGCGCTGACCGTCACCCCGGTCGGGAGGGCGAGCCCATGGCCGTCGGCGCACGGCCCCGACCCGTCCTCGCTGACGCAGCCGGCGCTCCCGGCAGGCTGGGTGATCGCCCCCGTGGTCGTGTTGCGCACCAGGCGCATCACGGTGGACCCGGTGTACGAGGCGACGTAGACGCTCTTCCCGTCGGGGCTGACCGCCACCGAGAACGGGTGGTTCAGCCCATGCCCGTCGGCGCAGGGCCCCGCCCCCGTCTCGCTGACGCAGCCGGCGCTCCCTGCGGACTGGGTGAGGTCGCCGGTCACGGCGAGCGCGCCCGCGGTCGCCAGGAGCAGCACCAAACCGGCGAGCGAGAGGGCGACCGCCTCCCGGCGCGCCAGACGCTTAAAGGACCTGCGCGAGCCCCTCCTCGCGTCGCTTCGCTCTCCCATGCTCCCTGCTTTGGTTGGACGGAGGCTTGCGATGCCGCGTCTTCGACGCTCGGCGCGCCGTCGAACTGTCCGGCCAGGCGAGCCTAGCGCGTTCGTTGGGGCTTGACGTCCCGGCCATATGCGAACATGTGTTCGTGCGTTGGCAGAACCTGGAGAGAGGAGGCAGCACGCAAGGGCGGCTGCCCGGTTTGGGTGATTCAGCGGTTCGCACCTTCGATGCGCCGGAGGCGCTTGGCATTCGCTTCTACGAGGTCAACGCGCATTCCGGCATCAACGAGGTGCCGAAGCGCTCACGGATGCCGTTCCGCTTCACGATCAACCCATACCGCGGCTGCACCCACGCGTGCTCCTTACCTACTGCTTCGCCCGTCCCACGCACACGTACCTCGACTTCAACGCCCGCGAGGACTTCGAGCGCGAGATCGTCGTCAAGGCGAACCTGCCCGAGGTCGTGCGCGCCGAGCTGGCGCGCCCCTCGTGGCGGGGCGACCACGTGGCGCTGGGGACCAACACCGATCCCTATCAGTGGGTCGAGGGGCGCTATCGGCTCATGGAGGGGATCTGGGAGGCGATGCGGGACTTCGCGAATCCCTGCTCGGTACTGACCAAGTCGCCGCTGCTCTTGCGTGACATCGAGCTGATGAAGCAGCTGGTGGAGGTGACCGACTTCGCCGCCAACCTCTCCGTGCCGACCCTCGACGAGAAGGCCTGGCGCGAGACCGAGCCCCACACTCCCCACCCGCGAAAGCGGCTGGAGGCGGCGGGCGAGCTGAACCGGGCCGGGATCCCGACCGGCGTCCTGATCGCTCCCCTGATGCCTGGCATCAACGACGCGCCGGAGCAGGTGGAGGAGATCCTCGAGTTGGCGGGTGAGGCGGGCGCTCGGACGATCGGCGGCGTCGGGCTGCACCTGCGCGGCGAGCTGCGCGATATCTGGTTCGACTGGCTGCGCCAGTACCGACCCGATCTTGTCCCGCGCTACGAGGAGCTGTATGCCCGCGGCGCATATCTGCGTCGCCCGGAGCGGGAGCGGCTCTCTCGCATGGCCCGACGCGGACCGGGCCCGAGCGGCGCGCGCGGGAGGCGGGACGAGGCTCCCGAGCCCGACGCCGCGGGCGCGGGACGCGGCGCCGCAGGACCACGGCGATCGGGACAAACCAGCCTCTTCGAGGCGTGAGGTGATGCCCGGCCTGGCGGTCAGGGCGCGGCGACCCCAGGCGACGCCCTTTCGCGACCCAGCGCCCGGGTGACCACGAATCCGGTCCCTGCCGCGCATGCCGAGCCGAGCCAGAAGGCGGCGGGGTAGCCGCCCAGCGCGGCGGCTAGACCGGTGAGCACCGCGCCGAGGCCGATGCCGATGTCGAAGAAGGCGGTGAAGGTTCCGAGCGCCGAGCCACGGCGAGACTCGGAGACGCTGTTGATCGCCACCAGCGAGAGGGAGGGGTAGAGCAGGGCGAAGGCCATGCCCATCCCGATCGCTCCCGCAAGCGCCAGCGGAAGGCCATGGGCCAGCGCGATCAGCGCCAGCGCCACCGCTTCGAGCGCCGCCGCGCCGGCCGCGCATCGGAGCGGCCCGATCCGATCCGGCAGGTCGCCGCCGATCAGGCGCGTCAGCACGACGGTGGCTGCGAAGGCCGTGAACACGACGGTCCCATGCCCGGAGCCCTCCGCCTCGAGGTGGAGGACGATGAACGAGGCCATCGCCGCAAAGCCGACGCTGGCGAGCGAGATCCCGATTCCCGGGCGCACCGACTCAAGCGCGAGCAACGGCCGCTCCTGGGGCTCGGAAGACGGCCGATGCTGATCCGGGATCCGCAGCGCGACCAGAGCCCCCAGGAAGGGGCAGATGGCGGCAAACGCCCAAACCGCCTCGTAGCTCGAGGCGCGCAGCAACGCGTCGCCGATCGGGGGACCGAGGCTGAGGCCGCTCCACACCGCGAGGCCGTAGAGCCCGATCACGCGTCCGCGCCGGTCGGGCGGGGCCAGGTCGACCACCCATGTAGCGCCGGCCGTGAACACCATCCCCTCGCCGGCGCCGAGCACGAGCCGCGAGCCGATCAGGCCCGCAAGCCCCGCCGGCACCAGGTACAGGAGCCCAGCCGCGCTGGCGAGCAGAGCTCCCACCACGACGACCGGCCGACGACCGTGGAGGTCGGCGACATGTCCGGCCAGCGGCCGGCTCGCCAGGGCAGTGATGGCGAACGCACCGACCGCCACCCCGACCGCGATGTTGCCGGAGTCCAGCGGCCCGCGGACGTAGCGCGGGATCACGGGCAGCACGGCGCCAACCGCGGTCAGCGAGAGCAGCGTGACGACGAAGATGCCCGCGAACGCGGCCAGGGGGGAGCGTCGCACCGGCTAGCGGCTCGCGGCGGGGCCGGCGGCCCGCAGCTCCGCCCGCTTGATCTTCCCGCTGGTGGTCTTGGGCAACTGGTCGGCGAACTCGACGATGCGGGGGAACTTGTACGGAGCGGCCACCCGCTTGCAGTGATCCTGAAGCTCGCGCACGAGCTCATCGCTCGGCTCCGCGTCGCCAAGGACGACGATCGCACGTACCACGGCGCCTCGCTCGGCGTCCGGGGCAGAGACCGCGGCTGCCTCGGCCACCGCGGGGTGAGAGAGCAGCGCAGACTCGACCTCGAACGGGCCGATGCGATATCCGGCGGAGAGGATCAGGTCGTCGCGGCGCCCCTCGTACCAGAGGTAGCGCTCGTCGTCCTCGCTGACCAAGTCGCCGGTGGGCCACCACTCGCCGCCGAACGGCTCCATGTCGAGGTAGCGACAGAAGAAGGTCGGGCAGCTGGACGCCCGGACCTGTAGCTCGCCATCGGCGATTCGAACCTGGAGCCCCGGCAGGGGCCTGCCCATCGAGCCGTCGCGGACCACCTCGCCGACCAGGTTCCCGGTCACCTGCCCGGTTTCGGTCTGGCCGTAGCCGTCGCAGATGTCGAGGCCGAGCGCCCCTCGGAAGACCTCGATCACCTCGGGGTTGAGGGGCTCGCCGGCCGACACCATGCGGCGGAGGGCTGGAAGGGCCCGCAGCCGGGCGCGCGTGGCGAGCATGCGGTACTCGGTCGGCGCCTGGCAGAGGACGTTTACCCGCTCGCGCTCGATCAGCTCCAGGCGCTCGGCCGGATCGAAGCGGGCGTCGTGGATCATCGCCGCGGCCCCGCAGAGCCAGGGGGCGACGAAGACGTTGCGCGCCGACTTCGACCAGCCGGGCGCCGTCGTGCACCAGACGAGCTCGCCCTCTCGCGCCCCGAGCCAGTGCTCGGCCTGGGCCCGCTGGCCCGTCAGGTAGCGCTGGGCGTGCAGGGCCCCGCGCGGCTCGCCGGTCGACCCCGACGTGAAGACGATCAGGGCGCCGTCGTCGGGGTCCAGTTCGGCCGGCTCCACGGGTGGCTCCTGAGGAAGCTCTTCGTCCATCACCAGGGCCACGTCGGACATCGCCATCGCCGCCACGCCGTCCGGAAGCTCGCCCAGCAACCCTTCCTCGCCGACGCAGAGCGCGACGTTCGCAGCCTGCACCCGCAGCTCGAGATCGTGGCGGCGCAGTTGCGTGTTGCAGGGCAGGGCGATCGCTCCCACCCGCCAGCAGGCCAGCATCGCGAGCACCCACTCGATCCGGTTGCCGGCCAGGGTCATCACCACGTCGCCGCGACCCACCCCGCGGGCAGCGAACGCGCCGGACAGCCCCGCGCTGCGCGCGATCAGCTCACCGAACGCCCAGACTCGCCGCTCCCCATGGCGCGAGATCGCCACCAGGGCGGGCTTTGACGCAGGGAACCGCTCCAACACGTCCTCGATGAAGTTCACGGGCGGGTAGTGTGGCGTTCATGGAAGGGCAGCGGCGCGTGGCGCTCGTCAGCGGCTCGAATCGGGGTATCGGGCGCGAGATCGCGCGGCAGCTCGCGGAGCTCGGGCATCAGGTGATCGTCACCGCGCGCGACCCCGTCGCCGCCGAGCGCACCGCCGAGGAGCTCTCGGACGGCGGACGCCTGTCGCTCCAAGCGGAGCAGCTCGATGTCGCCGACCCGGACAGCGTGGAGCGCCTCCGCGAGCGGATCGAGGCCGAACCCGGACGCCTCGACGCGCTTGTCAACAACGCGGGCGTGGCGGGCGAGGTCGCGACCAACGTCTCGCAGGCGCCGCTCGACGACGCCCACAGGACGATGGAGACGAACCTGTTCGGCGCCTGGCGCCTCGCCCAGGCGGTGCTGCCCCTCCTGCGCCGCAGCGAGCACGGCCGGATCGTCAACGTGTCGAGCGGCGCGGGTCAGCTCTCCGACATGAACGGCGGCTACCCCGGCTACCGGATCTCGAAGACGGCGCTCAACGCGCTCACACGGATCCTGTCCCAGGAGGAGGCCGGCAGCGGCATCCTCGCGAACTCGATCTGCCCTGGCTGGGTCCGAACCGACATGGGAGGGGCGGCGGCATCGCGCTCGGTGGAGGAGGGCGCCGACACGGCGGTGTGGCTCGCAACCCTGCCCGACGACGGCCCCACCGGCGGCTTCTTCCGCAACCGCGAGCCGATCCCCTGGTGAGAAGAGCCGCCTAGCCCCGCCTCAGCTCGGTGCCGTCGTAGAGCTTCTTGACCACGACCGACCCGTCCGGGGCGGCATCGAGGCAGAGCTCGCAGAGCACGCACTCATCGAGGTTCTCGTCGACGATCTCGAGGCCTGAATCGCCCGCCTTGAAGATGTCGACCGGGCAGACCTCCTCGAGTTTCGCCGCCAGGGCGCGGTCCGTGGCGACGGCATCGTCGACTTCGACCTCGATGAAGATGCCGACCAGCTGCTCGCTGGCGGATGCTCGTGGCCCTGTCATGCGGCCACTCCGAGCATCTCCTTGACCCGGTCGGGGATCTCGTCGATCCGCTCGACGACCGGGATCCCGGCACCCTCGAGGCGGGCGATCTTCTCGGTCGCTGTGTCCTCGGCGCCCTCGACGATTGTGCCCGCGTGGCCGAAGCTCATCCCCTTCATCTCCTCGGAGTCCATGAACCGGCCGGCCATGAAGGCGACGATCGGGAGCCTTGACTCGTTCTCGGTCACCCACTCGGATAGCTGCGCTTCCATCCGCCCGCCGGGCTCGGTGTAGATGACGATCGCCTCGGTGCGTGCGTCGGCCTCGAACAGGGGCATCAGCTCGGCGTAGGCGGAGCCGATGATCGCGTCGCCGCCGATCGAGATCGCGGTGGACTGGCCGAGTCCCGCGGCGGTCAGCGTCGAGGAGATCTCCGTGGTCATGCCGCCGCTTCGCGACATGACGCCCACCGATCCGGGTCTGTAGGCCTTGGCGGCGTCCTTGGCGGGCCCGCCGATGCCGCCCATCTTGCAGACCTCGGGAACGATCACGCCGAGGCAGTTGGGGCCGATGATCCGGGCGCCGCGCATCCCCGCCAGCTCGACCATCTCCGCCACGTCACGGCGCGGGATCCGCTCGGTGACGATCACGATCAGCTCGACCTCGGCCTCGAGCGCCTCGAACACGGCGTCCTTGGTGAAGGCGGGGGGGACGGTCACCACCGAGCCGTTCGGGACGAACCCGACCGCGTCGACGACCTGCTGGACGGTGTCGTGGACGGGCACGCCATGGACTTCGCGCCCCTTGCGCCCCGGGGTCACGCCGCCGACGACCTTGGATCCGTAGTCGAGGCACTCCCGGGTCAGGTTGACGGCCTCACGGCCGGTGATGCCCTGAACGATGAAGGTGAAGCTCTCGTCGAGGAGGATGCTCATGGCGCCTGGATTCTGGCCACGGCTCGGCCCGCCGCTTCCCACATCGAGATGCTGCGATCGCAGTACTCGACGCCGTAGCGCTCCAGGATCTTGAACCCCTCCTCCTCCCAGGCGCCCGGGATGCGGAAGATCGCGATCGTCTCGCCGGGGTCCTTGTCCATCTCGAGGCAGGCCTTGATCACGCCTCGCGCGACGATGTCGACCCGAGTGTTGGAGACGATCGACATCATCACCGCGATCTTTTCGACGCCCTCCTTGCGCAGCACCTCCTTCGCCAGGCCACAGGCCTTCGCCACCGAGGGGTTGCCGCCGATCTCTGTGTAGTTGGCGGGCTGTCCTCCCTGGCTGCGAACCGCGTCGGTCAGGGTCAGCGAGCCGCCGCCGGCGCCGATCACCAGTCCCAGGTTGCCGTGGAAGCCGTGATCCTTGCCCTGGATCACGCCCCGGTGGTCGGCGGAATCGATCGCCTTCACGGTGCGCTCGAACTCGCTGGGCTCATACGGCTCGCGGGCCTCCTCGTCGCCGATTCCCAGCTCGGAGAGCAACGGCCTCTGGCGCGGCTTGGCCTCGTCCTCCATCTCCATGTGGGCGTCGAGGGCCACGAAGCTGCCGTCGTCGAGGCGGGCCAGGGGATTGATCTCGGCGAGGGTCATGTCGAAGTCGCGCATCACCCGAGCCAGCCGGGCGAGGATCGGCGTCGCGCGATTGAGCTCTGAACCGGTGACGCCGGTCTGCGCGATCACCTGCTTGGCCTGGAAGTCGGAGATCTCCAAAAGGTTGGAGAGGTGGCCGCGCCCGACGTGTTCGGGGTGGCGCTCGGCGACCTCCTCGATGTCGATCCCGCCCATGTCGCTGAACAGCATCATCGGCTGCTTCCGCGTCCCGTCCCAGACGACGCCCGCGTAGTACTCCTGGGCGACCTCCGCCTTCGGGTCGACGAGCACGCCACGCGGCATCTGCCCGTTTATCTCCAGCTCCAGGATCTCCGCCGCGTCCGCCTCTGCCACCTCGGGGCTGTCCGCGAACCTGACCCCGCCGGCCTTCATCCGCCCTCCGGTCAGGACCTGGGACTTGACCACGACCGGGCCACCGATCTGCTCGGCGGCCACGCGAGCCTCCTGGGGCGTCTTGCAGAAGCCGTACCTGGTGACCGGGATCGCGGCTCGCTCGACGATCTTCCGCGACTCGTACTCGTAGAAGCGCATGAGGAGCGGGAAATCTAGCTTGCCGTGGAGCCGACTGCGAGCGGACACGAGGATGAGCTGAGTCGGCCTCGACTGCGGCTGACGCCGCCATCCGGCGGGGTGCGAAACAATGGCGCCACGTCCGGATCGCTTCCGGGCGTTTGCCGTTCCGGAAACCAGATAGAGGAGTTGAGCCGAGCCTTGACCAAAAGCACCGCCTCCGCGGAAGCCCTGACCAAGAACAAGAAGCTGATCGCCTGGGTCGAGCAGTTCGCCGCCCTCACCGGGCCCGACTCGATCCACTGGTGCGACGGCTCCGCGGAGGAGTACGACCGCCTCTGCCAGGGCCTGGTCGAGAGCGCCACCTTCGAGAAGCTCTCGGACGTCAAGCGGCCGAACTCCTACCTGGCCCGCTCCGACCCGGAAGACGTGGCCCGGGTCGAGGATCGCACCTTCATCTGCTCGGAGCGCGAGGACGACGCCGGTCCAACCAACAACTGGCGCGAGCCGGCCGAGATGCGCGAGGTCCTCAAGAAGCTGTTCAAGGGGTCGATGCGGGGGCGCACGCTCTACGTGGTCCCCTTCTCGATGGGCCCGCTGGGCTCGCACATCGCCCACATCGGCGTCCAACTCACCGACTCCGCCTATGTCGCAGCCTCGATGCGGATCATGACCCGGATGGGAAAGGGGGCGCTCGAGGTGCTCGGCGACGAGGGCGAGTTCGTTCCCTGCCTGCACTCGCTCGGAGCGCCACTGGAGGAGGGAGGGGAGGACGTCCCCTGGCCCTGCGACGCCGACAACAAATACATCATCCACTTCCCCGAGACGCGAGAGATCTGGTCCTACGGCTCCGGGCTACGGTGGCAACGCGCTACTCGGCAAGAAGTGCTTCGCGCTGCGGATCGCCTCGGCGATGGCCCGCGACCAGGGCTGGCTCGCCGAGCACATGCTGATCCTCAAGCTCACCTCGCCCGCCGGCAAGGTGAAGTACGTGGCCGGCGCCTTCCCGTCGGCCTCGGGCAAGACGAACCTGGCAATGCTGATCCCCACCCTCGAGGGCTGGACCGCGGAGACGATCGGCGACGACATCGCCTGGATGAAGTTCGGCGAGGACGGTCGCCTGTACGCCGTCAATCCCGAGGCGGGCTTCTTCGGCGTCGCGCCGAACACCAGCCACAAGACGAATCCCAACGCGATGGAGACGATCGAGCGAAACACGATCTTCACCAACTGCGCGCGCACAGACGACGGCGACGTCTGGTGGGAGGGGATGACCGGCGAGCGACCCGACCATGCGATCGACTGGCATGGGAACGACTGGACTCCGGAGTCCGACGAGCCCGCCGCGCACCCGAACGCCCGGTTCACGACACCCGCTGCCCAGTGCCCCTCGATCGCCCCCGAGTGGGAGGACCCCGACGGAGTGCCGATCGACGCCTTCCTTTTCGGCGGACGCCGGGCGAGCACGGTGCCCCTGGTCAGCGAGGCGTTCGACTGGGAGCACGGCATCTTCCTCGGCGCGACGATGTCGGTCGAGACGACCGCCGCCGCCGCGGGCGAGGTTGGCAAGCTCCGCTTCGACCCGATGGCGATGCTGCCGTTCTGCGGCTACAACATGGCCGACTACTTCGGTCACTGGCTGCAGATGGCAAGGACGCACGATGCCCAGAAGCTGCCGCGGATATTCCTCGTCAACTGGTTTCGCAAGGACGACGACGGCAACTTCATCTGGCCCGGGCTTCGGCGACAACAGCCGCGTCCTGGAGTGGATCTGCCGCCGCTGCGATGGCGAGGGGGAGACGGTCGAGACCCCGATCGGGCTGGTCCCCGCCCAGGGGCAGCTCGACACGGAAGGTCTCGATATCTCCGCCGATCAGATGGCGGAGCTCCTACGGGTCGACCGCGAGCTCCTCCATGAGCAGCTCCCACAGGTCAAGGAGCACCTGGCGCGGTTCGGCGACCGCCTGCCGGACGAGGTCCGGGCGCAGCTCGATGCGCTCGAGCGGCGGGTCGGGGACTCCTGAGCCCAGGGGGCCGCGGACCGCTTAAAGGTCGTACGCCTCCGCAAGTTCCGGGTCCTTGCGCGCCAGCATCTCGGCCAGGGTGACCATCACCTTGCACTGCTTCCAGGTTGCGTCGTCCTGCATCTTGCCGTCGATCATGTGGACGCCTCGGCCATCCGGGATCGCCTCCAGCACCTTCTTGGCGAACCTGACCTCGTCCGCGGGGGGGCTGAAGACCCTCTTGGCGATCTCGATCTGGGCGGGATGTAGCGACCATGCGCCGACGCAGCCGAGCAGGAAGGCGGCGCGGAACTGGGTTTCGCAGCCCGCGGTGTCCCTGATGTCGCCGTAGGGCCCGTAGAACGGCAGGATGCCGGCCGAGGTGCAGGCATCGACCATGCGGGCGATCGAGTAGTGCCAGGGGTCCTGCTGGGCGGTCTTCCGCGGGGCGTCGGGGTCGTCGGGGTTCGGGTCCTCGATCACCTGGTAGGCAGGATGGCCGCCGCCGACGCGGGTGGTCTTCATGCGCCGGAAGGCGGCCAGGTCTGCCGGCCCGAAGCTCATCCCCTGCATCCGCGGGCTGGCGGTGGCGATCTGCTCGAGGTTGACGACGCCGAGCGAGGTTTCGAGGATCGCGTGGACGAGGATCGAGCGCTTCAGCCCCACCTTCGCCTCGAGCTGGGCGAGCAGGCGATCCACGTAGTGGATGTCCCACGGCCCCTCGACCTTGGGGACCATGATCACCTCGAGCTTGTCGCCGATCTCCGTCACCAGCCGCAGAAGGTCGTCGAGCACCCAGGGGCTCTCGAGCGAGTTGACGCGAGTCCAAAGCGCCGTGTCGCCGAAGTCGGTCGCCCGCGCGACCTCGATCAGGCCTTCGCGAGCCGCCTCCTTGCGGTCTGCCGCGATCGCGTCCTCGAGGTTGCCGAGCAGGATGTCCGTCTGCCCGGCCATCTCCGGCACCTTGGCGGCCATCTTCTCGTTCGAGGGGTCGAAGAAGTGGATCATCCGCGAGGGCTTGACCGGAATCTCGATCGGCGGCTGGGGGGCGCCGATGGCGAGGGAATGTCCGAATTGGCGCGGGTTTCTCACGGCTGACTCCTGGATCAAGCCTAGCTGGGCGCGCGGAGCGGACGCTAGCCTCCCCGGCGTGGAGATCGAGATCCGCGCCGCACGGCCAGGCGAGGAGGAGCGCCTCCTGCCGATGTACGAGTGGCTCTTCGCGCCACCGGGCACCCGGCCGCCACAGTGGGATCCGAAACCTGCCGCCGCTGCGCTCCGCCAGGCGATCGACTCCCACGATGCGGCGGTTCTCCTTGCCGAGGACAATCACGGTGAGCTGGTCGGTATCTGTACCGCCTACCAGGACCTGCTCTCCGTTCGCTTCGGGTATCGGGCCTGGGTGGAGGATCTCGCCGTTCATCCTGGGCACCGCTCACGCGGCGTTGGATCGAGGCTGCTTGCTGCCGCGCGGGATTGGGCCCGCGAGCGCGGCGCAACCCACTTGGAGCTCGCCAGCGCGCTGTCCCGCACCGACGCGCACCGCTTCTACGAGCGCGAAGGGCCGAGCGGTCGCGCCTACAGCTACGTCTACGAGCTCTAGGAATCGAGCCCGGCGGCCCGAAGCGCCGTCTCCTGGTCAAGGTGGAACTCGACCCGGGTGAGCTTGCCGTCGCGGATCGTCCAGACGGCCGCCGCCGACGCCTCGATCTCCACGCGGCCCGTCTTCGTCGTGCCGACCTGGCGGACGATGCTGACCACGCGGTCGCCGGCGTCGATGACGCGCTCGAGGTCGATTCGGAAGCTCTCGAACGGACTCGTCCAATCGAGCCAGGCGTCCCGGAACCCGTCGGGCCCGGCTCGCTCTGCAGCCTGGGGGAGATAGTCGGGCCCCACCATCACCACCTCGAAGTCCGGCTCGGCCAGCTCGGCGAGCGTTTGCCGGATGCCCTGGTCCTTCTCATCGTCGTCCAGCACCGCGACGATGTCATCGACGACGAGGACCTCCTGGATCTGCTCCACGATGCGCATGACTTCGGCGGACACGGGCTCCGATTATCCTTGGCCGCCCGCATTTCGGACGCGAGCAGCCATGGCCGTAGCCACCGACACCCACACGGAGAAGACCGACGAGCAGAAGGCGATCACCGAAATGGTGCGCCAGTTCGCCGACAACGAGATCCTCCCTGTGGCCGAGGAATACGACCACGAGGACAAGTTCCCGGGGCCGATCGTCGAGCAGATGAAGGAGCTCGGCCTGTTCGGGGTCACGATCCCCGAGGAGTACGGCGGCATGGGCCTCGACCTGACCACCTACGCGATGATCGTCGAGGAGCTGTCGCGGGGGTGGATCTCGATCTCGGGCGTTGTCAACACCCACTTCATGGGCTCCTACCTGCTGATGAAGTTCGGCACCGACGAGCAGAAGGACCATTTCCTGCCGAAGATGGCGACCGGCGAGGTCCGCGCGGCCTACTCGCTCTCGGAGCCCGAGGTCGGCTCCGATGTGCAGGGGATCAAGTCGGTGGCGAAGAAGGCCGACGACGGCAGCTGGGAGCTCAGCGGGCAGAAGATGTGGGTCACCAACGGCCTGCTCTCCAGCCTCGTCTTCGTGCTCGTCAAGACCGACCCCAAGGCCGACCCGCGATACAAGGGCATGACCTGCTTCATCTGCGAGAAGGAGCCGGGTGCGGAGAAGATGCCGGGGCTGACGATCCCGCCCAAGATCAAGAAGATGGGCTACAAGGGCGTCGAGTCCACCGAGCTCGTCTTCGATGGCTTCAAGGTTCCGGAGGAGCGAATTCTCGGCGGACCCGACGGGCTGGGGCAGGGGTTCGTCCAGATGATGGACGGGCTCGAGGTCGGCCGCGTCAACGTGGCCGCGCGGGGGGTCGGCGTGGCCCAGCGGGCGCTCGAGCTCGCGCTTCGCTACAGCCAGGAGCGCAAGACGTTCGGCAAGCCGATCGCCCAGCATCAGGCGATCACCTTCAAGCTCGCCGAGATGGGCACCCGGGTGGAGGCGGCGAGGCTGCTGACCATGAAGGCGGCGCGCCTCAAGGACGCCGGGGAGCGCTCCGACCTCGAGGCCGGGATGGCGAAGCTGTTCGCGTCGGAGGCCGCGAGTCAGAACGCCGAGGAGTGCCTGCGAATCCACGGCGGCTACGGCTACTCGAAGGAGTACGAGATCGAGCGCCTGTACCGCGACGCACCGCTGCTGGTGATCGGGGAGGGGACCTCCGAGATCCAGAAGATGGTGATCGGGAAGAAGCTCTTGGAGCGCAACAAGATTTGATGTCCGCGGCGTGCTCGGCTTCACCTGCGCCCCGGCGGGGTTCACGATGGCGCGTCCTGCCGAGCTGATAGCCGTTGCCGTCCGGAACCTCGAGCGCGAGGTTCCGGCGCTCGGTCCGTTGAAGCTCGTCGTGCGGCTCGAGCTGCGGGGCCGCGGCGACGTCCAGGTGTTCCGGGTCCGCCTGCCGGGCCCCGAGGTGACCAAGGGCGAGCCCGAGGACGCCCGCGTGGAGGTGGTCCTCTCACGGTCGCACTTCAACCAGCTCGTCGAGAAGGGGAAGCTTCGGCAATGGCGCGACGCCTACGAGAGCGGCCAGATCAGGGTCGCGGGCGACCCCGAGATCCGGAAGCTGATCGGCACCGTGATCGGGCGGCACATGGAGCGCACGAGGTTGAAGAAGGCGCACTAGCGAACCGCCCGACTAGGATCGGGGAGAGAGGAGTCATGAGCGATACCCAGACCCACGAGCTGATTACCGACCAGGGCGCCCGCGAGGCGTCGGGCGCCCACCGCTACGGGCGCTATCTGGAGGAGTTCGAGGTCGGCGCCGTCTACAAGCACTGGCCGGCCAAGACGGTCACCGAGGGCGACGATCACATGTTCTGCCTCTTGACCATGAACCACCATCCCCTGCACCTCAACGACCTCTATGCATCCCAGTCCCAGCAGGGGCGAAATGTCGTCGCAGGCCCTCTCGTCTACTCGCTGGCGTTTGGGATGTCGGTGAGCGACGTCTCCGGCAAGGCGATCGCCAACCTGGCGACGGAGGAGCTGAGCCACCCGGCACCGGTGTTCCACGGCGACACCCTGTTCGCCGAGTCAGAGGTCCTCGACGTACGAGCCTCGGAGTCGAAGCCCGATCGGGGCATCGTCAAGGTCCATACCCGGATCTACAAGCAGGATGGGACCCTCGTCGCCGAGTTCAAGCGCACGGTCTTGGTGCCGCGAAGCCCCGAGGCGATCGAGGGCGGCGCCTCTGCGGCGGAGGGCCCTGCCGAGTAGGCCGGGCTGCTGGCCCCTGGACTGCCCAAATCGCCGATGTGGGATGAACTAGTCCGTGACCGCGGCGGCCTGCCGGTCGCCTCGCTTGCCGAAGCCGAAGCCGCGAAGCTCGCCGGCGCTCGCTTCGTCGCGGTGTTGGCGCCCGACGACGGTGTCCTGCCGGCCGTCGCCGCGCTCGAACCGGCGCAGGCCGTCGCCCACCTGACCCTGGGCGACCTGGGGCCGGTCGTCACACGCGCCGCCCATGCCAACCGCTTCCTGGAACGGCTGCAGGCGAGCTACGTCGATCCGTACCTGCTCAAGGCGGGTCACGTCAGCGGCACCGACCCGGAGGGCTCGATCGGGATTGAGGAGGATCAGGCGGCGGCGATCCTCAACGCGATCCTCGCCGGCAGTGTCGAGTGGGAGCTGGATCCCGACTTCGGCTACCGGGTGGCGGCGGAAGTGCCCGGCATCGAGGGCAGCGACCGATTCCAGCTCATCCCTCGCTTCCTCTACGCGCGCACGGAGCGGGTCTACGAGTACGCCGCGATGGTTCCCGAGCTGAAGCGCGAGCGGGTCGCGCGCCTCGAGGAGCTGGTGGGCCTCGACGCGGCGATCGTCGACGCGGTTCGCTAGCCGGGATGCCGCTGGGCCGCGGTGCTAGATCAGCTCGGCGACCGCCTCGAGCGCTCCGTCGAAGTCGGTCCTTGGCACGCCCCCCACGCACGGGGAGATCGCGCCTGCCTCCAGGTAGCGCTGCACCGCGGCCCTGACCTCCTCGGCCGACCCGATGCCGGCGAGCGCGCCGAGCATCTGGTCCGACAGCCCGGCCTTGGCGCGGTCCGGGTCGCCGGCCTGCATCCCCTCGTCGAATGCCGCGATCTCGTCACCAAAGCCCGAGCGCTCCAGCATCGCGCGGTAGAAGGGGAGGGAGGCATACGGGATCAGGTCCTGGCGCATGGTGGCGCGGGCAGCGTCCGGCTCGTCGGTGAGCGCCACCGGCACGGCGGCCACCACGTCGAAGCCGTCGAGCGCCTTGCCGGCCCGCTGGCGACCTTCGGTCACCTCGGGGACGACCACCTCGCGGATGTAGCCGGGGTTGCAGAGCCACAGCATCACCCCGTCCGCGAGCTCGCCGGCGAGGCGGAGCATGTTGGGAGAGAGAGCGGCGACATAGATCGGCAGTTCCGGTCGAGGCTCATAGCCCATGAACTGGAAGTTGGTGTTGAAGAACTCGCCCTGGGGCGGGGCCTCGCCGCGCAGAATCGCGCGCACGATGCCCACGTACTCGCGCATCTGGGCCACCGGCTTTTCGATCGTGGCGTCGTACCAATTCTCGACCGTAACCTGGTGGGAGACGCCCAACCCCAGGACCATTCGCCCGCCCGAGAACTCGTCGATGGTCGCCGCCGCCTGTGCCATCGCCACCGGCGTGCGCGCGAAGATCGGCACCACGCCGGTGCCGAGCCGGATCCGCTCGCTGACCGACGCGTAGGCCGTCAGCAGGCTGAGCGCGTCGCGGCCCGCGATCTGCGTCGTGTAGACCGCATCGAAGCCGAGCCCGTCGGCCCGCCGCACTCGGCCGAGCGTCGAGTCGAGCGACTTACCGGCGGAGATGAAGGCACCGATGCCCGGCATGTTGGGGGGGACTTATATCGTCGCTCGATCGCACGCGTGCCGCAGATCGTCGTCCATGCCTCGACCCTCTCCGCCGCCGCGGAGGCCGTCTGGGCGCGGGCGGTGACGCCCGAGGGCATCAACGACGAGCTCCGGCCGCTGATGCGCATGACGATGCCCCCCTCGATGCGGGGCAAGACGATCGACGAGGTCCCGCTCGGCGAGCCGCTTGGGCGGAGCTGGATCCTGCTCTTCGGGCTGGGGCCCCGGCCGGTGACGGCTGCGAGATCACCGACCGGCTCGCCTTTCGACTCCGCCGCCCGCTGGCCGTCGTTCCCGGCTCCGCCCGGCTGGCGGGTGCGATCGTCGCCCGGCTGTTCGCCCACCGCCACCGCAGGCTGGCGAGGTATTGGGGGCGGGACTAGTGTGCCTCGTCGGCGGCGTGGGCGGGGGGGCGTGACTCCTCGGCGAGCGAGGTGATCTCCAGCGTCCCCCGGGCGGCACCCTCGAGCACGTCGATGGCCTCCTCCTCGGTGCGCGCGTAGAGCTCGACCAGCAGGTGAACCACGATCCGTTCGGAGTCGTGCTTGTGGAAGCGGACGTGGGTGAAGAACTCCCGCGTGCCCGAGTCGCCCAGCGAGCCGTAGGTGAGGCTGTCGGCGGCCTCGGGGCCGGAGCAGGTCTCGACCTGGTCCTGGTCCACGGTCACCGTGCATGAGGCGACGAACGGCCTGCCGGCAACCATCCGCTCCCAGCGGTCCTCGACCGGGACGACCCGCCCGTCCTCGACCGTCAGGTGGGGCTGGTCGTGCATGCAGTCGAGGCACTGGACCACGGCTTCCTGGATCTCCTCGACTCGGTCGGCGGCCTCGCCGCTCTCGGGATCGACCTTGAGGATGGCGTCGTAGTGGACCTGGGCCTCGAGCCGCTGCGACCAGCAGCGGTAGCAGCGCAACCAGGCGCTCTGGTCCCCGGAAAAGCCGTCGTTCATCTCATTCAGCGTAGCTCGCCGCGGAGCAGGGAGTACGAGGCGGCGTCGCGCCGCACTCCCTTGTTCACCAGGTACGAGCGAAGCACCCCTTCGAAGCTGAACCCCGCCCGCTCGGCGACCCGGCGGGAGGCGGCGTTCTCCGGTTCGGCGTGGATCTCGATCCGGTCGATCGGCAGGTGCTCGAACGCCCAGCTGCTGAGCAACCGGACGGCCCGCGTCGCGAGGCCGCGTTCGCGGCTGTCCCGCGCCGTCCAGTAGCCAAGCTCGCAACGCCCCTCCTGCGAGTCGAAGCGCACGATGCCGACCGAGCCCTCCAGGCGCCCGCTGCCGGGATCGACGATCACCAGCCCGAGCTGTTCCCCCCGGGCGCGCCGCTCGGCCTCCTGCTCGAACCAGGTTCGCGCCTCCGACTCGCCGTAGGTCTCCGGGACCCTCGTCCAGCGTGGGATCTCGGGGTCCTGGCACGCAGCGACGATGGCCGGCAGGTCGGCCTCCGCCATAAGGCGGAGGCGCACCACCCCGTCGCTCAGGCCCTCGACCGGAAACTCGATCGGCTGGCCGCCCACCGATCGCTTCGGTCTAGGGGGCCATCCGGCAGCGATGCACCAACGTTTCCGAGCTGCCCACTAGCTCACCTCACGGATAGCCGCCTCGATCGGCGCGGCCGAACCCGGGCTGGGCAGTGCCCTGCTCCCATTCGGCCCCTCGACCAGGAAGGCCGGCGTGCCCGAGAACCCCGCACGCCCGGCCTCGGTGGCGGTCTGCGCTAGCTGGGCGTCCCAGCGCGAACTCTGGCGATCCTGGTTCCACTTCTCGATGTCCTGGACCCCGGCGCCCTCGGCCACCGCCTCGAGAAAGGAGTCGGTCACGTAGCCCGAGTTCTCTGCGCCCTGATTGCCATAGAAGAGCGTGATGAAGCTCCAGTAACGGTCCTGTTCGCTGGCCGCCAGGGCGGCCTTGGCCGCCTCCTGCGAGTCCGGCCCGATGATCGTCCAATTGCGGAACTCGAGCTTTGCCTCCCCGCTTCGCACCGGCCCCTCGATCAGCTGGGGGATCACTTGCTCCGAATAGGTCTTGCAGACGGGGCATTGGAGGTCCCCGAACTCCACCACGGTCACCTTTGCACCCGGGTCGCCAAGGGTCAGTCCACGCTGGTCGAGCCCCCGAAGCTCGCTCTGGACCGAGGAGACGCCCTCCAGCTTCGTATCGCCGCCCGAGTCGTTCCCCGACTGGCTGATCACGATCGCCACCGCGACCACGACGACGGCCGCGAACACCGCGCCGGTGCCGAGGCGAGTGAGGCGCTGGCGGCGCTCTCGCGCCTGCTCCTCGGCCTCGCGGCGCTGGCGTTCTGACCGGGCAAGCTGTCGCTTTTCCTCGCGGCTGGCCATGCGCGAGTGAATCTAGCGCGCCAACCTTTGTTGCACCTCAGCGCCGTGGCCATCCTGGTTGACACCCGAACCCTCCCCGGCCGCGAGCTCCGCGCCGGCGTAGGCGATGGCCCGGGCTGCGTTGACGATCAGCAGCACGGCCATCAGTCCAGCGCTGACCACGCACCACTGGCAGATAGCGTCGATCACGAACAGCTCCAGGTAGGTCAGGTAGGCGCTGAAGCCGAAGCCGATCAGCGCCAGCAGAAGACCAGCGAAGCGCCCCGCGTCCCCGCGTACCAGGGCGCTCGTCAGCAGCGACGCGTACCCGATGATCCCGAAGACCGCAACGTTGACCCCGAGCAGGTGGGAGTAATGGCTGTCGGCGACCGTCTGGCAGCCGCTACCGCCCACCAGGCAGGCGGGTGCGCCGCCGCCGGCGTCGGAGATCGTGATGTAGATGGCCACGCCGATTCCGGCTACGGCGATTGCGGCGGAGACAAGCCTGAGGGTCCGCTCGCTGACCATCGCAGCGATTCTAGGCAGGGGCGGATTGCGGCTGGCCTAAGCCGGAGTCGCCGCGAACAGGCGCCATCGTCCCGGGACGCCCTTGAGCTCGTGCTCGCCGCGCTCGGCGAACTGGAGGTCCGCGCCGACGACGAGGTCCTTCACCGTGCTGGAGACCAGCACTTCGTTGGCGCCGGCAAGCGCTCCGACCCGGGCGCCGATGTTCACAGCCATCCCGCGGACATCATCGCGGTAGAGCTCGCATTCCCCGGTGTGCAGGCCGGCGCGCACCTCCAGGCCCAGGGGCCCGACGCCATCTCGAATCGCGCAGGCGCACTCAATCGCCCGCGCGGGCCCGTCGAAGGTGGCCAGGAAGCCGTCTCCCAGGGTCTTGACCTCGCGGCCGCGGAAGCGGTCGAGCTGGCGTCGGCTGACCTCGTCGTGGCGCTCGATCAGCTCCCGCCAGCGCCGGTCGCCTGCATCGGCAGCACGCCGCGTCGAGTCGACGAGGTCGGTGAACATCACGGTCGCCAGGACGCGATCGAGCGGCCGGGCCTGGCGCGTGCCGGTCAGGAACTCCTCCATCTCGTCCAGGATCGGCTCGAAATCGCCGGTGAACGGGACATGGTCGCTGCCCTCGAACTCGATCAATCGGGCATCCGGAATGCTCTCGGCCATCAGTCGCGCGCCCTCGACGGGAGCGACCAGGTCGCCCGTACGGTGCAGGATCAGGGTCGGCACCCGGATCGACGGCAGGATGTCGCGAACGTCGATCTCGAATAGGGCCGCCATCACGCCCCTGGCCATCGCCGGGCTGGCGCTGGCCCGCTGGAACCTGCCCCAGACCTCGTACATCCCGGGATCGCCGGCGGCAGCGGGTGCGAAGAGATCCAGAAGGGCGCCGTCGCCCCACCTGGCCGAGGTCTGGGCGAGCACAGCCTCGATCTGCTCGTCGGTCGCTCCCCAGGAGATGTCGGAGTCGGTGCGGAAGCGCGGTGTCGATCCATAGAGGACGAGCGCCGAGGTGCGGTCCGGGTAGGTGGCGGCGAACAGCACGCTCGCGGGGCCACCCTCGGAGATCCCGTAGAGCGCCGCCCGCTCCACGCCCGCGGCGTCCATGACCGCCTGCATGTCGTCCATCCGCTGCTCCAGCGGCGGCGGACCGGAGACGGGGTCGGAGAGCCCGGTACCCCGCTTGTCGAAGATCACGACTCGGGCGAAGGAACCGAGGCGCTCGAGCAGGTCTGGAACTTGCGGCATCTCCCAGTAGTGCTCGATGTTCGAGACGAAGCCCGGGACGAAGACCAGGTCGAGATCGCCCTCGCCGAACACCTGGTATGCGATGTGCGCGTCCCCGCTCAGTGCGTACCGGGTTCGTGGCGCGTCAGGCATCCGTGGTCAAGCGGGCTGGGCCGTTGTCGTCTCAGCCCGCTCGCTCACCAGCTCCGCGATCTCGCTCATGATCCGGTTGAGGTCGAAGTCCCTCGGCGTGTAGACGCGGGCGACACCTGCCTTGACCAGTGCCTCGGCGTCGGCGGCAGGGATGATGCCGCCGACCACGACCGGGACGTCGAGCCCCTGCTCACTCAGCAACCGCACGGTCTCGGGGATCAGCTGGAGGTGGGAGCCGGACAGGATCGAGAGGCCGACCACGTCGACGTCCTCGTCGCGCGCCGAGGCGGCGATCTGCTCGGGCGTCAGGCGGATCCCCTGGTAGATCACCTCCATGCCGACGTCGCGGGCGCGCACGGCGATCTGCTCGGCGCCGTTGGAGTGCCCGTCGAGGCCAGGCTTGCCGACGAGGATTCGCGGCCGATGGCCGAGCAGCTCCGCCAGCTCGTCGATGCGAGCGCGGGCCGCCGCGAGCAGCTCGCCGTCGCCGCTCTCGGCAGCGGCGGCGACCCCGGTCGGGGCGCGGTAGTCGCCGAACACGTCACGCAGGACGCCCGCCCACTCGCCAGTGGTGGCGCCCGCCTTCGCCGCCTCGATCGTCGCCGGCATGATGTTCGCCGACTCGTCGCCGGCCGCGGCCGCCAGCCGCGCCAGGGCCCGGTCCACACCGGCCTGATCACGCTCGGCCTTCCAGCGCTCGAGGGCCTCCGTGCGCTCGCGCTCGACCTCGGGGTCCGGCGTCAGGATGCCGCCGTCCGCGCCGGCCGTCAGGGGCGAGTCCTCGGTCTCGGTGAAGCAGTTCTGGCCCACCACCTTGATCTCGCCCCGCTCGATCTTGGCCACGCGCTCGCGGTGCGATTCGACCAGCCGCGCCTTCATATACGACACCGCCTCGACGGCGCCGCCGTGCTCCTCCACGGTCGCCATTTCCTCCCGCGCGCCGTCGGCCAGCTCTTCGACCAGGCCGTCCATCACCCGCGAGCCCTCGAAGATGTCGGGATAGTCGAGCAGGTCGGTCTCGTTGGCGAGGATCTGCTGGATCCGCAGGCTCCACTGCTGGTCCCACGGCCGCGGCAGGCCGAGCGCCTCGTTCCAGGCCGGGAGCTGGATCGCACGGGCCCGCGTGTCGCGGCCCAATGTGACAGCGAGCGCCTCGAGCACTATCCGCGGCACGTTGTTCTCGGGCTGAGACTCGGTGAGGCCGAGCGAGTTGACCTGGACCCCGTAGCGCATCCGCAGGTACTTCGGCTCGCTGACGTCGTAGCGCTGACGGCCGATCTCCTCCCACAGGCGTCCCATGGCACGCAGCTTCGCGTGCTCCTCGACGAACCTCACCCCGGCGTTGACGAAGAACGAGATTCGGCCGAAGACGCGCGGGAAGTCGCTCTCCGAGACCTGGCCGCGGCGCTTCGTCTCGTCGAGCACCGCGATCGCGGTCGACAGCGCGTACGCGACCTCCTGCACGGGCGTCGCTCCCGCCTCCTGGAGGTGGTAGCTACAGACGTTGATCGGGTTCCAGCTCGGCGCCTCGTTGACGGTGAACGCCACCGTGTCGGCGATCAGCCGCATCGAGGGCTCGGGCGGGAAGGCGTAGGTGCCGCGCGAGAGGTACTCCTTGATGATGTCGTTCTGGGTCGTGCCCGTGAGCTTGCCGCGCTCGATCCCGTTCTCCTCGGCGACCGTGACGTAGAGCGCGAGCAGCCAGGCAGCTGTGGCATTGATCGTCATCGAGGTGTTCATCTCGTCGAGCGGAATGCTGTCGAGCAGCGTGTGCATGTCGCCCTTGTGGACGATCGAGACGCCGACCTTGCCGACCTCGCCGCGGGCCAGCGGGTGATCGGGGTCATACCCCGTCTGGGTGGGGAGATCGAAGGCGACCGAGAGGCCGGTCTGGCCCTTGGCCAGATTTCGCCGGTAGAGCTCGTTGGAGCGCCGGGCGTCGGAGTGCCCAGCGTAGGTGCGCATCATCCAGGGCCGGTCGGGCTCCGGAAGGCGGTGATCGGTCATGGTCAGATTCTACGTTCGGACAGGGGGTAGCTCGACGATATGGCGAAGCTGATCGACTGCATGCACCTGGGGCGCGACCGCGTGATCGGCGCCTACGAGCTCGACGGCCTGATCGTCGATCCGGGCCCCTCGTCGTGCCTGGAGGCCCTGCTCGAGGGCCTGGAGAGCGAGCCGCGGGCGCTGTTATTGACGCACGTGCACCTCGACCACGCGGGCGCCTCGGGCTCGCTCGTCGATCGGTTCCCGAAGCTGCGGGTCTATGTGCACGAGGTCGGGGCACCGCACCTTGTGGAGCCTTCGAGGCTGCTCCAGAGCGCCGCCCGCCTCTACGGCGACGAGATGGACCGCCTCTGGGGCGAGGTGGTGGCGGTACCGGCCGAGAACGTTGTCGCCCTGAGCGGGGGAGAGCGGATCGAGGGATTTCGGGTCGCACACACCCCGGGCCACGCGGGCCACCACGTCGCCTACTTCCATGAATCCACCGGCGACGCCTACGTCGGCGACATCGCCGGCGTGCGCATCCCTCCACTGGAGTTTACGGTCCCGCCCACGCCACCGCCGGACATCGACCTGGAGGCGTGGGAGCGCTCGTTGAACACGGTCGCCGAGTGGCTTCCGCAACGACTGTGCCTGACTCACTTCGGCCGCGTCGATGACGTCGACCGGCAGCTCGATCGCCTGCGGGAGCGGCTGCGCGCCAACGCCGAGCGGGCCCGCCCCGGCGATCGCGAGCGATTCCTCGCCGAGTTGGAGGCCGAGATCGAAGCCAAAACCGACGCCGGGGTGGCCGAGCGGCTGCGCCAGGCGGCCCCGGCCGAGCAGTTGTGGCTGGGGCTGGAGCGCTACTGGAGAAAGCGCACATAGCTGCGTTCGGACCACTTGGCTACCCTGCACGGACCTCGAATGGGCCCTCGCCGGCGCACAAGACCGGCCGTCGCGTTGCTCGCGGCGGCCCTCGCACTCGGCCTCGCGGCTGCCGCCGCGCTTGCCGGGGTGACCGTCTACAAGAACAACTTTTCGAGCGAGACCGAGGCAAAAGAGCTTCGCCACTCGAGCGGCAAGCACTGCGCCAAGAGGTGGAGGCAGAAGGCCAAGAGCGTGCGCGCGCAGCGGAACCGGGGATCGGGCGCCTGCGGCTACCGGCCCCCGGTCGAGGGGGACACCGCCGGCCCGGACCACGACTTCAGGGTGAAGGAGAAGCTGCTCAAGGCAACGCCGAAGGGGATTCGGGGGAGCTCCTATGTGGCGGTCGCCGTGCGCTCGGGCAAGGGCGTGGGCTATGAGCTACGCATCTTCCCCAAGGGGCACAAGTTCGAGCTCCACCGCGCTCCGTCGGGGGGCGGAGGAGGATTCCCCGCCAAGGGCCGAAGCCAGGCGATCAAGGGCGTTGGCAAGCCGAACGTCGTGCGCCTGAAGGCGGGTGGCAACAAGGTCACGGCGAGGGTGAACGGGACACAGCTCGCCAAGGTGACCGACTCGAACGCGGGCCAGGTCTCCGGGCGCAAGCTGGAGGTCTTGGTCGGGAACAAGACGCGCTCCAATAAGCAGGTCGTCGCGACCTTCGACAACCTCAAGCTCTTGGTCCCGAACCCTTAGTGCGTGAGTACTGAGACGCTCGAGCGCCCCCGCACCGGAGACCCCGGGTCGGGCCTCGGCGGCAACTGGCTGGTGATCGTCCTCAACGACGATCAAAACACCTTCGACCACGTCGCCAAGACGCTGGCCCGGGTGATCCCCGGGGTCACGGTCGACGAGGGCTACCGGTTCGCAGACCGGATCCACTCCAGCGGCCGGGCGATCGTCTGGAGGGGGACGAAGGAGCTGGCCGAGCACTACTGGCAACAGCTCCAGGACGCCGGGCTCACGATGGCCCCCCTCGAACAGCACTAAGCCCCACCGGGAGCTTCGCGGAGACGGAGAACGCCCTATTTTGAGCCGGCCTCGACGCCCGAGGCGTCGACGGCAACGGTGTGCCAGCTCGGCAGCACCGGCTTATTGAAGTAGTTGAGCGCGGCCTCGCGAAGGGCGGCGATCTCGTCCGAGTACCAGTAGCGCTCGAAGTCGGAGTGGTCGTCCCAGACCGTGACCTGGCGAAAGTGGAGCGGGTCGTCGACGTCCCGCGTCAGGTAGCACGACCTGGCGCCGAAGGCCAGCGCGCGGTCGAGGGCGGGCCTCCAGATCTCCAGCCAGCGCTCGGCCCGGAAGGGATGGATGTGCCAGTCGATGTAGTTGAGGTCGGCCACCCGGAGCGCTCAGGTGCCGACCTCGGCCCGGATCGCCCCCGGGCCCTCGCTGCGCTTGCCCTCGTCCTCGTCCGTGGCGCCGACCATGATCGAGATCTTGCCCAGGTGCTTGTTCTCGTGCAGGAGCTGGTGTGCCTCGGGAACCCCCTCGAAGCCCATCGCCTGCCAGAGCACCGGCCGGATCTTGCCCTCGGCCATCAGCTGGTTGGCGCGCATGCACTCATAAGCGTTGGCGAAGTGGGAGCCGAGGATCTCCTTTTGGCGCATCCACAGGTAGCGGACATCGAAATCCAGGGTGTAGCCGGAGGTCGCGCCGCAAATCACCACCTTGCCGAACGGCTTCACGACCAGCACCGATGTGGGGAAGGTCGCCTGGCCGACGTGCTCGAAGACGATGTCGGGGGCGTCGCCGAGGATCTCCTTGACCCGCTTGGCGAACCCGCGCGAGGCCTTGAAGCGCTCCTTCTCCTCCTCGGGCGACTCGCCCCCCTTTCGCATCATGCCGGCGAACTCGCCGCGGTTGATGTAGTCGACGGCTCCGAGCTTCCTGACCAGCTCACCCTTCTGGTCGGAGGAGACGACGCCGACCGCGTTCGCTCCCGACGCCGCGCAGAGCTGGGTGGCGAACACGCCGAGGCCGCCCGCGGCGCCCCAGATCAAGACGTTGTGGCCCGCCTGGAGCCGGCAGCGGTCGATCAGCATCCGGTAGGCGGTGAAGTAGGTGAGGCCGTAGGCGGACGACTCGACCCAGGAGAGGTTGTCCGGCTTCGGCAGCAGCTGCTGAGCCTGCACCTTGGTGAACTGGGCGAATGAGCCCCAGGTGGTCTCGTACCCCCAGATCTGCTGGCTGGGGGCGGCGAGCGGATCGAGACCGTGCACCTCGACGTCCTCGTAAGAGGCCTGGTTGCAGTGGATCACCACCTCGTCCCCGGGCTTCCACTTGGTGACGCCCTCGCCGACCTTCCAGACGATGCCGGAGGCGTCCGAGCCGCCGATGTGATGGCCCCACTCGGGGTGGTCGCCGTAGTTGAACACCGAGACGGGCTTGCCGAGCGCCGCCCAGACGTTGTTGAAGTTGACCCCGGCCGCCATCACGCGGACGATCACCTCGAAGGCGCCCGGCTCCGGAAGCTCGACCTCCTCGAGCTGGAAGGCGTCCTTGGGCTCTCCCTCGCGCTCGGCCCTGATCACCCAGGCGGCCATCGTCTCGGGCAGCTCGCCCGGCTCGACGTCCAGTTTCGAGACCTCTGATACGTCTACTGCCATGGCGCGAGATCCTATCGCTGGCGCTAGCGACGAAGTCGCGAACGGACCGTCCTGCCCCTTCCTTCCCGTCGTCGACAACAGACGATCCTTCGCCACAGCTCGCCGTCGCGGTTCGCTAGGAGGGTCTTAGCGAAACTCGTCCCGCGCGCGAATCAACTCCTCCGGCGCGCGGAAGGGTTGGGCGGGGGGGTCACCGGAGTAGTCCCGCATTCGCCGCCGAGCCCCGGAGAGAGCGATTCCGACCCCACGCCCACGACGATGCCAGTAGTGGCGGGCGAAACGGGGGGTGTAGGCCAGCCGGCGCCAGGTGCCCGACCGCAATCTTCCCATGGGCTTTTTAATCCTACGCAGGTCAGGCTTCCCACAACCCCGTGCCACGACGGATCTACCGAGTTTCGCTAGGCACTCCAAACGCGTTGATCCGAACGCCCCGGCGCGAAGCGGAGGAGCCGGCGGTGTGTCAGTCAGCTTCCCGTCCGGGGACGCGACTACCTTCGTGGGTCCACATGGAAGCATCTGAGAAGCCACAGCTACCGCTCGACCAGGGACCGGATCGGGGCGACGACATCGTGCGTGCGCTCGACGATCGGCTGGTGATCGAGCGCCTCACGGTGAGCGACGAGCGCGCCGCACGGGTCGTCCGCGAACGCGCCGAGGCGGGCCAGCAGCCGGCGCGCACGGTGTCCGACGCGATCGAGATCGGCGCCCGCGTTCTGGACCGCGAAGACGTCGGGGCGGAGGTCGACTACGTCCGGGCGGAGTTCGAGCGCGCCTCGGGCGAGGCGCGGAGCCAGCTGATCGAGCAGTCCCGTGGCGTCGTCGAGGAGATTCAGCGTCAGTTCGAGCGTGCCTTCTCGGCTGAGGGCGGTTCGCTGGGCCGCGCCTTCGGCGAGTTCGAGGACGGGCTCGCCGAGCAGATCGCGGCCCACTTCGGCGCCGACCGCTCGACCGCCGTGCAGCACCAGATCAAGGAGCAGGTGTCCAAGCTCGTCGAGGAACGCCTCCAGTCGCTGGTCAGGCATTTCGCCTCCGACGACGCGGCCAACCCATTCGCGGACGCCAAGCGGGCGATCTCGCAGGCCGTCGCCGAGTCCACGCGCCGCCAGGAGGCGCGCGTCCAGGCGGTCGCCGAGGCGCTACAGCGCGTGGAGACGAGCGTCGTGCAGCTCACCGCCGAGACCGAGGCCAAGCGGGCGATCACCGAGGCAGAGGACGCGGGGACCCGCAAGGGCCGCAGCTTCGAGGAGCGCGTGCATGCGGCGATCGGGCGGATCGCGGAGGCACGCGGCGATTGCGCGCACCACGTGGGCGACGAGCGCGGCGAGGGCGGCTCCAAGAAGGGCGACACGGTGGTCGAGATCGGCGCCGGGGATGGCAAGCCGCTGGGGCGGATCGTGTTCGAGGACAAGGACGATCAGCTCTCCCGCAACAGGGCCTGGGAGGAGCTGAACGGGGCGCTGGCCGAGCGCGACGCCGACTTCGCCGTGCTTGTCGTCGCAGGTGAGGAGAGCATCCCGGCCAGGCGTGAGCAGCTGGTCGAGTACGAGGGCAACAAGATGATCGTCGCCGTCGACTCCGAGCTGCCGGACGAGCTGGGCCTCGATCTCGTCTATCGGTACGCGCGCCTGCGCGTGCTGACGGCGCGAGACCGCTCGCTCGAGGTCGACGCGGCGGGTGTCCGGGACGCGGCGGAGGCGGCTCACTCCGCCCTGAAGCGTGCCCAGGGCGTGCGCCTGGCGCTGACCAACGTCGACAAGAGCTCCGCCAAGGCCCGCGAGGGCATCGAGGGCATCGTCGCCGACGTCGAGGCCGAGCTGGCGCGGATCGAGGGCCTTATCGCGGCGGCCGGGTAGCGGTTCCGTAGTTGCGCCCGCGGGGGCGGCGAAGCAGTACCCTGCCCCAGGGGTGAGCAGGGAATCCGAAAGCCTTGCGATGGGGCGAGGGGCGTCTCAGGGAGCCGGCGGCCGGTTGCTGGGCGCGCTGCGCGGGGATCGCGCCCTGCGAGACGAGGATTTCGAGCGCCTCTACGAGGAGCACGCCGCAGCCCTGCTCTCTTTCCTCGCCCTGCGAACCGGCGATCGCGCCCTGGCCGAGGACCTGCTGGCCGACACCTTCGAGCGCGTGCTCCGCAAGCGTCGCACGTTCGATCGCCGGCGCGGGAGCGAGAAGGCGTGGCTCTACTCGATCGCCCTCAACCTGCTGCGCGACCATGCCCGCCGCAGCAAGGTCGAGCGGGGTGCGACCGAGCGGATCCGGTTCGAACGCGGAACCGAGGCACCCGATCGGAATCTCGGGCAGGTCGAGGACCGCGACATGGTCGGCCAGGTGCTGGGGGTGCTGAGCGCCGAGGAGCGCGAAGCCGTGGCGCTCCGCTTCGGGGCCGATCTGACCGTCCCGGAGATCGCCGAGCTGACGGGTAATTCGCTCACCACCATGGAGGGTCGCGTCTACCGGGCCCTCCGCAAGCTCCGCGCCGAGCTGGACGAATAACCCAAGGAAATTTTCCGCCGGTCAGAAACCGGCGCCCTCGTTCGTATATAGGGGTAACCGGAGATGGAGGACTTCATGGAACGGCGAGAGTTCGAGCAGCATCCCGAGGATCTGGAGCAGGTGGCCGATTGGCTGCGGGCCCAGCGCCCGGAGGTGAATGCGCTCGAGCTCGATCGCATCAAGCAGCGCGCCCGCGCGCAGGCGATGCGAGGCGAGCAGCGTGGTTCACGCGCCGCAAGGCCACGCCGCGCGCTCTCCACGGCCATCACGGTGCTGGCGCTCACGGTCGGCCTCGGCGGCGCGTTCGCGATCGCCGGCAAGGGCCCGCCGTCCTCGCCGCCCCAGGCGGCGAGCAGCAAGAGCAGCGCCGCGAATAAGCAGTACAAGCCCGGCAAGGGCTGCGGCGACAAGAACCACCAGCACGAGCGCGAAGGGGAGTGCAAGCCGCCGAAGCCGAAGTAGACCCGGACTAGAGGCTCGTGAAGCGCCGCGCCAGCTGACTGGCGCGGCGCTTCAACGTGAAGGGCCGCAGGCTCGCCGACCGCGGCGCTCCCGCCAGGCGGCGCGTTAGCCTCCCGGCGGTGGAGGGGATTCGGGTCCGCGGCCTGGTCAGACGCTTCGGCAGCGTGGTCGCCCTCGACGGGCTCTCTCTCGACGTCGAGCGGGGCGAGATCGTCTCGCTGCTGGGCCCGAACGGCGCCGGGAAGAGCACCCTGCTTCGGGTACTCGGCACGGTGGTCCTGCCCGATCAGGGGTCCGCCAGCGTCTGCGGAGTCGACGTCGTATCCAACCCGGGCGCCGCCCGCCGTCAGGTCGGCGTGATGATCGGCGACGAGCATTCGCTCTACTGGCGCCTGAGCGGCAAGGAGAACCTCGCGTTCTTCGCGGCGCTGCACGGGCTGCGGCGGCCGGAGGCGCTCCGTGACTCAGCCGAGCTGCTCGACCTGGTCGGTCTTGCGGAAGCGGCCGAACGCCGGGTTATGGGCTATTCGTCCGGCATGCGCGCGCGTCTATCGTTGGCTCGGGCCCTGCTCGCCGGTCCACCGCTCCTGCTCCTCGACGAGCCGACGCGAAGCCTCGATCCCCTGGCTGCGGTGGAGTTTCGCGAGATGGCGGTCCGCCTGACTCGGGAGCGGCGAGCGGGCATCCTGCTCGCCACGCACGATCTCCACGAGGCCGCGGCCGTCTCCGATCGCGTTGTCGTGCTCGCGGCCGGCCGGGTGATGCTGGACGAGAATGCAGTGGGAATGGAGCCCGCGCGGCTTGAGTCGGCGTTTCTCAAGGCCGTGCGGATGCGGCAGGTCGGCGCCGCTGACCCGGTCGAGCAATGAGCATGCTCAGGGTCCTGGCGGCGTTCGTGCGACGGGACTGGCGGATCGACCTGTCCTACCGGTCGACGTTCGTGCTGCGGCTGGTCGCGACCATCCTCTCGCTGGCGCTGTTCTACTACCTCAGCCGGGTCATCGATAGCGCGCAGTTCGGGGCCCGCGAGGACCTCGACAGCGGCTATTTCGGATACGTGGCGGTGGGGCTCAGCCTGCTCCGGATTGTTCAGGTCGGCCTGACCTCGTTCTCACGCAAGCTGCGCGAGGAGCAGACGACCGGCACCTTCGAGGCGTTGATGGCGACGCCGGCGAGCCCGGGGGCCATCATCCTCTCGAGCGCGGTGTACGACGTCGCCCGCGCGACCATCGACGGAGTGTTGTTGATGGCGGCCGCGATCGTCATCTTCGGGCTGGACATCCATGCCAGCGCGGGATCGCTCTTGGTTGCGGTGGTAGCGCTGGTCGGGTGCGTCGGGCTGTTCGCGTCGCTCGGCGTGGCGGTGGCCGCGCTGACC
The DNA here is from genome assembly GCA_963728325.1 of uncultured Actinomycetes bacterium. Classification (GTDB taxonomy): domain Bacteria; phylum Actinomycetota; class Thermoleophilia; order Solirubrobacterales; family 70-9; genus AC-56. The sequence continues at coordinate 125,564 of CAVSJS010000007.1, read as the reverse complement.
GTGATATTCAAGCGGACCGCCGTGCTCCTCGGGCTCGTGCTCACGGCGCTGGCCCTGCTCGGCGGGGTCTACTTCCCGATCGAGGTTATGCCAGAGCCGCTCGAGGCCGTAGCCAAGGCGGTGCCGTTCACCTGGGCCCTGGACGTGGTACGGGCAGCGCTTTTGGGCGGCGACGTGGAGCCCGCGCAGCTCGCGGGCCTGTTCGGCTCGGTCGCGGTCCTTCTGCCCCTCGCCTTGCTCGGGTTCAGGGCGTCCGTCTGGCGCGCCCGCCGCACCGGGTCCCTCGCGCAGTACTGACCCGCACACTACGCTTGAACGCGTGCGACGGCTGCATCCCGCCAACCTGCGCGCGGCCTGGTGGGCGCATCGGACGGCGCGCCGCACCCGACGCCTGCTAGCCGCCGAGGGCCTCGAGGCGGCTCTTGCCCCGCCGCCACCGCCTCCGCTGCCCCCGGAGGCCGAGCGAGGCGTTCGCGCGGCGCTCCGCCGCCGCGGCGAGAGCTGCCTGGTGAGGGCGATAGTGCTTCAGGCGTGGGAGGCCGCGCAGGGACGCAGGCGTGACCTGATCGTTGGCGTGACCGACCCGGCCGGGTTCCGGGCGCACGCGTGGCTCGAGGGCGACCCGCTGCACACGGACGCCGGCCTCGATCCCTCCCGACTCGGCCTGGGCGAGAGAGCCGAAGCGGTCGACGCCCTCGACGACGATGATCCGCCCGGTCGCAGGCAGTTCCACGAGCTTCTTCGGCGGCCCGCGCCTTCCTACGGAAGCTCGCACGGCGGGCATGCGCGTCCTCGGTAGCCTCCCGGCGCATGGCTGAGCGTCTGCGAGTCCGCGCCGACGCGCTCGAGTGGCGCACCGTGGAGGGCGAGATCGTCGCCCTCGACCTGCGCCGCTCGCTGTACCTGGCAATCAACCCGAGCGGCGCCACGCTGTGGCCGGCGCTGGTCGAGGGCGCGAGCCGCGACGAGCTCGTCGAGCGGCTGTGTGCGGATTGCGGAGTCAGCCGCGAAACCGCCGAATCAGACGTCGACGCCTTCCTCTCCGAGCTGGCAACCCACGACCTGCTGGAGGACTAAGACGCCTCGTCTCCCCCGATTCCGGGGTGGTGGCCGATTCGGCCATGAGCTTTCTACCCGATTCCGGGTAATCGGCTGCTGATTTTGGGCTAACTCCGCGTCGTCGCCGATCCATCCGGGACGGATAGGGGTTACGCTCGGTGACGGATAGGGGCTACGCTCGGGTTTCCGGCGCTGAGGCGCCCGCAAGGGCCAGATCACTAGTCGGGATCAGGGCGGCTCGTTCGTAATAGGGGCATTAGGCGTATAAGGGGTGGAGTGCCCAGGATGATGCGAATCGCGCTACGGAGGTCGAGATGTCGTCGAGCAGCATGAGTCGTCGTGACGGAGGCGCCTATCGGCGCGCAGGGCTGACCGTCGCGCTGGCGCTCGCGGCTCTCGCCGCCGTTCCCGCCGTCGCTTCGGCCGGGTCCGTGACCAAGTCCGGGAGCACCATCACGTTCCTGGGCGACTCTACGACGAACACCCTCACCGTCACCGAATCCGCCGGGAACTTCGTGTTCACGGATACGAGCGTCAACCCGACCAATGGCGGCGGCTGCAACGCACCCTCGGGCGACACCCTTACTTGCAGCAATGCCGGAGTGACATCGATCGTGCTCGACCTCGGCACGGGCAACACCGCCGACACCGGCAATGCCTCGGGCGTCACCCTGGTTCCGGTGACGTTTCCCGGGCGTGATGGCGTTGACACCCTCACCGGCGGCTCCCAGGGTGACACCATCGACGGCGAGCGCAAGAACGACATCCTTAGCGGCGGGCCCGGCGCCGACACAATCAACGGCGGCGACAACAACGACACGCTCAACGGTGGCGACGGGACCGACACGCTCAGCGGCGGTGAGGGGAACGACACGCTCAACGGCGGTAACGACAACGACACGCTGATCGGTGACCTTGATGACGACGACCTCAACGGCGACGCCGGGAACGACCGGCTGGACGGAGGACCGAACGGCAACGATGACGACGACCTCGACGGCGGCTCGGGAATCGACCGGGTCGTGTTCGGCATCATCACCGGCCACACCTACACCTGCACGGCGCAGGCGATCAACATCACCATGGACAACGTCGCCAACGACGACAGCTGCGCAGACACGGGGTCCGACGACAGCAACGTCCGGGACACGGTCGAGTCCGTCACCGGGAGCACCACTCGCTGACACGATCACCGGGAGTTGCTTCGCGAACACCTTCGCTGGCGATCCCAGTAGCGCCAACGGCACAGCGACCGGAACCGACACTCTCAACGGCGATCCCAACACCTGTTCCGGCGGCAACGGCGCCGACTTCATGGGCGGCGGCGAGGGCAACGACATCTTCAATGGTGACGGGACGACGGGTGCCGCGGGCTTCGACACGGTGACCTACGGGTTCCCCTTCACCGGAGGAGGAGGGATCAGCGTCGACCTCGATGACGTCGCGGACGACAACGACGGCTTCGGCAACACAGGCGACAACGTCAACGGCGACATCGAGCGGGTGATCGGGAACTCCAGCGGCGACACGATCAACGCGACAGCCGCCGACCAGGCCGTGTCGCTATTCGGACGACTCGGCAACGACACCCTCACCGACAGCACCTTCGGCGACTTCCTCAACGGCGAGGGCGGGGCCGACACGATCAACTGCACCAACGGGGGCACCGACACAAACGTCCCCGACGGCGCGGACACGGTCAACGGTAGCTGCGAGTTCTAGGGCGTCCTGCCATGCGCCTGGGAGCCAACCGGCGGCGAGCGACCGCAGTCCTGGTGGCGGCCAGCGGCGCCGCTCTCTTGGCGACAGCCGGCCTGGCAGCTGCGGCGCTGAACGTGCAGTCGAACAGCTTCGATGTGGCGGGGAGCGAGACGCGCCAGCGGGTCGCGACGTGCGGCCAGACGGCTGTCTCGGGCGGGTTCTACGCCCCCCTGACGGAGCAGGGGCCAGCGATGGCGGCGCTCGACTCGACCCGTGAGGGAAGTCGCGGCTGGCGTCTTCGAGTCCGAAACCCCGGCGGGGACGGAACGGCCACGGCGTACGTCTACTGCGATCAGCCCACCCCGGCGCTGACAACCAGGTCGGCGCAGTTCACCGTTCCAGGCGGCAGTGCGCGCGGGGCCAGCGCGCAGTGCGGGCTCGGGGAGGAGGCTGTGTCGGGTGGCTTCGACGCTCCGGACGCGAACAGCTACCTGATGACCTCGAGGCGCACCGACATACGCACCTGGAGGGTGGCCTTCGTACAACCCGGGCGCCGATCCTCGTCAGTACACCGCCTTCGTCTACTGCGACCCGCATGAACCCGGATTGAAGTTGAGGAGTAAGGCCATCACCACAAGCCAGACCGTGCGGTTCAACCAGTCGGTGGTTGCGCAGTGCAAGCAAACGGAGGAACTGCGCTCCGGCGGCTTCCAGGCCGAGTTCTCGCGGGCCGTGGACGAGCTCGACACGGACGACATCGGCATCGTCCACGCATCGAGGCGCTCGGGCGAGCGCGGCTGGCAGGCGATCGCCTTTGCGGTCATCGGCCACCCCAAGCTGACTGCCTTCGCCTACTGCGACTAGAACGCTCCCTCTCGGGCCGTCAAACTTTCCGTGATGGCGAGCGGTCCCACGCAGCTCCTGCACGGCCTGCGGCTGCGCGGCGACGTTGCGGTGCCCGGCGCAGCCAGCGTCGCGGATGGGACGGTTGACTTCGAAGTCCACCTCGACGCCCCCACGCGACCTGAGCAGTCGATTCCGCCCGGGGAGCTCGTAGCGGCGCTGGAGGGACCGGGTGCGCGCTACGCGGCCGCCCTGCGGGGCGATGCGCTGACCGTCCGCTTCTTCGCCACGGGGGAGTTCGAGGTCGACCTCGCCCGCGGTGACGATCGTCGCCCGACCGGCGCCCGGGCGCGGGGAAGCGATGATCCCGGTGCTCCTGGCCGGCAACCTCTTGGCGATCGTGCTTGGCCTTCGTGGAGCCGCGGTCCTTCACGCCAGCGCGGTAGAGCTGAATGGTGCGGCCATCGCCTTCGTGGGACCGACGGGGGCCGGGAAGTCGACGGCGGCGGCGCTGCTCTGCGCCGCGGGAGGAGCGATCGTCGGCGACGACGCGGCGCGGGTGGAGGATCGCGAGGGCGCGCCGCTTGATCCACCACGGCCCGCACGAGCTGCGGCTGCGCCCGCAGGCCGCGGCGATCGCCGATCACGTTGGGGGAGCGACAGGCACGACGGCGGACGGCCGGGTCGCGGTAGAAGCCCGTCCGGCGACCGGCGACATCGACGCGGCTCGGCGCGATCGTGTTTCCCGAGCTGGCCGCGCGGGGCGCGCCGACCCTCGGTGGCCCGGCTGCCCGCGCGGCGGGCGCTGGAGCTCGCTCCTGCGCTGCCCGCGAGTGACCGGCTGGCGCGCCCTGGACCCGGTCCGCGCGCACTTCGTCGCCTGCGCGTGGATCGCGCGAGGTCGTACCCGCCTTCAGCGCGGAGCTGCCCCAGGGACGCCTCCAAGACCCCGGCCTCCCTGATGCCCTGCGCGATGCGCTGGCCGCGGCCGGCGCGCTCGAGCCTCAGGGCGGCCAACCGCGGTGAGCCTCCGGCCCCTTGCCAACCTGCTCGCCGTCGCGACCCCGGACCCCGCGGAGCTGCTCGCCGTTCGCGAGCGGATCGAGGCGAGCGGCGCCTTCGATCCTCCTTGGAGCCCCGCCCCGGGCCGGCTCGTGGCGGTCAGCCGCCTGCCCGGCAGCTCGCCGGACGGCGAGCCCGTTCGCGCCGCCGGCCTGGCCTTCGCGCAGGGACGCGACGAGCTCGCCGCATCCGGACTCGGCTGGGAGGAGGTCGCGCGACTCGTCGCCGAGCGGCCCGAGGGCCTCGACGAGCTGCCCGGGGACTTCGGCCTGGTGCACTTTCGGCCGGCGCGGCGAGGCGACGGTGGTCCGCTCCGCCGGCGGCCTGGTGCCCTTCTACGTCGCGGGCGAAGGCGAGCGCTGGACGGTGGCCACGACGCTCGCGCACCTGCTGCGGTTCCACACGGAGGACCTCGGGCTCGACCCGCTGGTCAATGCGATCTTGACCTCTGGCTACGACGCGGCGCCCGACCGACGCACGTTCGTGGCCGGGGTGCGGCTCCTGGGGCGCGGAGAGTACGTGCGGCTAGGCGGAGAGACGCGCCGCGTTCGGCCGCTGGTGGCATCCTCGCCAAGGCGCGGCGCCACGACCCGCCGCCGATCATGCCGAGCGGTTGCGCTCGGCGCTCCTCGGGACGCTGGAGCGCGAACTCGACCCGACAGGCGAGAACCTCCTCGCGCTGAGCGGCGGCGTGGACTCGTCGGCGGTGGGAGCGCTTGCCGCGGGCACACTGGGCCGCGAGGTCAGCACGCTGACCGTGCTTTCCGACGACGAGGCGGCGCGAGCCCGGGACCTCCGATACGTCGACGCGCTGACGGAGGCCGTCGGGTTTCGCCACCGCACGATGGTGACCGTCGACCGTGAGCGCCGCCTCGCCCTGCTCGACGAGCCGCGTGTCCCCTTCCACGTCCCCATGCCCTACCTCTGCCTGCTGCCGTCTGTGACCAGCGAATCGCCCGTGTCCGTGCTGGTCGGCGGCGAGTTCGCCGACCACACGGTCGGCTCGACGCTCACCCTGCGCGACTGGGCCCGCCACACGACGCTCAGCGGGCTCTGGGGCGCGCGCCGGGCGCTTCCCACGGGCCCGGCCGACATCCGTAGCTGGTTCGTCTACCGGCTGAGCCGCGCCCTGCGGCGCCCGCCCGTGCCCTGGCCCGCGGAGCTGCCGGCGCTCGTCCGGCCGGAGCTTCGCGACGAGTATCAGGACTGGTTGCGCGACCGTCGTCGCGCGGCCGCACGCGACGACGGGCCGATGCCGTACCTCGCGATGTTCCTGGAGCGTCAGGGGTTCCTGGGCATGCACTGGGAGGTGACGAGCTCGCTCGGCGTGCGGCGGAGCTTTCCCTTCGTGACCAGAGAGCTGCTCGAGTTGGGCTTTCGAGTGCCATCCCTCGGAGCTGGTCGGCCCGGGGACCAAGCGGCTGCTGCGCGCCGCCCTCGCCGGTGACGTGCCGGCGGTCAACCTCGAGCGACCCGACAAGGGGCGCCCGGGTCCACCCCGTGGGAGCGGAACCCATGCCGTGGTCGGGCGAGATCCCGGGCGCGCTCGACTCCGTTCTCGCCCCTGGCTGGCCGCCGAAGGGTGAGATTCCGTATTGGGATGTACACAGGGGCCGCCAACTGGTAGCCTTTGCCAACGCGTTCGAGCGCTCGCGGGGCGGGCGCTCAAGAGTTCAGAGGGAGAACACATGAGATCCGACTTCGGCGAGAGCCAGGTCAGCCCGGCGAATGGGCCGCAGGGGGAGTCAGGCGGGTACGAGGCCCCGACCATCGTCGTGCTCGGCACGTTTGCCGAGCTGACGCAGCAGGGACAGGCTCCCACCGACGAGCTGTTCAACGACGGCTCGCAGGTCTGATCCGGCATTCAGAGCCCGTATCTGGCGATCAGCCAGGTACGGTCGTGCTTGACGAGGCTCGCCGCGTTGTCGAGCGCCACCGCCTTCGCGCGGTCGCCCGCCACGCGCACGTCCGTGACCCGGACGCCTCCGGCAGCGCGGCGGTAGGTGCTCTGATACAGCACGATCGAGGCCGTCGCACGGGGACCCTTTCGTCTCGGGGGCGGCCCTGGCCACCTCCCGCTCCACGGCGCGCTGCCCCTCGGGCGTCAGCTGGGCGCATGCCTGGGCGCCGTCGCCGCGCGCGATCGAACTAGGTACGCGCTAACCGTGCGGACCACGGCCTGTTCGTCGGCCCCGGGACCCGCATCCGCTCGGCACCGTGCCGACCGGGGTGCCGTCCGGCGGGGCGGTCGTCGTCGTTTTCTCCGGCGATGCCGGACTTCTTGGAGCTGGACGTGTTGGAGTCCGACGCGTTGGAGCCGGCCTTCTTCGAGTCCGACTTCTTGGAGTCGCCGACTTCTTGGAATCAGGCTTCGCGGGGGCCGTAGAGGCGTGCGGCGTCGTGGGGGCCGTCGTCGAGGCCTCGTTCTCGTCGTCCCCGCCGCATCCGGCGATCGCCAAGGCGACCAGCAGGCGAGCACGGCGACGCGCCCTCGCTTCCCCCCGGTAGTCCCCTGCCGTGCACCATGCTGGCTGCTGTTCCGCCTCGACGAGTGACGGCCGTCGCGACACCGGATTCAGGGTAACAGCGAGTTCCGCTCAGCGCGACCGATCGCGCCCCGCTGTCGCGCCTGCCGCCAGGCGACGATCGCGGCCGGCAGCCGCAGGGCGGTCGAGAACGGGCGCCACAGGTAGGCGAGCGCCAAGCCCGCCCGCCCTCGCGCCGCCAGCGCTGGATACCGCCAGCGCATGTAGTCCGGTGGCGGTGCAGCTCGCCCGGCAAGCAGTCGGAGGCGGGCGCCGACCCGGGCGCGGTCGCCAGCCGCTCGAGGGTGACCAGGAACGGGCCCGCGTCCCGCTCGCGCAGCGAGAGCATCAGCGGGCGGTCGGCCGGCAGGCCCATCCGGTCCGCCAGCCGGGCCCCTCCCGGTCCAGCCGGAGGCCTGCGGCGAAGGTCGGCTTGGCCTGCAAACGGTCCGCGAGCCCGGCCGCCTGGTGCCAAGTCTCTGCGCGACGAGGTGCAGCGCGCGGGCCAGGTCCTTCCGTGGCTGCTCGAAGCGATGGCTCGCGTGTTGAGCTGCATGGAGGACGACGTAGACGAGCCTGGCCGGTTGGCCCAGGGTCTCCACTTCAAGCCCGCCGATCCGCATGGTCTCGGTTGCCTGCGAGAGGACCGAGCCACGCGTCCTGCTTCGCGGCCTCGATCCCGAACAGCGTGTCGTGCAGGTCCACGATGCTTCGGTCCGACCTGCGAAACCAGGTCTGGGAGCTCACGCCTGGCTGCTCCGCGAAAGCCGGCTCGCGCGAAGGGCACTCGATGCGGGCGGACCGCCTCGGGAGAAATCAGCAGGTCGGTGTCCCTGTAGGGGCGATCGGGACTCGTCTCCATACAGCCAGGCAGCAATCGAGGGGCCCTTCAGCAGGATGGGGCGCACGCCCGCGGCTCGAAGCCGCCCGACGACATCGGCCGTCACCACGTCGACGCGCATGGCTAGCGCCGCCGCTCGCAGCGCCGGCGTCAGCCGACCAACACCCATCAGCAAGGCGAGGATCTGGCCAGTCCCTCAGAGGCTCGTAAAGCGCCGCGCAAGCTGATTGGCGCGGCGCTTCCACGTGCCGGGCCGATCGGTGTGAAAGCGCCGCACGGCGTCTTGGGCGAGGATGTCGAGCGGGTTCAGATCCTTGGCCCGGCGGAACTCTGGACGCGGGTCGAGCCCGGCCGCCCCCCGCGCTAACCCCAAGCCGTAGTGGAAGTTCCAGTTCTCGGGGTCGCGGTCGATCGCCTGCTTCATGTCGTCGATCGCCTGCCGCGGGCGGCCCTCCCTGATCGCGCAGTAGCCGAGCAGCTCGTAGGGCTCGGGGCGGGAGCCGAGCGCCGAGATCGACGAGCGGGCGTCGGCCATGACGGCCGCGCAGTCGCCGTCGAAGAAGGCAGCCTTGGCCCGATCGAGCCAGGCTTGGGAGCTGAGGATCTGGTAGGGGAGGGCGGCGAGCAGGACGAGCGGAATCGCCACGGCGAGGCGGACCGGCATCGCGGGCGCCGCGAACCTCGACGGCCGCTCGGCTCGAGCGGCGATTGCGGCTCCCCCCGCCGCGAACAGCCACAGCGTCACCACAGGCATCTCCCAGTGCCAGTCGATGCCCGTGGCAAACGCCCAGGTGAGCGCTGCGGCCAACAGCGCCGCATACAGGGTCCGCGTGCGGCCGCGGACCCCCAGCGCAAGGCCGACCAGGATCGCGACGAGCGCCGTGGCCAGGAGCGCCAGCCCGACCAGGCCCAGCTCGCCGAGGGCCTCGGGGTAGAGGCCATGCGCGTCGATCACGGGTCCCGGGAAGCTGCGCTCCCGCTCCCAGGCAAGCTGGAAGGTGCCGGCGCCCGGCCCCGCGAGCTTCGCTTGCTTGTACTCGTCCAGGGCGACGCCCCAAAGGTCAATGCGCCCGTTGTTGCTGACGGAGGTCAGCCGCCGCCGGAAGTCCGTCTGGCCGCTGCCCTGGGTGCCCTCATTCAGCGGCGCGTCTCCGGTGAAGCGGTCGTACTGCAGCGATACCCAGCCAGGGGCGCCCAGCGCCAACGCGACGACCACCCCAGCGACGAGCGCTCCGGCGCCCGCCAGGAGCGCCGCCCTCGCGTCCAGGATGCGCCGCTTGCTCGCGAGCCACCTATCGAGCCACAGCAGGACAAGCCGAGCCAGCGCCGCACCCGACGACGCACGCGGCAAGGACCTTGGCCACGTGATGGCCCTGTGAGGTACCTACTTCGCTGGCGGGGTGCTCGGTGGCGAGGACGTCGGCTTGATAGGCGACGACGAGGGCGATGGCCGCGGCCGGAACGGTTGCGAGCAGGCCACTCACGGTCCCGCGTGCCCTCGCGACCACCAGGTAGGCCACAACCCCGAGCCCCCCGGCGAGAATCGCGCCGCGGGAGAAGGTGAAGTAGACGGTCGTCGCCAGCAGCGGAATCGCGGCGGCGCCCAACACCCTCGTGATTCGCGATCCGCGGGCCCGGGTGGTCATCTGCAGGCAGAAGACGATCCCCAGCGAGGCCAGCAGCCCGAGCGCGTTCCAGTAGGTAACGGGATAGCTCATCCGGTCGTTGACGAGGTCACGGCCTATGGGCCAAACGTCCGGGAGCAGTCGCGTTGTCAGGCCGATCGTGCAGACGACCACGATCCCCGAAACCAGACCCCAGACCAGCGTTTGGAGCTGTCCCGTCCGTCGAACCGCGAGGCCGAAGAGCAAGAGCGCAACCAGGTAGAGAAGCACTCGGTTGAACTCGAGCAGCGCTCTCGACGTGGACTCCGACCAAAGCCCCGAGGCGAGAGTCCAGGCGGCGTAGCCTGCAAACGCCACCGCGGCTACCGCTAGCGCCGGGCTGAGGCCCGCGAAAGGCCGATCAGCGAAGGCGACCCAAGCGGCAAGGCCGAACAGGAGCCCGATCGCAACGAGAGCCTGCGTGTTCGGGAAGAAGCCGCCGGCATTGAAGGCGAAGTAGACGACCAGTGCCCCCGGGACGAGGGGGACCCCTGCTGCGAGCACTCGCCTCGCCATCGTCAGCGCATCCTAGAGGCAGGGTTTGGCGCCACTTGGGCCTTGATACCCATGCAGCGACGCCCTACCGATCATTGTTGACCCCGGGGTGAGCTAGTCTGCTGCGCATAGCTGCTTCATCAAGGGGAGTTGTGCGCGGGGGAACGCACCGGGCCGAATCGTTCATCGATAGCGCGGACAGGCTGGCTGGGGCCGGTCGGCTCGAGGAGGCAGTCGTTGCCTACGAGAAGGGCGCAGGCGAGACACCCGAGCTCTCCCTTTGCCTGAGGCTCGCCCGCTGCTACGAGCAGCTCGGGGATCGTCGTCAGGCGCTGTGCTGGGCGCTGCGGGTTGCGGACTCCGCGAGCGACTTCACCGCCTGGCAGGCCGCCGCCGCGATCGCACGCCGGACCGCGGACGCGGGCGAGACACCCCGGCGTACGGCGCGACTCGCGCTGCTCGGCAGCTACACGACCAGTCAGCTCGCGACCTGCTCTGGCTCGCCTCGCTCCGCTTCGGAGTCGCGCTCGAGCTCTACGAGAGCCCGTACGGCCAGTACCGGCAGGAGATCATCGATCCCGCGAGCGCGATGTACGAGTTCTCACCCGACCTCGTCCTGCTGGCGATGCACGAGGGCGAGCTCGCTCTGCCCGGTTACAGCACCTCTCCCGAAGCCGACGTCGCCGCGGAGGTCGAGCGCTGGCAGTCGCTGTGGCGCACGCTCGGCAGCCGGTCGCAATGCAACGGTCGTCCAGCACCTCTTCGCACTCCCGCCGGAGGCGCCGTTCGGGCACCTGGGCTCGACGCTGCCGGGATCTCGTTATGTCGCCTCCCAGGCGGTCAACGCCCAGCTCGCGGCCTCCGCCCCCGACCACGTGGCGATGGTCGACTGCGAGCGACTGGCGGCGCTCGTCGGCAAGCGACGCTGGTTCGATGCCCGCTACTGGCATCTGGCGAAGCAGGCGGTCGCGCTCGGGCGCGCTGCCGCTGCTCGCACGGCACACGGCAGCCGTGATCGCCGCCCAGCTCGGGCTGGGCAAGAAGTGCCTCGTGCTCGACCTCGACAACACGCTCTGGGGCGGCATCATCGGCGAGGATGGCCTGAGCGGCATCAAGCCTCGGCGGCACCCCCGAAGGAGAGGCGTTCCAGGCGTTCCAGGAGTCGATCCTGGCGCTGAAGCGGCGAGGCATCATCCTCGCTGTCTGCTCGAAGAACAACGAGGCCGACGCACGAGAGGTGTTCGAGCGCCATCCCGAGATGCGGATCGGTCTCGACGACATCGCCGTCTTCGTCGCCGACTGGCGCCCCAAGCCCGAGCAGCTGCGCTCAGTCGCCGGCGCGCTCGACATCGGCCTCGATTCGCTGGTGTTCGTCGATGACAACCCGGCCGAGCGCGAGGCAGTTCGCCAGTTCGCTCCCGGAGGTCGACGTCGTCACGCTCTCCTCCGACCCCTCGGGCTACGTCGGCGCGCTCGCGGACTATCTGCTCTTCGAGCCGGCCTCGTTCACTGCCGAGGATGCAGGTCGAACCGAGCACTACCGCGCCCGCCGGCGAGGCTGTCGAGGCCGCCGCCTCCGCCGAGACGATGGAGGACTTCTACCGGAGCCTCGACATGCGGTCGGTCGTCTCGCCGTTCACGGATGACGACCTGCCGCGGATCGCCCAGCTCGTCGGCAAGACGAATCAGTTCAACCTGACGACCCGCCGGCACCCAGCGGCAGCCCTGCGGGGGTTCGCCGAGGATCCGCAATGCGTCCATCTTTCGTTTCGGCTCAGCGACCGATTCGCCGACCACGGCCTGATCGCGGTGTTGATCGCCTTTCAGTCGGAAGCGGCGCTCGAGATCGACACCTGGTTGATGAGCTGCCGAGTGATCGGGCGCACCCTCGAAGCGACGGTTCTCCAGGAGCTCTGTCGGGCGGCCGAGGAGCGCGGCCTGCTCGGAGCTTCGCGGCTCGTACATCCCGACCGCGAAGAACGAGCTCGTCGCGCGATCTATTCCCTCGGCTCGGATTCGAGCTCGCCGAAGAGCATGACCAGGCGACTGATTGGGTGTACGACCTCGCTGGCAAGCCGGCGGTCACCAACGAGTTCATCGAGGTCGTTCGCAATGACGAGGCGGTCCATGCCGCTGCATGACGAGCTCGAAAGACTCTTTCGCGACGTCTTCGGAAACGAGGCGATCGTGCTCACCGACGAGACGACGGCCCACGACATCGATGAATGGGATTCCCTGGGCCACGTCAACCTCATGTTCAGCATCGAGGAGCACTTCGGCGTCCGCTTCGAGGGCAACGAGCTTGCGGAGTTCGAGAACGTTGGCGCCCTGAAGCAGTTTCTCGAGGCGAACGCGGGCGACGGTCTTGGGAGTTGACGCCCTCGTGATCGGCCGGTTCGCCACGGAGGTCTTTACGCGGCTGCCCCCCAAGGCCCGGTCGCGGTTGCGCCGCTCACGACTCGCCCGCACCGTACTCCGTCCCCTCGATCGAAGAGCACGTAGAGCCCGGTACACCATCGACTCTGGGCCCGCTAGAGGGATCACGCTGACCCCGGATCCCGCGCCCTCTACGCTCGCCACCGGTGGGTACGAACCCGCCGTCCAAGAGGCGCTCGTCCGGTTGCTCAGGCCCGGCATGGTCTTCTACGACATCGGCGCGAACGTCGGCCTGTTCACAATCCTGGCAGGAAGGCTCGTGTCGCCCGGCGGCAGCGTAATCGCGTTCGAGCCACAGCCGGAGAACCTGTCCGCCCTGCGAAACAACCTCGATCTGAACCAGCTCGGAAGCGAGATCAGGGTCGTCGAAGCCGCCGCGTCCGGGACCACCGGGCCCGGCACCTTCAACGCTGAAACTTCGATGACAGGGCGAGTCGAGGAGGCAGGGACCGTCTCGATCAAGCTCATTCGCGTCGACGACTTTGTCGCTGATAATCCGTCCCTCGCGCCGAACCTGGTCAAGATCGACGTCGAGGGGCATGAGATGGATGTACTTGCCGGCATGGCCGACACGCTCCGTCACAGCCGCCCCATCGCGATCATCGAGGGGCACCGGACCCGGGCGAAGATCGAGTCGCGTCTTGAGGCTTTCAACTACAGGGTCACGCCGTTGGAGGAGAAGCCGGGCCGAGCTCGGCACCTGCTCGCGGCACCGGGCTGAGCATGGATCTCTTCGAGCACGGGCAAACGGCTTTGCATCACGTCGGAATCGTCTGTCGCTCTGAGGACGTCGCGGCGCGGCTGATGGAGCTGATGGGGCTCCAGGAACGCTACCGGGGTCAGGTGCCGGCCTACGATGCGCTCTGCATCTTCTGCGGCACCGGCACTGGCACGGATGTCGAGTTCGTGGTCCCGTCTGGTGGCAAGCTGCGCGAGTTCAATCGCGGGGCAGGTGGCGTCCACCACGTAGCAGTCTCGGTGCCGAGTCTCCGCGACCTCCAGCGAGATCTTCAACAGGCGGGAATCAGCCTCCTCGAGCCCGAGCCCGTCCGGGGTGCGGGCAACTTCAACTTCAACTTCGTTTCGCCGATCTTCACAGGCGGAGTCACGATCGAGTTCGTCGAGCTCGATCCGCCAGACGTTTCGGAGGCCTGAGCCGCCGAGGTTTGGCAGGCTCAGGCTGGAGACTCGACCCCGACCGGCTCGGCCACCGTCGTTCTTCCCGCCGGCCGCGCCGGCACTCCGAACACGATCGAATCGGGCGCTACATCGCTGATCACCACGGAGTTCACTCCGACCTCGCTGCGGTCACCGAGGGTCACGCGCCCGATCACCTTTGCACCGGCGCGCACGCTTACGTCGTCGCCGACTGTGACGAGTCCGCCGATCGCAACCCCTTGGCAGATCAGTGCCCGTTCTCCGATGGTGCAACCCTTGCCAATCACGGTTCCGAGGCCGTGGTAGAGGTAGAACCCCGGCCCGATATCGGCCCAGGGAGCGAGGTCAGCGTGCGTTGCGAAGCGGGAAAACGCGTAGACGGCCTGCGCGGGTAGCCGCAGTCTGTGCCGCAGGAGAAAGCGCGAAACCCGGTAGAGCAGCACGGCTTGGATGCAGTTGTCCCCTAGGAGCAGCCGCGAGACATAGCCGAATGAGAGTCGCAGATCCCTTCCCGAGCGAAGGCGCTTCTTGGCTTCGAACTTCCGCAGCAGGTCGCGCTTGAAGGCGAACTCGAGCCGTGAGCGCACGAGAGCCCAGACGACCGCCGAGACAAGGAGCCAGACGGCGATCAGGAAGGCCAGCGGGAGCAGGTAGATCAAAACGACGTCGCCGACCGACATCGCGACTCATCGCTCCTTGTGCGCTTGCTTGCTCGGCATGAGCACCCCTGAACCTCGCCCAACGGGATTCGACTGCTAACTCGGGGGCCATCGTAACGTCCGAGAATCAGGAATGTGGTTGCTCGCTGGTATAGGGGATCGACGACTTGCAAGAAACGCGCAAACCCTGCCAAGCGTGCAAGCCCCGCTACTGGAGGAGGCGCCCAGGACTCAGCTGCTAACTGCTAACGGACGACGTACCGCGCCGACCGGCGCGGTACGTTGCGGCGCCAGCTTCCGGCCGCTGCAGGGTGGTGACGTAGCCGGGCGTGTAGTAGCTCAGCTTGTTACTGACAAATTGCCCAATCCAGCCTCCGCGGTCGTTGACGAAGCGCCACAGCACGACGTACAGTCGCTGAGGCAGGACTATCGTGACGTAAACGAGGGGGTTGACCGGGTGATACAAGTTGATCCCGGTCGCGCGAGAGAGCTGGTGCCAGAGTTTGGTCCACGGCATCTGCAGGACCCTCAGCACGACAGCGATGTATTCCCCTCGCGGGCGAAGAGAGGTGACGAGCAGTCCCTGCTGAGCAGCGAGCTCCCGCAGCGCCGAGGGGGTGTACCGATAGAAGTCGTTGGGCATCTCGTGTAATGGTGCAAGAAAGGGTGTCGTCAGGAAGAGCCGCCCACCGGGCTTGAGGACGCGATGGACCTCGCTCATCACTGCGCCTGGGTCTCGGCAGTGCTCGAGGACCTCGGTGCAGATCACGCAGTCGAAGGACGAATCATCAAAGGGCAGCGAGTCTGCGGAGGCAACTACATCGATACCGCTGATGTCGTGCGGAGAGAAGGGCACATCGACACTCGTGCAGGACCGAAAGTAGCTCTCATAGATCGGTGCATATGGCTTCGAGCCAGCACCGAGATCGAGTAGCGCCCCCCCGACTTGGTCGCGATAGTACCCATGAAGAAAGAGATCAAGCTCGTCGAGGATGATCTCGGCCGTGATAATGCTTGCCAGCTTCTCGCGGCGGCGGTGACGCCGGAAGCTGCGATCGACCCGGTGCCAGCTCTTCACGTCGGGGCCTTCGTTTTGATGCTCGGGGGCACGGGCAGGCGCATCATGATCTGCGGGGCGTGAACAGGAACGTATTCACATACCCCCGCGGCATCGAGTCCTGGCCTGGCTTCAAGAACGCGAGCTGATCGCTTTCGACACTGAATTCGGCGATCGGCCGCAGGCCGTCGAGAAAGAGCGCCTCCGCCGAATACCCCCACTGTTCCAGTAGGTCAAGGATCGGAGTCATACCGCCGCCGCCGAGGTGGCGCTCCTCGATCTCGACGAGCAGCGTCGGCATGAGCCCGCGCAGGGTCTGCTCGCCGCCCCTCAGCACCGCCTGCTCGTGACCCTCGACGTCGCACTTGACGAAGTCGAGGCGCTGGATTCCCGCCAGAACGCTGTCGAGGCGTTCCAGGCGGACCTCAACGGAGGCGCTCTCCCCGACTGTCCGCAGGGTGGCGAGTCCGTAGCGCGGTCGCCCGCGAATCACGGGTGCGTGAAGCCGGGCGCTTCCCTCCCGGTCCGAAAGGGCCACCGGGTGAAACTGGATCTGTCGATGTTTGGCAAGGCGCTCGAGACGATCGCGATGGGTCGGATGAGGCTCGAATGAGTGAACGACCCCCGACCGTCCCACGCGGTGCGCGAGTCTGGCAGTGAAATCTCCTGCGCTGGCGCCGATGTCGGCCGACACCATTCCCGTGTGGACGATCGAGTCCACGAGACGCATCTCCGCGTTGCCGCGGCGTTTTGCCCTTTCCCAACCGAGATTTGCTCGCAGGTAGGGGCTGATGCGCTCAAGCTGCACACGAGCTGTCCCTTCGAAACGTCCGGACATCGTCCGCGGGGATGTTCTCATGTCCCGACGGGAACGGCCGAAGGCCTGTCAGATCCTTATACGCTCCCCTGGCGGTGCGGATCTACTGCCTCTCACACTTCGACCTTGTGCAGAGAAGGCGCACTACGAATCGCCTCAGCGACGTTCGGTTCTGCCAAGGCCTGGCGCGGAACGGTGCCGAGGTCGAACTAATCGTCCCCTATATGTGGAGGCCCGACAATGTCCCCACACGGGCCGTCCGAAGCCACTACGACGTCACAGAGCCGCTTTCAATCACCACACTGCCTACGCCCCTCTGGAAAGGCGCACCACGGGCGATCCGCGTCCCCATTTGGTGGGGGGCTGTCCTCACCAAGTTCGCCGCTACGAGAGGGAGATGGTGGAAGGGTCGTCCTTCGTCCGTCTGGATCTCGCGCGATCACAACGCAACCCTTGCGGCCCTGCTGGGGAGACGACTTTTTCGTGATTCCGGCTGCACGGTGGTCTATTGGGCGCATGAGTTCCTGCCCGAAGATCGACGGATCGCCTGGCTTTATCGCCATGTAGACGGGGTGCTCGCGACGAACTCGGCGATCCGAGACGACTTGGAGGGTGTCCTCGGGGTCCCCAGGGACCGTACCGCCGTGACCTTGAACCCGGTACCGCCAGAGCTGTTCGCGACCGCGCCGGACCGGAAGGCGGCGCGGCACCAACTCGGATTGGATCAAGAAGTGCCGGTTGTCGTGTACACCGGCAAACTCGGGGTCGACTTCGAGGAGGTTGAATACATACTCGAGGCCGCCAAAGTGCTTCCGGACTACATGTTCGTGCTGACGGGCGGACCGCCGAAGGTGGTGGAGCACTTGGAAGAGCGCCGAGCGCGGGCGGGGCTCCAAAATGTTTGCTTCACGGGATGGCTGGACGACTGGGAGACTGTACGGACGTACCAGATTGCCGCCGACGCCCTCGTCTCCTACTACACAACCAAGAACAAGCTGCTGAGCTACAACTACCCGCAGAAGATCACCGAGTACATGGCAAGCGGAACCCCGGTGGTCACCCTGGAAGCGCGCGCGACCCAGGACGTGCTGAACGCCGAGAACGCGGTCTTTGTCGAACCGCACTCTCCTCCATCGCTCGTGGCGGGCATCAGGCGGGTGATCGAGAATCGAGACTATGCCCAGGCCGTGTCGCAGCGCGCCTACCGTGACGCGCGGGCGATCACTATCGAGAAACGCGGGCGGGAGGTGCTCTCGTTCCTTGCGCGGATCGCGTCAGACGGGACCTAGAGATCGGCGTAGACAGCGTCGAATCGGTCCAGCATCTGGTCGATCGAGTAGCGCCCCCGGACGAACTCCGCCGCCGCATTGCCAACCCGTGCTCGAAGGGAGGCGTCACGAATCAGCTCGACCAGTCGCTCGGCGAGGTGGGCCGGGTCGGATACCACGAAGCCTGTGCGACCCTCGGCGACGTGCTCGAGGTGTGCCGGAGAGTCCGCGCTCACCACCACAGGCAGGGCACAGGCCATGGCTTCGACCACTGCGTTGCCGAAGCTCTCGTGGGGACCGCTGGGAAGGACGAAGATGTCGACTGCATGGAGCCAGTCGGCGATCTGGGTCTGCATCCCCAGGAACCGGATCCGATCTTTGGCGGGCGAGCGGGATGCCAGGGCCTCCAGCCTGGATCGATCTTCTCCATCGCCGAGGATCCAGACGACCCAACCGTCCCTGGGGAGTTGTCCCACCGCGCTCAATAGCCAGTCGATCCGCTTCCAGCGGCGCAGGTTAGCCGCGGTGGCGATGACGACGGTCTCGGCCGGAACGCCGTGATTCACCCGGAGTCGCTCCGGCGGGAGCTCCGCTTCCAGCAGGCTGAAATCGAGGCCGTTGTAAGTGGGAAGCACATCGGAAGCGGGGATCCCCAGCACACGTTCCACGGCAGCGGCGGCTTGAGGCGACCCTGTGACAGCGTCGAAGCGGCGCACGATCAGCTTCGTGAGCCGGTAACGAACCGCCCGGCGACCCTCGTAGACATGTTCCCCCCCGCGGTGGGTGTAGATCCTGCGCGCACCCCGGCAGGCGAGGCTTGCAAGCATCGGCAGCGGCTCGGCCGAGTGGAAATGGTGGATGTCGAAGCGCCCCAGTCTCCTCCGCGCCCTAAGGGCCTTGATGACACTCCGGCCGCTTCGCATCCCAAGATCGATGACCTCGATGCCGCTCGATGACGCGAGATGGTGATAGTGACCGCGGCCCTGGCAGAACGCAAGGGCTACCCGTCTGCCCCTCCGGTGCTGATTCAGCGCCAGTTGGAAGACGGCCCGTTGAGCACCTCCCACCTCACCCGTCCACAGGATGTGCACGAGACTTCTAGCATCATCGTGGCCGTGCATGGCGGAACTGGGGCAACACTACGTGGCTGTTAAGCAATGCCCCAGCCATCGAAGTCTTCATCATCGACGTACTCGCGAAGCCGCGCAACATCGTCGCGTAGGAGGCTCACGAGCTTACGCTTCGCCACGGGAGAGAGGTTCGGATCGGGTAGGGGTCGGTGGGTGATGCGTCGCCCCACCCGCTTGATTGGCTGGGGGACAGCATGGGCCACCGGGTTCCACCAGCGTATTGACATGGCGCTGCGCGTGGCACCTCTAGGAGGGCCCCAGCTCGTGACATGGTGCTCTTCGGACAGCGAGGCGTCGCTCCACCGGGTATCGACGCCGATGAAGTCGAAGATCTTGGCCATCGTAGCCTCACGCTTGGTGAGAAGCCGTTCGGAAACGACCACGAGGAGTTGGGAGCGGCGAAAGTGAGCAAGGTACTGCTCGACTTGGTGTGCATATCGGCTGCTGTGGAAATACACGCTGTCTGGAGTCAGCGCACTCTCCAGCGAACGATTCTCTTTCCTACTTCGTCCGCGGTGCAGGTAATGGGAAACCATCCGCTTGATGGGCTCACGCACCAAGTAGATGAGCTTGGTATCCGGAAGAAGCTCGACCATACGCTGCGGGACTCCAGGCACGAAAGGATCCATCGCATATCGAGGAGAGGCTTCTCCGATCGCCAGGGCGCCATCGGCGGGCGCAAACTGGTGCTCGTACCAACCAATGCCTCTGGACCAGTTTCCTGCCGGACGTAGCGCCGCACCCACCTCCGTCACTGTATTCGACGTTGCGTTCGCCTCCGCCACAAAGAAGTTGAGTTCCTTCTGCCGGGACATGCTGACGTCCGGATGGCTTTGGAGGTAGCGATGGAGGCTGGTCGTCCCCGACTTCGCGGCTCCAATCACGATGAAGTTCGGCAGCACGTGTCAGCCGTTATACCAAACCGTCAGGGGTGCCGTCGCGTGTTCGTGTGCACTGCTCTGCTCACCCTCAATGGCCGGTCGGCTAGGACGTAGAAGTCCGCGAGGGGTCTCGCGAGCGTGCCCATCAAATTCGGGGCTTGTAGGGGGCTCAGACAGGCGTCCATTGTGGAGGGCAATTTACGTAGGTGCGCAGGAGGTCGTGTGGTCGTTACAGGAGTGGCTAGGCAATGCCTCACCCACATGATGGGCGGTAGGCAGCTATAAAGGCTTGAGATCCCTACCAGGCCATCTGAGCCCCGAGGACGGGGCTGGGTCAGGCAGGCCGAAGATGCGCAAGTTGCCCGAGCTTTTAGCAATCGCAGCGGGTTGATAAGACTGACACCATGGGGCGGATGAATCTCGTGACGAAGCACTTGCGGCACGCTCGCGTTCGTGTTGCCCAAGGGCTTGCGCGGGTCCGCCATGGCGAACTTGGTGGCCTACTCAGCGACTCCTTCTATGTCGGTGCGGGTCAGGCGAGCATGATGGCGACGGGCCTCGTCATGATGGCACTGGTCACCCACGAGCTCGGCTTGGCGGCCTACGGTCGTCTTGCTCTCGTCACGTCCGTCGTAGCGCTGTGCGGCAAGTTCTTCGACGTTCGAGTGGGAACCGTGACCACCGTGTTTGGGGCCAAGCGAATGCGAACCGACGTGGCTAGCGCCCGAGGTATATTTCAGTACGGGTACTTGGTAAGTGCGATAGCGGGCGTCCTCTCGGCGTGCGTCATCGCGGCGATCGCAGTGCCTGTGGGGCCGAGGTTGATCGGGGACGACGGCACAACCCTCCTCCTCCTCTACGGACTCACCCTGTTGACCTCAACGCTCCAAGACCCGGGCAACGCGATGTTGCGGTTGCTCGACCGGTTCAGGCTTGTCGCCGCCTACACGATTGCGACTCAGTTGATCGGTGTAGTGCTGATCGCAGTGGCGGTAATCGTCTTCCAGTCACTTGTCGCAGTGGTCTTGGCGCTGGTAATCATCGATGCTCTACTTAGTGTTGCGGAGGTGTGTGCGTCAGCCGTCGCGTTCCGGCGGGCGTCGGGCGGCGTGCGCCTAATCGAGCCAGGAATGCGAGAGGTTCGCGAGGAGCGCCCGGCCATGCTCCGGATGATGTGGCACACGAACATTGCGACTTATGGCAGCCTGGCTCAGACGCAACTTCCTCCCGTTGTCATCGGTGCGCTGGGTACTCCGACCGCGGTTGGCGTCTACAAGATCGGGATGGCGTTTCCAACCGCGATGGCAGCGTTGATTGATCCACTGTATGGATCGGTCCTACCCCGTCTGTCGCGTCTATGGCACGCAGGACGGGCCGCGGAGGTGCGGCACCTGATTCGCGACGTGTCGCGGGTGTCAATCCCGCTTATGACAGTGCTCGTGCTCCTCTTGGCACTCCCTTTTCGCACGCCGTTGCTCTCCGCACTGGGGGGTGATGAAGCAATCGCCGCCGGTGCGGGAACGGTTCTTGTGCTCGGCCTGGTGGCGCGAGGGTTCGGTAGTGCCCTGTTCTGGAACAGGCCCGTTCTCTGGGCCGCCGGGCGATCACGTACGGTGGCTCGGCTCACCATCGGGACCACGCTGCTGCAAATCACTCTGTTGGCCCTCCTCGTCCCGCCACACGGTGCGATCGGGGGGGCGGTAGCGTTGTGCGTGACGACGCTTACACTCAACGCAATTCAAACGCTGCTCGCCTTTCGGGCGATGAGCTTTGGCACGCCGCGGCTTTCTGAAGCTTAGGCCGCCTGGAACAACCCCAGGCGAAATGCTGCGATCCAGGCGTCCACCGAGTGCTCCATTGTCCACCTCTGCAAGATCGTCCCCTTGGCGTTCTGGCCGAGCGCTCGACGAAGGGTGGAGTCTTCGACAAGACGCCTGATCGCGTCCGCCCAAAGCTTCGGATCATCGCCTTCGATCACCAGGCAGTTGCGTTCATGGACCGCCAAGTCCCCCACCGCGCCAGGTGCCGCCGATGTGATCGTTGCCAGACCACTTCCCATGGCTTCAACGAGGACGAGACCAAAGACATCGGACCTCGATGGAAAGACGAAGACATCCGCCTGCCGGTAGCAGTCGAGGATCCGGTTCGAGTCCACAGCACCCAGGAACCGGATCTGCTCCGATCCACTCGCACGCGCTCGCAGCTTCTCGAGCTCTGGGCCTCCGCCGGCGATCGTCAAGCGGCACGGCAGGCCGTCGAGGTGCTGGAAGGCGTCGACGACGATGTCGAGGCCCTTTCTTGGGATTGCCTGTGCTACCGCGAGCACTTCCGTGTCTTCGTGCGCATGCTGCCTCCCACCTTGGTCGAGGAACGGGGCCGTGTTCCGAGCGATCACGAGTGGTAGGTGTGGGGCGAGCGAGCGAACATATTCCCCGCTGAGCCATCCATACGAGATTGCGAAGCTGGTCCGTTTGACTATCCACTTGCGTTCCAGCCGCCTGAGATGGCTTCGGGCAGTCGCCTGCCGGTAGGTATCGCCGCTCCACAGGCCGAAAGGAATGCCGTGGCCGCGTGCAAAGCGAACCACGCGGCCCGTCACCGATGGCGAGAACCCGCCCGAGAGCACGATGGTCGGGTCGAACGTTCGGAGCTCGCGTCCAAGGTCGATCGGAATTTCCTGTCCGAGCGCATGGCGGGTCCTCAGGAACCGGTGATCGAACTGAATCTTCTGGTGCTGCAGCCAGGATCTGTTCACGCCCGGCCCTCCCGACGCGAACAGGACACGGAGGTGTCCGCCTCCCGCGGATACTTTCTCGGCGACGGGGTTCCACAGGGGAACCCGGTAGTGCGTCGGAATGTTGGTCACGACGGCGATTCGCCGCCCCATGAAGACCTCGTCCGCTCCGCGGAGTGAGACCGACGGATCGCCCTCCTCGTTGAGCGCGTCCAGTAGCTCCGCAATCGTGGTGGCTCGGCGCTCCGCCCCTGACGGATCAACGACTCGCCAGTCGAGCCACGGCGAGTGCCCCCTTACCGGTGCCTGACGGTCGAGGTAGATCATCGTGGCACCTGCTCGAGGTGTCGAGCTGCGGTTGAAGCTGACACGACCCTCGATTCCGTACGCCTGAGCAAGCTTCAGCAGCCGCGGTCGGTCGGGGTCGGCTGCTGGGATTTCGAACTCGATGTTGTCGGGCAGTTGGGCGGCCGCGTGAACAAGCAGATCGAGCCGCGCAGGCGGCCGATCTTGGCTGGCGGGCAATGCCACCACGCGCCGTTTCAACGTCCCAATTCGCGACTCGGGCGGGCCAGGTTTGTGAGCCATTCTGCCAGCGCACGGTCAGCCGTCTCCTGGGTGAAGCGCGCGAGATAGCGGGATCGCGCCGCCTTTCTCATGGAGGCTTGCAGCTTGGGGTCCTCGAGAAGTCGGAGCATCCGTTCGGCCAGTTGTTCGGGCTCGGGGTCGGGCAGGACGTAGCCGGATTCCCCGTCGACGATGGTCTCCGCTATCGCCCCTCGGTCGGTGGCCACCACCGGCACGCCGGCGGCGATCGCCTCCAGTACGACCCTTGGATGCCCCTCTGGCTCGACCGATGGGAAGAGCACGAACGCGGCTGAGCACAGAAGCTGCTGCTTGTCAGCCCCGGTGACGGGGTCGCGCAACTCGATCTGGCCGTTCGCGCGAGACGCGAGCCGGCGCAGCTCGCCTGCAAGCGACGAGTCACGGGATTCCCCGGCGAACACGAAGTGGGCGGAGGGGCGTCGATCCACGACCAGAAGCGCCGCCTGAAGCGCCTCGACGATTCCCTTGCGGCGCCGGAAGTTGCCGAGGAAGACCCCGAGCTCACCGTTCGACGTCGGCGCTGGCGGGCCAGGATCGGGAGTCCCGTTTGGCACGATGGAGATTTGTTCGGAAGCAACGAGCCCCTTGAAGACCGGCCGGAGAGACTCGCCAAGCACCGCCACCGAATCCAGTCGCTTAAAGGCGCTCCGGAGCCAAGCGCGAACCGGGGCTCCCTGGCTGCGGTAGACACCCCCGATCTCACTGCCGCGCAGGTGGGCGGCCACCTTCCATCGGCGCGCGGCCGCCAAGCGGATGAACAGCGTGTCGCGGGTGAGGCCCGGAAGGCCCTGGGACAACGGGAGGTAGACGATCCCCTGCTCACCCGATAGCCGGCGGGCCAGCCTGAACACTGCGGCGGTTGCCCCCGCAAGGTTGGCGAGATCCCAGCGGCCCACGTTCTGGCCCGAGCGGTGATCGCTCGTGTCGAGGTGCTCGATCGTGAAGCGCTCGCGCAGGACCGGGTTGGCGAGCACGAGCGAGGTCGAGACCGTAACGCCGTGGTAGGGAGGCGGGAGGGGCCCGACTACGATCAGCCGGGTCATGCCGCCGGTCTCGCCGGCCGTGAGTCGAACTCCTTGGTCGCGATCGCCAGGAGGATCCAAGCGATGAAGGTGAGCCGCGTCGCCTCCAGCCAACTCTGAAGCAAACCCATCTGGAGCAGCGCGAAGAAGGCGACCGTGGCGGCGAGGAGAAGCGCGGGGAGCGCCCCCCGCTCCCGGCTTGAGATGGCGCTGATCGTCCTGCTCAACGCCGCGAGCAGCGCCCCGACGTAAAGAGCCGAAAAGACGAGCATCCCGAGCACACCCACCTCGGCGGCAATCGAGATGTAGCTCGAGTAGGGCGTCGTGACGGCATAGGACCCACCGACCGGCTCGCTGGCAATGAGTGGACGGACGTAGCGCTCCGAGACGTCCGTGCTGTAGACGGCTCCGCCGGTGATCGCTAGCGCGTAAGGCCCGACCACGTTCGATCGCGAGGTGCTCTCGCTGAGGGCGAACGTCTGCCAGGCCCGGCTCGAGTAGGTGCCGGGACCTGTCCCCGTGACGGCGTATCGCGGATGGTCGGCATATAGGTCGGCGAGCTGGTCAGTAATCTGGAGGCGCTTAGAGGCCAGGGTCGCGGGGTCCTGATCAAGGGTCCTGTTCAGCCTCAGGAACTCGAAGTGCTGGGCGCTGAAGGCGAGGATCACGATCAGAGTCACGCCTATCGACAGCCCGCCGATGAATGCGCGACCCCCCGCTCGTCCAAGCAGGACCGTCACGAGCAGGAGGGTGAAGCCAATCGTTGGAAGCAGAGATCGATACTGGGCCAGCACCATGAGCAGCAGGGCGGCGGCGATCAGCACGGGGGCGAAGCGCGCCACGAGGCTGCCTCGCATGTGGACGCGAAGCGCCGCCAGGGCGCTCACGAACACGAGCAGGAAGAAGACGAACTGGTAGGCGTTGGTCCCGAAGGTTCCAGTGACCTGGTCGACCTTGCCGCTCGCGATCACGGCTGGCACGTTGTAGAAGACTCCGACGGCCAGCTGTATGAGTCCAAGGCCAATCAGCACCCGGAGGGCAAGTGCGGCGTTACCCGGCGGCCAGATCCGGAGAACTGCCCCGTAGAGCACGAGGGGACTGAGCGTTGTGTAGACGAAGACCAGCTCAGGTCCAGCATCGATGCGCGACGTATTGGCGAGGGTCGCTACGACGATTAGCCCAAGGAAAGCGACCCCGAGGCTCACAAGCCACGCGGGCGCGCTGCCAGCCGTGCCGACCGCGCGCGGGCGGAACGCAGCCACCAAGATCAGGGCGGCCAGGATCGGTATGTCGATCACGTTGGCGGCCCTTGGTAGGACCGGAACAGTCTCGGTGAAGAAGCGGATGACTACAAGGGCCGTCAGGGAGCCGAGGACCAGCCAGACGGCGCCAGGGTCTGATCGGACCTTGCGCTGGGCGGGCGCGGTTGAATGGTGACTAGCGGCTGGTTGACCGTTCGTGGCGGGCTGCGGTGTCGAGATCGAACCGCGCAACAGCCACTCGGGCTGCCCGGTGTGCCGAAGGAGCGCCGGCAGGTAAGGGGCGGCGTCGGTTTCCCCGCGCTCGAGCCGCTCCATCTCCCAGAGCGAGATACCCAACCGGTCCGCGAGCGCCTTTTGGGTCAGTCCGGCGGTCCTTCGCGCCTCGCCGAGTCCAGCAGCAGCGGAGGGGGTTTCGTCCGGGTCGCGAATCTGCCTCACCGACCCAAAGGTGCGGAGTCTCTAAGACTTTGCTCGGCTCTTTGGCTTCGGCGCAACCGTAGCCGACCCGTAATGGCCGTAGTAGTAGTAACCGTAGCCGCCGTCGCTTGCGCCGGTGGCGATGAAGCCGAGTTTCGTGATCGGCGCGCTTTCCAGTAGTCGCTTGGCCTCCGAGAGCGCTTGGCGACGCACGACCCCGAGGCGTGCGGTGAGGATCACGCAGTCGACCTCTGAAGCGAGCATCAGCGCCATCGCATCGCTAGCGTCGAGCAGAGGCGGTGTGTCGATGATGAGGAGATCGCTGCGCTCGGTGAGGCGGGATACGATCTCTGTTACCGCCGGCGACTTGAGGAACTCCGGGGGGGAGGGTGGCGGCGGGCCGGAGTCGAGTACCTCCAGGATGCCGGGAGCGGTTCCGGGCCCATTCGTCGGCAGTGCTTGATCGGCTGAGAGCCGGGTCGATGCCAGCGCCTCCTCCAACCCCGCTCGCCCGAGCGCCACGTCCGTCAGGCCAGGCCCCTCGTCGAGGTGAACCATCTTCCTGATGCTGGGCCGGCGCAGGTCCGCCTCCAGCAGCACCACGCGCCGTCCACTCCGGGCAAAGGTGATGGCGAGGCTGGCCGCCGTCGTGGACTTCCCCTCGCCCGACCCGGCGCTGGCGATCATGAAGGATCGTGCGCCGCGATCGAGATTGACCAGCTCGATATTGGTGGCGAGCATCCGATAGGCCTCGGATTGCTGCGAGTGGGGCTCCTCGATCACTGCGAGGCGGTTTGTGTTGGCGAGCTGCTTCCGCGGCGGCGGGATTCTGCCGAGGAGCGGGATCCCGAGCCGGTCCTCCATCTCAGCAGTGGATCGGACACGCGTATTTTGCGCATCGCGCACGAACACAAGCGCGATTCCCAGGACGATCCCGAGGATGAAGCCCAACAACCCGTCCCGAACGGGCCGGGGCTGGACCTTGCTGGCCCCGGCCGGAGATCCCCCGAGCGAGACGTTGCCGCCCTGCAATAGCTCGGCTGTTCGAAGCTGCTCCGCTTTGCTTTCCAGATCTCCGAGCGTCTGCGGATCAGGATTGGCTGTGGCTTTGAGCGCCGCGAGCTGCCGGTCGACGCCGATGCGGGCCCGCCGCAGCTTTCCTAGGTCCTGTCGCTCGCGATAGCTGATGTAGGCCCGCGCGTATGCGTCGGTAAGCGTGCGAGCGGCATCCGCGTTCTCGTGGGTCGCCGAGAAAGTGAGGATGTCAGCGGTGGGATTGGCACTGACCGAGGAGCTACCCAGGAGCTCCGACGCAGTAACGCCTGGTACGTCCGCTTCCTTCACCGCGATGTCGGCGACGCGCCTGACACGTGCGACTTCGGCCTGCGTCTCGAGCACCCGCTCGGGGTCGAGAGAAAAACTCGCCAGACCGCTGATCGTCGTGTCGACCGACCGCGTCGAGACGAACACATCGGCCGTCGCCTGGTATAGGACGCCCTGGCGTAGCGAGATGGCGGTCGCCAGCGCGCCCACCAGGATCGCAGTCACGACGATGATGGGAACGCCCCTGCGCAGCACCGACAGATGTCGGTCGCCTGATTCGGCCTGCGCCGCCTCTCCGTTCATTCCCTGTTCGGTTCCCCCTCCGGCTTCCTTGCCGACGATAAATCTCCGAGCAACCCCCTGCGAGAGCAGGCAACTATAGCGGCCAACTTCGTCATCGCAGCAAGATTCTGCACCGTAACGCCCAGATCCGGCTGGCCGAAGACGTGGTGGCGCAACAGCCGGCCCTCACTGTAGATTGTCGCCCGTGTCCAAGACGGACACAGCTGTCCTCGTAACGGGTGGGGGAGGATTCATCGGCTCGAATCTCGTCGACCGCTTGGTGCGTGATGGCTACCGCGTGCGCGTGCTCGACAATTTCGCTACCGGGCGACGTGAAAACCTGGCCGGCGTCCTCGACCACATCGAACTCGTCGAGGGCGATCTGCAGAGCTATGAGCGCGTCCACAATGCCGTCAGTGGTTGCGAGGTGGTCTTCCACCAAGGGGCGCTTCCCTCGGTTCCTCGGTCGATCCAGGATCCGCTGACCAGCATTGCGGTGAACATCACGGGCACCCTCAACGTGCTCCTCGCTGGCCGCGACGCGGGGGTGAGGCGGATCGTCTACGCGTCCTCGTCATCGGTGTACGGGGCAAGCGAAGAGCTTCCGAAACGCGAGGACCTTCAAACCCTCCCGATCGCGCCATACGGCGTTTCCAAGCTGGCCGGCGAGAGCTTTTGCCGCAGCTTCTGGCATGTCTACGGACTCGACGCGGTCGCCATGCGGTACTTCAACGTCTTCGGGCCGCGTCAGGACCCCGCCTCCCAGTACTCCGCGGTGATTCCGCTGTTCATCACAGCATTCCTCGAGGGTGAGCGCCCGACCATCTACGGGGACGGCGAGCAGTCTCGCGACTTCACCTACATCGAGAACGTGGTCGAGGCAACTCTCCTCGCCGCCCACGCTGATGCCGTCGGTGGCGAGACGTTCAACATCGCCTGCGGAGATCGGATCTCGCTCAACGAGCTGATAGCCGAGCTTCGTGAGCTGACCGGGAAGCAGGTCGAACCGATCTATGCAGAGCCCAGGCCCGGCGACGTTCGCCATTCGCTTGCGGACATCTCACGGGCGCGGGCGGCGCTGGGTTACGAGCCCAGGGTCGACGTGCGGACCGGCCTCAGGGAAACGTTTGCCCACTATCAGAGCCAGCGCTAACCCCGGCTGCTGAGCGCGGCGAGTGCGCGGAACATCGGCGCGTTCGTCCAGCGCATGAACTCCCGCCTGTTGAGGCCCCTCGCAGTGCGACGGAAAGCGAATCTGTCCTGCTCGGGCATCCAGAGCTCGCGAATCGCCGTATCCGCGATCGAGAGCGCGAGGTCGCCCCGTCCGGCTCGGCTCCCTTGGCCTTCAGGGTCAAGACGCAGGTCGATCGCCGAGGCGCAGCAGTGGGTCTCGAGCGGGAAGCGGCGATCGGGGTAGTAGCGCGCCCAGCCGTCGGGCTCGATGAACCCCTTCCGCCACGCCGATGCGCCGCGCGCAAGGGCCTCGGTGCCGATCCCGAAGACGGAGCTCAGGTGGGCGAGGCCCTCGAGCGTGTAGGCGGTGTGGAAGTTGTCGACCCAGCGAAAGTTGGGAAGCTCCCCGTAGGGCCAGAGGCCGTCGTCGCGCGCCAGCGCCAGCGTCGTCCCGGCGGCCGCCTCGATCGCCGGCCGAGCCGCGTCGTCCGGCTCGAGCTCGTGCAGGCGGGCCAGGGTGCCGCAGACGAGCATGTTGGCGTTGTGGACGAGCGGCGCTTCCGCGGGGATGTACCCGAAGTAGGGCCCGTGCTCCCCCGACTCGCGCAGCAGGGAGAGGAGGAAGGGACGCGCAGCCAGCGCCAGCCCGCGGGTTGGCTGGTCACCCATCGCCAGGTGCGCGTCCACGAGCGCCCCGACCACGAAGCAGGTGGCGATCGCGTTCGGCGTCGTCCGCGAGTAGCGGATGTTGCGAGTCTGGACTTCGAAGTGATAGCCCCAGCCGGCGCCGTCGGTGAGCAGGTTCATCCGTTCCAGCTCTCGCGGGATCCGTGCCAGATGCTCCTCGGCGCCGGGAAGCCGGCGGCCGGCCGGGGTCGCGTAGCCGGAAAGGACAAGCGCCAGCGCCTTGGCGTTCGCCCGCTGCGGCGCCCGGAGCGGCCAGCGTGGCGCGAACGGGAGGCGCTTGTACAGCTGGGTGACGGCCTGCCGCGAGCGGCGGCTGGGCGCCAGCCTGCCGAGCGGGGAGCTCAATCCCTCGTAGGGATCCGGGCCGATCCAGGCCCGCGCGGCACCCCAGCGCTCGAGGCGCGCGAGGACCTCGATCGGTTCAGGTTCCGCCGTGGACATTTGTGCGATCAGGCTAATAGCCTCCGGCAGGGACGGGGGTCAACGGAGTAAGGTCCTCCAGGATTTGTGGTAGTCGAGGCAGGCGTTTGGGTAGTTTGCGTAAGCGATCTGGGTAGTTGCCGGAGCGATCGCTTGACGCCTGTGTTGGCGGGTTAGATGATGCGAGGTCGCAGCCGCCGACCGGTGGACAGGCATAGCCGAAGGGGGGCGGCTGGGATCATGCCAGCGCGTAAAGTGAGCCGGGGGGGACGATGACGGTTAATGTGGGCCTCGTTGGGCTCGGGTATTGGGGCCCGAATCTGCTTCGCGTCCTGAGCGGGATGGCCGACGTCCGCGTCGCGCTGGATGTGCGATCTGGACAGGGACCGCTTGGACCACTTCGAGCGTCTCTACCCAGGCGTCAAGGCGACCACCGACTGCGAGGACCTGTTCGGGGATCCGAGGCTCGACGCGGTGCTGATCGCGACCCCGGTGTTCAGCCATTTCGACCTTGCCTCCCGGAGCCTCGCGGCCGGCAAGCACACCTTCGTCGAGAAGCCGCTCGCTGCGTCGAGCGAGGATGCCGACGAGCTCCTGGGCCTGGCCGATGAGGAGGGCCTGGTTCTGATGTGCGGACACACCTTCATCTACAGCCCTCCCGTGAGGGCCGTCAAGGGGCTGCTCGACGGTGGGGAGCTGGGCGAGGTCTTCTTCATCTCCTCGAGTCGCGTCAACCTCGGGCTGCACCAGCCGGACGTGAGCGTGATCTGGGACCTCGGCCCCCATGACTTCTCGATCCTTCGCTACTGGCTCGAGGAGATGCCGTCGTCGGTCTCGGCGGTGGGGCGTGACTCGGTGGTCGAGGGCATCCCCGACGTCGCCTTCGTCTCGCTCAGGTTTCCCTCCGGAACGCTGGTGAACGTCGAGATGAGCTGGCTCGCCCCGAGCAAGCTGCGGCGCACGGTGGTCGTCGGCAGCAAGAAGATGGTGGTCTACGACGACAGCTCGACCGAGCCGGTGAGGATCTTCGACCACGGCGTCGTCTACGAGGACCCGACGACGTTCGGCGAATACCAGCTCTCCTACCGCACCGGCGACATCGTCTCCCCGCACGTGGATAGCGCGGAGCCCCTCGCCGTCCAGCTCGGTGACTTCGTCAACGCCGTGGATACCGAGACCCCGCCACCCGGTCACGGCGAGATCTGTCGCGACGTCGTCCGCCTGATCGAGGCGGCCGAGGAATCGCTTCAGGACGGCGGCGCGCCGGTCTCGATCGGTAGCGGGCGGTTCAGCCACCAGTGGAGTTGACCCGGTGAACCCCCCCGAGCCTGACGCCGCGAGCGTCGCGGCGCCCCTGCGCGTCCCGCAGGCCCCGGTCGCGCATTCGGCGGGCGAGCTTGCCGCCGATGAGCGCCGAGCGGCGGCGAGCTGGCGTGGCCGTCGCGACTTCGTCGTCCGGCGGGTGATGGCGGCGTCGGACATGGCCGCGATCGCCTCCGCCGCCCTCGTCGCCTTCCTCGCCACCCCGGTGAGCGGGCACGGCGTTCAGTTGATCTGGGCGCTGCCCACCCTCCCGGCCTGGGTTGCCCTGTTCGGCGTCTACGGCCTCTATCAGCGTGAGTCGAAGCGGATCGGCCCCGCGGCCCTGGAAGAGCTGCCCGCGATCTTCCATGCCGCTGGTCGTCGGCACGCTTGCGCTTTGGCTCTACTACAACGTCGTGCCCGCGCACGACCTCGTCTACATGCAGGCTCTCGTCTTCGGGATTCTCGGCATTGCCTTCACGTCGCTCATCCGGTCGGTGGCGAGGCGTGCCATGCCCGCGCTGCTCGGGCGGGAACGCGTCCTGTTCCTCGGCGAAGCCCCCTCCCTTCCCGTGCTGGTTCGGAAGATTCGCGCCCATCCCGAGTACGGGCTGGAGCCGGTGGGGCTCGTGTCGCGCGACCCCCGAAGCGGAGACGCGGATGGGCTGCCGGTCCTCGGCCGGCTCGAGGACGCAAGCCTCAGCGAGCTGGTCGAGCGGCACGACATCGAGCGCTTGATCGTCTCTCGGGCAGGGGCCAGCGACGAGACGATGCTCGAGCTGCTCCAGGAGTGCCGCGACCTCTCCCTGAAGATCAGCCTCCTCCCGGCGCATGTCGATGCGATCGGCCCGTCGGTGGAGGTGGACGACATCGAGGGGATCACCGTGCTGGGGCTCAACCCGTTGACGCTCGCGCGCTCCTCCCGTTTCCTGAAGCGATCCATGGACATCGTCGGTGCGACGGTCGGCCTGCTGCTCTTCTCGCCCCTGATCGTCCTGGTGGCCGTCGCGGTCAGGCTGGACTCCAGGGGGAGCGTGCTCTTCAGGCAGCGGCGGATCGGCAGGAAGGGCCGGATCTTCCAGATGCTCAAGTTCCGCACCATGGTCCCCGGGGCCGAGCGCCAGGTCGAGGAGCTGTTCGAGCAGAGCGAGGACCCCAACTGGCTGAAGCTCGATCACGACCCCCGCATCACCCGAGTCGGCAGGGTCCTGCGCCTCACCAGCCTCGACGAGCTGCCCCAGCTCTGGAACGTCCTGAAGGGGGACATGAGCCTGGTCGGCCCGCGCCCGCTGATCGAGACCGAGGACGCGACGGTCAGCGGCTGGGCTCGCACGCGGCTCGATCTCGCGCCCGGGATCACGGGCATGTGGCAGGTGCTGGGCCGGACCAGCATCCCGTTCGAGGAGATGGTCAAGCTCGACTACCTGTACGTGACGAACTGGTCCTTGTGGCTGGACGTCAAGCTCCTGCTCCGGACCTTCCTCGTCGTGCTGCATCGGCGCGGCGCCAATTAGGAGCCCGCACATCCATGTACGCTGCTCGCGGAGATGGCCGGAATCTTCAAGCGATACCGGCGCAACTCCGAGCCGAGCGAGCCGGGCGCCGGCGAGGAAGCGCCCGCCGATGCGGCGGCACAGCACGCTCTTGGGTTCGAGCCTCCGAGACGCGCCGCCGCGCCGGCGGCTCGGGATAGGGCGGGCGGGACCGCCGGATCGCCGAGCCCAGCGGTACGCGTTGAGCCGGGGAGGGCAGCTGCCGCCGAGATCGCACGGCTGAGGGAGGAGCTGAAGGCCGAGCAGGCGGGGAGGGCGCGAGCGCTCGCCGAAGCCGAGCGCCGATTCGTCGAGGCGCTTGCCGAGCAGCGCTCGGAGCTGGAGGAGCAGGCGCGCGACCGCGTCGTTGAAGTCGTACGGGTAGCACGAGAGGAGCTGAAGCGCGAGCAGGCGGAGACGGCGCGAGCGCTCGCCGAGGCCGAGCGCCGATCGTCGAGGCGCTTGCCGAGCAGCGCTCGGAGCTGGAGGAGGAGGTGCGCGATCGTCTCGCCGAGGCCGAACGGCTCAGAGAGGAACTGGCGCGCGAGCGGGCTGAAATCCAGGCCGAGGTGGCCGCCATCCGCCGCCAGCGCTCCGAGACCGAGCCCGACCTCGCAACCGTGGGAGCGCCCTCAGCTCACGCCGCCCGCGGCCAGCGCCGCCCGCACGAAGCACATCCCGCGCCGCCCGCCCGGACCTTCGCAGCTCGTCGATCGGGTCGGGGATCGCGAGTCTCGGCGGTCGACGGCGGCCAGCTGCTCCGGCGGCGGTGAGCCGCCTCAGCAGTGCCCCTGTCCTCGAGCCACCGGTCCACGGCCGGTGCCCGGCCGGCAAACACGGTGAAGGTCGGAACCCCCATGAGCGCCGCCTCACGGGTCATCGTGCCGCCCGCGCCGATCACGAGATCGGCCTCGTACAGCAGCGAGCGAGAATCGATCGCCGAGGAGGGGATGGTGCAATTGGGGAGCTTCAGCTCGGCAAGCTCGGAGACCTGCTCGGGATGGCGGGCGAGGACGACCAACTGCACGTGCGGCTGGCGCGCGACTACCCCCAGGGCCTCGATGAAGAGCGGGTTGCCGAAGCGGTGATAGAGGGCACGCGCCGGCGGGGTGCGCGCCACGACCAGCGCTCGTTCATCCGAGCGCGCCAGGCCCAGCTCGCTGAGGACGTTGGGGTCCGGCTCGAAGTCGCCGAGATAGATGGCCTCCTTGAGACCCGGGTAGCGCCAGACCTTGCGCTTCGTCGCGCCCTGCCGTCGGGCGATCGCCCCCGGCAGCGCTTCGGGCAGGAGCACCAGCGTGGCGAGCCGAAAGGCGAGGTGATTGGCCGGCTGGTGCTCGAAGTCCATCGCGGTGACGATCGGAACTCGCAGCGTGCGGGCCGCGACGATCTGGGCATATGAGTTGTGGGACAGGGCGACGTCGGGCCGGCGGTCGCGGGCCCACGTCCGCAGGGCGCTGATGCGGCCGAGCAGCGTCCGCGCCTTGCCGAGTCGGCTCGCCGGGCTCGGACCCCCCACGACGTCGAACAGCGGCCAGGTCTGCCGGGCGAGGTCAACCGTCTGGGCGTGATCGCGGGCAGTGATCACGACGCTGTGGCCGAGCTCCTCGAGGCGCCGGACGACGGGTGCGAACAGCAACGGGTGTGGCGAGTTGGCCAGGTCGACCCAGACCTTCAGCGGCCTGCTCGTCCTCTCGGCGGCGCTCACCGGGAGAGGGCGTCCGCGACCGCCGCCGTCACCGCTCGCACCGCCTCTTCATCCAGGGCCGGGCCCATCGGCAACGCCAGGCCCTCGGCGGCGAGCCGCTCGGCGGCGGGAAGGGAGCCGTCTCGCACGTAGGGCCTCATCGCCGGCTGTCGATGGAGCGCCGGCGTGTAGTAGGCGCGGGACTCGATGCCGGCTGTCTCCAGGACCCGCGTGACGCGATCCCGGTGAGGCGTCCTGATCACGTACAGGTGATAGGCCGGCTCGGCCCCCGGCGTCTCCGGCGGCAGGGTGACGAGCTCTCCCAGGCCGGCCTCGGCGTACAGCGACGCCACCCGCCGCCGCACGGCGGTCCACTCGTCGAGGTGGGGAAGGAGGACGCGAAGCGCGGCGGCCTGGAGCTCGTCGAGGCGGGAGTTGAAGCCGACCTCGGTGTGGACCCACCGCTCGGCCGAGCCGTGGTCGCGAAGCCGGCGCGCGGCCGCCGCGACCTCGTCGTCCTCGGTGAGGAGCGCCCCCGCGTCGCCGAAGGCGCCGAGGGGCTTGCCGGGGTAGAAGCTGAAGCAGGCCGCGTCTCCCAGCGCGCCCGCCCTGGTGCCGTTCAGCCGCGCCCCGGCGGCCTGGGCGGCGTCCTCCACGACGAGCAGCCCGTGCGAGCTCGCAAGCTCGGACAGCTCGCCGATCGGGGCCGGGTTGCCGAACAGGTGCACGGGGAGGATGGCGCGCGTGCGCGGCCCGATCAAGCCTTCGACGGTCTTCGCCGTGATGCAGTTGGTGTCCAGATCGATGTCGGCGAAGGCCGGGCGCGCCCCGGCGTTCACCACCGCCTCCGCGGTGGCGAAGAAGGTGAAGGCGGGAACGATCACCTCGTCGCCGGGCTCGATGCCGAGCGCGCGCAGGGCGATCGTCAACGCCTCGGTGCCGTTCGCCACCCCGACGCAATGGCGGCGTCCGACGTGGGCGGCGAACTCGCGCTCGAACTCCTCGAGCTCGGGCCCGAGGACGTAGCGACCCGACTCGAGCACCGCGCGCTGGCGCTCGGCAACCTGTGGCAGGAGCGGCTCCAGCACGGGGCGATGGGCGAACAGCGGGATCGCCGGCATCGCGTGGCGGGTCGATGAGCGGCCGGACGCGCTCACTGCCAGCGCTCGATCAGATCCTCGTCGGGAACCTCACGCACCTGGCGCGCCGGGACGCCCATCACCACCGCCCGGGGTGGCACGTCGGCCACCACCACGGCCCCGGCGGCGACGAAGGCCTCCTCGCCGACCTCCACGCCGGGGCACAGCACCGCTCCGCCGCCGATCCGGCACGCCCGCCGCAGGCGCACCCCGCTGAGCGCCTCCCCCGGTGGATGGCGGGCCATCGTGTGGTCGTTGGTCGTCGTCACGCCGGGGCCGATGAACACGTCGTCCGCGATCTCGGAGTAGGCCGTCAGGTAGCAGTTGGTGTTGATCCGGACCCGTTCCCCGACTCGCACGTCGTTGTCGATCGCCGAGCCGCGGCCGACCACGGTCTCCGCCCCGACCGTCGTTCGCTCCCGCAGGTGGGATTGATCGCCCGCAATCGCTCCCGGCCCGAGCTTCACCCCCGCGAACACCACGGTCCCCGCGAGGATCGCCGCGCCATCGCCGATCACGGCCGCAGAGGGGTGCTCCCTGGGGGCGCTGGAGCGCTTCCCGAGGCGCGGGGGCTTTCCGACCACAGCTCCATCCTCGATCACCACTCGGTCGCCGACCCTGGTGCCGGCGTGAATGATCACGTTGCCACCGATCTCGACGCCTTCGCCGAGCGCTACGCCCGCGCCCAGCAAGAGCCCGGGGGCCAGATCGGATGGTGTGAGCTCGCCGGCCAATCCCCTCACTCGTTCGAGGCCCGTCGTCCAGGGCCGCCAGCCCAGCCAGCGCGGGTAACTTACCCGGTTCGTGACCTGCATCGCACCGAACCCAAACCGATAGCCTGGCCCCAGGGTCTCCCATGCGACAGGTCGCCCGACGGCTAAAGGACGGACGCCTCGAGCTGGTCGAGGTCCCCGACCCGGCTCCCGGGCCCGGCACGGTGTCGGTGCGGCTCGAGGCCTCGGTGCTGAGCGCCGGCACCGAGCGGGCGACGCTGGAGGTCGGGCGCAAGGGGCTGATCGGCAAGGCACGGGCGCGGCCCGATCAGGCGCGCCAGGTTCTGGAGCGGATGCGAACCGAGGGAGTGCGCCCGACTCTGGAGCTGGTTCGCAATCGGCTCGAGGAGCTGGGGCCGATCGGCTACAGCGCGGCAGGGACGGTTCTCGAGGCCGGGCCCGGGGCCCGCGCGCTGGCGCCCGGGGATCGGGTCGCGATCGCCGGCGGGGGGTTCGCCGGCCACGCCGAGGTCGACGTCGTCCCCTCACTGCTCTGCGCGCGCGTTCCGGAAGGCGTGGACGCCGAGGAGGCAGCGTTCGCCACCCTGGGCGCGATCGCGATCAACGGCTTTCGTCGCGGCGAAGCAGAGGTCGGATCGACCGTGGCCGTGGTCGGCCTCGGCCTGATCGGGCAGCTCGCGGTGCGGGTCGCGCGCGCGGCGGGATGCAGGGTCCTGGGCGTGGATCCGAAGCCCGAGCCGCTCGAGCTCGCCAGGCGCGCCGGCGCCGAGGCGATGCCACGCTCCGAGCTGGACCAGGGCTCCCGCTGGGAGGGAACGGCCGACGCCGTCCTGGTCTGCGCCGCCACGCGGTCAAACGACCCGATCCTTCTGGCGGCGAGGCTGGCGCGCGATCGCGCTCCTGTGGTCGTGGTCGGGGACGTGGCGATGGAGCTTCCCCGGGCGCCCTTCTTCGAGAAGGAGCTCGACCTTCGCCTGGCACGCTCCTACGGCCCGGGCCGCTACGACCCG
Organism: uncultured Actinomycetes bacterium; assembly: GCA_963728325.1. Taxonomy (GTDB): domain Bacteria; phylum Actinomycetota; class Thermoleophilia; order Solirubrobacterales; family 70-9; genus AC-56. Next base: position 88,638 of record CAVSJS010000007.1, on the reverse strand, counting down.
AGCTACGAGCTCCACGGCCTCGACTACCCGATCGGCTACGTTCGCTGGACCGAACAGCGGAACCTGGCCGCCTTCCTGAGCCTGGTCGCCGAGGGGAAGATCCGGCCCTCAGAGCTGATCACGCACCGCTTCCCCTTGGGCGAGGCGGAGCGCGCCTTCGAAGCCTTGGAGGGGGAGGAGACCGTGGTCGGGATCGTGCTCCGCTACCCGCCCGCTCAGCCCCGGATGGCGTCGCCCGCCGGCAAACGGCCGCAGGCGGGCCGTCGGGACGGGCGACGACTCGGCGTCATCGGGGCGGGCTCGTTCGCGACCGGAACCCTGATTCCCGGGCTCGTGCGAGCCGGCTTCGAGCCGGTCGCCGTCGGCTCCGCGTCGGGGCTGTCGGCGGAGGGCGCGCGGCGCCGCTTCGGGTTCGAGACCGCCCACGCCCGGGCGGAGGAGATCCTCTCCCGGGATGATCTCGACCTGGTCGCGATCGCCACCCGTCACGACTCCCATGCGGAGCTCGTCGCCCGGGCGCTCGACGCGGGGCTGGCGGTCTACGTGGAGAAGCCGCTGGCACTCGACTGGGATCAGCTGGCGCTGGTCAGGGATGCTCAGCTTCGCTCCGGGGCGCCGCTGTTGGTCGGCTTCAATCGCCGCTACGCGCCGCTGGCCACCGAGCTGCGGCGCTTGCCTTCGCCGCGGCTGATGGCCTACCGGGTGAACGCCGGCCGTCTGGGCCGCGATCACTGGCTCAACGACCTCAATCAGGGGGGCGGTCGGATGAAGGGCGAGGGATGCCACTTCATCGACTTCATCTGCGATCAGGAAGGAAGCGACCCGCTCAGCGTCATCGCACACGGCTTTCCGTCGGAGCCGGAGCTGCCGCTGGCGGCAACCGACAACTTCAGCGTCCAGATCACCTTCGCCGACGGCGGGGTCGGGACGGTCCACTACGCGGCGGATGCCCCGACGGGGCCGGGCAAGGAGCGCTTCGAGACCAGCGCCCCCGGCGCCTACGCGGTGATCGAGGACTTCAGAAGCGGAGGCGTCTGGAAGGACGGGCGCAAGCGCCGGCTGGGTGGCCGTCGCCAGGACAAGGGCTTTTCCTCACACTTCGAGCTCATCCGCGAGGTGGCCAGGGGCAAGGCTGAGCCGCCCGCTCCGGAGAGCTTTTACCTCTCGACGCTCGCGACCCTGGCTGCCGCGCGCTCGCTGGAGACGGGCCGGCCCGAGATTGTCACCGAGCGCCCCCAGGGCGGGGAGGGGTGACGACGCGTCCTCGCGACGCGTCCGATTTACGGCTGCAACAGCTGGCTACCGGAGCTCTCGCGCTTCGGCCCGACCTCGACCCGGTCCGGCTGGGCACTCGCTCCATCTCCCGCGCTCGCCTCGTAGCTCCCCTCCGGAAGCTCGACCTTCAAGGTCGCGGCCGTCGGCGTGACCGGTGTCGGCGATTCCGACGACCCGGCCGGACCGCCGGGAGGGATCTGCTCGCTGGCGACCTCCGTCGGCCCGGTGAGCGTGAACCGGACCGGTGAGTCGGAGAAGTTGGTGATCGTGAAGTTGACCAGGCCGGCCCCGAAGCGGTCAGGCGAGACGACGACCTCCTGCTGGTCGACCTTCGCGGCCACCGTGATCGGCGCCGCTGCGCGAGGCGGTTCGTTGGTGAAGTCGTCCTCGCCGCACGCCCCGAGCGAGAACGCTGCCAAGGTGGCAAGCGCTGCGAAGCTCGTCTGGCACGCACGCCGCGGTGCTCTCCCCGCACCCCTGGTGCTCATTCGCGCAACCCTAACCTAAGCGAGCGCCCCACGGCGCAGCTACGTGCTCTCAGAACGGGGGCTCGACCAGCCGTGCGCGGACTCCGTTCTCGCCGACCTCGACCAGGGCGCCGGGCTCGGCCTCGCGACGGATTACAGCGAGGGCGATCGGACCGTGAGCGGGGGAGATGACGGCTGTTCCGATGCGCCCCACCTCGCGAGCTTCGAGCGCAACCTCGTCGCCGCCTGAGACCGGCGCCTCCAGCCGGAGCCCGCGAAGGTGGCGGTTGGGCTTCCCCCTGTGTTGCAGGCGGGCGACCGTCTCCTGGCCGATGTAGCAGCCCTTGGTGAAGCTGACGGCGCGCCCCTCGATCCCCGCCTCCTGGGGGATCGTGGCGCTCGTCATCTCACGGCCGAAGCGGGGGCGCCCCGATTCGACGCGCAGGATCTCGGCAGCCGCCTCCGAGACCTCGGCGGCGCCCGAGTCGGCCAGCAGGCTCCGCAGCTCGCTCGCCTGCCCGGACCGGGTGATCAGGTCGAGCCCGAGGTCCGTGGCGACAGCGAGCACCTCGATGCCCTGGCGCTCGAAACGACGCTGGGCGTGCTCGTCCGGAAGTGGCCCGGTGCCGGCCGCCTCGGCCGCAGCGGGTCCGATCAGCGAGGTGATCGCCCAGGCGTCCGAGGCCTCCTCGATTTCGACCTCGCGGCCGACGCTGTACATCCGCAGGTGCCGCAGGACGGGCTCGACCGCCTCGGGCTCGGTGTCCAGCCAGATCTCCCCGGTGCCGAGCCGCAGGGCTCGCATGTCGGCCTGCATGTGGCCCTTGCGGTCGAGCAGGGCCGCGTAGCAGCCCTCGTCCGCTCCCAGGGACTCGAGGTCGTTGGTGAGCTGGCCCTGCAGGAACTCGGCGGCCTGGCGCCCGCTCACCAGCACCATTCCGCGCCCGCGCCCGAGGAAGCCGGCCTCCTCTCGCAGGGCGCGGTACTGGCCATCCAGCTCGATCGTCGCGGCGGCGTCCATCCCACGCATTGTAGGAACGGCCCTGCGGCGGCAAATGGCCACCCTGCCTACCAATAATTGGCCACACGTCTTTTTGATATGTCAAAATCCGGATTATGGGCGATGGAAAGTTCAATCGGCGCAAATTGCTCGCCGGAGGCGCGTTGGCCACGCCGGTCCTTGCCCTGCTGCACGAGGCCATCCCGCACGAGGGCCTTCACCGCGCGCTCGGGGGTCATCAGACGACTCACGCGGATGCCGCGGCGGCAGTCCACGGCCATCAGACGAACGGGATGGCCATGCACGCCGCGTTCGCCCCCGACCGGCAGGTGGACCATCGGGCCAACGGCTTCAACCCGACCGATCTGGTTCGCGACTTCGACTACGGCAAGACCCGGCGGCTGGCGAGCGGGCGCGTGCTGCGCGAGTGGAACCTGGTCGCGGTCGAGAAGGAGATCGAGGTCGCGCCCGGGGTCAGTTACGAGGCCTGGACATACAACGGTCGCGTTCCCGGACCGACCCTACGCTGCCATCAGGGCGAGCGCTTGCGGATCCGATTCACGAACGGCTCGGTTCACCCCCACACGATTCACTTCCACGGCATCCACCCCTCGACCATGGACGGCATGCCCGGGATCGGCGAGGGCCTCGGAGGAGGCCAGATCGAGTTTGGCGAGAGCTTCAGCTACGAGTTCGACGCCGAGCCCTTCGGGCTCCACCTCTACCACTGCCACGTCAGCCCGCTCGCCTCCCACATCTCGCGCGGGCTCTACGGCGCCTTCATCGTCGATCCGAAGGGCGGGCGGCCCGAGGCCGACGAGCTGGTGATGGTGATGAACGGCTTCGACACGAACTTCGACCGCTCGAACGAGGTCTACGCGGTCAACACGATCGGCTTTCACTACGTCAACGAGCCGCTGCGGGTGAAGCGCGACGAGCTGGTGCGGATCTACCTCGTCAACGTGCTCGAGTTCGACCCACTGAACTCGTTCCACGTCCACGCCAACTTCTTCCACTACTACCCGACCGGGACCTCGCTCGAGCCCACCGAGTTCACCGACACGGTGATCCAGGGCCAGGGACAGCGGGGGGTCCTCGAGGTCCGCTTCCCGTATCCGGGCAAGTACATGTTCCACGCCCACGTGAGCGAGTTCGCCGAGCTCGGCTGGACCGGGTTCTTCGAGGTGGTGTAGGTGGAGGCTCGCAGTGCGACTCGCAACGGTCTCGGCGGGGCGCCGACCTGGCTCCTCGGCCTCGTTCCACTGGCCCTGATCGCGATCGCCATCGTCCTCTTCGCCGTCTTGGACGGGCCCGGCCTCGGCGATCGCACGGGCCCGCCGGCCGAGGAGCTGGCCGTCGAGCGGACCGAGCTGCATCCGGGTCAGATCGAGCTCACGATCCGAAACGAGGGTCCCGACGCGGTCGAGATCGCTCAGGTCGCGGTCAACGACGGCTACGTGCCGTTCACGGCCAGCGACGGGCGCGATGTCAGCCGGCTCGGCTCGACGACGCTCGAGCTCTCCTACCCGTGGATCGAGGGCGAGGCGTACGAGATCTCCATCCTCACGTCCACGGGAGGCACGATCACGCACACGATCGATGTCGCCACGGAGACTCCGGAGGCCGACGCGAGCTTCTTCGGCCTGATGGCGCTGCTCGGAGTCTACGTCGGGGTGATCCCGGTCAGCCTCGGGATGCTGTGGCTGCCGTTCGTGCGCAGGGTCGGTGAGCAGTGGCTGCGGATCCTGATCGCGTTCACAGTCGGCCTGCTGGCCTTCCTCGCCATCGACGCCGCACTCGAGGGACTCGAGATCGCCGGGGAGGGCACGACGGCCTTCGGGGGCGCGGAGCTGGTGGTCCTCGGCGCCCTGCTCGCCTACCTCGCCTTGGCCGGGATCGACGCCTGGCTGTCGGGGCGGCGTGAGCGTGCGGTGGCGGCGGGGGGCGCCCGCGCGCGCGGTCCCTACCTGGCATTGATGGTTGCGATCGGGATCGGCCTGCACAACCTCGGCGAGGGCCTCGCGATCGGGTCCGCATACGCGACCGGGGCGCTCGCGCTGGGCGCCTTCCTGGTCGTGGGCTTCGCGATCCACAACACCACCGAGGGCATCGCGATCGTCGCCCCCCTCGCCGAGCGGGCGGTGAGCATCCGGCGATTGCTCACGCTTGGGCTCGTGGCCGGGGGCCCTGCGGTCCTCGGCGCCTGGATCGGCGCGGCGGCCTTCAACCCCAGCGTCGCCGCGCTGCTCTTCGGCGCCGGCGTCGGGGCGATCGTGCAGGTGATCTGGCAGCTGGTGCCGGCGATGCGCGACGGTGAGAACCGTGCCCTTCACCCCGGCGCCGTCGGGGGGCTGGTGACCGGGATCGTGGCGCTCTATCTGACCGGCCTGCTGGTCTCGGTGTAGGCGGATGAGCGACCCCGCGACCCACGCGCATTCGGGTTTCCGGCGCGATCCGGCTGCCGCCAACACGGAGGCGGTGGAGGACTACGCGAAGGCGATCTACGCGCTTGCCGGTCGCTCGGAGGGGCCCGTGACGACGACGGCGCTCGCGGAAAGGCTTGGGGTGTCCCCTGGCTCGGTGACCGCGATGCTGAAGCGGCTCGACGAGATGGGCCTGGTCCGCTACGAGCCCTACCACGGGGTCGCGCTGACGCCGCCGGGCGAGAGGGTGGCGCTCGAGGTGGTGCGGCATCACCGCCTCTTGGAGGCCTTCCTCGCCGAGGCTCTCGAGATGCCGTGGGACCGAGTGCACGACGAGGCCGAGGTACTCGAGCACTACATCTCGGAGGACCTCGAGCGCCGGATCGCCAAGAGGCTGGGCAATCCGGCTCTGGATCCGCACGGGGATCCGATCCCCACGCCGGAGCTCGACCTGGCCGCGGACCGGACGACGGGCCTGGCGGAGCTCGAGCAGGGTCGGGCAGCGACGTTCGCGCGGGTCTCGGACAGCGATCCCGAGATGCTCCGCTATCTCGCCGAGCGCGGAATCCGCCCGGGCGCCCGGCTGCGGATCACGGGCGCCCAGCCCTTCGGGGGGCCGCTGTTCGTCGAGGTGGAAGGGCGCGAGCATGCCCTTGGCGGCGAGCTCGCGGAGAAGATGCGGGTCCAGGTGGAGGAGGCGGTGCCCTGATCTAGGGGGCCACGGCTGCCGGCGAGCCGAACAGGGCCAGGATCACCGAGCCGAACTGGTTGGAGATGATCCGGGCGCGGTTGATCTGGGTGCGCGTCCAGGGCCGGTCGAATCTGCTGAACGCCTCCACTATGCCGAGGCTCTCGCCTCGGCTGACAACCGGCACGATCAGCAGCGAGCGGAGGCCGAGGGAGAGCAACAGCTCGACCTCGCGCCGGTCGGCTTCCGGATCGCCGACCAGGACCTGGACCGCCTCCTGGTTGCGCAGCACGCGTGCGGTGAGCGGATAGTCGTCCAGCGAGAAGCGCTCTTCACTTGTGCCGCCGGTCTCGGCCAGCGTCTCGACCACCCCGTCCGCCGGGTGCCAGTGCGAGAGGCAGACCATGTCGGCGTTGAGCTCGGCCGCGATCACGGCCATGGCGCCCTCGAGGTCCGTTCGTGAGCGGGCGCTGGCCAACCGGGCGCTGAGGTGCTCGAGCCTGCGGTCGCCGGCGGCGATCCTTCGGTCGCCCGTCGAGCCGGCACGGAGCGCCTCCGCCAGTGCTGCCCGGCAGACCTCCGGCGGCGACCGGCGAGACGAGCGCCCACGGCGCCGCCGGACGGCCAAGGGCGAAGCCCTGTCCCCACTGGACGTCGAGGTCGCTGACCACCGCGAGGTCGTCGAGGCTCTCGATTCCCTCTGCGCACACGGTGGCGCCGATGCGTCGTGCGAAGCGGACGAAGGACTCGACCAGCGCCATCCTGGCTGGGTCGGCATGGATGCGCTTGATCAGGTCGCCGATCGAGCTTGACGATGTCGGGCCTCACCCGCATCATCTGCTTCAGGCCGGCGTAGCCGGCGCCGGCGTCGTCGATCGCGATTCGGGCGCCGCGGTCCCGCAGCTCGGCGACGGCCCCCGCCAGGGTCTCGTCGTCCGGCACGAACTCGTGCTCGGTGATCTCGATCACGAGACCGCTGAGGTCCGCCGGGAGCGCCTCGGCCACCGGCTCCGAGGTGAGGGCCGAGGGGCTGACGTTCAAAGCCAAGTGGGTGTCGATCGGACGCCCGACCGGCGCCAGCGCCGCGCGGATCGCCGCCGCGTCGAGCTCCGGTCCGAGGCCGCAGCTGTGAGCCCGCGCGAACCACGCCTGCGGCGAGCGTCCCTGCGAACCCTCGAAGCGCGCCAGCGCCTCGTATCCGACCAGGTGCCCGCTGGCCAGGTCGACGACCGGCTGGAAGGCGGACTTGATCCCTTCCGGATCCGCGATCACGGCGGCGATCTCGGCCGCCTGTTGGTCGGATGCCGACGCCACGTGTTCGGGATCGAAGCGGCGCGTGCGCTGCTTGCCCTGACGCTTCGCCCAATAAAGGGCGCCGTCGGCGAGCTTGCAGAGGCTGGAGGCATCCTCCGCGTCGGCCGGGTAGGTGGCGATCCCCGCCGAGCAGGAGAGCGCCAGCTCGCGGACCGGGACCTCCGCAACCGCTTCTCGGGCCCGCTCGGCGATCCGGTACGCGACCTCGCCGCCGGTGCCGGGGAGGATCAGCGCGAACTCCTCGCCTCCGACCCGGGCGGCGGTGTCAGTGGCGCGGACGACGCCCCCCAGCTTCTTGCCAACTTCCCTCAGCACCTCATCCCCATAGGGGTGCCCGTGGGTGTCGTTCACCGACTTGAAGTTGTCGAGGTCCATCATCACCAGGGCGACTGGACGGGCAGCGCGGCGGGCGCGCTCCAGCTCCGCCGCCAGGACCTCCTGAAAGCCGCGATGGTTGGTGAGGTCGGTGAGCGCGTCGGTTGCCGCCAGGCCACGCAGCTTCGTCACCTGCTGCTGGTGAGCCAGGGGAAGGAGAGCCACCGTCCCCAGCAAGCCGATGCCGCTGAGGACCAAAAGCGGCGCCCCCTCCATACCGGCCACCGCCAACGCGACCACGCCGAGCCACAGCGTGCCCAACCCCAGCGCTGCGGCACGTAAATGGCGGCCGCCAGCGGCCCGGGCCTTCGGCGGTGTCCGCGTGAAGCGCGTCAGAATCGCCCTTGTAAGCAACGAATCCCTCCCGGCTTCAGATCGGCGTGAGGGGAGATTCCCTTGAGCGGCGCCGCCACCGGTACGCTGTCGTCGATGGGGCTCGCCGAGGCCTTTCAGGGGATCGTCGATTCGCTTCCCGACGACTGGACCGATCTGGAGATCGATATGCGCCTCCTGGACGAGGAGCGCTACATCGACGCCGCCGTGCTGCTGACCCAGGTCAACGCGCAGCCCTACTCGAAGGCGGACTGGCACTGGCGGCTGCTGGTCGCCCACCGGTTCGGGCACGCCGCGGCGGCCGAGACCGTGAAGGGAACGCTCACCCTGCTCGACCGGGAGGGAATCGAGGGCGAGATGGTCGTGCGCGACGTGCGCGAGGGCCGCGCCGAGGTCGTCCAGATGTGGGGCCGGCCGGAGTCGGTGCGCCGTGAGTTTCGCCGCAGCCGAAGTCTGTGATCCGGATGGCCCGCGTAGTTGCGCTGGTCCCCGACCTCATGCTCGCCAGCCGCGTCGAGGCGACGCTCGCCGGCGCGGGGCACGAGGTCACCCTCGACTCCGGCCGCGGGGCGGAGCCGAGCGCCGATGCCGACCTGATCGTCGCCGACGTCGGCGAGGTCGATCCCGTTTCGGTGGTGAGGCGGGGCAAGCCGGTGCTGGGCTTCTACCGGCACACGGACCCGGAGAAGCGCCGGCGCGCCGAGGCGGCGGGCGTGGACCTGGTCGTGCCGCGCTCGCGCCTGGCCCGCGAGCTGCCCGAGCTTGCCGAGCGGCTACTGCGCGGCAGCTGAAGCGAAGCGCCGATCGAAGGCCGCCCGCAGATCGGGTTTCGAGTCGAGAATGCCGTGGGCGACGTCCCATCGACCCCATGCACGAAGCGCCCCGGGCTCGAGTCCATCCGGGTCCAGGGCGTGCGCGCGAAGCAACGCCCGCAGCTCCGCTGCCTGCTCGGCGCGGTCCAGCCCCGGGTTCTGCTCCACCAGGTCGCCCAGCGCTTGCGCCGGCCGCTCGACGCTCAGCCGATAGCCGCGCTCGGTGCCGGCGACCAGGGAGCGGACCAGGTCAGGGTTGTCCCGGATCAGGCCGGGGGTCGTGCAGAGGACCAGCTCCGGATAGCGCGGGGCGCCGTAGTCGTCGACCCGAAACTCGCGGACCGGAATCCCCATCCTGCTCAGCGTCACGCCCTCCGCGTTCCAGAAGCCCGTCGCCGCGCTCACCTTGCCCGAGGCCAGCGCGGAGACCGCCTGGAAACCGATCGTGACCCTGTCGACAGCGGCCGGATCCGCCCCGTCCGCCCTCAGCACCGAGTCGAGGACCGCGTCGTCGGAGGGGAGGCCGGTCACGCCGATGGTTCCGCCCTCGAGGTCACGCGGGCGCCGCACGGCGTTTCGATCCGCGGCGATCACGGCCGCCAGCGGCCGGCTGACGATCGGGGCGATCCCGACCACGTCGAGGCCTCGCTCGCGCGGCCAGCCCGAGGTCGTGGATGTCGAGGATCGCGAACTCGGCGCGGCCGGCCGCGAGCAGCTTGGGGGCGTCGGTCGAGGCGGAGGGCTCGCGCACGTGGACCTCGACGCCCTGTCGCTCATAGAGCCCTCGGTGAAGCGCCGAATAGATTCCCACGTGCGCGGCGTTCGGCTGGAAGTCGAGGACGAGGGTCGCTTCCCTGGAAGCGCCCGGTTCAGCACCACCCTCGCCGCAGCCGGCGACGCCGGCCGAAACGAGGATGGCCGCCAGCAGCGCGGCAATCCGTCTCATCGACGCGCCCAGGATAGCCTTCGAGTCGATGGCCCTTCCGGGGCATGACCTCCTCGCCTACGTAGAGATCCCCAAGGGGAGCCGCAACAAGTACGAATACGACCAGGAGCTGGGCGGGCTGACCCTCGACCGCTTCCTCTCCTCCTCGACGGTCTATCCCACCGACTATGGCTACCTGATCGGCCACCTGGGCCGCGACGGCGACCCGCTCGACGCCATGGTCTGCGTCTCGGAGCCGACCTTCCCCGGCTGCGTGATCCGGGTGAAGCCGATCGCCCTGTTCAAGATGCACGATGAGAAGGGCGAGGACGACAAGATCGTCTGCGTACCGCTCAACGACCCAGGCTGGAACCACGCCCAGACGCTCGAGGACATCCCGGAGCAGCTCCAGCGTGAGATCGCCCATTTCTTCTCGATCTACAAGCAGCTGGAGGACAAGAAGGTGACGGTCGAAGGCTGGCGTTCGCGTGAGGAGGCGCTCGAGGTGATCGAGGACGCCAAGCGCCTTCAGGAGCGGGCCGACCGCGAAGGCGGATAGACTCCCGCGCCGACGTTTGCCCGCCGACGACCCCGCTAGGAGGTTGCCCACAGTGCAGGATCGAGGACTCGCCGCCTACATCACCGAGCTGGTTGGCACGCTGCTGCTCGTGTTCGCGATTTGCACCGTGGTGGTGCTCTACGTCGCCACCAGCGCTGAGGCGCAGACCGGCTCGGACTTCGCCGTCGTAGGCCTCGTGCACGGGGTCGCTCTGTTCGGCCTGATCGTCACGCTCGGCGCCGTCAGCGGTGGCCACTTCAACCCCGCGGTGACGCTCGCCGCCGCCGTGACCCGGCGAATCGACCCGGTGGACGCGGTCGTCTACATGCTCGCGCAGCTCTCCGGAGGCGTGCTCGGGGCGCTGCTCGTCAAGGGCCTGCTGCTCGACGAGGGCCGCGCCTCCCACTACGGAGCCGCGACGATCAGCCCGCTTTTGGGGGGCAACTTTGCGGGCGCCGTGGTTGAGGGGCTGGGAACGTTCCTCCTGGTGCTCGCGGTCTGCGCGGTGGCGTTCAATCCGAGGGCGAGGAAGGAGTGGGCCCCGCTCGCGATCGGCCTCACCCTCGGCCTCGACGCGATGATCTTCGGCCCGCTCACCGGGTCCGCGGTCAACCCGGCGCGCTGGTTCGGTCCTGCCTTGATCGGCAACGAGTGGGGCGGCGTCTGGCCCTACATCGTCGGCCCGATCGTGGGCGCGCTCGCCGCGGCGGCCTTGTACAGGTTCGTGATCGCCGGGTCGCAGTACGCGCTCGGGCCCGAGCCTCCGACGAGCGGCGCGGAGGTCGTCGAGAACGTCGCCGCCGACGTCTCGACCGTGGCGCGCGAGCGACCGAAGTAGTGCGGGTGCCGACACTGCGCTAGCTTGACGGCGTGAGGCGCGTCACCTTCTCGCGCAACTACACGCTCTCGCTGTCACGCACCTGTCGCTGCTACTGCAAGTACTGCGCGTTCGCGACCCATCGGGCGCACCTGTACACGCCTGACGAGGTAGAGCTCCGGCTCGACGAGGCGGTCCGCCGCAACGCCAAGGAGCTGCTCGTGCTCACCGGTGAGCGGCCCGAGGTCAACCCCGAGGTCGCCGCCCGCCTTCAGTCCTGGGGCCACGACGACTTCGTCTCCTATGTGGTCTGGGCGTGCGAGCGCGCGCTCGAGCGCGGGCTCCTGCCGCACACGAACCTCGGCGTCCTTGGGCCCGAGGACCTGGCCCGGCTGCGCGAGGTGACCGCCTCGCAGGGGCTGATGCTCGAGTCGATCTCGGAGCGCCTGATGGAGACCGTCCACGCCGGCTCGCCGACCAAGCACCCGGCGGAGCGGCTGCGGACGATCGAGGCGGCCGGCAGAGCTTCGGATCCCGTTCACGAGCGGCATCCTCGTCGGCATCGGCGAGACAGAGGAGGAGCGGGTCGCCTCGCTCGAGGCACTCGCGGAGGTCAACGCGCGCCACGGCCACCTCCAGGAGGTGATCCTCCAGAACTTCGTCCCCCATCCGAGTTACTACGGTCGCGAGGTGGCCGAGATCGCCGACGAATCGGCGCGGTCTCGCTGGGCCGAAGGGGCGCTTGGCTGGGGCCAGCGACGAAGTCGCGGGTGGAGATGCTCCCGACTGGGCAACGCCGATAACGCTGGACGACATGAAGCTTCTCGTTCGCGAGTGCCGGCGCCTGATGCCCGAGGTCGGCATCCAGATCCCACCGAACCTCTCTGACTGGTGGGACGAGCTGGTGACGGAAGGCGCCACCGATCTCGGCGGCCTGTCCGCCAACGGCGACCACATCTCCCCCGAGCAGCCCTTCCCAAGCCCGCATCAGGTCCGGAAGCGACTTCAGCCGCAGGGCTACGCGCTGACCGAGCGGCTGTGCGCCTATCCCCAGTACCTCGATCCCGATTGGATGGAGCAGAGCGTGCTCGACCTGGTCAAGCTCAAGTACTGGAGCTTCATCCCGCGCAAGGGCTCGGGGCGCCGTGCCGAACGCGCTGATCTCTCCGGACGTCGCTCCGCGGGCGATCGAGAAGGGGCGCCGGGGGGAGGCGCTGAGCGAGGAGGAGCTGACCGGCCTGTTCGCGGAGACGCGGCCGGAGGTGATCGAGGAGATGCGCGTGGCGGCCGACGAGCTGCGCGCCGAGCTCGCCGGCGAACGGGTGACCTTCGTGGTCAACCGCAACATCAACTTCACCAACATCTGCATCGTCGGCTGCGCCTTCTGCGGCTTCGGCCAGGGCCGCCGCTCGCCCGACGCCTACCACGTCACTCCCGACGATTTCCAGGCCCGTGTTCAGGAGGCTGTCGACTACGGGGCGACCGAGATCTGCATGCAGGGCGGCATCCACCCCGACTACACGCTCGAGCACTATGGGCGCTGGCTGCGGCTCGTCAAGGAGGTGGAGCCCCGGATCCACCTGCACGCCTACTCGCCGATGGAGATCCACTTCATGTGCGAGCGCTCGGGCCGGAGCCCGGAGGCGGTCTTCGACTACCTGCTCGAGTGCGGCCTCGGGTCGACGCCGGGAACCGGTGCGGAGGTACTCCACGACGGCGTCCGGGCGCGGATCTCGCCGAACAAGCTCCCCGTTGCCCGCTGGGTGGAGATCATCGAGGCCTGCCACGGCTCCGGGCTGCGTTCCACCTCGACGGTGATGTTCGGCCACATCGAGGAGCCGTGGGAGCTGGCCCGCCACATGCAGGTCGTCCGGGAGCTTCAGGAGCGCACGGGCGGGATCACCGAGTTCGTGCCGCTCAGCTTCATCCCCTTCAACACGCTATTGGGGCGCACCCACGGGGTTGAGGAGATCTCGCGCGATGAGAACCTCAAGCACACGGCGGCCTTCCGGCTGGCCCTCGGCAGGACGATCACCAACCTCCAGGCGAGCTGGGTGAAGATGGGGCTGGACGCAGCCACGGAGAGCCTTCGCTGGGGGGTCAACGACCTCGGCGGAACGCTGATGGAGGAGAACATCTCTCGCATGGCCGGCTCCCACCACGGCGTCCGGCTCGACCCGCCCCAGCTGATCGCCGCCGCTCGCGCCGGCGGTCGCCAGCCGGCCCAGCGGACCACCCTGTACGAGATCGTCGAGACCTACTGAGCAGCCGCAAACGCCCCGCCGCAGCCAACGCGGGGCGGTAGCCAGACCGGGCTCGACGCTCGCAGGGGGCGCCCAGATCGAGTGCGGGATTCACCGGAGTATGTCCGGTGAATCACTCACTCGACCCGCTGACCGAACCGTCGCGATGCTCGCAGGCCGCCAGCACGGCGTCGTGGCGAGGCGGCAACTGCTGGATGCAGGCGTGAGCCGCGATCAGATCGACTGGCGGCTCCGAAACAAGAGACTCCACGAAGCACATCGCGGCGTCTATCTCGTGGGTCACACGGCGCCGACGCAGCACAGTCGTGCCATGGCCGCCCTGCTTGCTTGCGGCGAGGGGGCGGCGCTCAGCCACCGAAGCGCCGCGGCGCTCTGGGGGTTGCTTGGCTACCCAGCCTCAGCCCGGCCTTGCGTCACGGTTCCGCCTGAGCGCAGCGCCACGCGGCCCGGCATCCGGATCCATCGGGCCAACGTGCCGCGGGCGGATATCCGCTGGCGGGAGCGAATGCCTCTCACCAGCCCACCGCGCACGATCCTCGACCTCGCCGGCGAGCTGGGCTCGGAAGATCTCGAACGGCTCGTCGCCGAGGCCAACTACCGGCGACTGGCCGCCGTGCGGGAGCTCCGAGACCAGCTCGAGCGCAACCCAGGCAAGCGCGGCAACGCCACACTGCGCATCGTCCTCGACCTTCCCAGCGGCCCGCGTCGCACCCGCTCGCCAGCCGAGCGGCGGATGCTTCGCCTGCTGCGCGGGGCAGGCGTCGCCGGCTACGAATTGAACCGGCGAATCCACGGGTTCGAGGTGGACGTGCTGTGGCGGGAGCTCAACCTCGCGGTCGAGATCGACGGCTACGACGCCCACTCAGGCCGGCTCGCGTTTGAACGGGATCGGCTGAAGGTCGCAACCCTGAAGGCTCAGGGCCTGGACGTGATCCCGATCACGCCCCGCCAGCTTCGCGACGACCCGGACGGGGTGGTCGCGAGGCTCCTTCGGGCTCTCCAGCTCGCGGGCTACCAGCCTCCTGGCGGCGCTTAGGAGCGCCTACCGGATTACCGACGAGTGAGCGATTGGGTACGCCATAGGTACCGAATCGCCCACTCAGTCCGCCCTCGGGCGCGGCCCCGCCGAGCAGCGAGAAGCCGGCGAACACGCCCACTCGGTCCGTCGCACGGTCCCGTCAGCCGAACTGGCGGTGGAGGGCCGGGCCTTCACCGTTCGCCGCTATTCCGCCCCCAGCCGCCCGGCGCGGTGCACGAGCGCGCCGCTGGTGGCGAGGATCGCAACGGCAAAGGCGGTAATCGGCAGGAACAGGCCGAGGACGCCGTCGCCGGCGAAGACGCCGCTGTCGGTCAGCATCGCGCCGACCGCGAACGGCTGGGCGAGCGCCGCGAGGGCGAGGACCCATCCGATCGCGCTCGAGAACGCGCCGTGACGAAAGGTGACCTTGGCGCTGGCGGCGAAGAGGGCCGTCAGCCCGGCCAAGGCGGACGCGCCGGAGACGACCGCCAAGTCGTTGATCGCCGTGGTCACCTCCGGCGTTGACTGCTCCGGGCGGAAGGCCGCGCCGGCGAGCAGCGTGATCAACGCGAACAGGGCCCCGGCGCTCACAACCCCGCCGGCAAAGGCGATCGATGACACGCGACCGGTGCCGCCCTCGGCCGCCCTCAGCGCGCTCCACAGGCTGCCCAGAAACCAGATGAAGAAGAAGAGGGCACCTGTCAGCAGCACCAACGCGGCCTGAATGCCCCCCTGCTCTTCGGCGTAGTAGGCGTGAATCTCGGTCGCCGAGGCGTCGACGTCGGGCGGCGTGGGGATGATCCCGAAGCCGACGATGAACAAAAGCACGGACAAGGCGCCCGTTGCGGCTCCAAGTCGCTCCCAATCCCGATCGCTCATCGCACGCTCCTTTGTTTCGAGTCCGGGCCAACCCTCGCGCCTGGCAGCGGCCGCGTCAACCCCCGGGGCCAACCCTCGCCCCGATCGGGGGCCGCGTCAACGGGGATCGGCGCTACCGCATCAATGAATCCCGCACTTTGCGCGCTCCGCGCGCGATGATTGGCGGGTGCGCGCGATGGTGCTCGAGCAGCAGGGGCGGCCGCTGGTGGCCGGCGATCTCATGGAGCCGGAGCCCGGTCCCGGCCAGGTTCTGGTCGCGGTGCGCGCCTGCGGCGTATGCCGCACGGACCTCCACGTGGTCGACGGCGACCTGCGTGAGCCGAAACTGCCGCTGGTCGTCGGGCATCAGATAGTTGGCACGGTCGAGGGGGCGGGGGAGGGAGCCGAGCGCTTCGCCGCCGGGCAGCGGGTCGGGATCCCCTGGCTGGGGTGGACGGACGGCGAGTGTCGCTACTGCCGCTCGGGCCGCGAGAACCTCTGCGAGCGGGCCCGCTTCACCGGCTATCAGCTCGATGGCGGTTACGCGGAGCGGGCGGTCGCCGACGAGCGCTACTGCTTTTCGATCCCCGAGGGCTACCCGGACCTCCAGGCGGCGCCGCTGCTCTGCGCGGGGCTGATCGGCTATCGATCGCTGCGACTCTGCGGCGATGCGGAGCGGATCGGCTTCTACGGCTTCGGCGCCTCCGCCCACATCGTCTGCCAGGTGGCCACCCATCAGGGCCGGCGCGTGTTCGCGCTGACGCGTCCGGGCGACGCCGAGACGCAGCGCTTCGCGCTCGAGCTCGGCGCCTCCTGGGCGGGTGACACCGAGGGCGGGTCCGAGGTCTCCGAGCCCGGCGACGGCGGGCTGCCCGAGCCGCTCGACGCGGCGATCATCTTCGCCCCCGCAGGAGAGCTGGTCCCGGTCGCCCTGCGCGCCGTCGCGCCGGGCGGGACGGTGGTCTGCGCCGGCATCCACATGAGCGACATCCCCTCCTTCCCCTACGAGATCCTCTGGGGTGAGCGCACTCTGCGCTCGGTCGCCAATCTCACCCGCCGGGACGGCGAGGAGTTCATGGCCTTGGCGCCCCAAATCCCGGTGCGGACAGAGGTTGCCGAGTACCGGCTCGAGCGCGCCAACGATGCCCTCGACGATCTGCGCGGCGGTAGGGTTCGCGGAGCGGCCGTCTTGGTCGTGGATCGAACACCGAGAGAGGAAGTCTGATGGCGGACGTCACCGTGAAGCGGCTGGAGGAGTTCGAGGCGATTTTCGGAGGCGGCTATCGACGCGTGCGTGCCGGACTCGGTGTGAGCTCGTTCGGCCTCGCGCTCATGGACTTCCCGCCCGGCTTCAGCCAATACCCGGAGCACGACCACGGCCCCGACGGGCAGGAGGAGGTCTACACCGTGCTCGCAGGCAGCGCCACGCTGACAGTTGCTGGAGAGGACCACGAGCTCGAGCCCGGGGTGTTTGCGCGTGTCGGCCCGCAGGAGTCGCGAAGGATCAGCACCGGCGACGAGGGGGCGCGGGTGCTGGCGATTGGGGCCTCGCCCGGAAAGATCTACGAGCCCCCGGAGTTCACCGAGGAGGGTCAGCCCGACCCGATGCAGGGCTAGTGCGGACTAGCGGAACAGGTCCTCGGCCTCGGGGCGCTGGATCGCGCGCGCGCCCGGACCCGTCGTCGGCGCTGACGAAACGGCCCAGCCCGCGCACCAGGCATGCGGGAGCGCCGGTGTCCTTGCCGCGCACAAGGTCGGCTGCGGCTGCCACCTCGTCGGCCACCGCGACAACGGTCGCGGCTAGCTCGCCGCCCTCGTGGTCCGTTCGGCCGCGCCAATCGTCGAGCGGCGCCAGGCCCGCGCACCCGATCGCGACGTCGGCTTGGCCGAGGCGCCACGGCCGCCCGAAGCTGTCGCTGACGAGAACCGCCGGTCGCACGCCGGCGGCCGCGCCGATCTCCGCCCGGATCCGCCGCGCGGAGGCATCGGGGTCCTCCGGCAGCAGGGTGACGCGATCGGTGCCGCGCACGTTCGAGGCGTCGATGCCGGCGTTGGCGCAGATCCAACCGCTCCTGGTCTCCACGATCAAAAGATCGCGGTCGGCGCGGACCACAGCGCGGCTCTCGCTCAGGATCAGCTCGACCAGGCGGGGGTCCTTGCCCAGGCGTGTCGCCAGCTGCCGCGCGTTTGGGCCTGGGACCACGTGGTCGAGCTCGCGCACCCGGCCCTCCGCCTTCGAGACGGCCTTTTGGGCGACGGCGACGATGTCGCCGGCCGCCGTCTCGACGCCGGCGCTGGCGAGCCGTCGGGCGATCAGCTCCCCCAGGGGGTCACCGGTGGCGATCTCAGGAAGGTCGTTTACGGGGATCACCTCGAGGCGGTGGCTCATGCTCGAGCGCCGCCCCTGAGCCCGCCCAGTCGCTCCAGCTCGGCCGCCGTCACGGGGGCGCGGTGGGGCGCTCGCTGCAGCGCCTCGGCGAGCGCGGCGAGGTCGTCGGGCGTGTCGACGTCGAGGCCCAGGGAGTCGAGCGGCTCGACGGCAACCGCGTGACCGGCGCGCCGGGCGCGATCGGCGTGACGGGCGCAGCTCGAGGGACCGAAGGCCGGGCCGATCGCGTCCGGCGGCGAGAGCAGGAGCGCGTTGGTGCCGCTGCCGTGGTGGTCGGGCACGATCGCCACCCGTCCGCTCCGCATCCGCTCGAGCGCCGCGTCCAGCTCGGCCGGCTCCAGCAGCGGACAGTCGCCGGGCAACAGGGCGACGCAGCGTGCCCCGAGCGCCTTGGCGCGGACGATTCCCAAGGTGGCCGCCTCCGAGTGGCCAAGGTCCTGGGGATCGCGAAAGACCTCGAGCGGCGCCGTGGGGCGGGCGGCGCGCGCGCAGCGCGATCCGCTCCGCACGCCGCTCGCCGGTGACCACGATCACCCGCTCGGTCAGCTCGGCGCTGGACGTGGCGGCGAGCACGTCGGCGAGCATCGCCTTGACGAGCGCCGCGCGCTCTGGCCTGTCGAGGGCTTCGAGGAGCCGCTGCTTGGCGGCGCCGAAGCGCTTCACCGGGATGATCGCGGTGGCTCGCATCGCTCAGCGGAGCGTCTGCGCGAACTCCAGCACGCGCTCGGCCAGCGCCCGCCTGCCCTTGTCCCCCTTCATCAGGGTGGGGCAGGAGAGCACCTGGACCCCGTCGGGGCCCGGATCGGGGTCGTCGGCGTCGACCACCATCGCCTCGATCACTCCCTCGTACAGCGAGGCCACGCCGGCCGCCGTGGAGGGCCGGCTCACCGCCCTCATGAACTGCTCGGTCGGGCCCTTGACGGCCCGCCCGGCGACCAGCGGGCTGACCGCGATCACGGGCGCATCGGCGCCGGCGATCGCCTCCCGCATGCCCGGCACGGAGAGGATCGGACCGATCGAGATCACGGGGTTGGAGGGGCCGACGACGATCGTTTCGGCGGCGGCCAGCGCCTCGCGGACCTCAGGGGTGGGAACGGCACGGTCCAGCCCCTGAACCTCGATTCCCTCGATCGGCGGCTGAGATTGGTGGACGATCAGGAACTCTTGGAGCCCGCGCCAGCCATCCGGGGTCAGGACACGCGTGTGTACGGGCTGCTCGCACATCGGCAGCACCGCGGCGCGCGCCCCGAGCGCCCGCGCGATCTGTCCCTGGGCGGCGGTCAGCGTGCCGCCCTCGGCGATGAAGTGGGTCCGGTAGAGGCAGGTGGCGAGGTCGCGATCGGAGAGCTGGAACCAGCCCGGGGCGCCCAGCGCGGCGAGCCGCTCGTGGACGGTGAACGAGTCGCCCTGGATTCCCCAGCCACGCTCCTCATCGATCTCGCCCGCCAGCCAGTAGGTGATCAGGTCGGGGTCCGGCGACACGTGGAGGCCGTGGATCCGGGTGTCGTCGGCAGTGTTCGCGATCACGGCGAGATCGCTGCCGGCGAGCTCCTGCATCCCGGCGGCGAGCTTCGCCCCGCCGGTCCCGCCGGCGAGTAGTGCGATCCGCATCAGGGGTCCCCGGGCGGGGGCGTGTCAGCGGTGCCGGCCACTACTCCCAGGGGCCGCCGTCTCCAAGCCCCGTGATGCGGATTCCGGCGTGCAGCTTGTAACGGGCGTTGATCGAGATCAGGAGCGGCGTCAGCTGCTCGACGATCCTCGCCATCTCCAGTGTGCCCGCGTTGACGGCTCGCAGGCCCGGGACAAGCTCCACGATCCCCGCCACCCGAGCCTTGTCGGCCCTTCGGTCACCGCAGATCAGGACGTCCTCGTCGAGCTCCGCACCAGGGTCGCCGAGGGTCGGCGCGCTCACGGTGTGGAGGGCTGCGACCACCGTCACGCCCTCGGGGACCATCTCCTGGGCCTGCTGCGCGGCCGAGCCCTGCCAGACGCCCAGTGAGCGGGTGGCCTTGCCGCCGACGGCGGCGGCGGTCGGCACCGTGCAGTCGACCAGGATCTGTCCCGGCTCCAGCGCCTGACGGAGGTTGTTGAGGTTCTCGGACTGGGCGCGAAAGGGGACGGTGAGGAAGACGATCGGCCCGCGCCGCGCAGCCTCCTCGTTGATGAGTCCCTCGGCGTCCGCGTTGGGTGACGCCTCAAGCAGCCTCTCCACCGCCTGGGTCGCCCGCTCCGCGCTCCGGGAGCCGATCACCACCGGCTGACCGGAGCCGGCCAAGCGCAGCGCAAGTCCCCAGCCCAGCGCGCCCGTGCCGCCGATGATCGGAATGGGTTCCGGCATGGCGGCGGAGTGTATTTCGCACCGCGGGCCTGCCCCCGGCCCCGTGGGCATATGCTCCGCGCGCATGAGGCTCGAGGGTCGCAAGGCGCTGGTCACAGGCGGGGCCAGCGGGATCGGGGCCGCGATCGCGCGCCGGCTGGCGGCCGAGGCGGCGAACGTCGTGATCGGCGACCTCAACGAGGAAGGGGCGGGCAAGGTCGCGGACGAGGTCGGCGGCGAGGCGGTCCAGCTCGACGTCACCGAGCCCGCGTCGGCCGCCGCGGCGGTCGCGGCGCTGGGGCCCTTCGAGGTTCTGGTCAATAACGCCGGCATGGATGAGTTCGGCTTCTTCACCCAGACCGATCCCGGCGTCTGGGAGCGGGTGATCGCCGTAAACCTGATGGGCGTCCTGGCCTGCACTCATGCCGTGCTTCCGGGGATGCAGCAGGCTGGCTATGGCCGGATCGTCAGCATCGCCTCGGAGGCCGGGCGCGTCGGCTCCAAGGGCTCGGCCGTCTACTCGGCCGCCAAGGGCGGCGTGATCGCGTTCACGAAGACGATCGCGCGCGAGAACGCCCGGTTCGGGATCACAGCGAACGCGATCGCTCCGGGCCCGATCGACACGCCGCTGTTGCGCCGCGCCACCGAGCTGGGCGAGATGGGCGAGCGAGTGATCGAGACGATGCGGGGGGCCACCCAGCTGCGGCGCCTCGGCGAGCCGGAGGAGGTCGCGGCAGCGGCCGCCTTCCTCGCCTCCGACGATGCCTCCTACGTGACCGGCGAGACGTTGGGCGTCTCCGGCGGCCTGGGGATGGTCTAGATGGGCGATCATCTGATGGCCGAGCGGCGAGGCTGGCCGCAGCCCCTGAGGGACGCGGTTCCCGCGGCCGAGCGACCCGACGAGGCAACCGTTCAGGCGGGCATCGAACGGATGGACGAGTTCGTGGTCGAGGACCGGTTGGTCACGGACGTCGGCGGGACGATCGGCGTCCGGGTGCTGTCGACGCCCGGGATGATCGCCGTCATGGAGCGCAACTCGGCCGTGCTCTCCTACGAGAACCTCCCCGAAGGGAAGGCGACGGTCGGCTTCGAGGTCTGCGTCAAGCACGTCTCCGCCGCCGCGGAGGGCTCCCGATGTCAGGTGCGCTCCACTTTGCGCGAGGTCGTGGACGGTCGCAAGCTGCGATTCGAGGTCGAGGTCCGCGAGGGCGAGCGCACGATCGGGGTCGGAACCCACGAGCGCCGGGTGATCGAGGTCGGCGCCGTCAAGTCGAGCTAGACGAAGGCGAGGGGCTGGTGTGTTCACGAAGAGGGCTGCAGTCCAAATCTCCCGCCTACCGGATGAGGTGTTCGCGTTCGTGGCTGACGCCCGGAACCGGCCTCTCTGGGACGAGAGCGTGGACACCGAGGAGCTCACCTCGCCCGAGCCAATCGGGGTGGGGAGCACGGTGCGCACCGGGTTGCGCTCCATGGGCCGCGACTACGTCCTCACCTGGGAGATCGTCGAGCACGACCCTCCCAGTCGACAGACCATCGAGAGCAGGTCGGGTCCGTTCGCTACCACGCTGGCTTACCGGCTCAGCGCGCAAGACGGAGGGACTTTGGTGGAGTTCTCAGTCACGGGCCGCCCGACCGGAATGCTCCGTCTGCTCCAGCCGCTGATCGCGCGCAACACTCAGAAAAACCTCGACCGGAGCTTCCCGCGCCTCAAGCAATTTCTGGAAACCGGCGCAGCCTCCTGAAACCCACCAGCCGGTTTGGGTAGGGTCCGCCGGGTGAAGTTCCGCAAGCTCGGGGATTCGGACATGGAGGTCTCGGAGATCTCGCTCGGTTCCTGGCTCACCTACGGCGGTGGGGTGGAGCAACAGCAAACCGCGGCCTGCACCCGCGCGGCCTTCGACGCCGGGATCAACTTCTTCGACACGGCCAACGTTTACGGCGGCGGCGCGGCTGAGTCCGTCTGGGGCGAGGTGCTAAAGGACTTCGACCGCGGCTCCTACGTGCTCGCCACCAAGGTCTTCTTCCCGATGTCGGAGACCGACCGCGGCCTCTCGCGCGAGCAGATCCACAAGCAGATCGATGCGTCGCTCGAGCGCCTGCAGACCGACTACGTCGACCTCTACCAGTGCCACCGCCCTGATCCCGAGACGCCGATCGAGGAGACGATGGAGGCGCTGACCGAGGTCTGCGAAGCCGGCAAGGCGCGTGAGATCGGCTTCAGCGAGTGGACGATCGAGCAGATCGAGGCCGGCCTCGAGGTCCCGAACGCAAAGAAGTTCGTCTCCTCGCAGCCGCAGTACAACATGATCTGGCGCGCGCCCGAGGCCGAGCTGATCCCCTTCTGCGTGCAGCACGGCATCTCGCAGATCGTCTGGTCGCCACTCGCCCAGGGAGTGCTGACCGGCAAGTACACGCCGGGCGAGCCGCCGCCCGAGGGCTCGCGCGCCGCCAGCGACGAGATGAACTGGGCGATGGACAGCTACCGCTCAGACGATTTGCTCGAGGCGGTCCAGCGGCTGATACCGATCGCCGAGGGCGCCGGGCTGAGCATGGCGACGATGGCGCTCGCATGGGTCCTGCGTCAGGAGAACCTCGCCTCGGCGATCATCGGCGCCTCCCGGCCTGAGCAGGTCCACTCGAATGTGGAGGCCTCCGGTGTGGAACTCTCGCAAGACACCCTGGAAGCGATCGACGAGGCGCTGGACGAACTGCCGGTCACTGAGGCGCGGCCCGCGAACTTCGTGCAGGAGGGCGTGAAACACCGCTAGCGCCGATTCTGGGGGCGCCACATGACAGCCGGCGTGCGCCCGGCGGAGGGCCATATACGATGTCGCCGTCCCGCTTTCACTTGAACGGCTTTCCATGACTGTGCGCCCTCGCGTTTTCGCCTCCTTCGTCGCCCTCGCTGCGGTTGCGGGATTCATCGTTGGTCCCGCATCGGACGCGCGGGCGGCTCTGCGGTACGTGGGGATGGGCGACTCCTATAGCGCCGCCTCCGGCGTTCTGCCGCCAGATCCTGCCGCCCCCCCAAGCTGCCTGCGCTCGTCGCGCAACTACCCGCACGTCATAGCCAACCAGATCGGCGCGGCCCTTACGGACGTAACCTGCGGCGCCGCGGACACCACGCACTTCTTCAAGTCCCAATACGACGGCGTGCCTCCGCAGCTGAACGCCCTCTCACAGTCCACCCGCTTGGTCACCATGACCATAGGCGGCAACAACAATGGCGTATTCATCAACGCAATCCTCAGCTGCGGTACCGCCGGGTTGTCGACTGCAGGCCAGGGCAGCCCTTGCAGAGACCGGTACGGCTCCTCCTTCCAGGACACGATCAGGACCAAGACATACCCGCAACTGGTCAATGCACTGAATGCGGTTCACAGGCGGGCGCCTCGGGCGAAGGTCGCGATCCTTGGCTATCCCTGGATCATGCCGAAGGCCGTCGGGTGCTTCCCGACGATGCCGGTCGCGAAGGGGGACATCTCCTACGTTCGCGGCATTCAGTGGACTCTCAACGACGCCATCCGCCGTGCCGCCGCCGCGACCCACACCGTTTACGTGAATTTCAACCAGGTCTCTGAGGGGCACGACGCCTGTCGGCCGATTGGCGTGCGCTGGATAGAGCCGGTTCTGCCGACGACCAACCCGGTCATCGTCCATCCCAACGCACTCGGCGAGGCGAAAATGGCCGCCCGGTCCATCAACGTACTCGGCCTTCGTTGAGACTGCATCGAAGCTGTTCCTCGAGCACATGACTCTCCAACGGATGGACCACGTCGGCATCGTGGTTGACGACCTCGCGGCCGCGACCGAGTTCTTCACCGAGCTCGGACTCGAGCTGCAGGGCGAGCGGCCCGTCGAAGGCCGCTGGGTGGACCGCGTCGTGGGGCTGGAGGGCGTACGGGCGGAGATTGCGATGATGCAAACTCCGGACGGCAACGGACGAGTCGAGCTGGCGAAGTTCCACTCGCCGTCAAACCAGGGTGACAACCGGCACGCGCCGGCCAACACCCCGGGTATCCGCCACATCTCATTCGCCGTCGAGGACATAGACGCCGTCGTCGCCGGCCTGCGAGCCCACGGCGCTGAACTCGTCGGCGAGCTGGAGCGCTACGAGGACAGCTACCGGCTCTGCTACGTCCGCGGCCCGGAGGGAATCATCATCGAGCTGGCGGAGCGGATCGGCTAGAGGTGGGCGGGTTTCCCTGCCCGCAGGCCGCGCGTCGGCACTAGGATCCGCGCGTGGCGCTCGGTGAGCGGGGGCGAAACCCGTTGATGGCGCGTAGCACGGCCGAGGGCGCTGCGTCGCTTCGCGCCGCCGGGGCGCTCGAGCCAGACTCAGCCGTGCGCTGCCCTGACGATATGGCGGCCGGCTTTCTCGGCGGCTTCAACGCGACGACCCTCGCGAAGTACAGGCTGACCCGCCCGCTCTACCTCCGCCGGGTGAACCAGATCCTTCCGGGCGCCTACCCGTACGAGATCGCCCGTTGCAAGTTCATCGACGAGGTCACGCTGAGCGAGGCCGGCGCCGGTGTGGACGAGGTGGTCTTCTTGGGTGCGGGCCTTGATTCGCGTCCCTACCGGCTCGCCGATCGGCTCGAGCGACTGCGGGTGTTCGAGGTCGACCACCCGGCGAGCCAGACCACGAAGCGTGCGCGGCTTCGCCGCCTGCTGGGCGATGAGCCGCGCGGGGTCCGCTTCGTGCCTGTCGACTTCACGCGCGACGAGCTCGCGACGGAGATGGCGCGGGCCGGACACGACGAGCGGGCCGCCACGCTTTTTATCTGGTCCGGTGTCAGCCCCTACTTGCCGGAGGAAGCCGTCACGACGGTCCTTTCCTGGGTCGGCGCTCACAGCTCCCCGAGGACGTCGATCGTCTTCGACGCCATCTGGGCAAGCGTCCTCGGTGGCGAGAGCAACCTTTACGGCGCCCGCGAGCTCCTCCGGTCGGTTGACAGTGTCGCGGAACCGCTGCGCTGGGGCATCCCGGATGGAGAGGCAGACGAGACGCTCAAGCGCTTCGGGCTTCGCGCCGAGCGGACCCTCGACGACGAAGACGCCATCGCCCTGTACTTAACGCGTACGGACGGATCGATGCTGGGCCGCCCCTACGGCTTCGGCGTGCTTCTACACGCCCGGGTCGTGACAAGGCCCGGAAGCTAAGGGCCGGCGCGGCACGCGGGAGAGCGGCGATTCCCACTCCTTGAGCCCGGCCGCTTCGAGGGCTTGGCGCGGTGTCCGCTCCGACTGGGCTACGACCAGAACTCGTCCCAAGCGTAGAGATCCTGGAGGTGTTCCCAGCCCTCGATGATGCGGCCGTCCTTGAGCTGGAAGACCAGGCAGACGTCGACCGCGAGTCGCTTGCCGTTTCGCTCACCCGTGTTCTGTTGGACCCCGGCCACTAGGTCGTCGTCGTTGGCAAGCAGGTGGCGCAGCTCGGCTCGAAAGGTTCCTCCTGTCTCCTGGCCCAGCCGCCCGAAGTAGGCGAAGGCCGCTTCGCGGCCCTGGTAGTCGTTGGCCATTGAGCTTCGTCCCGGCGTGTGCCAGACGACGTTCTCGTCGAAGATCTCAGCGAGCGCGTCCAGGTCGCCGGAGTTGAAGGCGTCGTACCCGCCGCGAATTATCTCGACGTTCTCATCTGCACCCATCGCTGTTCTCCTCTCGTCGGCTCTCGTCCCACGGAGACCCTATCCGACGAGTTTCGCCTGGCGATCGCCACGTTCCATTGCGATATCGCCCGCGCGGTATCTCGCTCTGGCCTGCGGGGCGAGGACGAGAGCGGAGCTGCGCGCCCGTATCAGATGCTCAGTTACGAACCCGCATTGATGGTGCACGACCCCGGGGGAGTGAAGCCGCTGGGAGCGGTCGCCGTGAGGTTCGTGGTCTTGTTCGCCCCACTTTCGACGACCGTGAACGTGTTGTTGGCCGGGCCGGTCGTGATCGTGACCGTCGTCGTGCCCGTCCCCAACGCCCCGAAGCCGAAGTTGCCGGTGTTGCTCAACGTCAGCCCGATAGCGATCCCCGAGGGGTTCCTGAATGAGTTGCCGTATGCGTCATTGGGGACGAGGATGGTGAACACCGTCGAAGAGTTCTTCGGGACCGCGACCGGACAGGTGCGGTTGTAGGAGAGCGCGACGCCGGCCGAGTTGACGTTGATCGTGGCCGTGCCGGTCAGGCTCGGGGAGGCCGCGGTTGCCGTGAGGCTGTTCGAGCCGGCCGCGAAGAGAGTCGCCGACAGCGTCGTCGTGCTGACGCCGCTGGTGAACGACACTGTGCTGGTCGGATAGTTCGGGGCGTTCCCTCCGGGGCTGGTCGAGGCGCCGCTCCAGGTGATCGTATGGTTGCCGTCGGCATAGCCGGTGGCCGTGTTGTTGTAGGGATCCTGGGCGGTGAGGGTGACCGTGTTGAAGGCGGTGCCCGCCGTCGCGCTCGCCGGCGCCGTGACCCTGAAGTGGTCGGCCGCGGCCGGGCTGACGCTGATCGTCGCGGTGCCGGTCAGGCTGGGCGAGCTCGCGGTCGCAGTCAGGTTGTTCGAGCCGGCCGCGAAGAGGGTCGCCGACAGGGTCGTCGTGCTGACGCCGCTGGTGAACGACACTGTGCTGGTCGGATAGTTCGGGGCGTTCCCTCCGGGGCTGGTCGAGGCGCCGCTCCAGGTGATCGTATGGTTGCCGTCGGCATAGCCGGTGGCCGTGTTGTTGTAGGGATCCTGGGCGGTGAGCGTGACCGTGTTGAAGGCGGTGCCCGCCGTGGCGTTCGCCGGCGCCGTCACCCTGAAGTGGTCGGCCGCGGCCGCGCCGACGTTGATCGTCGCCGTGCCGGTCAGGCTGGGCGAGGCTCGCGGTTGCCGTGAGGTTGTTCGAGCCGGCCGCGAAGAGAGTCGCCGACAGCGTCGTCGTGCTGACGCCGCTGGTGAACGACACTGTGCTGGTCGGATAGTTCGGGGCGTTCCCTCCGGGGCTGGTCGAGGCGCCGCTCCAGGTGATCGTATGGTTGCCGTCGGCGTAGCCGGTGGCCGTGTTGTTGTAGGGATCCTGGGCGGTGAGCGTGACCGTGTTGAAGGCGGTGCCCGCCGTGGCGTTCGCAGGCGCCGTCACCCTGAAGTGGTCGGCACCGGCCGCGCCGACGTTGATCGTGGCCGTGCCGGTAGCGGACGTTTGGACCGTATCGTTCACGGTGACCGTGGGGGTGCCGGCCGTCTTGAGCGTGACGCCATTCGTGAACGTGTGCGAGCCATTGTCGCCCGCGACGAAGGTGTAGTTCGAGGGCAGATCGGGAGATCCGGGTCGGAGCTCGCGAAGTGGACCGTGCCCGTGTAGCCGGTGAGGGTGTCGTTCGAGGCGGTCTTGGCGGCGACCGTGACGTTGAAGGACGTGCCCGCGGTCGCGTTCGCCGGCGCCACCACCGTGAAGTGGTCCAACGTCGCTGCGGTTACGACGTCGCCGCTCGCGGTGCTCGTGGCCGTCCAGGAGCGATAGACGGCCGTGACCGTGTAGTGGTAGGTGCCGTCAGGGACGCTCGTGTCATCGCATGAGGTGGCCGTCGACGAGGTCAGCGACGACGGGCTCGTGCCGCAGGCGTTTGAGGTGGACGAGTCGCTGTTCTTGATCCGGGTCACGTAGTAGCCGCTCGCCGGCGTGACGCCGTCGCCGAGCGTCGAGTCGGTCCAGGTGACGTGGACGCTGCCCGACGCGGTGGACGGGACGGAGACGTTCGTTGGCGCGTTCAGGGTGCCGACGCTCGCGGCTGCGCTTCCCGTGCCCTGCGTGGTCCAGTACGCCCAGGCGCCGATCGCCGACTCCGAGCACGGCGAGGGCCGGCAGACAGAGCATGAGCGGGCGCCGCCGGATCATTTGCGCGCGCTCCCGCTGTAGTCTGAAGCGTGATCACCGCGCCCTTGCAGGCGTCCTGGCTATAGGGCTGATTGATCATCCCGACTTGGGGCTTGTCGCCGTCGGCGACCCCGAGCTGGCCGAGCGTCCTCGTCTGGCCCGCGGGCACCGTGATCGGATACCGGGCGGCGGGGATCTGCGTGACCGCGAAGTTCTGGGTCGCGCTACAGCCGGCCTGCTGGTGCCCTGGAGCGCAACCGCCAGGTTCGTGATCCTCAGGTTGAAGTTGTAGGGATTCGCTCAGCGTCAGGTTGAGCGGAGAGCTTATCCCCGGGGCGAGCGCGGTGCCGAGATTGCCGGCGATCCCAAAGCTGTCGGTCTTCTGGACGATCAGCGTCGCCGCCGCGGATCGAGACGCAGTGTGGCCGTTGACCGTACCCGTGCCCGTGATCACGAAGTCGTAGCTGCCCGTCGGAGCGTTGCTTGCGGTTCCGATCTGGAGAGTCGTGCTCGAGCTCGACGCCGAAACGGTCCGGCTCGGGTCCCACGAGGCGGTTGCGCCCGTCGGCAACCCGGCGACACTCAGGCTCACCGGTCCGCTGAAGCCGCCGGTACGGGTGACGTTGACGCTGATAGCTCGTCTGGTCGCCCTGCAGGACGCTCCGGCTCCACGGCGAGGGTGCCGAGCGCAAAGTTTGGCTGCGATGCGGGTTGAACGACCAGAGTAACCGTGGTCGTATGCGACAGGTTGCCGCTCGTCGCCGTGATCTGCGGATGCGAGGTAGCGGTCGGCGTGCTCGACGCCGTCTTGATCGTCAGCCGGGCCCGGTCGACACCGGGAGGCAACGACGTTGGAGGTCGTCCCATCGCTGCGCTTCCAGCTCGCCGTCGCGCCCCCGGGCAGATTGGTCGCCTTCAAGTTGACGGACCCTGAAAAACCGTTCAGCCTCTTCACGGTCACCGTGTACGTTCCGGCCCGCCCCTTGCTCACGGTCTGGCTGGCGGGCGACGCGGCGACCGAGAAGTCAGGCGGGCCTGCGGCGAACACGGCGTAGGCACCGACCCCCAGCCCTACGAAGCCACACGAGCAGCGCCAAGCCGAGCCTCCGCCGGCGCCGCTTACCTGTCCTGTTCAGAGTTATTGTCATCGAGCTGCTGGTGGGTTCCGATTGGCGTTCGAGCGGTAGAGAAAGGAGAGAAGGGGTGGCCCCGACGCCGCCCCTTCTCCCTCCCTACCCCTCAGTCCTCGCTAGGAGTTGTTGACCCCGTAGTCGAGGTTGATCGTCGCGCCCTTGCAGGCGTCCTGATTCGTGTTCGGGTTCGACATGAACACATGGCCGTCGACAGCTGTGCTCGCGCTCGGCGCCAGCTCGGTGTTCAAGGCGACGGTGTGGGGGTTCGAGTCGCCCGACCCCTCGCTGTCGGCCTTGTACGTGAACCAGCTCGCCGCGCAACCGTCGGTTGCGTGAGCCGTGTCGATCGAGATCGCCACATGCAGGTTGGCGACGTACTGGCTCTGCGTCGAGCTCGAGTTCGTGACTGTGGTCGTCACCGGAACACTGGCTCCCGGGTAGATCCCGTTGGACGGGTCTCCGGAAACGGTCACGCCGGTATCGGTGCCGACAGTGGCGGAGCCCGAGCCGGAGCCCGAGGTCGTCCAGAACGCGAACGCGACGGCCGCGACCGCCAGGGTGCCCACAACGCCCAGCGCTGTCAGCACCCGCCTCTTGGTGAACCTGCCTCCCAACATCGCACTGACCTCCTTGGTCGTCCTGTCAAGGAGCCCAGCGATCGAGTTACTAGTTGCAAATCGTTGAAGACCTGCCGCAGGACTCGCCCGTGACCCCTGTATTTATGTACCGGGCCACGGTATCCCCGGGTCCAAGCCAAGGAGGGTGGGTTCGGTCGACAAGTTGCAGGGGTTAGTAGGTTTTTCCATTAGCCCATTTACCGCGTTTAGTAGTGGAAATACTGCATGAAGGGGATGCGCCGCTCCGGATCACAGTTTGGAGCGACAGCTAGGTCAGGACTGGTGAGGTTCGTTCCTCGCGGAAGCGCGCCACTCCCGCTATGCACTCAATGCGCCGAGCAGCGCGGGGCCACGGCTCTAGAGCTCACCACCTGGACGATCAGCCTGTCCCCTTGAGCGTGCTGATCCACACCGCATGAGCAAGCGACCCCATTTGCAGGAGAAACGTCGAGCTGGCCAGCCAGATAGATCCGGCCACTCAGTCCAAATGCGTTTTCCCTTCAGGTTTGACAGGTCGTGCCGAAACAGGGATGTGGAGGCACATGCCCTGGTTATGCCCCACTGAGCTGGACCGCGTGCGGGTGGTCGAAGCCGGACAGTGGATCCGGCGCGCCCGCACGATCGCCGCTGTCGCGGTGGGCGCTGCGCTCGTAGGCGTCGCCCCATGGATCGGCTGGTGGGTCCTGCTGTTCTTCGCTGCGGCCGTGCTCAACCTGGCAACTCTGGAATGGCGCCTCCGGCGCAGCGATCGCCCCGAGCGCGTAGCGGCAAGAAGCCTTCTCTTCAGCCTCTCGCTGTTCGCCACCGGCATCGCACTGAGCGGCGGGCCCCAAAGCCCAGTCCTTCCCTGGATCGTGATCCCGGCGGCGATGGCCGCTACGCGCTTTCGAGGCCACGTGGTGGCGGTCGGAGCTGCGTTCACCGCCATCGTGACCCTCGCGGTGACCGTGGGTATCGATCCCGCCGCGGCGGTCGAGGATCCGGTGCTGATTCTGGTCACCCTGAGCCTGCTGGTCAGCGTCACCGCAAGCAGCTACGCGCTCCTGAGCGCCGAGTTAAAGCACCGCGACTCCGCCGTCCTCGACCCGCTGACCGGGCTGCTCAACCGCCAGGCGCTACAGACGCGTGTGGTGGAGCTCGAACAGCAGGCTCGCCTGACCGGGGACTCCATCTGCTTTGTCGCCGGCGACCTCGACGGCTTCAAACGTGTAAACGACACCCACGGTCACGACCGCGGCGATGCCGTGCTTCGGGCGACGGCCTATGAGATGCGAAAGGCGCTTCGTTCATTCGAGCTCATCTACCGAATGGGCGGCGAGGAGTTCCTTGTCGTGCTGCCGGGCCTCGGGCTGAAGGAGGGAACCGAGGTCGCCGAGCGGCTGCGCCACTCGGTGGCCCATGGCCGGCCCGGTGGGCTGGAGGTGACGATGTCGGTGGGGGTAAGCGCCGCCGCTGGCGAGCAAGCCTCCTACGATCGCCTCATGAAGGCGGCCGACGAGGGGCTCTATCGAGCAAAGCGCGAGGGTCGGGACCGCGTCGTCGCGGCGGAACCGTTCGACCCGCTGCCGCCCTCCGAGGGGCCCAGGCTCAGGCCCGCTACGGCATAAGCAGCGCTTCTCCACTGGCGCTCGCGGCGCCTCGACTCTGCGACATCGCCTATTCCTTGAGCCCGGCGGCTTCGAGGGCCTCGGCCCTATTCCGGAAGGCCTGTTCTCGTACCACCCGCTCGTTCTTGATCGTGAAGAGGAAGGCGAACTGGTCTCCATCCATAGCAATCTGGCTCGCAGGCCCTACTCCCTTCACTTCGGCTACCGCGACCACCTGGTCTCCAGAGTCGATCAGCTCGACGGGAACAACGTCGTAGCCGGACAGGGTCTTTTGGTTCTCCTCGTAGATCAGACGTATGGCCTCATTGCCGTGGTGGGTTCCCAAGAGAAGCGTCTCGAACACCACGTCTGGGTCATAAACCTCGACCAGAGCATCGAGGTCACCACGGTTGTGCGCGGCGAATCCCGCTCTGATCAGCTCCACGTTCTCCTGCGACATCGCCTACTCCTTGAGCCTCGCGGCTTCGAGGGCGTCCCCTGGTTCGTGAAACCAGGCATACCGGGAAACCCTGCCGTCGCGGAGGGTCCACAAGGCCGACTCTCGCCCCTCCACTTCGAGGCCACTCCCTCGGCCACGTGCGCGGTAGCTCAGCACCACCGCCACCTGATCCCCCACGGCCTGGAACTGCTCCGGCTTCGCCTGCCAGGTCTCCCAGCCTTCGAAGAGTTTTTCAACCGCCCTGCTGAACGCAGCTCGACCACGTCGGGTTCCCGGTTCCACCGCGCCAGCGGGATTGACGTACTCGATCTCCGGGTCCATAAGCTCAACCGGTCCCGGGAACTCCTCTCGCGCCCAGGCGTCGTAGAAGCGCCGCACGACCTCCACGTTCTCCTCCGACATCGCGCGCGCAGTATCTCGCGCCGAAGGGGACGGTTGCCTCATGCGCCGTGAGGTGAGCGGAAGAAGGCAGGACGTGGGGTAACCGTTTCCCCGGTTTCTTCCACTTGTCTACCTTGCCTTCGTCGGCAGGTTGAGCGTCTCCCTCTCGGGGACGCCTTCGCCTAGCTCCATTTGGCGCTCTATCTCCGCGTCGAGCTCGGCGCCGAAGAGAAGGGCCACGTTGGTGAGCCAGAGCCATGCGACCAGCACGATCGCGCCGGCGAAAGCCCCGTAAAGGGCGCCTACGTCGGCCACCTGCGATATGTACGCCGAGAAGCCAACCGAGGCAAGAAGCCAGATGAGCACTCCGACGAATGCCCCCGGCGTAACCCAACGAAATGCCCGCTGCTCGACGTCGGGGGTCACGTAGTAGATCAGCGCGAAGATCAGCATGGTGATTGCGAGAGCTCCCGGCCAGCGAGCAACACTCCAGATCGACGCGGCGGTGGAACCGAGTCCGATGAAGCCGAAGAGGTCCGAGGCCAATCCCCCGCCGACGAAGAGCATGGTCAGGCTCGCCAACACCAGACCCATGAGCACGAACGTGAAGGCGACGTCGATCGACTTGCGCCGCAGGAAGCTGCGGCCGCCACCGTCGATCTCGAAGACCACGTTCAGAGCGCGTCGAGCAGCTTCGAGCACACCGGTGGTGCCGTAGAGGGTGAGGACGATGCTGGTCACGAAGGCCGTCACGGCCGTTCCCTTGTCCTGAAGAGCTTCGCGCAAGGAACTGTCCAGGGGCACGAGGGCCGAGTGGGGGACGACGTCGCGCAGGTAGTTGATGATCGCGTTGTAGGTGCTCGGGTACTGACCGAGTAGCCCGAGCAAGGAGAGGCCAAGCAGCGTGGCGGGAAAGAGGGACATCAACGAGTAGTACGTCAAGGCCGCTGCGTGATGGGTCATCTGGTCGTCGTAGAACGACACCAGCGTCCGCTTGATCACTGGGCCCGCTGATCGCATCCGGTACTTGTACCTCCCGAGCGAGTCAAATAGGTGCCGCCGCGAGTCGCCGTAGATGCGGCGCACCAGGCCGCGGGCGTCCTGACACGCTACGAAGTGCGGCGGGCCCGAAGCAGGAAGTCGATCTGGTTCTGCTTGCGCATGATCAGGTGCTCGAGCATGTGCTCGAGCGCCTCCGAGCGTCCGTCGCGCCCGGTCGGCTCGATGCCCGCCTGCAGGGCTTCGATCGCCTCGGTCTCGGTCTCGATGAGCCAGTTGACCGCGGCCGCAGGGTCGCCCGTCCAGCGCAGCGGCGCGATCTCGGTGGTGGGTTCTCCTTCGAGGGCGACGATCTTTTCCACCAGGAGCCGTGCATCGGCGAGCTCCGCCTGTCCGTACTCCCAGAGCCGATCGCCGAGCGCCTGGTACTCGAAGCCGAACAGGCTGCCGGAGGCGAGCGTGTATCCGAGCGCCGAGCGGTACTGAAGCGAGAGTGCCGCGTTCAGGCGCTCCCGCGCCAACCCCTCATCGAGAATTTCTTCCGTGCTTGCCATCGAGCAACACGGCTACCCCGACCCCGCGATACGGAAACGGTCGCGTCCCCGCGCAGCTTGGGAGTCAGAAGAGGCGTGCAACCGGTTCGGCGAGATCCTGGCGCCGATCTTGCAGGAGGTCGGCATCGACGTTCAGCCGGAGCTCTATTCGGCGCACGCCTTCGTCTCGGCCTGAGAGCCCAGACTGCCATGGGTATGGCGGGTTTCCCTTAGGGCTGACGCTGCCGCCCGTGCTCGTGGAGATTTGCCGCCGATAGAAGCGTCTAAGCGAACCTCGGCTCGCCTACTCCGTAGAGCCCGGCGGCTTCGAGGGCTGGCTCGCGAGCGGTGAATCCCTGGCCGTGCACGACCTTGCCGTCCCGCAGCGTCCACACGTTCCAGAGGTGCCAGCTGGTCTCTGCGCCGCTCTGCTTACCACGGCCCCGAGCGGTCAGCGAGACCAACACATGGTCCCCAGCGTCGATCAGCTCGTGGATCTCGAGGTGCGCATCGTCGAACTCGTCTCGGAGCCAACTCACCCACCGCTTGTATCCCTCGGGTCCCCGAGCCACATCAGCGCCCCCGGGGATCGCTCCGCTCGGGATGTACTCGCAATCCGGGGCGAAATCCGCGACCAGGGCATCAATGTCGTCCCGGTTGAACGCCTCAAAGGCCCGGCGCACGATCTCCACGTTCTCCTTCGACATCGCCCGCGCAGTATCGCGGGCGGCCCTGCTGGCCGCCAGCGCCGCGGCTTCCATGAGTACGGCAGATTCCTATCCATCGGCTTGCCCATTCTGGAGGTGGCGGTCGCTGCCTGACCGTCGGGCGGTTCCCGTTAGGGCTGGCGCTGCCGCCGCTGCTCGTGGAGACTTCCAGCCGCTAGGAGCGTCTAGCGAAACTCGGCACGCCTACTCCCGCAGACCTCCGCTAGCAGGTCAGCGCCTATTCCCGCACCCCGGCGGCTTCGAGGGCCTCGGCGTGAACGATCGTCCACCTGTGTGAGAGGATCGCCACATGGTCGACACTGCACCCCTCGCGCCTCGTCGCCGACAGGCGTACATGCTCATCAACGCCTCCTCGGCGCCGATATGGCTAGCGATGATCGTCGCACCTCGATCGCGCCTCGCCCGCTGGCTCGTGCGCGCGGCGACACCTCTGTTCGTCGGGCTCGGCGTGACGTATGACGCGTTGCTCGCGTCGGGGCTCGCGCAAAGCGGCGAGGTCATCGACTTCACCAACCCCGACGCGGTCCGCAGGGCGCTGTCGAGTCCCGACGTCTTTCTCGCGGGCTGGGCGCACTACATCGCCTTCGACCTCTTTGTCGGGCGTTGGATCTGGGAGGACGCGCTCGCGCGGGGGCGAGCTCCGCGGCTCGCGCTGCTGCTCACCTGGCTTGCCGGCCCGGCCGGATTGTCGCTCTACCTCGTCCAGCGTCGCAGGCATGGGTAATGGCCGCTTCGCTTCACCTCGCGCGCTACTCACCTCGGTAAGCGGGACGAATGCTGCGCGCGATGTGGCGCCACCGCGAGGTGCTGGAGGCAACGCCGGGTCTGGCCGAGGCCCGGATCTGCTTCACGGCCGAGCTGGACACGATCACGGGCGGAACGCCGCCGCCCACCCGCTGGGGACTGCTCTGTGGCTGGAAGAGCGGCGAGGCGTCGGCTGACCGCAGCGGCGATTCCGCGCCTTGACTGCCTCAGAGCGCCCGGGTAGGCTCGCCTCCGGATGCGCGGGGAATCGCACCGGCTCAGGATCGGTTGGCGGGGTACGGCCCTTGTCGGGCTGACGCTCGGCGCCTTGATCGTCGCCTTGGTGCTGCTCCAGGCCCGCGTTGCCTCCGGAGGTGGGGCGCCTCGCGACACCAAGATCGTCTTCGATCGATTCATCGCGAACGGGCCTCCGTTGAACTACGACGTGTTCGTGATGAATCCCGACGGCTCCCACCGGCAGAGGCTCACCCGGAATCCCGCCTACGACTGGGCGCC
Source organism: uncultured Actinomycetes bacterium (assembly GCA_963728325.1). GTDB lineage: Bacteria > Actinomycetota > Thermoleophilia > Solirubrobacterales > 70-9 > AC-56. Next base: position 53,278 of record CAVSJS010000007.1, on the reverse strand, counting down.
GGCAGTCTCGCCGAGCGGGAGGCGGATCGTCTTTGGCAGCGACCGCGACGGCGACGACGAGATCTTCAAGATGCGTGCCGATGGCTCAGGTGAGCACAGGCTCACCCGCAACAACGACTCCGATGCAGAGCCGACTTACTCGCCGAACGGCCGGCGGATCGTCTTCGAAAGTGATCGGGACGGCGACTCCGAGATTTTCAAGATGCGCGCCGACGGCTCACGCCAGCGCAGGCTGACCGATAACAGCTCCGACGACTATGCCGCTGTGTTCTCGCCGAACGGCAAACGGATCGCCTTCCAGAGCTATCGCGATGGCGATGCCGAGATCTTCGTCATGCGTGCCGATGGCTCCCGCCAGCGCAAGCTCACCCGCAACGCCACCACTTTCGACCAGTCCCCCTCCTACTCACCGGACGGCAAACGGATCGCCTTCCGGAGCAACCGGGACGGCGACTTCGAGATCTTCAAGATGCGCGCCGACGGCTCACGTCAGCGCCGGCTCACCCGCAACACCGACAACGATTACGACCCGGCCTACTCGCTGAACGGCACGCGGATCGCCTTCGTCAGCAACCGCGACGGCGATGACGAGATATTCGTCATGCGTGCCAACGGCTCCAACGAGCACAAGCTGACCCGCAACAACGTCCTCGAAGAGTTCCCCAACTGGGGTCGTCTGCCTAGGTAGGTCGGGCTGCCGCGCGCTAGAACCCCAGCCCGAACTTGACCCAGCACGGTATCGAGGTTCTCCTGCGACATCGCCCGCGCAGTATCTCGCGGATAGGGAAGGCGCTACTCCCGCAGCCCGGCGGTTTCGAGGGAAGCTGAGCGACCCAGCTGCGCCTCGCGACAACCCCAGGTCGTTGTAATCGGCGAAGCGTCCCCATCGACCGTGCGTCCTAGCCGCGAAGCGAAGCTCGCCAGGCAGGGCTTCGAAGTGCCGGAGGTACCCATAGGGGCTCCCTTCGCCGCGGGCTCCGGATCGACGTGTATCTGGTGGTCCACGGCCCGAGAGCCGGTGCGGGTCGCGCCTGCCGGGGCTGATCCCGATTGCCGTGGCTACTCTCATTGGCTTGGCCACCGTGAACAGCAGCCACTCCTCGCTTGACGGTCTCGCCCCCTCGGCGAGCAACGAGGCCCTTCAGATCCAGGATCTGGTCAAGCGCTACCCCACGGGGGTCGAGGCGCTGCGCGGTGTCTCGCTTGACATCCAACCCGGCGAGTTCTTCGGGCTGCTGGGACCGAACGGCGCCGGCAAGTCGACGCTGATCCACTGCGCGACCGGGCTCGCGCAGCCGACGTCGGGGACGATCCGGGTCTTCGGCCACGATGCGATCGGCGACTACGCCGAGGCCCGTCAGGCCGTCGGGCTGGCCCCACAGGAGCTCAACCTCGACTGGTTTCTGACCGCGGAGGAGACTCTCGACTACCACGCCGGCTACTTTGGGATGCCCAAGCGCGACCGCCGCGAGCGCACCGCGGAGCTGCTCGAGACGTTCTCGCTCACTGAGAAGCGAAAGGAGCGCACCCGAACCCTCTCCGGCGGCATGAAGCGCCGGCTGATCCTGGCCCGCGCGCTGATGCACCGGCCGCGCCTCCTGATCCTCGACGAGCCAACCGCCGGCGTCGATATCGAGCTGCGGCTCGAGCTCTGGCACTACTGCCAGCGCATCAACGCGGAGGGGACGACGATCCTCCTGACCACGCACTACCTGGAAGAGGCCGAGCAGCTGTGCGACAAGATCGCCTTCATCAACGAGGGCCAGATCGTCGCCCAGGGGGCGAGCGAGGAGCTCGCCGCCACCTACGGCGTCGCCAACCTCGAGGACGCCTACCTGGCACTGGTCGGGCGCAAGGAGCTCTCGCGCTCGCATGTCGAGGTCGAGGAGCTGGCCTCGTGACCGCCACCCAGATCCGCTTCCTCACCCTCTGGCGGCGCGAGCTCAACCGCTTCATGAAGATCAAGAAACAGACGATCGGCGCGCCGCTGCTGGAAACCTTCCTCTACATCTCCGTGTTCGGAGCCGCGCTCGGCTCGCGGATCGACGAGCTGCACGGAATCGACTACGTCGTCTTCGTGATCCCCGGCCTGATCATGATGGCCTGGGCGATCAACGCCTTCTCCAACAACTCCTCCTCGATCCTGCAGCAGAAGTTCCAGGGCGCGATCCAGGACCAGCTCTCCTCGCCGGCCTCGCCGCTGGAGCTGCTGCTGGCCTTCTCGCTCGGCGGCTTCATGCGCGGGCTCGCCGTCGCGGCGCTGACCTTCATCGCCGCGTCGCTGCTCGTCGACCTCCCGGTCGACCACGTCCTCGTCCTCATCCCGGCGCTGTTTCTGGTCGGCTTCTTCTTCGCCCAGCTCGGGGTCCTGATCGGCGTGCGAGCCGAACAGTTCGACGACGTCGCCGTCGCCCAGACCTTCGTGCTCCAGCCCCTGATCTTCCTCGGAGGCGTCTTCTACTCCGCCGCCCTCCTGCCGGAGCCGTTCCAGACCCTGACCCACTTCAACCCCGTCTACTACATGATCAACTTGGTCCGCTACGGCTTCCTCGGCTTCACCGAGGCCAGCGTGTCGCTGTCGCTGATCGCCCTCACAGCGGCGACGGCCGCTCTATTCGCGGCGAATCTGCGCCTGTTCTCGAAGGGCTACCGGCTGCGGGCTTAGATTTCGACGGTCTTATGAACGCGACCTAGTCGGATTCCTTTCCCACCGTCGCAGCGCGAGATACTGCGCGGGCCGCCAGCGCCACGGCTCCCACGCGTTCACGGAGGACGCTCAGGTGCTGCCGGCGATCCTCGTCGCTGCCTGAGGAACCGCGCTTAGCCGCCGGGGCGGGGTTCCTGGGGTGAGGGCGGCACCGATGGCGGAGAACCCGCCGCCGCACCTGGCTAGGTCGTCGACCCCCTGTCGTTCCGTCCGCGCCCGCGATTACGCTGGCACGGCAGGATCGGCAGGTTGAACAGCTACGGTGGGAATCCCGACCCGCCGAAGGGCTGACCGGCACTGGCCCGCCGCCGCTGTCTCTCGGCCTAGACGACGGCGGCGGGCCGTCGAGCGCGTCCCTAACATCGATCGCGCGCGGGGCCACCCCGCCGGTATAGGCGGCCCGGCGCACGCCGCCCTGACTGCCGGGCACGTTCCTGAGAGCCACACCTCCCACGCGTTGACAGAGGACGCTCAGGTGCTGCCGGCGATCCTGGTGGTGGGGATACCAGGCCACTAGTCGCTGCTCACGGTGGTACGGCCTAACCCGCTGTTTCTCGTCCGAAGCGACAGTCCGGCATGTGAGAGACTCGCGCCGCCAACTACAGCCGGAGAGCGGATGCCCGACGCCAGAGACGTGATCCTCAAGCACATTGCAGCCGTCAACGACCGTGATAGCGACGCTGAGCCGTGGGCCGCCGATGCCGAGCTGGCGGCGCCAGGCGGCCAGGCCAGCGGTCGCGACGACGTCCTTGCCTTCTTGGGCGTGTTCCACGAAGCGTTCCCCGACCTCCGCCTTGAGATCAAGCAGCTCCTCACCGACGGGCCAGCCGCAGCGGCCGAAGGGACCCTCGCGGGCACCCATGATGGCGTGCTCCACACCCCCAACGGTGACGTTGCGCCGACAGGACGAGCCGTTGAGCTCCGGTGGGCGGCGGTCTATGTCACCGACGGCGACACGCTGAAGTCCGAGCACCTGTTCTTCGACCAGATGGACTTTCTCGGCCAGCTCGGTCTCCTCCCCGATTAGCGGCTGACGCCAGCCAGCGCCAGACACGGACGAAGCGCATCGCAGAGTCACCCGTGGCTCGGTCTGGGCTGCTGTCGCTAGCCAAGCTCGGCTCGCCTACTCCGAAAGCCCGGCGGCTTCGAGGGCCTCCGCTCGCTCCGTGAAGGCCTCGAACCGGATGATCAGGCCGTCCCTCAGGGTCCAGAGGTGTGCGAACTCGTTGTCGATCACGGCGTTCGAGCCCTTCGGCCGCGCGCGATCCCGCACGATCGCGATCACCTGATCCGGTCCGACCTCGATCAGCTCGCGTGCCTCGATGTGCCATTCCTCGAACGTGCTGGTCCATTCGGCCGTCGCTTGTTGCAAGCCATCGAAGCTGCGGCCCTCCATCCAGGCAAAGCTGAACTCGATTTCCTCGTCGCATACATCGGCAAGGGGCTCCCCGGTCTTGCTCAGATGGTCGTAGTTTCGCCGCACGATCTCCACGTTCTCCTGCGACATCGCCCGCGCAGTATCTCGCTGCTCCCGCAGCCCGGCGGCTTCGAGGACTCAGAACTGGAGGACGGTGTTCCCCTCGGCGATCTTCGGCGGATCGACTGGCGCGGTCCCGTTCTCCTCGATCCACGCGGCTGCACGCTTTGAAGACTCATCGGTTCCGGTCTTGTCCTGACAGACCGTCACAGTCCTACCACCATCGTCGGTGCGGAAGGCGGCGTAGCTGGCGAAGCCGGGCACGCCGCTGATCAGTTCCTTCACGTCCTCCTCGCGCTGCGCAAGGAGATCGAACAGCTCCGACGCACCCTGGCCGGAGTAGCTCCGAATGACCACGTACATGACGCCTCTCTTTCTCTAGCAGGCTGCTCCGTCGACCATATCCCACGCCTCGCGATGCTCGCCCGCATTCAGCGTTCGAACGTCCGGGGCGCAACCTCGACCTTCTCCTGCGACATCGCCTACGCAGTATCTCGCTCTGGCTTGGGCATCGCGGGCCACGCGCGCAGCCGAGTGCCGAGGCTTCCATGGGTATGGCGGGTTTCCCTTAAGGCTGACGCTGCCGTCCGTGCTCGTGGAGACCGCCGCGTGCTAGCCGCGAGAGCGGCCGACTACTCCGACAGCCCGGCGGCTTCGAGGGCCTCGTCCCGGTCGCCCCAGATTTCCACCCGGTTCACCTTTCCTTCGCGCAGGCCATACACGTAAGCCGTCCGCTGCGTCACAGGGACCCCGCTGGCCCGACCGCGCCCGAGGTGCTTCGCGACGATGAACACGCGGTCTCCACAGTCGCGCGATTCCTCGATCTCAAAGCGATAGTCGGAGCCAAACGTCTTGAACCACTGCCCGAACCACTCCCCGACGGCATTCTTTCCAACCGCACCCTCTCCACCAAGGCCCCGAAGCTTGCCGTGGAGGGCAAGGACGACATCGTCCGTAAACGCGTCCATCACGGCTTTGAAGTCGCGGGCGTTCGTGTTCTCGAACGCCCCAAGCACGATCTCCACGTTCTCCTGCGACATCGCCTACTCCGAAAGCCCGGCGGCTTCGAGAGCCTTCTCTTTGCTTGTGAATCCTTCGCCGCGCACGGCCTTGCCGTCGCGCAGAGTCCAGACCTGCCAGACATCCCAACTGGTCTCGACACCGCTGCGCTTCCCGCGCCCCCGACTCGTGGTCAAGACCACCACCTGATCGCCCGCCTCGATCACCTCGGTGAGGTCGACTCGAACATCGTCGAACTGGTCCAGGAGCCACCTCCTGAAGCGCTTGAATCCCTCAGGCCCCCGATAGGTCTCGGTGGCGCCGGGGATCGCGCCGCTGGCGACGTACTCGCAATCCGGCGCAAGGTCCGCCACCGCCGCGTCGCGGTCGCCCCGGTTGAAGGCCTCGTAGGCCCGCCGCACGATCTCCACGTTCTCCTGCGACATCGCCCGCGCAGTATCTCGCCCTGGCCTGAGAGGAGTGGACCACGCACGTAGCCGAAGTGCCGAGGCCTCCAGGAGTAGCTCCTGATGAAGTCGAGGGCCGCTGCACCCTGCTCTCACAAGCGACCTCAGCGGCGTCGGAGCAGCTCGTGCGTCCCGCGGGAAGCACGCATAACATTCTTGGGAAGGTGAGCGAGCTGCCGAAGAGCGTCCGGATCCGCGAGGTCGGCCCTCGGGACGGCTTTCAGAACGAGCCCGAGGTGATCCCCACGGACGACAAGGTGCGCCTGATCCGGATGCTCGCCGCCTCGGGCCTGCGGCGCCTTGAGGTGACCTCCTTCGTGCGTCCCGACGTGATCCCACAGCTCGCCGACGCCGAGCAGGTCCTGGCGCAGCTGGAGCGGCCCGAGGGCGTCGCCTACTCGGTCCTGATCCCGAACGAGAGGGGGCTGGAACGCGCGCTCGCTCACCGCGACCGCTTCGACGAGATCAACCTCTTCCTGTCTGCCTCCGAGACCCACAACGAAAAGAACGTCAACAGCTCGATCGCCGAGTCGCTCGCGGGCCTCGAGCGGACGATCGCGCTGGGACTTCAGGAAGGGCTTCGTTGCGAGGGGGTGATCTCGGTTTCGTTCGGCTGTCCATACGAGGGCGAGGTGCCGGCCGAGCGAGTGTTCGAGATCGCCGCGCGGCTGGCCGGCGCCGGCTGCGAGGAGGTGGCGTTCGGCGATACCACCGGGATGGCCAACCCGCGCCAGGTGGGCGAGTTCTTCGCCGCCGCGCAGCAGCGGCTCCAGGGGGTCGAGCTGACCGCGCACTTCCACAACACCCGCGGGCAGGGCCTTGCCAATGTCGTTTCGGCGCTCGAACAGGGAGTGGAATCGTTCGAGTCGGCGTTCGGCGAGCTGGGCGGCTGTCCGGTGCCGCCGGGATCGACGGGGAACATCGCCACCGAGGACCTGATTTCGATGCTGCACGAGATGGGCACAGCCACGGGGGTCGACCTGCCGAAGCTGATCGAGGCCTCGCGTGCGGTGGCGGAGCTCCTCGGCCGGCCGCTCGGCGCCCACGTCCTGAGCGCCGGGCCGGTGGACTGGCGTCGGTAGGCTGCCAGGCGATGAAGAGCGACGCGTTCACAGGCGCGATCAAGGCGAGGGACCCCGAGGCGCTCACCAACGCGCTCGCCGAGGACGTGGTCTTCCGCAGCCCGGTCGTGTTCCGGGCATATGAGGGAAAGCCGGTCGTGTCGACGATCCTCACCCAGGGCGCGATGAAAGTGTTCGAGGACTTCCGCTACGTCGAGCGGTTCGAGGACGGGGACGCAGCGGCGCTGATCTTCAAGGCGCGGGTCGGCGACCGCGAGGTCGACGGGCTGGACCTGCTGCGCTTCGACGGCGACGGCAAGGTCGCGGAGCTGATCGTGATGGTGCGGCCGATGAGCGGCCTCAACGCCCTCGCCGAGGCGATGGGCCGCGAGTTCGAACGGCTCGGGATCACCCCGCCCGCTGGCGTCTGAGCAGATCGCCGGAAATTGCGCGAACTAGGGCGATAAATGTAAGAAATCCGGCAGGGGGCCGTTTACACGCGGCTGCGAATCCGCGATCCTTGTCCGCTCGGGAGTTCCGAAGCTCAAGGTCCTGACGGAAGCTGACGACCGACGAAGCTGACGGCCGATGAAGCTGAGATCGGACCAAGCGAACCTGAGGTTCTGACCGGCCTCGGGACCCGACGAAGCTGAGGACGCGGCGCTCATCGGAGCGTCAAGTCTCGGCTACCGGAGAGTGAGGAGAAGATGACCGTCACGCGCCTGTCGCCGCTGGACGCCTCGTTCCTGGCGGTTGAGACGCCGACCGCCCACATGCACGTGGGCTGGGCGGCGATCTTCGAGCCGCCCGCGGACGGGGTGAGGCCCAGCTTCGTCGAGCTCCGCGAGCACATTGCAGGCCGGCTCCCGCGAGCGCCGCGGTACCGGCAGACGCTGCGGTCGGTGCCACTCGGGATCAACGCCCCCGTTTGGATCGATGACCTCGACTTCGACGTCTCCCGCCACGTTGTGCCCACGGAGGCGAGCCGCCTCCCAGAAGTGGTCGAGGAGTGCATGTCGAAGCCGCTGCCGCGCAACCGCCCGCTGTGGCAGGTCTGGATCGCCGACCGCCTGGACGATGGACGGATCGGCGTGGTCGGCAAGGCCCACCACTGCATGGTCGACGGGATCGCCGCAGTGGAGCTCGGCACCCTGCTGCTCGATCCCGACCCTGTCGCTCCCCCGCCCGAGCCGGACGCATGGTCCCCGGAGTCCCCCCCAAGCGATTCGAAGCTGCTCGGGCACGGGCTCATCGACCTGGCGCGCAGCCAGCTCGACCTGGCGGCGATTCCCGCCCGCGCGGCGCGCTCGCCGCGGCGAGCCCTGGAGCTCGCCTCGCGGGCTCGGCGGGCCGCGGCCGCGCTCCTCGATGCGGCGCGCCCGGCCCCGCCGACCCCGCAGCTCAACTCGCCCATCTCGCCGCTTCGACGGCTCGGCCTGCTCGCTCGACCGATGGACGATCTGGCGCGGATCAAGGGCAGGTTCGGCGTCAAGCTCAACGACGTCCTGCTCGCCGCCTCCGCCGGCGGCGTCCGGGCCTTCCTCAGGAAGCGCGGCGAGACCCCAAGCCGCATCAAGACGATGGTGCCGGTCAACGTCCGCGGGTCCGGCGAGGCCGATCAGCTCGGCAACCGGATCTCGTTCATGTTCGTCGACCTTCCCTGCGACGAGCCCGACCCGGTGCGCCGGCTGCGCGAGATCCACGCCTCGACCAGCGACCGCAAGCGTGCCGGGAAGCCGGAGGGCGCGGACGACGTGGTGCGCTCGATCGGTTTCGCGCCCTCGCCGCTCCAGGGTGTGGTCTCGCGGCTGATCGCAAGCCCGCGCACGTTCAATCTCACGGTTTCCAACATCCCCGGGCCTCCCGAGCCCCTGTACATGCGCGGGTGCCCCCTTGCCGAGGCATATCCAGTCGTCCCGATCCCCGAGCGCCACGCGCTCTCGATCGGCATCACCACGGTCGGGGAGGGCGCTTTCTTCGGCCTCTACGCCGACCCGGAGTCGCTGCCCGGGATCGACGGGCTCGCCGACGAGATCGGCCTCGCGATCGACGAGCTCGCCGAGCTCAGTCCCGCGATCGAGCAGCGCGAGCCGATCCTCGCCTGATCGCGCAGGGCGGTCACCGGGACACCCCGTGTAGGCTGCCGCTCCGTTCGAGCCCAAACCCGATCCAGCGATGGAGGCCTCCGCATGGAGATCAGCAAGGTTGGTGTCGTCGGCTGCGGCCTGATGGGCCACGGGATCGCCCAGATCTGCGCCCAAGCGGGCTGGGACGTGGTCGTGCGCGAGGTGAGCCAGGAGAAGCTCGATGGCGGCATCGGCAAGATCTCCAAGCAGCTCGCCCGCGCGGTGGAGAAGGGCAAGGCTGAGCAGAGCGACGCGGATGCAGTGCTGGGCCGCATCGAGCCGACGCTCGACTACGCCGACCTCGCCGATTGCGACCTCGTGATCGAGGCGATCACCGAGGACCTGGGGCTGAAGCTCGAGATGTGGAAACAGGTGGACGGCGTGGCCAAGGACGGGGCCACCTTCGCCACCAACACCTCGTCGCTGCCCGTCGCCGAGCAGGCCGCGGCGACCTCCCGTCCGGAGCGCTTCCTCGGGCTCCACTTCTTCAACCCGGCCCAGGTGATGCCGTTGCTGGAGGTGGTGCGCGCCGATGGAACCGGCGACGATGCGGTGCAGCTCGGCTTTGAGCTGGGCGAGAAGCTCGGCAAGACCACGGTCGCCGCCCAGGACAACCGGGGGTTCATCGTCAACCGGCTCCTTGTCCCTTACATGCTCGATTCGATCCGCGCCTGCGAGCAGGGCGTGGGCTCGATCGAGGACATCGACACCGGCATGAAGGCGGGTGCTTCTCACCCGATGGGGCCGCTGACCCTCGCCGACTTCGTCGGCCTGGACACGTTGGCGTCGATCGCTGACGTGATGCATGAGGCTTACGGAGAGGAGCGCTTCGCGCCGCCGCCAGACGCTCTCGAAGCTGGTCGATGCCGGCCACTACGGACGCAAGTCCGGCCGGGGCTTCTACGACTACTCGGGTGAGCGACCCACTCCCACCGACCTGAGCGAGGCCGTGATCTGAGCACTCGCGTGGCGAGCGATCTGCAGCGGGCGCTCGAAGCCGCCCTCTCCGGCGGTCCCGAACGCCACCACCGCAAGACCGCCGAGCAGGGCAAGCTGCCGGTGCGCGAGCGCGTGGCGCGCCTCGTCGACCCTGAGTCGTTCGCCGAGGAGGCGCTGCTGGCCAACTGGGAGCAGGAGGGCCTCGGCGCCGACGGCGTGGTCACCGGCCTGGCGCTGATCGGGGGCCGCAGGGTGGCGCTGATGGCCAACGACCCGACCGTGAAGGCGGGCTCCTGGGGGCCGAAGACGGTCGAGAAGATCCTCCGGATCCAGGAGCGAGCGCTGCGGCTCGAGCTGCCGATGGTCTACCTGGTGGACTCGGCCGGCGCTCGGATCACCGACCAGGTGCAGATGTTCCCGGGGCGCCGCGGCGCCGGACGCATCTTCTACAACGAGGTGGTCCTCTCCGGCAAGGTGCCCCAGGTCTGCCTGCTGTTCGGCCCATCTGCCGCCGGCGGCGCCTACATCCCGGCGTTCTGCGACCTGGTGATCATGCGAGACGGCAACGCCTCGATGTACCTGGGCTCGCCCCGGATGGCCGAGATGGTGATCGGGGAGAAGGTGAACCTCGAGGAGATGGGCGGGGCGAAGATGCACACCTCCGTCTCGGGCTGCGGTCATCTCCTCGCGCGCTCGGACGCCCACGCGATCGACCTCGCGAGGCACTACCTCTCCTACATGCCGAAGAGCTGGCGCGAGGCGCCCGCCGTCGGCGCCGCCGGCCGAGCCGGTCGCGGGCAGCCCGGTCTCCGAGATCGTTCCCGCCGACGAGAACGCCGCCTTCGACGTCGTCGACCTGATCGATGCGCTGGTCGACGCCGACTCGTTGTTCGAGGTCCACGATCGCTGGGCCAAGGAGCTGGTGGTGGGGTTCGCGCGACTCGACGGCCGCGCGATCGGCATCGTCGCCAACCAGCCGAAGGTCAAGGGCGGAGTGCTGTTCGTCGACTCCGCCGACAAGGCAGCGCGCTTCATCTGGACCTGCAACGCCTTCAACGTTCCGCTGCTCTTCCTCGCCGACGTTCCCGGGTTCATGATCGGCACCCAGGTGGAGCGCCAGGGGATCATCCGCCACGGCGCGAAGATGATCTCCGCCGTCTCCGAGGCGACCGTGCCGAAGCTGTCGGTGATCGTCCGCAAGGCCTACGGCGCCGGCCTCTATGCGATGGCCGGCCCCGCCTTCGAGCCAGACTGCTGCATCGCCCTGCCCACCGCCTCGATCGCCGTCATGGGGCCGCAGGCGGCGATCAACGCCGTCTTCTACAACCAGATCCAGGAGATCGAGGATCCCGCGCGGCGCGAGGAGTTCGTGCACCGCAAGCGCACCGAGTACGCCACCGACATCGACATCCTCCATCTCGCTTCGGAGTTGGTGGTCGATGCGGTGATCGAGCCCGACCAGCTGCGCGCTGAGCTGATCCGGCGCTTCGCCCTGGCGGAGGGCAAGGACCGCAGCTTCTCCGAGCGCCGCAACCCGATTACTCCGGCTTAAGACCGCCCGCTACCGTTTCGGGATGCGCCCGAGCGTCAGATCACCATTGCTCGCAGCGGCAGCCTGCTTCCTCGCCTTCGCGGCGGTGCTCGCCTGCGCCTACGGGATTGCGCCGGTCGGGCGATTGGACGCGAACGCGCTCCACTGGATGAGGGGGCTCGACGGCGGCCCGCCCTCCTCGCCAATCGTCCTCGAGCTCACGCACTCTGCCGACCCACGGCCGTTGATGCTCGCGCTTGCCGCGCTGTTCGCCTGGGGATGGGCGCTAGGCCGGCGTCGGGAGGCGCTTGGAGCGGTCGCGCTGGTGGCGGGGGCCAACCTGACCGCCCTGATCCTCCAGGTGGCACTGGCGCACCCGCGCTACCACTCGATTCTTGGATCGAATCAGGTGGGCGCCGAGGCCTACCCCAGTGGACACGCCACCGGCGCGATGTCCATCGCGCTCGCCGCCGTGCTGGTGGCTCCGGCGCGGCTGCGGGTTGCCGTCGCCTTCGGGGCCGCGGCCTACGTGATCGCGGTGTCGGCCTCGCTGATGATGCTCGGCTGGCACTTCCCCAGCGATGTGCTTGGGGGGGTGCTGGTCTCCTCTGGCTTCTTCTTCCTGACTGTCGCCGCCATCCGGGTGAGCGCCGCAGTCCGCGCGGGCGTCGCAGCTCACAGAGACAGGCTCGGGCTCTGGCCTGGGCTCGGCGGAGCCGCCGGTGCGGCGGTGGTGGCGGCGAGCCTGATCGCGCGGCGACGAGCTGCTGGAATTCGCGCGCCTGCACACGGGGGCAACCGTGACCGCGCTCGCCATCATGGCGGTCTCCGCCGCCCTGGTCGCGAGCACCGCGCTGATGTCTGATCGCTAGGCCCGTGGCCGGGCTTGCAGTGTGCGGCGGAAGCGCGGTCCGGGGGCTCGACGTTCCTCTGCCGGATGCCGTCTACCTGCAGCGCCATGGCGCCGACCGCTACGTCCTCCCGCACCGGATCGACCACCTGGCCAACATGCGATCCCTTGTGGACGCCGGCTGCGACCGGGTGCTGGCGCTCGGCTCGGTGGGCGGCCTGCAGACGGAGCTCGGCCCGGGGACCTTCGTCTGTCCCGCCGACTTCATCGCCCTGGGTGCCGGCCCGGTCGCCTTCGACGACGAGCGCGCACACAGCGTGCCGCGGTTCGACCGCGGCTGGCGGCGTCGCGTCGTGCTTGCCTGGCGGGACCGGGTCGGCTCGCAGCTCGTGGATGGCGGCGTCTACTGGCAGGCTCGCGGCCCGCGGCTGGAGACGCCCGCAGAGATCCGCCTGATGGCCTCGCACGCCCAGGTGGTCGGGATGACGATCGCCTCCGAGTGCGTCGCCGCCTGCGACCTCGGGCTCGCATATGCGGCGATCTGCGTGGTCGAGAACCTCGCCAACGGGGTGGGCGAGCATGAGCTGACGACGGAGGAGCTAGAGGCGGGGCGCGCCGCGAACCGCCAGGCCGTGGCGCATGCGCTCGAGCGAGCTCGTGCCGGCGCTGGCATGAGCCTGGCGGTGAAAGACGCCCGGCTCGACGGCGAGGTCGTCGGCCTGCGGGTCGAGGAAGGCAGCATCGTCGCGCTGGGCCCGGGGGTGGATTCCAGGCCGGGCGATGAGGTGATCGACGCCGCCGGGATGGCGCTGGTTCCGGGACTCGTCAACGGCCACACTCACGCGGCCATGACCCTGTTCCGGGGCCAGGGCGGCGACCTGCCGCTGATGGAGTGGCTGGAGACGTTGATCTGGCCGGTCGAGGCCCGCCTCGAGACGGAGGACGTCTACTGGGGCACGCGACTGGCCTGCGTGGAGATGATCCGGGCCGGCACCGTTCGGTTCTGGGACATGTACTGGCATCCGGGTGCGACCGCTCGCGCCGTAGAGGACGCCGGGCTTCGAGCCACGATCGGAGCGCCGCTGATCGATGTCGGCGCCGCTGCGGGCCCGGAAACGCTGCGCGAGGCCGCCGAGCGCAGCCTGGAGCAGATCGGCGCGGCCGGCGAGCTGATCGCGCCGGCGCTCGCCCCACACGCCATCTACACGGTCAGCGAGTCGTCGTTGCGCTGGATCGCCGAGACGGCCGAGGAGCGCCAGCTGCCCGTGCACATTCACCTATCCGAGACCGAGGACGAGGTGGCGCGTTGCGTCGAGGCGCACGGAGCCCGCCCGGCCGAGTACCTCGAGCGGCTCGGTCTGCTGGGGCCGCACACCCTGCTCGCGCACGGGGTCTGGCTCGCCGACGCCGAGCTCGAGCTGATCGCGGCGCGGGGCGCGACGGTGGTCACCAATCCGGTTGCCAACCTGAAGCTCGCGGTGGGCCGCATCTTTCCCTACCTCGCGACACGCGACGCAGGCGTCCACGTCGGCCTCGGCACCGACGGGGCCGGGTCCAACGACTCCCTCGACCTGTTCCAGGACATGAAGACCTTCGCCCTGCTCCACAAGCACGAGGCGCGCGATCCCGCCGCGGTCAACGCGGCCGAGGTCTGGGAGATCGCCACTGGGCGTCGCTCGCCGCTGCTCGGGGGAGGGGACCTCGCTCAGGGGGGGCCGGCCGACTTCCTGCTGCTGCGCTCGGACGCGCCGGAGCTCAGCCTCGGGGACCTCACGGCCGGGCATCGTCTATGCGGCCTCGGGAGCGGTCGTGGACACGACCGTCGTCAACGGCCGAGTGCTGATGCGCGGGGGCGAGGTCGAGGGCGGCGACGAGGTCTTGGCGCACGCGCTCGAGCGGGCGCGAAGGCTGGGGTTGGGCAGGTAGGGGCGGCCGGAGTCGGGACGCTCGTGGCTTTCGACGTGTATAGGACGTACAACCTCATACGCGTCGGTTAGTAGGGACAGGTCGGCTGCCCTTATTGCCCGGGCGAAGCGCGGACCGCTAATCCTCTCGCACCCCTACGTGGGCCCAGTGGCTGGGGGCTGCGAGCATGGCCGTTGGTGGGCGCCCGATCCGACCTCGGGCCCACTCCGGCCCAGCCCGGTCGCTCGGCGGCCCGGCGGAGCGCCGCGTCGAGATAGTCCTCGAGGATCGTCAGACCCTCGAGGCCGGGGACGTCCGAGATCGTGCGGTCGATCTCGCGGATCTGCTCGCGACCGGCGGGACCGTCGCCGAACAGGTAGATCGCCAGCGCGTCGACCTCCTCCTCGCTCTTGACGCCCGCTCCCACCGGCGTCCACAGGCTTGACAGCGCCCAGCGAACCAGCCGGCGAGCGGTGCGGCTGCGCTGCATGCGCGCCTTCGCCTGGGCCCGGTAGAAGGCGAAGTGGCGGCGCTCGTCCTGGATCACCTTGCGCAGGAGCTGGTGGAGCACTGGGTGATCGCAGCGGCGGATCAGGGCGTGGTAGGCGGTCAGCGTCGTCAGCTCGTTCACGGCGCCCCACATCATGTGGATGGCGGCGAAGTCGCGGGTGATGATCGAGCCGAGCATCGTCGGCACGATCCCCAGCCCGTTGCCGACTCCAGCCCTGACCCGCAGCTGGCGCCAGCGGGTTGGGCGGGTGGGCATCGGGGTCGAGCCGTCGGGGAGCTTCGGCTCGGCCGGCACCTCGATCCCGTAGGAGCGCAGGAAGTCGGAGAACGCCTCCCCGTGCCACAGCTCCTCGTACACCCAGCAGCTCAAGAAGGCGGTGATCTGCGGGTCGGCGGCCACGCGGGTGGCGAGCAGGTCGCGCAGGTAGACCACGGTGTGCGTCTCGATGTCCATCATGTAATGGAGGCACATCACGTCGCCGTCGGAGAGGGGGTGGTCCGGGATCTGCTCCCAGTCGATCCCGCTCAGGTCGACCTTTTTCGAGTTGCGCAGGTAGCGGTCGAGGTCGAATTCGACCATCGTCGGCTGGCTCATCGGGCTCTCTCCTGTGATCTGATGTTGGTCCAAGTGAATGGGCCCAGCGGCGCCCGCATCAAATCTACGATGTTCTGTGGACTTCGGTTCACGGTCGCCGCCGTGGCGACCGCGGTGGCACGCCCAAGGGGGGCTCATGTCGGGGCGGGCGCGGGCCGATAAAACGTCGATGGGCCCCGGTGTGGCATAGGGACCAATGAGTCGCGCTTCGTTCAAGGATCGCGCCACGATCACCGGCCGTGCCCTGGCTGACCGAATCGCCTGGCGTGAGCAGGGCGAGCCCGTGCGGGTGTTCGAGGACCCGGCCACGATGGCCACGCACGTTCACCTACCTGTTCGGGATCGGGGCGACGCTGCTGCTCGTCACCCTTCCGCTTCCCCATTCCGCCGATCGGGACGCGGCCGGGCTGGTGGTGACGGCGATTGCGGCGTACGTGGCGGCCCTGGGCTTCCTGGTCCTCTTCGACCGGCTGCCCCTGTGGCTCTTCGAAGTGTCGCCCCTGCTCGGCACGATCCTGGTCAGCCTGGCTGTCTACTTCGGCGGCTCCGAGGCCCCCGCCGCGTATGCCGCCGTACTACTTCTGGGTCGCGCTGGCCGCCTGCTACTTCCTCAGGCCGGCGGTCGCCGCCACCCACCTGGCGCTCGCCTCCGCCGGCTACGGGATCGCCCTGCCAAGCCAGCCCCGACGGTCGAGCTCCCGGCTCTGAAGCTGGGCGGTGGCGACGGGGTCGCTGTTCGTCGTCGGCATCCTGATGACGGCGCTGCGGGGCCAGATGGAGAGGATGCTGACCGAGCTGGCCGCGGCGGCCCGCACCGACTCCCTGACCGGGCTCGCGAACCGTCGCGAGCTCGAGGGGCGGTTCGCCGGCGAGCTCGAGCGCTCGACCCGGGGTGGGCGGCCGCTGGCGATCGTGGTGCTCGACCTGGATTGGTTCAAGGAGTTCAACGATCGGTTCGGGCACGCCGCCGGCGACGCGCGCGCTGGTCCAGCTCGCCGAGGCGCTGAGGCGGGCGACGCGGACCAGCGACATCGTTGCGCGGCTCGGAGGAGAGGAGTTCGCCGTGCTCGCTCCCGAGACGGACGAGGACGAGGGGTATCAGCTCGCCGAGCGGCTCCGAGCCGAGGTCAGAGCGACCTTCGCCCGCCAGCAGGAGAAGATGACGGTGAGTTGCGGCGTGGCCGGCTTCCCGATGCATGGCATCACCACCGGGGAGCTCCTCCATTCGGCCGATCGAGCGCTGTACGAGGCCAAGGAGGGCGGACGGGACCGATCGGTTCTCTTCCAGCCCGCGAGCCCTCCGGCCGAGGACCACGAGGAGCTCGCAATCGAGCGGACGAGCCCCCGGCTCGCCTCGCTCGTCTCGCTGGCCGAGGCCGTGGATCGTCGCAAGGGCTCCCCGGCCAACTCCCGAAGGGTGGCCCGCTATGCCGAGCGGCTGGCCCGCGGCTTCAACCTCCCCGCAGAGGAGGTCGAGCGAGTGCGGATCGCCGCGCTGCTGCGCGACGTCGGGGAGGTCGGCGTGGCGGAGTCGATCCTGAACAAGCGGTCACCGCTCAGTGACGAGGAACGGCGGGAGCTGGAGCGCCACCCGGAGATCGGCGCCCGCATTGTCGGGGCCGCCCAGCTCGGCCGCGTCGGCGAGTGGATCCTGAGCCATCACGAGCGCCCCGACGGCCGCGGCTATCCGCGCGGACTGCGCGAGCACCAGATCCCCCTCGAGGGAAGGATCCTGGCGGTCGCCGACGCCTACGGCGCGATGACCGCGGACCGGCCCTACCGGCAGCCCTTCTCCCCGAAGCGGGCCAAGGCCGAGCTCCAGGCGCGGGCCGGCAGCCAGTTCGACCACGACGTGGTCGCGGCCTTCCTGTCGCTGAACGGAGGGCCTGAGTCCAGCGCCGAACGAGACACGGCGGCGGCGCCGCCCGCGGAGGCCTGAGAGCGCCTAAGGATCGGCGGCCTAGGCATGCTCGTCGAGCCTTCCGGCTAGGTCGACGAAGTAGTCGAGTGACTCGGGGTTGGCCAGGGAGTCGCGGCTCGCTGCCTGCTCGGCAGGGGTTCCGGTGAGGATCCTCTTCACGGGCACTTCGAGGACCTTGCCGCTCAGCGTCCGCGGCACCTCGCGAACCTGAAACACCGCGTTGGGGACGTGGCGTGGCGAGCATTGCTCGCGGATCCGGCGCTTGATCTCGGCGGCGAGCTTCTCGTCGAGTGTCGTCCCCTGCTCGAGGACGACGAACAGCGGCATCCAGCCCTCGGTCCCAGGGCGCGGAACGTCGACCACCAGCGCGTCGAGCACCTCCGGCACCGCCTGCACCGCCCGGTAGATCTCGCTGGTCCCCATGCGCACCCCCTGGCGGTTGATGGTCGAGTCCGAGCGGCCGTAGATCACCGCTGTGCCGCGGGATGTGATCTCGATCCAGTCCCCATGCCGCCAGACGCCTGGGAACTGCTCGAAGTAGCTTGCTCGGTAGCGCGAGCCGTCCTCGTCGCCCCACAGGAACAGCGGCATCGAGGGCATCGGCTCGGTGATCACGAGCTCCCCGACCTGGTCGACGACCGAGTTTCCCTGCTCGTCGAACGCCTCCACCGCGGCGCCCAGCGAGCGCCCCTGGAGCTCGCCGCGGTAGACGGGCAGCAGCGGGACGCCGCCCACGAATGCGGTGCAGACGTCGGTGCCGCCGCTGGTCGAGAACAGCCACGTGTCGCGGCCGACGTGCTCATAGACCCACTCGAAGCCCTCGGGCGAGAGGGGCGAGCCGGTGGAGCCGACGGCGCGGAGGCGCTCGAGGTCGCGGTTCGAGGATGGCTCGACCTCGGCCTTCATGCAGGCCGCCACGTAGCTGGCGCTGGTGCCGAAGCAGCTCATCCCGGTCTGCTCGGCCAGGTCCCAGAGCACGTCCATGTCCGGGTGCCCCGGGCTGCCGTCGTAGAGGACGATCGAGGCGGGCGTCAGCAGCACCCCGACGAGGAAGTTCCACATCATCCAGCCGGTGGTCGTGAACCAGAAGATGCGGTCTTCCTCTCCTGCGTCCAGATGCAGGTGGAGCTTCTTCAGGTGCTCGAGCAGGATGCCGCCGTGGCCCTGGACGATCGCCTTCGGTAGACCCGTGGTCCCCGACGAGTAGAGGACCCAGAGCGGATGGTCGAAGGGAACCTGCTCGAACCGAAGCTCCGCGCCCTCGCCGGCGGCGAGGAACTCGGCCCAGGTGGTCGCGCTCCGCAGGGACGAGAGGTCGGGAGTGGGGTCGAGGTAGGGGACGACGATCGTGCGCTCGATCGTCGGCATCTCGCGCTGGAGCCCCGCGACGGTTTCGGTACGGTCGAAGTCCTTGCCGCCGTAGCGGTAGCCGTCGACGCAGAACAACACCTTCGGCTCGATCTGCGCGAAGCGGTCGGCGACGCTCGAGGCGCCGAAGTCGGGCGAGCAGCTCGACCAGACGGCGCCGATCGACGCCGTCGCCAGGAAGGCGATCAGCGTCTCGGGGACGTTCGGGAGGTAGGCGACCACGCGGTCACCGCGCTCGACTCCCAGCTCGCGGAGCCCCGCGGCCGCGCGGCGACCTGCTCGCGGAGCTCCCCCCAGCGCAGCTCGCCGAGCGGGCGCAGCTCCGACGCGTGCAGCACCGCCACGTCGGCGTTGCGCTTGCCGCGGAAGATGTGCTGCGCGTAGTTCAGCTCCGCCCCCGGAAACCAGCTGGCGCCCGGCATCACGCGCTCGACGAGAACCTCCGTGTACGGAGCTGAGGCCTCGACCTCGAAGAAGTCCCAGATCGAGGCCCAGAACTCCTCCAGCTCGGCGACCGACCACTCCCAGAGCTCCTGGTAGTCGCCGAAGGTGCGCCCGCGCTCGGCCCGCAGCCAGCGCATGTAGCGGGTCATCGTGGCGCGCTCGACGCTCTCGGGGGAGGGCTTCCAGAGGAGCTCCCCGCGACGGGGGGGGTTGGCGGCCGGGCGCGCCACGGGCCGCTTATATCACCGCGAGGTACGGCGGCCGACGTCGCGGTCGAGGGCCCGCACCAGCTCGAGTGCGAAGCCGTGGGCACGGTCGAGGGCGGCAGGGTCGACCCGGTCGGGCGTGTCGTTCGGGGTGTGGTGCTCCGGGACGTAGTTCAGGTCGTTGAGACAGGTGATCGCAGTCGCCGCGAAGCCCGCGACGGTGGGCGGCATCGAGTCGCCGGCGAGGCCGTGGACCAGCGGCCGCGCCTGGTAGCGGTCCGAGTCCTCGCGGTCGGCGGTCGCGATCGCCGCACACAACTCCACCAGGCGCCGATCGAGCCGGTAAGTGACGACCCAGCCGGCGCCGACCTCGAAGCGGACGGTGCCGTGACCGACCGTGTCGAGGTTGACGAAGTAGGTGGTCGCGCGGTCGAGGTCGGCGCGATGGCTACGGACAAAGGAGCGCATTCCCTCCTGCAGGCACTCCTCACCCCCGGTCAGCAGCACCCAGACGTCGAGGTTGGCGGGCGGGTTCGCGTCGAGCTCCTCGGCGAGCGAGAGCACGGTCGCCACCCCGGAGGCGTTGTCGTTGGCACCCGGGACGACCCCCGAGAGCGCGATGTCGGTGAGCAGGAAGGCGCCGAGCAGGAGGACCAGGGTGGGGGGGAGCTGGAGAACGGCGATCAGCGTGGAGTCGAGGCCGGCCATCCGGGCGCCGAGGATCGGCAGCAGGAGGGCGAGCGACCAGAACAGAATGCGAAAGGGCCCAATGGGGACCCGGAGGCGGGCGGCCAGCCTCGCGCCGCGCGCGACTTGCTTTGGGTTGAAGGCCGCTCCGGTTCGCGCCGCGTCGTAGTGGGCGCAGAGGAGGATGCGGGCGGGGGCGTCGGAATGCTTGCCGGGGGCGACGACGTTCTGGGAGGCGCGGTGGAAGAACAGCCGGCGCAGCAGGTACCTGCGGTAGTTGAGGTCCAGGTACATCGAGACCGCGGTCGCGAGCACGATCGCGAATCCGATCGCGGGCTGGGCGATGGCCAGCAGGCTGGCTCCGAATCCGAGCGCGCAGTGCGCTGCGTGGACGAGCCCGTACTGCGGGTGGACGTAGGTGGGCTCGATCTCGACGCGCCGCCCGCTGTCGCGAAGGCGAGTGGCGAGCCAGTTCGCCGCCCGCCGCTCGGCGTCGGTCCCAGCCAGCCGATTCTCGAACGAGCACAGCTTGCGGATTACGTCCATTCGCGTGGCGGCATCCACGGGCGGAGGATTATCGCGGCGCGGCGAAGCTATCGTTGCCGATACGCCGGAGTGGTGGAATCTGGTCAGACACGCGGCCCTCAAAAGGCCGTGCCCGAAAGGGCATGTGGGTTCGAATCCCACCTCCGGCACTGGTTGACCAATGCGCGCCCGCGCTAGCCTCGAAGGGCAATGTGCGGGCGCTTCACGCTCACCGATCCCGACCCGGCCCGGATCCGGACCCGCTTCGGGCTCGACGAGTCCGCCAAGCTCGAGCAGGAGCCCCGCTACAACATCGCCCCCACCGATCCAGTGCTGGCGGTCCGTCGCGATGAGCACGGCGAGCGCGAGCTGGGTCGTTTGCGGTGGGGGCTCATCCCCGGGCGCTGGGCCGAGCGCCGCTCCGGTCCACCGCTGATCAACGCCCGCGCCGAGACGCTCAAGCAGCAGCCCGCCTTCGCCGAGTCATTCCGCGAGCGCCGCTGCCTGATCCCGGCCGACGGCTTCTACGAGTGGCGGGACGGCGAATCCGGGAAGCAGCCGGTCTGGATCAGCCTTGCCGACGGCGGGCTGTTCGCCTTCGCCGGCATCTGGGCTGCCGGTCACTCGCGAGACGGGGCAGGTGCCCTGCACAGCTGCGCGATCGTCACCTGCGAGCCCAACGAGCTGATTCGCCCGATCCACGATCGCATGCCGGTCGTGCTGATGCCGGACGCCGAGGCGCGGTGGCTCGAGCCGGGCGGCGGGGAGGAGGAGACGGCGTCTGTGCTGGTGCCGGCGCCGGAGGATCTCTTGGTTGCTCGCGAGGTGGTCGATGCGGTCAACGACGTCCGCGAGGACGGTCCCCACCTGCTCGACCCGCGCGAGGCCCAGCCGCAGCTGTTTTAGCTGACGTCGTCGTCGAGGGGTCGGCGGGGCTCATACCTGGCGGGCGGGAGCGCCTCATCGGTGTCCTCGCCGGCCAGCGGAACGCCGCCCACAGGCCGCTCCTCCTCGACGTGCCACTCCTGGGTGAAGCCGACCATCGCGACAGTGATCAAGAGCAGCTGCACGGGAACCACGAGCACGGTCAGCACGCCGAGAAGGTCGTCGGGGAGGGCCGGCGGGTCGAGCCCCTCCTTGGAGCGCGCGAACCAGTCCGGGGCGGCGACGGCGGCGAAGATCGCGAGGATGATCGCGAGGGCCGAGACGACTGGGAGGATGCCGCGGTTCCAGCGTGCGACGAGCAGGGCGAAGACCACGTACAGGACCGCCCAGAGCAGCGACATGATCGCCACGCTGGCGCCCCCCAGGTGCGACCAGCCGCCGATCGTGATCACGACCAGAAGGCCGGCGGAGACGAGCAGCACGAAGGAAACGATGGCCTTCGTCGTCTTGGCCTGGGCCTTCTGCCTGTTCGGTCGCCAGAGCTCGTAACCGGGCCGGATGCTGGTGCTCTCCATCACCGCAAGTCTAGAATCTTCTGGGGCCGCGCGCGACGATCCGTGATCGCCGAGTGCGCGGTCATCGGCCCGCGCGGACGTGGCGGAATGGCATACGCGCCAGGTTTAGGTCCTGGTGGGCCCTTTGGCCCATGGAGGTTCGAGTCCTCTCGTCCGCATCTAGACTCCGCCGCAGCCTCGGGGGACTGGTGTAACGGCAACATGGCGGTCTCCAAAACCGCCGCTCGAGGTTCGATTCCTCGGTCCCCCGCTGATCGTCTGCGCAACGACCGCCGTCGCTAACCTCCCCTCGCATGGCCAGGGTTGATATGCCGGGATGGCGGACGCCAAGGGGGTGGACGGCGCTGCTCGCGCTCGTGGCGGCGACGGTCGGCGTCTCAGCGGCCCTGGCGCTTCGGCCCGGGATCGCCCCGGCCATCGCCGCCTGTCCCCACGCCCTGGCCCATCCCCATCAGGTCGCCCTTCCCAAGATCCGCAAGGCGATCACCTGTCTGATCAATCAGAAGCGCTCGAAGCGCGACCGCCACCTGCTCGAGCCCAACGACAGGCTGGAGCTCGCCGCCCGGCGTCACACCAGGACGATGCTCGCCGAGGACTGCTTCCGACATCGATGCGAGGGCGAGCGGGGCCTCAACCGCCGGGTCAGGAAGGCCGGCTACACCAAGGGCCAGAGAAGCTGGGAGTTCGCCGAGATCCTGGGCTACGAGAACACCCCGCGCCAGATGATCGGGCGCTGGATGCACTCCCGCTTCAACCGTCGCAACGTGCTCAACCGTGACTTTCGCGACATCGGCGTCGGGGTCGACTGGGGAGCCCCCGTGGCCGATCGAGACGACAGCGAGTTCGCCACCTACACGATCGTCTTCGGCTGGCGCATCCCGCGACGCTAGACGCATGTTCGAGCCTCGCCACGCCTGGCGTCGACGGCGGCTTGATCCCTGCCCGGGCACAGCCGAAGCCGGAGTCGAATGGTGCTCCGGCTACGCAAGATCGTGTTCGTCGGGTCGTTGGCGCTGGTCTTGGCGCTGGTGCTGCTTCTCGCCGGGCCTCTGAGCGGCGCCGCAAGCGCCAGCCCCTGCAAGCGCTACGGGGAGGACATGCCGCGCCATCTCAGCCATCGCCACGCGCGGATGGCGGTCCGCTGCCTGCTGAACCGCAAGCGCGAGAACCACGGCCTGCGCCGCCTCGGCAAGAGCGGCCGGCTGAAGGAGGCGGCGCAGCGGCACACGAACTACATGGACGACCACAGGTGCTTCGCGCACGAGTGCTCCGGAGAGGCGTCGGTGCTCACGCGCCTCAAGAAGGTCAACTACATCATCGGAGGGCTGCGCGCGTGGCTCTACGGCGAGAACATCGCCTATGGCGGAAGCCACCTCGGCTCGCCCAAGGCAATCGTCCGCGCCTGGATGCACAGCCCTGAGCACCGCCACAACATCCTCAATCCCGATTTCCGCGAGATCGGGATCGGCTTCGTCCGCGGCATCCCGCCGGAGCCGGGCTCGAGCGGCGCCACGTTCACGACCGACTTCGGGATGCGAAAGCGCTAGCCGCTCCCAGGTTTTCGCCAGGCGTGGGCGGGAGCGAACCTATAATCGAGGCGGGTCCGCGGGCGTGGTGTAGTTGGTTGCACATGAGCCTTCCAAGCTCAAGGTCACGGGTTCGAGTCCCGTCGCCCGCTCTTCTAACTCAACTTGCTCCTCGGATTCCTGTGAGTAGGGCACGAAGCGAACCCCTGCGACGCGCAGTGCGACGACGGTGGCAGTTCGCGCACACGACCTCGCACTTCTCGATCTCCTCGAGGATGCTTTGCCAGTTCCGGTAAGGCAGGGATTGGCCGATGTCGAAGGACTTGGCGTCGGCATCGACGTGATCGAACTCGAGCACGACGGGATCGTCCTGCCCGCAATCCGCGCACGGATGGCTGGCGAAGTATTGGAGTAGGTAGGTGGTGCGCTACAGCCGCAGGGCCTGCTTTCGTGCTCGCGCCTGATCCACGTAGTGCTGTTTGTTCGCCCGATAGTGCTCCCTGTGATAGGCGGACCTGCACGGTCTGCACATGTTGTCGAGTTGCAGTCGCCGCTTCCGTCGCCAAGCGAACTCGGTACGGGGCTTGAGCTCTGCGCACCGACCGCATCTCCGAAGCGCGTCTTCCTTTGCCACCTTGATCGAACAGATGTTCGCATTCGCTTCGGACGGAAACTCGCGTAAACTCGCCCGACCGGGGCGTGGCGCAGCTTGGTAGCGCGTTCGGCTGGGGGCCGAAAGGTCGCGAGTTCAAATCTCGCCGCCCCGACTGAGCACTCAGGTCGAAGTGGTCTACCTAGAAGCCGACGCCGAGGACGCTGGCGATCCCGGCGTGATCGGAGCTCCAGAACCCGTTCACCGGGAACCGGCCGGTCACCGACGATCTGACCAGGTTCACCTGGGCCGGAGCGTCGGTCATCACGTGGTCGACCTTGTGGTCGAAATCCGAGACGCTTCCGCCGCCGCCCGCCGTGAGCACGGACGCATTCAGGCAGCAGCCCAACGGGTTGTAGGTGTCTCGCTGTACGAAGCCGGCGTTTCGCAAAGAGCGGTGCGCGGACTCGTCGCCGGGCTTGATTGCGGTTCGGACGTCGGAGTTCAAGTCCCCGAGCAGGATCACCGGCAGGGTGCCGGTCGCCGGCCCGCCGCTGGCGACCAGCTCCTTCGCCTGCGCCCAGCGAACGGCGCCGTTGGGGACGTCGGTGTCCTGGTTGGTGTGGTTGCTCGGCTGATTGTCGAACGCCTCCAGGTGCGTGTTGACGAACCGGAGCTTTGGAGCGGCCCCCACCTTGGCATCGACGCTCGTCCACCCGCGCGTGACGTCGGTGGGAACACCCCCGGGCGTGACCTGGAGCAGCGTGTCGAAATGGGCGCCCTTGGCGTTCGAGGTCTGGACCCTGCTGCCGCGGCGGGCGAGGATGGCGTCGCGCATGGTCAGCCGCCCTTCGATCTCACAACCGAACGGCGTCCCGGTCGATTGGTTGCCATCGGTATTCGCCCAAATCTGGAAGTCGAACTCGGGCTCGGAGATCACCAGGCGATAACGCGGCCCGTTCTTGTTGAGTTGGCTCATGAGCAACCCCAGGAAGTCCCCACCGGGCCGGACATGGGTCGCGGTGAAGTCGAGGGGGTTATCCGAGCACGGCGCGTCGCGCCACAGGGCCGCTTCCTGGAGCCCGACGAGATCCGGATTCTGGTTGAGGATCTCCTGGGCGAGCCCCTTCGCTCGGATCTGGAACTTGTTCTGGTCGACCTGGTTGAGGATCTGGCCGGCCGCGTTAACCAACTCTTGAACGCTGGTCGCACTCGTTCCGGGAGACAGATCCGCCCCCAGGTACACATTCCGGGTCATCACCCTGACCCTCTCCTTCGCCTGCGACGTCGCGGGCGCGACGAGCGCGACGAGCGCGAGTGCGGCGAGCGCTGCCGAGACGAAGATCCACATGCCCCGGATGTGGTGACGGGGCTCACCATTCACTGCCTGCGACATAGAAAGTCCTCCTCCTCTCGGCCGGAGTCGGCGATCACTCCGCTCCGTGAGCACTGACGGTATCAGCCGGCCGAGACCACCGTGGCCGTATCTGCAGTTAGGTGGGGAAGGGAGCTTCCGCCTGCAGAAGTCGCGGCGTCGCCAAGGGCCGGTATGCGCCCCCAACGACGAGGGCCGGTGAGATCACCGGCCCTCGTCGCCGTCCTCGTCTGAGGTTGAGATCGCGCTGACTACTTGCCTGGCGTGTAGCTGACCAGCTCCGCACGGCCGCCGGCGCCGTCTGTGTGCACGCTCAGCAGCGGGCCGACGTCAGGGGCATAGAACTTCAGCTCCTGAACCCTCGGCTCCAATGGCACCAGGTCACGGGTCATCAGGATGTCGGTGTTGAAGTGGCCGAAGGGCACCTCGACCTGCTCCTCGCCGACGGTGATGACAGCACCCTTGTCCTCCGCCACGCCCTTGTAGTACTCCTGGCGATAGGCCATTCCCGGCTCGGGGTTCGCCGGGATGGCGATCCCGGCTTGGGCTCCGTCGACCCCGGCCTCGAACGAACCGGCAGTCGACGTCACCTTGCCGTTCTTGTACTCGGCGGTCGCCTCGCCGAGGTACCAGATGTTCCCGGCCGAGTCCTGCGCGTACCAGTCGTCGGTGATCTCGACCGGAGTGCCGTTCTCGGTGACGGTGTCGCGGACCACCCTGGCCTCGATCCCGTTGGCGATCGTCTTGATCTTGTTGGTGACCTCGACGACGGCCTTCTCGTGCGAGCCCTGGGTGTCGGTCTCGCTGTAGACCCACTTGCTGCCCGGGCTCATCGGCCAGTAGGGGTTGTCGATCCCGGTGGTGAACTCGGCCGGATCGAGCTTCACCGCCTCGCTTCCCTGGGGCAGGCTCGACCCCGTCGGACTCGACGACGCCGCTGGCGTCGCCTGCGTGACTGTCGAGGTGCTCTCGCCGCCACAGGCCGCGACGCCGACCGCCAGCACCGCAGCGACGCCGAACGCCGTTGCGGTCATCTTGCTGTTCCTCCTGGTCATCTCTGTCTCCCTTCGGATCCGGCCGAAATCGACCGGCTGGTGGACTTGTCGATGCCAGGTCTAGGTCAAGGCGATGAACGGTCCATGACGAAAGGGTGAAGCGTTGATGAAAGCGCAATCGGCCATGGCCGGGTTGGGAGCGTGACGGCCGTGCAGCGCGGACCGACGCGAGCGTATATCTTCTGCTGGCTAGACAGCCAAAGGGGCTCGCCTGAGAAGAGGAGGCAGCAGGATGGCACGGTGGAGGATCTTCGTGGGTTTGCTCGTTCTGGTTGGCTTCGCGGCGCAGCCCGCGAGCGCGTCGGCGGCCGACTACGCGCAGACGGCGCGCAACATCATTCCCTCGGGCCAGTACGGCGGCCTTCCGCCGCCGGCCGGGGCCAGCGACCAGGCGCAGATGTACGACGGCCTGACGCCGCTCTTCGACAACGTCACGAACCCCGACCTGACCCAGTACTTCAAGTCCGAGCGCTTCGGGATCGACACGGACGGGCCCGGGACCCCGGAGAGCGTCCCGAGGGCCGGCGTGACCATCGTCCGCGACAAATACAACGTTCCGCACGTCAATGCCACGACCTATAACGGCGGGATCTGGGCCGCCGGCTGGATCGTCGCCGAGGATCGCGGCCTGCTGCTCAACCAGGCCCGCTACAACTCCCGCGTCGCCGCGATCGACGCCCCGGGCCTCAGCGCGCTCAGCCTGATCGCCGGCCTGAAGTCGTTCACGCCCAGCGCCCAGACCGAGGCCGAGGTCGCGAAGCAGACCCAGGTCCTCCAGAACGCCGGCCCCGAGGGTCAGGCCGTGCTGCGGGACATCGACACCTTCATCTCGGGGATCAACGACTACCTCGACCTGCACAGTCCCTCGACCCCGGACTGGACGCGCAACGACGTCTATGCCGTCAACGCCCTCAAGGGGCAGTTCGTGGGCGAGGGCGGCGGCGACGAGGCCCGCCGCTCGCAGTTCCTCGGCGGCCTCCAGGAGCGGCTCGGCCAGTACAGGGGCAAGAGCGTCTTCGACGACCTGCGCCAGTTCAAGAACCCCGAGAGCCCGACCTCGGTCGACGGGAGCTTCGACTACGGGCAGCTTCCCGCCCGCCCCACGGGCAGCGTGATCCTCGACCCCGGGAGCTACCAGGCCACGCCTGCCGCCGAGGCGCAGGAGGTGCCCGAGGAGCTGACCCTGCCGGAGAGCGGCCAGGCCAGCAACACCCTGATGATCGACGCGGACCACTCGCAGACCGGCTACCCGCTGATGGTCGGTGGCCCGCAGATCGGCTACTTCTACCCCGGCCTCACCTACGAGATCGACATGCACGCGCCCGGTCTTGTGTGGCGGGGCGCGACCTCGGCGCCCTTCCCCGGCTACATGCTGATCGGGCGGGGTGAGGACTTCGCCACCACGCTCACGTCGGCGAGCGGCGACATCATCGACCAGTACGCCGAAAGGCTCTGTGGGGGCAGCGACGAGAAGTACCTTTTCCGTGGTCAGTGCCGGGCGATGGGGCACTTCAATGCGGGCACGCTCAACGGAGACCCGGTCGAATTCCTGACCACCGTGCATGGGCCCGTGGAGGGATACGCGACGGTCAACGGGACCAAGGTGGCGATCTCGTCCAAGCGCTCGAGCTACGGGAAGGACGTCCTGGATCAGCTCCTCTTCCGCCGGCTCTCCACCGGGCGGGTCAACAGTCCGAGCTCGTTCTTCCGGGCGGCGGCGCTGACGCCGCAGACCTTCAACTCGTTCTACATCGACAACCAGCACATCGCCATGTACACGAGCGGCAGGCTGCCAATCCGGCCGCCGGCCGTCGACCCCGGCCTGCCGACCCTGGGCACGGGCGCTTACGAGTGGCAGGGCTTCCTGTCCGACAGCGGGCACATCCAGGGCGTCGATCCGAGCGACGGGACGATGACCAACTGGAACAACATCTCTGCCCACGGTTTCGGGGCCTCGGACGAGAACTGGGGCGGCAACGGGTCGGCCGCTCGGGTGGACCTCCTGGACCGCAACCTGGCGCGTCTCAAGGGAAGTGACGGCAAGTGGACGCTGGCGGAAGTGACCGCCGCGATGAACGCCGCCGCGACCCAGGACGTGCGGGCGATCGACACTGTGCCGCTCTTGCGGCGATTGCTCCCGACCTCGCAGGCTCCGAACCAGCAGCCGGCGAAGATGATGTCGCTGCTGATCGCCTGGCGGAACCACGGCGGCAGCCGTCTTGACCGGAACCTAGACGGCAAGATCGACGACCCCGGCGCGGCGATCATGGACGCCGCCTGGCCGAGGATCGCCGACGCGTTCATGATGTCGAAGCTCGGCCCGCAGCTCGACGAGCTGAACTCGCTGTTCTCGCGCTTCAGTCAGCCGCCGGGAGGGCAGTACGACGGCTGGTACCAGTACTTCGACCGCGACATCCGCAAGCTCCTCGGCGATCCAGTCGCGAAGCCCCTAAACCAGAGCTACTGCGGTGGCGGCGATCTGGGCCGGTGCCGCAACCTGATTCGGAGCGCCTTCCAGGCCGCCGCCTCGGAGCTGGCCGCCGAACAGGGAACCTCCAACCCGGCGGCCTGGCGCGCGGACGCGACCGCGGAGCGGATCTCCTTCGTTCCCGGGCTCTTGCCGACCACCATGCGCTACGCCAACCGCCCGAGCGGAATCCAGCAGGTGATCTCCTTCAACGGCCACGGTTGATCCGGGCGAGCAGGTAGGTTTCACGCATCGTGTCCGCAAGGCAGACAGGCCTGCTCATAATCGTCGTGGGCGTTGCCGCTGCGTTGCTCGGGGCGCTGGCCAATCCGCTGGGAATCGGTCACAGCGGCTTCGGGTGGAAGCAGGTCGTCCTGCTGGTGGCGGGAATCGTGCTCGCCGTCGTGGGGGCGATGGTGGTGCTCCGCTCGCCGAGCTCAGGAGCCACGCCGGGCCCAGACCCTGCGGGCCCAGACCCCGCGCCAACCCCCGACCCTGCGCCGGGCCCAGACCAGTAGTCCGCGGGACGGGTTGATGGCGCGCGGGGAGTCCCCGCTGCGTTATGGTCAGAACGTCGTCTGATCCGGGGGATGCAATTGCTGGGTTCGCTGCGGCTTTCGCTCTGGGTGTGCGCCGTTTGGGCGATCGTGCTCTATGTCTTCTTCGTCGTCCTGGCGACGATCCCGCCGGCGGAGGTCGCCGGGTTGACCGTGGTGATGGTGATCCTCGCGGCTCTGGTGACGATCCGCAGCCTCCGGA
Source organism: uncultured Actinomycetes bacterium (assembly GCA_963728325.1). GTDB lineage: Bacteria > Actinomycetota > Thermoleophilia > Solirubrobacterales > 70-9 > AC-56. Next base: position 23,726 of record CAVSJS010000007.1, on the reverse strand, counting down.
TGGCGAGCGAGCTCGCCGCCCGCGGCGGCGATCCCCGGATCAGGAGGGCGCTCAACAAGCAGCGTGAGCGGCGGGGCTTCTAGCGAGGCCAATGGGGAGGAAGGGCGAGAGCGCCTTGATGCCGGACGGCACCCCCGTCCGGCTCACCGACGGCGCTCACTCGTCACCCCGGGAGGGCGTCTGCGTGGTCGAGCTCGCCTCGCTGATCGCCCAAGAGGAGTTCAGCGACCGGCCACGCTGTGTCTGTCCGGTGATCGGGGCCTTCATGCGGGGCTGGAACGATCGCGCCCCCTACGCCGAGCGCCAGCGGCTGGCCCCGTACGCGGAGCGCATCGTGGGCTCTCGTGGCAGTCCCCGGGTGACGCGCGAGCGGCGCCACCTCTGCCTCCAGTGGGCGGGGGCCGGGCCGAGCGACGGCGGGGTTCGCCGCTTTTGGAGCCGGGGCGCCACCCGGGTGCGGGTCGCGATCTTCTGCGGTCTCGGCGCTGCGGTGCGGCTGGACGAGGGCGCCGGGGACTACGCGGCCCGGGTCGCGATCGCCGCGGGCGATCCCGAGCGTGCGTTCGAGCTCCTGGACACCCTGTTGGCCGCCGGCGAGGAGCGGCGCCCGGGGCCGTCGCCGGTGTCGGCCGCCGGCAACGGCCACGCGCCCCTGGCCGGCGACGGTCTGGCCCCGAGCGCGCGGAACGGGCTTCCAGCCGCGAACGGCACGGCGACCGTGACGGCACCAGCCGACCGTGAACGGCAGCAGACCGACCTTGAACGGTGGGCGCCAGCCTGTTGGCGCACTCGAGAGCGAGTCGCCCGACCCCGCCGACGAGGCACGGGTCGGCCACTAGGATCAGCGCTTCAGATCAGCAAGTCAGCCAAGCCAGCGCGGGGTGGAGGGGAAGCCATGTCCCAGCAGGACGTCGAATCACTGCGGCGCATCTACGACGCGTTCTCACGCTGGGACGTGGAGGAGCTCGTGGCGGACCTGGCGCACGACATCGAATGGAACCTGCCGGACGTGCTGCCGTGGGGCGGCACGCGCCACGGCCACGATGGCGTGCTGTCCTTTGCATCGGTGTCCCAGGATCACGTCGAGGGGCGTTGGGCCGATCCCGATCACTTCCTCGACGCCGGCGACCGCATGGTCGTCCTGGGCCGCCTGCGTGGGCGCGCCAAGGCCACCGGGCAGGATTTCGAGGTCGAGTTCGCCCACGTCTGGACGATGACCGACGGCGTGGCCTCGCGGTTGCACGCCTACTTCGACACCGCGCCGATCATGGCCGCCCTCTGGGTGGCTGATTCCTGACAGGTATTCCATTGATGGCCGCAGCCCACGCGGATATGATCTCGCGGCGATGGGGAAGTGCTGGGTGAAAACGGTTCGGCGATCGCTGGTGCCAATTCTGGCGGTGACGGCGCTCGCCGGCGTCTTGTCGGCGCCCGCGCACGCCAGGACGATCGACGTCTTCAATGGAGAGTGGATCCAGGGCGCGGTGAAGCGCGCGGACCCCGGCGACACGATCGTCGTCCACTCGGGCGTCTACCACCAGAGCGTCCAGATCAAGAAGAACGGCTTGACCCTGGAGGGCGCCCGGGCGACCAGCGAGGGCACCGTGATCACGCCGTCGCGCTCGACGAAGCGCTGCTCCGGCGGACAAGACGGGATCTGCGTTCTCGCGCACAGGACGAACAACGGGAACAGGGAGGTCAGGACGTCGGGCACAGAGATCAGCGGCTTTCTGGTCCGTGGCTTCCGCGGATCGGGGCTCTTTGCCCTCGGCGCCAAGAACACGGTCATCAGCGGAAACTCCTTCGTCAACAACGACGAGTACGGAGGCTTCGCGCTCGCTTCCAAGCGAACCAAGTTCCTGCATAACCGCGCCAAGGGCTCAGGCGAGGCCGGCTTCTATGTCGGCAGCTCCCCCAATGCACGCGCTGTGCTGCGCGGCAACCGTGCCCGCCGTAACGGCGACTTCGGCTTCTTCCTTCGGGACGCCGCCCACGGCGTGGCGATCAACAACCGGGTGGCCCGCAACTGCTCCGGGATCGCCTTGGTCAACACCGGTGAACCGGGAGGGGTGCACGACTGGAAGGTGAGGGGCAACGAGGTCCTCAAGAACCAGGCCAACTGCCCGGGCGGCGGGGGCGAGCCGGGGATCTCGGGAACCGGGATCGTCCTGTTCGGGGCTCGCGGCAACCTGGTCCGGAACAACAGCGTGGTAGGGAACCGGCCTGCCGATCCCTCCGCGATCGCTCCGGGCGGAATCGTGCTGGCCTCGTCGGTGCCCTTCGGAGGGTCTGCCGCTGCGAACAACAGGATCCGGCGGAATTGGGCGTTCAGGAACGCGCCCGCCGACATCGTCTGGGACGGCGATGGAGGAGGCAATCGGTTCTTCCGCAACCGGTGCGACAGCTCGCAGCCGGGCGGGCTCTGTAACTAGCGAAGTGGTCCTGGAGCCACGGCTCCGGGCAGCTCTTCTCAGCTAGGCCGTGGTTTGCTCAGCCGCCGGGCTTCGCTGCGAGTGCGGGGCGATCAGCTGACCCCAGTCCCGATCGTCGATCCGGCCCGGCTCGGTGGTCTCGAGGAAGTCCCACAGCACCGCGGCCAGCCCCTCGGGGTCCTCCAGGTGGGGGAAATGCGCCGCGCGAGGGAGGACCTCGAACCGGCTAGCGGGTATCGCTTCGTGCGCACGGCGCCCGTGCGATACCGGGATCGTGTGGTCTCGCCCTCCCCAGACGATCAGCGTGGGAATGGGGCCGAGCAGGTAGAGGCGGTCCCGAGCGCTGACCCGCTGTCCCTGGGTATCGATCACCGAACGGAGTGTCTGCAGGAACGCCTTGCGGGCACCCGCGCGTTGCAGCGGCTGTAGTGCTCGCGCGATCGCCTGCAGGTAGACGCCCTTCCCCAGGCCGCGCTCCCGCATCCGCTCGCCCAGCTGCGACAGCCCCGCACCCACCTGCGGATGAGCGGCGAGCCATACCACCGCCGCCGCCCCGGGCAGAGCGGCGCCGCGGAGCATCGGGCTCACCTCGCGACCGAGCCCGCCGCTCGAGACCAGGACCATCCGCTCCGTTCGTTGCGGGAACTGGTAGAAGAACTGCATCGCCACGCCGCCACCCAGGGAGTGGCCGACGATCGTCGCCCTGTCGACCCCGATCACCGCCAGCAGGTCGCGGATGCTCGCCGCATGCGCACCGAGCGAGTAGTCGCCGCGAGGGGTGGCGGAGTCGCCGTGTCCGATCAGGTCAGGGGCGATCACCGTGTAGCTGTCAGCGAGTCGGAGCGCCACCGACTCCCAGTGACGCGACGAGTTCACCATTCCGTGAATCAGGACGACCGGTGGGCCGCTGCCCGCGATCCGGTAGATGACCCGATGGCCGTGGAGATCGATCTGCCATGGATCGAACGTGCCGCTCACGGCGGGGCACCTTATCGGCGCCGCCGGTGACTGTCCCGTCGCGTCCCGCGATCTGCTGGCTTTGGATGGATCGCTGTACCTTTGATCGATGCAGCGCGACGCCGCCACCGAGGCGGTGTTCAAGCCGGTGCGCCCCCCGACCACGTTCGAGGAGACGGTGGAGCGACTTGGTACCGCCATACGCCTCGGCCTGCTGCCGGCGGGCAGCCGTCTGCCGGCCGAGCGCGACCTCGCCGGCCAGCTTGGGATCTCGCGCTCGACGCTTCGCGAGGCTCTGACCACGCTCGTGCAGAGCGGTCATCTCGTCGCGCAGAGGGGGCGCACCGGTGGCACGTTCGTCGCCGAGCGGCCACCACTGGCGGAGAAGGACGGAAAGCCACTCGGCGCCGACGCCTGGGCGGTGCTCGACTACCGGGTCGCCGTCGAGACCGGCGCCACCATCCTGGCGGTCGAGCGGGCCGAGTCCGGCCAGCTCGACCGCCTCGACGAGCTGGTCGCGAAGATGGCCAAGGCGAGCGACTTCGAGGACTACCGGCGGGCGGACATTCGCTTCCACATCGGGATCGCGGAGGCGGCCAGCTCGCCGCGGCTGGTCACCGCGATGACCGAGGTGCAGGGGCAGATGAGCGACCTGATCGCGCTGATCGCCCACCCGGAGACGGTCCTAACCCACTCCAACGAGCAGCACCGGCGGCTGGTCAAGCTGCTCCGAAAAGGGGACGGGATCGGCGCGGTCGGCTTGGTCCGCGAGCACATCGAGGGCACCGAGCACATCCTCGCCGGGCTGATCTGAGGACCCGGCTGGCCACGCTTGTGGCTTTGTACGTGCTAGAGACGTAAAACCTCACGAGCGTCCGATCTAGAGCTCGGCCGCCCGCTCCACGAATTCGCGCCACGCCGCATGCTCGCGCTCGCGCCACGCGTCGTCGCGCTCGGGCTCGACCCGGTCACCCGCAGGAATTCGCTCGCCGATCTCCAGGGTCGATTCCCAGATGCCGGCGCCGACGGCCGCCAGCGCGGCAGCTCCGGCGGCCGTGGCGTCGACCGCCCCCGGCTGCACCGCGACCCCGGCGGCATCGGCCTGCAGCGGCAAGAGCAGCTGGCTTCGGGTCAGCCCGCCGTCGACGCGTAGTACCTCCACAGGCACGCTCTCGCGGACGGCGACGAGCACGTCGGCGACACGCCATGCGATCGCCTCGAGCGCTGCGCGGGCGACGTGACCGCGGGCGCGTTCCAGAGGTCGCGCCCGCGATCACCGCGCGCGCGTCCGGTCGCCACCAGGGGGCGCCCATTCCGGCGAGCGCCGGTAGCACCCGCACCCCGCCCGCGTCGGGCACCTCCTGCGCGGCCGCGGCGAGCGCCGCCGGGTCATCGGCGAGTCCCAGGTCGCGGCTGAGCCACTCCAGCAGGGCCCCGGCGGTGAAGACGCCACCGTCGAGCGCCCACTCGACCCGGCCACCGATTCGCCAGGCGACTGTCGGCAGCAGGCCGCCGCTCGGCCGGGGGCGCTCGTCGCCGGCGTGGGCGAGCAGGAAGACGCCGGTGCCGTAGGTCGCCTTCGCCAACCCCGGCTCCACGCAGCCGGCCCCGGCGAGCGCCGCCTGCTGGTCGGGGCAGCGCGCCCGCAGCGGCAGCTCGACCGGCCACGAGTCGTGCCGCAGCGCGCCGAGGTCGCCCGCCGTGTCCTCGATCGAGGGCAGCGTCCCGGCCGGCACGCCGAAGATCTCGAGCAGCGCCGGGTCGAACTCGGGAGCGCCCGAGCTGCGTTCGCGACGCGGTCGCCGGATCGGTGGCGAACCCGGCGCCCAGCCGATCGCAGAGGAACGAGTCCACGGTGCCCAGCCGCAGGGTGCCGTCGTCGCGCGCCCGGCCAACGGCCTCGTCGTGCTCGAGCAGCCAGGCCAGCTTGCCCGCCGAGAAGTAGGGGTCGAGCGGCATGCCACTGCGCTCGCGCACCTCGTCGGCGCGTCCATCGGTCTCGAGCCGGTCCAGCACTTCCTGGGAGCGCTTGTCCTGCCAGGTGACGATCGGGGTCAGCGGGCGACCGCTCTCGGCGTCCCAGGCGAGCACGGACTCGCCCTGGTGGTCGAGGCCGCAGGCGGCGATCTCGCCCGGCGCGTCGCGTAGCAGCTCGGCCACCGCATCCACCACGGCCGTCGAGCACCTCCTCCGGGTCCTGCTCGACCCAGCCGGGCTTCGGCTGCGTAAGCGCCTTCTCCCGCCGCGCCTCCTTCACCGGCCGCAGGTCGGCGTCGATAGAGCACCGCCTTGACCGCGGAGGTCCCCTCGTCGATCCCCATCAGCAGTTTCATCCCGCCTCCCGCTGGGCCAGCTGCTCCCGATGCTGGGCCGTCCGGCGCCACCACGGGCCCGCGACCCGAGCCGGCGAGCCCGGCTCGAGCGGCCGCGGGCGACCGAGCGCCACGCCGAGCTCGGCGACGATCGCGCAGACGCGCTCGGCGATCGCCAGCGAGGCGGTCAGGCCGGTGGAGCGGATCGCGGCCACGTTGACGAGGCCCGGGCAGCGGTCCGAGGGGCTGATCAGGTAGTTGATCCCGCGACCGGCGGGCCGCAGCCCGGCGTATGCCGCGACCGGCTCGGCGTCGGCGAGGGGCGGGTAGATGGCGGTCGCCTTGGGCAGGATCTCGTCGCCGGCGCTGGGACGGACGGACCAGTCGTCGGAGTCCTCCTGATCGACTGCGGTCGGCCCCGCGACCGCCTTGCCATCGAGGGTCGGGAAGACGAGCACTCCCTTGGTGCCCTCGCTGGGGACGGGGAGCAGGATCCGGTCCAGCGGCGCGCCGTGCGGCGGGTCGAAGACCAGAAACTCGCCCTTGCGCGGGTAGACATCAAAGGAGTCGTCGCCGGCGAGGCGGGCCACATCGCCGGCGCCAAGTCCGGCGCAGTTGATGACCAGCCGGGCGGCGACGGAGTCGCCGCTTGCGTCGGACAGGGTGATGTCTTTGCCGCTCAGCTCTATGCGCCTCGACTCGAAAGCCGGTACGAAGCTCGGCGCCGTGGGCTTCGGCGGCGTCGGCGAGGGCGAGCGTGAAGGCCACGGGGTCGGTGACCGACTCGCCCGGGACCTCGAGCGAGCCGTCGTCGCGGAGCTTTGCCTCGACCGCGTTGCGGCTGGCATTCTCGGCCAGGGCGGCAATCGCGTCGCGCTGCGAGTCCACCAGCGGTCGCATCAGCGCCCCGCAGCGCATCACCGGAACGGCGAGCGCCTCGAGCACCGGGTCGCGCAACGCGGCGGAGCGCAGGATGAGCTCGGTCTCCAGCTCACCCGGGAGGGAGTCGAAGCCCGTGTGGAGGATCCCCGAGTTGGTGCCACTGGCCGCCAGACCGGGCTCCGGCTCCGCCTCCAGCAGTGCCACCGAGACGCCCCGGCGGGTCAGTGCCAGAGCCGCCGCGCAACCGACGACACCGGCCCCCACTACCGCGGCCTCAGCGTCCACCGCTTACCCCGAACCTCACATTCGTCTGCGAAGGGGTTGACATGGGTCTACCCGCGGGCGTATGGTCACGGCATTCATAGGTCGGATCATCACACCAATTCGATTACCGCGCCCGACGCGAGGTGGCGCGAATCAACGGATGGGGAGGTAGCCAGATGGTGGACGACGTAGGACGACCGGCCGCGCCCGCCGCGCAGCCTGGTGAGGACGAGCGCCAGCTCGCCGAGATGGGCTACAAGCAGGAGCTCTCGCGCGGTTGGAGCGCGTTCACCAACTTCGCGATCTCGTTCACGATCATCTCGGTCCTCGCCGGGACCTTTACGTCCTTCCCGTTCGCGTGGCAGAACGGCGGCCCGATCGCGGCCTCGATCGGCTGGCCGGTGCTCTGCGCCTTCGTGCTCATGGTGGCCTTTTCGATGGCCGAGCTGACCTCGCGATACCCGACCGCGGGCGGGCCCTACTGGTGGGCCCATGAACTTGGCGGCCCGGGCTGGAGCTGGATGACCGGTTGGTTCAACATCGTCGGGCTGATCGGCATCGTCGCCTCGGTGGCGTACGGCGCGGCGCTCTTCCTCAACGCGCTGCTGGGCCTGTACGGGCTCGACATCCTCGGCATCAACTTCGGCGACGACGTCCACATCCTTGGTGAGACGTGGTTCTTGTTCGTCCTCATCATGTTGCTGTACACGGTGCTGAACATCTTCGCCGACCGGGTCCTTGCGCTCTTGAACAGCATCTCGGTTGGCTGGCATCTGCTCGGCGTCGCGATCATCATCGGGCTGCTGGTCTTCGTTCCCGACGACCACCAGAGCGCGAGCTTCGTGTTCGGCGAGCGGATCAACAACTCCGGCTTCCACGACGGCTCCACCAGCGGCCTTTACTTCTGGTTCCTGATCCTGCCGATCGGATTCCTGCTCACCATGTACACGCAGACCGGCTACGACGCCTCCGCGCACACGGCCGAGGAGACCCGCGGCGCGGCCAAAGCGGCGGCCCAGGGAGTCTGGCGCTCGGTGTTCTTCTCGGCGCTGATCGGCTGGTTCGTCCTGCTCGCCTTCCTGTTCGCGGCCAACGACGTTACGGCGATCAACGACTCCGCCGGTACCACCTTCTCGATCTTCGAGACGGCGCTCGACTCGTGGGCGGCGAAGCTGGTGATCCTGATCGCCACCGTCGGGCAGCTGTTCTGCGGAGCCGCGGGACTGACCAGCGCCTCGCGCACCTGGTACGCGTTCTCGCGCGACCGGGCGATCCCGGGCTGGGGGCTGTTCCGCCGCGTGAACCGCGATCGTGTTCCGTTCAACGCGGTGATCGCGGTCTCGGTGTTCTCCCTGATCATCGCCATCCCGGCGCTGTTCGGGAAGAACAACTACCCGTTCGCGTTCTTCGCGCTCACCGGGATCTGTACGGTGGGGCTCTACCTCGCCTACATCATCCCGGTGTACCTGAGGCTGCGGGCGGGGGACTCGTTCGAGCCCGGGCCGTGGAACCTGGGTGGTCGCTACAGGCTGGTCAACATCCTCGCGATCGCGTTCGTGGTCCTGGTCGTGTTCGCCCTCGATCTGCCCTATACGCCCACCGGCCTGCCGTGGAACGACGGGTTCGACACTAGCGTGGTCAACTACACGCCGATCGCGATCCTGATCCCGCTCATCTTCGGGGTCTGGTACCTGGTGTCGGCGAAGGACAAGTACACCGGCCCCGTTCGCACTCTCGAGGAGGACGAGGTCACACGCGACGTATAGCCGCAGGGAGCGTCGCGTGAGCGCTGAGCGGCCCGGCGGCCCGGGCGGCAGCGCCGGGATGCTCTCCGTGGACGACCTGCGCAAGGAGGCCGAGGCGGGCACTATCGACACGGTCGTCACCGCCTTCACCGACATGCAGGGGCGGCTTTTCGGCAAGCGGATCAACGTCGAGTACTTCCTCGACGAGGTCACCGAGCACGGCGTCGAGGGCTGCAACTACCTGCTCGCCCTCGACATGGAGATGGAGCCCGTGCCCGGCTACGAGATGGCGAACTGGGAGAAGGGGTACGGCGACTTCGGGATCGCCCCCGACCTTCAGACGCTGCGGCGTGTCCCGTGGCTGGACCGCACCGCGCTCGTGCTCTGCGACGTGGTCGAGCACGACGGGTCGCCGGTCGTCGCCTCGCCCCGCCAGGTGCTGATCGCCCAGTACGAGCGTGCTCACGAGATGGGCTACACACCGCAGTTCGCGACCGAACTCGAGTTCTACCTCTACAAGGAGAGCTACGCCGAGGCGCACGAGAAGGATTACAAGGACCTCACGCCCACGATCCCCTACATCCTCGACTACCACATTCTCGCGACGACGATGGACGAGCAGTACGTCGGCGCGATGCGTCGCGGCATGCACGCCGCGGGGATTCCGATCGAGTTCTCCAAGGGCGAGGCCTGGTACGGCCAGCACGAGATCAACACCCGCTACGCCGACGCCGTCACCACTGCCGACCGGCACACGATCTACAAGAACGGGGTCAAGGAGATCGCCTTCCTGAACGGAATCTCGGCGACCTTCATGGCCAAGCCCTCGGAGAAGGACATCGGCAGCTCGTGTCACGTCCACTCCAGCCTGATCGACTCGGACGGCAAGAGCGTGTTCGTCGACGACGAGGGCCAGGAAACCGACACCTTCCGCCATTACCTGGGCGGCATGCGCTATCGGGTCCGTGACTTGGCGCTGATGATCGCGCCCTCGATCAACTCCTACAAGCGCTACGCGGCCGAGAGCTGGGCGCCGACCTCGATCTCGTGGGGCCGCGACAACCGCACCTGCGGTTTTCGCATCGTCGGGCACGGGCAGTCAAGGCGCGTGGAGTGCCGGATCCCGGGCGCCGACATGAACCCCTATCTCGGAATCGCGGCCCTCCTGGCGGCCGGGCTGGACGGGATCGAGAACGAGACCGATCCCGGGCCGGAGCTGGTCGGCAACGCTTACGAGGCGGGCGAGGCCGAGCCCTTCCCCTTGGCCCTGCGCGAGGCGCTCGAGCTCTGGGAGGGCAGCGACTTCGTTCGCAACGCGTTCGGCAAGGACGTCCAGGCTCACTACCTCAACTACGGCCGGTACGAGCAGAAGGAGTTCGACCAGGTCGTCACCGACTACGAGCGTCGCCGCATGTTCGAGCGCGGCTGATCCGACTGTGAGGCCGGGGTGAGCGGCTGCGCGATCGGGATCTGCGCGGCGCTCGAGCGGGCGCGCTGGGGTCCCTGGGAAGACACCGTCACCCTGCTGCCGCGCTCCTACACCGCCGCGGTCCAAGCGGCCGGCGCGTTGGCGCTGTTGCTCCCGCCCGATGAGGTGGCGACCGAAGCCCCGGACCTGCTGCTCGACCGGATCGACGCTTTGATTCTCGCCGGCGGCTCCGACCTGGATCCCGCTACCTACGGCGCGGCTCCGCACCCGGAGACGCGCGGCATCTGGCCCGAGCGCGATCGGTTCGAGCTCGCCCTGGCGCGCCGGGCGCTGGAGCGCGGGATGCCCCTGCTGGGGGTCTGCCGCGGCATGCAGCTCATGAACGTGGCCCGCGGCGGCACCCTCGTCCAGCACCTCCCCGACCTGCTTGGCAGCGACGACCACCGCCATACCCCCGGAGCCTTCGCCGACCACGAGGTCCGGCTCGAACCCGGCTCGCTGGCGGCCACGGCGGTCGCGGCTGGGCAGATCACGGTCAAGTCCCACCACCACCAGGGGATCGGCGAGCTGGGCGAAGGGCTCGTGGCCAGCGGCTGGTCGGTGAGCGACGATCTGGTCGAGGCGATCGAGCTCCCGGGGCATCCCTTCGTGCTCGGGGTGCTGTGGCACCCGGAGGAGGACCTGCGCAGCCGGGTGGTGGGAGCGCTCGTCGGCGCGGCGCAACTGGGGGTGGGTGCATCGTGATCCAGGTCGTCGAGCCCGCCACCGAGCAGGTGATCGCGGAGGTGCCGAGCTCCGGGGTCGAGGAGACGGACGCGGCGGTCGCCCGGGCGAGGGAGGCCTTTCCGGCCTGGCGCGCGCTGGCACCCTCCGACCGGGCCGCGCTGCTCCACCGGCTTGCGGACGCGCTCGCCGCCAAAGCCGGTGACCTGGCGACGCTGGAGGCGAGAAATGTGGGCAAGCCGATCGGCGACGCCCGCGGCGAGATGCAGATGGTGGTGGACACCTTCCGCTACTACGCCGCCGCCCCGGAGCGGCTTCTGGGCCAGACGATCCCGGTCGCCGGGGGCGTCGACATGACCTTTCACGAGCCGATCGGGGTGGTGGGGCTGATCGTCCCCTGGAACTTCCCGCTCTTGATCGCCTCGTGGAAGGTGGCCCCAGCGCTGGCGGCGGGCAACACCGTGGTTCTGAAGCCCGCCGCGCTGACACCTCTCACCGCCTTGGAGTTGGAGCGGATAGTGCTCGAAGCCGGGGTTCCGGAGGGGGTCGTGAACGTGGTCGCCGGGCCGGGGAGCGTCTGCGGCCGTCGGCTCGTGGAACACCCGCAGGTGGCCAAGATCGCCTTCACCGGCTCGACTCAGGTCGGGCGCGGGATCGCGGCAGGCGCCGCGGCGACGATCAAGCGCGTCACCCTGGAGCTGGGCGGAAAGTCGGCCAACGTCGTGTTCGCCGATGCCGATCTCGAGCGAGCGGCTGCGGCGGCGCCGCCGGCCGTGTTCGGCAATGCCGGCCAGGACTGCTGTGCGCGCTCTCGGATACTGGTGGAGAGGCCGATCGTCGACCGCTTCCTGGAGGCGCTCGAGGAGGCGATCGGGTCGATGCGGGTCGGCGATCCCCTCGACGAGGCGACGCAGATGGGCCCGCTGATCTCAGCCGAACAGCGGCAGACGGTCGCCTCCTTCGTCCCGGACGACGCCCCGGTCGCGATTCGTGGATCGACGCCCGATGGCGCCGGCTACTGGTTTCCCCCGACGGTGCTCGCCCCGGTCTCGAACGCCGACCGGGCGGCGAGGGAGGAGATCTTCGGCCCGGTGGCCTGCGTGATCCCGTTCTCGGACGAGCGCGAGGCGGTCGAGATCGCCAACGACACCATCTACGGCCTCTCGGGCTCGATCTGGACCCGGGACGGTGCCAAGGCATTGCGGGTCGCGCGGGGGCTCGAGACCGGTGTGCTGTCGATCAACTCGAATACCTCGGTTCGCGTCGCGACTCCCTTCGGCGGCTTCAAGCAGTCCGGCGTCGGCCGTGAGCTGGGGCCGGACGCGCTCGAGCACTACACCGACCTCAAGAACGTCTTCTACGCGACCGAGGCGGGCTGATGGCGGGAAGGCTGGACGGCAAGGTGTGCGTGATCACTGGTGCGGCCAGCGGCATCGGAGCGGAGGCGGCGCGGCGGTTCGCGGCAGAGGGTGCCAGGGTCGTCGGAGTGGACATCGAGCCGGGCTCGGAGGGCGAGCTGGCGCTCGAGGCGGACGTGACCGACGAGGAGCAGGTTCGGGGGATGTACGACCGAGCCAGGGCGGAGCTCGGCCGCATCGACGTGCTGTTCAACAACGCCGGCATCAACCCCACCGACGACACCTCGGTGCTGGAGACCTCGCTCGAGGCCTGGCAGCGGGTTCAGGACGTCAACCTGCGCAGCGTCTTTTTGTGCTGCAAGCACGGCATCCCGCACCTGCTGGAGGGGGATGGTGGGTCGGTGATCAACACGGCCTCCTTCGTGGCCGTGATGGGCGCCGCCGTCTCGCAGATCTCCTACACGGCCTCGAAGGGCGGAGTCGTGTCGCTGTCGCGGGAGCTGGGGGTCGAGTTCGCGCGGCGCGGCGTGCGTGTCAACGCGCTCTGCCCCGGGCCGGTCAATACGCCGCTGCTCCAGGAGCTGTTCGCCGGCGATCCCCAAAAGGCGGCGCGGCGGCTCGTCCACCTGCCGATGGGGCGCTTCGCCGAGGCGCGCGAGGTGGCCCAGGCGGCGCTTTTTTTGGCCAGCGACGAGTCCTCCTACGTCACCGCCTCCACCTTCCTGGTCGACGGCGGCCTCTCCGCCGCCTATCTCACGCCCGAGTAGCGGCCGCGGCCAGGAAGCGCTCGCAGAGCCCCCGGCCGAGCTCGTTCCAGTGCCCGATCGCGCCCTCGGTCCGCCTTCGTAGCTCGCCCGGGTCGAGGCCGATGCGAACCGCGTCCTCGTCTGACCGGTAATCGCCGATCCAGGCCTCGATGTCGTCCGTGGTCACCTCGGCGTGAAACTGGATGCCCCACGCCGAAGCCCCGAGGCGGTAGGCCTGGAGGCACGAGGCGCTGGCGGCGAGCGGCGTCGCACCCGGGGGCAGTGGGAACTCGTAGCTGTGCCACTCAAAGGCATCGAAGCGGGGGCCGAGCGGGGCCAGCAAGGGATCGCCCGCAGCCTCCGCGGTCAGCTCCACCTCATACCACCCGATCTCCGGCTGGCTGGCCCGGCGCGCCGGCGCGCCGGCCGCCTCGGCCAGCAGTTGCGCTCCGAGGCACACTCCCAGCAATGGCACTTGCCGCTCGAGCAGCTCGGCGAGAGTCGCCTTCTCCTTGCGCAACCACGGATGGTGGTGCTCGTCGTCCACATGCATGGCGCCGCCGAAGCTGAGCACGGCGTCGTAGTTGTCCGGCTCGCGCGGCGGCGACGCCTGTTCCGCCACCAGCCACGACTCGAGCTCCACACCGCGAGAGCGCATCGCGTCGGCGAACACACCCGGACCGGCGTCGTGTTGGTGGACGATCGCCAGCGCGCGCAGCGACTCGCGCGCTGGCGCGCGAGTCGCCGTCATCCCTGGTGCTCCACGCGTCTCAGGGCCTCGTGCGTCGACCCTTGCAGATCGGGTGCGAACAGGTCGATCCCCGGGGGCAGCTCCACGTGCAGATCGCTCGACGGATCGAGCTGTGCAGTGACGCTCCGAGCACGGAAGTCGAGCACGTGGCCGCCCCGCGACCGATCCTCGCTGATGAAGTGCAGGTGATACCCGCCGACCTCGATTCCCTCGCTGTAGTCGGGGAACCGGAAGCCGACGAGCGTTCCAGCCACGTCCCGGAGCTCGAACACGTGCTGGTCGGCGACCACCTCGCTCAGCGGACGGTAGGGCGGCTGCTGCCTCGGTACGGAGCGGGCCCTGATCAGGTCGAAGCTGCCGTCGATCCGCACCGCCCAGGACGGCGCCTCAGCGGGCAGGCGCTCGTCGAGCCGCGCCAGGAGCTCCTCCTGGGTTAGGGCCGTATCGAGGTCGAGCCCGGCCGTCGGAGTGAAGAAGACCATCACCGCAAAAGGGGTCTTCGCTGACCCGCTCACTTCATGGATCGCTCCGTCGACGTCGGCGCGGTAGAAGCGCCCGTCAACGGCGATCATCTCGCCGTCGAGCGCGTTCAGCGTTCCCAGCCCCAGGTCGCCGTGCTCGGCCAGCTCCCCGAAGCTGACGTCACCGTCGTAGGCGCCCTTCAGGAGGGCCCCGATCGTCGAGGCCTGGAACAGCACATGTGGCTCGTGCTCACGGTGCAGCTCGGTGCGCCGCAGCGCCTCCACGTGCAGAGCCTTGATCAGGCGCTCGTCGAGCACCGGGCGAGTCTAGGGTGTGGTTTAGGGTGCCGGAATGGGAATCTTCGGCTGGATCCTGCTGGGGCTCTTGGTGGGGACCATCTCCCGCGCCCTGGTGCCCGGCAGGACCGAGCCGGGCGGCTGCATCGGGACCACCGCGATCGGGATCCTCGGGGCGCTGATCGGCGGCCTGATCGCCAGCGCGCTCGACCTCGGGGAAATCAAGAACTTCTTCGACCTCGAGACCTGGTTGATCGCGATCGGCGGCTCGGTCCTGCTGCTGCTGCTGGTGCGCGCGATCACGGGTCCGCCGCGGCCGGTTCGCTGACGCGGCGGCTGCTCTGCGCGCCCTCGTGTTCACCGCCGGCTGGCGCCACCGAGTGTTACCGTTTGCCGGGTAGTCCCACGGTGGGGCGCAATGAAGCGGTGCTGAATCAGGTTTGCACCAGGAGCAGTATCCGCGGCATTTCACCAACACAAACACGCGGAGGCAGTCCAGCATGGCAACCGGCACCGTCAAGTGGTTCAACGAGGAGAAGCGCTTTGGCTTCATCACCCCCGACGAGGGCGGCCAGGATCTGTTCGTCCATCAGACGGGGCTTGCGGACGGCGCCCGCTCCCTGTCCGATGGAGCGAAGGTGACGTTCGACGCCGAGGAGGGGCCCAAGGGGCCCAAGGCCGTCAACGTACAGGTCGTCTAGCTTCGCCGCGGTTTCGCCGGCTGGCGCTTGGCGGCGCTTGGCGGCGCCGCGGTCGATCACGGCCCACTAACCGCGCAGCTCGGTGCGGGTGCGGTCATCGAGCAGGTGGCGCAGCTCGGGTGGGGCGTCGTCCTCCAGGACGGCCACGGTCCCGGGCCAGTAAGGGCTGTCCGTGGCCGTGCGGCCGACCAGTCCGGGAGCGTAGACCCAGCTTCCCGTGTTCCAGAGGTGGGTGCCTTCGGGTATCCGCCAGCCGGTCTCGGCGCGGATCGGCCCCCTGCGGTGGGTGTGGCCGAAGATCAGGTGATCGGCGTCGACGCCCAGCCGGCGCGTCACCTCTCCGATCGCCTCCAGACCGGCGCGGGTGATCGCGCCGGGGGAGAGGTCGGATCTGACCGGCCCGAGGCCGAGCCGGTTGGCGACGCCCACCGCGCCGGGCACGGCGACGGTGCCCAGCAACCAGCCGCGTAGCTTGGCGGCGCGGCCGTAGCCTCCCCCCAGGGCCTGCCAGACCCTGGCCGAGGGGTTGGCGCCGCCCAGCCGCCCCCCGGCGGATCCCGTCTGAGCGAGCGCGAACAGGAAGGCGTAGACGGGGGCCAGGGTGCGCTCGTAGTCCTCGACGCTCGCCGAGCCCGAATCGCCCGGAGAACCCGGGCCCTCGGAGACCTCCCGTGCCCCGCCCAGCACCCGCTCGACCGCCGCCACCGCGAGGCGCTCGAAGGTCGGGACGGTGAGGTGGCGGTCCAGGTAGTGGCCGTGGGTCGCGTAGACGCCCGGGCGAAGCCAGACCCCCGGGTAGGCGAGCTCGATCGGCGTTTCCCCCATCCCCGCGATCAGCTGGGCGATGGGCCCCGAGTGCGCGGGGACGCGCTGCTCCAGCCCCAGCGGTCCGGCTCCCTCGAGCCCGCGGCGCTCCAGCCAGTCGTCGAGGAGGTGATGGTCGTGGTTTCCCGGCACCACCAGAACTCGTCCGGCGCCGATCGCGGAGCCGAGCTCGTCGAAGAACGGTCGCGCCAGCTCGAGCGCCTCCGCCAGGGGTCGGTCGCGCAGCTCGATCGCGTCGCCCAGCAGCACGACCTCGTCCGCGCCCCGGATCTCGGCCCAGAGGATCTCGCGGTACTCCGGGCGGCGGAGCAGGTCGATGTCCCCGCCCGATCCAAGGTGAAGGTCCGAGACGATGATCGTGCGCACCCTCCAATCCTCCCGCGCCCGGCGGAAGGAGCGCTGGCCCGGCCGCCCGCTAAGCTCGCGGCTGCGATGTCGGGGCCCGCGACCGAGGCTGCCACCGAGACCGGGATCCCGGTCGAGAACCCGGCTACGGGGGAGACGATCGCCACCGTCCCCGACCTGGGCCCGGGCGAGGTCGGGGCGATGGTCGCGCGGGCACGGGAGGCGCAGCCAATCTGGTCGGCGGTGGGGTTCGAAGGGCGGGCCGAGGTGCTGCTCGCGGCCCGCGGCTGGATGGTCGCCAACGCCGAACGGGTCGTGACCACGATCGTCGGCGAGACTGGTCGTCCCGCCGACGAAACCCAGTTCGCCGAACTGGCCTACGGGCTCTCGGCGCTGGAGTTCTGGGCAAGGACGGCGCCGCAGTACCTCGGCGACGAGGAGATCCAGTCGGCTTCGCCGTTCGTGCGTGGCCGTAGGCTCGTCGTCCGCTACGCGCCGCTTGGCGTCGTGGGGGTGATCGGCCCCTGGAACTACCCGCTCAACAACTCGTTCGGCGACTGTATCCCGGCGCTCGCGGCGGGCAACGCGGTCGTCCTCAAGCCCTCCGAGGTGACCCCACTGACCTCGCTGCTGATGGCCCAGATGCTGGCCGAGTGCGGCATCCCGGAGGGGGTGTTCCAGGTGGCGACCGGCGGCGGCGAAACTGGGGCCGCGCTGGTCGACGAGGTGGACATGGTCATGTTCACGGGCTCGGTCGAGACCGGGAAGAGGGTGATGGCCCGGGCCGCCGAGACGCTGACGCCGGTCAGCCTGGAGCTGGGCGGCAACGACCCGATGATCGTGCTGGCCGACGCCGACCTCGAGCGGGCGGCCAACGCGGCCGTCAGCTACGGGATGAACAACTCGGGCCAGGTCTGCATCTCGGTCGAGCGCGTCTACGTCGAGGAGCCCGTCTATGACGAGTTCCTCGATCGCGTGGCGGGCAAGGTCGAGGCGCTTCGCCAGGGGCCACCCGGAGCGGCGGGCTCGGTGGACGTCGGGGCGATCATCTTCCCGCCCCAGATCGAGCTGATCGAGGCGCACGTCCGTGACGCGGTCTCCAAGGGCGCCAGGGTCGTTACGGGCGGTAAGCGCGCCGCATCCGAGGCCGGCCGCTTCTTCGAGCCGACCGTGCTCGCCGAGGTCGATCACTCGATGCGCTGCATGACCGAGGAGACCTTCGGGCCGACGCTGCCGGTGATGAAGGTCGCCGACGCCCAGGAGGCGGTGCGGCTCGCCAACGACGGGCCCTACGGCCTGCAGGCGTCGGTGTGGACCCGCGACACGGCGAACGGCGAGCGGATCGCCCGCCGGGTGGAGGCCGGGGTCTGCTGCGTCAACGACGCCCAGCTCAACTACGGCGCGCTCGAGCTGCCGATGGGCGGCTGGAAGGCGTCGGGGCTGGGCTCCCGCCACGGGCCGGACGGGATCCGCAAGTACGCCAAACGGCAGTCGCTGATGATCACCCCCGGCTACGCGCCGCCGCGCGAGCTGCACATGTTCCCGTACTCGGCGCAGGTCACCCAGCAGGTTGGCGATGCGATCAGCCTGCTCGCCACGAGCGATGTGTTCACCGACGCGCAACGGCGCACCCTGCTGGTCCTCTGCGACACCCTGGTCCCGTCGCTGGCCGCGCCCTCGCATGAGGGTGAGCTGGAGGGGGCCGACGGGCTCGGCGATCCGCACGGCTTCTGGTCCCGTGCCGCCTCGCACCTGGGCGTGCCCGAGGCGATCGAGGTGGCCCTCGCAGAGTCGGCGGCGACCGAGGAGGAGCTCGCCGGCCTCGGCTCACTGCTCGACTCGCTCGCCGAGCAGGGGATGGTCCCAGAGGCCCCGCTCCAGGCCCGCGAGCAGCTCATACACGCCTTCTCCGACTCGGGCCCCGAGGCGCTCGCCGGGATCCACACGCTGCGCGGGCTGGCGCTGTCGCTCTTCTACGCCCTGCCCGACCTCGGCACGGGGCGGAATCCGAGCTGGGACGCGATCGGCTATCCGGGGCCACAGCGCCAGCCCCTCGCGGAGCCGAAGCCGCTCTCCGTTCGCCGTCCCCAGGCCGGGGCCGAGGCGATGACGATCGAGGCCGACGTCTGCGTGGTCGGCTCGGGGGCCGGCGGCGGGGTGATCGCGGGGACCCTGGCCGAGGCCGGCAAGCAGGTCTGCGTACTCGAGCTCGGCGGCTACTTCGACGAGGCCGACTTCAACCAGCTCGAGGTCTGGGGATTCCAGAACCTCTACCTGCGCGGCGGGCCGATCCCGACGGCCGACGGCCAGGTCTCGATGCAGGCCGGCTCGTCGCTGGGCGGCGGCACGGTGATCAACTGGCAGAACTGCCTGCGCACCTTCCCCTGGGTGCGCGATCAGTGGGCACGCGAGCACGGGCTCGAGGGCCTCGACGGCCCGGACTTCGACCGCTGCCTCGACCAGGTGATGGGGCGGATCGGCGTCACCGACGCCTGCTCGGAGCTGAACGGCCCGCACCAGCGGCTGAAGGAGGGCTGCGAGTCGCTCGGCTGGGACTTCAGGCCGATCACCCGCAACGTCGACCCGGCGAAACACGACCCCGACCTGGCCGGCTACGTCGGCTTCGGCGACGTCACCGGCTCCAAGCTGTCCACCCAGAAGACCTATCTCGCCGACGCACACGCCAGGGGCGCCGACCTGGTCGTCAACTGCCGCGCCGAGCGGATCCAGGTGGAGCACGGTCGGGCAGCGGGAGTGGAGGGCACCTACGCGGCCCCCGACGGCACGACGGCCCGGGTGGTGGTTAGGGCGCCGCAGGTGGTCGTCGCCTGTGGCTCGCTCGAGTCGCCTGCGCTCCTGCGGCGCTCGGATATCGGCGGCCCGGCCGTCGGCGACTACCTTCGCCTGCACCCCGCGGGCGCGCTGTTCGGCACCTACGATGAGCCGCAGGAGCCGTGGTGGGGAGCGCCGCAATCCGCGCTCTGCCACGAGTTCGCCCAAGGGACCGACGGCCACGGCTTCCTTCTGGAGGGCGCCCACCACTCGATCGGGATCGCGGCCGCCGCCACGCCCTGGCAATCCGGCAGGCAGCACAAGCAGGAAATGGCCCGATTGGGCAACAACTCGTTGCTGATCCTGCTGATCCGCGACCGCGGCCACGGACGCGTCGACGTGGACGCGGAGGGGAACGCTGTTGCGAGCTACCGGCTCGCCGACGAGCTGGACATCGCCAACTTCCGGGCCGGCCTGAAGGCGGTGGCCCGGGCCCACGAGGCCGCGGGCGCGCAGGCACTCGTGGCGCTGAGCCGCAGGCCGCTCGTCTGGAGCCGTGGCGAGGACTTCGACGCCTTCCTCAGGGGGCTCGAGGAGTGCTCGCTGGCGCCGCACGAGCACGCCGTCTTCTCCGCCCACCAGATGGGGAGCTGCCGGATGGGCAAGGATCCGGCGACCTCCGTCGCCAACCCGTGGGGGGAGCTCCACGACACCCCCGGGGTATGGGTCGGCGACGCGAGTGCCTTCCCGACCGCCTCGGGGACCAACCCGATGATCACCATCATGGCGCTCGCACAGCGGACCGCGGAGGCGATCGCCGTTGCGGCCTGAGGATCCAAGCCGGCGGTTCAGCCGGTGACCGAGACCTTCCGAACGCCCGAGGAGCGCTTCGAGGGACTCCCCGACTTCGGCTTCGAGCCGCGCTACCGCGAGGTCGACGGCCTCCGCCTCGCCCACCTCGACGAGGGAGAGGGGTCGCCGGTGGTCTTCTTCCACGGCGAGCCGACCTGGTCGTACCTGTGGCGCAAGGTGATCCCGCCGGTGCGCGACGCCGGCCATCGCTGCATCGCCCCGGACTACGCCGGTTTCGGCCGCTCCGACAAGCCCATCGACCTCGATTGGTACTCATACGACCGGCACACGGAGCTCACGGCGACGCTGCTCGCTGACCTGGATCTGCGCGACGCCACGGTCGTGGTCCACGACTGGGGCGGGCCGATCGGCCTGCGACTCGCCGTTGAGTACCCGGACCGCGTCTCGCGGATCGTGATCATGGACACCGGCCTGTTCACCGGCGAGCAGCAGATGTCCGATGCCTGGCACACGTTTCGCAACTTCGTCGAGCGCACCGAGGACCTGCCGGTCTCGCTCCTGGTGCGGAACGCCTGCGCACGTGGGATGGACGACGAGGTCGCTGGCGCCTACGACGCGCCCTTCCCGACCCCGGAGTCCAAGGCCGGCGCGCGGGCCTTCCCGCTCATGCTGCCGATCTCACCCGATATGCCAGGGGCGGCGGAGGGCAAGCGCGCCCTGGAGGGGCTGCGCGGCGACCGGCGGCCGACGCTGATCCTCTGGGCCGATTCCGACCCGGTGCTGCCGTTCAAGGTGGGGGAGGCGTTCGCGAGCTTGATCGGCGCCGAGCCACCCCGCCCAATCGAAAACGCGTCCCACTTCCTCCAGGAGGATGCGGGCGAGGAGGTCGGCACCTTGATCGCGAAGTGGCTGGCCTGAGATGACCGGCATCCTCTACGCGCTCGGGGGTTTCTGCGCCCGCCGCCCGTATCCCGTCGCGGTCACCTGGCTCGTGATCGTGGTGGGGTTCGTCGCTGTCGTGAACAGCGTCGGCAAGCAGACGAGCGACAACCTGACGCTTCCGGGGACGGGCTCCACCCAGGCGCAGGACCTGCTTGAGGACAACCTCCCCAAGCAGGCGAACGGCACCAACCCGGTCGTGATGGAGACCTCCACGGGGAAGCTGACCACTGGCAAGAACGAGCAGGCCGTCAAGGCGACGGTCGAGCTCGCTGAAGAAGGCCCCCCATGTGATCAGCGTGGTCAGCCCGCTGAGCAACGAGGGCGCGGGTGCGCTCAGCAAGGACAAGCGAATCGCCTACATCTCGGTGACGATCAACCTCAGCTCGAGTGACCTCACCGAAGACCAGGCCAACGAGATCATCGACGCAGAGTCCCCGGCGCGCGAGGCGGGATTCAAGGTTGCGACAGGCGGCTACCTGGGCCAGGCGGTCTCCAAGCCGGCGACCGAGTCGAGCGAGGCGGTCGGGATCGCAGCCGCGGTGATCATCCTCCTGTTCACCTTCGGGACCGTGACCGCGATGGCCTTGCCGATCGCCACCGCGATAGTCGGCCTGGCCGTGGGGCTGAGTGCGATCGGCCTGCTCGGGCACGGGATCGACATACCCACTGTCGGCCCGACGCTGGGGACGATGCTCGGGCTCGGCGTCGGGATCGACTACGCGCTGTTCATCGTCACACGCCACCGCGGCTTCATCGAGCAGGGCCATCCCGTGGAGGAGGCGGCGGCGCGCGCCGTGGCCACCGCGGGCGGGGCGGTCGTGTTCGCGGGTGGCACCGTGGTGATCGCTCTCTGCTCGCTGGCGGTGGCGCGGATCCCGATCGTCAGCGCGCTGGGCTACTCGGCGGCAATCGTCGTCCTGATCGCGGTGATCACGGCGACCACGCTGCTGCCCGCGCTGCTCGGGGCCCTCGGTACCCGGATCAACTCCCTGCGGGTGCCGTTCCTGCGCCCGCCCCCGCACGACCACAGGCCTCACGGCTGGGCGAGGTGGGCCCGCGGGGTCGGCAAGCGGGCGACGGGGGCGATGGTGCTCGGGGTCGCCATCCTGCTGGTGCTGGCGATCCCGGTGCTCAACCTGCAGTTCGGGCAGCAGGACAACGGTCAGCTGCCGAAGTCCACCACCACCCGACAGGCCTACGATCTGCTCACCAAGGGCTTCGGCCCGGGCGTTAACGGGCCGTTCTTGATCGCGGTCGATTTCAAGGGCAGCCCCGCGCACCCTGATAGCAAGCAGCTCAACCAGGTCGAGGAGCAGCAGACAGCAGGCCCAGCAGACGGCGGTCGACCAAACCGCGCAGCAACTCGAGGCCCAGGGGGTGCCCCCGGACGAGGCTCAGTCGGAGGCGGAGCAGCAGGTGAAGTCACAGCCGCCCACCAAGAAGGAGAAGCAGGCCTCCCAGGAGGAGGCCTTCCTGAAGACCTCGGCGAGCGACCCGCGGCTGGTCAAGCTCGAGAACAAGATCGGCAAGACGAAGGGCGTCAAGAACGTCTCGCCGGCGGAGGTCGACAAGTCGGGCGACACGGCGGTGTTCACGGTGACGCCGACCACGTCGCCGTCGGCCGACGCCACCGAGGCACTGGTCCGCACGCTGCGTTCCCCGGTGATTCCGAAGGCGCTCAAGGGGACCACCCTGGCGGCCTACGTCGGCGGCCAGACCGCCGGCTACATCGACCTCGGCGACCGGATCAGCGAACGGCTGGAGCTGGTGATCGCCACGGTGATCGTGCTCAGCTTCCTGCTGCTCCTGATTGCCTTCCGCTCGATCGTCGTGCCCCTGACCGCGGCTTTGATGAACCTGCTCTCCGTCGGCGCGGCGTACGGGATCCTGACGTTCGTGTTCCAGGAGGGCCACGGGGCGAAGCTGCTCGGCCTCTCCGGGCCCATCCCGATCGTCAGCTACGTGCCGCTGTTGATGTTCGCGATCCTGTTCGGGCTCTCCATGGACTATCAAGTGTTCCTGCTGACCCGGGTGCAGGAGCACTACAGGAAGACCAAGGACAACTACGAGGCGGTGGTCGACGGGCTGGCCGTCAGCGCACGGGTGATCACCTCGGCGGCGCTGATCATGGTCTGCGTCTACACCAGCTTCATCCTCAACGGCGACCCCACCGTGAAGCAGTTCGGGCTCGGCCTCGCGGCGGCGATCGCGGTGGACGCGACGGTCGTCCGCTGCCTGCTGGTGCCCGCGGTGATGGTGCGCCTGGGCCGGTCGAATTGGTGGCTGCCGCGCTGGGCCAAGCGGTTACCGCACATCGGGATCGAGGGGGAGGAGTTCTTCGCGGCCAAGGACGCGGCGGCGGCCGCCGGCTCCGCCCGGCCGGAGTCCGCCCGGCCGGGCTCCTAGAGCTGCACGACGATCGCCGAGGTGATCAGCTCGGCGAGGGGGCCGGTCGGAAGCCCTGCCACGCTGCCTCCGCCGGAGACGACGACGATGCGCCCGCTCTCGCTTTGGAGCTGCATGTCGAGGTCGATCGGGACTGGCCGGTTGCCCCCCAGGGCCTCGGCGCCGAGGCGCAACAGCGGGCCGCCCGGAAGGCCGAGCAGCGAGCCGCCGTACTCGGCCAGGTCGCCGGGTGTCACCCGGCTCGAGGAGACCAGGTGATACGGGGCGGACGGCGCCGTGCGCGTGAGCTCGAGGTTGGCGACCGCGAACGGGCCGGCGCGGAATTCCGTCAGGCGGACGTCCACCTGGTCGAACCCGTCCAGGTCGTCGAAGACGTTGGGCCGCTGCCGGAGAGGGAGGTCGAGCCGGCTCCCACTCACCGAGACCTGCTTTCCGTCGCCGAACAGGCAGCCGGGCTGCGGGAAAGACTTCAAGCGAGACCTGCGCGGTGCCACCGCCGTCGGTGAGCCGATCCTCGATCCGGTCCTCCGCCAGGGGCGGGATCACGAACTGGCTGGCCACGGCG
>CAVSJS010000006.1:0-14670 GCA_963728325.1 uncultured Actinomycetes bacterium | reverse complement strand
CAGCGTCGGCAAGCAGACCAGCGACAACCTGACGCTGCCGGGCACCGGCTCGACCGAGGCGACGGACCTGCTCGACGAGTACCTGCCCAAGCAGGCGAACGGCACGAACCCGGTCGTCCTCGAGGCGCCGAAGCGGCAAGCTCACCGACTCGGCACAACAAGAAGGCCGTCCAGGCGACCGTCAGCTCGCTCAAGAAGGCGCCCCGACGTGATCAGGCGGTCAGCCCGCTCAGCAGCGAGGGCAAGGACCCGCTCTCCAAGGACGAGACGATCGGCTACATCTCGGTGACGCTCGACCGACGGCCCGGCGAGCTCGACGAGGACGAGGCGCAACGAGTCATCGACGCGGCCGACCCGGCGCAAGACGCGGGCTTCGAGGTCGCCGCCGGCGGCTACCTGGGCCAGGAGGTCTCGAAGCCGGCGACCCACTCGAGCGAGGTCGATCGGGATCGTCGCGGCGATGGTCATCCTGCTGTTCACGTTCGGCACGGTCGCCGCGATGGCGCTGCCGATCACGACCGCGATCCTCGGCCTTCATCGGCCTGCGCGCGATCGGCCTGCTCGGCCACGTGATCGAGATCCCGACCGTCGCGCCGACGCTCGGGACGATGATCGGCCTCGGCGTCGGGATCGACTACGCGCTGTTCATCGTCACCCGCCACCGCAGCGCTTCATCGAGCGGGCATGGAGGTCGACGAGTCGGTCGCGCGCGCCTGGCGACCTCGGGCAGCGCCGTCGCGTTCGCCGGCGGCACGGTCGTGATCGCGCTCGTGCTCGCTGGCGCTCGCGCGGATCCCGATCGTCAGCGCGCTCGGCTACTCGGCGGCGATCGTCGTCGTCGTCGCGGTGCTCGCGGCGCTCACGCTGCTGCCGGCGCTGCTCGGCGCTCCTCGGCAAGCGGATCGACTCGCTGCAGATCCCGTCCTGCGGCCGCACCGCCGCACGACCACCAGGCCGCACGGCTGGGCGGCTGGCCCGCTTCGTCGGCCAGCCCCCTGGCCGGCGATGGTGCGTCGGCGGTCGCGATCCTGCTCGTGCTCGCGTCGCCGGTGCTCGACATCGCGCTCGGCCAGCAGGACAACGGCCAGTTCCCGAAGTCCACCACCATCCGCCAGTCCTACGACCCGCTCACCAAGGGCTTCGGCGCCGGGCGAACGGCCCGTTCCTGGTCGCGGTCGAGTTCGACCGCCCGGCGCACAACGACCAGAAGAAGCTCAACCAGCTGAACAGCAGCAGACAGCAGCAGCAGCAGACAGGCGGTCGAGCAGACGCGCGCAGCAGCTCGAGGCCGAGGGCGTGCCGCCCGACGAGGCCCAGCAGGAGGCGGAGCAGCAGGCCGCAGTCACAGCCGCCGAACAAGCAGCAGAAGCAGGACGACCAGCAGAAGACAGTTCCTGAAGTCGACGGCGAGCGACCCGCGCTCGTCCACCTCGAGAACCAGATCGCGCAAGACGCAGGGCGTCAAGGCGGTCTCGCAGGCGAAGGTCGACAAGTCGGGCACCGCCGCCGTCTTCACCGTGATCCCGACGACCGCGCCCTCCGCCGAGGCGACCGCGGACCTCGTCGACACCCTGCGCGACGACGTCATCCCGAAGGCGATCAAGGGCACCGGGCTGACCGCCTACGTCGGCGGCAGACCGCCGCCTACATCGACCTCGCCGACCGGATCAGCGACAAGCTGCCGCTGGTGATCGCTGATCGTCGTCGCGCTCAGCTTCCTGCTGCTGATGGTCGCCTTCCGCTCGCTGCTCGTGCCGCTCACGGCGGCGCTGATGAACCTGCTCTCGGTCGCCGCCGCCTACGGCGTCCTGACCGCCGTCTTCGAGAAGGGCTGGGGGCGCAGCTGATCGGCCTCGACCACGCGATCCCGATCGTGAGCTTCGTGCCGCTGCTGATGTTCGCGATCCTCTTCGGGCTCTCGATGGACTACCAGGTGTTCCTGGTCACGCGGATCCAGGAGCGCTACCGGAAGACCAAGGACAACCACGAGGCCGTCGTCGAGGGGCTCGCCGTCAGCGCGCGCGTGATCACCTCGGCGGCGCTGATCATGGTCTGCGTCTTCTCGAGCTTCATCCTCAACGGCGACCCGACCGTGAAGCAGTTCGGCGTCGGCATGGCGGTCGCGATCGCGATCGACGCGACGATCGTCCGCTGCCTGCTCGTGCCCGCGGTGATGATGCTGCTCGGCAGGCGAACTGGTGGTTGCCGCGCTGGCTCGGCGGTCTGCCGCGCTCGGGATCGAGGGCGAGGAGTACTTCGCGACCAAGTCGCGGCGCGGCTTCCCGGCCCAGGGCGGGCGGAGCCCCGCGCGGCCGGGCTCCTTGAGCTCACGACGATCACGCGAGGTGATCAGCTCGGCGAGGGGGCCGGTCGGGAGGCCGGCCACCGTGCCGCCGCCGGCGACGACGACGATACGCCCATCGACGCTGGCGAGCTCCATGTCGAAGTCGAACGCTTCCGGGGACGGGCTCCACCCAGGCGCAGGACCTGCTTGAGGACAACCTCCCCAAGCAGGCGAACGGCACCAACCCGGTCGTGATAGAGACCTCCACCGGGAAGCTGACCACGGGCAAGAACGAGCAGGCGGTCAAGGCGACCGTCAGCTCGCTGAAGAAGGCCCCCCATGTGATCAGCGTGGTCAGCCCGCTGAGCAACGAGGGCGCGGGTGCGCTCAGCAAGGACGAGCGAATCGCCTACATCTCGGTGACCATCAACCTGAGCTCGAGCGACCTCGACGAAGACCAGGCCAACGAGATCATCGACGCAGAGTCCCCGGCGCGCGAGGCGGGATTCAAGGTTGCGACAGGCGGCTACCTGGGACAGGAGGTCTCCAAGCCGGCGACCGAGTCGAGCGAGGCGGTCGGGATCGCAGCCGCGATGATCATCCTGCTGTTCACGTTCGGGACCGTGACCGCGATGGCCTTGCCGATCGCCACCGCGATAGTCGGCCTGGCCGTCGGGCTGAGCGCGATCGGCCTGCTTGGGCACGGGATCGAGATACCCACTGTCGGCCCGACGCTGGGGACGATGCTCGGCCTCGGCGTCGGGATCGACTACGCGCTTTTCATCGTCACACGCCACCGCGGCTTCAGCGAGCAGGGCCATCCCGTGGAGGAGGCGGCGGCGCGCGCCGTGGCCACCGCGGGCGGGGCGGTCGTGTTCGCCGGGGGCACCGTGGTGATCGCTCTCTGCTCGCTGGCGGTCGCGCGGATCCCGATCGTCAGCGCGCTGGGCTACTCGGCGGCGATCGTCGTCCTGATCGCGGTGATCATGGCGATGACGCTGCTCCCCGCGCTGCTCGGGACCCTCGGTACCGCGCATCAACTCGCTGCGGGTGCCGTTCCTGCGCCGCCCCCCACGACCACAGGCCTCATGGCTGGGCGAGGTGGGCCCGCGGCGTCGGCAGCGGCCGTCGGCCGGCGATGGTGCTCGCGGTGCCTTCCTGTTGTGCTGGCGATCCCGGTGCTCAACCTGCAGTTCGGCCAGCAGGACAACGGTCAGCTGCCGAAGTCCACCACCGCCCGGCAGGCCTACGACCTGCTGACCAAGGGCTTCGGCCCCGGGCGTTAACGGGCCGTTCCTGATCGCGGTCGATTTCGAGGGCAGTCCCGCGCACCCTGACAGCAAGCAGCTCAACCAGGTCGAGGCAGCAGCAGACAGCAGGCCCAGCAGACGGCGGTCGACCAAACCGCGCAGCAACTCGAGGCCCAGGGGGTGCCCCCGGACGAGGCGCAGTCGGAGGCGGAGCAGCAGGTGGCGTCACAGCCGCCGACCAAGAAGGAGAAGCAGGCCTCCCAGCAGGAGGCTTTCCTGAAGACCTCGGCCAGCGACCCGCGGCTGGTCAAGCTCGAGAACAAGATCGGGAAGACGAAGGGCGTCAAGGACGTCTCGCCGGCGAAGGTGGACAAGTCCGGCGAAGCGGCGGTGTTCACGGTGACCCCGACCACGCCCCCTCCGCCAACGCCACCGAGGACCTGGTGCGGACGCTGCGCTCGACCGTGATTCCGAGGCGCTCAGGGGACCGACCTCCACGGCTTACGTCGGCGGCCAGACCGCCGGCTACATCGACCTCGCCGACCGGATCAGCGACAGGCTGCGCGGGTGATCGCCATGGTGATCGCGCTCAGCTTCCTGCTGCTCATGATCGCCTTCCGCTCGATCGCTCGTGCCGCTGACCGCGGCGTTGATGAACCTGCTCTCGGTCGGCGCCGCCTACGGCGTCCTCACCTTCGTCTTCCAGGAGGGCCACGGGGCGACGCTGATCGGGCTCGAGGGCGCCGATCCCGATCGTCAGCTACGTGCCGCTGTTCATGTTCGCGATCCTGTTCGGGCTCTCGATGGACTACCAGGTGTTCCTGCTGACCAGGATCCAGGAGCACTACCGGAAGACCAGGGACAACTACGAGGCGGTGGTCGACGGGCTGGCCGTCACCGCACGGGTGATCACCTCGGCGGCGCTGATCATGGTCAGCGTCTACACCAGCTTCATCCTCAACGGCGACCCCACCGTGAAGCAGTTCGGGCTTGGCCTCGCGGTGGCGATCGCGATGGACGCGACGATCGTCCGCTGCCTGCTCGTGCCCGCGGTGATGGTGCGCCTGGGCCGGTCGAACTGGTGGCTGCCGCGCTGGGCCAAGCGGCTGCCGCACATCGGGATCGAGGGGGAGGAGTTCTTCGCGGCCAAGGACGCGGCGGCGGCCGCCGGCTCCGCCCGGCCGGCTCCGCCTTCCGACTCCTAGAGCTGCACGACGATCGCCGAGGTGATCAGCTCGGCGAGGGGGCCGGTCGGAAGCCCGGCCACGCTGCCTCCGCCGGAGACGACGACGATGCGCCCGCTCTCGCTTCGGAGCTGCATGTCGAGGTCGATCGGGACTGGCCGGTTGCCCCCCAGGGCCTCGGCGCCGAGGCGCAACAGCGGGCCGCCCGGAAGGCCGAGCAGCGAGCCGCCGTACTCGGCCAGGTCGCCGGGTGTCACCCGGCTCGAGGAGACCAGGTGATACGGGGCGGACGGCGCCGTGCGCGTGAGCTCGAGGTTGGCGACCGCGAACGGGCCGGCGCGGAATTCCGTCAGGCGGACGTCCACCTGGTCGAACCCGTCCAGGTCGTCGAAGACGTTGGGCCGCTGCCGGAGAGGGAGGTCGAGCCGGCTCCCACTCACCGAGACCCGCTCTCCGTCGCCGAACAGCAGCCGGGCCGCGGGGAAGGCTTCAAGCGAGACCTGCGCGGTGCCACCGCCGTCGGTGAGCCGATCCTCGATCCGGTCCTCCGCCAGGGGCGGGATCACGAACTGGCTGGCCACGGCGAGGGCGATCAGCACCAGTGTGGTGATCAGAAGCCAGCGGGCCATCCACCGGCAGGTTGTCAGGTGGGGCCCATCTGTCGCGCTGGCGCGTAGCCGGTTGGTGTCCCGGGATAGACTCGCGGCTCGATGGCCGAGGCCGCCGGGCGTAACCCCAGAGTGCTCGCGATCGACGCCGGTGGGACGATGACCGACACCTTCATCGTCGACGAGTCGGGCTCGTTCGTCGTCGGCAAGGCCCAGACGACGCCCGACGACGAGTCGGTCGGCTTCATGGAGTCGGCGCGCGACGCCCTCAAACAGTGGGATTCCTCCCCCGGGGAGGCGTTCGGCGCAATCGCCTCCGGCATCTACAGCGGCACCGCGATGCTCAACCGGCTGCTCTCCCGCCAGGGGCTCGAGATCGGCGTGATCGTCACCGCGGGACAGGAGGACTACCTGAAGATCGAGCGCGGCATCCAGACCTACCTCGGCTACTCCTACTCCGACAGGCTCCACCTCGCGACCCACTACCACAACCCACCGCTGGTGCCCCGCGAGCGGATGAAGGGGGTGCGCGGCCGGATCGACGTGTTCGGCGAGGAGGTGGCGCCGCTTCGCGAGCAGGATGCCCGCCAGGCGGCCGCCGAGCTGCTGGATGCCGAAGTCGACGGGATCTGCGTCTGCCTGCTGTTCTCGTACCGAAACGCCGAGCACGAGATCCGGGTGGGGGAGATCGTCGAGGAGGAGAAGGCCAAGCGCGGCGACGAGCAGGTCCCGGTGTTCCTCTCCTCGGAGCTCTATCCACAGCGCCGCGACCTGCCACGGCTCAACTCGACCCTGATCGAGGCCTATGCGGCCGAGCCCTCGCGGGGAACCCTGAAGGCGGTGCGTGAGAAGACCAAGGAGGCCGGCGCCGGCTTCGAGCTTCGGGTGATGGCCTCGCACGGCGGCACGATCTCGATCGAGGCCAGGGAGCTGGCGCGGACGCTGGCCTCCGGGCCGATCGGCGGCGTGGTCGGCGGCCAGGGGATCGCCGAGCGCCTCGGGATCCCGAACGCGCTCTGCACCGACATCGGCGGCACCTCGTTCGACATCGCGCTGATCACCGACGGACGGTTCGAGATCACCCCGACCCCCGACATAGCCCGTTTCATGCTCAACATGCCGCTGGTCCGGATCGACTCGATCGGCGCCGGCACAGGGTCCTTCGTCCGGGTGAACCCGAACTCCGGCCGGCCCGAGCTGGGGCCGGACTCGGCGGGCGCCCGGATCGGTGTCTGCTGGCCGGAGGGAGGCCTGGAGACGATCTCGGTCACCGACCTCAACCTGGTCCTGGGCCGGGTCAACCCCGACTACTTCCTTGGCGGCGATGTGAAGCTCGACCCGGAGCGGGCCCGGGCCGAGGTCGGGCGCCAGCTCGCGGAGCCGCTCGGGCTCGAGGTCGACGACGCGGCTGCTGGGGTGGTGGGGTTATTCGAGCAGACGCTGAAGAACGAGGCCGTTGGCCGGATCCTCGGCAAGGGCTACTCGCCTGCGGACTACGCACTGCTCTGCTACGGGGGTGGCGGCCCCCTGCACGTCGCCGGTTACACGGAGGGCGTCGCTTATCGCGACGTCCTGGTGCCCGCCTGGGCGGCCGGGTTCTCGGCCTACGGCTGCGCCTGCGCCGACTTCGAGTACCGCTACGACCAGACGATCGACATGCCGATCCTGCCCGGCCAGGACGAGATGGAGAAGGCGGGGATTGCGGTGATGATCACCGGCGCCTGGTTGGGGCTTCAAGACAAGGTCGCCGACGAGTTCGCGAAGTCGGGCGTCGAGCGCGACGCGATCGCCTTCACCCACTCGGTCCGGATGCAGTACTACGGCCAGCTCAACGACATCGAGATCGTCTCCCCGCGCGCCGAGCTCGAGGACGACGCGCAGCTCGATCAGCTGATCGCCGTGTTCGAGGATGCATACGGGAAGGTCTACGCGCGCTCGGCTCGCTCACCCGAGCTCGGCTACCTGGTGACCCAGGCGATCGTCCACGGTTCGGTCGAGGTCGAGAAGCCGGCCCTGCCCGACCTGGGCGAGCGTGACGGGACGCCGCCGACCAAGGGGACGCGGCGAGTCCGCTGGGGCGACGACCACGCCGACACGGACATCTACGAGCTCGACCAGGTCCAGGCCGGCAACGCGATCACCGGCCCGGCGATCGTCGAGTCGGTCGCGACCACCTTCGGGATTCCGCCCGGACGCCGGGCGCGCCTCGACCGACACCAGATCTTCCATCTCGGAAGCTAGGGGCAGGGCCGCTCAGCCCGCCGCGCCCGCGCAGCCGCGGCTGGCGAAGTCCGCCCTGGTGGTGTAGTGGCTGCGCGGGAAGAACCACCCCATGACCTCGCGTTCGTGGCCCGGATGGTCGACCCGCTGGATTGCCTGATTGAAGTCGGTCGAGGCGAGCATGTTCCGCACGATCAGGAGCCCGTAGTCCCTGTCGCCCGCTCCGTCGCCTCGGTTCCCCCAGTCGAGCCAGGCGACGCCGCATTTCGGGTACGCGTTCGGTGGGCGGTCCGAGCCGCGACTGACCACGACCGTGTAGTCACGGCCGCTTCGGTTCAGGACCTGATGGTCGGCGAGGCAGTCGGGGGTGCGGGTCGTGACGCGCGACTCGCCCGTACAGAGCGACCAGAAGCGAAGCTTCGCGTCGGGCATGCGGGTGGGATCCGTGTCGGTGCGCGCAAACTGCGGCAGCCTTCCGCGCACGACGAGGAGGGGTCCGAAGTCGCGGCTGAGGTGCAGGTAAAGGTAGGCGCTGTCTCGGTTGGAGTAGAAGCCTCCCTGCACCTCCGGCGACGTCTCGAGACGGGCCTGCCGACCCTCGTTGGTGCAGTCGCTGACCACGGCGAGCTGCGCGTAATTCAGATTGAAGAAGCGTTCCCAGCGGGGCGGGTCGTAGGCGGGGTTCGTTTGCGGGTCGCAGGGCGGGGTTGAGCGCGCGCTCTGCCAGGTCGCTGCGGGCACGGTCTGCACCGGGATCGAGCGATCGGGGTCGTTGATCGCCGCACAGGCGACGGCGTCCTTCGTGGTGCTCCCGTCCGCCATCTTGAGCACCGGGCGCGGCAGCCCGGTGCCGCCCGTGAGGTCGAGGCCGCGGTCGGGCTCGTACACCCGATAGAGGAGCTCGATCGAGGCGCCGGGGCCTGGCTTCGCATAGAGCGTGTTCGGCGCCCGCGGCGAGCCCGATGGCGGCGGCTCCCGGTTGAGAACCCGGACCTGGTACCAACGGGGGGTGCCGTCCCGCAGGGCACCGGCGATGAACGGGTTGGTGTGCCCCGGGCGGGGCTTGATCGCGATGTCGCTGAGCGCATCGGTCGGGGCCCCCTCGGAGTAGGCGTTGAGCGACATGTAGCGGCCGTGCGGGTAGCGGCCGTGCAGGACGAGGTGCGTCTGCGACGGGAGGTTGAAGCGGGCGAGCCAGTAGGTGGCCGACTCCTCGGGGTAGTTGAAGTTGCGCCCATCGAAGCCCCTGGTCGTCGGCTGCTTGGTCGAGATCGGTCCCTCCCAGAAGCAGGTCGCGAGGGCGGGTCCCGCGGGTGCCCCGGCCGCGCTGGTGAACCCCACCGCCACGGCGATGGCACCGGCCGCGAGTAGGCCTGTCAGCAGCTTCCGCATGGCGAACCTCCTATGCCCGCTTCCCTATGGAGTAAACGTACGACACGCCGGCAATGCGGGCGCCGTTCCCCAGGGCGATAGAGTCAGGCTCGGGCGTGGCGATCGTCGAGGCAACACGGGAGCTCGAGCCGCAGGAGGTGCGCCCGATCGGCTGGGACGGCATGCGCGTCGACGAGATGCTCGCCGAGTCGGAGCGCCTGTTCGCGGAGAGCGGCTCGTACTACGGGTTGGCCGGCGAGCTGGAGCTGAAGGACTCCGACCCGATCGGCTACGAGAAGCTGTTCGCCAGGCTGCGCGGGGGCCTGGTCTCGGCGCGCGAGACGGCGCTCAACATCTCCGCCTCGCCGATCGTTCGCGAGCTGGGCGAGCTCTGCTTCGCGCTCTACTCGCCCGAGGGCGACTCGATCGCGCTCTCGACGGGAATCATCGTCCACGTCCACACGATGTCGGACGCGATCAAGTTCATGGTCCGAAACGGCTGGGAGGACAACCCGGGGATCCGGCCCGGGGACATCTTCGCCAACAACGACCCGGTGATCGGCGACGTCCACAACGCCGACGTGCAGACCTTCGTGCCGATCTTCTGGGAGGGGGAGCTGGTCGCCTGGGCGGGGGGCGTCACACACGTGCTCGACATCGGCGCCTCGACGCCCGGAGGGGTGCCGGTGGGGCCGACCAACCGACTCGACGACGGCATCGACCTGCCCTGCATGAAGATCGGGGAGAAAGACGAGCTCGCCCAGTGGCATCTGCTGCGCTGCCAGAAGAGAAATCGGGCGCCGATGTACTACCTGCTCGACGAGCGCACCCGGCTGGCCGGGTGTCACATGGTCCGCGAAGCAGTCGAGAGGGTGATCCTCGAGGAAGGCATCGGTCGCTTGAAGCAGTTCTCGCGCGAGGTGATCGAGGAGGGACGTCGCTCGTTCAAGTCACGGATCCGCGAGATGACCGTGCCGGGTCGCTACCGCTCCGTGGCGACGTTCGACGTGACCTTCGCTGACAAGCAGGGGTTGCCCGCGCGGGCGCGCCGCGACTTCCTCATGCACGCGCCGTTCGAGGTCCGGATCGGCGGCGACGGGACCTACGAGCTCGACATGGAAGGGGCGTCGGCGTGGGGCTGGCACTCGATGAACTGCACCCCTTCGGGGATGCAGGGGGCGATCTGGGTCCAGTTCACCCAGACCCTGATCTGCAACGACAAGGTCAACGACGGCGCTTACCTGGCGATCGGGACCAACTTCCCCGAGGGCACGATCGCCAACCTGGGCGACGCCGAGGGCTCCACAGGGATCGCCTGGGCGTTCCTCCAGCCAGCCTTCACGGGCTTCCCGCGCACGCTCTCGCGGGCGCTCCAGGCACGCGGCTTCATCGAGGAGGTGATCGGCTCCTACTCCTGCTCCGGGAACGTGATCCAGGGCGGCGGCATCGACCAGTACGGCAACTCGTCGGCGATCATGAACTTCGAGATCGCGGCACAGGGCATGGGGGGGAAGTACGTGCTCGACGGCACCGACACCTGCGCGGCGATGTTCAATCCCGAGGGCGACGCCGGCGACGTCGAGATGTGGGAGCTGATCTGCCCGATGGTCTACCTGTCGCGCCGAATCAAGGCCTCAAGTGGCGGGCCCGGCCGCCACCGAGGGGGATCGAGCTTCGAGTCGCTGCTGGTGGTCTGGAAGACGCCCTTCTGGGAGCTCCAGAACCTCGGCACGACACGGGTGTTCAGCGCCCAGGGGCTGTTTGGCGGCTATCCCGGTTCGGCGGCCTATGTCCACAACATCAAGGGCGCCGACCTCTTGGAGCGGGCACGAGCCGGCGAGGCCTACCCGGTCTGCGACGGTGACTGGGACCATCCGGCCCTGCTCGAGATCGACGGCGAGCGGACCTTCAAGCAGGACAACTTCACCACCCTGGAGCCGTTCGCCGAGGGCGACCTGTACCTGTCGGTGATGAAAGGCGCGCCTGGACTGGGCGACCCGCTGCTGCGCCCGCCCGAGGCGGTGGCGGCCGACGCTCAACAGGGGCACCTGCTGCCGCGGTTCACCGAATCCGTCTACGGCGTGGCGCTCGATGGGGACGGCGAGGCCGACGTCGCCGTGAGCGAGGCGCGGCGGGAGGAGATGCGGCGGGAGCGGCTCGAGCGGGCGGTGCCCGTGCGCGAGTGGTGGGAGCGGGAGCGGGAGCGGGTCGAGGCGCAGGACTTCATCGAGGCGGTGAAGGTCTGCTATGCGGAGTCGATGCGGCTCTCGGCGCGTTTTGCGGCCGAGTTCCGAGGCTTCTGGGACCTGCCAGAGGACTTCCAGGTCGAGGCCGTGACGCCGACCGTGGCAGCCGAGCGCGCCGAGCCGGGGAAGATCACCCCCGCCCAGACCGCCGACGAGTTCCTGGCCGCCTCGCGGGTGGAGTCGATCGAGCAGCCGCGGGCAGTGGGCGGGACGCTCGATCGCGAGACGCTCGGGGCGATGCTCGACGAGAAGCTCTCGCGGCGGGAGGTCAAGGACATCCAGTCCGGTTACAAGGACCCCGACCGGTTCGAGAAGTGGGTCGCGGTGCTCCAGGAGCGCGTCCCCTACGAGGACGAGATCGTCCTGCCGATGGGGGAGGGGTTGAACGTGGTTCGCTCGGACGGGGAGCTGGTGGTGCGTTGCGACTGCGGCCACAACTTCTGCCCGCCGTCGCGCAACTGGAAGATGGAGGCGGCGATCTACGTCCGCGACGACGCTGAGAGGCTGCTCGAGGTCTACCCGAAGATGGCCCATTGCGACCCCGAGTGGATGGAGCTGCGCGAGCTCTACTGCCCCTCCTGCGGCCGCCAGCTCGAGACCGAGGCCGTCCCGCCGGGCTATCCGGTTGTGCACGAGTTCCTGCCGGACATCGAGGGCTTCTATCGCGGCTGGCTGGGCCGGGAGGCGCCGTAGGCCGAGCGCCCGGCGCGCCGTAGCTCAGGCGGTGCTGCTGGGGAACAGCTCGCGCCAGTCCGGCCACTCCGAGGGCGGTCCCGCGGGTCGGTGGATCTTGCGCGGGTCGCCCGGCGGAAGGTCGGCGAGGAGCTCCCGGTTCCGGGGCTCGTCGAGCTGGGCGGCGACTGTGCGGCGGGCGACCTCGATCACCTGGTTTCGCCGCCGCGTGCTCATCAGGTTCGGGCCCATCGCCTCGAGGTCCTCGCCCATGGGCTGGATCAGGACGACCTCGGTGCCGCTGGCGCGGACCTTCTTGGCCTCGTTGCCGAGGCGACGGCCCGACGCGTCGCGCATCGCCAGGTTGAGCCACTCTCGCGGGTTGAGCGCCGCCCGGATCGGGTGCAGGGTGGAGGTCGGGTTGAAGCAGATGACGAGGTCGAGGGCCTGATCGCGCAGCAGGTCCGCGTTCGAGGTCGAGTAG
Source organism: uncultured Actinomycetes bacterium (assembly GCA_963728325.1). Taxonomy (GTDB): domain Bacteria; phylum Actinomycetota; class Thermoleophilia; order Solirubrobacterales; family 70-9; genus AC-56. The sequence continues at coordinate 2,351 of CAVSJS010000006.1, read as the reverse complement.
ATGCCGCCGTCCACGTAGCGGCGCCCGTCGATCGTCTGGGGGTGGTAGATGGCGGGAATGGCGCAGGAGGCGGCGACGGCGTCGGCGAGCTCGGCCTCGGGAGCGCCGGCACGACCGAACGGCACGCGCCGGCCGGTCTGGTAGTCGCAGGCGACGACCCAGAGGTTCGGATGCGGGCTCCAACCGCGCGGCACGACGCGGCGGATGGTCTCCTTGAGCGGCTCGGTGGTGAAGATGCCGCGCGGGATCCAACCGGTGAACACGGTGGCCGGCGTGTAGCGCCTGGGGTTGGCGAGCGTGCGAATCGCAAGCCGCCAGGAGCCGGGCCCGATCGGCGGCAGGGCGCGCTCGAGCTGGAAGCGGGCGCCGCCGGCGCGGTCGGCCTCGGCGGCCGGGCGCCCATCGGCGCCGACGACGCCCTCGAACACCTCGCCGCGCGAGTGGGCGACCATGAACCAGGGCGGCACGCCCGAGGCGCAGAGCGCACCCATCATCGAGCCGGCCGAGGTGCCGACCACGTAGTCGGCCTCGGCCGGGTCCCAGCCGGTCTCTGCGGCGAGCGCGTCCAGTCCGCCGGTCAACCAGGCGCCTCCCTGGATCCCACCCGCGCCGAGGACGAGCCCCACCCTCATGGCCCCAAAACTACCCAGATCGTCTGACGGCTAGGCTCGAACGGGCCGCCGCAACTGCCTTTGACCAGGACGTGAGCGGTGAAAATCGGGTTCGTCCGTGGAAGGCGAGTGCGGGCGAGAGGATTCGAACCTCCACGCTCTTTCGAGCACACGGTTCTGAGCCGTGCCTGTCTACCAGTTCCAGCACGCCCGCTGGGAGTTCAATCCTAGCCTTGTGTTGCTCGCGGGCCGCCTCTCCGGATGTCCATCGAGGCCGGGCGGAGCGATCGGGGGCCTCGCTAGAATCGCGCCTCCGCGCCGCTATCGTCTAGGGGACTAGGACGCCGGATTCTCAGTCCGGAAACCCGGGTTCGAATCCCGGTAGCGGTGCCTCGAAAGCCGCATGAGCAACCGGGTTTCTGCGTTCAAGGGCCACCGATGGGCCAATGGGCGGGCCAATGCCCGGGATTAGCGCTCCTCCGGCAGTGAACAGGACCGAGCCGATGAAGAATGTGACCGCGTCGGCGCGGCCGCCGACGAGCTGCGCGTAGCCCGGAAACGGACCGATCAGGAAGCATGTCGACCCGAGCGCGAAGAAGAGGGCCATCCACCGTTCCCGAGTCATCGGCAGCGCCTCGGCCGAGCTCTGGGGTCGCTCACAACCTCCATCCCTCTGGTGGACATGGTGCTGCGGTTCTTCGCCCCGTTACCCGGTTGCGATGGCCTGAAGAGCGATCAGTGACGGCGACCCAACCCAGCCAGGAGCCAGGTCCAAGAACGCTTGCCGCAGCGCGGACAGCGTGTCCAGGAGCGTGCCAGGGTGGCACCGCAATGCCCGCAGGACGGCTTTGGCTTCACGACCATCGCTCAATCCTTCGCCCCGACATCGCCTACTCCGAAAGCCCGGCGGCTTCGAGGGCCTCGTCCCGCTCCTGGTAGTAGGTGACGCGAGTGATGGCGCCCTCGCCGATCGTCCACACCAAGGTTCCGCGAGCCTGGACCTCGATCCCGTCGCGCCCCCGGTGGTAGCCCGTGAAGGGCATCACCACTTGCTCGCCGGCTTCGATGAACTCATCCGCCTCTCTGCGAACGGACTCCCATGGCTCGTCGAACTCCCTCAAAAGGCCGGGCACCTCATCGCGCCCAAACACGCCGCGCTGCGGACCGACCGCCCGCGACCAGTCAAGCTCAAAGTCTGGGGCCGCGTCTGTGAGCATGGCGTCCACGTCTCCCCTGTTGATCGCCTCGAAGGCGGCCCGGACGGTCTCCACGTTCTCCTGCGACATCGCCTACTCCGAAAGCCCGGCTGCTTCGAGGGCCTCCGCCTCTTGATGGAGGAGGTAAGACTCCACCAGTGTCACAAGGCCGTCGTCGTTCAACGTCCAGACCGCCCAGATCTCCATATCCAGCTCGATGCCGCTCCCGGCTCCTCGGGCCTTGGTGTGCTGGCGCACCAGGACCTTGTTGCCCTGGACGCTGAACTCGAGCGGTTCGATTTGTTGTTCGTCGAAGGCGTCTGGTTCCATCCATGCGCGAACCGCCTTCGCGCCCCTCAGCGACGATTGGCCCCCAGGGGGGACGAACTCAATCTCGGGATGCGCCAGCGCTACCGCGGCGTCGAAGTCGCCGCGATTAAAAGCCTCGTAGATTTGCCGCAGGCTGGAGACGATCTCCTCATCTCGGTCGGACATCGCCCGCGCAGTATCTCGCGACGGGGGAAGGGTCGCCTACGCGCCGTGA
>CAVSJS010000005.1:0-55994 GCA_963728325.1 uncultured Actinomycetes bacterium | reverse complement strand
GCAGCCGCCGCCGCGTTCGCGGCCTGGATCTCCGGGACGTGGGCCTCGGCCCACCGGCGCACTGCGCGCAGCGGGTCCAGCAGCGAGCGGCCGAGCTCGGTGAGCTCGTACTCGACGCGGGGCGGTTTCTCCTCGTGGTCGGTGCGGTCGACGAGGCCGTCGCGCTCGAGGGTCCGCAGCGTCTCGGTGAGGACCTTCGGGGTGATGCCCTGGATGTGCGTCTTGAGCTCGACGAAGCGCATCGGTCCGTGCTCGAGGGCGTTGAGGACGAAGACGGTCCAGCGAGCGCCGATGCGGTGGAGGACGACGCGGGAGGGACAGGTGCGAGCCATCACGTTGTAGCCCATCGGCCTCCTCCGGTTCCCTTGCAGTAACTCGGTATCAAAAGCATACCGTCTCGGCATGACTGAACTAGAGGGACAGCGACTCCTGGTGATCGGCGGCGGACGGGGCATCGGCGCGGCGATCGCGACGCGGGGGGGCACGAAGGCATGGACGTGGTGGTCGGGGCGCGCGACCCGCGGGGGATCGAGGGTGCGGTGCGTCTCGACCTCACGGACGAGGCGACGATCGCCGCCGCCGCTGCGCAGCTCGGCGCCGTCGACCACGTCGTGACCCTGGGCTCGCTCCCGCACGACGCCCCGATCGCCGAGCTCGACCACGACCGGATCGTCGCCGCGTTCGAGGCGAAGGTGATCGGCCCGGTCCTGGTCGCGAAGCACGTCGAGATCCGCCACTCGATGACGCTCTTCTCCGGCGTCGTCGGCTGGCGGCCGGGGCCCGGGTCCGTCGTCAAGGGGATCACGAACGGTGCGGTCGACTTCGCCGCCCGCCACCTCGCCGCCAACCTCGCCCCGGTCCGGGTCAACGCGATCGCGCCGGGCATCATCGACAGCGGCGCCTGGGACGGCAAGGGCGAGGCGAAGCCGGCGTTCCTGACCGGGGCGGCCGGGCAGACCTTGGTCGGCCGGCACGGCGAGCTGGACGACGTCGTCGAGGCAGCGATCTGGCTCATGCGGTCGGGCTACGTCGACGGCCAGACGATCCACGTCGACGGTGGGCGACGCGACCTCGCCGTGCGTGCGTCGACGCATCCGTGACTCCCTCGCTGAGCAGCAGGGCCGCGACCGCCTCGGGGTCCTCACGCATGGCGTTGTGGGCCGTGGGGAGCTCGTGCACCAGCCACTCGGGATCAGCGTCCAACCGGGTGCGCAGCCCAGCGAAGGGCGTCCGGTCCTCCCATCCCGAGCAGTAGATGAACTCCCGACGGGGGACCTCGGCAACGGCGCCGGTGAGCCGGATCGTCTGCATGACCGAGGCGAGGGGATGGGGACGGCGGCGAGGATCGCCGCCGTTCTTCTCCGGCGGTCGGACGGCGTAGCCCGTGGCCGCGGCGCCAGCCGTGAACACCTCGCGGAAGTACTCGTTCGTCGCCGACCACCACGACTCACCGTGGCGCGGGACGAAGGCGTCGAGATGCACCAGTCGCGAGATCCGGCCGCCAGCGCGATCGGCGGCGGCGGTGATCACCATTCCGGCGTAGCTGTGACCGACCAGCGTGACGTCGCTGAGGTGGGCGCGGTCGAGCAGGCGCAGCACGTCGTCGGCGTGCGTGTCGAGGTTCGCGGTCGCGACCGTCGCGGCGTCGTCGTCCGGCCGCAGACCGGTCAGGGTCAGGGAGTGCACGGCATGACCGGCCCGCTCCAGCAACGGAACCACCGCCTCGTACGCCCACGAGCCCTTCCAAGCGCCGGGGACGAGAATGAACGTCGTCATGGCTTCTCTCCTTCTCTCGAGCTCTCATCGCGCGGCATCGAGGGCTGGTCGCCTCGATGGCCTGTGCCGGTCGGGGCTGCTGCGCGACCGGAGGACACTGCGTGTGAGGACGAGTGTCACCAGATCAGGGCGTGGCGGACTACCGATAGATTGCCAAGTGATGCCCGTTCGCCGCCAACCTCGCCCGTCCGCCGCTGTCACCTCACGGATCTGGCCGTCGGGCGGTCGCCACCTCTGGCCGTCCGGGGGAGCGAGCCCGGTGCAGACGCACGCGCAGGGACACCTGGTGTACGCCGCCAGCGGCGTCCTGGCGGTTCACACCGAGCGCGGCACCTCGGTCGTCCCCGCGAACCGGGTCGCCTGGACCCCCGCCGGCTTCACCCACCACCACCGCGCCCACGGCGACACGGACATGCGGATCGTCTTCCTCACGCCGTCCCTCGCTCGGCTCATCGCCGACCATCCCGCCGTGTTCCTGGCCTCCGACCTCGCGCGCGAGGTCCTGCTCGCCCTGACCAGCCCCCGCAACGACGACGACGCTGCGCCCGGCTACAGCCGCGCCGCGCGCTCCCGCCTCGTCCGAGTCCTCGTCGACGAGCTCCGCGAGGCAGACGAACAGCCGCTGCACCTGCCGGAACCACGGGACGACCGACTGCGAGCCGTCGCCCGGACGCTGTACGACGACCCGGCGAACAGCGCGACGCTGGCCGAGCTCGGGAAGACGATCGGAGCCAGCACCCGCACCCTCAGCCGACTCTTCCGCAGCGAGCTCGGCATGACCTTCTACGAGTGGCGCACCCAGTTACGCATCTACCACGCCCTGGTGCTCCTCGCCGACGGGCACGACACCACCCACACCGCCTACGCCTGCGGGTGGGCCAACCCCAGCAGCTTCATCGCGGCGTTCACCCACGTCATCGGAACGACCCCGGGCCGCTACCGGACGCGTCGCTAGTCCACGCGCACCCCGGCTCCCGACCTCCATCGCCAGGTCGGCAGCCAGGCGGCAAGGTCAGGCGACTCCCTCACTCGCGGCGACTCTCCGCAGCGCCATGCGACTGCCTAGATCCGCCGGCGACGGCGCCCGGGGGTGACGGCGGCAGCCACGACGGCGGTCTTCGCGACCGGTGATGGACCGGGTGTGACGGCCTTTGCGACGACGGCGGTCTTGGCCACTGGGTGGCCGATGACGCCGACTCTTCCTACGCGAGCTGGCCTGAGGGGCATGTCAGTCTCCTTCGGTCGTGTTGTCGTCATCGGCCTCGATCGAGGCGATGATCGCCTGGATGGGAATCCGTCCGTCGGCGATGAGCTGTCCACCCGAGCGCCGCGCGGCGGATGCGAACGGTGCCGCCCAGAGGTTTTCCCAGATGAGGACTCCGGCGGTGCTTCCCGGGTCCATGGCGGCGGCGAGGTCGGCGACGTCGTCCGCGGCCAACAGCTCGGCCAGTTCGGTCTCGATCTGTTGGAGCGGGCCGAGGTCGGGGACGTCGGAGAGTTCCATGGCCTCGACCGAGCCGTCCTCGTCCTTGGTCAGGATCAGTACGTCGATCACCCGGATGGTTCCGGAGTCGACCAGGGCGACGAGTTCTTTCGCCATCTCGCCGGTGAAGTTGCTTGCTCCTGCGGGGAACTCGACGACGATGTAGTCGACGGGGCCGAGCTGGTCTAGCGATGTGTCTGTCATCGCTCGTTCTCCTTCCTGTGTGGAGGTCGACCCGCTCCCTGGGTGAGGGCGCTGTCAGACCGTTTGATTTGGCTGGTTGAGCTGCCGATGTCCCGATGCATCAGGCTGCGGGACCCAGTCCGCCTACTGGCGGGCCATGGCGATGCGGAGGCGTTCCTCGGGGTCGATGAAGTGGTCGTTGTCGTCGTCGCCGAGGTCGATCTGCACCCAGTTGATCCGGCCGGTGAACCGGCTGGTGGCAGGGGTGTAGTCGGGGGTGACGGTGGTGCCGGACTCGTAGCCGATGTCGGTGGTCTCGTCGGCGGAGAAGACCATCGGCTGGGTCATCTGCACGCGGCCGGTCCCGACGTCGTCTCCGTCGTAGTACAGGGTGACGTCGCCTCCCTTGGCCAGCCCGCCGCCGTCGTAGGCGAACTCCATGCGGACCTGGTGGGTGCCCGCCGGGATGGGCGTCTCGGCCTCGGTGGTGAACTCGTGGATGCCGAGGACGTTGTAGACGAACTTGGCCTTGCCGTCCTTGAGGTAGAGGGCCCAGCCGCCGAAGCGGCCGCCCTGGGCGATGATCACCCCCTCGACCCCACCGTCCGGGACCTCGACCTCGGCGGTGACCGAGAACGACTTGTTCTTGATGTTCACCACACTGTTCTCCGACAGCCGACCCATCCCGGCGAAGAACAGCTGGGAGTTCCCGTGGATCAGGGTCGGGCGTCCGGCACTCTCGGCCACCGCCCGTTCCATGCTCCGGTCGTCCAGGGGCAACACGTTGTACTTGGTGGCCTCGATCAGCCAGAGCCGCTGCAGCTCCGCCAGCTTCTCGGGGTTGTCGGCCGCCAGGTTGCGGGCCTGGCTGTAGTCGCTGTTGCCGTCGTAGAGCTCCCACACGTCGTCGTCGAACGCCGGCAGGACGCCACCGACCATGACCCAGGGGGTCTTGTGCTTGGTGACCGCGCTCCAGCCCTGGTGGTAGATGCCGCGGTTGGCGAACATCTCGAAGTACTGCAGGTCGTGGCGCTCCGGGGCGTCGCCCTCGTTGAAGCTGTACAGCATGCTGGTGCCCTCCATCGGCGACTGCAGCACGCCGTTGACCATGGTCGGCTCCGGCAGCCCGGCCGCCTCGAGGATGGTCGGCGCCAGGTCGATGACGTGGGTGAACTGGGAGCGCAGGCCGCCGGGCTGCTGGATCCCGTTCGGCCAGTGCACGATGGTCCCGTTGCGGGTGCCGCCCCAGTGCGAGGCCACCTGCTTGGTCCACTGGAACGGGGTGTCGTTCGCCCAGGCCCACCCGACCGAGTAGTGGTTGTAGGAGTCCGGCCCGCCGAAGGCGTCCATCTTGCTGAGCATGAACTCGGGGGTCTCGAGTGCGGCCATGCCGTTGAAGTTGGCCAGCTCGTTGAAGGCGCCGTTCATCGTGCCCTCGGCCGAGGCGCCGTTGTCGCCGATGATGTAGTAGACGATCGTGTCGTCGAGGACCTCCAGGTCGGCGAGGGTGTCGATCAGCCGGCCGACGTGGTGGTCGGTGTGCTCGAGGAACCCGGCGTAGACCTCCATCTGCCGGGCCAGCACCGGCTTGAGCTCCTCGGGCATGTCGTCCCAGGCGGGGATCTCGTCGTGCCGTGCGGTCAGCTCGGCGTCCTCCGGGATGACCCCCAGCTCCTTCTGGCGGGCGAAGGTGCTCTCGCGCAAGGCGTCCCAGCCGTCGTCGAACTCGCCCTGGTAGCGGTCGGCCCACTCCTTCGGGACGTGGTGGGGGGCGTGGGTGGCGCCGGGGGCGAAGTAGATGAAGAACGGCCGGTCCGGCATCAGCGCCTTCTGCTGACGCACCCAGCCGATGGCGTGGTCGGTGAGGTCCTCGGTCAGGTGGTAGCCCTCCTCGGCGGTGGCCGGTGGCTCGATCGGCGTGGTGCCGCTGTACAGCGCGGGGTCCCACTGGTTGTTCTCACCGCCGATGAAGCCGTAGAACGTCTCGAACCCGCCACCGCCGGTGGGCCACGCGTCGAAGGGCCCCATCGGGGAGGTCTGCCACACCGGCACCTCGTGGCACTTGCCGAACTGGGCGGTCGAGTACCCGTTGAGCTTCAACGTGGTCGCCAGCGGAGCCTTGGTGTTCGGCCGCACCGAGTTGTTGCCCGGTGACGATGTCGCGAGCTCGGTGATGCTGCCCATGCCGACCGAGTGGTGGTTGCGGCCGGTGAGCAGCGCCTGCCGCGTCGGAGCGCAGAGCGCGGTGGTGTGGAACCGGTTGTACCGCAGCCCCGCCGTCGCCAGCCGGTCGGCCGTCGGCGTCCGACACGGACCGCCGAACGCCGACGAAGCCCCGAAGCCCACGTCGTCCAGCAGCACGACCAGCACGTTCGGTGCCCCGGGAGGCGGCAGCAGCGGCTCGATCGGCGGGAACGAGGTGTTCGGATCCTTCGCGTCGTAGGTCGTCAGACCCTGCACCGGGCGGTCAGGGATCGGCAGGATCGCTCGCGCATGCCGGTCGGAACTCATCACTTTCCTCCTGTTGATTGTTGATTCACGACCAGAGCCGCCCGCACGCTCATCAGCGCTCGTCCGGCTGCCAGCGACTCTGCAGGCCGACCCGCTCCGCAGCCAACGTACGGCCCCCAGCGGTTGCCGGTCATCGCGCAGATCGCGTGAAACCGCGACGTCCAGCGCCTGCCCCGCCGTGCCGGCCGCGGGCTCCGGCAGGTGGGTGATGGTTGAGCCAGCCGGTGATTGGTCCCATGCTCAGACCGTGACCGACGATCTGCGTGACCAAACGCCGGCCGGGGTGGAGGTCGACCGGCTGCTTCTCGACCGCCAAGCTCTCGGTTCCGCAGCCTCGCCAGGGTTCGGTGAGTCGCGCCGGGCTCATCGAGGCGGCCAAAGCGAGCGGCTGCCGTGTCGTCGGGATCACCGCTCCCGCGGGGTACGGCAAGTCGACCCTGCTGTCTCAATGGGCGCTGGCCGAGGATCGTCGTGTCGCTTGGGTGTCCCTCAACGGCTTCGACGACGACCCCGCGGGCCTGCTCACCTTGCTGGCCTCCGCCTACGCTCGCGTCTCGCCGGGCAACGACGACCTGGTCGCCGACATGGGCGGTCTGGGCGTGTCCGCATTGGGACGCTCCGCGCCGCTCCTCGCCGCGGTGCTCAGCACAAGCCAAGCCCCGTTCGTACTCATGTTGGACGACCTCCACGAGCTCCGGTCACCGGCCTGTCACGATGTCCTGGGGGTAGTGATCTCGGGGATACCTCGCGGGTCTCAGCTCGCGGCAGCGAGTCGCTCAGAGCAACCCCACGTCCCGCGGCTACGAGCGGCTGGTGACGCGTGGGAGCTCGGGGCGAGCGACCTGGCCCTGGACGTGGACGCGGCCGAGCAGATCTTCGCGCAAGCACACGTCAGCATCTCTCGCGGGGCGGCGGCCGCCGTCACGGAGCGGACTGAAGGCTGGCCAGCCGGCCTCTACCTCGCGGCCATGATCGCCCGAGCCAGCACACGGCCAGGGTCTGACGGTTTCTGGTGACGATCGCTTCGTGGCCGACTACCTCTACCGTGAGTCGCTGAGCCAGCTCCCTGAGAGCACGCAGCGATTCCTACGACGCACCGCGGTGCTCGATCAACTCTGTGCGCCACTGTGCGACGCCCTCCTCGAAGATGCGAGCAGCCAAGATCGCCTCCGCGAGCTCGAGAGCCTCCAACTCGTTCCTGATCCAGCTGGATCGTCGGCGAGAGTGGTACCGCTACCACGCACTGTTCCGAGAGTTCCTGCTCGGCGAGCTTCATCGCGCCGAGCCCGACGTCATCATGAAGCTGCATCTGCGGGCCGCCGACTGGTATGAGGCAAACGGATCTCCCGTGCTTGCCCTCGAGCACCTGCTGAACACCACCACCCAGCGAGACCGATGCGTCCAACTGGTGACGCAGCTCGCAATACCGACCTACAAGGCTGGCCACATGTCAACCGTGCAACGGTGGCTGTCGGCGCTTGGCGACCCAGCGATCGAGGACTTCCCCCCGCTGGCCGTGCTTGCCGGCTGGTTCGCGGCGCTGACCGGCCAGACCGCCGAAGCGCAGCGGTGGGCCGCGCTCCTCGACGCCGCTTCGTTTGATCCGGCGCCCGTGGTGGGCACGTCGTTCGACTCTGCGCGGAGGATGTTGCGGGCCGCCATGTGTGCCGCCGGTCCCGAGCAGATGATGAGCGAGGCGAGCATCGCGGTGGCCCAGGAGCCGCCCTGGAGCCCGTGGCGCGATACCGCGCTCTACTTGAACGCCGAAGCGCATCTGCTCACCGGGGACGTCGACCAGGCGTGTGCCCTGTTCGCGGAGTCTTCCTCGGTCGCAGCCACGAATTCCAATGCCGATTGCCTGGTGCTCAGCGAATCCGAGCTCGCACTGGTGGCGATGGATCGTGGGCGATGGGAAGAGGCTGCCGGACGCCTCGAACGTGCCCTCGCCGTTGTCGATGAGCATCGAATGCACGACTACGCCACCAGCGTCCTCGTCGTCGCCGTGGCGGCGCGGCACGCCGTGCACCGCGGCGACCTGGAGCAGGCGGACCGCCTGATCGCGCGGGCGATGCGGGCACGCCCGTCATGCACGTTCGTGATGCCATTCATCGCGGTGGGCGTCCGCCTACAGCTCGCCAAGGTGCACTTGGCAAGGGGGGACGTCTCGACCGCTCGTCACCTGCTGCGTGAGATCGACGACATCCTGCTCCATCGACCAGATCTTGGCGCCCTCGTCGACCAGGTCTCCGCGCTGCGTGCACTCCTCACCTCGAGCACGCAGGGCGAACCCGGCGGCGCGCCGCCCCTGACCGCGGCAGAGCTCCGGCTGCTGCCGTACCTCCAGACGCATCTCACGTTGGCCGAGATCGGAGAGCGGCTGTTCGTCTCACGCAACACCGTGGGTTCGGAGGTCACCTCGATCTATCGGAAGCTGGGCGTCTCCTCACGCGCTGACGCGGTGCGGCAGGCGACCGCGGTCGGGCTGCTCGGCGGGTAGCCGTGGTTCTCGTCCGAAACCGGCGTTCCCCGGACGATCCTGGATGGTCTACCTGAACTGATCCAAGGCCTCGTCGGAGTCGTATCCCAAAGCCAGCGCGAGCTTCGGGGCCGCCGCTACGACACACGGGATCCCGACGACCGGAACGACGCCGACCAGCACGTCGACCATCTCGGCTGCGCTTGCGCCGGCATCGACCGCGGCATCGGCCTGAGATCCGTAGGACGAAACGGCGCCACCGACCGCGGCCAAGGCTGCCAGCCGCACCAGCGCCAGCGTCCTGGGATCCAGCGCACGGTCGGGCTGCGGGGTGTCCCCCTCGTCCCCTGCGGCGCCGAGGAGTTCGTCGAGTAGGTGTTCGTCGTTGATGGCAAGACGGCGCAATATTTCGATGTGGTCCAAGGCCCACCCCATCCTTCCGTGCCGATGACAGCCGACGACGTCACCACGATGCTGAGTGGCGCGCCACACGTGTCCCGGGATCTGTTCCCAACACACTGAGCGACAGGGCAGAGATCTGCATCACGCAGATCACGTGAATGGTCCGCCCCGACTTCTCGCGACTGCGACGGAGAGGCCAGGCGTGACCGGAAAGATGAGCCAACTTCACGTGTTCTGCGTGACGACACCCCGCGCATCCCGGCCTGATGATCACCGTGGGACTGCTGGCCTGTTTGCCGGCTTCGCCGCCCTGGCCGGTCAGACGTGGGTCGGGCGGTGGCATCGCGTTGGCGGTCCTGAGCGCCCTGGCCAATTCGTCGGCGCCCTGCGCGAGGAGGACGGACCAATGACGAGCTGGACGGCTGAAGTCGAGTGGCATGAAGACCTGGGGGAGGCGGGCACCACCGACTCCTGGCCATCCTGGGACAGGATTGGGGCAGCTTCCATGTGGACTCCGCGACAGGGACCGTGACCGCGACCGTGACCATGGAGGCACCTGATCTCTTGCTTGCCCTGGACGCTGTTCTGCTCCTCGTGAGAGGCCTCGCCGGACAACAGGTGACGGTGAATCGCATCACCGCCACGGATGCGTACTTCCACGAGTCCGCACTTTCCAGTGCCAGACGAGGAGGGAACGGTCGTCGATGACGTGGCGAGCAGAGATTCAGTGATTTCGCGTTCCCGCCCGTGCTGGCGGCGGAGATTCCTCGCCGTGATCGGCGCACGGGTCACTCCCGAGTGTGATCGGAGACAGGTCGGATGGATGTCCTCCCGCTGACGCTGGTCCTGTCCATCATCTTCGGCTGGTGCCTGCTCGCCCGCCTCCTGCAGCGAGCCGGACTGACCGCTCCGATCGTGTTCGTCGCTGCCGGCCTTGTGCTCGCAGAGGGCCTGGAGGTCCTGGATCTCGCTCTCGAACCGCACTTGGTCAAGGTGATCGCCGAGGTGACCCTGGTGTGGGTGCTGTTCGCCGACGCTTCACGGGTTCGACCGAGCCAGTTCCGACGGGACCTCGGCCTGTACGGTCGGCTGCTCGGGGTCGGGCTGCCGCTGACGGTAGCGCTGGGAACGGCCGCCGCGCTGGTGGTGCTCGAAACGCCCTACCGTCTGAGCTCGGCTGGGCGCCTCGCTTCCCCCAGCGCCCAGGAGGGCGTGCCGGACGCGATCGCACGTCTGCCGGTCGCGGCCGCGGAGGGGACTAGCTGCGCCGCGCCCTGCTGCGACGATAGATTTCCTTGCGGGATGGGTGTCGTGAGGACCGCGCTCGTCGCGCTCGCCGCCGTGGCCGCGGCCCTGGCCCTCGCCGCGCCCGCGAGCGCCGCCCCCCAGCTCAAGTCGGCGTCGGCCGCGCCGACATCACCCCGCCCACCGGCTACTACATGATGGGCTGGGTTCGCTCCGACGCCCAGGTCGACCGGCCAGCACACCCGGCTATGGGCGCGGGTGATCGTGCTCGAGCGGGGCGACCAGAAGGTGGCGCTCGTCGCCGAGGACCTCGGCGGCATCCCCGGCGGGATGCTGGCCGAGGCGGCCGAGCGGGTCAGACCTCGGCTTCTCGCAGCGAAACGTCGCTCGACTCCGCCTCCCACACGCACTCCGGGCCGACCGGCTTCTTCAACTTCGCCACCTTCAACACGGTCTTCATGACCATCAACTCGCCGACCGACTTCCAGCTCACCGGCGGCCTCGACCCGCAGCTCTACACCTTCATGGTCCGCCGGCTGGCGCTGGCGATCCGCCGCGCCGACGCCAACCTCGGCGCCGGGGAAGCTCGGCTGGGGGAAGACCCAGATCCCCGACCTCACCGACAACCGCTCCGTCGAGGCCCACCTTCGAAACCACGGCATCCACGAGGACTTCGGCGAGGGAACGCCGACCAGGACCCGCAGGGCCGCCTGCACACGCTCGACCCCGACGTCAACGTGCTGCGGGTCGACAAGACGATCGGCGGGCGCCAGGTGCCGGTCGGGATGTGGTCGACGTTCGCCGACCACGGCACCGTGATCAGGTTCCAGTTCACCTACTACAACCGCGACCACCACGGCGCTGCCACCCAGCTGGTCGAGGACGCGATCCGCCGCGCCGGCCAGGTGCCCCCGACCAGGAGGTGGTGAACGCCTACGGCAACACCGACGAGGGCGACCATGTCCGCCGGCCTTCACCGCGCCGGGCCGGCGGCGGCCGACTGTGTCGGCAGGGTCGAGGCGAGCGCGTTCATGCGCGCCTGGCGCGAGGCCGGCAGCCAGCATGACCGCCACCCCGGTCCTGGACCGCCGCTGGACGCGGATGTGCTGGTGCGGCCAGCAGACCGCGGCCGGCCGGTCGCCGACCGGGCGGCGTTCGGCCTGCCGCAGTTCACCGGCTCCGAGGAGGGCCGCGGGCCGCTCTTCGACGTGACCGGGGTGCCGTTCGAGGGCCACCACCTGCCCGGTCGGCACGGGCCCCCAGGGCGACAAGATCGCAGACCCCGCTCCCGGTCGAGGTCCCCGAGCGCGGTGCCGCTGCATGGCGCTGCGCGTCGGCCACGCGGATGATCGTCTCGATCCCCGGCGAGATGACCGCCGAGATGGGGCGCCGGGTGCGCGACGCGGTCACCGACGCCGCCCGCGGCTCCGGCGTCACCGAGCGCCGTCATCTCCGGCCTCGCGAACGAGTACGTCGACTACTTCACGACGCCCGCAGGAGTACGACGCCCAGCACTACGAGGGCGGGGCGACGCATCTACGGCCGCGCCAGCTGGGTGGCGCTCCAGGAGGCCCTGGTCGAGCTCACCCGTCGGCCTGGTCCAGGGTCGCCCGGCGCCGCAGCCCTATCCGTACGACCCCCGAAACGGGGTCACGGCCGACGCCGCCCCGTTCCCGCCCGGCGCCGCGAGCGCCACCGTCGCCCGCCAGCCGGCCCGGAAGCCTGGCGGCTCGGCACCCGCCGCTTCTCCTGGCGCGGCGGGGTGCGCGGCTTCGACCGCCCGCTCGAACGCGCCTTCGTCCAGATCCAGCGCCGCACCGCGAGCGGCGGCTGGCAAACCGTCGACTCGGACCTCGGCCTCGCCGTGCTGTGGAGGGTCAACGAGGACGGCCTCTACCGCGCCCGCTGGGAGCCGCGCCTCGGACCAGCCCCTCGGCGACTACCGCTTCCGGATCACCGCCAACCGCTACACCATCACCTCGAGCCCGTTCGAGCTGCGCGCCACCAAGGGGCTCCGGCCGCGGCGCGTCGCGGCGCCGCCGGGGAAGGTCGCGGTCGTCCTCGACTACCCGCCGGCAAGGGTCCGGGAGGAGATCGGCGACCCGCTCCCGGACGCGAGCGGAGCCTCACCCACCGCCCACGCAGCGCCGCCTCGGGCCGGGTGACCTTCATCGTCGACGGCCAGCCGGTCACCGTTGGGGCCGGGCCCGGCGGCCGGTTCGAGGTCCGCGCGAACCCCGGCGACCAGATCCAGATCCCGGCCGGCGCCGGCCTCGACGGCTTCGGCAACCGCACCGGCCAGAATTTCGGCTTTCAGGCCTGAGCTTCACCCCCGCGCACAAAGGCCCGGGCGCAAGCCCGGGCCTTTTGAGCGAAACCTCTGAAGCGAATCCGCTTCAGGTCCGTCGCTCGAGGTCTGCGACTTCCTCGGCCTTCTCGTCGGCCTTCTTGTCGGCGCGCTCGAGCTCCTCCTTCTTCTTGCCCTTTTGCTCTTCCTTGCGGCCTTTGCGGCGAAGCGACGGCTCGTCGGCGATGTCGCCGGCAACCTGCTTGGCCTTACCGGTCACTTTGTCTTTGATGCTCATGGTTCTCTCCTTGCCTCGGGTCTAATGCCGCGCGCGTGTCGTTCTCAGGTAACGCACGCGGGCTCGAAATACGGAGAGGCGGGATGCCTCAAGCCCTGGCTGCTCCGAAACGGATGCTCCCGGCCGGATCGCCCCAGGGAACCGCCTCTCCATGGGCGCGGTTTCCCCGCCCTGGCCGTTTTGAACCACGGAACGAAGGCAGCTTCCTGACAATGCGCCGTCTTCGCGTCGGCCCGCCTCCGGGAAGGATTCACCGGCGATTCGGTGGGCGGCCTCAGATCGTGCTTCGCCCGCGCCAGCCGGTGAACGCCATCCACAGCGCCACCAAGGCGAGCACGAAGATGATCGGGTGCACGATCGCGCCGCCAGCGATTGAGATCGCGAGCAGGATGATTCCAAGGATCAGCCACAACATGTCTCTGCCTCCTTTCGAGGGAGCCACCTACCCGCCAGTTTTCCCTTGAAACGCACCCGTTTGCCACCGGGGTGAAGGGGTAACCGCGAGGGCCGACGACGGTAATGGACGTCGACCGGGGCTCGACAACCGTCAACTGGAAGGAGACTGAGTCATGAGCACAGTCGCAGTTGTTCTAATCGTGATCGGCGCTGTGATCGTGATCGCCTTGCTTGCTGCAGCGCTGAAGAGGACCCGCGACCAGAAGCTCGAAGACCGCCGCGAGATCGCCGGCCAGCACCGCGAAGAGGCGGAGCTGCGTCAGCTCGAAGCCGACAAGGAGGCCGCAAGCGCTGACGAGCAAGCCGCGCGGGCACGCAGGGAGGCGGCTGAGGCCGAGTCGCGATCGCGCGCCGCTGAGCGCGAACGGGAAACGGCCCGTGGCCATGCCGAGCATGCTGCTGAGATCGATCCCGACGCGGGGTCAGAAGGGACGGATCAAGCCGAAGGAACGCGGGAGCGACCCGGCCGGCAATAGGCGCCAGTGCATGCTCGATCGAGATCTGCTCGACATCTACCTCAGCGACCACTTCGCTGGTGCGACCGCCGGCCTGGACCTCGCAAAGCGCATGTCGGGGGACTCGCCGGGCGGGCCCCTGAGCGAGATCGCAGCCGAAATTGAGTCTGACCGCCAGACCCTGCGTGACTTGATGGCGGCTCTGTACCTGAAACCGTCGCTGCTGAAGACGGCGATCGGCTGGTTCGGTGAGAAGGCCGGCCGCATAAAACTCAACGACCGAGTATTCGGCCGATCCCCGCTCAGCGGTCTTCTCGAGCTGGAGCTGCTGATTACGGGAGTCAGCGGCAAGCTTCAGCTCTGGCGAGCTCTCGCCGAGGTCGCCCCGGCGGACTCGCGTCTCGAGCAGTTCGATTTCACGGCGCTTGGCCGGCGCGCCGAAGAGCAACGCCGACGACTTGAAGAGCTGCACGAACGACAGCCCGCAAGGCGCTAGGCGGCGATCCTAACCGCGACACGGCCCGCGCGGCATCTCGGTGCAGTGGACGGCTCGAGAAGTCGATAGCCGCGCGGAAGTCGCGTTTCACCGGGGAGACCTGGGGTAGGCGATTGAGTGCAGGACAAGCGACACGGAAGAGAGGCCCCGGATGGCTCAGACCAATGCACAAAAGACCAAAAGGCGCCCGGCCCCGGCCAAGCGGACCCGTAGCTCGAGCCAAGGAGGCAGGGCCGGGTCGGCCAACGGAGCGAGTGGCGGGACGCGGGCACGCTCGCAAGGCCGGTCCAGTGGCGCTCGGAGCTCAGGCGCAGCCACACGCTCGCGCTCGCGTAGCGCCGCTCAGAGCCGCTCACAGGCGGTGAGGGGGACCGTCCGGACTCGGGCGCAGGAGACGGGGCAGGCCGTCGAGCGAGTCGCGAAAAGCACCGGCCAGACTGTTGGAAAGGCAGCCGGCAAGGCCAAGGGCCCGGCGATCGCAGGTGGCGCCGCCCTCGCAGGCCTCGCCGGAGGCCTCGCGCTCGCCAGGGGCCGCGTCAAGACTCGCAGGGTCTTCGGTGTGCCAGTGCCCCGTCGCAGCAAGCTCACGAAGACCGGCAAGAAGACCGGCAAGGCGCTTGGACACGTTGCCGCTCAGGTCGGCTCGACGAGCCAGCAGCTCGCGGTGTTGAATGAGGAGGTCCGCCGCACTCGCGAACAGGCTGACAAGGCGAATCGCTCACCGGTGGAGGTGCTCCTGTCAGGCCTCACCAACCGCAAGCTCGGTGGCTGATGGCCGCGACTGAGAGCGCTTCCCGCCTCGGGCCGTACGTCGAGCGGCTGCTGCAAAACGCCTACGTGCAGGACAACCTCCTCGACGCGGTGGAGAACCTGCGCGAGGCCTACGAGCGCGCCCAGAAGCGTCGCGTCGAGCCCGCTCGCGACGAGAAGATCCGTCGCCAGCTGCGCCAGTCGGCGCTCTCGCTCAAGGAGGCAGGTGAGGCGCTCAAGAGCGGCCGCCAGAAGCCCAAGAAGCGCCGGGCCAAGCGAATGCTGATCCTCGCCAGTCTCGGCGCTGTCGGAGTGGCCGCCGCCTTGGCAGCCAGCGAGGAGTTCCGAAGCAAGCTGTTCGATTCACAGTGAAGTTCCTCTTCCTCCCCGTCAGCATCATTGGCGGCCTTCTGGCTGGCCTGATCGGAAAGAAGGTCTTCGAGCAGATCTGGGGCCTGATCGACGAGCAGGAACCTCCGGAGCCCCAGCACCGCCAGGTTAAGTACGCCAAGCTCGCAGGAGCTCTGCTCCTGGAAGGAGCCATCTTTCGCTTCGCCCGTGGCTTCTTTGACCACGGCGCGCGACATGGCTTTCAGCGGCTCACGGGCTCCTGGCCTGGCGAGGAAGCTCCGGAGCCGGAGTAGGTCGATCGCAGGCTGGTCGCCAGGCCGCCTCGTTCGACACTCCTACCGACGTGCCGGTGGTGAGCCATGTTCGTGATCTGGAAACGATCCGGCGAACACACCCAGGTTCGTTTCATGCCTGGGTGCCTTGTCTGGTCGATCGTGCTCTCGATCACGCTCACGATCCTGGTGAACCTGCTGATCAGATTGCTCTGATGAGGTTCGCATTCGTCTCGTTAGCTGGCCGGATGGCGCCGAAGACGGCGGGGAGCCGAGTGCCGAACGCGAGCGCAGGCCTGGGTGTCGAGCTGATCCCGGGCGGGCGGGAGGAGGTAGCTCGGCGTGGGCCGGTCGGCTCCGTCCACGACGCAGAGCTGCTGGTCCCGGCCGAGGCTTCCGGGCCCCTGGTGACGAGTGTCTTGCTGAAGCGGGTCGCCCGCGAGTACCTGCGATTCCTCGGCCGCATCTCGCTCGGGCTGCTGCGGGTCCGTCTTGGAGCTGGGCATCAGGCGATCGTCCTGCTCCTCCCCCGGGCGGCGCTCCTGCGCTTCCGCGCCCCCCGGTACAGCGAGGGCTCCGATTGGGCCGAGGTTAGGTGGGACATCGAGCGAGGCCTGCTGGTGGCACGTGAGGGACGTGGACGGGGGTCCCTCCGAATTCGCATCCAGCGGGTGGTGCGCGATGGCGGGAAGGCCGGAAGGACTCGCTTTCTCGTGCGCATGGAGGTGGAGGGCTACTACCCACGGATCCGCGCAAGAGGCTGGTTCGCCCCGGTAGGGGCCTGGCTATATGGGCAGACGCAGGCCAGGATCCACCGTCTCGTGTTTCGCGGGTTCCTGCGTTCGCTCGCAGGGCTCGAGCTGCCGCCGACCGGCACAGAGGCGTCGACGCTCGCGACGCAAAGGAGCTCGTGAGCGTGGCTCGCCGCGCCCTCGTCAGCGGGGCCACGGGGTTCGTCGGTGGGCGGCTCGCCTCTGCCCTCGCCGATCGAGACTGGGAGGTGCGTTGCCTGGTCCGCGATCGATCGCGAGCGCGGGAGCTGGCCGACCGCGGGTTCGAGCTGCATGAAGGCGACGTGCTTGACCCGGAAGCGCTGCGCGGGGCCGGCCGGGACGTCGGGGTGGGGTACTACCTGATCCATTCGATGGGCCGAGGGGCGGCAGGCGACTTCGAGCAGCGGGAGCGGCAGGGCGCCCGGAACTTTGCGGAGATGGCGAAGCGCGAGGGGGTCGGCCGGGTCATCTACCTCGGCGGGCTCGGTGATCGCCCGCAGTCGAAGCACCTCCGTAGCCGCAGGCGAACTGCCCAGATTCTCTCCGAGCTTGGGCCGCCGCTGACCTACTTCCGCGCCGGGATGATCGTCGGAGCCGGTAGCGAGTCCTACCGCACGCTTCGCTATCTGGTGCAGCGGCTCCCCGCCATGATCGGGCCGGCGTGGCTGGGGCAGCCGACGCAGCCGATCGGGATCGACGGGGTGATCGCCTACCTGGCGGCTGCGCCTGACGTGGCCGCCTCCGAGGGGCGGGAGGTCCAGATCGGGGGCCCCGACGTTCTCTCTTATGGCGAGATGCTGGATCTGATGGCCGACGCACTCGGTGTGCGCCGGCGTCCCAGGGTTCCCGTGCCGCTGATCACCCCGTGGCTGTCCTCGCTCTGGATCGGCCTTGTTACGCCGGTCGACCCAGGCGTCGCCCGCCCGCTAATCGAGGGCTTGTCCACCCCGACCGTCGTCACCGATGGCTCGGGAGCGGACTTGTTCGACGTCAGGCCGGTCCCTTTCATGGACGCGCTTCGACAGGCACTCGCCGAGGACTCAGAGATCAAGGCCGCGCCCCAAATCTGACCGGCTGCGGGTCGTCAGCTCATTGACCCATTTCTGGCGAGACTGTGGGGTCAGCCCTGGCAGGTGCGGCACCAGTATGTGATCCGGTTGGCATCGCCCTGCCCGTACGACCGCACCGGCTCCCCACATCGGATACACGGCAGGCCAGCGCGCCGATAGACCCGGCGCGGTTGGCGCCCGCGCTCCAGCCCGGCGGACATCAACTCGCGCAGGGCATCCAGCAGTCGCTGGAGGTCGGCGTCGGCCAGATCGGATACGGCGCGCCAGGGATCGAGCGACGCCGCAAAGCATCCCTCGCTCTTGTACAGATTGCCCACCCCAGCCACCACCCCCTGGTCGAGTAGCGCTTCCCCCAGAGTTCGGTCCTGGCCGCGCGCTCGGAAGGCCGCAATCGCCGCCGAGGGCTGAAAGTCCGGATCGAGGAGATCGGGGCCCAACGACGCGATCCATGGATCGGAGCGCAGCTCCCCCTCGCTGCGCAGGGCTAGGCGGGCACCGCCGAACTGTGCTGCCTCAGCGGTGGCAGTCGACAGGACCACCCAGGCCCCCCGGCGTGGACGCTGCCACGGGGACCCGGGCTCATGGAACCGCCACGACCCGCGCATCCCCAGATGGCAGTGCAGGACTAGACCGGGCTCGAAGTGGAGCAGCAGGTGCTTGCCCCTCGCCTCGGCCAGCTTCAGGCGCCCGCCGCGTAACTCGGTGAGCCTTGCAGTCTGGGAGCGCAGCGGGCTCCTGGGGTTGGGGACGACCGCATCCAGCACGGGCTGACCTGCCAGGGCGGCCCCCAAGCGCCGTGCGGTGCGATGAACCGTGTCGCCCTCGGCCATTATCGGCCCAGGGTAGGGCTCCGTGCCCGCCGCGGGCGCTCGGACCTCCACAGTCCGTAGCCCATGGTTCGTCGGCGACGGCTCGCTTGCGTGAGAGGGCAGGGAGGGAACCTCTACCTGAAGGCCCGCAGCCCGGCGGCTTCGAGGGCCTTAATACCGCCGAGTGTCGTCTGGTCCCTCGGGTGGATAGCGCTCACGACGCCAAAACCGGTAATAGCGCGAGCGCTCACCCGCCCACAGCGCTTCGTAGAGGAGTGAGATCACGAACCCCACAGCGCCCACGATCATCAGGATCAACCCGACCTCGTCCAGCTGCACACCTTCGACGTCAGCCGTCACTGCGTAACGCAAGATCGCCCCAACAGCGATCAGTAGCAGGGAGAACCCAATCGTCATGCAGTACGGCTTACCCCATACGCGGCCTTTAAACCCACCCACGGAC
Source organism: uncultured Actinomycetes bacterium (assembly GCA_963728325.1). Lineage (GTDB taxonomy): Bacteria > Actinomycetota > Thermoleophilia > Solirubrobacterales > 70-9 > AC-56. The sequence continues at coordinate 37,438 of CAVSJS010000005.1, read as the reverse complement.
ACATAACAGAGTTCCCCTTGAGTCGAGGCTCACGAATCGCAGGCGCTGGCAACGAAGCGGGCCGCCCGCCGCTATCCGCACGTTTTCCTGCTCTGTCTGGGGGTAAGCGCGGCTTGGACGGCCGGTCATGGATGGGGAAGCCCGGTCGTCCACTACTTCTCGCTCTGAGCAGGGTAAATTGCCGGTTACGGACGGTCGGCAAGGGACTCGATTTGCTCAAACCGAAATACTTGGGCCACCCGGCAGCGCATCCTCCTGCACCGCCTCGAGAACCTTGCGAAGCGCCGTGCGCATGACCCGCGAGACCTGCATCTGGGAAACCCCGAGCCGGCGGCCGATCTCACGTTGCTTCAGGTCGTCCTCGAAGCGAAGCCGAAGCACGGCGCGCTCGCGCTCTGTGAGCTGGGCTCCCTGGGCGGCGAGCTGGACCTCGACCCGCTCATAGCCCGCCTCCTTGCCCCCCACCGTCTCGATCATCGGCTCCGACTCTTCATCCTCGCGGCTTCGCGGGGCGTCAAGTGAGAGGGTGCGGCGCGCGGAGTCCGCCACAAACGTCTCCAGGACCTCCTCCTCGGAGAGCTCGAGGCGCTCTGCGATCTGGGAGACGGTTGGAGTCCTGCCCAGCTCGTCGCAGAGCGCCGACGCCGCCGCCCGCACGGCCATGGTTCGGCCCTGAAGGTCGCGCGGCAGGCGCAGGTCGTAGACCCGGTCTCTGAAGTGGCGGCGAAGCTCGCCCAGGATCGTCGGCGCGGCGAAGGCGTTGAAGCCCTTGCCGCGCTCAGGATCGAAGCCGTCGAGCGCCTTGACCAAGCCCAGGCTCGCGACCTGGATCAGGTCGTCGAGCGGTTCGGGGGTGGCGCGGTAGCGAGCGCCAGGCTTCGCGCCAGGGGAAGGAGGCGGTGAACGAGCTCCTCCTTGAGCTCCGGGTCGCGGGTCGTTGCGTAGCGGCGCAAAAGCGCGTCCTCATTGAGATCCCCATTCCCGAGCTCGCCCCCCGAGAGCTGTTGTGAAGCGGACTTCGTAAGCAATTGGCACCTCCTTGCCCTCTGCGCTCCCCCGAGTCGGTGGAGCGGTAGTTCAACCGGTGTACCGCTGGGCGTCTCGCTCGGCCTGCATTGCCCCGAGATGCCCATGATGCGAGTGATGCGCGCATCCTACCGCAATAGCCGTTGCCGCAATGGCTATTGCCGCAATAGGAGTTGTCAATCCCGGTCAATCCGGCTATTTTCCTGGGCGTGGCCGCTGACGATCCATTCGGGCAGGCGCTACTGGACCTGGATCGCGTCCTCGAGGCCAATCTTGAGCGCCTCGCCCTGATTAAGCGGAGAATCGCCGAGATCCAGCGGCAGCGCGCGGAAGGGCTGTCGTACACGGAGATAGTCGAAGCCGCACCGCCGCCGCTTCTCGTCCAGCTCGTAACCGAGAGCAAACAAACGCTCGATGGGTCAGGTGCTCGTGTCCGTCGAGCAGAGGCCCTCGCCCTGCACAAGGAGGGGATGACGATGCAGGGAATCGCGGAGAGATTTGGCGTGACGCGCCAGCGCGTATCGGCGCTCCTGAGGGAAGCTCGCCGAGACCCGTCAGATACCTAGCGGCTTCGATCAGCGCGCAAGACGCCAAAGGCCTCCGCAAGCCGGATAGGGCGTGGCGGCGGCCCCCCGTCACCCGAGTAGCTTTATCATCGGCTGGTCACAAGGCCGGCTCACTCGAGCTCCCATTGCCTCCAGGCAAGCTCGTGCCCTCCGCCCCGTAAGCGAGACTCGGCTCTAGGCGGACATTTCGGCCAAGTCAAGCGCGCATCGCGAGCCTGGGAGGGCCCGCGGACGCGAGTCGTTTTCGTCGCTCACCCTGGGGTAGCTGGCGTGGCATGGGACGTGATGATCCTCAGCAGGGCCAGGGGATTCCCCGCGACTTCCGCCTGCTGGTCGTAGCCACCTCCTCGAATATCAGCGAGCCGGTCCGGCGCGAGGTCGACCGCCGCGCGGCGGGTCGTCCTACCAAGGCCATGGTGGTGGTCCCGGCACTCGCGGGGTCACGGTTCGAGCAGGCTGCGGGGGCCATAGACGACGCGATCGCCCATGCGGACGAACAGCGCGAGCCAGCCGCCGAGGAGGTAAGAGAGGCTGGCGCGCAGCTCGTGACGGAGCCTCGGATCGGCGACTCGGACCCCATCCTGGCGATTGAGGATGCGCTGCGCGAGTTCCCGGCGCAGGAAATCCTGATCGTGACTCGCCCGGCCGAGAAAGCGGCATGGATGGAGCAGGACCTGTTCGATCGTGCGAGGGAGCGGTTTTCGCAGCCGATAGCTCACTTCGTCTTAGACACCGAAAGCGACGAGGTGGTCGACGCAGATCGCGTAGAGGCTGGACATGAAGCCCCGGGAGGCGCTGAAGTTCAAGATCGCTCAGAGAACATGGCGCCGTTCTCGACCCGCGATTTGCTGGGTATTGGGGTCGCGGTTTTGGGCACGGCGCTCCTCATCGTGCTGGCCGCATCCTGCAGCGATTTTTCGACGGACGAGGGCCTGTCGAGCAGCGGTCTAAGCGGCTGCGCTGCCCGCCTCTTGATTGCCGGCGCCATAGGATTGGCAAACCTCGCGCACATCGTCGGGCTGATGCTCTTTCAGACCGTTCGCTATCGCGGATTCTGGCGCAACTTCTTCGCGCAACTCTCCTTGTACGGGACTTTGGCGGGCATCGGCGCGTCGCTGTTGGTCGAGTAATACCTGTTCGCCGCCCGATACCGAGATCGGCGCCCACGAATTCAGACAAGCGTCGGTCAGGCCAGGCTCATCCGGGACGCTGGCGAGCTCGGAAGGCCCGCAATCCTGGGCTTCCTCATGCCGTGTTTCAATGTCTCCCAGCGGGGGTAAGCGATGAAAAGCGAGGCAGCATCGCTTCGCCGTAACGCGAAGCAACCTCCATCCGGTCTGGGAGCAAAGGGGCGAGTGTGATCGACGGTCACCTTGCACGGCCCAGGCGGGAGACATCGCAAGACAGGAGAGCACCCATGGAAGCTGCAACCAAGCGCGGTGCCGTGCGCACCGATCCAATCCGCCGCGATGGCCGGATTCGCCGCCTGACGACCGAGACCAAGCAGGCCTTCAAGACCACCGAGTTTTGGGCAATGGTCGGCGTCGTGGTAGCGATTCTCGTCAGCGCCGCCGTTATCAAGGGTGGCGATACCAACGGGACCGACGAGTTCATCGCCCGCCAGGCATGGCTCTACGTCGCCATCGTCGCCGGCGCCTATTTCATTAGTCGCGGTCTGGCCAAGTCCGGATCGAGCGATCCGTACACCGAGAGCCGCGACGACGGCGATCGGAACGGTCGCTCCTAACCAGGAGCGACGACGCACTCTGTGGCCCGAGCGGGCATCCAGAGCCCGCTCGGCCCAGCCTGCCCAGGGCGATCCCTTCCCACCATCGCCTAGCGGCACCAATCACTAGATACGACAGGAGCACCCGATGAATTCAGCCCAGAAGACCATTCAATACCTCAACGAAGCCCACGCAACCGAGCAGGCTCTGGCGCGAACCCTGCAGGCTCATATCGCGATGACGCCTCGAGGCGGCTACCGCACAGACCTCGAACGTCACCTGGGCGAGACCAAATCCCACGCGATGAGCCTCGAGCAGCGCCTGGAAGAGCTCGGCGAGAGTCGGAGCGTCGTGTGGCGGGCGTCGGCGTTTTGCAGAGCCTGATTGGCCAGGCCCTGGCGCTCGGCAAGGGTCCGTTCGATCTTTTTCGCGGCGCCAGCGGCGAAGAGAAGCTGTTGAAGAACGCAAAGGATGAGAGCGCGACGGAGGCGCTGGAGATCTCCACGTATCGGGCGCTCGAGCATTTCGCTCGTCGCTCGGGCGATGGGAAGACAGCGCGGCTTGCCGCCTCGATCCGCAAGGACGAGGAGCGCATGCTCGCCCTCCTCCAGGAGAGGGTCACGGCACACTTGTTGACGACGTGATTCGCTCGGAGCTCAAGGACAAGCCCGTTTATGACGTCGCGAAGACGGGTGCCGCCGAGGCGGTCCGTGGCGCTCGAAAGAAAGTTGAGCAGTACGACCAAGCAGACCGCGAGGAAGGCCGGCTCCCAGGCACGTAGAACCGTCCGTCAAGCGCGAAAGGAAGCGCGAAAGGTTCCGGGTGTCGTTCAGGCCGAGGGTGAGCTAAAGGGGGCAGTTGCCTCCGAGCAGGATCTGGCCATTGACAACTACGACTCGTTGAACGTGGACGATGTGGTCGGACAGCTCACCGAGCTCTCCCAGATTGATTTGGCCAAGATCGATGCCTATGAGCGCAAGCACGAGAACCGCTCAACCGTGCTCAACCGCATCGATGCCATGCGCGGTGAACGAGCCATGGCCCGGCTACGACGAGCTGACGGTCGATGAGATCAAAAAGGCGCTGGCCCGGGCGGACGCGAAGCAGAGCCGCGAGGTGCGCGAGTACGAGCGCCGCCACAAGGAGCGCGAGGGAGTCCTACAGACAGCTACGCAGCTGGCTGGCGACTCGAACGGCTGAACAAGCTGTGACGCGGGGCCGGCGTGTCTTCAGTGGCACGCCGGCCCTTGCAGCGAGAGGAGGAGTACATGCCGTTTTGGGTGTGGCGTGCGCTTAAAGCAGCCCGGCGTGTCCCGTGGACCAAAGTGTGGGCTGCGGTCATATGGCTGGCCACCGTGGGTCGGAAGTACTGGAACCGACTTGCGCCCAAGGAGCGCAGGGAACTCCTGGACCTGATGATCAAGTCCAAGGGGAGCCGATCCAATCTCACGAACAAGGACCAGGACCGCCTAATCGAGCTGTTCAACAAGATTCGTCGGGGAGGCGAGTGAGCCCAGAGGATGGGGCTCAGCCGCTTCGGCGTGCGGCAGCTCGAGCCGGCGCAGTTCTGCAGCTGGTGGAGTCGGGCTGCGAGCTGGGCTCGGATCGGATGCGTAGGCGGGGTCGTCATGGCGACTGCGGAGCTCGAACGGGTCTTGATTCAGGTCGCTAGAGCTCCCTCTCGCCCGTGCCGTGCTCGGCGTACACGTAGCGCCTGGTCCGAATCGCTTTGAAGCGTGGCTCCGCGAACAGGCCCGGCCCCGGAGGGGGGCCGTCGATCGCCACGCCGGGCCTCGCGTTCGCCAGGTCGAGGATCGTCGGCGCCAAGTCGGCGTTGACCACGAGACTCGTTGACCCTCACCCCCCGCGGGATCCCCGGCCCGCGCATCAGAAGCGGCACCCGGATCGACTCCTCGTAGATGTGCGCCTTTGCGTCGGGGATCCGATGCTCGCCGTGGAAGTAGCCGTTGTCGGAGGTGTACATCAGGACCGTGTCGGCGAGCTCACCCTTGGCCCTCAGCGCAGCGACGATCTTCCTGACGCCCTCGTCCACCGAGAGGATGGACTCCAGTTGGCAGCGGTACTTGCGCTGGATGTCCGCGATCTGATCCGCGTTCATGCGCGGGCGCTTGCGGATGTCGAGCCGGCTTGTCGGAGACGTCGGCCTCGTTGAAGTTCGGGGTCCGGGGCAGCGGCTCGGAGTCGAACGCGTGGGCGTGGCGAGGCGCCGGCTTCGCCGTATCCTGGCAGTTCCCCGGAGGGTTCGGGCTCGGGTCGGGGGCCTCGTGGGGAGCCGTGTAGGTGAGCCAGAGGAAGAACGGCCGCGAAAGGGCGCCCGGCGGTTACGAAGTTGACCGCCTTTGCGGTCAGCGACGTCCTGCTTGAAGGCGGTGGGCGCCTGGCCATAGTTGACCAGGGTGCCGTTCTCGTTCAGGGTGTAGCCATAGACCTGCTGCGTCTGCGCGTCCGGAGCCGCCGCGCGCCACTCAGACCAGCCCGGCGGCACGGGTGGGCGGTTCGCGTAGCCGTTCAGGTACTTGCCAAACATTGCCGTGTAGTAGCCGGCGCCGCGAAGCCAGACGGCGAGGTTGTTGTTTCCGTACCGGGACTGGAAGCGGTCGAAGCCGCCGTTCGGCGCCAAGTTGCCGAGCACACGGTGGTTGTGCATGTACTGGCCGGTGAGGAAGGTGGCACGCGAGGGGCAACATTGCGAGTAGTTGACGAAGCTGTTTTGAAACGTCGCCCCCGGACCGCCGATCAGCGAGTTGACGTTGTCCATCACGCGCATCGATTCGAGCGTCTGGTCGTCGGTCTCGATCACCACGATGTTCGGCCGCGCCTGGGCTGCGCCCGCCTGACCGAGGCTCGGCGGTATCCCAGAGCCGGTGACCGCCAGCGCGCCGGTCACGACCAACGCAGTGAGAACCGGTATGAGGGTGATCAGCAGCCTTCTCATCGGCAGTTCCTTCTGGCCGGGTTTGATCCTTCTCAAACGCGGCTACGTGGAGCCACAGCCACACCGTATTTGCTCAAACCGAAAAACTTGGGCCACCCGGCAGCCCATCCCCCTGCACCGCCTCGAGGACCTTGCGAAGCGCCGTGCGCATGATCCGCGAGACCTGCATCTGGGAAACCCCGAGGCGGCGGCCGATCTCGCGCTGCTTCAGGTCGTCCTCGAAGCGAAGCCGAAGCACGGCGCGCTCGCGCTCTGTGAGCTGGGCTCCCTGGGCGGCGAGCTGGACCTCGACCCGCTCATAGCCCGCCTCTTGGCCCCCCACCGTCTCGATCATCGGCTCCGACTCTTCATCCTCGCGGCTCCGCGGGGCCGTCAAGCGAGAGGGTGCGGCGCGCGGAGTCCGCCACAAACGTCTCCAGGACCTCCTCCTCGGAGAGCTCGAGGCGCTCTGCGATCTGGGAGACGGTTGGAGTCCTGCCCAGCTCGTCGGAGAGCGCCGCCGCCGCCGCCCGCACGGCCATCGTTCGGTCCTGAAGGTGGCGCGGCAGGCGCAGCTCGTAGACCCGGTCTCTGAAGTGGCGGCGAAGCTCGCCCAGGATCGTCGGCGCGGCGAAGGCGTTGAAGCTCTTGCCGCGCTCAGGATCGAAGCCGTCGAGCGCCTTGACCAAGCCCAGGCTCGCGACCTGGATCAGGTCCTCGAGCGGTTCGGGGGTGGCGCGGTAGCGAAGCGCGAGGCTTCGCGCCAGGGGAAGGAGGCGGTGAACGAGCTCCTCCTTGAGCTGCGGGTCGCGGGTCGTTGCGTAGCGGCGCAAAAGCACCTCCTCATCATCCATTAGGCCCGCCCCGCCGCAGGATTGGCTCCCCGGCCTCGATCCGTTCCCGGCCAAACCGGGTGGCTCCGCAGCCTCGCTTTGTCGGCCCCTTTGAGGCAAGGGGCGGCGTCGCACATCGTCATTCATATGCAGCCCTCCACTAGCGGTAGAAAGAACGGTCTTTCTAGCACAGAGACAGACCGGCCTGTCTAGTGGTAAGGTAGGCAATATGGCCGACCCCAGGGCACAAACGGGCACGCGGGAGCCCGAGGCTCGTGAGCGAATCGTGGATAGCTCCTACGAGCTGTTCTCCCAGCGGGGGATCCAAGGCGGTGGGCGTCGATGAGCTGATCGAGAAGGCCGGGGTCGCCAAGGCGACGCTCTACCGACACTTCCCTTCGAAGGACGACCTCGTGCTCGCCTTCCTCGAGTCCCGAGAGGAGCGCTGGACCCATGGGCTCGTCGAGGCGGGAGCCAGAAGCCGCGGCTCCACCCCGGAGGAACAGCTGTTGGCGATCTTCGACGTCTTCGACGAGTGGTTTCGTCGCGAAGACTTCGAGGCTTGCTCCTTCATCAATGTGCTACTCGAGATGGGCCCCGAGCACCCGGCGGGGAGGGCCAGCATGCGTCATCTCGAGAACATCCGGTCCATAGTGAGTGGGCTCGCCGAGGAAGCAGGCTTGCGAGATCCTGCTTCCTTCGCGCGCTCGTGGCACATCCTCATGAAGGGCTCCATCGTCTCAGCAGCGGAAGGCGACCTCGAGGCGGCACATCGAGCACAGTCGATGGCCCGCCAGCTCATCGACGAGTACCGCTAGCCCGCCAGCGACTCAGTTCGAGCCGAAGCTATTGCAACCGGGGCAGTAGCTCCGCCTCGGCGAACTGAAGAAAGCCTTCCTGGTCGGGGCCTACCTGATGGAAGTAGACGTTGTCGTAGCCGGCATCGATGAACTCCTTGATCCCCTCGAGGTGGCGTTCGGGGTCGGGACCGCAGACCACGCTTTCGGCCACCGCATCCTCATCCACCCACTCCGATGCAGCTTCGAAGTGCGATGGCAGCGGCAGCTCCCAGTTGAGGTTCCCGGAGACGGCGGCGTTCGGCCACCACTCGCGCGCCGTCGCCTTCGCCTCCTTCTCCGAGGCGGCCCAGCAAACGTGCAATTGACCGAACCTGGGCTTTCCCCTACCCCCCGCCTTCTCGAACTGCTCGATCACGTCCGGGTCGGGCACGAGCCCGAAGAGGCCGTCACCGATCCTCCCGGCCATCTCCGTCGCCCGGGGCCCGGCCGCGGCGACGATGATCGGCGGCAGTTCCTCGGGAAGCGTGTAGAGGCGGGCGTTCTCAACCGTGTAGTGCTTGCCGTGGTGGCTCTGCAACCCGCCCTCCCACAGCAACCGGATCACCTCGATCGCCTCTTCGAGCATCTCCTGGCGGACGGCGGTTTCGGGCCAGCGGTCGCCCAGAATATGCTCGTTGAGGTTCTCGCCGCTGCCGACGCCGAGGAAGAATCGGCCGGGGAGCATCGCCGCCGCGGTGGCCGCCGCGTGGGCGACGATCGCGGGATGGATCCGGGTGGTCGGGCAGGTGACGCCGGTGCCGACACGAAGGCGCTCCGTCGTCGCCGCGATACCTCCGAGGACCGCCCAGACGAAGGGGGAATTCCCCTGCCTGTCGACCCAGGGGTGGAAATGGTCGGAGATCGAGGCGAAGTCGAAGCCGGCCTCCTCGGCTCGGCGCGCGTAGGAGACGAGCTCGCGGGGACCATGCTCCTCACTGGAGAGCGTGTAGCCGATCGCCGCCATCGTGACCCGACTACCCCAGGACGCCGTACGTCAGCTCGATTTCTTGCCGCCCTCTCGGCCAGCCGCCCGCTTCTGCGACTTCGATCCACCGCGTCCCTTGCCGCTTTTCTTTCCGCCCTTCTTCGACGAGTTGGGCGCGTTGGCGATCGAAGCCGCCCTTTGCTTGCTCATGCCCTTCTTCCGCAACCCCTCGTACTGCTTGTCGTCCTTGATGCTCGGTCCATGGTCCTTAGCCATCTGACATCACCTCCGATCCTGCGCCTACCCACGCGTGATTGATTGAAACGACCGGCCGCTTACGCCCAGTGCGGTCGATCCCGTCAGCACCAGAGGCAAGCGGCCGCGAGGCGTGACCTCGCCGTCATCGTGCAGGCCCCCGGTCGTGGCTCGCGTCGTCGCGCTCGGCGGGGAACCTCTGGGTCCCGGCGTGTGCGCGCCTCACGTGGAATCGGGGCGCGGCGAGGCTGCCGGTCAGTGGACTTCACGCTGCCGATGGGCGGCCGCCTCAGGTTGCTTCTGGGGGAACGATTCGCTGAGTGGTGCACCGGCCCGGCGGCTCGGCAGGCGGCCGGCGCGCCGCCGCGAGTCCTCAGCCGAGGCCTCTCGTCTAAAGCTGGCTCCGCCGCCCTCGTCGTTCTTGCCCACTCACCGTACTCCGCTTCGCGGCTTGCGGACGCCGCGCACGGCCTGATCGATCACAGCCAGATGTTTGCGGGCGCTCGAGGTCGCTGAACGAGGACCATCCGCGACCCGTCCGAAGATCGCGCCGAGGATGCCTAGCGCGATCCCTCCCCAGATCATCAGCCAGACGTAGCGCAGACGCTCCGTCGCCACAGCCATCGCTCCGCCAGCCAGTTCCGTGAGCCCATCGCCCGCGTTTCTGGCTACGGGCGGCTCGCACACGGACTCCTGTGACTCCTTCTGCACGAGCCTCGCACCGTGACCGGCTCAGCCCCTCTCGCGCCGGCGACAGAACGCCGCCGTCGGCGGGGTTCGCGACCTCCAGCACCTCGGCCCGGTGGGCGCGGGCGACGCGCTTCACCAGATCGACCCGATCGCTTTTGCCGGCTCTCGATGGAGATGGGCGAGGGACGCGCGAACTCGGCCGAAAGCCGCTCTCGTACACCTCCCGTCGTAGCCGAGGGCTTCGGCGATCGTCGTAGCGGTTCTCTGGCCTCAGCTTGGCGGCCATGGAGTAGCCGTAGAGGAACATCATCGGGTGGTGCTCGAGGGCCCAGATGCCGTTGTTGCCGATGATGCCGACGACGGGGAGGTTGTGGCGGGCCATGGTGTCGAACTCCATGCCGCTGAACCGAAGGCGCGCCCCGAGGAGGAGGCGACCCGACGGGGCGTAGGCCGAGGGCCCCGATCGCGGCTCCTGCACGCCGCTCGAATGTGGCCCGTCGCTCAGGTCGCGCTAACCCTGCCGCTTCCCGGCTCGCGCCAGCTTCACGCGCTCGACGGCCGGCAGCACCACCTTGCGCAGCCGGACCGCCTCGGGGGTGACCTCGACGCACTCGTCGTCGCGGATGAACTCCAGCGCCTGGTCAAGCGAGAGGCGGTGGTGCGGGACGAGGCGGACGGCCTCGTCGGAGCCGGCGGCGCGGATGTTGGTCAGCTGCTTGCCCTTCGTCGGGTTGACGTCGAGGTCCTCGGCGCGGGCGTTCTCGCCGATCACCATGCCCTCGTAGACCTCCTCGCCCGGGCCCACGAAGAGCTGGCCGCGCTCCTGCAGGTTCATCAGCGCGAACGACGCGGTGGTGCCGCGCCGGTCGGCGACGAGCGAGCCGGTCGCCCTGGTCGTGATCTCGCCGTGCCATGGCTCGTAGGACTCGAAGACCGAGTGCAGGATTCCCGTCCCGCGGGTCTCGGTGAGGAACTCGTTTCGCAGGCCGATCAGCCCGCGGGCGGGGACGAGGTATTCGAGGCGCACCCAGCCGGTGCCGTGGTTGACCATGTCCTCCATCCGGCCCCTGCGGAGCGCCAGGAGCTGGGTCACCACGCCCATGTAGTCCTCCGGGATGTCGATCGAGAGTCGGTCCACGGGTTCATGAAGGCTGCCGTCGATCTCGCGCGTCATCGCCTGCGGCTTGCCCACCGTCAGCTCGAAGCCCTCGCGACGCATCGTCTCGACCAGCACCGCCAGCTGCAGCTCTCCCCGTCCCTGTACCTCCCACGCGTCCGTGCTCTCGATCGCGCTGACCTGCAGGGAGACGTTGCCGACCAGCTCGGCCCGCAGGCGCTCGTCGAGCTGTCGCCCGGTGAGCTTGTCCCCCGACCCGCCGGCGAGCGGCGAGGTGTTGACGCCGATCGTCATCGCGAGAGCGGGCTCGTCCACCGCGAGCAGGGGCAGCGCCTCGGGTTGCTCGAGCGCCGCGATCGTCTCGCCGATCGTCACCTCCGGAAGGCCCGCGACGACGACGATCTCGCCGACTGCGGCGGCCTCGACCGCGGTCCGCTCGAGCCCCTCGGTCACGTAGAGCTCCGCGATGCGAGCGCGCTCGATGCTGCCGTCGCGACGGCACCAGGAGATCTCCGCGCCGCGCCGGATGGTTCCGCGGTGCACGCGGCACACGGCGAGCCGGCCGTGGTAGGGAGAGGCGTCGAGGTTCGTCACCAAGAGCCTGCAGGGGCGCCTGGGGGTCGCCGCTCGGCGCCGGGATCCGCTCGAACAGCGTGGAGAAGAGCGGCGAGAGGTCCTCGCCGCGCGCCTCGGGGTCGAGCGTCGCCCACCCCTCTCGGGCGGAGGCATAGACGATCGGGAACTCGATCTGCTCCTCGTCGGCGTCCAGATCGAGGAAGAGCGCGTAGACGGCGTCGACGACCTCGCCGAGCCGGGCGTCAGGCCTGTCCACCTTGTTGACGACGAGGATCAGCGGCAGCCGCCGCTCCAGCGCCTTGCGGAGCACGAAGCGCGTCTGCGGGAGCGGCCCCTCGGAGGCGTCGACCAGCAGGAGCGCCCCGTCGACCATCGAGAGCCCGCGCTCGACCTCGCCGCCGAAGTCGGCGTGCCCGGGGGTGTCGACGATGTTGATCTTGACCTCGCCGCCGTTCGCCCGCGGGAGGGTGAGCGAGGCGTTCTTGGCGAGGATCGTGATCCCGCGCTCGCGCTCCTGCTCGCCCGAGTCCATGACCCGCTCGACGACCTGCTCGTGGGCGGCGAAGGTGCCGGCCTGGCGCAGCATCGCGTCGACCAGGGTGGTCTTCCCGTGGTCGACGTGCGAGATGATCGCGATGTTCCGCAGCTCCGCCAGGGCAGGACACGCTATGCGTCGCGAGCCGCGCCTGGCGGCCACGCCGTGTTGCTACGCCAAGACCGCCTTCCGCGGGTAGACGACCTCGGGGTCGGTGAGGACGTTGACGAGGGCGGGTTTGCCGGCGGAGAAGGCGCGGTCGAGGGCTGGGCGGAGGTCGGCGGGCTTCTCGACCAGCTCGGAGTGGCAGCCGAGGGTTTCGGCGATCTGGTCGTAGCGGGTCTCGGGTCTGAGCTTGGCGGCCATCGAGTAGCCGTAGAGGAACATCATCGGGTGGTGCTCGAGGGCCCAGATGCCGTTGTTGCCGATGATGCCGACGACGGGGAGGTTGTGGCGGGCCATGGTGTCGAACTCCATGCCGGAGAAGCCGAAGGCGCCGTCGCCGAGGAGGAGGCAGATCTGGCGATCGGGGCGGGCCTTGGCCGCCCCGATCGCCTGGCCGGGGCCGGCGCCGAGGCAGCCGTAGGGGCCGGGGTCCATCCAGCAGCCGGGCTCGTGGGTCTCTATATACCTGCCGGCGTAGGAGACGAAGTCGCCGCCGTCGCCGATCACGATCGCGTCGCGGTCGAGGACCTCGTTCAGCTCCTTGTAGACGCGGACGGGGTGAAGCGGGGCGCGGTCGTCGTCGAGCTCTGACTGCTCGGCGGCGCGCTTCTCTGACTCGTGGTCGCGGAGGGCCGAGACCCAGGCGTCGGTGCGGCCGCGGGCGCCACCGGCGGACGCGGCCGCTTCGCGGAGCGCCGCCAGGGTGGCCGGGATGTCGCCGACCAGCGCCAGGTCGGGCTGGCGGGTCGCCTTCAGCTCGCTCTCGACCACGTCGAGCGAGACGAGCTTCGTCTCCTCGCCGATCGAGCCGCCGAAGGCGAGGCGGAAGTCGAGCGGGACGCCGACGACGAGGGCGACGTCGGCCTCCTTGAGGCCCTTGCCGCGGGCGCGGCTGAAGCAGAGCTCGTGGTCGGCGGGCAGGCAGCCGCGGCCCATGCCGTTGAGGAAGACGGGGATGCCGAGCGCCTCGGCGAGGGCGCGGAGCTCCTCCTCCCCGTGGGCCCAGTAGAGGCCGGTGCCGGCCATGATCGCGGGGCGCTCGGCCCCCGCCAGCAGCGCGGCGGCTTTCGCGGAGTGATCGGCCGGCGTGCCGGGCGATCGTCTCCGGCGCCGGCGGCATCTCGGCCTCGGCCTCGGAGAAGACCACGTCGAGCGGGTAGTCGATGAAGGTCGGGCCCGACGGCTGGGCGAGCGCCTCGTCGATCGCCGCGGCGGTGAACTGGGGGATGTGGGCGGTGTCCTTGACCGTCTGGGCCGACTTGGTGAGCGGCGAGACGAACGGCAGGTGGTCGATCTCCTGGAGCGAGCCCGAGCCCCAGCGCATCTCCGGCGCCCGGCCGCCCAGGACCACCAGCGGGGAGCGGTTCTGCTGCGCCCCTGCGAGCGCGCTCATCCCGTTCGTGACCCCGGGGCCGGCCGTCAGCGCACAGAGCCCCGCCTTCCGCGTCGCCTTCGCGAACCCCTCCGCCGCCCAGGCCGCCGAGGCCTCGTGGCGGGTGTCGACGACCTCGATCCCCTCCTCCTTGCAGCCGTCGTAGATCGAGAACAGGTGGCCGCCGGAGAGGCTGAACAGGTAGTCGACGCCGCGCGACTTCAGCGTCTGGGCGACGAGCCGGCCGCCGTGGACGGCGCCGCCCGTCTGCGTCGGCCTGCTTGGCGCTCTCCTCGGTGGTCGCCACCAGCGGCGAGCCTACTACGGGTCGATCACCGGAAGCCCCGACTCGGGGTCCGTGCGGCGCCCCAGATGCGTCGGCGACTCGGTCACGAACACCTCGCAGGTGGGGCGCACCTCGGCCTCCATCAGGTGGCCGCCGACCGTCGTTCCGTCGCCGCGGCCGAGCACGCAGTGGACGTGGAAGTGGGGATCGTGGTCGAACGCCGGCGCCTCGACGTCGGCCCCCTCGGGAAGCGTGATCCGGCCGTTCAGCGACAGCACCTCGACCTGCTCGTCGACCGGGATCTCGTCGTAGGCCTTGGTCTCCCAGTTGAAGTAGGCGAGCCTCGCCCAGGCGAGCGCCCCGATCGCCGTGAACTCGCTCGCCGCCAGGCGCTCCTCGCGGGCGAAACGGGTCAGCGAGGCGATCAGGCTGTCGCCCGTCTCGAGGGCGACGACGTAGGTGCGAGCGCCGTCGTGGTTGAGGAGCTTCGACTTCACGCCGGCAGATGTTAGGACCGTGATAGAGCGGTGGCCGGCCCCACCTGCCCGCAGGTCGCGCTGGAGGCGTCAGCCTCCGCGCTCGTAGCGCTCCTGCTCCTCCGCGGTCCGCTCGGCCCAGGGGACCGCCTCGAGCCGTGGGGCCGGGATCGGGTCGCCGCTCTCGATCGAGAGCCCGTATTTGCCCTCCTCGAGCCGCTGCTCAGCCCGCTCGACGGCTGCCAGCTCTTCGCGTAGCTGCTCGGCCAATTCCTGGTCGACCTCGTCCCCCTGCAGGCGCTCCGGGTCATCGGCCGGGTGCTGGTCGAGGCCGGAGAGCTCGCTGTCGCGGTTTCTCTCGAAGTCTGCGAGGGAGCGCTCGATGCGCTCGCGCTCGCGGCTGAGAAGCTCGCGCGCGCGGCCGTCGTCGATCGGGGAAGGGTCGCTGCTGCTCATCGAAGAACCTCGGGTATAGCCTAGGCGAGATGAGCCTCGGAGCCGCGATCGTGCTGGGCGCGGTGATCGGGTTGGCGCTGGGCATCCTCGTCAGCGTGACCACCGACGTCCCCCTTGCGCCCGAGATCGGGCTGGTGCTCGGTGCGCTGGTCGGCTGGCTCTGGCGCCGGGACGGCGCCTCATGAAACAGCGAGTCACCTTGATCACCCTGGGCGCGGACCTGCCGCGCCGCGCTAGAGGCGCTCGGGGGAGACCGGCGCCGGCCCGACGACGCGGCTTCTCAGGCGGGAGTGCTCGGCGCTGGGACCGCATCCGGCTGCCGAGGCCCGACGACGACGTGACGCTGGCGCTCAACGTCGGCTCGCCCGAGGAGGTCGACGCCGTCACCGAGGAGGCTCGCGCCGCCGGCGCCACGATCGGCCGCGAGCCGGCCGAGACCTTCTGGGGCGGCTACAGCTCGGTGTTCGTCGATCCCGAGGGCCACCCGTGGGAGGTCGCCCACAACCCGCGCTGGACGATCACGGCGGACGGCGGCCTCAGGCTGGGGTGAGGCGCTCGCCGGCGGGCTCCGCGGTGGCGGCGCGGGCCAGCTCGCGCAGGTGCTCCTCGAAGCCCTCGCGCCAGACGATCCGGTTGAAGATCGCCTCCCAGTGCTGATGGCCCTTGCCCTGGCGGGCGTCCTTCCACGCCCCGCGCACGGGGCGGCGGCGAAAGAGCTCGGGCCAGGCCTTGCCGTCGGCGATCATCTCCTCGACCGCCTCGGCGTGGCCGGGCTTCTCCCAGATCCGCGCCCGGCGGATCTCCGGCAGCGGGCCCGGCGTCGCCGGGCTCGAAGAACGGCACCTCGCTCCACTCCGGCACCAGGCGGGCGATCAGCTCGAGGTGGAGCTTTCCGTCGAGGCGCTGCTCGGGGGTGAGGTCGAAGGCGGCGCGGACGAAGGCGGGGGTCGCGCAGGCCGAGTAGCGCCCGCTGCGGGCGCCGAGCCCGGAGCGGTAGGCGAGCCGGTGGACGAGGTAGAAGTAGTCGAGCAGGTCGGCGCCGGCGAGGCCGTGGCGGCGCCCCTGGTCGAGGGCGCTCTCGACCTCTGAGCGGTAGGCGCGGTAGGCGCCGCGGTGGGCGGCGGCGTGCTTTTGGCGCGCCGCCTGCTCGAGGCGGTCGACGAGGCCCTCCTCCCCGCCCTTTCGGACCTCGGAGAGCTTCTTCGGCGAGGGGTAGTAGAAGCCGTGGGCGATCTCGCCGCCGTGGCCGGAGATCGTCGGGCGGGTGGGCTCGACCGGCAGGGGAAGCGGCATCGGGCGGCGGATCTCCTGCGGGTTTCGCATCCCGTCGTGGACCAGGTGGATGGCGCGGACGCGCCGGCGAAGGTCGTCGTCGGGGTCGGTCTCGGGGCGGGTGACGAGGTGCTCGAGCCGGTGCGGAGCGGTCTCCACCAGCCGCTTGGCGATCTCGACCTCGCCGGGCTCCTGGTCGCCGGTCGAGAAGCGGCAGTCGATGTTCGCGGCCACGGCGCCCGCCGCCGAGATTCGCGAGTCGCGCCCGCCCGAGAGGTCGACGGTGGGGGGCTCGTCGAAGAGCTCGGCCAGGTCGCGCGCCAGGCCGATCGCCTGGTTGGCGGCCTCGTCGACGGCGCCGCGGAAGTAGACCTCGTGCTGGCCCGCGAGCTCGCCGGCGGCGCGGGTTTGGTGGTGGTGGACGTGCGCGCCGGCGCCCCCGGCGCCGGCGCGCACCACGATCGCCGTCCCCGGCGCGACCTTGGTGGTCCCCCGGATCGGGGTCGCGTCGGCGATGAACCAGCCGGCGGCGGCGAACAGCGCCCAGCCGCGCTCGTCGGGCTCGGGCTCGGTGCCGGCGAAGATCGGCAGCGCCCCGAGGCGGTTCGACCACACCCAGCCCTCGGCGCCCAGGGTGCCGTCGGCGGGCTCGAGCCGCTTCTCGTAGATCCGCCCCGCGCCCGCGAAGTCGTTGACGATCGTCAGCCGGCCGCTGGCGGCGCCGGGCCCCGCCGACGCCTCGCGGATCCCGATCACGAACGGCGGCACCAGCTCGGCGAGGCGCTGGGGGCGCTCGGCGAGGGCGCGGCCGAGCGGCAGCGCCGCTTCGGCCGCGCCCACCTCCCCCACCACCCGCCGCCATCCCGCCGGCGCCGCGGTCGCGGCCACCACGATCCCGTCGCCCTCCGCCCACGCCGGCCACCGCGAGCCGTCGTCGTCGTGGCGCCACAGCGCCAGGCCGTCGGTATCGCCGAGGCTGGCGCGAAGCGGCGGCGGCTCGGCCAGCTGGGCCCCGTAATGGGCGCCCACCCGCCCCAGCGCCGCCCGCACCCGCTCGATCGCCAGCGGCCGCTCGAAGGCGTAGGCGAGCCAGGTCTCGGTGATGACGTTGCCGGGCACCGGTCGCGCGGCTGGGCCTAGAGCGGCGCGAGGCCCCCGGCCTCGCGCCGAGCGCCGCTCAGCTCACCCTGCGGACCGCCGTCCCCCGGAACCGGCAGCGGCTCCTCGCCGGCCGGCGCCGGTGCCGCCTCCCGGATCCGCGGCGCATAGAGCGCCACCGGCTCCGCGATCCCCTTCAGCTCGTGCTCGCCGCACGCCTCGGCCTCGATTGCCGAGCTCAGCTCGCGCCTCGTCGCCTCGGTGATCAGGACTGCCTCGTCGATCTCGCGGGTCGCCGCCTCGACCCGCGCCGCGACGTTGACCGGATCGCCGATGACGCTGAAGTTGAGCCGTCCCGCGCCGCCGATCGAGCCGGCGATGACGCGGCCCGTGTTCACCCCCACGCCGATCCGCAGGCCGGGGCCCCCGTCCGAGTTCACCCTTGTGGCCATCTCGCAGGCGGCGCGCACGGCGCGGTCGGCGTGGTCGGGGTAGCTCTCCGGGGCGCCGAACACCGCCAGCAGCCCGTCGCCCATGAACTTGTCGACGTGGCCGCCGTGGCGGGTGACGATCGGGACCACGATCTCGAACAGCTCGTTGAGCCGCGCCACCACCACCTTCGCCTCCGCCTGGCGCGCGAACGCCGTGAAGTCGCGAACGTCGCAGACCAGCACCGAGACCTCGCGCTCGACGCCCTCCTCCGAGAACCCCTCGCTGAGGATGTACTCGGCGACCGACTTGTCGAGGTAGGTGCCGAACGCCTCGCGGATCCTCTCGCGCTCGGCGAGGCCCTGGACCATCTGGTTGAACGACGCCGCCAGCTCGCCCAGCTCGTCCCCGGTGGTCACCGGCACCGAGACGTCGTAGCGTCCCTCGCGCACCGCCTGGGTGGCCCGCTGAAGGTCGGCGATCGGGCGCAGGATCGACTTCGAGAACAGCACGGTCAGTTCCAGCGAGATCGTGGTCGCCACCGCCACCGCGACCAGGACGTCGAGCCCCAGCGCCGCGCCGCCACCCCCTCCGGAGGTGAACGCCGCGACCACCAGGCCGGTGATCAGGTTGATCAGCGGCAGCGCGGCCATCAGGCGGACCCGCAGGGGGATCGCGGAGACCCCGGCGCTCAGCCGCGGCGCCGCCTCTGACTGGTTGATGTCGATCAGCACCGGGCGCATCCCGGCCTCCAGGATCAGGTAGTGGAGGATCGCCGAGTAGCCGAGGGCGACCATCGAGCCCGCGAACAGGGGGAAGAACGCCAGCCAGCTCAGGTCGAGGACGATCACCGCCGAGATGCAGGCCGGCACGACGGCGAAAAAGACCGGGATCCAGAGGTCCCTGCGGATGAAGCCGAGCGGCAGGCCGACGGCCGCCGACCAGGCCTCGTGCGTCTGCTGCTCGCCCCGGGCGCCCCCGATCCAGCTGCTGATCGGGCGCATCAGCGGCAGGGCGCGAACGATCGTGATCGCGACCGCCAACCCCGTCAGACCCATCGTCACGAGGAGGATCCTCATGTAGTCGTGGGTCGAGGCGTCGTAGTAGAAGCTGAACAGGCCCAGGGTCGACGCCGCGATCACGAAGGCGGTCAGGAGCAGGATCGCGAGGAAGACCGGCGGATAGAAGCGCCCGAGCCGGCGATAGAGGCGGGTGAGGACCTGCACCGCCATGCCGGGATTGTGCCAGGGCAGGCGCTCTCCCGGCCGCGCTCGAGGCTCCCTTCCGCCTACGTTCAAGTTTCCGCACCTCCCACCCGATTGAAAACACGTGGAGGGCGCAAACAACGGCGGGTTCCCCGAGCCACGGGCCGGGGAAGCGGTTCGGCTCGTTCGGTGCGAGCACGATGCCTGTGGCGCCGCCACCCGAGTGCGGCTCCCTGGCGAGCTGCCGGCGAAGGTGGTGCGCCGCGTCGTCTGCGACGGCTGCCGCGAGCGCTTCGAGTGCGATCACGCTCTCGACTTCGGGGTCGTACAGCCAATGAGACTTACCGGCACCCAAGTACCAGGCCGGCCCTTCCGTTTCGAAGGGCGCGCCTGGCGGTACCTGAGCCTCCCGATCGCCGCTGCGGCGGTGATCGGCGCCTTGGCTCTCATCCAGGGCTCGGGCGAGTCGGCGCGGCATTCGGCCTCCTCCGCCGCGCCGGCCCCCGAGCCCCCCTTCAAGTCCGCGGCCGGCCCCTACGTGGTCGACGAGTCGATCTTCGCGCTCGCCCTGCCGCCCGGCTGGCACCGGACCAGCGCGAAAAACAACGCCGCCTTCGCCGCCGCTCCCAGTGGTGGCGGCGCCAGCGCAACGCTCTGGATCCTGCTCGACCCGAAGCTCGACCTCGCCGCCTTCGAGTCGCGCTCGCTGGCGCAGCTCGAGGCGCTCGCGGGGAGCGCCCAGGTGGTCGAACACGGCAGCGCGCCGACCGCCGAGGGAGGCGTGGCGACGTTGGCCACCGACCCCCAACCCGGCGAGCCCGCATATCGGGTGACCCTGCGGGTCGCGGGCCCCTACCGCTACTACCTGGCCACGACCGTCGAGCCGAATGCCCGGCGCGAGGCGGTCGAGGGCGCCGAGCTGATCCACAGCTCGTTCGTCCCCGTTGCGGGCGACGGCACCGGCGAGTAGACCCCACTACGATCCGGGCGATGGCAACCGCCACCGCCCAGGCCCTCTCCCCCGCCGCGCGCGAGTTCGTCGAGCGGGGAGCCGCAGCTCCTGGTGGTCGGCGGCGAGCGGCTGGAGGCGGCCGACGGGCGCACCTTCGAGACCATCGACCCGGCCACCGGCGAGGCGATCTGCGAGGTCGCCTTCGCCGGGCCCGAGGACGTCGACCGCGCCGTGATCGCGGCCCGCGCGGCGCTCGACGGCCCGCTGCGAAAGGTCGGCCCCTCGAAGCGCGCCGGCCTCATGTACGCGCTGGCGGATCTGATCAAGGCCAACGGCGACCAGCTCGCCGAGCTCGAGTCGCTCGACAACGGCAAGCCCCTGGCCAGCGCGCGGGGCGACATCGCCGCCACCGTCAACCACCTGCGCTACTACGCCGGCTGGCCGACCAAGATCGAGGGCGAGACGATCCCGGTCTCGGCGCGCGACGTCCTCTGCTACACGCTCCGCGAGCCGGTTGGCGTCTGCGCCCAGATCGTTCCCTGGAACTTCCCCCTGCTGATGGCGACCTGGAAGGTCGCGCCGGCCCTCGCCGCGGGCTGTTCGATCGTCCTGAAGCCCGCCGAGCAGACGCCGCTGACCGCGCTGCGCCTCGGCGAGCTTGCGCTCGAGGCGGGCTTTCCGGAGGGGACGCTGAACGTGCTGACCGGCGACGGCGCCACGGGCGCCGCCCTCGTCGACAGCCCCGCCGTGGACAAGGTCGCCTTCACGGGCTCCACCGTCGTGGGCCGCGAGATCGGCGAGAAGTGCGGGCGCTCGCTGAAGCGCGTCACGCTCGAGCTCGGCGGCAAGAGCCCCAACATCATCCTCCCGGACGCCGACCTCGAGCGGGCGATCCCGGGCTCCTACCAGGGCATCTACTTCAACTCCGGCCAGGCCTGCAACGCCGGCTCGCGGCTTTACGTTGCGCGCTCGCTCTTCGACGAGGTGGTCGAGAAGCTCGCCGGCTATGCGCGCGAGGCGAAGGTGGGCCCCGGCCTCGACCCCGAGACCGAGTTCGGTCCCCTGGTCTCCGAGGAGCAGTTCGAGCGAGTCAAGGGCTACATCGACTCCGGCGTCGAGGAGGGCGCCGAGCTCGTCGTCGGCGGTGAGCAACCCAACGGCGGCGGGTACTTCGTCAGCCCGACCCTGTTCACCGGGGTCGAGGACTCGATGCGGGTCGCCCGCGAGGAGATCTTCGGCCCGGTCCTGGTCGCGATGCCGTTCGAGGACCTCGAGGAGGTTGCCCGCCGCGCCAACGACACCGAGTACGGCCTCGCCGCCGGCCTCTGGACCCGCGACGTCTCCAATGCCCACAAGCTGGCCGCGATGCTCGAGGCCGGCAACGTCTACGTCAACACCTGGGGCGGCGGCGACCCCGCCGCACCCTTCGGCGGCTACAAGGCCTCCGGCATCGGCCGCGAGAAGGGCCACGCCAACCTCGACGCCTACCTCGAGACCAAGACGGTCTGGGTCCAGCTCTAAGTCCGAATCCGTCTCGGATGCCCGCACGAAAGCGCCCCAAGAAACCGAAGGGCAAGACCCGGAAGCGCCAGGACCCCTCCCACACAGAGGCCGACTTCCTCGACGATCTCGAGAAGGCGTCGACGAATCGCGCCAAGGAGCTACTGGGTCGCCCTACCGAAAGCGGTCGAGGATCAGCTGGAGAATCGGCCTAGGTGATGCCGGCGCGTTAGCTCGTCTCTCCCCGTCGGGAGCGAGCCATCGTCGGGCGAGAGCAGAGTCCGAATCTCTCCAAACATCCTCCACGCCGTCTTGTAGGTGACGCCGATCTCGCGCTCCAGCTGCTTGGCCGAGATCTTGCAGCGGGTCGAGGACATCAGATAGATGGCCCAGAACCAAACCTGCAGGTTCGTGGTGGACCTCTCGAAGATCGTTCCCTTGGTCGGATAGGCCTGGTGGCGGCAGTACTGGCAGGAGTACGCGGACCGGCTCTTGATCCGGTGAAACCTGCTCGGCTTGCCGCACTTCGGGCAGGTCGATCCGTCCGGGTAGAACCGTTCCTTGAGGTAGTCCAGGCAGGCATCGTTGTTCGGGAACAGCTCCAGGAAGCGCGAGAGCGACATCTGGCTCTCGCTCGAGGGCGACCGATTGACTGGCTCGTCGCTCATGCCCGCGGAATATATCCTATACACGTACGTGTGTTGAGGACACCACGCGTTCGACGCCTGTGGCGTCTGCGCGCAGCGGCCAGTGCGCCAGGGCACGTCGGTAGGGTTCTCGGGGGCTCCGCCGGGGTGGTGGAACTGGGATACACGGCCGTCTTAAGAACGGCTGCCCGCAAGGGCTTGGGGGTTCGAATCCCTCCCCCGGCACTCGCGACCCCACTATCAGGTAGTGGCGTTACCAGAGATTGAAGAGGGGCGCAGGCGACGGCGGCGTATTCAGATTTCTCAGACTTGATACGGAACTTTTAGGTCTGTAGCGTGTTCTTCCGATAAAGCGAGTAATGGAAGCCTCCTCCCTCACAACGACGGCTAGTCCAAGCGGCGTCCTCGCACGGCGAACGCCGCTGCTTCGCTTGCAGCCAGACGAGAAGCTGGTTGCCCTGATCCGCGAGGGACACGACCGCGCCTTCGAGGTTCTCTTCAACCGCTACCAGTCGCGGCTCTTGGCCTTCTGCCGGCACCTGGTCAGTTCGCCCCAGGACGCCGAGGACGTGCTCCAGGAGGTGTTCGCGGCGGCGCACGCCGCGATCCTCGCCGACAACCGGGCCATCAACGCGCGGCCCTGGCTTTACCGGATCGCCCGCAACCGCTCCCTCAACCACCTGCGAAAGCCCACCGCCGAGGGCATCGACTCGATGGACGTCCATCCGCACGAGAACGGCACCTCCACCCTGGAGCAGGTCCAGCGGCGCGAGCAGCTGCGGGAGATCGTGGCCGACGTCCACGAACTTCCCGAGACCCAGCGCACCGCGCTGGTCCTGCGCGAGATCGACGATCTCTCCTACACCGACATCGCCCAGGCGATGGGCACCACTCTTCCCTCCGTCAAGTCTCTGCTGGTTCGGGCGCGGATGTCGCTGGCCGAGTCGAGCGAGTCGCGCATCCTGGTTTGCGACGAGGTCCGGCTCGAGCTGGCCGAGGCGGCCGAGGGGCTGGTCAAGCTGGCCGGCTCGACCCGGCGCCACGTCCGCGATTGCCCCTCCTGTAACCGCTACCGCGGGGAGCTTCGCTCGAGCACCAAGGCGCTTGCGGCGCTGGCGCCGTTCGGACTGCTGGCGCTGCTACGGAAGCTGATCCCCGCGAAGCTCGGCGGCAGCTCGGGGGCCGGCGGCACGGCCGGCACCGCCAGCACCGTCGGCTCGGCCGGCGGCGCGGCGGGCACCGCCGGCGGCGCGGCGAGCGCGGCCGGCGGCATGGCGGCGGTGGGGAGCTCCGGCATGACGCTCGGCGGCGCCCTCTCCGCGGCGAGCACCGCCGTCACGGGCATCGGAGGCGCCCTGGGCGCCAAGGCAGCCGTGGGCATGGCGACCGCCGCCCTGATCACCGCCGGAGCCGTGAGCGTCGACGAGAACTTTGATCGCAAGAGCGCGATGGCGCCGGGGGCGTCCGCCGCCGCAATCGGCGAGGCGGGCGGGTTCCTGACCGCCCCTGTGGCCGAACCCCCCGTGGTGACCGAGGGCCTGCTCCCGCCTGTGGTAGAGGCTCCGCCGCCCGTCGACCCGGCACCGGCGGTAGACCCCGCGCCGCCTGTTGACCCGGCGCCGCCCGTCGAGCCGGTCGCCGACCCGGCCCCCATCGAGGTGCCGGCCCTCGATCCGCCGCCCATCGACGGAGGCGGCATCGTGGTCGAGGCGCCGCCCGTCGAAGATCCTCCGCCGGTCGTCGAAGATCCTCCGCCGGTCGTCGAAGATCCTCCGCCGGTCGTCGAAGATCCTCCGCCGGTCGTCGAAGATCCTCCGCCGGTCGTCGAAGATCCTCCGCCGGTCGTCGAAGATCCTCCGGTCGTCGTGGAAGATCCCCCGGTCGTCGTCGAAGATCCTCCGGTCGTCGTAGAAGATCCTCCGGTCGTCGTGGAAGATCCCCCGGTCGTCGAAGAGCCGCTGCCGATCTTCGACGTTCTGCCCGTCGAGTAGCTCCGGGCGCTAGGCCGCGAGACCGATCACCTTCAGCCGGCGCGAGAGGCACTCCGCGGCGAAGGCGTGAGTCTCCTCCCGCGAGTAGCCGAACAGCTCCCAGTCATCCTCCTCTGCCCAGGGCGGGTCGAGCACGGCGTCGGCGATCGGCAGCGCCTCGGCCATCGTCCGCTGGATCGCCTCGCGGTAGCGATCGTCCTCCTTCGCCATGTCGGTGAGGAAGCGGACGCCGAAGGCGATGTGCCGATGCTCGTCCCGGGCCACATTCTGGAAGCCCTCGACGAACCCGGGCAGGGTGTCCTGGTCGACGTTGTAGTCGATGATGAAGTGCTGTCCGGTGAGCGCCAGCGCCCCCTCGATGATCATGTGGTAGAGCGTGATCGCTTCGACCAGGAGCTCGGTGTTCTCCGGCTCGGCGGCGAGACGGTCGACTCGACCCTTCAGCATCCCGTCGAACAGCTCCCCGAATGACTCGTTCAGGTGCTGCTCGGTCGCGCGCAGCCGCGCGGCGAGGTCGCCGGCGCCCTCGAGAACGCCCACCTCCTCGTAGAAGCGGTTGAAGAAACGGACGTGGCGGGCCTCGTCGGCGATCTGGGTGGAGAGGAAGATCCGCTGCTCCGCGGTGGGGCAGGCCCGCATGATCGGCCCCAGCTCGTCGGTGACTCGCTGCTCGCCGATGAAGAAGGCGGAGAGGCCGTACATGCGCTGGTATCGCTCCTCGGGCTCGATCCGCTCGTGCCAGTCGGTCCGGTCCCGGCTGAAGTCGAGGTCCTGGGTGGCCCACTGCTGGCGCTCCCAGAGCTCATACAGCTGCCGGTAGGAGAGGAGCATCGCCTCTCGGCGGTCGGCCGAATCCTGAAGCGCCGGATCGGAGGTCTCCAGGAAACCCTCCTGCTCCGCGATCGTGCTCAACGACTGGACGGCCCTGCTCCCGGCGCTCGCTTCAGCGGTCTTGCCGTCGGTGGTCGCCTCGTCCGTCTTTCGCTCGGTGCGCGCTTCCACTTCGATCTCCTCTTCTCGCTGGCGGGGGAAGGTGCTTTTGTGGGAAGCCTACCCCGTCGACTGGCCAGTCGGCCAAATCGGTCCCAGGGTCCGGCAATCGGCCCCGAACCGTCACCGGGAATGCCATAATTCGGCCCCAGGGCGATATAGGGGCTGGACCCGATATCGGAGGCAGGGAATCAGGAGGCAGGGATGGCCAGGGAGACGCAAACCAGGACCTACGCAGTCGGGCTTCTCCGTTACGACGCCGAGCGCCGCCGCGTCTGGATCTGCGGGCAGCGGCTGCACCACGGCCTCACCGGCGCGCTGCTGACCGCCGCCGGAATTGCGCTGATGGTGCACGACCGGCGCGATCGCTCGATCTGGTTCAGGCCCGGTTTCTAGGCCTGCGCGCCGGCCGGCCGGTGAGACGGCCCGACTAGGCCGTATGGCTCTCGCCGGGCTGGAGGATCACCACCTTGGAGTCGGTCTTCGACTCGACCTCGGACTTGAATGCCTCGGCGTCGGTCTCGATCGGCGGGAAGGTGCCGTAGTGCATCGGGATCACCGTCCCGGCGCCGATCAGCTCGGCGGCGACGGCGGCGTCGTGGCGATCCATCGTGTAGTGGCCGCCGATCGGGATCAGCGCCACGTCCACCGGCGTCCGCTCGGCGATCAGCCTCAGGTCGCTGAACAGGCAGGTGTCGCCGAGGTGGTAGACGGTGGTCCCGCCGATGTTGATGACCAGCCCTGCGGCCATGCCGATCGCGGTGCCCGTCTCGGCGCTGAACGGCGTTTCCGCCGACCCCGGGATCGTGCTCGTGTGGAAAGCCTGGACGAGCTTCACCCAGCCCCAGTCGAACTCCACCGTGCCGCCGAGGTTCGGGTCGGTGACGGCGTCCAGGCCCCGGCCGCTGAGCCAGCTGGCGATCTCGACGATGGCCACGCAATGGGCGCCCGTGCGCTTCGCGACTGGAACCGCATCGGCGATATGGTCGGCGTGGCCGTGCGTGATCAGGATGTGGGTGGGGTCCACCTCGTCCGCGGTCACGGGCGAGGCCGGGTTGTTCGGCTTCAGGAACGGGTCCACGAGCACCCGGGCGGACCCGTCGGAGAGCTCGAAGCACGCGTGTCCAAGGAATCGGATCTCCATCTGGTTCAGTCCTCCTGGTTCGGTTCGTCCGGTTGATGCAGCTCCTCGGCCAGCGCCCAGCCGACGGCGACGCCGACCATCATGCCCATCCGCGCCTCCTCGGCGAGCAGGGTGCGGAAGGCGGTCAGCCGCTCCTCCTCGCCGGCCGCGGCAGCGGCCTTGCGGAGCTCGCCCTCGTGCGCCTCGCCGAACCAGCCCCCCGTCTCGAGCGCCTCGGCGAGCACCCGCTGTAGCTTCGGCGCCGCGGCGGTGACCACCGACTCCGCCTCGCGAAAGCGCTCCGGCCTGGTCAGGGCTTCGATCGCCGCGTCGAGCTCCTCGTCGCTGTAGGCGCGTCGCACGGGAAGAACATATTCATTTTCGCCGCTCCCACATCTGGAGCGGGCAGATCGCCTCGTAGCCGAGGCGCTCATAGACCGGAAAGCCGAGCTTGGTCGCCTGGAGGCTCGAGGTACGCAGGCCGCGCTGGCGCGCCTCGGCGAGCGCGACGTGCAGGAGGCGGCGGGAGAGGCCCCTGCCGCGATGTCCCTTC
The DNA here is from genome assembly GCA_963728325.1 of uncultured Actinomycetes bacterium. Taxonomy (GTDB): domain Bacteria; phylum Actinomycetota; class Thermoleophilia; order Solirubrobacterales; family 70-9; genus AC-56. The sequence goes on along the minus strand of CAVSJS010000005.1, from coordinate 10,899 downwards.
AGCGTGGCGACCAGGAGGATGCCGCAGTCGTCGCCCGCGTCGAGCGTGCCGAGCACCGATGCCGGCTCGCCGTCGACCCGCGCCTGATAGAGGCGCAGCGGCAGGTCCGCCGGCAGGGAGGTCAGCGCGGCGCCGAAGGTGGGCTTCTCGAACCCGTAGGCGAGATCGTTGATCCGGGCCAGGTCCGCGGACGTGGCGCGGGCATCCCAGTCGAGTCCCTGTGCGTCGGGGGCCGGGAGGCCGGCGAGGTCGTGGACCATCGCCATCGGCTCCCCATCGAGCTTGTGGCCGGCCGCCTCCAGCAGGGCGGCGGCATCCCGGTCGTCCTCGGGCACCCAGACGGTCCAGGCGCGCACCCCGGCCTCGTCGTAGGCGGCGGCGAGCTCCTCGAGCGCCGCCTCGAGCGATCCGGCGTCGCCATAGGTGACCGAGTTGATCACCGAGCGGTCGGGGCAGCGGGGCACGATCGCGCCCAGCACGCCGTCGCGCTCGAACAGCGCCGCGCCCTCGGAGCCTCGTCCCATCATGCGAACGAAGGCCGCCATGAAGCGGCGCTGGAGCTCCATCGCGGCGGCGCGGTCCACTAGCGCTTCAGGACCAGGGTGATCCCGTCGGAGACGCCGAGCATCGCCACCTCCACCCGCTGGTCGGCGGCGATCCGCTCGTTGAGCTCGAGCACCACCCTGTCCGCCTCGTCGTCGGCCTCCGGCTCGGTGACCCGGCCCCCGCGAAGCACGTTGTCGATCATCGCCAGGCCGTTGGGACGAAGCAGGCGGAGCGTTTCCTCGTAGTAGTCCAGGTAGCCAACCTTGTCGGCGTCGATGAATGCGAAGTCAAACGGCTCGTCGGCGGGCATCGCGCGCAGCGTGTCGAGCGCCGGGCCCAGCCGCAGGTCGATCCGTTCCGTGAGCCCGGCCTGCTCGAAGTAGCGGCGGGCGATGCCCGCCCACTCCTCGTTCACGTCGCAGCTGACCAGCTCGCCGTCGTCGGGCAGGCCGCGGGCGATGCAGATCGCCGAGTACCCGGTGAAGGTGCCGAGCTCGAGCGCAGCGGCGGGCACCGATCGCCCGCACCAGGAGGGTCATCAGCGCCCCCTGCTCGGGGGCGATCTGCATGATCGCGATCCCGCCCAGCTCGGCGGTCTCGGCGGCGAGCCGCAGCAGCAGCTCGTCCTGGCGGGCGCCGTGCTCGACCAGGTAGCCGTGCAGCTCCGGGGTCAGGGCCGTGAACTTGTTCGGCATCTCAGCGTCGGCCGAGCGTGGCCGAGAACCCGCACCCGAGCCCGACCAGGCCGCCGACCACCCCCGCCCACGGATTGGCGAGGTCCTCCACCAGAGGCAGGAGCAAGAGCACGCAGGCGGCGACCGCCACCGGGATCCAGTCGTATTCCTCGGTCGGATCGTCGCGGGCATCGGCGCGGTGTAGAGCCCACCAGGCGGCGATGGCGCCGAGCGCGATCCCGTTGCCGCCGGCCATCACGGTCAAGCCGTCGCCGAGGGCGTCGTCGAGCCCCGGGGCCGCCAGCGCCCCGAGCGCCCCGCAGGCGATCAGGAGGATCAGCGTCGGCACCATGCCGAGACGTCGCTCGAGGTAGGGGACGAACAGCGCCATCGCCAGCCCGATCGCGAACAGGTAGCCGAGATCGTCGTAGACGAACGGGGCCGCGAGGTACTGCCACCAGTCGGTGCTGTCGACGCCCGCGACGATCACCCCGAGGCTGGAGAGGCTGAGGTCGGCGGCGCGCTGGACGACCAGCAGCGCGGCGGGGCCGAGGATCGCCGCCAGGGTCACATAGGGGCGCTCGGCAGCCAAGGCGAGCCGAGCAACGCCGGCGGCGTGCCCGCCGCCGACGTGAGCCCGGCGCTCGGCCGCGCGGCGGCGGCGGCGGTCGCGCCGCGTCTCCTGCGCCTGAAGCTCGTCGCCGCGGCGCTCCAGCTTCGGCGCCCGCTTGCGAAGCCGCGTGCCGCAGTACGGGCACTCGGTCACGTACGGGCTCACCTCGGCCCCACAGCTCTTGCAGACGACGCTCAGCTCGGTCTCAGCCATCGCCGCCCTCGGGCTCGCGCTCCGCCATGCCAGCGAGAATAACGCGGCGTGGCCCTTGGCTCTATGGGGAAGTGTCGGCGGCGATCTCGCTGACCAGCCGGGCGAGGTCCTGATCTCGGAGCTCCCAGAAGCGGAGCTGGCGGTGGGCCCCCGTGTTGCCGCCGAGCAGGTTCTCCACCAACTCCAGCTCCGCCGTGCAGCCGAGCTCGGCGGCGTCGTCGGCGAGCACATCGAGCAGGTCTCGCGCCATGTCCTCCGCGCGCACCTGCTCGCCGCGCCAGAAGTCGATCAGCCGGCCGTCCATTCCCCCGACCGCGGCGCGGACCTTGTTGTCGTCGATCAGCTCGGTCGGGGACTCGACCAGCGGCCGCTCGTCGTCGTAGAAGCCGCTCATGTGGTGGGCGAGCGCGATCGTCAGGGCGGCGAGGGCCACGGTGTGGTCGAGGGTGGTCTGCTGATCGAAGACCCGCGTCTCGACGGTGCCGAAGTTCGGGTGCGGCCGCACGTCCCACCACATGTAGGTGTAGTCCTCGATCGCCCCGCCTCGCATCATCTGCTCGACTCGGTGGGAGTAGATCTCCCAGGTGCCGTAGTGGGGCGGGATGCCGACCCGGGGAAAGGCCCGGAAGACCGGCGTCCGCGACGACATCAGCCCCGTCCGCTGCCCGCGCCAGAAGGGGGAGTTCGCCGACAGGGCGAGCAGCAGCGGCAGGTAGCGCCGGATCCCGTCGGCGACGTAGATCGCCCGGTCGGCCCCCTCGATTGCGACGTGGACGTGGGTGCCGAAGATCAGCTCCTGGTTGGCGATCATGGGGAGCTCCTCGGCGAGCTCCCGGTAGCGGGGGCGATCGACGATCTTCTGGTTTTCCCAGAGCGCGAACGGGTGCGTCCCCGAGGCCGCCAGCAGCAGGCCCCGCGGCTCGGCGATCTGTGCCACCGCCCGGCGAAGCTTCCCCAGCTCCGCGGCGGCCTCGGCCACGCTCTCGCAGGGCTTGGTGGCGATCTCGAGCACCGACTGCATCAGCTCGGCCTTCACCTGCCCCTCGAGCTCCCCCGGCACCGCGGCGAGTATCGCCTCGATCTCCTGGGCCAGGCCCAGGCTGTCGGCGTCGAGGATCATCAGCTCCTCCTCGATGCCGATCGTGAACGGGGGGCCGTTGAAGCGGTGTTCGAGCACAGCGGGCGCGGCTATTATGGGCGCCGTGGGAGTCGGGACGGTTGAGGGGCGGCCCTTCCCACCTCGGGGTTCTGGCTGACGTGGGACGCAGGCCCGGCATCGGGGCGATAGCGCTGCTCGCCATCGCGCTGGCGGTGCTCGCGCGGGCGTGGGTCGGAGGTGAGTCGGGCTCCGAGGAGGGAGAGCGAGGCGGTCCCGCTCCCGCGGGGCATGCGGTGAGCGTGCGGGTGGTGCGGGTGATCGACGGCGACACGATCGAGGTCTCGATCGAGGGCCAGGACGAGGACGTCCGCTACATCGGTGTCGACACGCCGGAGACGGTGAAGCCGGGCACCCCGGTCCAGTGCTTCGGCCCCCAGGCGAGCGCCGAGAACCACCGGCTGGTGGAGGGGCGCACGGTACGCCTGGTGTTCGACCGGGAGCGTCGCGACGCCTACGGCCGGCTGCTCGCCTACGTGTACACGCAGGCACGGGGTAATGCGGGGAGGTCCCGGTTCGTCAACGCAGCATTGGTACGTGATGGCTACGCGCGAACCCTGACCATCGCGCCCAACACCGCCCACGCCTCGGCGCTTCGGCGCCTCCAGGCGCGCGCCGGCAGGGCCGGCCGGGGCCTCTGGGGCGCCTGCTAGCCCCGGTCTGGTAGTTTCAGGCGCCCGCCGCCGCCGGCCGTTTCCGGGCCGCGCGGCACACTCGCCCCCCACAGCGTGATCGGGAACCGCCCATGAGGATGCGACAGACCTCCGACCAGTTCGAGCTGGCTTTCGAGCAGGAGGCCGCGCTCGAGCGTCAGCGACGTACGCAGCTGCGTCAGCGGGCGGCGAACCGCTCCCGTGCGCGGCGCATACAGCGGATACAGCAACACGGCAACGTCGCCTTCGGCGTCCTCGTCATCGCCCTCACCCTCACCGTGCTGACGGTGACCGTGGTGATGTTCGAGACGCTGGCCTGGCTGATGAGCTAGGCGCCAGCCGCCCGGTCGCCGCCGGTCCTTCGGGGGCTCGCCGCTAGTCGCTCGAGAGCTCGTCGAGCGCCTTCTCGACCTGCTTCGTCGCCCCCTCGTCGGCGCTCACCTGCTCTTCCTGGATCGAGAGGTAGACCTCCTTGCGGAACACGGGAACATCGCGGGGCGCCGTGATCCCGAGACGGATCTTGTCTCGTGAAACAGCCAACACAGAGACCTCGACGGCGTCGCCGATCATGATGCTCTGGTTGGTCTTACGGGTGCTCCGGCATGAGCGCACGCGAGGCAAGGGCCAGGCGGTGCGCACCGGACTGGGGCACATCCTGACGCGCCTGAGCGCCGACTACGTGCTGATGCTCGACGGCGACATGCAGCATCGGCCGGACGAAGCCCCGCGGTTGATTGCCGCCGCAGTAGAGACCGGCGCCGATCTGGTCGTCGGCGCGCGTCGCTTCGAGCGGAGCTCGATGCCCCCCTCGCGGTACCATGCGAACGTGATCGGCAGCCGTGCGCTGTCGTCGTTCGTAGGCGTACCGCTCGAGGATACGCAGTGCGGGTACCGCCTGTTCCACGTCGGCCTCCTGAAGCGGATGCGGCTGCGGGCGACAGGCTACGACATCGAAACAGAGATGCTGATTAGAGCGGGACGCCTGGGCGGCCAGATCACCCAGGTGCCGGTCAGCGCCGTCTATGGGGCCGGGCGGAGCAAACTGCGGCCGGTACGCGACACCACACGCACCTGTTTTCGGGCCGTGTATTACCGCTATATCGAGCGCGCGTAGCCGCACATGCCCGGCGGCATCCCACGGCGCTGGACCCACCACTCGCTCAACTCCGGACTGATTTTTGGCCTCACCGTGCGAGGAGTCGGCACGCTGCCGCGCGCGGTGTCATACGCCATCGGCCACGTCGGCACGTGGCTGGCGTGGCGCCTGATGGCCGAAACCAACGTGGCCGTCGCCGCGAATCTGCGCGCGGTGATGCCCGACGCCACCGATGAGGCGCTGCGACGGCATGCGCTGAAGACCTATCGCAGCTACGCGTACGACACGATTGATTTTCTTCGCGCGTTGTCGGCCGGCGATCGGGAACTGCCGACGACGTTTGACATTCGCCCTGAAGACCGCGCGACGTTCGAGAGCGTGCTCGAAGGCGGCAAAGGCGGGTTGATGGTGACCGGTCACTACGGGTGCTGGGAGATTGGCGGCCTGCTGATGCGCGTGCTGAATCTCCCGCTCACCGTCGTGGCGATGGCCGAGTCGGATCCGGAGGTGAATCGCCTTCGCCGCGAGACCCGGGCGCGGATGGGCGTTGACACACTCGAAGTGCGGCAGTCTCTCGAGACCGGCCTCCAGATCCGGCGGCTGCTCGGTCAGAATCGCCTCGTCGCGATGCTGATCGATCGCCATCTTGGGCGAGATCGGGTGCTGGTCACGCACCTTGGACGGCCCGCGTATTTCCTGCAGACCCCGGCGCTGCTGGCGTACCTGAGCGGCGCGCCGCTGATCCCCTGCTTTCTCGAGCGGATCGGGCGGGGACGTTTCAGAACGTTTGCCGGCGCGCCGGTCTACGTCGATCCGCAGTTGCCGCGCGACGCGGCCATTCAACAGGCGACGCAGCGTGTCGCCGACGTGATCGAGTCGCGTGTACGGCTATACCCGCACGCCTGGTACCACTTTTATCGCTACTGGGACGCGCAGCGCGGCATCCTTCACGGCCTCGACTGACGGTCTGCCGATCGTCACACCGGCTTGGTGAGCTTGAACAGCACGTTGGCGAACGGCGTGCCGTGGCCCATCGGCCATGACTCGACGGTCCAGCCCGAATCGGCAAACAACGCCGTCCATTCGGTCGCCGAGCGGAAGTGGAATGGTGAGCGGAAGTGGCCGCCGGCGATGTGCTTTATCCGGTTGCTGATGCGTACCGCGTGGAACCCGAAACCGGCCGCGGCGTCGACATCCCGTACAAGCACCGTGCCCCGGGGCTCGAGTCGCGCGAGGAGGTCGTTCATCAACCGCTCCTGATCCGCCGGCCGCATCAGATGCAGGACGTCGAACACGAGCACGGCCGTCATCTGTGGCGGCAGACCTTGCGGTGCGGCGTCGTGGACAATCTCGACGCCGGCGCCGAGCGCGCGACGAGCGATCGCGGCGACACGACCCCGTATTTCGATGCCCATCAGCCGATCGAAGTGCGGAGGTGGCGGGCGGTCGGCGGGCCAGTCGCCTTCAGAGACGGCTGTCGCGGCCTCGACCAGAACCGCGAGCGCCAGCCCCTGGCCGCAGCCGACGTCGACCAGCGTGGCGCCTGAGCGCGGCAACGTCGTCAGCGCCGCGGCGTAAATCGGGTCGCGCCGCATCTTCGCACGCGCGAACTCCCAGGCAGTGACGCCGACATCGAGAAAACGACCGGCAGCCGCATCGAACAGGCGCGTGAGATGAGGCGCCAGTGGAGGCGCGTGCGCAACGCTGGCCCACGTGAGTGCCGCGATGCCGAGCCCGAGCACCGTGCCCACTATGACTGATCCGACCGCGAGATCGATGCCGTACACCCAGGGCTCGGTGGCCCGGATTGCCTGGAGCGTCACATCGTGGAGCTCGCGGCGCCGCACCCAGGCCCCGGTTTGAACCTCCGCCAGAATGAGCGCGGGCGCGAACAGAGGATTTGAAATATTGGCCGCCACGTACATCCGCAGGCGGTTGAGGCCGAGCAGCCACCCGACGGCAGCCACGAGCAGCAGGTGAGCGCCATAGATCGGCAGGCATCCGATGAAGGCGCCAACGCCCAGCGCCGCCGCCTCCCGGCCGCGGCCGGCGCCTTCCAGCCGGAGATCGTGAAACAGCCGCTTCGCGTATCGACCGGGAGCGCGGAGCGGCAGGGCGCGCATCGAGTCAGCGCGGCTCGGCAAGCGTCAGACCGCCGGTTGCGACGACTCGTCCGTCCGCGGTGACCTGCCCTTCAATCTTGAACAGCCCGCCGACGCGGCCGGTCACGCGCGCGGACGCTTCGAGAAGCTCTCCCGGGCCCGCAGCATCCCGGAATTTGCACGGTCCGATCGCGGCCACCCGCAGCTGAATCGGCGGGTGCGTCTCGCCATCGGCCGGTGCGCCCGCCGCCAGGCCGCCGGTCTGGGCGAGCAGTTCGATCAGTACCACGGCGGGAACGATCGGATGGCCGGGAAAGTGCCCCTGGAAGAACCAATCGTCCCGGCGCGCCACACGACGACAGCGAGCACTCACACCGGGCACCAGTTCCACGATCTCCTCAACGAGACGCATCGGCGGCGCATGGGGCAGGAGATCGACGCTGGCCGGCACGGCTGGAGTATAACAATCGGCGCCGCGCCGGTGTTTCACCTCATGGTGTCCGGCGCCTCACGTCGCGACCATCCGAAGACAGATGACACGGGTAATCGTCGAGGCCTTCAAGCAAATCGAACGCGATCAGCCGGCGCGGCCCCTGATCTATTTGCCGGCGTCGAACCGTGCGATGACCGCCGCAGAGCTCGCGCTCCTGGCACGCACAATCAGCGCCGGCCTTGACGCTGCGGGCATCGCGCCGGGGAGCGTGATCGCCGCCGCGATCGGCAATCGGCCGGCCGCGATTGCGGCATTCCTGGCATGCGCCGAACGCGGCCACCCGTGGCTGCCGATCGACGGCGGCACATCGGCTGGCGAGATCGCACACATCGCGGATCGCTTCAACGCCGCGGGAGTGATCGTGGTCGCGCCCGAACCGGTGGCCGGGTTTGCGAACCGGTATCCGCTTGCGCACGAGGTATGGCTGGCTGTGGCGGACCGGCCGCCCTCGGGGCCCGCACTCGATGCCGCGGTGCTGAAATTGACGTCCGGCACGACCGGCGTGCCGCGTGCGACGCTGACGACGGAGGCCGCGCTCGTCGCCGACAGCCGCACGCTGATGGAGGCGTTCGGTATAGGCGCCGACCACATTCAAGTCGCCGCGATTCCCCTCTCGCACGCCTACGGGTTCGGCAACGTGCTCGTCCCGTTGCTGCTGCAAGGCACCGCTGTCGTCATGCGGGAGGCGTTCGTGCCGGAGCGGCTGCCTGAAGACGCGCGCGCGGTGGGCGCACGGGCGTTCCCCGGAGTGCCGTTCATGTTCGATTTCCTGGCGGAGCATCCGCCGCGCGATGGCTGGCCGCCAACGCTCACGACACTGCTGTCAGCGGGAGCTCCTCTCGAGCGGGCGTCCGCCGACCGGTTTCGTGCCCGGTTCGGGATCAAGATCCATTCGTTCTACGGCACGAGCGAAACGGGCGGGATCTGCTATGACCAGGGCGATGACGAGGTGGCCGAGGGTACCGTGGGGCGGCCATTGAAGAGCGTGCAGGTCTCGCTGGTGCCCCACGAAGACGCGCCGCCTGGCGGCGGCCGCGTGTTCGTCCGCGGACCCAATGTCGCGACGGCGTACGCCGACGGCGGGGATTCAGACGTGTTCGCCGATGGCGGGTTTCTTACCGGGGACCTTGGTGCGTTCGACGCACAGGGACGGCTCGTGCTGTCGGGCCGCGTCTCGCCGTTTGTGAATGTCGCCGGTCGCAAGGTCCAGCCCGCCGAAGTGGAGCAGGTGTTGCGGGAGCTCGCCGGGGTGGTGGACGTGCGCGTGATCGGGATCGCCGACGCGCGCCGGGGCGAGCAGCTTGTGGCGTTCCTGGTGATGCGCACCACACCGCCGTCGATCGTGGAGCTGCGCCGGTTCTGCGCCTCGCGCCTGGCATCGTACAAGATTCCGCGGCTCTTTCTCTTTCCCGACAGGATTCCGCTGACGCCCCGCGGAAAAACCGATCGCGCCGCGCTTCACGCGGCAGCCCGAGTCGCCATCACCGGTATGCTATAGTCCCGGCGGCGCAGGGAGGCGGCCGCGATTGATGCGCACATGGGAGCACAACGGATGAATGTGTGGAGACCGCTTGAGCATGCGCTCGCGGGCGCCGCGCGCATCGCATGGCCTCTCTTCCAGGCAGTCAATCGTCGAATCCCATCCAAGACATTCCAGCCCGCCTGGGCACCAGGACCGCTCCTCAGGAGCACCGAGCGATCAAAACCCGCGCTTGGTTGGCCTCGAACCACCGACTCACTCTGTCCGACGTGCGTCAAGGAAACGCGGCAGCGGATCCTGAGCGGCGCGCAATCGGTTGAGGAGCTCGTCGCCGGGCATCACGGCGAAATCCGGGCGCACATTTTCGAGCGCGACGGATCGGTCGTCATCGAGAAGACGTGCCCGACGCACGGTACGTTCACCGACACGCTCGCGATCGACAGCGCCTTCCTCCACCGGATCGAGCGCCTCTTTCCTGGCCGCGACTTCCGCGCCATCGCCCCCGGGCTCCGCGACCACGGCACCTCCTCGATTCAGCACGGCCGCGGCGCGGTGCTCACGATCGACCTGACCAACCGCTGCAACATGATGTGCGACCCGTGCTTCATGGACGCCAACCAGGTGGGCTACGTCCACGAACTGACGTTTGCCGATATCAAGGAACTGCTCGACGACGCCATCACGATCAAGCCGCGGCGGCAGATGACGGTGCAGTTTTCCGGCGGCGAGCCGACCATCTCGCCGATCTTCCTGGACGCCATCCGCTACGCGCGCGAAGTCGGCTACTTCAGCGTCCAGGCCGCGACCAACGGCATCCGGTTCGCGCAGGAGCCGGGGTTCGCGCGCCAGGCACGCGAGGCCGGTCTGCGCATCGCCTACCTGCAGTTCGACGGCGTGAGCGAGGAGGCCAACGCGCACCGCAAGGTCGGCAACCTCTTCGAGGTGAAGCTGCGCGCGATCGAGGCGCTGCACGACGCCGGCATCGACGTGTGCCTGGTGGTGACCATCGTCAACGGCGTCAACAACGACCAGGTCGGGCCGATCATCAAGTTTGCGCTGCAGAACTGCGACAAGATCAGCTTCGTCTCGTTTCAACCGGTCTCGTTCACCGGCCGTGACGAAGACATCAGCGATGCCGACCGCCACGCGCGGCGCTACACCCTGTCCCACCTCGCCCACGACGTCAAGGCGCAGACCGGCGTGACCGAACCGATGCGCGACTGGTTTCCGCTGTCGGCGTCCAGCGTCGTGTCTGACGTGACGGATCTGCTGCAGGGCCCGGGCGCCGATTGGGGCACGCTCAAATGCGGCTGCCATCCCGACTGCGGAATCGGCACGGCCTTCATGGTCAGCAAGAAGACCAAGGAGTGGGCGCCGGTATCGAGCTTCATCAACGTCGAGCGCTTCTTCGACGACGCCCGGATCATTGCCGACGCCGGGCGGGGACCGGCGCTGACGAAGGCGCAGACGGCGATGAGCCTGCTGCGCAACTACTCACCCGGCCGTGTGCCCCGCGGATTTTCGCTGAAAGCGCTGCGTGCACAAGTTCGACAAGCAGAGCGGCGGACAGCTCGGGGGCAGGCTCAGGGGAGCCGAGTTGCAGGACCGCAAGTCGGACGAGTGGCTGGTGCTGTTCGTCGCCGGAATGTGGTTCCAGGATCTGTGGACCTACGACTTCCGCCGCACAGAGATGTGCATCATCCCGTATGCCACGCAGATGGGTGAGATCTCGTTCTGTGCCTATAACACCGGCGTGGGCTGGCGGCAGATCGTCGAGAAAATGCACCAGAACGCCACCGTCGCGGAGTGGTACCGCGAGCACGGCAAGCACCCGGTCTACGCCAACCCCCGCCACAAGGTGCCGCTGCCGGCG
>CAVSJS010000004.1:0-71370 GCA_963728325.1 uncultured Actinomycetes bacterium | reverse complement strand
GCGAGCTCGACGCGCTCCGGCTCGCCTATGAGGAGCTCTGCGAGGGCGCACGAGCGGACGCGCATCTGCTGTCAAGACCTATTTCGACCACGTCGGCGATGCCTATGGCGTGCTGCGTGACCTGCCGATCGAGGGCATCGGGCTCGACCTGCATCGAGAGGGAGCGGACGTGGCGCGGGAGATGGTCCGCGAGGGGCCCAAGAACGTGGAGCTGATCGCAAATGAGGGCGGCCTGGAGGACAAGTGGCTGTTCGCCGGGATCGTCAACGGCCGCAACGTCTGGATCAACGAGCTCGAGCACAGCCTCGACCTGCTGGCCGGCCTGCGGGACCGCTGCGCCGAGTTGGTGGTCACCACCTCGTGCTCGCTGCTGCACACCCCGATCGACCTCGACGCCGAGCCGCCGTCGGATGTCGCTCGACGACGAGCTGCGCTCCTGGATGGCTTTCGCGAAGCAGAAGGTCGGCGAGGTCGTGACCCTGGCCCGCGGCCTCGGGGAGGGCCGCGAGGCGATCGCCGCCGAGCTCGACGCCAACGACCGGGCGCTCGAGGACCGGCGGAACTCCAACCGCACCCGCAACCCGGCGGTGCGCGAGCGGGTAGCGGCGCTGACCGAGGAGGACGCCCGGCGCCAGAGCCCGTTCGAGGTCCGCCGCGAGGCTCAGCACGCCCGCCTCCACCTGCCGCTCTTCCCGACCACCACGATCGGCTCCTACCCCCAGACCGCGGAGATCCGCCAGGCGCGCGCTGCGCTTCGCCAGGGCGAGATCGACGAGGCCGACTACGAGCGCCGGATGCGCTCCGAGGTCGAGCGGGTGATCGGCTTCCAGGAGGAGGTCGGCCTCGACGTGCTCGTCCACGGCGAGCCGGAGCGCAACGACATGGTCCAGTACTTCGCCGAGCAGATGGAGGGCTACGTCTTCACCCAGAACGCCTGGGTCCAGTCATACGGCTCCCGCTACGTGCGGCCGCCGATCCTGTTCGGCGACGTCAGCCGCCCTGCTCCGATGACGACCGACTGGACCGCCTTCGCGCAGTCGCTCACCGAGAAGCCGGTCAAGGGCATGCTGACCGGGCCAGTGACGATGCTCCAGTGGTCCTTCGTCCGCGACGACCAGCCACGGTCGGAGACCTGCGAGCAGCTCGCGCTCGCGATCCGCGACGAGGTCGCCGACCTGGAGGCTCAGGAGACGAAGGTGATCCAGGTGGACGAGCCGGCGATCCGCGAGGGACTGCCGCTGCGCCGCGACCGCTGGGACGAGTACCTGCGCTGGGCGGTCTACTGCTTCCGGGTGGCAACCGCGGGCGTCCGGGACGAGACCCAGATCCACACCCACATGTGCTACTCGGACTTCGGCGACATCATGGAGCACATCCAGCAGATGGACGCCGACGTGCTGCTGATCGAGGCGGCGCGCTCGCGCATGGAGCTGCTGCACGACTGGGAGCGCACCGGCTACGCCCAGGAGATCGGGCCGGGCGTCTACGACATCCACTCGCCGCGCGTACCACCGGCCGAGGAGATGGCGGAGCTGCTGCGAGGCCGCGGCGCGCGTGCTGCCTCCCGAACAGCTCTGGGTCAACCCGGACTGTGGGCTGAAGACCCGCGCCTGGCCCGAGACCGAGGCGGCCCTGCGCAACCTGGTCCAGGCCGCAAAGCAGCTCCGCGAAGAGCTGGTCCCGGCGACCGAGTAGCCGCCTGAGGCCTACCGGCGCCCGAGGCCGAGCCGGTTCCGGAGGCCGCGGGCGTTGATGAAGCGGTAGACGCGCCTGAGCAGCTTGCGCTTGCGAGGCGTGTAGGGGAACCAGAGCGGGTCGCGCTTGCCCTGCTTGATGCGCGGCGAGACGATCGACTCCGGGCGCACGAACTTCTTGATCCCGTACGAGCCGTGGCGGAAACCGATCCCGGACTCCTTCCAGCCGCCCATCGGCACGCCCAAGCGCGAAGTAGGTCGTCAGCACGTCGTTGACGTTCACCGCCCCGACCTCGATGCGCCGCGCGATCTGCTCGCCCTGGCGGCTCGAGCCGGCGAACACCGAGGCCGAGAGACCGTAGCGGCTCTCGTTGGCCATCCGGACCGCCTCGTCGGTATCGGCGACCTTCATCACCGGGATCACCGGGCCGAAGGTCTCCTCCGTCATCACCTTCATCGAGTGGTCGGCGTCGGCGATCACCGTCGGCTCGTACCAGTCGCCGGGGCCCTCCTTGCGCTTGCCGCCGGTCAGGACCCTGGCGCCCTTGCGGCGGGCGTCCTCGACGTGGTCGGCGACGATCTCCGCTTGGGCCGGGGTGGTCATCGCGCCGACGTCGGCCCCGAAAGAGCGCCCATCGGTGCCCTGGCGGAGCTTCAGCACCTGCTGGGTGAGCCTGTCCACGAACTCGTCGTAGATCGGTTCCTCGACGTAGACGCGCTCGATTGACATGCAGATCTGCCCGGTGTTGGCCAGGGCGCCGGTCGCGGTGGCGTTCACGGCGCGCTCCAGATCCGCATCGCGCAGGACGATCAGCGGGTCCTTGCCGCCCAGCTCGAGGCTGACCGGGGTCAGGGTGTCGGCGGCGCGCTTCATCACCACCTTGCCGGTTCGGTCGGAGCCGGTGAACTGGACGAAGTCCACCTCGTCGACCAGCGCTCCGCCGGTCTCGCCGGTGCCGTTGACCACGTCCAGCACCTCGGGGCCGCCGATCTCCTGCTTCCACGCCCGCACCAGCTCGATGGTCGAGAGCGGGGTGAACTCGGAGGGCTTGATGACCACCGCGCAGCCGGCGACCAGCGCCGGGATCGCGTCGTCGAAGGCCAGGATGAGCGGGAAGTTCCAGGGGCTGATCACGCCGACCACCGGATAGGGGCGGTAGACGACGCGCAGCCGCTTCACCTTCAGGGGCAGGATGTGCGGGGTCGGCGTCTCCTCGGCGAGGAACTCGGCGGCGTGCTCGACGTAGTAGTTGATCGTTCCGCAGAGGAACGGCGCCTCGAGCTCGGCGTCGGCGCGGACCTTTCCGGTCTCCTCCTGCATCACGTCCGCGAGGCGATCCTCGTTGTCGATCATCCAGTCGCGCAGGCGATCGAGCCAGCGGCGGCGGCCGGCGATGCCGATCGCCTCCCACTCCGGTTGCGCTGCGCGTGCCCTGGCCACCACCTCAGCCACGCGCTGGGGCGGGTCGATCGCCAGCTCGCGGATCAGCGAGCCGTCCGCCGGGCGTCGAACCTCGAGGCTGGCGGTCTCGGCTGCAGGGGATCCGTCGTGCGATGCCGGGTCGGTTGCGGTCTCGCTCGCGGTCGCGCCTTCCATCCCGAGGCGGACTCTACTCCCCTGGGCGTGGGCGGCGCCGGGTTCCGGGCGACGTGGCTAGCGGCGGACGAGCCTGTACACCGGGCCATCCAGCGAGGCGACGTAGACCTGCCCCCCCGGTCCCTTCCCGAACGAGCTCGGGTGGTCGACGTGGACCCCCAAAGCCCTGTCGCGCCTGCCGTGTCGGCGGCGGGCGACGAAGCTGCGCAGCTCGCCGGCGTAAAAGTCGGCGTACAGGTAGCGGCCGCGGAGGCTCCTCAGCTTCCGGTTCCAGACCACGTAGCCGCCGATGATCGCGCAGAACGACCCGCAGTTCGGGCCGGTGTGTGCGTACTCGAAGATCGGCTTCTCGTAGTGAGGCGCTCGCGAGGCCTCGTTGTCGCCGGGGTAGTCGAAGCGGTGGTCGCCCTCGAAGCGATCCCAGCCGAAGTTGGCGCCGCGCAGGCTCCTGCGCGTCTCGTAGTCGACCTCCTCCCAGCCGCTCTGGCCCACGTCGCCGAGCACGATCCTGCCGCGGTCGAACGTGAACCGGTACGGGTTGCGCAGGCCGCGGGCGTAGATCTCGTTCTGACCCGTCCTGCCGACGTAGGGGTTGCCGCGCGGCGCCTTGTACGGCTTCGAGCCGTGCTTGTGGGGGTTGATGCGGAGCAGCTTGCCGAGCAGCTCGCCCTTGTCCTGCGCGTTCTCGTGCGGGTCACCGGCGCCGCCTCCGTCCCCGGTGCCGGCGTAGAGTCTGCCGTCGGGCCCGAACTGAATCTGGCCACCGTTGTGGTTCGGGAAGCTGGGGTGCGGGATCACGATCACCCTGCGGCGCGAGGCCTCATTGGCGTTCCTGTTGGAACCGGCGCGAAACTCGTCGATCTCGAGGTTCCCGGCGCGGTTCGTGTAGTAGACGTACAGGAGGTGGTTCCGGCGGTAGTGGGGGTCGAAGGCGATCGAGAGCATGCCGCGCTCGCCTCCCGTCGAGACCCGCCCGTGGATGTCCAGGAACGGCTGGTCCCGGCGGTTGCCATTCTGAAGCACCATGACCCTGCCGCCGGTCTCGACCACGTACAGATGGTGAGGAACGCCGGGGGCGTGGGTGACGTAGGTCGGCGCGGCGAAGCTGCCGATCATCTGCGTGCCGATCCCGCCACGCCCATCGCCGATCCGAAGATCGCGAACGGCGTTGGCACGGGGCCCGGGACCCGCGTCGGCCAGCGCCGGCGCCGGCGCGAGCGCCACGAGCGCCAAGGCCGCGAGCGACGCTCTTCCCCGGATCATCCTGCCACCCACCTGCGGAGCGTAGCGTTCGGTCTCTCACGCAGCCGCGCGGCCGAAAACTCTCATCGACAGCCGTCCTCGGAGCTCGATCAGGACCCCTCCGCCACCAGCCGGTACACGGGTCCCTCGAGCGAGGTCGCGTACAGGTGGCCGGCGTTGTCCACGCCGAATGAGCTCAGCGACGGGACTTGGAGGCCGAGGGCGCGGTCGTCGATGGCGCGGCGGCCGGGCGTGGCGGCGAAGCTTCGCAGCTGTCCGAGGCAGAAGTCCCCGTACAGGTAGCGGCCGTAGAGCGACCGCAGCCGGCGGTCGCGTGCCACGTAGCCGCCGGTGATCGAGCAGCCGGCGTGGTGGCCGTAGACGAGAACCGGCCTCGTCGCGTTGGTCGCCTGCTGGTCGTCGTTGAAGCGGTTAAGCCCCTCGTAGGCCGACCAGCCGAAGTTCGCCCCCCGGCCCCTGCCCCGCGCCACCAGGTTGACCTCCTCGATCTCGTTCTGCCCCACGTCGGCGATTGCTAACGCCCCGGTCACCGGATCGAAGGAGAAGCGCCACGGATTGCGGAGGCCGTAGGAGTAGATCTCCGGCCGGGCGCCAGGACGTCCGACGAATGGGTTGGAGTCCGGAACCGAGTAGGGGCGCCCGCCCGATGCGCGCGGATCGATTCGCAGGATCTTGCCGAGCAGGGTCGAGAGGTCCTGGCCGTTACGCTCCGGGTCGCCCGCCGAGCCGCCGTCGCCGAGCCCGATGTAAAGCAGGTCGGGGTTCTGGCTCCCCTTGGGCGCCTCACCCGGGCCGAACAGCAGAAGGCCGCCGTTGTGGTTGTCGTACGGCTGGTCCACGCCCAGGACCTCGCGAGCGCTCTGCGGGTCGGCGAGCAGCGGATCCGACGGGGAGCGGCGGTACTCGACAACCCGGGTGTCGCCGGCGGTGTCGGTGTAGTCGACGTACAGGAGCCCCGAGCTCCGGTAGTCGGGCGCGAAGGCCACCGAGAGCAGGCCCTGCTCGCTCCCCGCCGAGACCTGGTCGCTGAGGTCCAGGAAGGGCCTCGAGAGGTGCTGGCCGTCGCGAACGACCTGGATGCGGCCGGTCTTTTCGACCACGAACAGGGCCCGGTCGTCGCCGGGAGGCTGGGCGACGAACACGGGCTGGTCGAAGTCGCCGATCCTCTGAAGCCGCACGCCGCCCTGCCCGTCGCCGGCTGGCAGCTTCCCCCTGCCATCGCCGGCATGGCCGGCCTTCGGCGGCGGCGGTGCGCTGGCGGCGGTCCCGCCTTCGCCGCCGCCGCCGCACCCGGCGAGCAGCAGGACAAGGACTGCCAAGGGGGGCGGAAGCGGGCGCCAGCCGCGCATGAAGCCGAGCACGAGCGTTCGCGTACGCTATTCAGGGGGTATTAAGAGAGCCTCAGCGCGTGGAGGCCGGCACGGCTACTGCGCGCATTGGGTCGTGACCTTGGCGGTGCCCTCGACGCAGGTCTGCGGCGTCTTGGGGGTGATCGTGACTGGGAGCTCCCCCACTACCGGGCCGCCGTCGGCAGTCACCGCCTTCGCCTTGCCCTGTAAGCCGGCGGCCACCTCGTAGTGCACCGTGTAGGTCCCGGCTCGCACCGGCGTCACCCGCCAGACGATGTCCTTGCTCTCCCCGGAGCGCACGGCGCCGAACTGGAAGGTGTCGGTCTGGGCGGCGGCGGCGCCGGCGGGCGGGGCCTGGGCGATCTTCTTCAGGGTTACGCCCGGCGTGATCAGCTTCGGGTACCCGTCCTCCAGGATCCACACCGGCTGGGTCGGATCGGCGAGGTTGGGCTCGTCGAGGCGAACCTTGAACGAGCTGGCGGGTTTCGGCTCGCTCGTCGCCGCGGATGTCGGCGTCGTGTAGATCGTCACCGCGAGGTCGGGGATCGTCTGGTCGCCGACGTTCTTGATCTTGAGCTCGACGTTGCTGGTCTCGACGAGCCGCTGGCGCTTGGGGAACTTCGCCTTGTCCACCTGGACCGGGAAGTCGCCCGATGGCTCGGTGACGTCTTGGCGCTCTCCGCCGCCGCAGGCGGCTACGCCCCACGTCAGCGCAAGCGCCGCCGTCCCGGTGGCGATGCTGGCTCTGGCGCCCCGGAGTCGGTGCCTGCCGGCGATTGTGCCGCTCTCCCCCAAGGCGCGGGGGAACATACCACCTGCCAGCCGCCCGAATGACGGTTAGTGTTTTCGGTAGCCGGAAGTGGTTGGGGGTGGCGGCGGGCGGCCGCATGGAATACATTTCCTCTGCGCCCACCGTTGAGTGGGGGCGGAGGAGAAGATGGTCCGATCAGTTGCCGATAGGGCGTTCCTGCCCGCCAAGTCGTTGTTCGAGCAGGTGGGGAACATGATGATCCTCACCGGCAAGACGATCACCGCCACCGTCAGGCCCCCCTACCCCTACGGCGGCGAGTTCATCTCCCAGTTCATCTTCGCGCTCCAGCTCTGCTGGTTTCCGATGCTGATCTCGACCGTCGCCTTCGGCTTCGGCGCCCCGGGGCTTCAGGCGGCCAACTTCGCCAGCCTGTTCGGGGCCCTCGATCGGCTCGGGGGCTTCTTCGTCTTGGCCTCGATCCGGGAGTTCGCCCCCTTCGTGACCGCGGTCGTGGTCGCCGGGGTGGCGGGGACCGCGATCACCGCCGACCTGGGGGCGCGCAAGATCCGCGAGGAGCTCGACGCCCTCCAGGTCCTGGGGGTCGACCCGATCAAGAACCTGGTCGTGCCCCGCTTCCTCGCCCTGATGCTGATCACGGGCCTGCTCGACATCTACGCGCTCTTGTTCGGGATCGCCGGCGGCGTCTTCGCCACCCTCGCCTACCACGCCCCCCTGGGAGGCTTCTTCGCCACCTTGCTCACCAACGCCTCGGTGACCGAGCTCTGGGGGTCGATCCTGAAGACGACCCTGTTCGGGGCGATCATCGCGATCGTCTGCTCCTACAAGGGCATGAACGCCTCCGGGGGCGCCGCCGGGGTGGGCAGGGCGGTCAACGAGGCGGTCGTGATCGCCTTCCTGGGCGTCTTTGCCTTCAACTACGTCTTCACCCAGACCCTGCTCGCCACCCACCCCGAGCTGCAGGTGCCGAAGTGAGCTGGCTGGCGGTACCCCGCGAGTGGCTGGCGTCCCTGGGCGAGATCGCCGGCTTTTGCGGCAAGACCATGGGGCTCGTCTACTCGGGGCGGGTCTTCTCCTTCTTCGGCGAGACCCTGCGCCAGGCGGGGATCCTGATCCTCGGCTCGACGATCGTGATCTGGGGCCTCGTTTTCATCCTGGGCCTCCAGTGCGGGATCGAGGGCGCCTACTTCAACCGCACCCTCGGCGCCCCCTCCTATGCCGGCGTCTTCGCCGCCTGGTGCGACCTGCGCGAGGTGATCCCCTACGCCTTCGGCTACATGATGGCGGCCAAGGTCGGCACCGGGATCGTCGCCGAGCTCGGCGCGATGCGGATCTCCGACGAGATCGACGCGCTCGAGGTGATGGGGGTGCCGCCGATGACCTTCCTCGCCGCCACCCGGCTTCTGGGCGCCTGGCTGACCCTGCCGTTCATGTACTTGACCGCGATCGGGATCGGCTACTTCGCCTCCTACCTGGCGGTCGTGAAACAGATCGGCGACGTTTCCTCGGGCGGCTACTTCCTGATCTTCTGGATGTTCCAGAACCCACCCGACCTCCTGTTCAGCGTGATCAAGGCGATGTTCATGGCCACCGCGATCGTCTTGGTCGGCTGCTACTACGGCTACACCGCCTCGGGCGGTCCGGTGGGGGTGGGCACGGCGACCGCCAAGTCGATGGTCTTGAACATCGTCTTGGTTCACGTGATCGGGATGATGGGAACCCTGGTCTTCTGGGGCGCCAACCCGAGGGCCCCGATCGGGGGGTGACCCCCGCCAACGCACGGAGGAGGATGGACGGCAGAGATGGCTGACGAGACCACAGACTCGACCCGCGAGGAGCGAGAGTCGACCTACCACGAGCCGGCGCCCGAGCTCGGCACCCTGAACCGGGATTACGTCATCCCCGGGGTCGACCCGAGCGAATCCGACCCTTATCGCTGGCACACCGGCGAGAAGCGCGACCATGGCGGCGAGGACGCGATCGAGGTAATCGACCTCGTCAAGCAGTTTGGCCGCATGCGCATCCTCAATGGCCTCAACCTCGGCCTTCCCAACGACCAGATCTCCATGGTGCTCGGGCCCTCCGGCACCGGGAAGAGCGTGCTGATCAAGCACATCGTCGGCCTCCTGTATCCGGACTCGGGCGACGTCCTCGTGCACGGCGAATCGGTCCCGAACCTGACCGACGACCAGCTCTTCGACATGCGCAAGAAGTTCGGCCTGCTGTTCCAGGACGGGGCGCTGTTCGGCTCCATGAACGTGTTCGACAACACTGCCTTCCCGCTGCGCCAGCACACCGACAAGTCAGAGGAGGAGATCGGCGAGATCTGCAACCGGCGACTTCGGGAGGTCGGGCTCGCCGAGGCCACCCAGAAGATGCCCAACGAGCTCTCGGGCGGGATGCGCAAGCGGGCCGGGTTTGCCCGGGCGCTGGTGCTCGACCCCGCGATCGTCATGTTCGACGAGCCCGACTCTGGCCTCGACCCGGTTCGCACGGCGCTGCTCTGCGAGCTGATCCGCGAGGTCCACGCGGAGAATGGCGGCTGCTATCTCGTGATCAGCCACGACCTCGGCACGGCCCGCCGGATCGCGGACTTCCTCGCCGTGCTCTGGAAGGGCCGGATCGTGGAGAGCGGCCCCGCCGACGAGCTGTTCAACTCCGACAACGAGTTCGTCGCCCAGTTCCTCAACGCGGAGACCGAGGGTCCGCTGGCAATGGATTGAGATATCACTCCGGCGACATCCTCGCGCTTCGCATCCGGAAGTCGCCGCCGGCTTCGGTGCCGCGGATTCGGCGCCATCCGACCGGCAGGTCCAACGCCCCGCACCGCGACTTTGTCGCTAGCCCCAGCGACTCCACCTTAACCCGCTACTTCGTCGCTAGCCCGAACCAGGTCCTAACCTTGCCTCGATGAGGAACGCGTTGGCACGGATTGCCGGGCGTGCCGTCGAACGGCCGACGCCGGTGATCGTGGCGGCGGTCATGCTGACCCTGATCGGGGCGGTCGCCGCGCTGCGCCTACAGCCCGACCGCAGCCCCGGCTCGCTGGTCGATCGTGGCTCCAGCACGTACGCCGCGACCCAGAGGTTCTATGAGGGGTTCGGGGACGAGCCGGTTGAGATCCTGGTCAAGGGCGACCTGCGCCAGCTCCTGCGCACCGACAACCTGGGGCGGTTGCTGGCGCTGGAGGGCTGCCTTTCGGGCAGGGCGGCCGGCGGGCGGGTGATCAGCGGCCAGCCCGCTCCCCCCGCCTGCGCGGCGATCGCGCAGCTCGACCCGAGCGCGGTCGTGTTCGGGCCGGCGACCTTCCTCAACCAGTTCGCGATCCAGGCGAACGAGCTCTTCAGCCAGCAGCAGCAGGCGACGGTCGCCCGGGCGCAGCAGGCGGCGCTACAGGCAGCCCGCCAGGCGAAGCAGGCCGGCTTGTCCACCGCCGAGCAGCAGCAGGCTGCGGCAGCAGCCAGCCAGCAGGTGCTGCTCCGGTTCGAGCAACAGGTCGGGAGCCTCGCTTTCGAGTACGGCCAGACGGGCCCGCCGCGGCTGGACGATCCGGGCTACGTCTCCTCGGTCATCTGCGACGACCGGTTCTCAGGGTGCGTACCGAAGCCTCGGTTCTCGGCGATCGTCCCCAGCTCCGACGCGGCCCTGATCTCGGTGCGGCTGCGGCCCGGCCTCAGCGAGTCAGATCAGCGCGAGGCGATCTCCCTGTTCCGCGAGGCGGTCGCCGATCCCAGGTTCCAGCTCCGGAAGGGAACAGACTCGGGCACCCAGCCCAGCTATGTGGTCAGCGGGGTCCCGGTCGTCCTCGAGGGGCTGGCGGAGGAGCTCTCCACCCAGATCTTCATCCTCCTCGCGGCGGCCCTTGCGGCGATGGTGGTCACCCTCGCGATCGTCTTCCGGGCCCCCCTCAGGCTGCTGCCGCTGGCGATCGCGATCGGCGCGGCGGGCATCGTGTTTGGCTTCCTGTCGCTGGTCGGCGGCTCGCTGACGATGGCTTCGATCGCGGTCCTGCCGGTGCTGATCGGCCTCTCTGTCGACTACGCGATCCAGTTCCAGGCTCGCTTTGGAGAGGCGGTCCGGGCGGGCTCCTCGCCGCCTCGAGCAGCGGTGGAGGCCGCAGCCAAGGGCGGCCCCGTGATCGCAACCGCCGGCCTGGCCACGGTGGCGGGTTTCGCCGTCCTGGTGCTGTCACCGATCCCGATGGTGCGCGGCTTCGCGGTCCTGCTCGTGGTCGGGATGGTGGTTGCCTTCGCTCTGGCGCTCACCGTGGGCCTCTCGGCCCTGTCCCTGCTGAAGCCGTCCACCCACAAGCGCGCCCGGGCCGGCGGCGAAGTCGCGGGTCTGCACGCCGCGGGCGCACGGCTCGGCTCGCGAGCGCGGGAGCTGGGGGGACGGGCCCTCGCATTCTCAATCGCGGCCCCGGGCAGGGTGCTCGTGGTCGCCGCGCTGGTGGCGATCCTCGGCTGGGGCGTGGGGACGCGGATACCGGTGATCTCCGACATCCGTCAGCTCGTGCCGCGCGACCTCCCCGCGCTCCAGGACGTCGACGAGCTCGAGCAGGCCACGGGCATCTCGGGGCTCACATATGTCACCGTGACCGCCCCCGACCTCAGCGAGCCGGCGGTGATCTCCTGGATGGACGACTTCGAGCAGCGCGTGCTCGCGCGCCATGGGTATGGCGGCCAAAATCCAACCTGTAGGGACGAGCGAACCGAGATCTGCCCCGAGATCTCACTCCCCGACTTCCTCTACGCCGGCGGCCAGGCTAGTCCCAGCCGGCAGCAGATCAGGACCCGCTTGCGGCTGCTTCCTCGATACATCGCCCAGGCGCTGGTCGCCACGGACCCTGACACCGGCAAGCCCGGCAACACCGGCGTGATCACGTTCGGGATCAAGGTGATGCCGTTCGACCAGCAGAAGGAGCTGATCGACGACATCCGGGCCCAGATCGACCCACCGGGCAGCGAGGACGATCCGCCGGCGGGGGTGAGCGCCCAGGTCCTGGGCCTTCCGGTGCTGGCCGCCGACGCCAACTCGGCCCTCTCCGGAAGCCGCTACCTGGTGACGATCGCCGGGTTGCTGGCGGTCGCGCTGGTCCTGGTGGCCGTCTACCGGTCGGCGAGCAGGGCGCTCGTGCCGCTGATCCCGATCGTGCTCGCGACCGGCTGGTCCTCCCTGGTGCTCTGGGTGGCAGGCGTGCCGCTCAACCCGATGTCGGCGACGCTCGGCGCATTGGTGATCGCGATCGCGACCGAGTTCAGCGTCCTGCTTTCGGCCCGCTATCACGAGGAGCGCCGGGGCGGGGGCACCATGGGGGAGGCCCTTCGCCGAGCCTACGCTCGCACCGGGGCGGCCGTGCTGGCATCGGGAATCACCGCGATCGCCGGCTTCGCGGTGCTGGTGCTCACGGACATCCGCATGCTGCGCGACTTCGGATTGGTGACCGTGTTCGACCTGGGCGTGGCCCTGGCCGGCGTGCTCCTCGTGCTACCGGCCGCCCTGGTCTGGTCGGAGGGCGGATTCGAGCCGCTGGCGACGCTGGCGGCGCGCTTGCGCCGCCGCGGCCGGCCGGCGCCCGCCGATGCCCGCTGACGCCGGGCCGCAGCGGCCGGGCCCGGGGAGGCGCTACTCGACCTTCGTCGGGATCGCGTTCCTGGTCCTGATCGCCGTCGCCACGGTGAACGCGATCCGCACCGAGGGCGGTGGGACGCTGGGAACGGGCGCGGACGAACGCGGCATGGCGCTGCCGGAATTCGCGGTTCCGGACGCCCGCACCGGCCCCCTCGACCGCGACGCGAACATCTATCAGGACGACTGCTCGACCTCGGAGAATCCGTGTCCATCTGACGCTCGCCGCACGCCCGCGTGCAGGATCCCCCGTGAGGGCGCGATCCGCGTCTGCGACCTCTTCGACCTGCCGCTGGTGATCTCGTTCTGGTTCACCCGCGGCGCCGACTGCCTGGGGACCCAGGACGTCGTCGACCGGGTCGCCTCCCGCTACGGTGGCCGCGTGAACTTTCTCTCGATCGACGTCCGCGACGACCCGGCGGACGTGCGCAGGATCGTCGAGGAGCGGGACTGGAGGATTCCGGTCGGCTACGACCGCGACGGGGCGATCAGCGACCTCTACCTGGTGGGCGGGTGTCCGACGGTCGCCTTCGCCTATCCGGGCGGCATCCTGGCGTTCGCGAAGGTTGGCACAGAGCAGCTCTCGGAGCCCCAGCTCACCGACGACGTCCAGCGGCTGCTCCGCCAGTCCCAGCGGCGCGCCCGCGAAGACCGCTGATGGGTCGCCCGGAGGATCGCTCCCCGCTCCCGCCGGAGACCGTTCCCGAGGCGGGCTGGGTGGCGCCCGAGCTGAGGGAGGAGTTCCCGGGCCTCGGCCTGCGCTACCTGTTGATCGAGCACGGCTCCGGCCGCGCTCCACGCCAGGTCAAGAGGCGCCTCTCGGCCCTCTCGAACAGGTTCTCGGGCCCGCAGGCGATCCACCTTCGCCACCAGCCGATCCCCTGGGCCTACCGGGTCTTCTACCGCCACATCGGGCTCGACCCCGACGAGCAGCCGACGCCGGTGGAGGCGGTCGCGCTGGAGCGCATGAAGCGCGGCGGCTTCGTCAGCAGGAGCCTGCTCGACGACGCGCTGACGATCGCGATCATCGAGTCGGGAGTGGCCCTACGCGCCTTCGACGCGGAGCGGGTCGAGGGGCGCCTGGGGGTTCGCCCCACGCAGCCGGGCGAAGGCCTCGAGGGACGCCCGGGCGAGCTGCCTCCCGGGACCCTGGTGATCGCCGATGAGACGAGGCCGCTGGGATTGCTGTTCGGGGCGACCGCCGCGGGCCGCGGCGTGCAGCCGCGCACCGCGAGGATGCTCGTCTGTGCCGTGCAGGTGAAGGGAGTACCCGAGATCGCCGTCGAGGAGGCGATCTGGCTGGCCGCCGACGTGATACGGAGTTAGCCATCAGGTCCGCCCCCACCATGCCGTGCGGGGATACAATGAGCGCGACCTAGGTTCCGGGCGAACGGAGACCCTCGTGCCCGAGAGATTGCTGGAGATCCAGGCGAGCGACCGGCCGCTTCAGCCGGTGGACGCCCTGGAGGCAGCGTTCGGAGTCGGCTCCGGGCGCATCGACGTTCTCACCGAGCGTCGCGCCCGAGAGGATCTTCGCCGGCAGATCGGTCTGCTGGAGAAGCGGCTCGGGGAGCTGTTCGCCTCCTCCTTCCCGCGCCAGGGGATGGAGTGGACGGTCGGCGCGATCGGCGGGCCGCGGGTGCTTGGGGTCGCCGAGCTGGAGCGGGTGCGCGACGCGCTCGCCGCCAGGCTGCGCGAGGCGCAGGCCGAGCTCGGCCGCCGGGGCCAGACAGAGGAACAGAACCGCGGCTTGGTCGAGGCGATGATCGCCGAGCCCGAGCGCTACCGGTGGGTCCGGGTGTCCAACGAGGACGTCGGCGAGCCCGGCTGCCGACACTGGCATTCCCGGCCACGTTGGGGCATCTTGGGGATGCTGCTGGGCTGGTGGCGCGTAAAGCTGTCCTCGGGCTGTCCGTTAGCCCAGGGGCCCTGGCCCCAGCCAACCGGCAGATGAGCTCCAGACGCCGCCGCAAGCGCCGTCCGCGCCCCGGTCGGGCGAAGCTTCCGGCACCCCAGCCGGTGGCCGCGAAGACGGCGCCGGCCCCACGCAGGCGCCGCGCGGCAGCGCTCGACGAGCGACCGCCCGCGCCCTGGGGCTCCTTCCCGCTGGTCGAGCTGGTCGTCTTGGTGGCGATCGTGCTGCTTGTGGGCGGGCTGGTGATCCGGGGCGGCGCGGGGGCCGGTGATGATCGGGGTCGGGCTCGTGCTCGGCGCCCTCGCCGGGCTCGAGCTGTCGATTCGAGAGCACTTCGCGGGTTACCGCTCTCACACCCTGGTGCTCTCCGGCGCGCTCGCGGTCGCGGTGCTGGCGGGGCTTGCCTTTCTCACGCTCTGGCTCCCAATCGCGCTCGCCGCGGCGAGCGCGGCCTTCGCGCTCGCCGCCTGGGGGCTGACCCGGGCCTTCAGGCGCCGCTCCGGGCAGGCATTCAAGGTGCGCTGAGCCGGGCGCTGCGACTGAGAACGTGGGGCTCTGTCGGTGCCGAATCCTTCAGACGCTGCGGAATGCGCCAGGCGCCCTAGCGCCGACGCATTGCCTTGGTCTCGAGCTCCCCGGCCAGCACCCCACGCTGGCGCTCCGTGAGCCGCCCCAGCTGGCGATTCTCGTTCAGCGCCAGGGAAGAGAGGAACTTCCGGGCCCGGGCCCGACCCCAGCGCCGCTGGCTGCGCAGCAGCTCGCCGACGGTCATCGTCTCGACCTCCCACGGGCAGGTTCGAACCACATCGACCACATCGGCGTGACCCGCCAGGATGGCGCGCTTGAGCGAAGCGCGGGCGAGCCGGACGCGGTTTGCATGGGCCAGGGCCTCCATGTGTTGGGGCGCGGGCGCGGCGATCACGGTTGAGGGAGCTGGCATCGTCACTCCTTCCTTCGATTTCTCGAAAGACTTCGCGGGTCAAATCCTGGGGCTCCCCCAAACGACGGGCAAGGCTGGATTGGACGGAACGGACAACTCGTTCCGGTGGCCTCCTGCCCCGAGGCGTATCCGGCGTGCGACCGCAACCTACCCGTTCGCGGGGGGACGTCGACTCGACACCGCCCCTCGGCCGGTCCAAGTCGTTCGCTAAGAGCAAGCTTTTCTTGCTCCCCGATCCCTTGTCCGAGAATGGACAAGGAGAAACTACCCATTGCGGGGGACCTAAACACCGCCAGTCCGGCGACTCCGCTCTCGCTAGTTCGAGCGGGGGAGGTCCGGGAAGCCCTGGATCACCTTCTCGAAGATCTCGAGCGCCCGGTCGATGTGGTCGCGCTCGTGGGTCGCCATCAGACTGGTGCGAAGCAGCGCGCCACCCGGCGGGACCGCGGGGTGAAGCGCCACGTTGGTGTAGACGCCGGCATCGAACAGCGCCTTCCAGAGCAGCACCGCCTGCCAGTCCTCGCCGACCACGACGGGAACCACCGGGGTGATTGCTGACGACCCGTCCGGGAGGCGGCCGGGCTCGACGACCCTGAGGCCGAGCTCGACGAAGCCCCTGCGCAGGTAGCCGGCGTTGTCGAGCAGTCGAGCGAACAGCGGGCCTCCCTCGCGACGGCAGATGCGGACCGCCTCCAGCGCCGCCCCCAGGGAAGCCGGAACGGCTGCCGCCGTGAAGACGAAGGCCCGCGCGGAAATCCTCAGGTACTCGATCACGTCGGCGGGGCCGGCGACGAAGCCGCCGCACGAGGCAAGGCTCTTCGAGAAGGTGCCCATTCGGAGATCGACCCGGTCCTCGAGCCCGAAGAGCTCGCAGACGCCGGCGCCCCGTTCGCCCAGGACGCCCACACTGTGGGCCTCGTCGACCATCAGCCGGGCGCCGTGGCGCTCCGTTCGCTCGACGATCTCGGGCAGCGGGCAGATGTCCCCCTCCATCGAGAAGACCCCGTCCACGACCACGAGCGCGCCACCCCCATCGACCGCGGCGCGCTCGAGCATCTTCTCGAGCTTGTCCATCTGGTTGTGCCGGAAAGGCCGCAGCTTGGCCCCCGATAGACGGCAGCCGTCGAGGATCGAGGCGTGGTTCCCCGAGTCGCAGATCGCCGTGTCGCCGGGTCCGAGCATCGTGCCGATCGTGCCCAGGTTGGCCTGGTAGCCGGTGGTGAAGACGATCGCGTCCTCGGTTCCCATCCACTCCGCGATCTCCCGTTCGAGCTCGACGTGCAGCGGGATCGTCCCGTTCAGGAGGCGCGAGCCAGTGAGCGCGGTGCCGTAGCGGTCGAGCGCCTCCTGCGCCGCCGCCTTCACCCGCGGATCGCCGGTCAGGCCCAGATAGTTGTTGGAGCCGAGCATGATCGTCTCGCGCCCCTCCATCTCGACCAACGGGCCCGCCTCGGAGGTCAGGAGCCGGAAGTAGGGGAGCAGATCGGCCTCCTTGGCGGCCTCGAGCTGTTCCTTGCGATTGTGGCTGCGCGCCTTCTCGAAGACGTCGGCGGGCGTCCGAGTCGTCTCGCTCATCGGGGCAGAGTCTTCCATGCCCACTAGAGTGACGCTGGAATGGCCGCGCTCAAAGTTCGCCCGGTTCGCAGCCGCCGCGACCTGACCGCCTTCATCAAGCTGCCGTTCCAGCTGCATCGCGGCACGCCCTGGGTGCCGCCCTTGATCATGGAGCGGCGCGAGTTCCTCAGCCGCGACAAGAACCCGTTCTTCGAGCACGCCGAGGCGGAGTACTTCCTGTGTGAGCGCGACGGCGCCGTCGTCGGCCGCATCACCGCCCACGTGGACGAGCGCTGGACCCAGTTCCAGGGCGGCAACGACGGCATGTTCGGGTTCTTCGAGTCCGAGAACGACCCCGAGGTGGCGCGCGCCCTGGTCGAGGCCGCCACGGACTGGGTACGCGCCCGAGGGCGCGATCGGATGCTCGGCCCGATGGACTTCACCACCAACGACGAGTGCGGCCTGTTGATCGAGGGCTACGACCTCGAGCCGCTGATCCTCGAGCCGTGGCACCCGTCCTACTACCGGGAGCTCCTCGAGGGCCTGGGCATGACCAAGGCCATGGACCTCTGGATGTGGCGCCTGGCGATGGGAGAGTTGAAGCAGGGCGACCATTTCCACGATTTCATCCATCAGGCGGCTCAGGCGGCCGCCACCGAGCACGGCGTGGTGATCCGCCAGATGAGGAAGCGAGACCTGGAGGCCGAGGTGACCCGCTTCATGGACGTCTACAACGAGGCCTGGGGGACCAACTGGGGCTTCGTGCCGATCACCGCGGGGGAGGTTCGCTTCCAGGCCAAGAACCTGAAGCAGATCCTGGACCCCAACTGGGCGATGATGGCCGAGCGCAACGGCGAGGTGGTGGGTGCGGCGCTGACGCTGCCGGACATCAACCAGGTGCTTGCGAATATGAACGGCCGGCTGCTGCCTCTCGGCTGGTGGCGGTTCCTGACCGGCAAGCGCAAGATCGACCGGGTTCGGGTCTTCGCGCTCGGCGTCAAGCCCCGCTTCCAGCACCTGGGCGTCGCCGCCGCCCTCTACGTGCGCCACATCGAGGTGGCTCCACGGGTCGGCCAGCTCTGGGGCGAGATGGGCTGGATCCTCGAGGTCAACGAGCCGATGAACCGCGCCATGGAGGGGATGGGTGGCAAGGTGGTGAAGCGCTACCGGCTCTACGAAATGCCGCTCCACGGTTGAGAGCCAGTCGGCCTCTCAGTTGCGCAAAGAGCGGAAAGGCGGCGCTCGCCGGCACCCGATCCCACCCGGTTGACCGCGGGACCCACCTATAGACTGGCGACCATGCCGCAGGAAGTCGTGCTCGAGGCCCAGGCGGTCGAGGAGCCGGCGGTGGATGAGGGCGAGGAGCTCGAGGAGCCGTCGCGCCTCCCCGAACCGTCGCGCCGCACCGAAGTCGAGGCCTGGCGAGGTGAGATGAGGACCGCCGCGATCGCCGCCGCCGGCGGCCTGGTGGCGGGGGCGGCCACGGTCGCCGCGGTTCGCGCCGTGCGCTCGAACCCGCCGCGCCGTCAGCGTTCGCGGCGGCTGCTTGGCAGGCGGCAGGACCCGCCGAGGATCATCGCCAGCCGGTCGTTCATGGTCGACGTCCACATCCTCGGCGACCGGTAACCGCATGCCCGGCGGGGCGCGGCCGGGGCCCTCAGGCGCCTGCCTCGAGGTCGAGGTCCGCCCCCCGTGGCCCTATCGCCTGCCGGCGAGCGGTGGGGGGGACGCCGTGATGCGCGTCCGCCGCGGCGTCGTCACTCGCCTGCTCCACGTCGACGGCGCTCCGGTCGTGGTGCGCGCCGCCCAGCGGCGCGACGGGGAGGTGCGGATGCGGGCAGACGGCGAGCTGGCCGAGAGCCGGCAGGTGGCGATCGAGCGGATGCGGTTCGCCCTCGGCGTCGACGACGACTATCGCCCGCTCTACGATCGCTTTCGGTCGGACCCGCTGCTCGGCCCGGCGATCCGGCGCCGTCCCTGGCACCGGCCGCGGCGCCGCCCCTGGCCCTGGGAGGCGCTCGCCTGGGCCGTCACCAAGCAGCTGATCGAATCCTCGCGGGCGGCGCAGATCCAGCGGCGCATGGTCTTTCGCTGGGGGTCGCAGGCAGAGGGGCCGGACGGCGTCAGGCTCCGGGACGTGCCGACACCCGAGCTGATCGCGGGATGCGCCCCGGCCGAGCTCGCGGCGACGGACCTGGCGCCGGGACGAGCGCTGGCCCTGATCCGCGCCGCGCGCGAGGTGGCCAAGGGGCGGGTCGATCCCGCGGACCGTGCCGGCGATCGCCGCCTGCTGTCGATCCGCGAGATAGGCCCTTGGACAGTCCAGTGCCTCGGTCTATACGGTCGCGGCGAGCCCGACTCGCTGCCCGCCGGGGACCTCGACTTCTTGAAGCTGGTGGGGCGACTGGCCGGGCTCGGGCGCCGCGCCACCGTCGCCGAGGTCGAGGAGTTCTTCGCTCCATACGCGCCCTATCGCGGCCTCGCCGGCTCCCTGATCCTCGCCGCCCACCACAAGGCGATCGCTTCCGGACCGCCACTGCGTCGAGCCGCCTGAGCCAGCGACGAAGTCGCGGTAGTTATTCAATCCGGAATCTTGCCCGGCAAGAGGTCGTTGGTGAGCACCTCGCCGGTGCTGGGCAGGGCCTCGATCAGGCCCTCGTCGGCGAAGAACTGCGCGAAGCGCTGCCATTGGTGCGGGTCCATGTACCCGTAGGGCTGCTTGCCGCTGTCGGGCAGCAGCAGGGGGAGCGTCTTTCGCACCTCGGCGGCAGTGAACCTGGGGCTGAGGCCCTTACCGGCGTCGAGCACCGTCTCGGTCGCCGCCGCGGGATCGGCGACGGCCGCCTTCGTGCCGCGCTCGAGCGCGGCGATGAACAGCCGGATGCTCTGCGACTCGTCCTCGAGGCGATCCGAGTTTGCGACCAGCACCAGCTCGGCGTACGTGGGGATGCCGAGCTTGTCGACCGGGATCACGGTCGGCTGCTTGCCACGCAGCCTCAGATCCACTCCCTCGACGTTCAGGAAGCCGCCGAGCATCGCATCGGCCCGCCCGGAGAGGATCGCCGGCAACAGTCCCTGCTGGACGTTGACGAGGTCGACGTCGTCCACGCTCAGGCTGGAGCGCTCGAGGATCGTCTGCAGGTAGGCCTCCTGGTAGGGGATGCCGGCGGTGGCGACCGTCTTGCCCCGCAGGTCCTTGATCTCGCCTATCCCGGAGCCCTTGAGCCAGATCAAGGAGGTGAGCGGCGTCCCCACCATGGCGGCGACGGCCTTCACAGGCAGGCCCTGGTCGCGGGCGAGGAGCACCTCGGGCTCGTACGAGATCGCGAGGTCCACCCGGCCGGTGGCGACCTGCTTGATCGGCGCCGAGGGATCCGAGGGGATCTGCGGATGGACGTCGAGGCCGGCGTCGCGGAAGTAGCCGAGGTCGATCGCCTCGTAGAGACCGGCGTGGTCCGCATTGACGTAGAAGTCGAGCGCGACGTCGAACGACTGCGGTTCCCCGGCGGTGACGTCCTCCGACTTCTCGCCGCAGCCTGCGGCCAGCGCCGCCACGGCGGTGACCAGGGCCAGCGCCGTCCCGAGCGATTTCGTGCGCGGCTTGCTCAACGGTCCTCCTCCGATCGCTTGCTCAACTCCTGGCCCCGTTCGGGCCCCACCAGGCGATTCTCCGCTCCAAGGCGGCGAGCAGCGCGAAGAGGGCGATCGCCAGCCCCGAGAGCACGACCACGGCTGCGAACGTCCGCTCCGTCTGCAGCTGGGCCGAGGCCTCCTGGATCAGGTGACCGAGGCCAGAGCTGGAGCCGGCCCACTCGCCAAAGACGGCGCCGATGACGGCGACGGCGACGGCGACCTTGGCGCCGCTGAAAAAGTAGGGGAGGGCGCTAGGGCCCTCCACGCGCCGGAAGGTCTGCCAGCGGCTGGCGTCAAGCGTGCGCATCATCTTCACCAGGTCCGGGTCGACGGAGCCGAGCCCGTCCAGCGTATTGACGGTGATCGGGAAGAAGCAGATCAAGGCGATGATCGCCAGCTTGGGGCCGATCCCGAACCCGAACCAGACGACCAGGATCGGGGCGACGACGACGATCGGCACCGTCTGGGAAGCGACGAGCAGGGGGTAGAAGGCGCGACGCAGGGTGGGCGAGAGGTGGAGCACGATCGCGAAGCTCACGCCCGCGGCCACCGAGAGCGCGAAGCCGGCCAGCACCTCCTGGAGGGTGACCCAGGCGTTGTCTGCGAGCAACCCCCGGTCCTCCCAGAGCGCCTGCGCTACCTCGCTCGGGGTGGGGACGAGAAACGGCTCGAGCTTGAGCGCGTCGGCGATCACGTCGAGGCGCGCCGCCAACTCCCAGGCGCCAAGCAGGGCCAGGACGATCGCGAGGGGCGGCAGCCAGCGCCTCATCGCGCTCCCCCGCTCAGCGCCGCCAGGGCGCGCTCGCGGGCGGACGTGAAGCCCTGCGACGTGACCGCGTCGAGGCGCGGAAGGGCTCGGGGTTCCGGCGCGGCCAGCTGGGCGACCTGGCTTGCGGGCCGGGCGGAGAGCACGATCACGCGGTCGGACACATACAGCGCCTCCTCGACGTCGTGGGTGACCAGGACGGCGGTTCGCGACTCGGTGGCCAGCGCCTCCGCCAGCCACTCCTGCATCTCGGCGCGGGTGATCGCGTCCAGCGACGCGAAGGGCTCGTCGAGCAGCAACAGCGGCTTGCCGGCGAGCAGCGTGCGCAGGAAGGCGATCCGCTGCCGCATGCCGCCGGAGAGCTCGGCGGGCCGCGAGCGCTCGAAGCCCGCCAGCCCGAAGCGCTCGAACAGCGGGTGGGCGACCCGGCGCGCATCCGCACGCGAGGCGCCCCTGTTCCGCAGCGCCAGCGCCGCGTTGTCGATCGCGGCCAGCCACGGCAACAGGAGGTCACGCTGCGGCATGTACGCGCAGCGGGCGAGTCGCTCGGCGGGCGAGTCGGCTCCCGCGACCTCGATCGTGCCGGCCTGGGGCACGCGCAGGCCGCTGACCAGCTCGAGCAGGGTCGACTTGCCGCACCCCGAAGGGCCAACGATGCCGAGCACCTCGCCCGGCTCGACCGTCAGGTCCAGGCGCTCGATCACGCGAAGCTCGCCGAAGGCATGGGTGAGGCCCCGGATTGCGACGCCGGCGCCCAAGGCGCGCTGCGCGGCCTGCTCTGTGCCCGCGAGCGCATCACTCCCGCCTGCCGCCGACTCGGCGGCCCTCTGAACCGGTTGAGGCTCCGCTACGGGAGCCTCGGAAGTCATTCGCATGCTCCCTCCGCGCGCATTACCGCGACAGGTTCTAAGGGTCGGCGCCGGGTGGTGTTCCCAGAGGCGCTATCTCAGCCCGCTACCCGCGAGCCCCCCTGGTCATTGTCGATTTCAGTCTAGCGGCGTGCCGCCTGCGACCACGTTCACGAAGCCCTCCAGGTGGCGGGTGGTCCAGCATTCGAAAGCAGCCGTGCAGTGGCGCTCGTAGGCGGCCATCACCGAGTCGCCATAGTTCCAGTACAGGCGCGGCTCCGGATTTAGCCAGAAGGTGCGCCCAGCGCGCTCGCAGACGCTCGCGAAGACCTCGGCGTGGGGCTCGCGGCCGTTGGTGCGGGCATCGCCGAGCACGATCACCGTCGAGCGCGGGCCGAGATCGTCGACGATCTCTTCGAGGAACTCGAGCCAGACGCGTCCGTAGTCCGTGTAGCCGGAGACATCCGCGACGCCGCCCTCGCGGCTGATCCGCTCCGAGATCGTGCGGAAGTCGCGCTCCCGCTCGAACACGTCCGTGATCTCAGAGATCCGCTCGATGAACACGAAGCTGCGCAGCTTGCGGAACGAGTCGTGCAGGGCATGCAGCACGGAGAGGAAGAACACGCTCGCCGAGGTGACCGAGGTCGAGACGTCGCAGAGCACGTAGATCTCCGGGCGCCGGGGGTGGCGGGGGCGGTGCTTGAGCCGCAGCGGCACCCCACCCGTCTCGAGCGAGGCGCGCATCGTGCGACGCATGTCGACCGCGGCGCCGCGGCGCCGACCGCGGCGGTCGTGGCCGAGCGTCGCCAGTCGCCGCTTCAGCTGCGCGACCGCCCGGTGGACCGCGGCCAGGTCCTGCGCCGGGCTGGTGGGCAGCGCCCGGTCGAGCTCGGCCAGCGGGCGGGAGGCCGGCAGCTTCTCGGTGCGCTCGATCAGCGCCCGCTCGAGCTCGCGGCGCAGGTGGCGTTCGAAGCGGTTGATCTGCTCGCGGTCCAGTGCCGGCTCCTCACCGTCGGTCTTCCCTCCCTGCGCCTGGAGGCCGAGGGTGCGGCGGATGCGCTGCACGTCCACCCCGATCACGCCTGAGCCCTCGCCACCGCGGCCGAAGGCGGAGATCGCGAGCCGCGCCAGGTCGCGCATCTCGCCGTCGCGGCCCTCTGCGATCGCCTGGCGGACCGCCTCGCGCAGCTCGTCGAGCTCCAGGCGCTCGCCGCCCTCGTAGCGGCGACCCTCGCCGATGCCACGCCCCAGCGCCTCCCGCTCTGCGGCGCGGAAGAAGAAGCGGTCGAACAGCAGCTCGAAGACGCGTCGGTCCTCCTGGGACTTGGCGACCGTTGCGGCGAGCGCCTCTCGAAAGTCGTCCTCCTGCTCCCACGGCACCGTCTCGAGCGCTTCGAAGGCGTCAAGGATCTCGGAGGTCCCGACCGCAAGGCCCTCGCGCCGCAGCTCGTCGCAAAAGGCTACGACGCGGGGGCGAGGCCCGAGGGCAGGCCGTCAGCCTGCGGTCTCGACATCCAGTCGGGCCTCGCCGAGCTTCACCCCGACGCGCTCAGCCACCAGATCCATGTCGGTGCGGTGCTTGACGATGATGCTCATCGTGCGCTCGAACACCGAGGCATCCAGATCGTCGGCGCCGAGCAGCAGCAGGGCGCGTGCCCAGTCGATCGACTCGGCGATCGAGGGCGGCTTCTTGAGGTCGAGCTGGCGCACCATGTGGACCACCTCAACCAGGCGTCGGGCAAGCCGCTCGTCGATCTCGGGCGAGTGCAGGCGAACGATCTCCATCTCGCGCTCGATCTCCGGGTAGTCGAGCCACAGGTAGAGGCAACGCCGCTTCAGCGCCTCCGTCAGCTCCCGCGAGTTGTTCGAGGTCAGCACCACGACCGGGTGGGTGCGAGCCTCGATCACGCCCAGCTCCGGAATCGAGATCTGGAAGTCCGACAGGACCTCGAGCAGCATCGCTTCGAACTCCTGGTCGGTCTTGTCGATCTCGTCGATCAGCAGCACGACCGGCTCGGTGGATGCGATCGCCTGCAACAGCGGCCTCGTGAGCAGGAACTCCTCGGCAAAGATGTCGCCCATATCCGTTCCCGCCGAGTCCTCTGACGCGCCCGGCTTCGCCGGTCGCCCGGTCGCCTTCGGCTCCCCTGGCGGGTCGGTCACGGGACGGCGCTCCATCGCAGAGTCGAGCTGGATGCGCAAGAGCTGCTTGCGGTAGTTCCACTCGTAGAGCGCCTTGGCCTCGTCGAGACCCTCGTAGCACT
This sequence comes from uncultured Actinomycetes bacterium, assembly GCA_963728325.1. Lineage (GTDB taxonomy): Bacteria > Actinomycetota > Thermoleophilia > Solirubrobacterales > 70-9 > AC-56. The sequence goes on along the minus strand of CAVSJS010000004.1, from coordinate 47,150 downwards.
GCAGGCGGATCAGCTGGCGCCCGGTCGCCCGCGAAAGCGCCTTCGCCAGCTCGGTCTTTCCCACCCCTGCCGGTCCCTCCACGAACACGGGCTTTCCGAGTCGTTGCGCGAGGTATGCGACCAGTGCCGCGGGCTCGTCGGCGAGGTATCCGGCCCGCCCCAGAGCCTCCTTGACGTCGGCGACGGAGCTGGGCTGTGGTGTCTCGGGCACCCAGCCGATGATAATGGCGCGGTGCCGGTTGCAGCGATCCTCCCGGAATCCGTCGGGCCCTACGTGTCGCTGATGATCGCCGGCTTTGTGATCGGCGTCTTCGGCCACCTGAGCCGCTCGCGGTGGCTGGTCGCCATCGGGATCTTCCTGATCTTCCTCGCCGCGGCCGCGTTCCCGCTGGCGCTCAACGTGTTCAGCGACAAGCCCGAGCCCCCGGGCAGCAGCTCCCTCAACCCTACTGAGGTGAGAGGATCGCGACCGTGGGCCGCCTCGACGAGCTCGACCTGTCCCGGTCCCTGACCCGCAAGGAGGAGGCCAGGGGGCTGGACCTCGCCTGGGAGCGGCTCGCGCAGCTGCGCCTGACGCTCGGCGGTCAGATCGGCGAGCGCAAGCTCGGACCGCCGACGTGCGTCGTGTTCGAAGGCTGGGATGCCTCCGGAAAGGGCGGCGCGATCAAGCGGCTGGTTGCCCACATCGATCCGCGTCACGTCCGCGTCGTCCAGTTCGCGGCCCCGACCCCGGACGAGAAGCGCCACCACTTCCTGTGGCGGTTCTTTCCGGTGCTTCCCGGATGGGGCGGGATGGCCGTCTTCGACCGATCCTGGTACGGGCGCGTGCTGGCCGAGCGCGTCGAGGGCTTCGCGACCCGCGAGCAGTGGCTGCGCGCCTACGACGAGATCAACAGCTTCGAGCGATCGCTCGCCGACGAGGGAATGATCCTGGTCAAGCTCTGGCTCCACATCTCCGACGACGAGCAGCTGAAGCGCTTCAAGCGGCGCCAGAAGGACCCGCTGAAGACATGGAAGCTGACCGACGAGGACTGGCGAAACCGCGAGAAGCGTGGCCAGTACGAGGAGGCGGTCGAGGACATGTTCGCCCGCACGGACCAGCCGTACGCCCCGTGGAACGTGATCGAGGGGAACTCGAAGCGCTACGCCCGCGTCAGGGTGATCGAGACAGTGATCGAGCGCATCGAGTCCGGGATGAAGCAGTGGGGCATGGAGCCGCCGCCACCGCTCGAACGGGCAGACGACTGAGACTGGACATCCTGTCTAATCGAGGGGCGGAAGTTCTGGACCGCCGGATACAGACATCGCCTGGTTCGGGCTTCAGACTGGCCTCGACCAAGCGGCGAGCCCGGGAGGCGTCGTGGCATCGAAGCGACAGATCGTCACCTTCGGCGGCGGGGGCTTCTCGATGGAGGCCGGCAACCCACTGCTCGACGAGTTCGTGCTCCAGCTCACCGGGCGGTCTCACCCACGTGTCTGCTTCCTGCCGCAGGCGAGCGGCGATGCGGACCACTACATCGTCCGTTTCTATCGCGCCTTTGCCGCGGACCGCTGCCTGCCGTCGCACCTGTCGCTGTTTCGGCGCCTGCGCTCCCCGCGCGAACCCCGTAGGCACCTGCTCGACCAGGACCTGATCTACGTCGGGGGCGGCAGCGTCAGAAGCCTGATCGGGGTCTGGCGGGCTCACGGCATCGACCGCATCCTGCATGAGGCCTGGCACCGCGGCGTGGTGCTCTGCGGCCTCTCCGCCGGATCGCTCTGCTGGTTCGCCGAAGGCGTGAGCACGTTTCACGGCCCGCCTGAGCGGGTCGAGGGACTCGGGCCTGCTGCCGTGGAGCAACACGGTCCACTATTCCAGCGAGCACGAGCGGCGTGAGTCCTACCACCGCTGGTTGCGCGACGGGATGCGCCCGGGATACGCCGCCGACGATGGCGCGGCCCTGCACTTCATCGGCGATGAGCTGGCGCAGGTTGTCGCCTCACGCGGCGACGCGCGCGGCTATCGCGTGGAGTGCCGCGCCGGGCGCGTCGTCACCACGCGGCTGGCGACTCGCTACCTTGGTAACGGCGAGGCGATACCGCTGGTGAGGTCGGCGCAGACCGAGCGTGTTCCAGCCCGGATCTAGATGCTGATCCTCGCCCTTGGCGGCCATGAGTTCTCACGGCGGCGCGGGAACGAGGCGCTGCGCGACTACATGCTCGGGCTGGTCGAGACCGAGAGGCCGCGCATCTGCCTGTTGCCGACGGCGAGCGGTGACACGCGGGAACAGATCGTCGCCTTCCGCCAGTCGATGGGGAGCGTGGACTGCCAGGTGTCGGATCTCTCCCTGTTCAGGCTCGAGGACGGGCGCTCCGCGCTCCGCGAGCATCTCCTGCGGCAGGACATCGTCTACGTCGGCGGCGGCAGCATGGTCAACATGCTCGCCGTCTGGCGCGCCCACGGCATCGATCGCATTCTCCGCGAGGCGTGGCGGAGCGGGACGGTGCTCTGCGGTCAGAGCGCGGGGGCGATGTGCTGGTTCGAGTGGGGCATCACCCGCTCCACGGGAGTGGCCCGCCCCGCACGCGGTCTCGGCCTGCTTCCCGGAAGCCTCTCCGTCCACCATCACCGCGACCCCGACCGCCGGCAGGCCCTGCTCCAGGCCGTTTCGCTTCTGATTCCGCCCGGCTACGGAGTCGACGACCAGGCGGGGCTGCTGTTCCGGGGCGGCGAGCTGGCGGAGCCGGTCAGCGCCAGGCCCGGGGCGGGGGTGTGGCGGGTCGAGAGCGCCAGCGGGGGTGGCTCGACGGAGACGCAGCTGGCAGCCCGGCGGCTCTCCGACCCGCGCTCGGCTATCGACGAGCCGGATGCGCACGTGGCCGAGCTGCGGCGCACCGTCGCGGCCCGGTCGGGAGCTCGAAGGGCCGACTGAGCCGTCCTGCCTGGCCCTCGCATAGCAAGGCCTATCCAGGACGGCGCCGGGATTTCGATGCCCAGGGGGGCTTTCGCCCGCTCTACCCAGCCCAGCCCGTGCGGATTTCACCCACGAGATGCGAGAGGGGGCGCACCCCAGGGGCCGGCACCCTCAGGCGCGCCGGCTTCCCAGCTTCGATTAGCGCGGCAGGGTCGGAGCGATGATCCGATACGCCTTGATGCCGAGGCCGAGGCGTTCGCGATCCTCGCCCTGGCTCGGGTCCAGGCCGGTGAGCTCCCTGACGCGGCCGAGGCGGTGGGCGACCGTGTGGCGATGCGCGTAGACGGCGCCTGCCGTGGCGTTCATGTTGCAGTCGTTGGCGAGGTAGGCCTCGACCGTGCCCAGGAGGTCGGTGCGGTACTGGCGGTCGTGGGCCACGAGCGGCTCGACCGTGTCGCCGTAGAAGCGCCGCACCTCCTCGGGGTCGGTGGCCAGGGCGCGGAACAGAAGCCGGTAGACACCGTTCCCGATTCCCTGCTCGAGCTGTTCGGCCAGGCGTCCGTCGGCGGCGATCACCTCGAGCATCAGCTCCGCCTCGGCGACGGCGCGCCCGAGCTCGCCCGGAGTTGCGCAGAAGGACGAGTATGCGGCCGGTCCGTGCGGGCGCAGGCGGCCCGCGAGGGCGCGCGCCGAAGCCTGGGTGCGCTCCGGTGCGTCGTCGCCGCCGCGCGCGGGGAGGATCGCGTAGATCCGGTCTCCGAGTGGCTCGGCGATCGCGCCCTGGTGCTCGGTGCCGATCAGGGCCGCGGCGTGGCGGGGGCGCGACGAGCGCACCTCTGCGACCAGGGCGACCGCGCCGCGCGAGAGGTCGCAGCCGAGCCGAGCCGCGCGCCGCGCCGCCTCTGAGGCCTCGACGCGCCCGGCCCGCAGATCCTCGAGCAGGCTGCCGCGGACCTCATCCGCCATCACGTCGCGAGCCTCGCTGACGGCGACCTCCGCCAGCGCCGCCAGGGCGGTCGTGCGGAGAACCTCCTCGCGGTCCACGGCGACCACCGGCAGACCGTTGCTGGAGGCGTGAAGCGCGAGAACGTAACCGATCGGCCGCTCGCCGACGATCACTTCGTGCTCGAGCTCCACCTGTTTCGGGGCGTTCGAAGCTTCCCCACGGAGCCGCTTGGCCGCGAACCCCGAGAATTCCTCCAGCGGCAGGTCGCCCGAGGACGCATCGGCGAGGCCGCGGGCCGGGAGCACGATCGCCACCGGCCCGCCCGCCTCCTCCGCCGCCAGCTCCGCGATCCCGCGCAAGCCCTCGCCGGCGAGCAGCGCGGCGAGCATCCTCGCATGGAGATCGCGCATCGGCACCCCGCTCCGGCCCATCGGCTACGGGGTCAAAGAATCGGTAGGTAGCGCTCCAGCTCCCACCTGGTCACCTGGACCCTGTACTCCTCCCACTCCTCTCGCTTCAGGTCCACGTAGCGCTCGAAGATGTGGTCGCCGAGCGCCTTGCGCACCAGCGCCGACGCCGCCAGGTCCTCGATCGCCTCGCCGAGGGTCTCCGGGAGCTGTTCGATGCCGCGGGCGACGCGCTCGTCGTGGGTGAGGTCGTAGAGGTTGGTCTCCATCGGCTCGGGGCATTCGTACCCCTGCTCGATTCCGTCCAGCCCCGCGTGCAGCATCGCCGCGAAGGTCAGGTAGGGGTTGCACGAAGGGTCGGGGCAGCGCAGCTCGCAGCGCGTCGCCTGCTCCTTGCCCGGGTGATAGACCGGGACGCGCACCAGGGCCGAGCGGTTGCGCTGGGACCAGGCGCAATAGACCGGCGCCTCATAGCCGGGGACGAGACGCTTGTAGCTGTTCACGTTGGGCGCGAACAGGGCCGAGATCTCACGCGCGTGGCGGAGCAGGCCGGCGATGTACGCCTTCGCCGCGTCCGACAGGTGATAGGCGTCGTCGGGATCGAAGAAGGCGTTCGAGCCCCCTGAGAACAGCGACTGGTGAGTGTGCATGCCCGAGCCGTTCTCGCCGAACAGGGGCTTGGGCATGAAGGTCGCGTAGGCGCCGTGCTGGTTGGCGATCTCCTTGACCACGATCCGGTAGGTCATCGCGTTGTCGGACATCCGCAGCCCCTCGGCGTAGCGCATGTCGATCTCGTGCTGGGAGGGCCCGACCTCGTGGTGCGTGTACTCGACCGGGATCCCGACCGCCTTCAGCGCGTTGACCGTGTCGCGGCGCAGATCGGAGGCGGCGTCGAGCGTCGTCAGGTCGAAGTAGCCGCCCTTGTCGAGGATCGTCGGCACCCCGGCCTCGTTGAGCTCGTCGCTGGCGAAGTAGAAGTACTCGAGCTCGGGGCCGATGTTGTAGGTGTCGAACCCCATCTCCTCGGCGCGGGCGAGCGCCCGGCGCATGACGAAGCGCGGATCACCCTCATACGGCTCGCCGCCGGGCTTCAGGATGTCGCAGAACATCCTCGCGACGTTGCCCTTGTGGCCGTCGGTTCGCCACGGCAGCACCGAGTAGGTGTCCGGGTCGGGCATGGCGATCATGTCCGACTCCTCGATTCGGTTGAACCCGGTGATCGAGGATCCGTCGAAGCCCATGCCCTCGGCGAGCGCCCCCTCGAGCTCTTCGCGACCGACCGCGAAGCTCTTCAGCTGCCCCATGATGTCGGTGAACCAGAGGCGAATGAACTCGACCCCGTCCTCGTCCACTTGCCGCAGCGTTTCTTCCCGGCCGGGGCGGGGTTCTGTGATGGCTTCCATCTGTCGGTTCTCCTTTGTCTCCCGTTTGGTTGCCTATGCCGAGATCTCCGCCTCGGTGTGCGCCTGGAGGACTTCGTCCCCCTCTTCGCCCGTTCGGATCCGGATTGCCTCCTCGATCGGGACGACGAAGATCTTCCCGTCGCCGACCTCACCCGTCCTGGCGTGCTTGAGGATCGTCTCGACCACGATGGGCTTCTCGGTGTCGTCAACGACGATCTCGAGCTTCAGCTTCGGTCGCACGTTGACGGTCAGAGTCGAGCCGCGATAGTGCTCGACGATCCCCTTCTGGCGCCCCGACCCCTTGACCTCTGTGATCGAGAGCGAGGGGATGCCCTTCTCGAGCAGCTCGGCGCGGATTGGCTCGAACGCCTCGTGGCGGATGTAGGCCGTGATCATCTTCATTTGCTCATCCTTCCTATGTCTCAGCCGGCCGCTCGGCCGTCATGGCGGTCGCCGTCGCCCCAGCCGGCGTGGTTGTGGCCGGCGCAGGCGCGGGGCCCGGGTACTCCTCCTGCGGGATGAACTGCTCCGGATAGCCGTACATGCCGTGCTCGGAGATGTCGAGGCCCGCGTCCTCCTCCTGCTCCGAGACCCGGAGGCCGTAGGTCTTCTTGATCACCCAGAAGGTCGTAAAGCTGAGCGAGAAGACGAACAGGAAGGCGATCGTGAACCCGATGCACTGCGCCGCGAGCTGCGTGAAGTGACCGGAGTACACGAGGCCGCCCTCGGGGTCGCCGAAGGCGTTGTACTGGGCCAGCCGCGGCGCGGTGAAGATCCCGCACGAGACCGTTCCCCAGATCCCCGCGAGACCGTGCGCCGACAGGGCTCCGACCGGGTCGTCGATCAACTTGTCGATCGCGTAGACGCCGAGCACGACGATCACCCCGGCGACCGCGCCGATGATCGGCGCCGCCCAGATCTCGACGTAGCCGGAGGGGGCGGTGATCGCCACCAGCGCCGCGATCGCGCCGTTGCCGGCCATGCCGATGTCGATCGCCCCGGTCTTGATCCTGGCCGTGGCGACGGCGGTGAGCACCCCCGCTGCCGCGGCGAGGTTGGTGATGAACAGGATCTCGGCGAAGCGCCCGTCGAGTGCGTTCAGGGTCGAGCCCGGGTTGAACCCGAACCACCCCAGCCACAGGATCAGGACGCCGAGCCCGAACAGCGGCATGCTGTGCCCCGGGATCGCGCGAGGCCTGCCATCCCGTCCGTACTTGCCCTTCCGCGGGCCGAGCAGCAGCAGGGCGGCGAACGCTCCGCTGGCTCCGATCAGGTGAACGGCCGTGGAGCCGGCGAAGTCCTGCATCCCGACGATCGAGGTGCCCAGCCAGTCGCCGTTCTGAAGGAAGCCGCCGCCGAACACCCAGTGCGCGCCGATCGGATAGATGATCGTCGCGAAGACCACCGAGTAGATGATGTAGACGCCGAACTTGATCCGCTCCAGGGTCGTGCCCCAGACGATCGCCAGGGAGACCGCGCAGAAGACGAACTGGAAGAACCACTTCGACTCGATCGTCGCGTCGGAGAGCGCCATCACCGGGAAGCTGGGGTGGAACAGGGTCACGCCGTCGGCGGTCGTGCTGTACGCGCCGAGGTCCGAGAAGAAGAACCCCCCGTCATGTCCAATGAAGCTGCCGAGCGGGCCACCGAAGGCGAACGCGAAGCCGACCGCCCACCAGCAGATGGCGGCAATGCCGAAGTTGGTGAGGATCTTCGCCACCACCGTGCCCGCGTTTTTGGCCCTGGAGAATCCGATCTCCAAGAAGGCGAACCCGGCCTGCATGAACATCACCAGCGCGCCGGCGATGATCACCCACAGGGTGTTGATGCCGACCGACGGGTCGAGCTTCCCGCCGATCGCCCTGTTGAGATCCGTTGCGTCGGCGAACGCGGTGCCCGGTATGACCAGCAGGGCGAGCGCCGCCAGCGGCAGCATCGCGAGATACCTTCGTCTCATCCGTGCTTCCTCCTAGCCCATCGGGCACCGTGGCCCGGCGGTCGCGGTTTCTAGACCGGATCGGAAGTTAGGCGCGAGCGACGGGGAAGTCTCTAGCCCAATGTCGAGACTTCGGCCGCAGGCTTTGTACCGGTGGTCGAATGTCCCTGCACCCGAGCGTGGACCGGATGGCCAGGGGCGCTGCTCGAGAGCCGTCCGCGTACGTCTCTCGCCGAGACGCACCGGAACCGGATTCCTGGTGGTAGGGTGGCCGTACGCACGCCTACGGAGGAGAGTTGTGGTGGAGCGAAGCGTGAGGAACGGCTCGCGCGGGTTCCTAGGTCGAGTTGCACGCCGACCAGCAGCGGCGCTGTCGCTGCCTGGGCCTGCTGTTGCTTGTGGTCACCGCGGCCGCGCTCGCGGCGACCGGCGACCTCACCCAGCCGCCGGGGACCGCCGGCTGCGTCAGCGAATTGGAGACCGTGCCCTGCGCCGACGGCCACGGGCTTGGCGGCCCCGCCGGGGTAGCGGTGAGTCCTGACGGGAAGAGCGTCTACGTCGCTTCGGCCGCCAGCAGCGCCGTGGCGCGCCTCAACCGCGACCCGATGACCGGGGCGATCGCCCAGCCCGCCGGGACCGGCGGCTGCGTGAGCGAGAGCGGGGCTTGGACTTGCGCCGACGGCCATGGGCTCGGCCGCCCGCGCTCGGTGGCGGTGAGTCCCGACGGGAAGAGCGTCTACGTCGCCTCGCCCGACAGCGACGCCGTGGCGCGCTTCAACCGCAGCCCGGCCACCGGGGTGATTACCCAGCCCGCCGGGACCGCGGGCTGCGTGAGCCAGACGGGGGCCGGGCCCTGCGCCGACGGCCATGGGCTCGACGGCGCGATATCGGTGGCGGTGAGCCCCGACGGGAAGAGCGTCTACGCCACCTCCCACGGCGCCGTGGCGCGCTTCAACCGCAACACGACCACCGGGGCGATCACCCAGCCCGCGGGGGCGGCCGGCTGCGTGAGCGAGACGGGCGCGGGGCCCTGCGCCGACGGCCATGGGCTCAGGGGCGCGAGGTGGCTGGCGGTCAGCCCGGACAACAAGAGCGTCTACGTCGCCTCGCGCGACTTCGTCCCCGGGCCCGGGAACAGCGGCGCAGTGGCGCGCCTGGTCCGCAACACGACCACCGGGGCGATCGCCCAGCCCGCCGGGAGGACCGGCTGCGTCAGCGAGACGGGGGCGGGGACCTGCGCCGACGGCCATGCGCTCGTCTCCCCGAACTCGGTGGCGGTCAGCCCGGACAACAAGAGTGTCTACGTCGCCTCGGAGAATGGCAGCGCCGTGGCGCGCTTCAACCGCAACACGGCCACCGGGGCGATCACCCAGCCCGCAGGGGCAGCCGGCTGCGTCAGCGGCTCGTACGGGCCGGAGCCCTGCGCCGATGGGCATGGGCTCGCCGGCGGGTTCTCGGTGGCGGTCAGCCCGGACGGAAAGAGCGTCTACGTCGCCTCGTCCAGCAGCCACGCGGTGGCGCGCCTCGACCGCGACACGACCACGGGAGCGATCACCCAGCCCGCCGGGGCCGCCGGCTGCATCAGCAATGGCGATGACGGGGATCAGACCTGCGCCGTTGGGCATGGGCTCAGCAGGCCAGAATCGGTTGCGGTCAGCCCGGACAACAAGAGCGTCTACGCCGCGGCATACGGCAGCAACGCCGTCGCGCGCTTCAACCGGGCGCCCTGACGGGCCGATCGGTGAGGCCGTCCTGCCCAGACCCCGGATAGCGGGGGCAATCCAGGATGGTTGCCCGGTACGCGCCCACGGACTGACGGCTCTACGTCACGCAGTCACGCCCGCCGAGGCGGGCGCGGGCGCGACCTCGAGCTCGCCGCCCTCCATGCCCATCTCGAGCAGGGCGGGGTCGCCGCCCAACTCCCCCCAACGGCGGCGGGCGGCGGCGTGGAAGTCGTCCAGGAAGTCATCGGAATGCAGGGGGTCGTGATGGAAGAGCAGCAGCCGCCTGGAGCCGACGCGGCTGGCGAAGGTCAGCGTGTCGTCGATCCGGGAGTGGCCCCAGCCGATGTGCTCGGGGTACTCCTCGTCGGTGTACTGGCAGTCGTGGATCAGCAGATCGGCGTCGCGAGCCAGGTCGTACCCGGAGACCCACTCCGGCTCCAGATCGGCGAGGCTGGACCCGAGGGCGGGCTCGTGGTCGGGGATATAGCAGAGCGTCGTATCGCCATCGGTGATCCGGAAGCCCAGGGTCGGGCCCCTGTGGTTGACAGCCTCCGAACGGATCGTCGCCGAGCCGATCTGCCACTCGCTGGGCGGTGTGTCGCGAAAGGAAACCGAGCATGGCAACTCCCGCACCTCGACTGGCGACAGCGGAGCGGAGATATAGCGGGCGACCCGGTCCTCGAGCGAGGCCTCCGGCGACGCCGGCCCCCAGATCGTGATCTCCACGTCGGAGCGAAAGCAGGGCGGGAAGAACATCAGGCCCTGGATGTGGTCGAGGTGCAGGTGGGTGAGCAGGATGTTCACCTTCGGTGCCGTGGCCAGGTCGAGGCCCAGCGTGCGGATCCCAGTGCCCGCGTCGAGGATCAGATCCTCGCCACCGTCGAGGCCGACCTGCACGCATGAGGTGTTCCCGCCGTAGCGGTTCATCTTCGGCCCCGGGGAGGGGACCGAGCCTCGCGCGCCCCAGACCTTGACCCTCATCGCGGAACCTCGTCGCCGCTGTTCGTGTCGAGGCGCCAGAAGAGGATCATCGCCCCGGAGGATCCCTCCTCCGAGGCGACGATCGGGAAGGTACTGGACTCGATCTCGTGCTCCTCTCCGCCCGTCGAGCGGATCCGGAACACGCCGTGGGCCGGTCGGCCCATTCGGACGGCTTGGGTGGCCGGCAGGTCGTCCAGAGGGATCGGCGTGCCGTCGTCGCCGAAGGGCCCGTAGGCAGAGATCCATTCCTCGGCGCTCATCCGCCCCGCGTCCTCGAACGAGCGACCGAGCAGGGCGCCGGCGGCTTCGTTGTAGAAGACCATCGCGCCGTGCTCGTCGAGCAGGAAGGCGGGCGTCGAGATGCTCGTCAGCAGATTGCGGGCCAGGATCAGCTCCAGGGGTTTCTGGGTGCGAGCTGCCACTACGGTCATTCTTCCATCCCGCGGCCCAATTGGCACCAGTTGGGCGCGGTGACGCTAGGGTGCAACCTGTATGCCGAGGCGAGCATGGGTGATCGCAGTGGCGGTTGTCTCGGCGCTGACGATCGCGAGCGCTGCCCAGGCGCAGTCCCCGGGTGAGAGCCCCCCGCCGATCCCACAGGGTCCGGCCGTCAACGTCCCCACCTTCATCGGCTCGGCGGCGACGCTCGACCCGACCCTCGGTCAGGACGTTCCCAGGCACCCATTCATGGCGCCGAACGGGCGCTCGAACCTCCACAACGACGCCTACCAGACCGACAGCTACGGGTGGGCCGGGCCGCTCGGCAACCGCCTCGCCGCCACCTCGGCGCTGTTCTCGCGCGAGTGCGCCTCGATCACCATCGACAGCCACGGTCGCCTGGTGACCATCTGCGTGGGGCTGGACAAGCCCGTGCTGGCGATGCTCCACCCCCACACGCTCCGTGTCCTGGCGGCCATGGACCTGCCGCCCCGGAGCTTCGGCCCGAACCCCTTCCAGGACTTCAGCGGCGGCGGCTATTTCTATCTCGACCATCACGACCGGGCGGTGATCTCGGCCGGCAACCGGCACATCCTCGTCGTCGCGGAGACGGGCGGCACCGTTAACCCCGGGTTCGCGCTGAGGCGGGACTACAACGTCAGCTCGGTGGTCCCCGAGGGGGACGCCCTGATCTCCGCGCTTCCGGACTGGTCGGGGCGGATCTGGTTTGCCAGCCGCGATGGCGTGGTGGGGATGGTCCTTCCGGCAAGCGGCCAGGTGCGAAGCATCGACGCGCGAGAGCCGATCGGCAATTCGTTCGCGGTCGACGAGACAGGGGGCGTGTTCATCGTCACCAACAGGGCGATGTACCGGTTCGATGTATCGCAGGGCAAACCCGTCGTGACCTGGCGGCGCACCTATCCGAACATCGGCGTCACAAAGCCGGGCCAAACCCAGCCGGGCTCCGGAACCACCCCGACGCTGATCGGCAGGCGCTACGTGGCGATCACCGACAACGCCGATCCAATGGCCGTTCTCGTCTACGACCGCCGGCCGCAGGTGACCGGGCGCCGGGTGGTCTGCCGCCAGCCCGTGTTCGAGAAGGGCGCCAGCGCCACCGACCAGTCGCTGATTGCCGCTCGCCGCTCGCTGATAGCCGAGAACAACTACGGCTACACGGGTCCCGCTTCCACCATGAACGGCGGCGTCACCAGCCCTGGGATAGAGCGTGTCGACCTCGAGCTGGATGGGAGCGGTTGCCGCTCCGTGTGGAGGAGCCACGTGCGAGCCCCTTCGGTGGTGCCCAAGCTGTCGCTGCGCGCCGGGCTCGTCTACACGTACACGAAGCCGAAGCGAAACGACACGACCGACGCCTGGTACCTGACGGCGCTCGGGTTCGACAGTGGCAAGACCGTGTACAGCCGTCTGGCGGGAACGGGGTTCGGGTACAACAACAACTACGCCCCCGTCACCATTTCCCCCAACGGGACCGCCTATGTGGGCGTGCTCGGCGGCCTGACCAGGTTCAGGGACGCAGCGCCTTAGTGGGGGGCATCGCTAGCTGAGCGCCCGCAGCTCCTCAAGCGAGGCGTCGAGGCCGGCGGCGAGTTCGGCGACGCCCGGCACGGCGCCGGGGTCCGTGCAGAAGCCGAAGCCCATCCGTCCAGCCAGCGAAACCGCCGAGGCTCGCAGAGCGTGCCGGTCGGCGGGCTCGGCGACCGAGTAGAGCTCGGCGACGCGTCCGTCGAGCATCTGGACGGGCTCCCTGGGACCGGGGACGTTGGAGACGGAGAGCGCGAACTCCCGCGGGCCGGAGGCCAGCTCGGAGGCGACCCGGTAGAGGGGGCGGATGTGCGAGAGGCTGTGGAAGAAGGAGTAGAGCTCGTCGGCGTCGTGATGCTGCTTGCGGCTGAGGGTCTCGGCGTTGATGGCCGCGAGTCGCTTTCGGGGGTCGGGCTCGGAGACCGGCAGGTCGCAGAACAGGAACGAGTCGCGGTTGCCGAGCTCGTCAGGGTCCTCCCCTCTGTGGTGCATGCTGACCGGGATCTGCACGCGCATCGCCTGCATCGGCTGCTGGTGAGCGTCCAGCCAGCGCCGGATAGCTCCGGCCACCACAGCCAGCACGACATCGTTGACTGTCACTCCGTTCCCCGCGGCGTGCTCGATTCGCTTCAGGTCGTCCAGCTCGCAGGCGGTGAACGCCACCTCGCGGTCGCCGCCGATGCGGCGATCGAACGCCGTCTCGGCACCCAGCGGCCAGAGCTCGCGTCGCAGGGTGGCAGGGAGCGCGGCCAGCTCGCTGCCGGCATCGCGCCAGCGGCGCGGCGAGGTGGCCGCCCGGGCTCCGCCGGCCAGGGCGCCACCCATGCTGCGCAGCCGGCTGCCCGCGCCGGAGGCGAGCAGGCGAAATCCCCCCGGCGCCGGCTCAGGTCGCCATGCCCCGGGCGCCGGGGGCTCGCCGTCGTCGTCTCTGTCCCAGAGGAGCTGGGAGAGCAGCCGCAGGCAGGTGACGCCGTCCGCGAGGCAGTGGTGGATGCGAATCACCAGCGCGGTGCGGCCGTCCTCGAGCGGGCCCACGACGCCTATGTCCCAGAGCGGCCGCGCGTGATCGAGGCGCTCGGCCATCACGCTTCCGGCGTGTCGCATCAGCTGGGCGCGGTCTCTCACCGCCCCCGGAGCAGCGCGCACGTGATTGCGGATGTCGAAGTCCGAGTCGTCCACCCAGGCCGGGGCGGCCAGGCGCAGCGGCGTCGGCGCCAGGCGCTGCCGGGCGCGGGGCAGGGTCGCAAGCCGCGCCTCGACCCGGTTGCGCACGCGTTCCACGGTCAGCGGCTGCCCGTCGCGGTTCGGCTCGACGATCGCCAGCTTCAGCGTGTGACCGGCGATCGCGTCTGACTCCAGCCGCAGGATCCGGGTGTCGTCGGCGCTCAGTCGCTCCATCGTCTCAGCGGGGCCGCGCCCGTCGCGGGCGCTTCCGACCCACTGCTACTGGATATCGATTCGGCCGGCAGTAGAAGTAATCAGCCCCCTAGTAACCGTAGCCGCTTCCTCCGGCGGCTCCGGTTGAGCCGTCGCTGACTCCGCCGGTGCCGCCTCCGCTCGTGCCGCCTCCGCCGCCGACGGTGATCTCACCTTCCATGCCGAGGGCGCGGTGCCCGTCGACCGGGCAGTAGAACTCGTACTTCCCCGGCTTTGACAGATCGACGGTGAGCGTGCCGCTCTGGCCGGGGGCAAGGTCCTGCTCGAGCTCCTGCTCGCCCTGGGGGCCCTCCACCTCGAGGTTGTGATCGACGCTGCCGTCGTTCGTCGCCTTGAAGGTGACAGTGCCGGCCTGAACGGTCGGGTCGGAGGGGTCGAGCTTGTACTCGGTCTCGCTGACGTTGACCGTCTGCCCGCCGGCGCTCGGCGAGGCCTCGGCCGCCGGCGAGGACGTCTCGTTGTCGTCACCGCCGCAGCCGGCGATCGCCAGCGCCGCGAGCGCTATGCCCGCGGAGGCCAGGAATAGCTTGACTCTCATGCGATCGGTCTCCTCTCTGGTTGTCGATTGCGCTCATGAAGCACCGCCGGCGCTCGAGGGCAGAGGCGCCACGTAGGTCTTGGAGCCGACCCGCAGGCCGACCGCGGTGGCGTCGTGGGGCGCCAGCGCGGAGCTGAGGCCGGCGTGGTCGCTCTCGCCCTCGTAGACGTAGCGAAACGACCCGGCGGGTACTTGCTTGCCGTCCGAGCGGCGCAGCCACACCCGGCAGGGGGTGCCGGGACGAAAGCCGTATACCTGGACGCTGACCTCGCTTCCCCATGGACGGGGCGCCAGGGTGGCCTCGGCCCAGGTGCCGCGCGGCAGCGATCGGAAGGCGACCGTCTCGGAGGGGGTGCTTGGATTCGAGCCCACCAGGGTGACGACGATCGCCCCGGCAGCTGCCGCGGCAGCCGCGGCCAGGCCAAGCCTGAGACGGGTCCGCCTGCGGCGTTTGGCGCGACGCTCCACCGCGATCCGGCGGGCAATCCGCTCGCCGAGCCCTGGGGGCGGCGGCGGGGCGGGCACGAGCCGGTCGGGATCGGCGCGCCCCAGCAGCGAGGCCACGGGGGCGAGGGCCTCCGCCTCGGCGCGGCAAGCGGGACAGCCATCGAGATGGGCCTCGGTGGCGAACCGCTCCTCCTCGGGCAGCTGACCGAGGAGGAGCGCGCCGATCCGCTCGCGCCAGTCGCGGCATCCCTCAGCTTTCATAGCCCATCTCCTCGAGCGCGTTGCGAAGCGCCTTCAGCCCGTAGTAGACGCGGCTCTTGATCGTGCCCTCGGGCACGCCCAGCTCCACCGCGACCTCGGCGTAGGGGCGCCCGCGAAGGTAGGTCTCGACGAGGACACGGCGATGCTGCTCGCCGATCCGGCGCAGGGCTTCCTCGACCTGCCAGTTGAGCAGCATCTCCTCGAACGGCTCGTGGCCACGCTCGGGCAGATCTCCGTCAACCCTCGGCCTTGCCGCGCGGGCGCGGCCGAGATCGATGACCACGTTGCGAAGGATCGCGAACAGCCAGGTGCGCAGGGAGCCAAGCTCGGGATCGAAGCGATCTCCGGCCCGCCAGGCGCGCAGGAAGGTGTCCTGGACCGCCTCTTCGGCGAGCGCCGGGTCGCCGAGCGACCGGAGCGCGAAGCCGTAGAGCTCGCCGGCGTGGGCGGCGTAGGCCTCGCGAACGCCCCTCTCCTGGGTGAGGAAGGCGTCAGCCATGGCCCGAGCGATCTGGTTCGTGGATCTCCATGCCTCCCGTAATACTGCCCCGAAGCGGCCCGTGTTCAATCCCGCGGCTGCTCGAGCAACGTTTCGAGGGAGCCGATTCTCAAGCGCCGTCACCACGGAACCGATAATCAGTGTGTGAGGGTGGGGGAGCGGAAGCACCTGTCCGAGCAGCTTGCGGCTGCGCGGCAAACGATCGGCAAGCTCGAGAGGGAGCTGGCCCAGGTCTCCCAGCGAGATCCGCTGACCTCGGGCCTGCTCAGCCTCGGCGCCTTCCGGACTCAGCTCGCGCTAGACGTCGCCCGCGCCCAGCGCTACGAGCGCCCGCTGACCGTGGCCCTGCTCGATATCGACCGGTTTCGCCACCTCAACCTCGAACGCGGGTACGCGGCCGGCGACGCGGTGCTGGTTGCCGTCGGTCGCCTGATCGCCGAGCAGACCCGCGTCCACGACCTCGCCTGCCGGATGGGGGGCGACGAGTTCGGGTTCCTGTTCCCCGAGACCACCGCCGCTGCGTCGCAGCAGGCGATCGACCGGATACTGGTCGAGCTCGAGGATCTCGAGACGGGCGGGATCCGCGGCGTCTCGGCATCGGTCGGCATCGCGGGGGTGGAGATCGGAGACAAGCCCGAGTCCGTTCTTGCCGCCGCGAGGGCGGCTCTGGAGCAGGCGCGCGCCGCTGGTGGCGGGCAGGCCGTGGTCTTTGGTGGTTCCTCAGAGAACGGCGACGCCGTGCTCGAGCTCGGGCATGGAGGCGTGATCGCGGCGCTCGCCTCGGCGCTCCAGGAGCGCGACCGCTACACAAGCGACCATTCGGAGAGCGTCGTCGACCTGACCGCGAGGGTGGGGGAGGCGCTGGCGCTCAACAGCAAGGAGATCAACCGCATCCGCACCGCGGCGCTCCTTCACGACATCGGCAAGGTCGGGGTACCCGACGAGGTTCTCCACAAGCCCGGCCCGCTAACCGAGCAGGAGTGGGAAATCATGCGCGAGCACCCGGCGATCGGCGAACGTATCCTGCGCGCGATCCCGGGTCTGGGGGACGTGGCTCGCATCGTCCGCCACGAGCACGAGCGCTGGGACGGCAAGGGCTATCCGGACCAGCTCGCCGGGGCGGAGATCCCGATCGGCAGCCGGATCATCCTCGCCTGTGACGCCTACCATGCGATGACCTCCGACCGTCCCTACCGCCAAGGGATGGAGCATGCCAAAGCGATGGCCGAGCTGAGCGACAACGCGGGCACCCAGTTCGACCCCGAGGTCGTCGAAGCGCTGGTCGGCTACCTGTTCGGGCGCCGCCAGTCGGGCCTTACCGCGGTCTGATCCTTGGGCGCCGGCAACCGCGGCTCGGGCGGCGTGCTCGAACTGGAACGACCGCGACGGCCTCGGGCGAACCCGAGACCGACGCCGGCCGCTAGCCCGTTGCCTTCAAGGCCGTTCTAGAGCTTGCCGATCTTGAAGATCTTGGTGCCGCAGTCGGGGCACGTGCCCTGAATCGCCGGGCGACCGTTCTTCATGGTCACCTGCACCGGATTCTGGATCTCGACCTTCTTGCGTTCCTTCACGCAGTAACCGGTTGGCATCTGTGTGATCTCCTTTCAGGAACCGCGCGTGTGTGTGCGTGCGTGCGCCGAAGAGCGGCTGCGATCTCTCGTCCTACCCGACGACGTGCGTGCGACCGTAGAGGACTTGTCGGACGCGTGCAGGCACGCCTCGTGCGAATTATCACAATTGGCAGGCTAGGGACCGGATCCCTGCGAGCCCTGCGGGCTGCCGTCCGAGGAGCTGCGAAGGTCACCAACCTGGCTGCGAAGCTCCTTGATGTCGTCCTGCACGACCTTGAGCTCACGCCTGGTGGTCCCCTGACCGGCGGAGAGCCTGTTTACCTCGGCGTCAAGCTCGGTGAGGCGCCGATCCAGTGCCTGGACGTCCTCCTGCGCCGCCTGAGAGGCCGACTGCTCGACGACTGAGATCTGGTCGCGCAGCGACTGGATCTCGTTGTCAGTGGCAGCGTCCTGCTTCAGCGAGAGCGTCAGGGCAAGACTGGCCGCAGCCGCCGCAAGCGCCAGCACCGCGATCGCGGCGCCCACGTAGGTCCGCACCCCAAGCTTGCGCTCGACCTGAGCGACCCAGGCACGAAGGCCGTCGATGCGCTCCTCGGGATCGGCGGGGGCCTGGGGGGCCGGCGATGCCGGGGATGGCTTCTCCGCAGTGGCCCTTTTGGCCGTTGACGAGCTTTGCGGCGACCCCTCGGCCGAGCGCTTGGACCGGCGCGCGAACGGAAGGCGTGGGCGGCGCACGGGCACTAAGTGCCGGGCCGGGGCTCGGCGACCTCGCCATCCGCGGGGTCGAGCGGCAGGTCGTGCTCGACCCAGGCAAGCAGCCCGCCGGCCAGGTTGTAGGCGTCCCACCCCGCCTGCCTGAACGCCGCTGCGGCCAGCGCCGAGCGGTTTCCAGACCGGCAGTAGAAGATCACCGGCCTCTCCCTCGAGATCGACTCCGCCTCGCCGGTCAGCTCGTTGAGCTCGATCAGGCGGGCGCCCTTGATCCTGCCCGCCTCCCACTCGTAGGGGCGACGGACGTCGATCAGCTCTGCCTCGCCGGCCTCGATCAGACCGGCGGCCCGCTCCGGCGGGATCTCGGTCTCGGTGGCTGTCTCCTCTGCCACGCCGTCAGCTTATTCTCTGCGTTCCGAACTCGACCGAAGGAGGCCTGTCCATGCCCGAAGCCGTGATCGTCGACGCCGTCCGCACCCCGATCGGCCGTGCCTTCAAGGGATCGCTGGCCCAGCAGCGCCCTGATGAGATGGGCGCCCATGTCGTCGACAGGCTGCTCGAGCGCAACCCGGATGTGCAGCCCGACTCGGTTGAGGACCTGTTCTGCGGCTGTGGCCTGCCCCAGGGGCTTCAGGCCTTCAACGTCGCCCGGATCATCGTGCTGCTCTCCGAGCACCTGCCACAGAGTGTCAACGGGGTTACGGTGTCCCGCTACTGCTCATCCAGCCTCGACGCGATCCGCCACGCCGGTAACGCGATCAAGGCCGGGGAGGGCGACACCTACATCGCCGCCGGGGTCGAGTGGGTGAGCCGCTACAACGAGCGCCAAGAGGCGGCTGGCGAGGCCGATCAGCACCCGAGGCTCCAGGGGCGCGACGGCGATCCCGACGCCTACATCGCGATGGGGCTTACGGCCGAGAACGTCGCCGACCGCTACGAGGTGAGTCGCGCCGACATGGATAAGTACGCGCAGCGCTCACAGGAGCTCGCGGTCGCCTCGCAGGAGTCGGGTTACTTCGACCGGGAGATCGTTCCCGTGACGCTCGAGGACGGCACCGAGGTGGCGAAGGACGACGGCCCGCGCGCCAGCTCGACCCTGGAGAAGCTGGCGGAGCTCCAGCCCGCTTTCCGGGAGGACGGCAAGGTGACCGCCGGCAACTCCTGCCCCCTGAACGACGGCGCCGCCGCCGTGCTCCTGATGTCCGACGTGAAGGCGAAAGAGCTCGGCCTGACGCCACGGGCCCGGATCCTCACCGCCGCCACCTACGGCAACGAGCCCGAGTTCATGGGCGTGGCTCCGATCGGGGCGATCAAGAAGGTGCTCGACCGCGCTCAGATGACGATCGAGGACGTCGATGTCGTGGAGCTCAACGAGGCCTTCGCGGCCCAGGTGATCCCGATCATGGACCAGTGCGGGATCTCGCTCGAGAAGCTGAACACGCACGGCGGGGCGATCGCGCTCGGCCACCCGTTCGGGATGACAGGGGCGCGGATCATGACCACCTTGCTCAATGCGATGGAAACCGACGATCACCAGGTCGGCCTCGAGACGATGTGCGTCGCCGGCGGCCAGGGCAAGGCGATGATCGTCGAGCGGCTCGGCTAATCAGTCGTCGAACAGGGCGTAGCCGTACTCGCCGCGCTTGTAGGCGAGTTTGGCGATCGCCGACATGCGCTCGTCGTCGTTGTGCTCGAGCTGGTTGAAGCGCGAGCGCACGCGACGGGCGGCGCGCGTGCAGAAGGTCTCCGCTATGTAGCGCTCCTGGCCTGAGGGCTCCACGCCCTGGTCCGCGAAGATCGAGCTCACCCTCGAGAGCACGGCGACCTGGGCGTAGATGTCGGCGAGCGAGTCGGCGAGGCGCTTCTGGGCGAACTGGCGGTTGGCGATCTCCCGTTTGTGCTCGCGGAGCAGCGACTCCGAGACGTCGCGGAGCTCCTTGACCTGATCGGAGACGGCGTCGGCATGCGTCTTGAGCTCTGGGTGCGCCCTGGTGAACCTATGCGGGCGCACCTCGCGCTGGATCCGGCCGCCGAAGTAGTCGACCAGGACCCCGATCGAGCCGATCGGATCCGAGAGCCCCACCTCACCGAGGCCGGAGAGCTTCTCGCCCAGCGGCTTCAGGCCGGAGAGCGCGATGAACGCCCGCAGCACGTCGTTGGCGCCCTCGAAGATCGGGAAGATGCGGATGTCGCGCAGCACCTTCTCGAACGGCTGGGTGCGCAGGTAGCCCTCGCCCCCCTTTAGCTGGAGGGTGCGGTTGGCCGCGTACCACAGGAACTCGGTCCCCGAGACCTTGCAGATCGCGGACTCCAGCGAGTAGTCGGGCACACCGGCGTCGACCAGGCCGCAGGTCAGATAGCACATCGACTCGAGCCCGAACAGGTGGGAGACCATCCAGCCGATCTTTTCCTGGACGAGCTCGAAGTCGGCCAGCGGACGGCCGAACTGCTGGCGATCGGTGACATGGTCGATCGCCTTGTCGAGCAACCACTTTGCGGCTCCCACCGAGCCGGTCCCGAGCCCGATCCGGCCGTTGTTGAGGATCTCCATCGCGATGTGGAAGCCCTCACCGGGGTCGCCGAGCACGTTCTCGGGCGGCACCCGCACGTCCTTGAAGTAGAGGCGCCGCAGGTCGTTGCCCTGTAACCCCATGGTGTCGAAGCGCTCGCCGACCTCGAAACCCTTCATTCCCTTCTCGACGATCAGCGCGATGTGGCGATCCTTGCCGTCCACCTCGCAGCGGGCGAAGGTCGTGAACACGGACCCCTTGCCCCCGTTGCCGATGTAGCGCTTCTCCCCGTTCAGCAACCAGGAGCCGTCGGACTGGCGGACCGCGCGGCTCTCGATCTGGTAGGCGTCCGAGCCGGCGTTCGGCTCGGTGAGCGCGAAGCCGGCCAGCTTGCGGCCGGCGGCGAGGTCGGGCAGGAAGCGCTCCTTCTGCTCCTCGGTGCCGAACATGTGGATGCCCTTGAAGCCGATCGACTGGTGGACGCCGAGGACGATCGACAAGGTGGCGTCGATCCGCGCGAAGGTCTCGAAGACGCGCGCGTAGCCCGTCTGGGAGAGGCCCTGGCCGCCGTAGCGCTCCGGGACGTAGAGGCCGCAGAGGCCCCGCTCGCCAAGCTCGCGGATCACGTCGTCGCCGATCCAGCGGTCCTCCTCGATCTTGCGCGGGTCGAGCCGGGAGCCGAGCTCGTCGGCAGCGGCGATCAGCGCCCGCACCCGTTCCTGCTCGGCGGGGTCGGGCTGTGGCCACGGAAAGACCAGGTCCTCGTGGATCTCGCCCAGAAACAGGGACTTCGCGAACGACGAGCACGGTTGCTCCGTCCGCGCTTGCTCGACCCTCGCCTCGGTCGCAGCCTCCATCAAATGCGAGGGTACCCTGCCGCGAGCCGGGGGCGCCAAGAGGATCGAGCCCCTGCCGCCGAAGCTGCCGAGCGGCTAGGCGATCAGCCCCTCGGCCTCGTCGGCGATCAGGCGGCCGAGCGCCAGCGAGGAGGTGGCCGCGGGCGAGGGGGCGTTGCGAACGTGCACCGCTCGCTCGGTGCGGTGGACGACGAAGTCGTCGACCAGCGAGCCGTCGCGGGCGACCGCCTGGGCGCGGACGCCGGCAGGCCCCGGACGCACGTCGGCCGCCCGCAGCTCGGGGACGAAGCGCCGCAGCTCGCCGACGAAGGCCTTGTGGCTGGCGGCCGGGCCGAGCTCGCCCACGGCGGTGCGCCAGTGATCGCGAAGCAGCCGCCAGGTGCCGGGCCAGGTGAGCGTGTCCGCGAGGTCGCGGGGGCTCACCCGCTCCAGGCTGTAGGCGTCGCGGGCGCCCACCAGCAGCGCCGAGGGGCCGACCAGCACCTCGCCGTCGATCCGCCGCGTCAGGTGCATGCCGAGAAAGGGCAGATCGGGATCGGGGACCGGGTAGATGCTGCCCCGGACCAGCTCGCGGCGCTCCGGGCGCAGCCGCAGGTAGGCGCCGCGGAAGGGAACGATGCGAGGCTCGGTTGGGGCGCCGCAGGCAGCCGCCAGACGGTCCGACCAGGCGCCCGCGCAGCAGATTGCCGCGGCGGCCCTGATCGTGCCTCTCGGGTGGGCGATCGCGATCGCCCCGCCCTCGGGTGACAGCGAGCCGGCGGCACATCCCGTGAACACCCGCCCGCCGTGCCCCTCCAGCTCGTCGGCGAAGCTCGCCGCCACCCGGGCGAAGTCGACCACGCCGGTGGCGGGAGAGTGGAGGGCCGCGATCCCGCTCGCGTGCGGCTCGATCTCGCGCAGCTCGTCGGGGCCGATCCGGCGCAGGCCCCGGACCCCGTTCTCACGTCCCCTGCGCTCCAGCTCGTCGAGCGCCGCCAGCTCGTCCTCGCGGGTGGCGACGATCACCTTGCCGCTCCGGACCGCCGGTATTCCGTGCTCCTCGCAGTAGGAGTAGAGCTCCCGCGCGCCGGCCACGCACAGTCGGGCCTTCAAGGAACCCGGCCGGTAGTAGATCCCGGCATGGATCACGCCGCTGGTCCGGCCGCTCTGGTGGGCCGCGATCGTCGATTCACGCTCGAGCACCACCACCCTCAGGCCGTCGTGGCGCAGGGTGAGCTCCCTTGCCGCGGCGAGGCCGACGATCCCCGCGCCGACGACGACCAGATCACACTCAGCGGGCAGCTCCGCCGCCGATCGGGCTTTCGGGGTCACCCGCGGGACGCTATCCGGCTGCGGATCCCGCCTAGTATCGCCGGTGTGGCCCTGCCCCTGAAGCCGCCCGTTCAACCCCAGCTGGCGCTCTCCCGCAAGGAGATTCCGGAGGGCGAGGAGTGGGTGTACGAGCCGAAGTTCGACGGCTTTCGGGTGCTGGCGTTCGTCGACGGCGACGACCTCTTCCTCCAGTCACGAACCGGCAAGCCGCTGCTTCGCTACTTCCCCGAGCTCGAGTTCCCGCCGGGCCGGTACGTGCTCGATGGCGAGCTGGTGATTCTCGACGCCGAAGGCCGGGAGGAGTTCGACGCGCTCCAGAACCGCCTTCACCCAGCCGAGTCGCGCGTGCGGATGCTCGCGGTTTCCACACCGGCGCGGTTCCGGGCATTTGACCTGCTCGCCGAGGGGAAGGAAAAGCTGCTCACCCGTCCGTTCCGCGAGCGGCGCGAGCGGCTCGAGTCACTGGTCGCACGCCTCGGGGGGCGGAGGAAGTCGGTCGCCGGCTCGATCGAGCTGACGCCTATGGAGCGCACGATCGCCAAGGCGGCACCATGGCTCGAGGGCGGGGAGGGCGTGATCGCGAAGCAGCCGGATGCCCCCTACCGCCCCGGCGAGCGCAAGGGGATGGTGAAGGTGAAGCGGGTGCGAACCGCGGATTGCGTCGTAGTTGGCTGGCGGCCGGGGAAGGAAGAGGGCACGGTGGGCTCCCTGATCCTCGGTCTGTACGAGCGCGGCAAGCTGCGGGTGGTGGGCCACACCTCGGGCTTTCGGGCAAAGGAGAAGCGCGAGCTGGTCGGAAGGCTGGCGCCGTACGAGAGCGGCCAGCGAGGCTCCGGCGATCCGAGCCGCTGGTCGCACGAACGCGACCTGGAGTGGATCGAGCTTCGTCCGGAGCTCGTGGTCGAGGTCTCTTTCGACCATGTCAGCGCCGGCCGCATCCGCCACGGCACCAAGGTCCTGCGCTGGCGCGACGACAAGGACCCGAGGGACTGTCGCTTCGACCAGCTCGAGCAGTAGGGACTAGCGGCTCTTCCCGCCGTGTGCCGCCCTTCGTCGCCGTGGGGTGGAAGGATCGTCGCGCATTCGACCGAGAGGAGCCGCATGGAGACGCTGAGCACGATGACCTACGAGCGCGACGGGCGGGTGGGGCGGATCACCCTCGACCGGCCCGAGCGCGGCAACGGGATCACCCTCGAGATGCCCAGCGAGCTGTCCGCCTGTGTCGAACAAGCGAATCTGGATCCGGAGGTACACGTGCTGGCGCTGGCCGGCAACGGCTCGGGCTTTTGCGGCGGATACGACCTCGTTGAGTTCGCCGAGGGGAACAAGGATCGGCGGAGGGGAGCCGACCCGGCCGCGCCCGGAAGCGCAGCCGAGGACGCGGCCGGCCTTGATGCCCGGGGCTCGGCGCTCGATCCCACCGTGCAGGCGGCCAACCACGACCCGGATCGCGTCTGGGACCCGGTCATCGACTTCCAGATGATGTCGCGGAACGTGCGCGGCTTCATGAGCCTGTTCCATTCCGAGAAGCCTGTGCTGTGCAAGGTGCACGGCTTCTGCGTCGCCGGCGGCACCGACATGGCCTTGTGCTCGGACCTGCTGGTGATCGAGGAGGGGGCGAAGATCGGCTATCCGCCGGCTCGGGTCTGGGGCGTGCCGACGACCGCCATCTGGGCGCACCGGATCGGGATCGAGAGGACTAAGCGGCTCCTGTTCACCGGCGACTGCCTCTCGGGGGCGGAGGCGGTGGAGTGGGGACTGGCGACCGAGGCGGCGCCAGCGGAGCGGCTCGACCAGCGCTTCGATGCCCTGCTCGAGCGCACGGCGAGCCTGCCGGTCAACCAGCTCGTGATGATGAAGCTCTTGGTCAACCAGACGGTGTACGCGCAGGGCCTGCACGCGACGCAGCTCCTCGGCACCTTCTTCGACGGCATCGCCCGCCACACGCGGGAGGGCTACGCGTTCCAGCGCCGGGCCGCGGAGGCTGGATGGGGGGAGGCGGTTCGCGAGCGCGACGAGCCCTTCGGCGACGCCGGCCGCTCCACCTTCAAGGGGTAGCCCGGTCGGCCCGCCCAGGTACGCTGCGCCCGCCGTGTCCGAGACCAATCCCGAGGTCACTCCCGAGTCGCTCCGCGCACGGGTCGCGGGCAGCTTCCCAGCCGATCTCGGGGTTGAGCCGCTCGAGGTGACCGACGAGCGCTCGACAGGGCGGATCGTCGTCGACCGGCGCCACCTGCATCCCGGGGGGCTCGTTCACGGCGGCGCCTGGGTTGCGCTCGCCGACTCGGTTGCCGCCTGGCAGACCTTCCGGCATCTGCCTGCGGGCCACAACTTCACCACGGCCGAGATGAAGCTGAACGTGTTCGCCGCCGGTCGCCCGGGAGACGAGCTGATTGCCACCGCCGAGCACCTGCATGCCGGGCGCAGCACCCACGTGGTCGAGGTCCGCGTTCATTGCGCCGAGCGCCTGGTGGCGAACCTGCTCGTCACCCAGCTCGTGATCTCGCCCTGAGATCCCGGCCAAGCCTGGGCTACGGCACCCGGTGAACCTCGAACAGATTCGTGCCGAGCTCCTGTCTGGGAAGCCCGGCGGTGATCCCGATCAGATCGCCGCTACGGGCGACCCCATGTTCCCTGGCCAGCCGCGCGCACTCGTCCAGCAGGGTCCGGAGGCTCGTCCAGTCATCGGCGATCGCGCAGCTGACGCCGAACAGGAGCTGGAGCCGGCGCACGGTCTCGATCCGCGGCGAGACGGCCAGCACCGGCACGCTCGGCCGGTGCGCGGAGACCAGCCGGGCCGTGCGGCCGCTGCGGGTCGGGACGACCACGGCGGCCAACCCGAGCGTGTAGGTCGAGCCGACCGCCGCCCGGGCGACGGAGCCGGCGACGTCCGACGCCTCGGATGCCGCGCGGTTGAACAGCCATTCGCCGTACGGGAGGTCGGGCTCGGCCTCGCGGGCGATCCGGTCCATGACTCGCACCGACTCCACGGGATACTCGCCGACCGCCGTCTCCTCAGACAGCATCACGGCGTCCGTTCCCTGGTAGATCGCGGCGGCCACGTCCGAGACCTCCGCCCGGGTGGGTCGGGGCGACGCCACCATCGAGGCGAGCATCTGGGTCGCGGTGATCGACGGCCGGGAGTGGTGTCCGGCCAGTGCCAGGAGCCGCCTCTGGACGACCGGCACCCGCTCGATCGCGATCTCGATCCCGAGATCGCCGCGGGCCACCATGATCCCGCCCAGCGCGGCGCGAATGATCGACTCGGCGTTCTCGGCCGCCTGCGGCTTCTCGATCTTCGCGATCAACGGGATGTCGGCTCCGCCCGACCGAACGCGGTGCTCGACGGGCTCCAGGTCCTCCGCGCGGCGGACGAATGACACCGCGAGCAGGTCGATGCCATGCTCAACCGCGAAGTCCACCCAGCCGAGGTCGGTGCGGCCGGCGGACGGCAGGGGCATCTCCGTCCCTGGCATGTTCAATCCCTGGTGAGAGGCGACCGCGCCCCCGACCTCGACCGCGCAGCGAACCCCCCCGGACTTCGCACCGAGCACGCGCAGGCGCACCCGGCCGTCGGCGAGATAGACCTCGTCGCCCTCGGAGACGGCCGCCGGCAGCCCGTCCCACGAGACCGGCAGCTGGGTGGCGTCGCCGATCTCCTCTCCGGTGGTCAGCGTCAGCTCCGAGCCCGCTTGGAGCTCGACCACGCCCCCCTCGACCTCGTCGATCCGCAGCTTCGGCCCGGGTAGGTCGCCGAGCAGGCCAACCTCCCGGCCGGCGAGCTGCGAGGCCTCGCGCGCCATCGCCACGTTGGCCGCGTGGTCCTCGCGTTCGCCGTGGGAGAAGTTGAGCCGGAAGACGTCGGCTCCGGCCCGGATCAGCTCCACCATCCGCTCGACCGAGCGCGTGGCGGGGCCGATCGTGGCAACGATCTTGGTCCGGCGCCGCCCGGATGCGGCCGGGTCCGAGAGGGCTTGGCTGGGCTCGGCGACCATTGCGATCACCCCCCCGGCTCGGTATGGGGTAGCGCCGTGCGCGTGGGAGGGATCTCGTCGGCCTCCGCGGGAGCGGCCTCGGGGCTTCGCTCCTCGGCCGGCGGCGCCTCGGCGGGCGCCTCGAGCGCCTGGATGTAGGGAAGGCGCCATGCGATCGCCGCCAGGACCAGCCCGATCGCGACCGAGAGCAGGCTGAGGAACCACTGTCCGGCCGACAGCAGCTCGAGGTCGAAGAACTCGCGCACCGGGCCGGCGGCGAGGACGAGCGCGTACAGGGCCCCGAGCCCGGCGATCAGCGCCAGCATGTAGCTCTGGATCGTGATGTGCTCGCGGCCCGGCCCCCGCTCGAGCAGGAGGATGAAGCAGAGCCCGAGCACGATCAGGGTGGTGGTGGCGGCGGTGCGGCCCTCGGCCAGCGAGCCGGCGAAGATCTTGTCGACCATGAAGAAGGAGAGCAGCGAGCCGACGGCGATCCCGACTCCGGCCGGCACCGCGAAGGCGGCCAGCGCGCGCAGCAACCGGCCTCGGTACAGGGGCCCCTCGCTCGGCGCCAGGGCGAGGACGAAGGACGGGATCCCGATCGTCAGCGTGGCGGCGATCGTCAGCTGCCGGGGGAGGAACGGGAAGGCGCCACCGAAGATCGCCGTGAACAGGATCAGGACCCCTGCGTAGACGGTCTTGGTGGCGTAGAGGCGCCCGAGGCGGTGGATGTTGCGGGCGATTCGCCGCCCCTCGTCGACGGCGCGCGGCAGCATCGAGAACTGGTCGCGCATCAGGACGATGTCGGCGATCCCCTTGGTGATCTGGCTTCCGGACCCCATCGCTACGGCGAGCCTCGCCTGCTTCAGCGCCGGGACGTCGTTGACGCCATCGCCGATCATCGCCGTGAAGCGTCCCCGGTCGGCGAGCGCCCCCACCAACGCCTTCTTCTGCTCCGGCGTGATCCGGCAGAAGATCGTGTTTCGCTCCGCGGCGAGAGCAATCCCGGCCCTGTCATCAGGCAGATCGGGCCCCTCGATCACGCCGGCATCGGCGGGAACGCCGACCCCCTGTGCGACCGCGGTGACGGTCTGCCGGGCATCGCCGGAGATCAGCTTCAGGTCCACCTGCTGGCGGCGCATGAACTCAATCGTCTCCGCTGCGTCGGGACGCAGCTGCTCCTCCAGCACCACCAGGGCGCGCGGCTCGAGCCTCGGCGGAGGCTGGCTCCCGGGGTCGGTGGGCAGGACCGCCGGCGTCTCCCCGAAGGCGACCACGCGCCGCCCGGCGGCGGTGTGCTCCTCGAGCGTGCGCTGGAGCCTGGGCGTCAGCTCGAGCGCCCCCGCCTGGGCGAGCACGTCGGGCGCCCCCATCACGTAGCTGCGGGTCGATCCCCGCCCGTCGAGGGTGACGCCGCTCCACTTCCACGCCGAGGAGAAGGGCACCTCGGCGACGACGCGCTCCGGCTTGCCCGGGTAGCGCTCGGCGA
The DNA here is from genome assembly GCA_963728325.1 of uncultured Actinomycetes bacterium. GTDB lineage: Bacteria > Actinomycetota > Thermoleophilia > Solirubrobacterales > 70-9 > AC-56. The sequence goes on along the minus strand of CAVSJS010000004.1, from coordinate 19,274 downwards.
TCGTCTGAAGGGTCCGGTTTCGCTCCCCGGCCGAGTGCGCAAATCGGCCCAGCGCCTCGTGAGCCACCGCCGGCTGCGTCTTGTCGGCCACCTCGACCGAGACCAGGTCGAGGGTGCCGTCGGTGAGCGTTCCGGTCTTGTCGACGCAGATCGTGTCGACGGCGGCCAGCGCCTCGGTGGCGGCGATCTGCTGGACCAGGGTGTTCATCCGCGCCAGGCGGACGGCCGCCACCGCCAGGGTGATGCTCATCAGCAGCACCAGGCCCTCGGGTATCAGCGTCACCAGACCGGCGGCCGCCGTCTGCGCGGCCTCCTGGAGCTCCACGCTCCGGACCTGGAACGCGATCAGCAGGAGCACGGCGAGCGGCACCATCAGGATCGTGGTCGCGCTCAGCACCCGGTTGACCTCGAGCTGCAGCGGCGAGGGCGGGTGGCGGAAGGCCCTCGCCTCGCCCGCGACCTGCTCGGCGTGGCTGTCCTCACGCACCGCATCCACCTCGTAGTAGCCGGAGCCCGCGAGGCAGAAGGCGCCCGACAGCAGCCGATTGCCATCGTGCTTGCGAACCCCGTCGGACTCGCCGGTGAGGATCGACTCGTCGATCGTCAGGCCCCGGGTCGAGACCACGACGCCGTCGGCGACCAGCTGGTCGCCCGGCTCGACCCGGACCAGGTCGCCGGGAACGACCTCCTCGGCGCGCAGCTCGATCAGCTCGCCGTCGCGTACCGTCTTCGCCCTGGGCGCGACCAGGAGCGCGAGCTGGTCGAGCGTCTCCTTGGCCTTCAGCTCCTGGCGGATCCCGATCGCCGAGTTGACCACCGCGATCAACCCGAAGAGGGCGTCCGCGAACAGCCCCAGCGACAGAAGCAGGACGAAGAAGACGCCCAGGATCGCGTTGAAGAGCGTGAAGACGTTGCCGGCGACGATGCTCGCGACCGAGCGGCTCGACTGTGGCTCCGGCGCCCCCAGCTCGTGCAGGCGCCGCGCCGCCTGGGCGCTGGTCAGGCCCCGCGCATGCACCTGGTCGCTCATTCGCAACCATCTATACCGGAGCCGACCCACTAGGATCGCCCCGAGCCAGTGTCCGCGGAGGCCACCGACAGCCTCGCCGGGCCCGCGGAGGCCCCCTCGGTCGCCTTCCGCCGGGTGACGAAGCGCTATTCGGGCGCCGATGAGGCGGCCGTGCTGGAGCTCGACCTCGAGGTGGCGGGAGGCGAGATCTGCGTCTTTGTCGGGCCCTCCGGGTCCGGCAAGACGACCGCGATGCGGATGGTCAACCGGATGGTCGAGATCACCGAGGGCGAGATCCTGGTTGGGAACACCTCGGTGCGCGAGCGCTCGCCCTCCCAGCTACGCCGCGAGATCGGCTACGTGATCCAGCAGATTGGCCTGTTTCCTCACCGGACGATCGTGGACAACATCGCCACCGTGCCGAGCCTGCTGGGCTGGAGCCGCGACCGGGTGTCGGCTCGGGTGGAGGAGCTCTTAGAGCTGGTCCGGATCGATCCCGGGTTGCGGGACCGTTTCCCAGCTCAGCTCTCGGGCGGCCAGCAGCAGCGCGTCGGCGTCGCCCGCGCGCTGGCCGCCAATCCAGGCGTGATGCTGATGGACGAGCCCTTCGGGGCCGTCGACCCCATCAACCGCGAGCAGCTTCAGAACGAGTTCCTGCGCCTTCAGGCGGAGGTGCGGAAGACGATCCTGTTCGTCACCCACGACATCGACGAGGCGATCAAGATGGGCGACCGGATCGCGATCCTCCGGGAAGGGGGACGTCTGGCCCAGTACGCCACCCCCGCCGAGCTCCTGATGGCACCCGCCGACGACTTCGTCGAGGACTTCGTGGGCGCGGATCGGGCCCTGAAGCGGCTGGCCCTGATGCGAGTCGCCGACATCGACCTGTGGCGGGCGCCGCTCGCGCACGTGGGCCAGGCCACCTCGGAGGTCCGGGCGAAGATTCCGGGCGCCGAGGTGCCGTACGCGTTGGTGATCGACTCGGAGCGGCGGCCGCTCGGCTGGCTCTCCGACGACGACCTGCGCGCCGAGACCGTCCCGGCCCGTCCGGGCACCAGCCCCGATCCGGTGCTTGATCTCGACGACGTGATGCGCGATGCCCTCTCGGACCTGCTCCAGGCCGAGACGCGCTACGCGCCGGTGGTCGACGCCGAGGGGCGAATCGCCGGGGTGCTCTCGGTGGAGATCATCTCGGAGTTCCTGACCTCGCCCGAGGCGCTGACAGAGGAACACCCGGCCGCTGAGCGGCCGCTGGCCGAGTAGCCATGGTCGCCCCGACCCTCGCCCAGGCGAGCTCCGACTTCTTTCGCGATCGCTCGGACTCGAACTGCATCCAGGACAACGGCGCCTTCTGCGCAGGCTGGGTGCTCGACAACTTCGACCGTTACGTCGATCCGCTGCGGGAGCACCTCGTCCTCGTCATCGTGTCGGTCGGCCTTGGCTTCCTGATCGCCTTCGCGATGGCGCTTGCCTCGCACCGACGCCGCTGGCTGGTGCCCCCGTTCATCGGCGCGACGGGCGTTCTGTACACGATCCCCAGCCTCGCCTTCTTCTTCCTCCTGCTGCCGATCACCGGGCGCGGCAGCGACACGGCGATCATCGCGCTGACCGCGTTCAATCTGCAGATCATCTACCGCAACGTCGTCGCCGGGCTGGCGGGCGTTCCGGGCGAAGCCAAGGATGCCGGCCGCGGCATGGGGATGACCGATCGCCAGCTGCTGTGGCGGGTGGAGCTGCCGCTCGCCGTGCCGGAGATCGTCGCCGGGGTCAGGATCGCGACGGTCTCGACGGTGGCGATCGCGACCCTCGCGGTGTTCGCCGGCGGAGGTGGCCTGGGCTCCGAGCTGGTCGCCGGCTCGAACATCACCTTCCACACCGGCGTCGTCACCACGAGCGCACTGCTGATCGGGATGGCGATCGCCTTCGACGTCCTGCTGTTGCTTATCCAGCGGCGGCTGACGCGGTGGCGATCGGCGGGCGAGGTCCGCAAGTCACGGCGCCCAGATCTTCTCCGCGCCCCTCGCCCGGCGGGTTCCGAGGACGGGAGAGCGTGATCGTTCCGCTCGCCTTCCTCGACTCGTTCTCGGGTGCCTTCGACTTCATATTCAGTCAGCAGGAATCGCTCGGAGGCGGTACCCAGGTGGGCGGCCTCGGTCAGGTCGGCGACCTGATGCTCGAGCATGTAAAGGTGAGCGGCTTCGCGCTCGCCGTCTCGCTCGCCCTCGCGCTTCCGCTCGGGGTCCTGCTCGGCCACCGTGGCACAGGCGAGCTGTTCGCGATCGCCGCCGGCAACGCCGGCCGGGCAATCCCCGAGCTGGCGCTGATCGCCCTGCTCGTCGCCTTCGTCGGCACCGGGACGCTGAACGTCGTCCTCGCTCTCGCCGTCCTGGGCATCCCCCCGATCCTCACCAACACCTTCGTCGGCGTTCATCAGGTCGATCCCCAGGCGGTCGAGGCGGCGCGCGGAATGGGGATGAGCGAGCGGCAGATCGCAGTACGGGTCGAGTTGCCGCTGGCTGTGCCGACGATCATGACGGGCGTCCGCACGTCGGCGATCAACATCATCGCCACCGCCACGATCGCCCCGCTCGCGGGCGTGCTGACCCTCGGCGACTTCATCCTGTCGCGCAACGTGTACGGCGACGAGGGAGTGCTCGCGGGCGCGATCCTGGTCGCCCTGTTGGCGTTGACGGTCGAGCTCACCCTGGCTGCGGTCCAGTGGGCGCTGACGCCGCGCGGCATGCGCCTGCAGCGCGCGGAAATATCCGCGTGACCACCTATGCGCATAGGATTGCGCCAGCGCCTCCGACCTGGGAGGGGCGCACACGAGAGGAGGAACCGCCCGATGAGAGACCACCCGCGTCTGCGCGTGCTGCTGGCGCTGGTCGCCGCCTTCGCCCTGGCCCTCGGAGTCGCCGCCTGCGGTGACGACGACGAGAGTGACGGCGGCGGCGACACCAGCGCGAACCTGATCGAGGAGAACCCCGACAACAACGGGATCGCGATCACGGTGGGCTCGAAGAACTTCGACGAGCAGTTCATCCTCGGCGAGATCTACGCCCAGGGGCTGGAGGCCGCCGGTTACGACGTCAGCACGGACCTCAACCTAGGCGACGAGACCATCGCCTTCAAGGCGCTGGGGGACGGCGAGATTGATGCGTATCCCGAGTACACGTCGACGATCCTGACCTCGATCTTCGAGGTTCCGCCTGAGGATGTGCCGGGCGACGCGCAGCAGGCCTTCGACGAGTCTCAGGACGAGTTCGAGCAGCTCGGCCTGGTGGCGTATCCGCCGACGCCGTTCTCGAGCGCGAACGCGGTCGGGCTGTTGACCAAAACCGCGGACGAGCTCGGCGTGAGCACGATCTCCGACCTCAAGGGCAAGTCGCAGGACCTGGTCCTTGCGGGCTCGCCCGAGTGTCGCCAGCGAATCGACTGCCTGCTCGGCCTGGAGCAGAACTACGGGCTCGAGTTCAAGGAGTTCACGCCGGTCGCCATCGAGTTGCGCTACGAGGTGCTCGACAATGGCGACGCCGACCTGTCGATCCTGTTCACGACCGACGCGAAGCTGTTCACCGATCCCGATACGTACACGGTCCTCGAGGACGACAAGGGCGTGCTCCCGGCCGGGAACGTGCTTTTCGTCGCCCGCCAAGAGACCGTCGACGAGGCCGGTGACGACTTCGGAACGACCGTCGAGAGCGTGCAGTCCAACCTGACGCTCGAGGTGATGCAGGAGCTGAACGCGCGGGTAACTGTGGACAAGGAAAAGCCCGCGGACGTCGCCCACGACTACCTGGTCGAGTTCGGCTACGTCGAGTAGCGCTCGCTTTCCAGCCGTGAATACGGGCCGGGGGCGCCATGCTCCCGGCCCGCCCACATGTAGGGTTCGCCCGCGATGGCTCTGAAGCTTGGTCTCAATCTCGGCTACTGGGGCATCGGCCCCCAGGGCGAGGAGGCGATAGACGCCGTCCATGCCGCGGAGCGAGCCGGATTCGACTCGGTGTGGGTGGCGGAGTCCTACGGCTCCGACGTGGTCAGCGTGCTCGCCTGGCTCGTCCCGCAGACCGAGACGATCCAGCTCGGCGGGGCGATCCTGCAGGTGCCGGCCCGGGCGCCGGCGGCTGCCGCGATGGCCGGTTGCACGATCGACGCTCTGTCGGGCGGGCGCTTCATCTTCGGCTTCGGTCCCTCCGGGCCGCAGGTCTCGGAGGGCTGGTACGGGGTCCCGTACGCCAAGCCCTGGGGCCGGACCAGGGAGTACATCGAGATCGTCCGCCAGATCGTCGCCCGCGAAGGCAGGCTGGAGTACGAGGGCCAGCATTTCAAGCTGCCGCTTCCCGGCGGCGAGGGCAAGGCGCTGAAGCTCAACTTCCACCCGGTCCGCAACCGGATCCCGATCTTCGTCGGCGCGATCGGTCGCAAGTCGGTGGAGATGGCGGCGGAGATCTGCGACGGCTGGATCCCGATCTTCTCCTCGCCCGACGCCTTCGAATCGACCTGGGGCGAGCACCTCGAGGCGGGGCTGGCGAAGGGCGGGCGCCAGCGCTCCGAGCTCGAGGTCTCGCCCACCGTGCAGGTGGCGATCGACGGCGACCTCGAGGCGGCTCGGGCGGTCGTCAGGGCCGGCCTCCTCCTCTATCTAGGGGGCATGGGTAGCCGCAAGACCAACTTCTACGTCGACCTGACGCACCGCTTCGGCTTCGGCGAGGTCGCCGACGAGGTCCAGTCGCTCTACCTCGACGGCAGGCGCGAGGATGCCTACAAGGCGATCCCCGACGAGCTCGTCAACGCCACCTCGCTGATCGGGAGCGAGGAGGAGGTCGCGGCGCGACTTGACCGCTACGCCGCTGCCGGGGCGGATCGCCTGATCGTCTCGCCGATCAGCCCCGAGCCCGAGCAGCGCCGGCACACGGTCGAGCGCCTGGCCGAGCTGGCGGGCGTCGCGGCGCCCGCCTGATTCGACGCGGCTGTCCGCCGGTTCGGCGGACAGGAGCCCCGGTTGAATAGGCTCTCGCGGCCTTGAAGGTAGGCGTGCCCAAAGAGTCCCGGGAGGGCGAGCGCCGCGTGGCGCTGATACCGGACGCCGTCCGCTCGCTGACCGGCAAGGAGGTCGAGGTGGCAGTGGAGTCGGGTGCAGGTGAGGGGGCGGGCCACCCCGATGCCGAGTACTCGGAGGCCGGCGCCAGCGTAGGGTCCGCCGACGATGCCTGGGGCGCCGAGGTGGTCGTCAAGGTTGCGCTCCCCACCACGGAGGAGATCGGCCGCCTGCGCTCGGGACAGGTCCTGATCGGCCACCTGGCGCCACTCACCTCCGCGGATACCAACCGGGCGCTGGCCGAGGCGGGGGTGACCAGCTTCGCGATGGAGGCGATCCCGCGGATCACCCGCGCGCAGGCGATGGACGCGCTCTCCTCGCAGGCGAACGTGGCCGGCTACGCGGCCACCCTGCTCGCCGCGCGCGAGGCCGGTCGCTTCTTCCCGATGATGACCACGGCCGCGGGCACCGTGGCGCCGGCGAAGGTGATGGTGCTGGGCGCGGGAGTGGCTGGCCTCCAGGCGATCGCGACCGCGAAGCGACTGGGTGCCGTGGTCACCGGGTTCGACATCCGCCGCGCCGCCTGGGAGCAGATCGCCAGCCTCGGCGGCCGCCCTCTGGAGCTCGACTTCATCCCCGATGCCGAGGCGGAGGGCGGCTACGCGCGACCGCTGACCGAGGAGGAGAACGAAAGGGTGCGCGAGTCGCTGGCGGAGGCAGCCAAGCGCCAGGACGTGATCATCACCACCGCGCAGGTGCCCGGCCGGCGGGCGCCGCTCCTGATCACCGCCGACGCCGTGGGTGGGATGTCGCCGGGCTCGGTGATCGTGGACCTCGCCGGAGACTCCGGCGGGAACTGCGAGCTGACCAAGCCCGGCGAGACCGTGGTCGAGGACGGGGTCACGATCCTCGCTCCCCTCGATCTGCCCAGCCAGATGGCGACCCACGCCTCGCAGCTGTACGCCAAGAACGTCGAGAACCTGCTCGACCTGCTGGTCTCCGAAGGCCAGCTGAACCTCGACTTCGAGGACGAGATCGTCGCCGGCGCCTGCATCACCCACGCCGGCGAGATCAAGAACGAGCGGGCCAGGGAAGCCGCGGGGGCCGCCGCATAGTGGACCTGATCACCGAGATCACGATCTTCGTCCTCGCCGCCTTCGTCGGCTTCGAGGTGATCTCGAAGGTGCCGACGACGCTCCACACGCCGCTGATGTCGCAGACCAACGCGATCCACGGCATCGTCATGCTCGGCGGGCTGATCGTGATCGGCACCGCCGACGACACGCTCGACAAGGTGATCGGCACGATCGCGATCGCCTTCGGGACGATCAACGTCGTCGGCGGCTTCATGGTCACCGACCGGATGCTCGGCATGTTCCGCAGGAAGCCGAAGCCGCCCGCGGATGCGGGGGCGGGCGGACCTGATCAGGGATGACGATGGCGCTGCCCGTTGCGTCGTTCTCTCCCAGCTCCGAGTTCGTAACGGCCTGTTACATCCTCGCGTTCTCGCTGTTCATCTACGGCGTCAGCCAGGGGACTCACCCGACCACCGCCCGCCGCGGCAACCTGATCGCCGCCGCCGGGATGGCGGTCGCGGTGGCGATCACGCTGGCGCTCGACGTGATCGGCAACGGCGTCCTGATCGCGCTCGGGATCCTGATCGGGACCCTGGTTGGCGGGGTCGCCTCGCGGCGCGTCCAGATGACCCAGATGCCGCAGATGGTGGCGCTGTACAACGGCGTCGGCGGCGGGGCGGCTGCGCTGATCTCGTGGGCCGAGTTCCGCCACCAGCTCGACCTGGGAGGGGACATCCCGCTCGACGTCCTGATTCCGGTCCTGTTCTCGCTGGTGGTCGGCTCGGTCTCGTTCTGGGGCTCGAACATCGCCTTCGCGAAGCTCCAGGAGCTGATCTCCGGCCGCCCGATCCGCTTTCCTGGCCAGCACATCTTCAACGGCATCCTGCTTGCAGGGATCCTGGCCGGCTGCATCGTGCTCGCCGCCAGTCACGACTCCGAGCCCTCGCAGGCGGTGTTCATCGCCGTCCTGATCGCGGCAGCGCTGCTGGGCACCCTGTTCGTGCTGCCGATCGGAGGTGCCGACATGCCGGTGGTGATCTCGCTCTTGAACGCGTTCACCGGCCTGGCGGCGGCGGCTGCCGGGTTCGCGCTCGACAACGTCGCCCTGATCGTCGCCGGGACCCTGGTGGGGTCCTCGGGCACGATCCTCACGCTCGAGATGAGCCGGGCCATGAACCGCTCGGTCGGCAACCTGCTGTTCGCCGGGTTCGGCGCCGTGGCCACCGGCCCGGCCGCCGGGGGCGAGGAGCGTCCAGTGCACTCAATCGGCGCCCAGGACGCCGCGATCAAGCTCGGCTACGCCGACTCGGTGGTCTTTGTCCCGGGCTATGGGATGGCGGTGGCCCAGGCCCAGCACGCGGTCAAGGAGCTCGCCAACGAGCTCGAGAGGCACGGGGTCCGGGTCAGCTACGCGATCCATCCGGTGGCGGGTCGAATGCCGGGCCACATGAACGTCCTGCTGGCCGAGGCGGACGTGCCGTACGAGCAGCTCAGGGAGATGGACGAGATCAACCCCGAGATGCCGCAGACCGACGTCGCGGTCGTGATCGGCGCCAACGACGTCACCAACCCGGCGGCCAAGGATGATCCCTCGAGCCCGATCGCCGGCATGCCGATCATCGAGGTCACCCAGGCGCACGAGGTGATCGTGATCAAGCGCTCCCTGAGCCCCGGCTTCGCCGGAATCGACAACGACCTCTTCTATCGCGACAACACCTCGATGCTGTTCTCGGACGCCAAGCAGGCGGCCGCCGAGATCGCCGCCGAGGTGCAGAAGCTCTAGATTCTGCGCAGCGCCGCCTCGGCTTCGGAACGATCAAAAAACGCGGCCTGGGCGGCAACCCTGCCGCCATCGATCCGGAAGAGGGAGAAGAAGTCGAGCTCGGCGGGAACGCCGCTCTCCCGCCCACGCCCGCCGACGTGGGTGAGCACGAGCACTCGCTCCCCTGCTTCGACGATCTCCGCGGCGGTGAACCAGAGTTCGTCCAGCGACTCGTCGAGCTCGCCCATGCGGGCGATAACTTCCCGGGCGCCGCGGTGAACGCCACCGCCGGGCAGGCCGTCGGGGTCGCGCCATTCGAAGCCTGGCACGGAGATCATGGCGAGGGCATCGACGTCACGCGCGTTGATCGCTTCGTACACGCGGTTGATCAGCCCCGCCGTCGCCTCGGAAGCCGGTTCGCCGGGAGCGGCGTCAGTCACGCTCGTGGCGGCGGACGCGAGGGCCGAGCCAGCCGATCAGGGCGCCGAGGAGGGCGGAGATGACGAGGGCGAAGATCAGCGGCGTCGTCGTGTTGACGAACAGGAACTTGACCTTCACCTCCTGGGAGTTTTGGGCGATCAAGATCACCACCAGGAGCACTGCGACGCCGAGCGCCCAGGGCCGCCAGGAGCTCTTCGTGGCCTGAGGCTGAAGCTCGCCGGGGCTTGCCATCGCGGCGACTCTATCTCTCCAATCGAGTGCGGGAATTCCCACCAAACGTGATCCACGCGTGAGCCGGCCGCCCCTAGCGTCGGCGCGTGAGAGAGGGTCGCCGAGCCGGCGGCGAGAGGGGCCAGGCGACGATCGAGTGGACCGGGCTCCTGCTGCTGGTCTCCCTGCTCCTGGTCGGGCTGTTCGCCGCCGCCGGGGCGCGGCTCCCGCCGGCGGGCCTGGCGCGGGCGATCGCCGCGAAGCTGGTCTGCGCGGTGCGGCTCTCCGACGCCTGCTCGGCGCACTCGCAGCTGGTGGCCGCGTACGGCCCCGAGCTTGCCGCGCTGATCGCCGCCGAGGCGCCGGAGATCGTCTACGAGGACGGGATGACGGCCCTGCCGGTCGACTTCCGCGCTTGCCGCGGGGGCCGGTGCGGGAACGGCACCGAGTCCGGCGCGGTGTGGACCTCGGACACCGGCCAGCCGACCACCGCCTTCGTGCATGCCGTGGACTGCCGCAGCGTCGAGGCGCGCAGGGACAGCATCGCGCGTGGCCACGACTGCTTCGACGAGCGCGCGGGCAACCTCTACATCCAGTACTGGCTCTACTACGAAGACTCGACCAGCCTCCGCGATCTGCCTGGAGCAGTCGGCTTTCACGACGACGACTGGGAGGGCTACCAGGTGCGGATCGGGCCGGGCGGAACCGACGCCAGGGCCACCTCACATCACGGCTACAACTACGACGGCGGCCTCGGGAGCTGGCCGTCGGACGCCGGCCTGGTCCATCGCTCGGCCTGGGGACCGTCCACCGGCCGCCTGTACGTCTCGGGCGGAAGCCACGCGGGCCGTGTCCACGAGGACGGCAAGCCTCGGCCGAGCCGGTGGACCCCGGCTGACCGCCTCACCCTGGTCCCGATCGAGACCCTCGATCCCGCCGCCCGCCGGGCGCGCTTCGCAGTCGTCCCTCCGTGGCGCAAGCCTGTCTACCGCGATCCTGAGGACGAGGGCACCTGAAGCCGCCGCTAGCGCGGCGGCATCCGCAGGGCGCCGTCGAGGCGGATCGTCTCGCCGTTCAGCATCGGGTTCTCGACGATGTGGCGGGCCAGGGCGGCGAACTCCTCGGGCTGGCCGAGGCGGTTCGGAAACGGGCTCTGGGCGCCGAGCTCGACACGCGCCTCCTCGGGCAGCGCCGCCAGCAGGGGTGTGTCGAAGGTCCCGGGGGCGATCGTCACCACTCGCACGGCGCGGCTGGCCAGATCGCGGGCCGCCGGCAGTGTGAGGCCCACGATGCCCCCCTTCGAGGCCGCGTAGGCCACCTGGCCGATCTGTCCATCGAAGGCCGCGATCGAGGCGGTGTTGACGCAGACGCCCCGCTCGCCGCCCTGGCCGGGATCGTTGTCGACCATCGCTGCGGCGGCGAGCCGCAGGACGTTGAAGGTCCCGATCAGGTTGACCTTGAGCACGTTGTGGAAGACCTCCAGGTCGTGCGGGCCCTGCCTGCCCGCCGTCCGCTGCGCCCAGCCGATCCCGGCGCAGCAGACCGAGATCCGCAGTCCGCCCGCGGCCTTGGCGGCGGCTTCGACCGCCGTCTGCACGGGCTCGGGCTCCATCACGTTGGCCTCGACGAAGCTGGCCCGCTCGCCGAGCTCGGCGGCGAGCGCCTGTCCCTTTTCGGCGTTCAGGTCGGCGATCACGAGAGTGGCGCCCGACTCATGCAGGGCCCGGGCGGTGGCGGCCCCCAGCCCGGAGGCCCCACCGGCAACCACGGCGCTCGCACCCTCGATCCTCATGGGCGCGCCACTCTATTCCTCCCCGGCGAGCGCTAGGCGTACTCGTTAGCCTGTCGCCATCGCAGCCCCTGTCCAGGCCCCCCAGAAGGATGCGATCGCGGAGCGCCTCGCGGAGGCGCGACGCCGGACCCTCCAACTCGTCGAGCCGCTCTCGGACGAGCAGCTGAACCGCGTCTACTCACCGATCCTCAGCCCGCTGGCCTGGGACCTGGGCCACATCGCCAACTTCGAGGAGCTCTGGTTGGTGCAGACCCTGGGTCGCCGCGAGCCTCTGCACGGCGAGCTGGGCCGCCTCTACGACGCGATCGAGAGCCCACGAACGATCCGCGGCAAGCTGCCGATCCTGCACGGCGAAGCGCTTCGCTCCTACCTCGACGATGTGCGCGAGCGGGCGCTGGAGGTCCTCGACCGCGTCGAGCTCTCGGCGGAGGACCCGCTGTTGGCCGACGGCTTCGCCTACGAGATGCTGATCGCTCACGAGCACCAGCACAACGAGACCATGCTGCAGCTGATCCAGATGGTGGACGGCTACGAACCCGTGGAGATGGAGCCGCGTCCCGAGGGGGACCTCGACGGGCCGCAGATGATCCTCGTCGAGGGTGGCGAGGCGGAGATCGGCGCCGGGCCCTCCGGCTTCGCCTATGACAACGAGCGTCCTCGCCACGCGGTTGAGGTCGAAGCGTTCTGGATCGACCGCACGCCGGTCACCAACCGCGCCTACGCCGAATTCATAGCTGACACCGGCGCCGAGCCGCCGATGTACTGGGAGGCCGACACGGACGGACGGTGGTCGCGCACGGCGATGGGCCGGGTCGAGCCGCTCGACCTCGACCAGCCGGTGGTCCACGTCTCTTGGCACGAGGCCGACGCATTCGCCCGCTGGGTGGGCAAGCGGCTGCCCACCGAGCAGGAGTGGGAGGTCGCCGCCGAGGGCGCCGATCGAGAGCGCTCCAACCTCGACCAGCTCGGCTTCGGCTGCGCAGGGGCCGGCGCCTACGGGGACGCTCCCGCCACCTGCGGGGCGGTGCAGATGCTCGGCGACGTCTGGGAGTGGACCTGCTCCGACTTCGACGCCTATCCGGGCTTCCGCCCCTTCCCCTATCGCGAGTACTCCGAGGTGTTCTTCGGCGAGGCCCACAAGGTGCTGCGTGGCGGCTCCTGGGCGACCCGCCGCAACGTGATCCGAACCAGCTTCCGCAACTGGGATCTCCCCGAGCGGCGTCAGATCTTCGCCGGGCTCCGCTGCGCCAAGGACGCCTGAACTCGGGCTGTAACGAGCCGGTACTCGGAGTAGACGAAGAGAGAGCTCAGAGAGGCACGTGGATGGGTAGCACGATCACCAACGAGATAACCGTCGATGTCCACCTGCCCCCGGGAGGGCCGCTGTCGGGAATGGCCGCGGACGTCCGGGCCGGCCTCACGAAGCCCTTCAAAGAGCTCTCACCACGCTACTTCTACGACGAGCGCGGCTCCGAGCTGTTCGAGGCGATCACCGAGCTCCCCGAGTACTACCCGACCCGCGCCGAGCGGGCGATCCTCGAGCGCCAGGCCGCCGGGATCTGTGCCAGCGCGGGAAGCCCCACGACGCTGATCGAGCTCGGCTCGGGCTCGGCGAGCAAGACCCGTGTGCTCCTCGATGCGATGGACAAAGCCGGCTGCCTGGAGGCATACGCCCCGGTGGACATCTCCGAGCAGATCACCCGTGATACCGCCGAGGCTGTTGCCGCTGAGTACGGGATCACCGTCCACGGCCTCGTTTGCGACTTCGAGCGTGACCTGGAGCGGATCCCGCTCGCCGGGCCGCGGGTGATCGCCTTCCTGGGCGGCACGATCGGGAACTTCGAGCCTGCGCAGCGCGCCAGCTTCCTGGCGCGGGTCGCAAACCTCCTCGGGCCGGAGGATCACTTTTTGCTCGGCACCGATCTGGTCAAAAGCCGCGAGGTCCTTGAGGCTGCCTACAACGACTCCGCCGGTGTCACCGCCGCGTTCAACAAGAACGTGCTCAGCGTGCTCAACCGGGAGCTCGGCGCCGACTTCGACGTCGACGCGTTCGAGCACGTCGCCTTCTGGGATGACGAGAACCTCTGGGTCGATATCCGCCTGCGCTCGCTCGCCCGCCAGGTGATCGAAATCCCCTCGCTCGGGATCAGGGTGGCCTTCGGGCGCGGCGAGGAGATGCGAACCGAGATCTCGACCAAGTTCGCCCGCGACGGCCTGGCAGGGATCTACGCCGAAGCCGGCCTCGAGATCGTCGACTGGTGGACCGACCCCGAGGGCCTCTTCGCCCTCTCGCTGGCCCGCCGCTCGGCTAGCGACCAGTCGCGTTCAAGGTGGGGTCGCCCGGGCTAGCGACGAAGTCGCGGTCCAGGCGAGTTGCCCGGGTCCACACCGCTGGCGCCCTCACCCGCAGCCCCCGGAGGCGTAGCCGAGGAGGCTGCGGAGTGATGTCCGAGGCTGCCGGCGGAGTTATTCCGTCGGCGCTAGCGCCTCGATCAGCTCGGCAAACTTGTCGGGGGTAGTGATCGGGGTCACGATCGGCAGCGTGATCCCGCCGGCCACGTATGCCTCTAGGCGCTCGCGCATCTCGTCAGGCGTCCCGAAGATGAAGGTGTCCTCGATCAGCTCCCAGGGCGCGGCGGCCACGGCGGCCTCGCGGTCCTTCGCCTTCCAGGCGGCGGCCATCTCGTCGATCCGGTCGCCGTAGCCGAGCCAGCGAAAGAACGCCTCGTACACGGGCACCGTGACGTAGGAGGCGAACATGAACCGGGCCAGGGGCTCGACCTGCTCCCGCTCGCCGGGCAGGCAGAAGAAGCGGCAGAGGAGCTCGAAGCCGCCGGGCGCGCCGTCGAGCTGCTCGGTGACCTTGGGCAGGGCGGCCAGGGGAAGGAAGTTGGTGAACGCGCCGTCGGCCCTCTCGACCGCCAGCCTGAGCATTTTCCCGCGCAGCGCGGCGAGCACGATCGGCACCGGCTCCGCCGGCGCCCGTTCGAGCTTGAAGCCCGTCGATGTCCGCTCGCCGGAGAATGCGGCCCGCAGGAACTCGAGCGTCTGCGAGATCTTGGTCAGCGGCTTGTCGAACGGCATCTGGTTCCAGCCCTCGACGATCCGATCGGAGGAGGCGCCGATGCCGAGCACGAACCTGCCGTTGCTTGCGTCGGACACGGCGGCCGCCTCCTGGGCCAGCAGGGCCGGCCCGCGGGTGAAGACGCCGACAACCCCGGTGCCGAGCCGGACCCGCTCGGTCCAGGTCGCGCACAGCGTCAGCGGCGTGAAGCCGTCGGGCCCCTGCGTCTCGCCGCTCCACAGGTCCGTGTATCCGGCCGCCTCGGCGCCGCGCACCAGCTCGGCGTGCTGTCGCAGCGGAAGGTTCGGTAGCGGCAGCGTCAGGCCCCAGCGGGTCACGCCGTGACCCTACCGCGAGGCTGTGGCGCAGCGGGTCCCGCTGGGATAAGCTCGCCCCGATGGACTTCTCGCGCTTGGATCGAAACCGCGTCATACTCGGCGCCGTCGGCGGGGGCCTGCTGCTGCTCAGCCTCCTCTTCCTGCCCTGGTATTCCCTCACCCACGAAACCGAACTACGGAACCACCAGGGCGCCTGGATCTGCGGTGAGGGCGAATTCGAGTGCACGGGCTGGGAGACCTTCCCCATCCTGCGCTGGCTGCTGCTGGCCGCTGCCTTCGCGCCCCTGATCCTCGCCTGGATCCTGGTGCGCGGCCACAAGCTCTCGTGGGCGCCGGGCGAGGTGACGATGGTCGTCGGGTTCGCGGCGATCACCCTGATCGGCTACAACGGGATCATCGACAGGCCGGCGCCCGACGATGGCCTCGAATTCGGGATAGGCCTCATGTACGGGTACTGGCTGGCGCTGCTGGCCGCGCTGGCGATCGCCGCCACCGGCTTTCTCCGCTCGCTCGCGAGCGGAGGCCGTAAAGAGCGCAAGGCCCCCGGCACGGTCTAGGAGTGGCCGTGAAGGCCGATCAGACGGGCGTCATCTCGCACGACGTTCGCTCGGGCACGAGGCCCGACCGCAACCTCGCGCTCGAGCTCGTCCGGGTGACGGAAGCTGCCGCGCTCGCCGCCGCGCGCTGGGTCGGCCGGGGCGAGAAGGAGGCGGCCGACCAGGCGGCGGTCGACGCGATGCGGCTGATGCTCGACACGGTGCCGATGGACGGCCTGGTCGTGATCGGCGAGGGCGAGAAGGACGAGGCGCCGATGCTCTACAACGGCGAGCGGATCGGCGACGGGAGCCCGCCCGAGGTGGACATCGCCGTGGACCCGCTCGAGGGCACTCGGCTCACCGCCCAGGGCCAGCCGGCGGCGCTCGCGGTGATCGCCCTCTCGGAGCGCGGATCGATGTTCGACCCGGGGCCATGTGTCTATATGGAGAAGATTGCCGGTGGTCCCAAGATCGCCGACTGCCTGAGCCTGACCGACCCGCTCCCCGACGTGGTCCGGCGGGTCGCCGAGCGCAGGCGGGTGGACGTGGGGGACGTCACGGTGATCATGCTGGACCGGCCCCGCCACGAGGACGCCGTGAAGCTGATCCGCGAGGCGGGAGCGCGGATCCGATTCATCAGCGACGGCGACGTCGCGGCGGCCCTCCTCGCGGTCACCCAGGGAACCGGGGTCGACCTGCTGTGGGGGATCGGCGGCACGCCGGAGGGGGTGCTCTCGGCCGGAGCCATCAAGTGCTTGGGCGGCCAGCTCCTGGGCAGGCTCTGGCCCCGAGATGACTCTGAGCGCCAGGCCGCGATCGAGGCTGGCTACGACCTCGACCGTGTGCTCGACGTCGATGGGCTGGTCGGCGGGAGCAACGCCTTCTTCGCCGCCACCGGGGTCACCGACGGCGACCTCCTTCAGGGCGTCCGCTACCTGGGCGACGGTCACGCGACCACGGAGTCGCTGGTGATGCGCTCACGTTCGGGCACAGTGCGCACGGTGCAGGCCCGTCACGATCGTCCCAAGCTCCGAGAGGTCACCGGCGGGCGGTACGGCTAAGGGTGGGCGTGCCGATCAGGGCGAGGCGTCGGCGGATGACCTCAGCTCCCCCGTGTCGCGGAGCTCGTAGCGGAGCGCGTTGATCACCGCCCCCGCCATCAGGCCGAGGCTGACCAGGTAGAACCAGACCATCGCGATGAGGACGAAGCCGATCGTGCCGCCCACCTCGCCGACGCTCGATACCTGCGCCAGATAGAAGGGGTAGACGGCGTTCGCGATACCGGTGGTCACGGTGACGAACAGCGCGCCGGGCCACACCCCGTGCCACGGCACGTGCCCCTTCGGCACGGCGTAGTAGATCACGCAGCAGAGCAGGAACGTCAGCGCCAGGGCCGCGATCAATAGCAGCAGTCTCGCGATGCCGTGGATCCCAGAGAGGCCGAGGGGAAGGTCGCCGGCGCTGGAGACGAGCACGCCCTCGAGGGTGGGAACGACCACGCTCGCCGCCAGGAACAGCATGACCACGAGCAGCATCACGAGCGCGAAGCGCTTCTGCTCCAGCCAGCCCCGGCACTGGACGTGGTAGATGCGGCAGAAGGCGGTGTCCATGGCGCCCCAGAACGAGGTCCCGATCCAGATCGCGCCGATCGCCGCCGCGAGGCCAATCGTGGTCGAGCTTTCGCGAATGTCGCGCAGCGTGTTCCTGAGGGTGTCCAGCTCGACGGCCGGGAATAGGCCCTGGAGGTCGTTGATCACGCTCTCCTCGACGCTGGAGCTCTGGATCACGCGCCCGAAGATGAATAGGACCAGGAGCGCGAACGGGAACAGCGCCAGAAACAGGTTGTAGGCGACCATCCCCGCCAGCCCGGTGATGTTCTCCTGGTAGGCGCGGTCCCAGAAGGCGCGCAGGTAGCGGGCGAGTCGGATCCGGCGTGAGACCTCGATGCGGCGTGACCAAGGTTGCGCGACGACGGTCAACGCGGCGCAGCCGGGTCGCGGTCCGCCGGCGTCATCGGCGGTCCGCGGGCTTGCGCACCGCCTCCACGGCGCGACTCAGGAGCCGCACGCCGAGAGTCGCCGCCTCGGCAGCCACCGCGATCCCCGCCCATGCGAGGTCCTCGACGCCGCCGTGCTCGGGACCGGCGGGGGGCGGGGCCTCGCGCTCAGCTGCCGGGGACCGCCCCGGCGGCCGGGCAGGCTCTCCCCGGGGCGGCTGCGGGACGCTCGGCTTCGGCTGTGCGGCGAATCGAGGACGCCTGCCGGCCGCTTTCGGGGTGGCGCCCGCGGTGGTCGGGCCACCGGCGTCGCCACGGCGGGGGCTTCGCACCCCCGGGCGCCTGGGGGGGAGGTTGCCGAACACGCCTCCCTGCTCGTCCGCGTCCTCGGGGGCCTCGGGCTTGGGCGGGGTTTGCTCTTGGTCGGCCATTCAGCGCGTATTCCATCGTGCTCGACGGACGCATGCGCCACGCCCGAGCTTCGTAACCACGGGCTCTAATCGGTGTTTTTAGGTGAGCACCCGGCTCCTGGGCCGGCTTCAGCGTGCGCGAGAATCAGCGGAGCAAGCAGGTTTTCCCGCTTACAACCGCGGAAACACTTGACTTCAGAAAATATAGCGGTTAGGATCAAGACATACGTTTGAGGGCTCCCGGATTGGGAATGCATGTTCCGGCGGGGGCTGCGCGGATCGGCGCCGATCCGCGTTTTTGTCGCAATGTGGGGCTTTGAGCCGCAGCGCCGGACGCGCGCGACTCCCGGAATGAGGCCGGACGCCCGATATGAAGATGGATAGGCCGTACCAGGAGATAGAGCCGAGCAAGCCCTGAATAGGGTAAGTGAACGAAGGCGAGAGCGAGCGAATGCTAGTTGCGGAGATTCAAGAGCTTGACGAGGTCAAGGGCCTCGTCGTCAAGGGGCAGCAGGATGGCGTGATCTCGTACGGCGAGGTCGCCACCGCGGTGAATGAGGTCGACCTCGACGAGTCCGACATCGAGGAGCTCTACGCATATCTCGAGCGCCAGGGCGTCGAGCTGGTCGAGGACGTCGACCCGGCGCAGGCCACCGCGCATGCCGCCGAGACGGAGTCGGACAAGCGGGGCAAGCGCCGCAAGACCGCGGCGCTCGACCTGAAGCCGGACATGACCACCGACTCCTTGCAGCTCTTTCTCAAGGACATCGGCAAGGTCCGCCTGCTGACCGCGCAGGAGGAGGTCGAGCTGGCGAAGCGGATCGAGCGCGGCGACCTCGACGCGAAGCAAAAGATGGTCGAGTCGAACCTGCGCCTGGTCGTATCGATCGCCAAGAACTACCGCAACCAGGGCCTGCCCTTCCTCGACCTGATCCAGGAGGGGACGCTTGGCCTGGTGCGGGCGGCCGAGAAGTTCGATTACCGCAAGGGGTTCAAGTTCTCGACCTACGCGACCTGGTGGATCCGTCAGGCGATCGCCCGCGCGCTCGCCGACAAGGCGCGTACGATCCGCATCCCGGTCCACGTGGTCGAGAAGCTGAACAAGATCGGCCGCGCGGAGCGCAAGCTGGTCACCGAGCTCGGCCGGGAGCCGACGCCGGACGAGATCGCAGAGGTCACCGGGATCGACCCAGAGGAGGTCGATCAGATCAAGCGCTCGGCGCAGGCCCCGGTCTCGCTGGAGAAGCCCGTCGGTGACGAGGAGGAGTCCGAGTTCGGCCAGTTCATCGCCGATGAGAAGGCCGAGTCGCCGTTCGAGCGCGCCGCCGATCTGCTCACCAAGGAGGCCCTGCGCGAGGCGCTGGAGAACCTCTCCTATCGGGAGCGGCGCGTGCTCGAGCTTCGCTACGGACTGGGCGGCGAGCACCCACGAACCCTGGACGAGGTCGGGCGCACGTTCAACGTCACCCGCGAGCGGATTCGCCAGATCGAGAATCAGTCCCTGAAGAAGCTCCAGAGTCTGGCTGAGGCACAGAAGCTTCGGGAAGTCGCGTAAGACGCCGGCCCGGCGAGTACCTTCGCCGGGCGGCGTCATCGGTCGCT
>CAVSJS010000003.1:0-63341 GCA_963728325.1 uncultured Actinomycetes bacterium | reverse complement strand
GAATCTCTTGCGGCCGCCTTCGGCGGCCTTGTGCTGCGCTTGTCTTGCTCCTTGAATCTCTTGCGGCCGCCTTCGGCGGCCTTGTGCTGCGCTTGTCTTGCTCCTTGAATCTCTTGCGGCCGCCTTCGGCGGCCTTGTGCTGCGCTTGTCTTGCTCCTTGAATCTCTTGCGGCCGCCTTCGGCGGCCTTACATGCTGCTTTCGGGGCTAAAGCCCCTCACAATCATCTATGCCGCGTGGGCGACTTCCTTTCTCAGTCTTTCCAGCTTGCTGCGGAGGCTGGCGTCGAGCACCATGTTGCCGACCCGCAGCCGGAGGCCGCCGAGGATCCCCTCGTCGACCTCAGTGCGAAGGTCGACCGTGCGCTTGGTCTGGCGCTCGATCTCGGCGCCGACATTCTGAACCAGCTTCGGGTCGAGCTCGATGGCGCTCGTCAGCGTAACCTCGAGGCGTCTGTTCGCTTCCGCCCAGAGTTCGTCGAACCGATCGCGGATGCGGAAGATCGCCGGCATCCGGTGCTTCTCGGCGAGCAGCTCGAGGAAGTTGATCAGCTCGGGCTCGGCGCCTGAGACCGCGCGCGAGATTCCCTCGCGCTTCTCGGCCGAGGAGAAGTAGGGGCTGAACAGGAAGACCTGGAGGTCGCGATTCTCCGCAACGGCATTGGCGAACTCGTCCAGCTGCTCGTGAATCGGATCGAGCCTGTCGTTGTCGCGTGCGGCCTCGAACAGGGCCTCGGCATATACGCGCGCAATCTCTTCCACTAGAGAACCACTCCGCCGGCTCCCCGCCCCCAGGCGTCCCTGGTGACACCGTCCTGCCCAGCCCTCCCATAGCGGGGTCTATCCAGGACGGTGCCGCGATTTCGATGACCCAGGCCGCTATTGCCGGCTCTACCCAGCCCAGTCCACCCGGATTTCGCCCACTGGAATGCCAGGGGGGGGCCCAGCGAGGTCACTGGTTTTCCTCGCTGCTTCCGTTACCGGCCAGGGCGGAGAAGTCGACCTCCGCCAGTGCCTCCTCGACCAGGCGCCGTTGGTCTTCTGCGTCCAGAGACTTGCGGGTCACCTTCTCGGTGGCGAGCACCGTGAGGTCGGCGACCTCCTTGCGGATCCGCTCCAGCGAGCGGCGAGTCTCGGTCTCGATGTCGCGGCGCGCCGCCGCCACCAGCTCCTCGCGCTTCTCCTTGCCCTCGGAGACCGCCTCGGTCGCCGAGGCCTCCGCCGCCTTGCGCGCCCTCGCCACGATGTCCTCCGCCTGCTCGCGCGCCTCCTTGAGGCGCTCGCGGTACTCGTTCAGCAGCTGATCGGCCTCCTGGCGCTGCTGCTCCGCCGCCTCGACGCTCTCTCGAATCGCATTCGCCCGCTTCTCCAGCGCCTCGCCGATCCTCGGCAGCGCGACCTTGCTCAACACCCACATCGTGAACCCGAACAGGGCCAGCGTCCAGATCATCAGCCCGAGGGCCGGGGAGACCAGGAAGCTGCCTCCCTCGTCTGCTGCGCCCTCGGCCTGTGCGAGGAGCAGAACCGCCGCTATGTCGCCCAGCCCGTCCAAGGCCTAGAGGAAGAAGGCGATCAGCCCGAAGATGAAGGTGTAGAAGGCGACCGCCTCGGTCAGCGCGAAGCCGAGCCAGCGGATCGCCTGAAGTTCGTCCTTCATCTCTGGCTGCCGGGCCACCGACTCGATCTCCTTGCCGAAGATGATGCCGATGCCGATACCGGCCCCGATCGACCCGAGGCCGGCGCCCACTCCCAGGGCGATCGCCTTGCCGGCGTCGGTGATGCCGGTGTCGGTGATCCCTTGGCTGGCCTGGGCAATCGGAAGCAACAGATCCATGGAGAGCTCCTTTTTAGTGACTTTCGGCGGTCGCACCGCCGATATAGATGGCGGTAAGCATCGAGAAGATAAACGCCTGCAGAGTGGCGATCAGGCCGAGCTCCAAGACGAAGAACAAGAAGGCCAGCGGAAAGGTCAGCGCGCCCAGCGCGGCAAGGCCGAGCAGCACCGCCAGCCCACCACCCATGAAGAGCAGCAGCAGGTGCCCGGCGAGGATGTTGGCGAACAGCCGGACCGAGAGGGAGATCAGGCGCACGAAGTGCGAGATCACCTCGATTACGAAGATCAGGCCCTTGCCGAACGGGTTCATGTCCTCCAAGCCGGGGGGCAACCAGCTCCTGAAGTAGGGGAGGAAGCCCTTGGCGCGGATCCCCTCCACGTTGTAGGAGATCCAGACCACGAGAGTGAGGGCCAGCGGCACGGAGATGTTCGCCGTGGCGGCGTAGATCGCGAAGGTCGGCAGCTCGAGGCCGAAGATGTTGACCGTCTCGGCGGTGTTGGTGGGTAGCGGCAGATAGCCGATCACGTTGGAGAACCAGAGGAAGAAGAACAGGGTGGCCAGGAAGGGGAACCACCTGGTCGCGACCCGCGGCTCCAGGTTTCCGCCGGTGATGTTGTTGCGGGTCAGGTCGTAGGCCAGCTCCATCGCGGTCTGCACGCGGTTCGGTTTCTGCTGCATGCGCCGCGAGATCCAGACCATGACCGAGATCGTCAGGGCGCTCGCCAGAACCAGGTAGAAGACCGCCCGGTTGATGCTGAAGTCGATGCCGCCCACCTTGATGCTGAGCCACGGCTCGAGCTTGAACTCGTTCTGGGGCTTGAACTCCTCGTTCTTGCCGTCGTTGCCGAAGATCACCACGAGCAGGATGGCCACCAGCAGATACCCGCCCACGCCCAGCAGCACCTTGGTGCGAGTCCTCATCGCTGGGGCCCGAGCAGCCGGACCGCGAACTGGGCCGCCAGGTAGACGGTGAACAGCGCCGCTGAAAGCAGCGCAGCGGCAAGCCCGGCCTCGCGCTCGGCCAAGCCGACGAGCAGCACCGCGAGCGTGATCAGCCATACTCGCGCCAGGGTGGCGCCCGCCATGATCCCGAGCGCCGCCCGGCGGTCGCCGTTCCTCTCCAGGTGCGTGACGCGTCGCGTGGCGGCGATCTGGATCCCGCGCTGCAAGAGCCACGCTCCGGCGCCCACCGCGTAGCCGAGCATCGGCCAACCGGCCAGCACGAAGGTCGGCAAGGCGAGCGCCAGGAGGGCCAAGTCGGCGTAGCTGACCGCCAGGGTGGCCCGCCGGCCACCCTCCAGCTGGCTAGATCCTTCTATAGCGAGCGTAGACAAGCGCAAAACCCACGACGAGCCCCGCGAAAAGCCCAACCAGTCCGGCGGGAACGGCGAGGTCCACAAGCGAGCCGAGTCCGAAGCCGGCCGCCGCGCAGGCGATCATCGCCCCCAGCAGGAGGCCTCCAGCGGCGGCGGCATCCGCCCTGCCAGGAGGGCTCTCGGTCATCCGGGCTCTCGAACTCGGGGCGGGGCAATTTGGGTCGATCTGGCGCCAAAGGAACAGATGGCCGCTCAGCCCCGGCGCAGGCCGGTTGCAGGCGGCGCGGGGCGAATATATCCGAAACCGCGTGCTTCCGGGCCCCCTCGATCCGGTCCCCCGTCCCGCTCGGCCGCGGCCGCGAAGCGCCTATCGACGCCTCACTGCTGCTCGATCGCCTCGAACTCCCCGGTGTCGGGGTCGATCGCCTCGAACTCGCCGGTCTCGGGGTTGAGCGCAGCGAAGCTGCCCGTCTCCAGCTCGCGTGCGACGCCTGCGTCCACCTCCTCCTGCGGCGGCGCGGCCGGACCCCGCAGGCCGACGAGCTGACGGAGGCGGAAGCGGCGCAGCTTGAGGATCTCGAGCAGGACCACCACATACACGCTGGCGGCGAGCGCTCCCAGGCCGCAGACCACGATCACGACCGTCCAGGCGGCGTTGAAGCTGCCGTGGTTGTCGCTGTAGGGGACGAAGCGAAGCGCCAGCGCCAAGCCGGCCAGGACCGAGGCCCAGCCGTAGAGGTAGACCAGCGTGCGGCGTTGCGAGAAGCCGATGTTCGCCATCCGGTGGTGGAAGTGCCAGCGGTCGGCGGCATAGACAGGGCGCCTGTACTTGAGCCGCTTGGCGATCACGAAGCCGCCGTCGAGGATCGGCACCGCGAGCACGATCAGCGGGAAGAACAACGCGACCACCGCATTCGTCTTCAGGGCGCCCAGGACGGCCACCGTGGCGAGCAGGTAGCCGAGCAGGTTGGACCCCGTATCCCCCATGAAGCTGGATGCCGGCGGGAACCCGTGCCGCAGGAAGCCCAGCGAGGCGCCCGCGGTGGCCGCCGCGAGTACCCCCGCCCCGGGGCGGTCGAGCGACAGGGCGATGATCGCGAACGTGGCTGCCGAGATCACGCAGACGCCCGCGGCGAGCCCATCGACGCCGTCGATGAAGTTGATCACGTTCATCACTGCGACGAAGCCGAGCACGGTCACTACGTGGCCCACCTTGACGTTGCCGAGCACGATGACGTCACGGAACAGCACGTGGTCGAGGTGGACGCCTCCCACGAAGGGCAGGGTGAAGTCGGTGACCCAGACGCCGCTGAAAACCGGAATCATCGCGGCGACGAGCTGCCCCACGAGCTTCGCGCCCGCGGGCAGGTCGAAGGCGTCGTCGAGCACCCCCACGGCGGCGATCACTGCGGCGCCGGCGAGGATCGCCCTGGTCAGCGGCACCCAGGGCAGGAACAGGGCCCCGGCAACGAGCACTCCGCAGAGGATCGCCAAACCCCCCAGCTTGGGCGTCGGCGCCTCGTGCAGGCTGCGCTCCCGGGGCTCGTCGATGGCGTTCAGCTGCCGCGCCGCCCTCTCCGTCAGGGGCACCAGCAGCCAGGCGATCGACAAGGCCACCAGGAAGGCGAACAGGCCATCGATCGGGTCGGGTCTTCCGTCAACCAGCATCGCGGTAATCCGGCGGCGAGGGTATCCCACGCTCCCGAGGGCTAAGCGGGGATCGGCACCGCCGATGAGGCGTATCGCTCCACCCAGAGCGTGAACGTCATCAAGCCCCAGATCTGGCGGCTCAGGTCCTCGCGGCCGGCCACATGCGCGTCGAGCAGGCGAGACACCTGATCGGAGCGGAAGTATCCCTGGCGGGCCACGGTCTCGGCGGCCAGAACCTGGCGGGCGAACGGCTCCAGCTCGCCCCGGAGCCAGGCCGCCATCGGCACCGAGAAGCCCCGCTTGGGGGCGCGGATGATCGAGCGCGGCAACAGTGGCGCCACCGCCCGACGCAGGAGCCGCTTCTTCGCGAAGCCCCGGACCTTTTTCGCGGTCGGCAAGGCGAGCGCCAGCTCCGCGACCGCCGGGTCGCAAAACGGCACCCGGGCCTCGAGCGAGTGAGCCATGCTCGCCCGGTCCGTCTTCACTAACAGGTCGTCCACCAGGTAGATGCCGAGGTCGAGGTCCTGTAGGCGCGCCAGCGGCTCGGCCCCCTCGGTCTCCCGATAGCGGGCGCGATACAGGTCGAGCGGATGCGAGTTCCCGTCTCGCCGGCGAGCCAGGAGCTCCGCCCGGGCCTCGTCGGAGAAGATCTCCTTCCACGCGTGATGCCGCTCCAGCGGCGGGAGGTGGGCACCGCGCACGAACCGCTTCGCCTTGTAGTCGAGGCTGGCCTTCGCAGAGGAGCTGGGGAGCCGCTCGATCACCCCCCGCAGCGCTTTTGCGGCGGGTGCCAACCGCGGGGCGAGCTGGTCGGCGACGTAGGTGTAGTAGCCGCCGAAGAGCTCGTCGCCGCCCTCCCCCGAAAGGGCCACCTTCACGGAGCCCGCGGCGAGTTGCGAGACCAGGTAGGTGGGCAGGGCCGACGAATCGGCGAACGGCTCGTCGAACGCCTCGACCAGGCGCGGCAAGAGCTCGACCGCGTCCGGGCGTATCACCAGCTCGTGGTGATCCGTGCCGTAGCGTTCCGCGACCAATCGCGCCGCCGACAGCTCGTCGAAGGAGCTCTCCTCGAAGCCGATCGAGAAGGTGCTCACCCGCTCGGAGCTCTCGCTGGCAGCGAGGGCCGTGAGCGCCGAGGAGTCGACGCCTCCAGACAGCAGCACGCCGACTGGCACGTCGGCGACCAGGTGCGCTCGCACCGAGTCTCGAAGGCGCTCACGAAGCTCGGCGGCCAGCTCCTCGTCCCCCTCGGCGCGAACGTCCGCGGCATCAACCGGACGGGGGCGGGCGTAGCGTTCGACCTCTGGCTCACTGCCTTCCCAGGTCAAGAGGTGCCCGGCGGGCAGCTTGCGGACTCCCGAGAAGATGGTCAGCGGGGCGGGGATCGAGTTAAAGGCGAGGAAGGCCTCGAGCGCGTCGAGATCGATCTGGCGCTCAAAGTTGGGCTGGCCGAGCAGCGCCTTGAGCTCGGACGCGAAGGAGAGCGTCGGGCCCGCGATCCCGTAATAGAGGGGCTTGATCCCGAATCGGTCCCGAGCGAGCACCAGGCGGCGCTGGCGCGAATCCCACAGGGCCAGGGCGAACATGCCCCGTAAGCCGTCCACGAAGCGGGGGCCCTGCTCCTCGTAGAGATGCACGAGCACCTCGGTGTCGCTGCGGGTCGAGAACCGGTGGCCGCGGCGCTCGAGCTCGGCTCGCAGCTCCCGGTAGTTGTAGATCTCCCCGTTCTGTACCACCTGGACGCTGCGGTCCTCGTTGGCAATCGGCTGGTCGCCCCCCTCCAGGTCGATGATCGAGAGCCGTCGCACGGCGAGGCCAACGGGACCGTCCACGATCGCGCCGTGGCTGTCCGGACCCCGGTGAACCATCGTCTCGCTCATCGCCCCGAGGGCGGCGCGGTCGGGGCTGGAGGCTCCGTCGAGCGAAACGAGGCCGCAAATCCCGCACATGCGGGCAGTCTCGCATGCAGAGCGGCAAACCGCATGGATAAGCCAACTGGGCTCCGGTTGGGTCCGGTTGTCTCCGGCCTGGATGGGGGCTGCGTGCGGGATTGGTGCGGGACGGATTGGCGGCGCGCCGCCCCGAATCGTCGAGCAAGTTGCGCGAATCCCAGCCAGCGGCGGCCTGAAGCCGAGGCCCTATCCCGCAATAAGCGCCATTCTCGGGCTCGCCATTCCCCCAAAGCATCTAGCCCGTTTGCTTACATCAGCGCATGGCATCGCAACGCCGCCAGCCCGCCTTCATGGGGGTGAACGTCTCCCCCGAGCTGCGGGCCGCATTCCGCGCGATCGCGGTCGCGGAGGACAGGACAATCGCCTCCGAGCTGCGGCGCCTCATCCGCCAGCGCGTCGAGGCAGTAGAACGCGGCAGCGCCCGGCCCAAACCGAGCGCTCCCGAAAATCGAGCTGGGTTGGAGCCAGCTCGGGATGAAGCCTAGCGCCCCAAATAGCCCGCAGGCGACGGCGGCGGACTACCCAAGCCGCATTCCCGCCGAGATCCCGGACGGCTTCGGCCTCGTTCACAATCAAGTTCGTCCGGCCCGTCGCCAAGGCACTCGCGGGTTTCGCTTCTGGATGGAGCAGCCCAGTGATCATCTCGTCCCCTGCGACTGCGGCTGGGCGCCCGAGGCAGGGGTCCACTACCGCGTTAGCGCGAACCCCGAGCGTGGTGCGACATGACCGGCCAGCGCCCCTCTTGGTACATCGGCCCCGAGCACTCAGACGAGGAGGCTCGCGCCATCATCGCTCGACGGATGCGAGAGATCAGGGCCGAGGAGCGCCCGCACGTGACCGCTCCGGCTCCCGTTCGACGCAGCAACGGCCACCGCCGCCAGAGCCGCCCGGCGCCGGTTCGCAGCCGGGGTTCGCGGCGCTCGGGCGCCCGCGCCTCGCCCGACGACGACCCATCTGATTTAGCCGCCGCTGCTCGGCTGCCGCTCGACCCGGCTGAGCTAGCTGAGCTGAGTGCGCCCGAGCGCGGCGCGATCTACAAGGCGCTCAGCCTGGGCGCGCTCCAGATCGCCAGCGCGGAGGATGCCGTGCGCCTGGTTATTCGCCGCCGCTCTGCGAGGCCAGCGCCGTGACTCTCGACCCCGAGCGCCTCCATCGCCGCGCCAACGAGATCGCCGACGCGATGCCCGGCGACGGCCGTCCCATCGAGGACCGGATCGCCGAGTCGGTGTGGCTGGCGCGGCAGGAGATCGCCGGGGGGCTCCGCACCAGGCCCGCTGATCTCGCTCGCGTGCGCCCGATCTCCTGGCTCTGGGCGCGCCGCCTGCCCTTCGGCTACCTGTCGCTGCTGATCGGCGCGGAGGGAATCGGGAAGGGCGTGCTCGCCGCACGAATCACCGCCCGCGCCACTCGCGGCGAGCTGCCTGGCAACTCGACCGGCGAGCCGATCCGGGTGCTGGTGATCGGCGATGAGGACGACTTCGACTCGGTGATCGTGCCGCGCCTCTACGTCGCTGGAGCCGATCTCTCGCGGGTGGAGACGCTCAGCGAGGAGAGCGATGGAGACCTCATCGACGTGAGAGCCGACGCCGTGCCGCTGCGCGACCTGCTCCGCGATGGCGGCTTTCGGCTGCTCTACATCGACCACTTGCTCGACGTGCTCGCGCTCGACGTTGACGACTGGCGCTCGAAGCCCGTCCGCGAGGCGCTCCGGCCTCTGCGCCGCGCTGCGCGCGATCTCGATATCTGCGTACTGGCGACGCTCCACCCGAACAAGGGCGCGCGGTCGAGCTTCCGCGATCTCATTTCCGGGACCCACGCTTTCAACGCCGCCAGCCGGTCGAGCCTGCTGCTGGCACCCCATCCCGACGATGAGAACCGCCGAGTGGTCGTGCGCGGGAAAGGCAACCTTTCCGCCGCGCCGCCGAGCTTCGAGTTCGCGATCCACAGCCGCGACGAGGAAATCAACGGCCACGGGCTCAGCCTGCCCGTAGTGGCCGACGAGCGCGAGGGAGAGCTGGGGATCGAGGATGTGCTGCGGCCCGAGCGCCCAGCGCCGGTGCGCGAGAAGCTCGCCGACCAGATCGACAGCATCGGCAGCGGCGAGCTTCAGGCGCGTGCGGATATCGCCCGAGCAGTCGGTCGCGAGCCAAGTGACGGCAGCGTCGGCCGTGCGCTGGCTCAACTTGAAGATGAGGGTAGGTGGGCGAAGGAGAGTCGAGGCAGATATCGCAGGCTTTTGCCATTGCCAGCTCTAACTACTGGCAATGAGCATAAAGCCGCGCCCGAGGTGGATGTCTGGGATTTCACCCAGCCGAATGCCGAGGGCGAGGGAGAGGCGTGAGCACCTACTCCGAGCTGCTGCTCTCGCTGACCGAGGAGGAGTACGCGGCACTGAAAGCCGACATCGCCAAGCGCGGCCAACAGGTGCCGATTGAGCTTGACGAGGACGGCAACGTCCTCGACGGCGCTCACCGCCTGCTCGCCTGCCGCGAGCTGGGGAGGGAGCCCCTGACCGTGGTTCGCCGTGGCCTCAGCGAGGCAGAGAAGCGCGAGCACGCGATCAAGCAGAACCTCGCGCGGCGGCAAATCGGGCCGGTGGGCTGGGGCGTGGCATTCGCGGCGCTGCTGGAGGTCCGGGGGATCAAGCAGGGCCAGGGACAGCGAAATGATCGAACCTCGGCAACCGTTGCCGAAGTGGCGGCTGAGCTGGGCGTGTCTGAGCGCACCGCTCGCAACCGCATGAGCCTCGCCCGCAAGCTCGACCGCCACCCCGACCTCATCATCAGCGTCGACAAGGGAGCGATGCCCCACGACGAAGCCCGCCGCGAGGCGGCGCACCGCGAAGCGCCGGAAGCGCCCGAGGAGTTCCAGCTCCAACCGGCCGTCAAGATCCCCCGGTGGGTCCCGTCCAAGGCCCGCGCGCTGGAACTGGCGGAGATCCCCGACGCCCTCGCTGCCCACGACCGGGCGCAGGAGGCGAGCGATGCCATCCGCATCCCGCGCGGGCTGACGCCGGTGCTTCCGAGCCTCAGCATCATCGAATGGCGCCGGAGGCTGGCGGAGGCCGAGGCCGAGCCCACCACCGGCCAGCAGTTGGAAGCCGTGATCTCCCGTATCAAGCAAATCCGCGCCGGGGCGCAGGATGGCCGGATGCGCGCCGCGCTCGGCGACGCGATCTCGACGCTGGAGGAGGCGCAAGCCAGCGAGGGGGCATCTGCCGCCGAGCCTCCCCCCGTGCCCCTGGCTCTGAGCAGGAACGGAGACGGGAGCGCGACATGAGGAAGCTCCACGCTCCCATCCCGCGCATCGCGCTCACGCCCCCGGAGGCCGCTGCCGCGCTGGGCGTGGGACCGGACTTTTTCACCGAGCACGTCCAGCCCGAGGTTCGAGTCGTGCGCCGGGGTCGCAAGCGACTGATCCCCGTCGCGGAAGCTGGCGCGCTGGGCTGATGAAAACGCGGAGCAGGTGCTAGGTGGACGCGCTAGTGTCGATGAGCACTAAAAATGGCCGGGCAGCGCATCAACGCCCCCGGCCTGGAGCCAAGGAGAAACCCCTTGACCCGACCTCAGAATAGGCACAAGAGCACTACGGCGGGCACCTGATGGCGACCGGGATTGTCAAGCGCCACCGCAAGGATTGCCCGGCGCCGGATGGTGGGCGCTGCCGATGCGAGCCCGGCTGGGAAGCCTGGGTGGTCCTTCGGCGCGAGGGAAAGAAAGTCACAAAGACCTTTGCCCGCGAGGCGGAGGCGCGCTCCTGGCGCGCGGATGCGCTCGTCGCCGCTGAGCGCGGCGCCCTGCGAGCGCCGAGCCCCACGACCGTGCGCGAGGCATGGACGGCTTGGTATGAGGGCGCCAAGGCCGGGACCATCCGCAACCGTTCGGGCGACGCCTATAAGCCGGGCTCCCTACGCGGCTATGAACGCGCGATGCGGCTCCGGGTGCTCCCCGATTTCGGAGCCACGCGGCTCGGCGATTTGCAGCGCCCCGACCTCCAAGAGTTCGTTCGGCGGCTGCTGGCCGAGGGGCTGAACCCCTCCACGGTGCAGGTGACGTTGCTGCCGCTGCGTGCGGTCTATCGCCACGCCCTGGAGCGCGGGCAGCTCCGCCATCAATTCCTGCGATGGGCTCCGGCTGCCGCGCGTCGAGGGACGCCGGGAGCGGGTCGCTGATCCGAGCGAGGCGGCAGCCCTGATCGCGGCGCTGCCCGAGACCGATAGGGCGCTCTGGGCGACAGCGATGTATGCGGGGCTGCGTCGCGGCGAGCTGCTGGCTATCTCCTGGTCGGATATCGATCTCGCCTCCGGCGTTATCAGGGTCGAGCGGAGCTGGGACGACAAGGTCGGCATCATCGGGCTGAAGTCAAAGGCTGGCCGACGCAAGGTGCCGATTGCCGCCGCGCTCCGCGACCACCTGACCGAACATCGGCTGGTCACCCGGCGCGACGAGGGGTTCGTTTTCGGTAATAGCGCCAGCCAGCCGTTCCAGCCCACAGCGGTGCGACGCCGGGCCGACCGCATCTGGCGAGGAGCGGGACTCGAACGGATCACGCTCCATGAGTGCAGGCACACATTTGCGTCTCTGATGATCGCCGCTGGCGTCAACGCCAAGGCGCTCAGCACCTACATGGGCCACGCGAACATCAGCATCACCCTTGACCGCTATGGGCACCTGATGCCGGGCAGCGAGGAGGAGGCCGCTGGCCTGCTCGACGGCTACCTGGCCGCTCAGCGGGAGCGTGCCGAGGAGGTCGCTCGCGGGGCTGGCGAAGCGGCCAGCTCCGCAATAAGCGCGGCGCGCGGGAGGGGAACGTACGTTCGATAAAATGGAATGCAGATGGACAGAGGGACTCCTTCCCTGTCAGCGCCACGGCGCCTCGCGGCGGCCGGATTCGGCAAGCGCGTGCGGCAGCTACGGGATGAGCAAAAGCTCAGCCTGGGGGCTGTCGCCGCGCGAGCCGGAGTCTCAGTCTCGACCGTTTGGAACGTCGAGCACGCCGAGTCGGTTCCCACTCTCCGAGTTGCCGAGCGGCTCGCCGCCGTGCTCGACTCAAGCCTTGCCGAGCTGATGCCTCCCCCCGAACCCCAGGAGCGCGAAAAATGAACGACACCATGCTTCAAGCCATCGTCGATATCCCTGGCGAGGACATCCGCCGAGGCGTGAGCCGAGTTTCCCCCGATCATCCGCTGGCCCGGAGCCATCCGCAGGCATTCGTCCCGAGCAAGGCTTATCCGCTCCCTGGTGTGCGCACCCGCGATCTGCGCGAGGCGGGAGCGCTGCTTTCTCGCCAGATGGACGAGGAGCGGGCTCGCCATGAGCGCCGCGTCATCAGCGCCAGGATGCGCGAGATTGAAAGGCAGGATCGGGAGCGCGAGAGCCGCGAGAAATATCGGCGCTATGAGAGCGCCGAGGATCGCCAGCGGCGGGTTTTCTGGGAGGAGACCGGGCGGGTGCTTGATTCGCAGCGCGAGCCCGAGCAGCGCACCCCCGCCGTCTATGAGATCGGCGGCGTGCTTGCCGAGGAGCAGCGGGCCGAGCTGGAGCGCATCGACCAGCTTTGGGACGGCCGGGCTCCGTGGCACAAGAGCTAGCCGAGAGAGACCGCAAGCGGTTGGCGTTGCACGAAGCAGCGCATGTCATCGCCGCCGATTGCCTCAGCCGCCCCATCGGCCGCGTCTGGATTGACCCCGATGGCGGCTGGGCGGAGATTGGCTGCCTGCCCG
The DNA here is from genome assembly GCA_963728325.1 of uncultured Actinomycetes bacterium. GTDB lineage: Bacteria > Actinomycetota > Thermoleophilia > Solirubrobacterales > 70-9 > AC-56. The sequence continues at coordinate 50,868 of CAVSJS010000003.1, read as the reverse complement.
ATGGCCCGGCCTCTCTCGATGATGTCGTGAGCGAGCTGACGATTCTCCTCATTGGCCGAGTGGTGACGCGGAGCCCATCGCTGCCTTGGGACGAGGAGCGCGATGAGGCGCGAGCGATTGCCGTGGCGAGCCGCTATTGCCGAACGCCGGATGAGATTTCAGCGCTCGTTGCGTTCGGACGGGCGCGAGCCCGAACCCTCGCGGCGCAAGGGCCGTTCATCGAACGCGTCGAGCAGCTATGGCCGGTGCTCGCGGAGCAGAGCTCCATGAGCGCCGAGCAAATCCACGATCACTTGAACGGAAAGGAATCAATCAATGGCGCGAGCCAAAGCTGAGCCAGAGACCATGACCTGCATCGAGCCGCACGTCACCGTGATTGCGGATGGCGACGGCAATGAATTGGAGTTGCTGTACCGCCGAGGCGACCGGCTGCCCAGCGACCACCCGGCGGTGAAGCAAGCCTGGAAGTTCTGGGCTGCGAGATGGCTACCACGTCGATGAGGAGGCAAGGCATCGCGGCAGCATGGCCTGCACGGGCGCGCCTAGCCGAGGACGCCAGCTAAGCAGCGAGCACGAGCGCGCCGATCACCAGCGCGGGAATTGCAAGCATCGGGACGAGGATGAGCGCCAGGATGGCGCCCGCAATCACGGCGCCGATGAGGAGGGGCTTGGCGGCTTCGGTATCAGGATTCACATTCGTCCTCCGCTCGGCGCCGCTCTTGGAGCAGCGCAAACTCGAAATCATCCGCATCGCTCATCGCCATCTCATTCTATCCAACGCGGTGCTGCACTTTCACGCTTATTTGCAGGGAAAACGTGCCTTTCGGGGGCGATTTACGGGCTCGGGCCAAGGGGGCAATGGGCGCCCGTCCCCTGTGAGGCCGGGAGGAACACCTTCTGATACACGGTCAGAGGGGGGGCAGGGTCGCCTTCTCGAGAGCGATTCGTGTCGGGGGCCGCAGGCGGCTCACGGCGAAAGAATCATTTTTCGCGGCGAAGGAATAGCCAATGACGACCCAATCACCTGCTTGACGGCCGGAAGCGATGCAGCCGCTGCGGCGAGGCTCTCCCGCCCGACGCTCTTCCCGCCCAACAAGAGCCTGCGCACCGGCCTCTCGAGCTGGTGTCGCCCCTGCCATCGGATAGCAACGGCCGCGTGGAAGGCGCGCACGAACTCTTCTATGCAAAGCGGGATCGCTCGCGGCGGCGGTGAAGTCCTTTAGGGCGCCCGGTTGAAGCGCGCCACGGCGCTGCTGATCGATGGAGCCGACGTAGACGCTCTTCCCGTCGGCGCTGACCGCCACCCCATGCGGGTGGTCGAGCCCGTGGCCGTCGGCGCACGTCCCCGCCCCCGTTTCGCTCACGCAGCCAGCCGTCCCGGCCGGCTCAGCGATCGCCCCGGCGGTCGTGCCGCGGTTGAGGCGCGCGACGGCGTGGCTGGAGGAGGCGACATAGACGCTCTTCCCGTCGGCGCTGACCGCCACCGACCACGCGGTGGTGAGCGCATGGCCATTGGCGCAGGTCCCCGCCCCCGTCTCGCTGATGCAGCCGCCGGTCCCGGGGGGCTGGGCGATCGCCCCGGTGGTCGTGTTGCGGTTGAAGCGCGCCACGGCGCCGCTGCGTCTCCGATGCGACGTAGACGCTCTTCCCGTCGGCGCTGACCGCCACCGACCGCGGCTCGTCGAGCGCATGGCCGGCGGCGCACCCTCCCCCAACTGGACGATGCAGCCGGCGGCGCCGGCGGGCTGCGTGATCGCGCCGGTGGTCGTGTTGCGGTTGAGGCGCGCGACGGCGTCGCTGTCGTAGGAGGCGACGTAGACGCTCTTCCCATCGGGGGCGACCGCCACCCCGTGGGGGCTGTCGAGCGCACGGCCGTCGGCGCAGGGCCCCGCCCCCGTCTCGCTGACGCAGCTGGCGGCGCCGGCGGGCTGCGTGATCGCCCCGGCGCTCGTGTTGCGGTTGAGGCGCGCCACGGCGTCGCTTCCGTAGGAGGCAACGTAGACGCTCTTCCCGTCGGCGCTGACCGCCACCGACCGCGGGGCGTCGAGCGCGTGGCCGTCGGCGCAGGGCCCCGCCCCCGTCTCGCTGACGCAGCCGCCGGTCCCGGGGGGCTGGGTGATCGCCCCGGTGGTCGTGTTGCGGTTGAAGCGTGCGACGGCGTCGCTGCCTGCGGAGGCGACGTAGACGCTCTTCCCGTCGGCGCTGACCGCCACCCCTCCCGCGCCGTCGAGCGCATGGCCGTCGGCGCAGGTTCCCGCCCCCGTCTCGCTGATGCAGCCGGCCGTCCCGGCGGGCTGGCCGATCGCCCCGGTGGTCGTGTTGCGGTTGAGGCGCGCCACGGCGTCGCTGAGCCCCGAGGTGACGTAGACGCTCTTTCCGTCGGGGCTGACCGCGACACTGCTTCCGCCGAGCGCATGGCCGTCGGCGCAGGGTCCCACCCCCGTCTCGCTCACGCAGCCGGCGGTCCCGGCGGGCTGGGTGAGGTCGCCGGTCACGGCGAGCGCGGTCGCCGCGACAACGAGCAGCGCCAAGGTTGCCAGCGCGAGCGCGATTACTTTCCGGCGCACCAGCTGACCAAGAAACCTGCCTTGACCGTGCGATTCGCCCATGGGCCTCTCCTCCTGGCTACCGACCTTACACCCGATGCCCTCCGCTTGGCAACCGGACCCCACCTGCACACAGCGCCAAAGGGTGGCCCAGTGCCGACTGGCCGCTACGCGGCTTTCGATTCCTCGCCCGCGCGCTCCGGCAACTGCGGCTGCTCCTCTTGCTGGAGTGCCCGCAGGAACGCACTCAGACGATCGGCATCGCTCTTGTCCAGGCGAGCTGGCAGCCTCAGCTCGGCTAGCTGGCCGCTCCGAAGCGGGAACGGAAAGCGCACGAGGTTGCCCGTCGCATCGCCGCCGCTCACCAACTCCTGCTTGTCGCTGGTCCCGGCATGGCTCTTCGCCGCTGGAGCCGACGCCTGCCTCTGCTTGGCGCGGCGGGTCGGCTTCCGGAATGACGGCGGCCTGCCGGTCTTCCGGTAGTGCTCCTGCGCCTCGATGGCATTCCGAATCCGGCCTGCGTAGACGTTGATTGTCTCGGCCTTGTAGTCGGCCCCTGCGAGCCTCCTGAAGCGTCGCACGTAGTCATCGAGGTCCAGCCCTTCCAGGCTGATGGACTCGTACTTCTCGGGCTCCACCGCCGCGAACACCTTCTTGATGGCGGTTTTCCACGCCTCAATCGCGTTGTCGCCCTGATAGCCCTTCGCCTTCAGCCAATCGCAGTAGGCGAGGAGCCCTCCAATGGTCGGGTTGCTGAGTTCCGTGCCAGTCATGTAAATCGGATCTCCTTTCGGGTTCGTGGATTGCTGGCAACTGGAACGGTGCCATCAGCGTCGGACAAGACAGTTCGCATGGAGCCATTCCGGGCCAATCGCCCGCTTCCGTACGGCTCTCGCTGGCCCCAGTAGCACGCTAGGCCGAGCAGGCGGCTCGCGGGGCTGGCGAGCGGCTACGTGCGGGATTACGTGCGGGATGGGTGAGGGATGAGGCCCCGAAATCGCATGAACAAGCGGGATGAAGGCCCCTATGCGCAAATCCCGCACATGCGGGCCAGTCTACGGGCGGTCGCCGCCGACCATCCTGACCACCATCCTGGACGCGGTCGCGGCGAGCACCCGCAGGTAGAGCCGGACGGAGCGGTCGGCGATGTACTCCATGTCGTGAGCGAGCTTGTCGGCCCACGACTCCTCGCGCGTCATCCGAGTCTGCGCGAAGCCGGTGACGCCGGGGCGGATCACCAGCCGCTGCCAGTACTGGGGGACGTGCTCGCACAGCTCGGCGAAGAACGGCGGGCGGATCGGTCGCGGGCCGACCATGCTCATGTCGCCGCGCATCACGTTCCAAAGCTGGGGGATCTCGTCCAGATGGGTGGCTCGCAGGGCCTTGCCGATCGGGGTCAGTTCGCCCTCGGTACGGCGGGTGAGCTCGATCTCGAGGTAGGGGCCGAGGCGGGTCTCGGCATCCGGCGTCAGGGTCCGGAGCTTGTACATGGTGAATACTCGGCCCGCCCGACCCACGCGCTCGCCCCGGTAGAGAACCGGCCGTCCCGAGGCCACCAGGATGGCCACGGAGACCACGGCGAGGATCGGTGAGAGCACCACCAGGGCCATGCCCGCGATCGCCAGGTCGAGCGAGCGAAGGACGAGATCGATCGGACGGCCCTCGTAGGCGTGGGCGATCCGCGCGTATTGCTCGGCGAGCGACTCCGATGACGGCAACGCCCCGACGTAGCCCTCCGGAGGGGCGGCGCCCAGGGGCTTGGCGACATGGGGGGATGCCTTCACTGGACCGTCCCAAGGATAAGGTCGACGAGCAGCGACGGGTCGCGGAGCGTGGCCTGACCGTTGCCGGCGCTTCGCTTCTCGAGCTCCAGTGCCCTGGGGTCGGTTAGCGGGCGCAGGCGCCCGGAGCGAATCAGCGCCTCGTCGACGCCGCCGAGCCTGCCTCCATAGGTGGTGTAGACCGGCGTGCCCAGCGCCGCTGCCTCGCGGTTCATGGTCCCGCCGGCCGAGACGACGAGGTCGGCAAGCGCGACCAGGCTCTGCGCCTCGACTGCCCGCTCGGTGACGATCACCGAGGGCAGCTCGAGGCTCTTCACGTAGCTTCGCTGGGCGTCGGTGCGGGGCAGCACGACGGCGTGGACCTTGGCTTCGGTTCCGAGGTGGGAGAGAACCTGGGGGAACAGCGGGTTCGACTTTCGGTGATACAGCGAAACGTCTGGCGGCGGTCTGACTATCACCACGACGCGCTGTCTGTCGACGCCGAGCCGCTCGAGCGCACGGGAGTCGGGCTCGAAGTCAGCGAGGTAGTACTCCTCCTTCAGCCCCGGGTACTGGAACAGCTTCTCGGGTCCCACCCCGAATCGCCTCAGCCGCTCGGCGGGAACGGCGTCGGGAAAGATCACGCGGGTCGCGAGCCGGCACCCGATGCGGTGCTGGGTGACCGCGAACTCGTAGTCGTGCATGTTGGCCTCCGGGATGCCGAGCGACCTCGCCGCCATGGCGAGGTCGTAGGAGCCGTGGGCAAGGGCCAGCTCGAAGCCCCGGCGCTTTCCAAACCTGCGCATCATCGGCGTGCGCTGCATCAGCCTGACCAGCTTCCGGGCTCGGGAGGCGCCGCCGTGGCGCCCGATCGGCGTGTGATCGATGCCATGGAGCGCCAGCAGCTCCTGCGTCTGCGTGTACTCGCGGGAGGTGACCTCAACCTCATGACCCGCGTCACGGAGGCGGTCGATGATCGGCCGGAGCACCAGGACGTGCGCCGGCGCGCTCATGTCCACCCAGACCCTCATCCCCGATCCCTCGGAGGCTAGCGCCAGACTCCGACGCAGTAGCCTCCCGTCACGTGCGGGTCCACCTACTCGACGGGACCTACGAGCTGTTCCGTCACTTCTTCGCGGTGCCGTCGCACCGCGACCCGGGGGGCACCGAGGTGGGTGCGGTGCGGGGGGTGCTGGGGAGCGTCCTCACGATCCTGGAGGACGGCGCCACCCACCTCGGGGTGGCCACGGACCAGGTGATCGAGTCGTTCCGCAACGAGCTGTGGCCGGGTTACAAGACGGGCGCCGGCGTCGACCCGGACCTGCTGGCGCAGTTCCCATTGCTCGAGGAGGCGATCGAGGCGCTCGGCATTCGCGTCTGGGCCATGGTCGAACAGGAGGCCGACGACGCCCTGGCCGCGGCGGCCGAGCATGCCGCTGCCGACGGCCGCGTCGAGCAGGTGCTGATCTGCACGCCCGACAAGGATCTCGCCCAGTGCGTGGCCGAGGCGCGAGTCGTGCAGCTCGATCGCCGCAACCGGCGGCTGTTCGACGAGGCAGGCGTGCGCGAGAAGTTCGGCGTCGGCCCGGCTTCGATCCCAGACTGGCTCGCGCTCGTGGGCGACAGCGCCGACGGCTTTCCGGGCCTGCCCGGGTGGGGCGCGAAGTCGGCGTCGGCCGTGCTCGCCCGCTACGAGCATCTCGAGGCGATCCCGGAGCACGCGATCGCCTGGGACGTGAACGTCCGTGGGGCCAAGAAGCTCGCCGCCACGCTGGTGGCGAAGCGCGACCTCGTGATGCTGTTCCGCGACCTAGCCACCCTTCGCACCGACGCGCCGGTCGGGGCCGTGGACGACTGGCGGTGGCGGGGGCCCGCACCCGGGCTGGAGGCGTGGGCGGAGCGGCTCGGCGCCCCGGGAATGGTGAAGCGCGCGGAACGCCTGGCAGGCCGGAGGGGAAGCTGATCACTCTCAGGCGTCCACCGGCCGGCTGTAGGTGTGCCAGTAGAGCACCGGCCCGCGGCCGAACGCGCCGCGGCGATTGAGCTCCAGCAACGCCGCCACCGCCTTCGCCGTGTAGACCGGCTCCAGCACGACGTCCTCGCGCTCGCCGAAGACCTTGGTGGCGCGATCCGCCGCCTGTGTCGAGTGTCCGTACCCGGGGCCGAGCCAACCGCGCTCCACGGTTACGTCGGCGGCGGTGAGCTCGACCTCCCGGACGCTCGCGCCCCGCTTGCGCAGCAGGCGTAGCGTACGGCGAGCGAGCCTGGCGACCGTTCGCTCGTCGACCCTGACCAGGTCATTGACCAGCACGCAGACGAGGCGGGAGCGCAGGCCCGCGAGCTTCAGCCCCGCGAGCAGCCCGGCGGCGGTGCCGCCGCTGCCGAGGGGAACGACGATGTGCGAGGGCTCCGGCAGTCGGCCGGCCTCGACCTGCTCGGCGAGCTCGATCGCCGCCTCGACGTAGCCGACACAGCCCAGGGGCACGGATCCCCCGGGGGGCATGAAGTAGGGGAGGTTCAGCGGCGGGCTGGCGCGCCTCAGGATCAGCGAGGCCGCAAGCGCATAGGCGCGCACCACGCCCTCGGCGAGATGGAGCTCGGCGCCGCTGGCGCGCATCCGCTCGAGCTGGCGGCGAACGTGCTCCGTCTCGGGTTGAGGGACCAGCACGAGCACGGTTCGCATCCCCAACTGGCGGGCGAACAGCGCGCTGGCCAGGCCGTGATTGGTGCCCAGCGCCCCGCCCGTGAGGATCGTGCGCTTGCCGCGGCGGCGGGCGTCGGCGAGCAGCCACTCGAGCTTCCGCGCCTTGTTGCCCCCAAAGGGGCTGTAGGCGCCGTCGTCCTTGATCCACACGGGCGCCTGCCCGCGCTCACCCCCCAGGTGGGTGAGCTCCCGAACCGGGGTCGGCCCCTCCCCCAGCCTCAGGCGTTCCAGGTCGAGCTGGAGCGGCATCGCGCCGCCCAGGCTATTCGCGGCTCTGCGGGCGGGTCGCCTAGACCGGCGCGGCGGAGAGCTGCGGATAGAGGGGATAGCGCTCGATCAGGGCGCTGGTCCGCTCGAGCAGCTGGGCCTTCTCGGCGTCGAAGCGATCCGACAGAGCGACGGTGATCACCGTGGCGATCTCGCCCATGTCGTCCTCGACCAGGCCCCGTGTGGTCAGCGCCGGTGTTCCGATCCTGAGGCCGGATGGGTTCATCGGCGGGCGCTCGTCGAACGGAATCGCGTTTCGGTTGACGGTGATCCCCACCTCCTCGAGGCGGCTCTCGGCGGTCTTTCCGTCCAGCCCGGTCGGCCCCAGGTCGACCATCACCAGGTGCACGTCGGTGCCCCCGGTCAGCACCGAGATCCCGCCAGCGATCAGCTCCTCTGCGAACGCCTTCGCGTTGGCCACGGTCTGCCGTTGGCGGACGCGGAAGGGCTCCGACTGAGCAATCCCCAGCGCCACCGCCTTGGCGGCAATCACGTGCATCAGCGGCCCGCCCTGCTGGCCTGGGAACACGGAGCGGTCGATGTCCTTGGCCAGCTCCTCGGTGCAGAGGATCATGCCGCTGCGCGGGCCGCCGAGCGTCTTGTGGATCGTGGTCGTGACGACGTCCGCGTGCGGCACCGGGTTCGGGTGCTCGCCGGCGGCCACCAAGCCGGCGAAATGGGCCATGTCGACCATCAGGCGGGCGCCGACTCCGTCGGCGATCTCTCGGAAGGCGGCGAAGTCGAGCTGGCGCGGATAGGCCGACCAGCCGGCGACGATCACCTTCGGCCGGTGCTCCTGCGCCAGCCGCTCGACCTCCTCCATGTCGCAGCGGTAGTCCTCGCGCCGAACGTGGTAGGCGGCGACCTCGTACAGCTTGCCCGAGACGTTCAGCCTCATGCCGTGCGTGAGATGGCCACCGTGGTCGAGCGCCATCCCCAGGATCGTCTCGCCCGGCTCGAGCATCGCCATGTAGGCGGCGTTGTTCGCCTGCGCGCCGGCGTGAGACTGGACGTTGACGTGCTCGGCTCCAAACAGCTCGGTGGCCCGGTCGATCGCCAACTGCTCGGCGACGTCTACCTCCTCGCAGCCGCCGTAGTAGCGACGGCCCGGGTAGCCCTCGGCGTACTTGTTCGTGAGCACCGATCCGGTCGCCTCGAGCACGGCCTGAGGGACGAAGTTCTCCGAGGCGATCATCTCCAGCGTGTTCTGCTGGCGATGCAGCTCACGGTGCAGCACCTCGGCGATCGCCGGGTCGACCTCGGCGAGCGACGCGGTCTGGAAGTCGTCGGGAAGGGTCACGGTGCGGCGACCATAGCAGCGGCGCTGGCGCCCCCGGCCTCGCATCCGCGTACGCGAGGCTTGCGTACGCTTGCGGGGATGTCGGGCCGGAACGTGGAGCTCGTTCGCGGTGGCTTCGAGGCGCTCAGCGAGGGTGGCGTGGAGTCGCTGATGCCGCTGATCCACCCCGAGTTCGAGATGACGACGCCCGCCAACCTCGCCGCCGAGCCGGACACCTATCGCGGCCCAGACGGGGTGCGCCGCTACTTCGCCTCCTTCTATGACGCCATGGACGAGGTCCGCTTCGAGCCGAGGGAGTTCCGAGAGGTGGGAGGACGCGTGATCGCCCAATCCACCCTGATTGCGCGAGGGCGAGCGACCGGAATCGAGGTCGAGCAGGAGGTCGTGCTCGTCTGGTCGCTGCGCGACGACCGGGTGATCCGGGTCGAGGTCTTCGCCACCCTCGAGGAGGCGCTGGAGGCCGCGCAGGGCGACGAGCCCGTGGATGACTGACTCCCGGCCATGCTTATGACTTTCGACGTCCTATAGACGCACAACCTCATAAGCGCCCGGGATGGGCCGCCCTACTTGCCCCCAAACTGGCTGCGATCTGGGCGGGGCTCATCGCCCCCTCCCGCAACACGCTCCAGGAGCCATCGGAGTCGAACGTCGTCAGATCGACCACGGTGGAGGGCTCGCCGCCTAGCTCGCCGCCGTCGATCGCCAGGTCGGCACCGCCGAGGATCTCCGCATCGATGTCGCCGAAGTGGCTCGCCGCCGGCTCGCCGCTGCGGTTGGCGCTGGTCTGGAAGATCACGCAGCCGGCGCCGCCGAGCGGTCCCTCCACCAGCCGGACCCCGAGGCGTTCGGGATGATCGCCGCAGGCGAGGGGGTAGAGGCGCTGGGGATTGTGGACGACGAGGGTCACGGCTCCGGGAAGCAGCGCCCCGAGCGCCTCGCGGGTGCGCGGCCCCAGGGTCGAGAGCAGCTCGCGCATGGCGAGGGGAGCGAAGAACATCAGGGCCGAGGGCTTGCCTTGATCGCGGCCCTTCAGCGAGTGAATCCGCTCGATCGCCGCCCCGCTCGATGGGTCGCAGCCGAGCCCGTAGAGCGTGTCCGCCGGGAAGATCGCGACGCCGCCCTGGGCGACGCAGCCCTCGAGCGCCTGGCGCGCACGACCGCCTCCGTCGTCGGCGATCGAAACCGTAGGGATCACGGGCTGCCGAGGACCACCCGGGGGATCCCGGCGAGGTCCTGGCGCCCCTCGACCTGGCCGAAACCGAGGTCGAGCAGGAGCTCCGCGACCGGGCCGGCCTGACCCGCGCCGACCTCCAGGGCAAGCGATGCGCCCGGCTCCAGGGCGGCGACGGTCGCCGGGACGGTGGAGGCGATCGCCTCGACGCCGTCAGCGCCGCCCACCAGCGCCTCGCGCGGCTCGTAGCCGGTGATCTCGGGCGCCAGGCTCTCCCACTCGTCCTCGCGAACGTAGGGGAGGTTCGCCAGCACCAACTCGAAGAGCCTGCCCTCGGGAACGGTCCCGCGCTCGAAGCGGACCCGACCATCGATCTCCAGTCGCTCGGCGTTCTCGCGAGCCAGGTCGAGCGCCGCCGTCGAGGTGTCCGTCCCGGTGACCTCGCAGCCCGGAAGCTCGTCGGCGACCGCCAGCGCCACTGCGCCGGAGCCGGTGCCGACGTCGAGCGCCGTGGTGGGCTCGAGCTCCAGCGCGATCTCGACCAGGAGCTCCGTCTCCGGGCGCGGGATCAGCGCCCGGCCATCGACCGCGAGCTCGAGCCGACGAAAGCCCTTGCGGCCGAGGATGTAGGCGACGGGCTCGCGGCGGACGCGGCGGCGCACCATCTCACCAAAGCGGCGGGCGGCGGCCGCATGGACCCCCGCCTCGGGCTCGGCGGCGAGCCGCGCCCGATCCCACCCGGTCGCCTCGGCCAGCAGCAGCTCCGCGTCCAGGCGCGACGTTTCGACGCCGGCAGCCTCGAGGGCATCGGTCGCCGCACGGAGCGCCTCCTTCACAGAACCCGCGGTCACCCCAGCCCCCGTCAAGACGCCGCTTCGGCCGCCTGCGCCTCGAGGCGCCGGCGCTTCTCCTCGCCGGCGAGCGCCTCGGTGAACTCGCGCAGGTTGCCCGCCAGCACCTGGTCGAGATTGTGGGCCGTGAGCTTGACGCGATGGTCGGTGACCCGGCCCTGAGGGAAGTTGTAGGTCCGGATCTTCTCCGAGCGCTCCCCCGAGCCCACCTGCGAGCGGCGCTCGGTGGCGATCTCGGCCTGTTGGGCGGCCAGCTTCTGCTCGTACAGGCGGGCGCGCAACACTCGCATCGCCTTGTCGCGATTCTGGAGCTGCGACTTCTCGTCCTGCATCGAGACGGCGATCCCAGTCGGCCTGTGCGTCACCCGCACGGCGGAGTCGGTGGTGTTGACGGACTGGCCGCCCGGCCCGGAGGAGCGATAGACGTCCACCTGGAGATCGTTGGGGTCGATCTCGACCTCCACCTCCTCGGCCTCGGGCAGTACAGCCACGGTGGCGGTCGAGGTGTGGATCCGTCCCTGCGACTCGGTCTTCGGCACCCGCTGCACGCGGTGCGTTCCGCCCTCGTACTTGAACACCGAGTAGGCGCCCTCGCCCTTGACGGCGAAGGTGACCTCCTTGAAGCCGCCGACCTCGGCCGGCGAGGAGGAGAGGACCTCGGTCCCGAAGCCGCGCTGTTCGGCGTAGCGGGTGAGCATCTTGAACAAGTCGCCGGCGAACAGCGCCGCCTCGTCGCCCCCCGTCCCCGCCCGGACCTCCACCAGGACGTTCTTGTCGTCGTTCGGGTCTCGATCCACCGTCGCCAGTCGGATCTGCTCGCCGAGCTCGGCGAGCCGGCCGGGCGCGTCGGCGACCAGCTTGCGCAGCTCCGGGTCGTCGCCGTCCTCGGCCAAGAGCTCCCTGGCGCCCTCCAGATCGTCGAGGAGCTGGACGTACTGGTGCGCCAGCTCATGCGCAGGCTCGAGCTCTCGGTACTCGCGTCCGACCTCGGCGTAGCGCTCCCGGTCGGCGATCACCGCGGGGTCGGACATGTGCCGCTCCAGCTCCGCGAAGCGGGCCTCGATCTGCTCCACCAGCGAATCGATCATTCCCATTAAGTGTGACGCGAGTGACCGAGTAAGAGGGGGTCGCCTGATTCACCCTAGGGTGGGTAGTCAAGTTGCCGGCTGAGTTGCCACCATTGACCCATGGGCTCCAGCAATCCTCCAGCGCGAAACCTGTTCATCTCGAGCCTGGGGCTGCTCATCGCGGCGACCTTGGCCCTAGCCTTCCCGTCGGCTTCCGACGCGGGCCTCCAGTGCTTCGGCAGGGCCCCGACGATCGTCGGCACCAACAGCGGCGACCAGCTGGTGGGTACCAGCGGCCGCGACGTGATCATCGCCCGCGGCGGCAACGACTCGGTCCGCCCGCGGCAGGGCACCGACTACGTCTGCGCAGGCTCCGGCGACGACACGGTCCATGCCGCTGAGGGAGCTGGGTACATGGACGGTGGGCCTGGGGACGACTGGCTCGACGGGCGCCGCAGCGAGGAGGGCAACCGATCGATCGGCGGCCGCGGGGACGACCTGATCCAGGCCGACGGCAAGATCGACGGCGGTCCCGGTAACGACGAGATCGAGAACTTCGGCTACTACACGGTGAGCGGGATCAGTCCGGATTTCACGGACGGCGGCGGCGGTCGGGACAGTATCTCCGGCGGCTCGAACAGCGAAAAGCTGAGGGGCGGTCCGAAGAACGACAAGATCTGGGCCGGCAACGGGAACGACAAGGTCCTCGGCAACAGCGGCAATGACAAGCTCCGCGGCCAGGGCGGCAACGACACCATCAACGGCGGCTCCGGCACCGACCTCTGCAGGCAGGGACCGGGCTCTGGAGCGCTACGCCGGTGCCCCTGAAGCCGATGCGGTTGGCGGGACGTCGGGCGGCCATCTGCGGGGCCGTGCTCTACGCAGTGCTTGCGGCGTGGGGCGTCAGTGAGACGACGGCCGGGGGCCAGACCTGCTTCGGCAAGTCGGCGACGATCGTGCGCGGCTCAGGCAACGACACCATCCAGGGCACCGGGGGCAGCGACGTGATCGTCGCAGGCGGGGGCAACGACACCGTCGCCGCCGGCAATGGGGTCGACTACGTCTGCGGGGACGGCGGCGACGACACGATCGATACCGGCAGGGCCGACGACTTCCTCGACGGCGGGAACGGATCCGACGAGCTCCACGGCTACAACGGCGGCGACAGGATCGTTGGGGGTACCGGCCGAGACTTCCTCGACGGGCGCCGGGGCGAACTGGGTGACGTGCTGATCGGCGGACGGGGCAGAGACCGGATGATCGGCGGGGAGAAGTCGACCGGCGGCGCAGGGAACGACCGGATCAACGGCACCGGCTACGTAAACGATTCACACCGAGACGTCCTCAAGGGAGGATCCGGCCGCGACCACATCGCGGGCGACGGCAGCGGGCGCGGTCGTGACGTGATCCGCGGCGGCGCGGACGCCGACACGCTGAGCGGGCTGGCTCACCGGGATCGGATCTTCGGTGAAGCCGGCGACGACGAGTTGCGCGGCGGTCCGGGCAACGACCACCTCAACGGCGGCACCGGCACCGATAGCTGCATCCAAGGTCCTGGGACCGGCAGCGTGCTGGGCTGCGAGGCCTGACGATGGCCGGAGAAGACGCACGCCGGCTTTCGTGGGCGGGCCTATGCGGCGCCGTCGCCGCCGTCATCGTGCTCGCCGGGCTCGGCATCCCGGGGTCCAGCGATGCCGCCAATAGGTGCTTCGGCCACACGCCCACCATCGTCGGCGGCCCGGGCAACAACCACCTGGACGGGACCCCGGGGACCGACGTGATCGCCTCTGGCGGTGGCGACGACGTGGTTGATTCCCATGAGGGCGATGACTTCATCTGCGGCGGCTCGGGCGACGACGAGCTGCACGGGGGCGACCAAGGCGACAAGATCGCGGGCGAGAGCGGCAAGGACTTCCTCGACGGCCGGCGCGGGGACGACAACGTGCTGCTGGGGGGCCGAGGCAGGGACAGGCTGCTGGGTGACAGCAAGCTGTTCGGCGGCCCCGGCAATGACAAGCTCGATGGCAACGGATACGTGTTTTCCGACCCAATCGCCGACCTCTCCAAGGGCGGCGGCGGTAACGACCGGATCAACGGGGACGGCAACCACGACAGGCTCAAGGGCGGCGCCGGGAGCGACAGGGTCCACGGTGAAGGAGGCTCCGACGACCTGTTCGGCAACGCCGACGGCGACTTCCTGTTCGGGGAGGGCGGAGGTGACCACCTGAACGGCGGTGGCGGCGCCGACAGCTGCGATCAGGGGCCGGGTGCCGGCAGCGAGGTCAGCTGCGAGAGCTAGCGCTTAAGAGCGACTTCCCCAATGAAACGCCGCACCCGGATGCGGCCCAGCACCGTCGCTGGATCGCCACCCGGCTCCTCGCCAATAGGCACACCTATTGGCCTCGTCCCCGTGCGTCGCCCAGCTCGGTTCTGGACCGCCCCGGGCACACCGTCATTGTGAAAGGCGCTCTGAGGGCGAGCCCGAGGCTAGGCGACGATCTCGATCTCCCCCTCGCGCGCGGCCTGATCCGGGCTCTCGACCGCGAGCACTGCCTCGAGGGCAGCGATGGCAACGGCGAGCTGGTCGCGGTCGGGCTCCCGGGTGGTCAGGTTCTGGAGCATCAGCCCCGGCCACATCACCGCCCGCACCCAGCGTTTGCGGCGGTTGCGCCCCGCCCACTTGATCACCTCGTAGGAGATCCCAGCGATCAGCGGGATGCCCAGGATCCGCGAGGCCAGCAGCCAGTACCAGGCCGGTAGGCCGAGAGGCGCGAAGACGAAGATCGCGACCACCATCACGACCAGCAGGAAGCTCGTGCCGCAGCGGGGATGCAGGCGCGAGTAGAGCTCGGCCCGCGCCGGCGTCAGCCGGTCCCCTGCCTCGTAGCAGGAAATCGTCTTGTGCTCGGCGCCGTGGTACTCGAACACGCGCCGCAGGTCGCGCAGGCGGCTGATCGCCACGATGTAGCCGATGAAGATCGCGGTGCGCAGGACGCCCTCGACGAGCCAGAAGAGGAGCGACGAGCCAAGCTGGTCCTTGATCAGGCTGGTCGCGCTGACGGGCACCACGAAGAAGAGCCCTATCGCGAGGACCAGCGAGAGCGCCACCGTGACCCCCCAGAGGAAGCCGCCGATCTGCTGCGGCTCCTCCTCTCCTTCCTCGGGCTCGATCTGGGCGTTGGCCGAGATGGCCAGCGCCCGGAAGCCGATCCGAAGCGACTCCGCCAAGGCCACCACTCCCCGGATCACCGGCCAGCGGAGCACCCGGTTGCGCTTCGCCCAGGAGACCAGCGGCTCGGAGGTGACCTCGACCTGCTCGTCCGGCTTGCGGACCGCCACGGCCCAGGTCGAGACGCCGCGCATCATGACGCCCTCGAGCACCGCCTGGCCGCCGACGGGCGCGTCGCGGCTCGCCACCGGCAGCCCGTCCGGCATCCGCGCCTCGGCGAGGCGGGGGCGCCCGTCCAGCCCGGGTGCGCCGCTGATTAGCGCCTGCTCCGCGCCGCGCGACGCTTGAAGCGCTCGACCCGGCCACCCGTGTCGACCAGCTTCTGCTTGCCGGTGTAGAACGGATGGCACGCCGAGCAGATCTCGACGTGCAGCTCCGGCTTCGTAGAGCGCGTGTAGAACTCGTTCCCGCACGAGCAGCGGACGTGCGCCAGCACATAGTCTGGGTGGATCTCGGCCTTCATCTCCCCTGATGTTAGCGGCGGCTGGTGGGCCGCAATTCGGACCTCGGCTGAGGACACTCCACAATTTAACCGGAGGCTAACTGTATGTCGAAGATTCTCTGCGTCCTATACGACGACCCGGTCGACGGCTACCCGCCGGCCTATCCGCGCGATGAGATCCCGAAGATCGAGCGCTACGCGGACGGGCAGACCACGCCAACCCCGGAGCGGATCGACTTCACCCCGGGCGAGCTTCTGGGGAGCGTCTCGGGGGAGCTCGGGCTGAGAGGGTTCCTCGAGGGTCGCGGGCACGAGTTGATCGTGACCTCGGACAAGGACGGGCCGGAGTCGGCCTTTGAGCGTCAGCTTCCCGAGGCCGAGGTGGTGATCTCGCAGCCGTTCTGGCCCGCCTACCTGACCGCGGCCCGGATCGCCAAGGCCCCGAATCTCAAGCTGGCGATCACGGCCGGCATCGGCTCCGACCACGTCGACCTCCAAGCCGCGATCGAGCACGGGATCACGGTCGCCGAGGTCACCTACTGCAACAGCATCAGCGTCTCCGAGCACGTGGTGATGATGATCCTGGCCCTGGTCCGCAACTACATCCCCTCCTACCAGCAGGTGGTCGAGGGGGGCTGGAACATCGCCGACTGCGCTTCGCGCTCCTACGACCTGGAGGGGATGCAGGTCGGCACCGTTGGAGCCGGGCGTATCGGCTCAGCCGTGCTGCGGCGCCTGAAGCCGTTCGAGGTCGGTCTGCACTACACCGATCGGCATCGCCTCCCGGGGGAGGTGGAAGAGGAGCTGGGCGTCACCTACCACCCCACGGCCGAGTCGCTCGTGCAGGTCTGCGACGTGGTGACGATCAACGCGCCCCTTCACCCCGAGACCGAGCACCTGTTCGACGAGGCGCTGATCGGCAAGATGAAGCGCGGGGCCTACCTGGTGAACACGGCTCGCGGCAAGATCTGCGATCGCGACGCGATCGCGCGGGCGCTCGAGGACGGACAGCTTGCCGGGTACGCGGGTGACGTCTGGTTTCCACAGCCGGCTCCCAGGGACCATCCCTGGCGGTCGATGCCCCACCACGGCATGACTCCCCACGTCTCCGGCACGAGCCTCTCGGCCCAGGCGCGGTACGCGGCCGGCGTTCGTGAGATCCTCGAGTGCTGGTTCGACGCTCGCCCGATGCGCGAGGAGTACCTGATCGTCGAGGCCGGCGCACTGGCCGGAGCAGGCGCCCACTCCTACAGCGCGGGCGACGCGACCGGGGGCTCCGAGGAGGCGGAGCGGTTCGCGGAGGGCTGACCCGCCCCGCCGTCAGCCCGGCGCGCGAAGGCCCTCCAGCATCCGGCGCAGCACCGCTCCCATCTGGGCCCGCGCCGCATCTACACGATCGGCGCGAGCCACATAGAGGCCGGCCTCGATCAGCGTCCCGAGGATCGCGTGGGCGAGCGGCTCGACCGGCTGCTCCGGGATCGTCCCCTCGTCGATCAGATTCTGGAGCGCCAGCCTGATCAACCCCAGGCCGTGGCGCGCCTCGACCTCGCGCCAGGCGTCCCAGCCCAGGACCGAGGGCGCGTCGAGCAGCGCGATCCGCTGCACCTCCGGCTGGACGCAGACGTCGAGGAACATCTCCAAGCCCGCGAGCAGCCCCTCCCAGGGATCCTCCTTCGACAGCGCCTCGATCGCCAGGCTCTCGGCCAGCTCCTGCTCGATCTGCTCGAAGACGGCGCCAAACAGGTCCGCCTTGCCCTGAAAGTGGTGGTAGAGGGCGCCCCGCGTGACCCCCGAGGCCCGGACGAGCTCCTCGGTGCCGACCCCGGCATAGCCCCGCTCGGCGAACAGCGTTCGCGCGGCCGCGATCAGCGCGGTGCGGGTGGCCTGGGACCTCTCCGCCTGGGTGCGGCGCCGTCCGGCCCCCGACCGCCCTCCTCCGCTCGCTCCCTTGACATCCATACTGGTTGTATGATAGTTACGTACTGACTGTATGAATCCTACCCCCCGGGAGGGACAGATGGCCGAGGCGAGCAGCGCGATGCAAGAGATCCGTCTTCCACAGGGAGAAATCCGCTACCGCGAGCTGGGCGAGGGCGAACCGATCGTCTTCGTACACGGCTACCTGGTGGACGGACGGCTGTGGAGCCAGGCCGCCGAGTACCTCTCGGCCACGCACCGTTGCATCCTGCCGGATTGGCCGATGGGCGCCCATCGAGTGGCGATGAACGCCGACGCCGACCTCTCCCCCCCGGGGATCGCGAACCTGATCGCCGACTTCCTCGAGGCGATGGAGCTGAACGGCGCGACGATCGTCGGCAACGACAGCGGCGGGGCGATCTCGCAGGTGCTCGCCACACGGCGCCCGGAGCGAATCGGCCGGCTGGTGCTGACCAACTGCGACACGCACGAGAACTTCCCGCCCTCGGCCTTCAAGCTGATGCCGCCATTGGCCAAGCTGCCGGGCGCGATGACGGTGATGTCGCTGCCGTTCCGCCTGGGCCCGCTTCGCCGGGCGGCTTTCGCGCCGTTCGCGCAAACGAAGATCCCTCCGGAGCTGATCGACAGTTGGATGGAGCCCTCGCAGCGCGACGCCGGGGTTAGGCGCGATACGGCCAAGGTCACCGCCGGATTGAACAAGCGCTACACGCTGGAGGCCGCCGAGCGACTCCGCCAGTTCGATCGGCCGACGCTGTTCGCCTGGGCGCCGGACGACCGATTCTTCAAGCTCTCCTACGCGGAGCGCCTCGCCGAGGCGATTCCCGACGCACGGATCGAGACGATTCCCGACGCCAAGACCTTTGTCCCCCTGGACCAGCCGGAGCGCCTCGCGGAGCTGATCGCGGCCTTCATCGAGGAGACCTCGAAGGCGCCAGCGGTGGCCGGCGACCGCTGAGTCGCGGTAGCGCCTACGTCTCCTGGTACAGCGGGCCGTCGCCCCCCTCGGCCGGGGTCAGCCGTCCGCCCTTGGCCGTGATCGCGCCGCACTGCACGCAGTTCGACGGCGTGATGTCGAGGTCGACGACCTGGGCGCCGTTGGCCAGCTGCTCCTCGGGGATCTCGTATACCTGCGCGGGGCACATCGAGACCCAGGCCTGGGCCACCTCGCGCGGGACCTCGCGCTGGACCCGGATGTGGGTGGGCGCGTCGTCGCGGGTCGCATTGCCCGAGGCGAACACCGAGGACAGCTTGTCGAACGTGTACTTGTTGTCGGGCTTCGGATAGCCGTCCCCGGCCTTCCCAATCCACACCGGCTCCTCAGCGTCCTGGTGCTGCTTCCAGCGCCCCGGCGGCAGCAGGCCGCCGCTGAGCAGGGCCATGTTCGCGATCGCGCCGCCGACGAAGAAGCCCTTCGAGAACGACTGCCGCACGTTGCGCCACCGATAGAGGTCCTCGGCGATCGCGCTGTTGCGGACCCTCGTGTCGTAAGCGTCGAAGCTGACCTCGTCGCGCTTCAGCGCCTCGACGATCGCCTCCGCCGCGTACATCCCCGCGTGCATCGCATAGTGGATGCCCTTCAGCTCAGAGACGTTGCACATCCCGGCGTTGTCGCCGCACATCACCATCCCCGGCACGGCCATTTTGCGCGGCAGCGCCCAGTAGCCGCCCGAGGGGATCGTCTTGGCCCCCCAGGCCTCGCGCTCACCACCCTCGAGGATCTTGCGAACGAACGGGTGCAGCTTCAGCTCCTGAAGTGCGTCGTGAACCGAGAAGGTGGCGTCCGTGTAGTCGAGGCCCACCACTAGCCCGATCGAGACCTTGTCCTCGCCCATCGGGTAGATGAAGCTGCCGCCGAACTCGTTGTATTTGGCGCCCTTCCGCAACGGCCATCCCATCGTGTGGATGACGCGATCGAGCGGCTTGGGGACCTTCCAGATCTCCTTCACCCCGAGCTCCCACCGCTGCGGCTGAAGGCCCTGGAGCCCGAAGTAGTCGATCGCGGCGCCGGTCAGGTGCCCCTGGGTCCCCTCGGCGAGCACGGTGGCCTGGGCGACCACGTCCGAGCCCGGCTCGAAGTTCGGAAGCGGTTCGCCCTCGCGGTCGCGGCCCTTGTCGCCCGAGCGCACCCCCCTGACGATCCGGTCGGAGACCAGGAGCTTGTCGGCCGAGGTCTCCGTCAGCAGGTAGACGCCGGCCTCCTCGGCCTTCTCGCCCAGGAACCGGCCCAGCTTGGCGACCGAGGTCACGTAGTTACCGTGGTTTCGGAAGTTCGGCGGGGGCGGCTTCAAGGGCACCGCCAACTTCGAGGTCAGCAGGTAGACCGCGTCCTTGGTCACCTCCTGGTAGACGGGCCACTCCGAGGGGTCGAGATCGGGAAACAGCTCCCGCATCGCCGAGGGGCGCATGTTGGCCCCGGAGAGCAGGTGCGCGCCCGCGACCTTGCCCTTCTCGATCACCGCGACGGGGACCTCGCCGAGCTTCTCGGCCAGCTCGGGCTCGTGCTCGAGCAGCTGCATCAGCTTGATCGCGCAGGCGAGCCCTGCAGGGCCCCCGCCGACGATCGCGACGCCGACCTCGATCCGGTCCTCCTCGGGATCGGTGGGCTCGGAGACGAACTCCTCCGCCGGCTCGACGGGCGGCGGGAACTCGGCCGGCGCGATGGCCATCAGCCGCTCTTCTTGGCCTTGATGGCCTCGGTCAGCTTGGGAAGGATCTTGTGGAGGTCGCCGACCACGCCCAGATCGCAGAACTCGAAGATCGGCGCGTTCTGGTCCTTGTTGATCGCCAGGATGTTCTCGGAGCTCTGCATGCCGACCTTGTGCTGGATCGCGCCGGAGATCCCGGCCGCCAGGTAGAGCTTCGGCGCCACGGTCTTGCCCGTCTGCCCGATCTGGGCCGCGTACGGGTACCAGCCGGCGTCGACCACCGCGCGCGTCGCCGCGACCGCTCCGCCGAGCGCGCCGGCCAGGTCCTCGGCGAGCTTGAAGTTGGCGGCCTCGCCCAGTCCGCGGCCCCCGCCGACCAGGATCTCGGCGTCCTCGATGTTGACGTCCTCGCCACGCTGCTCGCCGCGATTGACCATGGTCGCCTTAGTCGACCATTCCGAGAGCTCGACCTCGACATCGACGACCTCGGCCGAGCCACCATCCCCCTCGTTGACATCGAAGGCGTTGAGGCGGCCGATGATGATCCCCGGCTCGCCGACGTAGCCGACGTCGACGATGGCCGAATCCTGGAGCACCGGCCTCTCGGCGACCAGCTTGCCGTCCTGAACCTTGACCTCGGTGACCTCCATGGTCACGCCCGCGTTCAGCCGCGCGGTCAACCCGGCGCCGATCTCGAAGCCCAGCAGGCCACCGCCGAACAGCGCGTAGGAGAAGCCCTCGTCGGCGATCACCTTCGCCATCACGTCGACGACCGGCTGGGCGAGGCCCTCCGGGGCGGACTTGGCCCGGTACACCTTGCTGGCCCCATAGGCGCCGAGCCCGGCGCACCCGTCGTCGGCCACCTCGCCGACGACCACCACGGCGGCCTCCGTGCCGAGCTCAGCCGCGAGCTTGGCCGCCTCCGAGATCGCGCCGAGCGAGTTCTTGTTGAAGTTGCCCTCGTCGTCGTGAAGGGCGTAGACGAGTATTCCGCCAGCCACTAGTGGCTCCTTTCGTCGGTCAGGCCCGGAGTGGCCACTTAGATCAGCTTCCTTTCGTCGAGCCAGGCGACGATCTTCTCCACCGTCTCGTTCGTGTCCTCGTCCTCGATGATCTCGCCCGCTTGCTTGGGGGGCGGCGGATTGATCGCCAGCACCTGGGTCTTGGAGCCGTTCCCGCCGACGCTGCCGGCGTCGATGCCGACGTCGGCGGTGGCGTAGGTCTCCAGCGGCTTCTTCTTCGCCCCCATGATCGCCTTCAGGCTCGGATAGCGAGGCTCGTTGATCGCGTCGCCGACCGAGATCACCGCGGGCAGCTCGACCTGGACCGTGTCGTAGCCGTACTCCGCCTGGCGCTCGCAGACCAGTTTGCCGTCGCTGACCTCGATCTTGATCACCTGAGTCAGCGATGGCATCTTCAGGTGGTCGGCGACCACGGCGCCGATCGTGTAGCACTCGCCGTCGTCGGATTGCTGGCCGAGCAGCACCAGATCGGGCTGCTCGGACTCCAGCGTCTTGGCAAGCGCGTAGCCGGTCGCGCACACGTCCGAGCCGGCCAGGGCCTCGTCGGTGAGGTGGACCGAGCGGTCGGCACCCAGGGCGACGGCCTTGTGCAGCGCGCGCACGGCCGACTCCGGGCCCATGGTCACAGCGACGATCTCTTCAACCTCCACCCCGCCCTCTCGGATCTGCATCGCCGCCTCGATGCCGTGGGTGTCGAAGGGGTTGAGGTTCTTCTCGCCCGAGCGGTCGAGCCGCATCGTCGAGGAGTCAATCCGCTTCTGCACCGCGGCGTCCGGAACCTCTTTCACGAGACAGCAGATCTTCAAGTGCGTCCCTCCTTCGGGCTTGATCGGGGAAGAGGGCGGCCGGGAATCTTATTGATCGCCCTGGTTGATTGACTGGCCAGTCAATCAGGCCGCGCCCGGGTTGACTGGGGCGCCGGGCCGCCATAGGCTCCGTCCAGGACTCGTCCGAACCGTGTATAGGGAGCGGAAAGCGAGGTTCCCCCGAAGGCGCGGGAAGGCCATCGGACACCCCGGCGGACGGGTGAGAACAACCGATCCAAAGGGGGATCAGATGAGCAAATTGGACCAGCCGCTGAGGCTCTGGCACGGATTGTTAGCGATCGTGGCGGCGCTTGCAATCGGAGCCGCCGGCACGGCGATCGCGGGCGGCGGCATGAGCAAGAACCTGACTACGGCCGGGACCCCCCCTGGCGGGGTCTTCCGGGACTCCGGGAAGTACCACTACGGGTTCAAGGCGAAGGGGACCCCGATCGGCAATAGCCAGGAGAACCTGAGGCTCAAGTGTCCGCGCGGCACGCGGGCGATCGCCGGCGGCGGGGGGGGATTCAGCCTCGACCCGACCGAGCAGTTCGTCAACTACCAGCGCCCGTTCGACAGCCGCGACCGCGGGCGCGTGCCCGAGGACGGCTGGATCGTGTTCGTGAACACGGTCCAGGGGGAAGGCGAGGGCATCGGTGTGGAGGTGATCTGCGTCGACAAGCACTAGGAGGCCGTCCGCTCGGCGACCGCGCCGCGAATGAACTCGACGATCTCGTCGGTGGAGGCGCCGGGGGTGAACACCTCGGCGATGCCGAGCTTCTTCAGCTCCGGCGCGTCCTCGGCGGGGATCGTCCCCCCCACCGTGATCAGCACGTCGTCGACGCCCTGCTCGCGTAGCAGCTCGACGACCTTCGGCACCAGGGTCATGTGGGCGCCGGAGAGGATCGAGAGGCCGACCGCGTCGGCGTCCTCCTGGACCACCGTGGCGGCGATCTGCTCCGGCGTCTGGTGCAGGCCGGTGTAGATCACCTCCATGCCCGCGTCGCGAAGCGCGCGGGCGATGATCTTCGCGCCGCGGTCGTGCCCGTCCAGCCCGGGCTTGGCGACCACGACGCGGATCTTCCGGCCGCCCTCGGCTCCTGTCTGTGGGTCGCTCATGCTCAGAAAACAGGCTGTTCGGTGTAGCTCCCGAACACCTCCTGGAGGGCGGCCACCATCTCGCCCTCCGTGGCCCGGGCGCGCGCCGCATCGAGGAAGTACGGCATCAGGTTCTCGCCCTCGCGCGACGCCGCCTGCTTGAGCGCCGCAAGCGTCCGGTCCACCTGGCCCGAGTCGCGCCTGGCACGGGTCGCGGACAGCCTGCCCGCCTGCTTTCGCTCCACCGCCGGGTCGGGCCGGTGGAGCTCGAGCTCCTCCTCGTCGGCGAGGCGGTACTCGTTGACGCCGACCACGACCCGCCTCTTGGAGTCGACCTCCTGCTGGTAGCGGAATGAGGCGTCGGCGATCTCGCGCTGGGGGAAGTCGCGCTTGATCGCCTCCACCATGCCGCCGAGCTCGTCGATCCGGGCGAAGTACTCGTAGGCCGATCGCTCCATCTCGTCGGTGAGCGCCTCGACGAAGTAGGAGCCGCCCAGCGGGTCGATGGTATTGGTGACCCCGGTCTCATGGGCGATCACCTGCTGGGTGCGAAGCGCGACCCTCACCGCCTCCTCGGTTGGCAGCGCCAGCGCCTCGTCGAAGGAGTTGGTGTGAAGCGACTGGGTGCCGCCGAGCACCCCGGCCAGCGCCTCGATCGCGGTCCGGACGATGTTGACCAGCGGCTGCTGCGCGGTCAGCGAGACGCCCGCTGTCTGAGTGTGGAAGCGCATCCGCAAGGACTCCTCGCGTCGGGCGCCGTAGGTATCGCGCATCTCGCGCGCCCAGATCCGCCGCGCCGCGCGGTACTTCGCGATCTCCTCGAAGAAGTCGATGTGGGCGTTGAAGAAGAACGAGAGGCGTGGCGCGAAGGCGTCGACGTTGAGTCCGCGCTCGAGCGCCGCCTCGACGTAGGTGAAGCCGTCCTTGAGCGTGAAGGCGAGCTCCTGTTGCGCGGTCGAGCCGGCCTCGCGGATGTGGTAGCCGGAGATCGAGATCGGGTGCCAGCGCGGCATCCGCTCGGCGCACCACTCGACCATGTCTGTGACCAGGCGCATCGCCGGCTCGATCGGAAAGCACCACTCCTTCTGGGCGATGTACTCCTTGAGGATGTCGGTCTGGATCGTGCCGCCCAGCGCCTCGGGTGGGACGCCCTGCTCCTCTGCGGCGCAGACGTAGAAGGCGAGCAGGATCGCCGCCGGAGCGTTGATCGTCATCGAGGTCGTCACATGGTCGAGCGGGATGCCATGGAAGAGGTCGATCACGTCGTCGAGTGTGTCGATCGCCACCCCCTCGACGCCCACCTCGCCGAGGCTGCGACCGTGGTCGGAGTCGAGGCCCATCAGGGTCGGCATGTCGAACGCCGTCGAGAGGCCGGTCTGGCCGTGGTCGAGCAGGTAGCGGAAGCGCTCGTTGGTCTCGTCCGCGGTGCCGAAGCCCGCGAACTGGCGCATGGTCCATAGCCGGCCCCGGTACATCGACGGATACACGCCGCGCGTGTAGGGGTGCTCGCCGGGAAAGCCGAGGTCGCGCTCGGGGTCCCACTCCCCGAGGTCCTCCCCGGTGTAGATGGGCTTCACCTCGTGTCCCGAGATGGTCTCGAACAGCCCCTCGCGCTCGCCCTGGCTCGAGTAGACCTCCTGTAGCCACTCGTGAGTGCGTCGCCTTGCGCCAGGCTCTACAGCCATGCCGGACAGTCTAGGCGGGCAGCGTGCGCCTCAGGCGACAGTGGGGCCCCTCAGCGCCGCCGCATGCCGGCGCGGGCCCGCCGTCCGCGCGGCGGCTGCTTGCGGCGCGACGCGAGCAGGGTGCCGCTGGCGGCCGCCGCCAGCGTGGCGCCACCGATCGCCAGACGCCTGCCGAGCTTCTCGAATCGCAAGACCCGCCAGCCCTGCTTAGAGGCGATCTTCGCCAGCTCGGCGTCCGGATTGACGACGACCGGATTGCCGACCGCTCGCAGCATCGGCAGATCCGAGGCGGAGTCGGAGTAGGCCCAGGATTCCGGCAGGTCGATCTCGTGGTCCGCGGCGAAGCGCTGCATGGCAGCCACCTTGCCCTCGCCGTAGACGAACGGCTCCACGATCCGCCCCGTCAAGATGCCCTCCCCGTCGACCTCGTAGCGGGTTCCGATGCCGCCGTCCATGCCGAGCACCCGTGCCAGCATCTCCACCAAACCGTCGCCGGCGCCGCTGACGATGAAGGTGGCGCGACCCGCGTCCTGGTGCGCACGCACCTCTTCGAGCATCTTCGGGTAGATGCGCGGCAGCACCCCCGCCAGGAGGTCGGGCCCCATTCGCTCGATCTCGCGCTCGGGCACACCCGCCAGGAGCTCCTTGACCTGGGAGAGCACCTCGGCCGTCCGCTGGTCGGTCGAGCCGCGCAGCCGGAAGCGGACGTGCTCGGCCCCCCAGCGCGCCAGGCGGGCCCGGCTCACCATGCCCGACCGGTAGGCGGCGCGCGCGAAGTGCATGCCGCTGGAACCCGCCATCAGGGTGCGGTCGAGGTCGAAGAAAGCTGCGATCCTGCCCACGGACCGCCGGGAGCCTAGGCCCCGTTCACCTCCAACACAATGGCGTCGCCCTGGCCGCCGCCGGAGCAGATCGCGGCGCAGCCGAGCCCGCCGCCGCGCCGGTGCAGCTCGTGGACCAGGGCACCGACGATCCGCGCTCCTGAGGCGCCGATCGGGTGGCCGAGGGCGATCGCTCCCCCGTTCACGTTCACCTTCTCCTCGTCGACGCCCAGCAGCCGGACCGAGTTGATCGCCACCGAGGCGAAGGCCTCGTTGATCTCCCAGAGGTCGACGTCGGCGGGCGAGCGGCCGATCTTCTCGAGCGCCTGCTTCGCCGCCCCCGCCGGCGTGCGGGCGAGGTAGGCGAAGTCGTCGGCGACCGTGCCATAGGAGAGGACCCGAGCCAGCGGCGGGTGACCTTCGCGGTTCGCCCATTCCTGGGAGGCGACGACGACGGCGCCGGCGCCGTCGTTGACGCCGGGGGCGTTGCCGGCCGTGTGCGTGGCGTCGGGGCCACCGATCGGCGGGAGCTTCGCCAGCACCTCCACGGTGGTCTCCGGCCGGATCGCCTCGTCGTGCACGACCTCGGTCTCCTCCTTGCGCTTCTTGACCGTGACGCCGACGATCTCCTCCGCCAAGCGTCCCTCGTCCGTCGCCTTGGCGGCAAGCTGATGCGAGCGCGCGGCCCAGCGGTCCATGTCGGCCCTTGTCAGCTCCAGCTCCGCGGCCACCTCGCTCGCCTCGTCGATCATCTGCCTGTCGGTGAACGGGTTGGTGAGCCCGTCGTGGGTCATCGCGTCGATCGCCTGCACGTCTCCCATCCGGAACCCGAAGCGAGCCCCCGGGAGCAGATAGGGGGCACCGCTCATCGACTCCATGCCGCCGGTGACCGCCAGCTCCAGGTCGTCCGCTCGGATCGCCTGGTCGGCGAGGCCGATCGCTCGCATGCCCGAGGCGCAGACCTTGTTGATCGTCTCCGAGGGGACCTCGCGCGGGATCCCGGCCTCGATCTGCGCCTGGCGCGAGGGGATCTGCCCCTGGCCGGCCTGCAGCACCTGGCCGTAGATCACCTGCTGGACCTGATCGGGCGCGACCTCGGCACGCTCCAGCGCGGCGGCGATCGCCGTCCCGCCGAGCTCCACCGCGCTCTTCGAGGAGAGCGCTCCTCCCATCTTCGCGAACGGGGTGCGAGCGGTGCCGAGGATGACTGTCTGCGACATCTGACGCCTTTCTTCAGGTCGGTCGGCGGCTCGCCGAGCCGCGGGGGTCTGCCGAAATCCTAGTGTGCCCCAATAGACTCGGCCCCCGGGTGCAGGTGGAGGTCACCGACAAGCCGTTCGCGGGCG
Source organism: uncultured Actinomycetes bacterium (assembly GCA_963728325.1). GTDB lineage: Bacteria > Actinomycetota > Thermoleophilia > Solirubrobacterales > 70-9 > AC-56. The sequence goes on along the minus strand of CAVSJS010000003.1, from coordinate 24,173 downwards.
TCGAGGCGGATCTGCATGCAATGGGCCTGTTCGACGGCGACGAGCTACCGGCGCCGTACCGCGACCTGCCCGGCGCCGGCGACGTCAAGACGGCCTTCAAGAAGCTCACCCTGCTGCGCCCCGAGCGCCCCGAACGGCTGCTGATCGTCGGGCTTGGCAAGCGCGAGGACCTCGACGCGGAGCGGCTGCGCGTAGCAGCGGCGCTGGCGGTGATCGAGGCCGGCCGCTACGAGGCCCGGCGGATCGCCTGGGCGCTCCCCGAAACGGCCAACGATCATCCGGCACCCGGAGGGGCGGCCACGGCCGTGGTCGAGGGCGCGGTACTCGCCTCCTACCGCTTCGACCGCTTCAAGTCCCGCGATCCCGAGGATCCGGCCCCGCCCAGGCTCGAGCACGTGCTTCTGGCCGTCGGAGACGATGCCCCGGCGATCGCCGAGGCCGCCGAGGTCGCGCGGGTGGCCTCCGAGGCCGCCAACCGGGCGCGCGAGCTCCAGGGCCTGCCCTCGAACGTGGTCACGCCGAGCTACCTCGCCGACCGGGCCCGCGAGATCGCCGACGCACACGAACCGGTCACCGTCGAGGTGCTCGGCCGAGCCGAGATCGAGCAGCGCAAGATGGGCGGGCTGGCCGCGGTCGCCAGGGGCAGCGCCGAGGAGCCGCAGCTGATCGCGCTGCGCTACCAGGGCGGCACTCAGGGCGAGACCCTGGGCATGGTCGGGAAGGCGGTGACCTTCGACACCGGCGGGATCTCGATCAAGCCGGCGCCGAAGATGGAGGAGATGAAGATGGACATGTCGGGCGGCGCTGCGGTGCTCGAGGGCGTCGGTGCGATCGCCGAGCTCGGCCTGCCCTTGAACGTGGTCGCCTGCGTCCCCGCGACCGAGAACATGCCCAGCGGGACGGCGACCAAACCCGGGGACATCATCACCCAGCTCAACGGCAAGACGGTGGAGGTGAACAACACCGACGCGGAGGGTCGCCTGATCCTCGCCGATGCCCTGACGTACTGTGTGCGCGAGCTGGGCGCCGATCGCGTCGTCGACCTGGCGACGCTGACCGGAGCAGTGCTGATCGCGCTCGGCTCCACCTACGCGGCGCTGATCTCGAACGACGACGAGTGGGCCCAGCGCGTCCTGGCGGCCGGCGAGCGCACCGGCGAGCTGGCCTGGCGCCTGCCACTCCACCCCGAGTACAAGGAGCTGACCAGGGGGAGAGACGCCGACCTCACCAATGCGTCGGCCAAGCGCAAGGCGGGGACGATCTACGCGGGCTCATTCCTGGAGGAGTTCGTCGACGGCAAGCCCTGGGCACACCTCGACATCGCGGGGACCGCCTGGGACGTCGGGCGCTCCTACGTGGGCTCGGGCCCGACCGGCTTCGGGGTGCGGCTGCTGGTCGCGCTGGCCCGCGACCTCTCCTCTTGAGCGGTTGACCGGCCAGAGGCCGCCGACTACGATTCTCATCGCACCTACGATTCTGATGCCGGGAGGGGCGCCTAAAGCGTGCTGTACAGCTCGAGGAGTGGGATGCCGGTGAACGGGGTTGGTCGAGGGCGGGCGGCCGTGGTCACGTTCGCGCTCGTACTCCTGGTCGCGCTCGGGCTCACGGCCCCGAGCTTGGCGGGGACGGCCAAAACGGAGCGAGTCAGCGTGGGGTCTGATGGAGCCCAGGGGAACGGCTACAGCGCCCTCCCGGTCATCTCTGCCCACGGACGTTTCGTCGCCTTCCAGGCCTGGGCCTCCACTCTGGTCAAGGGCGACACGAACCGCACCACCGACATCTTCGTCCACGACCGAAGGACGGGCCACACGGAGCGGGTCAGCGTGGGCTCCGGCGGCGTCCAGGGGAACGGCTGGAGCTTCAACCCCTCGATCTCCGCCAACGGACGCTTTGTGAGCTTCGGGTCCGACGCCTCGAATCTGGTCGAAAACGACACGAACCTCGCCAGCGACATCTTCGTCCACGACCGAAAGACCGGCGAGACGGAGCGCGCCAGCGTGAGCTCCAACGGGACCCAGGGAAACCTGACCAGCTTCGACGCATCGATCTCCGCCAACGGGCGCTTCGTGGCCGTGGCGTCAAGAGCCGGGAACCTGGTCCCGAACGATACAAACGACAGCCCTGACATCTTCGTCCACGACCGACGAACGGGCGCGACGGAGCGGGTCAACGTGAACTCCGGCGGCGTCCGGGGGAACGACCGCAGCTTCGGCCCGGTCATCTCCGCCCATGGGCGGCACCTAGCCTTCTCGTCGTACGCCTCGAACCTCGTCAAGGGCGATACGAACGCCGCCTGGGACGTCTTCCTCCGCGATCGAAGGACCGGAGGGACCCAGCGGGTCAGCGTGGGCTCCGGCGGAGCCGAGGGAGACGGCGACAGCTACTACGCCTCCATCTCCGCCCGTGGGGGGCGCTTTGTGAGCTTCGTGTCCGCCGCCTGGAATCTGGTCGAAAACGACACGAACGACAGCCGCGACCTCTTCATCCACGATCGAAGGACCGGCGAGACGGAGCGGGTCAGCGTGGGCTCCGGCGGCGTCCAGGGGAATGACAGTAGTGGCACCGGGTCGGTCTCGGCCAATGGTCGCTTCGTGACTTTCTTCTCTGATGCCTCGAACCTCGTCGAGGGCGATACGAACGGCGCGATGGATGTCTTCATCCACGATCGAAGGACCGGCGAGACGGAGCGGGTCAGCCTGGGCTCCGGCGGCGTCCAGGGGAACGACCGCAGCTTCGGCCCCTCGATCTCCGCCAACGGACACTTCCTGGCCTTCGGATCCTCGGCCTCGAATCTGGTTGCGGGCGATACGAACGACGATGAGGACGTCTTCGTCCGCGGGCCGTTGCGCTAAGCGCGGTCGTGCCGCAGGCGCCAACCGCCCAATTTGGGGCTTGATAGTCACGGGTCGCACGATTCCGGCCGCCGGCGCCCGTAGAGTCGCAGCCGTCACTGGAACCTTCCCGAGGGGGATCCATGGATCGAACGACGAGTCACCGCAAGCGTGAGCCCTCGCGTCTCGCTTTGGAGCTGTCGAGTGCGTTCGCGCCGTTTGCGCAGTGGTCGGAGGTTCGCGTCGAGCGCGGAGCGGAGGGACGCCGCACCCGCGTGATCGTCCCTACCGTCGGCGGCACCACCCCGAACGTCGGCCCCGCGCCCTTCGACTGGGCGACCGGGGCGCTTTAGGCCTAGCCCGACCGGCGTCCCACCAACGCTCGTGAGGTTTTACGTCTATAGGGCGTACAACCTCATAGGCGTCGGAAGTAGGCCGTTTCTTAGCCCTCGCCGAACCGTTCGAGCAGCTTCCGAGCCGCCGTGGCGGGATCCGTCTCGCGCCGCACGACGCTCTCGAGCAGCCCCTCCCATTCCGGATCGCTCGCGGCGCGTTCCTCGAGCCGGCGACGAAGCCGGACGGCGGCGAGCCCGAGCACCTCGGCGCGCAGGTTGCGAGCCCGGCGCTCGTCCAGCGAGCCCGTGTCCTCGATGTGCCGGCGATGGGCGTCGATTCGCTCCAGCAACTCGGCGATCCCGTGGCCCTTCGCCGCCTCGGTGCGCACCACCGGCACCTTCCAGGTGCCCCGGGGGCCGAGCGACAACACCGTTCGCACCTCCCGGACCATGGTGTCGGCGAGCGGGTGCTCTGACTTGTTGACGACGATCACGTCGGGAATCTCCATCACACCCGCCTTCAGCGCCTGGATCGAGTCGCCCGAGCCCGGCATCAGGGCGAGCACGATCGTGTCGGCGTGGTCGACGACGTCAACCTCTCCCTGGCCAACCCCCACGGTCTCGAGCAGCACGTCGTCCTTGCCCGAGGCGTCCATCAGCAAGGCGGCCTGGAGCGCCGCCTCCGCCAGGCCGCCCAGTGAGCCGCGCGTCGCCATCGAGCGGATGAACACACCAGGGTCGAGGAAGTGGTCGGCCAGCCTGATCCGGTCTCCGAGCATCGCCCCCTGCGTGAACGGGCTCGAGGGATCGATTGAGAGCACCCCCACGTCGCGATCGGCCTTCCGCAGCTCGGCGGTCAGCGCGCCGATCAGGGTGCTCTTGCCGACGCCCGGCGGGCCGGTGACTCCGACGATCCGCGCCCTGCCGGTACGCGGGAAGAGCTCTGCGACCAGGCGGTCGCCCTCGGCGTCACGGTTCTCGACCAGGCTGATCGCTCGGGCGAGCGCTCGCTTGTCGCCGGCTATCACGCGCTCGGCCAGCGAATCCTGGGTCGATTTCGCCGACTCGGCCATCTGGCGCCAGTGTAGATGCAGCTTCCCATGGCTCCTGCGAGCCGCGCACTACAGTCCGGCTCCCGTGGTCCGGCTGATCCGCTTCCTGGCCCGCAACCGCATGCTGACCCCCAGCTACGCGCGGCTCGCTGTGCGTTACGCCCGTCGGCGGTTCCTGAGCAGCGCCGGGTGGCGCTGGGAGACGGACGGGCTGCTCTTCCTCGGCAGGGGCCTCCAGATCCAGATCGGCAAGCGTGGCAGGGTGCGATTCGGTCGTTTCGTCTGGATCGGCGACGGGACCAAGATCCGCTGCCACGAGGGCGAGGTGATCATCGGCGATAAGACGGTGCTGGGCCAGGAGTGCACGATCTCGGCCTACAAGCACGTGCGGATCGGCGAGCAGTGCGTGATCGCCGACCGGGCGATGTTCATCGACTTCGACCACGGCATGGTCGAGGTCGAGCGGACGATCCGGGAGCAGGGCATCTACAAGCGCGACGTGGACGTCGGCTCGAACGTCTGGGTCGGCTACGGCGCCTGCATCCTGCGCGGCGTCCAGGTCGGCGACAACGCCGTGATCGGAACCAACGCCGTTGTCACCGCGGACGTCCCCGCGAACGCAGTGGTCGGCGGCGTGCCGGCCAAGGTGCTGCGGATGCGCGAGCCGCCGAGCACCCTGCGCTGGGCCGATCCGGTCGAGCCCGAGGCCGCCGAGTCACCGGACCGGTGACCTTCAGCTGACCCGCTCGCGGTCGAGTCCCGCGTACAAGGCCGAAGTGCGCTCGGCGACGTCGAGCCAGTCGAAGCGGCGCAGGTGCTCGTAGGCCTCGGCGACCAGGCGGCGGCCCAGCGCGTCGTCGGAGAGGACGCGGACGGCGACCTCGACCAGCGCCTCGGGATCGCGGGGGCGGAAGCGCAGCCCGGCTTCCTCGTGCGGGACGACCTCCCGCAGGCCGCCGGTGTCGGCAACGATGCAGGGACAGCCGGAGGCCATCGCCTCCAGGGCCACCAGCCCGAAGGGCTCGTAGATCGAGGGCACGACACAGACGTCGGCGATTCGGTAGAGCGAGTGCAGGACGTCGTCGCCGATCCAGCCGAGGAAGGTCCCGTGCCCCATCAGCCCGAGCTGCTCGGCCTGGCGCCTCAGCTCCTGCTCGTGGGTGCCGGAGCCGGCGACCAGGAATCTGGTCCGCGGCAGCCGCTCGATCAGGGCCGGCATCGCCTCGAGCGCGAGCTGGAAGCCCTTCTCGTAGACGAGCCTGCCGATCAGCAGCACGAGCCTCTGATCCGGCGCCGCGAACTCGAGCCGCAGGCGAGCGAGCTCGGCGGCATCGGAAGGCTGGAGGTCGTCGGGGTCGATGCCGTTCGGGATCACCGTCACCTTCTCGTCGGGGACCCCGAAAATGTCGGCGATCTGCTCCCGCATGTAGTAGGAACAGGCGATCACCCGGTCGGCGCGGTTGGTGATCCAGCGCTCGACCCCGTGGATGTGGGACTGCGGATGCTTCTCGACCCAACCCTGGTGGCGGCCGTACTCGGTGGCATGGATGGTGGCCACCAGGGGCGCCCTGAACCGCCGCGCCAGGTGGTCGCAGGCCATCGCCACAAGCCAGTCGTGTCCGTGCACCAGGTCGAACTCGTAACGATCTCCGAGTTCGACGCCGGCGGCCAGCATGTCGGCGTTCATCCGCTCCACCCAGGCGACGAACTCGCCGAGGTCAGTGGGCCGGGTGGGCTCGCGGACGCGGTGGATGGAGACGCCCGCGACCTCCTCGTCGGGGGGCGACTCCTCGCAACCCCGGGTGAGCACGTGGACGTCGACGCCGAGCTCGACCAGCGCCTCCGAGAGCTTGCGGACGTGCCGGGCCAGCCCGCCCTCGATCAGCGGCGGGTACTCCCAGGAGAGGATCAGGACGCGGGTCACGGCCGCCAGGTGCTCAGGGCTCCAGCAGGGGGACGAGACTGAGGTCGGGTGCCAGGTTTCGCATGCGGGGGTCCGGAGGGTCGCGTGAGTGTATGGCTTCGAGCAGCGCCCGCGCGTGGTCCGTGGAGCGCTGGTAGGCGTAGTCGCCGGCCTGCTTGCGGCGGTCCAGGAACGCCCAGTCGCTCGCCTGGAGCGCGAGCAGCTCGCGCGCCCCGCGCTCGGCCGCCCGTGGCGCGAGCGCCTCGGTGTCGATGGCGGCCGAGCAGGCGCAGTTCCAGGCGCCGCGCCGCCCAGGCGAGATCGGCGACCTCTGGCGAGTCCCAGGTGCGAAGGTCCTTGCCCTCGCCCCAGGTCGACTCCCGCAGCGGTCGATCCTCCGGCTCGTGGCGCTCCAGGGCCTCGGGAAGGGTGAGGAGCCGGACGCCGCGCTCAGGGGCGAGGCGCAGAACCGCCTCGAGCCAGATCGGGCCCTCCGACCACCAGTGGCCCAAGAGCTCGGTATCGACGGCGAAGGTGACGAGGCCGGTCTTGCGGCGCTCGTCGCGGAACGCCCGAAGCCGCTCGGCCACGGCGTCGGCGAACCTCGCTGCATGGCTCTTGGCGCGAGCGCGTGCCGCCGCGGGGTCGTACGGGTCGCCGCCGATCGACCAGAGGCGCGTTCCCTCCATGGACAGACGATGGAACTCGGTGTAGGCCGGATCTGACGGGTAGCCGCCCGGCGACCAAACGAGCTGCACCGCCTCCCAGTCGAGCGTGAAGGCGACCACTCCAGTCGCGGTCCGCACCGGCGCCAGGGCGTCGAGCGGGCGCTCGTGGCCGCTCTGGTGGGTGCAGAAGAACCCCAGGCCACGCTCGGCGAGCAGCGGCTCGATTCCGGGGCGGTAGGCGCACTCCGGAAGCCAGAAGCCCTCGGCGGCACCGAATCGCCGCCTGTGCGAGCGAAGGCCGGCGTCGATCTGAAGGCGCCGGCCCGCGGTGGTGGCGATCAGCGGCAGCACCGCGTGGCTGGCCGCGGATGGGATCAGTGCCACGTTTCGCTCGGCTGCGGCGGAGCGGAAGGCCTCGAGCGCCTTGCCGCCGAAGTCCTCCAAGCGACCCAGGGCGCGGCGATAGCGCTCGGCCTCCGCCTCCGCCGCCGGGCGAAGCTCAGCAGAGCCCTGCTTCGCCTCACGCTCGGCGGCCTCGAGCCGGTAGCGGCGCAGGAACGCCTCCATACGCTCCGCTACCCCGGGGGCCTCGAGCTGGTCGGCCAGCACCGGGGTCACGGTGACGGTCAGGTCGCGCGCCTGCTCAAGGACGGGGAGATGCGAGCGGCCCACGGCGTCAAACAGCCACTCCTCGCCGAACGGGTAGGTCCCGAAGCCCTCGACGTACGGCATGTGGGAGTGCAGAACGACGGCAAGGTCGCCGACCCCCTCAGGCATGGCAGACGGCCAGGAAGTCGAGGGCCGTGTTGAGGTCGCCCTCCGGGGTGACCTTGAAATCGGCAGTCGAGATCGCTGGGACGAAGCGGTCGTAGAAGGGCTTCGTGAGGTGAAGCGCGCGGTGGACGTGGTCCCAGCCGAGCCGCACGGCCAGCTCGTGGATGCGCAGCTTGCCGGCGTAGAAGACGCCGAGCACCTCGACCCGCGAGAAGTGGGGCTCCATGAGCGCGCGGTACTCGGCAATCGTGTATTCGCGTAGGTGCCAGGGGTTGTCGGACTTCGGGGCACCGGGCGGGGCGAGCGTGAGCCGGTTAGGGGTCGTGATGTAGGCGAGCGGCGCGGTGGCGGCAAAGCGCTCCAGGAGACGCTCCGGCTCGGAGACATGCTCGATCGTCTGCAAGAAGGAGATCGCGTCGCACGGCCCCTCGAACTCCTCCACCAGGCCGCGCGCGAAGCGCAGATTTCCGAGCCGGTAGCGCAGCCGCGCATGCTCGTGAGCCTCGGGGTTCGCGTCCACCCCCACCACCTCGGCGGCCGTCCGCGCCAGGGCCTCGGAGCCGTAGCCCTCGCCGCAGGCGAGGTCGGCGACTCGAAGCCCGCCAACCCGTTCCGCGATCCACTCGTACACCGCCAGGTGGCGCCGGAACCAGTAGTTCTCCTCCGGGACGTCCGGCAGCGTCCGCTCGCCGGTCAGCGCCAGCGGGGGGACTCCTGGGGGCTGATTCCTTTGGACGTGGTGCAGGGCCGGGAACACTAGAGTCCGTTGCATGCCGGCGAGCGCCTCCGCGACGCCCGAGCGGATCAAGGACGCCAACCTCCGCTACCACGACGCCGCGGCCGACGGCTACGACTCGAAGTGGGGAATCGACTTCGGGCCGATCGGCCAGGAGCAGGTGCGAGCCAAGGTGGCCAAGGCCCTGGGTGGCTGGCCCGAGAGCGCCTTCGGCGAGGCGCTCGAGATCGGCTCCGGGACGGGCTACTTCTCGCTCAACCTGCTTCAACTCGGGCTGATCGGGCGACTGGTCGCAACCGACATCTCGCCCGGCATGCTCGCCGAGCTTGCCGCCACCGCCGAGCGCTTGGGGCTCGACTTGGAGACCGAGGCGATCGACGCCGAGAGCCTGCCGTTCGAGGACGGAAGCTTCGACCTGGTGTTCGGACATGCCGTGCTGCATCACCTCCCTGATCTCTCCGCAGCGCTCACCGAGTTCCGCCGGGTGCTGCGACCCGGGGGCACGCTGGCGTTCTGCGGCGAGCCCTCGCGTTACGGGGACCTGCTCGCCGCGGTGCCAAAGCGCGGCGCCCGGGTCGTGGCGCCGCTTTGGCGGCTGCTGCTCAGGGCCCCGGCGCGAGGCACGGACCCGGCCGGGCGCGACGACGGGCACCAGCTCGAGCCCGAGGTGGACGTGCACGCCTTCACCCCCGCGACGCTCAGCGGGATGCTGAGCGAGGCCGGGTTCGAGGACGTGAGGATTCGCGGCGAGGAGCTAGTGGCCAACCTCTACGGATGGGCGGTCCGCACGCTCGAGGATACCGCCGACCCCGAGCAGGTCCCCGACCGCTGGCGCCAGCTCGCCTTCCGCAGCTACCTCACCCTCCAACGCCTCGACGCGGCGCTCCTGGAGCCGCGGCTCCCAGCCTCGCTGTTCTACAACCTCTTGCTGTCGGCGCACAAACCCCACTACCCAAACGTGAAGGCATAGCCGGTGATGCCGGAGGCGAACCGAAGCGACAGCAGGTGGCGCCCCGCCCGCGGCAGGTCGACGAGCCTGTAAAGGCGCTGCCCGGAGACCACGGCTCTACCGTCGCGGACGTCCTCGCCGGCGAGCGCGTCTCCAATCGGGTGGCCGTCGAGCAGCACCCGCACCGGGCGCGGCCGCTCGCGGGAGCCCATGACCAAAAAGACGCGTCGAGCCTGGAAGCTGAGCGCGAGGCTCGCGTCGTGCGCCGCGGTCGCGGACTCGCCGCTGATCGTCCAGTCACCGGCGTAGGCCAGATGATCGGGCGGCAACTCGGACGGAGCGATCGCGCGGAATGCCCGGCCGCCGGGTCGAATGGGGCCGTTCGCGAAGCGGTCGGCGCGGCTCGCCCCCAGGTAGGACTCGGGGGTTGTGACCTCGGGGTCCGCGGTCTCGGTGCTGGCCTTCGCCCGGCCGCCGAGGCGCGCCTGGCCGGCCTCCGCGAGCAGGCTGCGGATCGCCCGCTCGGTTTCCGCGTAGGAGCCCTCCCCGAAGTGCACGAACCGCACCCTTCCCCTGGCGTCGATCAGGTACTTGGCCGGCCAGTACTGATTGCCGTAGGCGGTCCAGGTGGCGTAGTCGTTGTCCTGGGCGACCGGATAGGTGAGCCCGTCCTCGCCGATCGCCCGCTCCACATTCGAGGCCTCCTTCTCGAACGGGAACTCGGGCGTGTGGATGCCCACCACCGTGAGCCCGTCCCCTCCGTACTTGCCATGCCAGGCCTCGAGGTAGGGAAGCGTGCGGATGCAGTTGATGCAGGTGTAGGTCCAGAAGTCGACCAACACCACCCGCCCTCGAAGGCCGGCCAGGCTGAGCGGTCGGCCGCCGGGGGTGTTGAACCATCGCTGGGTGCCGGTGAACTCGGGTGCTCGGCCGAGGACCGGAAGTCTCTGCCCCGCCGCGGCCTCCTCGAGCCCACCCTCGCTCGTCGCGTGGCCGCCGCGCAGCTCGGCGATCTCCTCCTCGACGGCGGAGCTCAGCTCCAGCTTGTTCGTCGGGCTGACCAGCGCTGACGGGAGGTCGTCGGCGATCGTGCGCTCGAACTTGAGATCGAGCTCGGCAACCATCAGCCCGGCGACCGCCACCATCACCACCCCCATCGCCGTCTGTATGTGGCCCCGATAGGCGCCAAGGCGATCGGTGACGCGCCGCCCGCCGCGGATCAGGACCCAGAGGACGGTGGCTGAGCCGACCGAGTAGGCGAAGGCGACGGCCAGCTTGCCAGCCGTGAAGTCCTGGGCTGCCGAGACGGTGATCACGCCGGCGAGGATCGGGCCCGCGCAGGGCGCATACACGAAGCCGAGGCTGGCTCCGATCAGCAGCCCCGAGCCGAACCCGTCACGGCCGGCCCTCGACGGGCCCGGCACCACTCGGGAGATCCAGGCTTCAACCCGGGCTGAGAGCGGCGGGATCAAGAGAGTGATGCCGAACCCGGCCAGGACGACGATGGCGATTGTGCGCGCCAGGTCGTTGGGCAGGCCGAGAGCATCGATCACGTAAACGAGCGCGACCGTCGCGAAGGTGAACGAGATCGCCAGCCCGCAGACCACGCCGAACGGTCGGCGCCGGCCTCCCGTGACCCCGGCCGACAGCACCGCGGGAAGCACCGGCAGCACACACGGGGAAAGCGCCGTACCGGCGCCCGCGACAAGCGCGAACAAGACCAGCAGGGTCACGAAGCAGGAGCTTGGCTAGGCAATCTCAAGCGGTGATAAGTGCAGCGAGGTGGTATGGCGTTTCACGGTGCCGCCACCCCGGCGGCCACCTGCTCATCCCTCTCTCCCCCCTCGGAGTCGATCAGCACGGGCCGATTCTCCCAGCAGCAGCCGTCGCACTTCTAGAATGGGGTTATGGCGGGCGACGGCGTCGAACTGCCGATCTTCGAGCTTCCGGTGGTGATTCTGCCGGGGGAGCTCTTGCCGCTTCACATATTCGAGGAGCGCTACAAGCGGATGATCGGCCACTGCCTGGAGAACGCCGAGCCGTTCGGGATCGTGTTCCGGGACGAGGAGGGAAACGCCCACCGGATCGGCTGCATGGCACGGGTGAGCGAGGTGCTGGAGCGGTTCGAGGATGGGCGGATGAACGTTGTGGTCGCCGGCGAGCAGCCCTTCAAGGTCTTGGAGCGCTTCGAGGCGAGCGATTACCCCACGGGCGAGGTGGTGCCGATCGAAGCCGGCGACGAGCCCGGGCAGGAGGAGGATCCGGAGGCGGCCAGCGTTGCACGGAAGGCGTTCGCCGAGCTGGTCAAGCGGGTCTCCGGCGAGCCGCCGGATGCCGGGGAGCTCGAGGCCGAGGACTCCTACGGGATCGCGGCGCGGGTGGAGCTCCCCCCGGAGACCAAGCAGGCTCTCTTGGAGCTGCGCTCGGAGCCCGACCGGATGCGAATGCTTGGCAACGCGCTGCGCGCCTTGGTCGCCGCGCTCGCGCGCTCGGGCGAGATCGCCGAGCGGGCGAGGATGAACGGCAAGGTCGTGGTCAGGTAGCGGCCAGGCGCCGGACCCGGAACAGGTTCACCCCGCGGCCGATTCCCTTCAGGCGTCGCGAGCCCGCGAACGACCACCGGTAGCCGTTGGCGACCGTGTCGCGAACCTCCTGGCTGACCAGGACGCTCCCCGGGCGAGCGACCGCGGTGATCCTGCTCGCCAGGTTGACCGGCCGACCGTACCAGTCGCCCGCCCGCGGAACCGCGCGGCCGTGAGCGAGACCGGCCCGCAATTGCGGGAAGCCCTCTCCCTCCGCGTCGGCGGCCGCGACCAAGGTCAGCGCCGCCTCGAGGAGCGCGTCGGTGTCGGACGAGACCAGCATCGCGGCATCGCCGATCATCTTCACCAGCCGCACCGGCGCGAACGCAACCTCAGCCGCCAGCTCGCCAAGCCTGCCGACCAGCGCTCCCAGGTCTTCCGCGTCCAAGGCCTCGCCGAGGCGCGTGAAGCCGACGAAGTCGGCGAAGCACGCCGCCACCGGCTGCGATCCCGCCGGTCCGGAGGTGAGCTCATCGCGGCCAAAGGCCAGGCCGCGCAGCTGCTCTCGAAGGTGCAGGTCGAACATGTACCCCAAGGTCGGCGCCATCAGTGGCCGCAGCGCCTGCGCGGCGCCCAGATAACGCCTGGCTACGTCGAGCTCGGTGTCTCCGCTATGCAGCATCGCCCTCCCCACCAGGCCGCGAGTTGCGGCGCTCACCTGGGACATGGCGACACCCATCGCCCGAGTCACCTCCAGCAGTTCGCCGACCGGAAGGCCGGCGTCGACCAGCGACTTGACGCGCCGGGCCGCCTCAACGTCCGCCTCGGAGAATCCGGCTTCGCCCTCGTCCGGCATCGGGAGGCCGATCGCCTGCCGCAGGAAGCGGAGCTGCCCGGGGTCGATCCCGACGCGTTCGGCGACCTCGGCGCCCGTGTAGCGCGGGCCTCCCCCCTCCAGCACATGCTCTACCGGCAGGAGCACCAACCGCTCCTCCTCCACCGCCCGGCTCAGCTCTTCGAAAGCAACGCCTTGCGCTTCAAGCTCCTTCAGCAGCGCGAGCCGCGCCTGACGAGCCCGGCCGCGCGTGCCCCTCAGCAGCCCCTCGGCCTCGAAGTCGATCGACATGCCGCGATTCTCAGCTGGCTTGGGCCCTGGCCGGCAGCTCGTCGGAGCTGGCAACCTTGGCGCCGGCGTCGCGCATGTCCGCGAGGGCGCGCTTGGAGTCGCCCTCGTTTACCTCGACCCCGCGGACTGCGTCCTCGACCACGGTGACGTCGAACCCCTCAGCACAGGCATCGATTGCCGAGGCTCTGACGCAGTAGTCGGTGGCCAGGCCACAGACGTAGAGCTCGTCCACGTCGTGGTCGCGGAGGATCTGCGCGAGGTCGGACTTCTCGAAGCCCGAGTAGCCCTCGTCCTCCCGCTCGCGACCGACATCGACGACCGCAACGCGGTCGACCTCCTCCATCGCGGGATGGAACTCGGCCCCGTGGGTGTCGCGCACGCAATGCACCGGCCAGGGGCCGCCCTCGGTCTCGAACGAGGCGTGGTCGGGCGGATGCCAGTCTCGGGTGGCGAAGACGAGGTCGAGGCGATCGGCCAGCCTCTTCACCGGCTCTGCGATCTCATCCCCGCGCGGCACCTCCAGGGCTCCGCCCGAGGTGAAGTCGTTCTGGAAATCGATGATCAGCAGGGCCTTTGCCATTGATCCTGATCCTACTCCCGGGTAAGGGGCACAAAGTCGCGGATCAGGGAGTTATTTATGCCACGGCGATTGCGCCGCCCCGCCGCGGGTCGCCGCCCCCGCGCAGCTCGCCGGTCTCGGGGTTTCTCGACACGGCGTGGACGCCGCCGAAGAACAGGTTCCGCTCCGCCCAGGGGGCGATCGTGTACCCGCGTGCCTCGAGGTGCGCCAAGGCGCCGGGGTCGATTCCCGGCTCGGCCTGAACGGCGCCCGCCTCGAAGTGGACGCGCGGCGCCTCCACCGCTGCGCCGACCTCCATTCCGTCGGCGACCAGGCGGACGATCGTCTGCAGGACCGCGGAGCGGATCCGGTTCGAGCCTCCGCTGCCGAGCCCGGCCTCCAGCTCCCCGTCGCGGAGCAGCACCGTCGGCGACATCATCGAGGGCATGCGCCGCCCCGCCGGCAGAGTGTGGAAGCCGAAGGGGTTCAGGTCCTCTTCGCCGAGCATGTTGTTGACGTGGACGCCGGTGCCGGGCACGATCAGGCCCGAGCCGGTGCCGTTCGAGCAGGTGACGCTGGCGCAGCGCCCATCGCCGTCGACGGCGGTGATGTGAGTCGTCGAGCCGAGCCGATCGCCCGGCCCCGTGACCCCGTCGCCGGGCGGACGAACCCGGGAGCGGGCGCGCTCCGCGGCCGCGTCGAGGCGCGCTGGGTCGAGGAACAGCTCCAGCCAGCCATCCTCGTGGAGCCCGGCGTGAAATTCCTCGGTGCGGGCGGCCTGTGCCTCCTCCATCACCGCCACGACCTCCTCGACCCCGGCGGCGCCGAGTCGGTCGAGCAGGTCCAGGCCGAATGCGATCAGGATGCCCCCCGACGCGGGCGGCGGGTTGGTGAGCACGTCGCGGCCGCGGAAGCTTCCCCGCGCCGGGTATCGCGCAATCGGCTCATAGGAGCCCAGGTCCTCGACCCCCAGGGTCCCGCCGCGCTCGACCACCCACTCCGAGACCGCTCGCGCGAGCTCCCCGCGATAAAAGGGCTCGGGGCCCTCGCACCCGTACCGCTCGAGCGCCTCCGAGAGCTCCTTGAAGCGGAACACATCCCCCTGGCGGAGCCTCTGGCCCTGTGGCGCGTAGACCGCTCGTCCCTCGGGACGGTGGGTGAGGATCGGCTCGAGGATCTTGAAGATGAATGCCTGCTCGGCGTTAACCACCACGCCCTCTCTCGCGTGGCCCACCGCACCACGAACGAGGTCTGCCATTGGCATCGAGCCGAACCGCCGCAGCGCCTCCCACAGCCCCGCAGCGGTCCCCGGCACCCCGCACGAGGCGGCGCCCACGTTGAAGATCTGCGGAACGTCCTCGCTGAAGTAGACCGGAACTGGATCCAGCTCGGAGCGTCGCTCGATCCCGTCCTTCCCGGGCACCGCGACGAAGAAGTCGAGCAGCACGTTCTCGTCTGGGGCGTGGACGAGCATGAAGCCACCGGCTCCCAGCCCTGTGAGCGGGCTCTCGGCGACGAAGGAGGTCAACACAGCGGCAACCGCGGCGTCGACCGCGTTGCCACCCTGGCGGAGGATGGCAGCCCCCGCCTCCGCCGTCAGCGGGTGACCGGCTGCCACTGCACCTTTCCTGGTCACGCTCAAGGTTTAACCCGTTGGCGCCAGGGACGAAGTCCCGGTTCACGCGCTGGGGCCTGCCGTCCCGACTGCGCCCTCACCCGCCGACACCGCAGGCGAAGCCGAGGATGTCGGCGGAGTTGTGCCTCAGCCGCCGGGAACGTATTCCGGAACGTCGATCGCCATGTCGCGCGGGCGCGACTCGAAGCTCGGGGCGCTTCCCGCCCTGCGGTCAGCCGGCCGGCGAACGGCGGTCGCTGTGGTTCCGGCCGCCCGCAGCTCGGCGCGGGCGCTGCCGTCAGCGCGCCGGCCACGGCCGTCGAAGCGAGTGGCGATAACCGTCACCCAGAGCTGGTCGGCGAGCGTCTCGTCGACGTTCGCCCCGAAGATGATGTTGGCATCGGGATGGGCGGCTTCCTGAACCACCTTCGCCGCCTCGGAGACCTCCATCAGGCTCATGTCGGGGCCGCCGGTGATCGAGAGCAGGATCGAGCGGGCGCCGTCGACCGAGGTCTCGAGCAGTGGCGACGACACCGCGCGCTCGGCTGCCGAGACGGCACGGGTCTCTCCCGTGCCCATCCCGATCCCCAGCAGGGCCTGGCCCGCGTCGCGCATAGTCGTCCGCACGTCGGCGAAGTCGAGGTTGATCAGGCCGGGCAGGGTGATCAGCTCGGAGATCCCCTGCACGCCCTGGCGCAGGACGTCATCGGCCACCTGGAAGGCCTCGATCATCGTGGTCGTGCGAGCGAGTACCGAGAGCAGGCGCTCATTGGGAACCACGATCAGCGTGTCGACCTCGGCGCTCAGCGCCTCGATGCCGTCCTCGGCCTGCTTGGCCCGGCGTGTGCCCTCGAACCTGAACGGCTTGGTCACGATTCCCACGGTCAGCCCGCCAACGTCGCGGGCGAGCCGCGCCACCACAGGCGCCGCCCCGGTTCCGGTGCCGCCACCGACCCCGGCGGTCACGAAGACCATGTCGGAGCCCTTCAGGAGGCGCTTGATCTTGTCCTGCTCCTCGAACGCGGCCCGATAGCCGAGCTCCGGGTTCGAGCCCGTGCCGAGGCCCCGCGAAACGCCGCTGCCGAGATGCACCGTGACGTCCGCGGTCGACTGCTGGAGCGACTGGAGGTCGGTGTTGATCGCCATGAACTCGACCCCCGGGATCTGCGCCTCAATCATCCGATTGATGGCATTGACCCCGGCGCCGCCGACGCCAACCACGCGGATCACCGGCAGGTGCGGGCGTGGCGGACCGTGGTAGTCACCGAGCCCGGGCTCATCCCGGCCATAGGTCGGACCCTCGACGTCGTGACCCTCGTCGGCGAAGATTCGGCTGAGGCGCTCCCTGGGCTCGCGGATCAGTGACTCGCGCTCCTCGACCCGGTAGGCGCGCACGCGCTCTGGATCCGGGGGGGCGGTCTCGGGCTGCTCGCGAGCGATCTCCGGCTCGGTGGGCGCGGAGGCCGAAGCTCCGGCCTCCCGGTCACCCTTCACTCGGGTTTCTTCCTCTGCCGGGTCGCGGGCCGTGGAGCGGAAGAGGTCGGCGAGCGGGCCCTCGCGCATGCTGGCCCGCTTACGACGCGCCATTCGTCAGAACCTCCTTGGCCAGCTCGCGGTAATAGTTGGCGGCGTTGCCGTTCGGATCGTACTTGAGCACGCTCGAGCCCCGAACCGGGGCCTCGGCGAACTTGATCGCCTTCCGGATCCGCGACTTGAAGACCAGCTCGCCGAAGTTCTCCTCGAGGATCTCCACCGCCTCCTTGGCGTGAACGGTGCGCGAGTCCAGCATCGTCGGCAGGATGCCCTCGATCTGCACGCGCGGGTTCAGGTTCTCGCGGATCATCTGCAAAGTGTTTTGGAGCTGAACCAGTCCGCGCATGGAGAGATATTCGCACTGGACGGGGACGATCACCTTGTCCGAGGCCGTCAGAGCGTTGACCGTCAGCAGGCCAAGGCTCGGCGGCGTGTCGATGCAGACGAAGTCGTAGTCGTCGACGACCGCCGACAGGGCCTTCTCCAACGACCGCTCGCGACCGATCTGCATGCTCATCGCGATCTCGGCGCCGGCGAGGTCGATAGAGGCCACGGCGATGTCGATCTCCCGGTTCTGGATCACTTCGCGGATCGGGATGTGATCGACCAGCACGTCGTACATGCTCCCCTCGACCTTGTCGGGATCGATGCCCTGACTCATCGTCAAGTTGCCTTGCGGGTCGAGGTCCACGGCCAGCACCTGGTGGCCGGACTCAGCGAACGCGACAGCCAGGTTCAGCGTCGTGGTCGTCTTTGCGACCCCCCCCTTCTGGTTCGCGAACGAGATGATCTTCGCTCGGCGCTCGGACTCATCGCCGATGTGGGCGCCGTAAGGTCTGCTGGCTCCCGGAGCCCGCGTTGGCGCCAGCGCCTCGTGAGCGCTGATGCGTCCCTCGTCGCCCGGATCGGGCGGGGCTGGGTTCACCGGCGGAGCGGGCGTCATCCTCGCCGGCTCCCGCTGCACTGGCTCTGGGCTCGCCGGCTCCGGCTCCGCCCGCTCCGGCTCCGCCCGCTCGGGCTCCGCGCTCGGGCTGCGCCCGCTCGGGCTGCGCCGGCTCGGGCTGGGTTGACACCGGCTGCTCAGGCTCCGGCTGCGCAGGCTCGGGCTGGGTTGCCGGATCGGCGGGCGGCATGGCGACTTCGGAGGGCGCGTCGCCGTTGGCCGACGACGGCTGGCCGTTGTTGGGCACGTTCGACTTGAAAGCGCGGTTGAAGAGACCCATTGATCGCGCTTATTCGCACGTGATCATGCGTTTCCTTCCCATGAACGCACACCCCCGGCCGAGGCCTGCCCCGGCCTCCCCGGCCTATGTATGTTCCTGCGGTGCCCGAGCTGCTCGAGAAGCGCCTCGTGATCGTCACCGGAAAGGGCGGAGTGGGCAAGTCAACCGTCGCGCTCGCCCTCGGCTTGGCCGCCGCGCGGGAGGGGCGGCGAACGATCGTCTGCGAGGTTTCCTCGCAGGAGCACACCTCCCAGGTCTTCCACCGGGCCGAGGTCGGCTTCCACGAGGTCGAGATGGCGGACAACCTATGGGCGATCTCGATTGACCCCGACGAAGCGATGCGGGAATACGTGCTACTCCAGCTCAAGGTGCGGGCCATGCGCGACCTGCTGTTCCGCTCGCGGATCTTCAGCTATCTAGCAGCGGCCACCCCGGGCCTGCGCGAGCTGGTGACGATCGGGAAGATCTGGGAGGTCGCTCAGCCGGACCGCAAGGTGAAGAGGGGGCGTAACTACGACCTCGTGATCGTCGATGCGCCGGCAACCGGCGCCGGGGTTGGCTTCCTACAGACTCCACGCACGTTCGCGAACATCGCCCGCGTTGGCCCGATCAAAGCTCAGGCGGAGGCGCTCGAGGCCCTGATCGTCAACCATCGCAAGACGGGAGCCGCGATCGTCGCCCTGCCCGAGGAGATGCCCGTGAACGAGACCGTGGCGCTCGAACGGCAGCTGAGCGAGGAGGTCGATGTCGCGGTCGATCGCGTCTACATGAACGCGCTCTACCCGGAGCGGTTCTCCACGCATGATCTGGAGCGACTCGAGAACGCCAGCGCGAAGGCCAACGGCCCCCTGCGGGCCGCCTACCGGGCAGCCCTCAGCGAAAGCCGCCGGGCCGCGGCGCAGCGCGAGCAGCTCGCCCGCCTTGCGGAGCTGGTCAAGGCGCCGGTGCGAACGCTCCCCTTCGTCTTCAAGCCCGATCTCGGCGTCGAGGAGATCCGCGAGCTCGCCAGCGGGGTCGGCTGATGGCCGGCGTCGCGGAGCTCCTCAGCGGCAAGCGCGTCTGCATCTGCGCCGGCTCGGGCGGGGTCGGAAAGACGACCAGCTCGGCCGCGATCGCGGCCGGAATGGCGGCTCGCGGCAAGAAGGTCGCGGTGCTGACGATCGACCCAGCGAAGCGGCTCGCGGATTCGCTCGGCCTGCCCGAGCTCGGAAACGAGGAGCGCCAGGTCGACCCGGACCTATTGGCCCAGGCGGGAGTCGAGACCGAGGGCGGTGAACTCTGGGCGATGATGCTCGATGCGAAGGCGACCTTCGACGAGCTGGTGCGCCGCCACGCTCCCGACGAGGAGACCCGGGACCGGATCCTGGAGAACCGCATCTACCAACAGCTGTCGGCCGCCCTCGCCGGCTCCCAGGAGTACATGGCGATGGAGAAGCTGTTCGAGCTGCACGCCGAGGACCGCTACGACCTGCTGGTGCTCGACACCCCGCCGACCCGTAATGCCCTGGACTTCCTCGATGCTCCCCGGCGCCTGATGCAATTCATCGAGGGACGCGCCCTCCAGGTCTTCATGCGCCCGACTGGCCTCGGGATGCGCGTCTTCGGGCGGGGAACCTCGATGATGTTCTCGATCCTGCGCCGGGTCACCGGCGTCGAGGTGCTCGAGGACCTGTCGGAGTTCTTCCAGGCCTTCAGCGGCATGCTGGGCGGCTTTCGCGAGCGGGCCAAACGGGTCAACGAGCTGCTGGCGAATCCAGAGACCTGCTTCCTCGTGGTCTGTGGACCGCAGGGCGAGCCGGTCACCGAGGCCGTCTACTTCCATCGCAAGCTGGTCGAGGCGAAGCTGCCGTTCGGTGGCGTGATCGTCAACAAGGTGCACTACGAAAGCGAGCTCCCCGACTACGGCGAGGGATTCGCGGAGCAGCTCGGAGAGGGTTTGGGCGACGACGATCTTGCGCGGCGGGTACTGGAGAACTTCGACGACTACCGGGCGCTGGCGGCCCGCGACCGGCGCAACATCAAGCGGTTGACGGCGGAGATGCGGGCGCGAGCCGTGATCCAGGTCCCACACCTGGATACCGACGTGCACGATCTCTCGGGGCTGATGGAGATCAACCGTTACCTGTTCGCCGCCGGCGCCAAGGAGCGCACCGTAATCGCGGCCGGCTGAGCCCTCCTTCAGCCGATCTTTCCATGCAGCCCCGATCCCGAGCCTAGGGCTCGAGACCAGGGAGACTGCATGGGTGATCGGAGGAGGAAGCTAGGAGACTCGACGCTCCGTCTCCGGCTCGGCGCGCCGGCGGCGGTCGTAGCTGAGCTCGCGTACGTCCCACTCGGTGGGCTCGGGACGCGGGAAGAGGTAGGCGACGCGATCGGCCACCTTCTGACTCCCGGTCTGACCCCCCGGCAGCCGCGCGTCGAGAAGCTCGTTGAAGCGGTCGTGGATCCGCGCGCCCGCGTCGATCACGGTCGGGGGGCGCTCCTGGCGCCCGTTCTGGCTGCTGGCGAACACGTGCTCCTCCTCTGGCTGGGGACGCGACGCGATCCTGATTCGACCCTCGGACTCTGGGACCTGCATCCCCGGGTCGTCGTTATGGGCCTCCTCGCCCTCGTGCCAGTCGTCGGAAACGTCCATCCAAAGCTGCGGCTCGAAGTCGTCCTGCTCCTCCTCGACGTCGTCCTGCTCCTCCTCGACGTCGTCCTGCTCGTCCTCGACGTCGTCCTGCTCCTCCTCGACGTCACTCTGCTCCTCCTCGACGTCGTCTTCCCACTCGTCGGCGTCGTCCTGCTCGTCTCGCGGCAGGTCCCATTCCTCGGACCCGCCGCGCTGATCGCCCTCGCCCTCGCCCACGGCGAGCCCGTCGGCTAGCAGGATCTCGTCGGCGGTCGAGCGCAGGTCGCCGCCCAGGTGGCCGCATGCGGCGTCCCGGAGAATGGCGCGCGTCAATGCCTCGATCGCCACTGCCGTCTCGGCCGCGGTCGGAACGCCCTCGGCGCCGGGAGCCGGCTCGCCGCTCCAAAGCTCGCGCTCGAGTGCAAGCGCTCGGTCCACGATTGCCTTGGTCTCGGAGCGCCGCTCGGGCTCGGCGCAGAGAGCAGCTACCCGCATCCCCAGGCCGAGGTCGGCTGGACCGCCACCCTCGAGCACGAACCGCAGCGCCAGCAGGTAGTCGTTCAGCGCCTCGAGCACAGCATTTCGCTCCAGCCCCGCCTCGAAGCGGGAGATCGCCCGCGCCACCGCGCCCGGCACGCCCGGGCCGTCCTGCCCAGAACGACCGAACGAGGTCGAGCGGTAGGCGAGCACACGCGAGAGGGTGGCCAGGTCGCCGAGCACGTCCTCGGCCAGGCGGTACCCGCCTCGCCTCGGCCGGCCGGCGCCGGTCGCGATCCGCCGCCAGCGGTCGGCGCCGGCCCGCGTCCACGCGTAGGGCCCCAATCCCACGCCACCGGATTGGAAGAGGCGAAGCGAAGTGATCAGCTGGCGGAAGGCCTCGACGGATCGGGCGCCCGCGTCCGGATTTCGCTCTCCGTCTTCCTCGCTCACCTCGTTGGCGCTGACCCGCGCCGCGGCGAGAAAGGTGGGCTCCCAGCCGGCGGCGCCGGCCCCCTCGGATGCCCGGGCCTCGGCGGGCACCTCGACCGTGTCGGCGCGAACGATTGTCGCGGTCGCGAGCTCGAGCCGCACCACGGGCATCTGAAGGCCGCGCAGCGGGACGACGACCTCGATCTCGTCGTCCCTGGTCGCGCCGCCGGCCTCGAGCTCGGCGATCGCCTCTCCGAGCCGGTCGCCGTCGAGCGAGAAGTCGGTGGAGTCCGTCCACAGGCGGCAAAGGAAGACCGTCCCCGCCAGCTCGGCGCGCTCGCGGGCATCGGCCGGGACGTCGATCGCGAACTCCTCGAGGTATGGGCCCGCCAGCTCGGCGGATTCGATCGCCGCGCACGCCGACCCGAACGAGTCGAGCTCCAGCAGCGCCGGGGCGTGATCCCGGACGAAGCGCTGGGTGAGCGGGACGTACCGCGGCAGAGGCGAGCCATTGCCCGGCTCCTGCACGTCGTAGGGGATCTCGTGTCCCGCCGCCACCAGCTCGCGGAAGCGCTTCGCCGCGTCACTCGCCATCGTCCGCAGGGCCTCCGGTGCAACCAGGTCACGCATGCCCGGAGGCTTCGCCCGGGCACGAACCGCTCCTCCCCTGCAATCCGCGTTGCAGCTACTGCTTGGAGCGCGTCAGGTGCTCTTACTCAGGCCGCGACGGCGGTTTCGCGCCGCTGGCCACCGTTGCCGAGCCAGCGGCGACCGTAGGCACGCATGTCCTCGATCAGCGGGACGAGGGCGCGACCCTTCTCGGTTAGGCCGTACTCCACCCGTGGCGGGACCTCGGGATAGGTCCGCCGCTCCACGATCCCATGCTCCTCGAGGGCTCGCAGCCGCAGCGACAGAGTGCGTGGGCTGATCCCCTCCAACGAGCGCTCCAACTCGCAGAAGCGCTGGCTTCCGTCAGCCAGATCGCGAATCAAGAGGAGGGTCCACTTGCCGGAGATGATCTCCGCGCAGGAGCCAACTGGACAGGGATTCTCAACCATTTGGGTTGGCGATCGGTCGGGGATTGGATCCACCGGCAGCCCTGACCGCCACTGCCGAGTATAGCTCAATGCTTTACGAACTGAAGTGAGTCTTTGGGGTCCTCGTCGTCGCCCCCGAGCGTGCCTCCCAGCTGCTCGATGCCGCTCGCTCGCTGACCGTCAGCGGCGAGCATCAGCTTGAGGTCGTGCGGGCTCGATGCGGCCGCCATGGCGGTCTCCTCTTCGAGCTTGCCGGCCATGATCAGCTTCAGAAGCGCCTGATCGAACGTTTGCATCCCGTAGTACTCGCCCTCGGAGATCACCTCGGTGATCCGCCCTGTCTCCTGGGGATTGAGGATCAGGTCCTGGACCCGGCCCGTGACCACCATCACCTCGCACACCGCGACGCGCCCGCGGTCCCCGGCGCGGCGAAGCAACCGCTGGCCGATTGCGCCCTTGAGCGTGGCCGCGAGCATCACGCGCGCCTGCTGCTGAAGATGGGGCGGGAAGAAATCGATGATCCGGTTGACCGTTTCGGTGGCGTCTAGCGTGTGCAGGGTGGAGAGCACCAAATGTCCAGTCTCGGCAGCCGCAAGGGCGGTGCGGACGGTCTCCTCATCGCGCATCTCGCCGATCAGGATCACGTCAGGGTCCTGTCGCAGCACCCGTCGCATCGCGCGGGCGAAGCTCTCGGTGTCGCTACCCACCTCGCGCTGGTTGATGATCGAAAGCTTGTCGCGGTGCAGGTACTCGATCGGGTCCTCGAGCGTGACGATGTGGGTCGCGCGGGTCGAGTTGATCTGATCGATCATCGCCGCAAGCGTGGTCGACTTGCCCGAGCCCGTGGTTCCGGTCAGGAGCACGATCCCGCGCTGCTCCTTTGCCAGCGTGCGGATCACCGGCGGGAGCTCGAGGTCGTCAACCGTGCGTATCTGGAAGGGGATCGCCCGACAGGCGATGCTCACGGAACCTCGCTGCCGGAAGGCGTTTACGCGAAACCGCGACAGGCCCCGGATCGAATACGCGAGGTCGACTTCCCCCTCCTCCTCGAACTCGCGCCAGAGACGCTTGTCGGCCTGCTCGAGCAGGTGGCGCAGAGCATCCTCGGTGTCCTTTGGCTCGAGCGGCCCGACCCCTTCCACGGGGCGCAGTTCCCCGTCGATCCGCGCGATCGGCGGCGAGGCCACCTTGAGGTGCAGGTCCGAGCCGTCCCGCTCGACGACGTAGCGCAGCGCAGAGTCGATGTCGAACGCCATCGGAACCCTTATCGGGCCCCGGACGAGTCCGCTTTAGGGCTACGTCCCCGTCTGGGGACAAGTAGAGCTAGGAAGCCAGTTCCTTGCGGGCGTTGCGCACGGCGCCGATCGAGGTCCGGGCGGCCTTGGCAATCTCGCCCTCAGTGCGCTCGGGATCGCGCGCGATCTCGAACCTGACCACCGCCTTGGAGCGCAACTTCGCGCGAGCCTCGATGCCGACCTCGCCCGCTTCCTCCAGGGCCTCGTCGATCGCCCGCTCGCGTCGGCAGACCAGGCAGTAGTGACGACCGTCCGCGTCGCTGACCCAGTTCGGGGGAGCGGACCCCTCGGCGAGGCCGTTCGTCCACGTGCTCTTCATCTCACAGCGGGCGCAGGTCCACTGCGACGGGCTGGCGCTGGTTGCAGTTGCGGTGGTGATGGTTCCTCCGATCGTTTGTTCGTCTATTGCGCGTTTCCAGAGACCTGCTGAGCGGCGAGAACCGAGCCGGGCAAGGAAACAGGGAGCGTCGCGTACGCGTGCTCAAACCCGCG
>CAVSJS010000002.1:0-1117123 GCA_963728325.1 uncultured Actinomycetes bacterium | reverse complement strand
GGGATGGCCAGGGAGACGCAAACGAGGACCTACGCAGTCGGGCTTCTCCGTTACGACGCCGAGCGCCGCCGCGTCTGGATCTGCGGGCAGCGGCTGCACCACGGCCTCACCGGCGCGCTGCTGACCGCCGCCGGAATTGCGCTGATGGTGCACGACCGGCGCGATCGCTCGATCTGGTTCAGGCCCGGTTTCTAGGCCTGCGCGCCGGCCGGCCGGTGGGACGGCCCATTAGGCCGTATGGCTCTCGCCGGGCTTCATGATCACCACCTTGGAGTCGGTCTTCGACTCGACCTCGGACTTGAACGCCTCGGCGTCGGTCTCGATCGGGGGGAAGGTGTCGTAGTGCATTGGGATCACGGTCCCGGCGCCGATCAGCTCGGCCGCGACGACGGCGTCGTGGCGATCCATCGTGTAGTGGCCGCCGATCGGGATCAGCGCCACGTCCACCGGCGTCCGCTCGGCGATCAGCCTCAGGTCGCTGAACAGGCAGGTGTCGCCGAGGTGGTAGACGGTGGTCCCGCCGATGTTGACGACCAGCCCTGCGGCCATGCCGATCGCGGTGCCCGTCTCGGCGCTGAACGGCGTTTCCGCCGACCCCGGGATGGTGCTGGTGTGGAAAGCCTGGACGAGCTTCACCCAGCCCCAGTCGAACTCCACCGTGCCGCCCAGGTTCGGATCGGTGACGGCGTCCACGCCCCGGCCGCCGAGCCAGTTGGCGATCTCGACGATGGCCACGCAATGGGCGCCCGTGCGCTTCGCGACTGCGACCGCATCGGCGATATGGTCGGCGTGGCCGTGCGTGATCAGGATGTGGGTCGGGTCCACCTCGTCCGCGGTCACGGGCGCGGCCGGGTTGTTCGGCTTCAGGAACGGATCCATCAGCACCCGCGCGTCGCCCGTCGGACAGCTCGAAGCACGCGTGTCCGAGGAATCGGATCTCCATCGGTTCAGTCCTCCTGGTTCGGTTCGTCCGGTTGATGCAGCTCCTCGGCCAGCGCCCAGCCGACGGCGACGCCGACCATCATGCCCATCCGCGCCTCCTCGGCGAGCAGGGTGCGGAAGGCGGTCAGCCGCTCCTCCTCGCCGGCCGCGGCAGCCGCCTTGAGGAGCTCGCCCTCGTGCGCCTCGCCGAACCAGCCCCCCGTCTCGAGTGCCTCGGCGAGCACCCGCTGTAGCTTCGGCGCCGCGGCAGTGACCACCGACTCCGCCTCGCGAAAGCGCTCCGCGCTCTGGTCAGGGCTTCGATCGCCGCGTCGAGCTCCTCGTCGCTGTAGGCGCGTCGCACGGAAGAACATATTCATTTTCGTCGCTCCCACATCTGGAGCGGGCAGATCGCCTCGTAGCCGAGGCGCTCATAGACCGGAAAGCCGAGCTTGGTCGCCTGGAGGCTCGAGGTACGCAGGCCGCGCTGGCGCGCCTCGGCGAGCGCGAGGTGCAGGAGGCGGCGGGAGAGGCCCATGCCGCGATGTCCCTTCAGCGTGGCGACCAGGAGGATGCCGCAGTCGTCGCCCGCGTCGAGCGTGCCGAGCACCGATGCCGGCTCGCCGTCGACCCGCGCCTGATACAGGCGCAGCGGCAGGTCCGCCGGCAGGGAGGTCAGCGCGGCGCCAAAGGTGGGCTTCTCGAACCCGTAGGCGAGATCGTTGATCCGGGCCAGGTCCGCGGACGTGGCGCGGGCATCCCAGTCGAGTCCCTGTGCGTCGGGGGCCGGGAGGCCGGCGAGGTCGTGGACCATCGCCATCGGCTCCCCATCGAGCTTGTGGCCGGCCGCCTCCAGCAGGGCGGCGGCATCCCGGTCGTCCTCGGGCACCCAGACGGTCCAGGCGCGCACCCCGGCCTCGTCGTAGGCGGCGGCCAGTTCCTCGAGCGCCGCCTCTAGCGATCCGGCGTCGCCATAGGTGACCGAGTTGATCACCGAGCGGTCGGGGCAGCGGGGCACGATCGCGCCCAGCACGCCGTCGCGCTCGAACAGCGCCGCGCCCTCGGAGCCTCGTCCCATCATGCGAACGAAGGCCGCCATGAAGCGGCGCTGGAGCTCCATCGCGGCGGCGCGGTCCACTAGCGCTTCAGGACCAGGGTGATCCCGTCGGAGACGCCGAGCATCGCCACCTCCACCCGCTGGTCGGCGGCGATCCGCTCGTTGAGCTCGACCACCACCCTGTCCGCCTCGTCGTCGGCCTCCGGCTCGGTGACCCGGCCCCCGCGAAGCACGTTGTCGATCATCGCCAGGCCGTTGGGACGAAGCAGGCGGAGCGTTTCCTCGTAGTAGTCCAGGTAGCCAACCTTGTCGGCGTCGATGAATGCGAAGTCAAACGGCTCGTCTCCGGGCATCGCGCGCAGCGTGTCGAGCGCCGGGCCCAGCCGCAGGTCGATCCGTTCCGTGAGCCCGGCCTGTTCGAAGTAGCGGCGGGCGATGCCCGCCCACTCCTCGTTCACGTCGCAGCTGACCAGCTCGCCGTCGTCGGGCAGGCCGCGGGCGATGCAGATCGCCGAGTACCCGGTGAAGGTGCCGAGCTCGAGCGAGCGGCGGGCACCGATCGCCCGCACCAGGAGGGTCATCAGCGCCCCCTGCTCGGGGGCGATCTGCATGATCGCGATCCCGCCCAGCTCGGCGGTCTCGGCGGCGAGCCGCAGCAGCAGCTCGTCCTGGCGGGCGCCGTACTCGACCAGGTAGCCGTGCAGCTCCGGGGTCAGGGCCGTGAACTTGTTCGGCATCTCAGCGTCGGCCGAGCGTGGCCGAGAACCCGCACCCGAGCCCGACCAGGCCGCCGACCACCCCCGCCCACGGATTGGCGAGGTCCTCCACCAGAGGCAGGAGCAAGAGCACGCAGGCGGCGACCGCCACCGGGATCCAGTCGTATTCCTCGGTCGGATCGTCGCGGGCATCGGCGCGGTGTAGAGCCCACCAGGCGGCGATGGCGCCGAGCGCGATCCCGTTGCCGCCGGCCATCACGGTCAAGCCGTCGCCGAGGGCGTCGTCGAGCCCCGGGGCCGCCAGCGC
The DNA here is from genome assembly GCA_963728325.1 of uncultured Actinomycetes bacterium. Classification (GTDB taxonomy): domain Bacteria; phylum Actinomycetota; class Thermoleophilia; order Solirubrobacterales; family 70-9; genus AC-56. The sequence continues at coordinate 1,114,122 of CAVSJS010000002.1, read as the reverse complement.
CCCGAGCGCCCCGCAGGCGATCAGGAGGATCAGCGTCGGCACCATGCCGAGACGTCGCTCGAGGTAGGGGACGAACAGCGCCATCGCCAGCCCGATCGCGAACAGGTAGCCGAGATCGTCGTAGACGAACGGGGCCGCGAGGTACTGCCACCAGTCGGTGCTGTCGACGCCCGCGACGATCACCCCGAGGCTGGAGAGGCTGAGGTCGGCGGCGCGCTGGACGACCAGCAGCGCGGCGGGGCCGAGGATCGCCGCCAGGGTCACATAGGGGCGCTCGGCAGCCAAGGCGAGCCGAGCAACGCCGGCGGCGTGCCCGCCGCCGACGTGAGCCCGGCGCTCGGCCGCGCGGCGGCGGCGGCGGTCGCGCCGCGTCTCCTGCGCCTGAAGCTCGTCGCCGCGGCGCTCCAGCTTCGGCGCCCGCTTGCGAAGCCGCGTGCCGCAGTACGGGCACTCGGTCACGTACGGGCTCACCTCGGCCCCACAGCTCTTGCAGACGACGCTCAGCTCGGTCTCAGCCATCGCCGCCCTCGGGCTCGCGCTCCGCCATGCCAGCGAGAATAACGCGGCGTGGCCCTTGGCTCTATGGGGAAGTGTCAGCGGCAATCTCGCTGACCAGCCGGGCGAGGTCCTGATCTCGGAGCTCCCAGAAGCGGAGCTGGCGGTGGGCCCCCGTGTTGCCGCCGAGCAGGTTCTCCACCAACTCCAGCTCCGCCGTGCAGCCGAGCTCGGCGGCGTCGTCGGCGAGCACGTCGAGCAGGTCTCGCGCCATGTCCTCCGCGCGCACCTGCTCGCCGCGCCAGAAGTCGATCAGCCGGCCGTCCATCCCCCCGACCGCGGCGCGGACCTTGTTGTCGTCGATCAGCTCGGTCGGGGACTCGACCAGCGGCCGCTCGTCGTCGTAGAAGCCGCTCATGTGGTGGGCGAGCGCGATCGTCAGGGCGGCGAGGGCCACGGTGTGGTCGAGGGTCGTCTGCTGGTCGAAGACCCGCGTCTCGACGGTGCCGAAGTTCGGGTGCGGCCGCACGTCCCACCACATGTAGGTGTAGTCCTCGATCGCCCCGCCTCGCATCATCTGCTCGACTCGGTGGGAGTAGATCTCCCAGGTGCCGTAGTGGGGCGGGATGCCGACCCGGGGAAAGGCCCGGAAGACCGGCGTCCGCGAGGACATCAGCCCCGTCCGCTGCCCGCGCCAGAAGGGCGAGTTCGCCGACAGGGCGAGCAGCAGCGGCAGGTAGCGCCGGATCCCGTCGGCGACGTAGATCGCCCGGTCGGCCCCCTCGATTGCGACGTGGACGTGGGTGCCGAAGATCAGCTCCTGGTTGGCGATCATTGGGAGCTCCTCGGCGAGCTCCCGGTAGCGGGGGCGATCGACGATCTTCTGGTTCTCCCAGAGCGCGAACGGGTGCGTCCCCGAGGCCGCCAGCAGCAGGCCCCGCGGCTCGGCGATCTGTGCCACCGCCCGGCGAAGCTTCCCCAGCTCCGCGGCGGCCTCGGCCACGCTCTCGCAGGGCTTGGTGGCGATCTCGAGCACCGACTGCATCAGCTCGGCCTTCACCTGCCCCTCGAGCTCCCCCGGCACCGCGGCGAGTATCGCCTCGACCTCCTGGGCCAGGCCCAGGCTGTCGGCGTCGAGGATCATCAGCTCCTCCTCGATGCCGATCGTGAACGGGGGGCCGTTGAAGCGGTGTTCGAGCACAGCGGGCGCGGCTATTATGGGCGCCGTGGGAGTCGGGACGGTTGAGGGGCGGCCCTTCCCACCTCGGGGTTCTGGCTGACGTGGGACGCAGGCCCGGCATCGGGGCGATAGCGCTGCTCGCCATCGCGCTGGCGGTGCTCGCGCGGGCGGGGTCGGGGGTGAGTCGGGCTCCGAGGAGGGAGGGCGAGGCGGTCCCGCTTCCGCGGGGCATGCGGTGAGCGTGCGGGTGGTGCGGGTGATCGACGGCGACACGATCGAGGTCTCGATCGAGGGCCAGGACGAGGACGTCCGCTACATCGGCGTCGACACGCCGGAGACGGTGAAGCCGGGCACCCCGGTCCAGTGCTTCGGCCCCCAGGCGAGCGCCGAGAACCACCGGCTGGTGGAGGGGCGCACGGTGCGCCTGGTGTTCGACCGGGAGCGTCGCGACGCCTACGGCCGGCTGCTCGCCTACGTGTACACGCAGGCACGGGGCAACGCGGCGAGGTCCCGGTTCGTCAACGCAGCATTGGTACGTGACGGCTACGCGCGAACCCTGACCATCGCGCCCAACACCGCCCACGCCTCGGCGCTTCGGCGCCTCCAGGCGCGCGCCGGCAGGGCCGGCCGGGGCCTGCTGGGGCGCCTGCTAGCCCCGGTCTGGTAGTTTCAGGCGCCCGCCGCCGCCGGCCGTTTCCGGGCCGCGCGGCACACTCGCCCCCCACAGCGTGATCGGGAACCGCCCATGAGGATGCGACAGACCTCCGACCAGTTCGAGCTGGCTTTCGAGCAGGAGGCCGCGCTCGAGCGTCAGCGACGTACGCAGCTTCGTCAGCGGGCGGCGAACCGCTCCCGTGCGCGGCGCATACAGCGGAACGAGCAACACGGCAACGTCGCCTTCGGCGTCCTCGTCATCGCCCTCACCCTCACCGTCGTGACGGTGACCGTGGTGATGTTCGAGACGCTGGCCTGGCTGATGAGCTAGGCGCCAGCCGCCCGGTCGCCGCCGGTCCTTCGGGGGCTCGCCGCTAGTCGCTCGAGAGCTCGTCGAGCGCCTTCTCGACCTGCTTCGTCGCCCCCTCGTCGGCGCTCACCTGCTCTTCCTGGATCGAGAGGTAGACCTCCTTGCGGAACACGGGAACATCGCGGGGCGCCGTGATGCCGAGGCGGATCTTGTCTCGCGAAACAGCCAACACAGAGACCTCGACGGCGTCGCCGATCATGATGCTCTGGTTGGTCTTACGGGTCAAGACCAGCACATGAACCAGGGTATCCGGTCACACTGCCATCCGCGCCACTCACGACCGTCGCCTTACCGTCCGTTAGCATCACGCGCCCCGAGGGATCGTGTCGAACGTCACCGTGTTCGAGCGCCCCGAGGATCGTCCAGATGGCCAGAAAGCCGCTTCGATCACAGCTCAACCAGATTCGTGCCTGGGTCCGCCAGGGCCGCACCGATGCCTGGATCGCGCACCAGCTCGATATTCCCGCCTCGGAGCTGCGCGAGTTCCGCCGCCGCCACGAGCTTGCGCCCGAGGAGGAGGACGCCGGGGATCTCGAGCTGCGCGACGAGATCGAGGCGGAGATCGAGCAGGCGGCGCTCCAGGAGGAGACCGCCGCCCCCCAGGACGGCACCGAACACCGGGAGGAAACGGAGCAGGAAACCGAGGAGGAGACCGAGGGCGAGGACGGCGACGCCGAGGGCGCCAGGCCCCGTCGCAGGCGTCGCGGACGCCGCGGCGGCCGGGGCGGCGCGGCCAAGGCCGGCCATGCAGGCGACCTTCGAACACGGCACCGACGACGGCTTCGGGCTCTGGCTCGATCCTGCGGTCGAGGACGATCCGGTCTACTCCGAGCACTGGGCCGGCCACCGGCAGATCGAAGTGACGATCGAGCCGGACCGGATCGTCATCAAGCGCGTCGGTTAGTCCGGTACGCCGGTCGATCGGGGCTCAGGCGCGCTTGGCCGTCAGCCTGGCGCCGCGCCGGCGCCCGTCACCGTCGGCCTGGGTGCCCCAGGCCTCCGCCGGCGCTCTGGCCAGGTTGTCCCGCAGGTCCTCAAGCGTCCCCAGGTCGTGGGCGCCGGCGCCTGCCGAGAGCAGCTCCCGCATCTTCGCCAGCCGCACCGCAACCGGCTGGTCGGAGAACAGGAACAGCGAGATGCCGGCATCGAGCTCGCTCGAGTCGGAGACCGGGACGCCGCCGCCGTTACCGGCCTTGCGCAGCAGGCCCACCAGCCGCGCGCCCTCCGACGATCCGTCGGAGTTGCCGCCCGCGCCGAGGACGCCTGACGCCGGCTCCCCGTCCCCGTGCTCGCCGACCGAGGGAACCAGGGCTTGCGCGGGCAGGCGATCGATCACCGCCGTGCGCAGCGCCCCGCGGTCACCAGGCGTGAGCGAGCCGAGCCCGACCTGCACGTCGAAGCGGAGGGCCGATCCCCTCGAGCGCCGAGAGGACGATGTGCCCGATCGGGTGCCAGTGGTAGCGAGGGATGATCCGCAGCAGGAACAGCGAGGCGAACCAGATCGCCATCACCAGGGCGATCAGGGGCAGCTGGACCCACTCGCTGTCCGGGTGGGCGAAGTGGTAGCGCGACCGCCAGCGCTGAGGCGACCAGCGTCGCCTGGAGCATCGCCAGGTAGGGAACTCGATCGGCTGGGCGCCCAGCTGGGAGCGCAGGAACATGCAGCGTGGATCGGGATCATGAACGCGACCAGCATCGAGATCGGGGCGGCGTAGATGCCGATATCCGTCTGGCTCAGCAGCAGGAGCACCAAGCCCACGTAGACGAGCGCGGCGCCGACCGTCGCGATGATGAAGATGCGCCGCTTGTTCGGGTAGTTCGACATGCTGCTCACGGTCCGGTAGAGCGCCGGCATCGACATCGCCGCCGCGGTCAGCGGGACGATCGGGGCGACCGACTCGAACTCCGGCCCGCCGATCTGGATCAGGATCTCGCCGCCGAGCACCATCGCCAAGACCGCCGTGAGCGTGATCAGCACGAAGTAGGCGAGCAGCTGGCCCTGGGCGACGGAAACGCCGTACTCCTGCCGGTAGGCCCTGAAGACGGCGGTCTTGCGGATCGGCCGCAGCGCCATCCTGAACGCCTGAGGCAGGAAGGCGACCATGAACCCGGTTCGCGAGGCGAGGGTGTAGAGGCCGATCTGCTTGTGGCTCACGTAGCGGGAGAGCAGGAAGATGTCCGCGTTCTGGATCACCCACATCGAGGAGGCGATCGGGACTCGAATCGAACCGCGCTTGAGGATCTCCCAGAGCTCGCCGAAGCTGAAGCCGAGCTGGTAGCTGCCGCGCAGCAGCACGATGCAGAGCACGGCCGCGAGGGTGGTGCCGATCGCCTGACCCGATCACCGCCCCCTCGACCCCGGCGCCGGTGGCGAGAATGGCGACGATCGCGATCAGGTTGAAGGCGGGGCGCGAGGCGTCGATCAGCGCGTAGGCGAGCGGCCGGCGCTCGAACCAGTAGACGATCTCGCCGAGCTTGAAGATCGCCCAGACCGCCCCGGTGATGGTCGCGAACAGGACCGCGTTGGCCTGGTCGGGGTCGTTGAGGAGGAACTCCGCGATCTGGGTTCGGAAGGCGAAGGCGAGCCCGATCGCCACCGCCGCCAGGAACGTGCACCAGACGATCCCGACGCCGAGCGTGTAGGTCGGACGGGTGGAGACCCCCTCCTCGGCGCCCTCGTCGTCGTCCTCGACGTCGTCGTCGTCGTCGGCGACCCCGAAGGTGCGCATGATCGTCCCCGGCTTCGAGGCCAGGTGGATGACCTGGGTGACCACCGCCGTGACGAAGAAGAGCAGCGCGTAGGTGCCCAGCGACTCCGCCCCGAGGAACCGCGCCACGACCGGGAATCGAGGCGTAGTGGAGGACGTTGCTGATCAGCAGAGAGAGGCCCTGCATGCCCGAGAAGCGGGCCAGGTGGGTGCCGAGGACGGCGCCGGTGCCCCCTGGGTGGCTGTGCTCGTGCTTCCGAGGCTTGCGCGAAGGCTTTTTGCCGCGCGGCCTCGCGCTTATCGCGCTCGGCCATCACACATCCCAGATCGACCAGCTGCGCGAACTGGCGCCCGGTCAGCTCGCGCAGCCGCTCGGCGTCCTCACGCAGGACGCGCAGCACCTCGGGCCCGACCGCGGCGCGGACGTCCGGCCGCTCGATCGGGCGGCGCGCGGCTCAGCTTCTCGTCGATCGCCAGCCAGAGGTTCTTGGGCAGCACGCGGCCGGGGCGCGTGCCGCTCAGCCGCTCGAGCCGCACGGCCAGCCGGCTGGCGCGGATCTTGCGCGAGGTCTCGTGGCGCTGCGCGCCGAAGTGAGGGTGAGTGAAGTCGGGGTCGACGCCGGTGAACTCGAACACCCGGCGGAGCGTCTGGAGCGGCGCGGAGCGGAGCTCCTCCTGCTCGATCACCAGGATCTGCTCGAACGGGTAGTGCGCGAGGAACTGCTGCAGCTGCATGTGGTACTGGCTGCGCACCACGTAGGAGGCGTTGGCGTGCGTGAGGGTGGCGGCGAGGTCGCCCTTCTCGCGGCGCTTGGCGTAGTTGTGGACCCAGTGGGCCGCGATCCGCTCCAGCGGATCCCGGACCACGTAGATGAGCTTCGCGTCCGGGACCACGGAGCGCATGCGCTCGGGCACCCCGAGGTGCTGGGGGTAGGCGGTGTAGTTGGGCGAGGACTCGCCGCGGACCTTCGCCCGGGCGTCGAAGTAGTGCCGGTACCAGTCCTGCCCCCGCGGACCAGTTTCGCTCCTCGATGAAGAAGTTGAGCTCCTTCGGCCTCGACATCCAGATCTCCGGGTGGAGGCTGAGCTGGTAGTGGAGGCCGCTGGTGCCGCACTTCTGGGCCCCGATCACGACCAGGTTGGGCAGCGCGCCGCGACCCGTGCCCGCGCCGCTCGCCGGCGGCCGGAATCGCTTGATCAAGCGGTTTGGTCGATGTCGAAGCGTCCATTCAGCCCAGGGTACTAAGCGACACGGCCGTGGCCGCTCAGAGCGCCTTGGGCGCCTCAGGCGATCTCAGCCAGCAGGTCAGCGCCCGTGTCGCCGATCGCGAGCGCGCGCCGGGGGCGAGGGCGCTCCGCAAGGATCAGAGCCAGCCTGCGGCTCAGGAACGCATGGTAGTCGCCGCCGGCCAGCTGCGCCTGAGCCTCACCGGGGCCCGGCACGTGCTCGAACCCCACCCCCGCCCGCAGCAGCGGGGCGAACTCGAGCGAGTCGGTGATCACCAGCACGCGCCCGGGCGGGTCGGGGGTGCGGGCGAGGGCGCCCTCGAGCTCGCGCTCGAGGGCGCCCTCCGGCGACCCCGAGCGCCAGCACCACCGTGCGCGGCGGCCGGCGCACGATCGTCTGCTTGACGAAGGCCGCGGCGTGCAGCGGCAGGCGGGCGGCGAACGGGGCCGCCCTGCGCGCCGAGCCAAGCGGGCTGGCGAAGCCAGCGCCGCCAGCGCCCCGATCCCCCCCGCCCTCGCCCGCGCCTCGGCCCTGGCCAGCTCCCCGAGCCATCGTGCGGCCTCCGCGGCCCCGTCCTCGAAGCGCAGCTCGCCCAGGCGCTCGCGCATCGAGGCGCGCCGCTCGGGATCGAGCAGCTCGTCGAGCAGCGCCTCGAGCCGATCGGAGTCCGGGCCATCGGCCCCCAGCCCGATGCCGGCCTGCTGCGGCGTAGCGGGCGCGCGCCGCCTGGTCGTCGGTCTGGCGGGGCATCGGCACGTACAGGGCCGGCACCCCGAAGCGGATCAGCTCGTGGAAGGCGTTGTAGCCGGCGGCCGAGACCGCCAGGTCGAAGGCGGCGAAGTAGCGGCTCATCGGATAGGTCGAGCGCAGGTGGACGACCCCCTCGGGCACCGTCGAGGAGCCGCTGCGATCGTCGAGGAGAGCGCCGCCACCTGGACGTCGCCGCGCCCCGCCAGATGGTCCAGGCACCGCGTCACGGCGCCGGCCACCTCCGGGCCCTGGCCGAGCTGGACCAGGACGTTCACCTTGCCCGGCTCGAGGCCGAGCTCGCGCTCGGCGTCGGCTCGCGGCACCAGCTCCGCCGCCTCGCAGAAGACGATCGGCCCGACCCGGTGCGCCTCGTCGCCGGCGCGCCACGGTCGGCCCGCGGTCCTCGCGCTCGGCCAGCTCGCCCGGCTCGAGCACGGCGTCGAAGAACTCGCGTGCGGGCGAGCGCCCCCGGGTTGGAGCCCGGCCGCCACATCGGCCGCCGGCACCAGACCGCGCGCGTGCCGCGAGCGCCTGCCGAGCGCGTCGATCAGCGCCTGGTAGGGGTGGGCGCCGTCGAACACGACCAGGCGCGGGGCGGCCTCCGCGATCGCCGCGCGAAGGCGCGCCCGCAGGCGCCGCGACCAGCGCCAGTCGCTGCCCGCCCCCGGGGTCGCGTAGGAGGCCACGTACTCGACCGGGAAGCCGTGCTCGCGGACCACCGGCGCGGCCGCCGAGAGGGTCAGGACGAGGGGCTCGAAGCGAGGAGTCGAGGCGCCGGGCGATCGCCATCGAGCGGGTCAGATGCCCCAGCCCGGTCCCGTTCGAGGTCACGAACAGGATGCGGTCAGCCAAGGCGCTCGTACGCGTCGATCAGGGGGCGGGCGACGTGGTTTCCCTCGCGCTCGAGCGCCGCCAGCGTGCGCTCGTACTTTCGCTGCACCCGCCGGCGCTCGATCGGCCCCAGCCCCTCCGCGCCAGCGCGCCACGGTGCGCCGCATCCGGGCTCATCTGATGCTCGAAGAACTCCCGCATCGCCGGCGTCGTCCTCGATCCCGAGGAAGTCGAGCAGGCGGCCGTAGGCGCGCCTCGCGGTCGCCCCAGACGAGGTCGTCGAGGACCACCACGCAGAGCTCGGCCGGCTCGAGCGCGGACGTCGGCGCCGTCCTCGGTGCCGCGCACGCCCGCCTCGATCGCGCGCAGGCGGTCCGCCCACCAGTCGATCCCCTTGAGGATGCCGTCGGGGCCCCAGGTCTTGGTGGTCACCGAGGAGGCGGCGTCGCGCCCGTCGCGCACGGCGTGAACGAAGCGCGCCTCGGGGAACAGCCGGCGCAGGGTCTGCGCCTCCCTGACGTTGTGCGAGCTCATCTCGACCAGCCCCGGCTTGCCCTGCTCAGTCGCCAGCGGCCAGAGCAGGTCCACGAACAGCTGCCGGCAGGCCGGCACCGGGTCGGATGGGTAGTCGGCCTCGAAGCGCTCCACCGCGGCGTCGAACTGCTTGCGGGTCAGCAGGTTGTAGAGGCCGCGCGGCTGGCCGTCGACGCGCACCCGGTGCCACCAGAAGTCGCGGAGCTTCTCGAGGAAGCCGGCCAGCGTCACCCGGCCCTCGAGCAGGTCCGGCATGCCCCGCTTGTTGCAGTGGAAGCGCGCCTCGATCGGGACGTCGGCGAAGCGCGGATGCCTGCCCAGGAGCCTGGCCAGCGACGTGGGTGCCGCTGCGCCCCGTGCCGCCGATGAACACCAGGTCGCCGCCGCGGCCTCCAGGTCGCCTCCCGTGGCCTCTGGCTCGGCTCAGTCATGCCCTCACGGCTCCCTGCTCGTAGGCGCGGCGCAGCACCGCGGCGCAGTGATAGCCCTCGGCCTCGAGCTCGGCGAGCGCCGCCTCGTAGCGCCTGCGGATCGCCTCCTGGTCGGCCTCGGCGAGGCCCTCGCGCCAGCGCTCGCGGTGCGCCGCGTCGGCGCTCATCTGCGAGGCGAAGAACTCGCGCATCGCCGGCTCGTCGTCGAGCTCGAGGAAGCCGAGCAGGTCGCCGTAGGCGCGCTCGCGGTCGCCCCAGACCAGCTCGTCGAGGCTGATCGGGACCACGCGGCCGGGGTCGTCCAGCCCTCGCACGCCCTCCTCGGCGAGCCGCAGGCGCTCCAGCCACCACTCGATCCCGTCCGTGACGCCCGTCGGGTGGTGTGCCTTCTGGCGCTTGGACGCCTTCGAGGAGCCCGAGTCCCGCCCGTCGCGCACCGCGTGCACGAAGCGCGCCTCGGGGAAGATCCGGGCCAGGCCGGGCGCCGAGGCGATCGTGAAGCAGCTCATCTCGACGAGCGCCGGCTTGCCCGCCTCGGCGGCCAGGGGCCCGAGCAGGTCGAAGAACAATGTCGCGGGAAGCCTGGACCACGTCGCCTGAGCAGCTTGCCTCGAACCGCGCGATCGCTTCCTCGAAGCGATCTCGCGGCAACGATCTTGTGCAGGCCGCGGACCTTGCCGCCCCGCCGCGGCGAACGGCGCCAGGCGCACCCAGGCGCGCCCGCCGCGGCGGACCCGGTGCCACCAGAAGCGGCGCAGCTTGTCGAGGAACTCGCTCCGGCGTCGCCTTGCCGGTGACCACGTCCGCCAGCCCGCTGGGGTTGCAGTGGAAGCGGCACTCGATCGGGATCATCTCGTAGCGCGAGTGCTGGCCCAGCAGCCTGGCGACCACGTGGGTGCCGCTGCGCCCCGTGCCGCCGACGAAGACGGTGAGGTGGCGCGGGCGGCAGCTCGATCAGCCGCACCTCGATCTCGTGGCCGTCGCCCGTCACGTAGGCCAGCGGCGCCGGGCCGCCGTCGGCGCTCGGCGCGGGAGCGCTCCAGGGTCCGGCGCAGGAGCGGCGCGCAGGCGACCCCGTCGGCCTCGAGCCGGTCCAGCGCCTCCTCGTAGAGGCGCTCGAGCTCTCGCGGACCTGGCGCTCCGAGAGGCCCTCGCGCCAGCGCTCGGCGTGGGCGTGCTCGGCGCTCATGCGGAGGCGGAAGAAGCGCCGCATCCGCCATCCCGGCGGTAGACGCCGAGGAACCGGCACAGCGGCCGCAGGGCGCCTGGGCCGAGCAGCAGCAGCTCGTCGAGGCTCACGGTCAGCAGGCGATCGGGCGGGATCGCGCGGGACCCGGCGTCCACGCGCCGGATCCGCTCCTCCCACCACTCCAGCCCCTGGCGCCGGGTCCGCGGGGAGATCACCCCGCGCGTCTGGGCCACGCGCGAGGCGGAGGCGTCGCGCCCGTCGCGGACCACGTGGATGAACTTGGCCTCCGCGAACAGCCGCACCAGCGTCGCCGCCTGGGCGACCGTGTCGGTGCTCTGCTCGACCAGGCCCCTGGCGTCCGCCTCGGCGACCCGGAACCAGAGCAGGTCGCAGAAGAGCTGGCGGCAGGCGGCCTCGGGATCGTCGTCGAAGGCCGCCTCGAAGGCGGCGATCGCCGCCTCGAAGCGCTCGCTCGGCGACGAACCGGAACATCCCCCGCATGCGGCCGGTCTGAAAGCCCTTCCACCAGAAGCCGCGCAGGCGGCTGCACGAAGTCCTCCCGCGAGACGCGGCCCGCGAGCAACCCCGGAAAGCCGCGCTCCTCGACGTGGAAGCGGACCTCGACCGGGACCAGGGCGAAATGCGGGTGCCGGCTCAGCAGCCTGGCGATCACGTGGGTGCCGCTTCGCCCCGTGCCGCCGACGAACACGAACGGCGCCGGGTCGGCCACGCGGCCGGCCGGAGCTGCCTCGGCGCGCCGCCCTCGAGCTCGCCTGCTTCGGAGTCCGTCATCGCCGAAACGTTACGAGAGCACCGCTAGGAACTCCCGCTCGGCCGGCCCGCCCGAGCGTGAAGTGGTCCACGTACCGCCCGCAGGCGTCGTGCAGCGGCGACCCGCTTGCCGCCCGGCCGCGTGGCGGCCAGCGTCCCCAGCCAGACCCTCCGCTCGACGCCCAGGTCGCGCTGGAGCCGGCTCGGGCGCGCCGCGTCCACCGTCGACCGTCACCGGGCCGCTGCCCCCGACCCGAACCTCCCCCGCCGGCCAGAACGCTCCCTCGCCCATGTGCGGCCAGGTACATCCCGTCGAGCGACGGGGGCAGCTCGACCTTCGACCCGGGAGCCGAGACGGTGAGGGGCACCTGGCTGTGGTACTGGAGCGAGAGGCGCCAGCGCCCGGGGCCGAGCTCGAGGCTCTGGGTCGCGCGTTCCGGCGCGTCGAACGGTGAGCCCCGGCTCCAGTCGCCGGGGCCACCGGTGACGGGCTCGGGGATCACCGTCGCGGTGCCCGGGCTGCGCGGCCAGCCGGCGACCGGGTCGCGCTCGTGCAGTCGAGGACGCGGCCGGGCGTCCCGTTCTTGTCGATCACCCGCAGCGGGGGCGTCGTCCCGGAGCGCCGCCAGAGCACGTAGGAGGGCGTTCTGACCATCCGTCTCGAAGTTCGGCGGCGCGGTGCTCTGGTAGGCGGCCCGGGTGGTGATCGCGTAGTCGAACTCGTCGAGGCGCCGCGGCGACGAGCGTGTCGAGGTCCATCGCCAGCCCCTGCTGCCAGACCTTCTCCGGACGGGCCTTGACCTCCGCCGGCACGTAGCCGCCGGGGCTTCGCATCAGCGTGCCGCGAAGCCAGTAGCCGGCGAAGCGGTCCACCCCGAGGAAGGCGACCGATGCGCCCCCGGACCAGGGCGGCGAGGCTCTCGAGCTCGTCGCCGCGCTGGTCGAAGCCGACCGGGGCGGCGCGAAGCGCCAGGAAGGTCGAGCCCGCCAGCGCCACGGCGACGATCGCGCCGAGCAGCGTAGCGGGCGGTCGTCAGGCCGGTGCCCGGCAGCCGCGGGGCCAGCAGGGCGCCCAGTGCCGCGACCACCACCAGCGGCGCGATCACCGCCAGCGCCTTGGCCTCCACGTAGATCGACGCGAACAGCCGCGCGGCCGCGTACACGAGCACGGCCGCGGCCCCCACGGCCACCAGCCCGAAGTCGCGGCGCCGGACCGCCGCCAGGCCGCCGATCGCCGCCGCCAGCAGCCCCAGCGCCACCGCCGGGTAGGCGCCGTCGACCTCGCCTCGGACGACCTGGAAGTCCCCCTCCGGCCAGATCCCGAGGGCCTCGCCCGGGAAGACCGGCGAGTTGAGCCGGCCGGCGGACTCCTGGACCTGCGCCGACCTTGCCCACGAAGCCGGAGAGCTGGGCGGCGGAGAGCGCCGCCACGGCGACCACGACCACCGCCACGGCGACGATCGCCCTGCGGTGGCGGCGGGCCTCGTCGCGCAGCTCGGCGACGTCGATGCGCAGCCTCCCGGTGCCGAGCTCGAGCGCCAGCCAGATCGGGACCGCGATCGCGAACCAGACCAGGCCGGGCAGGCTGTAGACGAAGACGCTCGCGACGCGTGAACAGGATCAGCGCCACGAGCATCGCCCGCCGCGGGTGAGGCTGCCGGTCGCCCGGCGGCGGCTCGCGTCCCAGCTCGGTGAGCGCCACCGCGAAGGCGAGCACGAGCAGGGCCATCGCCGTCTCCTTGAAGGCGCTCTGGGCGAGGAAGGAGGCGCCCAGGTAGGGCAGGCCGGCCAGCGAGGCGGCGACCACGCGGCGGCCCGGGGGCAGCTGATCGAGGGCGGCCAGCGCCGTCAGCGCGGTGAGCACGGCGATCGCCAACAGGAGGCCGTTGAAGGCGTCGAGCAGCGGCGCGTTGGTGGCCTCGGCGGCGGCCGCGGCCACCGCCTGGGGCCCGGTCGGGTAGCCGAACCCGACGGCCTTCGGCTCGGGGCCGAACCCGTTCTGGAGCCAGTCGGTCCAATAGAGCTGGGCGCCCTGGTCGTTGGTGTAGATGCCCTCCCCGAGGGGGCCGTGGCGCTCGTTGAAGGCGAACGGCAGCGAGGCCGCCGCCGGACCACGACGATCACCGCCAAAGGGGCGCCCGGAGCCGTTCGGGGCCGGGTTCCGCGGGTGCGCCAGAGCTGATACAGCGAGGCCAGCGACGCGCCACCCCGACCAGGACCGCCACGGTCGCGGCCCTGCCCGGCAGCCGGATCAGGAGGGGCGCGGCGACGATCAGCGCGGCGAAGCCCACCGCGCCCGCCAGCCAGGTCGCCTCGGTGCGCCCCAGCAGGTGCAGGAGCGCCCGCCCCACGACCAGCGAGGCGAGCAGGATCGCGGCCGCCGACGCGTAGACGCTGAGCATCGCGGCAGCCTACCTGGGCGGGTCCGCGGCCCCGCGGGAGCTCAGTCGCCCTTGTTCGGCGTCCCGCTGAGGTTGGGCACGCTGTGGAGCTGGGCTTGCGTGAGCGGCCTCTGGCCCGCACAGCCGGCGGGATCGAGCGGCCCGCGAAGCTCGAACACCCTCACGGGCCCGTCGCGCAGGACGACCCGGGCGTTGGGGTCGGCTCTGCGTCCAGCGGCCCTCGGGCGAGTTGCGCATCCGACCCGGCAGGTAGGGGTCGAAGGTGGTGACGACGTGCGTGTAGCCGCCGGCGTTGATCGCGCTGCGCCACTGGCGGCAGTCGGGGATCCGCTGGTAGGCGTCGTGCGGGCCGCGGAGGCCGAGCCACTGCACCCGGTTCGAGAGGTCGGTGCCGTAGAAGGGGTACTGCGTGAACACGCCGCGGATGCCGCCGACGGCGATCGTGGCGTCGCGTATGTCCCGCGACCAGCGCAGGGCGTCGTCGAGGTCCTGGACCTGGCCGGTGTTCTCGTACCGGTGGGTGAGGTAGTGGTCCTGCTCGGCGTAGCCGGCGGCGACGGCCGCCCCGAGCGCGGCCACCGCCAGGGCCACCCGGACGCGCGTTCGAGCGGCCGGGCCGAGCGCGCCGCGCGAGCGCAGGACCCAGACCGCCGCCGCGCAGGCGACCACCAGCGCGGCGGCCGCCACGGCGCCCTTGGTGTGGCCCTGCTCCCACTGGACCAGCGAGCCGACCGTGAAGGCGAGCAGCACCGTGAGCACGCCGAGGACCGCCGCCCGGCGCCGCGGCGTCGCCCGCAGCGCGGGCAGGCACGGCAGGATCGCCAGGCCAACGGCGACGGCTGGGGCCAGGTAGCGGACGTTCCACACGAAGGAGATCGGCTGCCCCTCCTCGCCCGCGGCGGTCAGGGGCGTGAACAGGTACGCGATCGCGGTCACGATCACGAACGCGCCCAGCGCCCGCAGGATCGGCTCGCCGCCCGCGCCAGATCGCCAGCACGGCAGACAGCGATCATCGCCGCCAGGGTCAGCGGCCAGAGGGTCCCGAACGAGTCGTCGAGCCCGGGCCCGAACCAGTTCCGCCACACGTCCGTGTCGTTCCAGTAGTGGACGACGGCGAAGTCGGGCCGCAGCTGGAAGTCGCGAACCGGGGCCGGCAGCGAGATCGGGCCCAGCGAGCCGACGTAGGGGATCGGGTTGCCGACCGCGATCAGGTTGCGGACGTACCAGTAGCCGCCCGCGGCCAGCATCGGGATGCCCCAGAGCGCCGCGGCGCGCAGGCGCGTGGTTCGAGGGGCGATCACGATCACCGCAACCGTGAGCGCGGCGACCGGCGCCAGGAACGAGAGCTTGGTTCCAGCCGCCAGCCCGGCCGCGATCCCGGCCACGGCCAGTGCCGCCGGAGCGATCCGGCGCCCTGGGTAAGGTCGGCTGGGGCAGCAACCCCGGGGCGGACGCCGGTACCCATCGGTACCCGTTCGGTACCCGTCGGTACCCGTTCGGTACCCGTCGGTACCCGTTCGGTACCCGTCGGTACCCGTTCGGTACCCATCGGTACCCGTGTCGGTACCGACTGGGTACGCACCTCCCCCTCCGGGGTGGGCGGCCCGCGCCTTCGAACGCCGAGCCCCGCTTCCCCCTCCCCCACGGACCGCGCCGCGTACCCGTTGACCAGCAGCGCGACGGCGGCGAGGACGAAGGCGACGCCCGTGATGTCGTTGAGCGCCTCGCCGGCCTGGAACTCGACCAGGCTCTGCGAGCCGAGCGCCACCGAGGCGCCGATCAGGGCCTGCGGCGCCGAGCCCGTACGGCCGGCCGATGCACCAGGCGGCGAGCAGGGCCATCGACAGCCAGCCCAGGTTGAGCAGGGGCGAGACGCTGTCGCGGTCGAAGAACAGGATCGGGACGGCGTGCAGGACCTCGGAGTTCGCGGGATAGAACGAGGCCAGGAAGATCGGGTCGAAGAAATGGATCTGGCCGAGGTAGCCCGTCTGCACGAACCGCGCCGCGAGCGGCATGTGGTACCAGAGGCTGTCGGCGCGGTCCATGCCCGCGGCCAGCGTCCCCAGAGTCGGCACCATCCAGGCGGCGGCGAGCGCGGCGCAGGCGAGCACGGCGATCACCCGGGCCGGCCCCCAGGTCGCGGGCGCGGGCGGCGCCGCGGCCGGCGCCACGGCCCGGCCTGCAGCCAGCCTGGTGGCGATCAGGCCGGCGGCCAGGCCCGCCGCCGCCACGGCGCCGACCACGGCGCCCTCCTCGAATCCGCCGAAGGTCCCCAGCGCCTCGCAGACCCAGATCAGGCCCGCCACCGCCAGCACCGTTTCGGCCAGCCGCGCCGGCGCTCCGGACCAGCCCGGCAGCAGCAGGGCGCGCACCCGGTAGGCGCCGAAGGCCAGCGCCGACACCACCAGCGCCAGCTCGAGGGCGCCGCCCACATAGGCGCCGATCGTGAGCGTGCGCTCGCCGGCCGGCGCGATGAAGAAAGCCACGCTCACCGCCGGCGCGAGGTCGCCGGAGTTATTTCTTCTGCAGGCCGCGGATCACGTAGGAGCGCTCGCCCTGCGGCGACCATGCCCAGCTTGCGCGCCGCCCGCACAGCGGCGCTCGGAGTCGTCCAGGGCGGCCGCCCTGGCCGCCAGACGATCGTGCTCGTGCCGCAGCTCGACCAGCTCGCTGCGCTGGGTGCGGGAGTCTCGCCAGGCGTCGATGAAGTTGACCGCCGGGTTCACGTAGGAGAGCAGGACCCCGAACAGCACGATCACCAGGACGACGCGGCCGAGCTTGTCCCAGTGAATGCGGCTCGCCGGCCGTCCGCGGGCCCGCCGGCGCGGTGCCACCCGATAGGCGCGAGCGCTCACGCTCCATGGTTCGGCGCCCGCGCTCTACCTTCCTGCAAAGCCTGCAAAGGCGCTGATCCCCGGATATGAGGCTCGCTCGCCGAGCTCCTCCTCGATCCGCAGGAGCTGGTTGTACTTCGCCACCCGATCCGAGCGCGAGGGGGCGCCCGTCTTGATCTGGCCGGCTGCCGGTGGCCACCGCCAGATCGGCGATCGTCGTGTCCTCGGTCTCACCCGAGCGGTGGGAGACCACCGCCGTGTAGCCGGCCTCGTGGGCGATTCCGATCGTCTCCAGGGTCTCGGTAAGGGTTCCGATCTGGTTCAGCTTCACGAGGATGGAGTTGGCGACGCCCCGCTCGATGCCAAGCCGGAGACGTTCGGGGTTGGTCACGAACAGGTCGTCCCCGACCAGCTGCACCCGTTCGCCGAGCCGCTCCGTCAGCGCCTTCCAGCCGTCCCAGTCCTCCTCGTCCATGCCGTCCTCGAGCGAGACCACCGGGTAGCGGTCGCAGATCCCCACCCAGTAGTCCGCCAGCTCGGGGGGCGACAGCGTTCGGCCCTCGTGCTCCAGGACGTACGCGCCGTCGCCGTAGAGCTCGCTGGTCGCCGGATCGAGGGCGATGAAGACGTCCCTCGCCGCCTCGTAGCCCGCCGCCTCGATGCCGGCCACCAGGACCTCCAGCGCCGCCTCGTTGGAGTCGAGGTCGGGGGCGAAGCCCCCCTCGTCGCCGACCGTGGTCCCCAGGCCCCGCTGCCTGCAGGATGCCCTTCAGGGCGTGAAAGATCTCGGCGCCCACCCGCAGCGCCTCGGAGAAGCTCCGGGCGCCGGCGGGGACGACCATGAACTCCTGGAAGTCGACCTTGTTGTCGGCGTGGGCGCCCCCGTTGAGCACGTTCATCATCGGCACCGGGAGGGTGGTCGCATCGGCGCCGCCGAGGAAGCGATACAGGGGCTCACCGGCCTCCGCGGCGGCGGCGCGTGCCACCGCGAGCGAGACGCCGAGGATCGCGTTGGCGCCGAGCCGGGACTTGCTCGGGGTTCCGTCGAGGTCGATCAGGGTGCGATCGATGGCCCCCTGCTCGGAGGCACGGGCACCCACCAGCGCATCGGCGATGTCCCGGTTGACGTTGGAGACGGCCTTGCGCCACCCCCTTGCCGCCCCAGGCCTCGCCCCCGTCGCGCAGCTCCATGGCCTCGAACTCGCCGGTCGAGGCGCCGGAGGGAACAGCGGCGCGCCCGGAGGCCTCCGAGTCGAGCGTCACCTCGACCTCGACCGTCGGGTTTCCCCGCGAGTCGAGGATCTGGCGTGCGTGGATGCGCTCGATCGTCGCCACGGTCGCGGAAGTTTGCCAGGGCCTAGGTGTTCCCGACCCGCTCGCGGAAGCGCTGCGCCGAAGCGCGGAGGGCGAGCTCGGGGTCGACGCGCAGGCGGCGCGCGAGGTCGACCAGCGCGAACAGCGCCTCGCCGATCCAGCGCTCGGCCGCCTCGCGGGTCGCCGGGTCGGCGATCCTCTGCTCGGGCTCGGCGCCCTCGAGCCCGTCGGAGAGGGCGCGCCGCTGGAGCTTGCGCGCGTACAGAAGCGCCGGCAGGTTCTCGGGCACGTCGGCGAACGGCTCGCCCGCGCCCCTCCCCTCCTCATCACGCTTGATGCGGTCCCAGTTGCGCAACACCTCACCCGCGGTCTCGGCCCTGGCTTCGCCGAACACGTGGGGGTGGCGGCGGATCAGCTTCTGCACCATGCTCTCGGCGACTTCGGCGAGGCTTCCCGCGCCGCGCTCCTCGAGAAGCAGCCCCAGGAAGTGGACCTGGAACAGCACGTCGCCGAGCTCGTCGATGAGCTTGGAGTCGTCACCGGTGCCCGCGGCGTCGGCCAGCTCGTAGGCCTCCTCGACCGTGTGGGGGACGATCGAGCGCTCGTCCTGCTCCCGATCCCAGGGGCACTCGCGGCGCAGCCGGCGGGTGATCTCGTCGAGGCGGCCGAGGGCTTCGAGCGCTTGGCTATCCACCCGGCGGGGTAGGAGCGCGGCGCGCCGCCCTGTGGCACCACCCCTCCGCCCGGGCCGATGATCTGGTCCTGCAAGGCAATGGGCGGCTTGATCGGCCCCTGCGGCAGCGCCGGGACCGGCTGCCCGGGGAACACCGTAGTCTGCCCGGGCGAGACGGCGGGGGTCGGGATCACCGGGGGAGCGCCAGGGATCGTCTGGAGGGGCGCCGTGAAGTTGTCGCAGCTGTCGATCACATAGTCGTCGGCGCAGAAGGACCGCGACCTCCACTTCTCGACGAAGTCCTGCTGGAAGTCCTGGCTGATCTGCTGTTGCTTCCCCTGGGTGAGCTGCTGCCCGATCTGCTGGCTGACGTCGGCGAGCGGCGTGGTCTCCGCTGGGGTGATCTTCTCGACCTGGATCAGGTAGTAGTCGGTCTGCCCCTTGAACGGACCGACGAGCTCGCCCTCCGCAGCGGAGGTGATCGCCTCGTCGATGACCGGTTCTCTCTCCCCCGGACCCACGCCCTCGACCAGGCCGCCGACGTCCTTGGTCGCAGCCTCGGTTGAAAATCGCGCCGCGACCTTCTTCCAGTTCGCCGGGGAGTCGTCCTGCTCCAAGAGGGCCTTTGCCTGTTCCACCTTCGCCTGGTCCTTGTTGACGATCTGGCGCACGTCACGGGTCTCCGGCTGCTGGAACTGGACCAGGTTGGCGTCGTAGAAGTCCTCGATCTCGGACTGCGAGGCGGCGATGTCCTCCGGGAGGACCTGCTTCTGGATCTGATCGCTCATCAGTTGAAGCTCGACCCGCTCGCGCGCCTGCTCGGCCGTGAAATGAGCCTGCTTCAGGTACTGCTCGAACTGCTTTTGGCCGCCGAAGTCCTGCTGGATGATCTG
Source organism: uncultured Actinomycetes bacterium (assembly GCA_963728325.1). Taxonomy (GTDB): domain Bacteria; phylum Actinomycetota; class Thermoleophilia; order Solirubrobacterales; family 70-9; genus AC-56. The sequence continues at coordinate 1,094,865 of CAVSJS010000002.1, read as the reverse complement.
ATCCAGCTGGTTCGAGATCTCGCTGTCGGAGACAGTGATCCCGCGCTCCGAGGCCTCGCCGCGCACCCAGCGCCCCAGCAGCACGTCGTTCATCGCCGTGTCGCGCAAGGCCGCGTACTGCGGGTCGTCCGGCGGCGGAACCTCTTTAGCTCCCTGCGCGGAGGCCGCCTGCTCCAGCGACGCCTGGAACTCCTCCGTGGTGATGTGGCTGTCCGGGGCGTCCTCCACCACGGCGACGTCGCCCGAGGGCACGCTCGGGTTGCCGATTCCCTGGGCGATCGCCACCACCACGAGCAACACGACCAGGAGGACGGCCAATACAACGGCCGAGACGATTCGCCTGTCCTTGGGCACGGGCACGAGGTCGGCAGCATAACGGCCCGCATTACGCGTCGCTAAATCCAGGCGGCGACGGGCTCGTCGCTAGCCCGCCGCCACTGCCTCGGCGAGGCCGAGCACGGCAGCCAGGCGGGCCTCGGGCTGGTCGGGGACGCGCAGGGACAGGGTCTTGACCCGCGACTCATAGATCGCCTCCGGGATCCGCTCCCGCAGGCGGCCCACCGCCGCGGCGTCCAGCTCGAGCGGGGTCACCGACAGCCGCTGGCCGCGAAACTCGACCGTGCGAGCGCCGAGGCGGCCCAGCTCCATCCGGGCGCGCTGCAGCTCGAACAGGCTCTCGACCGGCTCGGGCAGCGCGCCGAAACGGTCGCGGAGCTCGTCGCGCAGGGCGCGCAGCTCGCCGGGCTCGCGGACGCCCGCCAGCCGCCGGTGTACGTCGATCTTCGCCGCTTCGAAGGGGATGTAGTCGGCGGGCAGGTAGGCGTCGACCTGGACGTCGAAGCGCACCTGGGCCTCGGCCGCGCCGGCGCCGTCTGCGCCGTCGGCGGAGCGAAGCTCTTGCACCGCGTCGTCGAGCAGCGAGACGTAGAGCTCGAAGCCGACCGCCGCCACGTGGCCCGACTGCTCCTCGCCGAGCAGGTCGCCGGCGCCGCGCAGCTCGAGGTCGCGCATGGAGATCGCGAACCCGGAGCCCAGCTCCGTGTGGTCGGAGAGCGTCGCCAGGCGGGCGGCAGCCTCGGCGCTCAGCCCCTCCGCGGAGGGATAGAGGAGATAGGCATAGGCGCGCTCGCGCGACCGCCCCACCCGGCCACGGATCTGGTAGGCCTGGGCCAGGCCCAGCTCGTCGGCGCGCTCGACGATCAGCGTGTTCGCCTGCGGGATGTCGAGGCCCGACTCGATGATCGTGGTGGCCACCAGGCAGTCCGCCTCGCCACGCAGGAACTCGAGCATGGTGCGCTCCAGTTCGGCCTCCTCCATCTGCCCGTGGGCCTCGGCGAAGCGGACGCCGGGGCAGAGTGCGCGCAGTCGCTCGGCGACCTGGTGGAGGCTTTCGATCCTGTTGTGGAGGAAGAAGGCCTGTCCGCCGCGGTCGGACTCACGCTGGATCGCCCTGCGAACCAGCTCCTCGTCGTAGGGACCGACATAGGTGCGAATCGGCCGGCGCCCCTCGGGGGGCGTTTCGATCACCGAGATGTCGCGCACGCCCGCCAGGCTCATCTGGAGCGTGCGAGGGATCGGCGTCGCCGACATCGAGAGCACGTCGACCTTGAGCTTCAGCTGGCGCAGGACCTCCTTCTGGCGAACCCCGAAACGCTGCTCCTCGTCGACGATCAAGAGCCCCAGGTCGGCGGCGCGGACGTCGCGGGACAGCAGACGGTGGGTGCCGATCAGCACGTCCACCTTGCCGTCCGCGAAGCCCGCCAGCGTGGCCCGGATCGCTGCGGGCTTTCGAAGGCGCGAGACCATCTCGACCTCGATCGGGAACTCCGCGAGGCGCTCCCGGAAGGTGCCGAGGTGCTGCTGCGCAAGGATCGTGGTCGGCACCAGCATCATCACCTGCTTGCCGTCCGAGACGGCCTTCTGGGCGGCGCGCAGCGCCACCTCGGTCTTGCCGTAGCCGACGTCGCCGCAGATCAGGCGGTCCATGGGGCGATCGGACTCCAGGTCCCCCTTCACCGAGTCGATCGCCTCGAGCTGGTCGGTCGTCTCCCGATAGGGGAAGGAGCGCTCGAGGATCAGCTGCCACTCGCCGTCGGCAGGGAACGCGTGGCCGCGGCGAGCGGCGCGCTGCGCGTAGAGGTTGAGCAGCTCTCCCGCCAGCTCGCGTGCGGCGCGGCGGGCGCGGGCCTTGACTCCCTCCCAGCGCGCCGACCCCAGCGCCGAGAGCTGCGGCGGCTCGCCCCCGGTGCCCACGTAGCGGGTGATCTTCGCCAGCTGGTCGGTGGGCGCGAAGACGCGATCGGAGCCGCGGTAGCTCAGCTCCAGGTAGTCCCGCGTGACGCCGGCGACCGTCTTGGTCTCGAAGCCGGCGAAGCGGGCGATCCCGTGGTCCTGGTGGACGACGTGGTCGCCGACCCGCAGGTCGGTGAAGGCCGCCAGGCGGCCGCGCGCGGGGCCGGAGGCGGCCGCCGGGCGCCGGTGCACGAGCCGGCGGAAGGGGATCACGACCAGGCCCAGGTCAGCCGAGACGAAGCCGTCGGAAAGCCTCGCCTCCGCGAACAGGAGGGAACCATCGGCTAGGGACGGGTCATCCAGAAACCGCACGTCGAGCCTGTTGAGGTTGTAGCGGGCCCGCTCGGCCTCGCCGCGATTCTCGAAAGTGACCACAACGCGTTTGCCGGAGCGAAGCTCCCGCTCGAGCTGCGACTCCGCCTCGCCCATGGTGCGGGCCGCGGAGGTCGGCGGGGGAGCCCGGAAGGAGAGGCCGCCATCCGCCTGCCCGCTCGGCTCCGAGGGAGCCGAAGGCGACCGGTCATCCGGCGCAGCCGGATGCGCGGCCATTCCATGGATCTTCAGCGACGCACGCTCGTCGAGCGGGGCGGCGACGTCGACGTAGAGGCGGCGCGCGTCGGCGTCACGGATCGCCGTCGTGACATCGTCCCAGTGGTCGCTCAGCGCGGTCTCAATCTCCTCGGCGGCCGTGATGATCACCGCCGCCTCGGAGGGGATCAGCTCGAGCGGCGCGTGGAAGCTCTCCAGCGGCAGCAGCTCCTCGAGGTCCGGCCGCTCGGGGTCCTCCTCGAGAGCCAGCTCCGCCAGGTCCCTGTGCTCCGAGGCCAGCTCGGCGGCCGGCGAGAGCTCCACCCGGTCGGCCTCGCCCATGGAGCGCTGGGTGAAGGTCGAGAACCAGCGGATCGACTCGATCTCGTCGCCGAACAGCTCCAGTCGCGCCGCCCGGTCCTCGGTGGCTCCGAAGACGTCGAGGATCCCGCCCCGGACAGCGAACTGCCCCCTCTCCTCCACCTGGTCGATGCGCTCGTAGCCGGCCTCGACCAGGAGGGCGGCCACCTCGCCGAGGTCGACCTCCGTGCCGCGGTCGAGCGTCACGCCCGCCGGGCGGAGCGCCGCGTCGGGCACCGCCTCGGCGAGCGCCACGGCGCTGGCGACGACCACCGCCGGATCGGAATCGGTGAGCGCGTCCAGCGCCGCGATCCGCAGGCCGACGAGATGGGGCGGCGGCGCGACGTGCGAGGCGTAGCCGGTGCCGCGCGAGGGGTAATAACGGACGCGGCGCGGCGCCAGGTAGGCGCGAAGCTCGCGGGCCAGGTCGCGCGCCCCGATGTCATCCGCGGCCACGACCAGCACCGGCCGCCCGGCCAGCACGTCGGGTGCCTCAACCAGCGCCGCCAACAGGTAAGGCTGGATCGAGGCGGACATGCGCACGGGCACCGACGCGCCCTCTCGGACGGCGCCGGCCAGCGAACGGAACCGCTCATCCTCGGCGGCGATCTCGAGCAGGGGGCGCAAGCTCATTTGTGGTGGTCGGATCCTCGTGCGTGCATGGCAACAAACCGGACCCGGCGGTCCGGCAATCGTGACCGGGCATCGGCCCGGCCCAGCTCGATTCTAGGATGGCGGGATGACCAAGACGCAGTACTACTGCGCAAGCACGCTGGACGGCTACATCGCCGAGAGCGACGACACGATCGACTGGCTGCTCAAGTACCGGGGCAGCTTTGAAGGGGACGGTGTCGAGCCGATCAAGGGCTCCTATGACCGCTACTACGAGGGCGTGGGAGCGCTGGTGATGGGCTCGGTGACCTACGAGTTCGTCCTCGCTCACGAGGCCAAGGGCGGCAAATGGCCCTACAAGGGCAAGCCGACCTGGGTCCTGAGCTCGCGAGATCTACCCAAGCCAGCGGGTGAGGAGGTCGAGATCCGGATCGTCAACGCCAAGGTCCCCGAGCTCCACGACGAGATGATCGTCGCGGCCGGAGAGCGCAACCTATGGGTGGTCGGAGGCGGTAACGTCGCCTCGCAGTTCGCGGACGCAGGCCTGCTGGACGAGCTACTCGTGACCGTGGTCCCGGTCGTGCTGGGCGAGGGAAAGCCGCTCTTCGACCGTCGCCTGCCGGGTGGCCCGATGCAGCTGGCGGGGACGCGGAGCTTCGACAGCGGGATGGTCGAGTTGCGGTACGAGATCAGTACCGCGACGGGCGCTTAGGGGCGGCGGACCCCCCGTGGCCTAACCCTCGTACGGAAGCCCAGGCCCCGAGCGCTGCCACTCGATCTGGCCCTCGCCCTCGGCGCGGGAGCGCTCCTCGACGCCGTCCCAGTCATGGAGCATCCGCTTCAGGCGCGCCACCGCCTCGGGCGGGTGCTCGGCGATCGCCGCTGCGAGGTTGAGCGCCTGCTCCTCGGTGGCGGCGGCGGGCGCAACCCTGTGCACGAGCCCCCAGCGAAGCGCGTCGTCGGCGCCCACGTCCTTCGCCGTCAAGAGCAGGTACTTGGCCACCGAGAGGCCGCAGAGGCTGACCAGCCGCGCCGGCCCCACCGGGACGCCGAGCGCCGCGCCGGGGAAGCGCAGCCGCAGGTTGGCGCCGCCAACCCTCAGGTCGCAGGCGACGGCGATCTCGGCGCCGCCGCCGACGCAGGAGCCGTGGCAGGCGGCGACCGTCGGCTTCGGGAAGGCGGTCAGCTCGTCGTAGAGCCGGGCGAACAGCTCCATGCGCCGGATCCGGCCCTCGTCGTCGAGCTGTTCGCGGAGGTCGGCGCCGGCCGAGAGGCCCATGTGGTCGGTCGAGGAGAGGACGAGAACGAGAACGCGCTCGTCGTCGCGAGCGGCCGCCAGGTGTCCGAGGACCTCCTCGAGCATCTGCGTGTTGATCGCGTTGCGGGCCTCGGGCCGATCGAGCCGCAGCAGGGCGACGCCCGCCTGGTCCACGTCGTAGGTCGTCAGAGTCAATCCGGCGACTCCGGTTCGGAGTCGGTGGTCGCCAGCCGCGCCACCAGCCGCTCGGTCTCGTCCGCGGCGCGCTGCACCAGCTCACGCACCTCGACCTCGGGCTCCGCGAAGCGCGAGAGGACGTGGGCGGAGACGACCTCGGGATCGGTCGAGTCGGGCCGCCCGACGCCGGCCCGAACGCGCCAGAAGTCCGGCCCGCCGAGTCCCTGCGCCAGGCTCTTCAGCCCGTTGTGCCCGGCGAGCCCGCCGCCGAGCCGGGTGCGCACCTCGCCGAACGGCAGGTCGATCTCGTCGTGGACGACGACGATCCGCTCCAGCGGCAGCTTCAGGGCCCCTCGCGCCGGCCCGGCGGAGGTCCCCGACTCGTTCATGTAGGTCTGTGGGATGAGGACCGCCACCCGCGGCCCCCCGGGGCCGGCGCGGCCCTCGGTGATCCGCCCGCGAAAGCGTTCCTTCGCCCTGGGCATCTGCCACCGCCTGGTGAGCTCGGCGGCCACCTCGAAGCCGAGGTTGTGGCGAGTGGCGGCGTAGCGCGAGCCGGGGTTGCCGAGGCCGACGACCAGCACCCGCTCGGTGCCCGCCGAGACCACGGGCTGCCCCTCGTCCCCACCGCGACGAAGCCGGCGAAGAAGCGACAGCGGTTAGTCCCCCCGCAAGCGCTCGAGCGACGGCAGGGCTACTCCCCTGCCCCGTCGCCCTCGGCCTCGCCCTCGGCCGGGGCCTCGCCCTCCGCGGGCTCCTCGCCCTCGGGGACCTCGCCCTCCTCGCCGACCAGCTCGGCCTCCTCCTCGACCTCCGGCTCCGGCTCCTCCTCGACCCGGGGCGGGGAGAGGGTGGCGATCGTCACCTCGCTGGGGTCATCGACGGCAAACTCGACTCCCTCGGGAGCGATCACGGCGCTGAGCTGAAGCGTGTCGCCGATCGACATTCCGGAAACGTCGGCGGGGATGCCCTCGGGGATCGCGGTGGGCAGCGCCTTGATCGTGATCTGGTGCGTGACGTGCTCCAGCACGCCGCCCTCCTTGACGCCGGGGGCGTCCTCGGTGCCGAGCAGCTCGATCGGCACCTCGGCCTCGATCTCCTCGTCGAGCTTCACCTCGAGCAGGTCGAGGTGGATAAGCAAGCCTCGCACCGGGTCCCGCTGTTGCTCCTTGACCACCACCGGGGTGGTCCCGGAGCCGTCGAACTCGACGTCGATCAGGGCGCCGCCGCGGGTGAGCACCGTGCGCGCCAGGCGCTCGGGTACCTGAAACGGGCGTGCCTCCCTGCCCTCGCCGTAGACGACGCCGGGAACCAGGCCGGAGCGGCGCAGGCGGCGGCTCGGCCGCGAGCCGAACTCGCTGCGATGCTCCACCTTCAGGGTTGCCCGATCGCTGGCCATGACCGGCCCGGAGGATACCTGGGCGAGCGAGGCCGCCGACGCCGCCCGCGGGCCGTCAGGTTGGGCCGTCGAGTTGCAGGCTTTGACCTGGCTCGAGCACACGAACCTCGACCTCGGGTGCAAGCCGCTGCGCCCACTCCACGAACTCGCGCGCCGGCCGCTCGAACAGCCAAGGCCAGATCCGCTTCGCGCCCAGAAGCGCCAATGTTCCCCAGTGCACCGGCACCGCGAACCGCGGCCGGAGCATCGCCAGCGCCCTGGCCGCTGCTTCAGGATCGAGGTGACCGGGGCCCAGCGTCGGGCCCCATCCCCAGATCGGCAGCAGCGCGAGATCGAGGTCCTCACCCAGGTCGCGCATCCCATCGAACAACTCCGTGTCCCCCGGGTAGTAGACCCGCCTCGGCCCCTCGACGAGATAGCCGACGGCCTCTCCCTTGCCGAGGCCGAAGATGCGCCCTCGGCCGTGCACCGCCTCCACGGCCCGCACGTCCACCCCGGCCAGCGTCTTCGTCTCCCCCGGAGAGAGCTCGCTTACGTTCGCGAACCCGTGCCTGGCCAGGAAACCGGCACTTCCCGGTGGAGCCAGGATCGGCACCGAGCTCCCGATCTTGCGGAGCGATGCCAGATCGAGGTGATCGAGATGCAGGTGCGAGATCAGCACCCCGTCCACTCGCCCCAGGGCGTCGCGGTCGACGCCGCCGTGCCGGCGCAGGACCAGCAGCAGGCGCTCGCGGAGCAGCGGGTCGGTGAGCAGCCTCGCCTCCCCCATCTCGATCAGCACCGTGGCGTGGCCGGCGTAGGTGATGGCCGCCCGGCTCGGCACGCCGGCAAGCATACGAGAGCCGAAATGTCGGCAGCGCGCGGTTACTCTGATGCCATGGCCGAGGACAAGATCCCCAAGGGCCGGATCCGGCGCTCGGCGAAGCTGGGCTCGGCGCTGGGCGTGCAGGCGACCCGCTACGCGGGCACGAAGGCTGCGAACGTCGCCCGGTCGGACGAGCGGGCCGAGCGCCAGCTCGAGGCGCGCCACCTGGAGACGGCGGTCAAGATGGCCGCGACCCTGGGCGAGATGAAGGGAGCGGCGATGAAGCTCGGCCAGCTCGCCTCCTTCGTCGACACCGAGTTCCTGCCGCCCGAGTACGCGGAGCTCTACCAGGAGGAGCTCGCCAAGCTGCGCACCTCGGCGCCCTCGATGCCGTGGGAGAAGGTGGGCAAGGTCCTGGAGGAGGAATACCGCGGTGAGCCGCTCGAGGAGCTGTTCGCCGAGATCGAGCACGAGGCCTTCGCCGCCGCCTCGATCGGCCAGGTGCACCGCGCCACCCTGCACGACGGTCGCGCGGTGGCGGTCAAGATCCAGTACCCCGGGATCGCCGAGGCGCTCGAGTCGGACCTTCGCAACGTGGGGATGATCATGCGCCTGGCGCGCGCGATCGCACCCGGGCTCGACGCCAGGGAGGTCGCCGAGGAGCTGCGCCTGCGGGTGATGGAGGAGCTCGACTACGAGTACGAGGCGCAGAGCCAACGGACCTTCGCCCGCGCCTACCGCGGCCACCCCTTCATCTACGTCCCCGACGTGCTCACCCGCCTCTCGCGGCGCCGGGTGCTGGTCACCGAGTACGTCGACGGCCTCGGATTCGAGGACGTGAAGCGTCTGCCGCAGGAGGATCGCAACCGCTTCGGCGAGATCGTCTTCCGGTTCTGCTTCGGCTCGATCTACCACCTGCAGCAGTTCAACGCCGACCCGCACCCGGGCAACTACATCCTGATGCCCGACGGCCGGATCGCCTTCCTCGACTTCGGGATGACCAAGCGGCTCGATCTTGAGCAGATCGAGCTGGAGCAGCGGGCGATCGACGCCGCCGCGCGCCGCGATCCGGAGGCGCTCCGCGAGGCGCTCCACGACCTCGGCTTCATCAAGAACCCGTCGAAGCTCGACGCCGAGCGGCTGATGGAGCACGTGATGGTGGTCGGCGGCTGGTACATGGAGGACCGCGAGGTTGAGCTGACGCCCGAGCGGGTGATGAAGGTGATCGAGGCCACCTCGGACCCGCGTTCGCCCTACTACGACCTGATGCGCCGCGAGAGCATCCCCGCCGAGGAGCTGATGGGCCGGCGGATGGAGACGGGCGTGCTGGCGGTGCTGGCGCAGCTGCGGGCGAAGCGCAACTGGCACCGGATCAGCCGGGAGTGGATCTACGGCGACCCGCCCGCCGGCGAGCTCGGCGAGCTCGAGTGGGCCTACTTCGAGGAGCGTGGCGAGCGCCGCGTGCCCGGGATCGCCGAGCGAGCCTAGCCCAGCACGGCTGCGATCGCCACGCATGCGAGCCCGTCCGTCACGGGCCCAGCTCCGCGAACAGCCGCGGGTCGTTGGTGCAGATGCCGTCGACCCCGAGGGCGGCGAGCCGTCGCATCTCCGGGAGCTCGTCGACGGTCCAGGCGATCAGCTCGAGGCCCCCGTCGTGGCAGGCGCGGACCAAGCGCGGGGTGATCACCGGGTCATAGGCCCAGATCGAACGCACACCCAGCTCCGGCGCCTGGCGACGGACGGTTCCCGGCAGCCGCCTTCGCAGCGAAACGAGCCCTGCGATCACCAGCAGCTTGACCCAAGGGATCGAGTTCCAGTCGCGCGTCACCCTGGGCACCGTCCAGCCCAGCCGCAGCCCGGGGTCGAGCTGGTGCAGCACCCGCAGGCTGGGGACCTCCATGGTCGAGACCGATGCCCGCTCCAGCAGTTCCCGCTCGCCGAGCGCCGCCACCACCTCGTCCTCGCGCCCGGCGATCTTCAGGTCGCAGTCGATCTCGACGCCGTCGAGCGGGGCGCGCGTGAAGGCGTCGAGCACCTCGTCCAGGGTCAGCGGCTCGCGGCTCCGGGCGTCACCCCAGTCGTGGGCGACGAGGAGCGGCGGGGCGCCTGCGGCCACCGGACCCGCCGCCGCCCGTCGCCAATCGTCTCCGTCGAGGAACTCGGAGCGCGGGCGAAGCACGTCCAGCTCGATCATCTCGACACCGGCCGCCGCCGCCGCCTCGAAGCTCTCGAGGGTGTTCCCGGGCCGGATCGAGTCGGCTCCCTTGTGGCCGATTCGCTTCAAGCGCCCAACTGTAGTCGGGCCGCTGGAGCAACTTTCAAGCGACCAAAGCGTTGGGGCCCAGGGAGGGCGATTCTCCAGGCGGGACGCGCCGCACGGAATCGCCCTCCCGCCATCTGGCTCGCGACGCTGCGATTCTCCTCCCCTAAGCTCGTCGCTATCCCTAAAGCTCGTCGCCACCCCTGCCGAAATGCCTATTGGAATGTTCCTTCTTAGATCCGATCGTGGATCTCGCGCTGACCGAGATGCACCGGCAACGACCATCGCCTACACGGCCGAAGCCAAGAGCGTTCCGCTCATCCGCACCGGCCGGATCGTCCGCCGATGCTGGCTCCGACGCCAGGCCGAGAAGACGGCGCTTGCCTACCGGGAGGCCGGGTACGCCGTGGTGGTCTCCGAAGTGCCCCGCGGCTGGTCAGTCCACGAGTTGGGGAGCTACGCCGTTGTGGTCTCCGAGAAAACCGCGGTAACGGTCGAGAGCGGCATGAGCAGTTTTGGTCCACGCGCCCCGGTCCCGCAGAGCTCGCCTCAAGGCACGGCCGTAGCGAGCTAACCCGGCACGGACCCGCGCTCGCGCAAGGCTGGAACAGCGCCAACCCAGTCGGTCATGCTCAGGGATCGGGCTCGTCGGGACCGAGGGTGCGAACGAACTCGTAGACAGGGACTCCGGAAGGCGTCAGCGCCACGTCCTTGAAGCGATAGAGGTGCCGCTCATTTGGACCGGTGCGCCATAGGGCCAGGCCGGGCCAGCCGGTGCCGCTCGGTTCGTCGACCCTCAGGCTTTGATCGCCCGCAAGCGGCCCATCCTCGGCGAGAGCCTGATGCAGCGCCACGCGCGGAGCGTATCCCCCGCAGCGAACCTCCGCATCCCACGAGGCCGACGGGCACCTCGTCGTGAGCGACGTTTGGGAGTCGCGGGGACATTTCGACCGCTTCGGGGAGGCGCGGCTCCAGGGTGCGATGGGCGAGGCGCTCGGCGACCGTGCCCGCGAGCCCGAGATCCTCGAGCGCGAACTCCACAGCTTCAACACGCGCTAGGTCAGCGCGATCGAGTCGGCCTAGAACAGCTGGTTCTCGCCGGCGAAGATCTCGCTGACGGAGTCGTCGGCGAAGATCCGCCGGATCGAGTCGGCGAGGGTCTGGGCCGTTGAGAGCACGGTGATGTTGTCCGGCGCGTCGGGACGCAGCGGGATCGTGTCCGTGACCACGATCTGCTCGATCCCCGATTCCTCGTAGGCGAGCCGCTCGTACGCGGGGCCCGAGAAGACGCCGTGGGTGGCGGCGGCGATCACGCGCGCGGCCCCCTCCTCGCGCACGGTGCGCGCCGCCGCACCGAGGGTGCCGGCGGTATCGATCATGTCGTCGACGAGCACCGCGGTCTTGCCCTGCACCTCGCCGACCACGTAGCCGATCTCCGCGACCTGCTGGGCGGGGCGCTCCTTCTCCATCACCGCCCAGTGGGTGCCGACCTTGCGGGCAAAGTTGCGCGCCATCTTCACCCGTCCGGCGTCGGGTGAGACGATCACGAGCTGCTCGGTGAACGCCTGGTCCATGAACCACTGGGTGAGCATGGGCATCGCGGTCATGTGATCCACGGGGACGTGGAAGAAGCCCTGGATCTGGCCGGCGTGGAGGTCCATGGTCAGCACCCGGTCGACGCCGACGCCCTCGAGGCACTTGGCGACGACGCGTGCCGAGATCGGCTCGCGCGGCGCCGACTTCTTGTCCTGGCGCGCGTAGCCGTACCAGGGCATCACGGCGATGATTCGGTGCGCCGAGGCGCCCTGGGCGGCGTCGATCATCATCAAGAGCTCCGCGAGCGCGTCGTTGGGAGTCATGCCGTGCGCCTCGTTGGCGGCGGTCGACTGGACGAGGAAGACGTCGGCGCCGCGTATCGACTCCTCGTAGCGGCAGTAGACCTCGCCGTTGGAGAAGGTGCGCAGGTCGACCTCGCCGACATCGACGTCGAGGTGGCCGGCGATCCTCGCGGCCAGCTCCATCGAGGCGCGGCCACCGAACACCATCAGGCGCTTGGTGTAGTCCTGCGGGATCGAGCTGACCATGCGGGGGCGCTCCTCGAGCGTGCTCATGATTCCTCGGCCTCCGCTTTCCTTGCCATCTTCTCGGCGTAGCCCTCGACGTTGCGCTGCTCGGCCCGTTCGACCCCCAACGCCCCGGGCGGGACGTCCTCGGTGATCACCGAGCCGGCCCCAGTGTAAGCGTCATCGCCGACGCTCACCGGGGCGACCAGCATCGTGTCGGATCCGATTCGCGCACGTTCCCCGATCTTCGTCCGGTGCTTGCGAAAGCCGTCGTAGTTGACGGTGACCGTTCCGGCCCCGACGTTGGAGCCGGGGCCGACCTCCGCGTCGCCGACGTAGGAAAGGTGCGGGACCTTGGCGTCCTCGCCGATCTCCGAGCTCTTGATCTCGACGAAAGCGCCCGCCTTGGCGCCCTTGCGCAGCGTCGCGCCCGGGCGCAGGTGGGCGAAGGGCCCGACCTGGCCCCCGTCGGCGACCTCGCACTGGACGAGATAGGAGTGCGGGGCGCTGACCTCGGCGCCGAGGCGCGAGTCGACCAGGGTCGTGTGCGGCCCAACGACGCTGCCACGCCCGACGCGGGTGCGGCCGCGCAGGGTGGTGCCGGGCTCGATCACGGCGTCGGCCTCGATCTCGACCTCGGCGTCGATCCAGGTCGCCTCCGGGTCGGCGACGGTGACACCGGCGAGCATGTGCCGTTCGAGGATGCGGCGGCGCGCCTCGGCGCTGACCACGGCGAGGTCGACGCGAGTGTTGATGCCGATGTTGATGCTCACATCGTCCACCTTGTGAACCAGGATGCGCCGGCCCTGCTCGCGCAGCGCCACGAGCACGTCGCCGATGTAGTACTCGCCGGCCGGATTGTCCTTCGTGATCCTCCCCAGGCCGTCGGCGAGCGCGCTGCCCTCGAACGCAAAAGTGTTCGTGTTCACCTCGTTGATCGCCAGCACCTCGGGAGCGACGCCCTCGGGGTGCTTGGTCTCGACGATGCGGTCGAACTCCCCGTTCGGGTCGCGGACAACCCGGCCGAGCGACTCGGGGTCGTCACGGTCGACCGTGACCACTGTGGCCGCCGCCGCGGCCCCCCGGTGAAAGTCGACCAGGCTCGTGATCAGCTCGGCGGTGACGAGCGGGTGGTCGCCGTTCATGACCACGACGGTCTCCGACTCGCCGACGAGGTCGAGTGCCGCCCGCACCGCGCCGCCGGTTCCGTCGGGCTCCGGCTGGACGACCGTCTCGGTGCCCTCCGGGAGGCCGGGCGAGAGGTCGCGGTCGGGCGAGGCGATCACGCAGACGCGCCCCGCGCGGGCCTCGCGCGCCGCGAGCACCGTCCAGGCGATCATCGGTCGACCGCAGATCGGGTGCAGCACCTTGGGCACCGACGAGCGCATCCGGGTGCCCTCGCCGGCAGCCATGATCAACACCGTGGGACCGCTCACCTGCGGAATCGTAGAGCGGTGGCCGCAACGAGGAGCCACCGACGCCGACAACGCCGTGACCATGCATATCGCGGTCGATGTCGCGTTGGTCTCGGGATTCATCGAGCAGCTGGGGCGCCCAGCTGACGATCGTCTGCTCGATCGTCTCCTTGGCCATACGCTCGCGCTCGAGTTCGTAACAGCGCACCCACTTGCGGATCGCATTATCCGAGACGCCGTACTTGCGGCCAACGGCTACGTAGCTCGACTCCTCGATCTCCCCGAGCAACTCTCGCGTAAGGCGGTCGCTCGACCTTGCGCAAGCCGGGCCGAGGGATACCCTTACACCGTCCCCGACCGATCCGCATCGCGAGCCAGCACGCGCGCGAGCAGTACCGCTGTGTGACGATAGTTCGGAACTAACTCGACGCCGCAGCGAAGACAATGTCGACACAGCGGCGGCTTGCGGTTCTTGAGACCGCAGTGCGTCTCAAGAGTGGCGGCGCAGTTCGGACAGACGATGCGCAGGTTCCCGATGCGGTTGTCGTTCGCGAACGCCGTTGGCGTGATCGAGGATCAGGGCTATCCGGCGGCCTCGCCAGATCTCTCCCTGGCCACACAGCTCGCATCGCCGCAGCTTGAGACCCGCGCGAATACAGGCGGTCCTTCAGATGGTTTCGGCTATACATCGAGTCCTTCTACCAGTATCTGCTCGAGCGGTGTTCTGGCGACGCACGAAACGCTCTACGTCGCGCAGCGTCGGGATCGAAATGAGCTATCGAGATGTTCCATATCTCGGCGTAGCTTCTTAAGCGTCTTCCAGTTACCGCCCGCGCTGCGGTACCCGAGCCTTCTCAGGGTCTCTGCCCACGACAGCGAGACAGCGATCGCATCGCGCAGATCTGCTCCTCGGTAAAGCGGCGGACCGCCGGGAGGGCATAGCGAACATATGTTCGTATCGACGCGATCGGACAGAATGCCAGCTGCGCGATGCCAGCCGTACGAACTGGCGCCAGCAACTCCGGAGGGTCGGTGCTAATCGGTTAGCACGACTCCCCTTGTGGACGGAGAAGCGGCTGGGTTCGAATCCGCTCCCCCCGGAGTTCTGCACCGGTAGGCTCGCAGCCGGTGATCCGGGGCCGCGGGATCCGTTCCGTAGAGGAGACGACTTGCCCGACGAGTACGTGTTCATCGACGAGTGGGACGTGGACGCTCCCCAGGAGGCCGTGTTCGAGGCCCTCGCCGACGCACGCACCTACCCCGAATGGTGGCGGCCCGTCTACATCGCGGTCGAGGCAGAGTGCCCGCCCGAGGTCGGCTGCGTCTCACGCCAGGAGTTCAAGGGACGGCTCCCCTATCACCTGAAGACGCGCTCCGAGATCGTTCGCCTCGAGCGCCCGCACGAGTTCGAGGTCAGAGTAATCGGCGACCTGACCGGCAGGGGGACCTGGTCGCTGACTCCCTCGGACGGCGGCGTCCACATCCACTTCGACTGGCGCGTGATTGCCGACCGGCCGCTGCTGCGCATCCTTACCCCCGTGCTGCGGCCGCTGTTCCGCTGGAATCACAACTGGTCGATCAAGCGGGCGATCGAGGGCCTGGAGCCCTACGCCCGCTCCCACGCCGCATCCCGCCCGGACTAGCGACGAAGTCGCGGTAGACCCGAGTTGCCCGGGTCCACCACGCCGGTGCCCGAACCCGGCAGGAGCTTGCTCCTGCCGGAGTGGTTCTAATCCTCGGCCGGGCGCCGGACCCTGCCCGCCTCGGTGCCGGGCTCGGTCGCCGGGCCGTGCGGCGAGGCGATCCCGAGCACGCGCATGGCCTTCAGCCCGAGGCTGAGCTTCTCGCGCCCCTCGCTCGAGGACATGTCGTGGCCGGTCAGCTCCCGGACCCGCTCCAACCGATAGCGAACGGTGTGGCGGTGGGTGAAGAGCTGGGCGGCAGTCTGGGCGACGCTTCCGTCGTTCTCCAGATAGGCCTCCACGCTGGCCACCAGCTCGGTCTCGTACTGCTCGTCGTAGGCGGCGAGCGGCGCCAGGGTCTCCTCGTAGAAACGCTCAAGCTCCCCGGGATCCTCACTCATCGCGGGCAGCAGCAGGCGGTAGGCGCCTGTGTCCTCGAAGGCGAGCACCGAGAGGCCCTCCGCCTCGGCCACGTTCGCGGCCAGCAGCGCCTCCTTCCCGGCGCGGTAGAGGTCGACCGGATCCTGCGTGCGGCGGCTTCGACCCACGGTCACGGCAAAGCCCGGCAGAGAGGCGGCGAGCTCGCGCTCCAGCGCCTGCGCGGCCCGAGCGAGGTCGCCGTCGTCGGAGGCGGGCACGATCGCCGCGACCTCGGCCGGCTCGCCCTCGGCCAGCGCCCCAAGCGAGCCGCCTCCGGCGGAGCGAAGCGCCCGCAGGGCGACCGTCAGCACTCGCGCCCGCCAGTCGCCGGACTGGGCGGTGCGCGGTGCGGCGCGTGCGATCAACACTCCGGCACCCAGCTCGATCTCCGCTCCGAGCTCGGCCGCCCGGGCGACGATGTCGCCGCGGTCGGTGACCTCACGGGCCAGCATTGCGCGCACGAAGGCGCCAGCCGCCTCGTCGCTGGCCCACTCGGGCGCGCGCGAGCGCTCCACCTCGAGCGCGAGCAGGGTCGAGACCATTCGTGTCAGGGCCGGCGAGGGCGACTCGCCGCGCGCCCGGTAGCGGAGCTCGCCGACCACGGAGTCGGCGACACGCAGCTCCACGGACGCCACGCCGTGAGCGTCGGAGAGCAGCTTCCCCTCCTCCGCCGATGAGGAGGCGGCGACCGCGAGCACGGCGCTGGAGCGGTCGATCACGGCCACGCTGGCCTCGAGCGCCTTGGCCGCGGCGCGGGCCACCGCGGGCAGGCCGGCACCCGACTCGATCGCCCCCGAAAGGGCCTCGAGCGTCGCATCATCTGGCCCCTTTGCAGGGACTTTACGGCTCGCGGGCTTCGAGCTCACCCGGGAATCGTAGTCTGCTCACGCAGGTCTCCGCCGGGCCGAAGGGATGAAGAGCCCCGTTCAGTCCAGCCCGGGAATGATCCGTGTGATGTCGTCCCAGAAGTAGACGATCAGAACGCCGAGCGCGACACCCAGGAGCAGCAGCGCGGCGAGCACGAACAGCGACAGGAGCGCCGCGGTCGCCTTCTCCCAGGTGCGCCCGTAGGAGCCGATCGCGGGAGCGAGGATGAATGCCGCGAAGGCGAGCAGGCTGATCACCCCGGCGCTGCCGAAGAGGTAGTACTCAGTCCCTAACCCGAGCAGGCGGGGCATCTCGCGAGGCATTCTGCCGCAAGTGGGTGACGATCATGGCGACCACGCCGCAGGCGGCGAAGGCCGCCACGCCGAGCGCCCAGCCGGCGTTGACGTCGCTCAGGTAGTGGACCCGTAGGTACACGCGAGACAGGCCGACCAAAGCCGCCAGCGCGATCCCGAGGATCAGCAGCGCGGTGCCACCGGCCATCCCGGGACGCAGCCGCACGGTGAGGGTGAGCGCCAGCCACGGGAAGATCACCGCGTGGGCGGCGTGGCCACTGGGGAACGAGGAGCCCGACGCGCCCGCCAGCGGATCGGGCGGCCGCGGCCGCCCGGTTTCGGCCTTGAGCTCCGGCACCCCGATGTAGATGATCGCCACGGCCACAGCGAGGACGGCTGCCTCGACCCAGCGCCGCCGCGCCGCCAGGAGCAACGCCGCAAGCACTGCCAGCGGCAGGGTGACGGCCGCAGAGCCGAGGGCGGAGACGATCTTGGCAGCGTCCGTGACCCACGCTGCACGCAGGTGGCCGGCGACATCGAACGCCGTCCGGTCGCCCGCCGTCGGCCCCGGATCGCCCGAGATGACCACCGTGTAGGCGATCACAACGTAGAGGCTGACTGCGAGGATGGCGAGCAGGGTCGTGAACTCGAGCCCCAACCCGCCGGGCGTCAACCGGGCCCAGAGGAAGCGCGCTGGTGGCGCCACCCGGCGCCCCGCCGCGAGCAGGGGACGAAGGGCGGCACGTCGCTCCATCCCGGCCGCCAGCTGCCGCCGGTTCTCTGGCTGCCGCAGGAACCGGACCGCGACCACGATCGCGACGATCGCGCCGACCGCGATGCCGAACAGGAGCGTGCCCTGGCCGGCGGTTCGGGCGGCGGCGTCCAGGCTCTGCGAGGCGAAGTAGCCGATCAACCCGAAAGCGGCCGCCCACAGCCCCGTGCCGAGCACGCTGAATGGCAGGTAGTAGCTGTACCGCATTCCCGAGCTCCCGGCAATGAAGGGAGCCAGCGCGCGAACCAGGCCGATGAAGCGCCCGATCAGGATCGTCTTGCCCCCGTGGTGAGCGAAGTACTCCTCGACCCGCGCGAACCGCTCCGGCGTGATCCGCAGCCTCGGGCCGTGGCGCAGAATGAATCCTCGCCCCAGCCGGCGGCCGAGCACGAAGCTCACCGAATCGCCCATCAAGGCGCATAGCCAGACGACCCCGATCGTCAGCACGATCGAGGTCTCGCCCTGTCCCGCTACCGCGCCGCCGAGAATTACCACCGTCTCGCCCGGGAGCACGAGACCCACAAAGGCCCCGGTCTCGGCGAATGCTCCGAGCCCGACGAGGACGTACGTCCAGTCTGCCCAGCGTCGAGGAGACATCCTCGAGCGCCTGCTGGAGGTCGATGTTCGGAAGCACCCGGTTGAGGACCACGAAGCCGCCGATCACGACCACGACAGCGATCAGCTGCGGAAGATGCGAGCGCCTCTTGCGGCCGTTCGCGCTCATCGGCTCGCCTCGGGCGCCGCCACGATCGCGTTCGCGTGGCGCGGCGGCAGCGCCCCGGCGGCCCGGTCGGCGACGGCGATGTCCTCGAACAGCCCGAAGGCCGTGGGGCCCGACCCGGCGACCAGCGCCACCGTCGCCCCGGCCTCCCGCAGCGCCGTGAGCGCCGCGCCGATCTCGGGTCGCATGGACAGCGCCGCCTCGCCCAGGTCGTTGACCAGCAGCTCGGGGTAATCGAGCGGCGATGCGCCGGCGGCGGCGGCGGCGCGAAGCTTCTCGGCGACCGCATCCAGCTCAGCGAGGTCGCGGCCGAGGCCGAGGCGATCGGCCTCCGCATAGACGTCCGCGGTGCGCAGGCCGTCCTCGGCGGGCAGAAGCACGGCGGCGAACTCGCCCGGTGGCGGCGAGTGGCTCCACCGCCTCGCCGGCCCCTCCGACCAGGGCGAAGGCCGGATCGAGCTGCGAGGGGACATCGGCCCCGAGGTCGGCAGCAAGCTCGGCGACCCCGTCCACCTCGTCACGGGCGAGGCGCAGGAGCGCCGCGGCGTCGGCGCTGCCGCCGCCGAGCCCGGCCGCCACGGGAATGCGCTTCTCGATCTCCACCCTCGCCGGCGAGCGGCTCCAGCCACGGGCGCGAAGCGCCGTCAGCGCCTCGTGGGCCAGGTTCGGCCCCTCGACGCCGGGGCAGATCACCTGGTCAGCGTCGGCGTCCGAGACGATGATCCGATCGGCGAGCGTCAACGGGCAGAACAGCGAGCGAATCTCGTGCAGGCCCTCGCCGCGGCGAGGGCCGAGGTAGAGGCAGAGATTGAGCTTCGCCGGTGCGCGGAGCGTCAATGGACCCCCAAGCGCTCCGCGAGATGCACGAAGTCGGCAGGTGCGAGCGCCTCGGCCCGAAGCATCCCCGTCGAGGCCGAGGGCGCTGAGCGCACTGCGCACCGCCTCCCGGGACGGCCCACCGGTCAGCTCGAGCGATCCCGCAATCGGCTTGCGGCGATGCGCAAACGCGTCGCGCACGAACCTGGCGAGTGCCGGCGGCGCTGCCGCGGATCGCCGCTTGAGTCGCAAGAGGGCCGAATCCACGCGCGGCCGGGGCCGAAACACGGCGCGATCCACCGCCCGCAGCAGCTCGATCTCGCAGGCGAGCTGGACCACCACGCTGGGCGCCCCGTAGGTCCGCGAGCCGGGGCTCGCCCGCAGGCGGTCGGCGATCTCTCGCTGCACCATCACCGTCCACGCCGAAACCTCGGGCAGCTCGGCGACCGTCCTCACCAAGATCGGAGTGGCGATCGAGTAGGGAAGGTTCGAGACCACCGCGGTCGGCGCCGGCTCCAGCGCCCGGAGATCGACCCGCATCGCGTCGCCCCATACGACGGAGAGGTTTGGGTGGCGGGCGACCACCGCCTCCAGGTCGCCGGCCAGCCGCCGGTCGAGCTCGATCGCGTGCAGATGGGCGACCCGGGGCGCGATCCGGTCGCTGAGCGCGCCCTCCCCCGCCCCGATCTCGAGCGCCACGTCGCCGAGACCGAGGTCGGCGTCGCGAACGATCGCCTCCAGCAGGTTGGTGTCGGCGAGGAAGTTCTGGCCCAGCCTTACCATCACTGCCGGCCGCCTCCTCCCAGGGAGCCGAAGGCGACCGGTGATCCGAGCTTGCTCGGATTCGTCCGGGGGCGGCCGGGTCTGCTGTCTTCCGTGCTCACCATTGGAAAACTCGGGCGGCGTTCGCCTCGACGATTCGCTCGAGCGTCTCGTACCCAATGCCGCGCTCGGCGGCAAGCCGCTCGGCGACCTCGACCACGTTCGCGGGCTGGTTGGGCTTTCCCCGCACCGACTGCGGCGCCAGGAATGGAGAGTCGGTCTCGACCAGGAGCAGCTCCTCGGGGACGAGGCGCGCCGTCTCGCGCAGGGAGTCGGCCTTGGGATAGGTGAGGTTGCCGGCGAACGAGCAGTACCAGCCGCGCTCGGCGGCCTCCCCGACCCGCGCCGGTGGCGCGGAGCAGCAGTGGAGGATCACCGTCACGCCCTCGGCCTCGGAGGCCAGCGTGGCGAAGGTGTCGGACAGTGCCTCCTCGCTGCCGGCGGGATCGCGCATGTGGATCACCACCGGCAGGCCGGTGCGCCGGCCGATCGCGATCTGGGCCTCGAACGCGGCTCGCTGCTCGGCGCGCGGGGTGCGGTCGCGGTAGTAGTCGAGGCCGGTCTCACCGATCGCCACCACGCGCTCGTTGGCGGCCAGCGACTCGACCTCGGCCGCCGCTCGGCGATCGAAGCCGGTGGCGGCGTTCGGGTGACGTCCGACGCAGGCGAACACCTCCTGGTGTGCCCCGGCCGCGGCGATCGCCTCGCGGTTGGAGGCCTCATCCATGCCCACGGTGAGGATGCGACGGACCCCGACCCGCCGCGCGGCCGTCACCAGGTCCGCGGCGTCGGTCTCGCAGGCGGACAGATGCGCGTGCGTGTCGACCACGGCCGCCAGTCTAGGAGCGCGAGCGCTCGGCGAACTCGCCGGGCGCGGTCAGGCGGCCGCGGTCTCGATCTTCGGGAACAGCGGCGGGAGCTTCTCGGTCTCCTGGCCGCCGCCACACGACCCGAACGCGGCCAGCCCTCGCCCCTCCTCGCCGAGCGCCGTCAACATCCGGTTCCCCGTCTCGGGCATGTACGCGTAGAGCAGCAGGCTTACGACGCGCAGGCCCTCGGCAAGGCTGTAGAGGACGACGTCAAGCCGGTCGGCCTGGCCCGCGTCCTTGGCCAGGTCCCAGGGGCGGGTTTCCTCGACGTAGCGGTTGAGACGGCGCACGCGCACCCAGATCTCCTCCAGCCCCTGGGTCAACTCGGCGTGATCCAGGAGCTCGGCGACCCGCGCCTCCAGCCCAGCCAGACCGTCCTTGCCGCCGGCGAGCTCCGGGTCCGGCTCGGCGTGGGGGACGCGACCGTCGCGGTAGCGCTCGATCATCGCCAGCGTGCGGCTGGCGAGGTTGCCGTACTCGTTCGCCAGCTCCGTCTCGTATCGGGCTTCGAAGCCAGCCGACGAGACCGAGCCGTCGCGACCGAAGGACACCTCGCGCAGGCAGTAGTAGCGAAGCGGGTCGGCGCCAAACCGCTCGATCACCTCGAACGGGTCGAGCACGTTGCCGAGCGACTTCGACATCTTGTGGCCCTCCATCAGCAGGTAGCCGTGGATGAACATCCGCTTCGGCACCTCGTAGCCCGCCGCCATCAGGAAGGCAGGCCAGTACACGGCGTGGAACTTGAGGATGTCCTTGCCGATGATGTGGAAGGCCGGCCAGAAGCGCTCGGTCAGGTCCTCGCCGTCCTGCGCGTAGCTGAGCGCGGTGATGTAGTTGAGCAGCGCGTCGAACCACACGTACATCACCTGGCTTCGGTCCCAGGGCAGCCGCACCCCCCAGGTCAGCTTCGGCCGCGACAGCGACACGTCCGCCAGGCCGCCCTTTATGAACGACAGGGCCTCGTTGTAGCGAGGCTCGGGACGCACGAAGTCGGGGCGCTCGGCGTAGAGGCGCTCAAGCGGCTCCTGGAAGGACGACAGGCGGAAGAACCAGTTGTCCTCCCGCTCGCGCTCTAGCGGGATCTTGTGGATGGGGCAGGTGTTGCCCTCGCCCAGCTCCGACTCGGTCTTGAAGTCTGCGCAGCGCGGGCAGTACCAGCCCTCGTAGGTCCCCTCGTAGACGTGGCCGTTGTCGTAGACGCGCTGGGTGATCTCCTGGACCTTGGCCTCATGCTTGGGGTCAGTCGTGCGGATGAAGAAGTCGTTCGAGGCGTTGATCTTGGGCATCAGCTCCTTGAACCTGGGCGCGTTGCGATCGGCGAGCTCGCGGGGTTCGATGCCGAGCTTCTCGGCCGCCTGGGCCACCGGCTCGCCGTGCTCGTCTGTGCCGGTGAGAAAGAACACGTCCTCGCCGCGCTGGCGCATGTGGCGGGCAAGGATGTCGGCGGCGATCGTCGTGTAAGCGTGCCCGAGGTGGGGCTCGGCGTTGACGTAGTAAATCGGGGTGGTGACGTAGTAGGACACGGGCGCAGAAGGGTATTGGGTGCCAGACGGGGAGGGTTGAGGGTGTAGCGTTGCCACACACCCGTCCACCGACCGAGGGGCCGGGCGGATCGGCGGGACGTTCAGGGGCGCGCCCGTGCTCCTGCTCCACTACGTCGGGCGAAGCAGCGGCCAGGAGCGAGTCAGCCGCTCATCTACCTCCGGGACGGCGCCGACCTGCTAATCGTGGCCTCCTACTGAGAACCCGGATGTTGGGCTACAGCAGGCTCTCCTGCCCCTTCGCCGTGCGCCGGCGGCGGGGGATCCCGGCGGCCTCGGTCAGCGCCGCCTCGATCTCCGCGAGGATCGCCTTCTCGGAACGTGAGGCGACGACCGGCTCGGAGAGGCCGTCGATGTGCACGTAGGTGCGCCTTCCTTCCCCCCGTTCGCCGGGCTCGAGCGGCACCAGGGCGTAGATGCGGTCGGCACGAGCGAACTTGCCGTAGCCGAGCGAGACCAGCCGGGGCTCGCGCTTGGTCGCCATCCCGGATGAAGCCTAACGGCGCTTGGCACTTAGCCGGGACGAACCGCCTTTGACCCTCTATGAACCGCCTTTGACCCTCTATGTCGTGGACAAAAGCAGCTTCGTTCCCCGACGCCTATGCCCTTTTACGTCCATAGCACGTACAAGGCCACGAGGATGGTCGGCGGGCGAAGCAATCGTCGCAGCGCGCGCAAGCGGGCGTATTCATCGGCCGATCACGCACTAGGAATCAATCGGCTACTCGGTCTTGGCGAGGCGCCTCAGGGCATCCTTGGCCCGCTGCGTGCAGTCCGGGGCAAACGGCCGGCGCGCAAGAACGCCGACCTCGCCGTCCGGGCTGGCGATCAGGAAGTCGCGGCCCGCGTCGCCGCTGGCCTGGTCGACCTCACCGGCATCGTTGAGCAGCTCGTCGACCGTGCAGAAGGGATCCCCGCCCATTCGGTAAGCGCGATTGGCCTGCTTCAGCTGGAGCGCCTCGACGATCTTCGCATCCGGGGTCGACTCCCCGTCACCGCAGCCCGGCGCACCGCCGACGGCGAGTGCGAAGGCGAGGACTGCCACCAGGGCGTGGCTGAAGGCGCGGGTCCGGCGTGGATGCATGCGGCGGAACCTACCCGCAACGGGCGGCGGAACGGGCGCAACGCCCCCAAGAAGACGAGAGGGGCGGCATCCAGCCGCCCCTCTCGTTCTCATCCTTTTGGCCCGACGGTTCGCCGAGCCCAGGAATCGGGTACCCCTTACGGGGGGCAGTTATCCGTCGTACCGGCGTACGGCGGCGAGATCGTGTCGGTCGCATCACCGGCAGCGGTGTAGTCGAACACCGCCTGGATCTTGAGCGGGGATGCCCCGGCGGGGCACTTCGCCCGGAATACGCTTCCACGCTGGACGACAGCTGAGAAGTCGTCCAGGGAGGGATTCGCGGTGTGGGTGTTGGGGACCGTGAGCGTCGGGCCATAGGGCGACGCCGCGGGTTGTTGCGAGATGGTGCCCGTGAAGACGACCGTCGCCGAGCCCGCGGTGTTGGTGCCCGGGTTGTTGCACTCACTCGGCGGATTGCCAATCGGCGCCCGCGCGTAGATGAGCACGTGGTTGTTGTCGGCCCCCTTGAAGAGCATCGTGCAGGCGTCGATCCCCGTGACCGTGGTCGACCCGACCCCGCTCACGTTGCCCGCCGGCGACAGGTAGGTGTTGCTGCCACCTGGGCCTGGGCCGCAGACGTTATACGCCTGTTGGATGGTCGTGCCGCTCAGCGTGGCGGCGGTGCAGGTCCCCGGGACAGCCCCCAGGTTGATCGTGCCGTCGTCGTCGTATCGGATGATCACCGACGTCGACTCGCTGGTCGCCGGACTGAACGCCGAGCGAACGCGAGTACCCAAGCGGATGGGCTCCAACGCCGCGCCAATCGAGCCGTCGGCCGCCGTGACCGTGCCCTTGACACAGGAATCGCTGCCCGTCGAGGGCTTGGGGGTGCAGGTCGGCACCACCGGCGGCAAGGCGGTGGCGCTCGCCGGCAAGGCGATCAAGCCTACGCCGAGGGCCCCGGCCGAAGCCAAAAGCAATGCGATACGTCTCCTTGTACGCAATGTATCTCCTCCTTGTACCGGGGTGGCCTCCAACCACCCCTAGTCCCTGTCCCGGGAAGCTACCCGGAAATCTATCGCCAAAACCTGCGGGGGGCGCCAATTGGCGGTCCCCCAAGAGAGAGGGGCGGCACCTGGCCGCCCCTCTCGCTACGTCCTGGCCCGACGTTCGAGCCTAGGAATCAACTCCAACTAGCACGGATCGGTATCAACGAACGTGTCGTTCGCATCACCGACAGCGGTGTAATCCCAGGTCCCTTGCAGGGCGTGGGTTGACCCCGCGGGGAGGCACTTCGCCTGGAGGGCGGTTCCGCGCGTGACGGTCGCGCCGAAGTCGTCCAGGGAGGGATTCGCCGTGTGGGTGTTGGGGACGTTGAGCGTCCAGTCATACGGCGAGGCCGCGGGTTGATGCGACAGGGTGCCCGTGAAGACAACCGTCGCCGAGCCCGCGGTGTTGGTGCCCGGGTTGTTGCACTCACTCGACGGACTGCCGATCGGCGCCCGCGCGTAGATCAGCACCTGGTTGACGCTGGCACCCTTGAAGATCATCGTGCAGGCGTCGATCCCCGTGACCGTGGTCGACCCGACCCCGCTCACGTTGCCCGCCGCCGACAGGTAGGTGTTGCTGCCACCTGGGCCTGGGCCGCACGCGTTATACGCCTGTTGGATGGTCTTGCCGCTCAGCGTCGCGGCGGTGCAGGTCCCCGGGACAGCTCCCAGGTTGAACTTGATGTCCTGGTCGAACTTCAGGTTCACGCTGGTCGTCTCGCTGGTCGTCGGGGTGAACTGGGAGCGAACGCGAACGCCCATAGTGATGTTCTCGTACGCAGTCCCGACTGGATTTGGCGACCCCGTGGTCACGAGCGTGTCGCAGGAATCGCTGCCCGCCGTGACCGGGAAGGCACAGGCCGCAATAGCCGGCGGCGCAGCGGCGGCGCTCGCCGGGAGGGCGATCAGGCCCACCCCGAGAGCCCCGGCCGAAGCCAGCAGCAGCGCGATACGTCTCCTAGTCCTCATATATGGAACTCCTCCTTGCACCGGGGCAGCCTCCAAACCGCCCCTCTATCTCTGCCACAGAGCTACCCGGAAATCCACCGCCAAAACGGGGGGGACCGCCAATTGGCGGTCCCCTCAACAGAGAGGGGCGCCACTGGACGCCCCTCTCGCTACGTCGTTTGCCCCAAGAGAGAGGGGCGGCACCTGGCCGCCCCTCTCGCTACGTCCTGGCCCGACGTTCGAGCCTAGGAATCAACTCCAACTAGCACGGATCGGTATCAACGAACGTGTCGTTCGCATCACCGACAGCGGTGTAATCCCAGGTCCCTTGCAGGGCGTGGGTTGACCCCGCGGGGACGCACTTCGCCTGGAGGGCGGTTCCGCGCGTGATGGTCGCGCCGAAGTCGTCCAGGGAGGGATTCGCCGTGTGGGTGTTGGGGACGTTGAGCGTCCAGTCATACGGCGAGGCCGCGGGTTGATGCGACAGGGTGCCCGTGAAGACAACCGTCGCCGAGCCCGCGGTGTTGGTGCCCGGGCTGTTGCACTCACTCGAGGGATTGCCAATCGGCGCCCGCGCGTAGATGAGCACCTGGTTGACGCTGGCACCCTTGAAGATCATCGTGCAGGCGTCGATCCCCGTGACCGTGGTCGACCCGACCCCGCTCACGTTGCCCGCCGCCGACAGGTAGGTGTTGCTGCCACCTGGGCCTGGGCCGCACGCGTTATACGCCTGTTGGATGGTCTTGCCGCTCAGCGTCGCGGCGGTGCAGGTCCCCGGGACAGCCCCCAGGTTGAACTTGATGTCCTGGTCGAACTTCAGGTTCACGCTGGTCGTCTCGCTGGTCGTCGGGGTGAACTGGGAGCGAACGCGAACGCCCATCTTGGTGTTCTCGTACGCAGTCCCGATTGGATTTGGCGACCCCGTGGTCACGATCGTGTCGCAGGAATCGCTGCCCGCGGTGACCGGGAAGGCACAGGTCGGCACAGCCGGCGGCGCAGCGGCGGCGCTCGCCGGGAGGGCGATCAGGCCCACCCCGAGAGCCCCGGCCGAAGCCAGCAGCAGCGCGATACGTCTCCTAGTTCGCATAAATCGAGTCTCCTCCTTGTCGTGCGCGGATGCGCAGATGCGCGCCAATGGCGCAACTCTCCCGTCACGCCTGGCGGGACCTACACTAGCAGGGACGGCTCCAGCGCAGTGGACCTGAAATGGAGCAAGTCGCGCCGCACGCTACTCCACCCTGTCCAGTGGGTCGGCGGCCCCGCTACGGCTGGCGACGCACGTGCAGGTAGGGGGTGGACTCCGGGGATCTGCCGATCGACCTGAGATCACCCTGCCTGACGCACGGCGGGGCCGGCACGGCGTTGAGGCTCGAAGCGCCGGCCGTCACCGGCAGGCCAAGCGCGAACGACTTGATCCGGTTGTAGAGGTTGACGGGGTCGGAGAACGCGGGGTTTATGGGGTTGGGGTGCGTGTTGAGCTGGAAGTTGGGGTCGCCGGCCACCTGGGCCCGGGGCGGCAGCGTGCCCGTGATCCCGGCGCCGCAGGGCGTGTTGGCAAAGCTCTCGAGGCCCTGAGCGAGCCTGCTGTAGCCGAGCGGCTCGAAGTAGGGGTTGGCCCGGTTGGTCGTCAGCCGCTGATCGAACGAAGCGAGGCTCTCGGGGTTCAGCGGGCTGGTCGTGCGCAGGATCTTCACGGGCGTCTGGGTCTCGTCCGCGTTCTGCGAGTACTGCACCGCGGCGGCGGCGTTGCCCAGGAAGGCGGTGATCTCGTGCTTGTAGACCCCGAGCACCTCGATGATCGAGTTCAGGTGCGCGAGGAACGGGTCCTGACCGCCAACCGAGCCGCCCAGCCGGGACAGGAGCGGCGTGAAGTCGTCGCTGAGCAGCCTGCGGAGCGCCGGGAAGCCAGTATCCGAGACGTTGATCGCCCCTCGCAGGCCCTCGAAGAACGCCTTCAGATCGGGGGCCGCCTTCTGAGCCGCGATCAAGGTCGGGCTGAGCTCGCGCGCCGCGGGCCGCAACTGCTGGACGAGCGGGTCGGCCGTCCGAGCGAAGCGATTGAGCCGCGCCAGGGTGGAGCGAGACTCACGCTGGAAGGTCGGCAGGATCCGGAACAGCTCGGCGAGCTCCCTGTTGCGGCGCGCGGTGGTCGAGAAGACCGTCTCGGAGTTCTTGATCAGGCCCTGAAGCTGCCCCTGACGCTCCGAGAGCGCCTCGAAGACCGTGCCGCCATCGTGAACCAGCTGACTGACCGCGCGGCTCTGACTGTCGAGGACGCGGAGCAGTCGGTTCGTCTCCTCGGCGAAGGGGGCCAGCTCGGCGATCACAGCTGAGAGGTCGTCGCCGCGGCCGCGCAGCGAGGCCGCTGTCCCCTGCATCCAGACCCTGAAGGCGTCACGCGTCCGGGCATCGAATGTGCGCCAGATCTCGTCCAGCTGGACCGACTCGGCGACCTGTGCCTCTGGCAGGCGCCCCCCCTCCTCCAGGGTCGGGCCCTGGTCGTCGCCAGGGGTCAGCTCGACGAAGGTCTCCCCCAGCAGCGTCTTCGTGCGCAGCATCGTTCGGGTGTCGGTGGGAATCGGCGCGTAGCGGCTCTCGAGCTCGATCGTCGCGTCGGCGCGACCACTGTCCGAGAGCTCGATCGCCTTGACCTTGCCCACGGGGACCCCGGAGATTCGCACGTCGGACTCCACCGCGAGCTGTGCGGCCTCGTCGAAGGGAACGGTGAAGCGATACCCCTCGGGCTTCAGCGGCAGCGGGCCGCCGAAGGTGATCCAAAGGAAGAGCGCCAGGGCGAAGCAGGAGAGCGCGAAGCCGATCGCGACCAGGATCCGGGTGATCGTGGGCGGGCGGGTCTCCATCAGCAGGCTTCGTTTTCAGTGGGGCGGATCATCAGTATGGGAAGCATTCGTCCGTGGGGTCCGAGTTGGCGATTTCGTCGGTGGTCGGCACCCCGCTGACCTGCGAGAGCGTGACCAGGGCCATGTCGAGTGTCGTCACCCCGTCGGCGAGCTGTGAGGTGAGACAGGAGAGCAGCACCATGCCGTGCCGCAGCGGCCCGCCGGCGTCCTGGGTGAAGAAGAGCGCGTTCGTGTTGTGGTTCAACCACGACGCCCAGAACAGATAGCCCTCATCAGCGGAGCCGGGCGGGTTGTAGGCGAGCGCGTTGAAGAACCGGTTGAGCTCACGGAAGCTCTTGCTCAGCTCGACCGAGGTGTCGGCCAGCGGCTTGCCGAGCTTCTTGATCTGCCTGAGCGGCTCCTGCGCGTCGCGCGCAAAGGGACGGATCTGGTCGCGGATCGGCCCCACCGTGTTGCGGAACAGCGGCCGCACCTGGCGCAGCGCCGGGCCCAGTGCCTTGGCG
This sequence comes from uncultured Actinomycetes bacterium, assembly GCA_963728325.1. Lineage (GTDB taxonomy): Bacteria > Actinomycetota > Thermoleophilia > Solirubrobacterales > 70-9 > AC-56. The sequence continues at coordinate 1,066,469 of CAVSJS010000002.1, read as the reverse complement.
GCGGGGGTCAACCGCCGCGACCCAGGCCCGAGAACCTGCGCGAAGCGATCGCCGCTCACCAGGGCCCGGTGCGTCTCGCTAAGGGCTCCCGGCAGCTCGCGCACCAGGTCGCGGAGCGAGGATTCCTGGCGCGCGAACGAGGCCAGGACATCATTCGAGGAGCGGACGAACTCGGCGAGACGGGTATCTCGGTGGCCGAGCTCCTGGCTCAGGAGGCCGAAGTTGGTGATCGCCCGCTTGATGTTCTCGCGGCGCTTCGCAAGAGCTCCGTTGATGCGGGCCAGGTCGCGGGCGAAGGGCTCGAACCGCTTCAGGCCCGCCGCCAGCTTGCGGCCCCTGTCGCCGAGTCCCTCGCTGGCTGCCTGGAGGAGGAGCTGGAGGAAGGAGCGGGTGTCGCCGTCGAGCGAGGCGAAGATCTGGTCCGGCTGGACGTTTGGCTGCGAACTGGCCAGCGGCAGGGTCGAGCCCTCCTCGACCGGCTCGCCGCTGGTGCCGGGATCGACCTGGATCGTCATGTCCTGGAGCCCCGTCCGCGGACGGAGCAGAAGCGTGGCATCCGGACGGATCAGGCCGGCGTACTTGTGGTCGATCTGCATGGTGACGATGGCGCGGCCGCTCTCGAGCTCCGACCCGGAGACCTGACCGACGTTGATCCCCGCGATGGTCACCGTCTGCCCTTGCCCGGGCGTCACCGCCTGCGCCGAGCTGAACTCGGCCTTGAGCTCGAACTTGTCGTCCCCGATCAGGGGAACCCAGCCGGGGAGCAGGGTCGTCTGCGAGGCGAGGATGACCCCGGTGGTGACTACCGCCAAGACGACGAGGACTCCGATCGCCACGAAATCGCGCAGGTGCTCGCGGATCGCGCGCCTCACGGCACCGTCTCCGGGGTCGGGGGGCCAAGGGCGGATGCCGGGCCGTTGATCTCGGGTACCGCCTGCGTGTGGCAGGGGACGTCCATCCTGAACGGCGGCGGGTTCGTGAACCCGGGCCCGGTCGACGCCGGAAGCCGGGGGCGGGTGGCGACCGGGTCCGCGATGTTGTGCGCATAGAGGGCGTTGTTCTGGGGTGCTGCGTTGGCTCCCAAGGGGTTGGGCATCCTCACGAGCTTTGGCCCGCCACCGGCCTGGAAGCGAACGAACGGTCCGTTGCCGTCGAAGCCCTGGCTCTCGCCCGCCAGCTGGGCGACGCCGTAGAACAACTCACGGATGTTCGGCTGGCCGGTGCTGAACGGGTAGCCCCCCGCGCTGTCGATCACCACATTGCCGGCCGGGACCAGGTTCTCCGAGACGCAGCGGCCGAAGAGACCGATCTGGGGGAAGAGCTTCAACGAGGCGTGGCCGGCCTCGGCGAGGGGAGGCGCCGACTCGGCGAGCAGCCGCGCGGTGCCTCCAAGCTCGTTCTCCCTCAGCAACCTGGCAGTCTGCACGAGCCACGGCGAACCCGCGCGGATCGTCGCCGGGAGCTCGCGGATCCCGGGCAGCGACGCACGAGCCAACCTGCGGGCCCAAGGCAGAGCCTCGTTCAGGTGGCGCAGGGAGGGCTCGGCCTCCTGCAGAGTGGGGGCGAGCTCACGGATCGAGGCCGAGAGGTTGGTGGACTCGTCCGCGAACGCCCCGGCGGTGATGTTGAAGTTCGTGATGAAGTCGCTCAGCGCCCCATCGGTGGAGGCGAGCTTCGCGAACAGGTCGCGCTGGCCGCGGATCAGGTTCGAGAGGTCGTGCGGATGCAGGCCCAGGAATGCCTGGTTGACGATCGCGCCGGTCCGGCCAGCCTTGCCGCCGTAGCGGAAGGTCTTGTTGATCGCCTCGGCGCCCGTCAAGCCCTGCACGTCCGGGTCCTGAGTGGAGTCCTCGGCGGCGGTGGGCACGGCGTTGAGCGCTGTCCCGTACCCCTCCAGGGCGCGCTTCAAGTTGGTCCTGGTGTCCGATTGGAGCGAGGTCAGGATCTCGTCGATCTGGACGGCGGTGGTCGTCTGCGTGGTCGGAATCGTCGACCCGCTGTCGACCTCTGGAGCGCTCGGGCTCCCCGGGTGAAGATCGAGGAAGAAGTTCCCCTCCAGGAACAGCCGGGGACGGACCTTGATCGTGGCGTCCTCGTGGATCGGCAGTCCGTCGTCGGAGACGTTGAACGTCGCTTCCGCCATGTTGCCCTCGGGCTCAACCGAGCTGACCTTGCCCACGTTGACGCCGGCGATCCGCACCGGCGAGTTCGGCTTCAGCGTGGTGGCGTTCTCGAACGTGGCGTGGAGCTCGTAGCCGCGGCTCGTGAACGGAATGCGCTTGGTGAATCCCATATAGAAGCCGATCACGAACAGGAGCGCCACGATCAGGCCGATGGCTGCCGGCCTCGGGCCGCGGTAGTGGCGCCCGAAGATGCGCTCGTCGGGCCCGGGGTTTTGCGGGTCGCGCTTCACGGGCGCGTGCGGCTTGCGGCGGAGAAGGCTCACTTTTGGCCCTTCGTCAACTGGCCGTCCGTCAGGGTCCCCTGGTTGCCGGGCACGTTGCCGATCACAACCTGGTTGGGGAGGTAGGGCTCGTTGCCCGCCTCGCACTCGCGGGGCTGGCCGGGCGAGGCGGTGTTCGGGTATGGGTTGGCGTGGAGGTAGTTGTTGTTGGGGAACCCCGTGTCCGAGCTGGCCGGGGCGGCCGACGGGCCGTTCTCGCTGTTCGGGGCGTTGATCCCGGCGAGGGGGTCCGTCGTTCCGGCAATCTCGCCGGCCGACATCACTATGAACCGCTGGGCCGTGCCGACCCCGTCGGGGGTGATACTGAGGTGGTCCTGCGCGTTGCGGGCCAACAGCGTCGCGTAGTTGCACACCGTCTGCGCCGGGGCCACGAACCGAAGTGCGGGGTTCAGGAAGTCGAAGAACTGCGTCGAGTACCTGATCCCGCCCTGCACTCCGGAGTTCAGGGCGAACTCACCCAGCGCCTGCGCCGTGAGCGCGACCTGGCGGTTCTGCGCCGGGGCGCCGGGCAGCACATCCGCGCCGGTCTCGAACGCAGCGGCAACCGTCGGGGAGCTCTCGCTCAGCGCCTTGATGCCCGGACGAAGGTCGGCGAACAGCGTGGCGCTGTGCCCGAGGAAGCTCCTGATTCGCGGCGCCGTCCGGATCAGCGTGTCGAACGTGGGCGGCGCCTCCGAGATCGACTCCTGGATGAAGGGACGCGCCACCCTGGCGAAGGCGCCGAAGGTGGACTCGAGGGCGACGAACATCTGGGCCTGGGTCTCGGCGACCGGCGCCACCTCGGCGGCGGTGTCGGCGAGCGCGCGGAAGAAGCGCCCCACTCCGGTCTTCGTTGAGGCGAGGTTGCGGGCCACCGGCACGAGGCGTTCGACCAGAGGGCGAAGCTCGCCGAAGGCCACGTTCAGGTCCGGTCCGCGGCCGGCCAGCGCGTCGCCGAAGGCGACCAGGTTGGCCTGTGCAGCATTCCTGGTGGGGGCGTCGAAGATGTTGAAGAACTCGTCGATCTCGACCGGCTCGGGCTGGGCCACTTTCAGTGGCAGGGTCGACCCCTCGTTCCAGCCCTCGCTGGACGTCCCCTTGTTGATCTCCAGGTACTTGAGCCCGAGCGCGGAGCGCGACCGCACGATCACGGTCGAGTCCTTGGGCACGGGCTCGGCGCTCTTGTCGAGCTTCAGGTCGACCCTGGCGTGAACGGCGCCGGTCTCGGGGTCCTGGACCGGCTCGATCTTCTCGACTATGCCAACCCGGACTCCGCCGATGCGTACGTCGTTGCCCTTGACGAGGGTGTTGGCATTCGGAACCTGGGCCGAGATCCTGTAGGTGGGCACGAACGGGAGGCCGTTGTTGGCGTTGTAGGCGAGGAACACGGCGAGGATCACGATCAGGGTGGTGATCGCGCCGACCAAGACCGGGCTCGAGGCGATGACGCCGGCGCGGCGGCGGGTCATTGGCTGCCCCCAGTCCGTCGCAGCTGCCTGCCGATCACCGTGTCGAGCAGGGCGCGGGCGGCGCTCATCGACGGCGGACGGGCGCCGCGGCGCTCCTTTGAGCCGTCCGTGGCCGAACCGGCGTCGCCCCCGAGTGGATCGCCGTTGGCATCGAACGGCAGGCCGGGGCCCGTGCCTGACCCTGCTTGCAGCTCGTAGAGGTACTCCCGGAGCGCCGCCGGGTCTGACTCCGCAGGTCGCCCCGACGCCAGTAGGCCCTGTAGCTGCTTGATCTCCGCGTTCGACGGGGTGGAGCTCTTCTTGGCCGCCGAGCCGGCTTGGTTGAAGTGCGCTTGGCAGAAATCGTCAATGGTGTCCGCCAGGGCCACGCAGGCCGAGTTGGGCAACAGCCAGGCACGGAGGAAGTGGCCGTACTGGTCGTAGCCGTTGATCGCCGCGGTCGTGTTGTAGACCAGGTGCATGAAGTACTCGTGGAAGCCGGTCTCGCGCAGGTTTGCGAGCAGTCCGGCGAGGCGCTTGGAGCCCGGCGCCGCCGAATTCGCCAGCTTGCGGGCGTCGCGCAGGAGCGGAACCGAGTCAAGGAGCGGCTGCCTGCTCTGCTCGGCCGCGGTGCCGAGGCTGGTCAGCGCCGGCTCGGTCGCGTCGGCGAACGGGCCCAGGGCCTTGGTCGCGCGGGCGATCGCCGGGCCGCCGTCACGGAACTCGGCGAAAACCGGGGTCGCCTGGTCGGAGAAGCCGCGCAGCTTGATCATCGTCAGGCGCAGCTGGCGCAGCGCCTCGGGGAAGCGCTGGAATCCAGCCTCGAGGTCCTGGCTGCGCTCCGCGGTCGCCTCCGCGGCGACGTTCGCGTTGTTGATGAATCCCGAGACCGCGCGGCGCTCGCGGGCGAACGGCTGCATGATCGTGTCGCCGTCGCGCGCCAGCTGGCTGAGCCGCTGGTTCTGCCTGGCGAGCTCGGCCAGCACCCGGTTGGTCTCGCGCAGGGCCGGGTCGGCGCGCCTGATGATCGCCGCCAGGTCCGGGCCGCGGGCCGCGAACCCCGCCCCCAAGTCGTTCAGGATCAGCCGGAAGCGATCGGCGTAGGGCTCCTTCATGATGTTGTTGATCAGGTCGATGTCGACTTCCTTGCCGTTGTTCTCGAGCGGCAGGAAGCGCTGGCCGGCACCGGGTTCGCCGTCGGAAACCACGTCCAGCGGCGGCGGTGGTTCGGAGCCGGGCGCCCGCGGCACGGTGGGCTGGCAGTCGACGTATTTCTCGCCCAGGAGCGACTGGGGGCGGATCAGGCAGGTGGCGTCCTGGCGGAAGTCCTGGAAGCCCGCCTCGTCGATCTTCATCACGACCACCGCCTTGCCGGGGTCCGGCGAGCCGTCGCTGTGGACCCCCTCGCCCGGCAACGTCACCTCGACGGACGACACCGAGCCCACAGTTGCGCCGGCAACCCGGACCTGCTCGCCGGGGACCAGAAAGCCGCCGTTGTCGAAGATCGCCCGGACCTCGTACTCGTCCCCGTCGCCGCTCGCCGCCTGGCCAAAGACGGCCAGCGTGGCCGTGGCCAGGAGTGCGGCTATGAGTGCGATCCTCCTCATCAGCCGGGGGGAACGTCGGAGGGGTCGCACTTCGGGTTCGGAGCCTGGCCGCCGATCAGCAGGTCGCCGTCATCCGTGAACGGGTTGGAGCCGGAGATCGGCTGGGTGGTGCCGCCCGGGCAGCGGGTGAAGAGGTCGAACTCGAGGTCGCTGAACTGCTCGCTGGGCGGGATCGGCGCGAGCTGTCCGGTCGTATAGGGCCCGCCGCCGCCGGTGCAATGCGAGTTGGCGTCGCCCGGGGTGCAGTAGTGGAAGAGGTTCGCCTGCGCCGTCGAGACGCGCGCGTAATGGCCACTGGCGTCGTAGAAGGACGTGACCTCGGCGAACTTGGAGAGGAAGCCCATCAGGTCCGGCATGTAGGGCCGGGCGAACTCGATCACCGGCTGCGAGGCGTCGAGGCCGGCGATCGTCCGGGGGATCGCACTGCTGGCCTTGCGCTCTATCTTCGGCAGCTCGCGCAGCGAGTCGGTGAGATCGTTCGTCGGCCCGCTGCGGTTGACCGCCAGCCGCAGGTTGCGGAAAACGGGGACCGACCGCACAGCGACAGGTCGCAGCTTGCGCAGGAACGGAGCCAGGTCCTTCGTAGCGGGCTTGAACTCGTTGACCACCGGCGTCAGGTCGTCGAGGAACGCACGGACGTTGACGAAGGTGGTGTTCGCCTGGCGAAGCGCCGGCGGGAAGGCCTCGAGTGAGGCGTCGAGGGCGCTCTGTTCGCTGGCTATCGCGCCCAGGAACTGATTGGCGTTCGTGGTCAGGTCCGAGAGGTCGTTTCCACGCTCCGCGATCGCCCCGAGCGCCCGCGAGCCCTGGACCAGGAACTGGCTCAGCGCCCGGCTGTCGCGATTCAGCTCGGCGAACAGGGTCCGAGCCGTCGACAGCCCGGGCGCGAAGTACTTGTACGTCCTCCGCGCGCCTTCGTTGTGATTGGCGTAGAGCGAGGCGGAGCCCTGGATCACGTTCTGGAGCGCCTCGCGCGTTCGCGGTCGCAAGGTGTTGAACAGCTGGTCGAGGTCGACCGGCGAGGTGGTCTTGTCACCAGACACTGTTGCTCCGTCCTCGAGCTCCGCGGCGTTGTCCGGGCCCGGCGCGATCGAGACGTAGCGGTTCGCAATCCCCGACAGCGAGGTGGCCCGGATGGTCGCCGAGGTTCCTTGATGAAGCGCATCATCCACCGAGATCGTCACCTCGGCCTGGCCGCTGTCGGTGAGGGTGACGTCGTCGACGGTGCCGATGGGTTGCCCGGCGCGCAGCACCTGGTTGCCCGAAACGAGCTGTCCGCCGTTCTCGAACAGCAGGTGGTACTGGCGGCCGCTGCCGCCGCCGAAGAGGATCACGAGCACCAGCACCAAGCCGACGAGGAGAGCCCCGCCGGCGGCGGCCCGGGGGAGCCATCGACTCCGCCCGGGATTCACGGACTGCCGTTCAGGCGTCACCGTTCCAGGGCCGCGCGCGCCCCCTCCTTCTGCGAGACCACGTGAGCGTCAGGCTTTCTCCCGCGGGAATCAAATCTCTCCTCAACCCAGGCCGGGGCGGGCGCCCCAGCGCGAGGTTCTTGTCCTCGAATGGAATCCTATTGCCCCGCACGCTCCGAGGGCGCAGTAATTCGAGAATGGGAGCGGAGGGCCAGTCATTACCGCCCGGCGCGCAACAATCCGTGCGAGCCCTACTCGCGCGGCTCGCGGCCGGTGAGCGCCCTGTAGAGGTCGTTCGCCCGCGTCCCCGTCAGCGCCGCGACCACGCTGGCAGCGGCCCGCGGCCGGGCGCCGGACTGGACCAAACGCCGCAGGGCATCGACGGCGAAGCCGATGTCGGAGGCGCTCGCGCTGGAGGCGGCCGGCGCCACCACCACCACGATCTCGCCCTTGACCTCATCGCGGAATCGCCGCGCCAGCTCCCCGAGGGTGCCCCGCGCGACCTCCTCGTGGAGCTTCGTCAGCTCCCGGCAGACGGCGGCGGGGCGGTGCGGGGCCAGCGCCGCGAGCGCTGCAAGCGAATCCGGCAGCCGCCGAGGCGACTCGAACGCCACCACGGTCTCGGCCGAGCGAAGCACCCGCTCCAGCTCCCCGCCGCGGCGAGGCAGAAAGCCCTCGAACCGCCAGCGATCCGGGGGAAGCCCCGAGGCGACCAGCGCGGTGGTCACGGCCGACGGACCGGGCAGCACCTCAACTTCCAGGTCGCGCTCGACGCAGGTGCGGATCAGCCGGTAGCCCGGGTCGGAGATCGCCGGCGTGCCCGCGTCCGAGACCAGGACCACCTTGGCCCCGCGCTCGATCTGCTGCGCCAGCTGCACCGCTCGCTCGGCCTCGTTCCCCTCGTGGTTGGAGACGAAGCGGGGGCGGGGGATCTCCAGTCGCTCGTACAGCCGCCCAGTCCGCCGCGTGTCCTCGCAGGCCACCAGGTCGGCCTCGGCGAGCGTCCGGCGAGCGCGAGGGCTGAGGTCCTCGAGGTTCCCGATCGGGGTCGGGCAGACGGTCAGCCGTCCGGCCATCCAGCCCCACCCCCCTCCGGCTCCCGCAGAGCCATGGTCGCGGCCCCGATCATTCCCGCCTCCGGACCGAGCTCGGCGGTCGCCACCGGCGTCCCGCTCATCGGCGGCAGCGCGCGGGAGGCGAGCTCCTCCCGCGCCGGCCGTGCCAGGAGCTCCCCCGCCCTGCTCGCGCCCCCGCCGATCACGATCACGTCCGGGTCGAAGATGTTGGCGAGGCTGGAGAACGCGATCCCCAGCCGCTTCCCGATCTCCTCGAGCACCCCTCGCGCCGTCTCGTCCCCGGCCAGCGCCGCGTCCGTGACCTCCTTGCCGTCAAGCTGGACGCCCTCCGCCAGCGCCCGGCCGAGCGCCGAGTCGGGGGCCGCCTCCGCCGCGACCCGGCCCTCGCGGGCGATCGCCGTACCGGAGGCCAGCGCCTCGACGCAGCCGCGGTTGGGACAGTTGCCCTGGCAACGTGGGCCGTCGGCGTCGATCACGGTGTGGCCGAGCTCGGCGCCGGCGCCGGTGGAGCCCCGATAGAGCCGCCCCTCGACGATCAGCCCGCCACCGATCCCGGTGCCGATCGTCAACATGACGGCGTTCCGCGCTCCGCGGGCCGCACCGAAGCGGTGCTCCGCGAGGATGGCGACGTTGGCGTCGTTGTCGATCAGCACCGGCAGCCCGAGGCGCTCCGTCATCAAGTCCCGGATCGGCAGGTCGGCTATCTCCAGGTTGACCGCCAGGATCGCCACGCCCCGCTGACGGTCGATCGTGCAAGGAATCCCCAGCCCGGCGGCCACCACATCGGGTCGCGCCTCGCGCGCCGCCCGCAGCTCGCGTTCGAGCGTCTCCAGCAGCTGATCCTGGCGAAGGCCGTGGCTGGGAGCCGTCGAGCGGTAGACGATCCGGCGCTCGGAGTCCACCACCCCGACCAGCATCTTCGTCCCCCCCAGATCCACCCCAATGGTTTCCATCAACGCCACCATCAACCGCCGCCTCCTCCGCTTGCGTCCGAGGGTCGGCGGGTTTGGGCGCGGACCGTGTGGACCCGGGCCACCCGCATCTACCGCGACTTCGTCGCTAGCGCGAACGTTCTCCCGGCTGGATTCGAGTCCTGGGCGGGAGGGATCTGGGCCATGCAGCAGTATTACCCGCTCATGCCAGCCAACGGGGATCCGGACCCAGCCAACCGCAAGCCGGGCCAACCCGAGCCACCCGACTACAAGGTCTATCGGTCACGCCCCGGCCTGCTGAGCCGGCTGCGATCTCCCGACCTCGCCACGCTCCGCGAGCGAGTCAGAGGCAAGGGCCCGACCGGCCCCACCCGCCCGGGCGCCCAAAGGGAGCCGAAGGAGCGCAAGGAGCGCCCGCCGTGGCGTCGGGTCCTCAAGTGGGTCGGGGTCGCGGCGCTTGCCTGGCTCGTTCTCAGCTTCGTTGCCTTCGCGGTCTCGTCCCAGATCCAGAAGGGGAAGCTGGCGGACATGGGCGGCACGCTGGGCGGCAACCCATTCATGCTGGCGATCCCGCAAACCGTCCTGGTGCTCGGCACCGACGTTCGCCCCTCGGGCCTGGCGGCGACGGGGGAGGACACGCCGCAGAAGTGCATCGACGCCGCCGGTGAGGGCAGGACGCCGCCCACGACCTGCTCCCCCTACCGGGCCGACACGATCATGCTCGTGCGGGCGGGCCGGTTCGCCTTTCGCAAGCTCTCGATCCCCCGAGACACGTTCGCCTCGGTCCCGGGGCACGACGCCCAGAAGATCAACGGCGCATACGCCTTTGGCGGCGCCAAGCTCGAGGTCCAGACCGTCGAGCAGTTTCTGGGCCTCGACATCGACCAGGTCGCGGTGGTCGACTTCAACGGCTTCCGCGACTTCATCGACGCAATCGGGGGCGTGACCGTGGACATCGACCAGAAGGTTTGCTCGGAGATCTCGGGCGGAGCGGGGAATGGCGGGTTCAGCCTCTTTCTCGATCCCGGGGAGCACGACCTGGACGCGGACGAGGCTTTGAGCCTGACGCGAACGCGCAAGAACCTGCCCACCGATCCGCAGGGCGAACCTTGCCCCCCCATTGACGACCTCGATCGCGCCAAGTTCCAGCAGGACGTCCTATCGGGCATCAGGGGCCGCATGACCAGCGTCACCCGGCTCCCCTACAACTTCATCAAGGGCCCGATCATCGGCTGGAACGCCCCGAAGGCGTTCGTGTCCAGCATGGGCGCTCTGACGATGCCCCAGTTCGTGCTGTCGGCAGCGCTCGGCTTCAGCTCGAAGAGCGAAGTCCTCGAGCCCGCAGGGCCGGGGCCTTTCGGCAGCCTCACCGTCTCTCAGGAGGAGTGCACCCGCGCGGTGAAGCGGTTCCTCGGCCACGACCCGCCCCAGACGCCGGCCTGCTCCCCGCCGGGCTGAGCCGAATCCCTACTCGTCCTTGCTCGAGGAGGTGTCCCTGGTCGAGGAGGTGGCCGCCTTCTTCTTCTCCGGCTTCGAGTCCGAGTCGCCGTCCTTCGACGGCTTCCCGTCGGAGGAGTCCGACGCCTTGGCGCTCGCCTTCCGTGCGTAGTCGGTGGTGTAGAAGCCCGAGCCCTTGAAGTGCACGGCGATTGGGTGGAAGACTCGCTCCACCGGCGCGCCGCACTCCTTGCAGACGGTCAACGGCTCGTCCGAAATCGCCCGGAAGACCTCGAACTGATGCCCGTTGCGGCAGCGGTACTCGTAGATCGGCATCGCCAACCGATTATCGCAGCCCGCCCGGGCCCTTCCCGTCACTCGGCGACCAAGAGGGCGGGGGCCATGATCCGACACGAATCGGGTGACACCATCGATCTCTATAGTTGGCCAAAGGTCCTGGTTAGTTAGCCAACCAAGAGAGGTCCTGGCAGAGAACAGGAGGACGAGCGGTGAACGCTGTAAGTCGTGCATGGGTGTCTTTCGTGGTGGCCGTCCTCGCCTGCCTGGCGCTCGCGCCGACGGCCAACGCCGCCTTCGGCTTCCAGGGCCTGTCCGCGGCGCCCGCCAACCCGAACGCGGGGGCGAACAGCGACGTCAACATCCACATCGGGTTCACCTCCCCCACGGACGACGTCAAGAACCTGACGGTCGGCCTGCCGCCGGGCCTGGTGGGCGATCCGACGGTGACCCCCCTGTGCACGCTCGCCCAGCTCCAGGCCGACAGCTGCCCGGCCGCCAGCCAGGTGGGCACGGTGACGACGAGCGCCAACGCCCACCTGCTCGATCCCCTGCCCCTGACCCTGCCGCTGACCGTGAACGGCTCGCTCTACAACGTGGTGCCCGCCGCCGGTCAGCCGGCGCGTTTCGGGATCGTGCTGAGGCCGACCGGGTCTGAGCCGCTGCCGCTGCTCGAGAAGATCGTCCAGGTGTCCGACGTGCAGCTGCGCAAGGCGGACCTCGGCCTCAGCACCGTGCTGGCCAACATCCCCAACGTTGCCCATGCCGCCGGCCAGGCGTTGAGCGTTCCAATCGACATCACCGCCATCGACATCCACCTGAATGGGACCGTGCGCGGTCAGGGGTTCATGCGAAACCCGACCTCGTGCGGGACCAAGACCTTCGGGTTCGGTGCGACCTCGTACGCAAACCCGAATCAGATTGTCACCGGACAGGCGACCTACACCTCGGTGAACTGCGCCTCGCTGCCGTTCTCGCCGGTCTTCAAGGCGTGGGTGGGGTCGGCCGGCTTCACGCAGGCCGGCTCGCTGCCGCCGGTGAAGACGCAGATCCTGCAGGACCCGGGCGAGGCCGGTTTGAAGAACGCGCGGGTCATCATCCCCGCGACCCTCAATCCCAACCTCGGCGCGCTGGACCATGTCTGTTCCGCTGCTCAGTTCCGATCCAACGCCTCGGCCTGCCCACCTAAGTCGATCGTCGGCTCGGCGCGGGCGATCTCGCCGCTTCTGAGCGCACCCGAAACCGGTCCGCTCGTGCTCGTGGACGCCGGCCCGGCAAGCCTGCCGCGGCTGGGGTTGGACCTGCAAGGGCCGCTCAGCATCCAGCTCTTCGGCGACTTCGTGTTCACTCCAACCGGTCGTGCCGGGCAGACCTTCCAGAACCTGCCCGACATTCCGATCTCCGACTTCGTCCTCTCGTTCAAGAGAAACGGCCTGCTGATCACGGTCAGCAACCTCTGCCGACCGCAGGCACCCATCTTCCCGGTGAGCTTCACCGGCTGGAACGGCGCCACCCAGAGCAGCACCGTCGCCGCCACCGTTCAGGGCTGCGGCTGACGTAGCGCCGGCCGAGCACGGGGCTGCGGGGCGACGAAGCGTCCGAGCCTGGTCCCGGCTTCCGCGGCGCGACGAAGAGTCGGGCCTAGTGCGGCCTGCGGGGCGCCAGCAGCGTGACCCCGGTGGAATGCCAGACCAGCCAGATCGCGAGGTGCCTGCTCGCTCGGATCGGTGCTGTCACGATGGGTGCTGTCACCAGGTTGCGCATGATCGGCTCCTCCGTATCGCGCTCTCCGAATCGTGAACCGCCATGCGGCCGGAAAGTTCCGAGGCCCTCCTAATGGGGTAACTCAACGCGCGGTGCTTGCAGCGTTGTGAGAGGCCCGCGGGGAGTACCGGCCCGTGCCGGGCGCTGCCGTCGCGTGCACTAGCCTGCCCAGACCGATGACCGGCACGGCTGAGCAGCCGAGCGAAACGGGCCGCCTCCCTGAGGAGACGGGCCCCGCCGAGGTGTCCCTCGACGAGGTCGTTGCCCTCTGCAAGCGGCGCGGCTTCATCTTCCAGTCCTCGGAGATCTACGGGGGGCTCGCGTCCACGTACGACTACGGCCACTACGGCGTCCTGCTCAAGAACAACGTCAAGGCGGAGTGGTGGCGGGCCGTGGTGCAGGAGCGTGACGACATGGTCGCCCTCGACGCGGCGATCCTCATGCATCCCCGCACCTGGGAGGCCTCGGGCCATCTGGAGGGCTTCACCGATCCGATGGTCGATTGCCGCACCTGCAAGCTTCGCTTCCGGGCGGACAAGCTCGAGGACGCCGAATGCGGGCGGAAGCCCTCCGTGCATCCCGGCGAGCACACCGACTGCGATCTGACCGAGCCGCGCCAGTTCAACCTGATGTTCGAGACCTTCATGGGCCCGGTCCGCGAGGACGCAGCGAAGATCTACCTGCGGCCGGAGACCGCCCAGGGGATCTTCGTCAACTTCAAGAACGTGCTCCAGTTCGCGCGCAAGAAGCCGCCGTTCGGGATCGCCCAGATCGGCAAGGCCTTCCGCAACGAGATCACCCCGGCCAACTTCATCTTCCGCACCCGCGAGTTCGAGATGATGGAGATCGAGTACTTCGTCCCGGAGCAAGACGCCGATGCCTGGCACCGGCGGTGGATGGAGGACCGGATGCGCTGGCACACTGACCTCGGCATCCGGCCCGACCACGTGCGACTGCGAAAGCACGGGCCGGACGAGCTCTCCCACTACTCGTCGGCGACCTCCGACATCGAGTACCTGTTCCCAATGGACTGGTCGGAGCTGGAGGGGATCGCCAACCGAGGGAACTACGACCTCACCCGCCACGCCGAGTTCTCGGGCGAGAAGCTCGAGTACTTCGACCAGGAGCAGGGCGAGGCATACGTCCCGCACGTGATCGAGCCCTCGCTGGGTGCGGATCGCTCACTGCTCGCGTTCCTCGTCGACGCCTACGACACCGAGGAGGTCGAGGGACGAAAGCGCACGGTGCTTCGCCTCCACCCGCGCCTCGCGCCGGTCAAGGTGGCGGTGCTGCCGCTGGTCTCTAAGGCCGGGATGCCCGAGAAGGCGCGCGAGATCTACGAGCAGGTGCGCCCCGTAGTCCCGGCCGAGTACGACGAGGGCGGCTCGATCGGCCGCCGCTACCGGCGCCAGGACGAAATCGGCACCCCCTGGGGGATCACCGTGGACGGCCAGACGATGGACGACGGCACGGTGACGCTGCGCGACCGCGACAGCCTCGAGCAGGTGCGCGTCCCCGCCGACGACTTGGCCGATCGCCTGGCCGCCAAGCTCGCCGAGCCGTGGCAGAGCCCAAAGCTCGGCAAGTAAGCCAGAGATATATCTGGGGGGCCCGGATCTGGTGGCCCGACGCTGGGGCCCGGCGCTGGGGGCCCGGCGCGGTCCGCCCTGCCCCCCTTTCAGGCCGGGCCGGGACCGAGTGGCGCGCCGTTCGGCACGGAGTCGTGACGCTCCGCGTGTCACCTGCGCAATAACGGCGGCCATCCTGGTCCGCGTGGCCGACGCTTATGAGGTTGTACGTCCTATGGACGTAGAAAGCCACGAGCGTCCGGATGTCGTGATCGCCGAGCGTCCGGATGTCCTGATCGCCGAGCGTCCGGATGTGGTGATCGCTCGGCTCGCCGAGCGCCAGCACGGAGTCGTGGCGCGCCGGCAGCTCCTCGCCGCCGGGTTAGGCCGCGAGGCGATAGCCCACCGCATCCGCGTCGGCCGCCTCTATTGCCTTTACCGGGGCGTCTACGCCGCCGGCCATCGCCTGCCCTCACCCGAGGCGCGCTGGATGGCGGCCGTCCTCGCCGCCGGACGCCGTGCAGTGCTGAGCCATCGGTCCGCGGCGGCGCTGTGGGGAATCCGACACTGGCGGGGCGCCAATGTCGACGTCACCGTACCGAGCTCCAGGCAGCAACGGCCCGGCGTAAGGTGGCACGTGACCAACCTCGCGGCCGATGAGATCACCTCCCTCGCCGCCATTCCGGTGACCACGGTCCCACGCACACTCTTGGACTTGGCAGCGGTTCTTGACCACCGCGGAGTCGAGCGGGCGATCAACGAGGCCGAGGTCCGGAGGTACACCGACCCCCTCTCGCTCCCTGCCCTACTTGCCCGCTATCCACGGCGCACGCGGTACCGCGGCGATCCACGCCACCCTCGGAGGGGGCGAAGTCGATGCCACGCTTACCCGGAGCGAGCTGGAAGAGCGCTTCCTGCGATTCCTCGCTCGCTGGGGCCTCCCTCGGCCGGAGCTGAACGTTCCCATCGCGGTGCGCGGCGGGTTCGTGGAGGCGGACTGCGTCTGGCGCCAGTCGCGCCTGATCACAGAGCTGGACGGGCGGGCCTTCCACGGGACCGCCGCGGCCTTCGAGCGCGATCGGGCCCGGGACCGGGCTCTCAACGCCGCCGCATGGCGGGTCGTCCGGATCACCTGGCGCCAGCTCAGCGAAGAGGCGAGGGAACTCGCGGAAGACCTTGGTGCCCTGTTGGGTGAGCGGCCTTCCCTGAATGGCTCGGGTCGATGCTCCACCGAGAGCGGGCTTTAGGTTTCGTTGGCCTGAGTAGACCAAACTCCAGTGGGACGGCTGGAGGCGGCCTTCGGGACGGCCAGCCGTCCCCTTGTTTCGTCCACGCGAGCTGCGGAAATCGGCGGACGCCGACCGGCGCCCCAAGCGCGGGTCGGGGTTATGCTCGCTCAGACCATGATGGGGGGTCATGGCAAATACCGCCTGCGGACTTGGTTGCGAGAGCGACTGCCACTTTTCCTGGCAGATCACATTGCCAAGGGCAAGAAGAGCTGCGGCAATCACGCCTGGTATCCCAGCGATGATGGGATCCTGCTTTGCTACTACTGCGAAGTCGGAATACGGCGGGTCGGCGAGCCCCCCAGCCCATGAGCTGGCCCGGCCATCCCTTGCGTGACGTGCATCACAGAAGGGGTGGCTGACTTCGGCCGGGTGCATTAAGCTCATTGCAACCGTGTCATCGATCGATGACAAATTGGTTCAGCGGAGGAGGGGCAGATGAGCGTTGCGCAGAAGGACGGAATCGACCGGAGTTCCTTCGTCGACCAGGTTTCCTACGACGATCTCTACCGGCGCTGGGAAGAGGGGAACTGGAAGGCGACCGAGATCGACCTGGCCCAGGACCGCAAGGGCTGGGAGTCGCTGAGCGAGATCCAGCGTAAGTCGGCGCTGTGGACCTACTCGATGTTCTTCTACGGGGAGGACTCGGTCACGGACAACCTCTCTCCCTACATCGATGCCGCGCCGCTGGAGGAGCAGAAGTACTTCCTTGCCACCCAGCAGGTGGACGAAGCGCGCCACGCGGTCTTCTTCCACCGCTTCTTCAAGGAGGTGATCGGCGCCGGCGAGACGATCGGCTCGACCCTCGCCTCCACCGAGGCGCAGCTCGGGTGGGGCTATCGCAACGTGTTCGGGCGCCTCGACCGGATGGCCGAGGAGCTTCGCAAGGACCGCTCCCTGCCCAAGTTCGCCCAGGCGATTGCGCTCTACCACCTGGTTGTCGAGGCAGCGCTGGCCCAGCCGGGACAGCACTTCATCGAGGACTACTTCACCAAGTCCGGGACGATGCCCGGGTTCAGTGAGGGGATGCACAACGTCTCGCGGGACGAGCAGCGCCACATCGGCTTCGGGGTGAAGACGCTTTCGGACTGCTTCCGTCAGACCGATGAGTGCAAGGCGGCCGTCGACGAGATCCTGCGCGAGGTACTCCCGTGGTCGATGTCGGTGTTCGTGCCGCCGGGCTGGGATCTCGAGTACACCCGGTGCTGGGGCTTCGAGCTCGAGGACATCTATGCGTTCGGCATTCGCTCCGTGGAGACGAAGTGGAAGGCCGCCGGCTACCCGATCGACGAGATGCCCTCCGACATCTTCCCGTTCGACCTCAAAGAGCCCCATGTGGAACGCGCCAAGCGGGCGATCACGCTGCTGCGCGCGGGCGTTGTCGGCGAACCCGTGGCCAGCCCCGACTCGTCTCCCGAGACGCAGGCGCTGCTCTTCGACGTGATCGCGCGCTCGGCCCAGACCGATGCCGTCAACGGCCGGCCGGTGACGATCCAGTGGCGCTTCTCGGACGCCGCCCCGTGGCACATCAGGATCGACAACGGCTCCACGGAGGCGATCCAGGGCGAGGCCCCGCGCCCGAGCCTGACCCTGGACACCTCATGGCGGGACTTTCTCGAGGTCTCGACCTACGGCGGCGATCCGCGGCGGGCGATGCTCCGCCGCAGGCTGCGGCCGCACGGCTCGCTCAGGCTGCTCTGGAGGCTCCAGCGGATCTTTCCGCGGGGGTCCTCGACGCGGTAAGGCTCACTCCGAGGTGAGCAGGAAGCGCGCCACCCCGGTGCCGGCCGCGACAGTTGCCGAGTAGTCACGCTCGGGGTCGGTGAGGCGCTGCAGCGCGCCCCCGTCGGCGGCGGCGAACATGTAGGTCACCACGGACTCGGCGTCGAAGCGCAGGGAGAGCACCCCCTCGACCTCTTTTTGGCGCAGCACCCCGGCGACGTGCTGGCGGGAACGCTGATAGAGCTCCGCCAGCTCTGCCTGGATGTCGGGGTTCTGGCGACCGGCGGTGAACAGCTCGTAGAGGATCACGTAGAAGGCGGGGTCCTCCCGCAGCACCTGTTCGGCGCCCGCGACGAGCACGGCGATCACGTCGTCCACGGTCTTCGCCGCCGCGAGCGGCTCGTCGAGCATCGCGATCCTGGTCTCCGCGTCGTTGCGGAGGACCTCGATCAAGAGGCGCTCCTTGGTCCCGAAGTAGTAGTGGAGCAGCCCGCGGCTGACGCCCGCTTCACGTGATACCTGCTCGAACGTGGCGCCGGCGATGCCCCGCTCGGCGACGCAGTGACGCATCGCGTCGACGATCCGCTGGACCTTCTCGCCGCTCAGCTCGCGTTTGGGATCGTCAAGTGCCGCCTCAGCGGTCTTAGATTCCACCCGCATCTCCCTTCTCTACCCCGCGACCGGCCGGTCAACCGGACGACTGTATTCGATTACCGCAGCCTGACCGGCGGGTTGTGGCCCGGGATCACGATCGCCGGGTCGAGCTCGCGGATTCGCCGCCACTGGGTGAGCAGCTCGTCGCGCTCCGGACCGAAATCCTCGGGCAGCTCCATCTGGTCGAAGTACTCGGGCAGAGGCCCGACGCAGTCGGAGGCGATCACCACCAGGCCGTCGTCGGTGTCAACGAGCAGCGAGATCAGGCCGTCGGAGTGGCCGGGGGTGCGGATCCAGCGCAGGCCCGGCTCGATCTCGCCCTGATCGCCGTCGAGCAGCTCGAGCTGGACCATCTCGAGTACCCCGGAGACGAGCTGCGCATACGGGGCCTCGGTCTCCAGGCGATGCACGAAGGCGCGGCGCTGCGGCCAGGCGGCGAGCCCCTCGGCGTGGTCGAAGTGCAGGTGAGTGAGGATGACGTCCTTGATCGCGCCGGAGTCGACGCCGAGCGCCTGGAGCGCCCCGAACACGGGCGCGCCCTGCATCACGAGGCCCGGGTCGACGAGATAGTCGCGGCCGGCTCGGATCAGACCGGTATTCGGGAAGGCGACCATGCCGGTCGGCTTGCCCGCCGCCTGTAGCTCCTTGTAGCGGCGAAAGCCATCCGCCGAGCTCTCCAGATCCTCGACCGATGCCCCGCCACGCCCGTCGAGCGAGAAGACGTGGCGCTGCGCCGGTACGAGGATGTGAACTTCAGGCAACTACGCCGCGGTCGTCTCGGCGGCCGGAGCCGTCGTCGAGCTGTACTCGAACTCCTCCTCGGCACCGAACAGCCGGTCGAGCACCGCCTTGCGCAGGTCCTCGCTGAGCGCGATCGCCAGGGCTGTCCCGAGCAGGGCGATCACCAGCAGCCTGCCCCAGCGACGATGCTTGCGCTTGCCGCGCAGCTGATCGGAGGCCTCGCGCAGCGACTCGGCGGCGTTGCGCAGGTCGCGGTGGACCTTCTTGTCGTCCGTAAGCGCCTTCACGGGGCCCTTGCCGTTGGACATCCGGTGGTACGCGTGTCGGGCCGACTCGAAGGCCTCGCGAACATTGCTTCGCAGCTCCTGGTCCTCGATCAGCCGCCGCACATAAGGATTGGAACCCGCCGAACGGGCCGCCTCACGCGCCTGCTGTGCCCTCGCGCTGGTGCTCTTTGCCATCGCCAACTCCCTCGTCCGCTTCGCTCGTCCCGGGAGCATATACCCGGGAATAGGGCCGTCACAGCGCGGCTTCGAGGGCCTCCTCGATCCGGTCCACGTAGACGAACTCAACGCCCTTGCGCTCGTGGTCGGGAATCTCAGCGATGTCCCCCTCGTTGCGCTCCGGGACGATGATCCGCTTGATCCCCGCGGTCTGGGCGGCCAGGGACTTCTCCTTCAGGCCGCCCACCGGCAGCACCTGGCCGGTCAGGGTCACCTCTCCGGTCATCGCCACGTCCGCCCCGACCGGCTTGCCTGAGACCAGCGAAGCCAGTGCGACCGCCATCGCCACCCCCGCGGAAGGGCCGTCCTTGGGAACGGCGCCGGCGGGCACATGGACGTGGAGGTCGTGGGTGGCGAACCAGTCCTCGGGAAGGTCCGGCGCCAGCCGGGCGACGTTGCCGCGCACCCACGAGAGCGCCGCCTGGGCCGACTCGCGCATCACCTCGCCGAGCTGGCCGGTGATCATCAGCTTGCCGTCCCCGGGCACCGCGGTCGCCTCTACGAACAGCACCTCACCGCCGACCGGGGTCCAGGCGAGCCCGGTCGCCACTCCGGGGTCCTTGGTGCGCCGCCGCTGCTCGGCAAAGTAGCGACGCCTGCCGAGCAACTCACGCGAGCGCTTGCCGGAGATCGTCGTCTTCCCCTCGACCTTCCCCTCGGCCACCTCTCGCGCGACCTTGCGACAGACGCTGCCGATCTCGCGCTCCAGGTTTCGCACCCCCGCCTCCCGGGTGTACTCCTCAATGATCGCCCGGAGAGCTGCATCGGTGAACGAGATCCGGCCGCGCGCGAGGCCGTTCTGCTCGATCTGCCGGGGAACCAGATAACGCTTCGCGATGTGAAGCTTCTCGTCCAGCGTGTAGCCGGAGAGGCTGATCACCTCCATCCGGTCCTGAAGCGCCGGCGGCACCGTGTCGAGCGTGTTCGCCGTGGTGATGAACATCACCTCTGAGAGGTCGAACTCGAGATCCAGGTAGTGATCGCGGAAGCTGTCGTTCTGCGCCGGGTCGAGCACCTCGAGCATGGCGCTCGACGGATCGCCTCGAAAGTCGGCGCCCATCTTGTCGATCTCGTCGATCATGAACACGGGGTTGCGTGAGCCGGCATCGCGCAGGGCGCGGACGATCGTTCCCGGCATCGCCCCGATGTAGGTGCGCCGGTGGCCGCGGATCTCCGCCTCGTCGCGCACCCCGCCGACCGAGATGCGCTCGAACTGGCGCCCGAGCGCCCGCGAGATCGATCGGCCGAGGCTGGTCTTGCCCACCCCCGGCGGCCCGACGAAGCAGAGGATGGGGCCCTGGGCGGACCCCTCGGTCCCCGCACGGGCACCGGAGGAGGAGGCCTCTTGGATCAGCTTGCGCACCGCCAGGTACTCGAGGATCCGGTCCTTGACCTTCTCGAGGTCGTAATGGTCGGCATCGAGTACCTCGCGCGCGTGAGCGATGTCGAGGTTGTCCTCGGTGGTCGCGCTCCACGGCAGCTCGACCAGCCACTCGAGGTAGGTGCGGATGACGCCGTACTCAGCGGCCGCCGGCGGCAGGCGCTCGAGGCGTCCCAGCTCGCGCTCGGCCTGCTTGCGGGCATGCTCGGGAAGGTTCGCCGCCTCGATCCGCTCCCGCAGCTCGTTGATCTCCGCCTGCTGCTCGTCGGCCTCGCCGAGCTCCTGCTGAATCGCCTTCAGCTGCTCGCGGAGGTAGTACTCGCGCTGGCCCTTCTCGATCTCCGACTGGACCTGCGACTGGATCTTGGAGCCGAGCTGGATCACCTCCAGCTCGCGGGCCAGGATCTCGGAGAGCCGGCGCAGCCGCCTGCCAACGTCCACCTCTTCGAGCAGCTCCTGCTTCTCCTGGGTGGAGATCCGAAGGGCGCCGGCGATCAGGTGGGCGAGCGCGGAGGGGTCGTCGATGTTCGTGACCGCGAGCTGTAGCTCCTCGGGCAGGTACGGGATCTGCTCGATGATCTCCGTGAAGGTGCGCTGCACGTTCCGGGTCAGCGCCTCGAGCTCGGGCGTGGGCTCGAGTACGTCGGGCAGCGGCTCGATCCGCGCCACCAGGTAGGGCTCCTCCGTGACGTAGTCACCCACCCGCACACGCTCGGTCCCCTGGACGAGGATGCGGATTGTCCCGTCCGGGACCTTGAGCATGCGGGCGACGATCCCCGCGACCCCGACGTCATAGAGCTGGTCGGGCCCGGGCTGATCGACGTCCGGGTCGCGCGAGGCGACCAGCGCCAGCGTCCGCTCCCCCGAGAGCACGTCGTTGACGAGCTTGATCGAGCGCTGCTGCCCAACCGCCAGCGGCGTCAACGTGTCCGGGTAGGGGACCATCTCCTTCAACGGCAGCACCGGCAGCGCGGCAGGGAGCGGCTGGCCCTGACGCTCCTGGATCGCCGCGTCGACGTCCGGTGTCTCGACCACCTCGATCGCGGGCCCGCCATTGCCCGCCTGGGCCATCCGCCCTACTCCTTGGTCTCGATCGGGACGCGCCGCGAAGCCCGGCCGCTGGATCGAAGCGGGAGCTCGACCCGCAATACACCGTCCTCGTAGGTGGCCCTGGCGTCCTCGGCGACGACGTCGGCGTTCAGCTCCACGACGCGGCGGAAGGGGCCCGCCTCGATCTCAACCTGCTGGTAGACCCGACCCTCCGTCTCCTGCACTGGGCGCTCGCCGCGGATCACCAGCTCTCGCCCGACGATCTCCAGGCCAACGGTGTCGAGACTGACCCCGGCCAGCTCGGCCTTGACTACCGCCCTCGGCGGCTCGCCGCAGTAATAGACGTCTACCCGCGGCGAGAACCCCGGCTGCGGCCGGCCGGACAACCAGCCACCCTCGCCCCAGACGTCGCCGAACAGCTCGTCCATCTCGCGGCGCATGCGCTCGAAGTTGACCAGCAGATCGCGATCTCGGGCCATCTGCTTAGCGTAACCACCCGCGTCGCCCCTGCCCGGCGGCAGCTCACACCTCGTATACAGCGCCCTCGCGCGCCACGTCCACCGCCTCACCGAACGCCTCGGAGCCCTCCCTGCGAGCCCAGTCGGGATCGAGCTCGTCGGAGATGTGGGTGAGCACGACGCGTCCCGCGCCGGCTCGGCGGCCGTGATCGCCGGCCTCGCCCGGGGTCATGTGGCCGCGAATCCCGGTGCGCTCGGGACGGGGCAGGGTCGCCTCGACGAGCAGCAGGTCGGTGCCGCTGGCGATCTCGATCAGCGCCTCGCCCGGGCTGCAGTCGGCCCCGTAGGTGAACCGTCCGCCGCCGTTGGTGGAGCTGAAGTCGATCGCGTAGGTGGTGGTGAAGTGTGGGACCTCCTGGAAGCGCGCACGCAGGGACCCGACCTCGACCGTGGAGCCCGCGTCGTACTCCTCGAGCGTGAAGGCGCTCTCGATCAGGTCCTCCTTGCCCCAGGCGCCGACCACGCGGCGGAAGCATTCGCGAGCGCCGCTCGGAGCGATCAGGCGGGGGCGGGCGGGGCTGTCGGTCCCCGGATAGCCGCCGACCGGGACAGGCTGCTGGCGAGGCGCGTAGGTGAGTGCGTAGGCATAGGGCACCAGGTCGAGGAAGTGGTCGGCGTGCAGGTGGGAGACGAGGACGGCGTCGAGATCCGTGTAGTCGCGATACAGGCGGAGCTTCGAGAACACCCCGTTGCCGCAATCGAGCAGCAGCGAGGTGGCGCCGTCCTCGATCAGATACCCGCTACAGGCCCCTCCTGCGTCCTCCCACGACGGCGACTTGCCGAGCACCGTGATCCTCATCGTGACGATCAACTCTATCTCCGCCTCACCCCCGGCGGCCCCGGTTGTTCGCCGTGCAACCCCCTGCCCGAGGGTTATGCGGACGCGGCCTGCGCTAGTCCGCGGCCCTTAGGCCGTCTTCGCCACCGGCTCCTCCGGCCCCTGGCGCAAGAGAAGCGCGGGCTGGCGCGGGGGAACGAGGCCGTCGGCGCTGTTCGGCCGGAAGGTGGAACAGGGCTCATCGAGGTCGAGCGCGCAGAGCATCTGCCGGTGGAAGAAGCAGTCCTCGCAGCTCGGGCGTCCCTTGCGCCTCTTGGTTGCTCGGCGCTTGGCGACCCCGATTGCCTCCGCCATCTGCTTGGCCTGATGCTCGATCTGGATCACTCCTTGCCCCTCTCGCGTTGCCACCGGAGCGCGGCATCATCTCACCGCCGCGCGCGCCTCGGGGGACGCATTCGCGCAATCCCCGAATTTTTGAGGAACGGCCCGCAGCCGAGTTTCCCGGCCTTTGCGGAAAGGCGGGCGGGCTAGAATTGAGCCGATGGCACACGAGCGCACCGCGCGGCTGAGCGCCTCACCTCCCCTGTTCGAGAACCGCCTCCTCAACGTCCTGTCGAGGATCCACCCCTCGGTGCCCGCGATCATCTTCGTGCCGGTGGTTGTCGCCGGGGTGTGGCTGGGCGCCGATCGCGGCTACGGCGCGGTCCAGCTCGTGCTGCTGGTCGCGCTCGGCCTGCTGATCTGGACGCTGACCGAGTACTGGCTGCACCGGCTCATCTTCCACTGGGAGCCGGACCACCCGCTCGGCAGCCGGCTCCACTTCATCATCCACGGCGTTCACCACGACCACCCGAACGACCGCCTGCGGCTCGTGATGCCTCCGGCGGTCAGCCTGCCGCTCGCGGCGCTCTTCCTGTGGGCGTTCTCGCTGATCTTCGGAACCCCCGCCGCCTACCCGATCTTCGCCGGCCTGATCGTCGGCTACCTCGCCTACGACTACACCCACTATCACCTACACCATCACACCCCGAAGACGAAGCTCGGCAAGCGCCTGCGCGAACAGCATATGCGCCACCACTTCCAGGACCACCGCTACGGCTACGGCGTCTCCTCCCCGCTCTGGGACATCATCTTTCGCACCCTGCCGCGCACGCGCAACCAATAGCGGCCGGCGGTGGGTTACCACTCGCCGCCCTCGGGAGTTCAGAGTGTTATGCACACTGTTACAGTGGGCACGACACACACCGTCACACCCTAAGGAAAGGAATCTTTGATCGCAATGGTTACGGGCGCAGTCGATCAAGCGGCAAATCTGCTCAAGACCCGGATTCGCGAGCTGGAGGGAGAGCTCTCGAAGCTGCAACGCGCTCTATCCAGCCTCACGGACGGACGCCAGGGGCGTCGTGGCCCCGGCCGGCCGAAAGGATCGGGCGCGACCTCGAGCACGGCCGCCCGCCCGCGACGTCGCCGGCGTGGAACCCGCGCCGACCAGGCGGTGAAGCTGATCAAGGCGAACCCGGGGATCACCGCGGCTGAGGTCGCGAAGAAGATGCGGATCAAGCCGAACTACCTCTACCGCGTGCTCGGGGACCTCCAGAAGGAAGGCCGGGTGAAGAAGTCCGGCCGCTCCTACACCGCGGCGTAGGACTCGCGGAGGCACCGCGGGGCCGAAACGGCCGCCTCTTGCATCCTGCGGCCGCGATGCAATCGGGCTGGGTATGCGGGTGGCAGAGCGGCCGCCCCCGATCGAGTCCCTGGTAAACCGTCCTGCTTTGCCCTCGGATAGCGAGGCCTATCCAGGACGGCGCCGCTATTTTCGATGACCCAGTCCGCCTTCGCTGCTCTACCCAGCTCGATCCCGGCGGATTTCCCACTGAGAGGCGAGAGCGGCGCCGGGCTATCTAGATCAGGCCGAGTTGGTGCACGGCGTCCCGCTCTTCCTTCAACTCCTTGACCGAGTTGTCGATGCGTTCGCGCGAGAAGTCGTCGATCTCGAGGCCCTCGACCAGCTTCCACTCGCCCTCGGAGCAGGTGCAGGGAAAACCCGACACCAGACCGTCCTCGACGCCGTAGGAGCCGTCGGACGGGACCGACATCGAGACCCAGTCACCCTCGGGCGTGCCGAGCGCCCAGTCGTGGACGTGGTCGATCGCGGCGTTGGCCGCCGAGGCGGCGCTGGACGCCCCCCGCGCCTCGATCACCTCGGCCCCGCGCTTCGCCACCCTGGGGATGAACTCGTCCGCGATCCAGGCCTGATCGTCCACGGTGTCCCAGGCGCTTCGCCCCCCCACCCTCGCGTGCACCAGATCCGGGTACTGCGTGGTCGAGTGGTTACCCCAGATGGTCATCTTGGTGATCTCGGTCACCGGCACACCCAGCTTGCTGGCCAGCTGACCGATCGCCCTGTTGTGGTCGAGCCGGGTCATCGCGGTGAAGCGTTCGCGCGGCACGTCCGGCGCGTGCGACATCGCGATCAGGCAGTTGGTGTTCGCCGGGTTGCCGACCACCAGCACCTTGACCTCGTCGGCGGCGCCCTCGTTGATCGCCTCGCCCTGCGGCTTGAAGATGCCGCCATTCGCCTCCAGCAGGTCGGAACGCTCCATGCCCTTGGTCCGGGGGCGCGCTCCGATCAGAAGGGCGACGCCACAGCCGTCGAACGCATCCCTCGGGTTGTCGTGGATGTCGAGCCCGGCGAGCAGCGGGAAGGCGCAGTCCTCCAGCTCCATCGCGGTGCCCTCCGCTGCCTTGATCGCATCCGGGATCTCGAGCAGCTTCAGGTGGACCGGCGTCTCGCCTCCCAGCATCTGGCCGCTGGCGATCCGGAACAGGATCGCGTAGCCGATCTGGCCCGCCGCGCCGGTGACCGTGACCTTGACGGGATCCGCCATCAGCCTGTCTCCATTACCTCGATCACGGCGTCGGCAAACTCCGAGGTGCCCACCGCCGTCGGGTCGTCGCGGCTTGGCTTGAGGTCATAGGTCACCTTCTCTCCCCTGCGGATCACCTCGGCTATCGCGCTCTCCATCCGGTCGGCGGCGTCGGGCTCGTCCAGGTGGCGAAGCATCAGCACGCCGGAGAGCATCAGGGCGGTCGGGTTGACCTTGTTCTGCCCCTTGTACTTGGGGGCGGACCCGTGCGTGGCCTCGAACATGGCGGCATGCGTGCCGATGTTGGCGCCGGGCGCCAGGCCCAGGCCGCCGATCATTCCGGCCCCGAGGTCGCTGACGATGTCGCCGTATAGGTTGGGGAGCACGATCACGTCGTACTCCTCGGGCCGCGAAACGAGCTGGTTGCAGAGGTTGTCGATGATCCGGTCCTCGAACTCGACCTCCGGATGCCGCTCGGCCACCTTGCGCGCCGTTTCCAGGAAGAGGCCGTCGGAGAACTTCATGATGTTGGCCTTGTGCGCCGCCGTCACCCTGTGGCGGCCATGGCGCTTGGCATAGTCGAAGGCGGCCTCGACGATTCGCTCGCTTCCGAACACCGAGATCGGCTTGATCGAGATCCCGGAGTGCTCGCGGACGGTCCCGGCCCCCAGCGAGGCCACGAACTCGCGCAGCTTCTCGGCGCCCTCCGAGTCGACCTCGAACTCGATCCCGGCATAGAGATCCTCGGTGTTCTCGCGCACGATCACGAAGTCCACCTGGTCGAAGTGCGACCGTACGCCCTCGTACAGCTTGCAGGGGCGGATGCAGGCGTACAGATCGAGCTCCTTGCGCAGCTGGACGTTGATCGATCGGAAGCCCGAGCCGACCGGCGTCGTCGTCGGGCCCTTGATCCCCACCCCGGTCCGCCTGATCGACTCCAGGGTCCGTTCGGGGAACGGGTCGCCCTCCTCGCGGTAGACGTCCTCGCCCGCCGGCTGCTCGTCCCACTCGAACTCGACCCCGGTCGCCTCCAGCACCCTGCGGGTGGCCTCGACAAGCTCAGGACCGGTGCCATCTCCGGGGATCAAGGTGACGGTGTGGGCCATCCGCGGCGCGATGCTATCGGGGCTGCGAGAATGTGCGTGTGGCGACCGTCGAGCGCGGGCAGACCGCGGCCACCCACGAGGTCTTCAACCAGCCCCCGCCGCTGGAGAACTACAACCTGTTCGCCGCGGACACGGCGCTGGTCGAGGCGGTGCGCCGGGAGGGAGCCGATTGGGCCGAGGACGAGGCTCGCGAGCTCGGCGCCCTCTGCGGGCTGTCTCAGACGATCCGCTGGGGCGTCGAGGCGAACGAGAACCCTCCCAAGCTCCGCACCCACGACCGCTTCGGCAACCGCATCGACGAGGTCGAGTTCCACCCCGCCTGGCACGAGCTGCTGCGGATCGGGATCGGGCACGGCCTGCACTCGCTGCCCTGGCGCCAGCCGCAGCCGGGCGCCCACGTCGCGCGCGGAGCGCTGTTCATGCTCCTCGGCCAGGTCGAGGCGGGGGTGGGCTGTCCGATCTCGATGACCTACTCGGTGATCCCGGCGCTGCGAACCCAGCCCGAGCTGGCAGCCGAGTGGGAGCCGCGCTTCCTGTCGCTCTCCTATGACGGCGAGCGGCTCGTCCCGGCTCCCGACAAGAAGGGGGCGCTCTGCGGGATGGGCATGACCGAGAAGCAGGGCGGCTCCGACGTGCGGGCCAACATCACCACCGCCCGGCCACTGAATGGCGGCGGGCCGGGTGGCGAGTACGAGATCACCGGACACAAGTGGTTCTTCTCGGCGCCGATGTGCGACGCGTTCCTCGTCCTCGCCCAGGCCGACGGCGGCCTGTCGTGCTTCCTGCTCCCTCGCTTCACGCCCGGCGGCGAGCGGAACCGCATCCACCTCCAGCGACTCAAGGACAAGCTCGGCAATCGCTCCAACGCCTCCTCCGAGGTCGAGTTCCGAGGCGCCTGGGGGCAACTCGTCGGCGAGGAGGGGCGCGGCGTGCCGACGATCATCGAGATGGTCAACCACACCCGCCTCGACTGCACCCTGGGCGTGGCCGCGGGCATGCACTGGGGCACAGCGGCGGCGATCCACCATTGCACCTATCGGGAGGCGTTCGGCAAGCGGCTGGTGGAGCAGCCGCTGATGAGAAACGTGCTTGCGGACCTCGCGATCGAATCGGAGGCGGCGACGGTCGCCGCGATGCGGATCGCTCGCGCCTTCGACGAGGCGCACGCCGGCGACGAGGCCGCGGTGGAGTTCCGGCGGCTGGCCACCCCGGTGCTCAAGTACTGGACCTGCAAGCGCGGCCCCGGTCACGCGGTTGAGGCCTTGGAGTGCCTGGGCGGCAACGGGTACGTCGAGGAGTCGGGCATGCCGCGGCTCTACCGGGAGAGCCCGCTCGCCTCGATCTGGGAGGGGTCCGGAAACGTCCAATGCCTCGACGTCCTGCGCGCCATGTCGCGGAACCCGTCGTCGGTCGATGCCTTCATCGCCGAGGTCGAGGAGGCAAGCGGCGCCGAGCCGCGCGTCGACGCCGCGGTCGCGGCGCTTCGCGACGAGCTGTCCGACCTCGAGGGAATCGAGTCCCGCGCCCGCTCCGTGGTGGAGCGGATGGCGCTGGCGCTCCAGGCCTCACTGCTGGTCCGCTACGGCGATCCGGCGGTCGCCGACGCGTTCTGCGCCTCGCGCCTGGAGGGCGACTCGGGCCTGGCGTTCGGCACCCTGCCCGCGGGCACGGACTTCGGCCGAATCATCGAGCGGCACTCGCCGCACGCCTGAGCAGGTAGCGGGCTGGCTACAGCCAGCGCTCGTCGAGCCGACGCACCACCGCCTCGCTGAGGCGGACGGCGTCGGAGAGCGTGCCGTAGTCGACGTTCTCCGGCGTGTCGGTGGGCCAGTGGTAGTTGGCCGGTTGCTTGAGGTTGGTGCAGGAGCAGAGGGCGGCGCATTCGTACCCCGCGGCGAGCGGGATGATGCCGTCGGTGGCGTTGCGGAGACGCAGGTTTCCGAACAGCCAGATGCCCAGTTCCTCGGCGACGCCGTCGAGCAGCGCCAGCGAGCGAGTGGGGTACTCGCGCATCCGGATCATCCCCTCGCCCCGAAGCACCAGCAGATGCGGCGAGCCCAGAGTCTCGAGCGTCAGGAAGAACGTGCTGTCGCGTGGCAACTCACCAAAGTGGCGCTTGCCGAAGGCCTGCATCCCCTCGCAGAGGGCCTCCTCGGATGTGGAGACGAGCATCACCCGCACGTTCTCGGTGGGTCGTTCGGCGAGCGAGCGCGCCAAGGCAAGCAGCGCCGCCACGCCGGTCGCATTGTCGTTGGCGCCGGGAACCGTGCCGCGCAACGCGATGTCGGCGAGCGCCGCCGCCGACAGCGCGGCGAGCGCGGTGCCCGCCTTGATCAGGGTGCGGCTTCCGGTCAGCGCCCCAACTCCGACCAGCAGGGGGATGGCGACCACGGGAGCCATCAAGGGCGGGCTGGTGTCCACACGCTCGATCAGCCACGGGAAGCGGCCGAACGACTCGCTCCGGGATCGCGGGGTGGTATAGAAGGCCGGCGTGCGCCGCGTCGTGATGGGCGACCAGGACAACCGTGCGATCGGCGTCGGGCGGGCCGAGCTCACCGACGACGGTCGTCGCCGTTCGCTGGGGCAGCAGCGAGCGCAGCGTGCGGCGCCCCGGTGGCAGGTCGTCAACGGCGGCTGCGCCCAGCACGCCGGCGAGCGCCGCGCCGGCGACGCGCCGGCCGCGCAGCGCGGCGATGCCGGCCGCGACGCCCGCGCCCGCGGCGAGACCGAGTGGCCACCAGAAGGTGCCGTGCACCCGTTCCGCTTCCACCCGGGCGCCGCCAGCGCCGAGCTCGCGCAGCCGCCCCGCGACCCATTCCGCCGCCACCCGTTCCCCCGCCGACGCCGTGGGGCGGTGGATCGAGGCCAGCGTCTCGACCAGATCGCGCAGCCAATCCTGGTCGAGATGCGGCGCGGCTTCGAGGGAGGCCCGTGTTGCACCGCTGGCCATCGGCGGCGAAACCTACCGCCTCATACCTAAGATGGGTCCATGCCGGTGCGCAGCACCGTGACTCTGCTTCACGTCCGGGGGATCCGGATCGGGGTCGACTACTCGTGGTTCTTCGTCCTCTTCCTGATCATCCTCTGGCTGTCGAGCTTCTATCGCTCCGTGCTCGACGCCTCCAACAGCGATGCCGCTCCCTACCTGCTGGCGCTGGCGAGCGCGCTCGCCTTCTTCGCCTCGATCCTCCTGCACGAGCTCGGCCACGCCTTCGTCGCCGTTCGCCGAGGGATCGGCATCTCGGACATCACGCTGTGGATGTTCGGCGGCGTGGCGCGGATGACCCGGGACTCCGACTCGCCGGGCACCGAGTTCAAGGTGGCGATCGGCGGCCCGATCGTCACCCTCGCGATCGCGCTCGCCTGCGTCGGTGTCGGGATCGCCGCCGCCGGCTCGGACGAGTTCTGGAGGGCGATGCGAGTCGAGGAGGGGGCCGACACATCCGGGATCCTGGCGATGATCGCCTGGCTGGCGAGCATCAACCTGCTGGTCCTCGTCTTCAACCTGATCCCCGCCTTCCCGCTGGACGGCGGGCGGATCGCACGGGCGATCGCCTGGCGGCTGACCGGAGACCGCAACCGCGCAACGCGCACCGCCGCCCGCCTCGGCCAGGCCTTCTCCTACCTGTTCATCGGCATCGGGATCCTGCTGTTCATCGAGGGCGACGTGATCGGCGGGATCTGGCTGGGGCTGATCGGCTTCATCCTCGGGCAGTCGGCCCGCGGCGCCGTGCTTCAGACCGAGTTCGCCAGCCGGATCGAGGGGATCAGGGTGGCGGACGTCATGGACGACGACCCAGTCGCGATCCCGGAAGACGCCAGCGTCGAGCGGGCCCTGGACGAGTACTTCCTGCGCTATCGCTGGCCCTGGTTCCCAGTCGTCGACGCGGCGCAGCGCTTTCGCGGCCTGATCGAGCGCGGTGCCGCCGACGCCGTGCCGGAGGTGAGCCGCGCCTCCTCGGTGGTGCGCGACGTCTTCGAGGCGGATTCGACAGGCACGCTCCGGGTGCGTGACGACGAGCCGCTCGAGTCGCTGCTCGGCAACGATGCCCTTCGCCGGCTCGGAGCGCTGATGGCGGTCGATGCCGATGGCCGCCTGCGCGGCGTGATCACGGCCGACCAGGTCGGCCGGGCGCTCCGCAACGCGCTCGGCGGCGGTGGGGGAACGCCCCCGGGCTCGCCGGCGACCTGAGCGTCAGGCGACTCCCGCCTCGCTATAGGATCAGCGCCCGGTGTGCCCAAAACACGACGTACTGGTGATCGGAGCGGGCCTCGCCGGGCAGCGAGCGGCGCTTGCCGCCGCCGAGGAAGGCGTCTCGGTCGGGATCGTCTCCAAGGTCCACCCGGTGCGCTCGCACTCGAACGCCGCCCAGGGCGGGATCAACGCCGCGCTCCAGGAAGGGGACAGCTGGGAGTCGCACGCCTTCGACACGGTGAAGGGATCCGACTACCTGGGTGACCAGGACGCAATCGAGATCATGTGCCGCGAGGCGCCTGAGGAGATCCTTCACCTCGAGCATCTCGGCGTCACCTTCCACCGCAACGAGGAGGGCAGGCTGGGGACCCGAGCCTTCGGCGGAGCCTCCCAGGCGCGCACCTTCTACGTGGCCGACATCACGGGCCAGGCGATCATGCACGTGCTCTACGAGCAGCTGATGAAGCACTCGGAGCTGATCTCCCGCTACGAGGAGTACTTCACCACCGACCTGGTCCTCGACGACGACGGCAACTGCGTGGGCGCGGTGCTGCGCAACGTCGCGGACGGATCGATGGAGCTGTTCGAGGCCGAGAACGTGATCCTCGCCACCGGTGGCAACGGTCAGGTCTGGCAGCCGACCACCAACGCCCTGATCTGCACCGGCGACGGGATCGCAATGGCCTACCGCGCCGGCGCGCCGCTGATGGACATGGAGATGATCCAGTACCACCCCACGACGCTGGCCAAGAAGGGGTTCCTGATCACCGAGGGGGCCCGCGGCGAGGGCGCTCAGCTGCTCAACGCGAAGGGTGAGCGGTTCATGGAGACATACGCCCCGAACAAGATGGAGCTCGCCTCCCGGGACGTCGTCTCGCGAGCCGAGCAGACGGAGATCAACGAGGGGCGCGGCTTCCCCGACGGCACCGTGGCGCTCGACATCACGGTCGTGCCTCGCAAGCGGATCCACGAGGCGCTGCGGGAGATCGTGCTGGTGGGGCGAGACTTCGCCGGGGTCGACATCACCCAGGAGCCGATCCACATCAAGCCGGGCAACCACTACACGATGGGGGGCGTGAAGACCGACGTCGACGGAGCGACCTCGATCCCCGGCCTCTACGCCGCCGGCGAGGTCGCCTGCGTCTCGGTGCACGGCGGCAACCGGCTGGGCGCCAACTCGCTGCTCGACACGCTGATCTTCGGCCGCCGCTCGGGACAACACGCCGCCGCCCGCGCGAAGCGAGTCGAGGTTGGCCGGCCGTCGCAAGCCGTGCTCGCCGACGCCGAGCGCCAGGTCTCGGAGCTCGTCGGGCGCGAGCCCGGCAGCGGCCGCCGCGTCTCGGAGCTCCGCCGGGAGCTCGGCGAGACGATGGACTCGCACGTCGCCGTGTTCCGCACCGGAGACGGCATACAGAAGGCGCTGGAGACCGTGAAGCGCCTCCAGGAGGAGGCCAAGACCGCCTACATCGACGACCGCGGCGCCGTCTTCAACCAGGATGTGCTCGGGGCGTTCGAGCTCGGCTTCATGCTCGACTGCGCGGAGTGCACCTGCGTCGCGGCGCTGCACCGAGCCGAGAGCCGCGGGGCCCAGTACCGGACCGACTTTCCCGAGCGCAACGACGATCAGTGGCTGAAGCACATCGACGTCAACCGCGACACAGACGGGCCCGAGATCAGCTACTCGCCGGTCACGATCACCCAGTGGCAACCGGCCGAGAGGACCTATTGAGTAGGGTCGGAGGTGGTCGGGATGCCTGAGTACACGCTGAAGGTTCGGAGGTACCAGCCGGAGACGGGCGAGGCGCCGTACTGGCAGGAGTTCAAGGTCGACCTCGATCCCGACCTCTCCGTGCTCGACGGGCTGCTCCAGGTCCGCGACCGCACCGACGGGACGCTCGTCGTCCGCTGCTCCTGCCGGGCGGCGATCTGCGGCTCGTGCGGGATGAAGGTCAACGGCGAGTCCACGCTCGGCTGCAAGACCCAGATCAGCGACGCTCACGAGCGCGCCAACCGGCGTCACGGGCCTGCCGGTGAACGCGCCGCCCTCGCCGGCGGCGCCGAGGAGGCGGCGCGCCCGATCGTGGTCGAGCCGATGGCCAACATGCCCGTGATCAAGGACCTGGTCACGGACATGGAGTCCACCCACTGGAAGAAGATCCGCCGCGTCACGCCGTGGCTGCTGCCCGAGGGCGAGCCGCCCGAGCGCGAGTACGTGGTGCCGCCTGAGTCGATGATCGACATCACCCAGTCGATGGCCTGCATCCAGTGCGGCGCCTGCGTCTCGTCGTGCCTGTCGATGGAGGTCGATCCCGGGTTCATCGGCCCGGCGGCGCTCGCCAAGGCCTATCGCTTCGTCGGCGACCCCCGTGACTCCGAGACGACCGAAAGGCTCTACGACCTGGCGCAGGACCCGCACGGGATCTACGACTGCACGCACTGCTTCTCGTGCGTGGATGCCTGCCCGAAGGACGTCGCGCCGATGGACCAGATCATGCGCCTGCGCCGGCTCGCCGGCCACGACCACGAGATCGACGACGTCAACAACGGCCGCCGCCACGAGACCGCCTTCGTGAAGATCATCGAGAAGAAGGGAACCCTGGACGAGTCCCTGCTGCTACAGGAGTCCTATGCGCAGGGCATCAAGGGCAAGCTGATACCCCGGGCGAGCGCCATCAAGGGTCTCTTCGGCTCGATCCCGACAGCGATCCGAGGGCTGAGGACGGGCAAGATGCGCTCGCTGCCGAAGCTGATCCCCGGCGTCCACCACAAGCTCCCCGGCGATGCCCAGGACCACGTCCAGCGGCTCTACTCGCACGCCGAGGAGCACCGCACCCAGCTCAATCTGTACATCACCGGCGAGGAGGAGATCGAGCCGGAGCCGGACGAGGAGCAGATCACGCCCGAGCCCGAGCCCAAGGCCGACGAGGCGGGCGAGCGATGACGGCGCTTCGGCTCGCCTACTGGCCCGGCTGCGTCTCCCGCGGCTTCACGCCCGAGCTGCATGGCTCGATGGCGCAGGTCGCCGAGCGGCTCGGGATCGAACTGGTGACCCTCGACCGCGCCAACTGCTGTGGCGCGGGGGTGATCGCCGAGCACAACCAGGAGCTCGCCGACACCCTCAACGCACGCACCTTCGCGCTCGCCCAGGGCACTGGCCTTTCGATGATGAACATCTGCTCCACCTGCCAGGGCGCCCAGTCGGAGTGCCAGCAGCGCCTCGACGCGGACTCCGCCTACCGCGCCCACATCAACGAAGCGCTCGCCGAGGAAGGGCTCGAGTATGCGAAGGAAAAGGAAGGGTTCGAGAACAAGAACTTCCTCTGGGTGCTGGTCGAGGACTACGGCCTCGACGAGCTGAAGACGAAGGTGTCGAGACCGCTCTCGGGCCTGCGGGTGGGGCCGTTTTACGGCTGCTACGTGATCCGCCCCAGGAGCCGGATCTCCTACGACGAGCACCCCGAGCGCGACCTCTACCTCGAGCAGGTGATCGAGGCGCTCGGCGGCGATGTGGTCGAGTACGACGGGGCGCGGAAGTGCTGCGGATTCCCGGTGATCACCATGAACCGCGACACCTCGCTGCGCCAGGCGGGCACTCACGTCGGCGACGCCCTCGACGCCGGCGCCGACTGCCTGGTGACCCCCTGCCCGCTCTGCCACCTGAACCTGGACATGCAGCAGCCCGAGGCGGCCAAGGTCACGGGGCGCGAGCTCGGGCTGGCGGTCCTGCACCTGCCCCAGCTGGTCGGGCTGGCGCTCGGATTCGAGCCGAAGCAGCTCGGGATGGGGAAGCACATCGCCTCGACCGAGTGGGTCGAGGGGCGACTGGCGGACGCAGTTCCCGCCTGACCCGATGGAGGCGAGCGACCAGACGCCCGAGGCCCCGCCGCCGCCCCCGGAGGTCGAGCAGGCAGTGATGCTCGGGCATCTCGAGGAGGCCGTCGGCCTCTACGTCACTCACACGGACGTCGACGAGGAGACGGCGCGGGCGGTGGTCGAGAAGCTCGCCGCCGAGTTCGGTTAGTCGAGGATCCGCCCCGGCACCCCGCTCCCGCCCGGCTCCGATTCGTCCGCCCCGCCCATCCGCCGCTCAATCCAGCTCGCGCCGACCGTGTCGGTGAGGCCGTGGGCGACGATCGAGGAGAGGATCACGAAGGCGGCGATGTCGAAGATCGTCGATGAGGCGCCGACGTCCGACTTGAGCACGAAGAGCGCGAACAGCATCGAGGCCACCCCCTTGGGCCCGAACCAGGCGATGAACATCTTCTGAGGACCGGGCAGCCGGCTGCGGACGAAGGAGATCAGGATGGCGGCAGGCCGGGCGACGAGCAGCGCCAGCGCAATGAACACGGCGAGGCGCCAGATGTCCCCGTCGTAGCCGGTCGCCACGATCAGCGCCCCGAAGACGAAGAAGGTCAGCACCTGCGAGATCGCGCTGACGTTCTCGGCGAACTCCACGAAGGCGTCCGGGATCTCGTGCTCGGCGAGCCCCATCACGATCCCGGCGACGAAGGCGGCGATCAGGCCGTTGCCGATCGTCACGTCGGCGAGCCCGAAGGCGGCGAGGCCGAAGCCGATCGCGTAGATCCCCTCATATCGAGCGGTGATCCCGCCCCCGGGCAGGTGGCGGTGAAGGCGCCCGCCGACCAGGCCGAGCGCGATGCCCACCAGGGCACCGAATCCGGCCTCGCCGAGGAGCTTGGCCGCCTCGCCGCCTGCGTCACCGCCGGGCTCCGCGAGGACCAGGAAGAAGAGCACGAAGGGCAGCGCCAAGCCGTCGTTCAGTCCCGACTCCAGGTTCAGGGTGTGGCGAACGGTCGAGGGGACGCGTTGAGCCGTGACCACGGTCGAGGTGACGACCGGGTCGGTCGGGGTGAGCACGGCGGCGAGCAGGAACGCCTCCTCCCAGGTCAGATCGGGAAAGACACCCCGGCCCATCACGGCGAGCAAGCCGAACGTGATCGGCATCGCGAGGACGATCGCCCGGGTCACCGGCCCCCAATGGATTCGCAGGAGCTCTCTGTCGACGAACAGCCCGTCGGAGAACAGGGTCAGGATCAGCGCCAGCTCGATCAGGTGGACCACGGCCGAGTCGGTGGCGTCAACCGAGACCACGTCGGTCGCCGCCAGGCCGATCCCGAGCGCCACCGAGAGCACGGAGATCGACAGCACCGTGCCCCGCATCACCCCCGACAGCGCCGCGGCAACGGCCAGCAGGGCGCCGAACAGGAGGATCGCCTCCCCGAACCCGATATCCATGCCTGAGCTTTATATTCGCTTCAACGGCCGCCCGGCGAGCGGAACCAGTCCAGGTAGCGGTCGCAGGCGCGGCGCAGCGGGATGCGGCGCTCGCCCGCGCCGGGAATCGGCCCGTGGGGTCGATCGCCGGCGGCGGGCGAGGCGGCGATCGTCCCGAGATGGGCCACCGAATAGGCGCCCAGCAGGCGGCCCGCGAGCGGCGGCCGCTCGACGCCGACCGTGAACCGGACCGGGCCGCGGCGGCGGACGCCGAGCCGGCCGGCCGCATGGAAGGGGACCGAGCCGCGGTAGTCGAGGTTTGCCGGCAGGGTCGCGTCCATCCCCGGCGCGCGGATGCGCAGCGCCCTGGTGGAGTCGTACTGGATCGAGATCAGCCAGCGACCCGGAGGCAGCGTCAGCTCCTGGGAGGAGACCGAGCCGCTCTCAACCGTGGGGCTCGGCGACCAGGTGCCGCCGATCACGGGCGACGCCTCAAAGACGGTCGCCGTTCCGCCGCCCCGACTGAGGCGCCGCCCGTGGGACCGAGAGCAATCCAGCGGCTCGCCGGGCCGGTCCCCCTCGGCGAGCGTGCGCCGCTGGCCCACGGGTCCCCCTCGCTTCCAGAGCACGAAGTCCGAGGTCTCGCGGAGCGCTTCGAAGGCGGGAGACGGCCCGCTGGCGTAGGCGGCCCGCGTCGTGATCACGAACGGGAAGCGGCCGAGCGTCGCCGGGGTCACCGAATCGAAGTCGAACTTCTGGAACACGTCCTCGAGCCGCAGGTCGGGGCGGACGTAGTTCGGGTCGTAGTAGTTGCGCACCGCGGTGAACGGCCGCGAGCCTCGTAACTCGTAGGCGATGAAGTTGTCGCGGCCGAGGAACAGCACCTTTCGCCCCTGGATCAGTGGCCGCAGCTCGGCCAGCTGGTTCGCGTGGTCCTGCGGGGCCACGGGGGCCTGGCGCAGGACCAGGAAACTGGAGAGAACGATCCCTGCTGCGAGCGCGAGCGCAAGTCCGAGGCGCCACAGCGGCGCCCCACCTTCAGGTTGCGAGTCATGCTGCGAGCGCTCGCGTCCCAGCAGCCCGCCGAGGGAGATCAGGGTGATCAGGGGGGCGGCGATCGCCAACGCCTTGGCGCTGGTGTAGACGGTGCCGAAGGCGAGCGCCCCCAGGTAGATGACGATCGCCGCGGCCAGGGCGGCGGGCAGCGCCTCGCCGCGGCGGCGAATCCAGCGCGGCAGCCCGGCCGCGAGGGCGACCCCGGCCACCAGGGCGCCGAGGTAGAAGGCGGGCGCCGGCACGCTGGCGGCGCTCGCCGAGAGCCGGAAGTCGCTCGCAGGCCAGATCCCCAGCGCCTCGAGCGGCGACAGCTGATGGCGCAGGTTGCCGAGCCCGCTTGAGATCGTCGAGTCGCTGAACGCCCTGAAGCCCGTGAAGTCGACGATCCGGCCGAGCTCGGGGGCCGTCAGCACCACGAGCACGCCGAACGCGACTGCCCCCGCTCCGAGCGCCGCCTGGCGCCTGCCCCCGATCGGCGCCGCCGGGCGCGCCCCCCTGATCAGCGCCGCCAAGACGTAGATCGCCGCTGCGCCCAGGAGCCAGAAGAGGCCCGGGAAGCTGTAGGCGTACACGGCGCCGGCTGCGATCACGGCCAGCGGCAAGCCGCGCCGAACGGTCGTCGCACCGGGCAACAGGAGCCCGAAGGAGAGCAGGAACAGGGCCTCGATCGGTTCCTTGAACGCCCCCTGCGCCAGGTAGGCCGCGGCGAGATAGGGAAGCGCCACCAGCGCCGCGACGAGGATCCGGGGAAGCGATCGCAGGTCGCGCAGCGCCTCGAAGGCGACCAGCGCGGTCAGCACCGGGATGGCCAGCGTGATGCCCGCGAACGCTTCGATCAGGCCCGTTCCCAGTCCCTCGCTCAGCCCCGCGGCGAGCGAATGGGGGCCCACCGGATAGCCACCGTCGATCAGCCCGGGCATCTGGCCGACCCGCGTGTTGAGCCAGTCCGCGATCAGGAGGTGAGAGGCCATGTCGTCGTTGACCAGCCCGACGCCGAGGATCCCGACTCGCCCGTTGACGATGAACGGGATCGAGGCGAGGAGCAGGGTGAGCCCCGCCGCTGACATGGCGAGCGCCGGGTGGCCCCCGACGAACGCTCTGCATCCGTGCATCGCACCGTCCTCGCGTCCGATGCTGCGGATGTTCGTCGGGTCCGCACCCGGCCGCTCGCCGCTGCCCGCACCAGGATCGCCAGTGAGAGTAGCGGAGAGAGCCGCGAGGGCGATCGCCACCGCGGTCCCGTGCCCAGGGAGCTTGATCGCGATCCCGGCGACGACCAGGATCGCCGCCAGCCCCACCGGCCCGGCGAGCCAGCTGAACTCGCGCCGCCCGCACAGCGAGAGGATCGCCTGGCCGGCCACGACCGAGGCGGCGATCAGCACCGCGACGGATGCGTAGGCGCCTAGCAAGGGCGCGGATCGTAGATGGACGCGCGGCTCGCCCTAGGCCGGTGCCGGTGCCTCGGTGCGGCGGATCAGGCCGCGCTCGTGGAGCAGCTCGGCGACCTGGACGGCATTCGTCGCCGCCCCCTTGCGCAGGTTGTCCCCGACCACCCAGAGGTTCAGGCAGCGCTCGTGGGAGGGATCGCGGCGGATGCGGCCCACCAGCACCTCGTCACGGCCGGCGGCGTCGCTCGCAAGCGGGTAGACACCCTCGGCGGGAGCATCGACGACCACCACTCCCGGGCCGCGCGCCAAGAGCTCCCGGCACTGTTCCGGCGACAACGGCTCGCGCGTCTGCACGTTGATCGACTCGGACTCCCCGTAGAGGACCGGGACACGCACGCAAGTGGCCGAGATTCGCAGCTGCTCCTCGTCGGCGCCGAGGATCTTGCGCGTCTCGGCCATCATCTTGCGCTCCTCGGTCGTGTAGTCGTCCCCGCCCTTGAAGGTCTCCACCTGGGGAAGGATGTTGAACGCGATCCGGTGCGGGTACACCTCGGCGGCCGGCGGGTCTTTGTCGTGAAGCACGGCGTGCGCCTGGTCGCGAAGCTCCTGCATCGCCCGCCGGCCGGTCCCCGACACCGGTTGGTAGGTCGAGACGACGATCCGCTCGATCCCCGCCGCGCGGTGAATCGGGGCCAGCGCGACGACCATCTGCATCGCCGAGCAGTTCGGGTTGGCGACGATCCCCCGGTGAGAGTCGAGCGCCTCGGGATTGACCTCGGCGACGACCAGGGGGACCTCGGCGTGCATGCGCCAGTAGCTCGTATTGTCGACCACCACCGCGCCGGCCTCGACCAGCTTTGGCGCCCATTCCGCGCTGACCTCGCCGCCCGCCGAGGACAGGGCCAGGTCGAGACCCTGAATCGTCTCGGGCGAGAGCGGCCGGCATTCCAGCTCCCGGCCGTCGAAGGCGAGCTTCCGCCCCGCCGAGCGCTCGGAGGCGAACGGGACCACCTCGGCCGCGGGGAAACCCCGCTCGGCGAGCACCTGGAGCATGGTCGAGCCGACCGCGCCGGTGGCGCCGACGACGCCGACCCTGTAGCCGTCACTCCCCATGACTACGGGGCCACGCGGGGGCGATGCTCGGTTCCCGTCGGCTCCTCGCGACGGACGGCGTCCTCGCCCAGCTCGAACGCCTGGTGCAGCGCCTTGACCGCCGCCGGGACCTCGTCGGCGGCGATCACGCAGGAGATCTTGATCGGCGAAGTGGCGATCATCTCGATGTTGATCCCCTTTTCGCCCAGGGTCTGAAAGACCTTCGCCGCCACCCCCGGGTGGCTGCGCATCCCCGCCCCGACGACCGAGACCTTTCCGACGCGCTCGTCGGTCTCGAGCCGCTCGCAGATATCGAGCCCGACCAGCGCCTCCGTCGCGCTGCGCAGATCGCCGCCATCGACAGTGAATGAGAGATCGGCCTTCTGGTCGGCCGACACGGCCTCGTTCTGGATGATCATGTCGACGTTCACGTTGGCGTTGGCGAGCGCGCCGAAGATCTCCGCGGCCACGCCCGGCTCGTCGCGGACGCCGGCCAGGGTCACGCGCGCCTCGTCGGCATGGGTCACGGCTGTCACCGAGGGCCTTTCCATCGTCTCCTTCTCCGAGACGACGAGGGTACCGGGGCCCTCCTCGAAGGAGCTGCGGCAGTGCATTCGGATCTCGTGGTTTCGCGCATACTCGACCGAGCGCAGCTGGAGCACCTTGGCGCCCGAGGCCGCCATCTCGAGCATCTCCTCGAACGAGACCACCCGCAGCAGGCGGGCGTCGGAGACCAGCCGCGGGTCGGCACTGAACACCCCGCGGACGTCCGTGTAGATCTCGCACATCTCAGCGCCAAGCGCCGCCGCGATCGCCACCGCCGTCGTGTCGGAGCCGCCGCGGCCGAGCGTGGTCACGTCGCGGCTGTCGCCCGAAATGCCCTGGAAGCCTGCGACCAGCACCACCCGGTCGTCGCCCAGCGCCTCGCGGATGCGGTCGGCGCGCACGTCGAGGATGCGCGCCTTGGTATGCGAGGAATCGGTGACGATCCCCGCCTGCGACCCCGTCAGCGAGATCGCGTTGTGGCCCAAGTCGTGGATCGCCATCGCACACAGAGCGCAGGAGATCCGCTCGCCGGTCGAGAGCAGCATGTCCATCTCGCGGGCCGGGGGATTGGCGGACACCTCGTGGGCCATACCCACCAGGTCGTCTGTGGTCTTTCCGCGCGCCGAGAGCACGGCGACCACCCGCTTGCCGTCCTCGCGGGCGGCGACGATCCGCTGCGCGGCGCGCTTGATGTCCTCCGCTCCCGCGACGGAGGTGCCGCCGAACTTCATCACCACTATCTCGCCGGTCGCTGCCATCTAGGCGATTGAGGATAAGGAGAATCCCGGCCGGGGCGGGCGGGCAGGGCACCGTCCTGGATTGCGCTCGCTAGGCGATGCCTGGGCAGGACGATTTCACTGCAGCGAGATTCCATCTGACCCGGCGAGCCCGTATGTGACCCAGCGCACACCCGAAGCCGACCCATCGCGATATATCTTCGCGATATATGAAGCTCTCGCCCACCGCCTACGTGATTCTCGGAACGCTCGGCTGGCGGCCGATGAGCGGCTATGAGATCAAGTCGATCGTCGACAAGTCCACCCGCTTCTTCTGGGCAGCCAGCTACGGCCAGATCTACCCCGAGCTGCGCCGCCTCGTCGCCGCCGGGCTGATCGAGGGCAAGGCAAGCCCGCAGGGCGGCCGGAGGCGCAACGTCTACCGCCTCACCCAAGCTGGACGCAAGGAGCTGCGCGCCTGGCTCGGCGCCGATCCGGAGGTCTTCGAGCTGCGCGACGAGGCGCTGCTGAAGCTGTTCTTCGCCGACGCCACCGGCGGCGGGTCGGCCACCGGGACCCTGGCGGCCAAGCGCCGCACCCACGAGCGGATCGTCGAGCGGCTGAAGGGGATCGAAGCGACCGGGAAGCCCGAGGGCTTCGCGTCCCTCGTCCTGCGCTACGGGATCGAGCTCAACGAGTGGACCGCGGATTGGTGTGAGCGAACCGGACGTGCCTTGGAGGACCAGGCCGCGAGCGATAGGGGGACCGCCTGATGCTGGACTCGCTGGCCAGATTCGTGTATCGCCGGCGGCGCTTCGTGGCAGTCGGCGGAGCGGTGTTCTTCATCCTCGCCGTCGCGATCGGCGGGTCCGTGGCCAGCCACCTCGACCCGTATGGCGCCGACGACCCGGCCACCGAGAGCGTCAAGGCGGACGACCTGATACAGGGGCACGGCTACCGCGAGGCGGGTGTGATCGTGCTGATCCGGAACGCTCCGGTCGCCAATCCCGGGACTCGCGCCCGCGTCGAAGGGATCGAGCGTCGGCTCCGCGCTCGCGAGGACGTCGCCAGGGTGACCGGCTATTACGACACGAGGTCTCGCGCCTTCGTCTCGAATGACGGCGACCAGACCTACGTCGCGGTCGCGCTGCGGCCGACCGATGACAAGGCCAGACAGGACGCCGCCTCCAGCATCGCCCACCGGCTGGATGGGGAACCGGGTGTCGAGGTCGGCGGCCTGGCCCTCGCCGAGAAGCAGGTGAACGAGCAG
Organism: uncultured Actinomycetes bacterium; assembly: GCA_963728325.1. GTDB lineage: Bacteria > Actinomycetota > Thermoleophilia > Solirubrobacterales > 70-9 > AC-56. The sequence continues at coordinate 1,024,381 of CAVSJS010000002.1, read as the reverse complement.
GTCGAGTCCGATCTGCGCCGAGCCGAAATGCTCGCCTTCCCCCTCCTCTTCCTGCTTTCGCTGCTCTTCTTCCGCAGCCTCGTCGCCGCCCTCCTCCCGTTGATGATCGGCGGCCTCGCGATCGTCGGCACGTTTTTCGTGCTGCGAGTCGCGACGGAGTTCGGCTCGATCTCGATCTTCGCGCTCAATCTGACCACGGGCCTCGGCCTCGGACTGGCGATCGACTACAGCCTCTTCATCGTCTCGCGGTATCGCGAGGAGCTCGCGAAGCGAGGCCTCGATTCCGCGGGAGCCGGGGGCCGGACGGAGCGCTGGGAGGCCCTCCGGGCGACGATGCGGACGGCGGGGCGCACGGTCCTCTTCTCCTCGGTCACCGTCGCCGCGGCGCTCGCCTCTTTGATCGTCTTCCCTCAGCGCTTCCTCTACTCGATGGGGGTAGGCGGGGCGCTGGTGGCGCTCCTGGCCGCCGCGGTGGCCCTGATCGTTCTCCCGGCAGTCCTGAGCATTCTCGGCCCTCGCGTGAATGCGCTCGCGCCACGCTTTCTCCAGCGCCGCGCCGAGCGTGACGCGACGGCGACCGAGGCCGGGTTCTGGTACCGCCTCTCGCGCTTCGTGATGCGGCGACCGGCCCCGATCGCCGCGCTGAGCGCCGCGTTTCTGATCGCCCTCGGGATCCCCTTTTTCGCCATCAAGTTCACGTCGGTCGATGCTCAGGTGCTGCCCGAGAGCGCCACCGCCCGCCAAGTCGACGACGTCATGCGCTCCGACTTCCCGTCCTTCCGCGACACGCCGATACGGCTTGCGATCGAGGGTGGTGGGAGGAAGGCCGTGGCGGCGGTCAGCTCCGAGGTCAGGGACGAGCCTGGCGTGGCCACGGTCGAGCGCCCCCAGCGGCTCTCCGGCGGCGTGACCGTGGTCGACGCGATAGCCAAGGGCCCCTTCACCTCCGAGCAGAGCAAGTCAACGGTGAAGCGGCTCCGCGACCTTCCGGAACCGACCGGAGCGACCGTGCTCGTCACCGGCGCCTCGGCGCACTTCGCCGACTTCCAGTCGAGCCTCGAGGAGCACCTGCCCCTGGCGCTGGCGATCGTCGTCGTCTCCACCCTCGTGGTGCTGTTCCTGTTCACCGGCTCGATCGTGTTGCCGGTCAAGGCGCTGGTCATGAATGTGCTCAACCTGAGCGCCGTCTTCGGCATCCTCGTGCTCCTCTTCCAGCACGGAAATCTCGAGGGCCTGCTCGACTACCGAAGCCAGGGGGCGCTCGAGCAGACGATGCCGATCCTCCTCTTCGCGGTCGCGTTCGGGCTCTCGACCGACTACGCCGTGTTCCTGCTCTCGCGGATCAAGGAAGCCCGCGACGGTGGCGCGAGCGACTCGGAGTCGGTCGCGATCGGCCTCGAGAGGACGGGTCGGATCGTCACCGCCGCCGCGCTCCTGTTCGCGATCGCGATCGGCGCCTTCGCCACCTCGCAGATCATCTTCATCAAGGAGAACGGCATCGGCACCGCCCTCGCGGTGCTGATCGACGCGAGCATCATCCGGGCGCTGCTCGTGCCCTCGCTGATGGAGCTGCTCGGCAAGTGGAACTGGTGGGCTCCCAGTCCGCTTCGCCGCCTGCATGCACGGATCGGGGTCTCCGAGGCCTAGATCCGGGCGCTCAGCCCGACTGGCCTGAGCCGTCGAGGGCTCGGCGTCCCGACAGGGCTCGCCCCAGCGTCACCTCGTCGGCGTGCTCGAGGTCGGCGCCCACCGGGAGCCCGCTGGCGAGGCGCGTGATCGTCACCCGGTCACGCAGCAGCTCGGCGATGTGGAGCGCGGTTGCCTCGCCGGTAGTGGTCGGATTGGTGGCCAGCACCACCTCGCGAACCTCCCCATTGTCCGTGCGCCGCACCAGCTCGGCGATCTTCAGGTCCTCGGGGTCGACGCCGTCGATCGGCGACAGGGCGCCGCCGAGCACGTGGTAGAGACCGCGATACTCGCCGGTGCGCTCGATCGGGATCACGTCGGAGGGCTCCTCCACCACGCAGATCAGCGAGCGGTCGCGCTTTTCGTCCTCGCAGATCCGGCAGTTCGGCCCCTCGGCGAGGTTGAAGCAGACCTCGCACAGCCCCACCTTCTCCTTCACCTCGCGGATTGCCTCGGCGAGCCCGAGCGCCTCTGTGTCGTCGGCACGCAGGATGTGGAAGGCGAGCCGCTGGGCGGTCCGCTGCCCGATCCCGGGCAGGCGGGAGAGCTCGGTGATCAGTCGCTGGATTGGCGAGGGGTGCACCCTGGCTGACGGTATCGACCCGGGCGGCGCGCTCAGCCGCCGGGGAGCCCCAGCCCGCCGAGGCCGCCCCCGCCCGCGATTCCGCCGAGCTTGCTCGTCGCCAGCTCCTGAGCGGAGCGGATCGCCTCGTTGACGGCGGCCAGGACCATGTCCTGGAGCAGCTCGGCGTCCTCGGGATCGATCGCCTCGGGATCGATCGCGACCTCGAGCAGCCGCAGGTCTCCGCTCATCTTCACCTTCACCATGCCGCCGCCGGCGCTCGCCTCGACGACTTCGTCCTTGAGCTTCTCCTGCGCCTCCATCATCTCGGTCTGCATCTGCTGAACCTGCTTCATCATCGCGTTCAGGTCCAGCCCACCCGGCCCTCGGCCCGGGTTCGGCATCCGGGTCATCCCTCCGCCTCCTTGGCGTCGCCTGCGTCGAACTCCTCGGCGTCGAACTCGGACCGAAGGAGCTCGATCAACTCCTCCTCGCTGAGCGCTGCCTGGGCGTCGCCCGGCGCAGCTTCCTCGTCACCCTCCAGCAGCACGTAGATCGGCCGCAGGCGCTCGCCGACGATCGTCTTCACGGCGTCCGCCAGGCGCTCGCGCGCCTCCTGCGCCTCGGCCTTTCGCTTGTTGAAGGCGGCGCTGGCGGGGAAGCCCACCTCCAGCACCGCCCGCTCGACGTCCACGGCCACCGGGCGGGCGGCGGCGAACACCGTCGAGAGCAGCTCCGAGCCCGACTCGCGGACCTGGTCGAGCACCGCCGGCCACAAGCCGCTGATCCGCTCGAAGTCCACCGCCTCCGTGGCGACCGCCTCGGTGGCCACCGCCTCGGTTGCCACCGCGGTGGGCCCGGGATTCTCGTGGGGCTGCTCGGCGGCGGTCTGGACGTCCGCGCCCTGCACCAACCGCTCCACTCGCTCGAGCCGCTGCGCCAGGGCGGCGCGCGAAGGGTCGATCTGGGGCCGCGCGGCGCGCAGGATCGCCAGCTCGAGGGTCATCCGCGGCTCATCGCCCTCCTTGATCGCCGCCAGCGCCGCGGCGATCGCGTCGATCGCCCGGGCCAGCGCCAGCTCCGAGCACGCCTCGGCCTGGACGCGGAGGCGCTCGGGGTTGGCGGCGGTGACGCTGAAGGTGGCGGGCACCTCGCCGATCGTCCGGATCACGAGCAGCTGGCGCAGGTGGGCCAGCAGGTCGCGACCGAACTGCGCCAGGTCGCGGCCCGAGCGCGCCAATCGCTCGCTCGCCTCGAGCGCGGCCCTGCCGTCCTCGGCGGCGATCGCGTCGGCGGCGGCGAGGATCAGCTCGGCCTCGGCGACGCCGAGCACCGCCAGCACGTCGTCGGTGGCGACCCGCTTGCCGCCGTAGGCGACCAGCTGGTCGAGCGTGCCGAGCGCGTCGCGGAAGCTCCCCGTCGCCGAGCGGGCGATCGCCGCCACCGCGCCGTCCTCGATCTCGATCGACTCCGTGGCCGCCACCCGGCGCACCACGTCGGCGATCTGCTCGAGCGAGGGGCGCTGGTAGTCGAAGCGCTGGCAGCGATCGACGATCGTCGGCATGACCTTGTGCGGCTCCGTGGTGCAGAGCACGAAGACCGTGTTCGGCGGCGGCTCCTCGAGCGTCTTCAGGAAGGCGTTCCACGCCTCGCGGGTGAGCATGTGCGCCTCGTCCAGGATGTAGACCTTCCAGCGCCCGGCCGCCGGCGCGTAGCCCACCCGCTCGCGAAGCTCGCGGATGTCGTCCACGGAGCGGTTCGAGGCGGCGTCCATCTCGATCACGTCGAGCGAGCTGCCCGCGGCGATCGTGCGGCAGGACTCGCACTCCCCGCACGGCGTCACGGTGGGCCCGTTGACGCAGTTCAGGGAGCGAGCGAGGATCTTGGCCACCGACGTCTTGCCCGTTCCCCGCGAGCCGACGAACAGATAGGCGTGGTGCACCCGGTCGCGCTCGACCGCATTTCGCAGCGTGCGCACCACGTGCTCCTGGCCGACCACCTCGTCGAAGGTCTGCGGGCGGTGGCGGCGATAGAGGGAGGTCTGGGACACGGGGGAGCCAGTCTAGCTACGGGTCCGGCCCGCCCGGTCGCGTTTCCGCTACCTCCAGGAAATCCGTTTCATCGCGTCCAGCGCCATTTCAGGATTGGCCCCGGCTGCCGATCCTTGGGGTCAATGCCAGGCATCCCATGCTTCACAAGCAGCCGTTGGCTTCGCGCCTTGATGGCGCTTCCGGTGATCGTCGTGATCGCGGGAGCGACGGCCTCCCCGGCGCCCGCCCAGATGCGGAGCAGGTTGATCGATCGCCACCTCTGCAAGACGGTGGGCGGCGGGCGCTTCGTCGACATCCCCGGCTTCCCGGGGGAGCAGATCGACCGCCGGCTGCTGGCGGACATCCGCTGGATGAAGCGCCGCTACTACATCTTCATCACGGACGGATATTCCACCGACCCGGCCCATGCGCGAAACGGCGAGCACCCGATCGGCCTCGCCGCTGACATCGTCCCGAACAAGCCCAAGGGCGGCACCTGGAAGGACATCGCGGCCCTCGCCGAGAAGACGGAGCCGCGGCAGGACCACCCGATCCCGCCCTGGCGGTGGGTGGGGTGGAACGGCGATGCCGGCCACGGCCGGGGCGACCACCTGCACCTCTCCTGGATGCACTCTCCCACCGAGCCGGAGGACCCGGCTCGCGTCGTCTACACGCGCAAGTGCCCCGAGCCGCCCGAGGAGCCGCCTCCTACCTCGCCGGCGAAGCCGCGAACGGGCGGCACCTCACCGTCGTCCGTCAGGTACTCCTCGACCGGCGGGACCTCGCCGCCTCACCTGCCGCGAAGGCTTCGAGCGCGGCTCGCGCCCAAGGTTGTCGAGACGAGCTGAGAAGGCAGGACCGTGCGACCCGCCTTCGAGAGCGGTCCTCGGGCGTTCCCGTCGTGGCTGGCTCGAGCCAGGCGAATCCGCGGCACATGCCCACTACCGCTTAAGGCTGCTTCCTTCCGGATCTGACCTGATTCACGGGCGCGCATTGCGCGGGACCTGGCCTTCAACGCCGCCCGCGACGTACTGACCCCGAAGGCCGCGACCCTCGGACGGGCGTTCAGCCCCGCTAGAGCGGATTGCGGGTCACAGGGCACCGCTACCTCCCCGCCTAGCACGGTCCACCCGTCATCCTACCTCGATGCGCGTCCCCAACGCGACCACTACGCTCGCCCGGTGAGCGACTACCTGCCCTGGGAGCTTTCCGGAACCTACCTGGAGTCGTGCAACTGCGAGGCGATCTGCCCCTGCCGAACGATCGGCGGCCGAAGGGGCGGCCGCTCCACCCACGGCATCTGCCTCGGCGCTCTGTCGTGGAGGGTCGAGCAGGGGGGCGCCGGCGAGCTGGACCTGTCCGGACTCGACGTCGTCCTTGCCAGCCGCTACGACGACGACGAGCCGGGATCCCCCTGGAGCTTCTACCTCTACCTCGACGAGCGCGGTGACGAGCGGCAGCGTGAGGCGCTCGCCGAGATCTTCCTCGGCCGCCTCGGGGGAACGCCGCTGAAGCAGTTTCCGTGGGCCTCGAAGCCGAGCGACCTGCAGGGCGTCCGCGCCGCGCCGATCGAGATCGACCACACGCCGGGGCGCGGCTGGTTTCGCGCCGGGCGCCAGGTCACGGTCCGCATCCGTGGGCCGGTGCCCGACACCGACCCGGTGACCTGCGTGATCCCGGGCCACCACCGATCCGGCAGGGAGCTCTACGCGGACCTCCTGAGCGTCGAGGACGGAGAGCTGGACTTCGAGCTGTCGGGAACCTGCGCCTACGAGTCGAACTTCAGCTACTCGTCGAACGAGTAGGGCGAGCTGCGGCCTATCATCGGGCCACCGGGCGCGTAGCTCAGTGGGAGAGCGCTCGCTTCACACGCGAGAGGTCGCTGGTTCGAAACCAGCCGCGCCCATTCGCAAAAGGCCTGCTATCAAGGTGGTTTTTGGCCGTTGGTGCAGGCAACAAGCCGGTCCAGCGCTGCGTCGAAATCGGCTTTCTGCCCATTTCTGCCTCAAACTGGCCCCAGCGAGCGCGACCACGAACGGGACGAGCAGCACGGCGGCGAGGCGCCGATCAGGTCCTTCCCGGTCTGTCAGAGAGCCACGCTCCTGGTCAGCCGCGGCACCGGCGACGGCTTACGCACGATGGCCTCGCTGATGCTGACCTTGTTGCGCTCCTCGGGTGGCCCGATCGGCGTCATGGCCTGTGCGAGCTGCTCGCGCTGAGCTGCGATACGCGCGCGATCGTGTCGGAGACGAAGCGGCCGGCGAAGAAGGCGGCGGTGAGCGGCAGCAATTGCACCTCATCAGCCCGGCAGCGGTGAACAGCTGCCCGCTTGGACCGGAGAGAGGGCGAACAGCCCGAGACCGGCAATCGTCCTGGCCCGCTTCTCGATCAGGTACCCCTCGGCCGCCGCGAGGTTGGCGCGGCGGAGAGGCGCGGCCGTAGCTCAAGGGCGCTGCTTCGCGATCACCCGTTACATCCCCGGGCGGGCCTGAGTCACACAGTAGCCTGCCGCTCCGTGCCCTCGACCCGCGCGCGCCGGTCCGGCCCTTGCTGACCCTGCTGCTCGCCGCGTCCGCCACGGCGCTCGCGACGGGCCTGGGCGCGATCCCCGTCTTCCTGCTCGGCCCGCGCGCGGCGGCGCTGCGCCCACTGCTGCTCGGGATCGCGGCAGGCACGATGAGCGTCGCCTCCGTGGCGGGGCTGCTCATGCCCGGGCTGGACGAGGGGTCAGCGGGAGCGGTCGGCCTCGGACTGGCGACCGGCGCCGCCTTCCTGGTTCTGGTTCGCGGCGCGCTTGAGGCGCGCCAGCGGCACGTCGAGCGCGTCTGGAGCACCGGTCTGAGGGCCTCGATCCTGGTCTTCGTGGTGCTCCTGGTGCACAGCCTGCCCGAGGGGTTCGCGATCGGCACGGCTTACGCCTCGGATACCGCCGGACTGAGCCTGTTCGTGATCGTCGCGATCGCCGTTCAGAACATCCCCGAGGGCACCAGCGTGGCGATCCCGATGGCCGCTGCGGGGTTCTCACGCTCGCGACAGTTCTGGGCCGCAGTGGCGACCAGCGCGCCGCAGCCGGTGGGCGCCGCGATCGCGTTCCTCCTGGTCGAGGAGATCGAGCCGCTGCTTCCGTTCTCGTTCGGGTTCGCGGCCGGCGCCATGCTGGCGCTCGTGATCGTCGAGTTGCTCCCCGCTGCGGTGAGCGACAGCTGGATGGGGGCGGCGCTCGGGACGCTCCTCGGTGCCGGAGGAATGTTGGCCCTCAGTGTGGCGCTCGGCGTATAGCCTCAGGAGGGTGTTCGGACCCACGCGCCGGCGAGCGCCGTCGCGGATCAGTCGATGCGTGGAGAGCTGTACGGGTCGAGCGCCATCGGCTGCTCGTGCCACTCCCTCGGCAACGCCACCTCGACGTCCAGGGAGCGCCGCGGCGGCTCGGGCTCCGCATGTACATCGCCGTGGTACAGGAAGGGGGCCAGGTAGCGGCCGCTGATCTTGTGCGGGGGCCACCACAAGCAGTCCAGGGAGGCCCCGCCCTCGCCTCCACCGCCCGCGACGTCCGCCCGGAGGTGAAGGGACTCTTCGCCGGTTAGGAGCTTGCCCCGCAGCACCGGGTGGAAGGGCTCCACGTCGATCGCCGCGCCGAGCCGGTGGGCGATGTGCGCGGCCGCCGCGTCGGCCTGCTGGGTGCCCAGGCCGCCCTGCTTGATCGGGAAGTTCGTCCCGTCCCCAGCCGCGTAGACGTCCTCGACGCTGCGGACGCGAGCGTGCTCGTCGATCGGGATGAAGCCGCCGTCGTCGCTGGGCAGGCCGGCGATGTGCGGACCGTCCATCGCCGGCAGGGCGATCACCTCGGCCGCCTCGAGTCGCCGGTCTCCCGGGGTCAGAATCAGCTCACCGCCCTCGCCCTCGTGGGCGAAGGCTCCGACCTCCACCTCGATCCTGCGGGCCGACAGCAGCGTGGTCACGGCCTCGCTCGCCGCCGGGCCGAAGATGGCGAGTGGAGCTTCCTCGGGGGTGACGACGGTCAGCTGGACGTCGTCCAGCCCGAGCTCGAGCGCCCTCCGTTGGGTCATCAGGGCGAGCTCGTAGATCGGCAGCGCCCAGGTGACCCCGGGCGGCACGACGAAGGCGATCCGCCGCGGCCCCTCACCGGCTCGCAGCAGGTCGTTGATCCGAAGCGGCTCGCCGCCCGATGGAAACGTCCTCGCACCCTCCAAAGCGGGATGGAAGCGACCGCCCGCGCAAACGATCAGGAAGTCATATTTGAGCCTCGAGCCGTCGCTGAGCTCGACGGTGTGTTCGTTCGGCTGCACACTGTTTGCCGCCTTCTGGACGAAGTCGGCCCCAAGCTCTTCCACGAGCGGCCCGAGTGTGTGCTGCTCGGCCGGCCCGAGGTCGAAAGGCTCCTCGACCAGCAGCGGCTTGTACAGGAAGTCGGCATCGGGGGAGACGAGGGTGAGCTCGGCGCGATCAGCCGCCAGATCGTGCAACGCCATCAGCGCCTCCAGCCCGGCAACGCCGCCGCCGACTATGACCACTCGTCGCTTCATAGAGCCCGCTCGCCCACGCCGTGGGGATAATCGTCGAAAGCACTCCGCGCCTGGTTGAGCTGCTGCATCACCGCGCGGCTGACGAAGGGCCCGGGCTCCGGCCAGTCGCGTACTACCTCCATGACCGCGCCGGGGTCATACAGCTCTCGTACGCCCTCCATGTCCCCCGCGTTCCAGACCTTGACGTAGGTGCGCACCATCTCGATGTTCTCCTCGGACATCGCCTACTCCTTGAGTCCGGCGGCTTCGAGGGCTTCCTGGCGGGAATCGAATAGGCGGCAACGGACCACCTTCGATTCCTTCAGGTCGTAGACGTTAAAGAAGTCACGCTCCGCTCTGACCCCACTGGCCCGTCCCGTGCCGCTCTGACGGAACACGATTACGACCGCGTCGCCAGCATCGATGTACTCGCTCGTTTCTATTTCGTAGTCGCTCCAGGCTCCGAGCCACTCGCGGAAGAACTGCTCGACGCCCTCGTGGCCGTGGTAGATGCCCGCCGAGGGCATCCCGCTCGCAGACGTGTCCCAGACCACATCTGGGTCGAAGTAGTCACGCCACTCGTCGCGATCGCCCGCCTCGTAGAGGCGCGTGAACTCCTTGACGATCTCGACGTTCTCCTGCGACATCGCCCGCAGTATCTCGCTCTGGCCCGCGGACCGTGAGAGCCAGGCTCCCCAGGAATAGCGCTTGACGAACCCAACCTCCCGCCTGAGCGGCCAACATGCCTGCTCGGTCTGGGCAGAAAGCCGCCCTCTCTGCCCGAATCCCCGGTAATCGTGCGTAATCCCTGGTAATCCGCAGCGCGAAACGACCCGGGCAAATAGCGGTGCATACCGCTTGGTTATGCCGTTTCTGCCTTCCTCAGCCCTGCCGCTTCACACGCGAGAGGTCGCTGGTTCGAAACCAGCCGCGCCCATGGCGAGGGTGCCGAACATGGTTCGCACGCGTCCGGTCCGTGGAAGCGGCTTAGCTGAGAGTTGGCTCGTCGCTACCCAGGCAGCCGCGCGATCCCGACCGAGAGCTCCTCGGCCGAGTCGACATTGACGCCCGCCGCGCCCATCGCCTCGCGAACCCGGCTGATCGCGTCGGTCGCACCGTCCCGCGAAGCCTCGTCGCGCCACAGCGACATCCCGAACCCGGCTCCATCGCTCGTGCCGGCGATCGCGCCGAGGTAGCCGTCCACGGCCCCAAAGGTGGGAATCACGGTGTCCCGGAAGACGGCACCGAAGTCCCCGCCGCCGCTGACGCGCAGGAAGCGCGCCGCCTTCGGATCGCCGCCGCGGATGTCGGACCCGACGACCTCGTAGGTTCCGACCAGATTGACCTCGTAGCCGCGATCGGACGCCTCGCTGCGGAACCCCGCCGCCTGCTCGTCGCTGGCCTGGACCGCGTCTTGGTCACGGAACAGGGCGACGCTGATGCCGCGCCCGCCCTCGCCGACCAGCAGGACCAAGCCCTCAAAGCCGTCCTCGGACTCAAAGCCCGGCAGCACCTTCTCTTGTACGAAGCTCGAGCCGCCATCGCCCGGACCGCCCGCCACCTCGGTGATTCGAGAATGCATTGCCACCCCTTCCGCTCGGTGTCTTGTCCGGCCGAACCTATTACACAGCCGCCGTCGAGTCACGGACATCCCCGATCGGCTGCCGACGAGGTTCTGGATGGTTTGACCGGTCAATGATTGGGCACCGGCGCCGTTCTGGTGCCCGTTAGCGCGCACATCCGCGCACATCGACGCACATCCGCGCACATCCAGGTGCGCGTCAGGACGCCCATCCGTGCCTGGGGGACCACCGCTTCACACGCGAGAGGTCGCTGGTTCGAAACCAGCCGCGCCCATGGCTTGGGTAAGCCGACTGCGGGTGTTTGCAACGTCTGGAGCACCTAGCCCGCCGAACAAGTACCGAACGTCCGCGCCGCCGAAGCGCGCGGCGTGCTTCGCTTGGAGAAGCAGTCCTGTGCGTGGATCGGCCGCGACGCAGGTTGACCGCTCGCGCGGATTGCGTTGCGGTCGCCTCGCCGAGCGGGACGGTCCCGAGCGCGTCGACTCCTGCGCTTCGCGCATTGGGGAAGCGGCGCGGCGAGTCGTCGACTCCGCGAAAGCAGGAGCAGACCGCCGCCGACGGCCTCTGCCTGCTCGTCGTCCTGAGCGGGCGTCTTCATCTCACGCCTGCTTCGGTGGCCGAACGATCATCCGCGTGGCTGGTACCGGCTCACTCCGGCTCCCGCGAGAACCTCGTCGAGGGTAAGTGTCGACGTCACCTCGTGGATCGAGGCCTCAGGAGGGGCGGCGAAAACGTCGCCCAAGGCCGCCATGAGTCCCTCGAACTGGTTGCGGAAGTGGCTGTACACGGCCTCGATGTCGGCCCACTGCTCGATGATCACGAAAGTATTCGGCGTCTCGAGATCTTCGGCGACCTGATAGCCATCGCAGCCCTCCTCAGCACGGGTCTGGGCGGCGTTGCCCTGAATCAGCTCGAGCCAACGGTCGCGCTGCTCCGGCTTGATCGACGCTCTCACGACTTGAACAACCACGTGCTTCCTCCTCTTGCGTCGGGACTCGGTGGCGCCCGCCTCTACGCACTTTCCGGTGCGGGAAGAACGCCGATTTGCCCGCAGAATTGTCAGGTTGTCGAAGTAAACCTTCTCGCATGTGAGCCGATCACCCTCGCAGCCCCACCGTTTCGAAAGCCTGCTCGGGTTCTCGGAAAGCTGATTCGGGCCTTGCACGACCCCGATAACAAAGACGATGTGCCTGCTTGTCGTCCGGGTGAGATCGCTCGGGTAGGCGGTCGCCCGGCTCGCGGGTCCCTCAGGCTCGGCGGGGACCTCGATCACCCGCCAGCCCATCTCGGGCTATCCGTTTTCGGGGCACCTGCGACGGGTATCGAGTTCTCGTCGCTGCCGAACGTGCCACTCTCCTGCTCACCGGCGCCACCGGGTTTGTCGGCGGCGAGCTGCTCCGCGCGCTGCGCTCGCGTGAGCGGGTGCGATGCCTCGTTCGCGATGCTTCGAAGCTCCAGGACCTCGACGGACTTGAGACGGTAGAGGCCGACCTTGGGGAACCTGACTCTCTGGAGCCTGCCCTCGAGGGCGTTCGCGAGGTCTATTACCTGGTTCACTCCATGGAGCCCGGTGTTGAGGGTGGCTTTGCCGAGCGGGACCGTCAGGCAGCTCAGAACTTCTGTGAAATCGCAAGCAGGTGCGGGGTGCAACGAACGATTTATCTCGGTGGGATAACTGGAGCAGGCGAGCAGAGCGAGCACTTGAGTTCACGAAACGAGATCGAGGGAATTCTGCGCGAGTGCAGTGAGGAGTTCGTTGCCCTGCGGGCCTCGATGATCGTCGGCGCCGGCAGCGCTTCGTTTGGCACCCTCGTGCAGCTGGTCGACCGGCTTCCCGCATTGCTGTTCCCGACGTGGGGCGAGCGTCGTGTGCAGCCCGTCGCTATCGATGACGTCGTTGCGGCTCTGGTCGCCGCCCGTGAGGTACCGCCGGATGCTTATGAGATCGGGGGTCCCGACGTTCTTACGCTCGAAGACATGACCAAGGTCGTCGCTGAGCTCCTTGGACAAGAACATCGCTCGCTTTCCCTGCCATTCAGCAGTCCAAAAATCGAAGCAGCAGCGGCGTCCGCGGTAGTAGATGCCGACCGCGAACTCCTCGAGCCTCTACTCGCGGGGCTTCATGAGGACCTCTTGGTTGGGAACAACGCGCTTCGAAACGTATTTGGAGTCGAGCCGACCGCATTCCTCGACGCTGCCCGATCCGCCTTGAAGGCGATGGGCTCCGCGGACTCAGCAAAGCAGGCGACGGGAAGCCATTAGGGCCTTGCATGGACGTCGCAACGTTCGCGATGCAGAAAGCGGTTCCGAGGACAATGTCAGGGGGGCGGAGAATCTCCGGGGCTGGGGCTCGCTAGTCGAAGTCGGGGCGCCCCTCCTAGGCTAGGCGCGGACGGCAGCGTCTCGGCCCGGTGTGCGCGCCAAGGCCAAACCGAGTACGAGCTTTCGCCTGGTGAGCGCCCAGACCATCTGGTAGCGGTCGGTCGGGCTCTCGGTCGCGACCGCGACTCGAGCCCTCGGTCGCAAGACCTACGAGTTCGAGATCGCGGGGAAAGCATTGCGGGCGTGGGAGTGACAGAGCGCGTCGCCTTCGCCCGCGAGCTGGTTGGGCGCGGCCGCATCTTCAGATCGGCCGCCAGGCGATCTAGCGCGAACCCGGCCTCGTCAACTCTGAGTGGGGGGCCTCGCGTTCCTCCGCCAGGGCTTTGCGCAGGGCAGCCATGAACGGCATTGGGTTAACGTCGAACTCGGAGGCAGGCGCGGGGTCCGTGACCGTGGTAGGCGTGGACAGACCTTCGATCAGTGGCCGAGCGATCTTTGCGTCCACGGGCGTCACGAGGCCAATCCAAAGCGAGGAAAGCCACGGGGTGAGCAGCGGAACTGGCAACTTCGGACGCCGGCGCACGCCCATGGCGTCGGCCATGCAGTCGAGCATCGCCGAATACGGCAGGATGTCGGGCCCTCCGATTTGAACCTCTCGGCTTTGCGGGGGCTCGATCTCCGCTGCCCGCGAGAGGTACGCGATGACGTCGTCGATGGCGATCGGCTGGGTCGGGGTCGCGAGCCATGCGGGAGCGATCATCGCTGGCAAACGCTGAACCAGATAGCGGAGCGTCCGATACGACTCGCTGCCGGCTCCGACCACCATCCCCGCCCGAAAGTAGGTAATGGGCGGCCCGAGCTCTTCGAGTATCTGGGCCGTTCGCTGTCTGCTGAGCAGATGCTCCGACCCGGGATTGTCCCCGAGCCCGCCGAGGTAAATGACTCTGTCCACGCCCTCGCCCGCAGCCATCTTGGCGAAGTTTGTGGCTGCCCGGCGCTCGCGCTCCGCGAAGTCGGAGTCACCGCCCCGTCCCATCGCGTGGATCAGGTAATAGGCAGCGTCGACGTCTTCGCCGGCCCCGCGAAGTGAGTCACCCTCGAGGACATCGCCCTCGCGCAGTTCGAACCCCTGCGAGGCCAGAGCGCCAGCCCGGGCCGAATCCCGCACCAGGCAGCGGACGTCCCAGCCTCGCTCGCCGAGCGCCCCGGCGAGCCGCCCACCGATGAACCCCGTTGCGCCCGTGACCAGTGCCCTGCCGGCGCCAGGCGCGCTGGGCCCTGGGCTCGCCTTCACTCCACGTCCCAGCGCCTATCCCTAGGCGCGAACGGAAGCGTCTCGGCGCGGAGTGCGCGACAAGGTGAGGCCGAGCGCGAGCATCCCCGCTCCCAGCGCGAAGTGCAGCCAATTGTCGGCATCGTTCAGCGGGACGAAGTTGGCGTCGCTGCCGTAGTCGATCGCCAAGCCGTAGATCCACAGTCCCAGGTAGATGACGCCTCCACCCACGAGAAACGTCCGCGCACGCTCCGCCGTCGCCGCGAGCGCGAGACCGGCGAGGCCGAATCCGACGTGCACCAGGTTGTGGAGCACGCTGACTTCGAAGATCCCCAGCAACTCTGCGTTGCCGTCATGGCCGGCGAACTCCATGCCGTCGTAGAGATTCGTGGTGACGCCGGGAATGAATCCGGCGATCCCGACTGCCAGGAACGTAAGACCAACTAAACGAGCCGCCATCTGGATAGAAGTTCGATCGCGCATTGCACCCTCCGTTATTGAAGTCTGTGGCGAGCTTCTACCCACCTACGGGGCGGCGAAGCGAGCCGGCATCGCTTGAGCTTAGAGCGCACCGACGGGCATTCGGGGCATGGGGTTAGAAACGGGCTCGAATGGAGCTCCGAAGCTAAGGCTCAATCAGGCGCGTGAGGTTCTCGAGGGTGCGCTCGGCCTCGCGCTTCGCACTCGTTCGCCGACCGCCCGGCCAGCCAGTCGGCCCAGCGGCCCGCCGGGCAGCTCGAATCGGTTCGCGTAGGTAAAGCGGGTCTTCTCCGCAATCGCTTCGAGCTTGTACTCGACGTGGGCGCTGGAGCCACCGGGTCCCTCGCCCTCCCAGCGGACATGATGTGGGGGGTCACACTCGACCACGTGCCAGGTTGCGGTGAAGGTGGGGCCGCCGATCTTCAGCCGCTGCTTGAACTTCGATCCCTGCTCGAGAAGATCGGGAACGTCTCCCTCGAGTCCGTCGTGCGTAGTCACCCATTCGCCCAGCCGGCGTGGATCCATCACGATTTCCCAGACCTCGTCCGGCGAAGCGAGCAACTCGGTCTCGGCGCGCACCTCGCGGCTCATCGCGATTGCGCTGCGAGTTCGTCCTCCTCGGCGCGGGCCTCGTCCTCTACCGCGCGAGCCAAAGCCAGGTGGTAGGGCTCGGGATCGACACCGAACAACTCCATGCCACTTGAATCCTCGACCGTGGTGTCGGTGCCGAGGCCGGCGGTGATGTGTTCGGCGACGCCGGCATCTCCGCGGCTTACGGCGCCGGCCGCGTTGCCGACCGCCTCCGCGGAAATCCCACGCGGGGTGGGGATCCGCATCGGCACCTTCTGCCCGAGAATGCGGGCCATTCCCTCGAGCATCCCGGTGTAGGTCATGACATCGGGGCCGCCGATCTGGATCTCACGTCCATGACTCGCCACGGTCGAAGGCGCGTCCGCCAGATACCGGACGACATCGGCCACGCCGATCGGCTGCGTGCGATTTTCGAGCCATTCCGGCGAGACCATCGCGGGCAGACGCTCGACGAGTGACTTCAAAAGCTCATACGAGCCACTCTCGGCTCCGACCACCATCGCCGCGCGAAAGTAGGTGAGCGGCGGCCCGGCGTCCTGCAGCGCCAGCGCCGTCGCATGGCGGGCGCGAAGGTGCTCGGATGCGTCGGGATCCCCCAATCCGCCGAGATAGATGATTCGCTCAACCCCGGTTTTTTTGGCCGCCTCTGCGAGCGCTGTGGCCGCCTCGGCCTCGGCGCGGACGAGATCGTCCTCGTCGCCCATGAGATGCGCCAGGTAGTAGGCGACGTCCACATTCCGCAGCGCCGGCCCGAGACTCGCCGAGTCGGCCAAGTCAGCAGACCGAAGCTCGCAGCCCAGCGAGAGCAGGCCCTGGGCGGCGGGGCCTTCCGGATCGCGAACCATTGCTGCAACCGCGTGGTCGCGCCTGCGCAGCTCGCGGGCGAGCCGCCGCCCAACGAAGCCCGTGGAGCCGATGATCAGGGCGCGCATCGTCCGCTACTGCCCCTCGCTGCTCGGGGACAAACCATCCGCGTGGCCGGTGTCGTTGCCGTCCTCTCGAGCCTCGATCTCGCCGCTCAACGCTCCCACGCGCGACGGCGGCAGCTCGAGCTTCGCCAGCGAGCGGAGGAAGCCGTGCGTGACCCAAACGTGGAGGCGCATCTGGGTCTGGTGGTAAAGCCATGTCCCGACGCGAGCGAAGCGCCCGGCGCCACGCAGCCACGGATAGAAGTTCGCGATCTCGGCGCTGACGAGAAGTCGCGCCGAACCGGAACCGGTCGGACCACAGCGCTCGACGGCGATCCGCAAGTACCCCTTGCCATGACCACCCTTGGAAACGAGAAGCCCTCGTTCGATCGGCCATGTCACGCTCGCGCGCTTCTCGGACGTCTCGTACTCGGGCGCCCGAAAGCGGAGCAGGGCAGCAGGACGAAACAGCAGAACTACGACACGCGCGGCAGGCTCATAGGCGATGCGCAGCAGGCCGAGCGAGATCCGATTGAGGTGGCGCCAGTACGCGCGGGCGAGGCGCTCCAGGTTCTCCGCTCGCCACAGCTCAGCGAGCGTTGCATCGGGCAGCTCGATCTCGGCTTGCTGGGTCGTAGCGACAGCACCGGTTTGGGGAACGTGGCGAGCGCGGGGCTCCTCAACGATTCTGATCGTGGCGCGACTTTGGCTTGGTGCCATCCGTGGGTCCCTATCAGAGATTCTGATCTTCTTAATGGCTCGGGACCCGATCCTGAAAGCAGGGGCAGTCGCGCAGACGGAGCCGTTCCCGCTGACGCTCGACGCTTTCGAGCAGCTCGGTTTGGCGGATCGCTCCGCTAGCGAGAGCCCGATCGAGCGGACTGCGATGGTTGAACCCGCGGCGTCCCATCTCCTCGACCAGCATGTCGTGTCACAGGTATAAGGCTTTGAGCCGTCCGCGCCAGCGCTGCGTCTCGGGATGGCACCGGGTTTCTGCCCGTTATCCGTCGGCATCCGACGCCATCGCCGGGCATCCGATCGAGCCCGAGACCGCGTGCCCAAGCCATTTCTGGCATTCCAGAGCGGCGTAGGCCTCGCCGGGCCTTCCGCTTCACACGCGAGAGGTCGCTGGTTCGAAACCAGCCGCGCCCATCCGCAATCGGCGCTCCCGATAGTTGACAGGGGCATTCGCCGGTGAGATAGTCGGGGAGTGGAGCCGTGCACCGCCAGGCTGGCGGACCGGCGCGTTTGGCCCGCCTTGGCCCTCGTCTTCATCGCGGTGGCGATCCCCGCCTCAGCGGACGCCGCCACGGCGACCCTTGTCAAGGACATCAACCCGGGCGCCACGGACTCAACTCCGAACTACCCCACGGACGTCGCCGGCACGGTTTTCTTTTCGGCCTACGAGCCTGCGCACGGCAACGAACTCTGGAAATCCGACGGGACCGCCGCGGGGACGACATTGGTCAAGGACATCAGGCCCGGCGGGGAGGGCTCGGGCAAGTATGGCCTGACGAACGTCGCCGGCACGCTCTACTTGGTCGCGGACGATGGCGTGCACGGCCCCGAGGTCTGGAGGTCCGACGGCACCGCGGCGGGAACGGAACTCGTCGAGGACATCAACCCCGGGAGCAACGGTCCCGAGTGGCTCACAAACGTCGCCGGGACGCTCTTCTTCGTCGCGGACGATGGAGTGCACGGCTACGAGCTCTGGAAATCCGACGGCACCGCCGCGGGGACGAAGCTCGTCAAGGACATCCAACCCGGGAGCGAGAGCTCGGGCTCCCAATGGCTCACGAACGTAGCCGGCACGCTTTTCTTTTCGGCCTCCGACCCGGCCCACGGGAGGGAACTCTGGAGCTCCGACGGCACCGCCGCCGGGACGAGGCTGGTCAAGGACATCAGCCCCAGGACCTCGGACCCCGGCTGGCTCACGAACGTCGCCGGGACGCTCTTCTTCGCGGCCTCCAAGCCGGCCTACGGCAGGGAACTCTGGCGGTCCGACGGCACTGCCGCGGGGACGAAGCTCGTCAGGGACATCAGGCCGGGCCGCAGCCCGGCGGCTTCGAGCGCTTCGGCCTCCGTCGAACAGCTGCGCCACCAGATGCACTTTCCGTCGCGCCATCTGATCGGCTGCCAGAACGGATCGACGATCGGCGTGTCGCTGGCAGCGCCATGCCCCCAACCGCGGATGTGACAGAGCGTCACGTCCCCGAGGTCCCGGAGTTCCTCGACCTCGCAGGTGTAGTCGGGGAAGGTGCCGAGCAGGTCGTTCCACCAGCTACGCAGGCCCTCGCGGCCGTGGTAGCCGCCCTCCATGGCGACCAGGCGCGATTCGACAACCACCTCATCGTCCATCAGCGCGAGAAAGCCGTCCCAGTCGCGCCGGTTGACGGCGTCATAGGTGCGGTAGGCCAACTCCACGTTCTCCTGCGACATCGCCCGCGCGGTATCTCGCCCTTAGGGGTTTGCGCGACAGCCTCCGCACCAAGCGAAGGCGAGCCGCGCGGAGCGAACGAGCCCCCCTTGGTTACGGAATCAGCGAGTTGTGAAGCTCGACTACCTTCGTGTCGAACGGCGGCGCTCCGAGGTCCTGCGCGGCGGGGATTACCTTTTCGTCGAGGAACCGCCGGAACACCTCCTCCGACTCCCACACATCGATGACCTGCCAGCCGCCCTCCTCGCGCGGGGCGCCGAAATGGGCAATAAGCCCGGCCGGGGGGTTCGAGCGGTCTGGGATCACCCGGTCGAAGGTGGCTTGGTAGAGCTCCTGGTTCCAGTCCGCGGCCTGGTTGCTGACCAATATGGCCATTGCACTCCTCCTCCGTTTGAGATCGACGACTGCTCCGCCAACCCTACCTGGGTACCGACCCCTTGACGGATTCTCTTCTGGGACCGCCGAGGTGGCTCGTGGCGCGCGCCAATCGGCGAACACGGGGGCAGGTATGAATGCCCACGAGGCCGGGGGCGGGTCGTGAGCGCCCTACTCCTGCAGCCCGGCGGCTTCGAGGGCCTCCGCTCGCTCCGTGAAGGCCTCGAACCGGATGATCAGCCCGTCCCGCAGGGTCCAGAGGTGTGCGAACTCGTTGTCGATCTCGGCGTTCGACCCCTTCGGCCGCGCGCTATCCCGCACGATCGCGATCACCTGATCCGGTGCGACCTCGACCAGCTCGCGCGCCTCGATGTGCCATTCCTCGAACGTGCTGGTCCACTCGGCCGTCGCTTGTTGCAGGCCATCGAAGCCGCGGCCCTCCATCCAGGCAAAGCTGAACTCAATTTCCTCGTCGCATACATCGGCAAGGGGCTCCCCAGTCCTGCTCAGATGGTCGTAGTTTCGCCGCACCATCTCCACGTTCTCCGGCGACATCGCCTACTCCCGCAGCCCGACGGCTTGGAGGGCCCGCTGTTTCTCCCAGAACGCCTCCAAGCGAATGATCTTGCCATCGCGTAGCGTGAACACTGCGGCGGCTGGGGCCTCAACCTCGATGCCATCTCGTCCCACGAAGTGCTCGACGCTGATAAGGAGGACCTTGTCGGTACCCACGGCACGAATCTCCTGTGGCTCGTCGGGTGCTTTACCCAGGCCTCGTTGAACGAAGCGAACTGTTTCCGCACTGCCTCGCGACCGCGAGCCACGCGCGGAGAGGGTGACTCAGGTGGATCATGGAACTCGATGTCATCCCCGAAGAACCTCCGCCCCGCAGCTTCTGGGCCTTCCGTGTTGAAGAGCTCCGCGGCCTTCCTGATGACCTCGACGTTCTCCTGCGGCATCGCCTACTCCGAAGTTCGGCGACTTGCAGACTCTTTGATCCCACGTTGGAGCGTCATCCGCAATCCGTCAAGCGCCTGCTCAACGAGTCGCCTGAGGTAGCGCTTTCCAAGGGCGCCAAAGACCACGCGATACTGAATGGCGGTCGGCTCGATGCCGATCTCGACCTCGGCGAACGTCGAAGACTGCGCCTCGGTGAGGACCCAGCGAGAGTAATAGCCACTCTGCTGACAGCGGAGCTTGATCGTGCGCAGGTCGTCGAGCTCCTCGATTCGGAACGTGGTCTCAGCCTTCCCGATGGGCGACTTGCTTACCTGCCGGAACTCCGCGTCAGGCTCGACCGTCGCGAGGCCTGTGACGCTGACAACATTGCCGGCCCACTCGGGATAGCGGCGGGGGTCTCCGACACAGGCCCATACCTGCTCGAGGGGAGCCTCGATTACTGCCTGTTGACGCCAGGAGGACACCGCGACCTAGCTTACGGGAGCACCAGCCGCCCACCGCGTGGTCTCCACATTCTCCTGCGACATCGCCCGAGCAGTATCTCGCCCTGGCCTGCGGGCCGCCAGCGCCACGGCTTCCAGGGAGTACCGTCCCTTTTTCATTGGGCTGACGCTGTCTCCTCACCGTCGGGATCTCCCGCGGCTAGGACCGCTTCAGTGGGGACGCTTCCGTACTCACGCGAAAGGAGCAGTGGGGAAAAGCGCCACTGCAGACGCCTCCTCCTCGAAAGCGACAGGCAGAGTCCCCCGACCGCGGGCTAAGGCAGAGTGCCAGGCGGCCCGAGCACCTCGATTTCATGCTTGGCGGCAACTGCGGCGAGGTCTTCTGGGTCACCGAGCGGGAGCGGGGGATCCGGCAGCTTCAGCTCGCGTGCCGGTTCCCCAAGGGCGGCTACGAATTGTTCAAACCCCGCCGGGGCGTTTACCTCAACCAGCCGCACAGGTTCGCTCGACGTCACATGCTCGGCATGCGGAACGCCTCGCGGTCCGTGGGCAACCTCGCCCGGCCCCGCCACCACTGTCCTCCCGGGGAGGTACAAGGTCAACTCCCCTTCAAGCACGTACATGGTCTGATCGGACGCCTTATGGACGTGGAGCGGGGTTTGCTCGCCGGCTGGCTGCAGCCATTCGGTCAGTGAGAAACGGCCATCCGTCTCCTCACCGCTCAGGTGGACGATGACCAGGTCGCCATAGAACCAGTACGCCCGCGGCATCACATCGGCGACTGAGCGGTTCGTCCTCAAGCTGTCTCCGATTCCCGCAGAAAGGTGAGCACGGCGAGCACCCGGCGGTGGAGTTGCGGCTCTTGGACCAGCCCGAGCTTGAGGAAGATCGAATGGACGTACTTCTCGATTGAGGACTCGGAGAGGAAGAGGGTCTCCCCGATCCCCTTGTTGGCCTTGCCTTGCGCCATCTCGCGGAGGACATCCAGCTCACGCGGAGTGAGCTCGGCCAGAGGGGAACGCTCCTCTCTGGCCCGGTGTTCAAGCAGGGCCTCGACGACCGCGGAATCAATTACCGATCCGCCCTCGACGACCGCACGGAGGGCCCGGACGAGCTCGTCGACCTCCCCCAGCCGGTCCTTGAGCAGGTAGGCGAGGCCGGCAGCGCCTTCCTTAAGCAGCTCGGCGGCGTACTCGGGATCGGAGTGTTGCGAGAGCACCACCACTCCGACTGCTTGATGGTCGGCGCGGATCCGGTGAGCGGCCTCAATCCCCTCGAAGCTGTGGCCGGGAGGCATGCGGATGTCGGTGATCGCGGCATCAGGAGAGAGCCTGCGGACGGCATCGAGCAGCTCTGTCGCGGTGCCGACGGCTGCCAGGATCTCGACCTCGCCGGAGTCCTCGAGCAGCTTGCGGGTTCCCTCGCGGACCAGGTAGTGGTCCTCGGCCAGCACGACCCGAATCGGCTCAGACACCGGCGCCCGCCCTTGTCGGCGCGCGCAACTCGCAGATCACGGTGGTACCGCGACCGGGTTCGCTCTCGACCGTGAGGCGCCCGCCGAGCGCCGCGACCCTGTCCTTGAGGTTGGCGAGACCGCGACGGGGGGTGTCAAGCGGTGCGAAGCCGGATCCCTGATCGTGCACCTCGACTCTGAGCCAATCTTGCGCGTGTCCGACCCGAATCTCGATCGAGTCCGCCCGAGCGTGCTTGAGTGCGTTCGCCATCGCCTCGCAGGCGACGAAATAGGCGGCGCCTTCGATGTCGTCGTCGAAGCGGAGCTGACGCGATGCCGGGTCGGCGCTGACCGTGATCGCGACCGGCGCGCTGCGGACCCGCGCCTCGATCGCGGGCAGCAGTCCCTTGTCGCTGAGCACCGCGGGGTGGATCCCCTGCGCGAGGTTGCGGAGGTCGTCGAGCGCGACGCTGGCCTCGTTCTGGAGCTCGGCCAGGGTGACGCTTGCCCCGTCGGGGTCGCGTC
The DNA here is from genome assembly GCA_963728325.1 of uncultured Actinomycetes bacterium. Classification (GTDB taxonomy): domain Bacteria; phylum Actinomycetota; class Thermoleophilia; order Solirubrobacterales; family 70-9; genus AC-56. Next base: position 1,002,230 of record CAVSJS010000002.1, on the reverse strand, counting down.
CGAGCTGGTTGCGGGCCAGTCGCAGGCTGGCGATCAGGGCGACCAACTCCTGCTGGACCCCATCGTGGATGTTGCGCTCGATCCGCCTGCGCTCGGACTCCTGGGCATGGACGATCCGCGCCCGAGACGCGGCGAGCTCGTCGGCCTGGATCCGAATCTCGTCGATCCGCGCCGAGAGCTCGGATGCGAGCGCGGCGTTGTTGACGGCCAAGGCGGCCTGACGGGCCAGGGTCTCGAGTAGGGAGCGGTCCTGATCGCTGTAGTCGCCCCCAAGCCGGGGGCCGCACTCGATCACGCCGACCGGCTCCTTCGCGCCGGCGACCTGGAGCGGGGAGCTCAGTGAGGGCTCGGCCTCAGCGTGGAGGTCAATCCCGACCGCGGCCCGCGGAGCTCGGACCGTGTTCTCACCCGAGCCAAGGTGAAGCGCAATCCGGGACCAGCTCGCGCCAAGACCACGCTGCGCCGTTTCGGCGAGCCGTGGCAGGAGCTCATCGAGACTGAGGGTGCGCTCCAGCTCCGCGCCGAAATCCGCCAACAGCTCGTAGCGGCTGGTTCGCTCGCCGAAAACCCACCGATCGGCGACCTGCTCGAGGCGCTGGCGGGCGGGCTGGAAGACGAGGGTGGCGACCACGGTCAGCAGGATCGCAAGGGTCACCGGGAGCTGATCGCCGGCGGCTATACCCAGGGCGGCAGCGGCGGCGACGTACGCGATCACGATCAGGAGCCAGAGGCTCCCGTAGACGATCGACTTGCGGATCAGGACGTCGACATCGAGCAGGCGGTAGCGCAGGATCGCGGTGACGATTGCGATCGGGACCAGCGCGAGGAAGGCGTAACCCGCCACGACGGCGACTGTGTCGATGGCTCCGCCGGCGCGGTCAGCCAGCAGCGCCAACCCTGCCGCCACCATCGCGCCGACCAACGAGACCCAGAGGAGCCAGCGGACCTGGCTGCGCTGCTCCGGTCCGAGCTTCCGGTAGCGGAGCGCAAGCAAGGCGAGTCCGACGGGCACGAACCCGGTCGCGAGGAGGCTGAACAGGACCTCCGGCAGCTCCTCGAGTCCGTCGAGCGACGAGATCGCGATCGGGTTCGAAACCGAGGGCGCGGCGCTATCGAAGGCAACGTGCAGATCAGGGCTGGTAATAGCCGCGAGCCCAGGGACCACGACCGCAACAGCAGTCGCGGCGCGAACCACATGCCGCTCGTAAGGACGGTGGTAACGCCCGTCCGGGAATAGCCCCAGGAGTCCGAGTGTGAACACGAAGGCGGCGCAGCCGACCCCGATCAGGGTCAGATCCGCTGCCCAAAGCCCGCTTTCGTGTCCCTGGTCGAGCAGAGCGCGGAGAAGCAGATCACCGCCCGAGAACAGGACCCATGCCGAGCTCGCCGCCAGCAGCAGTCGCGCCACCCCGAGGTCGGGACGCCGCCAGAACGCGAAGCACCCGGTCGCATAGAGCGGGATCAAGAAACCGCAGGTGAAGGCCAGGTGCTGGGCCGAGAGTTCGTAGTCGAGCGCGAATATGGCGATCGGCAATCCTGCGACCAGCATCGCCGCCGCGGCGACGGCCAGAGCCAGGCATACGCGGGCCCCGATCTGCATGCCCGCATGATCCCAGCGCTGCGGGCACGGGTCTAGGAGGCCAGCCACGAATGGGGTTGCGGAGAACCGGAATCAGGCCTGCGCTATTCGGCACCCCGAACGGGGGCTGGCGCCGTTGTGCGAAGGGAGGGCCTGGCCTAGCTTCAGGGCACGCGAATTCCCGCGCAGAGAAGGAGGCAAGTGCGATGGAAGCAACAACTGTTTCGAGAAGCCCGGGCCGGGCGGTGAGCTCGACCTTGTGGCAGCGGTTGGCCGCGTCTTGCGGCGCGTTGTTCGTGCTCGGCATCGTCATCGGTGACGACACCATCAACACCGCCGGCGAGGCGCCAACCCCCTTCGAGGACAAGGAAGACTCGATCGCCGAGGTCAACACCTACCTGCAGGACGCGGTGGACGCCGGCGCGAGCTACTGGGTTGGGCGGAGCATCGGGGTGCTGGCGATGATCGCGCTGCTCGTCTTTGCGGTCTACGTCTCGCGCGCCATCAGTAAGCGCGAGCAGGGCAGTCTGCTCTCGGGGCTCACCCTGGGCGCCGGCGCACTTGCGGCGGGCCTGGCATTGCTCAGCGCGGCCGCACAATTTGCCGTGGTCTCTCGCGCGGAGGAGGGCATCGATCCCGAGGTCGCGCGCGCAATGCTTGATTTCTCGGGCATCGCCTTCGTGATGATGGGGCTGCCGCTGGCGGTGTTCATGGCCGCCACCGCGACAGCCGGACTGCGGCTGAGCTTGATCCCGCGCTGGCTTGCGATCTCCGGGGCGGTGCTCGCTGCTGCGGTCACCGTCGGTCTCGCGACACTGCCCGCCGGCCAGGCCGGCTTCATGGCGATCGTCCTGGGGGCGCTCTGGCTCGTGGCCACGAGCGTCGCCTTGGTGAGGCGAGTGAGCGACGCCTGAGCGGCAAGGCCACTTCAAGCAAAAGCCAACGAAAGGAGACACGAATGTATGTCGGAGTGATCCACGAGGTTAAGGACATGGAGGTAATGGCATCCCGAGGCGAAGGTCTGGGGGATCCCCGCAACGCGCCCCCCGGGGCCCGCCCGCGGCAGTTCTTTCCAAGCGTCGACGGGTCCGCCGCGACCTGTCTCTGGGAGGCGAACTCGATCGCTGATGTCCAGGAGTACATCGACACGACCCTGGGCGATTCGAGCGAGCAGAGCTACTTCGAGGTCAGCCCGCAGCACGCGATCGGCTTGCCCGAGACGGCTGCGTCATAGGCGTAGCTTCCGCCCAACCGCACTGGAGAGCGCCCCCGAGGGGCGCTCTCAAGTGCGTGGACGCTGCTTCGGTCGCGAGCGCGGCCCCGCGCTGCTCCTCCCCATGGCGGAGGAGGCGCCGCGGAAGTCGCCCGACTCACGCCTCCTTCGCGCGAGGAGCAGGAGCCCCAAGGACAGTCACGGCTGGCGTTCCAGCTTGGTCAATGTACGAGGTGACACCGAGCGGGCTCTGGCTGCCGCCCCTCGAGGTGTCGCCTACTCCCGCAGCCCGGCGGCTTCGAGGGCCCGTCCCCGCTGACTCGGCTCGAGGGGACGCAAGAAATGATTGCCGTGTCACAGCGCGTCCCTACCACCGCTAGCCAGCTGGTGCTGTGTCGGTGCTGACCTTCTGAGCCTCTTCGGTGAGTTTGGTCAGATTTGTGTCGACGGGTCCGTGCTCCTTCAACATCCGGGCCATCCAGACGCAGCCGCTGGCAAGAAAGCGAGCCGTCCGATTCGTATAGAGATGGCCTTGGCCCTCGTCGATGTAGCTGGGCCCCGGTCCGGCATCTCCGACCCAGTAGCAGTCCGCGTTCGGTGGGACAGTGCAGCCGTAGTGGGTGAAGTTGTAGAGAGTGGTCGCGCAGCAGTCGTGGGCGCCGTCTTCGTTCCCGGTCACGATCACCCCGACGACCTTGTTGTAGAGGGGGTACTGCCCCGTATTGGGGTCGAGGTCCCGATAGGAGCCGTCGAGCCGCTCGGCCATGAGCTGGCAGGGCGATGACCGTGCGCCCATCCATATGGGCATCGAGGGGACGAGGATGTCCGCAGCCTTGATCTTGTCGTAGATCTTTGGCCACTCGTCGCCGTCTCCCATGTCGGATTCGGTTCCGAAGGCGATCTTGTAGTCCACGAGGCGGACCGTCTCGCACTCGACGTCCATGGGCACCATGAGGTCAGCGACCTTGTCGATGAGCGCCTGCGTGTGGGAGGTCTCAGGTGACTTCTTCAGAGTGCAGTTCAAGAACAGCGCCTTCAGGGCCATGCCGAGTCTCCTTAGATCGATTGCTCAGTCAACGGGGCCGGTCGCAGCGGACCCTAACGCGGGTGAGGTGCGCGCGTTGGGTGTTCCTACTCCCGCAGCCCGGCGGCTTCGAGAGCAGGTTAGGTCCGCTTCGCGTAATCGCCGAAGCCGCTGAAGTCAAGCTGGACGCATGCCTCATTCCCGGTCACCTCAGCGTCATGACCCGGAGGGATGTCGAACGCGTCACCGGACCTAATCTCGAACGTGGTCCCGTCGTTCATGTGGATCGTCATCGCGCCCGAGAGGCAATAGCCCACGTGATGGGCCTGACAGGAATCGGTCTTTGCGATGGGCTTGACGTTCTCGGACCACTTCCAGCCGGGCTCGAACGTGCCCTTGCCAATCGCCTTGCCTCCGAGGTTGATCAGTTGCGCTTGCCCTTTGCCCTCGAAGGGCCGCGTCTCGTCGGGCGAATCGAAGTTCTTAGCCTCGCCTGCCATGTGCGCTCCTTCCGTCGAGTTCCTGTCGGCGCAAACCTATCCGAGTGCGGATCTAGTTGCTGTAAAGGTGGCGAGGTTCGCCCGCGACATCACCACTCCCGCAGCCCGGCGGCTTCGAGGGCATTGCCCTCTCCAAGAAGGATCAGGCGTTCGCCACGACCTCGCGCACCTCGACCTTTTCGAGCGTGACTGCGTCGGTAAGCAGCGACGGCACCCTCTCGCTCATGTTCGTGGCGGCTTCCTCGGACTCGAAGATGACCATCGCCACGCCCGTGCCGTCGTCCCCCCGTGTCCAGTACCCGGCTACGAACCCCGGGGCCTGCGATACGCCGGGTACAACGTTCTCGCGCAAATGGCTCGTGGCGGCCTCTCGGTCGTTGACGGTGACCCTAGTCACGACTGCGTGCATCGTGCCTCCTTCTGTCGTTGGCTGGGGAGGACTCTATCCGGGAGTCGGTAGAGCAATCGCCGCGACGAATGCCCCTACGCCCGCAGCCCGGCGGCTTCGAGGGCTTCGGCTCGGTCATAGAAGAAGCGCAAGCGAGCGATCCGACGGTTTCGGAACGTCCACAGCCCGAACCAGTCCGACGACACGTCGATGCCGCTCCGCTCGCCCGTGGCGTGCCATGCCCAGAAAGCCAGCACTCGGTCGCCTGCCGCCCGCATCTCCTTCACGGTGACCGCGCTACCGCCCTGCCAGCCCTGGTGCAGCCCGGCGATAAAGCGCCTGATCGACTCCCGCCCGCTGAACGTCCCGCCCTCGGGAAAGCGGGGGTCTGTCTCCACCTCGCCGTCGTCGGTGAACAGGTCCACGAAGGCGTCCACGTCGCCGGCGTTGTAGACGTCAAGGGCGTGGCGGACCAGCTCAACGTTCTCCTGCGACATCGCCTACTCCGAAAGCCCGGCGGCTTCGAGAGCCTTCTCTTTGCTTGTGAATCCTTCGCCGCGCACGGCCTTGCCGTCGCGCAGAGTCCAGACCTGCCAGACATCCCAACTGGTCTCGACACCGCTGCGCTTCCCGCGCCCCCGACTCGTGGTCAAGACCACCACCTGATCGCCCGCCTCGATCACCTCGGTGAGGTCGACTCGAACATCGTCGAACTGGTCCAGGAGCCACCTCCTAAAGCGCTTGAATCCCTCAGGCCCCCGATAGGTCTCGGTGGCGCCGGGGATCGCGCCGCTGGCGACGTACTCGAAGTCCGGCGCAAGGTCCGCCACCGCCGCGTCGCGGTCGCCCCGGTTGAAGGCCTCGTAGGCCCGCCGCACGATCTCCACGTTCTCCTGCGACATCGCCCGCGCAGTATCTCGCCCTGGCCTGAGAGGAGTGGACCACGCACGTAGCCGAAGTGCCGAGGCCTCCATGGGTATGGCAGGTTCCTATCAATCGGCCTTCCCGCGCTGGAGGTGTCAGTCGCTGCCTGACCGTCGGGCGGGCTCCCGTTAGGGCTGGCGCTACCGCCCCTACATGTAGCGCTCTCCTAGCAGTCTTCGCTCCCGCCTTTCCTCCCGCGACGGAGACGCCCGACGTTTCGAGAGCGCTGCCGGACCATCCGCTAGGGTCGGCGGCCCAGAGCAAGAGGAAGGACAGGAATGAGCGGTCGGGCGGTTCTGACGGTAAGCCTCGTGGCGATGGCGTCGTTGGCTGTCGCAAGTTGCGGCGACGGCGGGGGACCCGAGGCCATCACGGTCACGGCCACCGAGTACGCCTACGACATGCCGGACCAAGTCGATGGCGGCGTCGTGAAAATGAACTTCGTCAACGAGGGGGCGGTGCCGCACGAGTTCGCCCTGGGAAGGCTGAGCGAGGGCAAGACGCTCGCCGACTTCGACGCCGCCCTCAAGGCCGGCAATGAGCAGCCGAGCTGGGCTCACGACGTCGGCGGCGTGCCCGCGATGACGGCGGGCGAGGAGATCTCGATCACCCGCGACCTCAAGCCGGGCACCTACGCCTTCCTCTGTTTCATTCCCACCAACGGCGGTAAGACCCACTATGACCTCGGGATGAAGCACGAATTCACGGTCGAGGGAGACTCCGGCGAGGAACCACCGGAGGCGGATGGCGTGATCACCGCTGGCGAGGACTCCTTTGACGTCCCCGAGGTCACGGCCGGAAGCCAGACGCTGGAGCTTCGCAACGGGGCCTCGGAGCCCCGCGAGTTCAACCTCGTCAGCCCCAATCCCGGAAAGACCCATGCCGATGCCAACGCCTGGTTCCGGAGCGGGTTCAGCGGCCCCGCCCCGCTGCAACTCCTCGGCGCGATGCAGTCGATTCCACCGGACACATCGGTTTTCCTGACTGCGGACTTCGAGGCTGGCCGGAACTACATTGTCTCCGATGAGGAGAACGGCATCCAGCAGGAGTTCACGATCCCCGAGGACTGAGGCGCCCTGCCCCTCTGAGCCCGCCAGTGAGATACGGGCCACCAGAGCCACGGCTTCCAGGAGTACCGCCCTATTTCCATCAACGGCCTGAAGCTCCCCCCACTGCGGGTAGCGGCCTGAAGCTACGGCGGGCTGCTACTCCGACAGCCCGGCGGCTTCGAGGGCTTCTCGCCAGCCCCCCGCTTCGGCGCGGGTCTCGGTCTCTCAGCTCGCCCTCGACCGGCTCCGCTCGGCGGCGACCCGCTGCAGGGCATCGAGGCTCTGCTCGAGCCAGCGGCGGAAGTAGCGCTTGCCGGCGATCACGTCGAAGACCTTCAGATTGAGCTTCTCTGGCTCGGTCCCGAACTCCGCATCGACGAAAGTGCCACCCTGCGCGTCAACGAGCACGAAATGGGTGTAGGTGCCCGTATCCAGGCAGCGGATCAGCACCTCTTCGCAGTCATCGAGCTTCTCGATGTAAAGCGTTGTGGCGAGGTCAGGGAGAGGCCCGGGTCGCTCGACCACGTTGCGATACTCGCAACCCTGCTCCACCTCGTCGCACTCGGCCTCGACGATCTTCGGCCACCACTCAGCGTGGTGGTTGACGTCCCTGAGCAACTCCCAGACGACCTCGACAGGAGCCTCGATCAGGACTTGCTGCTGGTAGTTCGACACTGAACTCTGGATTCTGACAGTGCTGTCGCCCAGGGCCCCTGGGGAGCTTGGGACCGCGCTTGGTCCTGGCCCTCGCCACTGACACTGAAGGCCTTGAGGCTTAGCTCACGATCTCCACGTTCTCCCGCGACATCGCCTACTCCGAAAGCCCGGTGGCTTCGAGGGCTTGCTCTCGCTGACGAAACATCTGTTGCCTGATTGCGAGGCCGTCTCGGAATGTCCACACCTGGAAGAGGTCGAAGTCCAATTCGAAGCCTTCGTGCGCGGTCTTCGCCCACATCCTGCACTCGACTAAGAGCTTGTCACCGGCTGGAATGAACTCCCTTGGCTCGATACGCCACTCCCCGAAGTCAGAGGTGGCTTCGTAGACCCTCTGCCGAACCGCCTCGCGGCCGCGATGGACTCCAGCATCCGGAAGCTCCGGCACGTCGTGCCACTCGATCTGTGGATGATGGAGTCGCTGCGCTTGGTCCCAGTCGCCACGGCTGAGCGCCTCGTAATCGCGTCGGAACTCCTCTGTATCGATCTGATCGGCCTCGGCCATTGTTCGCCCAGTATGGGAGTGACAGCGCTACTCCGAAAGCCCGGCGGCTTCGAGGGCCTCACCCATACCTTGGTTCCGATGCGGCCCGATGCCGCACCGCCAAGTCGCGCCAGGTGCGGCGGTGCCTCAGCTTGCGCTCAGCTCGGCCTTGATCTCGCAGCGGTCGATCGAGGCGCGCGTCCCCGGCGTGTCCGCCGGGTCCATCGAGTCGAGGGGAGCCTCCGCTGCCGCCATGTCGTTGGCCGTCTCGAAGAGCTGAATCACGATCGCCGTGCGCTGGTCCTGGTCGTGAAGGATCTGGACTCCCTTGGCGGGAATGTCAACGGGCGGTCCCTCGCGGGCCTCGGCCTCGGCCAAGCGCCCGGCCAGGTGATCGGGATCGACGTCGGTGAATCTGACGACGCGTGCGTACATGGCTCCTCCTCTTTTCGGTCGCCGGTGGGGGGAACCTACACCTTGTCGTCCCGTTTGAGTGGCGGATCGGTCCACCGTTACGCGCCTGCGCTCCCATCTAGATTGGGGCGTCGCCGCGACAGAGCGAAGGCTGTGCGACATCGCCTACTGCGACAGCCCGGCGGCTTCCAGGGCCTCCTCGCGGGTTGCGTAGAGACGCCACCTAGTCCAGAGGCCGTCTTCAATCGTCCAGAGATGGCTGACATCGCGCTCAAGCACGGCGTCACTGCCCCGCAGGCCCGCGGTTTCGTGGATTACGACCAGCACGTCGTCCCCGGCATCGATGACCTCGGTGATCTCCTGTCGAAGATCACGCCAGCCACTCATGTACGTCTCGATCACATCCAGAAGAGCGGTCCGCCCGCGACCAACGGTCGGAAGGTCAGCGAGCGGGTATGCGGAGAAGTCCCACTCGATCTCGGGATCGACCCAGTCATCCGCCCAACCCGGGTCGCCCGTCTGGAACCGGCGAAATCCCTCCAGCACAACCTCCACGTTCTCCTGCGACATCGCACGCGCAGTATCTCGCTCTGGCCTGCCGCCTTGGCGCCACGGCTTCCAGGAATACCGTCCCTTTTCCGTAGGGCTGGCGCTGCCGCCCTTGCTCGTGGACATTTCCGGCCGCTAGAGGCGTCTAGCCAAGCTCGCCACCGCGGCGCAACTGCCGCACCGTTCTCTACTGCCGCAGCGGGCTGGCGGACGAGCTCGTCGCCGCGGGCTGAGCTACCGCGGGGCCCGCGCGGTCACGGCCCAAGTCGATGCTGGGGCGACGACCGCGCCGCCATCCACCACGAAATCCGCGAGCGCCTTGCGCAGGTCGTCCGCGATGGTCGGCCTGATCTCGTCCACCCGCTCGCCCCACATGCGCAAGACCTCGGCCGCGGGGCCGAGCGCCATGTTGAACGCGACCGCGTGCTCGAGGTCGTTGCCGATCTTGTACGGCAGGTCCTGGCGCGCGAGCCGGATGTCCTCGTAGCCGGCGTGCTTCAGCACGTCCGAGACCGTGTCCGCGTTGGCCATCGAGAACGGCCCCGGCCCGCATCTCGGCACGTCGGACTCCTCCGGTTCCTCGAGGTACTCGGCGACGACCAGCTCGGCGCGGTGCATGAACTCGTTGTCGAGCTTGCGCCGCCAGACCACCATGTTCAGCAGCCCACCGGGCGCTAGCCCCTCGCGCACGTTGCGCAGCGCCGCCACCGGGTTTGCGAAGAACATCGTCCCCATGCGCGAGAACGTGTGGTCGAACGTCTGGTCGAACTTCGTCACCTCGACGTCGCAGGTCGCGAAGCTGACGTTCTCGATCTCGGCCTCCGCGGCCTCCTCGATTGCCGTCTCGATCATCCGCTCGGCCACGTCCACCCCGTGCGCGTGACCGGCAGAGCCGACGAGGCCCGCAAGTCGCACCGTCGTGTCGCCCAGCCCGCAGCCGATGTCGAGCACGCGGTCGCCCTCGTGCGGGGGGTTGGCCGCGAGCGCCGCCTCCCCGTGATTCCGCAGGCCGTCGGCCACCAGGTCCCGGTACTCCAGCCAGATATCGAACAGCGGACCGTTCCAGGCCTCGGTCGCCTCGACGTTGTCCTCGAGTACGCGAGTCGCGTCCCCCATGGCCCCTGAGTCTACGCCCGCTTCATTTCGTTTCAACTTGGCGGGTGGCGCGCCACTCCCTTGGTCGGCGAGCTCCCGCGTCTCGCGCTCACCCGGCTGCTGCCCGCTCAATGTGCGCCCTCGAAGAGCCCGGACTGCCAGGAATACCGTCCCATTCCCGATGGGCTGGCGCTGCCACCCCTGCTTGTGGGGATTGCTGGCCGCTAGGCGGGAGAGTGGTCGCCTACTCCGATAGCCCAGCGGCTTCGAGGGCTTGGCGCTTCTCGCGCTCGAAGATCAGGTGGACGACTTGTCTGGCCCGAGTCCGAGGTCGCGCAAGGCGTCCTCATGGTCCGTGTAGGTCTGCCAGTAAGCGATCTTGCCATTTCTCACTTCGACCACCCACGTCGCCCGGATTACGAGCTCGACGCCGCTCGCCTTGCCGGTCGCCCGCCAGTGCCCGCGGACGAGAACTTTGTCGCCCACCCGCGTGAACTCCTCCGGGACGGTGTCGAACTGCTCCCAGTTGGCCCAGATCTCATCGCGAAGCCAGCCGACGACCGCGTCTACTCCGCGGTACGACTTCCCCTCCATCGCCGCCCCGAAGGGGATCGTGACGATGTCGGGATCCAGTTCCCTTTCGATGGCGGCGAGGTCCTTCTGTCCCGAGGCCCGCCAGGCCCGGCGGATCACGTCGAAGTCGGCGTCCACATTCACCTGCGACATCGCCCGCGCAGTATCTCGCGGATAGGGAGGTCGTCGAGCCTATCCGCCGTCCCCTCGTCTGCGACCACCGAGCCTGTGGACGCGTCGCACCCCGGCCACCCACGATCGTTGTAGGGTCGGCAGCGGGGCGGTCTCCGTGCGCCGCCGTGACCGAGAGGGGGATTGCCGGTGAAAGGGACCGTGGGGGTGGTGGATGAGACTGCGCGGCAGCACGCTGTGGCAACGCTCACGCTGGCGTTCTCCTCTGACCCAGTGGTGCGGTGGGCTTGGCCTGACTCGAAGCGATACCTGGCCTATTGGCCCCCGTTCGTGGAGGCGTTCGGCGGGGCAGCGTTCGAGGAGGGCACCGCGCACGGCCTGGAGGACCACGTGGCCATCGCACTCTGGCTTCCCCCGGGAGTCGAATCCGACGGGGAAACCGTGATGAGCCTCATGCGCGAGAGCATGGACGACCAGACGTATGAGGACATCGGCGGCGTGTTCGAGCAAATGGATGAACACCACCCCACCTATGACCACTGGTACCTGCCACTCATGGGGGTGGAACCCGTCGCCCAGGGCCGCCGTCTGGGCTCCACGCTCTTGCAACATGCGCTCGAGACGTGCGACCGCGACGGTCTCCCCGCCTATCTCGAAGCCACGAGTCCCCGCAGCCGCAACCTCTACGCCCGCCATGGATTCGAGGACGTCTCGACCGTCCAGGCCGGAAGCTCACCGCCACTCTGGGCGATGCTCCGGGAGCCTGCATCACGGTAGCCGTGAAGGCGGCGCGGAGCCAAGGCTCCCAGGAATAGCGCTTGACGAACCCAACCTCCCGCCTAAGTGGCCAACATGCGTGCTCGGTCTGGGCAGAAAGCCGCCCTCTCTGCCCGAATCCCCGGTAATCGTGCGTAATCCCTGGTAATCCGCAGGGCGAAGCGACCCGGGCAGATAGCGGTGCATACCGCTTGGTGATGCCGTTTCTGCCTTCCTCAGCCCTGCCGCTTCACACGCGAGAGGTCGCTGGTTCGAAACCAGCCGCGCCCATCACATTTCACGATCCGCCTTGCTCGGCGAATGAGGTTATGGGCAGGGAACGGCGGTGAGGTCGCTGACGCTGGTGACGCCTAGGCTCGGCCGAACTGGCTAGGGGGCCCGATTGAAGCGGACCACGGCCTTGCTGCCCCCCGAGGTGCTGTACACGCTCTTCCCGTCCGGGCTGACCGCCACCGAGTGGGGGTAAACCAGCGCATGGCCGTCGGCGCAGAGCCCCGCCCCGGTCTGGCTGACGCAGCCGGTGCGCCCGGCTGGCTGTGCGATCGCCCCGGTGGTCGGGTTGCGGTTGAGGCGCGCGACCGCGTTGCTGGAGAACGAGGCGACGTAGACGCTCTTCCCGTCCGGGGCGACCGCAACCGAGACCGGGCCGACGAGCCCGTGGTTGTCGGCGCAGAGCCCCGCCCCGGTCTCGCTGACGCAGCCGGTGCGCCCAGCGGGCTGTGCGATCGCCCCGGTGGTCGGGTTGCGGATGAGGCGCACCACGGCGTCGTCGTAGCCCGAGGCGACGTAGACGCTCTTCCCGTCCGGGCTGACCGCCACCGAGAACGGGCCGTCGAGCGCATGGCCGTCGGCACACGGCCCCGACCCGTCCTCGCTGATGCAGCCGGCGGCCCCGGCGGGCTGGGTGAGCGCCCCGGTGGTCGGGTCGCGGTTGAGGCGCGCCACGGCTTCGCTGGAGAACGAGGCGACGTAGACGCTCTTCCCGTCCGGGCTGACCGCCACCGAGTTGGGGATGAGCAGCCCATGGCCGTTGGCGCAGGGCTCCGCCCCGGTCTCGCTGACGCAGCCTGCGCGCCCAGCCGGCTGTGCGATCGCCCCGGTGGTCGGGTTGCGGTTGAGGCGCGCCACGGCCCCCCAGCCTCCGCAGGTGGTCTCTCCGCAGCCGCTGCTGTCAGACGAGGCTACGTAGACGCTCTTCCCGTCCGGGCTGACCGCCACCGAGTTGGGGCCGACGAGCCCGTGGCCGGCGGCGCAGGGCGCCGACCACCCGGTCTCACCGACGCAGCCGGCGGCGCCGGCGGGCTGGGTGAGGGCACCGGTGGTCGGGTTGCGGTTGAGGCGCGCCACGGCGTTGCTGGAGTACGAGGCCACGTAGACGCTCTTCCCGTCCGGGCTCACCGCCACCGAGTAGGGGCCGTCCAGCGCATGGCCGGCGGCGCAGGGCTGCAACGGCTGCTGGCTGACGCAGCCGGCGGCCCCGGCGGGCTGTGCGATCGCCCCGGTGGTCGTGTTGCGGTTGAGGCGCACCACGGCGTTGCTGCTATACGGGAACGAGGCGACGTAGACGTTCTTCCCGTCCGGGCTGACCGCGACGGAGATCGGGTCGTCGAGCGCATGGCCCTCGGCGCAGGGCCTCGTTTCCTCCTGGCTGATGCAGCCGGCGGTCCCCGCGGGCTGGGTGAGATCGCCGGTCGCGGCGAGCGCGACCGCAGTGATGACCAGTAGCAGCAAGAAAGCGGCCCCTACCGCTGAAAGCAGACCTCCCCGGATCGGCTTCACGGAGTCAGTGTAGGTGGGTCAGGGGCCGGCGTGGGAGGTCACGCGCTCGACCACTACGGGAAGCCTCTCACGCGAATGAGCTTTCGGTCCGATCGCCTGCTCCGCATTGGGCACCAGCGCCGTTCTGGTGCCCGTTAGCGCGCACATCCGCGCACATCGACGCACATCCGTGCACATCCGGGCGCGGGCAACGACGCCCATCCGTGCCTGAGGGACCACCGCTTCACACGCGAGAGGTCGCTGGTTCGAAACCAGCCGCGCCCATCTCACGCTCCGCTTCTACTGGCATCGAAGCGACGATTCACGCCCGCAGCGCGAGCCATCTATGGGGTTGCGTCGTGGATTGTGTAGCCGCCCGATATGACGGAGACGTTGAAGGAGAGCGGCGGACACGAGAGCGGCGGCATCGGAGTCATGTGGTAGCCGGCGATCCGATCCGGCGCTCCGGATCCCGCGCCGTCGACCACGCTCCACAGCTGTCCCTTGCCTTCCTGGGCGGGATCGGTCGACTCCACGATCTCGGTGCCGACCGTGGCTTTGTTCCCCGCAAAAAGCTCCAGTGCCTCGGGGCTCATCTCGATGCGGCCAGGTGAGCGGACCTCACCGCCCTCGGCGATCGCGACCTCGCAGAAGTCGCGGTGGATGTCCAGACCTATCGATCTCATCTGTCCTCCTGCTCGTTGTCGTTGACAGATCGGAGAACCGGTGGACGAACGACATCGACGGATACGTGCTCGAAGCACAACCGGGCCGGTCGCAGGGGCGGCCAATGAAAAGCCGGGCTCGAAGCCCATCGCGCGTTAAACGGCCTGTCCAGCCTGCGTTCTCCACGGAAGCCCCTGTCCGGTCAGCCGACCGTAGGTCGGGAGCCGGACGTCAGCTTCCGGGGTGCATCTTCATGCCCCGAGTTGCGGAAGCGACTGCGGAGTTAGGCTCCAATGGGGCTGTTGCCACAGTCCTTAGAACGCGACCGAGGAGGGCAGAGCCGTGACCGAGCACACGCCATACATCGACTTCGAAAACCTGCCCGCGCCGAGCGAGGGCTTCCTCGTCACGCTGTTCATCACCGTGCGAAGCGTTGCTCGATCCCGCGCCTTCTACTCCGAGGTTCTCGGCGGCCAGGTCGTGCTGGAGGAGAATCCGTGCATGGTCAAGCTCTCCAACTCGTGGCTGATCATGAATCCGGGCGGTGGCCCCACCCCCGACAAGCCGGAGATCTCGGTCGTCGACCACGAGTTCAAGAACACGGTCTCCAGCTTCATGAACCTGCGCGTAGCCGACATCCAGGCGTGCTACGAAGAGTGGAGCTCAAAAGGGGCCGAGTTCGTGACACCGCCGATCGATCGTGGTGCTGAGACCCGCTGCTACATGCGAGACCCCGACGGCTACTTGATCGAAGTCGGCCAGTCAACCGGGCTGCTCGAAGGCAGACTCGCCAGGAAGCGGACTGAAGATCTGCCTGGCTGACACGCGGAAGGCGCTCGGCGCGGCGCGTATTGGAGGATCTCGATCGAAGCGCCTCTTTCGAGCCGCGCCGCGGCCTACTCGCGATCCCCTCCTAGGTGCCCTTCGCCGCTGCCTCTCCGGGTGGGGTGTCGCTGATCCGGTCCGGCTGATCTGCCGACGCTTCCTTCCTGGCGAGCTTCTTGGCCTGCTTCTCCTGCCGACGCTCGAGGAGCCTGCGTTCACGGTTGAGCTTTGCCATCGTGGTCTTCCTCTTTGAGCCCATATTCCTCCTAGTTCGCGGGAATTCGAGCGTGCGCAAGCCAGTTGGGGGGAACCTGCAACAGGTCGCACTCTCTGCGGATGCTTGCTGCACCTGGTCGCACGTAGGTCTTGCGCGGGGTGGCCGTCCGGAGTGGCGCCCGGCCCACGCGCGCTCGGTTGCTGGTCGAGGTCGGTGAACCTAAAGCGCCTGGACGTTTACGGCTTTCGGGCCCTTCTCCCCGGACTCTGAGTCGTACGAGACCTTCGCGCCCTCGCTCAGCGACTGGTAGCCGTCGCCGACGATCCCGCTCTTGTGAACGAACAGGTCCTTGCCGGGGTCATCCGGGGTGATGAATCCGAAGCCCTTCTGGTCGTTGAACCACTTCACGGTTCCTGTGGCCATCCTTAACTTCCCTCTGTGTGGGTGCGCTGCGAAACGCGGAGGGTGCCGGGAGGCAACAACTGCGAAGACGCGGGGCACAACTTTCGGTCGAACGGACGCTCAACCCGTAGGGCCAGTCTAGCTGCTGCTTCGCACGAGGAGCAGAGGCGCCAGGGCCCGGACTCTCATGGGGGGTATGGCGCCCTAGCCGGGTTCGGGCACGGTCCGCCGCGTCCGCAGGGTTAGGGCGAACGCGAAAGACCAGATCGCGACCAGGATCAGGTCCAGGAGCGTCGCGAGCAGCCAGGGCGCAGGGCGGATCCAGCCGATCGCCAGCGCGGCCGCGGCACCGAGCACCAACGCCACCGTGAGCGGGCGGTACCGCGAACGCCGACGTTACTGCGGCCCCTCGACTATCCATCTCGGTCGTTCCGGTTCCTCTAGCGTCCAGTGTCGGTGGTTACTCCCACGACCGAAACTCCGGCCGTCCTCGCTGAAGGCGTGGTTAAGCGCTACGGGCCGACTGTCGCCCTCTCGGGCGTGTCCCTGGGAATCGAGGAGGGCACGGTGTTTGGCCTTCTGGGCCCCAACGGAGCGGGAAAGACCACTCTGGTCCGCGTTTTTACGACGCTGCTGGCGCCGGACGCCGGTCGCGTGGACGTCTTCGGGCGGGACGTCGTCCAAGAGCCGAGCGCGGTGCGGGAGCTCGTCGGTCTGACCGGTCAGTCTGCCGCGGTCGACGAGCTGCTGACCGGCCAGGAGAACCTGGAGATGTTCGGGCGGCTTTTTCACCTCCCACCTGGCGAGGCGCGCAAACGGGCAACGGAACTGCTCGATCGATTCGAGCTCGCCGACGCGGCGGATCGCCCGGCCCGGACCTACTCGGGCGGGATGCGACGACGGCTCGACCTTGCGTCGAGCTTGATCAGTCGCCCCCGGATGCTCTTTCTTGATGAGCCCACCACCGGGCTGGACCCGCGCAGCCGCAATGAGATCTGGAGCACGGTCCGGGGACTCGTGCATGAGGGGACGACGGTGCTGCTGACCACCCAGTACCTCGAGGAGGCCGACCAGCTTGCCGATCGCATCGCTGTCATAGACCACGGGCGGGTGATCGCGGAGGGCACGGCGGACGAGCTCAAGGATCGCGTCGGCGGCCAGGTCTTGGAGGTCCAGCTCGCCAGGGCGGACGAGCGGGAGCATGCGCGGACGGCCCTGGCCGCGGTCGGTTGCGGTGATCCCCAGCCCGCCGACCGCCCGGACGAGCTCACGATGCCGGCCAGCCGCGACGGCGTTGAGCTGGTGACGGCCGCTGCGGCGGCGCTGCGCGACGCGGGCATCGCCGCCAGTGACCTCGCCCTGCGGCGCCCGACCCTCGACGACGTTTTCCTCGAACTGACCGGGAATCCCCCGAGCGAAGACGGCGCGGCTCCCGCGCCAGTCGACGTCGCAGACCCGAAGGCGAGGGCAAACGGCGCCCGCGCGACCGCCCTGCACTGGCCGCCGCTCCCAAAGGCCAGCGCCCTGCTGCGCGCCGCAGGCGACACCTGGGTGGTAACGCTGCGAAACCTTCGCCACTTCGTCCGCCAGCCGCAGCTGCTCATCTTCTCGACGGTGCAGCCGATCATGTTCGTCCTGCTCTTCACCTATGTGTTCGGCGGGGCGATCGGGCAGGCGCTTCCAGGCGGCGTGTCCTACATCGACTTCCTGCTCCCCGGCATCTTCGTCCAGTCGGTGTCGTTCCGGGCTACCCAGACCGCGGTTGGGCTGGCGGAGGATCTCGAGCGTGGGGTCGTCGACCGCTTCCGCTCGATGCCGATGGCGCGGTCGGCAGTGCTCGCCGGACGCACGCTGGCCGACCTCGTTCGCAACGTACTCATCATCGTCCTCATGATCGCCGTGGGGTACATCATCGGCTTCCGTTTCCAGGGCGGCGCGGTGGATGCGCTCGCTTCGGTGGCGGTGGTCTGCGCCTTCGGCCTAGCGCTGAGTTGGATCTTCGCCTTTGTCGCCCTCACCGTTCGCGGCGCCGAGGCAGCACAGTCGGCGGGCTTTGTGGCGATCTTTCCGCTGGTCTTCGCCAGCTCCGTGTTCGTGCCCGTGAGCAGCATGCCCCCGTGGCTCGAGGCATTCGCCGAGATCAGCCCGGTCACCCTGACCGCCGATGCCGCCCGCGCGTTTGCGCTTGGTGGCAGCACCTCCGACTCGTTGCCGGGCGCATTGGCGTGGATTGGCGGGCTGCTGGCCATCTTCATTCCGCTCTGCGTGTGGCGCTATCGGCGGATGAGCTGAGATCTCTACTGGTGATCGATCCAGGAGAGGATGGCCCGGGAATGGGTGATGACCGTCCCGTCGGGCAGCTTGAGCGCCGGCAGCTTCGTCGATCCCGTCGCCTCCCGCAGCTCGTCACGCGAGCCCTTCCGCAGGAAGGGAATCGGGCTGCCGTGAGCGGCGATCACCTTCTCGTACTCGATGCCCGCGGCGCGGAGCGCCTCCTGCACACGGCGACAGGGATGGATCCGCGGGCCGCCGCGTGTTCTCCGACCTCGGCACCATCCCGGCAACGGCCTCGAAAACGGCGAGCGCCCAGCGTGGCCGGGCGCTTCGCCTGAGGCTGTGTGCAGAGGTGCCAGCCTCGGATGTGCCCGCTCAAACTAGCGCTGCCAGTGGACGCGCCCCAGGCGAGATCAGGCAGCTGATCGCGGCTGAGATCCGAAGCGTGCACGGCCTGCCTTTTGATCCCTCACCGAGGGCAGGGCTTAGCTAGCTCCCACGCTTGGGTCGAGCGGGAAGGCCCGATCGGCTTCTCGATGGCGGGCCTGGCCCCGCCTTCAGCTAGGCGCCTTACCAACCCCTAACCAAGGCTTGGCCGCGCGCTGGCCCCAGCCTGCCGGATGCTGGCCCGCGGTCGTGATCCTGGTCGCATCAACCAGAAACACGACCGTAGGAGGTAGGGAAGTGACGAAGACACAGAGGTCCGTGGCCCGGTGGATCGGTGCGATTGGCGCCGCCGCACTGTTGACGAGCGGCGTCGCGGCGACGGCCCAGGCAGCCCCTGTCGAGCATGACGGCGCCGTCCTCTCGAAGGAGAGCGAAGGCCAGCGCTCCTTCCGGATCCGGGACGACGAATCCGGCGCGAAGCTGCGGTTCCGGGTCAACGCTCGCACGCAGTTTGAGCGAATTCCGGGCGGCTTCCGCGGGCTCGAGCGCGGAATGGTGATTTCCGTCGACGGCGTGCGCCGCGACAACGGACGGCTCGTCGCTCGCTTCGTCGAGCGCGAGCGCAACAACTGATCCCGACCGAGAAACAACCAAGAAGGAAGGACAGACGATGAGAAAGGCAATTCTGACCGCGCTGACCCTGGCGCTGGTGGTGACCGGAGCCGTCGTGGCATTCGGCTCGTCCAACGACGGCCAAGTTCCGACAACCACGGTCACGACCACGACGACCACCGGTGGCACCGAGGACATCTCGGGGCCGTGCGACGAGGCCGAACACGTGAACGACCCACGCTGCGCACCGGGCGGCGACCGCGACGACGATGGCCGCGGCCGTGACCATCCCGAGGACGACGGCGACGTCGACGACGACGACACCGGCGTCGACATCTCGGGGCCGTGCGACGAGGCCGAACACGCGAGCGACCCCCGCTGCACCGGAGGGATCCCAGTCGGCGACGACGATCGCGTCGACAACAGCGGGCCAGGCAGCCTGAACTCGGGCCCTGGGAGTGTCAACTCGGGCCACGACGACGACGGTGACGACGACAGCTCGGGCCACGACGACGACGGTGACGACGACAGCTCGGGCCACGACGACGACGGTGACGACGACAGCTCGGGCCACGGCTCGAGCGGCTCCGGCGGCGGCGACGACTCGAGCGGACCAGGAAGTGGCGGCGAGGACGACTAGCCACCTCCCGCGTTCGGTAACGACGGGGCGGCCGTGAGCCGCCCCGTCGGCGTGCCCGCCGCCTACGATCTCGGTGTGGCTGTGCGCCGGCGCAGGGTGTTGTTGGTCGAGGACGAGCGGTCGATCTCCGGTCCGCTTGCCGATGCGCTCGAACGCGAGGGATTCGAGGCAACCGTGGCCGAAACCGTCGTGGAGGCGCTCGAACGCGCGCGGAAGGTCGAGCCCGACCTCGTGTTGCTCGACCTGATGCTCCCCGACGGGTCGGGTTTCGACGTCTGCCGTGAGCTCCGCTCTGAGCGCGACGTGCCGATCGTGATGTTGACCGCCCGCGGTGACGAGGCCGATCGGATCGTTGGCCTCGAGCTGGGGGCCGACGACTATGTGGTGAAACCCTTCAGCGCCCGCGAAGTGATCGCCCGGGTGCGGGCAGTCCTGCGCCGGACGTCAGCGTCTTCGCCCGACCAGGTGGCCGGACCGATCGAGATCGGCGAGCTCCAGCTCGACCCCGGCCGCCGCTCCGTCGCGCTGGGCGGCTCCGAGCTAGACCTCTCACGCAAGGAGTTCGAACTACTCCACCGCCTGATGCGCGACGCCGGCTCCGTAGTGACGCGCGAGCAGCTGATCGAGGATGTATGGGACATGAACTGGTTCGGATCGACGAAAACGCTCGACGTGCATGTCTCGAGCCTACGCCGCAAGCTCGACGACGATCCGGCCGAGCCCCGCTACCTCCACACCGTGCGAGGGGTTGGCTTCCGGTTTGCGGCCGCCTCGGACTTCGCCTGAGCGAGGGCACGTGAGCCTTCGTCTGACGCTGCTCGGCGCCTTCGCCTACGTGCTCCTCGCGGTGCTGATCGCGCTCGAGTTGCCGCTGGTCTTGAACCTATCGAAGCGAGTTGATGCCGAGATCAAGGCGGAGTCGGCGGGCCAGGTCTCGCTCATCGCGACGAGCGCTGCTGACGAACTGGATCAGGGGGCTCGCCTGCGTGACCTGGTCTCCCGCGGGGCGACCTCCCTGGGCGGAAGGGTGATAATCACCGACGCGGCCGGGACCGTCCTCGCCGACTCGGCAGGACGTGGGCTCGAGGGCGAGGACTACGGCGACCGGCCGGAGATCCGGACAGCCCTGGACGGCGCGAATGCGCAGGGCAGGCGCCAGAGCGAGTCGCTGGGCGAGGAGCTGTTGTTCACGGCAACCCCCGTCGTCCAGAACGGACGGACGGCGGGTGTGGTGCGTGCGACGCAGAGCGTCGCCGCCGTCGACGACGAGGTGCGAGGGGACGCCCTGGTACTGATCGGCGCCGGCGGGGTGGCGCTGTTGCTGGGCATTGCCGTGGCCTGGGTGCTCGCAGGATTTCTGACCCGCCCGCTGGCCGTGCTTGCTGGTACCGCGCGCCGGGTGGCGGAGGGGGACCTGAGTGCCCGTGCGGCGGTAAGCGGATCGCGTGAGCACAAGGAGGTCGCCACGTCGTTCAACGAGATGACCTCCCGTCTGCAAAGCGTGCTGGAGGCGCAGCGGGAGTTCGTCGCCAATGCCTCGCATCAGCTGCGAACGCCGCTCACCGGACTGCGGTTGCGGCTCGAGGCCGCGGGGGACCGCTCCCATGACCCGCAGGTCCACCAGGAACTGCTGGCCGCCGAGGACGAGGTCGAACGCCTCGCGGCGCTCCTCGGCAATCTCCTGGTACTGGCGCGCGAGGGTCAGGAGCGCCCCGATCCCGAGGCGGTCGACCTTGGCCGCTGCTCACGGGTCGCTCGGGATCGGTGGGAGGCGGAGGCGGCGTCGCTCGGCCGTCGCATCAGCGCGGACGGACCCGACGATGTCCGGGTGCTGGCGTCGCCCGACGACATCGGCATCGTGCTCGACAACCTGATCGAGAACGCGCTCAAGTATGCGCAGAGCGGGAGCGTCACGCTCGAGTGGGGGCGGAGAGACGGGCATGGCTTCGTCGCCGTCGACGACGAAGGCACCGGCCTCGAGCCCGGCGAGCACGAACGGGTGCTGGGGCGATTCACCCGCGGGCAATCCGCGGCGGGCAGCTCCGGCACCGGGCTGGGCCTTGCGATCGTGGCCGCGCTCGCCGGGCGCTGGGGCGGCGAGGCAAAGCTCGTCAGCCGCAAGCCGCGCGGGCTGCGCGCCGAGGTCTCGTTTCCCTTTGCCGATTCTTTACCCGAGGCTCGCTAGCGTCAGCCCGGATGAGACGACCCGCGGTAGCCATCAGCGTTCTCGCCATCCTCGGACTGGTCGCGGCGGCGGGCATCGGACTGCTGATCAACGCGGTGTCGGGCGATTCGATCGGGCTCGCGGCGCAGCCGCTCAGCGCCGGCTCGCTCGCGCCTCCTGAGGCCGGCAACGACAAGGGCGGGCGCGGGCGCGGGCGGGGCGGCGAGGAGGTTGCGACCTCACCACAGAAGCAGCCTTCCGAGCCGGCCGTCCCCTCCGACGACGTCGTTCCCGAGGCGCCCGAGCTCAACCTGAGCGACGACCATGGTGGCAGTTCCTCCGGCAGCGACGATCTCGGTGGCGGCGACTCGGCGAACTCGGGCCCCGGCAGCGACTCGTCTGGGAGCGGCTCGTCCGGCAGCGGCTCGTCCGGCAGCGGCTCCTCGGGCAGCGGCTCGGGCGACGACTAGCCCGGCAGCCGCTCGGGTAAGGGGCACGTGGCATTTGAGCCGGCCACAGATCCGCCATCGTGGCGGATCTCGGAGTAAGCTCGGTCAAGGGAAGAGCACACGATGAGGGCCACATCTGGCATTCCGGGCACTTGGACGGCGTTGCTGATGGGGTTCGTCACAATCGGCGCCCTTGCGACGCTCGTCGCGCTCCCACCCCAACCCGCGTTCGCCGAGCAGATGGTCGGAACCAACGGCGCGGACGTGATCGTCGGCACCGGGCAGCCCGACCAAATCAACGCTCGCAAAGGCGACGATCGGGTCAACGGCCGCCGGGGTAGCGATCTCGTCAAGGGATCCCGGGGAAAGGATCGCGGCTCAAGCACCTCGACCAGTGGGGTCGGGACGACGAGGGTAACCCGGTGCCCACCTTCACGGCCATCCGGATCACGATCACCGATTGACCGCGGGACTCCCAAAGGCGAACTCAAGTCCGATACGGACACCCTGCCAATCGACTGAGCCCGGATGATTAGCCAGAGTCAGCGCGTCGTTTGCCGGTTCACCTAGGGCTGATAGACCCGGCACGGTTCGCCCCTTAGCCCGGGGCATGGCGGCAGCCCGGTCGGAACGCTTACGCCCGGCACCACCGGGAGGATGAGACTCGACGGCTTGTTCTGGGAGTGGGCGATCGAAACCGTGGCGTGCCCACTCGGCTGCGTCTCCCCGAACGACCAGATGGGCTGGTCGCCGTTCGGGGCAGTGATCGTCACCCGGATACGCGAGCCGGCGCGGTAGGTGTGCCCCTCGTAGTAGAGCGGGACCGTGACCTTGACGAAGCGGTTGGATGGCATCGGCAATACGTCGGAGGCCCTGAGGCTCAGGACGGGTTCGAGCAGGGTGCTCTTTTGAGCGTCGAGCTTGCGCTCGTTGCCTCGGACCCAGCCGTTTTGCACGAAGGTTTCCTTGCCGTCGGGTCTGACCTCGGTGATGGTGGCCTGGAGGTCGACGTTGGGAGTCGAGGAGCGGACCCACGCACGCACCGCACCCGCACCGATCACGGTGGTGTTGCCGCTCAGCGGGCTGCTCAGGTAGGACTCCGCGCTGCCGGCGGGCGGCCGCCGCCAGTCGTATGGCGGTGTCGCGGTCCATAGACCGTTGGTGCCGGCGGCCGTGTCGCCCGTGAAGTTGGTCAGCGGCCGGGCGTCGGCGTCCCAGGTAAACGAATCGACCCCCGCGCCAGCGGGCGGCTGGTTGCCGAGCGCCCCGTTGGCCGAGAGGTACCAGAACCGGGCGGTGGTGCCCGGGATCGGGAAACTCGAGAAGGACTGCTCGAAGCCGGGATACGGCTGTCCAGGCTCGGAGCCGCCGGCCCCGTTGTCGAACAGCACGCGGATGGGCTTGAGCTGCTCGAACGCGGCCTTCGCCCCCGCGTAGGTCGGCTGCTCCTGGATCGGATCCGGCGGCATCGTCACCCCCGATATGCCCATCGCCTCCTGATAGATCACTGGCGCGGCGGCGCGGACCGCGGCTGAGTTGACGATCGGCGCCTGTCGGGCCACGTAGAGCTTGAGGAAGTCGTACCAGCGGTTGAAGGTCTCCGGATCGAGCGAGTCGACGTGGGTCCCGTTGGTGAACGTGAACCACTTGCGGCTGGTCCCGGTGAAGCGGTCCGCCAGATTTGGACAGTGACCGCCTGTCTGCTCATCCGTGAACTGGCAGGCCATGTACACCGGCGCGTGGATCTTGTTGACGAACGTGACCGGCGCCAGCGGGTCGGCGACCTTCGGCACGTAATGGCTGTTGGCCCGGATCTTGGCCATGAGGTTCGCCGCCCAGCCATGCAAGGCCTGGTTGGCTTTGCACGTCTGGTCGCCCTGCTGGACCCGCTGGTAGGCCCAGGCCTGCCCCGAGTTCGGTCCCGCCGGCTTGGCATCGTGGACGCGCTCCTTGGCCCAGTTCACGGCGAACCCCGTGTTCAGGACGCCGCCCGGATAGAGAGTGGTCTGCGTGGCGTCGAGGACCGAGAGGGGTGAGATCGCGGCCAGGCTCGGCGGATTTGTCTGCGCGGTGAAGAGCTGGCTGATCCCGCCGTAGGAGATGCCCATCATCCCGACCTTGCCATGCTGTACCCACGGCTGGCGGGCGATCGTCTCGATCACGTCGTATCCGTCGAGGTTCTGAAGCGGCTCGAAGAAGTCGAACGCGCCGCCCGAGCAGCCGGTGCCGCGCATGTTCACGTCGACAACCGTGAAGCCCATCAGGTTGGCGAGGATCGAGATCCCGCTTTGCGGACCCGCCGGGTCCGCGTATCCGTAGCCCGAGTACTCGATCAAGGTCGGCTTGGGACCGGGTGGGCTCGGTGGCGGGGTCACACCCGGCAGGGCCTTCGTGACGTCCTCCGGGGGGTGCACGTACATGGCGAGCTTGGTGGCGTCGCGGGTTCTCAGATAGCCGTAACCCTCCGACGGGATCTGCTGGTTGTAGATGTTCGTGCTTGGCGGCGCCGGCCGCGTCGAGAGCACCTTCAGCGGCCCCGAGCTCGCCCCTCCCGAGAGGCGGACGCGGTAGCCGGTTCCCGGCGGGACGTTGCGAAACAAAAGGCCGCCCCGCCCGTTGGCCGGCTTCGTGGCGATCGTCCGGCCCTGGGGGTCGAGGAGCGACATCTGCGCGCCCGGGGTGAGTTGGGTCACATAGACCTGTCCGACACTGCCGTGTGCGCTGAATGCGGCCTGGGCTGGGCCGACGCCGGACACGAATGCGATCGCGAGGCAGGTGGCACCAACCGGCAGACGGACCCTCCAGGCCATGTAGGCACTACATCATGCTTTGCCCTCCCGTGTCGCGGAAGCGCCTAATCGCCGCATCGGAAGGAGGTCTGCTAGGCGACCACTTCCCGGCAGAAGTCGCGTAGGGCCTCGGCAAAGGCGGGGCTCACGGTCGGCTTCTCTCGACAGGACACCCGCATCGAATCGGGGAAGGCGGAAACGGCGGCCTCGTATCCCTCCTTCGTGAACAGCAGGCATGGATCGTGCTCGGCGAGGAGCAATGGCTTTTCCAGGTCCCGCAGGGCACCCCCGATCCAGTCGCCCGGGTCGGCCATGTTGTCGCGCACGTAGGCCTGCGCCACGCCGGTAGGGATTCGCTCGAGCATCCGGTCGGCGAGCTCCTCACCGTAGAACCCTTGGGTGAGCTGTGTCAGGTGCCGCATGAACGTGCGGTCATCGAGCTCGGCTACCTGCCTGAAGGCCGACCGAACCTCAGCGTTGACTGCGGGCGGGTCCGCCTCGGGGCTCAAGCTCAGACAGGCGTGCCCAAGCGCCAGCCCCTGGACGGCATCCCGATGTCGAGACGTGAGCTTCGCCGCTGCGGCAATCGCGTATTCGTCAGCAGCGACCACGCAGCTCCCCCATCCAAGGCGGTCTACCTCCAGGGCCGCCCGCTCCGCCACGGCCGCGGCGTCGTACGCGTCGGGGGGAACCTCGTCGCCCACGCCGGGGGCGTCGAATGCGGCGACCTCGGCCCATTCCTCAAGCTGTGGCCGTATCACCCACTCCAGCTCGGTGTAGCCCGGGATAAGGAGCAGCCGAGGCGTGGTCACCCCAGGACCTCGGGCTTGAGCGCGTATGGCAGCTTGAGCGAGGTCTCGAAACGGCGCTTGTTGAACTGAGCCCGCATCACGTGCCGTGAAGATATCTATGTAGGAAACTTCGACGAGCGGCGCAACCGAAGGAGAGCGATGGCCACTACCACGACGAGGGCAAGGTCCTACGAGGAGGCTTGCGCGGGTCACCGATGGGAGGTCCCGCCCCGCTACAACATCGCAGCGGACGTCTGCGACAAGCACCCCCGCGACAAGCTGGCGATGGTGTTCGAGGACTTCCGGGGCACCGAGCGCCACGCGACCTGGGGGGAGATGCAGTCGCTTGCCGCGCGGGCCGCGAACGTCCTGCGCGCGCACGGGGTCCAGCGCGGCGACCGCATCGCAGTCGTCGCCCCGGCGTCGCCCGAGACCGCGGCCATCTTCTTTGGGACCTGGAAGCTCGGCGCGATCCTCCTCTCGATGTCGGTGCTCTACGGTGACGAGGGCATCCGACACCGGGTGGCGGACTCTCAGCCGAAGCTGATCGTCTGCTCTCCCGATCAGGCCGACCGGATGCCCGATGACCTCGTCGATGAGGTGGTGATCCTCGACGATGGACTTCTGGCCGGCGTCGACGATCACGCCGAGACGGTGGACACGGCCGCAGACGACCCGGCGCAGCTCTATTACTCCTCCGGCACCACTGGGCTGGCGAAGGGGATCCTTCACGCCCACCGCTACATCCTCGCCCATGAGGAGTTCGTCTATTGCCACGACGTTCGTGACGGCGAGCTCTTTCACGGAATGGGCGAATGGGCTTGGGCGGCCGGGATCGCCCCGTTGCTGGGACCATGGCGGCTCGGGGCGACCCAGTTCGTGTATGCGCGGGAGGGCGGGTTCGACCCGGCGAAGCAGCTCGAGGTGCTCTCGAAGCACGGAGTCACGAACGTGTTCACCACCCCCACCGCGATGCGCGCGATGATGGCGATCGACGACGCCGGCGAGCGCTACCCACAGAAGTTCCGCATCGTCTGCTCCGCGGGCGAGCCGCTGAATCCCGAGGCGATCCGCTGGTTCCGGGAGCAATACGGGGTCACGGTGCTCGACTACTACGGCCTGACGGAGTCCTACCCGTTGTGCGCGAACTTCCCGTTCATGGAGGTTCGCGAGGGCTCGATGGGAAGGCCGATGCCGGGTTGGGAGGTGAGGATCCTCGACGAGGATGAGCAGCCGGTCGCGCCCGGGGAGAGGGGCGAGATCTGCCTCCGGGCGCGGTCGAATCCGCATTACCCGCTCGGCTACTGGAAAGACCCGGAGGCCTCCGAGGAGACCTTTGGCGGCGAGTGGTTCCACACCAAGGATGCCGCGCAGGAGGACGACGACGGCTACTACTGGTACGCCGGGCGAGCCGACGACGTGATCATCTCTGCCGGTTATCGGATCGGCCCGTTTGAGGTGGAGTCGGCCTGCATCGAGCATCCCGCTGTACGCGAGGCCGCGGCGGTCGCCTCACCTGACCCGACGCGCGGTCACGTCGTCAAGGCGTTCGTCGTCCTGGGCGAAGGGAAGGAGCCCTCCGAGGAGCTCGCCGGCGAGATCAAGACGTTCGTCCGGGGGCACCTGTCGGCATACGCCTATCCGCGAAAGATCGAGTTCGTCGACGACTTGCCGAAGACGTTGACCGGCAAGATCCGGCGAGTCGAGCTACGTCAGCGGGAGTTCGAGCACCATTGACCCTGTGTCGAAACGACCGCCGCCATTGCGGTCTCGTCAATGAACAGCGGGTCGGGAGCCCGGCTTGACTCGTCCGCGCAGCAGGCGTAGCGTGGAGCCCGTGCGGGTTCTCGATTCTGCGCCCGGCGCCGGGCGACGGCGGGTCTTCATCGCGACCGCGATGCTGGCGCTCTCGGGCGTGGCGCTCCTTGCGGCGGCCGCCGACCGCCCGGCGCTGGCGGCGTTCCCGGGCGAGAACGGGCGTATCGCGTTCGACAGCGACCGGGACGGCGACTACGAGATCTTCCGG
Organism: uncultured Actinomycetes bacterium; assembly: GCA_963728325.1. Taxonomy (GTDB): domain Bacteria; phylum Actinomycetota; class Thermoleophilia; order Solirubrobacterales; family 70-9; genus AC-56. The sequence goes on along the minus strand of CAVSJS010000002.1, from coordinate 974,815 downwards.
ATGAACGCAGACGGCTCCCGGGAACGCCGGCTCACCAACAACGACGACACCGACTACGGCGCGGCGTTCTCCCCGAACGGAAAGCGCATCGCCTTCTACAGTGAGCGGGACGGGAACGGCGAGATCTACGTCATGAGGGCGGACGGCACCAACGAGCACAACGTGAGTGAGAACGACGCCGAAGACAACGAGCCGTTCTTCACGCCCTCCGGCAAGCGGATCGTCTTCCAGAGCGACCGAGACGGCGACTACGACATCTACTCGATGCGGCTCGACGGGACCCATGTCCGCCCACTCACCGAGGATCCCGCGGGCGACGGCGCTCCGACGGTGTCGACCGACGGGAGGATCGCGTGGGTCCGAGGCGAGGAGATCTGGATCATGCGCGCCGACGGGTCGCACGAGCGCAGCATCAGCGACGTGGACGACAACTATCCGAACTTCTCACCCAGCGGCAAGCGGATCGTCTTCGAGCGTGTGCCCGACGGGAAGGACATCGAGCTGTTCGTGATGCGGACCGACGGCACGCACAGGCGCCGGCTCACGAACAACGACGACGCCGATTTCGCCCCCGTCTTCTCGCCGGACGGCGAGAAGATCGCTTGGGACGGTGGCCCGCTCGGCAACGTTCGGGTGATGAGGACCGACCGCACGCACAAGCGCCGGCTGACCCTCTCGCCATCGGTCGACGAGTACGCGGACTGGGCGCCCAGGCGATAGCGCCGCGGACGTCCCGGAGCCCACCCCACTCCGCGCCCTGTCCGCCTCCGGGCCTCGAGGTCCCGAACGTGCCGGTACGGTGGGATCGGTGCGAATCGCGACCTGGAACGTCAACTCGGTGAAGCCACGAGTGCCGCGGCTGCTGCCGTGGCTGGATGAGCGGCAGCCGGACGTGGTGTGCCTGCAGGAGACCAGGATCGCGGACGACGCGTTCCTCGACCTGCTCGGCGACGAGCTCCGTGACCGCGAATATGCCGTCGCGCTTCACGGTGAGGCGACATGGAATGGAGTCGCCATCCTGTCGCGTGCGGGACTCGACGACGTCCAGGTGGGTCTGCCGGGCGCGCCGGGCTTCCCGCACCCGGAGGCTCGCGCGGTCGCCGCTACTTGCAGCGGGATTCGGGTGGTCTCTGTGTATGTACCGAACGGGCGCCTGCCGGACTCGGACCACTACAGGTACAAGCTCGCCTGGCTGGCATCGCTGCGAGAGCTGGTCGCCGCGGGCCCGGACGCGACGGTCCTGTGCGGCGACATGAACGTCGCGCCGACCGACGACGACGTGTTCGACCCCGATGCGTACATCGGGCAGACCCACGTGACATCGCCGGAGCGAGCGGCCCTGCAAGCGCTGCAAGAGCTCGGCCTGCGTGACGTCGTCCGCGATCGGTGGCCGAACGGGCGCGTGTTCACCTACTGGGACTACCGGGCGGGGATGTTCCATCAGGACCTCGGGATGCGGATCGACCTGGTGCTCGCCGCCGAACCGGTCGCCGACCGTGTCCGGGCCGCGTGGGTAGACCGGCAGGCACGCAAGGGAAAGGCGCCGAGCGACCACGCGCCGGTGATCGTTGACTTCGACGAGGCGCCGGACGGCGACATCGGGCCGGTCGTGCCGCCGCCCTCGGCTCCGGTGACGCAGCGCGGCGCGAGGAAGCTGCCGCAGGCGCCGTAGTCAGTCTCGCTTGCGGTCTCGGTCGCGCGAGGGCTGAACCCGCTTCGGCTCTCCCGGCATCTTCGGATAGTCGGGCGGGTAGGGCATGTCCCCCTCTTCGTCCCTTTCGTACATGTCCAGCAGCGGCTGCAGCGAGTGGGCGGCCTCGTCGATCGCGGCGTGGCGATCGCCCACCTCGGCGAAGCGCGCAGGCATCGTCGCGACGGTGAAGTCCTCGGGCGCGACCTCGGGGAGCTCGTCCCACGTGACCGGTGCCGAGACCGGGGCACCCTCCTTCGGCCGGACGCTGTATGCCGAGGCAATCGTTCGATCGCGCGCGTTCTGGTTGTAGTCGATGAAGATCCGCTTGCCGCGCTCCTCCTTCCACCACTTCGTGGTGACCTCGCCGGGCAGACGCCGTTCGAGCTCGCGCCCGAACGCGATCGCGGCGTGGCGAACATCTGTGAACGTCCACCGGCGCTCGATCCGGACGTATATGTGGACACCTCGGCCCCCGGAGGTCTTGGGGAAGCCGGTGTAGCCAAGCTCCTCCAGCAGCGAGCGTGCCTCCGCGGCGACGCGCACGGCGTCCGCGAAGTCCGTGCCCGGCTGTGGGTCCAGGTCGATGCGCAGCTCGTCCGGGTGGTCGACGTCGTCGCTGCGAACCGGCCACGGATGAAACGTGATCGTGCCCATCTGGGCCGCCCAGCCGACGACGGCGACCTCCGTGGGACAGACCTCGTCCGCGTGGCGACCCGACGGGAACTGGATCCGCGCGGTCTCGACGTAGTCAGGAGCTCCCTTTGGAATCCGCTTCTGGTAGAAGGCATCGCCCCCGCCCTTCTCCCGCGTCGAGACGACGATGCCCGGATGTACGCCCTTCGGCCAGCGCTCGAGCGTAGTCGGTCGGCGCTCGAGCGCGCGCAGGATGCCGTCGCCGACGGCGAGGTAGTAGTTGACGACGTCGAGCTTGGTGACCGCTGCCGAACGCTTGGTCTTCGGGAAGATCACCCGGTCGGGGTTCGACACCCGGAGGTCACGTCGGCCGGCGTCGACGATGGTTGCGCTGGAGGCGGCCATGCCGGGAGTTCTACGGGACCGACGCCCGCCGCACTTCCTCCCCGGCGGTGAGGTCCCCCCCGACGCCGGAGCACCGAGAAATAGACTCCGGGCCACCGATGCAGGTCCCCGCGCCGCTGAGAAGGGCGCTTCCCCGCGCTAGGACCGTGATCCCCGCAGACCTGCGGCGCCTTGCCCGGACTCTCGGCGCTCTGCGGGGGTCAGAGCCCGTCACCGGGGTTCCGCCCTTCCGGCGGGCGCTGGTCGTGGCCCCACATCCCGACGACGAGGCCCTCGGATGCGGAGGGACGATGGCTCTGCTGGCCGACAGGGGCGCCTCGGTGACTGTGATCACGGCCACCGACGGCGAGGCGACGAGGGGCTCGCCGGTCTCGCCCGAGGAGACGGCTCGCCGCCGCCGTGCCGAGGCGGAGCGGGCGGCCGCGGTGGTCGGCGCCACGCCGCGGTTCCTGGGCCTCCCCGACGGCGGCCTCCGGGCACAGGTGGTCGAGCTCACCACTGCGATCCGGGCGGCGATCGCCGAGCTCGAGCCTGAGGCGGTGTTCGCGCCGTGGCTACTCGACGGCACGCCCGACCACCGGGCGGTCGCGAAGGCGCTCGGCGGCGCGCTCGCAGACGGCGGTGCAGATGCCCGGCCGGAGGTCTGGGGGTACGAGGTCTGGACCCCGCTGATCCCGAACCGCATCGTTGAGATCACAGCCGTGATCGAGCGCAAGCGCGAGGCGATCGCAGCCCACCGGACGGCGTCCCTGGCGCTCGACCTCAGCGCCGGCGAGGGGTTGGGGCGGTGGCGCACTCTGCAGACCCTGGCGGGCCGGGGCTGGGCCGAGGCCTTCCTCGGGACCTCGGCAGACCAGTACCGAGCGCTGTCGGCGGAGCTTCACGACGACCCATAGCCCAGGCGCCTCTCGATCGGGGCCGTGAGCGGGAGAATGCGCTCGATCGGCTCGCGGTTCTGCTGCTTCCACTTGTCGCGCATCGGCGCGCTCAGGGTCGTGGACGAAGGCCGACTGTCGAAGGTGGCCGCGTACTGCTCGATCCCGGGGTCGAAGGCGAGGCCGAGGTCGCCGCAGAGCCTCTCGGCCGTCCGCACGGGGGAGCTCACGAGATCCTCATAGGCGACCTCGAGCCAGCGCGAGGGATCGACGCCCTCGCGGGCGTCCAGGGCGGCCTCGTTGTTGGCGATGTACTGACGCGCGCAGATCTCCTCAAGCGGCGCGGAGCGGAGCTGGCGCCACCCCGGGATCAGCGCGAAGCTCCAGCGGTTCCCGCTCATCTCGCCGAGGCCTTCGAGGGGCTCGGGCAGGCGGTACTTGACGAACCGTGGCCGCGCCTTCCAGGCCTCGATCAGTGAGTTGACGTTGCCGGCGGCGCGGCGCCGCAGGAAGAGGAAGGTGGCGCCGGGGAAGAGCTCCCCCAGGTAGGGGATTCGCAGACAGTTCTCCGCGGTCTTGTCGACGAAGCGGCGATTGCGCACGAACATCCGGACCGCCAGGTAGATGTAGGCTCGCTCCCGCTCGCTGACATCCTCGGCGCCGAGGGCGTCGGAGTCCCAGTCCCGGTCCTTGGGATGGTGGTAGCAGTCCCAGAGAATGTGCCCCTCGCTGTGGATCGAGCGCAGCTCGGGGCTGCGGAGCAGCAGCTGGAGCAGCGCGCTCGTCCCCGCTCGCGGGCAGCCAATCACGAAGATGGGCCGCTCCGGAGCCTGGGTGCGGGGGACCGCAAGCGAGAGCGGTTGGGCAACCCTGGGTACATTGCGGCGGACTCGCCAGACGGCCCGCCGGAGGGGGAAGGGGACGAGGCGGCGGACCAGCGCTTTCACGGCGGGGCGCATCGTGACACCGATCGAGCCACGCCGGTCGGTCTCCCTGTCCGTTCTCCAAGGTCAGATCGTCAGCTTCCGTTTCAGCTCGGTGAGGACGTCACGCGGGATGCCGGCGATGTCGTCGAGCTGGTCGAGCGACTTGAAGCCGCCCAACCTCTGGCGGTAGTCGAGCACGCGCCCGGTCCGCTTGATCGACAGCTTGAGGCGGCGCAAATCTTCGTACGTTGCCTCGTTGAGATTCAGCTTCCCTTCGGGCACCCCCTGGATCAGGATCACCACGCCGGCGACGATCGTCGGGTCGGGCGCTGAGGATGGGGCGGGGACTGCGGCCTCGGGTGGACCCGGCTGGAGCCCCGGCTCCGGCCCTGCGGGCGCGGGCTCGGGTTCGGGCCTGGCAGGCTCCGGTTCCGGCTCGCGCTGCTGCGGGCTCGGCGGGCCTGTTGGCCGCCTCGCGGGCCCGCTGCTCGGCCTCGGAGGCGCGTTGCTCGGCCTTTTCGATTCGATCAAGCATTTCCTGCAGGCGCCCCTCATGCTCAGTCTCGTCGGCCTTCAGCTTTTCGAGTCGCTCGGCCCTCGCCGCTCGCGACTCGGCCTCGCTGGCGCGCGCCTCGGTCTCCTCGAGCTGCGTGGCGGCCCGCTCCAGCGCCGCGGCCTCCAGACGCTTGGCCGTCTCGGCAGCCTCCCGGAGGCGCTGCTCGGCCTCGGCCTCCGCCGGCTCCCTACCTTCCTCGGCCTCCCCCAGCCTCACCCTGGCCTCGCGGATCCACCGGTCGGCCTCAGCCCGGGCTCGCTCCTCCTCGCCCGTCGCGGCTCTCACTGCGCCTCGCTCCTCGACCTGGTCCAGGCGGGCCAGCGCCTCCGGCCTCGCGAGCGCTTGCTCTTCCGGCTCCCCACCGACGATGTGGGGCGGCTTCGACTCCTCAGACGGCGGCTCGGTGGCATTCCTGCCGTGTTTGCCCTTGCGGGCTTCGCGCTTCGCGCGGCGCTCCTGCCTTGCCCGCTCGCGCTCCTCGGTGCGGGCAGCGCGCCGCTCCTGTCGCTCGCGCTTTCGGCGCTCCCGCCGGCTCTCGGCAGGTGGCGGGTGCCGCGACCGAAGCGACGCGAACATCGGCCGCACCTCCCGGTGGTTCGCCACCAGGATGTCGAGGGCGAACAACGCCAGCACGACCGCCACGACGATTCGCACACCGGTGGCTGGGAACGCGAACTGGATCGCGAACAGCGTGAGCACGATCCCAGAGTCGATTCGCTGCGGCGCCAGCGACGCGAGAGCGGCAACCGCCATCAGCGTTGTGGAGACGGTCAGCGCCACCTCCACCGTCGCGCGGGTGTCCAGCGGCAAGGCCGATCGGACCACCACCCGCCAGATACGCCCATGGAAGTACGCCAAGCGCGAGCGTCCACTGGACGACGGAGGCAGCGAGGAATACGGCCAGCCCTTGGCCGGGCCGGCGATTGAGCGCGAGCGTCATGGCGACCACGAATTCGGGCGTCTCGGTCGCGGCGGGCACGATCGACTGAACGAGCAGGTAGGAACTGATGCCGACCGACGTTCCCGTCTGCTGGAGCGCGTCGCTGAAGGGCACGGCGACGACCGTGACCACTACTGCGGCCAGTGCAAACAGGCCCACCAACAATCTGCGGCGTTGCTGGCGAGGCAGAGCCGCGAGGCTGGCAGAAACACCGACGACGGCCGGCGGCTCGTCCGGAGTTCCACCGATCCGTCGCAGGAAGAAGAGATAGAGGCCAATGAGCAATAGCCCGTCGATCAGGGAGACCCGGCCGAGCAGCGCCAGCAATATGCCGTAGAGCGACGCAAGGAAGAGAATCGCGAGGTCCACGCGCCGCGCCGGCGAAAGTCTGTACGAGGCGGCAGCCGCATGCTGACCTCGGCGGGCGAGCAGCCATGCTCCCAGGACCGGCATCGCGACCGCGCCGGTGAGCAGGAGCCGGGTGGCGCCTGTGAGGTTCGCGCTGACCAGCTCGGTTTGCTGCGTGTAGGCGAAGTGGGTTTCGATGACGAGCTCCGGAAGAACCGTCACGAACACGACCCCGGCCAGCACGAGCGGCCCCGAGAGTTCGACTTCGGCGGCGTCAGCAGCCCAGGAGAGCAATAAGGACGCGCCCACGAGCCCCGCGCCGAGGCCGATCATTGCCATAGGAGGTGGTAGCGCGGCGCCGGCGAAGGCGGCCGCGCGGATGAGCAGACCGAGGATGGCGCACGCGGAGGCGGCCGCCACCGCGCTGCGCCAGCCCGCAACCCCCGGAACCTGTGTGAGCGGCTCGGTCGCCATCGACCGCATCACCCGGCTTACGGACCAGGTGCTGATCGAGGAGTGCGTTTGCGGACGGTCAGGTTGGTTGCCGCTACGACCCTGCGGCCGCCGGCGCCGCGCACAACGATCCGAAGCCTGGCGGGGCCGGCCTCCTGCGGAACCCAGCTGACCGCGCCGCGCCCGGCATGCACCTGACGGTTCCAGGTCAGCGTGGTTCCGTCTTTGGACTCGATCCGCACGGTCTCGGCGGCGGCGTTGGTGACTTTGAATTCGATGCGCGTGGGGTGACCGAGGACCGGCTCGCGCGGGAGCCGGCTGAACTGCACGGTCGGTCCGCCGGCCGGGGGCCCGGGCCGGACGGTGATGGCTCTCGTGTCATCCACCACGCTCCCGTCCACGCCACGCACCGAGACGCGTACGCGAAAGCTTCCGGGGCTTCGCGGGACCCATCGGACCGCCGCCGCCCCCTTCCGCACCCTGAGTCGCTTGGACAGCACCGTCTCTTTCCCCGACGAGATTCGGACCCTCTCGGTCCGGCCGTTTGTCACCTGGAATCGGATTGGGACGGCGCGATCGGCCACGATCCGGCTCGGGAGCCGCTGGAGCTTGACATCCGGCGCAAGGTTGATCGCTTGGCGAAGCGCCGCGGTCAGGGTGTCGCCGATTCCGGCACGCCCGTTGAGGAAGACCGTGATGCCGAACATCTTCGCGACGCCGCGGCCATTTGAAACGTCATAGACGGTCTGAACCTGCATCACCCCGCCCCCGAAGAACACGATATGCGGGTTGCCGAGCCAGACGGTGTCGATCGACGACTCGCCGACATCTCTCAGCTCCTTGTTGCGCAACCCGAGCGAGTTGGCGACGCGCGGAGTAACGAACACCAGCCGGCTGACCTGGGCGGGCCCGAGCGTGACGCGGTCTCGCGGGAGGCTTCGGGAGGACAATTTCAGCACGCCCCGCCGGTCGATCCATCCGTCCAGGGTCGCGACGAGGTTCTGAGCGTCGCGCGGGCTGTAGTAGGCCCCGCGCAGCAGACGCGGCCGGTCCTCCCCGGCAGGCGTCGCGAAGCGGTAGGAGGGAGTCATGGCGTTTCGCAGCTCGTCCTCGTCGTCCTCGTCGAAGCGAATATCTGCGGCCACCTCGATCGGCCCCGAAAGGCTGGTCGGCATCGACCACGCGTCAGCGCCGCTTGCAAAGGCATCGCGGTCGGTGGTGTGAAATTGCCGGTAGAGCTCAGCCTGCGCGTCGAACAGGGCCGGCGGATAGCGCAGCCGTTCACGGATGCCGCCAGGCATCCGTGAGATCGGTTCGAACATTCCCGGGAAAGCGGCGGTCCAGGCGCGCAGGATCGGATCCCGCCGATCGACGGCGTAAAAATGAACCCGCCCCGAATAGGCGTCGACGGTCGCCTGCACGGCGAGTCGCGCGTAGCTGGCACTCGAGTCGGCGATTCTGATGCGCTGCGCGTATGGATACGAGTTGCTCACCGTGTAGCCGGAAGCCAGGAACACGATCCGGCCCCCGACGATCAGCGCCGCGGGCTGGGGGTCCCAGCGGATGAACGGCGCCAGGGTTCGCAGCCGGTCGAGGACGTCGCGGTGAAGGATGATCCGCGATTCACTCGTGAACTCCTTCGACGCCAGCAGCGGCAGTGAATCCAGCCGAAGTGCGAACGCCGCGCGCCGCAAGGGGTTCGACATGGCGATCCCGCTGGAGCCCGGGTAGTGGTACGTCGGCCGGCCGGCATCCGCGGCGGTGGGCCGGTCGAACTCGGGCCGCCGTGTGTTCGCGACCACCCAGTCGGACGCGTCCGGCTGCTGGTTGCCGAAGTAGATGCGTGGCTGCCGAACGGGAAGCTCCCGGGCATCTGAGACGGGGCGACCGGCGCGGTCGATCCGGGTGGCGGAGAAACGAAACGCCCCGAAGCCGTGGGTGTAGACGAGGCGGGTGTTGGCCCACCCCCTTGGTGCCCCGCGCGCGCGATCGACGTCGACCTCGCGCTCGCCGATGACCGTGAGCCGCGACCCGTTGCGTACCGGAACTGCATCGAGCGTGGGTTGCGTCGGCCGGTAGAACGGCGTGTCGCTCGCGAGCTGCTGCATCTGGAGCTCCAGGATGTTCGTGTCCCAAAGCTGGACGTTGTCGAGTTGACGTCGTCTCGCGCCTGATGTCCGCCGAGGTGATCCTCGCCTTGGGCACGACCCGGTGCACTTCGACGCCGGTTAGCCCGAAGGCCTGGCGGGTGCCGTCGATCGCGTGCTCGAGGAAGGGAGCCTGTTTGGCGACCGGGTCGGGGTCGACGATGTAGTGCTGGACCAGTGTCGGCGCCCACGACAGCGAGACGATCGCGATCACCCCCGATGCGGCCAGTGGCAAGATCGCCGCCCGCCTCGCGGCCAGGCCCCGGCCGCGAATCGCCAGGAACGGCGCTGCCGCGAGCCCGATGGCCGCTATCCACTGCCGTCGTAGGAGAGAAGGCGCAGTCCGAGCAACCGGACATGCACGTCGATGTAATGCGGCCCCGGGAATGGCTGGCTCTCTCCTGGGTGTGTCTGCTCCAGCTCAGCTGAAAAGGTCGTCAGGTGCAGGCGCCAAGCGAGCAGGAGCAGGAAGAGGCTCCCCAGCAACGCGAGATGCACGCGCGCGGGGTGGGAGGCTCTGAGCGGCCGCCAGTTGACCGCGCCGGTAAGGGTGTGGATGACGATCGCGACCACCGAGCCCAGCGCGGCGATCAGGATGATCAGGTTCGAAAGCTTCAGCAGGAAGGGCAGCGAGAAGACAAAGAAGCCGATGTCGCGGTGATGGAGCGGATCCTCGACGCCGAAGGGCTGCTGATGCGCCCAGAGCAGGAAAACCTGCCAGTTGCCTCTCGCGCTCCCAGCCGATCATCGCTGCGATCAGCACGCAGCCCGCGACAGCCGCGGGCACGAAGCGCAGGGAGACGGTGGACGGAGCATGGCGGATCGCAAGCCAGGCGTTGCCGATCAGGAACGAGGCCGTGAACCCGCCCACGACGAGTATGAGCAGCAGCTTCACCTCCTGGATCCGGACGAAGGCGTCCTCTTGGCCGAGTTCCTCGAACCAGAGGAAATCCGTGAGAATCTGCGACAGGACCAGCGCCACCAACAGCGGCAGGCCGACAACGCCCAGCACGATGAACGTGCGTACTCGTGGCTTGAGCGCGCCGACGTGCCACCGCGGCGCCTTAAGCCTCAGACGCCCGCGGTCGCGGCGTCCGAGGCTTGGAGCGTCAAGTCCTCCGGACATCTCCCTTAGCGCGTCGGGCTACCGCCGCCTACGGCCATCCCCATGAACCACCCCATCGCTGAGAAGGCTAAACCCTAGGCACCCCCAAGACGCCGCCTCCGATGCGGGGCCTCAGGCTTCGAGCCTGGTCTGGCTCGCCTAATAGGGCGCGCCGACGGTCTGGGCCCAAGTGGGATCGACGCTGAAGATGCCTTGGTCGTCCACCTGGTCAACCGTAACTGTGGCGGGCTCCCGGTTACCGGTCCCGGGCTCCAGCGTGATCGAGCCGGTCCAGCCCTTCCGGCCGCTCACCTCGTTGAGCGCGTCGGTCAGCCCGTCGGCGTCGAAGCCGCCGGCCTGCTCGACCCCGTACGCGAGGATGTTCAGGGAGTCGTACGTGTAGGGACTCCAAGTGCCGGGCGCCTCGCCGAACTGATCCTGGTAATCGGAGACGTAGGTGTCCGAGCCCCTGAAGTCGTCGGGTGCCGGGACGCCGACCACGCTGCAGTTGCGAGCATGGGCCTTGCCCGCGTCCTCCACGTAACCGGTGTCATAGCTCGCGTAATCGAGTAGGCAGGCCGGATCCGACCCCCCCGTTGACGTCGCCTTTGCGATCAGGGCACCCTCGGGGTAGTAGACCGCGGCGTAGATCGCGTCCGGTTTTCCAGCGGCGAGCTTGCCCACCACGTCCGCGTAGCTCCCCTTGCCGGGTTGGATCTGCTCGAAGGCAGTCACCTCGACACCGTCAGACTCGAGCTGGGCCTTGACCGCGTGCGAGACCTCGTCGGTGTAGTTCTGCGTCGGGTCGTAGGCGATCGCGACCGTCGAAGCGTCGATCCAGTCGGTGAGTGCTTCCGAGGTCACCGGAGCGATCTGGGAGCTCATCGGCTGCAGCGTGAAGCCGAAGCCCGCGGTGTCGTTGTCAGAGGTGAGGCGGATCGGGACCAGACCGGCGTCTTCGTAGAGCGGAAGCGTCTCGATCCCGACGCCGGAGTTGTAGGGACCGATCACGCCATCGAGACCATCGTCGATCGCCTTCTCCGCCGCCGGGACGCCGATCTCGGGATCACCGGCGTCGTCGATCGGGACGATCTGGACGTCCCTGCCCTCCAATCCACCGTCGGCGTTGATCTGTTCGGCGGCCAGCTCGGCACCGTTCAGCATCCCCTCGCCGAGGGTCTGCAAATCACCCGTCAACGGCGCCTCCAGGCCGACTCGCCAGCTATCGGAGTCGGTCTCCGAAGAGTCGTCGGATCCTCCACAAGCGGCGACTCCGAGAGTCAGCGCGCCCGCGGTCAAGACGGCGGCTGCGAGCTTCAGATGGGAGGGACGCGAGTTGATTGGCTTCACGGACGGTTCACTGGAGGCGGGCGCACCCTACCGGCTCCTTCCTCTCGAACGTCGTTCACGCCGCTCCTACCTCACTACGCCCCTCGGGCGCGCCGCGCATAATCGCCGCCATCCGAGGAAAGGTCTGATCATGCCCGAGAACGACGACTCCATCCGCGACGATCTCGCCGAGATGCTGCGGCGCCGCGCCCTCACCGAGGACGCCGCGCGCCCGGACGCGGTCGGGCGCCGGCACGAGAAGGGCGGGCGGACCGCGCGCGAGAACCTCGCCGATCTGGTGGACCCGGGCACGTTCGTCGAGTACGGACGGTTCGCCATCGCCGCACAGCGCCGTCGTCGCGACCTCGACGAGCTGATCGAGCGCACGCCTGGCGACGGTCTGGTGGGGGGCACCGCGCGCATCAACGGCGACCTGTTCGGCAACGAGTCCAGCACCTGCGCCGTGCTCTCCTACGACTACACGGTGCTGGCCGGCACCCAAGGCGCCTTGGGCCACCGCAAGAAGGATCGGCTATTTGAGCTGATCGAGCGGATGCAGCTGCCCACGGTGTTCTTCGCCGAGGGCGGCGGTGGCCGGCCGGGCGACACCGACTACCCGGTGGTCTCTGCGCTGGACGTTCGCGCGTTCGCGCTCTGGGCAGGGCTATCGGGGCGCGTGCCGCGTGTCGCGATCGTCAAGGGCTACTGCTTCGCGGGCAACGCCGTCATCGCCGGCTGCTCCGATCTCATCGTCGCCACCGAGGACGCCTCGATCGGCATGGGCGGACCGCCGATGATCGCCGGCGGCGGGCTTGGAGAGGTCGAGGCCGACGCGGTCGGGCCGATCGCCACCCAGGCTCCAAACGGGGTCGTCGACGTCGTGGTCGCCGACGAGGCGCAAGCGGTCTCGGTCACCAAGCGCCTGATCGCCTACTTCCAAGGGACCACGGCATCAGGCACCGCACCCGACCAGACACGGATGCGCGAGCTCGTTCCGGAGCGCGAGCGCCGCGCCTACAAGGTGGCGCCGGTCATCGAGACGCTGGCCGACGAGGAGTCGGTGACGTTCCTGCGCGAGCGCTTCGCGCCCGAGATGGTCACCGCCCTGGCCCGGATCGAAGGCCGGCCGTTGGGGATCATCGCCAACAACACCGTCGTCACGGCCGGCGCGGTCACGGCCGCGGCATCCGACAAGGCGGCACGCTTCCTGCAGCTTTGCGATGCCTTCGGCCTGCCGGTCGTCTCGCTCGTCGACACCCCTGGGTACATGGTCGGGCCGGAGGCCGAGGCCGAGGCGCTCGTGCGCCGCGGCTCGCGGCTGCTCGTCGCCGGCGCCTCGCTGCGCGTCCCTCTGGTCGCCGTGATCCTGCGCCGGGGCTACGGGCTCGGTGCGCAGGCGATGGTCGGGGGCAGCCTGCACGAACCCCTGCTCACGGTCGCCTGGCCGAGTGCCCACCTCGGGCCGATGGGCCTCGAGGGAGCCGTGCGATTGGGGCTGCGAAAGGAGCTGGAGGCGATCGCGGACGATCAGGAGCGTGAGCGGCGCGTGCGGGAGGCCACCGCGGTCATGCAGGAAAACGCCAAGGCGATCAACGCCGCCCAGCTATTCGAGATCGACGACGTCATCGATCCCGCCGAGACGCGCCTGCTCATCGCCTCGACGCTCGCCGCCGCCGCGCGTGGTCGGCGACCGCCGCCCCACCACCGGTTCGTCGACACCTGGTAAGCCTGTGTCGTGAGCGCGCTCGTCTACCAGGAGCGGCCGGCGACCGGCGAGCCCGCCGGCCTGCTGGTCCTTCACCACGGCCGCGGAACCGACGAGCACGACCTGCTCGGCCTGGCCGACGGGCTCGACCCGCAGCGCCGCCTGCACGTGGTAACCCCGCGCGGCCCGCTCACGCTCCCCGGCTGGCCGGGGAACCACTGGTACATGGTCCGGCGTGTCGGTTACCCGGATCCAGAGACGTTCCACAAGGCGTACGCGACGCTCGCCGAGTTTCACGACGAGCTCTGGCGGCGCACCGGCATCGCCCCCGACCAGACCGTCTTTGGCGGCTTCTCGATGGGGTCGGTGATGTGCTACTCGATGGGGCTGGCCGGCGAGCGGGCCGCGCCGGCGGGCATCCTCGCGTTCTCCGGGTTCATCCCCACCGTAGAGGGCTGGCGGCCCCACCTCGCCGATCGCACCAAGAGCCGCGTGTTCATCGCCCACGGCCGCCACGACCCAGTCATGGAGGTCGGCTTCGCCCGCAGCGCCCGTGATCTGCTCGAGGCCGGCGGACTCGAGGTCAGCTACCACGAGTCCGACGCCGCTCACCAGATCGACCCGGCGCACGTCCCGTTGGCCATGCACTGGCTGTCGCGCCTCATCGCTCCCTCCCCGGCAGGCGAGCCCGCCGCGCCAGACTTCAAAAACCAGTAGTCATCAGTGTCCGCACCGGCGTAGTCTCCCGCCGACGACGTCCGGCGAGAACGGGAGGAGGAGCGGATGGCCAGCGAGAGCAGCGCGACTACGGTGTGGGAGGGAAGCCTGGAGCACGGCCGCGGCGAGACGACGACCGCGAGCCGCGTCCTCGACGGGGTCGAGGTCACCTGGTCCCGACGGGTGGAGCGCACCGACGACACGACGAGCCCCGAGGAGCTGCTCGCAGCCGCCCACGCCGCCTGTTACTGCATGGGGCTCTCGCACGAGCTGGACGGGGCCGGGCACATTCCCGATCGGCTCGAGGCAACCGCCGTGGTCAGCTTCGTGCCCGGTGAGGGCGTGAAGTCATCGCGGCTCACCGTTCGCGGCCGCGTACCCGGGATCGACGAGGCCGGGTTCCAGCAGGCGGCCGAGGCCGCCGCGGAGGGTTGCCCGATCTCGGGGGCGCTTAAGGGGAACGTCGAGATCGGCCTCGAGGCGACACTCGAGTCCTGATTCGCCAATGGCGCCGCCTTCGACTCCCACGGGCCGCGCGCTCCTTGGCCTGCGAACCGCCCTGGGCATCTCAGCGCTTCTGGCGCCGCGGCTTGCCGGCAGGGCGTTCTTCGTGGACCCCGATGACAACCCTCAGCTGCCGGTAATCGGCCGCATGTGGGGCATCCGCAACCTGTCACTTGCCGCTGGGATGTACGCGGCGACCGGCGCCAACCGCGCGCAGTGGTGGCGGCTCCAGCCGGCCGTCGACGCGCTCGACTTCGTCGCAATCGCAACGGAATGGCGCCGCGGCGCCGTCCCCGGTCCGGCAGCAGCTTTGATGGCAGCCGCGGCCCTCGGCGCGACCACGCTCGGAGCCCTGTCCGTCGCCGGCGAGTCGGAGCAAGCGGGCTCAGGCTGACTGCCGTGACCCAGGAGGAAAGGGGAGCGGCCTTTCGAGCTCTGCACGAGGACCAGCCGTTTGTGATCCCGAACCCCTGGGATGCGGGCTCGGCCAAGGTGCTCGGGTCGCTCGGCTTCAGAGCGCTGGCGACGACCAGCGGCGGGTTCGCCTTCACCGTCGGGAAGCTGGACGGCGGCGTGACACTCGACCAGGTGATCGACCACACTCGGGTTATCGCCGCGGCGACCGAGCTGCCGGTCTCGGTGGACCTCGAGAACGGCCATGGGCATTCTCCGGAGGACGCCGCCCGCGCCATCACCGGGGCCGCCGAGGCAGGCGCGGTCGGCGGCTCGATCGAAGACTGGGACCGCGACGGCGCCATCTACGAGCTCAACCACGGCGCCGAGCGGATCGCAGCGGCACGCGAGGCGGCCGACGGCCTCGGCTTCCACTTCACCCTCACCGCGCGAGCCGAGAACTTCCTGCACGACAACCCCGATCTCGACGACACGATCGCCCGCCTTCAGGCCTACGAGCGGGCCGGCGCCGACGTGCTCTACGCGCCCGGGCTCAGGAGCACGGAGCAGATCCGGGCGATCTCCGAACAGACAGGCAAACCGCTCAACGTGCTCGCCCGCTCGGGCCTCTCGATGAGCGAAATGGCGGACGCCGGCGCTCAGCGAGTCAGCGTCGGATCCCGGTTTCTCTGGGTGGCGGTGGCCGCCATGGTCTCGGCGGCAGGGGCAATCCGCGACTCTGGCGACTTCTCCCAGCTGGCCGTGCGTGTGCACCCGGATGAGTGGCTGGCCTAGAGGCCGCCACCACTGGACGGACTGACCCGTGCACGAGACCGAGCTCCTGATCCTCGGCCTGTGCGTCGCGATCCCGACGCTGAGCGTCATTGCTCGGCTGCTCGACATCCCGTACCCGATCGTGCTCGTGCTCGGGGCGATCCCGCTGGGCTACCTGCCCGGGGTCCCCGACGTCGAGCTTGACCCCGACCTGGTCCTGGTGATCTTCCTGCCGCCACTGCTCTACGTGGCGGCTTTCATGGCCGACCTGCGGGCGCTACAGGCCAACGCCCGTGCACTCTCGCTGACCTCGATCGGACTGGTGCTGGTTACGACCTGTGCGGTCGCGGTCGTCGGCCACGAGCTGATCGACCTTCCCTGGGCGGTCGCCTTTGCGCTCGGCGCCATCGTCTCGCCGACCGACCCGGTGGCCGCCACCGCGATCGCCCGCCAGGTCGGCGCCCCCCGCCGGCTGGTCACCGTGATCGAGGGGGAGAGCCTGGTCAACGACTCCTCGGCACTGATCGCGTACAGGGTTGCGGTCGCGGCGGCGATCGGCGGCAGCTTTTCGCTGTTCGACGCAAGCATCGACTTCGTCGTGGCCGTGCTGGGTGGAATCGCGGTCGGGTTGGTCGTCGCCGCCGCGATTGCCGAGGTCCGGCGGCGGCTCGACGACGTACCGGTCGAGATCACGATCTCGCTGGCCACTGGCTTCGCCGCATACCTGCCGGCGGAGGCGCTCGGGGTCTCGGGCGTACTCGCTGCGGTCACGGCGGGGATCTACCTCGGCTGGCTGGCGCCCCAGGTGTCGACAGCGCAGATGCGGATGCAGGGCAGGGCGGTGTGGGAGTTGATCGTCTTCCTGCTCAACGGGGTGCTGTTCGTGCTGATCGGGCTTCAGCTCCCGAGCATCCTCGACGCGGTCTCGGGGATCGACGAGGTCACCCTCGGCGGCTACGCGCTGGCCGTGATCGGGGTCGTCGTCGGTTCCCGCTTCCTGTGGATGTTCACCATTCCATACGTACTCCGGGCGCTCGACCGCCGCCCGAGCCAGGTCGAGCGCCGGGTCGGCGCCGCCCCGCGCGTGGTGGCGGGGTGGGCCGGGATGCGCGGCGCCGTCTCCCTCGCCGCGGCGCTCTCGCTGCCCCTCGCAACCGACGCGGGCGCGCCGTTCCCCGAGCGCGAGCTGGTGATCTTCCTCGCCTACTGCGTCGTCCTGTTCACGGTTGTCGTTCAGGGCCTGACGCTGCCGACGTTGATCCGTAGGCTGGGGGTCGTTGACGACGGCACCGAGGAGGAGGCCGAAGACCACGCTGCCCGAATCGCGGCCGCGGAGGCGGCGCTCGAGGCTCTCGAGGGGCTCGCTGAGGAGGAGTGGACACGCGAGGACACCGTCGGGCGGCTGCGGGCGCTGTACGTGTTCCGCCGCCGGCGCTTCGCCACCCTGCGCGGCGACCTCGAGGACCAGGACGGGATCGTCGACCGCTCGCTCGCCTACCAGCGCCTGATGCACGAGGTGATCGAGGCCCAGCGGGGGGCGATCGTGCGGATGCGAAACGAGGGCCTGATCTCGGCCGATGTCATGCGCCGGGTCGAGAGCGACCTCGACCTCGAAGAGTCGCGGCTGGAGATCTGAGCAGGCGAGCGTTGGTACGGGCTGGTGCCGCGGCTAAAAGGGGCTCATGAGGACGGCACGACGACGTGCTTGACCTCCGCCATGTAGCGCCCGGCGGCGGAGGACGCCTCGTCCGGGGTGCTTCCGCCCTTCCGGGCGTCCATGTATGCCGCGTACCAGTCCCACCAGTCGTGCGGTGGCGCGACCGCCTCGAATGAGCCGTGATGCTCGGCCGTCTCGTGCAGCAGATCTGCCAGGGAGGCGACGTCCATCTCAATCCTCCCATTCCCGGCCGGGGAGCCGGGTCGTGATCTCTTGGAGCACCCAGCCGTTGCCGTCCGGGTCGCTGAACGACGCCCGCGCGAAGTACGAGCGCCCTTCTTGCTCGAAGCCCGGGGGCCGCGCTTCGTGCACCTCGCTGACCTCGACGCCGCGGCTGATCAGGTCGTCCCGTGCGGCATCGAGGTCGTCGACCACGAGGAGCAGCCCCTGAGCGGATCCGGGCTCAGCCGTCGTGCCACCCTTGCCGACCTGGATCGAGCACCCCGAGTGGGGCGGCGTGAACTGCACCGTCCGGACGTCGTCGCTGATGACCAGGTCGATGTCGAACCGCCATCCGAGGCTCTTATAGAAGCTCTTTGCCCGATCGACATCGGAGACGGGCAAAGTCACGACCTCGAGGTTCATGTCGATCGCCCCCACCTCCGCCGTCTCCATCGAAGTGGCACTGCCTTCCTCGGTGCTGGCCATGCTGACCTCCGTTTCCGTTCGGGACTGGTCGTTGATCCGGCATCCGCCGGAAAGCCGAGCCTCTCACCCGGGAAGGGGTAAAGTCAACCGGAGCGGCGAGGAAGACCCCGAACTGGCCGAGCGCGAGCTCGTCGGAGGCGAGTGCTCCTATTGGGCCTGCATCCCGTCCAAGAGGTGGACATGAGTGAAAGAGAGCAGTTTCTGGGATGGGCGAGATCTCGTCTCAGGGACGCAGAAGAGGCGCTGCACAATGGGGACGCGGCACCCCGACTCGCGATCTGGTCCAGGCATGATCCGGTCACGGTGCTCGGCGCCTGGAAGTCGGCGAATGGGCAGGAGGAATTAAGGGAGCTCTTCCGGCACCTGGAGGCCAGCTTCTCGGACTGTACGTCGTACTCGCACGAGATCGTGGCGGCTGACGTGGTCGGCGACATGGCCTATACCGTTGGCTACGAGCACACGCAGGCGTCGGTCAACGGTGAACCCCGGCGCTACACGCTGCGGGCTACACAGGTCTATCGCCGCGAGGATGGCGAGTGGAAGGTCGCGCACCGCCACGCCGACACCATGCCGGAGTCCGAGGAACCGTAGGTCAGGCCTTCGGCGAGACTCCCAGGCGAACCTGGGTGGCCCCCCGGAGACGCTCCAGCTGTAGGCGCTGCGAACCGGGTGCCGAGACGACGCGCGCGCCCGTTACCCGCACCCGGTAGCCGTCCGGGTAGTGAATGCGCGGGAGGAAGACGACCGTTCTGACGGAGCGCGCCAGCCGGTACCCGGCAGGGGCCTTGGTCGAGTAGCGGAGGTTGAAGACGCCGGTGCTCGGGTGGAACTGGAATTGCTCGGGCGTCCCGGCAACGGCTTGAGGGTAGGCCCGGTCGAGGATCCTCAGCTTCCTGTATTTGACGTTCTGGCCGCGGGGCGGCTTGCTCGGGTCCTTGACCAGGGCCTGCATGTCGCCCGGCCCCGTGGTGGTCGGATCGTCGCAGCCGCAATAGTGCCATTCGAGCCACGAGACCATGTGGGCGTCGGCGAGGTTGGCGATCCGGTTGATCTCGGTGAGGTCATCGGTGGCGCCGAACTCGCTGAGCAGTAGCGCGCGGTTCGTCTGCGCCGCGTGGTCGTCAGCGTTGTCGAACACCAGCGCCTCGGTGGTCGGGCAATCCTCAGCGCCGGGGGTGAGGCAATAGACGTGGAAGCTGAAGCCCGAGTTCGACCCGATCGCAGGCAGGTTGGTTCGGGCCCCGAAATTGAAGATCACGTTCGGCTCGTGCCAGACGATGTGGCGGCCATCCACGCTGCGGATTGCGGCGGTGGTCTTGCGGGTCATCGCCGCCAGCGGCCCTTGGTCGAACTGCGGGCAGCCGGCTGGCTGCGCGCATGTCTGCCAACCGTTTCCCGGCCACGGCTCGTTCATCACGTCGTAGCCCAGCACCCAGTTCGAGCCTCGAAAGGTCTGCGCGACGTGCTTCCAAGCGGCGGCGTACTCGTCCTGGAGCTTCACCCCACCGACTCGATCGTTGGCCCAGAAGTGATCGAAGGCGCGGTTCAGGGCCGGGTTGGTCAGGTAGTTGTTGGGGAAGCCGTTGCGCGGGTTCGGCAGGCCGTCGTCTTGCACCTGCCAGTCGGGCCAGCCCTCGCCTTGGAACCTCTCGTGGAAGAGGTCCTGATGGAAGTCGACCTGGCTGAAGATCCCCCGGCTGGCGAGCGCCTTCTGCGTGTTCGCGATCTGGGCCAGGTAGGCATCGTTGTAAGACGGCCGGCCTCCCGACGGTGGCTTTGGCTCGACCGCCTTGTAGATCACGCCCAGGCGAACCGCGTTGAAGCCGTGGCCAGCGAGGAAGGCGGCGTCGTCGGCGCCGAAGCCCACCTTGGCGGGGTAGTAGGGGGGCCGCTTGTAGACCATGTTGAGTCCGTGCACGATCACGACCCGATCCCGGGAGTCGGTGATCCAGCGACCGACGTGGCCAAGCGGTGGGGTCGGCCCGGCGGCTTTGGCTGGAGCGCAGAGGATGCCCAGCGAGCAAAGCAACAGGAGGGCCGCGCGGAAATGACGCCGCTGCCTTGGCCTCTGACCGGCTCGGGCAGACCGGGCGGCGTGCCCGTTGGCCGTGTCTGCCTGCATGCTCGCTCCTCTCCTCGGCGCTAGGCCCGAGGTGGCGAGGGTGCGTTAGGCGAGCGCACGCTGCTTGATCTGGTCAAACTCCGCCTGGCTGATCGTCCCCGAGTCGAGGAGCTCCTTGGCCTTGGCGATCTCCGCTGCAGAGCCACCCGCAGCGTCCTTGACGTACTTATCGAGAGCCTGCTGTTGGGCCTGCGCCATTTTGGCCTGGCGCTCGCGTATCCCGTCGTGCTGCGCGATCAAGTAGACCAGGACGCCGAGGAACGGCAACACGATTACGAAAACCACCCACGCGGCCTTTCCCCAACCGCTGATGTCGTGGCGCCGGAACACGTCGCTGAAGACGGCGATTGCGATCCAGATCCACGCCAGCCAGGCGAAGAAGATGATCATCGTCCAGAGAACGTCCAAAAACGGATAGTCCGCCGCTATCAGCATTGCCATACCTTCCTGTTGGCCTCGTCGCTTGTGACGACTCTATACCGCCGTGCCTGCGTGGTGCGCGGCCGACCTTGAGTCGCCCTCGCCCCTCGCACGCGCGAGGTCCGCCGAGATCCGGACGATGGCCGAGGCCAGCGGAGCTGCGAGGATCAGTCCAACTGCGCCGAACAGGGCTCCCCCGGCGATCGTGAGGACCAACACTGCGAGGGGATGCAGGCCCAGCGCCGCCCCATACGCAACCGGCTGGACGATCTGCTGGAGCGGCCCGTTGGAGAGCAGCTGGATGACGACCATTCCAGCCGCCGCGTCGGTCCCCGATCCCCCCAGCGCCATCAGGACCGAGAAGGCGCCGGCGGTCCAAGCCCCGAGGTATGGGACGTAGCCGCCGATGAAGGTGACCACTGCGATGGTGCCCGCCAGCGGCACGCCCAACACCAGAGCCCCGCCTCCCACCAGGACCGCGCTGAAGGTGGCGACCATGGTCACTCCGAGGAAATAGCCGCGCAGTGACTGGGCTGTGCGGCTCGTGATCGTGTGGGCGACGTCCGGTGGCACGCCCATGTGGCGCTCGCTCCAGGAGCGAATCGCGGGACCGTCCTTGAGCAGGAAGATGAGGCTCAGGAAGGTCATCGCCAGGAAGAAGGCCAGCGAGGAGAGCTTCCCGATCCCCGTCGCTACCCCGCCGAGCAGAGCATGGAAGCTGTCGCCGGCCCCTGAGCTGATGTCCTGGTTTGCCGCGTGCGCCTTGCCGTCGCTGACGCCGAGGTCCTTGAGCCAGCCTTCGAGCTTGTCGGCGGCGCCGGTCAGATGATCGCTGATGCTCGACGTCTGGCTGCCGATCCCGGTGAGGACCAGGTATGCGGCGAGGAGGCCGGCAGCGACGATCCCCATCAGGACCAGGACGGTGCCGACCAGCCGCGGCACCCCGCGGCGCTCGAGCAAGGAGACCAAGGGCTCCGCCACGGCCGCGATCACGCCGGCGACGACCAGGGGGACGAAGATCACGTGAGTCAGCGAGAGGAGCCATACGACCCCGACGAGCAGCAGAACCACGCCGACCAAAAGCCATGCCGTGAAGCCCGCATCGCGAAGCCAGCGCGGGGCGGCGAAGAGACCCGAGAGCTCGCCAGGATCGATCTCGATGAACTCGTCGCGATCTTCGCCGTCGGGACGACGGCGAAGGCGCCCCCGGATCACGGCCCAAACCTGTTCATGATGGGCACCTAATCACAGTCTTCATGGACCACCTCTCCTACATCGGACACGCGACCACCCTCCTGCGGCGATGAGCCAGGCCGCGCAAATCGCTGGGAAGGCATGGGCGTGGCTGCGGGTCCTGTTGCTCTGGGTGCTGATCGCCTTGATCTTCTGGGCTCTTGCGGCGCTCGTGCCGCGAATCGCGGTGCCGAGCTTCGGCGCAGTGCTCCTGACAACTGCCTTGATTGCGCTGCTCAACGCCGTGCTCTGGCCGATTCTGATCAGGGTGTTGCTGCCGTTGACGGTGATCACGTTCGGTCTCGGCTCACTCGTGCTCAACGCCCTGATCATCTCGATCGCGATCAAGCTCGTCGACGGGTCCGCTCCGGACTTTTTGGGCGCCGTCCTGCTGTCGTTCCTGATCTCGATCAGCCTCATGCTGCTGGCTCCGGTGCTCAGCGTCGACGACGACGCCAGACAGCTTCGCGTGGTCCGGCGCCGGGCTCGCGGGGTGACGAAGGCTGCCCGCAGCGACGTGCCCGGGGTGATTCTGTTCGAGATCGATGGTCTTGCCGAGCCAGTCCTTCGGCGAGCGCTGAGCGAGGGGTACGTCCCCACGATGGCTCGCTGGCTGGCGGAGGGGAGCCACCGGATCATTCCCTGGGAATGCGATCTCTCCTCCCAGACCGGTGCCAGCCAAGCCGGGCTCCTCCTGGGGAGCAACCACGACATGCCCGCCTTCCGGTGGTACGAGAAGGAGACGGGACAGACGATGGTCTCGAATCGCGGCAAGGACGCGGTCGAGCTCGAACGGCGCCATTCGGACGGCGGCGGCCTGCTCGCCGCGGGCGGCGCCAGCCGCGGAAACATGTTCTCCGGGGACGCGCCCCGCTGTTCGGCGACGATGAGCGTGCTGCGCGATCGAAAGCGTTCCAGCGCCAGGGAGTACTTCGCCTACTTCGCCGATCCCTATGGGTTCAGCCGGACCCTGGCGCTCTACTTCTGGGACGTGCTTCTCGAGCTCCGAGCGGCCCGACGGCAACGGCGCCGCGGCGAGCAGCACGTCCACCGCGGCGGTGCCTATCCCTTCATGCGGGGGGCGATCACCGTGATCATGCGAGACCTCAACGTCGCCACCCTGCTCGGCGACATCGTGGAGGGCGTCCCGGTCGTGTACTCCACCTTCGTCGGCTACGACGAGGTCGCACACCACTCCGGTGTCGAGCAGGCGGATGCCTTCGCCGTGCTCAAGCAGCACGACGCGCAGCTCGCTCGGTTGGAGCGCGCCATCCAGATAGCGCCTCGTCCCTATCACGTCGTCGTTCTGTCCGATCACGGACAGAGCCAAGGGCGACCGTTTCGGCAGCGCTACGGCCTCGAGTTGGAGGACGTCGTCAAGGGCGCGCTCGATGGAGGCGACGTTCATGCGCCGCCGGCACCCGATGAGGGGATGAGCTCAGTCGGTGGTGCGCTGACGGATGCCCGGGACGAGGACACCGCCGCGGCCAGGATGCTGGAACGTGCCACCCGTGGCCAGCTGGTGGACGGCGAGGTCGTTCTCGGGCCCAATCGTGAGGCAGTCGAAGCATCGCGCCGGGACGCATCCGAGCACGCGGCGATCGTCCTCGCATCCGGCGGCCTCGGCCTGATCTCCTTGCCGCGCAGCCAACAACGGATGTCGATCGGCGAGATCGAGTCGCTGTACCCGCGGCTGATCAGCACCCTCGTCGACCACCCCGGGATCGGCTTCGCGTTGGTCCGCGCGGACGACGGTAGCGCGATCGTGATGGGAGGCAACGGAACCCGTCGCCTCCATGACGACACAGTCACCGGTGCAGACCCACTGCTCGACTACGGACCCAACGCCGCCGATCACCTCCGGCGCACCGATGGCTTCCCGCATTGCCCCGACATCCTCGTCATGTGCCAGTACGACGCCGAGGCGAATGAGGTCGCCCCGTTCGAGGAATTCATGGGCTCACATGGCGGGCTCGGCGGCTGGCAGAGTCGCCCCTTTGCGCTGGTACCGGCCGACTGGAGCGAACCGGAGGCGCCGATCGTCGGCGTACGCGCGATGCACGAAGCGATCCGGGCTTGGCTGCTCCAGACCGGACTTGACCTGAGGCCGCACGCACAAAACTGATCGGTCGCCGAAGTGCCGGGGCCGACAGAAGCGATGCCGCAGCCCCGCTCGATCGGCGATCGGATCGAGGGAGCGATCGAGGATCGCGCCGACGTCGAGCGGGAGATTGAGCGGGGCCAGACGGAGCCGCGACCGTCGCGCAGCCTGGCACGAACAGGCTTCTGGCTCGCGGTCACCGCTGTCTCGCTATACGGCGTGGCCCCAAGCCTGATCGATGTGCTCGGCTCGTGGCGCGACCTCTCCCAGCTCGACCTCGCCTGGTTTCCGGCGATGGCCGCTCTTCAGGGCGCGGCGCTCTTCTGCCTCTGGGTGCTCCAGCGGGTCGCCTTGAAGAGAGCGGCCTGGCCCGATGTGATCGACTCGCAGCTGGCCGGCAACGCGCTGGCAAAGATTGCGCCGGCAGGTGGAGCCTTGGGCGCCGCCCTGCAGTACCGCATGCTGGTCCAGGCCGGCCTCGAACGGGGACGAGCTGTTGCAGGGCTGACGGCCGCCAATCTCTTGACCTTCGCAATCGTGCTCTCCCTCCCCCTCCTGGTCGCGCCGGCGATCATCCGCGGCGGCGTTAATAGAAGCCTGGTCGAGGCAACGGGGATCGGCCTGGTGGCCTTTGCGCTCCTGCTGGCGTGCGGCGTGGCCGTGCTCGCGCTCGACAGCCCGCTCGCCTGGATCGGCCGGGTCGTACAGCGCATTCGCAACCGGTTGCGGCGTCACGCTCCGCCACTGACCCGCCTGCCACAAAGACTGGTACGCGAGCGGGATCGGCTCCTTGGCACTCTGGGTCCGCACTGGAAGCGAGCCTTGCTTGCGGGGGTGGGTCGTTGGGCATTCGATTACGCAACGCTCTTGGCGGCCCTGGCGGCGGTCGGGTCGCACCCGCGCCCGGCGCTCGTCCTGCTGGCGTTTTGTGTCGCGCAGGTCTTGGCGCAGATTCCAATCACGCCCGGCGGGCTGGGCTTCGTCGAGGCGGGGCTGACGGCCACCCTGGCACTGGCTGGAGTCACGGCCGGCGACGCGGTGCTGGCCACGCTTGCCTACCGCCTCTTTTCATACTGGTTGCCGCTGCCGCTCGGTCTGGTGGCTGCGGTAGTCCACCGCCGACGCTACGGCCGCGGAGCGCTCGCGTCCTACTAGAAGGAACAATCCCTTTGCGCTTCACCTGGGTTATGGTCGCGGTGAAACCGACCGCTGGGAGCATGTCATGCACGTACGAGTTGTCCGCTTCACCGACGTCGACCCGGAACGGATCGAGGGTCTCAAGGCTCGCGTCGAGGAGGGAGGGGGGCCGCCGGAGGGCGTCGTCTCGCTCGGAGTCCAGTTCCTTCACGACCCCGATCAGCGCACGGCCGTGGTGATCCAGCGCTTTGCCTCCGAGGAGGACATGCAGACGAGCGAGCGAGCGCTCGAGGCGATGGACCCCGAAGGGACTCCCGGCACCCGAGCCTCCGTCGATCGCTGCACGGTCGCGGCAGAGGTCGACGCCTAGGGCGAGCGGGCATCGAGGCTATTGCGTCCCACGCCACGTGAGCCAGGCGAACAGGGCCTGCACGGGCAGTCGCGCATACAGGAGCGCTGGCTGGATGCGCGGGAACTTGTTCGGCCGCAGCGCCATATGGACGTTGGCCCAGTAGACCGCCAGTAGTGTCGCCAGCAGCCACCAACGGGCGGCCGGGCGCGTGCGGTCGGGCAGCACGGCAAGCCCGCCGACCAGCTCGGCGGCGCCCGAGGCTACGTTGACCTCGCTCTTCCACTGCTCGAACGGCGGCGGCACGATCGCCTCGTAGAACTTCGGGGCCCGGAAGTGGTTGAGGCCGTTCGCGATCCAGAATGCTGCCGCGGCGTATCGCCATCCCCGTGAGCCACCCATCCGTGAGAAGACTAAACCTGGGCAGCTAGCCGAAGACGGCTGGCGGGATGGCCTCACCGCTGCTGTTGTCGCCCCAGCAGGCTGCGGTGCCGTTCGTCCTTACGCCGCAAGTGTGGCGGCCGCCGGCGTCCACGTTGCCAGCCACGGCGCCGGGCGGCGCGGTTGCGATCGAGGCTCCGGCGTCCGTCGGCGGAGCGGCGGCGCGGGCCACGGCGGCGAGGCTCAGGGAAAGGGCGGCAGCGAGGGCGGCCACACCCCAGAGGCCGAGGCGGCGAGCGGGGGGACAGCCATCAGCGCGCGTAACCACAAGCCGCCGCAGGCGATTCAATACAGCACGCTCGGGAACCACGAACCGCGCGGCTCCTGGTACTCGCCGAGCGCCATCAGGTTCATCGGCTTCACCGAGCGAAGGCCCTCCGCCAGAGACCACCGGAACAGCTCGGAGCGCAGAGGCACCAGGAATGCGATCGGCTCGTTCACCGAAGCCGCCGCCCCAAGCAGCAGCGCCTGCATGTCCTCGTCCCTCTCGGCGACACCGTGGTTCATCGGCCAGAACACGACGCTCGACGCATACGCCGTGATCCGTCCGTCCCGCACGGCGACGAACGGCTTGAAGGCCTTGATCGAGTCGCGGAGCTCGTTCGTGCGCTCGAAGCCATGGACCTTCGTGCACAGCGCCTCGCACTCGTCGAGGTCGCCCTCCTCGAGCGCCCGCACCTCGACCCCATTCGACGGGCCAGTTGAGGGATTGCCGCTGATCACGACGACCGGCTCCTTGACGTCGAAGCCCAGGGACGCGTAGAGCGAGAGCGACCGCATGTGGAATGCGTCTTGAAGCAGACGGATGCCGGAGGCTCCTTCGCCGCGCTCGAGCACGGCCTCCATCAGCCTCCGCCCCACGCCGGCGTTTTGGCCTTCGGGGTCGACGGTGATCGGGCCCACCCCCCGAATCGGGCCGCGCTCGTCGAGGAAGTTGGAGCCGACGATCTGCCCGTCCCGCTCTGCGACCACCCCCCAGATCGAGGGGTGTGGAACCCAGTTCGCCATCAATCCCGTGGCGGCCTCGAGCACCGGGAAATCCCTCGGGAACCGGTGCTGATCATGGATGGCCCCGAAAGCGCCAAAGCAGATCCGCGCACAGGCCTCGGCGTCCGCGGGCGCCACTTCTCGGATGATCAGCTCGCCCGCATCCGCCGCAGTAGAAGTCGTCGGTGCCATGGTCGTTACCTCCTCCGGTGATCCGGCCGTGAGTCTAGCTCCGAGGAG
Organism: uncultured Actinomycetes bacterium; assembly: GCA_963728325.1. GTDB lineage: Bacteria > Actinomycetota > Thermoleophilia > Solirubrobacterales > 70-9 > AC-56. The sequence goes on along the minus strand of CAVSJS010000002.1, from coordinate 947,917 downwards.
GCCGGGGCTCCGGTTGGCCGTCCAGCCAGCAAGGCTATCCTTGGCCCGATGCCGCTCAGCGCGCCTTCGGCCCTCAGCACCAACCCGCTGGTGCGGATCCGGGATGACCTGAGCATCGAGCGGCGTGCCACCCGCCGCGGCCCGCTGCCGCCCGGCGAGAAGCTGCCGAGCATTGCGCGCACGGAGCGGATGCGCCGTGATCCGCTCGCCGTGCTTCTTCCGGCCTACGAGGAGCATGGGCCGATCTTCGCGATCCGGATCTTCCACGCGGTTCACGTGTTCATGCTGGGCCCGGAGGCAAACCGCTTCATGCTGGTCACCGACCGCGAAAAGTTCCGCTGGCGCGACGGCAGCCTCGGGGACCTGATCCCGCTGATTGGCGACGGCCTCCTGACCACCGACGGCGAGTACCACGATCGCGCGAGAGAGATCATGGTTCCGGTCTTCCACCGCGAGCGGATCGCAGCCGCGGCCGGCGTGATGTCCGACGAGGCCGAACGCGCGCTTGCCGGCTGGCGGACGGGCGATCGGATCGACCTTTACGACTGGTGCCGCCACGTGGCGATGCGCGTCGCGATGCGGGCGCTGTTCGGGCTCGACCCGGACCGGGGCCGGGTCGACCTTGCGGCGACGTTCGAACGCGGCCTCTCCTTCTACGAGCGCGAGTACTTCCTCCAGGTGGTGCGCGGCCCGGGAAGCCCGTTCGCCCGCCTCCGCCGGGTGCGCCGTACGCTCGACCAGATCATCCTCGGCGAGATCGCGCGACGCCGGCGCTCCGGGGAGGCCGGCGAGGACATCCTGGGGCTGCTGATCGAGGCGGAGGACGGCGAGGGCATGCGCTTCACGGACGAGCAGGTCCGCGACCAGGTGCTGACGCTGCTGTTTGCGGGCCACGACACGACGACATCGACCGTCTCCTTCCTCTTCTACGAGCTCGCCCGCGATCCCGATTGGGCCGAGCGGCTGGCGGCCGAGCGAGACAGCGTCGTCGGCGAAGGCACGCCCGATGCGGCGCAGCTCTTCGGCGAGCTGCCCCAGCTCGGGATGGCCGTCGACGAAACGCTCCGCCTCTACCCGCCGGCGTGGATCGGGCCCCGCCGCGCCGCCGAGGACTTCGAGTTCGGCGGTTACCCGGTGCCCGCGGGACTGCCGGTCAACTACTCCTCCTGGGCGAGCCACAGGCTCCCGGACGTGTTCTATGACCCGCACTCCTTCAGGCCCGAGCGCTTCGCGCCCTCAGAGCGCGCGAAGCTGCCCAAGGGCGCCTATGTCCCGTTCGGGGGCGGGCCGAGGATCTGCATCGGGATGCGCTTCGGCGAGCTCGAGATGCGCGCCATCGCGGCCGCGATCCTCGGCAGATTCCGCCTCGATCTCGAGCCCGGCTGGAAGATGCGGATCCGCCAGATGCCGACCCTTTCGCCGCGCGGCGGCCTGCCGATGCGGGTTCGTGCTCGTCCTACAGCTTGTTGACGACCTCGCAGTTGGCGGCGTCGGCTGTGATTGGGTCGTTCGGGGACAGGTCGGCGTTCACGGTGTCGTTGTCCCCGGCGTTCTCGCCGCAGTTGAAGGTCGGATCGACATCCTCGTCGCGCGCGCTGATGGCGTCGTTGCCCATGCGCGCGATGAAGCCGTCGGCGCCGGCGCCGCCGATCAGCGAGTCGCCGGCCGTGCCTCCCGTGAGGGTGTCCGAGCCGGCGCCGCCGCTGAGCGTGACCGGGATCGCGATCGTGCCCGCGTTGAGGGTGTCGGCCTGATCGACCCCGGCCAGGATGATCCGGGTGATGCCCGCGACCGGGCACTTGACGGTGGTGTCGTTGACGCGCGTGCAGCCCGCGCCGGGATTGATCCGCGAGCCCGTCTGCTGGGTCGTGGCGCTCGTCGAGTAGGGATCGGTGATCCTGTACTTGGCGATGGAATCGGTGTCGGTGAAGCGGGTGGCGGTGACGTTGTTCCTCTGTCCCGCCCCGGCGGTAAAGCGCAGCACGCCGCCCGACACGGCCGCCGTCGACTCCGCCGCCGCCTTGTAGAGGTTGAGGCGGGCGCCGGTGCGGACCTTGCCGGTGAGCGAGGCCTTCTTGTCGGCGCTGCGCAGGATCTTGTCCTTGATCTCGGCCACGGACGCCGTCGGGAACTTGGTGAACAGGAAGGCGGCGGCACCGGCGACGTGCGGACTCGCCATCGAGGTGCCGTTCATGAAGCCGTATGACGTCGCGTTGAAGCTGGTCGTACGGCACTTCACCGCGACGTCGTCGACGTAGGCGCCGTCATCCGTGTTCGAGCCATCGCTTCGGAGGCGGAAGCGGACGAAGACGCCGGTCTGCCCGTCGAAGGCCGCAGGAAGGTTGGCGGTCAGCGGGCCCGTTCCCGCTCCGTTGAAGGCGAACACCGTCTGCCAGCTCGCCGCGACGGTGGGGGTCCTGGTGGCCTCGATGGTGAAGGTGTCGAAGTTGTCCTCGGTGTCGATCTTCGCCTGGGCGCTGACCTTGCAGTTGCTGCCTCCGGTGAGGTTGAAGGCGTTCGTGTTGCGAGCCCAGTTGTCCTGGTTGTTCACGTAGTTGCCCCCCGGGGAGTCGGTGAGGCTGTTGGAGGGACTGGTCGAGAACAGCGTGGTGCGCCTCCAGCGAGGCGCCCCGGTCTGCCCGGCGTCGTTGGTCGTCCAGCGGCCCGCAATCGGTGTCTCGAAGCGGTCACTGAAGACGGTCCTGGTCGGGACCGTGCTCAGGATGCTGACGCCGGGGGCGGCCAGGTCGACGTTGACGGCGCCGAAGTTCGAGAAGTCGGCGAGCGCGTCGCTGGAGTTCGTGGCCGCCACGCAGATCTTGTTCGCCGCGTCCGGCGCGCTGACGGGGTGGCAGGGGGTCTGCGGCGTGGTGTCGTTGTTCACGCCTCCATTGCCGGCTGCGACCACGTACAGCGTGTTCGGCCTGCTCTTTATTGCGTTGTCGAGCGTCGCGGAGGTGCCGGCGAAGGCGAGGCTGACGTTGGCGACCTTCGCGTTCATCGTTCCCGCATAGACCAAGCCGTCGGCGAGGGATGCGATCGTGCCGGAGCCCTGCTCGTTGAGGACCTTCACCGCCAGGATCTTGGGCCCGCGCCAGCTGCCGGCGGTGGCTGGGAAGCTCGCGGCGCCGGCCACCCCCTGGGCATTGTTGGAGCGCGCTGCGATCGTGCCGGCCACGTGCGTGCCGTGGTCCCGATTGGTGGTCGGGTTGTTGTCGTTGTAGGCAAAGTCCCAGCCGCGGAAGTCGTCGATCTTGCCGTTGCCGTCGTCGTCGAGGCTGTTGGTCTCCTTGCCGCCGCCGCTCTCGCCCGGGTTGATGAACATGTTCGCCGCCAGGTCGGGGTGGCTCGCCACGACGCCGCTGTCCACGACGGCCACCCGCACCGAGGGGCCGAGGCCGGCGCCCAGGCTCCAGCCTTCGGGGGCGTCGATGTCGGCATCCGCCAGGCCGGCGACGCCGTCGACCTTCTGGCCCGTGTTGTTCAGGCCCCAGAGGTCAGCGAAGCGGGTGTCGTTGGGCGTTGCAACCTCGTGCACGATCCCGTTTGGCTCGGCGTAGAGCACATTCGGGTCGCGCTCGAGCTTCGCTGCGGCGTCCTTCTCCTCGCCCGGAGTCACCTCCACCAGCTGGGTGCGGGAAAGCAGCAGCCTCCGCTCCAGGCTGGCGCCGGCGTCCCGCTTCGCCGCCGCGCGGTCGGACTGCGACGCCCCCCGCTTGAACCGCACGATCACCTCACCGGGTGCGACCTCCTGCCCGAAGAGGCTCTCTTCCAGGCCCGGATGCCGGGGCGGCGCCTGCTTTGCCAGGGCGCTCGAAGCCGTCATCGACAGCAACGCTGCGATCGCCTGCGGCAAGTGGAATGGCCCGCCCTGGTGCGCTCATCAGGCCCTCCGATACTTACGAGGACCTAGTCGGAAGTCAAGAAGGATCCGACGCTCCCCACCATCGTGCGATCTGAACAGGCGCTCGAAGCCGCCGGGCTGCGGGACGGATGAAGGTCAGGTGTTGACCGTCAGGGTGGGCGACCAGCCGCTGGGCTTCGTCGGCGCCGTTGACTTCTGCGAGCGGGCCTGGAACTGGTAGGTGTGACCCGGCAGCACCTGCACCGGCAGGTTGTTCTGACCGAAGACGCCGGAGCGCGCCGGGGTGTCGTTCCTCCAGGTCTGCCAGGGCGCGCTGGTGCCGACGCGGTAGCGGACGTCGAACTGATTCCCGGTATTCGTGCCCGACGTGCCCGTCAGAGCCCAGCTGACCGTGAAGGGCGCTCCGGCGGGGGCGAGGGCGAATATCGGACGGACCCTGACCAAGCCGTCCATGCCGCCGCTGGGCGAGCCGTGCAGGGTGCAGTAGTAGTGGTAGCTACCCGCCGACGCTCTGATCGAGAAGTTGATCGGCCCGCTCGTCGGGCTCCCCGAGTTGAATAGCGCGAAGTCCTGGCGGACGTTGTGTGGGAGAGTCGAGCCCACCGCGCGCGTCCAGGTGAAGCTCGCACCGGCGGCGAGGTTGCGCACCGGCGGGGTGCTCGGCGCGTAGAAGCTGTCGTCGACCTTGATCTGAGTAGCGGCTGCAGAGGCGACGGACGCGTACGCGAGCACGCCGACAACGATGACCATGAGCAGGGGGCGCTTCAAGTCAGTTCCCGTCCTTGAGCGACATCCTACCCCGTGGTCAATCCTCGTACCAATGTCCACGCCGTGCGGGTGGCCGATGGCGTGTTGCGGGCTGGCGCCGATCACAGATGAGCCAGTTCGATTGACCCAAAGAAGGCAGGCACGTGGATCGACCCAGATCCGGGATTCTTGGTGGTAGGACCAGATTCGTCTCGGGGCTGATTGCGATCAGCGCCCTCGGGGCGATCGTCGCGATTCCTGCCGGGCCCGCGCTCGCGAAGCGAATCGTGGGAACCAGCGGCGCCGACAGGATCGTCGGCACCAAGAAGGCCGACCGGATCAACGCGCGGGGCGGCAGCGACCGGGTCAAGGGCCGCGCCGGTGGCGACCGGCTCAAGGGATCCAGGGGCAAGGATCGGCTTGCCGGTGGCAAGGGCGGCGACCGTCTCAACGGCTCCAGGGGCAAGGACAACATCAAGGGTGGCAAGGGCAAGGATCGGATTTCCGCCGGCAAGGGTGCCGACCGTCTGAATTCCGTCGACAGCAAGAAGGACCGTGGCGTCAACGGCGGACCGGGCAACGACGTCTGCACGATCGACCAGGCGGATCTGCCGGCGCTCAACAACTGCGAGAAGGCCAAGATCAAGAACGGGCCGGGCCCCGGCCCCGGACCCGGACCGGGCGACGACGTCCTGCGGGTGACGAGCGCCACCGGTCTCACCTGCGGCAGCTCGCTTCCCCTCTGCTCCTTCGAGATCAACGGCGATGGCGCCGAGGCACCGGTCGGCACGGTGTCCGGCCACGGCGGGGTGGACCTCGCTGCGGGGCCTGGGGTGGCGATCACCGGAGAGAGCTGGACGGCCACAGGGCTATACGGCTGCTCGGCGAACGGCTATCTCAAGGTGAAGATCGGATCGAAGTCCGTAAACGTGCCGATCACCTGCACCGTCTGAGCGCCAAAGCCCGGACTCGGCAACCGACGCGTAATCCGCGGCTGGCGGCGCCTGCGCGATGCCGTCAACGGCGGGCCGGTTTGAGATCGATGGCGACGGGTATATATCTCTGCTACTTGACCTGACGCGCCCGGTACCGGCGTCAAACCCCAGCAGATCCGGAGGAGGAGGCAAACGTGAGGGGCTTCAGGCGCCCCAGCATCGCTGCTCTCGCCATCAGCGTGGTGGCCTTCTCGGCAGCGGGCGCGAGCGCGGCTCCGACCCCCGGCCCCTACCAGCACAACGACTACCGCGGCTTCCGCAACATCCTGCCGCCGGCGCAAGGGGCAAACGCGAACGCGAATCAGGTCGCCGCCTTCCAGGCCAACGGCACCTACCCGCCGCACACGAGCGATCGGCAGCTCGCCATGTACAGGGACCTCATGTACGCGACGCCGGGCCTCACCGCCTCGCAGATCTCCAACTACTTCAAGGACGCCAGCTTCGGGGTCAGGCCCGGCAACGTCGAACGCACTTACAGCCCGCGTGCCGACGTGACGATTCAGCGCGACGGGCTCGGCGTTCCCCACATCTACGGCACGGGCCGCAGGGGAACGATGTTCGGGGCCGGCTACGCCGCCGCGGAGGACCGCCTGTTCATGATCGACGCGCTCCGTCATGCCGGCCGCGCCCAGCTCTCCTCCTTCGCCGGCGGCTCCAACGCCGCCATGGACGAGTCGATCTGGGCCGACACGCCCTACAACGAGTCGGAGCTCCAACTCCAGTACGACCGCGCCGACGACCTCTACGGGCAGCCGGGCGTGATGATCCAAAACGACGTCGACAACTACGTCGCCGGCGTCAACAAGTTCATCACCGAGGCCTGCGACCAACCCGACGAAGCTGCCGGGCGAGTACGGCGTGATCGACCCCTCCCAGAGCATCTGCCTGCCCGGCCACGAGTGGAAGGTCACCGACGTGATCGCGATCGCCTCGCTGGTCGCCGGGATCTTCGGCAAGGGCGGGGGCGGCGAGCTCGGCGCCGCGCTGTCCCTCGAAGCGGCGCGGCAGCGGTTCGGCACGGTCCAGGGAAAGAGGGTCTGGGCCGACTTCCAGGCGTTCAACGACCCCGAGGCGCCGACGACAGTCCAGGGGAGGAGCTTCCCGTACGGGCAGCCGCCAGCCCAGCCGGTGGGGGTCGCCCTGCCCGACCCGGGCACGGTGCAGTCGGCGAGCGTCGTCGAGTCCGCGAGCGGCAGCGCTGAGGCCTCCGGGGCCTCCGGATCCGGGGGCGAGCTCCCGGCCGGGATCCTCGAGCCGCTCCTGAAGCACGACGGCGCTTCCAACGCGCTGCTCGTCTCGGCTCGCGAGTCGAAGAGCGGCCATCCCGTCGCTGTCATGGGCCCCCAGGTCGGCTACTGGTCGCCCGAGATCCTGATGGAGGAGGACATCCACGCGCCGGCGACCGCCCAAGGGCCGCCCATCGACGCCCGCGGCGCGGCCTTCCCCGGCACCAACCTCTACGTGCAGCTCGGACGGGGGCGCGATTACTCCTGGAGCGCCACATCCGCCGGCCAGGACATCATCGACACCTACGCGGTCAAGCTCTGCGAGCCGCGGCGGCGGCACGCGCGACGATCAACTCCGACCACTACGTGTTCCAGGGCCAATGCCTGCCGTTCGACGTCCTGACCCGCACCAACACTTGGTCCCCTACCCCCGCCGACCAGACCGCGTGCCCTCCCGCAAACCCGCCGTGCACCCAAACGCTGACCACCCTGCGCAGCGAGCTGGGGGTCGTAATCGCCCGCGCCATGATCAACGGCCAGCCGCACGCCTACACGAAGCTCCGCTTCACCTACTTCCACGAGGTCGATCCGTCCGCGCTCGGCTTCGCCGACTTCAACAACCCAAACGAGATGCGCACGCCCCAGGACTTCATGCAGGCGGCGAACCGCATCTCCTACACGTTCAACTGGTTCTACGCCGACAACAAGAACATCGCCTACTTCAACTCCGGCGGCAACCCCGTGCGGCCAAGCAACGTCGACCCGAACCTTCCAACGTTCGGCAGGGACCCCTTCCTGTGGCAGGACTTCGACCCGGACACTGACACCGCGGACATCGCGCCGCTCGCGGAGCACCCGCGCACCATCAACCAGAGCTTACCTGACGAGCTGGAACAACCGGCAGGCGCCGGACTACAACACCGGCTACTCGTCGCTCTATCGATCACAGCCGCTCGACGAGCGCATTACGCGCGACATCGCCGGCTCCAAGAAGATCACCCTCGAGCAGCTGATCAGCGACATGGAGGACGCCGGGACGGTCGACCTGCGCGGCGCCCGCGTGCTGCCCTGGATCCGGAAGGTGATTGACACGCAGCCGGTTACGAACCCCGCCCAGTCGCAGGCGCTCCAGAAGCTCAGGAGCTGGGCGGCTGCCGGCTCGCACCGCATCGACCGCAACAAGGACGGAGCCTACGAGCACACCCAGGCGATCCGGATCATGGACGCCTGGTGGCCCCGCCTGATCGAAGCCCAGTTCAAGCCAACGCTTGGCCAGACGCTGTTCAACCAGACCCCGTTTGGCCACGACGCCCCGGGGCGGGTCGGCTCCGCCTTCAACAGCAGCTCGTATGGCTACGTGCAGAAGGACCTCCGTAGCCTGCTCGACGCCCCCGTCCGGGGCCCCTATTCGCGCGTCTACTGCGGACAGGGCAGCGTCAGCGCCTGCCGCAGCGCGCTGCTCAGCTCGCTCAGCAACGCGCTCAACAACCTCTCGAACGCCGACGTCTACGGCGGCCAGACCCAGGCCGAGCACGACAAGATCGGCTTCAGCGCGGTCGGCGCGATCACCCAGCCACTCATCCCCTGGGTCAACCGGCCGACCTTCCAGCAGGCGGTCGAGATCCTGGGCCACAGGTAAACGCGGCCCTGGGCGATCGCGCCGCATGACTTCGCGCGTCCGGCTGGTCGGCATCAACCACGTCGCCCTCGAGGTGGGCGACCTGGAGGAGGCCCTCTCCTTCTACGCCAAAGTCTTCGAGATCGAGCTACGGGGACGCGCGCCCGGGATGGCCTTCATCGAGATCGGCGACCAGTTCATCGCCCTCTCCGAAGGTCGCGCCCAGCCGCCTGACCAGGCGCGCCACTTCGGGCTCGTGGTCGACGACAAGGAGGCCGCCCGCGCCGCCCTCGAGGAGGTGGAGGCCGAGATCCTTCCCGGACGCGGGCTCGACTTTCGCGATCCCTGGGGCAACCACGTGCAGATCGTGGCCTACGAGGAGATCCAGTTCACGAAGGCGCCAGGCGTCCTTCGAGGCATGGGCCTGGAGGGCCTGGAGAAGCGCCCCGAAGCGCTTCGCGAGCTGCGCGAGAAGGGCTTCGGGTAGTGGCCTGACTTCAGCCCTGGTTGAGCACTCCGCGTCCTCGCCCATCCGACCGAAGAGGCTGCGGCCTCAAGATCGCCACCGCATGGCCGATATGTTGAGCATATGGAGACCCGGATCGAACGCGTGGTGCTGGAGACCGACCGCCATCGGATCGTCGGCGACCTGGCGCTGCCGCGGGAGGGCTACCGCAGCCGCCTCTCCGACTTCCTGAACGGCGGCGACCTCGACTTCATCGCCTTGGTCAAGGCGGAGCTGACCCCCCTTAACGGCGGCGCGCCGGAGACCCACTCGTTCATCGCCGTCGCCCGCACCCACGTCCAGCTCGCCTTTCCGTTCGAAGTCGGCAGTTAGCAACTCGATAAAGGATCGGCGAGCCCTCCGCTACGGCCGCAGCACGATCTTCAGCGCCTCGCGACGATCGTAGATCGCGTACGCCTCCGGGGCATCGTCGAGGCTCATCCGGTGGGTGACGAGCGAGCTGGGATCGAGCACACCGGCCGACAGCATCGCCAACACCCGATCGAGATGGCCGATGACGTTGGCCTGGCCGGTGCGCCAGCTCAGCCCCTTGATCCAGACGACGCCCATGTGAACCTCGGCGCGCTCGGCGTAGACCCCTGTGACCGAGACGGTGCCGGCCTTCCGAGCCAGGCGGCAGGCGAGGTCGAGCGCCTCGGGATGGCCGACCGCATCAACCGAGAGGTCGACGCCCCGGCCGCCGGTGAGCTCCTTCACCCGGCCGCGCGGATCGTCCTCCGTAAGGTGGACCGCCACGGCGCCCGAGTGCCTCGGCCGTCCGCAGCCGCTCCCCAACGGAGTCGACCGCAACCACCAACGACGCGCCGGCCGCCCTCGCCACCTGCACCGCGCACAGGCCCACCGGGCCCAGGCCGAGCACCGCGACCGCTGCGCCCGGTTCGAGCGGGTCGGGCTTGGCCGCATCGCCGCAGATCGCGTGGTAGGCGGTCCCCGCCACGTCGCCTGCGAACAGCGCCACCTCGTCCGAGAGCCCCTCGGGGACCCGGCGAAGGGTGAGGTTGGCCTTCGGCACGAGCAGAAGCTCCGCCTGCGCTCCCTGCAGCGAGCCGAGCGTGGCGCCGTGGCCGAAGACCCGACCGGAGTCGCACTGGTGGTACTCGGCGCGCCGGCAGTGAAAGCAGCCGCCACAGGCGGTTGCAGTAGGTACCCAGCACCCGGTCGGAGACCGCGACCTCGCTTACAGCGTCGCCCGCGGCGACCACGGTTCCCACGTACTCGTGGCCGATCACGAACCCGGGCTCGATCGCTACGCGGCCGTGGTAGATGTGGAGGTCGGAGCCGCAGATCCCGGTCGCCTCGACCCGGATCACGACGTCGTCGGAGGCGACGGGCTCGGGCTCCGGGCGCTCGGTGACGCGAACCTCCCCGGGACCCTGGAATGTGACCGCGCGCACCGCGCAGGAGGATAGAGTCCGTCCATGGCCGAGGCCTCGAAGGCGGTGCTGATCACCGGGTGCTCCTCGGGGATCGGGCACGCCACCGCCGAGCACCTCGCGGCGCGGGGCTGGACGGTCTATGCGAGCGCCCGCCGCACCGAGTCGATTGAGGGCCTCGCCGAGCGGGGCTGCAAGACGCTGGCCCTGGACGTCACCGACGAGGACTCGATGCGGGCGGCGGTCGCCGCGGTCGAGGACGCCGAGGGAGCGGTGGGCGTGCTCGTCAACAATGCCGGCTACAGCCAGTCGGGCGCGCTCGAGACGCTGCCGCTTGACCGCCTCAGGGCCCAGTTCGAGACCAACGTCTTCGGGCTGGTCCGCCTCTGCCAGCTAGTCCTACCCGGGATGCGCCGCCAGGGCGGCGGACGGATCGTCAACGTCAGCTCGATGGGCGGCAGGCTCACCTTTCCAGGCGGCGGCGCCTACCACGGGACCAAGCACGCGGTCGAGGCGCTCTCGGACGCACTCCGCTTCGAGGTGCGCGGGTTCGGCGTCGATGTGGTCCTGATCGAGCCGGGATTGATCAAGACTCGTTTCGGCGAGACCGCCGCGGGCTCCATCGACGCCGCGGCGGCGGAGGGCGACGACCCCTACGCGGACTTCAACGCCGCGGTGGGCACCGCGACCGCGGAGGTCTACGAGGGACCGTTGGCGCGCCTCGGCGGCGGCCCGGAAACGGTGGCACGGGCGATCGAGCGGGCGATCACCTCCCGGCGGCCGAAGACCCGCTACAAGGTGACGCCGTCGGCGCGCCTGATCCTCGCGCAGCGGCGTCTGCTCTCCGATCGCACCTGGGACGCCTTCCTGCGAACCCAGTTCCCGACGCCTCGCTGAGTGACATTGTGCCTTGCGCCACTTGATTGCCGCAGGACTTATGATTAATTTGTAGTAACGGGAATTCCAGGTACTGGAACCAGGGGCAACACCGGCTCGACGCCGGGGGAGTGACATTGGAAGCGAGTGACCTTCGCGAGCAGCCCGTGGCGGTTGGAGCCTCCGCGGAGCTCGTCGAGATCGACCCGACCGCGATCGCTGCGCGCTCGCCCTGGCAGCTCTTCTGGCGGCGGTTCCGCGAGGACAAGCTGGCGAAGGCGGCGCTGATCTTCCTCGTCGTCCTGATCGTGGTCGCCGTGCTCGCGCCGCTGATTGTCAAGCTCTTCGGTGCGCCGGGCCCCAACGAGCAGGACACCGGCGCGCTCGACCCATTCTTCGCCACCCCGACCGGGCCGAGCGCCGAGCACATCTTCGGCGTCGACCAGATCGGGCGCGACGTCTTCAGCCGCACGATCTACGGGGCCCGGGTCTCGCTGATCGTCGCCTTCTCCGCGACCGCGCTGGCGACCGTGGCCGGGATCGTCGCCGGCCTACTCGCCGGCTACTTCCGCGGTGCGGTGGACACACTGATCTCCCGCAGTGTCGACGTCCTGCTGGCCATCCCCTACCTGCTCTTGGCGACCGGCCTCGCCGCGGCCTGCACACTCGGTCAGACCGGCGGCGGCGGCGGCGGCTGCCTCGGCGGCCTGATCAAGCCCGGCCTGGGCGTTGTGATCTTCGTGATCTCGTTCACGAGCTGGACCTACATGGCGCGGATCGTCCGCGGCCAGACCCTCTCGCTGCGAGAGAAGGAGTTCGTCGAGGCCGCCAGGTCGGTTGGCGCGTCAAACACCAGGATCATCTTCAAGGAGATCCTCCCCAACCTGACCGCCCCGATCATCGTCTACGCATCGATCCTGATCCCGCAGGTGATCTTGTACGAGGCGGCGCTCTCGTTTCTCGGCGTCGGCGTCATCGATCAGCCGAGCTGGGGGCAGATGATCTCCGACGCGACCCCTATCTTCAGCGACGCTTGGTGGTACATGCTCTTCCCCGGGCTGGCGCTGCTGTTTACCGTTCTCGCCTTCAACCTGGTGGGGGACACAATGCAGGATGCGCTCAACCCTAGGGCGAAGAAGACTTGACTGAGAAGATGACAAAGCTCGAGCAAACCGAAGAGCTCAAGCAAACCGAAAGGATGGAGAGATGCGGTTGAAGTGGGTCAGGCTGCTGGTCCCGGTGGGCGCGTTGCTCGCCTTCGCCCTGGTGCTGTCCTCATGCGGAGACGACGATAGCGGCGGTGAGACGGCAGCGGGCACGCCCGCGGAGCAGTACCCGCCCGTGACCGCGGCCCCCGCCGACGCCAAGAAGGGCGGTGAGCTCACCGTCCTGAACGCCGGCGATATCGACTACATGGATCCCGGCGCGGCCTACTACCAGAACACCTACATGGTCACGCTGGCTGGCCACCGGACGCTCATGGGCTGGGCCCCCGATGACGTCGATAACCCGAGGCCGGATCTCGCCGCGAGCGAGCCTAAGATCTCCGACGACGGTCTCACGGTCGAGTTCACGATCCGCGACGGCGTGCGATTCAGCCCGCCGGTTAACCGCGAGGTGACCGCGGCGGACGTCGAGTACGCGATCGAGCGAGTAACCCTGCCAGGGGTGCTGAACGGCTATGCGCCTGTCTACTTCTCCGACATCGTCGGCTGGGACGACGCCGTGAAGGAGGCGACGGACAACCCGACGGGAGGGGCGCCCGACCTTCCGGGGGTCACCGCCGTCGACGACAAGACGCTGCGGATCGAGATCGACAAGCCCAAGATCGCGATCGCACAGGTGCTCGTCCAGGCGCTGTCGCTGCCGCTGAGCGCGCCGGTGCCCGAGGAGTACGCGAAGGAGTTCGATGCGAAGAACCCCTCCACGTACGGCCAGTTCGTCGCCTTCACGGGCCCGTACATGGTTGAGAACGATCCCGACACCGGCGAGCTGACCGGATACACACCGGGCAAGGAGATCAAGCTCGTGCGCAACCCCAACTGGGACCCGGATACCGACTTCCGTCCCGCGTATCTGGACGAGATCACCTTCCAGGAGGGATTCACGGACACTGCCTCCGCATCGCGGAAGATCCTCAACGGTGAGGATGAGGTCAGCGGCGACTTCCCGCCGCCGAAGCAGGTGCTCAAGGAGGCGGCCCAAGGGGCGGAAGAGGGACAGCTTCAGCTGCCCATCCTGCCCGGATACCGCCACATCTCCATGAGGACCGATGAGCCGCCGTTCGACGACATCAACGTCCGGAAGGCGGTGATCGCCAACTCCGATCGCACGGCGCTCCGCAACACGCGCGGCGGTCCGCTGGTCGGGGAGGTCGCGACGCACTACATCTCGCCGGGATTCCCCGGGTTCGAGGAGGGCGGCGGCACCGAGGGACCGGACCTCGACTTCATCGCCAACCCCAACGGAGATCCCGAGCTGGCTGCCCAGTACATGAAGAAGGCCGGCTTTGAGAGCGGCAAGTGCGAGGGACCGGAGTGCGAGGTCTCGATGGTCGGCGACAACATCCCGCCCGGTAGGGACACGGCGGAGGTATTCAAGGGCCAGCTAGAGGAGCTCGGCTTCAAGGTCAACTTCCAACCCGTGGACCACGCGATCATGTACACGCGGTTCTGCAGCGTGCCGGAGCAGGAGCCCCAGATCTGTCCGAACGTCGGAGTGCTGCCGGACTTCCGGGATGCACAGACGTTGATCGCTCCACAGTTCGCGGGCGATGCGATCGATCCGGAGAACAACACCAACTGGCCGCTGCTCGACGTGCCGGAGATCAACAAGGCGATCGACGAAGCGCGCCTGATCGAGGATCCGGCGGAGCGCGATCAGGCCTGGGGCGATGCCGACAAGTTGGTCAGCGAGCAGGCCCCGGCCGTCCCTTGGATCTGGGAGTACTTCCCCAACATCCGAGCGGCGGACGTGGCCGGAGTGATCAACCTCTACAACGCCTCCTGGGACCTCTCGTACACGTCGCTGAAGTAGAGGCCGTAAACGCATAGGTAACGGATTAGAGGAGCGGGGACCCGCCGCCGACAGGCGGCGGGTCCCTTCTGCTTGAGACAAAGATGCTTCGCTACATCATCCGGCGCATCCTCTGGTCAATCGCGCTCTTGGTGATCTGCAGCGCGGTCGTCTTCGCGATCTTCTACATCCTCCCCACCGCCGATCCCGCCAAGCTTCGGGCCGGCCGCGCCGCATCCGCGGAGCAGATCGAGCAAATCCGGCATTCTCTCGGCCTCGACGACCCCAAGCACGAGCAGTTCCTTCGTTACGTGGGCGGCGTCTTCACGCCATACAAGAACGAGGAGAAGGGCGTGGACGGTCCCTTCGACCTCGGGACCAGCTTCTTCCAGAACAACAAGCCGGTCCGGGAGATCATCTTCGACCGCCTTCCGGCGACCATCTTCTTGGTCACCGGATCCGTGGTGATCTGGCTCGCGATCGCGATTCCCGTTGGGATCATCTCGGCGGTGAGGCGAAGGTCGCTTCTAGACCGCGCCACGATGATCACCACGCTGGCGTTCATCTCCGCCCCGGTCTTCTGGCTCGGGCTCGTCGCCCTCTACCTGTTTGCCAAGGACGTGGGACAGTTCCCGATCTTCCCCGGGATCGGCAGCTACAACGACGCCGAGACGTTCACCGGCAGGATGGGCTCGCTGATCCTGCCCTGGCTGGTGCTCGCGGCGGCGACGGCGGCGATCTACGCGCGGTACCTGCGCTCGCAACTCATCGACGTGATGTCCGAGGACTACATTCGCACGGCGCGCGCCAAGGGGCTCTCGGAGCAGCGGGTGATCTGGCGCCATGGGGTGCGCAGCGCGATCACCCCGATCGTCACCCTGCTCGGGCTCGACGTCGCAGTGCTCCTGGCCGGCAACGCGATCCTCACCGAGTCGGTGTTCAACATCCCAGGGGTCGGCAAGGAGACGGTGACCGCGATCGGTCAGTCCGACCTGCCCCTGATCCAGGGGATCGTCCTCTTCGGCGCCTTCTTCATCGTCATCTTCAACCTGATCGTGGACATCCTCTACGCCTACCTCGACCCTCGGGTGCGCTACCAGTGAGCGTGCTCGAGGTACAGGACCTCAAGGTCCACTTCGAGACCGACGACGGCGTGGTCAAGGCCGTGGACGGCGTCTCGTTCGCGGTCGAGCAGGGTCAAACGCTTGGCATCGTCGGCGAATCGGGCTGCGGCAAGAGCGTCGCCAACATGACCATCCTCGGCCTGACCAGGGCGCCGAACGCCGAGATCTCCGGCCGCATCATGTTCGAGGGCCAGGACCTGAACGTGCTCGAGGCGGAGCAGTTGCGCAACGTGCGGGGTAACGAGATCGCGATGATCTTTCAGGACCCCCTGACCTCGCTGCACCCGTTCCACAAGGTCGGCAAACAGGTCGTCGAGGCGATCCTCACGCACCAGGACGTCTCCAAGAACGCGGCCCGGCGGCGCGCGGCCGAGCTGCTGGGGCTGGTCGGGATCCCCGATCCGGAGCGCCGCATGGAGGAGTACCCGCACGAGTTCTCCGGCGGGATGCGCCAGCGGGTGATGATCGCGATGGCGCTGGTGAACGACCCGAAGATCCTGATCGCCGACGAGCCGACGACCGCGCTGGACGTGACGATCCAGGCCCAGATCCTGGCCCTGATCGAGCGGCTCCAGGACGAGCTCGGGATGGCGGTGATCCTGATCACCCACGACCTCGGGGTGATCGCGGAGGCCGCCGATCATGTCAACGTGATGTACGCGGGGCGCATCGTCGAGGCGGGGACGCTGGACCAGATCTTCTACGACCCCCAGCACCCCTACACATGGGGGCTGCTTGGGTCGCTCGCCAGGCCCGACCGCCCGCGCGTCCCAAGGCTCTCCCAGATCACGGGGCAGCCTCCCTCGCTGCTGGCACCGCCAAAGGGCTGCCACTTTCGCCCCCGCTGCCCGCACGCCTTCGATCGTTGCACGAAAGTCCCCGGACTCGAGGTCCGCGGGGGTGAGGCCGGTCACGCCGACCGCTGTTGGCTCTCGCCGGACCAGAAGAGGAGCCTTCGAGTCGTCGAAGGCCGCATCGGCCTCGAGGTGCCCGCCGCGTGAGCGAGGCCGTAACCGAGACGGTCACCCCGGGCACGGTGCCTGCCGGTGGCGTGCTGCTCGAGGTGCACGACCTCGTCAAGCACTTTCCGATCAAGGTCGGCATCATCTTCGACCGCGAGATCGGTCGCGTGCGCGCGGTCGACGGGGTCAGCTTCGACGTCGCCGAGGGCGAAACGCTCGGACTGGTCGGCGAATCCGGCTGCGGGAAGTCCACCCTGTGCCGCTCAATCCTCCAGCTGTTGGAGCCGACCTCGGGCTCGGTGCGCTTCGAGGGCAGCGAGATCGTCGGACTGCGGGGGCGAAAGCTCCAGCCGCTTCGGCGGCAGATGCAGATGATCTTCCAGGACCCCTACGCGTCGCTCAACCCGCGCAAGCGAGTGGGAGATATCGTCGGCGATCCGCTCCGGCTCCACAGGCTCGCCTCCGGCCAGGAGCTGAAACGCCAGGTCCAGGAGCTGCTCCAGCGCGTCGGCCTGGGCGCCGAGCACTACAACCGCTTCCCGCACGAGTTCTCCGGAGGTCAGCGGCAGCGGATCGGGATCGCCCGCGCGCTGGCGCTGCGGCCGAAGTTGATCATCGCGGACGAGCCCGTCTCGGCTCTCGACGTCTCGATCCAGGCGCAGATCATCAATCTGTTGGACGACCTCCAGGACGAGTTCAAGCTCACCTACATCTTCGTGGCCCATGACCTCGGAGTGATCCGCCACGTCTCCGACCGGATCGCGGTGATGTACCTCGGCAAGATCGTCGAGATCGGCCCAGCCGAGAGGGTGTACTCAAACCCGATCCACCCCTACACCCTCTCCCTGCTCGCCTCGCTGCCGATCCCCGACCCGAAGGAGAACCGGGCGCGCGAGCCGATGGTGCTCGAGGGCGATCTCCCGAGCCCGGCGAATCCGCCCGCCGCTTGCCGCTTTCATACCCGCTGTCCCTACGCGACGGAGATCTGCTCGGAGGTCGAGCCGGAGCTCGTGCACCACGGCCACGGTCACTGGGCGGCCTGCCACCACCCGCTCAACCGCGAGCATCCCGAAGCCGTGAGCGCGGCGATGCCCCGAGCTTGACCCTGACGCTCGCGATCGTCCTCGTGTTCACCGAGGCGGTGTTGCTCGCTCGGGGCAGGCTCGTGGCGGCGGTCGCGCTGGCGGTGATCGCACTGCCGGCGCTCGTCTTCGCCGCTCGCCGGCGGCCGGATTCGTGATCAGGGCGTGCCGTGCCAGCGGCCCATGTGCTCCCGATGAGTGTCCAGGTAGGCCCCCGGCTTGAACCGACCCTACCTCCAGCGAGGTCCAGCTAGCCGGCGCGTCCCTCGGCCGCTCGCTCCCCGCTCGCGACCACTCGGTCCCGCCCGCGGGCCTTCGCCACGTAGAGCGCCGTGTCGGCGCGCCCGAACAGGGCCTGCGAGGACTCCTCACCGTCCCACCAGGCAAGCCCTGCGGAGCACGTCTCATCGTGGGGCATCGCTTCGCGCAGATGCTCCAGGAGGGCCTCGGCCTCCACCGCCAGGCAGCCCGGGAGCGCGAGCGCAAACTCCTCGCCGCCGTAGCGGGCGAGCACGTCGGTGGCTCGCAGCCGTTCCTGCCAGCTCGCCGCTATCTCCTTCAGCAGCAGGTCGCCCGCCTGATGCCCGTGGCGGTCGTTGTAGTCCTTGAAATGGTCCAGGTCGAGAACCGCCACGCAGAGCGGATTGCCCTCCCTGCCGGCCCTCGCCACCTCACGCGGGAGCTCCTCTTCCCAGGCCCGGTGGTTGGGGAGCCCGGTCAGGTCATCCGTCCGGGCCACCCGCTCGAGCCGCGACAGGAACTCAGCCCGCTCGATCGCGATCGCGGCTTCCGCCGCAAGCAACTCCACGATCTGGGCAAGCTCGCCGGTGAGCGTCTCCAAGCGCTGCTCCCAGACAATTGCCAGAACGGCGACCGGCGAGCCGTCGCGCAGCACTGGCTGGAACAAGCAGGATGCGGCCCCGGTGCGCCTCACGAGCTCCTGGTCGATGCCTGGATGATCAGGCGCGTCGACGACGAACAACGGCTCGGCCGAGACCAGGGCGCGGACCACCCCGGACGGGTGGCCCACCAACGGCAGCGCGGCGTCGCTGAACCGGGCACCGGAGGAGGCGGTTGCCACCATGGCGGTCCCGGTGGCCTCGCCCTCCCACAGGGAGGCGGAGGATGCGCCCGCCACCTCCACCGCGGCCTTGCAGATGGCTGGTCGCGCCGCATCGGCCTCGGTGCTTCGAGCGAGCGCGTGGGCCACACCGCCGATCGCGGTCAGGGTGCGCGCTCGACTTTCGGACTCGATCGCCCCCCGCCGGACCCGCCGCATCAGGACATCGATGAGGATTCCCCCGACGGCAAGCGTCCCCACGGTCATCACCCAGCGGGCGACCGGCGCGCTGTACTCCATCTCGACCAGTACCCAGGCGTACGCCATCCCGACCACGGCCATCTGAATAACCCCCCACTCCCGCCCGAAAAAGTAGAACGCGAAAAGGCCCACCCAGACGTAGTAGAAGCTGTAGAAGCTCGGGTCGTGGCTGTAGTAGATGGCCCGGGTAATCACGAGGGTCCCGCCCACCGCAGCCAGCTGTCCGAGCCAAGCCGGAAGCCTACGGGAGCCGAGAATGCAAGCCAGCGACGCCACACCGGAAATTGCGACGTTGCTCCAGATCGTGGGGTCGTCGAACTGCGACGGGTGGGGCAGAAGCAGCGAGATGGCGCCGATGCCCGTGCCGGCCAAGAAGAGACCGCCGAGCGTAAGCCACATGGCCCTGGGGCCTTCGGCCGCCGCCGCGCCTTTCGCGTCCGCGACTAGATCCCTAACGCGTAAAGCCGGGTAGAGCGCCATCCATCATCGGATCGGCGGACCGACACAGTCGCTTTAGCTTCAGCACTGCACGACCCCGACGGCGTCGACCGCCTGGTCGAGGGCGCTCCCGCCGCTCGACGGTTGTTCGAGCTACAGCGCCGGGCGGCTCACGGCTCGGCGAGCGGCGCGAACGCCGCCGCGCGCGCGTAGAGCTTGTACAGCTCGAAGCCCTGTGCCCAGTCCTCGGTGCACGAGTGCTCGAACAGCTCGTAGGCACGCTCGTCGGAGAGGGAGGTGCCCGACTCCTCCTGGCTCTGTGGCGTCAACGAGCTGCGGATGTCGGCGATCGTGGCCTGCTTCTCCTCTTCGGTGCCCGCGTTCCAGTCGCGGCATTGCGCCAGGGCGGCGACCGATCCTCCGACCGGGTCACCGACTCCTTGCGCCGCGGGGTCCTGCCCGGTCGCGTCGCTGCCGCAGCCGGCGAGGGCGCCGGCGATCAGCACCAGTGCGAGGGCGGTCGCCGCCCTAGGGACGGCCTTCAAATCCGGCGAAACCGTTCATTCGATCGAGCAGGTCCTGAGCCTGCTCGGTCTGCGAGAACTCGAGGAACGCTCGCTTGCGCGCCGCAGCCTCGAGCTCGGCGGAGGCGCTCTCCGGCCGCGGCGCCGGCCGCCACCAATCGCAGTCGGTCGGCCCGGTGTCGTTGTCGGGGCCGTTCGAGCACTCGACCAGATACTGGGTCTTGGCAGGGTCGCCGCCGCCGACGCTGGTGCTGCAGTTCGAGGGCAGCACGTTGGGCGGCGAACCCGTCCCCGGCCCAGTGATGCTGCCCGCGGTCCCGTCGGAACCGAGGTTGTTGAACCAGCAGTCTTCGGTATTGCCGGAGAACTCGTCCCACCAGAAGTCGGTGCCGTTGGGATGGGACCGCCCCGGGCCGGCCGTATGGTCGGCGCCGAACTGGTTCACCGCCCCTGGCCATTGGAACCCGGGCGGCGCCTGACCCATGTGGTTGCTGAACATCTGGTTCCCGCAGGAGGTGGAGATGCCGTTGCCGGGTGCACCCGGGCACGAGATCCCTGGGTTGACGTTGCCCTCGGCGCCGCCGCCGGAGGTCAGGCCATCAGGAACGGCGAACAGCATCGACCCGAAGCGCCAGTTGTCGAAGATCCAGTTGTTGTTCACGCGAGCGTCGTTCATGCCCGCGTAGATGATTCCCGTGCCCAGCGGCACCGGCACCAGCGGCTCGACCGGCGGGTTGTCGACGTAGAGGTCGAGGTTGTTGGAGTAGATGAAGTTGTGATCGATCCTGGAGTAGTCGGCGGGGAAGCCGGGGTGGCCCGCGGACGAGAGCGTGTCGCTGGCGATGCCCGTGATGTTGCCGTAGATGTGGTTTTGCGTGATCCGCACGGCGTTGCCCATCGAACCCGAGTAGCCGAGCGCCGAGCCGCGCAGGTCGCACTTCGTGACCACGGTGTTGTACCGGGGCGCATCGGGATAGAACGAGGTGTCGGCCTGCGAGCCCGTCTCCGGGGCGGCGCCCGGGTAGACGACCGAGTCACCTGAGCCGAATCCGTCGCAGTTGCGCATCAGGCCGTGGTCGGAGGTGAACGAGAGCTGCCCGTAGTCGGCGTTCCAGAAGAACTTCGTGCGGTCGAGCAGGTAGCCGTCGATCTCCTCTGTGTAGATCCCGAACTCGCGCCCGCCGCGGGTGAGCAGGTTCTTGGCGACGAACCCGTCGGCGCGGTCGGCGCGCAGGACGACGTGCTTGGTGTAGCAGTCGTCCGGGTCGTCGCAGCCGGCATTGCCGCCCGGCTTCGCCCCTGGCGAGGCGGGATTCAGGTAGCCCTTGCCGGCGTCGAGGATCACGTCCTCGGGCCGGGGGCCCGAGCCCTCGATCTGGAGGTTGCAGCGCAAGCACGCGCCGAGCTCAGAGGCCGGGATCCCCTGGCGGTTGTCGAGCGGGGGGTCCGTCGGATCGCCCTTGATCCTGCGGCCCTGGACGTAGATCAGGTTCTGGTCGTTCGGACAGGTCGCCTGGTACTCGAAGCTCGGTGCGGTGCCGCCATTCGCCTGCATCTGGTAGAGGCTGGGGGCGCAGCGAGGGTCGTTGGTTGTCGCTCGCCGGGACAGCGGCTCCGTGTAGCGGCCGGGCATGATCACGACCCGGTCGTTGTTGCCGGAGTGATTGATGGCCGTCTGTACCGCGTGGTACTGGCACTTCCGGGCCAGCGCGCGGTTGACGTTGCGCAGCCAACCGGCCCGCTTGGGGCCGTAGATGGTCTTCGGCTGGCTGGGGCGCAAGCGGAAGCCGTCGGTCTGGGCCACCTGCAGCGACGCGTTGAGCAGGTCCATCGACTGCTGGCCGGTTTCGCCCTTGCAGACGACCCGAACGTCGCCCGGCCCCGCGCCGCTGACCGCCGAGTCAAGCGAGCGGGCGTCTGGAACCTCGCCGCCGGCCGGCGGATTGACGGATGCGTCAGGCGCTGGGTTCGGCCAGTAGGAGGGTCGCTCCGGATGGGCCAGGGAGAGCGCAGGCACGGCCAACAGGGCCACTGGCGCGAGCATTGCGGCGCGTCGCGCGCGCCTCGCCATGGTCGCTTTCACGCCGGTCACACCCGTCTTCATCAACACTCTCCTCCTCACCTGAAGCCCAAGCCGCCACGACAGACTATCTGTTTCTGAATGGGTCAGAGCCAGCCCGACCCCGACCTCGGCCGAGCCCTTTAGGAAACCTTTCGAGTGGTTTCACCGTCATCTCACGCGTCGTTCCTACCTTGCTCCAAGGCAACATCCAACGAGGAAAGGAACAGCAAGATGACGAACAAGATCAAGGGAGTCGCGGCGGCGATGGCAGCCGTGGCCGCACTCGCCGTCGGCGGTGCGGCGATCGCCGGCGCGGCTGGGAGCAGCAGCAACTCCTCCGGGAGCAGCAGCACCGCCTCCCAGCAGCCGCCCGCGAATGTGGGCACGCAGTCCGGCGCGACAGCCGAGAACCAGGAGGCCAACGAGGGGCCCGATCAGCCGATCGGCGGCACCGCCCTCGACCAGGCCAGCGCCGCGGCGCTCCAGCACACGGGCGGCGGTCAGGTCACTGAGACCGAGGTCGGCGACGAGGAGAGCTACTACGAGGTAGAGGTCACGCGCGACGACGGTACCCAGGTCGACGTGCAGCTCGATCGCAGCTTCAACGTGGTCGGTGGCGAGATCGACGAGGAGTAACGAGGAGGAACTGGGCAATCTGGAGCCCAGGGACGGTTAAACAGGCCCCCGCGTTAGGCGGGGGCCTGTTTTTTTGCTCGGCCGGTCCCACCCCATCCTGGGCCTCCGTCAGATCGAGATGACCGCCCTCAGAACTCGATCTGCGAGCCAACGAAAACCGTGCGCTCGCGAGGCAGCCGGAAATAGTCGGCCGGCTCGGCCGAGATCACCGAGGTGGCGAGGAAGAGCTGCTTGCGCCAGCGGCTCATTCCAGGCGCGTCGGTCGGCTTGAGCTCGATCTTGGAGAGGAAATAGGAAGCCTCGCCGGCCTCCAGCGGGCACTCGACCCCGGCCTTGTCGATCAGCCTGATCAGGTCGGGGACGTTGAACCTTTCGAAGTAGCCGTGCTTGGCACGGACAAAGGTGATGCCGTCGTCCTTGTAGCCCAGCTCGTCGATGTCCAGCCGCTTGGAGTCCGGGACCCGCGGCACCGGCAGGGTCTCCAACGAGAGGACCAGGACGTGCTCGTGGAGCGAGTGCAGGTGGTCGACGTTCGTCCGCATCGCCAGCGGCGCGGTCTCCTTGCCGCGGTTCATGAACACCGCAGTGCCAGGCACCCGTACGACCGGCGGGTCCTTGGCGCGGAACTCGTCGATGAAGCCCCGCAGCGGGCCCTCGACGCGAAGGCGCTCCTCGGTGACCAGTTCGCGCCCGCGGAACCAGGTGACCATCACGGTGAACAGCACCAGCCCGATCGTCAGCGGCAGCCAGGCGCCATGGGTGAGCTTGGTCAGGTTGGCGGCAAAGAAGCTGAGGTCGACGGCCAGGAAGGCGGCGGCTCCCAACAACGCGAGCCACAGCGGCCTCTGCCAGCGGTGGCGGACGATGAAGAAGAAGAGGATCGTCGTGATCGTGATCGTGCCGGTCACCGCCATCCCAAAGGCAAACGCCAGGGCCACCGAGGTTTGAAAGCTGAAGACGAGAACCAGCACCGCCCCCAGCAGCAGCCAGTTGACGAACGGCACGTAGACCTGACCGATCTCGTGCTCGGAGGTGTGGATCACCCGCAGCCGCGGCAGGTAGCCGAGCTGCGCGGCCTGGTGGGCAATCGAGAAGGCGCCGGAGATCACCGCCTGCGACGCGATCACCGTCGCTGCGGTGGCGAGGACGACCAGCGGGATCAGGCCGTCTTCGGGTATCAGCTGGAAGAACGGCGCGCTGATCGTGCTCGGGTCGTCGAGGATCAGCCCCCCTTGGCCCAGGTAACTGAGGATGCAGGCCGGAAAGACGAGCAGCAGCCAGGCGCGGGTGATCGCCGGCCGCCCGAAATGGCCCATGTCGGCATACAGCGCCTCAGCGCCTGTGATCGCCAGCACCACGGCAGCCAGCGAGAAGAAGCCGGTGGAGCCGCTGTGGAAGAGGAAGTCGACGGCATAGGTCGGCGAGAGCGCCTTCAAGACCTCCGGATGCATGGCGATCCCGCGGATCCCGAGGATGGCGATGGTCGTGAACCAGACGATCATGATCGGCCCGAACATGCGGCCCACTGCCCCGGTGCCCAGCTTCTGGGTCGCAAAGAGGACGACGATGATCGTCGCGGTGATCGGCACGACGAGGCTGTCGAGCGACGGCTCGATCACCTTCATCCCCTCGACCGCCGAGAGCACCGAGATCGCCGGGGTGATCATGCTGTCGCCGAAGAAGAGCGCCGCACCGAAAACCCCAAGGCCGGCCAACAGGAACTTGCTGCGCCCGCTGACGTCATCTCCGACCTGCCGGACCTGCGAGATCAGCGCCATGATCCCGCCCTCGCCCTGGTTGTCGGCCCGCATCACCAGCAGCACGTACTTGAAGGTGACGATGATCGTCACCGACCAGAAGATCAGCGAGACGATCCCGTAGACGCTCTCGATCGAGGACTGGACCGGGTGCGGGTCGTCGGGGTTGAAGACCGTCTGGATCGTATAGATCGGACTCGTGCCGATGTCGCCGAATACGACCCCCAGCGCCCCCACGACCATCGCGGCCTTCGCATTCGCCCGGGTCCCGTTGGCTTCCATGCTCGGCGAACCTACTGCCTGCAGACCTCCACGCCCTCGGCGGGTCCGGCCGCCTTGGACCGCAGGCTTAGCCGGCGGACATCGCGGCTGCCGCTCGCTTCTCCATCTCGTCTGGTGGCACGTCCTCGACATGGGTGGCGACATGCCACCGGTGACCGAACGGATCCTCGAACGAACCTGAGCGGTCGCCGTAGAACTTGTCCTCGACTGGCTGCAACGTCTTTGCCCCCGCCCCTACGGCTCGCTCGAAGGCAGCGTCGGCGTCCTCGACGTAGACGTGGAGCGACACCGGAGTGCCCCCGACCGTCGTCGGGCTGCGCGCGTCCATCTCCGGAGACTCGTCGGCGAGCATGATCACCGAGTTGCCTATTTCGAGCTCGGCGTGGCCGACCCTGTCCTCGGGGGCGCTCATGCGCATGCGCTCGGTGGCGCCAAGCACCGAGGTGTAGAAGTCGATCGCCGCGCTTGCGCCGTCGACGATCAGGTAGGGCGTGACCCGCGGGTAACCCTCGGGGATCGGCTTGACCATGGCTTCGGACCTCCTACGTTCTCACTGACACTGGGGCGGCGCGAACGACCGTGTGGTGATCGCGCCACAGGGCCAACACAACCTAGATGATGTGCGAGAGAGCAGATGGAGACCGCCTCCCACAGCCACGACCACCACGAGATGCCGGCTTCGGGCCGGGCGCTCGACGCCGTCGCGCTCAGCGCGACGCTTCACTGCCTGACCGGCTGCGCCCTGGGCGAGATCGCCGGCATGGTGATCGGTACAGCGCTGGGCTTCTCGAACCTGGGCACGATCGTCTTGGCGGTCATCCTGGCCTTCCTCTTCGGCTACACGCTGACCAGCCTGCCGCTGCTGCGTGCCGATTTGGCTCTGGCTGCCGTGATCCCGATCGCACTCGCGTCGGACACCCTGAGCATCGGCGTGATGGAGATCGCCGACAACGCGATCATGCTGATCGTTCCGGGAGCGATGGACGCCGGCCTCGGCGACATCCTCTTCTGGGGCGCGCTCTCTGTGGCGCTCGTAATCGCCGGGGTCTTTGCCTTCCCGGTCAACCGCTGGCTGATCGCCCGCGGCAAGGGCCACACCGCGGTCCACAACACCGGCATCCACGGCGGCCCGCCGGTCAAGCTCGTCGCCGCGATCGCGGTCGTCGCCGCGATCTTCGGCACCGCCGTGCTGGTCAACGAGGCCGTCTCCGACGACGGCGAGGACCACGGTGATGGACACACCGCTAGTTCCGGGCTTCGATTGCCTTGACAGTCTTTTCCAGCGCCCCTCCCAAGACGCGCTTGCCGAAGATCGCGAGCACGATCCCGAGCGCCCGTCCCTTGAGGCTCTTGCCTTCCCGTACTACGACAACGTCCAGTTCGGTCGTCCCGTCGGACTGCCGCGTGAACGTGTAGGTGTGGCCCGAGTCACCTCCCCACGTGTTTGAGTCGGTGGTCGTCATGACGACGCGGTTGGGATCGGACCAGTCGTATTGCAGGCGTTCCCAGATGCCGCGCGAGCCCTCCGTGACGTCGGCGTGACCGGGGCCCTGGTCATGCACCTTGAGGTACTCATCGGCGCTGTTGCCGAAGAGCTCCGAGCGGCCCGGCCCGAAGTCGGTGAGCCCGGCGACGAACTGCTCGGGCGTCGCTGTCGTCGTCTGCTTGAGATGGATCGTGGCCATGGCGTGCTCCTTGACTGGAATGGTGCTTCTGTCCCAGCTAGCTCTTGATGATGTTGTGGATCTCGATGAAGGCCGGCTCTCCCGGGTCGATCCCGACCTCGTTGAGGACCGGCATCATGCGCTCGCCGAAGGCCTCGAATTGCTCCTGCGACTCCCAGATCTCGCTCACGTGGAGGGTTCCGTTCGCGCTGAAGCAGACGTGGTAGTCGAGGCCGTCGGGCGGCCAGTTGCCCTGGGCCTCGAGCTTGCCGACGGCCTCGTCGTACTGCTCAGCGGTCAGGGCCGATGGGGTCCAGCGGACCAACATGCTCATGGCTCCTCCTAGTCATGGGTTTCGCGCGACTCTATCCCGCGAACGCGAACGAAGGAGTGCTACGGACGAGGCCGACCCCAGAGCACAGCTGGAGCCGTTCCAGCGACGACGGCTCAACTCTCGCCGGCGTCTGGCACCTGAACGAGGACGACCAGGGATACCGTGACGACCTCGCGTTCACCTACCGGCGGGCTTGGGGGGCCGACCGCTAGCTTCACGGAATGATCGATCCTCGGCAGACGCTCGTGTTTCGCTGGCTGGCCGCCGGTGATGCGGGCGATTTCGACGCTTTCGATGAGCTGCTTGATACGAGGGTGATCGTCCACGCGCCCCTTGGGCTCTCCACATCAAGCGTCGAGGAAGAGAAGACGGTGTGGAGAGAGGCGCTTGCGGCGATGCCAGACCTTCGGCACGACGTCCAGGAAGTGGTGGTCGAGGATGACACCGAGATGGCCCGAGTCGTGGTAACCGGAACGATGGCGGCGAGCTTCGCCGGCGTGGAGGGCTCAGGTCGCGAGTTTCGAATCGATCAGGCCGTGATCACCCACCTGCGCGACGGAAAGGTGGTCGAGGCCTGGGAGATCGCCGATATCGCTGCCCTCCGTGAGCAGGTAACTGACTAGCGCCCCCGATCCCCCGGCGGCGCCTGCCGCGAGCCGAGAACCTCGTGCTTTGCGCGAGACTCCTGCGCATGCGCCCATGCTCGAAGGCGCCCATACTTGTCGCGGCACCGTGGCTTCTACTAGCACTCGTCTTGACCGCAGGTTGCGGTGGCGAGAACCCAGGAACCCTCTGGCGTGCTGGTCCGCTTGGACTACAACGGCACACTCGACTTCGGCCCGGATGAGATCGACGGTTCCAGACAAGTCGTTCATCTCGACGAAGGCAGCGTGATCAACCGCGACGGAGACGGCAGTCGGACGAGTGTCGCGTTCGAAGGGAGCAGAGGGTTTCAGGTGTCGTAGGCCGAGCTTGGTCGCCTTGAGCAGGCCCTCTCGCAGCTCGACCTTCAGGACTTAACGGCCCGCTTCGCCGCCCAGAACGGAGACGCCTCGACCGAAACGCTCACCTACGACGGGGAGACTGTGGTCCTCGGGGATCGGCTCAGCGCGGTCGCCTACGGCGAGGGGAATGAGCAGGCCGACCGATTCTCTGACGTGGAGAGCATGATTGATCGCCTGAGTGCGAAGGCTCTTCCCGCGAGCATCAAGAAAGCAAATCGCCGCGCAGCTCAGGAGACCAAGCAGTTATTGCGCAGGCTCAGGCCCGTCCGACGGCCAACCTGCGAGGAGGTCCGAGACTTGTGCATAACAATCGCCGGCTCAGACCCGACCTGGAGCGCAAGCTCTATGCGCGTGTCCGTCCCTCCGAGCAGCCCTGCCCCTAAGCGGCGTCCTCGCGGGGCTCGAGCGGAGCCGGGCAAGGGGCACCAGAGCACTGCACAAGCCGGCAGCGACACTGCCGACCCGTGATGATCCGGTTTTGGGCAACGTAGCGCTAAGTGAGTGGCCGAGGGAGAACCGATTAGGCCGATCGACGTGAGAAGCAGACTGGCGGCCTTATTCGTCGTTGGGGTCGTACTCGTCGCGTGTGGATCCGACAGCGACGAGGCCGGGCAGAATGACCTGTTGGGTCGCGCTTTCCGCTCCACGGCGGTCACGGAGAAGAGCGAGCCGCGACCGCTGGTCCCTGATACGCACATCAACCTGAGGTTCGAGCAGCGCGAGGGCCAGGGTGTCGTGGGGTGGCAGGCGGGCTGCAACACCTTCTCGGCGGATGTGGAGATCAGCGCGGACATCCTCATTGTCGGCGGGATCGTCGGCACCGAGATTGGCTGTCCCGGCGATCTCCAGCAGCAGGACGAGTGGCTGGCGGACTTCTTCGGCTCCGATCCGGAGTGGCAACTGAGCGATGACACGCTCTCGCTCACCTCCCACAACACCGTGATCGACCTGGAAGCGAAGCCGCACAGCTGACCCGACCACGGGGACACCCCACCACCCCACCGTCAGGCTGCGCTTAACCTTCTCCGAGCCCCATCGGCCTGCAGCGCAGATGCAGACGCAGGTCCTGACCGATGAAGTCAAGGCATGAGGAGCCGCCCCGAAGGTGGCCTGTGTGGGTAATCGTCGGGGTGAGCTTGGTGCTGGTCGTCGCTGTTGCGGTATCGGTCATTCTGGGTGCTGCTCCTCAGCGACCTGTTCGGCGGGACCGGCTAATAACTGCAAGGGTCAAGCGCGCTCGCGCTCAAAGGTTGCGAGGCTAGGCCAGAGCCGGTGCGGGTGCTCGGGTGGGTCTAGTCCGGCCCATAATCCGCCCTTAGGACGCGCCAGTCCCCATCCCTTATCCGAGCGACCAGCGCCTTAGCCGGGACGGTCTTTCCGTCAATTCGATAGCTCAAGAAGACCGTCGCGCGGCCTTTCCGTTTGCCGTCTTGCAGCTCCCCGATTTGCGTATCGGGATACCCGGTGTGGTTTGGCACCAACAGGTGTTGCTGCACTGCCCTGAGACAAGACTTCTGCGTCGCGGCTGCGAGCGGGGCCAGACTCTCGGCACTCCCCTGGCGAAATGTGTGCTGATCGGGAACCTCGACGTAGCTTCGGCAATAGACATCGAAATCGGGGCTACTGTCGAACACAAACAAAGCCCGCACCGGGCGCAAGATGCTTTCGCTATCGCTGTTTGAGCCATCGCCGTCCCCGCAGGCGGCAAGGACGATGGTCGCCGATGTGAGCACGAGCAGAAGCGACTTCATCGTCCCCCTTTGCGGCGGCTCGTCAGCCGGACGGCAGTCCTGTCGGGAGCAGATCCTCGCAGCGATAGAGCTGATCGATTCGGTCAACCCCAGCGAAGTCGGAGCCACGGCCGCACCTGACCACGTCGCGGGTGTGGGCGCGGGCAATCAGGAAGTCCGCGCCGCCGTCGCCTCTCATCGTGTCGTGCCCTCGACCGCCAAATAAGTAGTCACGCGCCGGGCCTCCGCTCAGCAGGTCGTCACCGCGGTCGCCGAACGCGGCCACCGACCTGGGATACGGGCCGATGAAAGCGCCGCCGCCGCCACGCGCCGAGATGACATCCGCTCCGCGGAAGCCATAGACCAGAAATGTTCCCCCGCGGATGGTCACGTCGGGGTCGTCCACATCCTCTGCGGCGTTGAGGTTCGCGCCCTTACGGTGAGCAAGATCCCCGAGAACGATCCGATCCGGCCCCCATCTGCCATGGATCGGCACCCGGCTGCCCGACCCCGCCGGGGCCGGGACCGAGAACTCGATCTCGGAAGAGCCGTCACCTTCATCCGTGAACCCGGGTGCGAACGGGCCAGCCGAGAGATCGAGCTCGAATTCCAGCTCGTCCACGCTCGCGGCGCTGGCACGGACGCGAACGCGATCGGTGTTGAAGCGGGTCGGATCCTCCCCGCCGGCACAGCCGATCGGTCCGAAGACATCCTCGACCACGAGACGGCCGGCACGCCGGAGGATTCCCCCATTGGCGTCGTCGTTGTGAAACTTCACGATCAGCCTGTGGTTGGCGATTTCAAAGCGACAGGTAACGCCGGCGCGGTGTCCCCCCCGCGGGCGTGGTGCTGGTGGCTGCGGACGCGACGATCGCCGCCAGCGTCACGAGCGATGCGAGCAGCCCGCGCCGGTGGCTTTTCGACTTGGCAACGCCCAGCATCTGTGGTCCCTCTCGTCACGGACTCTCGAGCCCGCCCCTGCCGGCGACTGTATCGCGTGTCTGTTAGGCGGGTTGACTGTCAGGAGGGGCCTGATCGCGAACCGAGAACTGCGGCCGCTACAGCCAGGGCAATCGCGAAGCGGACCGGTCACGAACCAGGCGGCGATCGCAACCGCGGCGGCTACGAATAAAGTGCCGGCATGGAGGGTGGGTCGTCTCCCGGCGAGCGCGAGCCCGTTCGCTTCCTGGTCTTCGCGGCGTCGTTGCGAGCCGACTCGCTGAATGGGCGCCTGGCCCGTCTGGCCGCGACCACGATCGAGAAAAACGGAGGGATCGTGGACTCCACCTCGATGCCGAACTTCGACACTCCCTCCTACGACGCCGACGTGCAGGACAGCGATGGCTTTCCGCCAGGCGCCGACCGGCTCCGGGAGTGCATTCAGACCAACGACGCGTTCGTGATCAGCGCCCCGGAGTACAACGCCTCGATGCCGGGGCTGCTGAAGAACACGATCGACTGGGTGTCACGCTTCAGTCCGCAGCCCTTCAACGAGAAGCACGGACTGCTGCTGTCCGCGTCTCCCTCGATGGTTGGTGGCAATCGCGGGGCCTGGGCCCTGCGGATCCCCTTCGAGCATCTCGGCGCCCGGGTTTATCCGGACATGTTCTCCCTCGCCCAGGCGCACCAGGCGTTCGACGACGACGAGCGAATCGCCAACCCGCAGCTCCAGGAGCGCTTCGAGAGCACCATCGTCGGCTTCATGGATCTGGCAGAGGCCTCGAAGCACTACCCGTGTGTGAAGACCAAGTGGGTGGAGTACCTGGGCGAGCAGCCCGACCCGGCGACGGACCGAGTCGAGTAACGGATGGTCCCAGGCTAGGGGTGCAGGAAGGTCAAGACGAGATCCGGGTAGGTGTCCGTGCCCGCGTTGTGCGTCAGGCTGAGCGAACCGCCGCTACTCTGGAGCGCCGTCATTCGAACGCCTTCCCCGGCGGCGAGGTCCACGATCCCCGAGGCTGACTGGGGCGTGTCGCCGCTAGCGAGCTGGCGGGCTTCGGCAACGTCTCGAATGACTCCGCCGACGCTGTTGACCTTCTGGATGCCCAGCACACGCGCCCCGGTGCTGTTGAACGTCCACAAGACGTTGGCCGTGGCCAGGTAGACCCCAGCGATGGGCGCCTTGAGAATGTGGTTGTTGGTGGTAGTCGAGTGCATGTTCGCCGTGTCGTAGAGCTCGTTGTCGAGGGGGACGTTGAGCGTCGACCCATTTGTGGTGGGCACGCTCGCCGTGGTCGTCGCGTGGACCGCCGGGAAGGTGCCTAGCTTTCCGGGCGTCACCGCGCCCGCGTTGAGCTCGGAGCCGCCGACAGAGTTGGGTCTTAGGTCGGCCGCCGTAAGGCCTCCCCCCGAGAGGGCGTCATTGCGGACGTCGGCGCTATAGACCTGGTTGTCGATGATGTCGCCCGAGTCGACGGTGTTCGTGCCGCTGAGGGCGACGGCGCTGCCGGTGCTGAGCGCAAAGAACAGCGCTATGTAGCCGACGACGTTCGAGCGGATGTGCCTGCCTATGCGTCCGGACATAGCGACCTCCCCATGCAGGAGCGGGCACCGTTGAGCCCGCTGTTACGAGCACCCTAACCCGGTAGCGGCCACCCCGGAGCGGCCCTACCCGGAAGCGTTACTACAGCTTGGGCGCGTGACGCGTGGCGAGCGAACCCTTCTCCTGCGACCTAGGTGGCGCGAAGTGCGGCCACGGTTCTGGAGGGCCCGCAGGTCGTGCGATCGGTGCGCGATCCGCTGGTTGGGCGACGAGCGCCGAATCAGGTGCTCATTTGACCCATGGGTGACTCGATTCGGGGCTTGTGAGAGGCGGGCGCGGCCCGGTAAGTGCCTCACTTGCAGGGACTTCCCTCTTGAAGCGGAGGGGGAGGGATTCGAACCCTCGTCACGCCCTTAAGACGTGAAACGGTTTTCGAGACCGCCGCATTCAACCACTCTGCCACCCCTCCGGACGGCAGAGCCTAGGCTAGCGAGCGGGCAGACGGACGAAACCGCCATTCGCCGTCTATTTCCCGGTGAAAGGCGGGTTCGTCGACGCCGTCAGATGCGCGGTCAGATGCGTGTGCGGCTGGCCGTCAGCCGCGGCCAGATCAGCAAGACCAAGCCGATCAGGATGCAGGCGATACCAAGCGCGTAGTGGACGAGAAGCGCCAGGACGATCCCGATGACAATCAGTAGCAGTGGTAGTTGCATGCTGGCCCCCTACCCCAACGGCCCGACCTTGAAACGCCGCCAACCAGTTAGAAACGCATGCTCACATCCAGGAGCACCAGCGGCCATAGAACCACGGCGAGCGCCGCCTCGGCGACCTCCTCGATCCGATTCACGTTCTCGAAGTAGTGATGGTCCGAGGCGACGAAGGCCCCCACGGCCAGGTAAATGATGGTGAGCAGGCTCGGGCCTCGGCGGTATCCCATGGCGCCGTCTTACCCGCCGTTCCGACCGGCAAACGCCTCTAGTCAGACTGGTCCACGACTCGGGCCAGCGGGAGCACGTACCAGAGTCCGCCGAAGACCAGAAAGGCGATGATGCCCGAGACGACGGTCAACGCCTCGCTGAAGGCGTAGTTCGCGATCAGCATCACCGCGCCGACCATCGCGATAGCGAGGAAGCCCAGGCCCGCGATCGCCATCTTGTTCGCCGCGAACAGGATCAGTTCCTTGTCCCTCTGGCGGAAGCGGAGCCGGTGCCAGGCGGATGGAGCTATCAGGAGGGCGGCCGAGATCGCGGTCGACGCCAGCACCCCGAACAGGAGGTCGCGCTGGAACTGCGTCGTCTCCACGAACCCCTGGCTGAACGGCACCGTGAGCAGGAATGCGAACAGGACCTGGACGCCGGGAAGGGCGACTCGAAGCTCGTTCAGCAGCTCGATCAGCTCGCGGTCGATCCGCTCCGATTGACTCTCGTCCGAACCGCTCCCTTGGCCTCCGTTCGACATCCCACGAGGTTCCGTGCCTCCGGCCGATCTCCTGCCGAGCGAGGGGACGACCGGCGGCCGGTATCGTCCGGGCGCTCGGAGAGGTGACCGAGCGGCTTAAGGTGCGCGACTGGAAATCGCGTGGGCGGGTAAAACCGCCTCGTGGGTTCGAATCCCACCCTCTCCGCTCGATGGTCGCTCGATTCACCCGAACGGCGTTCGGGCCGCCGGTGTTGCAGATCCCAAGCCGATCGACAGGAGAGGAAGATGGCCAAAGCGTTGTTCTCACTGGACGGGGATGCGGGCGAGATCGTGATCGCCGATCCACCCCTGAACCTGTTCGATTTGGAGCTCCTGAGCGACCTGGCGAGCGCGGCGGAGGAGGCGCGCGACAGCAGCGCGCGGGCGATCCTCGTGCGTGCCGAGGGCGACAACTTCTCGGGCGGAGCGAACGTCGAGATCTTTCTCGGACGCGACGAATTGGCCGCCCGGGAGTTGATCGCGGGGTTCATGCCGACTATCAGGCGATTCACGGAGATCACCGTCCCCACCGTCGCCGCCGTGCACGGGCTGTGCTTTGCAGCGGGCCTGGAGGTGGCTTTGACCTGCGATCTGATCTGGGCGGCAGAGGACGCTCAACTCGGATTGCTCGAGGGCGTGATCGGTGCCACGCCCTTCGGAGGAGGAACGCAACGCATGGCCGCCCGGGCAGGAGCGGGTCGTGCCGCCGAGGCCGTTCTGACCGCCCGGCCGTACCCGGCGCAGACGATGCTCGAGTGGGGAGTCGTGAACCGGGTTGTGCCGAAAGACGATCTTCACGAGAAGGCCCGCGCCTTCGTCCAACGTCTGGCCAGCGGTCCGACTCTGGCCCACGCGGCGACGAAGCGCATCATTCAGCTCACGGTGGACGAGGGGGTGGCGGCCGCCGATGCAGCGCTGCCCGAAATCGGGGCAAGGGTGATGGCCAGCGAGGACCTGCAGAACGGCGCCCAAACGCTGCTCGAAAAGGGCCCGGGCCAGGCGACCTTCGAAGGTCGGTGAGCCGAACGGCCGCTCGCCAGGGGGGCGAACTTGATCGCCGTCCTACTTGTACCTCGGTATGCGAGGTCAAAGCAGGACGGTGGAGGAGAAGCTCAGGCTTTTCGCTGATGCACAACACGGATTGGTGACGCGGGCGCAGTTGTTGGGGGCGGGAGTCTCTTCGGCCGCGATCGAGCGGCGGCTCCGAAACGGCACCCTGTTGCCCGAGTACCCCGGGGTCTACCGCGTCGGCCATCGCGCGCCCAGCATTGAGGCGTCGTACCTGGCGGCCGTACTCGCATGCGGGAAGGGATCCCTGCTGAGCGGTCCGGCAGCGGGGCACCTGCTTGGACTGCTGAAGGACGCCGCTCCAAGCCCGGAGGTGACCACAGCGACCGAGCGGCGTGTTGAAGGCATCCGGACTCGACGGTCGCGGATGACGATCGACCGCCGCGACGCGATGCTGTTGCGCGCCATTCCCGTTACGACGGTTCCGCGAACACTCGTCGACCTCGCCGCCGTTCTGCCGCTGGACCGCCTTGCGCGTGCGTGTCACGAGGCGGGGGCCATGTACGGCACGACCCCGGCGCAGGCGGAGGTCGTTCTCGCGCGAAGGGCAAACAGCCCCGGCGCGGCAAAGCTGCGACGCATCCTGCGAGGCGAGGTCCACATCACATTGAGCAAGCTCGAGGCGCGCTTCTTGGAGCTTCTCGACGAGGCCGAACTCCCCTTACCGCAGACCAATCGTCCCGTCGGCGGACGCCGCGTGGACTGCCGCTGGCCCAGGGAGCGACTGACGGTCGAACTCGACAGCTACCGCTACCACCACTCGCGCCACGCCTGGGAGCAGGACCGCCGTCGCGAACGCGAAGCCCACGCACGCGGTGACGACCTCCGTCGGTACACCTACGGCGATGTCTTTGAGCATCCGCGCCTTATGCTCCGGGAGCTGCGCAAGCTCCTATCGCACCGGTCTCCTGTTTAGGCATCGCGATTCGGGGTCAGGGCAGGACGGCAGCCGGAATGTCCTCGTGCCGCGCGTCAGCCCTCCCCGCACGGTAGGAATAGGGCCTTGACCGGCCCCGATCCCAACGATCCCGGGTTGCTCAGCCCCCCCGAGGCCTCGCTGCTGATCGACCAGTACGAGCTGACGATGTCCGCCGGCTACCTCAGGCAGGGCCTGAACGAGCCGGCGATCTTCGAGCTGTTCGCCCGGCGGCTCCCTCCCAACCGCGACTGGCTGCTCGCCGCGGGGCTCGGACCGACGCTCGAGCTAATCCGGGCGCTTCGCTTCGGCGAGCAGGAGCTCGAGTACCTGCGCTCGCTCGAGCTGTTCTCGGACGCCTTTCTCGACTACCTCGCCGGCTTCCGCTTCGCGGGCGACCTGGAGGCGATGCCCGAGGGAACCGTCTGCTTCGCCAACGAGCCGCTGATCCGGGTCACGGCGCCGCGGATCGATGCGCAGCTGCTGGAAACCGTGCTGCTGAACCAGATCAACTTCCAGACGATGGTCGCCACCAAGGCCGCCCGGATCGTGCTCGCGGCCGGCGGGGGCGAACCGGGAGCCGGCGAGCGGGTGCTCGACTTCTCTCCACGGCGCGACCATGGCGTCGACGCGGCGATGAAGGTCGCGCGGTCCGCGGCAGTGGCTGGGTGCGGCGGCACCTCGAACGTCGCCGCCGCGATGCGTTACGGCCTGCAACCGGTGGGGACGATGGCCCACTCCTATGTGCTCTCGTTCGACAGCGAGGAGGCGGCGTTCCGCTCCTTCATGGAGGACTTCCCCGAGACCGCCGTGATCCTCGTGGACACCTACGACACGCTCGACGGCGTGCGCCATGCGATCTCCGCCTCCCGCGATGCGGGCGTCCGGCTCGCCGGAGTACGACTCGACTCAGGCGATCTGCTGGAGCTCTCGCGGTCGGTTCGCCGGCTGCTCGACGAGGCGGGGATGAGCGAGACGCGGATCGCCGCCAGCGGTGACCTCGAGGAGGAGCGGATCGCCGAGCTGGTGGCCGCGGGTGCCCCGGTTGACCTCTGGGGAGTCGGCACCGACCTCGGGACCAGCCGCGACTCGCCGGTCGTCAACGGGGTCTACAAGCTGGTCGCCGACAGGCGCAAAGACGGCTGGCGGGGGGTCTGGAAGCGCTCGCCGGACAAGGAGACGGTGCCGGGCCCGAAGCAGGTATTCCGCCGCTACGCCGAGGGCATCATGAGCGCCGACATCATCGCCGCGGCGGACGAGGAACTGGAGGGCGAGGCGCTGCTCGTCCCGGCGATGCGCGACGGCGAAGTGGTGCGGCCCGAGTCGCTCGAGGAGATCCGCGAACGCTCCACCGCCCAGCTCACGGCCTTGCCAGAGCGGCTACGGCGTCTCGTTGCCGGGGAGGCAGTCGAGCCACACCCGGTGAGCTACTCCGAGCGACTGCGCGCGGCGATGCGCGGCCGACGCTTATGACTTTCTAGCGGCGCGCTGCGAAGAAGGACTCGAGGAGAGCGCCGGCCTCGCCGGCGAGCAGGCCGCCGTCCACTTGGGGGCGGTGGTTGAAGCGGGGCTCGCCAAGGATGTCGAGCACGCTGCCCGCCGCGCCCGCCTTCGGATCGGGCGCTCCGTAGACGACCCGCGGCACGCGGGCGAGCACGATCGCGCCGGCGCACATCGGGCACGGCTCCAGGGTCACATACAGGACCGAGTCGGGAATGCGCCAGCCGCCGAGCCTCTGCGAGGCCTCCCGCATCGCCAGCACCTCGGCATGCGCCGTGGGATCGCCCCGCAGCTCGCGCTCGTTCCCCGCCGCAGCAAGCACCTCGCCCTGGCGCACGACGACCGCCCCGATCGGCACGTCGTCGTGGTCGGCGGCTCGCTCCGCCTCGCGAAGCGCCAGACGCATGAAGTGCTCATCTCGCCCGAAGAAGCGTCCATCCGAGGCCATCGCTGGACAAGTATCACCCAGCGCCTCGGGCATCACCCAGCGCCTCGCGTGCGGCAGCGGCTCAGGTGGTGCGGATGATGAGGACGCCGCAGGGGGCGTGGTGAGAGACCTTGTTCGGCACGCTGCCGAGCAGGAAGCGCTTCGTGCCGGTCATGCCCTTGTTGCCGACCACGATCAGGTCGGCGTTGATCTCCTCGGCGACGTCCAGGATCGCGTCGGCGGGATCGCCCTCGCGCGGATAGGACTCGGCGTCGACGCCCTGCTGCTTGGCCTTGCCGACCGCGCTGTCGAGCGTCACGTTCACGTCTTCCCGCGGACCGACCGCGTACTGCACGTCTCCCGGCACCTCACCGCCCTCCTCGCGCAGGCGGCTCTGGGGAACCGGCTCGAAGGCGGCCACGAGGCCGAGCTTAGCCCCCGACATCTGGGCGAGCTCGATCGCCTGGCGAACCGCCTCGCTCGCCGTGTCGGAGCCGTCTGTGCCAACCACTATGCGCTTGAACAACCCGTCTCCCTTCGTCTCATCGCCATCGGCGACCAACAAACGTCAGGTGGCGCCCATCCTATCCTCAGATCAGCTTCACGAGCGCGATCACCATCGACGCGAGCAGGCAGCCGACGAGGATCGTCATCGTGATGATCCAGCTGCGCGGCACGGCCATAGACTAGGCCGCCCTTCATGGCCACCGTCGAGACGGTCACCGGCAGGATCGACGCCGACACGCTCGGCACCACGCTCATCCACGAGCACCTGATCTACCGCGACGAGGCCGTGACGACCTGGTGGCCCCATCTGGGATCCGTGCTTCCCGTCGATCCGCCGCGGGCGTGCGGGCCGGAGGAGCTGCACGGTGTGGCGGTCGAGAGCGCACGCGCCGCCTTGGAGCGGGGCGTGACGACGATCTGCGAGCCCACCGGGATGTTCGGCGGCCGTGACGTCGGCTTCTCACGCCGGGTCTCGGAGGAAACGGGCCTCCAGGTGGTGCCCTGCACGGGCATCTACACCTACGACTACCTGCCGATGTTCTTCGTGACGCGCGACGCCGACGCGATGGCCGACCTGTTCGTGCACGACATCGAGCAGAGCATCCAGGGCACGGGGATCAAGGCCGCGTTCCTGAAGTGCGCCGCCGACGAGCCGGGCGTCACCGAGAACATCGAGAAGGTGCACCGCGCGGTGGCGCGAGCCAGCGTCCGCACCGGGACGCCGATCATGGCCCACTCGCGTCCCGCGAGCGACACGGGACCGCGGCAGATCGAGATCTTCGAGCAGGAGGGCGTCGACCTTTCGCAGGTGCAGATCGCCCACACCGGCGACACCGACGACTTGGACTACATCGAGCGCCTGCTGGAGAAGGGCGTCTACATCGGCATGGACCGCTACGGGCTCGAGCTGTTCCTCCCGATCGAAAAACGGAACGCGACCGTCACCGCCCTGCTCGAGCGGGGCTACGCCGACCGCATGTTCCTCTCCCAGGACTACTGCGCAACCCTGGACTGGTACTCGGTGGAGGTTGAGGAGCAGCTGCTCGCCGCCGGAGTGGCGAAGGGCTGGAGCATGACGCTCGTCTTCGACGAGGTGATACCCGCCCTGCGCGAGGCGGGTATGACCGACGACCAGCTCGAGGCGATGATGGTCGAGAACCCGAAGCGCTGGCTGGGACGTTGAGCGCTAGGAGGCGGTGCCGGCGACCTCGATCTCGCCGCTCCGCTCCACGTGCTGCCACCGCAGGCGAACGCCGCGCACCGCGCTGATCGTCGCCTGGGCGACGACCAGGTACATCAGCTGGCGGTAGACGAACTGCTGTGTGGGCAACGCCCAAAGCGGCCGCAGGGGCTCGCGGTCGAGGCGGAACGCGTAGGCACCCAGACCGAGCTGGAGAAGGTTGAAGCCGAGCCAGTAGCCGAGCACCGGCAGCGGATCAAGGAAGATGACGCCGTAGAGGGCGGAGGCATCGATCAGCGGCGCCAGGAAGGGAAGTGCGATCTGGAACAGCATCAGGTAGGGCAAGCCGCGACGGCCGACCTTGCCGGGCTCGCGCCGCCATAGCGCTGAGCGGTGCTTCCAGACCGCCTGGAGCGTTCCGTAGGACCATCGATAGCGCTGGCGCCAGAGGCCGGAGAGCGTCGCCGGGGTTTCGGTCCAGCCACGCGCGTCGTCCACGTAGACCACCCTCCAGCCGGCGCGGCCGATCGCGATCGTCAGGTCCGTGTCCTCCGCCAGCGTCGCGCTCGAGAAGCCGCCAGCGGCTTCGACCACCCGGCGCCGGAACGCCCCGACCGCGCCCGGGACCGTGGGCATGCAGCGGAGCGTGTCGTAGAGGCGGCGGTCGAGGTTGAACCCGATCACATAGTCGATGTGCTGCCAGCGCCCAAGCAGGCCGCGGCGGTTGCCCACCTTCGTGTTGCCGGCCACCGCCCCGACCGTGGGGTCGGCGAATGGCTCAACCAACCGGCGCATGGTCTGATCCTCGAACACGGTGTCGGCGTCGACCGTGACGATCACCTCTCCCGACGCGACCGCCAGCCCCGCGCTCAGCGCCGCGGCCTTGCCGGCGTTCGGCTGCCGGAGCACCCGGACGCTCGGCAGATCGAGGCTCTCGACTATGTCACCGGTGCCATCGTCCGAGCCATCGTCGACGACCACCACTTCATGGGCTGGGTAGTCGCCCCCCGCCAGCGACCTCACCGCGCGCTCGATCCCCGTCGCCTCGTTGTAGGCGGGGACGATCACCGAGACCGGCGGCGTGAACGGCTGCGAGGGCCGGCGCCGCGAGCGGCGGGCGTGGTGCCGGGCGAACGCGGCGACCGCCAGCGCTCGGAGAACCGCCAGGGCGGCGATCGGGATCAGCAGCACGAGCATGATGTCCGTGATCCAGCGCGCCACACCGAGGGCGCCGATCAGGAGCCGTCCCTGAAGGCGCTCGGACGCCGACGCCGGCGGCTGGATCTCGTGCCGGGGCGCCCCGGCAAGCTCAGAGAGCGACACGAAGCGAAAGCCCCGCCGCTCCAGACGCGGCACCAGGCGACGCAGCGCGACGACGGTCTGCGAGCGATCGCCACCGCCATCGTGGAAGAGGATCACGCCGCCCCGCCGTCCGGGCGGCGTCGCGTTGCGCACGATCTGCGAGACACCGGGCCGCCGCCAATCCTCGGAGTCGTAGTTAGAGAGCACGATCAGGTGGCCGGGGTCGACCGTCGAGGCCAACTCCGCCGCGTTCGCGCGGGTGATCGACTCCGGGCCGCCCGAATAGGGTGGGCGGAAGAAGCGCGGACGAACTCCGGCCGCCCCGGCAATCGCGGTATCGGTCATCGACACCTGTAGGTGCTGCTCCCAGCCGGCCATCGTGGCCAGGTCGACGTGGTTGAAGGTATGGTCGCCGAGCTCGAAGCCTTCGTCCTCCAGGCTCGCCACCACGCCGGGATACCGCACCACGTGCTCGCCGACCACGAAGAAGGCGGCCGGCACCCCCAGCCGCCGAAGGATGGCCGCGATCCGCGGCGTCCAGCGCGGATCAGGCCCGTCGTCGAAGGTGAGGGCGATGCGCCGTCCGACCGGCCCTTCGCTCGGAGCGAGCCGGTTGCCCTCGACCCGCCAGATCGCCGCCGAGCCGTGCAGCGCGGGGTCTCGGGCGCTCGTCGTCGCGGTGGCGCTGCGCCCCGAGGCCACGGTCGATATGCCTTGCACGCCGAGCAGCAAGAGCAGACCCCCAAGCAGGAGCGCGAGCAGCGACCAGTGCGCCGGCGGGCGCTCGATGCTCCGTCCAACCCGGCGCGCGGATTCGCTTCTGGAGCGGACTACCGCCATGGTTGATCTGGGCGGATCAGCCTCCGCCGGGCGGATTCAGCCGGAATTCGCGCGCGCGGCCGTTCCCGGCGGATCGACGGAGACCGTCTTTCCCGGGGCATTGCCCGAGTTGCCGCGCGGTGGGCTGGCGCTCCTCTCACCGCTGGTGGGTGGCGTGAACGACGGCCGGTTCCCGGAGCTCGCTGGGGTTTCGGTGCCGCCCGCGGGCGGGGTTGTGGGCGACTGCGGGGCGCCCCCGGTGTCCGCGGGGGTCGATCCACCGCCGCCGCCGCTTGCGGCCTGGCCCGCAGCGCCTCCGGTCCCGCTGTCCGAGGAGACGCCCGGCGCGCTGCTCCCCGCCGCGGTCACCTGGTCGCCGCTCCCCGCCGCCGGCGAAGCGATCGGCGATGCGTGAGCGCTGGCCTGACGCTCCCTCACCGGCTGGGTCCCCTGGCCCGGCTGCGCCGGGGCGCTCTGGGCGCTGCCGCGGCCGGGCAGCGTCAGCTCGGGGAGCGGCGAGAACCCGATCAAGCCCGCGCCGAGCGCGGTCAGCCAGCCCGCGAGCAGCAGGCCGAGGGTCGCAGCGGCCAGCCGCACCGCATGATTGCGGTGACGCCCGCCGGCCACGAACACCTGGGGGGTGCCCTTGGAGGATTGTTCGAGGGTCGCTGCTGGCATCGGGTAAGACTCGTGCCGGAAGCGGTAGAAGGCCCGCCTTCTTCGCCGTCTTATAGCAAGCTAGAGTGATGGACGCGCCATGTCGACCGCAACCCTCCAGACGAGCGCCGGGCCGGTAACGGTCGAGCTCCACGACGAAGCGGCACCGAAGACGGTTGCCAACTTCCGCAAGCTGGCGTCGGACGGCTTCTACGACGGCCTCACCTTTCACCGCGTGATCCCGGATTTCATGATCCAGGGAGGCTGTCCCGAAGGGACCGGAACCGGCGGGCCCGGATACACCTTCGAGGACGAGATCAACGACAACAAGGTGGTCCGTGGCGCGCTCGCGATGGCGAACGCGGGACCGGACACGAACGGCTCGCAGTTCTTCATCGTCACGACGGATGCGGCGCCCTGGCTGGACGACAAGCACACCGTGTTCGGCCGGGTCACCGAGGGGATGGACGCCGTCGACGCGATCGAGGGGGCCTCCACCGGCGCCGGCGACCGTCCGCTCGAGCCGCAGCTGATCGAGCGGATCGAGCTGGCGGATTAGTCGGGCCTGTCTGCCCGAAGCGCGCGGGCGACGTCGATCCGAGCGCTAGCCTGCCGCCGATGGGCCTCCGATCGAGACTGACCGGAATCGGGCGCATGCTCGGCGGCGCGCCGCACGCCGACGGCGCGGCTGAGCTGCAGGTCGGCGACCCCCGCTTCGACGACTGGGAGGTCGTCCGCGACTTCGGCGAGCTGGAGGCGGCTCGCGCCTGGCGCCAGTACCTCAGC
The DNA here is from genome assembly GCA_963728325.1 of uncultured Actinomycetes bacterium. Classification (GTDB taxonomy): domain Bacteria; phylum Actinomycetota; class Thermoleophilia; order Solirubrobacterales; family 70-9; genus AC-56. The sequence continues at coordinate 905,654 of CAVSJS010000002.1, read as the reverse complement.
GAGCGCGGAGTCGATTCGGTGCTCACGGCCGACTGGCCGCTCGACGAGTTCGGCCGCGGTGAGATCGCGCTGCGGGTGCCGCCGGGCCGCTGGAGCGAGGCCGAGGAGCTGCTCGACGAGTCCTGACCAGTGGCCATGCTCGCGGCCTTGTACGTGCTATAGACGTACAAAGCCACGAGCTTCCGGTTGCCGTCCCGATCAGGTCCGGCGCTAGCCTCGCTCGCGAACCTCTGATTCCTCGTCGCCGTCCAGCGGTAGGCACAGCTGGCAGAAGTCTTCGCCGAACGGCGTCAGGTGGATGCTGCGGCGCACCGTGGTCCCCCGCCCGGCCTCGCGCATTGCCCCCACCACATCCGGCTGTGCTTCGAGCACCTGGTAGCGCCGGGGATCCTCGAGGCGCTCGCGCGAGAACCAGATCATCCCCAGCCGGAAGAGGTTGTTGAGGTACGCCTGCGTGCGGTCGCGGCGGCGGCATCCCGCCTGCTCGGCGATCATCGAGAGGCCCGCCGCCACCAGCTTGGAGCCGATGTTGAGCGGCCGGGCGGTGCGGACGTCGACCGCCGGCTGCGGGCCCTCGCTGGCCAGCAGGCGGAGGATGCGGCCTTCGTCGGGCGCCAGGTCCCCCAGGATCCGCTCGTAGGCGGGGTGGGTGTCGTCGGCGATCCGGACGTCCGCGGATTGCCGCAGCAGCTCGGCTCCCCGCTCGCGCAGCGACGAACCTGGGCGAGCACCGCCGCTTCGCCCGGAGCCGCTGCGGGCGCCCTGCCGAGATGTCGCTCCGCGAGCCCGCGCATCCGCATCGCCCAGCGCCTGCCGGGCCATTCCGAAGGACCATCCGGCGGCGCGCCACCAGGCCGACACGTACAGCCGCGCCACGCCAACGCCCAGGCGGGCGAGGCTCCCATCCGCCGGATCGGCGCCGGAGCGCGGCGGGAACGGTTGTCGGTCTCGGTCCTCGGCCATCGGCTCACCCGAAGATCAACAGATGTAGCAGGCCTGCTCCGAACCCGAGCACAGCCCCGTGGAGCAACAGCAGCCATTCGTCCTCGCGCATCGCCGACCGCAGGAGCTCCGCGAAGTCCGACGCCGGCATCTCGCGCATGCGGCGCGCGACCAGCTCGCGCACCGCAGCGCTCTGGTGGCGGTTGAACTCCGGGTCGGCGAGTGGGGTCATCGTGTAGTCCACCGCTTCGACCGCGATCGACTCGCGGATCGCGTCGTACTCCCGCGGCCCCACTGCCGCCCGGACGGCCGTCCGGGCCATCGCGGGCCCGGCGGCGCGGTCGACAGCGGGCTCGAGTGCCGTCTCGATCATCTGCCGGGTGCGGTCCGAGCTCGGACCATGCAGGAGCTCCTGGCCGATGTTGCGCAGAGTGACGATGTCCTCGGCGATGATCCCCGAGTACACAAGGGAGACCTCCGGCTGGCGACGCATGAACAGGCCGTGGAGGTTGAGCGGCCCCAGCTTGCGGGGCTCCAACGGCTCGAAGATCATCCACAGCCCGACCCAGTTGGTGGCGTACCCGATCACCACCCCACCGATCGGCAGCACCCACCAGTGAGGCACGGCCTCGGTCAGGAAGACCAGCGGGATACCAAGCACGAGGCCGAAGAAGAACCCGAAGTTGATCATGAACCGCAGCTCTCTGCGCCCCACCTCGAGGTAGATCCGGTTGGCGAGCTCGGGCCGCTCCTCGAGCTTGGAGATCACCATCAGCTTGATGTCGAGCAGCTGATCGATGTGCGCGCCGATCTCGGCGGTCACCGTACGGACGATCTCGGGGAGCTGCTCCTGGACCCTCGCGTGGACAGCCTCGCGCAAGCGCGGCGGCGTCTCGCGCCACAGCTGCGGGTGCTCGCGCTCCAGGATCCGCTCGACCAGCTCGCGGATCTCGCCGCGCGCTGTCGCCAGGATGTGCTCGGCGATCTTGTCCGGCTCGAGCTGCTGGTAGAAGTCCGCGGGGCTCCCGAGCTTCGCGATCCCCTTGTCGACGGCGATCGAGCCCATCTTCGCGGCCCGCGACGGAATGATCCCCTGCCAGCCGACGCCTCCCTGCATCACCCCCGGGATCTGCTGGATCCTTCGCGGCAGCAGGCTGACGACCGCCGCCAGGCCGGGAACCCTGAAACCGACGAACCGGACGGGGTTGAACAGCATCCAGACGCCGCTCCAGTTGGTCAGGTAGCCGATCGCGCCTGTGAACAGCGGGATCGTGATCGCCTGCACCGTGTCGCTCCCGGTGAACAGCGGGACCGTGAGTGCGAGCGCGTCGCCAAGCGGGGCCTCCATGCGCTTGAAACTATCCCGCGCGGCCCGCAGGCGGTCCCGATACGCGGCATTGCTCGCCGGGGTCGGGCGTGGCTACCATGGCCCCGCGGATGAAGCTGGTGATCCAGATTCCGTGCCTGAACGAGGAGGCCACCCTGCCACAGGTCCTGCTCGAGCTCCCCCGGGATGTGGACGGCTTCGACGAGGTCGAATGGCTCCTCGTCGACGACGGGTCGAGCGATCGCACGGTCGAGGTCGGGAGGAGGCACGGCGTCGACCACGTCATCAGGCTGACCAACAACAAGGGCCTGGCCGCCGCCTTCCAGGCCGGGGTCGACGCCGCCCTGAAGCTGGGGGCCGACGTGATCGTCAACACCGACGCCGACCACCAATACCGGGCGGCCGACATCCCGAAGCTGGTCGAGCCGATCCTCGCCGGCCGTGCGGACATGGTGGTCGGCGACAGGCAGGTCAAGGACGTCGAGCACTTCTCGGCCTCGAAGAAGTCGCTCCAGCGGCTCGGAAGCTGGGTGGTACGGCGCGCGTCGGGAACCGCCGTCCCCGACACCACCTCGGGCTTTCGCGCCTACAACCGGGAGGCGGCGCTGCAACTCCAGGTCGTCTCCAACTACACCTACACGCTCGAGAGCCTGATCCAGGCCGGCAAGATGCTGGTTGCCGTCGAGCACGTCCCGATTCAGAGCAACCCGGAGACCCGCGAGTCGCGCCTCGTGGACTCCACCCCCGCCTACGTTCGCCGCAACGCGATCGCCGTCTTCCGCGCCTATGTCCTCTATGAGCCGCTGCGGGTGTTCACGATCGTCGCCTGCGTGTTCGGCGTCGCCGCGCTGATCGCGTGGATGCCGTTCGTGCTCGACTGGATCCTCCACGGCGACCGAAGCGGCCACGTCCAATCGCTGATCCTGGGCGCCGTCCTGGCGCTGATCGCGGTCCAGATGTTCGGGCTCGGGGTTGTGGGCGACGCGATCGCCGGCCAGCGCGTGATCGCGCAGCGGACCTTCGAGCGGGTCCGGCGGCTGGAGCTCGATGCGGGCATCGAGCCATCGCACTACGAGGCCGCCCAGGCCGAGGTTCGCGCCCCCGCCGAGGACGGACGCGCCAGCGTGGATCAGGCGCGCGCCAATCACCGCAGCGAGGTCGGCGGCTGACCGGCGCGGCGACGTCGCCGCCCGACACCGGCGGCAACGTCTACGACAAGTACGGGTCGCACAATCCGGTCGAGCGCCGGCTCGTGCGCGGGTTCTGCGACGAGCTGGAGCGATTGGCGATCGGCACGGGCGCCCGGGAGGTGCACGAGGTGGGCTGCGGCGAGGGAGAGCTGCTACAGCGACTCGCGAGGCGCGGCCTGCGCGCTCGAGGCTCCGACATCTCCGAGACGGTGATCGACGAGGCACGCCGGCGGGCGCACGCCGCGCGACTCGATGTGTCCTTCAGGGTGGCGCCGATCGAGACGCTCGACCCCAGCGAGGACTCCGCCGAGCTGATCCTCTGTTGCGAGGTGATGGAGCACGTGGAAAACCCCCGGGCCGCGCTCGAGGTGGTCGCCGGACTGGCGAGCCCCTGGGCGATCGTCAGCGTCCCGCGAGAGCCGCTCTGGCGCGCCTTGAACCTGGGGCGGCTGAAGTACGTGCGGGATCTCGGGAACACCCCGGGCCACCTTCAGCACTGGTCGCGGCGCTCGTTCCTCGGCTTTCTCGAAGGGCGCTTGGACGTGGTCGCGGTCCGTAGCCCGGTCCCCTGGACGATGGCTCTGTGCCGCAGCGAGTGAGCGCGGGGGCGCGCACCGGGCTGCTCGCGATCGCCTCGCTCGGCGTCGCCTGGGGGCTCGTCATGCACTCGATGGGCTGGGCGCAACAGGCCAACTACGCGCAGGTCAAGGCGCTCGCCGCCGGCGAGGCCGAGATCGACCGCTGGCAGTGGGAGACCAAGGACAAGGCCTGGTTCGAGGGCCACTTCTACTCGGTCAAGGCACCCGGGCTGGCGGCACTCACGCTTCCCGCCTATCTGGCGCTCGACGCCGCCGGCGCCAAGCCGGTTGCCCGCGATGCGGCCGCCAACGCCGGCCGGGCGGACCACCCCCGATGGGCGCCACCAGACCATCCCGACCTGAGCCAGTACGCGTTCAGCGCCCAGCGGGCCCACCGAGTCGAGGTCCGGGTGGAGAACCAGGCGCCCATCGTCTGGGCGCTGACCCTGATCGGGGCAGTGATCCCGGCGGTCGCGCTCCTGCTGCTCGTCCGCTGGGTCGCGGAGCGGATCGAGCCGGGGTACGGCACCGCGGCGGCGATCACGCTCGGGCTGGGAACGATCGTGATGACCTTCGCAGCCGAGTACTTCTCTCACGTGGTCGCCGCGACGCTGGGGTTCGCGGCCTTCGCGCTCCTGTTCCGCGAGCGCGAGGGCCCGGCGAGGATCGGCCTCGTCGGCGCCGCCGGCCTGCTCGCCGGCCTGGCGGTCAGCTTCGAGTACCCGCTCGGCCTCCTGGCGGCGATCCTGTTCGCCTACGCCGTGGCCCGCCCGCGCCCGCGCCTTCGCCGAGCCGCGGCCTACGCCGCCGGGGCCGCGCTCGGAGCCGCGCCGGCGCTCGCCTTCAACCTCTGGGCTCTCTCCTCACCTCTTCGCTTCGCCTACTCGCACGCCGTGGCCGTCCAGGGGTTCACCGGTCACGCGCAGCTGGGGCTCAACTCGAGCGGCTTCTTCGGTATCGATCTGCCGCGCCCCAGTGCGGCAGTTGACCTGTTGATCGCCGGCCGCGGGCTGCTGACCCTGACGCCGGTGCTCGTGATGGGCGTCGTCGGCGCGATCATGATCCGCAGGCGAGGCCACCCGGCCGAGGCGGCCGTGATCGGCGCCGTCGGGATCGCCTACTTCCTCTACAACGCCGGCTACTGGCTCCCGTTCGGCGGCGGCTCGCCCGGACCCCGTTTCTTGATTCCGGCACTGCCCTTCCTGGCGATCGGCCTGGCGCCGGCCTTCAGGCGGCTGCCCGCGCTCACCCTCGCCCTGGCTATTCCTTCGCTCACCTTCATGGTCGCCGGGGCGCTCACATTCCCGCTGATCGGGGACAACGGCACCGGGACCTGGGCGAACCAGCTCGGCAGCGGGGCCCTGGAGCACACCGTGTTCACCGTGCTCGGGATTCGCAACGGCTGGCTCGCGGTCGCCCCCGTGCTGGCCGCAGTGGCCGCCGCGATCGCCTTCGCTGCACTGGCCACCCCGCGAGTCCGGATCGGGGACGTGCGTCCGGCTGTCGCCGCGCTGCTGGGATGGGCGCTGGCCTCGGTGCTCGGCCCCAGCGTCGCCGGGGACCCGGTGACCCCCCTGGGCGATGGCCCAGCGGCTCTCACCCTGGTGGCGCTGGCGGTGGCCGCGTCGGCGGCCGCGTTGCTGGCTGTCAGTTACCGAGAGCGCCGCGCCGACCGCGCGACCGAGCGCCTGATCGCGCCTGGGTCCCCCGTGGGCGAGCGGATCTCGTAGACGACCAGGTCGCCTCGGCCCTGGCGGGTGATGCCGAGGCCGCGGACCGGGCGCCTCGCCGCGCCCTCCCAGGGGGTGCCGTTGGCGCGGTTGGCGTGCAGGATCACGCTGTTCACGCCGAGCCGCGACAGGAGCGCCACCGTGCGCCGGTCGGGAAACGGCTGCACGCGCTCGATCAGGTGCTCGGTGAAGGCCGGATTGAGGCTCGAGCGCCCGTTGACAATCGCCGGGAACCCGTCGGTCGACCACAGCAGGTAGCGGCGGTTGTCGGTCGCCCGCTCGGCCGGCAGGTGAAGCTGTGGCGCGGCCGCCGAGGCCACGGAGGGCGGCGCCGACGGCACCCTGGGCTGGGCCTGGTTGTCGAACGGGTCGAAGGGAAGCCCCCGTCCCTCGATCGCGACCGCTCCGACCAGGAGGACGGCGATCGCGGTGGCCCCGCCCCACCTCGACAGCCTCTGGGCCGCGTCGCCCAGCATTGCTCGCTGCGTGCCCGCCCCCGCGAGCAGCGCAAGCCCGAGCGAGGAGAATGCGACAAGCCTGCCGGGAACCCTGATCGCGTCCCACCCTGGGAGCAGCTCGTAGACGACGCGATACGGCCACGCGAGCCCACCCCCTTCCCTGAACCCGAGAGCGAGACCGCAGACCGCCACCACTCCCACTCCGAGCCCCCGCCGCAACCAACTCGGATACGCGGTTGAGGAGAGGCCGGCGATCGCCAAGGCGACGATCAGGAGGCCCGGGAACAGGGTCTTCTCGGGGATGTTCTCCAGCCCGTCCCGAAGTGGCGAGGTGGCGGCGCCCCAGACCAGGTTCTCGTCGGGAGCGACGAGAAAGATCCATGGCGGCCCCGAGAACGGCTCCACGTCCGCAGGCGTTCGATGCGCCCCGGGATGCGCGTCGGCCACCCGCATGTACGGCTCGCTGAGCAGGAGCCCGGCGGCGATGAAGATCGCCGCCCCTGCGACGGTCGCGATCGCCAGCCCGCGGTCGAGGCGCGGACGTCCCCTGCGCAGCCAGACGATCGCGGCGATCAGCCAGACCGTGACCAGCAGGTAGGCGAGCGGGAGGCCGAGAGTGAAGCCCACCGACAGCTGCCAGACGGCGACCGCCCACCCCGCAAATACCCACCCCGGCCGGCGGAGGCGGTACCCGCGCAGGCCGAGGGCGAAGGCGAGCGGGATTCCGCCGCTGGAGATGACCTGCATGTGGCCGTCCTGCTCCAGCCGGAAGGGCGCGAAAGCGAACGCCGCCCCCGCGACCGCCGCTCCCCCCGCCCGAGCCCGAGCTCCCGCGCCAGCAGGTAGGCGCCGGCGAAGGCCAGCGCATAGGCGAACAGGAAGACGAGGTCGTAGCGGAACACCGCGGCCTCCGGACCCGATCCAAGCAGCCCCGCCGGGGCGTAGCCAACCAGGGCGTCGGAGAAGGCGAGCGTGTCGCGCAGGGGCCAGAACTGGTTCGACTGAAAGAGGTCAAGCGGCTGGTGGGCCAGGGCGTGGCCATCCCAGGCCACCTGCCACGATTGTGGGAGCGGATCCCCGAGGTCCTTTGGGATGTCTGCTCCCAGATGCAGGACCAGCGGCCAGTGCATGACCACCGCAAGCAGGCAGGCGCCCGCGACGAGCACCACCAGCTCGCGCGCCGTGACCCGCTCACCGGCCTCGTGCATCCGCGGCATGCTTGCAGGGTGGCGCTGCTGGATGAGCGATCCGCGACCGTGAACCGGCGCCGCTTGCGCGCGAACCGTGATAATCACCTGGAGGTCCACCGATGAGTGACCACGCGATCAGCCGTCGCCGGCTTCTTGGCACCTCGGCCGCCGCGGGCCTGGGCGCAGCGCTGGGGCGAGTTCCGGGCGCCGATGCCGCCACGGCCTCGAGCCTCCGCGCAGACGTGGTCGTGGTCGGGGCCGGATTCGCCGGCCTCACCGCTGCCCTGAGGCTGGCCAGGGCGGGACGTTCGGTGATCGTCCTGGAGGCCCGCGACAGGGTCGGCGGCCGGGCGCTCAACCACCCGATCGGCGGCGGCGAGATCTCCGAGCGGGGCGCCACCTTCATCGGCCCCACCCAGAACCACATCCTCGCCCTGGCGAAGGAGTTCCGGGTCGGCAAGTTCCCCACCTTCAACGACGGCGAGAACGTCTACGTCAACTCCCTTGGACAGCGAAGCACCTATAGCGACACGGGGCCGCTGGGGACCGCGCCGCCCGACCCGCTGATCCTCGGCGAGCTGACCCAGGCCGTGCTGCGGCTCGACGAGATGTCGACCGAGGTTCCAGTCGGCGCCCCATGGGCGTCCTCCCAGGTCGAGGACTGGGACGGGCAGACGCTCGAGACCTGGGTTCGCGACAACAGCAGCTCGGAGGCGTTCCGCGACCTCGTGCCGGTGGCGACGCGGCCGATATTCGGCGCCGAGCCGCGCGATCTCTCGCTCCTGTTCGTGCTGTTCTACATCGCGGCCTCGGGCGACGAGCAGCATCCCGGCACCTTCGAGCGCAACTTCAATACCCGCAACGGCGCCCAGATGTGGCGTCTCGTGGGCGGCTCCCAGCTGCTGGCCCTGAAGATCGCCGCCAGGCTCGGCCAGCGCGTCGTGCTCCGCTCCCCGGTGGAGCGGATCGTCCAGGGACGAAGCGGCGTGACGGCGCACACCCGGGGAGGGCTCCAAGTGCAGGCCAAACGGGCGATCGTCGCCATCCCACCGACGCTCGCCGGGCGAATCCAATACAAGCCGAAGCTGCCAGCGGAGCGAGACCAGCTCACCCAGCGACTGGCTCAGGGAACGCTGACCAAGGTGACGGCGGTCTACCCCAGGCCGTTCTGGCGTGACGCTGGGCTCAACGGAACCGCCGTTTCCTACCGGGGGCCCGCCAACGTCACCTTCGACGACTCGCCCCGGGACGGCTCTTCGGGCGTTATCTTCGGCTTCGTCGGCGGCGACGAGGCGCGGCGCTTCAGGCGCCGGTCGGCGGCGGCTCGCCGGGCTGCCGTGCTAGCCAACTTCACCACCTACTTCGGGCCCCGGGCCGCCAGTCCGCGCTCCTACTTCGAGACCGACTGGACCAGCGAGGAATGGTCGCGTGGGGGGCCCGTGGCGATCGCCGGACCCGGCACCCTGCTCGCATATGGCCCGGCGCTCCGCAAGCCGTTCGGCCGCATCCACTGGGCGGGAACGGAGACGTCGACCTACTGGAACGGCTACATGGACGGCGCCGTTCGCTCCGCCAAGCGGGCGGCCCGCGAAGTGCTCGATCGGCTCTGAAGCCCGCCCGCCGGGCTGATCTATCCGCTCTTGTAGCCGAAGTCCGCGGTGTACGTGGCCGCCTTGGCGCCCGGGTTCGATGGGCTTCCCCAGATCAGCCCGATTCCGACGTTCTTGAGTCGCCCCTCGAGCAACACGTGGCGATGGGGGGGGCTGTGCATCCAGGCCCGGACGATCGCGCTCGGCGTCCCCCGTCCCTTCGCCGCCCAGGCGATGGTCTCATCCACCTGCCAGTAGCAGTTGCAGGGGAGGTAGCTCGTGTCGTGGATCCTCGCCACGAGGTCCTTCTCCCCCGGGCACTGGTGCGCGAAGCAGTTGTGGCGCTGCATGTACTTCGAGTGACGTTTCCCCGCCTTGCGCAGCGCCTGCTTCGAGTCGACGCTCTTCAGCCCGTGCCTGTGCCGCTTCTTGTTGATCTGACAGACGACGGCGTGGCGGGCGTGCTTTCGAGAGACGTGGCGTGGTCCCGCGTGGGCCCACTTGCACCCGGCCCTGGCGGTCGCCACGCCCACCTCGGCGACCGACGCTGTGACCAGCATCAGCACCGAGAGCAGCAACGCTGCGGCGGCGATCGAGACCGCCGTCCCAAACATCATCCGGATCGTTGTCGCCCTGCCGCCGGACCCAGCGATTTTCGGTTGGGCCCGCGGGTCCGCCTTGCGGCGGAGAATCCGTCCTTCCACATCTTCCTCTCTGTCGCTTACGGGGTTAGCTGACGGGCTCGCGCCGAAAGGGCTAGCGCTACGCGGGTTGCCCCGCGATTCGCCCCAACTTGGTGGGATCTGGGTCCCCCGATCCCCGCGGATATGTGGCGGGGACTCAGCGGGAAGGTTGCGGGATGCTAACAGGACGCTATGACGACATTCGCCGGTTCAAGACACGACGCTAACATTGACCAGACTCGTCCACCCTGGGGCAAGGTTCTAGGGAGCACCGGGGGCTCCTGCCCGAAGCGGGGTCACTCACGTTTTCAGGTATCGACGCAGCGCCCTGCCCGGGATACACTGCCCGCTCGGCAATAGTCAGACGGACGTGGACGGGCGGCTCCGGAATGGATGCTGAAGCCGGCTGGGCCTGGTAGGTGACGTAACCATTTGGCAGGCCTCCGCGTGCTTCCCCGGGAGCTGTTATGAGGGCCAAGGAGCTCTGGCGCTTTGCGCCTCGCTTGCATATGAGGACCGACCCTGAACGGGCGTCGGCGGCACCGCAAGGGGTGCCGTCGGTGCTCCAGGAGAAGATGGTTGCCGCATTCGAGCGCGCCAGCGCCGAGCGGCTCGCTGCGCAGATTCCGCAGCAGGGGGCCGACCAGCCGGGCGATACCTGGACCCGTGCGAACACGGCTGCGTTCCTGCACCTCGAGCGTGAGCGCCGGGCGATCGCGGAGCGCCTCGCTCGCCCCTACCGGCGCCGCGGCGATCGCTACCGCGACCTGCTCCTGATCACGAAGCTGATCCGTTTGGAGTACGAGCACCTCGCCGGGCGGGTCGGCGGGAGGGCCGGCGCTCCATCGCCCAACGGGGCCCATGCCAGCGGTGACATGCCGGCAGACTGGGCTCGGTCCTGGGGCTCCGGACCGATGGTCGAGATCGGCACGGCGTTCAACTTCTACCGGGATCAGGCCGACCGACTCGCCAGCCGGCTGCCGGCTCGGACCCAGGCGAGCGCCGCCGCCGACGCGGCGAACTACCAAAGGCCCATCTGGAGTCGGTTCGAGCGGGCCACGGGTGAGTGGAGGCTCGAGCTCGAGCACGGTCGGAGCGCTGCTTCGGATCCCGGGAAGCGGCGGGCATCGGGGACGGCCGCTGGCCGGAAGTGGGCGTGGCCCTGGGCGGACCTCAGGATCACCTGGCGGGCCGCTGCCGTCGGGGCGGCGTTCGTGGCCGTCGCAGTCGGCTCGATCCTCGCCGAGACCCGCGCCGGTGAGTCTCCGATCGGTGTCCGGAGCGCCGTGGTCGCGGGTGTGCCCAAGCCCCTGGCGGTGCTGGGCGAGCCGTCGCGGAAGCCGTATCCAGCCGGAGGCCGAGGTGAGCGGCACCATGGGCCCCAGAAGCCAAAGGCTCCCCAGCAGGGCCGGGCCAACGAGGCAGGCCAGGCCGCGCTGACCGCGTCAGACACACCGCCGCCGGCGCCCGAGCCCGCTCCCGAAGCGGCACCCGCCCCGGTCGTTGCGCCCGCTCCTGCCCCTGCGCCCGCTCCGGCCCCGAACCCCCAACCCGACCCCAACCCGCAACCCGACCCGAAGCCTGGCCCGGGGCCCATCTCCTCACTGCCGCCTCCCGACTCCCTGCCCCAGCCGCGCGGCTCCGGAGCTGGAGGAGACTGATCGGCGCTACGGTGAGAGCCCGCCTGGCGATGATTGCTGCCGTCGGAGGCTTGGCGCTGGCCGCCGCTCCGGAGGCGCTCGCCGACCCGATTCCGCTCGAGCCGGCCGACGAGGCTACGTTCACCGCGCGGGCTGACCAGATCGTCTTCCAGGCGTCCAAAGCCACCATCCCGAGCCCCAGTCGCATCGACTTCTACATCTCGAAGGCCACGGTGACCGGCTCCGACGGAGTGCTCTCGAGCCCGAACGACACCTTCTTTGCCGGTCCCAATGCCGACGCTTCCCCCCGTCTACGAGGCGGGGCCGGACTCGGAGGCGACCTGGCCCAACAAGCCGGGCACCTACTACTGGCAGGCCGTGTACCACAACTGCGTCTTCGCCGACCCCAACTGCTTCGGCCCGATTCGGTCCTTGACCATCGACTCGCTTGCGCCGCCAACCCAGACCTCACCGGAGGACGAAACGACGATCCCCTACAGCGGCGAGGCGACCTTCTCGGTCCAGGACGTTCCCTCGTACAGACGCGCCGGGACCCGGATCTACCTCGAGTTCTCCAAGAACAGCGTCCCGCGGCCCAACGGCAGGCTCGCCGATCGATACCTCGCCGAGCCACACTCGGTCGGAGAGGGCGTCTACGAGTACAAGGTCACCGAACAGATCACCGAGAGGCCGGGGACCTACTACTGGATCGTCGAGCGCTTCGACTGCTTCGCCGAGCCCGACTGCTACGTGACCGACGGCGTAATCCGATCCTTCACGGTTGCCCCTCCGCTCGCCGGGACCGTGCCGAACACCACCTTCACGCACCATCCACCGCGTCGAACGCGTAAGCGCAGAGCCAGGTTCGCTTTCACCTCCAGCCTCCCCGGCTCTTCCTTCCAGTGCTTCTATACCGGCGGCTGGTCCCGGTGCGGATCGCCGCAGAGGTTCCGGCACCTCAAACCGGGCCGCTACCGGTTCAAGGTTCGAGCAGTCGCCGGCGGCAAGCGGGATCCGACCCCCGCGTCATGGCTGTTCAGGGTCCTCCGCCGACGCTAAGGCCGGCACTAGACTCTGAGCGCCGGTGTCCATCAACCCAACCAGCCTTCAGGAACTGCTCGTCACCGAGCGCGAGCTGTGGCCGGATGGGCCGCCGCACGAGCTGTTCAAGCAGCTGCGAGCGGAATGCCCGGTCCATTGGACGGCGCGGATCACGGAGTACCCGGAGGAGGCGGGGTACTGGTCGGTCACGACGGCTGACGACGTCCAGGAGGTCAGCCACGACTGGGCGACCTACTCGTCCGAGCTGGGGGGCGTGACGGCACTGACCGACGCGATCATGCCGCTCGAGTTGACGCGGGCGATGTTCATCGGCATGGACCCGCCGAAGCACGACCGGCTCAAGATGCTGTTCCAGCGCGGCTTCACGCCCAAGCGGATCGCCGAGCACGAGGACGCGATACGGGCGATCACCGTCGGGGTCCTCGACGGGGTCGCCCGCCACGAGACGTGCGACCTGGTGACGGATGTCGCCCAGCCCGTCGTCTCGCGCGTAATCGGCAGCTTCATGGGAATCCCGCCCGAGGATGACGAGATCTGGGCGCGGCTCATGAACACCACGCTGGGCGCCGGCGACCCGGACCTCAACCCGGAGGGGGTCCAGTCCGTCATGGACCGCGACGTACCGGAGATCTTCGAGCGCTGCCGGCGGCTCATAGCCGAGCGCCGTGAGCGGCCCACCGACGACCTCACCAGCGTGCTGGTCCATGGCGAGGTTGACGGCCAGCGGCTCGAGGAGCACGAGATCGTGATGGGGTTCTTCCTCCTGGTCGCCGCCGGCAACGACAGCACGAAGGCGACCTATTGCAGCGGCATGCGGGCGCTCATGGACGACCCCGACCAGCGGCAGCTCCTGCTCGACGACCCGTCGCTGATCCCGAGCGCGGTCGAGGAGTCGCTACGGATGTTCCCCGCCTTCGCTCACTTTCGCCGCACCGCGACGCGCGACACCGAGCTGGGCGGGCAGCCGATCCGCGAGGGCGAAAAGGTGGTCATGTGGTACGTGTCGTCGAACCGCGACGAGTCGCGCTACGACGATCCCGACCGCTTCGACGTCACCCGCAACCCCGAGCACCAAGCCTTCGGCGCCGGCGGCCGGCACTTCTGCCTGGGCGCTGCGCTCGCGCGGCTCGAATTGCGGATGCTCCTCGAGGAAACGCTGGCGCGCTTCCCGGCGATCGAACCGGCGGGCAGGCCCGAGTACGTGGAGTCGCCGTTCATCAACCAGCTCAAGACGCTGCCCGTCCGGCTGCGACCGTAACCGCGCCCCCATCGTCGATCACGCGGCCGGCTGGCGCTCGGCCCGGCCCGCGAAGAACTCGATCAGCAGTCGCCCGACCCGCTCGGGCTCGTCGTGCTGGACCCAGTGCGAGGCGTCGGGCAGGCGCGCGACGCGCTCCAGATTGGGGACGTCGGCACGGTCGGGCTCGGCCAGCTCGGGGCCGACGTAGCGATCACGCTCACCCCAGATGACCAAGGTCGGAGCCAGGACCTGGCCGCTCCGCGCCCCGGCGCGACGCGCCCTTTGAAAGGCCGCGCGGTAGTAATTGAGCATCGCGGTCGCGGCGCCCGGTTGCGACCACGCCTCGACGTAGCGCGCGATGTCCTGCGGCGTGAACGCCCCCGGCCGCGCGTCGTCGAAGGCGCGGCGAAGGGCCGACCAGCCGTCGGCACGCGCGAGGCGCTCCGGCAGCCAGGGAAGCTGGAACAGGAACATGTACCAGGACCTGGCGAGCTGGCGGGGACGCCGCAGGGCACGCAGCATCCGGCGCGGGTGCGGGCCGTTGAGTATCGCCAGCCGCTCCACGACCTCCGGGTGGTTCGTCGCCGTCGCCCAGGCAGCGCCGGCGCCCCAGTCGTGGCCGACCAGGAAGGCGCGGTCGGCGCCGCGCTCGCGGATCAGGTCGCGGACGTCAGCCGCCAGCCGGTCGGTGTCGTAGGCCGCGACGCCCGCGGGGCGCGACGACAGGTTGTAGCCGCGCATGTCCGGCGCGACGACGTGGAACCCGGCCGCAGCCAGCGTCGGAATCTGGAAGCGCCAGCTGAACCAGAACTCGGGGAACCCATGGATCAGAACCACCAAGGGCCCCTCGCCCGCCTCGACGTAATGCAACCACACCTCGCCGAGCTCCGCGTATCCGTCGCGCAGGCCAGTCAAAGGCTCAGCGCTTCCTCTTGCGCCCCTCCAGGAGGCGCGACCAGAAGCGGACGTACTCGCGCTCATGCCCGACTCCGGACTCGAGCGAGAGTCGCATCCCATCCGACATGTCGGTCTGGTCGAGGAGCTCCTGGTAGGAGTGCAGGCGCCGCTCATGTCGCTCGACCTGAGTCTTGGCCAGCGAGGCAGGGTCGGCCCCGCAGAACAGCTTCAGCAATCCGGGGTCGCGGAGCTCATAGAGGTCGGTGTTGGGGTCGGCTCGCCACGCCCTCAACGCCTTCCGCCCCGCCGCCGAGAGGCGGTAGACGCGGCGGCGGCGGCCGCTCTCCTCCCTGCGCTCGTCGAGCAGGCCGGCCTCCGCCAGGCGGGCGCACTCCGTGTACAGCTGGGTGTGCGGAATCGACCAGAAGTGGAAGATGCTCACCTGCGCGATCTGCTTCAGCTGGTAGGGGGTCGCCGGCTCGAACAGATCGAGCAGGCCGAGCACCGCGTAGGAGGTGTCGCTGAGCCGGGGAGTTGACATCGGCCGATCAATGATACAGTTCGGCCAGGACGGTTCGAAACGAACGATTCAGGAGGCACGATGAGCACGATCACCGACGCTCCCGCCATCGCCACCGCCCGCCGCGGCTTCGACTCGCTCGAGGAGGAGACCCATCTCGACGGCCTCCCCGTGCAGGGCGAGCTTCCGCCCTGGCTCCAGGGATCGCTGATTCGCACCGGCCCGGCCAAGTGGGAGGTCGGCGACCGCGCCATGAACCACTGGTTCGACGGCTTCGCGATGCTGCACCGCTTCTCCTTCGCGGACGGCGACGTCTCCTACGCGAATCGCTTCCTCGAGAGCCGCGCCTACCGCGCGGCACGCGATCAGGGCAAGATCGCCTACTCGGAGTTCGCGACGGACCCGTGTCGCTCGCTCTTTGCGCGGGTGAGCGCCATGTTCTCGCCGAAGCTGACCGACAACGCGAACGTCAACCTGATGAAGCTCGGCGAGCGCTTCATCTCGCTGACCGAGACCCCGATCCCGGTCCAGTTCGACGCCGAGACGCTCGCCGCGGCGGGCGTTCCCTACGAGCCGCCGGGACAGCTCTCGACCGCCCATCCACACATGGATCGTGCCACCAAGGGGATGCTGAACTACGCGGCGAAGCTCGGCCCCCGGACCAGCTACCGGTTCTTCCTGCTGCGCCCGGGGAGCTCGAAGCCCGAGGTGATCGCGACGAAGCCCGTCCGCGAGCCCGCCTACATGCACTCCTTCGGGCTCACCGAGCGCTGGCTCGTCCTCGCCGAGTTCCCGTTCGTGGTCAATCCGCCGCGGCTCGCGTTCAGCGGCCGGCCCTACATCGAGAACTACCGCTGGAAGCCAGAGCGGGGGACGCGCTTCCATCTCTTTGACCGCGCGAACGGGAAGAGCGTCGGCCCGTTCGAGACCGAGGCGCGGTTTGGCTTCCACCACGTCAACTCCTACGAGGAGCGGGGCGAGGTCGTGGCCGACATCTGCACCTTCCCCGACGCAGGGATCGTCGAGGACCTCTACATGGAGAGGCTGCGCGCCGGCAAGCCGGTCGCTCCCGGGTACCTGGAGCGCTTCCGCATCTCCCCCGAGGCGGGGACGGTGACAACCGAGCGGCTGATCGACGAGTCGATCGAGCTGCCGCGGATCAACTACGGGAGGTGTAACGAGCGCCCCTACCGCTACGCGTGGGGCGTTGGCACCGATGGCGGCTGGATCGATCGGATCGTCAAGGCCGACGTGGTCGAGCGCCGCTCGACCACTTGGTCCGAAGAAGGCTGCTTCCCCGGCGAGCCGGTGTTCGTCGCGGCCCCCGACGCGGAGGCCGAGGACGAGGGCGTGCTTCTCTCGATCGTCCTCGACGGCCGCAAGGGCAACTCCTTCCTGCTCGTGCTCGACGCTCGCTCACTCGACGAGCTGGCCAGAGCCGAGGTCCCGCACCACATCCCGTTCGGTTTTCACGGACAGTTCGCCCGGGGTTGATTGCCGCCATGGGCGGTCGAATTTTCTGACGCGCTGATCACTGCCCCCTGGAGGGCGGCTCAACGGATGCAGGCGTTCTGGACGTGGAGCCGGACCCGGGTGGTCTGATCCTCGACCACCTGGGCCCTCCTGGCCTCGCCCTCCCAGCAGTACCCGCCGTGGCGGATCTTTGCCCTGACCCGATAGAGGCCGGGCGCGACCTCGATCTGGAAGCGGCCGTCCGTCGGCTGCAGCTTGGCCACCAGCTCGCGGTCGGGAAGGCTGCGGATCTTGACCAGGAGGTTGTCGTGTGTGTATCGCTCCGGGGGCGGTGGCGGATACAGGCACGGCCCGTAGCAGGTCGCGTCGTACACGACACCCTTGATCGTCCCCGTGCCGGAGCCCTGCGCGGCGGCCTGGACCGGAAGGGCCACGGCGGCCGCCACGAAGGCGATGATCAGCAGCCTCCTCACGCTCCAAAGGGTAGCTGGACATCCGACCGGAAGTGCACACTTCCGCCGACTCGCCCGCTGGAGCGCGGGAACTGCCCCGTCCGGCGCGTGGAGCCGCGCAGAGAGGAGACCAGATGGATCGCAGCAAGGAGTGGCTGGTGCCGCTCACCGGTGTCGCGTTTATCGTGGTGGGGATCGTCGGCTTTCTGATCGGCGGCGAGCCCAAGAGCGCCGACGAGCCAGTTAACGAGGTCGTCGACTTCTATCTGGACAACAAGGACTCCGTGCAGATCGGCGCGATCTTCGGGGTTGCCGCAGGAGTGATCCTGATCTTCTTCGGCGCCTACCTGCGCAAGGTATTGCGTGCTGCCGCAGGCGAGGGGGAGATCCTGTCGCTGGTCTCGTTCATCGGCCTGGTGCTGGTCGCGCTTGGATTCGCGATCGATGGCACGATCGCCTTCTCACTTGCCGAAGCTGCGGATGACATCGATCCGATCGCGGTGCAGTCGCTGCAGGCGCTCTGGGACAACGACTTCCTGCCGATCATGCTCGGTGTGTTGGCTTTCCTTTGGGCGACGGGTATCTCCGTGATCCGGAGTGGAGCCTTGCCGAAGTGGCTGGGCTGGCTGATGATCGTGCTCGGGATCGCCGGCGTGACGCCGCTCGGCTTTGCCTCTTTCCTCGGCGCGGCGATCTTGGTGCCGGTCATCGGCATCCTGTTGTCGCTACGGGCCCGCTCGGCACCGACAAGCGGCTAGCGGTTCATGGCCGCGGGCTGACGACCACCGGCGTCCCACGCCGTGGCGAAAAGGTGATGTTGCGCCGCGCGATGCCCTCCGCCCGGCGGCGCGCGCCGCGCAGCTCGCAGCGGCGAAACGTCTCGCGCAGGACGACGCGCATCTCGAACTCGGCGAACGAGGCGCCCAGGCAGCGCCGAACCCCGCCGCCGAACGGGATCCAGGCGTAGGTCTCGGGGGCCTCGTCAAGGAACCGCTCGGGCCTGAACTCGAACGGCGCCGGGTAGAGGTCCTCCCGGGTGTGCGTCAGCCAGATTGCCGGGGTCACGTCGGTTCCCGGCGGCAGCGTGATGCCATTTACGCGCAGCTCGCCTCGCAGGCGGCGCCCGGCGAGCGGGATCACCGGGCGCAGGCGCAGCGACTCGGCGATCACCGCCCGCAGGTAGGCCTCCTCACCGGCGTCCAGCTCGGACTGCAGGCGCGCCAGGGCCGCCGGGTTGCGCAGAAGCAGGTCGAAGGTCCAGGCCAGTGCCGTCGCCGTGGTCTCGTGTCCGGCGAGCAGCAGGGTCATGAGTTGGTCGCGTAGCTCGGCGTCGCTCATTGGCTCGCCATCCTCGAAGCGAGCGGCGACGAGCATCGAGAGGATGTCCTCGCGACTTGCGAGGTCCGGGTCGGCGCGCCGCTCGGCGACCTCGGCGGCCAGCAGCTCGCTGACTTCGGCGTCGCGACGCTTCAACGCGGCGAGCGGGTCGGGGCCGCCGAAGCGCCGGGCGAGCAGGACGCGCAGCTGAAGGAGCGGCGACGAGGTCTGGGCCAGCAGGTCGGCGAGAAGCGACTGGAGCCGCGCGACGCGCCCCGGGTCGCTGACGCCAAAGACGGCGCGCAGGATCACCTCCAGCGTCAGCGCCTGCATGCGCGGGTGGATCGCGAAGGCCTGGCCGGCGGGCCAGGTGTCGATCTCGCGGGCGGCGAGCTGCGTGATGATCCGCTCGTAGGCGCGCATCCGCTCGCCGTGAAAGGCGGGGAGCATCAGCCGCCGCCGCGCCAGGTGCTCATCGCCCTCGAGAAGCAGGACCGAGCGGGGCCCCACCACCGGCTCGAGGGTGGCGCTGCGCCCCGGGGGCAGGCCGTTCTCACGCCCCCGGTACAGCGCTCGGATCACCTCGGGGTCCGACACCATCACCATCGGCGTCTGGAAGCCGACGAAGCTGACGCTGAACGCGTCGCCGTGACGACGCCGGCACGAGTTCATGAACTCGATCGGGCGAAACAGCCACTGGAGAGTCTGGAGGGCGGGCGGTGCCGCGGGTCCGGGCGGAAGCGTCACTTGCGCTTGGAGGATCTCATCTCCGCCCAGCCGTCGCGCCGGGCCCGGCGGAGCCGTTCAGCCCGAGGGCACGGGCTCGCGCTGCGGTGCAGACAGGGTGACGCGCGATCCCGCCTCCGGGGTGATCGTGATGTTGCGGCGTCTGGCGCGTTCCGGCCGCGGCGCCACCGGCTCCACCACCTGGGCGGCAAGCATGCTGCGAATCACGATCTTCATCTCGAGCATCGCGAAGCTCGCGCCGATGCACCGTCGCCGCCCGCCGCCGAATGGGATCCAGGTGTAGGTGCCAGGCGGCTCCTCGAGGAAACGCTCAGGCCGGAAGCTGTAGGGATCCGCGTGGATCTCGGGATCGTGGTGGAGCAGGTAGGCGTTCGGCACCAGGCAGACGTCCGTCGGGTAGCGCCAGCCCCCAACCTCGAGCGGCCGCTTGACCAGGCGCGGCGCCGCGTTGGGCAACACCGGCCTGCGCCGCAGCGCCTCCTGCACCGTTGCAGTGAGGTAGGCGTCCCCGTCAGAGCCGGCGATCTCCTCGGTGAGCCGCGCCAAGACCGTTGGGAGGCGGACCAGGCGCTCGAAGGTCCATGCCAGCGTGGACGCGGTGGTCTCGTGGCCGGCGACGAGCAGCGTCATCAGCTCGTCGCGCAGCTCCTGGGCCGACATCGGCGATTCGTCCTCATGGCGGGCGTCCAGCAGCATGCTGAGGATGTCGTCGCGCTCGGCCTCCTCCCGCCGCCGCTCGTCGATCAGCTCGAACAGCAGCTCGTCGGCCTCCTCCTGCAGGCGCAGGAAGCCGGCGAACGGACCGCGGCGCTCGAGCACGGTTGCGAGGCGCCCCGGGGGCGGCGGCAGGAGGCTGATCGGGCGGTCCCCGAAGGCGAGCATCGCGGAGAGTCGCTCGCGCAGCAGGTCGAGGCGTTCGCCCGGATCGAGGCCGAAGACCGCCCGCAGGATGATCTCCAGCGTGAGGCGCTGCAGGCGAGGCCCAAGCTCGATCGGCTCTCCGCGTGGCCAACCCGCGACCTCCCGCTCGGCCACCTCCGCGATCAGGTCGCTCAGACGCTCCATCCTTTCGCCATGGAAGGCGGGAAGCATCAGCTTGCGCTGCTCCATGTGGGGAGCCTCATCGAGCAGGATGACCGAGTTCACTCCGACGACGGGCTCGAGCACCCGAGCTCCCTCACCGGGGTGGAGGACGTCGGGTGGCGCCGTGAAGACCTGCTTGACCTCGCCTGGGTCGGAGATCATCACGAAGGGTGGCGCCAGCGGCAGGCGAATCGTGAACCTCTTGCCGTAGCGGGCGCGGCAGCGCTCCAGAAACGGAAGGGGCCGCGTCCAGAAGCCGATGCTCTGGATCAAGGACGGGTACGAAGGCCCCGGCGGGATCCCTGACGGCATCGCGGTCTTCTGCCCATTCATGCCTCTAGCTTCTCGCAAAGGCGCCCTCGGCGCTGTGTGAGAATCGACACACAGCAGGGGCCCCGTGGCCGGATGGGATCGGGGGCGCCGGGCTTGCCCCGAGGATCCCCCCGGCCTCAGGTGGGTCGGTCGCGCCGGACGCCCTCTTGGCTCCCCAGCTGCAGCCTCTCTCGCTTCTGGGCCATCAGCGCCAAGTCAGACCGTGCCAGGAGCTCGTCGGCCGTCATCCCGGGGGTCGTCTCTGCCGCGCCCCAGGAAACGGAGAGGGGTTGCCCCTGGGGATCGGAACAGGTGTTGAGAACATCGGAAGCGAGGCGCGCTGCGGCTTGTTCGGCACCCTCGTGGTCGGTGTCGGGCAACAGCAGCGCGAATTCGTCACCGCCCCAGCGAAAGCCGCGATCCCCTCCGCGCATCGTCCTCTTCACCGCTTGCGCCACCTGTCTCAGGCAGCGATCTCCGTCGAGGTGGCCGAATTCGTCGTTGATCCGCTTGAGGCCGTCGATGTCAACGAGCCCCACGCTGAAGGTCGAGCGGGCCCGCTCGCTTCGCGCCATCTCCGTTTCGAGCGCCTCGTCGAAGGCGCGCCGGTTGCCGAGCTCGGTCAGGGCGTCCGCGCGAGCCAGGCGCTGAGCCTTCTCCTCCTCGCCCCCCAAACGGACACGCTGAGCCCGGATATAGACCATCAGCGCCAGCACGATCACCCCCAGGACGCTCCAGAGCAGGACGTCGGTGGCGATGCTGGTCGCCGCCGCGGCGCTCCATCCGTCGTAGATGAGGGGGGCCGACGCAACCAGCACCGTCGCGCCGAGGAAGGCGAGCGCCCGGCGAGGAGGATGGATGCCCATCGCCGAGCTCACCCAGAGGAGATAGAGCTTCTGGTAGGCGCTTCCGGCTCCGCCCGCGAGCCACACGAGGGCGGCCACCTGCGCGAGACCGAGATAGCTGAGCGCAAGCAGATCGGTGAAGCCGGGCGGAGGCTGGCGGCGCAGCACGTGGCGCCCCCCGATCAGGCTGCCGGCGACGAGGGCCGCGGCCAGGGCCCAGCCACTGAGGCCGGTGGGCGCGGTGGGATGGTCGAAGGGCAGAAAGGCCAGGGTGAGCAGACCGCTCAGCACCCAGACCAGGGCCACGATCCGCGCCGCGTTGCCCTGGTCGGCCCCGGCATAGGTCTGAGCTCCTCTCGTGAGGAGGCGACCCAGCCCCTGTCCCACTTGACTCCCCCGCGTGGTCATGACGCTTATCAGGTACTAGGTCGGCAGGTCGGCGTGATCCTGGAGATCGGGCTCAGGCGGGCCAGGTCTCGCCGCGCCTGACGCGCTCAAAGCCGATCCAGATGGCGTTTATGGCGGTGGCGACGATTCGCTCGCGCGGCACATCGGGATGCTCGTTCCACCAGATCGCCAGCCCGGTCAGCCCGGCGCGCATCACCTCCGCGGCCATCTCGAGCGCCTCCTCGTCGGCCGAGCCGGCGACCTTCTCGGCGCCCGGCTCGCGGCCGAGGATGGCGCCGAGCGCCACGCGGGCCTGCGCCTGAACCTCGGCGTGGATCGCCTGGACCTCGGGGTGGCCGGTGGTCTCGTGGAAGAACATCCGCGGGGCATAGGGGTGTCCCTGGACGTAGCTCGCCCAGGCGTCGAGTGCCCGCGGGATCCGCTCCTCTGCCGGTTCGTCGCCGGCGAGCTGCTCGCGCCACATCTCCAACAGCTCGTCCCGGGTGCGCTCGAGCAGCCGCTTGTGGAGGTCGAGCTTCGATGCGAAGTGGTCGTAGACGACGGGGGGCGTGACGCCCGAGCGCCGCGCGATCTCGTCCATCGAGGCACCGTGATAGCCGCGCTCGGCGAAGACCTCGAGCGCGGCCTGCTCGATCACCTCGCGGCGCGCCGCGGCCGTCATGCGCTTCCGCGGGGGCGCCTCTGCTGTGCTCTGGGTTGACAACCTAACGATCCCTAGGTATCTTACCTAACCACCACTAGCTTACGAGCCAAAGGAGGCGGCATGCCCCAGCGCGTGGTGGAGGACCCGGTTCTCAGGCAGCGTTTCAGCTTTTCGCGGACGACCGACGAGGACGGCGGCGAGGTCCTCCACGTCGAAGCCTGGGTCGACCCCGGCGGCGGCGTCACACCGCACGTGCATCCCGCCATGGAGGAGCGCTTCGAGGTGCTCGGCGGCCACCCGAGCTTCCTGGCCGGCAGGAAGTGGCAAACCGCCTCCCCCGGCGACACGGTTGTGGTCCCGGCCGGCGCCAGGCACGCCTACCGCAACACAGGCGACGAGATCGCTCACATCGTCTGCGAGGCCCGGCCGCCCTCATCGCTCCAGGAATTCCTCGAGGACGCCGCAGCCCTCAGCCGGGCCGGCAAGATCACCCGCCACGGGGTCCCCAAGGGTCTCAGCGCGCTGCTCCTCGGCGCGGTCATGGCGCACCGTTACCGCGACATGGTCGTGCTCGGCTTCCCACCAATGCCACCGCCGCTCCTACAGCGGCTCCTCTTCCCCGCCCTCGCCCGGCTCGGCGAACGCCGCGGCTATCAGGCCGGACGCTTCTCGGAGATCGACTAGCGAGTTCGATCTCCCCGCCGCCCCTCCGGCATCGCGCGGTCTACGATTCCTGCTCCCAGTGCGTTACGCGGAAATCAGACTTGTAAGCGGTGACGTCTTTACGGTGGATGGGACCCTGGAAGAGGTCGAGAAGGCGCTCTCGGATGCTGCTCGATCAGGTCAAGCCCGTCTGGCCTGGTTCAAGGAGTACGGCACCGACGGTCGGATCGGCGTGAACCCGGCGCACGTCGCCGCACTGAGGGCCGGCGAGAGCTCAGACTGAGTGCCTTCGAGGCGCCCAGCGTCAGCTCATCACGCCTGCTCGCGCTCCGCGTCGTGCGCGTCGTGAACTGCCCATCCGACACGCTCGATCAGCTGAGCGGACCGGTGCCCACTTTGCAGATCAGCCGTTGCAACGCGCTCGTCCAGGGTGATCGCGCCCTCAGGGTGGGTGCTTGGCTCGCTCATCACGATGATTCTCGGCATGGCCGTATTTCCTTCCGGTGGTGGATTCCTGGGTACCACCGGGGGCCGGTCAAGGCGTCGATGGCGATTCGAGGCTCTCCATCAAGCTACCGGGTCGCGCCGGTCGGCGTCGATCAGGAAACTGTCTGGCCGCCCGTCCGGACGCTTCAGCTTTTCTCGCAAAATACGGCGGTTCTCCGAGCGGGTCCGGCGATGGTGTGATACCCCTTCCGCTTCGGCACATGGCTCCAACCTGAAAGGAGGGAGACTATGGGCCTCGAGCAAGCACATAGCGACGTGGCGGGGATGCTCCACACAGGCACCCCGTTCGACGCTATTGAGCAGCAGATCGCGGGCATTCCTGGTCTGCTCGACGATGAACGGTCCGCGTTGTGGCTGTATGCATGGTCGCATCAGGGCCGCAGCTGGCAGCGCCGTGCGTCCACCCAACTCTTGTTGTGGGTGCGGACCGGGTAGCGGGCTAGAAGCGAAGCGCTAGGGCGGCATGAGCGAACGAAGCGAGTACGCGCCCGGCGAGTTCTGCTGGGTGGATCTGGCCACCTCCGATACCGACGGGGCGGCGAAGCTCTACGCGGACCTGCTCGGTTGGGAGACTCAGTCGGCAGGGCCGGTCGAGGAGACAGGGGGCTACTCCTTCTTCCTCAGAGATGGAAAGCAGGTGGCCGGCTACGGCCCGCTGCAGGGGGAGGGCCAGACGCCGGCCTGGGCCGGCTACGTGAAGGTGGCCGACGCCGACGAGACCGCCGAGAAGGTCAAAGAGGCCGGCGGCACTGTCTTTATGGGACCGATCGATCTGCCCGCAGACTCCGGGCGGATGGCCGTGATTGCCGACCCGAGCGGCGCCGTCGTATGCATCATGCAGCAGAAACAGCACCAGGGCGCCCAGCTCGTCAACGAGGTCGGCTCATGGACCTGGAACCAGCTCGCGACCCCCGACCTCGACGCCGCCAAGCACTTCTACGGCGAGGTCTTCGATTGGGGCCTGAAGCAGTCGGAGGAGGCTCCACCAGACTCGCCCTATTCGATGTGGCAGGTCGAAGGACAGAGGTGGGAGGAGGGGCTCGCCGGAGCGATGGCAATGGAGGGCGAGATGCCGCCCGGCACGCCACCCCACTGGATGGTCTACTTTGCGGTCGAGGACGCCGACGCCGCCATCGAGACGGTGAAGCGACATGGGGGAACCCTGGTCTTCGGCCCCCAGGACATCCCGGTCGGCCGGCTTGCGGCCTTCACCGACCCGCAGGGGGCGGCCTTCGCGGTGATTCAGCCGGATTACCCCGAAGGACGCTAGCTGCCCGGATCCACGCAAACGACCATCGTCTAGTGGGGGGTGCCCGCCGGCTCGGGCTCTTCGGGTTCCGGAGTCCGGGGTAGACGGCGTTCTATCGCGGCCGCCAGGGTCGAGGGCAACCACACCTTGGGGCCGATGTCGAAGACCAGGGCGGGCACGAGGACCGAGCGCACCACGAACGTGTCCAGGAGGACACCAAACGCGATGATGAACCCGATCTCGGTGAGGAAGACGAGCGGCAGCGACGCGAGGACGCTGAAGGTCCCCGCGAGCACGATCCCGGCGGACGTGATCACCCCACCGGTGACCGCCAGGCCGCGGAGCATCCCGGGGCGAGTGCCGTGGCGCAGAGCCTCCTCGCGCACGCGCGCCATCAAAAAGATGTTGTAGTCGACCCCCAGCGCCACGAGGAACACGAAGGCCCACAGCGGCAGCGACGGATCGGCGCCGGGGAAGTCGAACACGAACTCGAAGAAGAACGACCCCACGCCCATGGCGGCGAGGAAGGACAGCACCACCGTGGCCATCAGGATCACGGGCAGCACGAGCGCCCTCAGCAGCGCGGCCAGGACCAGGAAGACCACCAGCAGGACGAGGGGCACGACCACCAGGTTGTCGCGCTGTGCCGCCTCTCTGAGATCGTGCTCCTCGGCCGTGGGCCCCCCGATCAGGACGTCCTCTCCCCCGGCGCGTCGCGCGACATCCCGGAGGTCGGGGATCTGATCGAACGCCTGCGTCGAGTAGGGGTCGGTGCTCAACGTCAAGTCGAATCGGGCCCCGGGCCGGCCTTGCTCGACCGGCCCCACGCCCGCCACCTCCGGTCGGGCGGCGAGCGCCGCCCGCACATCGCTGGCCAGATTTGGATTCGGCACCAGGACGGTGTTGAGCACGTTCGCTCCGGCCGGGAAGGCGCGCGCGACGAGGTCCTGACCGCGGGTGGAGCTCTCCTCGTCGCGGAACTGGTTGCCCGTAGTGAGATTTGTGTTGAAAAAGATCAGACCGAGGCACATGACGCCCAGCGCCACCGCCGCGCTCACCCACACGCGCCGCGGCCTGGCACCGACTCGCTGTGCGATCCGCCGCCAGACGCCGTGGGTCGCGTCGGCGCCCTCATCGCCGTAGTGGGGAATCAAGGGCCAGAAAGCGCGCCGGCCGAAGATCGCCAGCAGCGCAGGGAGGAGCGTGCACATGACAAGCATTGCGAGTCCGATCGCCATCGCGCCGATCAGGGCCAGCCCGGCTGTGCCGTTCACCTGGGCAAACGAGAGGCACAACAGGGCGGCTATCACCGTGGCGGCCGAGGCGACGACCGGGGGCCCCGCGGTGCCCATCGCCGTGGCCACTGCGACGTGCTTGTCCTCCTGGCGGCGAAGCTCCTCGCGATAGCGGGCCACGATCAGCAGCGCGTAGTCGGTACCCGCCCCGAAGACCAGCACCGTCAGGATCGCCGAGGTCTGGCCGGTCACCGTCACCCCGAGCTCGGACAGCAGGTAGCCGAGGCCGCGTGAGCTCACCTCGGCGACGATCACCGAGAAGAAGGGGATGAGCCAGAAGATCGGACTGCGGTAGATGAGCACCAACAGCACGAAGACGAGCAGCGCCGTGGCGGCGACCAGGGTCCCATTGATGGAATCGAAGACCTCGATGGCATCGGCGGCGAACCCCGCCGGCCCGGTCACCTCAACCTGCAACCCGGGCGGGGCGTCGTCCACGGCCTCCCGCACGCGGTCGACGTCGCGGGTGACGATGTCGCCCTCGCCGGTCGGCTTGAACGGCACCACGTTGAGAGCGGTGGTGCGGTCCCGCGAGATCACGGGCGGTGGCGGGCGGGCGGCGGTCGCGACCCGCTCCAGCTCCCTGCGATCCTGCGCGACGAGGGTGAGGTCGCGTTCTGTCAGACCGCCGTCGCGGCGGTACACGACGACGGCACCGAAGCGCTCCCCGGAGGGAAATTCGTCGATCCGGTCGATTACCTCCACCGACTCCGCCCCGCTCGGCAGGTAGTCGACGGTCCGGTTCTGCTCCGCGTCGGCGTAGCGGTCGAAGATGTTCACCGCGTTGAGCCCGATGAAGACGACCAGCCAGAACAACGCGACGACCCACTTCACCCGGTGTGCTCCGGAGAAGGTCAGAGCGCGGCGCATTGCGCAGATTTCTACCAGGCGATGCGCCGGTTTCGCCGGGCCGAAGGAACGCGCGCGACCGTTGCCTGGTTGAATCGCGGCATGGCGTGGGTGTCGCTTGGCCTCTCCGGACTATTCGGCCTTCTCGCCGTCGGCCTCCGCAGCTGGGTTCACGCCCGACGGACTGGCCGCTCGCCAATTCGGCAGGGCGCCGGCATGAGTGGATGGATCGCCCTCGGCGGCCTGGGGCTGTTGTTTGTCGCGGGACCGATCGCTGAGCTCAGCTTCGGAGCGACGCGGCTTCTCGACAGTGACTGGTTGGCTGTTCCGGGGCTTGCGCTGTCGCTGGCGGGCCTCGCGGCGCTGCTGTGGTCACAGTCGTCGATGGGCGACAGCCTGCGCATCGGCGTCGATCCCACCGAGCGAACCGCCCTCGTAACAGCCGGGCCGTTCCGCTGGGTACGCAACCCCATCTACAGCGCCATGCTCGTGTACTCCGCCGGCGTTGCGCTGCTCGTCCCCAACGCCGCAAGCTTCGTCGCCTTCGGGGTGCTGGCGCTCGGGCTCGACTTGCATGTGCGGTTGGTGGAGGAGCCTTACCTCGCCGCCACCCACCAAAGCTCCTACGCCAGCTACGCCGCGCGTGTGGGCCGCTTCGTGCCGGGGGTGGGCAAGCTCACGCGCAACACATGACTCACCCCCTCGAGCATTGGCCACCGAGCAGGCGTCGCCGTGCCCTCGTGGCCGTGATCGCCGCGGCGGTGGCGTTGCAGGCGGTTCTTACCTTGCTCGACGGCCCGCTCCGGGCCAGCGACCATGGCGGGACGGTCCCGCTCGAGGTCGCGGGCAGTCCTGGTCGGGCCAGTGAGATCGTCAGCTCATGGGAGGTGGATGGCGTCCTTGGAAACGGCGCCTTCATCACTGGGTTGGATTTCCTGTACGCGCCGCTCTACGCCGCGGCGTACGCCGGCGGCTGTGTCGCGTTGGCGGCTGCCTGGCGCCGTCGCGGCCGAGAACGGCTCGCCGTGCTCGGCATAGCCGCCGCTTGGGCGGCGACCGCAGCCGCGGGATTCGACTATGTCGAGAACGTGGGCCTCGCCGTCACCCTCCTCGACGAACCGGCTTCGCCGTGGCCGGAGATCTCACTTGTCGCCGCGATCGCCAAATTCGCCGGGATTGCCGCTGCCGTCCTCTACCTGCTTTCCGGTTTCGGGATCAGATGGGCGTCCTCAGACGCTATCCCCAGTGGCCGGTCGGGGTGACCGTGAGCCGGTCGCCGCAGCGCGGGCATTCGGCCCGGCGACTGAAACGAAAGGCGCCGGCCCTGGCTGACTCGTCAGGCGTGCGTTTCGGCAGAGCGGCAAGGCGACGCCCGCCACATTGCGGGCAAGCGTTCAGCTCGGGCCCAAGGCCGCTGAACAGATCCGCGGTCACGACGCTGACCAGCTCGCGGCAGTCACGGCAGACCATGGGCTCCAGGAAGGTGCCGGTCAGCCCGGTTCCGTCCCGCAGTTCCTCAACCAGGTACCCGCAGCCAGAGCAGGCTGCCTCGTAAACGTCCCCCATGGGTTTTCACCCCTCCCTCGCTCAAATGATACGGCGGGCGCCGCATGCTTGAGCAGGGCGGAATCAGCCATCGGGTGGACCGGCCCACTAGAGTCGGGAGCAGCTGATGGAGCACGTGGCTTCCCGACCTCAGTTCACCGTCGCCGCGCCGACTCTCCCGCCGGGCCCACGCCTGCCTGGGGTGCTGCAGGGCCTGCGGTACGCGCGGGATCCGATCGGCTTCTTCACTCGCCTTCGCCGCCGCCACGGCAACGTCTTCTCCCTGTCGTTTCCCTATTTCGGCCGGATCGTGTACGTGGCCGACCCGGGGATCGTGAAGCAGGTCTTCACCGGCGACCCTGCCCTGTTCCACGCCGGCGAGGCCAACGCAACAGTGCTCGAGCCGACGCTGGGTCCAAACTCGGTGCTGACGCTCGACGAGGACGAGCACCTGCGCCAGCGCAAGCTCCTTTTGCCGCCCTTTCATGGGGAGAGCGTGAGCCGGTACGGCGAGCTGATTCGTGAGATCACCGAGCGTGACATCAAGAGCTGGCCAATCGGCCAGCCATTCGCCCTGCGCCCGCACACGCAGCGGATCACGCTGGCGGTGATTCTTCGTGCCGTGTTCGGCGTGCGCGACGAGGTGCGCTTCAAGCGTGCCTCCGCGCTGGTTGGCGAGTTCGCCCGCAGAGCCGACCTGATCACGCAGGTCCCGTTGCTCCGCCGCGACCTCGGCCGCTTCAGCCCCTGGTCGCGCTTCAAACGCGCCCGCGCCGCCCTGGACGAGTTCATCTACGAGGAGGTCACCGCCCGCCGCGCGGAGCAGGGCGGCGCAGAGCACGACGACGTCCTCTCACTCCTCCTGCATGCCAAGCACGACGACGGCACCCCGATGAGCGACCGAGAGCTTCGCGACGAGCTCGTGACCGTGGTCGGCGCGGGACACGAGACCACCGCCACGGCGCTCGCCTGGGCGCTTGAGCGGGTGCTCCGCACACCACGGGTTCTGGCCCGCTTGCGTGCCTCGATCGAGGCGGGCGAGGACGACTACCTGGACGCGACGATCAAGGAGACGCTGCGCGCCCGCCCGGTGATCGTGGACGTGGCACGCAAGCTCACGGCCCCCGCGGAGATCGGCGGCTACGAGCTGCCGTCCGGCACCTTCGTCCTTCCGGCAATCGCCGCGCTCCACCACCGCGCGGACCTCTATCCGGACCCGCACGAGTTCCGGCCCGAGCGCTTCCTCGATGGGAAGGTGGACCACTACGCCTGGATCCCCTTCGGCGGCGGAGTGCGCCGCTGCATCGGGGCGGCGTTCGCCCAGTACGAGATGCGCGTGGTGCTCAGGGCGATCCTCGAGCGGGCCGAGCTGAGCGCGCCCGACTCGCGCCCGGAACGGGTGAAGATTCGCAACGTGACGCTGGCGCCGGGCGCCGGCTGCCGCGTGGTGCTCGAGCGCCCGCTGTGACCGTCGTCAAGTGATGGAGTCCGCGATCAGCCTGCGCGGGCTCGTCAAGCGCTTCGGGCCGATCACCGCCGTCGACGGCCTCGACCTCGACGTTCCGTTCGGCAAGTGCGTCGGCCTGCTCGGGCCGAACGGCGCCGGCAAGTCGACGACGATGAAGGCGCTCACCGCGCAGGTGATCGCCGACGAGGGCGAGCTCGAGGTTCTCGGCTACCGGCTGCCCGAGGACTCCAAGCAGGCGCGCGCGGAGATGGGCGTGGTGCCGCAGCTCGACAACCTCGACGTCTCGCTGACCGTCGAGCAGAACCTGCTCGTCTTCGCGCACCTCTACCGCGTGCCGGCCGGCGAGCGCAAGGCGGCGATCGAGCGCGCGCTGGCGATCGCCAACCTCGGCGATCGCCGCGAGTCGAAGGTCGACGAGCTCAGCGGCGGCATGCGCCGCCGGCTGCTGATCGCGCGCGCCCTGCTGCACGAGCCGCGGCTCGTGCTGCTCGACGAGCCGACGGTCGGCCTGGACCCGCAGGTGCGCCAGGAGCTGTGGGCGCTGATCGACCGGCTGCGCTCCGAGGGCGTCTCGATCCTGATGAGCACGCACTACATCGAGGAGGCCGAGCGCCTCTGCGACGAGGTGACGATCATGTCGCACGGCAAGGCTGTCGCCGTCGGCGCGCCGCGCGCGCTGATCGCCGAGCACGCCGGGCCCGAGGCGATCGAGGTCTACGGGTCGCCCACGCGGCTGACCGAGGTCGAGGGCATCGCCCGCGGGCGCGGCTGGCGCACGCGCCGCACCGGGACCTCGGTGTCGATCCTGCACGCAAACGGCGACGCCGACCTCGACGGCGAGCGCCGCGTCACCAACCTCGAGGACGTCTTCGTCCTGCTGACCGGCGAGGAGATCACCTGATGGCCGTCGCCACCGTGCACAGCGCCGCCTCGGCCGCCTCGAGCGCGCCGCGCTGCGGGGCGTGATGGTCCGCGAGATCGTCAACTACTCGTCGTTCTGGCGCTCGTCGACGTTCTCGTCGACGGTCGACCCGACGATCTACCTGCTGGCCTTCGGCTTCGGCTTCGGCTCGCTGGTCAGCACGGTCGCGGGCTACGACTACATCGACTTCGTCGGCACCGGGATCGTGGCCACGACGGTGCTGTTCTCCGGCGCCTTCCCCGCCATGTACTCGACCTTCGTCAAGTACGAGTTCCAGCACACCTACGACGCGATCCTCGCCGCGCCGGTCGACACCGAGGAGCTGGTCACCGGCGAGGCGCTGTGGATCGCGGCGCGGACCGGGGTCTACGGCTGCGTGCCGATGCTCGTCGCCGTCGTCTTCGGGCTCGATCCGAGCTGGGGCATGCTGCTGGTGCCCGGGATCGCGGCGCTGGCCGGATTCGGCTGGGCGTGCTTCGGCATCTTCATCGCCGCCAAGGCGAAGGCGATCGAGAGCTTCTCCTACTGGCAGAGCGGCCTGCTCACGCCGATGTTCCTCGTCGCCGGCACCTTCTTCCCGCTCGACGACCTGCCCACCTGGGCGCAGGTGCTCGGCCACCTCAATCCGCTGTTCCACTGCGTCGAGCTGGTCCGGCACGCGGTCTTCGGCTTCGAGGGCTGGGAGGACGTCGGGCACCTCGCGTTCCTGATCGGATTCGCGCTCGTGTCGTGGCGCCTGGCGATCCACTTCATGGAGCGCAAGCTGATCCTCTGAGATCGGACCGCCCGGTTGGCGCTTTAGGTCCGCATAGCGCCACCTTCGCGCCAATCGCCCCTCCCAGCCCCCTGGTGAACCGTCCTGCCTAGCCCTCGCATAGCGAGTCCTATCCAGGACGGCGCCGCGATTTCGATGCCGTGATGCCCGGAAGCCAGTCCCGCACCGCGCCGGCGACCGCTTCGAGGTCGGTCTTGAGGCTGTGGTTGCCGGGCACCGTGACCACGTCGCAGGTCGCGCTGCCTGCCGGCATGCCAAATGGATCTCGTGCGCCCTGCACCACGAGCGTCGGCACTTGCACGGCGTCGAGCTCGGGCTGACGGGTCTTGGCCGGCCGCCCTGGCGGGTGCAGCGGAAACGCCAGGCAGAGCACGGCGACCGCGCCGCTGTTCGCCGCGGTGCGGCAGGCCACGCGGGCGCCGGCGGAGCGGCCGCCGACGATCAGCGGCAGGCCGCGCAGCTCGCCGCCGCGCAGGTGCTCGACGACCGCCGTCCAGGCCTCGTCGAGCCGGTGGGCTGGAGCGGGTGAGCGTCGCCCGGCCACCACATAGGGCTGCTTGACCAGCGCGACGCTGAACCCTGCCGAGCGGGCAACGTCGGTGACCGCCACCAGGTCGGGGGCGGTCACCCCTCCTGCGGCACCATGACCGAGCACCATCCCGGCCATCGGCTCAGCGGCGACGTGCAGGTGCACGTTCGCCGGACCTTGCGGGGTGTCGATCTCGAGCACCGTCACGCCGTCAGGAGCTTGATCCTATTGGTGGATTGCGGCACGAGCGCCGGCCGCACGCACGGCGGCCGAGAGTGCGCCGATGTCGTAGGCGCCGTCGTGCTTGCGCCCGTTGATGAAGAACGTCGGCGTGCCGGTGACGCCACTCATGTCGGCGGAGTCGACGTCTTCCTCGATCCGCGGGGCCCACCTCTGGCGCTGAAGATCGTCGCGGAAGCGCTCGACGTCAAGGCCGAGCTGCTCGGCGTAGGCGAAAAGGTCGCGGGGACGAAGATCATCCTGATGGTCAAGCAGCGCATCGTGCATCTCCCAGAACGCCCCTTGATCGGCAGCGGCTTCCACCGCCTCTGCCGCCCGCTGGGCGTTGGGATGGACATCGCTGAGCGGTAGGTGCCGCCAGACGTAGCGCACGTCGCCGAAGTCCGCGAGCAACTCGCGCACCGCCGGCTCAGCTCTCCCGCAGTACGGGCACTCGAAGTCTCCGTACTCGACCACCGTTACCGGCGCATCCCTCGGGCCCCGTAGGTGGTCGCGCTCGAGGTCAACCGGCAGCACAAGATCAACGAGCGTCTCCGAAGTGCCCAGCAGGGCGCGGATGCGCAGGCGGCGAGGGAGCACGGCTGTGGCGCGGAAGACCAGCCACGACAGGACCGATGCGGTCAGGGCCGCCGTCAGCACGCCGAGCTTGGCTTCCTCGAGTCGTTCGCCCTGGAAGGCCAGGGTGGCGATCAGCAAGGCGACGGTGAAGCCGATCCCGGCGATCGCGCCGCCGCCGATCACCGCCCCCCACCCGACGGGCGCGCGGAGCCTGCCGCGGCTGAGCGTCGTGACCAACCAGGAGACGCCGACGATCCCCAGCGGCTTGCCGATCACGTAGCCGACCACGATGCCCAGGGTTATCGGTGATGAGTAGGCACGAGAGAGGAAGTCGCCGTTGACCACGATGCCGGCATTGGCCAAGGCGAAGATGGGCACGATCACGTAGCTCGTCCAGGGGTGGTAGAGGTACTGAAGCCGGGCGTTCGGGGAGACCGCCGATTGAAGCCCCGCCCGGGCCGAACGGGCCAGCTCGGGCGTCGGCTGCTCGCGAAAGCTGCGAAACAGGTCCGTCGCCCGCTCCAGCTCACCCCGTCCGGCCGGGTAGGCCCAGGTGATCAGCCCCATCGCCAGCCCCAGGATGATCGGATCGATGCCGGACTCGAATAGAGCCACCCAGGCCGCCGCCGCCAGGATGAAGTAGACGAGTCCGTAGCGAACCCGAGCCGAGCGAACAAGCAGGATCAGGCCGAAGATCCCCACAGCGATCAGAAGGGCCCCCACCGCCACCTCGGCGCTGTAGACAACTGCGATGACCAGCAGCGCCACCACATCATCGACGACGATGATCGTCAGCATGAACGCCCGCAGGCGATCGGGAAGGCCGGGGCCGACCAGCGCCAGCATGCCCAGTGCGAAGGCCGTGTCGGTCGACATGGCCACACCCCAGCCATCGGTTGAGGAGTGGCCGGCGTTGATGGCCAGGTAGATGGCCACCGGCACCAACATCCCTCCGAGGCCGGCGAGGACCGGTAGGGCCAGCCGCCGCCGCTGGCGGAGCTCGCCGAGATCGAACTCGCGACGTACCTCGAGACCGACGACGAAGAAGAAGAATGTCATCAGCCCGCTGTTGACCCAGTCGCGGAGATCCTGCGAGATGCCCGATTCGCCAATCTGAATCGACAGATCGGTCTGCCAGAGCGTCTCGTATGACGAGGAGTCGATGTTGACCCAGGCCAGCGCGGCCAGGGTCGCCACGAGCAGCACCGCGGCACTCCCGGTTTCGGTGCTCAGGAAATCGCGCAGGGGTGCCTGCATGCTGCGTGCCCAAGCGGTGCGTCCGGCAAGCGCGGTGCGAGCCGGGGACTCGTTCATGCGGTCAGGCTGAGCCGCTGACGATCGGGCGGCAGGCGGCCTCGCGTCCCGGTCGCAGAGGCGCTCCAGCGACGCCACAGGAGAAGTCGTCCAGGATCGCCGTGGGTGCGGCTCCATCGGTTTCCGGCTCAGCTTCCAAGACGTCGGAGCGAATCGTCAGCCAGGCCAGGATCCCGCCGGCGGCCGAGAGCCCGGCGCAGGCGAACATGGCGACTCGGAAGCCGTCGGCCATCTTCACCGGGTCATAGAAGCTGTCTCCGGTGAGGCCGGCGATCAACGGAAGCACGGCGACAGCGAGCAGCCCGGCAACGCGCGAGACGGCGTTGTTGATACCCGAGGCGATTCCCGCATGCCGTGCGTCAGCGGCAGCGAGGACCGTGGCTGTCACCGGTGCCACGACCAGCGTCAAGCCAAGCCCAAAGACGATCACAGCCGGCAGTACGCTCGAGACATAGCTGTCACCGGGGTCGATGCGGGTCATCAGCAGGAGTCCCAGGGCAATCACAAGAGGGCCGACGGTCAGCGGGATCCTGGCGCCGATGCGCTGCGCCATCGCGCCCGAACGAGCCGAGAGCAAGAGCATGAGCGCCGTTACCGGCAGCGACGCGGCGCCGGCCGCGATCGGCGAGTAGCCGAGCGAGATCTGTAGGAAGGCGACCAGCAGGAAGAAGACGCCGCCGAGCGCTGCATAGACGACGAAGGTGACCAGGTTGGCGGCCGTGAACTGGCGTGAGGAGAACATCCCCAGCGGCATCATCGGGTTCGGGCTTCGACGCTCGGCCAGGACGAAGGCGACCAGTGCGGCGACGCCCCCGACGCCGGCCAACAGGATCAGCGGGGAGAGGCCCTGGCCCGGGCCCTCGATCAGGGCGTAGGTGGTTCCGGCAAGACCCAACGCAGCCAGGATGGCACCGGCAAAGTCGAGGTGGCCGCTCGTGGTCGGATCACGCGTCTCAGGCACGTGACGCGTAGCCATGACCATGACGAACAGGCCGAGGGGAAGGTTGATCAGAAAGATCGCTCGCCAGGAAACCGCCTCGACCAGATAACCGCCCAGCAGCGGTCCCAGAGCAGCGGCGACCCCGCCAAGCCCGGACCAGGCGCCGATGGCGCGGGCGCGATCGGCGGGGCGAAAGCTCGACTCGATC
This sequence comes from uncultured Actinomycetes bacterium, assembly GCA_963728325.1. GTDB lineage: Bacteria > Actinomycetota > Thermoleophilia > Solirubrobacterales > 70-9 > AC-56. The sequence goes on along the minus strand of CAVSJS010000002.1, from coordinate 870,266 downwards.
ATCGCCAGGCTGCCCGGGGTGAGGAGCGCGCCCCCGATGCCCTGCAGCAGCCTGGCGGCCACCAGCATCTCGACGTTCGGCGCGATCGCGCACAGCAGGGAGGCGAAGGTGAAGAGGCCGACCCCGAGAGCGAAGACGCGACGGCGTCCGTAACGGTCGCCGAGCGAGCCACCAAGCAGGATCAGGGAGGCGAGCGTCAGCAGGTAGCCGTTGAGAATCCACTGGAGCGCGGCCGTCGAGGCGCCGAGATCACGGCCGATGTCAGGCAGGGCGACGTTGACGACGGTGCCGTCGAGGAAGGCCAGGCCCGAGCCCAGGACGGCGATGACCAGGACCCAACGCCCAGCTGAGCTGTTGTAGGCCACCTCAGACGAATTCCGTGATCTCGGTCACGCCGCCAGATCATGCCAGCGGGAAGGTCCTTTCGCTTATGCCGCTCAGCGCTCGACGCTCCTGCCCGAGGCGCCACCGATGAGTTCGCCACGCCCGGCGGGTCCTATCCTCGTAGTCGGTGAAAGATCAGCAAACGATTGAAGGAAGTGAGGAGCCAGCCATGCCCACCCAGACATCCCTCGTTACCGGCGTCGACTTCGTCACGGTGCCCACCAAGGATTACGACGCGGCGGCCAAGTTCTACGGCGAGGTGCTCGGCCTGCCGTTCGGCAAGAGATGGGGCAAGATGCCGGCGGGCGAGTTCGAGACCGGCAACCTGACGATCGCGGTAATGCAGTCCGACGCGTTCGGCCTCGAGTTTGCGCCCCACACGCACCCCATCGCCCTCCAGGTCGATGACGTCGAAGCGGCCCGCGCCGAGCTCGAGTCACGCGGCGTCACCTTCAAGGGGGAGACGATCGACAGCGGCGTCTGCCACCAAGCCATCTTCGAGGACCCGGACGGCAACATGCTCGACCTCCACCACCGCTACGCGCCACCGCCAGCCTGAGGCCTGACGGTCAGGGGTTGCACGGCCGCCCAGCCCTCTCTCCCGTCAAGGACGGTTTGCTGACCGCCGGCTGTGAGAGAGTGAGCCGATTCCTGCCGCCAACCTCCAGGGAGTGACATGACCGCCAAACAGATCGGCCCGCTGACCGGGATCCTCTTCGTGGCGCTGGTGATCGTCGCCTTCGTTGTGAGCGGCGAGACACCCGGAACCGACGATTCACCGCAGTCGATCGTCTCCTTCTACCTCGACAACGACTCCGAGCAATCGATTGCGTCTGCGCTGCTGGCGCTCGCATGTGTGGCCTTTCTCTTCTTCCTCGGCACCCTGCGCCGGGCTCTGCGGGCCGCCGCGGGCGATGACGGCGGGCTCTCGACCGTGGCTCTGCTGGGCGGCCTGATGATCGTGGTCGGGGCGTCCATCTTTGCCGGGATCGGATTCACGCTTGGCGACGCCGCCGACCAGCTCCCGCCCGAGGCCATACTGACACTGAACGCGCTCAACAGCGATCTCTTCTTTCCGGTCGCGGTTGGGACCGCGGTCTTCAACCTAGGGCTGGCGCTGGCTGTTCTGCGTCATGGTGGCCTTCCGCGACCGCTCGGGTGGTTGGCGCTGGTGGTCGGCATCGTCGGCCTGACGCCGGGCGGGTTCTTTGCCTTCCTGGCCATGGGCATCGTGGTCGTCTGGGCGAGCGTCGCCCTGGCCCAGGGTGCTGCCGCCGGGCCAGCAGACCACGGCCACTTAGCCGGTCAGACAAGGCTCACCGCGATGGCTGTCCTCAGCCTGCTGTCACCGTCTTCTTCTTCGCACGTGCCGAGTGCCCTGCGAGGTAGGGGTAGCCGGTCTTGGTGCGGGACTTTCACCTTGAAACGGAACTTCTGCGCTACCGGACACGTGGCGGAATCGTGTGCGAGACGCGTGCCACGCCGTCGTGATTGGTCCGTTTGACGAAGTCGATCGAGAAGGGAACCCAGCGCCCGCCTTGGGGCTTGGCCAGAGAACCGGACCTCGACGACGTGCGCGGAATGGCCCGCGCAGCCGGGCGCGCAAGGTCATCGTCTGCCCGTTGTGAAGCCTCCCCCGCGGGCGCACCCGAAGCCCGAGCCTCGGCTTCGACGCGCAAGCGGATCGCCCGGGTCACGACCCGCTCCGCCCCGCGCCAGTAGGTCAGGTAGACGATCCGTGAGGGGCCGGCGGGAAGCCGCAGCCGAGATCCTCCCGCGGGCGCTCGGTGCGAAGCGGCGGGCCGACCAGCCTCTCGGCCGAGTTGGCGCGCGCCGCCCGTTCAGAGACGCAGACCAAGGCCCCCTGCCCCGGCCCGCCGGAGGGCAGCGCGAACCTGCCGACCACCCGGGGGCGCCGGCCGAACTTCACCCGCTTCACCGTCCTACCGCCCGCGAAGGCGAAGCGAGCGCGGAGCCTCGGGGGTCACGTCGGAGATCGGGCAGTCGTTGTCGACGCGGATCCTTCGCTGTCGCGCAGCGCTCGTTGGGGCTCGCGTCTGCATAGTCGTTGGCGCATACCGTCGATCGAGTTCTGCCCTTCATGGAAGCCCGGCAGGAGGGTGTCGACGGAGACGCTGCTGTGCACCGCAGTTGGGACAGGGGCTGAGCCCGAGAGCGAGCTGATGCGCGCCGACATTGCAGCTCGACCCCAGCGAGTCAAAGAGCTTGCGGTTGGTGCGCATCAGGACCAGCCGGACCCCGGAGCCGGCGTCGCGAGCCTTCACCGTGAGCGTCTGGGTGGCCCGCTGGACAGGGGCGCCGAACAGCGCGCCGCCCAACCCGGTCACGGCCGGCGGCGAGGCATCGAAGAGGCGGAAATGCGCCCGCTTGACGTAGAGCTTCGGCTTCTCGGTCCGGCCGCAGCGATCGGTGTGAGTGCAGGTCAGCTGGGCGCTGAGGCGATCCGCCCTGCTGCCGGCTCGCCACTCGAAGGTCCTGAAGCGCCTGCGCAACGAGCCGATTGAGTGTGAAGGGCTCTGCCCAGGAGCGCCCAGCAGGAGCCGTGGGCGGTAGGCGCCGGCCCCGACTTCCGCGCGCCACGAGCCTGCCGCGGGTGAAGTACGTGCCAACCGGCGGTTTTGCCACCCACATCCCGTACCGCCCTGGCCTCGTTTGGCTCCGTTCGTGGGTGACCCCCAGCCCGTCCCCGGACCCACACGCCCTGACGCCGTGAAAGTCCGGGGAGTTGCGCGAGAAGTGAAACCCGCCGTGGCCCGCGCCAAGGTGGGCCGCGCACTGAACCGCCTCATACGGCCCCGCCCTCGCTGGGGAGGCGAACGCCAGTACCGCCAGGAGCAGGGCGAGCGCGAGGCACGGGATCCGGGCGCCGGTTGCGGTCGGCGGTCGGCTCGCTGAGACGTCTTCCCTCACGGCTAGCACTCGTAGCCGAACTCGGGTGGGCAGCCCCCTCCCCCTCCGGCGCTCTTTGACTGTCTCGAGGTCGAGCTGGACGGCGCCGGGGCGGGAGCCGGCTGTGAAGCGGGAGCCGGCTGCGGCGCGGCCACCGGCTGGGAGACGGGGGGCGGTTCGGGCGCTGGAGGGACTGTCTCGGAGGCCACCGGAGCGCCCTGACCGGCCCCCGGCGGCCTCGCCCGGGCGCTGCCCTTGGTTCCCGGGTCGCCTGGCGGGCTCGCGGAGGAGCGCGCACCTTGACTGGGCTGTCCCGATCCGCCCTGGTTCTGAGTGTCGAGCGTCCCCGGATGCTGGCGCACCCCCGCCACGGCCCCCCGGCGGCCGACGGAATCCCCCGGGCCGCTGCCCGGGTGGGAGGCGAGCAGGAAGGCTCCGGCGCCCGCCACGAGCAAGAGGAATCCGGCGATCGCCGCGACTGCGGTGCGCGAAGGGCGCTCGAAACGTCGCCTCTTGGTGGCCCCGCCCTGCGAAGCGTCCGCCGCCGCCCGCGCCTGCGGATCCCGCTCCTCCACCTCGGCCGTGATCGCTTCCAAACGCTCCCGCGCTCTGCCCTCCGCCTTCGCGGCCGTTCCCGCAGGTAGCCATCTACCGATTCCGTTCAGAGCGCCCTCAACGCGGCCAATATCTGCGTCGAGCTTGATCCGCGGAGCAGCGCCCCACGGCTTCGCCCAGTCGGCCAGCCTGGGCCCGGGTTGGCCGCCATGTCCCTTCGGGTGGTCGCCGCCCGAGAGATCTGGCCTCGGCTGAGACAGCCAATCGCGCTCCAAGCGGGCCAAGATCATCACCAGGCTCAGGTCCTCGTAGCGGCCGCTCAGGCGCCACGAGGGGCGAAGTTGGGCCGTCAGCGACCTGCGCTCGGCGTCGAGCAAGAGGAACATGCGCTTCCTGGCGGCGTCCGAGGAATCGACCCGGCCGGGAGCCGGGATTGCTCCTGGATCCTCGTATCTGGGATGACCCTCCATGGCCGACCCTCCACCGCGGAGCGGTTGATCATCTGCACCCGAGCGGAAGCACTTGTCTACCGGGGGGCAGTCAAAGCTCGTGGGATGCTCGTCGCCTCACTATAGGCCGGTGATGACCGGTCTGCTCAGCCCCCTCAGCGCTTCTGCTCAGGTTCGACCGAGTGGGCTGGTCCCGGCTAGGCGGGACCGGTGTCGAGCGCCGGATGGTCGCCGGTGTCCTCGTGCAGCACCCCGCCGCCGCTTGCCGTCGAGGGCCACCAGATCTTGTCGCCGATCAGCTCGACGGCCGCCGGAACCATGATCGTGCGGACGATGAAGGTGTCGAGCAGGATCCCGAGCGCGACCATGAAGCCGAGGTCGAAGGTGTAGGTGACCGGGAGCGTCATCAGCACCGAGAAGGTGCCCGCGAGGATGACCCCCGCGGAGGTGATCACCGGACCCGTTGCGGCGATCGCGCGGAGCATGCCCTCGCGGGTCCCGTATTTGCGGGCTTCCTCCCGCACCCGGGCCATGAGGAAGATCGTGTAGTCGATCCCGAGGGCAACCAGGAAGATGAACGCAAAGGTGGGGATCGACGCATCGAAGCCCGCGTCGCCGACGACGAAACGGATGAACAGGACCGAGATCCCGAGCGTGCACAGGAACGAGAGCATCACGCTCGCGATCAGGACCAGCGGCGCGACGATCGCCCGCAACAGGATCGCCAGGATCAGCGCGATCACGAGCAGCGCCAGGGGCGCGATCAGCTCCAGATCGCTCTCGATCGCCTGATCGAAGTCGTACTGGATCGCCGAGCCGGCGCCGACGAGGGCAGTCAAGCCGGGGCCGAGGTCGCTGACGCTGGCGCGGATGTCGGGCACGAGGTTGAGCGCGTCCTTGGTGTACGGATCGCCCTCGAGGACCACGTTGATGGTGGCCATCCGCTTGTTGGTGGAGACATTGCCGGTCGGGCTCGCCGAGGCGACGCCATTGACCCCCTGGAGCGCCTGCACGGCCTTCGCCAGGTCCGCAGGGGTCACCGGGCGGCCCTCGCTCTCCACGAGCACCGTGGTCGGCGCCAGCACGCCGGCCGGGAACGCCTCCTCCATAAGTCGGAAGCCCTCGACCGACTCGACCGACTTCTTGAAGAAGGTGGTGGTCGAATAGTCGACCTTGTAGGCGAACAGGCCCACGGCGCCGGCGAGGAAGGCGACACCGGTCACCGCCAGGGCCGGCCCCGGGCGCTGGAGGACGCGGTCGCCCACGCGACGCCAAACCCCCTGCCGCGCGACCGACGTGCCGCCGGGGTCATATTCGACGATGCTTCGGCGGGGCCAGAAGCCGCGGCGACCAAAGATCGTCAACAGCGCCGGGAGGAGTGTCAGCCCGGCGACCATCCCGCTGGTGACGCCGATCGCGGCCACCGGGCCGAGCGTCGAGGTGAGGCGGGCGTCCGCCAGCGCCAGGGTCAGCATCGCCAGCGACACGGTGAGACCGCTGGCGAGGATGGTCGGGCCGGTGCGGCGCACGGCACGCGCCATCGCCTCGTGCTTGTCCTCGATCCGGCGCAACTCCTCCCGGTAGCGGGAGACGAGCAGCAGGCAGTAGTCGGTGCCGACCCCAAACATGAGCACGACGAGGATCGTGGTGCCGTTCGAGGAGACGGTCGCCCCGGACTTGGCGTAGAGATAGACGAGCGCCGTCGCCGCGGTGTAGGCGAAGAAGACGACGATCAGCGGAGTCAGCGCGACCAGCACCGAGCGGTAGATCGCGCCGAGCAGGAAGAGGACGAGCAGCACGGTGGCCGCGAGCAGCTTCGTGTCCAGCTCGCCGAACACCTCCTCGGAATCCGCCGAGAAGCCGAGGTCGCCGGTGAGGAGGATCCGCATCCCATCGGCCGAGTCGCCCGTCACGTCGCGGACGGTCTTGCCCCAGTCGGCCGCCTTGTCGAAGTCGGTCGGGACCGTGAGCACGGTGTAGGCGAGGTCCCGGTTGGGCGCCACCAGCCCGGGCGGAGACCCGGGCGCGAACGGCACCGCGGGCGGACGCGTGAGCGGCAGCTCCGAGTCGGGGAGCTTCTCGAGGGCCTTCGCGTCGGCGGCGATCTTCTGCCTGTCAGCGGCGGTAATGCCGGTGTCACGCTGATAGACGATCAGCCCCTGCGTGGTCTCACCGCTCGGGAAGTCCTCGTCGAGGATCCTGACGACCTCGGTTGACTCGGCGCTCGCGGGCAGGAACGAGGTGGTGTCGTCCTGGGTCTCGTCGGAGAGCTTCGAGCCCAGCGGCATCATCGCGGCGAAGGCGACGATCCAGAGGATCACAACGACCCACTTTCCGCGGCTGCCGGAAACGAACGATGCCAGCGCGCTCACCGTGTCGGGAACGTACCGATAGCCGGCGCCCGGCGCTCGCAGCCGCGTGGGAGGATGGCTCCGTGAAGGTGACGATGATGCTGGCCGATGCTGCTCAGGCAGCGGAGGGAAAGCTCTACATCCTCGGGGGAGGCTGGTCGGTGATCGGCCCAGCGCCGAGTCCCTCGGCAATCGCCCTATTCATCCAGGTGCCCTGGGATCGGACCAACGTAGAGCACAGCTTCCGGTTAGATCTGGTCGACAGCGACGGGAAGGCTGTGGAGTTGGAGACCGATCCCGGTGCTGAGGAGCCAGTCACCTTTGAGGGTGCTTTCGAGGTTGGCCGGCCGCCGGGAGTCAAACCGGGAACCTCTATTGACGTGCCGCTCGCGATCAACGTCGGTCCGCTGCCACTGCCGCCCGGCGGCAGATACGAGTGGCGGCTTTCGATCAACCAGGAGAGTCACGAAGACTGGCGGCTGCCATTCTCAACCCGTTCCGCGACCCAAGCCGCAGCGCAGGGATAGGCAATCGCCACCTCACGACAGCCCTCTGCGGGGTGCGGCTCTGGGCGCGAAGTCGGCGGTCAGACGGCGTGGCCCGGCGAGCTGGAACGGGGCGGCTTCTTCGACCATCCGCAGTACCTGCGAACGGTGCGCGCCGAGAGGACCGACGCCGCCTCAACCGAGGAGGCGCTTGCGGCGGCCCGCCTGGCCGGCTGCAAGCCGGGCGCGAGCATCCTCGATGCGGGCTGCGGCAACGGCCGCCACGCCCTCCCGCTCGCCCGCGCCGGTTATCGCGTCGTCGCCTTCGACCGCTCCGCGCCCCTACTCGCGGCGGGACGGCGATCGGCCCGGCGTGCGCGCTGGCCAAAGTTCGTGCGCGGCTGCTACGCGAGTCTCCCGTTCGACACCGGGCGGTTCGACGCCGTCCTCAGCCTTGGCACGGCGCTCGGCTACCTGGGTGACGACGGGGACCAGCGCGCGCTGTGTGAGTTTCGCCGGGTTCTGGTCCCTGGCGGCCGGCTGGTCATCGAGACGGTTCACCGCGAGGAGCTCGAGGCCCACCTGGCCGTTCACGAGGAGCGCGCGCTGCCAGGCGAGGCAACGCTGCGCCTCGACCGCCGCTTCGATCCGGCGCGCGGCATTCTGCATGAGGCCCAGCGCCTCAGGGACGATCGCGGCTGGGGCGCGCCGCGGGCCTACGACATGCGCATCTATGGCGTCGGCGAGCTGGCTTCGATGCTCAGGCAGGCGGGCTTTGGCCAGACGGAGTGCTACGGCTCTCTGGCAGGAGCGGGCAAGCCCACGCCAATGACGCTGCTGGTGGTGGTCGCCCGGTCACCCAGGCGCCCGGCGTAGGGGCCGGCAGTGAAATCGCTCAGACCGGGGCGAGCTGGTCGATCTTTGCCGCGAGGATGAAGTCGTTGCGGGTGAGGCCCGCGGCGGTGTGCGTCCAGCTCGTGAAGGCGGCCCGTCCCCACTCGAGCTCGATCTGCGGGTGGTGACCTTCCGCTTCGGCCAGCAGTGCGACCCGCGCGACGAGGCCGAACGCGCCGCCGAAGTCCTCAAACCGGAACTCGCGGGTCAAGCCGCGGGCGTCGCGCTCCCAGCCCGGGACCTGGCCGGCGAGCCGGGCGACCTCCGCCTCTGGGAGCGGTGGTGTCCCCGGCGGGTACTCCTGGCAGTGCTCGTCGACAAGCTCGGGGGCCGAGCGCCGCTCACGCCTTCGGCTCGATGTTCTGGTTGACGCGAAAGACGTTGTCGGGGTCATAGGTGGCCTTGATCTGCGCCAGCCGATCGTAGTTTTCGCGATAGCTGGCGCGGACCCGCTCCTGACCCTCGTCCATCATCATGTTCACGTACGCGCCGCCGGCCGAGTACGGATGCAGGGCCTCGAAGTAGTCGACGGTCCAGCTCCGGATCTCGTCGACGTTTGCCGGATCGGGGTCGACGCCGGCGAACACCGAGCCCCAGAGCGCATCGCGGTAGCTCCAGGCCGTGTCGGACGAGTCCGGGTCGTGGGCCGCTCCGTCGATCGGATAGAGGTGCATCGTCGACTTCCAGGTCGGCATCTCGGCGCCGTACTTGGCGTGCGCCTCGACCGCCTCGTCGGGAATCTCCTTGACGAAGTCGGCGCGCCAGTACCACTGGTCGCCCCGGGGATAAACCTCGTCGAACGCGCTCTGGATCGCCGAGTGCGGCATTGGCTGTACGCCGTGTAGGAGCGGCTCGGGCAGTCGCTCGAGCAGCGGAGCCATCTCCTTCGCCGCATCCTCCTCGCCGCCGACGTAGCACCACACGACCCCGCACACCTTTCGCATGTGGATCTCCTCGGGGAACGGCGGGCCAGGGGGTACCGTGGCGAAGGCGAAGAACCCGTTCAGCTCGCGCGGGGCATTCGGCAGGAACTCGCGGTAGACCGAGAGCACCTCGGCGCCCGCCTCGACGGGCCAGAACGTCGGACCGGCAATCACTGTGCCGACCTCGTGCAGCCGGAAGAGGAACGAGGTGACGACGCCGAAGTTGCCCCCGCCGCCCCTGATGGCCCAGTACAGATCGGGGTTCTCCTCCGCGCTGGCACGGGCGCGCTCGCCGCTGGCGAGCACAAGCTCGGCCTCGAGCAGGTTGTCGATCGAGAGCCCGCACTTGCGAGTCAGGTGGCCGAGGCCGCCGCCGAGGGTGAGTCCGCCGACCCCGGTGGTCGAGATGATCCCGCTCGGCGTGGCGAGGCCGTGCTCGTTGGTGGCCCGGTCGACCTCGCCCCAGGTGCAACCGCCGCCGACACGAACCGTACGCGCCTTCGGGTCGACCTCGACGTCTTTGAGCGGCGAGAGGTCGATCACGACCCCGTCGTCGCACGTCCCCAGTCCGGCGCCGTTATGGCCGCCGCCGCGGACGGCCACCAGCAGGTCGTGATCACGGGCGAAGCTGACTACCTTGGCGACGTCGTCAGGCCCTGCGCACCGCGCAATCAGCGCCGGTCGCTTGTCGATCATCCCGTTGTAGACCTTGCGTGCCTCGTCGTAGTCGGCGTCTTCGGGTCCTATCAGCAGGCCCTCGAAGCTGGCGACCTCCTGGCGCGCGGCGCTTGCTGGTGACGTGGCGTTGCTCATGCTTCACTCCTTTTCTCGGCGGCTTTCCTGCAGGTTCGAGCCTATAGACCGCCCGAGCCCAGTTATCGTCCGGTCCGTGCCAAAACTGATCCACACCTGTTACCGAGTCCTCGATCTCGATCGCTCTGTCAGCTTCTACGAGAAGCTCGGCCTTGCGGAGATTGGTCGGATCCCGATTCGCGATGAGGCGATCAACGTCTTCATGGGCCTGCCGGACGACGGGCCGCGGCTCGAGCTGACCTACAACCTCGGTCGCGCCGAGCCGTACGAGGTCGGCACCGGTTATGGGCACATCGCGATCACGGTGGAAGACATGGACGCCACGCTGGAGCGTCTCGCGGCGGTGGGCATCGAGCCCGAGCGCCCTCCCTACTCGGTCCGCGAGGGTGGCTCGCGTCTGTGCTTCGTTCGCGATCCCGACGACTACCGAATCGAGCTGATCGAGGCCGACAGCTAGCCAGTCCGGCGCCACCTGGAACATGCTCGGTGCAATGGGACGCGTGGGCAGAAACCGGGGAGCGAGCAAGCGGCGGCCTGCCAGCTACTACCGGGTCGCCGGCGTCGACCTGCGGACCGAGATGGCCCGACTGGCCTCACTTCCCGTCTTCGGAGGAGGGGGCGGGCCGCTCGGGCGACGCCCTCCCACCCTGAACATTCGCCGGGCCTCGAGCCGGCCCCGAACCCGGCTCGGATTCGCGATCCCGGACGAGTGGCGGATCTCAGTGACCGCTTTCCCGGGACAGCGACGGGGCGACGCCGAGGAGACACTCCTCCACGAGCTCGTCCACCTCTTCGTCGGTGCCGGTCCGGGCACGCGTCGCTGGCACGGGCGCGAATTCAAGACGACACTGCGCCAAGCGATGCGAGAGGGCTACGGCATTGGGGGCGTCAAGGTGAACGGCAGCTATCACGGCGCCTACGCCGACGCCCTTGAGCGTCGCCGGTCCCAAGCGCCGGTGCAAAGGTCGAAAACGCTTCACCCCGGACAGCTCGCGCTAATCGGATTCGCTGTCACGCAAGAAGCGATTGGCCTCACCTCTTAAGAGCACTATCGTTGCGCCCACGCAGACGGACGAGCCCAGTAAAGCGATCGAGGACGGGCAGGCGGCGCTAGCGCGCGGCGCTGGGCCGAAGCACGGGCGCGGTTCGCCGACGCGCTCGCGCTGGAGGAGACACCGGAGGCGTACGAGGGGGCGGGCCTCGCCGCCCGCTACGAGCTCGATGCGGAGGCCGCGATCGAGGCGCACGAGCGTGGCTACCGTCTCGCCCGCTCGCGCGGCGACGCCGCGACCGCCGCACGGCTCGCGATCCAGCTCGGCCACGACGCATACGCATTTCGAGGGCCGGCCGAGGCCTCGGGCTGGGTCGAGCGCGCCGCGCTGCTCGTAGACGGGGAGCCGCCGAGCGTTGCGGCCGCGTGGGTGTCGGTGCTTCGCGCCCAGTTCGCGCTCGCCGACCACGATCCCGAGGTCGGCGCAGGCGGAGTCGGCGCAGGCGATCGCGCTCGCGCGCGAGGTCGGAGCGGTCGACGTCGAGATGCTCGCGCTCTCCGTCAACGGCCTCGCCCTGGTCAGCGCCGGCGAGATCGACGACGGCATGCGGCGGCTCGACGCCGCCGCCGCCGCCGCAGTCGGCGGCGAGATGATCGATGCGGACTCGATCGAGACCGTGTGCTGCCACATGATCGACGCCTGCAAGCTGGTCCGGGACCTCGAGCGGGCGAACGAGTGGTGCCTGCGCGTGCGCGACATCGCGACGCGCTTCGCGGACCGTCAGATGTTCTCGATCTGCCGCACGGCCTACGCGGACGTGCTGCTGTGGCACGGCGACTGGGAGCGTGCCGACGAGGAGCTCACGGCGGCGGTGGACGAGCTCGGCGCGCTGCGGCCGGGGCGCGACGTCGACCCGCTCGCGCGCCTCGCCGAGCTTCGGCGCCGGCAGGGACGAACCAGCGAGGCCGAGGAGCTTCTCGCCCGGGTGGAGTCGCACCGCTTCCACGCCCTTCTCGCCGGGCTCCTCGCGCTCGACCGCGGAGACGCCGAGACGGCGCTCGATGCGGCGGCACGCTTTCTACGCCGCGTCGGCGAGGCGGACCGCTTCGAGCGCGTCGCCGGGCTCGACCTGATGGTCCGCGCGGCCGTGGCGGGCGGCGACCAGGTGTCCGCCCGCGAGGCCGCGGAGGAGATCGCCGCGATCGCCGCGGCATGCCCGAACGCGCCGCTTCGCGCCGCGGCGCTGCTCGCCGAGGGGCGGGTCGCCGCGGCGACTGGCGAGACCGCCACCGCCTGTCCGCTTCTCGAGGATGCCGCCGACCTCTTCGAGGCCGCCGGCGCCCGCTACGACGCCGCGCTCGCGCGGCTCGAGTTCGCCTCCGTGCTGCGCGTGGCCGGGCGTGACGGTCCGGCGGCGAAGGCCGAGGCGCGCGCCCGGAAGGCGCTCGAGGAGCTCGGTGCGCGCGCGCCCGAGGCGCGCGTCGGCGGGCTCTCGGCGCGGGAGGCCGAGGTGCTTCGGCTGGTCGCCCGCGGGCTCTCGAACGACGACATCGCCCGCGAGCTCGTCCTCAGCGTGCGCACCGTGGAGCGTCACGTGGCCAACCTCTACGCTCAAGATCGGCGCCTCCGGCCGCACGGGACGGGCGATCGCGACCGCCTGGGCCCACGCGCACGGGATTACGTAGCGGGCGGCCACAAGTTGGGTACCGGCACCGATGCGAGACCGGCCGTGCGCGCCTAGCCTCGGTCTCGAGCCCGATTGCGGGCAACCACGAGCCACAGGAGGCGCGACATGCCGAAGGTATCGAAAGAAACCGCGTCAGAGACGATTGCGCTGGAGGGACTCGAGGTGCAGCTGGAACACCTCGACGGCGGCTACTCCGTCTGCTTCGAGTCGCACACGGCGGATGCCGACCTCGCGGACCTCTTCCGCGGGCTGCCGGACGACCGCTCCCAGCTGCCCCGCTGGGGCTACGTGATCAAGGGAAAGGTGGCCTTCCGGTTCGCCGACCGCGAAGAGACCTACGAGGCCGGCGATGCCTACTACGTGCCGCCGGGCCATACGCCGCATCCACTTCGCAGGGGCGGAGATCGTCGAGTTCAGCCCCACGGACGCGCTCGGCGAGACGATCGGCGGTCGTCCTCGAGAATCTCCGTGCCGCCGGCGTCGAGGCGTGATTCGACATGCTGTGCGCGCTCACGATCCGCACTCTGAAGCCGGGAACATTCGACCAGTTTCGCGAGGCGTTCATGCGCCACGAGGATCTCGAGAACCGCCCAACCGGCTACGTGCGCTTCAACATGATCCGGAACAGGGAGAACCCTGACGAGGTCGTCTGCTTCGGGTTCTTCGACGGCACCGTCGACGAGCTGCGTCGCGCCGCCGCCGAGCAGGGCCACGCCGAGCAGCTCGAGGCGATCGCCCCGTTCGTCCAGTCGGTCGGCGCGGATGGGCTGTACGAGATCGTCGAGGAGTTCACGGCTAGGCCGGCTTGACCGAATACTTAGCCGGCCTTGACCGGCCGCCAATCTCGAGCCGCGAGGATGGGGACCCAACCACGCTAGGAGGCTCACGGTGCCACGAATCCTCGTAACCACAGATGGGTCCGATGAACGCGAGAAGGCCGTCGTGCTGCAAGAGCGCGTGATCCCAAGCGACCTCGACAGCGACCATTTTTCTGCTCAGCTCGTCGAGCGGGTGGGATGGGCTTTGGCCGATGCCGACGAGATCGAGCACCGCTCGCCCGCGCCCGAACCACGCCCTGCCTAAGCGGCAGCGGAGGTGGCGGCCGCGCCGTGGCGGATCAGACTCTCGCCCGTCTCGGCGACCGTGTCAGCGATCGGGCGGGGGGCCCAGCCGAGGGAGCTCCTCGCCTTCTCCGACGAAAGCTCGGTTCGCTTGCCGAGGCCCCCGACGACGGAGCGGATTCCGGGGTCGAACAGCGCCATGCCCCGCACGAGCAGGTTCGGGACGGTGCGGGTGGGCACCTTCGAGGCCGCCTCCGGCAGGCGCTCGCGGAGGATCTCGCCGATCTCGGCCATCCAGAGGAACTGGGTGGTGGCGATGTAGCGCTCGCCTCCGGCTTCGGGCGCCGTCATCGCCTTGATCTCCAGATCGGCGACGTCTCGGACGTCGACCAGGCTGAAGCCCAGCCTCGGCACGCCAGGCATGCCGCCCAATAGCCGCTGAACCGCCTGCAGCGAGTAAGAGAGGTCATCGTTCAGCACCGGTCCGATGATGGCGCCGGGGTTGACCACCGATAGGCGGTCTTCCTCGCCCCGCTCGCGCACCAGGTCCCAGGCCGCCCGCTCAGCGATCGTCTTCGAGCGAATGTAAGGCGTGAGTCCCGCGCTGTCGGGGTCCGTCCAGTCGCCCTCGTCGAGCGGCCTGACGGCCGCACCCTCGTTGAGCCTGATCGCCGCGACCGAGGAGGTCACTACGACCCGCTTGACCCCGGCGTTCAGGCTTGCCCGCAGGACCCGGAGCGTTCCCTCCCGGGCGGGCACGATCAGCTCGTCGGGGTCCTTCGGCTGCTTGGGCGGGAACGGGGAAGCGACATGCAGGACGTAATCGCAGCCATCAGCCGCTTCGGGCCAGACCTCGTCGCTGGTGAGGTCCGCCGCGAGCACCGTCAGCCGATCGCCGGGGTCCAGCTCGGAACCGACCGTGGCTCGCACCTGGGGCTCCCGCGAGGGGCTGCGGACCGTCGTTCTCACCGTGTAGCCGCGGCGCAGGAGCTCGATCACGCACCAGCCGCCGAGGAAGCCGGAGCCACCAGTGACCAGAACCGTCAGACCGGATTTTTCAACCATCGTCAGCCGCAACCCTAACCAGCGGGCGCCGTGGCGGCCCCGCGGGCGCTACAGGCGCTCCGGCCGGTCAGCCGCTGTGAAAGGAGACCAGGCGCAGGCGCTCCTTCGGCCCCTTGACCGTGACCTCCTTGACGTCGCCGACGCCGCGCACGTAGTACTTATGCTCCACGATGCCCGGCTCAAGCGGCGTCCACTCCTTGGTCTTCACCGCGTGGTGCGAGGAGACGTACGGCACCGACACGTGCGCGTTGCGGCCGAGGATCTTGAAGTGATCCAACGCGTGTCCCTTGTAGTACTCCTGGCGAGCCTTGACTCCCACCCGCGGATGGCCCGGGAAGAGGACCCCGGGACGGGCGCCGTCCCGCCCAGCCTTGAATGAGCCCTCGCGGCTGGTCACCTGGCCGTGGCGGTCGAGCTCCTTCGTGTTCTCGCCGAAGTACCAGACGTTGCCGTGGCGATCCTGCGCGTACCAGTCGTTGGTGACCTCGCGCGGCTTGCCGTGCTTCAGGACCACGTCATGGACCACGGTCGTCCGCACGCCCTCGATCTTCTTCGTCCTGTGCTTGACGCGCATGTTGTCGGTGAAACGGCCGTCCTCATCGACGCCCCGGTAGTGCCATCTGCTGCCCGGCTTCAGCGGGAACCTGGGATTGTCGACTCGAGCGACGAAGTCGCTCGGCTGCAGTGTCCGCGGCCATCCGGGTCCAGCGCCCGACTTGATCGTCGTCGATGCGTTCGCCGCGGGTGCCGCGCCGGCGAGACCAGCGCCGGCGAACACCGCCGCGGTCACGGCCGCGGCCCCAGCCAGCGCGACCCAGGCTCGGGTCGGAATTCTCTTCGTGCTCATGATTTGCCTTTCCGATCAGCGATTTCGCGTCGACGGTAGGCGGGCAGGATGAAAGCGCTATGAAGCCCTTCCGGCAACAGCTTCTAGGTTGTCGTTACCCTGCCCCGCCGCTTGCCCGCCCGGGCCAGCTTCACCCGCTCCACGGCGGGCAGCACCTGCTTGCGTAGGCGGACCGCTTCGGGGGTGACCTCCACGCACTCGTCGTCGCGGATGAACTCCAGGGCCTGGTCGAGGGAGAGGCGGTGGTGCGGGACGAGCCGGACGGCCTCATCTGAGCCGGCGGCGCGGATGTTGGTCTGCTGCTTTTCCTTCGTCGGATTGACGTCGAGGTCCTCGGCGCGGGCGTTCTCGCCGATCACCATGCCCTCGTAGACCGCCTCGCCGGGGCCGACGAAGAGCTGGCCGCGCTCCTGCAGGTTCATCAGCGCGAACGAGGCCGTGATGCCGCGGCGGTCGGCGACCAGCGAGCCCGTCGGCCTGGTGGTGATCTCGCCGTGCCAGGGCTCGTAGCGCTCGAAGACGGTGTGGAGGATCCCGGTGCCGCGGGTCTCGGTCAGGAACTCGTTGCGGATGCCGATCAGGCCGCGGGCGGGGACCAGGTAGTCGAGCCTGACCCAGCCAGTGCCGTGGTTGACCATGTCCTCCATCCGGCCCTTGCGCAACGCGAGGAGCTGGCTCACCACGCCCATGTAGTCCTCGGGGATGTCGATCGAGAGCCGCTCGACCGGCTCGTGAATGCGCCCGTCGATCTCGCGCGTCATCGCCTGCGGCTTTCCCACCGTCAGCTCGAAGCCCTCGCGGCGCATCGTCTCGACGAGCACCGCCAGCTGAAGCTCCCCCCTGCCCTGCACCTCCCAGGCGTCCGCGGCCTCGGTCGGGCGCACCTGGATCGAGACGTTGCCCACCAGCTCGCGCTGCAGGCGTTCGTCGAGCTGGCGGCCGGTGAGCCTCTCGCCCGACCGGCCCGCCAGCGGCGAGGTGTTGACGCCGATCGTCATCGCCAGCGCCGGCTCGTCCACGGCGAGGAGGGGCAGCGCCTCGGGCTCGTCGAGGTCCGCGATCGTCTCGCCGATCGTGACCTCCGCAATCCCCGCGATGACGACGATCTCGCCCGCCCCGGCGGAGGCGACCTCCGCGCGCTCCAGCCCCTGGGTGATGTAGAGCTCGGCGATGCGGGCGCGCTTGACGCTTCCGTCGCGCCTGCACCACGAGACTTCGGCGGCGCGCCTGATGGTCCCGCGGTGCACGCGGCAGACGGCGAGCCGGCCGTGGTAGGGGGAGGCGTCGAGGCTCGTCACCCGCGCCTGCAGGGGCGCGTCCGGGTCGCCGCTGGGCGCCGGGATCTGCCCGGCGAGGGTGGCAAAGAGCGGGCCCAGGTGGTCGTCCCGCTCCGCGGGGTCGAGCGACGCCCATCCCTCGCGAGCCGATGCGTAGACGATCGGGAACTCGATCTGCTCCTCGGTCGCGTCGAGGTCGAGAAAGAGCTCGTAGACGGCTTGGACGACCTCGGTGATGCGGGCGTCGGGGCGGTCCACCTTGTTGACGACGCAGATCAGCGGCAGCTTCGCCTCGAGTGCCTTGCGAAGGACGAAGCGCGTCTGGGGCAGGGGGCCCTCCGAGGCGTCGACCAGCAGCACGGCGCCGTCGACCATCGAGAGCCCGCGCTCGACCTCGCCGCCGAAGTCGGCGTGCCCGGGAGTGTCGACGATGTTGATCTTGAGGTCGGGCTCGCCCGGCCGCTCCAGCGTGAGCGAGGCGTTCTTGGCGAGGATCGTGATCCCGCGCTCGCGCTCCTGGTCGCCCGAGTCCATGATGCGCTCGACGACCTCCTCGTGGGCGGCGAATGTGCCCGCCTGGCGCAGCATCGCGTCGACAAGGGTGGTCTTCCCGTGGTCGACGTGGGAGATGATCGCGATGTTCCGCAGCTCGGTCACCGGGGACACGCTACGGGGCGCGGCCTCGCCTCGCTGCCAAACTTGAGCGCGTATGGCGAAGCGACGGCGGCACCGACGCAGGCAACCTGTGCCGACCGTGGACTACGCCGATCCCGAAGGCAACGTCCTCAGCCTGCGGCAGTCGCTAAGCGCCGGCACGATCGCGAAGATCGGCGAGGCGCCGCCTGGTGCGGCCTCCTCTCTCGACGACGCCTGGCGGCGGCGCACCGAGATGCTCTTCGAGCGGCTCGCCGTCCGCTGGGAGATCGCCGGGCTGCCGCTGACGGAGCAGGCGATACTGCTGGGCCGCTACCGGATCGCCGACGCCGAGACGCAGCGCTGGGTTCGCGAGACGATCGCCGTCCACCTGGAGCGCCATATCCCAGAGCTGTTGGCACCGTGAGAAGCCCGACGGCCGAGCTGGCGGCCGACGGCGGAGCTACGGCCCGCGGCCGAAGGGGTGGTTGGCGACGATCCGCAGCACCTCGTCGGCGTGTCGAGACACGAACGCGGGCCCGACGCCGCGGATCTCCGCGAGGGGCTCAACTCCACCCGGGCGCGAGGCCGCTATCGCCTCGAGAGTGCGGTTGTGCGCCACCGTGTAGGCGGGCTTGCCGGCCGCTGCGGCCAGGCGCCACGCCTTCAGCGCCTCCAGCAGGCCGGCGTCCGCGGCGGAGAGCTCGGGGGCCGGAGCCGCGGCCGGCCGGCGCGCCCGCGCTGGTCGGATCTCGATCGTCTCCGGGGAGGGCAGCCAGCCCCCCGGGTCGCAGACGTCGCAGCAGCGCCCCTCGGGCCGGCCCGGTTGGCGGTCGCCGAAGTGGTCGAGCAGGCCGCGACGGCGGCAGGTCGCTGAGAAGCTGAAGGCCTCGACCGCCCGGTAGGCGCGCCAGCCGCGGTCCCTTGCCACCCGGCAGGCCGCCGCGGCGCGCCCTCTGTCGAGCGCGCCGTTGAGGCGGACGGTGAGCCGCCCGCCCGGAGCAGGCTCGACCGTGCAGGCGCCGGCGCGCTCGGCGATCGCCAGGCGGATCCGGTCCTCGTCCTGGCGGGGGTTGTCGATCACCAGGGCGCCGTCGGAGTCGGCGTAGCGCTCCAGCTGCTCGACATAGGCGGCGACCGCCTCCGGGTCGACGCTGCGCCGTTGGATGAAGCGCACCAAGCGCCCCAGGTCGGAGCGCCCGGCGAGCAGCACCGCGCGCGCCGGCCTGCCGTCGCGCCCCGCTCGCCCTGCCTCCTGGTAGTAGGCCTCGACGCTGGTCGGGATCGCCCAATGCCAGACGGAGCGCACGTCGGCCTTGTCGATGCCCATGCCGAACGCGTTGGTGGCGACGACGACGTCCGCGTCTCCCGACATGAAGCGATGCTGAGCGGAGGCGCGCTCATCAGGGGCCATGCCGGCGTGATAGGCGGCGGCCAGGACCCCCGCCGAGCGCAGCGACTCGGCGACCTCCTCGCTGTCGCGCCGCGTCCCGCAGTAGACGATCGCCGGCCGATTCTCGGCCTCCAGCAGGCCGAGCTCGAGCAGGCCGAGCTTGCGCGCCTTTGAGCCCTTGCCCTCGAGGGTCACGGTGTCGAAGGAGATGTTCGGGCGGTCAAATCCCGAGCGCACGACCAGCGGCTCGCGCAGGCCAAGCCGGCGTTCGATCTCCCCGGCGACCTCCTCCGTGGCGGTCGCGGTGCAGGCCATGACCGTTGGGCCGCCGAGTCGCTCGATCGCCTTGGGCAGCCGCAGATAGTCGGGGCGGAAGTCGTGCCCCCATTCCGAGACGCAGTGCGCCTCGTCGACGGCCAGCAGGTCGACCTCGCGGCTGGCCACGGCGTCGAGGAAGTCGCTGGAGCCGAAGCGCTCCGGCGAGCAGTAAACGATTCGCGCTCGGCCGTCGCGTACCCGGGCGAGCGTCTCGCGGTTCGCCGCTGCGCCAAGGCCCGAGGCGACCATGACGACGGGATGACCGGCCGCGGTCATCCGCAGGCACTGGTCGGCCATCAGCGCGATCAGCGGACTGACCACGATGCTCAGCTGCGGCGAGGCCAGGCCGGGGAGCTGGTAGCAGAGGCTCTTGCCCCCGCCCGTCGGCATGACGATCAGCGCGTCGCGGCCGTCGAGCGCCGCCTGGACCGCCTCTCGCTGGCCGGGCCGGAAGGCCTCGTGGCCGAGGTGGGCCAGCAGCGCCTCCGGTTTCCGCTGCCCGCGATAGACGCGCGTCGCGGCATCCAGCCCATCGACCCCCTCGAGCCCCTGCAGCGCCAGGGTTGCCTGAGCTTGCTCGAGCTGGGCCATCCCGCAAGCGTAGGGGCCGCCTCGGCACGAAATTGCGGCCTCGCTAGCGGCTGATCCGCGTCAGGCTCTCTGGGCGGCCGTGCGCTGCTGGCGGATGTGGGCGTGGACCAACTGCACGACCATGGCTCCCTCGCCGACCGCGGCGGCGCACCGCTTCGTCGAGCCTGCGCGAACGTCCCCAGCCGCGTAGACCCCGGGCACGCTCGTCTCGAGCAGGTCGTCGCTGGCGACGGCGGTGCCGGTGAGGATGAAGCCGTCCTCGTCGCGCTCGACCGCATCGTCCAGCCACTCGGTGCATGGCCGCGCACCGAGAAAGAGAAACAGGAACGAGAACGGTAGGCGTTCTCCGCTCGTCAGCGTCACCGCGTCGAGTTGGCCGCCGTGCCCGTGCAGCTCTGCGATCTCGCTGCGATCGCGCACCGCCACGCCGTAGCGGTCGAGCTCGCGCACGAGGTAGTCCGACATCGTCTCGCCGAGATCCGCGCGGCGGTGCAGCAGGGTCACGAGCGCGCCTCCACGCGCTAGCCAGACCGCGGCCTGGCCGGCGGAGTTTCCTCCGCCCACGACGGCGACGCGCGATGCACCGCAGAGCTCCCGCTCTGGCGGGCCCGCGGCATAGAAGACGCTCAAGCCTTCGTAGTCGGACAGGCCATCGACCGGAAGCCGCCGGTACTCGGCGCCCGTCGCGAGCAGCACCGCGCGAGCGGCGATCTCCTGCCCCTCCTCGAGCCGGACGATATGCCGTCCGTTTCCCGGTTCGAGTGCGACCGCCCGGTACGGCGTCGCCGGCCGCGCGCCGAACTTGCGCGCCTGCAGGACCGCCCTGCCCGTCAGCTCGGTCCCGCTGATCCCAGCGGGAAAGCCGAGGTAGTTCTCGATCCGGCGTGATTGACCCGCTTGGCCACCGAGCGCGTCGCTGTCAAGGACCAGCGTGTCGAGACCCTCGGAGGCGCCGTAGACGGCGCCACCGAGACCAGCCGGGCCGGCGCCCACCACGAGCAGGTCGACCTCTTCGCGTGACGCGAGTGCGCGGCCGATCCCGAGCGCGCGAGAGAGCTCTCCGGACGTCGGCGCCCGCATCTCGGCACCGCCCGGCATTCGCACGAGCGGCAGGCTCGAGGGGTCCACCCCGGCGACGAGGGCGGCGGCTTCGGGGTCATCGTCTCGTTCCGGGTCGCGCCAGGTCACGGGGAGCCTGTTGTTGCGGGCAAACTCGAGCAGCCGCCTCGTCGCGACGGACGAGTGTGGGCCGACGATCTCCAGTCCCAGTCCTGCGACCTGCTGGAGCGCCTCCCGTCGCGCGATGAATGTCGCGAGCAGCAGATCGCTGAGCGGTTCGTCGTCGAACAGCAGAGCCCGGAGTGCATCCCTCTCGACCGCGATGTACCGCAAGGGCTCGGTGACCACGGCAGTCAGGAACGCGCTCTGCCCCGACAACAGGTTCAGCTCGCCCAGGAAATTCGACGGACCCTGCCGCACGATCTCATTGCCTGCACCGTCGAGCATCGCGACCTCGCCCTCGAGGATCGCGATGAACGGGTAGCCGTGATCGCCGACCTGGAAGAGGACATCGTCAGCGTCCGCGGTTCGCTCTTCGCCGAGCTCGGCGACCTTTGCGAGCTGCGAGGGCGACAGCGCCGGGCTTTCCGGGACCCTCAGTGGGCTTGATCTGTTCATTTCGGTCACGGGCTGCGGTGCGCGAAGGGGGGCAAGCATGAGCTTACGCGCATCGTCCTCGCCGCCATTCGCGTCCGGCCTCAGGCGACGGCCTGCAGTGGGAGCCTGGACTCAGCCTCGACGAGCAGGGTGCGCACGACCTCGCGCACCTGGTCGGAGAGATTCTCGTCGTTGAGGTGGCCGTTCTCGTCGAAGCGGTCCATTGCGTGGCCCAGCGCTACCTCCCCATCGACGACCCGGGCGCCCGCTGCGCCGAGCACCTTCCGGAGCTCGGCCTGTGCCCAGGTGGCGCCGAAGGCGCCCGTGCTCGCCCCCACGACAGCGACCGGCTTGTTCCGCAGGACGCTCTTCGCGAGCGACGGACGCGAGAGCCAGTCGACGGTGTTCTTGAGGCCACCGGGAATCGACGAGTTGTACTCGGGGGTGGCGAAGAAGACGGCATCCGCCTCCCGCACCGCCGCACGGACTCGCGCTACCGCGGCGTGGGGCCTCTCGACATCGAGATCCTCGTCGTAGATCGGGATCTCACGCCAGTTGTCGTAGATCGCGAACTCGACGCCCTCGGCCTCGAAAAGCTCTCCGACGTGACGAAGGAGCGCCGTGTTGTGAGAACCGCGGCGAAGGCTGCCGCTGATGCCCAGGACTCGCACCGCATCACTCCTGCTTCGCCAACTGCAGGTCGGCGGTGATCGTGACCTCGTTAGCGAGGGCCGGCTCGCCGCTCGGCAGCGGGTTGTTCCAGCTGAGGCCGAACTCGTCGCGGGCGACCACGGCCTCGAGCTTGAGGCCGAAGCGCTCCCCACCGTATTGGTCGGCGATCGGATCGGAGATCGAGCCCGTGATCTCGACGGCCTCCGTGTGGCCCTTGATCGTGATCTCGCCGTCGATCCTGACCTGGTCGCCGTCGCGCTCGATCGAGTTGGATCGGAAGGTCAGCTCGGGACTGCGCTCGGCGTCGAAGAACTCCGGGCTCTGCAGATGGGCCTCGAGGTTCGGGTCCTTGACCTGGACCGACGCGACCTTGGCGGAGCCCTTCAGGGCGCCGTCTGCGACGATCGCGTCGAACTCGCTGAACGCGCCGGTGAAGGTGCCGGCCATGTAGTCGACGGCAAAACCGACGTTCGAGTGGGTCTTGTCGACGGCCCAAGTGCCGGCGGGCAGTGCCTGGGTCTCAGTGATGCTCATGCCTGATGCCTCCTAGGTCTGGGTTTGTGCTCCAGTGGTGCTAGGCCTAAGCGTTCGTCGCCTGCTTGCGGTAGCTCCCGTTGCGGAACTCGTCGACGAGTCCCGGCTTGGAGGGAGACCAATCAAGCTCGGCCCGAGCCTTGGCGGGGGCCGTCCCCTGATCGAGCAGCAGGACTTCGGCGAAGTAGTCACCCAGACGTGCTCGCGCCTCCTCGTCGGAACCCGGGACCGCGCCCGGGGCGCCGGCTGCGACGGCCGCCGCCTCGGTCAACTCCGCAACGGTCGGGTTCAGTCCATCGCCGACGACGTAGTGACCCCGGGCCGAGTCGTCCTCCAGAGTGCGCCGGAAGAAATCGGCCAGATCCGCGACGTGGACGGTCGACCAATGCTGCTGCCCGGTGCCGAGCATGATCAGGTTGCCGTTGTCGTCCCGGGGGGAGCCGAGCAGCAGCCCGGGGACCCCTCCCCCGCCGTCGCCGTAGGCGACGCCCGAAACGATCACGACTCCCCGCATGCCGGTTGCGTCGAGAACTCGCTTCTCGATGGGCTCCTTCCAGGAGACGAGGGCAGGCGCATCGAACGGGGACTGCTCGTCGATGGCAAGGTTGTCGCCGTAGACCCATTGACCGCTGATCTGCAGGTAGGGCTTGCCGGTGCCGGCGAATGCCTCAATCGCCGAGTCGACCACCGCTGAGTCCAGATCGGCGCTTGTCTCGTCGCCGGGGCTGGCGGTATGGATGGCGCCGTCCGCATCGCTGAAGAGGCCCACGACCGCAGGCCGGTCGTAGAGGTCGACCACGGCGGGGGTGGCCCCGCGGGCAGAGACGGTCTCGGCGTCGCCGTCGTTGCGGACGAGCGCAGTCACCTCATGGCCGTGCCCCTGCAATTCCGCCAACACGTGAGATCCGATGAAGCCGGTTGCGCCGGTGAGTGTGACGTTCATTTGGTCCTCCAAAAAAGAAGTTGATCAAGCGATTGCTTGAATTTATCACGGACGTCGGAAATTTGTCAAGCAGACGCTTGAGTTGTATCGGCCGGCCTGCCGGTCAGCCGGGGCTCGTGCCGCGGAGGGCCCCGGCGAGCGGCGGGACCAGCAGTCGCTCGATCTGCTTCTCGGACTTGTTCCTGAGCTCTGCCGCGACGGGCGCGAGGGCCAGCCAGTTCAGCATTCCGGCCGCGAAGCGCGTGCGGAGTATCAGCTCTTTGTCCTTGACGTCGGGAACGTTTGCCTTCAGCACCTGAAGGACATCGGCGCGAATCCGATCGAACCGCTGGTCAAACCGGTTCCATCCCGGAGGAGGATCGATCCCGCCGCGCGCCACGATGCGCATCACCGCGAGATCACGACCTCCAAGGTTCAGCGCACGTATCATCGGACGAGCGAAGGCCGCCGCCAATTCCTCGAGCGTGGACTCGGGGTCGAGCGCGCTCACCGCCTCCTGCTGGGCGTCCAGGTAGCGCTCCAGGGCGTGCTCGATCGCCTTGTCACGCAGCGACTTCAGCGAGCCGAAGTGGTAGCTCACCGCCGCCACGTTGGCCCCCGCGGCGTCTGTCAGCTCCCGGAGGGTCACGCCGTCTTCGCCCTGCTCGGCGATCAGGTCCAGCGCGGCATCCATGAGCTGGGCCCGCGTCCGCTGACCGGCCGCGCGACGCCGGTCCGTGCTTGCCGCTTCCATTTCAGCTATTCAATCACATGCTTGAACACATCTCAAGCGCGCACCATCAGGGCTGGCACTGCCGCCCCCTCACCATTGGGACTTCCCGCGACTCGGACGCCAGAGCTCCCCAGAGAGGCATCAGACGGGGCGGTGGGTGGCGCGAACCGGAGCCGGGATCAGGGCCGCCCCTGCGACGACGAGAGAGAACGCGAGCATCCGCCCGCTGATCTCCAGCGCCCCCGTGCCGACCGGGTCACGGAAGACCAAAATGCCCCCGACGATCGCGGTGAGGTTGGCCGCAACCGACGTGAGGGCGATCACCTCGACGCCCGGGCCGAGCTGCAGGCCACGGGCTGAGGCATAGAAGGCACCCACCGAGGCGACCAGGGCCGCCCCGCTCCACGGGCTGATCAGCTCGAGCGCTCCGTCCTGAACGGCGTCTGCCAGGTACTTGAGAGCGATGTCGGAGATGCCAAAAAGCGCCCCGGCGGCAGCGCCGAGGAGCAGACCTTGCGCCGCGGGCGAAACGCGGCGGTGGGTCGAGATCGCGGCGACCGCAGCGCTGACGACAAGGACGCCGGACTCGATCGCGATCAACGCCGCCAGGGCGTAGCCCGGCGGATCGTCGTCGTCCGGCCCCGAGGTCAGCCCGATGACCGCAAGCCCCGCCGCCGTAACGATCACGCCGGCCCACTGGCGACGTCCGAGCCGGAAGCCGAAGTAGCGCTCGGCGAAGACGGCGAGGAAAACGAGCCCGCCCGAGAGGACCGCCTGCACGATCGACAATGGCGCCAGTGCAAGCGCGCCGACGTGGAGTACCCAAGCGCCAACCGCCACTATCCAGCCGACCGCGAACCACCTGGAGCGGAAGAGATCGACCGCGCTTCGCAGTGGGTGCCGGATCCGTACGGGCGGAGCGAGGACCGCGCCGCGGTGCTTGAACAGAAAAGCGACGCTCGTCCCGACCGCGCAGGCCACGGCGAGGGCGAGCCCGACGATCACGCCGGAGACCGTCCCCTAGAGAAGGCTAGGACTCGAGCGCCAATCACGAAGTAGACCTTTGCATCTCTCGGGCCGCGTTGGCGATCGGCATGCTGTTCTGTAGCGTCGCTTCGATGGGCTCCCTCAACCCGCTAAACGGAAGCGGCGGTGCCCGACGCCGGTAGCGAACCGATCGGCGGCCCGCCTCCGCGGCGCGGCGCCAGTCGGCTGGCCGAGCTGACTGCCCGCCTACGCGACTTCGGTCGCCGCCGACGCACGCTGATCGCGGTGGTGGGGTCGCTGGTGACCGCGGCGATCCTCGCGTTCCTGCTCGCCGGGCGCCGCCACGAGTTCGCGGCCGCGCTCTCCGGCGCCGCGGCGTGGGTGCTCGCCCTAACCGTGCTGTTGCAGATCGTTGCGCTGCTGGCCCGCAGCGAGGCCTGGCATCTGTCGATCCAGGCGGCTGGCGGGACGGTCGACCGCCGCGTTCTTTATCGCGCCTCGAGCATGCAGGTCCTGGGCAGCGTGCTCAATACGCAGCTGGGGGTCGCCGCGCGGATCGCCGCGCTGCGGCGCTCGTCCCCGGCCGTCAGTCCGCAGGTGCCGACCCTGATCGCCGCCGAGTTTCCGATCCTAGCCGTCGAGGCGATGCTGGCCGCGCTGGCGTCGTTCACCCTGGTCGAGCCGCTCGGCCTGCCCTGGTGGCTGCCGCTCATCGGCCTTGCCCTGGTCGGGACGGCCAGCGCCGGCCTGCGGCAGCTCGCCCTTCGGAAGGGCCGCGAGTTGTGGAGGGGCCTCGCGGTGATCCGCAGCCTCAGTCGGGGGAGCCGATTGATCGGCTTCATGCTGGTGGCCGTGTTCGCGCAGATCTTCCGCAACTGGCTGCTGCTGCATGCGGTCGGCGTCGATGCGTCGTTCTTCGATGCCACCGCGGTGCTGATCGCGGTGGTGACGCTCGCTCAGCTTCCAGTCGGTCCCAGCGCCGGCGCCGCGGCCGCCGTGCTCATCCTCGGCAGCGACGGCGTGGCGGCGGCGGCGGCGGCCGGGGTTCTGATGACCGTGACGGGCACGGTCGGCGGACTGTGCTTCGCGGGGTGGGCCGGCGCCGACCGGCTCTGGTCCGTCATCAGGCGGGCCCGGTTGCGGCGTGCTCGTGCCCCGCGGTCGCGCTGAAGGCCCACCGCTCCCCCTCGCTAGGTCGCCGCTCGGCCCCGCGATTTGGGCAGCAAAGCCTGTCCCAGTCGTCTCTCAGCGCGAGGCGCTCCACGTGAGAGAGACGGCTCCAGGGTGAATATCTCGGTGGCCACGTCCGTGTCTCGGTCGTGGCTGCTCAGGAACGAGGTGACGCGCTGGCGCGTCACCCTCACCACCGCCGCGACCGCATCTCGTTTGTACGCCGCCGGGGTGAGCTTGCCGACGCCACGGACGGTGTCGCCCGTCTGCGGAGCGATCATGCTCCTGTTGAAGTCGCCGACGGCATCAGCGAGCACGCAGGTGACGACGTTGCCGTGGATCTCGGTCCGCCCGTTGCTCGGCCGCTTGCCCGCGTAGCGCGTCCATAGCGAAGCGAGCGACTCGGTGAGCTCCGTCGACAAGGTTGGGAACTCGGTCATGGCCGATCGCTCCCCTCCGGGCGATCGACCGGAGCGCTCGACCCCGTTCGCGCGCTCGTCGGCTGGTAACCGGGCGCGGCGCTCGCCGGTTGGGTTGCCTGACGCAGGCTGTGAACCCGGACGACGGCCTCCGAGACCTGGGAGCGGTTGGCGAACTTCCGCTCGTAGCCGCGGACCTTCTTGATCGTGGCCAGGTCGGCCTCCTCGAGCGCGGCCAAGATCTCCTCGACGCTGAGAGCGTCGTAGCCGGGGAGCGGCTCCCGTCCACGCATGTAGCGCAGCTTGTTCAGCACAGGCTCCCGGTCCTTATGAGACCGCTCATAGCTCTCGATCGCCTCGAGCTCGATCTGTGAGTGGTCGGAAAGCCCCTTTGTTACCTGTTTGTGGTCGAGGCGGTCATAGCCGGCAAACGGAAGCCGTGCCTCCGCGGCTGGATCGCCCTGTGAATCGCCGGTCGATTGGGCCGAAGTGTCACGGCCAGAGAGTCGGTCGCCGAGGGCGCTGAGGATGGTCATGAGCTGTGTCCCTTCCCAGCGATGTCCGCCGGGACGGATGACGCGGCGAGACCGCTGACTAGACGCAGAGTGTACCATTGATTCATGAATAAGCTTTCTGGAGATCAGCGGCAGACATCGTCCCCGACGGCCGCCAGCTGGGACTTTCTGACCAACCACGCGCACGTCCTGCTGTGCGTGGCCCATGACCCGGGCATCCGGCTGCGCGACATCGCCGCAGCGGTAGGCATCACCGAGCGCGCCGCGCACCGGATCCTCTCCCAGCTGGTCGAAGAGGGCTACGTGCTGCGGGAGCGACAGGGGCGACGAAACCGTTACCAGGTCGTGGCGGGGCTTCCCATGCGCCATCCCCTCGTCGAGGGGCGGGAGGTGGGCGAGTTGCTCGAGGTTCTGATCGGCTCGAGGGCAGGGGAGCGGGCAAAGACGAGAGGCGCGCGAGCTCCTGCCGTCGCCTGAACTGCCCGCACTGGCTTGCATCACTCTTCGTCAGCAGCCGGGCTTAGTCGCGTGCCTCCATTCGCAGCCCGTCTAGTTCGCGAACTCGCCGTTCGATATCTGAGATCTGCTCCTCTAGCCAGTCGTCTGTGATCGGGAACTGGTCGCCCCGGTGAAGCCGCCATCGGTAAAGCCGCTGCATCTCTTCCACCGTGGCCGGCCGCGCATGGAGAAGGTGATTCCGCATCGTTGCCACGGCCGACAGCTGCTCACCAGCTGCCGCGAGAAAGTGTTGCACCGGCGAAGCCTCCAAGTCGTTCGCCGCGGCGGTCAGCTTGCTCCCGATTTTCCCGGTGGTCTCGCCCGCCAGTACCCCGACGCTTAGTTGAGACGGAAGGAGCGACTGATGCCGGGGAAGCTCCCCCAGGACGAGCCACTTAAGTGACGCGATCCCGTAGACCTCGACCCCCTGGTCATTGCCGCATCGCGGCGGCAGTGCACCGTCGCTCAGCCGACGAGCCAGATCGCGCCGTCGCGCACCTCGACCGGGAACGTCTTCAGAGGCATGGCGCCGGTCGTCGCCTTGACCGCGCCCGCCAGGGGCTTGAAGGCGCCCTGGGGACCCCGCACCATCTTGCCGGTGCCGACGTCGTAGCGCGCGCCGTGCCACGGACACTCAAGGCATCCGTCGTCGGTCACCTGCCCCTTGCCCAACGAGGCGAACAGGTGGCGGCAGCGGTTGGAGACCGCGAACGGCTTGCCCGCGCTGATACCCACGGCTAGGGCTCCGTGCGGTGTCTCGTCCACGACGGCGACCTGTGAGGCACCGAGGTCGTCGACGGCTACGAGGCGAGAGGCGGACCGCTCGGAGGTGGCCACCGGCCGACTATCTCACACGAACCACGGCGCTTGGCCCTTCCTCCCGGCAACCGCCGTCGCTCCTCGTCAAAGCGAGAGCGGCCTCGCTGTTCGAGCAGGTTCGCGCAGCGCGGCCGCGGTGCCGATAAGGAAGTAGGCCGCGAACTCGCATGGGCGGCGAACAGAGGACTATGCCGAGGAGCCAGCCATGGCCATGCACCGGCCGACGATGCGGCAGCTCAGTGACGCGAGAAACCGCAAACGGCGAGAGGAGATGCACGTCGCCATCGCCGAAGGCCGGCTGACGGTGCGCCAAATGACTCCTCAGGAACGCAAAAAGTCGGATGCCCACCGAGTTGCCGGAGCCAGCGCGCGCGCCGCCCGCGCGGAGCGCCGCGGCTCTTAGTCGGATCCGCCGCCGCGCAACCGCGTTGGTCTGGCTCCGTGGACGAACGGCTCTGGGAAGCCATCAACGGCTTTGCTGCGCGCCACGATGGGGTCGAGGATGTCATGCGCTTCTTCGATCGACAAACTCCTCGCGCTCAGCTAACTCGCCACCGACAGCACGAGAGATCGAGGTCGGCCTCCTAGTTAAGCGCGCAAGCAACTCCTGATCCGAGTAGAGCAAAGCAAAGGGGCCCTTCAGCGTGCTGGACGCCCCAGCTTCCAGATCAGCTACGCGACTTCGCGAAGCTTCTGGGCCTCGGCCAGGCTCTGCAGCTTCTTCAGCGACTGATTCTCGATCTGGCGGATCCGCTCGCGGGTGACGTTGAACGTGCGCCCGACCTCGTCCAGGGTTCGTGGGTGCTCGCCGCCCAGCCCGTAGCGAAGCTCGAGCACGCGCCGCTCCCGATAGGAGAGGTTCTCCAGCGCCTCGCGCAGGGCCTCCTTGGTGAGGAGATCGGCGGCGCGCTCGAACGGCGACTCGGCCTTCTCATCGGCGATGAACTGGCCGAACTCGGACTCCCCCTCGTCGCCGACCGGCTTCTCCAGCGACAACGGCGCCCGCGCCGAGTGCTTGATCTGATCGACCTCCTCGGGGTCGATGCCGGTCACCTCGGCGATCTCCTCGGGAGTGGGCTCATGGCCGAGCTCGGTGGCCAGCTTGCGCTCCGCGCGGCCGATCTTGTTCAGCTTCTCGATGATGTGGACCGGGATGCGGATCGTCCGCGCCTTGTCGGCGAGCGCGCGGGCGACCGCTTGGCGGATCCACCAGGTCGCGTAGGTCGAGAACTTGAAGCCCCTGCGGTAGTCGAACTTCTCGGCGGCGCGGACGAGGCCGAGCGTCCCCTCCTGGATCAGGTCGAGGAAGGGCAGGCCCTGGTTGCGGTAGATCTTGGCGATCGAGACCACCAGGCGCAGGTTCGACTCGACCATCTTCTGCTTCGCGTCGAGGTCGCCGCGCTCGATCCGCTTCGCCAGCTCGACCTCCTCCTGCGCGGTCAGCAGCCGGACCTTGCCGATGTCCTTGAGGAAGAGCTGCAGCGAGTCGGTGCTCATGTCCGGCTTCAGGTCGAGCGCCGCCTTCTGGCGACGGCGACCGCGACCTTTGGCCGGCTCAGGCTCGCCCTCAGCCGGCTTCAGCGCCGGATCGACGTCCTCGACCAGCTCGATACCGGACTTCTCGAGATGTCCGTGAAGATCCTCGACGTCGGACTCGTCGAGGTCGACCTCGGAAACGGCCGAGGCGACGTCACCGAAAGTCAGTACGCCAAGCCGCTGACCCGTGGTGATCAGCGACGTTACTTCCTCAAGCTCCTTTAGTTCGGCAACCAGCATTCGTGGTCTAGCTCGTCTCTCTCATATCGGTCGTGGTGGCTCCGCCCGAGCAGCGGACCGACTGCCGACCGATTGGCTCCTCTGTTGGGCAGAGGCGCAGCAGTTCTGCGGGGCTTGCGGTTCAGGAAACCACCGCAAAGCTCGTCACCGGGACCGCCTCTCAATTGGTTGGTTGCAGCGAACTGCTGTGACCAACCCTAGCTGGTGCCCTGCGCCTGGCGACTCGAGCCCGCCGCCTGCGCCGCGTAACCGTCTCTCAGCGAGCTTGGCGGTGTCGTGGCGCGACAGGTCGGCGTGGAAGTCGATGCTCGAGGGCCTAGAGGTCCGCCAGCCGCGCCCGGCAGTGGGCGATCAGTTCAGCCTCGAGCTCGGCGGCGCCCCCTTTGTCCTCCGCCATCGCCTCGCACTCCCTCCGCATGAGCCGCGGGCCTAGTCCCCCCGCTGAAGAAGGCGAGCACGGGGTAGCCTGGATCCAGATAGCAGTGATCGACGCCGCCTCACAGGTCGCATCGAAGGCCGGTTCCGTTTCGAACCGGCCCGTGTGGCGTGACTCGATGGCCCCATATGAGCGTCCGTCCTGGGGCCGGAGCCTGCTCGACCTCGCGACGTCGGTCGTGCCCTACGTAGCGCTGTCGGTGCTCATGTACGTCAGCCTCGGCGAGGTCACCTACTGGGCCACCTTCGCCCTCGCGATCCCGACCGCCGGTTTCCTGATGCGAACCTTCATCGTCTTCCACGACTGCACCCACGGCTCGTTTCTGCCCTCGCGGCGGGCCAACCTCTGGGTCGGCCGGCTGAGCGGGCTGCTCGTCTTCCAGCCGTTCGCGAACTGGCGCCACACCCACGCCGTCCATCACGGCACGGCCGGCGATCTCGACCGGCGCGGCACCGGCGACATCCCCACGCTGACCTTCGATGAGTACGTCGCCAGCCCGTGGAGGAAGCGGCTCGGCTACCGTCTCTTCCGCAACCCGCTCGTCATGTTTGGGATCGGGCCACTGTGGTCGCTGATGCTCGGGCCTCGTCTGTGGTCGCGCTCGATGCGCCCGCGCCAGCGGCGGAGCGTGGTCATCACCAACCTCTTCCTCGCAGTGCTGGTGGGCGCGATCTGCTGGCTCGTCGGCTGGCAGGAGTGGCTGCTCGTCCAGATGCCGAGCGCGATCCTCGCCGGCACGGCAGGCGTGTGGCTGTTCTACGTCCAGCACCAGTTCGAGGACGTCTACTGGGAGAGTGGCGAGAGCTGGGGCTACGCGGACGCGGCGCTGCGCGGAAGCTCCTACCTGAAGCTGCCGCAGCCCCTCCAGTTCTTCACCGGCAACATCGGCCTCCACCACGTCCACCACTTGAGCGCCAAGGTCCCGAACTACAACCTGCAGCGCGCGCACGACGAGAATCCGATCTTCCGGCACGTCCCGGTGCTGACTGCACGGGACGGCGCCGTCGCGGTCCGGCTCAAGGTGATCGACCCGGATGCCAGTCGCCTGCTTACCTGGTCCGAGGTGCGCGCGCGCCGCGCCGTGGTTCCCGCCGCATCGCCGGCGGCGCTTTAGCTCGCGCGGCCAGCGTCCGGCGCGAGTTCCGAGCTGGCGAGTCGGGGCGTTCCAGGATGGGCGCGGCTCTTTCTGAGGCGCTTTTTGCCTGCAAAGTGGCCGAAAGATCGAAAGCTCAGGCGCCCTGCCTTTGCTCGCGGTCAGCGCAAGTGGGGCCTCATACGGCTCCACGCCTATCGGGACCATCGCCAGCGGGGAATCTCGCGGGATCAGCGGGTGCGGCCGGTCAGCCTTGATCCATGGGCTCGCGGGCTTGCAGTCGCCGGTCGGACAGCGCCACTTGGACGCGCCGCGCTTCGCGACCGACCCGTCGAGGCGCCAGGTGTCGGCCGTCTCCGAAGCAGCGCCCCGGCCCGCTCCTGCTTCGCGCGAGTAGCGGAAGCGCCAGCCCGCGCCTCTCCCGTAGGCGCGTTGCGCGGCATCGGCCGACCGCATTCAGCCGAGCTGCAGCCGGTGGACCAGGACGACGTCGCGGACGCGCGTCTCGACCGGCCACCGGCTGCCCGCCTGTTCGAGGAAGGCGACGCTCGCTGGCCGGCCGGGATCGGCGAGCCAGGCCTCCGGCGCGAGGACCGGCAAGAGCGACAACAGCAGGGGGATGCTGGCACGCTCGTAGAGCACGTCGGAGGCGAGCGTCAGGTCGAACGGCGCGCGCCTGACGAGCTCGTCGGGCTCCGCCCAGTCGATCGTCGCCGTCTCGATGCGCACATCGTTCGCGTGCGCGTTGCGCGCAGCGAGCGTGAGCGCGTCGGCGCATGCGTCCGTGGCGAGCACGGCGGCACCCCCGCGCGCGGCGGCGATGCTCGGTAAGGCGAGCCCGCAGCCGAGCTCTACGACGCGCAGCCCGCGGAGCGCCAGGCCGTCGAGCTCCCACGCGAGCGCCACGCCACTGCGCCAAAGAACCGACCAGTACGGCGCGACCGGCGCCCATTCGACCGGGCCCGCGTCCGGCAGCGCGGCGGCCTCCTGCGGCTGCTGCAGGCGAAGCTCACCGCTCGGCAGCTCGATCGACCGGCTAACCAGCTCTTCGGGCACGGTTCGACTCTACGCACTAGGCCCGCTCCCGCTTTGCGCGATGAGCGAGCGTGTGGGCGGGCGCCCGCCAGATGCTCGCAAGGGTCGAGAAGCGGGGACTCACCGCGAAAACCAGGCGGCGCTGCGACGCCATCACGCACATCAGGGGCGGCGTTGTCTTACGAACGCTCGGAACCGTGCGAGCGGCGCGCGATCCGCTCGTTGGGCCACAAGCGCCGAATCAGGGCTCATTTGGGCCATGGGCGACTCGATTCGGGGCTTTTGCGAGGCTGGCGGGGCCCGGGTAAAGGGCCTCAGTTGCAGGGACTTCGCTCTTGAAGCGGAGGGGGAGGGATTCGAACCCTCGTCACGCCCTTAAGACGTGAAACGGTTATCGAGACCCTCGTGGCGGCGGTCGCCTCCGAGGCCGAGCCGCTCGGCGGCGACCAGCGACATCAGCCCGGGTCCCCGGCCGAACCTCCTTCACCGGACCGCCATCGGGAAGGAGGTCTCAGCCCACCTCACGAAGCGCGCCGCTGCCGACGTCGTAGACGAAGCCGCGCACGTTGTCGGTGCGCGGAATGAACGGGCTCTTCTTGATGCGTTGGATCGAGTCCCGGACGTCTTGGTCGAGGTCGTGGAACGAGCGCGCCTCCCACCCGGGCCGTTGGCCGGTCTCCGCCTCGAGCCTGTCGGCGAACTCCTGATCGTTGAAGGTCAGCATCCCGCAGTCCGTGTGGTGGATCAGCATGATCTCCTCGGTGCCGAGGAGGTGCTGGGAGATCGCCAGCGAGCGGATCTCATCGTCGGTGATCACGCCGCCGGCATTGCGGATCACGTGCGCATCTCCCAGCTCGAGCCCCAGGATCGGATAGGGGTTGAGGCGGGCGTCCATGCAGGCCACAATCGCGATCTTCCGCGCCGGAGGCAGTGGCAGGTCGCCCTGGTTGAAGCCCTGCGCGAAGCTCTCGTTGTTCTTCAGCAAGTCGTCGGTTGTGCTCATGTTTCCTCCCGTCGGATCGAATCTGCTGCAAACGATAAGGGGCGATATGCGCCAGGCCGATTGAGACAGTGCGCGATAGTTGCGCGATGGTCCCGCTAGGCGTGAAGCCCGCCAAGCGGGCGTTGGGCGGATTCAGCCCGATCCCGGCAGGGCTCGCGTTTTCGGCCGGTTTGCGGGGAAAGACGGCGGGTGGGGGAGCGCGCCCGACAGGATTCGAACCTGTGACCTTCGGTTTCGTAGACCGACGCTCTATCCAACTGAGCTACGGGCGCGGGTCGGGGCGGTACCCCGGACGACGATTGTAAGAGGCGCGGCGCCGATGGCCGAGTGCGCCAGCGGATCGCAACCCGGCCATCGATGAGTCTGGGCTGCGGCTGGCGACCGTGGGGCGGCACCCTACGGATAGGCTCGGGCGATCAGCGAACGCCCCGAGCGCCTCTCCCCCTCCGACATGTCCTCGCTGCTCGCCGAGCGGGGGCCGATCCACGTCCACGTCGGGGCCACGATCCTGCTCGAGGGCGAGCCTCCCACCCTGGAGGAGTTGCTCCACCACGTGGAGGAGCGGCTCGGCCTCGTGCCACGCTTTCGCCAGCGGGTCAAGTCGACTCCGCTCGGGCTCACCAACCCCGTTTGGGCCGACGATCCCCGTTTTGACCTCGGCTGGCATGTCCGCCACACCGCGTTGCCCCGTCCCGGGACGATGGCCCAGCTCCGCGAGCTGATCGGCCGGGTGATGTCGCAGCCGCTGGACCTCGAGCGCCCCCTGTGGCAGCTGTATCTCGTCGAGGGCCTGAAGGGAGGCCGCCACGCCTACATCTCGAAGACGCACCACGCGCTCGTCGACGGCGTTTCGGCGGTGGACGTGGGGACGATCATGCTCGACCCGAATCCCGAGGGAACCGAGATCCCGATCGGCGAGGAGCGCTGGGACCCCGACGAGCCGAGCCCGGAGATGCTCTTCGTCCGCGCCGCCTCCGAGGGGATTCGCGCGCCGCTGCGGGCCGCCAGCAAGGCGGCGCGCAGCGCGCTGACGATGCCCCGCGGCGACGGCGTCGGCAGTCATGCGCACGGCGGAGGGGTTCGCCAACCTGGCGGCGCGCGGGCCGAGCGCCCCGCACACCTTCCTCAACCAGGAGATCGGCCGCGACCGCCGGGTGGGCTTCGTGAGCACCGAGCTGGCGGCGCTGAAGCGCGCCCGCGGGGAGAGTGACGCCACCGTCAACGACGTGATCCTGTCGATCGTCGCCGGCGGGTTGCGGCGGCTGTTCGAGCGCCGCGGCGAGCCGCTCCCCGAGCAGCTCGTCGCGCTGGTGCCGATGAGCGTCCGGCGGCCCGACGAGCACCTGGAGCTGGGCAACCGGATCGCCACTCTGCTGGTCTCCCTGCCGTTGGGCGAGGCGGATCCGGTGCGGCGACTCGAGCGCGTCCACGAGGAGACCACCCGAGTGAAGCAATCCGAGCAGGCCCGCGCCGCTTCGCTGGTGATCGAGGCCAGCGGCTGGACCCCGCCGACCATCAACCGCGTGCTCGCCGACGTACTCGCCCGGCCTCTGACCTGGAACCTGGTCGCCTCCAACGTCCCGGGCCCTCAGGTGCCCTTCTATCTCCTGGGCCGGAGGATGGTCGAGGTCTATCCGTTCGTGCCCCTGTCGCCGCAGGGGCACGCTCTGTCCGTGGGCGTGGTCAGCTACGACGGCGGCGTCTTCTTCGGGCTGGCGGCGGACCGAGACCTGTTCGCCGACGTCGACCGGGTAGCGGGAGACCTGGAGGCGGCCCTGGCCGAGCAGCTCGCTACTGCCGGATGACCACTGGCGACCCGAGCTGAACCTGGTTGACGAGCGCGTTGACGTCCTCGTTCGCGGCCCGCACACAGCCGTGCGAGGCGGCTGCGCCCAGCGGCCCGGTGGTGCCGTGGATGGCGATTCGGTCGCCGCCCAACCAGCCGGATGGCAGGTGAGGCTGGCGCGCGGTGGTGGCAACCACGCAGCACCCGTAGGCCGGATTCAGGCCGCCGCGGAAGGTGTCCGTTACCGCGAAGCGCCCCGTCGGGGTGCTTGTGCCGGGAGCCCCCACCGTGACCGAGAACGAGCGCAAGACCCGATCGCCGCGGCGAAGCTGGGCGGTGCGGCTGGAGATGTCGATCTCGATCGCGTAGGGCGTCCAGCCCGTGCGGAGCCTCGAGGGGTCCAGCTTCACCCAGCCAAGCTCGCCGGTTCGAAGGAGCGGCGTGGGGACACCGACCCAGGGGCCCACGCGGCGAACCACGGAGAGCACCGTGCGGGAGTCGAAGCGCGTCCGCCAACGCAGGTTCTTGACCACCTCGCCGCCGGGAGCGCTGCGAACCGGGATCCGAGCGCCATGGCGCAGCCAGACGATCGGCTGGCCGCGATCAGAAAACTGGAATCGTGGCTTCTCGCGCGCCGGCTTCTCGCGCGGCGGCTTCTCCTTGGCCGGCTGCGGCGCCGCTGGAGCTGGTGGCTTCTGGTGCGCCGGCTTCTCCTTGGCCGGCGGTGGCGCGACCGTGATGACCAGCGGGCTCGACGCAGCGGTCGTCTCGTCGGAATCGCCCCCCGAGAGGGCGGCCCAGGCGACGGCCGCCCCGATCAGGGCCAGCAGGGCCAGGGCCCCGGTGATGGTTGAGGTGCGGCTCATCGGTCACTCATCGCTCGTCTACCCGCAAGCGGAGAGGGAGGGATTCGAACCCTCGAGAGAGCTTGCGCCCCCTACTCGCTTAGCAGGCGAGTGCCTTCAGCCACTCGGCCACCTCTCCGGGGTTGAGCAACGATTCTAGTCCTGCCTTCGGGAGCTCACCGACCGGCACTCGATACGCTCGCGCCGCGGTGAGTGCAACCGGCACCAACCCCCCAATCGCGGCCCCCACAGCCGACCGCGAGGCGCTCCACGCTCGCTATGAGGCGATCTTCGACTCGATCACCGCGCCTTTCGCCTTCGTCGACCTCGACGCGCTGCACGCCAACGCGCGCTTCATGCTCTCCCAGGCGGCCGGTATGCCGATCCGCATCGCCTCCAAGTCGGTGCGCTCGGTCTCTGTCCTTCGTCGCATCCTCGAGCTCGACCCCGGCTTCGAGGGCATCCTTGCCTTCACCCTGCCCGAGGCGCTGTTCCTCGCCCGGCAGGGGTTCGAGAACATCGTCGTCGGCTACCCGACCGCGGACCGCGAGGCGCTCGCCGAGCTGGTCGAGCTGGCCGCCACCGAGCCGGCGAGCGCGCCGGTGCCGATGGTTGACAGCTCGCCTCACCTCGACCTGATCGAGTCGGCGATCGGGGGCGGCCCGGCCGAGGTCCGCGTCTGCCTGGACCTCGACGTCGGCTGGTGGCCGCTGGGCGGGAAGCTGGCGCGGATCGGCCCCAAGCGCTCGCCGGTACGGACTCCGGAGCGGGCCCGCTCCACGGCGGCCGAGATCGAGGGCCGCCCCGGCACGCGCCTGGTCGGCGTGATGGCCTACGAGGGACACATCGCCGGTGTCGGCGACACGATCCCAGGCCGCCCCGTGCGCAGCGCGCTGACCCGCCGCATGCAGTCCGCCTCGGAGCGCGACATCCACCGCCGCCTGCCCCGGATGGTCGACGCGGTTCGCGAGCAGGCGTCGCTCGAGTTCGTAAACGGCGGCGGGACCGGGAGCCTGGCGCGCACCGCCGCGGCGGGCGTCGTCACCGAGCTCACAGCCGGCTCCGGCTTCTACGACCCCGTCCTGTTCGACCACTATCGCTCCCTGGCCCTGATGCCCGCGGCCTTCTTCGTGCTGCCGATCGTCCGCCGCCCC
Source organism: uncultured Actinomycetes bacterium (assembly GCA_963728325.1). GTDB lineage: Bacteria > Actinomycetota > Thermoleophilia > Solirubrobacterales > 70-9 > AC-56. The sequence continues at coordinate 832,585 of CAVSJS010000002.1, read as the reverse complement.
GCCCCGGGGGTGGTCACCGCGCTCGGGGGCGGCTACCCCGCCTCCGGCGTCGGCGCAAAGGACCGCGTTCCGGAGCCCTACCTGCCCGAGGGCCTTCAGCTCGACAAGCAGGAAGGCGCGGGCGAGGTGCAGACGCCGCTGCTCGGGCTCGCGGCGAGGCGCCTGCGGATCGGCGATCGCGTCTACATGCGCCACGCCAAGGCCGGCGAGCTCTGCGAGCGCTTCGGCTCGCTCTATCTCGTGGAGGGCGACCGGATCGTCGACCAGGTGCCGACCTACCGTGGCGACGGCAAGGCCTTCCTCTAGGAACGAACCGGGCCGAGCACGCGATCCGTGTAGGCGCTCGAGAAGCGGCCCTCTGGGTCGAGCCGGGTGCGGACCTCGCTGAAGTCGCGCCAGCGCGGATAGAGCTTCTCCAGCGTTTCCGCGGTCTGGAAGTGGCGCTTGCCCCAATGCGGGCGGCCCTCGTACTCGGACATGATCTGCTCGACGGCCCGGAAGTACGGCTCCCAGGCTGCGCCCTGGTACTGGTGGACGGCGACGTAGGCCGTCTGGCGCTCGTGGGCTGGGCTGAGCAGCGCGTCGTCGGGGGCGACGAGGCGGAATTCGATCGGGAAGCCGACCGGGAGCTCGCGCTCGCGCACCAGGCTCAGCACGCGGCGCACCGCCTCCGCCCCGTGCTCGCGCGGGATCGCGTACTCCATTTCCGTGAACCGGACGCGGCGCTCGGAGGCGAAGATCCTGTAGCTGCGGTCGGTCCTCTCGGTGCGCGAGAACTGGCGGGCGGCGAAGCCGACCAGCCGCGGGATGGTGGAGGGAAGGAGGCGCCCGACTCTGGAGAGCAGGTCCATGGCGTAGTTCTCGAGCACGATGTCGTTCAGATAGGCGCTGACCCGCCCGCGAGGGCGCGCGCGGGCCGTCGACGCGGTTGCGCTCGATCGTCAACGCCGTGTCGGTGTACGGGAAGACGAAGAACTCGAAGTGGTCGTGGCGCGCCGCCAGCTCGTCGATGTCTGCCAGCGTCTCCTCGAGCGGGCCGGGTGAGTCGACGCGATGCAGGATGAAGGCGGGGACGGCGCGCAGGGTGACCGAGTAGATCACCCCGAGGGCCCCGAGCCCGACCCGGGCGGCCCGATACGCGTCGCGATCTGCCTGCTCAGAGACCTCGAGCACGCTCCCATCGGCCAGCACCAGCTCGAGCGCCTCGACCTGGGCCGAGAGGTTCCGGAGCCCGGCGCCGGTGCCGTGCGTCGCGGTCGAGATCGCCCCGGCGAGGGTCTGGCGGTCGATGTCGCCGAGGTTCTCCATCGCCAGGCCACGCTCCCACAGCGACGCGCTGAGGTCTCGCAGGGTGATCCCCGCCTCCACCTTCACCAGGCCGGAATCGGGGTCGGCGTCGAGGACGCGGTTCAGCGCCTCGATCCGGATCATCGCTCCGTCGGTGAGCGCGGCCTCGGTGAAGGAGTGGCCCGAGCCGGCCGCATGGACCTCGAGGCCCCGGTCCACCGCCCGCCTGACGGCCCCAATCAGCCCCTCGAGGGTGCGTGGCCGCTCGACCACCGTGGGCGAGCAGCGCTGATCGCCGGTCCAGTTTCGCCACTCATTCGCCATCAGCCAGGAACCCTACGTTGAGGTGTACGCGCCGTGCGGGCTAGGCTCTCGGCGAGGGCACAGACTTGGAGCGGTGGCAGAGTCCGGTTGATTGCAGCTGCCTTGAAAGCAGCCGGTCCGCAAGGGCCCGGGGGTTCGAATCCCTCCCGCTCCGCTACCCGAGCTCCAGCTCGTACTCGAGCCAGGTGTCGCCGTTGGCGCCGACGCGCTCGTACACGGCCTGGGCGCGGTGGTTGTCGGTCGCCGTCATCCAGCTCAGAACCGGTGCGCCCAGCTGGCGGGTTCGTTCGGCGCAGGCGCGGATCAGGGCGTCGGCGGCTCCCTGGCCGCGCGCTTCGGCCGCCACGAAGAGGTCCTCCATGACGGCGACCCGGGCGGCCCGCAGGCTCGACCACTTCCAGCCCACGGTCGCGAAGCCGATCGGGGCTCCGTCGCCGTCGCGAGCGACCAGCAGCATCCCCTCGGCGTCCGGCCCCGCGATCAGCGCCCGGGCCATCGCCGTCAGCCCGTCGTCCGAAGGCCCGGCCTCGTAGAAGTGGCAGTAGCCGCGCAGCAGGGGCAGCAGCGCCGGCAGGTCGCGCTCGGTGGCGGAGTCGATCTCCATCACCCGCAGTATGCAACGAGACGGCCTGCGGTGGCCGCGCGCGACCGGCTCCGAGCCACGCGGATAGCCGCGGCCGCGGTGGTGGCGGCGGCCGTGCTGTCGCTGGCGGTGGCCGACTCCGCCGCGGCGCGCAGCTTCACCCCGCGCCATCACCGGATCTTCCACGGGGTCTCCGACACCACCAACAACGAGGACTTTCACCGGTTCAAGAGGCGGGTCGGGGCTCACCCGGCGGTGCTCCAGGACTTCTACCACTGGGACACGCCGCTGACCTCGGGTGCGTTCCAGCGCTGGCGCCAGACCAGGACGCGGGGCGTGCTCAGCCTCTCGACCGCCCCCGGTGGGCAGCCGGAGATGATCAGCCCCCGCCAGATTGCCAGGGGCCGCGGCGACGACTACATCGTCCGGCTCAACCAGACGATCGCGGAGTCGAATCAGGTCGTCTACATCCGCCTGTTCCCGGAGATGAACGGCCACTGGAACCCCTACTGCGCCTTCAACGCCGACGGCACCAGGAAGGACCGAAGCCACTCCCTCAGAAGCTTCCGCCGGGCCTGGCAGCGAATCGTCTTGATCATCCGCGGCGGCGAGCGAAGGGCGATCAACCGGGAGCTACGCCAGCGTCACATGCCGCGCATACTGCGGGCCTCGTCGAACCACGACCCGATCTACCAGCCGGCGGGCGTCTACAGGCGCCTCGAGCGCCCGAAGGTCGCCTTCATGTGGTCGCCGCAGACGATCGGCTCGCCGTACGTCGCCGGCAACCAACCGGGGTACTACTGGCCTGGCAAGCGCTTCGTCGACTGGGTCGGCGCCGACATCTACTCGGCCTACGCGTCGCCCGGAGTGTGGTCGGCGTTCAAGGCCTTCTACCGCAAGTGGCGCCACAAGCCGTTCGTGGTCGGGGAGTACTCCCCCTGGGACAACGACTACCGCGGCCGCTTCACGCGCAAGCTGTTCAAGTTCGCCCTGCGGCACCGCCGAACGAGGATGCTGGTCTACTACCGCAGCGTCAATCCCGGCACCCCCTTCGACATCGACAACTTCCCCCGGGCAAGGAGGGTGCTGCGACGGATGCTCAACAGGCACCGCTTCGCCCCCTACGCGCCTGGCCTGCGCCCCCCGGGATACCACCGCCACCGAGACCACCGGCACCGGCGCTAGACGCACGGCGGATGGCCGAAGCAGCGCCTGGGCTCAGCAGGCGTAGAGGCGCCAGGAGCCCGGGACGCCCTTGAGCTCGTGCTCGCCACGCGCCTCGAACTCGATGTCGGAGCCCACCGTGAGGTCCTTCACCGTGTTCGACACCAGCACCTCACCGGGCCCGGCCTGGGACATCACGCGGGCGCCGATGTGGACTGCGATGCCGCCGATGTCTCCGTTGCGGCGCTCGCATTCCCCGGTGTGGATGCCGGCGCGAATATTGATCCCGAGCGCGCGGATCGCCGACGTAGCGGCCTTGGCGCAGCGAATCGCGCGCGCCGGGCCGTCGAAGGTGGCGAGGAACCCGTCACCCGTGGTCTTCACCTCGCGCCCGCCCTGGCGCTCGAGCTCGCGCCGAAACGCCTGCTCGTGTTCCTCCAGCAGCTCCCGCCAGCGGCGATCGCCGATCTCGGAGGCCCGTTCTGTTGACCCGACGATGTCGGTGAACAGCACCGTGGCCAGCACGCGGTCGGTCTCGGGCTCGTGGCGGCTGCCGGTGACGAACTCCTCGACGTGGCCGCAGACCTCGTCGGGGTCGATGATCCACGGCCAATGGTCGTCCCCGTCCATCTCGATCAGCCGGGCGCCCGGGATCCGCTCCGCCATGTACCGGGCCCCTTCGATCGGGTTCATGTCCCCCGTGCGATGGAGGAGCAGCGTCGGAACGCGGATCGTCGGCAGGATGGCGCGGATGTCGAGGTCGATGTTTGCCGCCGTCATCGGGGGCAGGACGCGGCGGCTCATCGCGGTGCGCTCGAAGCCTCCCCACCACTCGCGCTCCTCATCGATCGCCAGGAAGCTGGGGGCGAGGAGCGTGAGCATGATCCCCTCCCCCCAGGCTTCCTCTGCGCCCTCCAGCAGCATGGAGGTCATCGTCTCGTCGAAACCCCAGGGATAGTCCGGCGGATCGGGGGTGAGCCGAGCGAAGCTGCCGTAGAGGACGGCGCTCGACACCCGCTCGGGGTAGGTGGCGGCGAAGAAGGCCGCCAGGGTGGCGCCCTCCGAGCACCCGAAGACCGCCGCTCGATCGATGCCGACCGCGTCCATGACCGCCCGCGTGTCGTCGATCCGTTCCTCGACGGAGGGCGGCTCGACGACCGGGTCGGACAGCCCCGTGCCGCGCTTGTCGTACACGATCACCCGAGCGAACGAGGACAGATGGCGCATGAAGCGCACGTACTTCGGATGCGTCCAGGCATGGTCGAGGTGGGAGACGAGGCCGGGTATGTGGACCAGGTCGAGCGGGCCGTCGCCGACGACCTGGTAGGCGATCGAGAAGTCGCCGCTGCGGGTGTACTGCGTCTTTGGAGGCTTGATGGCTTCCACCACCCCCCGAATCTAACGCGCTCCAGGGTTTCCGCGTGAGATCCGACGCTCACCACCGAGAGCATGCGGCCCGGCTGCCAGCGTCCCTCAGTGCCGCGTCGGTATCTCGCAGCCGCTGACCGAGGAGTCCTTCGGGAGGACGTCCATGTCGGCCTTGTCCGCGTTGCCGCCGCCGCAGTCGATCGTCGTATCGGGGGCCAGGTCGCGGGCGAAGAGCTCGTCGTTTCCGTTCATCCCCATGAACACGTCGGCGCCCGGTCCACCGGTGAGGATGTCATGGCTCGAGCCGCCGATCAGCGTGTCGCTCGCCGCCCCGCCGGCGAGCGAGCTCTGGATCGCGGTCGAGTTGACCACCCGGTCGTTTAGACCCAGGGAGTCGACCCGGATCAGGGTGATCCCGGCGGCGCCGCAGTTCGCGCCGTAGTCGCCGCTTCGGTTGCATCCCGCCCAGGCGTGGACGCCGGAACCCGTATAGGGACCGTCGGCGACGTCGGTTACCCGCAGGAGCGAGGCAGAGGGGCTGGTGATCTCGAAGTTGTCCTTGGCCCCCTCCGCGGCCGTGACTATCAGGGTCGAGCCCGAGAGGTGGACCGCGGCGGTCCGGACCGTGAAGGGGCGCGAGGCCGGCGTCGGGTCGGCGTTGCCGGCCTGGTCGACGGCCCGGACGTAGAACGTACGCGAGCCGTCCGAGAGGTGGAAGGTGGTCTTCGGCGAGTTACAGCTCGCATAGGTGCTCGAGTTGATCTTGCACTGGAAGCTCGAGCCCGCCTCCGAGGAGGAGAAGGTGAAGGTCGGGGTCGGGTCGTTGGTGATACCCGAGGGGCCGGAGTCGATCGTGGTCTCGGGGAAGGTGACGACCGTGAAGCTCCGGGAGGCGGGGCTCGGATCCGGATTTCCGGCGGCGTCCACCGCCTTCACCTGGAAGGTATGCGCGCCGTCGGCCAGGGCGCTCGCCGGGGTGTGGAAGTCACCGGGGCCCGAGCATGCCCCGAATGGGTTGGAGTCGAAGCGGCACTGGAAGCTCGCCCCCGGCTCGGAGGAGAAGCCGAAGGTCGGGGTCGCGTCCTGGGTCGTGCCGGAGGGGCCGGAGTCGATCGCGGTCTGGGGAGCGATGGCATCGACCGTGAAGCTCTGGGAATCGGGGGTTTGGTCCATGTTGGTTGCCTGGTCGGTGGCGCGGACTTCGAAGGTGTGGGCGCCGTTGGTCAGGTTGTTCGCCGGGGTGTGGGCGTCACCGGGGCCCGAGCATGGGCGCGAAACTGAGCGCGTCGAAGCGGCACTCGAAGCTCGACCCCGCCTCCGATGAGGAGAAGGTGAAGGTCGGGGTCCTGTCGTTGGTGAGACCCGAGGGGCCGGAGTCGATCGTGGTCTCGGGGCTCGGTGGCGTCGATCGTGAAGCTCTGGGAGTCGGGGCTCGGATCCGGGTTTCCGGCGGCGTCCACCGCCCTCACCTGGAAGGTGTGGAAGCCGTCGGCCAGGTCGCTCGCCGGGGTGTGGGTGCCACCGGGGCCCGAGCAGGCCGCGAACGAGTCGGAGTCGAAGCGGCACTGGAAGCTCGCCCCCGGCTCGGAGGAGAAGTTGAAGGTCGGGGTCGCGTCGTTGGTCGGACCCGAAGGGCCGGAGTCGATCGTGGTCTGCGGGGGCGTGGCGTCGACCGTGAAGCCCTGGGAGTCGGGGCTCGGATCCGGGTTCCCGGCGGCGTCCACCGCCCTCACCTGGAAGGTATGGGCGCCGTCGGAGAGGCCCGCGTAGGCCTTGGGGGAGGCGCAGCTCGCCCACTCCGCGGCGTCCAGGCTGCACTCGAAGCCTGGAGTCAGCAGCGGCGATTCGTTGGACGAGAAGGTGAAGCTCGGGCTCGCGTCGTTGGTCAGCCCGGAGGGGCCGGAGTCGATCGTGGTGTCGGGCGTGATTGTGTCCGTCTCGTGGAACTTCTGGATCCGGTTGTTGGCCCGGTCGGCGACGTACACGTGGTCTGTTGACGCGACGGCGACCCCGGAGGGGCCATTGAACTGGCTGGTCCCGGTGCCCAGGGTTCCCCAAGTGGTGATGAAGGTGCCCGACGGCCTGAACTTCTGGATCCGGTTGTTGCCGGTGTCGGCGACGATGACGTTGTCATGGGAGCCCGTGGCCACATCCAGAGTGGTAGTTGCGCCAAATTGGCCATTGCCGGTGCCCGCGGTTCCCCACTTGGTGATGAAGGAGCCCGTGGACGAGAACTTCTGGATCCGGTTGTTGCCCGCGTCGGCGACGTAGACGCTGCCCGAGGAGTCGACGGCGACCCCGGAAGGAGAGGTGAACTGGCCGTTCGCGGTGCCCGCGCTTCCCCACTGGGTGATGTATGTGCCCGAGGAGTTGAACTTCTGGATCCGGTTGTTGCCGGTGTCGGCGACGTAGACGTTGTTCGAGGAGTCCGTGGCGATGCCCTGCGGAAGGCTGAACTGGCCGTTGCCGGAGCCCGAGGCTCCCCACTTGGCTTGGAAGACGCCCGAGGAGTTGAACTTCTGGATCCGGTTGTTGGTGGTGTCGGCGACGTAGACGTTGTTCGAGGAGTCGGTGGCGACGCCGGCCGGGAGGTTGAACTCGCCGTCCCCGGTGCCCGCGACCGGCAATCCAAGGAAGGTGGCTCCCCACTTGGTGGTGAACACGCCCCCGGTGGTGAACTTCTGGATCCGGTGGTTTCCCGTGTCGGACACGTACGGGGCGCCCGTGGAGTCGGTGGCCACCCTCTGCGGAAGGGTGAACTGGCCATTGCCGGTGCCGACGCTTCCCCACGTCAGGTCGAACGCGATCGACGCCGATGCCGACCCGGCTGTAGCCGAGAGAAAGGCGGCCAGCATGAGCGGCGCCAGCAGCGCCCACACAACAGTCCGCCGCCGCACCAGTCCCCCGCCGGAAACCGGCGGATCGTCGACGGCGGTCCTGGGACGAAACGACTCGGCACACACGGCGGTCCTCCCTTGTCGCCTCTAGCCTACTGCTTCAGCGAGCGTTGAGCCCTCACTTCGCCGCCTAGATCGGCTCGCCTGGAAACCGCAGGTCGAAACGCTCAACGAGTCCCGGGATGCTCTCCGGGTCCACTTCCAGCTCGTAGCGACCACAGAGCTCCGCCAGGGTCTGAGGGCCAGCCTGAGTGGAGCCGCCGAGCTCAACGAGCTCCTCGAAATACTTTTCGAAGCCGGCGGGAGAGATGATCTCCAAGATCCGCGCGGGTTCGTCGCCGGCGTTCCAGAATGTGTGCCATTGGTTGCGCGGCTTGAAGACCAGATCGCCGGGACCGGCGACCAGCTCCTCGTCCCCCAGCAGGGCGCCCATGCTCCCCTCGAGGATGTAGCTGTACTCGTCCTCACGCGCGTGCCGGTGGAGCGGGGCAGCCAGCGCCCGCGCTGACATCGGGTGCTCGACCAGCGAGAAGCCGCCCTTCGCCTCCTCGCCGTCGATCATGAACCGGACTCCGATGCTCCCCAGAAACCCCGCCTTGCCGTCGTTGGGCCCAACAACCTTCGCTGCCATCGTTCGCTGCTCCTTGCGTGGACGATCTTGGACCGCGGAATCTACGCCAGCGCGCCTGCGCACTTAGCCATCAAGCGGGACAATCGGATTGGAGGCAGACGCAAAGATGAAATCAACGCTCTACGAATGGGCCGGGGGCGCCGCTGCATTCGACCGGCTGACCGATGCCTTCTACCGGCGCGTGCGCGCCGATCCGATCCTCGAACCGGTGTTCTCCAATCTTCCCGAGGATCATCCCCACCACGTCGCCCTTTGGCTCGGCGAGGTCTTCGGCGGGCCCCCGACCTACACAGACGAGCGCGGTGGCTACCAGCACATGCTCTCGAAGCATCGCGGTCTGGCCATAACCGAAGAGCAGCGCGCGCGCTGGGTCCAGCGGATCACGCCCGCCGCCGATGAAGCCGGATTGCCATCCGATCCAGAGTTCCGCTCAGCACTGATGGCATATGTCGAATGGGGCACGCGCCTCGCGGTGGCCAACTCTCAGCCCGGGGCGACGCCGCCGCCGAAGGCGCCGGTTCCACATTGGGGGTGGGGCGAGGCGCCGCCGTACGAGGGTTGATCCCGGATCAGGAAACGCTCGAAAGCGCGGCGGCGAGGGCGAAGCCAAGCGTGGTCACCAATCCGGCGGTCCGGCCGAAGTTCCTCACCGCTTCGGGAATCATCGAGTCGATCAACATCACCAGGAGTGCTCCAGCCGCGAACCCCTGAATAGCGGCCTGGAGGTTCGACGACGCAGCGTCCGCTATCGCGAAGCCGACCACCGACGCCAGTGCGCAGACCACCGCGACCGCGATCCAAAGGCGCAGGATCGTGCTCCGGGCGGTGCCTGCGGATTCCATCGCGCTGGCCGATCCAATTGCCTCTGGCAGGTTGGAGACGAAGATTGCGACCAGAAGCGCCGCACTTACCCCGTCGCCTGCGGCCACCCCGATTCCGAGCACGAGCTGCTCCGGCACGCCATCGAGGAAGGCCCCCAGCGCGAGGGCGGCGCCGGGGCCGGACCCCTCCTTCCGTCCTGGCATGCCGCGACCCGAGGCGGTCCTCGAGGCGATCAGTCCATCGGAAACGAAGTACGTCAGTGCCCCGAGAGCGAGCCCGATTCCCACAACCCCTGTATCGCCAATCGCGATCGCCTCTTGGGTGAGCTCGAAACTGACCGCGCTGATCAGCGCGCCCGCCCCAAATGAGAGCACCAGGCCCACTTGAGCGGGAGGCCAGCGGCGCGCGAACGCCAGTCCCACGCCGAGCACCAGCGAGGCAGCCGCCAACGAGCCCCAGCCAAGCGCTGCACCCATGGTCGCGCATTATCTCGCCCCGACCCGGCGAGCGCCGGCCGCGATTCAGCCGTCGGCGGCCTCGATCGGGCATGCTGGCGCGTGATGGCGACGATCGACCCGCACGAGCGCTGGAATCCTCACCAGCGTCCCGACTACGCCGGCCTGCAGTCGTTCGGTGCCCGTCCCTACACGGAGTCGGTTGAGGACCTGGCCGGGGTCGATGTGGCTATCGTCGGTGCGCCCCTGGACGAGCTCGTCACGCAACTTCCGGGCGCGCGCCTCGGTCCGCGGGCGATCCGGATCGCGAGCAACGGCTTCGGCGGGGTGCACCTCGACGCCGGGGTCGATCCGTTCGAGGCGCTGCGGGTGGTGGACTTCGGCGACGCGGCGGTGATCCCAGCCGACCCGGTCGCCTCGCACGCGGCGATCGAGCGCCTCGTCGGCGACGTGGTCGACGCCGGGGCGATCCCGCTCATACTCGGCGGGGACCACTCCATCGCCGAGCCGGACATCCGCGCCTGTGCCCAGCGCCACGGCCCGCTCGGGCTGATCCACTTCGACGCCCACACCGACACCGGTCGCGAGGCCTGGGGGGTCGAACGCTCGCACGGAACCCCGATGTATCGGCTGGTCGAGCAAGGACACGTTGCCGGAGACCGCTACGCCCAGGTCGGTCTGCGCGGTTACTGGCCCGGTGAGGAGGAGTTCGCCTGGCAGGACGAGCGCGGGATCACGGCGCTGCGAATGCGCGAGGTGCTCGACCGCGGCATCGCCGAGGTGCTCGCAGAGGCGATCGAGGCCGTTGGGCCCGGGCCGGCGTTCGCCTCGATCGACGTCGATGTCCTCGACCCGGCGTTCGCGCCCGGTACCGGCACCCCGGAGCCGGGGGGCATGACCAGCGCCGACCTGCTGTGGGCGTGTCGCGAGCTCGCGGCGCAGCTCGAGCTCGTCGGCGCCGATCTGGTCGAGGTGGTCCCGTCCGCGCCGCTCGGCGCCACCGATATCACCGCGTCGGTCGCCGCCCGGATCGCACACGAGCTGCTCACCGGGCTGGCGCTCCACCGGAGCTAGCTGCCGCCGTAGAGCGCAACCGCCGGCACGAACGCCGCCTCAGCCCGAGATCCGGCGGAGGAAATCGCCGAAGCCCTCGTCCGGGGTGTGCACGTTGAGGACGCGCACCTTCGTGTCGCGGCTGTTGCTGAACGTGTGCCGCACGCCGCACGGGACCGAGGCGAGTGTCCCCGGTCCGGCCCGGTGGACCGAATCCTCGAGTGTGATCTCAAGCTCGCCCTCGAGGACCCAGAACGAGTCGACCTGGCTCTCGTGGTGGTGTACCTCGGGCCCGTCGACGGGGCCGTCGAAGAGGAACTCGACGAAGCAGATGTCGGGCAGCACCCCCTTGAGAAGGGCGACGCGGTTGCGACGTATGAGCCGCTCGCCCTTGCCGGGGCCGGTGACGATCGCCTCACTCGGCGGCCGGCCGCCGTCCGGCGGCGGATCGAAGCTGTCGAACCCGAGTTCGTCCCCATCCCTGGCGGCGCGCATGAAGGCGCCGAATCCCCCGTCGGGAGCATGGAAGTTGAGGAAGTGGGTGTCGGCGGGCCCCTCATTGACGAACGAGTGGACGACGTTCGGCGGCACGGCGACGAAGCCGCCGGCAGCGACTCCGGTCCGCAGACCCTCGCGCCCGAGCGAGAACGTCAGCTCGCCCTCGAGCACGTAAAACGAGTCGGTGTGCTCGCGATGCAGGTGCGGATCTGGCCCGCGCTCGCCCGGCCCGTAGCGCGACCTCGTGATCGAGATCTCGTCACGCTCGGTGAGCAGGACGACCTCGCGCTCCGCCCTGGCGGTGATCGTCTCACCCTCATCAGGCCCCACGATGACGTCGCCCACCACCCCCCGGCAGGTTGTCATACGATCGGGCCGCGGGCTTCGCCCCGCTGAGCACCATCGCGCGGAAGCAGGACAAACTCGAGCAACGGCTGGACGGGCTCTACCGAGCGCCTCCGGAGGAGTTCACCGCGGCCCGCAACGAGCTCGCGTCGGAGCTGAATGCGGCCGGCGACGGCGACGCCGCCGCGAAGGTGAAGCAGCTGAAGCGGCCGACGCAGGCCGCCTGGCTCGTCAACCGGCTCAGCCTCGACCACCCCGCGGAGATCCGAGGGCTGCTCGAGGCGGCGGATCGCCTGCGACAGCTCCACGGCGGGTTCGGGCGATCAGAATCCGGTGAGAGGCTGCGCGAGGCGGCGAGGGAGGAACGCGAGGCGCTCGCGCGACTGACGGAGCTGGCGCGGGATGGCTTCGGGGGATCTCGCCCCAGCTCCGCCGCCCTCGATCGAGTCGCGGAGACCCTGCAGGCGGCGGCGAGCGACGAGGAGACGGCTCGGGTCGTCAGCCGCGGGCGCCTCGACCGCGAGCGCCGGGCGGCGAGCCTCACCGGAGGCCGGGTGGCGGCGCCGACGCGGGCCGCGACCAAGCCTCCGAGCAAGGCCCGGGCGCGCGAGTTGAAGGAGGCACGCGCCACCCTGAAGCGGCTGCAGCGACGAGCGAAACAGGTGATCGCGAGGCGGGACCGCGAGCGGGAGGCCCGGAAACGGGCCGAGGCCGAGCTGGGGAGCGCGCGGGCGGCGCTCGAGAGCACCGAGGAGGAGCTTGCGGGCCTCGAGGATGAGATCGCCGACAACGAACGGCTGCTGACGCGCCTGGAACGCTAGGGCGACCTCGATTTCAGCCGATCCAGGAAACCTCGACGCGGCGCCCTGAAGGCCCGCTGGACGTCGCCCTCCCAGGTGTAGTCGATGCCGTCCTCCGTCTTCGTCCGCATGCCGGCAGCGGCGTCCGGGAAGCGGTTTCGATCGACGACGTAGAGGCCCCGGATGATCCAGTCACGCTCGTCGCTGTACCAGGTCGGGATCAAAGTCACGTTCGCATCGCTCAACCCGGCGTCGAAAGCAGCGCCGTATGCCGCCCAAACCTCGCCGCCGGCCTCCTCGGCCCGGTGCGCCTCCTCCGAGACGCCCGCGGCGATGTGTCCCCCGCCGCGCCAACCGGAAACGAGGCGCCGCGCCGGCGAGCCGGGTTTCCCCGGATCCGGCTCGGCGAAGAGGTCGGTACGCGGCTCCTCATGGGCAGCGGCTTCGGTCCCATCCGGCTCTTCTCGAGCTAGAGCGACGGCTCGCTCTGCATCACGACGGCCGGCAGATCGGGCCTCGTCGACGGTCATGCCGTCACGCTAACGCCGATACGGTCGGGGCGGTGCGTGGGTCTCGCCTTAACCCTGATCGATCCGTGTCAGAGCGGCGACCCGCACGTCCCGCGAGACCCGGGCCACCTCGCCCGGCAGGTCGGTCATCCTGACCCCACGCAGGAATTTCTCATCCCCTCCCAGAGGAACGAAGAAGTTGTCGTAGTGGGTCGGGACGAGGAGCCTCGGATCGAGACGCGGCAATATCCGCTCCCAGTAGCGGGGCGTGACGCTCCGGCCCGCAACCCCGGCGAGAAAGACGTCCACGGGCTCATCGCCCAGCTCGTCGTCATCGAGGTCCGCGCTGCCCTGGTGGTAGAGGCTGACCCCCGCCACCTCGATGCGGATGCCCCACACGGTCCCGCACTTGTAGGCGGTCGGCACCAGTCCGTGCAGGTGGTCGCAGGTGAGTTCGCCGTCCATCGGGACCTTGCGCCCGAAGAGCAGCTTGGAGTGGCGACTCGGGACGAAGCGGACCAAGAAGGGGCCGAGCTCGTAAGCCCGGTGAGGGACGACCTCAACGGCGAGCTCGGCGAGCCCGTGCAGGCGCATGAGATGCGCCAGCGACGCGGATCCGAAGGCCTTGGTCCCGAAGCGGCGAGCGAGAGCCGGTGCGTCGATCGCGTGGTCGAAGTGCGTGTGGCCGACGAGGATCCCGGCCACCTTCCCCGGCGCCCCGAGGTAGCGGCCGATCAACGATTCGTCCGGCAGGGCCCTTCGCCGCAAGAGCAGTGCCCGAAGCGGCACCCGCGACACGTACGGATCGACGAAAACCGAGACGCCCTCATATGTGAGCCGATAGCCCGAGACGCCGAGCCACGCGACCTCAAGTCCGCGGGGCAGGTCGAGCGGGACGCGCTCGAGCTCGCGTAGCGCTTGAGCATCCGTTGTCGGCCCGGACGACACCCGCCCAGGTTCTCACCTCTCTGTTCCCGACTACGTCGTGAGCCCGACCCGAGGGCGGCTCAGGAGATCTTGATGGAGCCCGAGGTTTCGGAGAGGCAGATCTTCTGGTCGCTGTCGAACTTCTTCTTCTTGGCCTTGGCGTAGTACTTGCCGTTCTTCGGATTGCCGGTCGACAGCTTGATGTTGAACTTGCCCTTGCTGTTCGTCTTGTCGTCGCCGAGGGTCTTCTTGTTGCCGTTGTGCTTGCGGATCAGCTTGACCTTGCGCCCCTTGACGCACTTGCTCTTCGACGAGTCGATCTTGCCTTTGAACTCGCTCGAGGACGAGTTCCGCTCGAGCTTGAATTTCGTGAAGAAGGTCGGGAACTGGCTCTGTGCGACCGCGGCGCTCGCCCCGATTGCCAGGATTCCCACCACCAACAGCGCGGTCCCCAGCTTCATTTCCGGCCACCTCCTCATCAGTGCTCGCGCAGCCTAGCGCGCACCAGGCGTATGCGCCGAAGTCAGCGTCCGGCGCAACCCGTCGATGGCCTGTTCTGCCCAGCGCTTTATGAACCAGCGCCCGACCGTCTTGTCAAACAGTCCGTAACGGGCCGCGACCTTCGCCGGGTCGATTCCCATCTCCATGTCCACAAAGGTTCCGCCCTGGGCGTCGGTCAGCAGCCAGCGCTGGAAGCCGCCCGTCGTCGGGCAGCTCCATCTCAGCTCCTTGAGCTCGTCGCGACGGTCGATGACCCGCGTGTACTCCAACCGCCGCCCGGCGATCTCCAGCACCTGGGTGTAGACGTCGCCAACCTCGAATGCCTGGCCCCGGATCTCCACAGCAGCCGGCCACCACTCCGGATAGGTCGAGGGGTTGCCGACCAGCGCCCAGACGTCTTCCAGCGGCGCATCAAGGTGGGCCTGCGCGCGGTAGGCCGACATGACGCCATTCTTCCAGAGAGCGATTAATCGATTCGATCGGGGAGTGGTCCCACGAACTCAACCCCATAATCCTTGCTCGCCTGCTTGATTTGCGAGCCTTGGATCGAATCGAGCGGCGGCAAACCGCCAGGTCGCGACGCGAGGGTGATCGCACGGTAGAACTCCCCATGGCGCGGCGTCGTGAGGATGAGGTAGCGCGCCGTTTCCGACTCGACGCGGAAGCCGTGGACGGTCCCACCGGGCAGGTGGGCGAACGAACCGGCCGGCGCCCGCACTCCCGGCTGGTCACCGATATAGAGGGTTATCTCGCCCTCCAAGACGTAGAACGACTCCATGTCGTCCCGGTGCCGGTGTAGCGGGACGCTTTCCCCGCGACTAGCCCGCTCATCGACGAGGCAGAATGCTCCTCCCGTCTGCTCCCCTGCGGCAAGAAAGTACGTGGACGTCTCACCCATCCAGCGCAGCTCACCCTCTCCGGGTTGGTAGAGGTATGCGCCCGTTGCATCACCCATGGTTCGCTTCCCCTGGTCGGCGAAGCAGTACCGACACTACAGCCCGACGATCAGGTCGCGGACCTCGGCGGGCTGGGAGAGGAATGGGTGGTGGCCGGCGTCGAGTTCCACGACGCTGGCTGCTCGACCGGCGAACTCGCGTTGCAGGTCGGCCGGGGTGCCCTGGTCCTGCGCGCAGACAAGGTACGTCGAGGGCACGTGCTGCCAGGCTGCCGACTGCACCGGCTGCTCGAGCACCGCCAGGCTCTGCCGGGCCGTCTTGTCCATGGCCTGTCGCTGGATCTCCGGATTGCAGTCCTGCAGGAACGTCTCGGCCAGGGCCTCCGGCCGGACGGTGAACGTGCCGCCCTCGGGATCGATGTCGAGAAACGGGGCGGGCTCCTCACCGCCGAACGAGGAAAGGCTCTGCCCGACCTCGGGCAGGTAGCTCGACACGAGCAGCAGATGGCGCACGGCTTCGACGCCCGCCGCTGCCTCCGCGGTGACGATGCCGCCGTAGCTGTGGGCGACCACGACGGTCGGCTCATCGCTCGCGGTCAGGACTTGCCGGACCGAGGCGACATCCTCGGCCAGCCCGGGTCCTTGCGCACCCGTCGGCTCACCCGTCTCGCCACAGCTGGGCAGGGCGGGCGCGTCGCCGGCGACGCCCCGCTCGGCCAGCAGCTCACCGGTTCGGTGCCACCACCACGATCCGTCCTTGACGCACGCCCCATGCACGAAAACGACCCTCACCATTGACCTCCCATCGTGTCTCGACCTCAGTCAGCCGTGGTCGAGTCCCGGCTCGCACGCCGGCCGATGAGCAGGATCACGACCACGCCGCCGATGGTCATAACCAGACCCACCACGAACAACCCCAGGCCGACCCAGACGACCCAATCGAGCTTGACTCCGGCGTCGGCCTCGATCGTCAGGCTGCGAGCCCCGTCGGCATTCATGACCACGACGGTCCAGCGACCAAAGTCCGCGTCCCAGGTCAAGGCCTGCTCACCACTGCCTTCGGCCTCGGCGACCCAGAAATTCTGTTGCCCTGGCGGGGTTCGCGGCTTCGCGCCTTGGTGAAGGTCGAACTGCGCCTCACCGTCGTCGAAGTCAGTGAGCTCGTCGTAAGCGACCCGGCCCAGGTAGCGGGCAACGTCGACATCCGGCCCGATGCCAATAAAGACTGGCTCGGCGCTCTCGACGCGGATACGCACCTCGCCGAGAAGCCCCTCCGGCGCCCAGTCATCGGCATCGGCACCGAGGTCGATCTCCTCGGAGGTGATCGCGTAGGTCGCGCTTTCGAGCTGCTCTCGATCTGAGGTGAAGTAGCCGTCGTCGTCGCGGGCGAAGCCGTACGCGGCCAGCACCGCGATGCCGCCCACCAGCAGCGCCACGCCGATCAGCCCGCCGATGCTCGCGAAGACCATCCCGATCACGCGGCTTGCGGTCCAGTTCGATCCCGGCCTAGCTGGGCTCGACGCCGTGCTCGAGGTCGAAGGTTGCTCGCCGCTGTCCGTCATCAGGCCAAGCCTACGTGGCGCGAGAGCTGGAGGCCACGACTGACGGTCTCCATGCAAACCGAGAGCCCTCGAAGAGCCCGGATTTCCAGGAGTTGGGCGGGATCAGGCTCTGATTGGCGTTCCGTCAGCTGATCGCGCGGAGCGCTCGAAGTCTGGCGCGGCCTTCTGCCAGTGCGCGATTGACCTTGGTATAGGTCCAGCCGCAGATCTCGCGGATCTCGGCATAGGAGTAGCCGTGGGCCTGGAGGACGAGCGCCAGGCGTTCCTGCGGCTTCAGCTCCGACAGCAGCCCAACGGCATCGGTGACCTGCTCGCGGCGCTCGAGACGCTCCTGGGGGTCGGGTCGATCGCAGGCAACCTTGTCGAGCGAGTCGCGGTGATCGTCGTTGCTGGGGCCGAGCAGCCGCTCCCGGGAGCGCCGCACCGCGAGCGCCTCTCGGCGGGTCACCACCTGCATCCAGGCGGGGAGGTGCCGAGGATCGGCGGGCAGGGACTTGGTGAGCAGGATCTCGACCGCGCGCTGGTAGGCGTCCTCGGCGTCGTCCACGCAGAGTGAGTAACGACGAGCGGTGCGCCGCAGGGCCGCCTCGGAGGAGGCAAGTTGCGCCAGCGCATCGCGCCGAGAGCTGACGAGGGGCTCGGCGAGGTCGGCCCGCATCTCCAGGTAAAGCCCGCGCCACCTCCCCCATGCCCCCGGGCGGCTGCTGGCTCCGCGAGCAGCCGTCCAGGTTGAGCCAAATCGGCCAGATGCGGCCGGCGCGGCGCTATGCTCAGACGCGCCGATGAGCACCTGCATCGTCACCGGGGGAGCTGGGTTTCTCGGCTCGCATCTGTGCGATCACCTGCTGGCCAAGGACCACCGGGTGATCTGCCTCGACAACCTCGACACCGGCTCGCTTCAGAACATCGAGCACATCCGTGATCCCAAGTTCACCTTCCTGCACCAGGACCTGACCGAGCCGCTGTTCGTCGACGACGACGTCGACTTCGTCTACCACCTTGCCTCGCCAGCGAGCCCGATCGACTATGCGCGCCTGCCATTGCACACCCTCAAGGTCGGCTCCTACGGGACCCACCACATGCTGGGACTGGCGAAGTTCAAACGGGCGCGATTCCTGCTGGCCTCGACCTCAGAGGTGTACGGCGACCCCGAAGTCCACCCCCAGCCCGAGGACTATTGGGGCAACGTCAACCCGATCGGCCCCCGAGGCGTCTACGACGAGGCGAAGCGCTACGCCGAGGCGCTGACCATGGCCTACCACCGGCAGCAGGGCGTCAACAGCTGCATCGCCCGGATCTTCAATACGTTCGGCGCCAAGATGAGGCCTCACGACGGCAGGGCGATTCCGACCTTCCTGCGTCAGGCGCTTCAGGACAAGCCGGTCACCGTGTTCGGCGACGGCAGCCAGACACGGAGCTTCTGCTACGTCGACGACTTGATCCGCGGCTTCGTCCTGCTTGCCGAGTCGGACGTGCACCTGCCCGTCAACCTGGGCAATCCCAAGGAGATGAGCCTGCTGAAGCTCGCCGAGGCGGTGATCGAGGTGGCCGAGTCACGGTCCGAGATCGTCTTCGAGGCGCTCCCCGTGGACGACCCCCGGGTCCGGCAGCCCGACATCGCCCGGGCCAGGCAACTGCTCGGCTGGGAGCCGGAGGTGGAGCTCCGCGACGGACTGCGGCGCACCATCGAGCAGGCGGGCATCGAGCGGCTCGTCGGCGCCACCGATTGAGCGCCAGCCCGGCGTCACCAACCGGTCGCCTGCGGATCGCTCATCTGACGGCGACCTTCCCTCCCTATCCGGGCGGCGCCGGCAACACCTGCTACCGCTTCGCCAGGGGCCTGGCCGAGCGCGGCCACGAGGTCGAGGTGTTCACGGCGCCGGCGGCGGGTGAGCCGCCGGACCCGGGACAGGCGGTCGTGCACCGTATCGAGCCCCTGCTCGCGATCGGCAACGCGCCGCTGATCCCCAGCCTGGCCCGGATCGAGGGCTTCGACCTGATCCACGTCCACTATCCGTTCATCTTCGGCTCCGAGCTGACCTTGCTCGGCCGCCTCGGGCGCAAGCGCAGGCGCCAGGCCTTGCTCGTCCACTACAAGAACCGGCTGGTCGGAAGGGGCCCGCGGGGGGTGCTGTTCGAGGGCTATGAGCACACCGTGGCGCCGCTGCTGGTCCGTGCCGCGGACCGGATCTGCGTGCTCTCGCCCGACCACGCGGGCTCGGTCCCGTATCTCCGCCGGACGGGCGAGCGTCACCCCGGGAAGCTGGTCGAGATGCCGAACGGCGTCGACACGGAGCAGTTCGCACCGGGGCGGGTTGAGCCGGGGCTGCGTCGTTCGCTCGGCATCCCGGACCGGGCGGTGGTGGCCGCCTTCGTCGCCACCCTGGACCGAGCTCACCACTTCAAGCGACTCGACCTGGCGATCGAGGCGATCGCGCGGATCGCCGGAGAAGACGTTCACCTGATCGTGGCTGGCGGCGGCGAGCTACTCGACGGCTACCGCGACCAAGCGAGGGCCGCCGGGATCGGCAACCGCGTCCACTTCCTCGGGCCGGTCACGCATGCCGAGCTGCCCGGTGTGCTCCTGGCCACCGATTTCCTCCTGCTCACCACCGAGCCGCCCGAGTCGTTCGGGATCGTCCTGATCGAGGCGATGGCGTGCGGGCTGCCGACGATCGCGACCGAATATCCCGGCGTGCGGGCGGTGATCGACGACGGTGCGACGGGCCTGCTCGTCAAGCCCGGAGACCCCGGGGCCGTAGCTGCGGCGATCCGAGGGCTGATCGAAGCCGGCCCGGGCGGCCGCGCGCGGATGGGCGCGGCCGGCCGCCAGAAGGCTGAGCGGCTGTGGAGCTGGCCGCGCCTGCTGGACCGGATGGAGGGCGCCTACGGGGAGGCGATCGCCGCGCGCCGGGAGACGCTCGAATGAACCTGCTCCTGGTCGCCTACTTCTATCCCCCGTGCCGCGACACGGGCGCTCACCGGCCCGGGGCGATGGCGAAGTGGCTGCGGCGGCTCGGACATCGCGTCACCGTCCTGACCACCTCCGCCTACGGCACCGGCGAGGGCCCCGCCGAGCAAGACGTCGTGCGCACCGTCGACCTTCAGCGCCTGCGCGCGCGGCTGCACGGCCACGATCGCGTCGACGCCCTGTTCGACTCCGACACCTACTCGGGCAAGCCGCACCCGCTCAGCAAGGTGTTCGTGCCTGAGCCGCTGGTCGCCGCCTGGGCACCGTTTGCGCGATCGCGCGCGCTGCGGCTCAATCGCCGCGAGCGGTTCGACTGCGTGATCACCAGCTCGCCGCCCGAGTCGGTTCACGCCGTGGGCCGGGCGCTTGCGCGTCGCGGCGTCGCCTGGGTAGTCGACCTCAGGGACGCCTGGACGTTCGAGCCGATCCGGCCGCCCTTCCCCACCGCGCTCCAGCGCCGCCTCGACCAGCGCCTCGAACGTCGCTGGCTGCGCTCGGCCGACGCGGTCGTCTGCGTCAGCCGTCCGGTTGCCGACGATCTGCGCGAGCGCCTCGGGATCGAGGCGTCGCTCGTCCCCAACGGCTGGGACGCGGAGCTGGTCGGACAGGACGCGGCCGGCCACCCCCCAGGCATCCTGGACCCGGAGCGCATCTCGCTCGTCTACACGGGCCGCTTCGGCAGCTACGGGCGCGACCCCACCCCACTGGTCCAAGCGCTGGGCGAGTTGGGCCGGACCGACCCTGAGCTGGCCTCCCGGCTCGAGCTGGTCGTCGCGGGCCCCTTGACCGACGCCGAGGCCGAGTTGATGCGAACCGACGTCTCGCCGGCCCGGATCGTTGTCGCCGGCAGCCTGCCCCGCGAAGCGGCCCTCGCCCTTCAGCGTGCCGCGGACGCGCTGTTGCTGGTCGCCTCGCCCCAGCGCACCCAGCTGCTCAACTTCAAGCTGTTCGAGTACCTGGCGGCCGAGCGGCCGATCCTCGCGCTGGCCGCGGGAACGGAGGCGGGGAGAGTGGTTGAGGAGACCGGCGGCGTCGCGGTGCCCGCCGACGACGTGGCGGCAATCGTGGGGGCGCTGCGGCGGCTCGCCTCCCGCGAACTCGACGCTCCGGAGCCCGGCGCCAGCGGCGCCTACTCCTACCCCTCGGTCGCCGAGCGCCTGGCCGAGGTGGCGAAGGGCGCCGTGGCTTCAGCCCGCACCCGCCGCTCTCCCTATTCTTGATGTAGATGGCGACCCGCCCGACGGAGAAGCCTGCTGCCGGCGAGCCAGACGGCACGCCCGCCGGAAACGGCCCGCCCGACGAGCAGGCCGAGAAGGTCCACGAAGACCTGAATCGCTACATCGCGCCCCTGGTCGGCCCCGAGGACGAGCGCCGGTTCACGGACTCGGGGATCGAGGTGAAGCGCGTCTACGACGCCGACGACGTCCGCCCGGGGCTCGAGGAGCGCCTGGGCGTGCCCGGCGAGTACCCGTTCACGCGCGGCATCCACACCGGCATGTACCGCGACCGGCTGTGGACGATGCGCCAATACGCCGGCTACGCCACCGCCGAGGAGACCAATCGCCGTTACCGCTACCTGATCGAGCACGGCTCGACCGGCCTCTCGATGGCCTTCGACCTGCCGACCCAGCTCGGCCGCGACTCCGACGAGCCCCTCTGCCTGGGCGAGGTGGGCCGGACCGGGGTTGCGATCGACACGATCGAGGACATGAGGATCTGCTTCGACCAGATCCCGCTCGACGAGGTCTCGACCTCGATGACGATCAATGCCCCGGCGGCGATCCTGCTGCTGCTCTACGAGCTGGTGGGCGAGGAACAGGGCATTGGCGCCGAGAAGCTCCGCGGCACGGTCCAGAACGACGTGCTGAAGGAGTACGTGGCCCGGGGCAACTACATCTACCCGCCCGAGGCGACCATGCGCCTGACCACCGACATCTTCGAGTACTGCCACAAGCACGTCCCGAGCTGGAACACGATCTCGATCTCCGGCTACCACATCCGCGAGAAGGGCTGCTCGGCGGTGCAGGAGGTCGCCTTCACGCTCGCCAACGCGATCGCCTATGTCGAGGCCGCGCTGGACAGGGGCCTGGCACTTGATGACTTCGCCCCCCGGCTCGCCTTCTTCTTCAACTGCCACAACAACGTGTTCCAGGAGATCGCCAAGTTCCGGGCCGTGCGGCGGATGTGGGCGCGGATCATGCGGGAGCGCTTCGGGGCCACCGACGAGCGCGCGCAGATGATCCGATTCCACACCCAGACCGGCGGCGTCACGCTCCAGGCGCAGCAGCCCGAGGTGAACATCATCCGGGTGGCGCTCCAGGGCTTCGCGGCTGTCTGCGGCGGCACCCAGTCGCTGCACACGAACGGCTTCGACGAGGCGCTGGCGCTGCCCACCGAGCGCTCGGCACGGATCGCGCTCCGCACCCAGCAGGTGATCGCGCACGAGTCGGGCGCCGCCGAAACCGCCGATCCTTTCGCCGGCTCCCACTTCATCGAGTCCCTCACCGACGAGATCGAGGCGCGAGCCTGGGAGCTGATCGACAAGGTCGATCAGCTGGGCGGCTCGGTGCAGGCGCTCGAGTTCATCCAGCGTGAGATCGAGGAGTCCGCGGCCTCGTATCACGAGCGCTACCGCAGCGGCCAGGACGTCATCGTGGGCGTCAACAAGTACGTCACCGAGGAGATCGACGACGTCGAGATCCTGCGGGTGGACCCGGAGGCCGAGCGGCGCCAGGTCGATCGGCTGAAGCGGTTCAAGGACGGCCGCGACCAGGCGGCAGTGGACGGGCGGCTCGCGGACCTTCGCGAGGTCGCCGCGGGTGAGGGCAACCTGCTCTACCCGATCAAGGACGCGCTGCGCGCCAGCGCCTCGATCGGCGAGGTCTGCGGGACGATGCGAGAGGCGTTCGGCGAATACAAGGGCGGGGCGTTCTTCTAGCTTCGCCGGCTTCTGGGCTGGTATCCGATGTGCAATCGTCTCCCGCGGAAGGAGTCGGCTGCGGATGGCAGAAGCCCGGGGCCATGGAATCGAAGACCAAGCGGACGCTGGTCAAGTCCGCGCCCGAGCTTTGGGAGCTGGCGGACGACCTCGCCCGGATGGAGGCGTGGATGGCGGGCGTCGTCGGCAGATCGCAAGCCGTTTCGGTCGAGATCACCCACCGCCAGCCAGAGCGGATGCTCGCCTGGCGGACGAGTGGGGCCGAGGCGGGGCACGCCCGGATCGCCTTGGAGCTCGCCGAGAAGGGCTTCGGGACCTCGGTCTCGATCGTCGCCCAGCACTCGCGGCCCGACCCCGGCGACGTCCACGCGGCACTGGAGCAGCTCCTCGATGAGCTCGGATCGCCCGAGCGGCGCCCGTTCGAGCGAGCCTGAGCCGGGACTGGCCGCGAGCGTGAAGGCGGCCGGCTCGGAGCTCCTCGACGCGGTGGAGCGCCACCTACCGAGCTCCCGAGACCACGCCGACGGGACCGCCGCCTATGCCTTCGCCGCGGCCGTCGAGCTGGAGTTGGAGCGCGACCACGCGGAGGCCGTGCGCGAGGCCGCGAGGTTGCACGAGGTCGGCAACGTCTACGTGGCGGCGGCGGTGCTGGCGAAGCCCCCCGGCGAGCTGACCCCGGAGGACCGGGCGCTGCTCGACCACCGGTTCGCGAGCGGCGCCGAGCTGGCGCGTGGCGCGGGCATTCCCGATCGGGCCTGCGAGTGGATCGGCGCCCTTGGAGAGCGGTTCGACGGAAGCGGGCCGGCCGGGCTGGCCGGCGACCGGATCCCGATCGAATCGCGAATCGTGCGTGTTGCATGCGCCTGCGACGCGGCCCTGGCCGCGCCGACACCGGCGCCTCGCGGGGCCTCGCCGGACGAGCGCCTGCGGATGGCCGTCGACGCGCTTCACGCCGCCGCCGGCTACGAGCTGGACCCCCGGGTGAGCGCGGCCATGGCCGCAATGCTCGAGCGCGCCACGGCGACGTAGAGGTAACGCGCGCGTAGAATCGGCGCGCCGTGCGCCAGAAGTTCCCCGAGACCCACGAGGAGAAGCTCGCCTACCTGCGCGAGCTGCGCGAGCAGGCGACCCATTCCGCTTCCGAGGAGGCGGTCGCCAAGCAGCACGAGAAGGGCAAGCTGACGGCACGTGAGCGGGTCCACAAGCTGCTGGATCCGGGCTCGTTCGAGGAGCTCGATACCTTCGTCCGCCACCGCACCTACGAGTTCGATATGCAAAAGCGCCGCCCCTGGGGAGATGCGGTGGTCACGGGCTGGGGGACGATCGACGGGCGCCCGGTGGTCGTCTTCTCACAGGACTTCACCGTTTTCGGCGGCTCCCTCGGCGAGGTGATGGCGGACAAGATGTGCAAGGTCATGGACCTGGCCGCCAAGATCGGCGCGCCGGTGGTCGGCATCAACGACTCGGGCGGGGCGC
Organism: uncultured Actinomycetes bacterium; assembly: GCA_963728325.1. GTDB lineage: Bacteria > Actinomycetota > Thermoleophilia > Solirubrobacterales > 70-9 > AC-56. The sequence continues at coordinate 808,579 of CAVSJS010000002.1, read as the reverse complement.
GGATCCAGGAGGGGGTCGTCTCGCTGGGCGCCTACGGCGACGTCTTCGTGCGCAACGTCCAGTGCTCGGGGGTGATCCCGCAGATCAGCCTGGTCATGGGGCCGTGCGCGGGCGGCGCCGTCTACTCGCCGGCGATGACCGACTTCATCTTCATGGTCAAGGAGACCTCGCACATGTTCATCACCGGCCCCGACGTGATCAAGACGGTCACCGGCGAGGAGCCGTCGTTCGAGGAGCTGGGCGGGGCGATGACCCACAACACGAAGTCCGGCGTCGCCCACTTCGCGGCCGACAACGAGGATCAGTGCCTCGAGGACGTCCGCTTCCTGATGTCCTTCCTACCTCTCAACAACCTCGAGATGCCGCCGCGGGTCGAGCCCTACGACGACCCCGACCGCGCCGACGAGGCGCTCGACACGATCGTCCCCGACGACCCCTCGAAGCCCTACGACATGCGCGACGTGATCTCGCGGATCGTCGACGACGGCGAGTTCTTCGAGGTCCACGAGCATTACGCCCAGAACATCGTCGTCGGCTTCTCCCGCCTCGACGGCTATCCGGTCGGCGTAGTCGGCAACCAGCCCCGCCACCTGGCCGGCGTGCTCGACATCGACTCCTCCGTCAAGGGGGCCCGTTTCGTGCGCTTCTGCGACGCCTTCAACATCCCCCTGATCACCTTCACCGACGTGCCGGGGTTCCTGCCCGGGACCTCGCAGGAGTGGGGCGGGATCATCCGCCACGGGGCGAAGCTCCTCTACGCCTTCACCGAGGCGACGGTGCCGAAGCTGACCGTCGTGACCCGCAAGGCCTACGGGGGGGCCTACGACGTGATGGCCTCCAAGCACATGCTCGCCGACTTCAACTTCGCCTGGCCGACCTCGGAGGTCGCGGTGATGGGCCCCGAGGGAGCGGTCAACATCATCTTCCGGCGCGACATCCAGAGCTCGCCGACGCCCGACGAGCGCCGCGAGAAGCTGATCGCCGACTACAAGGCGCAGTTCGCGAACCCCTACTCGGCGGCCGAGCGGGGCTACATAGACGACGTGATCGTCCCCCACGAGACGCGTCCGAAGCTGATCCGCGCCCTGCGCACGCTGCAGACCAAGCGGGTGGACCAGCCGAAGCGAAAGCACGGCAACATCCCGCTGTGAGAACGCCGGCGCGGTTGTCGGAGCTGCACGCTCGCGCCACACCACGCACGCTTGCGTTCGCGTTGGTGGGAGTGGCCATGGCCGGGTCTGCCCTGGCGCTTTTGTACTGGGGCAGGGACCAGACGATCCGGGGCGACGAGCTCGGCTATGCCGCGAGGCTGGCGAGCCAGCCCTTCGATCATGCGGTGCTGCACTCGCCGCCCAACAAGTACTTCATCGCCGTGCCGCTTCTTTTGTACCACGCCATGTTCGAGGTCTTCGGCCTGGCGGCCGACCTCCCGTCCAGGCTCATGGTGACCGCGCTCGTGCTGCTCTGCGCGGGCCTCTTCTTCGTGCTGGCGCGCCGCCGGGTCGGCGACCTGCTGGCCGTCCCCCCGACCGTTCTCCTGCTCTTCTTCGGTTCCGGCTGGGATACGGTGATCACCCCGGGCCGGATGCCGTCGCTGATCGCTGTAGCGGCCGGCCTCGGGGCCCTGATCGCGCTGGAGAAGCGCAATAGTCGCGGCGACATCGTCGCCGCGATCCTGCTGACGGCCTCGGTTGCCTCGCACCCGGTCGGGCTTGCGTTTCTAGCCGCGGCCGGGGTCCTCGTCGTCTTCCGGCCCTGGCCGAAGCCGTGGCGGAGCGCCTGGCTGCTCGCCCTCCCGGCTGCGGCGTTCGGTGCCTGGTGGCTGTTCCTCCGCGCCCCGACAACGGACGTAATCTTCCCCACGCGCCCGATCGACGTCTTCGATTTCGCCGTGGACTCCTGGATCTCGATCAGCGCGACCGTCTCCGGGCTGGCCGGCATCCTCGACGAGCCCACCTTCGACCAAACCCTGGCGCAGATCGTTGGCGCGGCGCTGTTCGCATCGCTGGTCGTCATCCTCGTGATGCGGCGAGGCCGGGTCCCGGCGAGTCTCTGGGCCGCCCTGGCGGGGCTGGTCGTGCTGGTCGGATCCACCCGTCTATCCCCGGGAGGGTGGCTGCGCTCGCCCGAGGAGATCAGGTACCTCTATCCGGAGGCCGTTCTCTTCCTGCTGGTGCTCACGGAGCTGGCGGGTGTCGCCCGGGTGCGCGGCTGGGCGGCGCTGGCGTTCACCGGCGTGCTCCTACTCGGACTCGTCTACAACGTCGACCGGCTCAAGGATGGCGGCGCCCTGGCACGCCTCGATTCCCAGAGGGCACTCGCGCAATACACGGTGTACGAGACGGCTGGGTCCAGCTTGCGAGAGGACTTCAAGCCGAGCGACTTCTCTGCAACCGCAGGCGAGTACGCGGACGCCGCCGAGCGGTACGGATCCGTGACGGAGCCGGTTGCGGAGCTCGCGGCGGCCCCCGCGCTCGTTCGCCAGGCGGCTGACGACGCGCTGGCCGGATCCATCGGTCTGGCGCTCCGCCCCGCCCAGGGGCTCGGATCGCCCGGGCCGCAGGCGCCCCGCCTGATTCAAGAGCTCGGGGGGCGAGTGGTCCGAGGGCGGGGGTGCCTCCGCCTGGAGCCGAGCCGCCCGGCCAGCGGGGTGGCAACTGCCACCGTGCCGTTGGATCCGAATCCGTCGAAGAAGGCCGCCTTTAGGCGGGCCCTACGCGGTGAGGCGCCCCCGACGGTCCCAAAGCTCGCGCAGCTGGCGCCGCCCAGTGAGGGCCTGGAGCTGTCCGCGCCCGATATCAGCAGGACGGCGATCCTGGTCGGTCGGTTCGCCTCCCCGCCCACTGCACAGCTCGATCGTCCCGAGCGGGCGCACTTCGGGACGCTTCGGCTCCCCGCCGACGGGCTGCGGCTACCGTGGCAAGTGATCGTGGCCTCGAGCGTGCCGGTCACGGTCTGCGGCCTCAGCGCTCGATGAGCGCCCCTAGAGGCCGACCGCGACCGCCCCGACCTTCCCCTGGCGCCACGCCTCGTAGGCGGCGATGGCGATGCCGAGGTCCTGGATCGCGAGCCCCGTGGAGTCGAAGAGCGTCAGCTCATCGCCTGAGCGCCGGCCCTCAGAGCGGCCTGCGATCACGTCCCCGAGCTGGATCACGTCCTCCCGGCTCGCCACGCCGGCCGCCACGGCGCCGGCCAGCTCGCCGCCTCCCGCCGCCTGCTCCCACTCGTCGCAGAACAGCCGGCAGCGCTCGAGCGCGGCGAGCTCCACCTCGGCCTTGCCGATCGCGTCTGCGCCGAGCACGGCCAGGTGCTGCCCGGGGCGCAGATCCGAAGCCAGGATCACCCGTTCGGCGCCGGGCGTCACCGTAACCACGACGTCCTGGGTGGCGGCCTCGGCGCGACCGCCGACGCCCCAGCCCAGCTCGGCGGCAAGCCGTTCGGCGGCCTCGAAGTGCAGGTCCGCACAGACGCCGGGGCCGTAGCCGGCCGCGGCGAGGCAGCGCGCCGCCCAGGCGCCGTTGATCCCGCAGCCGATCAGGCCGACCGATCTCGCGCCGGCGGCAGCCAGGACCTGCGCGGACACCGCAGCCGCGGCGCCGGTGCGCAGCGAGGTGATCGAGGCGCAATCCATGATTGCCCGCAGCTCGCCGGTGCCGGCGTCGGAGAGCAGCAGCGCGCCGGTGACGACAGGCAGCCCGCGCTCGGAGTTGCGGGGGAACGAGGTCACCCACTTGAGCAACGCGAACCCCTCGCCGCGGGCGGGCATGGCGCGGAAGTCGCCGTTCGGTGGCGAGTCGAGGTAGACCTTCGGCGGCATCGCCCACTCGCCCATGGCGTGCCGCTCGAACGCCAGCCGCGTCCGCTCGATCGCCTCCGCGGGACTGACCGCCGCCAGCACGGCGTTCGCGTCGAGTACCGGAATCTCGGCCACCTCGCGTGAGGTTAGAGTCCAGCGATGGCAAGGAACGGCGAGCGGCATCCGCCGCGGCCCCGGATCGAACTGGTGACCAAGCCCGCCTCAGACAGCGAGGCGGCCGCGATCGTGACGGCGATGGAGCAGTTCCTCGCCGAGACCGCCCCGCCGCCGTCCACCGCGGGCCTGCCTCACAGCCGCTGGCAACGGGCCGCGCTCGAGGAAGGCGTATCGGCCCGCGACGCCGGCGGCCGCGCGTGGGGGTCGGTCCCGAGCCGGCCGGAGGGTTCGGGCTAGCGACGGGCCACTAGGCCGCCGCCGAGGACGCCTCGGCCTCGAGATCCGCCAGCAATCCGCGCGCGTCCATCTCGCGCCCGAGCGAGATCGCCTCTGCCCGTGCACCGTCCCTCCCCTCCGGGTCGCCGAGGCGTTCGAGCAGGCGGGAGCGGATGTAGAGCGACCGGGCGACGTGGGGCAGCTGCCGCAGCTCACGCGCCAGCTGCTCGGCCTCGTCGATGAGCGTGCTCGCCGACCCGAGGTCGCCCGGCGCGTCGCGCTCGATCAGGATCTCGGCCAGGTTGAGTCGCAGGCCGGGCGCCGTGCCGGCGACGCCCCGCTCGCCGGCAAGCTCGATCGCAAGCTCGGCCTCCTTCACTGCCCGGTCGCGCTCGCCGAGCGCCGCGAGGGCCTGGGCGAGGCCGCTCCGTACCGAGGGCTCGAACTCCCGGCCCGCACCCAGCTCCTCGATCATCTCCAGGCAGTGACCGAGGAGGTCACGAGCCTCGGCGGCATCCCCGGCCGCGCCGTGGGCCAGCCCGAGCCAGGATGAGGCGACGATCCGCGAGAAGGAGTCGCCGATTGCCTCCGCGATCTCCACCGCCTGGCGGCCGTGCGCGACGGCCTCTGGCCCGCCGGGCTCCCCGCCCCAGAGCACGAGCGAGCAGTGGAACGTGTGCGTCCACCCCAGCGACTCGCGGTCCCACCGGCGGCAGAGCTCCGACCCCTCGGCGATCGCCCGGCGCGCCTCCTCGAACCGCCCCAGCGAGAGGAGCGGACCGGCCCGGAACGACGTCGCCCACGCGTGTGGATTCCCGACCACGATGCCCGCGCCCAGCTGCGGGTCATCCGCGGTCAGCTCCAGGACCTGGTCCAGCGAGGCGAGCGCCTCCTCGTTACGGCCGGACAGGAACAGCGCGTACATGGGAAGCCCCGCAACCGCCGCCTTGGCGCCAGGATCCTCGATCTGGCGGCTGAGGCGAGCTCCCTCAGAGACCAGCGCCACGAACTCGCGGACGTCCCCCGCACAGGTCCCGACGGCGATGCCCATGCCACCATGGAGGAGAGCGAGCGTCGCGAGGTCGCCGGTTCGCTCGGCGATCGCCTTGCCCTCGGCGAAAACCTGTCGCTGCTCCTCGACGTCGGCGCCGAGGCGCCAGCCCATCGACAGGATCATCAGCCTCGCCCCGGAACGAAGCCCATCCGCCTCGGGGCCGTCCGGCAGCTCGGGGTCCAGCTCGCGCACGCGCTCCCAGTGGAGGCTCGCGGCGGCGGGGTCCTTGAAGCCCAACCATCCCGCCGCGCGGGCGTGCCAGCGGGCCGCGTCCATCACCTCGCCGGCCTCCTCGTAATGCTGCGCGACCAGCGCGGCCTGCTCCTCGATCCGCTCGCCCGACACCTCCCGGATCGCCTCGGCGACTCGGCGATGGATCACGGCCCTGCGCTGCGCCAGCTGCGAGCCCAGGGCGACCTCGCGGGTCAGCGGATGGCGGAACGCGTGTTCCCGCTCCGGGTAGAGCGCGGCCTCGTAGATGAACTCGCCCTCGATCAGCTCCCGTAGGGCGGCGTCGAGGTCCTGCTCGGGCACGTCCGCCGCCCGCTCCAACAGCCTTCGCTCGAAGTCGTTGCCGATCACGGCCGCCGCGCCAAGGACCTCCTTCGCTCGCTCGCCGAGACGGTCGATCCGCGCCGCGAGGATCGATTCCACCGCCGCCGGGACCGCGATCTCGTCGATTGCCCGCGCCAAGCGGTAGGCGCCACGCTCGCCCTCCAGCGCGCCCGATTCGGCGAGCTCCCGCACCACTTCCTCGATGAAGAACGGGTTGCCGCCGGTACGCCCTCGGATCAGCTCGCTGAGGCCGTCCAGCGACGGGTCGGAGCCGATCAGCTCCACGAGCAGCTCCTCGATCGCCTCGGATGTGAGGGCAGTGAGCGGCAGCTGGCGGTAGTAGGAGCGCCCCATCCAGTCGGCGCGGTACTCGGGTCGGAAGTTGATCACGGCCAGTGTCGGGGCCCGGGGAAGCGACTCCACGAACGAGGCCAGGAAGGCGTCACTTGCCTCGTCGATCCAGTGGAGATCCTCCATCAGGTTGACGCCGACGTCCTGGCGGCCCGGCGACTGGACCACGCGGCGCAGGGCGTCCAGCAGGCGGCGCTGCCGGGCCTCGGGGTTCATCTGGGGCGCCGGGCGCTGAGGGTCGGGCACGGCGAGGAAGTCGAAGATGAGCGGAAGGTCGTCGGCGAACTGCTGCTCCAGCAGCAGGAGCCGGCCGGCGATCTTCTCGCGGGCGACCCGGTCGGGGTCCTCCTCCTCGATGCCGAAGTAGGAGCGCAGCATCTGAAGCACGGGAAGCAGCGGGATCGCCTTGCCATGCGCCTGGCATTGGGCCTCGTAGACGGAAATCCCCCGCCGCCGGCAGAGCTCGGCGAACTCGTGACAGAGGCGGCTCTTGCCGATTCCCGGCTCGCCGACGATGCCAACGACCGAACCCTCCCCCGCGATCGCCCGCTCCAGCGCCGCCTCCAGCTCCGCCATCTCGGTGGTCCGCCCGACGAACCGCGAGAAGCCCCGCGAGCGGGAGATGTCGATGCGCCCTCGGGCGCGTCCAACCCCTCCGAGCTCGAACACTCGCAGCGGCTGGCTGACGCCCTTGACCTCGAACTCGTCGAGATCGCGGAGCTCCACGAAACCTTCGACGAGGCGCGCGGCGTACGGCGTCAGATAGGCCTTGCCCGGCTCGGCCAGCGACTCCATGCGCTGGGCCAGTCCCACCGTATGGCCGACGGCGGTGTAGGACAGGCTCAGGTCGTCGCCGATCGAGCCAACCACGACCTCGCCCGAATTGATCCCGATCCGCGTGGTGAGGCTGATGCCGTCGGCGCGGCGGAGCTCGGCCGCGTACTCGCCGACCCCCTTCTGCATCTCGAGCGCCGCATAGCAGGCGCGCTGGGCGTGGTCCTCGTGGGCGATGGGGGCCCCAAAGAGAGCCATGATCCCGTCGCCGGTGAACTTGTCCACTGTGCCCTCGAAGCGATGCACAGCGTCGGCCAGGATCTGGAAGAAGCGATCCATGATCGTCCGCCAGCGCTCGGGGTCGATGCGCTCAGCGAGGTCCATCGATCCCATGACGTCGGCGAACAGCACGGTCACCTGCTTGCGCTCGCCGGCCAGCGTCGCCCCCTGGTCACGCATCCTGCTCCAGAGGTGGTCCGGAATCCTCACGGACGGCGTAGCCGTCGGGCCCTCGCCGGCCTTGCCCGCGGGCGCCGGGCCGTCGCCGGCCAGGTGCGCTCCGCACTCGTCGCAGAATCGCTCGCCGGCCGGGTGCTCGGCTCCGCACGAGGGGCAGGTGACGGTGGTCGCGAGCGCCGCTCCGCATCCGGCGCAGAACCTGGCGCCCTCCCGGTTCTGGTGGCCACACGAGATGCACTGGACCACGCTCGCCGGTGCCCCTGACTCCATGGCCGCATCGTACGCCCAAGCGCGCGAGGGCCGGAGACCGGCGCGGATCGGTCACGCGACTTGCCGCGCGGGCCCGTTCCGGATAGAACAGGGGCGACAACCCGACGAACAGGAGGACAGAGTGGCCGTAGTCAAGATCATCGAGCTGGTAGGAAGCTCGAAGACGTCAAGCGACGATGCGGCGACGCAGGCGCTGAAGCAGGCGCAGTCATCGCTGCGGAACATCCGCGCAGTCGACATCGTCAGCACCGGCATCCGGGGTGAGAACCTCGACGAGTACCGCGCCCACGTGCGCGTCGCCTTCCTGATCGAGGGAACCGACGTCGACTAGGTAAACATCAACCGGCGGCTCCTCGTCGAGCATGGCATCCGTGCCCGACTCGGAGCCGCCGGGTTCCCCTTCCATCAAAAGGCCCTAAACCCGGTCAGGATTTGTGTAATACTGCGCCAATGGAGCCCACAGCCGTGGAGCAGACGTCGGCGCAAGCGTCGGCAGCCGAATCGGTTGCCGAGCGCGTCACCGCCGAGCACAAGCTGAAGGTCAGCCACAAGGACCAGGCCGGCAAGGGGCGGGTCGGGTCGCTGGAGAACCCCGAGCTGTACGAGGACGTTCCCGGCCACGTGATCCCGATCATCGAGCGGGAGTTCGACGACTTCGACACCGAGGCCGCCAGGTTCATGCGGAACGAGGTGCCCGAGGACAAGTTCATCGGCTTCCGCCTCAAGCAGGGCGTCTACGGCCAGCGCCAGCCGGACGTGCAGATGATCCGCGTCAAGCTGCCGCTGGGCGGCGTCAGCCCGGAGCAGATGGAGGCCTTCGCCGACGCGATCGAGAAGTACGCACCGCTGCGAAAGGGCCACATCACGACGCGCGAGAACATCCAGATCCACCACATACCGCTTCCCGACGCGGCGAAGTTCATCCGCGAGATCTCCGACGCCGGGCTCTCCTCGCGCGAGGGCTGCGGCAACACGATCCGCAACGTCACCGGCGACCCCTGGGCCGGGATCACCGAGGGCGAGCTGTTCGACATCACCCCGTACGCGATGGCCTACGTTCGCTACTTCGTCCGCCATCCGGTCACCCAGCTGATGCCACGCAAGGTGAAGACGGCGTTCACGGCGACGGACGAGGACGTCGCGATCACGGGGATCCACGACATCGGCTTCATCCCCCGCCTGCGTGACGGCGTCCGCGGGGTGGAGATCCGGGTCGGCGGCGGCACCTCCATCATGCCTCGGATCGCTCCCACCCTGTACGAGTTCGTCGAGCTGGAGAACGGCGACTACCTGAAGGTCGCCGAGGCCTGCTGGCGCATCTTCGACCGCCAGGAGTGGCTGCGGGAGAACCGCGCCCGCGCCCGGATCAAGGTGCTGATCGACAAGATCGGCATCGACGCCTTCCGCGAGATGGTCGAGGAGGAGCTCCAGGGCGACTGGGTCGCTGAGCGCGACTTCGACGTCGAGCGCCTGAAGCTCATCGACGACGAGGAGGCGAAGGCGCCGCCGCCGCCCGGCACCTACGGCAGCCCCAACGGCGACCGCTCGGAGTTCGACGGCTTCCTGCAGGCGAACGTCAAGCCACAGCGCCAGGAGGGGTTCAGCGCGATCGAGGTCAAGGTGACCCGTGGCGATCTGACCCCCGAGCAGCTTCGTGGCCTGGCCGCGATCACGCGCGAGTTCAGCGGCGGCTACGCCCGGACCACCGTGCAGCAAAACCTCGTCCTGCGATGGGTGCGTGACGAGTCGGTGTATGACGTCTGGGCGCGACTCGGCGAGCTGGGCCTCGATGGGACCGGGCCCCGCGAGATCACCGATGTGGTCAGCTGCCCCGGCACCGACAGCTGCAAGCTCGGGATCACCAGCTCGATGGGCCTCAACCAAGTGGTCCAGGAGCGGCTCGAGGCGATGCAGATCACCGACCCGCTGACCAAGCGCATCCACGTCAAGATGTCGGGCTGCCCGAACGGCTGCGCCCAGCACCACATCGCCAACATCGGCTTCACCGGCGCCTCGCTGAAGATCGGAGAGCGCCAGATCCCCGCCTACATCGCTCACCTCGCGGGCAACTACGAGGGCGGCGAGGTCGTCTACGGCCACCGGCTCAAGGCGCGGCTGCCGGCCAAGCGCGTCCCCGACGCGGTGGAGCGCTGGGTGCGCTTCTACGAGTCTGAGCGCCGCGACGGCGAGGAGTTCAACGACCTCGTCGAGAGGATCGGGACCGACCCGTTCGAGGCGCAGGTCAAGGACCTGGCGATGCCGGTGGAGTTCGGGCTCGAGACGCTCGACCAGTTCATCGACTGGAGCCGCTCGGACCCCTACAAGGTCGAGCGCGGCGAGGGAGAGTGCGCAGTCTGATGGCCGGGCCCAGACAGCTCGAGGTGGTGACGACGCGGCCTCGGCCTCTGCACGAGGACTTCGGCGCCTCCTCGCAGAACGGCGCCAACGGCAATGGCCGCGGCGAGCGCCTCCCGATCATCAACGGCACCCTCGTGGATCCGGAGCGCATCTCCGCGGAGCTCGAAGAGCTGAGCGCCCGGGAGTCGATCGCCTGGGCTATCGAGACCTTTGGCCCGAGGCTGGGCTTCGCGGTCTCGTTCCAGAAGACGAGCTCGGTGATCATCGACATCGCGCACGGGATCGATCCGCAGGCTCGCTTCTTCTACCTGGACACCGAGCTGCTCTTCGCCGAGACGTACGCCACGCGCGACGCGCTCGCGGAGCGCTACGGGATCGAGTTCCAGCGGTTCACTCAGGCCAACCCACCCGGGCTTCGCGAGCGGTGGGAGGCTAATCTGTGGCGCGAGTCAGACGAGTGCTGTGCGACCCGGAAGGTCGAGACGATGCATCGGGCTCTCGAAGGCGTCGACTGCTGGGTCTCGGGGGTTCGCCGGCTCGACTCGGAGACCCGTGCCGGGGCGTTCCGCTTCGGCTGGGACGAGCGCTTCGACCGCTGGAAGCTGAACCCGGTGGTGGACTGGACCGACCAGGAGGTCTGGGCCCACATCAATGAAAACGACGTGCCCTACAACCCGCTTCACGACGAGGGGTATCCCTCCATCGGCTGCATGCCGTGCACGTCTGTGCCGGACGCGAGCGGCGATTCCCGCTCAGGCCGCTGGGCCGGCACGGCTCGCTCGGAGTGCGGTCTGAATGGGTAGCGCGCAGACCGGTCTGGCGCTGCAGCTGAGCGCGCGCCAGGCCTCCGACTTTGAGCTGCTCGCAAACGGAGGCTTCGCGCCGCTTCGGGGCTTCATGGGCTCCGAGGACTGGGGCGCCGTGTGCGAGAAGATGCGGCTCGCGAGCGGCGAGATCTGGTCGATCCCGATCACCCTGGCCACCGACCTCGAGGCGTCGGTCGGCGACTCGGTCGAGCTCAGCGCCCCGAACGGCAAGGTGCTCGGGCGCCTGACCGTCGAGGAGGTCTTCGAGCGCCAGGTGGACAAGGAGGCGGAGCTCGTCTACCTGACGACCGACGACGAGCATCCAGGCGTCGCCGCGATCCGCCGCGAGGGCTCACGCTGCCTCGCCGGCCCGATCGAGGCCGACGCCCTTCCCGACCACGATGAAGCCTTCATGCGCCGCTACCTGACTCCCGCCGAGTCGAAGCAGGCGTTCGCCGACCGCGGCTGGAAACGGATCGTCGCCTTCCAGACGCGCAATCCGATCCACCGGGCCCACGAGTACCTGACCAAGGCGGCGCTCGAGGTCTCCGACGGGCTCTTCCTGCATCCGCTGGTCGGCGAGACCAAGTCGGGCGACATCCCCGCCGACGTGAGGATGCGCTGCTACGAGATCCTGATGGACCGCTACTACCACCCGGAACGGGTCATCCTCGGCGTCAACCCGGCGAAGATGCACTACGCGGGCCCCCGGGAGGCTGTGCTGCACGCGATCATCCGCCGCAACTACGGCTGCACCCACTTCATCGTCGGTCGCGACCACGCCGGGGTCGGCGACTACTACGGCACCTACGACGCGCAGCGGATCTTCGATGACATCGACCTCGATCAGCTCGGGATCCGGCCCCTGTTCTTCGAGCACACGTTCTGGTGCCACGAATGCGAGGGCATGGCCTCCGACAAGACCTGCCCGCACCCGCAGGAGTCGCACCTGTTCCTATCCGGTACAAAGGTGCGAGAGATGTTGTCCCGCGGCGAGACTCCGCCGCACGAGTTCACCAGAGAAGAGGTTGCCAAGATCCTGATTGACGCCTACAGAGCGGAGGCACCGACCGATGGCAAGTGAGAAGGGATTCTGCCTCTGGTTCACGGGGCTCTCCGGATCCGGCAAGACCACGATCACCAACGTCCTGGTGAAGGAGCTGCGCAAGCGCGGCTCGAAGCTCGAGGTGCTCGACGGCGACATCGTCCGCCAGAACCTCTCCAAGGGACTCGGGTTCTCGAAGGAGGACCGTGACACCAACATCCGCCGGGTCGCCTTCGTCGCCTCGCTCTTGGCGCGAAACGAGGTGCCGGTGATCACGGCGGCGATCTCGCCCTATCGCGAGCTTCGCGACGAGGCGCGGGCGAAGATGAACGGTCGCTTCATCGAGGCATACGTGAAGGCGTCGGTGGAGGAGTGTGAGAGGCGCGACGTCAAGGGGCTGTACGCGAAGGCCCGCTCGGGCGAGATCAAGGAGTTCACCGGGGTGTCCGACCCCTACGAGGCTCCCGAGAGCCCCGAGCTGGTGATCGAGACCGAGAGCCAGACTCCCGAGGAATCCGCCCAGCAGATCCTCGACTACCTCGAGGAGCAGGAGCTCATCCCGCCGGCCAGCTAGGTGCCGGGCACCAAGGGCTACGGACGCTCTGGGACCCTCGGCTCGCCGAGCCCGTAGGTGTCGTAGGCGCCAAACCGCGCGAACGTCTTGTGGGTGGGGCCGTGGAAGTCCGAGGAGCCGGTGGGAACCAGGTCGAGCTCCTCGCAGAGCTCGAGGCAATGCGCCGTCTGCGCCTTCGTGTGGGGTGGGTAGAAGGTCTCGATCCCATCCAGGCCGACGTCACCCTTGAGGCTCTCGACCAGGTCCCGCACCTGACTCGGCTCGGAGACGTCCCAGTAGGGATGCGCGACAACGGCCACGCCACCGGCTGCGTGGATCAATCCGACGGCCTCCTCGGCGCGCGGCCAGCGCCGCGGCACGAAGGCCTTCGCGCCGGGCACCAGATACTCCTCGAAGAAGGGGCCGAGGTCGGGGCCCGCGCCGGCCGCACGGGCGATATGCGGACGGCCGATCGAGTCCGCGGCGCCGGCCTCGGCGACCGCGGCCTCGAAACTGACCCCGACGCCGTGGGCATTGAGCCGCTCGATGATCTCTCGGGCACGCTCGGCGCGCTCCTGCTGGGCGCGATCGCAGGCGGGAGCGATCGCGTCGAGGTCCACCCAGTAGCCGAGCATGTGCAGATCGTCGGAGTAGGCGTGGACGCAGGACATCTCGACCCCAGGCACACATTCGATTCCCTCTCGGCGGGCGGTCGCGACCGCCTCCGGAACGCCCGCCACCGCGTCGTGGTCGGTGAGCGACATCACGGTGACGCCTGCACCAGCCGCCGCGCTCGCAACTGCCGACGGCTCGAGCTGCCCGTCCGATACGGTCGAGTGCGCCTGAAGGTCGATCATCGAGAACGCGCCATTGTGACGAAGTGAGGATCTCCGCCAAAGCCGACTACGCACTGCGGGCCGCGCTCGAGCTGGCGGCTGCCCCCGACGAGGAGCCCGTCAAGGGCGAGCAGCTCTCCGCGGCTCAGGACATCCCGCTCCAGTTCCTCGAGCACATCCTGCTGGAGCTAAAGCACGCGCGGTTGGTGCGCGCCAGGCGCGGTGCCCGGGGCGGCTACTGGCTCGCCCGTCCGCCGGAGACGATCACGCTCGCCGACGTGATCCGCGCCGTCGAGGGCCCGCTCGCCAACATCCAGGACTCGGCCCCGGAGGAAACCCACTACCCGGGCCCGGCCGAACCCCTGCGCGACGTCTGGATCGCGGTGCGCGCCAACCTGCGCGCCGTGCTGGAAACCGTCACGCTCGCCGATCTGATCTCCGGGGATCTGCCCAAACCTGTCGCTCAATTGATCGCCGACCCGGACGTTTGGCACGTCCGGTAGCCGGCTCGCTACGCTGTTCGCCGCGGCCCTTCTGACCAAACCGGTCAAGAACGACCGAAACCCCCATGGATCCAGTCATCGTCGTATTCGGCTTCGGCGTGGGCCTGCTCATCGGAATGACCGGGATGGGCGGCGGCTCGCTGATGACGCCGCTCCTAATCGTGGTCTTCGGCGTGCAGCCGGTGACCGCCGTCGGGACCGACATCTTCTACGGCGCGGTGACCAAGACGGCCGGTGGCTGGCGTCATCTGAAGCAACACACCGTTCACCGCGGGATCGCCTTCTGGCTCGCGGTGGGCAGCGTCCCCTCGGCGCTCGCGGGGGTGTGGTTCATCGAGGTGCTCCAGAGCGCTTACGGCGAGGACGATGTGAACCACCTCGTACTGGGGATGCTGGGAGCTGCCCTGATGGTCGTGGGGATCGCAACGCTGGTACGAGGCACGCTGCTCCGCGACGTGATTCCCGAGCGCTCAGCGATGCATCTGTACCGCCGCCACATCGCTGCCGCGATCATCACCGGGGCGACGACCGGGTTCGTCATCGGCCTCACGTCGGCCGGCAGCGGCACGGTGATCGCAATCGTCTTGATCGCGGTCTTCCGCCTGACGCCGCAGCGAGTTGTCGGCACCGACGTCTTCCATGCCGCGATCCTGCTCTGGGCGGCCGGCTTGGCCCACTGGGTTGGCGGCAACGTCGACTTCGGACTCGCCGGGAACATCCTGCTTGGCTCCATTCCCGGCGTGCTGCTCGGTGCCCATTTCGCGGTCAGGGTGCCGCAGGGCTTCCTCCGCGGCGCTCTGGGCACGGTGATGATCGCCGCCGCAATCACCCTGATCGCGAAGGAGCAGCCGCCGCTATCGGTGCTGGTCCCGTCGCTCGCCGTGGCGACCGTGGCGATTGGCGCCCTGTTCGCGATGCAGATCGGCCTTCATCGCCGCGCCCGAAGCCGCGCTCGAGCCAAGCAGGCACCCGCCGCGGCCGGCTAGCCGGACACCGCCCGCCCCGATGTCAATGCGAGCAGGCGTAGTCGAAACGCCAGACTCGGCCAACGCGATCTTCGTTCGCTTCCTGAAGTTCGGCGCGCTGGCCTGGGGCGGGCCCGCAGCACAGATCGCGATGATCAAGCGCGAGTGCGTGGACGAGGAGGGCTGGGTCTCCGAGGAGACCTTCAAGAAGACCCTCGCCGTCTACCAGGTGCTGCCCGGCCCCGAGGCGCACGAGCTCTGCGTCTACTTCGGCCGGATGCGCGGCGGAAAGCTGGGAGGCTTGCTAGCAGGGCTCGGCTTCATGTTGCCGGGCTTCGTCTTGATGCTGGCCTTGTCGATCCTCTATGTGGAAGCGGACCTGGCGGGGCATCTCAACGAGCTCTTCTACGGGCTCACCGCGGCGGTCGGGGCGATCGTCGCTCGCGCGCTCGTACGGCTCAGCCGGACGTTCATCACTGATGTACCGCTCGCCTTGCTGGCCATCGCCGGCTTTGCGCTCACCCTCTTTGCCTCAGCGAGCTTCGTTTTGGTCTTGCTCGGGGCCGGGTTCGCCTACGAGCTATGGACGAATGCACGCCGCTGGACGGGCAGGACCCACTCGTTCACGCTTAGCCTGCCAGCAGTTCTAGTCGTGTTGGCCGGCACGATCACACTCTCCCTCACGGCCGAGATCTTCTGGGAGGGCTTGAAAGCTGGGCTGTTGACCTTCGGCGGCGCCTTCACCGTCATCCCGTTCCTGCACGACGCCGCCGTGGAGGGGCGCCACTGGCTGACCGACAGCCAGTTCGTTGACGGCCTGGCGATGGGCGGCGTGTTGCCCGCTCCATTGATCATCTTCTCGACCTTTGTGGGTTACATCGCGGGCGGCTTGACCGGAAGCCTGGCGATGACGGTTGGCATCTTCATTCCGGCCTTCGTCTTCCCGATCTTCTTTCACCGCTTCCTGGTCGCCGTTGCTGACAACCGGCGCATCCGGCCCTTCCTTCTTGGCGTGGCCGCGGGCGTGATCGGTTTGATCGCCGCGGTCACGGTCGACATCGTCGATGCGAGCGTCGTGGACGTGCCTACGGCGACCCTGGCCATCGGGGCCTTCCTAGTGCTCAACCGCTGGCACGGCAAGCTGACCGTCCTCTACGTGGTGTTGGGCTGCGGCGCGATCGGCGCCGCGATTCAGCTCAGCGGGGTGGTTTAGACACGCGGCCTCCCGCTTTCTGTGCAAAGGCGCCCACCCGTTCATGGCGACCACGACAAAGCTGCATTAGTCTCCAACGCCATGGACTTCGCGATAACGCCGCGGGTCGAGGAGCTTCGCGAGCGGGTGCGCGCGTTTATGGACGAACACGTGTACCCGGTCGAGCTCGAGGTGATGCGGGCGCTCGACCAGGAGGTCGCCGCGGGCACGCCGTACCCCGAGATCCTGGTCGAGATCCGTGCCAGGGCGCGCCAGGAGGGGCTCTGGAACCTGTTCATGCCGGACGAGCGCTACGGCGCCGGCCTGGGTAACTGGGAGTACGGGGTGCTCTGCGAGGAGATGGGCCGCAGCCCGGCGGCAGCCCCGATGGCGTTCAACTGCTCGGCGCCCGACACCGGCAACATGGAGATCCTCGCCGAACACGGCACGGATGAGCAGCGCCAGGAGTGGCTCGAGCCCCTGCTGGATGGCGAGATCCGCAGCTGCTTCTCGATGACCGAGCCCGAGGTCTCGGGCTCCGACCCGACCACGCTCCAAACCCGCGCCGAGCTCGACGGGGACGAGTGGGTGATCGACGGCCACAAGTGGTTCACCTCGGGCGCCGTGGGCGCCTCGATGGCGATCGTTATGTGCGTCACCGATCCTGACGCCCATCCCTACGCGCGGGCGAGCATGATCCTGGTCCCCACCGACAACCCCGGCTTCGACCTGGTCCGACCGGTCTCGGTGATGGGCCATGCGGGCGGCCCAGGCCACTGCGAGATCCGCTACGAGGGCTGCCGCGTGCCTGCCTCGAGCCTGCTCGGCGAGCAGGGCGCGGGCTTCGTGATCGCCCAGGACCGGCTGGGGCCGGGGCGCATCCACCATTGCATGCGCGCGATCGGAACCGCCGAGCGTGCGATCGAGCTGATGTGCCGCCGTGCCAACGAGCGCGAGACGTTCGGCGGCAAGCTCGCCGATAAGCAGTTCGTCCAGGACTTCGTGGCCCGGTCGCGCATGGAGGTTGATCAGGCGCGTCTGCTGACCCTGAAGGCCGCCTGGCAGATGGACACCGAGGGCAAGCGGGCGGCTCGGCAGGCGATCTCGATGATCAAGGTCGTGGCCGCGAACGTGGTCATGGACGTGCTCGACCGCGCGATCCAGGTGCACGGCGCGCTCGGGATGTCCGACGACACCCCCCTGGCCTGGATGTGGCGCTTCAGCCGCATGCTGCGGGTCGCCGACGGCCCCGACGAGGTCCACAAGGTGGTCATCGCCCGCCGCGAGCTGCATCGCTGGGCGACTGAGACAGGGGACGAAGCAGCCAAGCTCCAGCCCGCGAAGGTCTAGCCGGGGTCGCTGCCCGAGCGGTCGCGATCGATGATCGCCTGGGCTCCGCGCCGAACCAGCATCCGGGCCAGCGTGGACGGCGCAACGCCGCAGAGCTCTGCGGCTTGGGCCAGCAGGTCGTAGTCAACCAGCCTCAGCTTCACCCCTACCTGCCGGACGGCCGCTTGCCGCCTCACAAGCCCTCCCGAGCCAGCGATCTCGTCGCCGCCCGGGAAGTCCGGGGCGGGGACGGGTCGGCGTCGGGGTGGGGGTTCGAGGTACTTCTGGACCTTGGCCCGCTCGGCCAGGATGTGGTCGAAGTACGCCTCCGGGGACTCAAAGCCAGACCAGTAGGGCTCCTCTCCCTCCGCATTCTCCTCCGGCCGGTCGTCGGCATTGGGTTGAACCCCCTCGGCGGGTCCCAGCGACGACCGCATGGAGGGTGGCGCCGGATGCGCCGGGTACCCATCGGTACCGGACGGGTACCCATCGGTACCGGACGGGTACCCATCGGTACCGGACGGGTACCCATCGGTACCGGACGGGTACCCATCGGTACCGGGTGGCGGTGGGCCTTCCCCCATAGAGCGCCGATCCTGCCACGGCCCCGGTCGTCAGATGATCACGGCGTGTGGAGGGTTTGTATCGTCGGTGTGTCGGTGTGGCGCGGACTGCTCAGCCGAGGCGGCGCTCGGCCTCATCGGCCGCCTGGGCGAGCCGCTCGACGATCTTGGCGAACCGCTCGATGCCCTCGATGCTCTCCTCGGGCTTGCCGTACTGGCCGGCCGCGTAGCGGGAGTAGACGCCCTCGAGGATGATCCCCAGCTTCCACCAGCCGAGCGCGACGTAGAAGTCGATCTCCGAGAGGTCGCGTCCGGAGCGCTCGGCGTAGCGTTCGCGGACCTGGTCGCGCGAGGGAAAGCCGCTCGCGGTGGTGGGAGCCTGGAGCAGCGGCATCAGCTCGTCCCCCTCCTCGGACCAGTAGACGATCAACATGCCGACGTCGGCGAGTGGGTCGCCGAGCGTGCAGAGCTCCCAGTCGACCACGGCCGCGACCTCGCCGGCCTCGGTCAGAATCATGTTGTCGAGCCTGTAGTCGCCGTGCACGATCGTCGCCGTCCCCTGTTCGGGAATGCGCTCGGACAGGCGCCGGTGGACGTCGTCGATCAGGGGGAGCTCACGCGTCTTCGATTTGTCCCACTGCCCCTGCCAGCGGTGCAACTGCCGGGCGACGTAGTCCCGCCTCTTGCCGAGCTCGCCGAGGCCCACCGCGTCGGGGTCGATCCCATGGATCGAGACCAGGGTGTCCACGACGCGCTCCCCGATCGGGCCCCGCTGGGCCTCGTCGAAGCTCTGCTCGGCTTCCTTTCGCGAGCGCAGGATAGGGCCGTCGACGAATTCCATGACGTAGAACGGTGCGCCGTTCACGGACTCGTCCTGGCAGAGGCCGACGATCGGTGGCACCGGAACCTCGGTTTCCTGGAGGGCGGAGATGATCCTGTGCTCGCGGGCCATGTCGTGGGCCGAGGCGAGGCGCCTGCCCAGTGGCGGGCGCCGCAACGCCCAGCGTCCGCCCACGGCATCGGCCACCGCGTAGGTGAGGTTCGAGTGGCCGCCGGAGATGCGTTCGAAGGCAAGCGGCGGCTTGACCCCTGGAACGTGCTCCTCGAACCAGGCTTCGAGGTGCTGCTGGTCGATAGCCTCGTCGGCCATGGGCGCCAATCCTATGCGGGCCGACCGCGATCACCGCGGTCTGCTGGTCGACTTCGGCGGGGTGCTCACCAGCTCGGTCTGGGACAGCTTCGCGGACTTCTGCCGGGACAAGGGCCTGGAGGAGGACTCGATCAGGCGTCTGTTCCGCGAGGACCCCGCGGCGCTCGCCGAGCTCCGGAAGCTGGAGACCGGGCGGATGGAGGAGCAGGAGTTCGAGCGCCGCTTCGCCGAGCGTCTCGGCCTGGAGGACGCCGCCGACCTGATCGACAGCATGTTCCGCGGCATGAAGCCATCCGAGCCGATGGTCGCCGCGGTGCGCGGCGCGCGGGATAGCGGTATCCGCACGGGCCTGGTCTCGAACTCGTGGAGCACCGCGCACTACGACCGCGCCCTGCTTGCGGAGCTGTTCGACGCCGTTGTGATCTCAGCCGAGGTGGGACTGCACAAGCCAGAGCCCGAGATCTACCTGCTGGCTTCGAAACGCCTCGGTGTCGAGCCCCAGCAATGCGTGTTCATCGACGACCTGCGCGAGAACTGCACCGGGGCCGAGGCCGTGGGCATGACGGCGATACTCCACCGCGACGTGGCCGCCAGCGTGGCGCGGCTGGAAGAGCTGCTGGGCTTCACGGTGGCCGCCTGAGTCCGGTGGGGCTCTCACTAGGTCCCCCCGGCGATCAACGCGACGCCGACCAAGGCCACTATCACCCCGGCGCGCTGGACCGGCGCCAGGCGCTCGCCAAGCACGAAGCGGGCGAGAAGGACGGTAACCGCGGAGTAGAGCGAGCCCGCGACCGCGACCAGCGACAGGAGGCCGTGATTGGTTGCAACCGCGAACAGCGCGTTCGCGAGCACGTCGAGGCCACCGATCACGAGCAGGGCTGGGAGCTGCGCCCGCTCGATCCGCATCGAGGGCCGCATGAATGCGGCGGCGATCAGGAGCGCGCCGACACCCCCGCAGCGGAGCGCCACGATGGTCCAGGCCGGCTCCCGGCCGGCGGTCGCGTCGAGGGCGAGGAAGAAGGTCCCGAAGCCCAGCGCCGCAAGCGCCGCAAGCCCGACGGCGGCTCGGCCGGCGGCGCGCCACTCGGGATCGGGCTCGCGCGCCACCAGCACCACCCCGACGACGCCGGCGACCACGCCCACCGCCTGGATCGCGGCCGGCTCCTCCCCGGCCGCGAGGCTACCCACGATCGGCACCACAACCCCGAGCGCTCCGATCGTCGCCACCATGCTGACCGAGCCGAGCGCCATCGCCCGATAGAAGGCGCCGAGGGCGAGTACCACCACTGCGCCCGCTCCGACGGCGATCGCCGCGTCGTGCCCGCTCAGCGGGTCGCCGCCGACCGCCAGCGCGACCACCAGTGCGAGGACGAGCCCCACCGGCTGGGTGACGAGCAGCACGGTGAGAACGGAGATTCGCCGGCTCTGCATGCCCCCGAGGAAGTCGGAGACCCCCCAGGCGACGCTGGACCCCAGGGCCAGCGCTACGCCGAGCATTGCTTGTCACGGCCGATCAGGCCGTCGAGGCTGAATTTGGCGGCCACGCTGACAGTGCCCGGGCGCAGAACCTCCACCTTGGTCCAATCGCCGTCACGCTCCACACACGCCTGGCCTGAGGTCACCGTCCAGTACCGGGTGTACCGGACCCGGACGAGGAAGGCTCCCGAGTCCCGGGCCGAAAGGGTGAAGCTCGCCGGCCCGAGGGCGCTGAGGCGGTCGCCCGGCGCGGGCCGGCGCGGGTTGCCCCCGATGCGCGAGACGAGGCCGGTGGCCCCCTCGACCCGATACAGGCGCCAGTGCTGATCGCTCCAGACCGCCCGCAGGTACGGCAGGCCGCGGCCGATCAAGGCCTTTTCGTCGTTGGACAGGTAGTCGGGCTTGGCGTCGGGAACTGCGACGTAGGAGACCCCTCGGTCGTCGAGCCAGGACCGATACTCCCGCGCGGTCAGGTTCCCCTCCGTGAACAGGTCGAGATCGTCGGACTCGAGCTGGCGCAGCCAGCCGCGGGCGAGCGGAAAGCGCGGCGCGACGTAGTCGGCCTCCCAGCGGTTGCGCGTCGGCGGGATCTCCACTCGCACGGGCGTTCCACCCGTGCGCCGCTGGAGCTCGGCGAGCAGCGGCTCGTAGTAAGAGGAATGCACCGACGCATCTCCGGCCGCTTCGGATACGTCTCGGACCGGCGCCACCCACTGCCAGTAGAGCAGCGGCAGGGCTACGGCTGCAAGCGCCACCGGTCGCCGGCCAGCGAGCCCCAGGGCCAGCACCGGCCCCGCGGCGAGCGCTCCCAAGCGAGCCATGTTCCCACCCACCGGGTTGGCAACCGCGAAGGCGGCGACCGTGGCGATCGCGTATACCGCCACCCCCCAGCGCAACACCCGCTCCTCGGCCGGCAGCAGCAGCAGGGCGGCCACGGCGAAGAGGGGCACCCCGATGAAGGCCGAGAAGACGAATCGCTCCTCGCCACCGGTGGGAAAGGCGAGCGAAAGCGCGCCGAGAGCGCCGAGCGCCGGAAGCGCGACGAGGGCACCGCCGCGCCGATCCCCGGCCAGCATCACGGCGACGCCCACGAGCGCCAAGAACAGTCCGGCAACCGGGCTGCCGCAAACGGTGAGCACGGCGAGCACGGCGGCGAGCAGCGGACGCTGTCTCTGTAGGGCGAGCAGTGCCCCCAGGCCGATCGCGACCCCGAGGGCGAAGGTGAGGCGGCCCGAGAACAGGATCGCCGCCGTGCCCGCGCCGAACCACACGGTGGCAAGGCGGGCCCGGTCGCCGTGCCCGTGACGGGCGAGGGCGCCAAACAGCCCAGCAGCCGTCACCGCGGCCAGGGCGCCAACCAGCCGCGGTCCGAGCGCAGCCCCGAGCGGCGGGAAGAGAACGCTGTAGCCGGGCAGGTAGTGCCCTGCGTACCAGTAGTTGTTCCAGAGCAGGAAGCCATGCGAGGCGAAGAGGTCGGAGCGGAAGGTCTGCGCCGCGAGATCGGCGCTGGGGGGCTCCAGGATCAGGTACGCGATCGCAAAGAGGCCGGCCACGAGCATGCGGGGGGCTAGCTTATGGCGGTGGCCGCAGCGATCGACACCCCCGACCTGAGCGCGAGCTTCCACCGCTTCCTGAATGCGGCGGAGGCCTTCTTCGAGAACATCACCGAGATCGCCTGGGGATACCTGGCGGCGGCCCTGCTCTTGTCCCTGGCGCTGCAGCTCGCCCGGGCGCACGGCTGGGCCAACGCCCTCCGCGCCGCCTATCCGAGGTCTCGAGTCTCAGAGACGGGCATCGTGGCCTCGTTCCTGGTCGGCGCGGGCATGAACGGCATCCTCCCGGCCCGCGGCGGCGACGCGTTGAAGATCGTCTTGGCCAAGCGCAGCGTCGAGCGCTCCTCCTACCCGACGATCGTCTCGTCCTTCGCCGTGCTGTCGCCGTTCGACATTGCGATCGGGCTGCTGGTGCTGCTTTACGCAATCACCCAGGGGCTGCTGCCCCGCCCGCCGCGGCTCCCGCACCTGCCCGCCTTCGAGATCGCGTTCTGGGCCGCGCATCCGGAAGCGCTGATCCTGGCTCTGACCGTGATCGGGATCGGTGCGGTGGTGCTGGTCGCGATCCTCTCCCGGCACGTCGAGGCCTTCTGGCAACGGGTCAAACAGGGACTGGCGATCTTCCGGGAGCCGACCCGATACGCGCGTGAGGTTGCCGCCTGGCAGCTGGTCGGCTGGCTGTGCCGGTTCGCCTCGTTCTGGCTCTTCCTCGAAGCCTTCCATGTCGGGGGCTCGGTCCAGAACGTGCTCCTGGTGATGAGCGTCCAGTCGATCTCGGGCGCCCTTCCCTTCACCCCGGGCGGAGCAGGCGCGCAGCAGGCGCTCCTGGTGGCCACGCTGGGAGGGGCCTCGCACGCGGTCGTCCTCTCCTACTCGGTCGGCCAGCAGCTCGCGGTGACCGCCTGGTCGGTGATGCTCGCCTTCGCGGCGCTCGTCTACTTCTTCCGAATCAGCGACTTGCGCGACCTGATCCGCGAGGGCGAGGCCGCCCGGGCGGAGGCGAGCCCCGAAGTGCCGGGCTAGCCCTTGGCGTACTCGACCCGGATCTGCTTTCCCTTCAGCTTGGTGCCCTCCAGGCGCTCCAGCGCCTGCTCGGCGTGCTCCGCGTCCAGCTCGACGAAGGAGAACCGGTCGAGCACCCGGATCGAGGCAATCGCGTCCTCCGGGATCACCGCCCCCTCGGTCAGCGCCCAGCGCACGTCCCCGTCGTCGATGCCGCTGCGCTTGCCGCGGTTCACGAACAGCTTCACGAAGGAATCGCCGGGCGCTTGCTCGGCCCTCCCGGCGCCCTCCGTGGGGCGGTGCTCGCGACGCCGGGGGCGTGGGGCGTGCTCGAGCCTTTCCTCGGGCGGCTCCCACTCGCCGATCCGGGTTTTGGCCTCGCGCTCGATGCGGGCGATCTCCGGGCGCTGCTTGGGCGTCACGAAGGTGATCGCGCGGCCCGTGCGCCCCACTCGGCCCGTGCGCCCGACCCGGTGAACGTACCCATCCGAGGTGTCGGGGACGTCGTAGTTGATCACGTGCGTGACGTGCTCGATATCGAGCCCGCGGGCGGCGACATCGGTCGCGACCAGCAACCGAAGCCGATGGTCCTTGAAGGCGAGCATGACGCCGTCGCGCTGGCCCTGGCTCAGGTCGCCATGCAGCGCCTTGACCTGTAGGCCGCGGGCGCGGAGCGTCTGGTCGAGCCGCGCGGTGCCGATCTTCGTGCGGCAGAAGATGATCGCCTGCTCGGGATCCTCGGCCCGGAGCACCTCGACCAGGCGGGCGACCTTTTCCCGCGCCGGGACCTCGACATAGGCCTGCTCGATCGCGTCGACGGTGATCTGCTTCGGCGTCACCCTGATCGTGATCGGGTCGTACATGTAGCGGTCGGCGAGCCGCTCGATCGGCGGCGGGATGGTGGCCGAGAACAGCGAGGTCTGCCTGCCCGAGGGGCAGATCCGCAGGATGCGCTCGACCTCGTCGATGAAGCCGAGGTCGAGCATCTCGTCGGCCTCGTCGAGAACGATGTAGCGCGCCGAGGTGAGCACCAGGGAGCCGCGCGAGATCAGATCCAGCGTTCGCCCCACCGTGGCCACGACCACGTGAGCGCCCGCGCGGAGCCTCGACTGCTGAGTCTGGACGGCCTGGCCGCCGAAGACCGCGATCACCTCGACCGGCAGGTGCTCGGCGTAGGCGCGAAGCGCCTGCGTCACCTGGATGCAGAGCTCCCGCGTTGGGGTGAGCACGAGCGCCTGAGTGTCCCCGGAGTCCGGGTCCAGGTGCTGAAGCATCGGTAACCCGAAGGCGGCGGTCTTGCCGGTGCCCGTCTGCGCCTGGCCGATCACGTCGTGACCGGCGAGCAGCTTCGGGATCGCCTGCTCCTGGATCAGGGTCGGGTCGGTATAGCCGAGCTCGTCAAGGGCCTCCAGGATCTCGTCGGAGAGCCCGAGCTCGCGAAAGGCGGTCACTGACTCGGGTCGAGGAGCAGCTTGCCGTGCGTTCGCCGCGCGGCGATGTCCTCGTGGGCGCGGCGTACCTCCGACAGCGGGTACACGTCGCCGATCACGACCTCGAGCTCCCTTGCGGCGACAGCCCCGAACAGCTCGGCGATCCCCTCGCGAAGCTCCTGCGGGCGCAGGAAGAGGTGCATCAGCCAGAAGCCCACCACGGCGCGGCTGGTTCGCATCAGGTCGACGTTGCGGACCTCGACCGGCTCCCGAGAGGCGAGCCCGTAGGTGACCAGGCGGCCGAACGGGGCGAGCGCCCGCAGGCCCGCTTCGAACGACTGGCCGCCGCTCATCTCGAGCACCACGTCGACCGGCTCGCCGTCGTTCGCCTCCAGGATCGCCGCCTCAAGGTCGTCGGCTTGCGAGTCGACCGCGGCGTCGGCGCCCAACCGCCGCGCCAGCTCGCGCTTTTGCTCGGATGAGGCGAGCCCGATCACCCGGCCGGCGCCCATCCGCTTCGCGAGCTGCACGGCGAGCGAGCCGGTGCCCCCGGCGGCGGCCTGGACGACCACGGACTCGCCCTCCTGGAGGCGAGCGGAGATCCGCAGCAGGGTGCGCGCCGTCAGCCCCTGGACCAGCAGCGCGGCGGCCTCCTCGTCCGAGACCTGGTCGGGGACCGGCACCAGGACCGCCTCGTTGACGGCCACCTTCTGGGCATAGCCGCCGCTGGCCATCAGCGCCGCCACGCGCCGTCCATCGGGCGTCAGGCCGGCGATCTCCCCGCCGGGGATCAGCGGCAGCTCCTGTTTGGCGAGGTAGTCGTTGCGGGTCGCGTGGGTGTCGCCGAAGTTGATGCCGGCTCGCGCCACCTCGACGACGACCTCGCCGGCCGCCGGCTCGGGGTCCGGAACATCCGTCAGCCGCATCATCTCCGGCCCGCCGAATTCCTCGATCTGAATCGCCTTCATCTCAATCGAGTCTACGCAGGGCTCAGCCGGCGGCTCCCGCCGCCCGCATCTCGCTGAACACAGCGCTGGGCTTATCGCGCTCGCCCAGCTGCTCGTCGGCGATCACGTGCGACACCGCGTTGATCAGCCCCAGGTGGGTGAAGGCCTGCGGGAAGTTGCCGAGCTGCGCGCCGCTGAGCGCCTCGATCTCCTCCGCATAAAGGCCCAACGGAGTCATGTGGGTCAGCACGCGCTCGCACAGCTCTCGCGCCTGCTTTCGCTCGCCGATCTCCGACAGCGCCGAGACGAGCCAGAAGGAGCAGATCGTGAACGTGCCTTCCTTGCCGCTGAGCCCGTCCTCGGTCTCGTCGACCTTGTATCGGAGCACCAGCCCGTGCTCGGTCAGCTCGTGCGCGATCGCCAGCACCGTGGCCCGCAGGCGCTCGTCGCCGGGCGGCAGGAAGCGGACCAGCGGGATCAGCAGCAGCGAGGCGTCGAGCGCATCGGTCTCGTAGTGCTGGCGGAAGACGCCCCGCTGACTGACGCCCCGCTCCAGGATCTCGGCCTGCACCGCGTTGGCCTCCTGTTGCCAGCCGTCCGCGAGCTCGTTCCGGCCGCGGTCCCTGGCAAGCCGGGTGGCGCGGTCGAGCGCCACCCAGGACATCAGCTTCGAAGAGACGTAGTGCTTGGGCTCGTCGCGGGCCTCCCAGATCCCCTGATCGGGCAGGCGCCAGGCCGAGGCGGCCGCATTCGCCTGCTCGAAGACGATCGGCACCATCTCCTCGGGCACGCCCTCGCGTGTCTTCGAGTGGATGTAGATCGAGTCGAGCAGGGCGCCGTAGACATCATTCTGGCGCTGGTCATGGGCGGCGTTGCCAATCCGCACGGGGCGAGACGCGACATAGCCCGAGAGGTGGTCGAGGGTCTTCTCGGTGAGCTCCGTCTCGCCTCCGATCCCGAACATGATCTGGGTCTCGGGGCCGCGGCCGTGGAAGAGCCCGCACACGAACTCCATGAACTCGCGGGCCTCCTGGTCGAAGCCGATCACGTGCAGGCTCCAGAGGGTGAAGGTCGCGTCCCGGATCCAGGTGTAGCGGTAGTCCCAGTTGCGCTCCCCGCCCGGCGTCTCGGGTAGCGAGGTCGTCAGCGCTGCGATCATCGCTCCGGTCGGCTCGTAGGTCAGGCCCTTGAGCACCAGCGCCGAGCGCTGGAGGGTCCAGCGCAAGGGGTGGTCGGGAAACGTTCCCCCCGCGAGCCACCGCCGCCACAGCTCGGCGGTGCAGTCCAGCCGAGCGACGGCATCCGCGGCGTCCCTCGGGCCGCTCAGCTCCTCGCGCCACGAGAGGCAGGAAAAGCAGCGATCCCCCGCCTCCAGCGTGCGGGTGCCGTGGGCGACCGATCCGTCGATCTGGAGCGGGATGTCGCCCAGCAGGCGCAGCGTCTCGCCGCCGCCGCTGGCATCGGCGACCAGGGCGTCCCCGTCCACCAGCTTCCAGCGGGCGTCCTCGGTCGCGTAGTCGAAGGCCGGCTCGCAGACCGTTTCGATCTCGACCCGGCCGTGGACGCACTCGACCGTTCGAATGAGCAGATGCTCCGCTTCGTGCGCGCCGAGCTCGCGCGCGTGCTGGTCCATACCGACCTCGCCCCCGGCGGGGGCGAGCGCCAGCCCGTCGCGGACTACGAACCAGCCCGTGTCCGTCATCCAGCTCGTCTCGAGCAGGTTGGTGCCGGGGACGTAGCGGCGCGCCACCGGGGCTCGAAGGCCCCGCGGCCCGACCCGGAAGGCGCCCGCTCCGCGGTCGAGCAGGGCGGCGAAGACACTCGGCGAGTCGAAGCGGGGAAGACAGAGCCACTCCACGGTCCCGTCCGAGGCGACCAGGGCGCCGGTGTGGCAATCGGATAGGAAGCCGTAGTCGCCGATCGCGTGGAAATCGGGCTCCGCGGCCCGCGCTCTGAGTCGTTTCGACCGGGCGGCTGCCTCCATCGCCGGGAACGCTACCGACACCGAACCGGCGCCCGAGTCGGAAGTGGCGCACGGCGGGGCGCTTAGGATGCACGGCCTCATGTCGCTCACCGTGGTTGGCTCGATCGCGTTCGACTCCGTCAGCACCCCGTTCGGGGAGCGCGAGCGCATGCTCGGCGGCTCGGCGGTGCACTTCGCGCTCTCGGCAAGCTTCTTTACGGACGTCCACGTGGTTGGTCCGGTGGGCGACGACTTCGGCGACGAGCACGTCGAGCTGCTCCGCTCGCGCGGAGTGGATGTCGCCGACATCGAGCGGGTCGCCGGAGGCCGCACGTTCTCCTGGCGCGGCCATTACGAGGCGGACCTCAACGTCGCCCACACCGACGACACGCAGCTGGGCGTGTTCGCCGACTTCGAGCCGAAGCTGTCCGAAGCGTCGAGACGCGCGGACGTCCTGTTCCTGGGCAACATCCAGCCCGAGCTCCAGCGGCGCGTGCGCGCCCAGTGCGCCACCGCTCGGCTCGCGGCGCTCGACTCGATGAACCTCTGGATCGAGACCACGCGCGAGTCGCTGCTGGCGGCGGTGGGAGAGGTCGACTGCGTGATGCTGAACGACGCCGAGGTGCGAATGCTCACGAAGGAGCCGAACCTCGCGCGCGCCGCCCGGTCGTTGATGGAGATGGGCCCGCGAATCGTGGTCGCCAAGCGAGGCGAGTACGGCGCGGTGCTGTTCACCTCGGACGGCTCCTTCGCCCTTCCGGGCATCCTGCTCGAGGACGTCTGCGACCCCACCGGTGCCGGCGACAGCTTCGCCGGTGGCTTCCTCGGCTATCTCGACATGCAGGGGACCGAACGCCCCAGCCAGGCAGCCCTGCGCCGAGCGGTGGCCTACGGCACCGTGCTCGCCTCCTTCAACGTCGAGGAGTTCGGCACCGAGCGGGTTGTTCGCCTCACGGAGCCGGAGATCGGCGAGCGCTACGAGCAGCTGCGCGCGATGACCCACTTCGAGCTCTCGGACTAGGTTGCGGGCTTCACCCTGTCAGAGACGAATCGCGACCAAGGCCACGGCGAGCGCAACGAGGGAGAGCGAGAGCGCCTTGAGGGCACCGTCAAGGGGGGCGGCGAGCCCCGCGGCGGTGAGCTCACGGGCGCTGCCGTCGGCGAGCCGCTGCTCGCCGCTGACCGCGACCGTCCTGCGGCGCAGCTCGCGCGCGGGGGTCGAGAGGCGGCGCTGGGCGATGCTGAGACCGAAGCAGGCCGCGGTCACGAGGACGCCCGCGACCGCCTCACCGAGCGAGTGGATGCCCAGCGCGTTGACCCAGAAGCCGGTCAGCGCCGGAAAGGCGCCCCAGGCCGCGGCGAACCAAAAATCGGTATGGAAGCGCCCGCCGGCGAGCTCGAGGTTGTAGGCGAGGACCATCAACGCCCCGGCGACCACGAAAGGAGCGAGGCTGGCGGAGACGACGAACAGGCCGGCGATGCCGATCGCCACCGAGCCACCGAGCCCCACCACCGCCAGCGCCCAAAGGGTGCGGTCGGAGAGTCGGGTCCGCAGCGGATGCCCCTTGAGCTCGTCGAGCGCGTGGGCCGCAACCCCGACGGCGAGGAAGAAGGCGCCGAGCGCGGCCCAGAGGCGCACCGGATGAAGCTCGGGCGCCGCGGCGGCGCCGAGCGCCACATAGCTCAGATGCCAGGCCGTGTACGGCGGATGGAGGAGCGTGACCAGGTCGCGCCAGCCCCCCGCACGAAGCGCGTAGAACGCGGGTCGATCGGCCGCCTCATTCATCGCGGACGCCCCACGTCACCACCCCCCCGCCCAGGCTCATGCGCCGCTGGCGCACCTGCGAGATCCCGGCGCCCTCCCAGAGCTCGAGTTGTCGCTCCAGCGGCCAGCGCTCGTACAGCCCCTCGATGCTCGGCCCAAGGAAGCGGCCCACCTGATACCAGTCGCGACCGAACAGGCGGCCGAGGCCCGGCAGGCCGATCCGCGTGTACAGCCACCAGAGCGGCCGCCACAACGGTGGCTCGGGGAGGCCGAACTCGAGCGAGGCAATCCGCCCGCCCGGCCTGACCACGCGGGCGAGCTCCGCGAGCGTGGCCGCGGGATCGTCCACGTAGCGCAGCAGATAGGTGAAGGTGAGGTGATCGAACTCGGCGTCCGCGAAGCCGAGCTGCTCGGCCTCGCCCTGGAGCAGCTCGACGCGGTCCGCGAGCCCGGGCTCGCGCCCCAGCCTCCGCCTGGCCCCGGCGAGCATCTCGGCGCTCTGATCCAGGCCGACCACCGAGCACCCGTAGCGCCGCACCAGCTCGCGGGCGACCAGGCCGGTGCCCGTGGCCACGTCGAGCACGCGCTCCGTGGGGTCGGCGTCCACCGTGGCCACCATCGCCCGGCGCCAGCGCGGATCCTGCCCGAAGCTGAGCAGCGCGGAGAGCAGGTCGTAGCGGTCCGGGAGGCCCGCGAACAGCGCCAGCGCGTTTCGCTTGCGCTCCGAGCCGGCGGTCTCCCCGGTGGCCAAGGTGCGGGAAGCCTCCCAGAAGTGCCGCCGGCCGGTCCGCAACTGACAGAATTAGGGGCGAGAGCACAAGGAGACAAGGCTCCCCAACGAGGAGATGCGATGGCCACCGAGCAACGGACCCAGCAAGCAGGCGATGGCGGCGTGGCCACCGTCGGCCAGGACACGCTGACGATCACCGACAACCGCACGGGCCAGTCCTACGAGGTCGAGGTCACCGACGGGACCGTGAAGGCGATGGACCTCCGCCAGATCAAGGTCGACGACGACGACTTCGGCCTGATGGCATATGACCCGGCCTTCACCAACACTGCGTCCTGTCGCTCGGCGATCACCTTCATCGACGGCGAGGCCGGGGTCCTCCAGCACCGCGGGTACCCGATCGAGCAGCTCTGTGAGCACTCGAGCTACCTCGAGGTCGCCTACCTGCTCGTCTTCGGGGAACTGCCAACCGAGGCCCAGCTCGAACGCTGGGTCTTCGACATCACCCACCACACCTTCGTCCACGAGGACATCAAGCAGTTCCTGCAGGGATTCCGTTACGACGGCCACCCGATGGGCATGCTGCTGGCGAGCGTTGGAGCGCTGTCCACCTTCTATCCCGACGCCAAGCAGATCGACGATCCCGAGGAGCGCTACATGGCGGCGATCCGGATGATCGCCAAGGTCCCAACGCTGGCCGCCTTCGCCTACCGGCACAACATGGGGCTCCCCTACGTCTACCCCGACAACGACCTCGCCTACCCGGGGAACTTCCTCTCGATGATGTTCAGGAAGACCGAGGCCCGCTACCAGCCCGACCCGCGGCTGGAGAGGGCCCTCGACGTGCTGTTCATCCTCCACGCCGACCACGAGCAGAACTGCTCGACCAACGCGGTGCGCGGGGTCGGCTCCTCGCAGGTGGACCCGTACTCCGCGGTGGCCGCCGGCGTCGCGGCGCTCTACGGCCCGCTTCACGGAGGCGCCAACGAGGCGGTGCTGCGCATGCTGCGGCGGATCGAGACGGTCGAGAACGTCCCCGACTTCCTCGAGGGGGTCAAGAACCGCGAGGAGCGGCTGATGGGATTCGGGCACCGTGTCTACAAGAACTACGACCCGCGCGCCCGGATCATCGAGCAGCACATGGACGAGGTCTTCGAGGCGACCGAGTACAACCCGCTGGTCGAGATCGCCCGCGAGCTCGCCAAGCGCGCCCTGGACGACGATTACTTCACCTCGCGAAAGCTCTATCCGAACGTCGACTACTACTCGGGGATCATCTACGAGGCGCTCCAGATCCCCACCGAGATGTTCACGGTGATCTTCGCGATCCCGCGCACCTCCGGCTGGGTCTCGCAGTGGATGGAGCTGAACGACGATCCCGAGCAGAAGATCGCTCGCCCGCGACAGATCTACATCGGCGAACGGGATCGCGACTACATCCCGATCGACCAGCGCACGGGCCCCGAGAAGATCACCGGCCCGCCGGCCCGCCGGCCCAAGCGCCAGCGGCGCGGGGCCTAGGCATGCATCGGTGGCCGCATACCGCCTGACCGTTCGTCACGGCCCCAAGGTCAAGCGGGAGGGCTTCGACTCACTCGACGAGGCGATCGAGGCGATGGAACAGCGGAGCCGGGAGATTCAAGGCGAGGGGCCGCTCGGGGAGGTCAGCGCGCTACGCGACTTCGAGCCGGGCCAGCGGGTGCACGCTCGCATCGAGCTGTCCACCGGCGGGGTCCTGCGGGGCCGCGAAGTCGGGATCGACGTGATGGGTGACGGCGTGCTTGTTCCGTATGCGGGAGTGATCCGCAAGCGAAGGCTCGCGCCGCCGGATGGCGAGACGGCGTTCGATGCGGTCCGCGACGCACTTCGATGACCGAACAGAGCGGGTTCGAGGTCCCCAAGGGAAGCTTCGCGGCGGGGCGGCGCGTGCGCCTGCCCCGGGGCGCCCAGCCGCCGGTGGTCGTCTACGTCAACGGGGTCCAGCAGGTCGAGGGCGACGATTACCTGGTCAGGGCGGGCGAGATCGTGTTCAGCCGCCCGATCGTCAAGGAGAAGGTCGGCGGGATGCGCTGGCTGGCGATGCTGCTCGGCTTGTTCGGGACCTACCGCAAACACGAGACGGTCGACGTGGAGTACCGCCTGGGCGGCCAGGTCAAGCTCGCCTCCGACGTCGAGACCCTGCCGTAATAAATAACTCCGCCGGAAGCCTCGCCTTCGGCTGCGTTTCCGGCGGGCTGGGGCGCCGGCCTTACCCGGCAGGCACCTCCGCAACTACCGCGACTTCGTCGCTAGCCCCGGCCTCGGTCAGGCCGGCGTCGCCACGGCGCCCATGCCGGCGAGCTGCGCGACGCGCTCGCGGTGCAGGCGGGAATCGCCGAGCAGCTCGCCATCGACCTTGGCCCGCTTGAGCAGGAAGTGGAGGTCGTGCTCCCAGGTGAAGCCGATGCCGCCGAGGACCTGGAGGGCGTCGTTGACCACCCGCCAGGCGGCGTCGGACGCGCGCGCCTTCGCCATCGAGCCCGCCAGTGGCAGGGACTCCGGCTCGTCGTCGGCACACCAGGCCGCGTAGTAGGTCAGCGAGCGCGCCTCCTCGACCTCGTAGAGCATCCCGGCACAGCGGTGGGAGACGGCCTGGTAGGCGCCGATCGGGCGGTCGAACTGCTGGCGCTCCTTGGCGTAGTCGATCGCCATCTCCATCGCCCGCTGGGCGATGCCGGTCAGCTCGGCGGCGAGCGCTACCAACGACCGGTCTGCGGCAGCCTCCACGTCACCGGGCAGCGGATCGCCGCCCGAGTCCAAGACCCGCGCGTAAAGACGCGTTGCGTCGACCAGCTCGACCGGCTCGATCTCGGCATCCCCGGCCTCCACCAGAATCGCCCGATCGCCGTCGTTGAGGACAAGCACCGCGGCGCCGGCGGCGTCCGGGACGAGCCCGTTGCTGCGGGGCTCGAATGCGGCGGCCCCGCGCTCCTCGCCCGAGGCGATCCGGGGCAGCCAGCGCTGTCGCTGCTCGTCGCTTCCCGCCTGATCGATGAACAGGGCCGCCGAGGCGTTGGAGAGGAACGGCGCCGGGGCGCACGCGTACCCGAGCTCCTCGCAGAGGATCGCCAGCTCCACCGTCCCGAGCCCCTGGCCGCCGTGCTCCTCGGGGATCGCGATTCCCGGCCAGCCGAGGCCGCGGATCTCGGCCCAGAGCGCGTCGTCGTAGGCGCGAGCCTCGGCCGCCTCGCGAACCTTCTCGAGCGGCGAGCGCTTGGCCAGCATCTCGCGGGCCGTCTCCTTGATCGCCTGCTGCTCGTCGTTGAAGCCGAAGTCCATGCGGTTACCTGAGTCTCGGCAGGCCGAGGACGCGCTCGGCGATGATGTTCTTCATCACGTCCGTGGTGCCGCCCTCGATCGAGTTGGCGCGCGAGCGCAGGAGCCGATAGGCCCACTCGGACCCGGGCTCAAGCGCCTCGGGCCCCATCACGTCAGCGGCGAGCTCGGTCAGGCTCTGATTCATGTTCGCCCACTGCCACTTCGCGAGCGATCCCTCGGGCCCCGGGATCCCCACCTTCATCTGCTGCGTGAGCGCGCGCAGCGCTCCGAACCGAAGCGCCTCGATGCCGATCTTGAGCTCTGCGATCCGCTGCCGGATGACCGGGTCCTCGCCGAGGTCGCGCTCGTTGATCAGCGCGATCAGGTCGTCGAGGTCACGCCGCACCTGGATCGCGGAGGCCGCTCCGATGCCGGCCCGCTCGTGCATCAGGGTCGTGATCGCCACGTTCCAGCCGTTCCCTTCGCCGCCCACCAGGTTCTCGTCCGGGACGTAGGCGCCCTCGAAGAAGATTTCGTTGAACTCGGCCTCGCCGGTGATCTGGCGCAGCGGCCGGACCTCGATCTCGTCCTGCTCCATGTCGCAGATGAAGTAGGTGAGGCCCTTGTGCTTGGGCACCTCGGCGTCGGAGCGAGCGAGCAGCATGCACCACTTTGCCTCGTGGGCGAACGTGGTCCAGACCTTTTGCCCTGTCACCCGCCAGCCGCCGTTTTCGTGGACCGCCTTCGTCTTCAGCGACGCCAGGTCCGAGCCCGACTCGGGTTCGGAGAACCCCTGGCACCAGATCTCCTCGGCGGACAGGATCGGCTCCAGAAAGCGCTCCTTCTGCCCTTCGGTGCCGTGGGCGATGACCACCGGGCCGCCCATCACCAGACCGAGCACGTTCGCCGGCGGCGGGACCCTGGCCCGCGCCATCTCCTCGGAGAAGATCGCCTGCTCGATCAGGGTCGCTCCGCGACCGCCGTACTCCTTCGGCCACGAGATGCCCGCCCAACCGGCCTCGTGGAGCCTGCCCTGCCAATCGCGGCGAAACTCGAACTTGGCCTCCTCGCCGTCGGGCTCATTGCCGGGGTGGTTCTCCTCGAGCCAGGCGCGAACCTGGTCGCGAAACGCCTCCTCCTCTGTTGTCAGAGTGAGGTCCATGCGGCGCCCACTCTATAACGCCAACTCGCCCGCGCCCGCGCAATCTCACTCTGTGAATCCGCGCGGCTGGGCTGGGTAGAGCAAGCATGAGCGCCCTGAGTCATCGAATTGCGGCACCGTCCTGGATAGACCCCGGTAGGCGGGGTCTAAGCAGGACGGCCCACCGGGACTCGACGGAGCGGCCCTACCCAGCCAATCGCGTCGTGGTTCTTAGTCGAAGATGTACAGCATCGCCAGGGCGGCACCGACCCAGCTGACGCCGGCGAAGATCATCCCCGGGTCCTGAATCAGGATCGCGGACGTGGAGCGCGTGTCCTTGCGGTCGTAGATCAGGTACAGGTAGCGAAATATCCCGTAGAGGACCGAGGGAGCGGTGGCGAGCATGCGGCTGCCGATCAGGGGGCTGTTGACGGCGTAGATCGCATAGCTCATGATCGCCGCCGCGGTCACCATCGCCACCATCTGGTCGAGGAAGGCGAGCGAATAGTGCTCGAGCACCGGTCGCGTGAACTGCGACCCCGTCCCAGGGGCCGCAGACGAGGGGGGCATTGACGCTGCGGACATCGCCTCCTGGCGCCGCTTCGTGAAGCCGAGGAAGAGGGCGAGCATCGCGGTGCAGAGGAGCAGCCACTCCGAGGCGTGCGCCTCCACCGCGACGGCGCCGGCGACCACGCGAAGGCAGAACAGCGAGGCGATGGTCATCACGTCGAGGATCACGAGCTGCTTGAGGATCAGCGAGTAGGCGGCCGTGATCACCCCGTACAGCGCCACGACGCCGGCGACCTCGGCAGAGACCAAGATCAGCGCCCCCGCGAC
The DNA here is from genome assembly GCA_963728325.1 of uncultured Actinomycetes bacterium. Classification (GTDB taxonomy): domain Bacteria; phylum Actinomycetota; class Thermoleophilia; order Solirubrobacterales; family 70-9; genus AC-56. Next base: position 773,486 of record CAVSJS010000002.1, on the reverse strand, counting down.
GCCGATCGTCGCCAGCGCGACCGCGCAGGCCCAGGCGGCCGTCGCAGAGAGCGCGCCACTGGCGATCGGACGGTGGCGCTTCTCCGGGTGCTGCCGGTCGTGGACGACGTCACGGAGGTCGTTGAACAGGTAGCCGGCACTCGAGATCGCGCAGAAGGCGGTGAAGGTGGCCGTCGCGTCGAGGACCTGCGCTCCTTCGTCGAGCTTGCCAGAGAACAGAAGGCCGGCGAACACGAGCAGGTTCTTGATCCACTCCTGCGGCCGCATCGCGACCAGCAGCGTCCGCAGCTTCGACCTGGCGGCCGGCGTGGGGGGCGCGGCGACGCCGGGAGCGACCGGCCGCTCCTCGGTCAGCGTCTCCATGTGCAGAAGGTTAGGGGTCGAGCAGGACCCCGGGGTTGAGGACGCCCGCGGGGTCGACGGCTCGCTTGGCGGCGCGCAGGGCCTCGGCGAACTGGCCGGGGCGCTGGCGGTCGTACCAGGGGCGATGGTCGCGGCCGACCGCATGGTGATGGGTGATCGTCCCTCCCGCGTCGATCACCCTCTCCGAGACCGCCGCCTTGATCTCGTCCCACTGCTCGAGCTCGGCGCCGCGCCTGGCGGGACAGAGCACCGTGTAGTACGGCGCCGGGCCGTCCGGGTAGACGTGCGTGAAACGGCAGGAGAGGCGCGGCGAGCCCGGGCCATCCGGCGGCGTCCCACAGGCCTCGGCGATCGCAGCACTCGCGGTCTCCATCACGCCGGCGTGGAACTCACCGAAGCGCTCCCAGGTGATCGCCGTCTCGAAGGTGTCCGAGAGGACGCCGAGGGCGACGAGCGTGTCGCGCAGGTAGGGGGCGGCGAGGAAAGCGTGACGCCAGGCGCCGACGGCGTCCTCGCCGTCGGGCTTTTTGCCCGGGTCCGGATCGACCTGCCCTCCATGGTCCCGAGCGACCTCGAGCGCGATCCGCATCGACTCCTCCACCGGGTGATGCGCAGACTCGAACCCGAGCACGAGCACGGCCTTCCCCGGCGCCCCGGCGTGGGTGAGCTCGGACTCCGCCGGGTCGAGCAGGCGGCAGTTGGAGGGGTTGAGGCCGGACTGGGCCAGCTCTCGGACCGCTTCCGCGCCGCTCGCGAACGACTCGAAGGCCACCCCCCGGGACAGCTTCCAGCGGGGACGCTCCCGGACCCGCACCCAGGCCTCCGTGATCAACCCGAGGATTCCCTCGGAGCCGAGCAGAAGGCGATCGGGACTGGGGCCGGCGCCGGAGCCCGGGAGCCTGCGGCTCTCCCATAGGCCGCAGGGGGTGATCGCCCGCACCGATTCGACCAGGTCGTCGATGTGGGTGTAGAGGGTCGCGAAGTGGCCGCCGGCGCGGGTCGCGATCCAGCCGCCGAGGGTGGAGAACTCGAACGACTGCGGGAAATGGCGAAGCGTCAGCCCCTGGTCGCGTAGCTGGTCCTCCAGCGCCGGCCCGCTGGCGCCGGCCTGGATCCGCGCCGCCTGCGAGACGTCGTCCACCTCGAGCACCCGGTCGAGGCGACGCAGGTCGATCGTCACCGCTCCCGGATAGGCGTCACCGATTCGCGGCTCGACGCCCCCGACTACGCTCGTCCCGCCCCCGTAGGGGATCGCCGCCAGGCGCTCCTCCGCACACCAGGCGAGCACCGCCTCGATCTCGCGCTCGTCGCCTGGATGGGCGACCAGATCCGGTGGGTCTTCGATTTGCCCCCGGAAGCCGCGCACGACGTCGCGGTAACCCCTGCCGAGGGCGTGCGAGACGCGCTCGTACGGGTCGGAGCGGAACAGGTGGGAGAGCGACGGCGGCGGCTCGACCCGCGGCGGCGGCAGCTCGATCGCCTCCAGCGCCACCGGCTCCTCGACCTCGGTGCCGCCGAAGCCGAGCTGCTCGCGGACGCCCGGCGCCGCCGCCTCGAGCTGCTCGCGGGTGAGCGCCTGGTCCTCGAAGCCCCAGCCCCAGTGCTTGCGCCGGCGGGTCGCCGTCTCTACCAGTGAACGCCCCTCATCAGGTAGGCGAAGGCAACCTGCTCCCTTGACGCTTCCTCGTTCGTCGTCTGGGTCCCGGCTACCTGGCCCTTCTCACCCCGCGCCGCGCGCGAGTCGGGGAACAGCTTGTAGGCGCTGTTGAGGATGTAGTCCATCGACTTCGGGTTGATCGCGTAGAGGATCTGCCCGAGAGTCCCGAGCGGAGTCGCGATCCGCTTCGGCTTGTAGATGATCGCCTCGCAGATCATGTCGGCCGCCCGCTCGGGCGTGATCGTCGGGAAGCGGTCGTACATCTTCGTCGGGCTGATCATCGGCGTTCGGACGAGCGGCATGTGGATGGTCGTGATCGCCACCCCCTCGTCGACGATCTCAGAAGCGACGCAGCGTGAGAACGCATCGAGCGCCGCCTTCGAGGCGACGTAGGACGAGAACCGCGGCGTGTTGGTCTGCACGCCGATCGAGCTGATGTTCACGATCTGGCCTGAGCGCCGCTCGCGCATCACCGGCAGCAGCTTGAGGATCAGCTTCACCGCCCCGAAGTAGTTGAGCTGCATGGTGCGCTCGAAGTCGTGGAAGCGATCGTAGGAGAGCGCTATCGAGCGGCGGATCGAGCGCCCCGCGTTGTTGACCAGGATGTCCACGTGGCCGTGCTGGGCGAGGACCTCGTCCGCCATCCGGTCGACGTCGTCGATCTCCGACAGATCGCAGCGATAAACGTAGGCCGTGCCGCCGCCGTCCTCGATCTGCTCCTGGGTCTGTTCCAGCTTCTCCGGGGTCCTGGCGACGAGCAGGACGATGCCGCCGGCGTCCGCGATCTTCAAGGCCGCCGAGCGACCAATTCCGGACGACGCGCCCGTGACCATGACCACGCGCCCTCGCACGGCCTGCTCGAGAGTGACAGTGCCGAGGACTCGCCGCGCGAGCCGCAGCAGCTCGTCGGGGATCTGCTGCTCGATGACCTGCGAGGCTCCGCCCACCGCCCCAGCTCTGCCTCGGACAGCCCCCACCAGCGTGCGGTCGCGGAACAGGTCGGGGTCGAGGTGGCGCTCCCAGTAGTCCCAGAGCCTGTCGGCGTAGGCCTCGAGCGGCGGCACCCTGATGTCGGTGCCGCTGAGCGCCGCCTGGGCCTGCCGGCTGTCGAAGCTGGTCGGGTAGTTGACGTAGGTGAGCACCGAGCGTGGAATTCCGAAGTCGGACAGAACGCTGTCGGCGACCAAGCCCAGCGGCGGCAGCTTCACGAGGCCCTTGAGCAGGGGAACGAGAGTTTCGACCGCGGCCGGCGGAACGCGGGCGGAGGACTGTGGAGCGTGCGCCGCGCGGGCGAAGATGTCGATCACCTCGCCCGCGGTCCTCGGGCTCGGGTCGGTCAGGTGGAATGCCTTGCCGTCGAGCCCATCGAGGTGGGCGATGTGATCCATGGCCTGCGCCACGTAGTCGACGGGAACGAGGTTGATCTCCCTGCCCTCGACACCGATCATCGGTATCCACTGGGGTACCGCGTTGCGAAGCCTGCGGATCAGCTTGAAGAAGTAGTAGGGGCCGTCGATCTTGTCCATCTCGCCGGTTTCCGAGTGGCCGACGACGATCCCAGGCCGGTACACGCGCCACGGCCGCATGCACTCGGTCCGAACGACCGCCTCCGAGTCGTGCTTGGTTCGGAAGTAGGGATGGTTGTCGAGGTTCTCGGCCTCCTCGAACATGTCCTCGCGCCAGGTCCCCTTGTAGAGCCCGGCGGCGGCGATCGAGCTGACCATGTGCACGCGGCCTGCCTCCACCGCCTCGGCGAGCTCGACCATGTGACGGGTGCCCTCGACGTTGGCCAGCTTCTGGCTCTCGGCGTCGGCGGTCATGTCGTAGATCGCCGCCAGGTGGAACAGGTGGTCGACCTCGCCCCTGAGGCGCGCGACGTCCTCCTCGGAGACCCCGAGCCCAGGCTGGGAGAGGTCGCCGACGATGCCCACCACCCGATCGGCATCCACCCCCCAGCGGTTCCGCAGCTCCTCGAGGCGGCCCTTGGAGCCCTCGCGAATGAGCGCGTAGACGGTTCCCTCGCGCTCCAGCAGCCGCTCCACAAGGTTGCGACCGATGAAGCCTGTCGCCCCGGTGACGAAGTAGCTCATCTCCGTTCCTCCACGTCGCTTGGCTCGACCCTACACTCATACATCATGAACAGCAGCATCAGCCCGTTGCCGATCGACCCCGGCGACCCCGGCCAGCCGAATACGAAGCTGGGCCGGGTCGACGGTTCCGAGGCAGGCGCGGAGCGGCGGCTGGTGAGGGACGGGATGCAGGTCTTGGCGCACGGGGCGCTGGTCTGTCCCCAGTGCGCGCTGCCGCTGGCGATCGGAGGACGGCTGTCCGTCGGGCGGCCGCTCCGTTGCGGCTTCTGCGAGCACGCGGCGCCCGCGCGGGAGTTCGTGGCCGAGGATGTCTACGACACGCTCGGCAACGAGGTCTACCTGATCGCCCGCGTCGCCTGAGCGCATCGTGCCGTGATTCCGTTGGCGCCCTGACAGCCGCGATTCCAGGCAGGTCGGCGTCGCGCCTGAGGGACCGTCAGGTCCTAGACTGAGGGGAGATGGCGAGCTCCGGGATCGTCGAGATCCAGATGCCCCAGATGGGCGAATCGGTGACCGAAGGCACCGTGCTCGAATGGCACAAGCAGGAGGGGGAGTTCGTCGAGGAGGGCGAGACCGTGGTCGAGGTCTCGACCGACAAGGTCGACGCCGAGGTGCCCGCCCCGGCGAGCGGCACGATCACCAAGATCCTCAAGGGCCAGGACGAGACGATCGAGGTCGGCGGCGTGCTCGCCGAGCTCGACCCGAGCGCCGCCCCATCCGGGGACGGCGCCAGCGCGGAGACCGCCACCGAGGAGGCCAGGCTCACATCGGCCGAAGGTGGGGACGTTGGAGCTAGCGACGAAGTCGCGGTGCAAACGGCTGAACCTGCCGCCCCGCCCGCGCCCAAACCCGCCGCCTCCGCAGGCGTAGCCGAGGAAGGCGGCGGAGTGGTTCCCGAGGCTTCCGGCGGAGTGGTTCCCGAGGCTTCCGGCGGAGCTATTCAACTCACGATGCCCGAGATGGGTGAATCCGTCACCGAGGGAACGATCCTCGAATGGCACAAGCAGGAGGGCGATCCGGTCGAGGAGGGCGAGACGGTGGTCGAGGTCTCGACCGACAAGGTCGACGCCGAGGTGCCCGCCCCGGCCAGCGGCACGATCACCAAGATCCGGGCCCAGGTCGACGAGACCGTGAAGGTGGGCCAGGTGCTGGCGGAGATCAGCGCGACGGCCAGCGCCCAGAGTGAAGTCGCTCGGGCTAGCGACGGAGTCGCGGTGCAAGACGGCTGAACCTGCCGGCCCGGACGGCGCCCAAACCCGCCGCCTCCGCAGCGAAGCCGAGGAAGGCGGCGGAGTGGTTCCCGAGGCTTCCGGCGGAGTGGTTCCCGAGGAAGGCGGCGGAGTGGTTCCCGAGGCTTCCGGCGGAGTGGTGGTCCCCGGCGGAGTCACCCCCGTGGCTCGCCGGATCGCCGCCGCCAGCGGGGTCGACCTGAGCGCCGTCAAGGGCTCGGGGGCGGGCGGCAAGGTCACCAAGGCGGACGTGCTGGCCGCGGCTGATGGGAGGGGCCAGGCGCAGGCAGTCACCCCGACCGCAATGGTGGGCGAGGCCAAACCTCTGCGCGGTCCGGCGGCGATGCTGGTGCAGGCGATGAACGAGAGCCGTTCGATGCCGACGGCGACCTCGTTCCGGACGCTTCCGGTGGACGTCCTCGATGCCAAGCGGAAGGCCCTCAACGGCGTTCTCAAGGACCGCGGCATGAAGGTCTCGTTCACTCACCTGGTCGCTTGGGCGATCGTCAAGGCGGCCACCGAGTGGCAGGTGATGGCGCGCGTCTACGAGGAGCGCGACGGCAAGCCGCAGGTGATCGAGCCGGGCAGCGTCAACCTGGGAATCGCCGTAGACGTGGAGCGCAAGGGGTCGCGAAGCCTGATGGTGCCCTGCATCAAGGGGGCCGACGGGCTCGACTTCGCCTCCTTCCACACCTATTACGAGGAACTGATCACCAAGACGCGCGAGAACAAGCTGACCGCCGACGACTTCCAGGGGACGAACGTGACCCTCACGAACCCGGGTGGGCTGGGCACGATCGCATCCGTTCCGCGCCTATTAAAGGGCCAGGGAACGATCGTCGCCACCGGCTCGATCGCCTACCCGGTCGAGTGGGCACACGCGCCGGCGGAGAAGATCAAGGCGCTCGGAATCTCGAAGGTGATGACGATGACGTCGACGTATGACCACCGCATCATCCAGGGGGCCGAGTCGGGCTCGTTCCTGCGCCGCATCGACCAGCTGCTCCAGGGCGAGGAGGACTTCTACGAGTCGGTAGCCGAGGCGCTGGAGATCTCCCCCACCGTGATCGCCAACGCCTATCCGGCCTCGGCCTCGGCGCCGCCACTGGCCGCTGGCGTGCCGGCGGCGCCCGCCACCCCGGCACCGCCCGACAGCGAGCTGCTCCAGGGGGTGCAGGCCGCGACCTCGCTGCTCAAGGCCTACCGCACGCACGGGCACCTGGCGGCCCGTCTCGACCCGCTCGGCAAAGAGCCGAAGGGCGATCCCGCGATCGAGCCGGAGAACCTCAATCTGACCCCGGAGCTGATGACCAAGATCCCGGCCTCGATCCTGCGCATCGGGGTGGAGGGCGAGACGCTGCTCGAGGCCCTGCCGCGGATGCGCGAGGCCTACTGCGGCACGATCGCGTATCAGATCGAGCACCTCTCCTCACACCAGCAGCGCATGTGGTTGCGGGAGATCATCGAGACGGGGGCGCATCGCACTCCGCTCGAGGTGGATGAAAAGCGCGCCCTGCTCTCGCGGCTCGCGCAGGTGTTCCAGTTCGAGCGCTTCCTCCAGAAGGCCTACCTGGGCCAGAAGCTGTTCTCGATCGAGGGGCTCGACGTGGTGGTCCCGATGATCGACGAGCTGGTCACGCTGGGGAGGCGCGCTGGAGGGGAGGAGGTCGTGATCGGGATGGCGCACAGGGGCCGGCTCAGCGTTCTGGCCCACAACCTCGGCCGGTCCGTGGAGTCGATCCTGGCCGAGTTCGAGGGGGCGAAGGCGCTCGAGCAGGTGAAGGCGATCGCGGCGATTCCCCATGCCGGGACGGGCGACGTCAAATACCACTACGGCGCCGAGGGACTGTTCACCACTCCAGACGGCGAGGAGATCAAGGTGCGGCTGTATCCGAACCCCAGCCATCTCGAGTTCGTGGACCCGGTCGTTACCGGGGGGGCGCGGGCCGCGCAGACTTCGCGCTCCGGACCCCTCTTGGAGCACAAGCCGGCCGTGGCGGTGCCGCTCCTGCTTCACGGCGACGCAGCCTTCCCGGGCCAGGGAGTCGTCGCCGAGACGCTCAACCTCCAGTCCCTCGCCGGCTACTCGACCGGCGGCACCGTCCACATCATCACCGACAACCAGGTGGGCTTCACGACCGATCCCGAGGACGCACGGTCCACCCCCTACGCCAGCGATCTGGCCAAGGGCTTCAACGTGCCGATCATCCACGTCAACGCCGACGATGTCGAGGCCTGCATCGCGGCGATCCGCCTCTCGATGGCCTACCGCGAGCGCTGGAGCCGTGACGTGGTCATCGACCTGATCGGCTACCGACGCTACGGCCACAACGAGACCGACGAGCCCGCCTACACACAACCGATCCTTGCCGCCCAGATCAAGGACCACCCACCGGTCTCCGAGATCTACGCGGAACAGCTGGTGAAGGAGGGGGTCGTCACCCCTGAGGAGGTCGAGGCGGAGGGCAGCGAGCGCCGCGACGAGCTACAGCGAATCCACAAGGAGCTGAAGAGCAAGATGGAGGGGGGCGAGTACGAGGACCCGACCTCCACCCAAGCAGCCACGGGCGAGCTCGACCGTACCAAGAGCCCAGAGGTCGAAACCGCTGTCTCCGAGGACCGATTGCGCTCGCTCAACGAGGAGCTGCTCCGGGTCCCCGAGAGCTTCACGATCCACCGCAAGCTGCGCAAGCCGCTGATGCGGCGAATCGAGCTGCTGGACGAGGGCCCGATCGAGTACGGCCACGCCGAGGCGCTCGCCTTCGCCTCGCTTTTGACCGAGGGCACCCACATCCGCCTCACCGGCCAGGACACCGAGCGCGGCACCTTCTCGCACCGTCACCTGTCTCTGTACGACGAGAAGACGGGGCTCAAGTACGTGCCGATCCAGAACCTCTCCGGCGCGCTGGCGCCGTTCGAGCTCCACAACAGCCCACTGTCGGAAGCCGGCTGCCTCGGGTTCGAGTACGGCTACTCGGCGGCCTCGCCCCCGAGCTTGGTGCTCTGGGAGGCGCAGTTCGGCGACTTCGGCAACGCCGCGCAGGTGATCATCGACAGCTTCATCGTCTCCGGCGAGGCCAAGTGGGGCCAGACGACGCGGCTGACCCTGCTCTTGCCGCACGGCTACGAGGGATCGGGGCCCGAGCACTCAAGCGCCCGGATCGAGCGCTTCATCGCGCTCGCGGCCGAGGGCAACATACGGCTCGCCAACCCGACCACCGCCGCCCAGTACTTCCACCTCCTGCGCCGCCAGGCCCGGATTCGGAAGGCGCGGCCTCTGGTGGTGTTCACGCCCAAGGGCCTGCTGCGCCACCAGGGGGCGGCGTCGCGGCTCGCCGACCTGACCTCGGGGACCTTCCAGTTCGTGCTCGACGACCCGCGCGCCACCGACCGCAAGGACCAGATCGAGCGGCTGGTGCTGTGCAGCGGCAAGGTGTACTACGACATGGACGGCCACGAGCGACGCGAGGACGCCGTCTCAGTGGCGATCGCCCGCGTTGAGCTGCTGTATCCCTTCGCCAAGGACCAGATCCGCAAGCTGATCGCCAGCTATCCGAACCTGAAGGAGATCGTCTGGGCCCAGGAGGAACCGCAGAACATGGGCGCCTGGAAGGTGATGACGCAGCGCATGCCGGAGCTGGTTCCGGAGAAGGTGGAGTTCCGCTACGTCGGCCGGCCCCAGCGGGCCAGCCCCGGCGAGGGCTACCCGGCCGCCCACCGCTCCGAGCAGGAGCGGATCGTGCTCACTGCGCTCCTTGACGTAGAATCCGCGACTTCGTCGCTAGTCCGGGCGGCTCACCCTTATCACTTCGTCGCTAGGCCGGGCGAGGCCAGAACCAGTCGTCGAATGGACGGGTGCCGCGGCGGCGCAGGCGGCGGCGCTGGAACCAGGCCAGCTCCTCGCCCCCTGGCGGCGACTGCGGGGCGGCGCTGCGGCAGGCGATACCGGCGGCGCCCGCCTGGAAGGCGGCTTGGCCGATCGGCTGGCATCTCTTCCAGGCGATGCGTCGACGGGCCCGATCCCGCGGATAGGTTTCGGGCAGCCCCACCGCCGCACAGCCGCGGCCGGTGACGACGTCCACGTAGCGGTCCGCCGGGACCGAGGCGGTGACGAGCACCGGCGCGGTTCGTGGATCGAGGTCTTCCGGCCCGAACGGCTGGCCCTCGAGCTTCCCGAGGACGTTCGCGCGGGCGACCGGCACCGAGGCGCACAGGTAGACCACCGGGAAGGACTCGGGCGGGTTCCAGCGCCCGCCCCGGGCAGCGGCGTAGCGACCGTCGAGGGGGTCGCTCCAGCCGGGGTCGGCGACGCGAAGGTACGCGCCCCCGCGCTGGATCGTCCTCACCTCACGCGGCGCTTGCCCAGTCGAAGGCGGCCCGGACCCGCTCGAGCAGCTCGAGCTGACGGTCGCGCTCGATCATCTGGAGCATCGTCAACCCCGCATAGGCGGCGGTGGGACGGCGGGCGATGCCCGGCAGACGCTCGGCCTTCAGTTGACGCGAGAGGAGGTCGGCGATCGCGGCGATGGCCGCCGCCTTCTCCTGGCGGTTGCCGGGAACGCCCCGGGCCCGCCACTGGTCGACGGCCTGCCTGGAGACCCCGAACAGGCGGCCGAGCTCGGACTTGGTGAGGCCGAACGCCGCCTGGATCTCGTCGAGCAGGCTCGGCAAAGGGGGGGCTGCAACGGCCATGCGTCCAAATGCTAGCGCAAGCTATACGCAAGCGCAAGGGATTCGCAAGCGGCAACAGGACCGCTCCGCCGTCGGGCCGGTCAGCAGGCCGGCGTCAGGGCCGCGCGATGGATGACCGCGACCGTGAGCCGCTCGCCGCACTCGGGACAAGCGCGAAGTCGCGCCCAGGAGCGATGCTCGTGACCCGCAGAGCATCGATACTCGCGCTCGAACCCGACCAGCCGCCGCACCTCCCGCGCCCGCGACTCAGAGGGCATGCCGCCCATGGATGTCGTTGTGACTGTCATGCGGCAAGTTTCGCGCTCGCCGTCGCCCCCGACTATGGACCCGTGTCCAATCCTTGCTGGGCCCGCCTATACGCGGGGTCGATTTCCGCCGCGGCACCTGCCCGCTAACCTCGGCGCGTGAGCCCCGCAAGCGCCGAGCAAGCAGCCGACGCCGATCGGGTGGAAGCGCTGCGACGGCCGGCTCCCGGTCCGCTGTGGCCCTGGGTGAAGCGGGTCAGCTGGCTCGAGCTGGCGATCTTCACCGTGCTGCTCATCTTCTGGCTACTTCCCGGGTTCGATCGCGAAACGTCCATCTTCGGCCTGACACACGGGATCGGCTACATCGCGCTGTGCATCCTGATCTGGATCGCGATCCTGCGGCACGAAGCGCCCTACACCCTGCTCGCCGCCACCCTGACCCCGGTCGGGCCCCTGGGCAGCGTGATCGCGATCGAGGTGATCGAGCGCAAGCGCCGCGCTCAGCTAGTGGACATCGACGAACCCTGAGAAATGGCGGGGCGGGGCTGTGGGAGGCAGGGGGTCCACACAGCCCGCGCCCACGCCTGCGCGTCGGTAGCCAGGGAGGGATGCCGACGCGATCGCCCCCGGAGGCGGGACTGGCCGGGGACGAGCTCTACAAATGTTGCCTGCTCTGTAAGTCTCCCTGATTCGTGGGTCAATGTGCATTTTGATGCATCTGCCCGCCAGAAGTCAATAGAAAAAACGACCAGTTTGCAGGTAGACCACGCACGGATCCGGCGCAAATGGGTCAGAGAAGGTCGCGCAGGACGCGTTGCAGGATGCCGCCGTTGCGGTAATAGCCGACCTCGTTCGGCGTGTCGAGCCGCACGCGGGCCCCGAACTCGACCGGATCGGCGCCCCCCCGCGCGGCCTTTACGCGCACCTTGCGCGCCTCGGCGCCCTCGGCGGCGAGCGCCTCGTCGAGGCCGTCGATGCCGATCACCTCCTCCCCGGTGAGGCCCAGCGACTCGGCTCCTTCCGAGTCCGGGAACTGAAGTGGCAGGACTCCCATCCCGATCAGGTTCGAGCGGTGGATGCGCTCATAGCTCTCCGCGATCACCGCCCGAACTCCCAGCAGCGCGGTGCCCTTCGCCGCCCAGTCGCGCGACGAGCCGGAGCCGTACTCCTTGCCCGCCAGCACCACCAACTGAACGCCCTCGCCGGCGTAGCGCATCGCCGCCTCGTAGATCGTCATCTCCTCGCCATCGGGGAAGTGGCGAGTGAAGCCTCCCTCGCGCTCGACCAGCCGGTTGCGCAGCCGCACGTTCGCGAAGGTGCCGCGGATCATCACCTCGTGGTTGCCGCGGCGCGAGCCGTAGGAGTTGAAGTCGCGTACCTCCGTCCCCTGGTCGATCAGCCACCTGCCGGCGGGACTGCTCTTCTTGATCGCTCCCGCCGGCGAGATATGGTCGGTGGTCACGCTGTCCCCGAGCACGGCGAGCACCCGAGTTCCCTGGATCGGCTCGGGTGGCTGCGGCTCGGGCTCAATGCCGTCGAAGAAGGGCGGCTTGCGGACGTAGGTCGAGTCGGTCCATTCGTACCGGTCGCCCGCAGGGATCTCGAGCGAGCTCCAGCGATCGTCCCCGGTGAACACGTCGGCGTAGTTCCTCGTGAACATCTCGGAGCGGATGGCGCCCTCCAGCGTCCGCTTGATCTCCTCGGTGCTTGGCCACAGGTCGCGCAGATAGACCGGCTCGCCATCGGAGCCCTCGCCGAGCGGCTCGGTGAGCATGTCGAGGTCCATCCTGCCCGCCAGCGCGTAGGCGACGCACAAAGGTGGCGAGGCGAGGTAATTGGCCCTCACGTCCGGGTTGATTCGAGCCTCGAAGTTGCGGTTGCCCGACAGGACCGCGCAGACCACCAGGCCCTCGTCCTCGACCGCGGCCGAGATCTGAGCGGGCAGCGGGCCCGAGTTGCCGATGCAGGTGGTGCAGCCGTAGCCGACCAGGTTGAACTTGAGCTTGTCGAGGTACTCTGCTGAGGCCCGCTCGCTCGAGGTAGTCGGTGACCACGGTGGAGCCCGGCGCCAGCGAGGTCTTGACCCACGGCTTGACGTCGAGTCCGCGCTCCACGGCCTTGCGCGCCAAAAGGCCGGCGGCGAGCATCACCGAGGGGTTGGAGGTGTTGGTGCAACTCGTGATCGCGGCGATCACCACCCGGCCGTGATCGAGCTCGACCTCGGTGCCGTCCTCGAGCGTGACCGCGACCGGGTTGGCCTTCCGCTCCACGGTCGCCGCCCCAGCCGTCGCCCGGTGGGGCTTGCCGCGCTCGTCGTTGTGGTCGTCGCCGGGCGGATCGGAGGCCGGGAAGGAGCCGGCGACTGCTTGGTCGTGGTGATTGCCGAGCTCCTCGGCGGCGTCGGGGCTGAACTCGCGCAGCGCCTCGATGAACGCCGGCTTCGCCTCCGCAAGCGCGATCCGGTCCTGCGGGCGCTTCGGGCCCGCGATGCTCGGCTCGACCCCGCCGAGGTCGAGCTCGAGCGTCTCCGAGAAGGTGGGCTCCTCCGAGTCCTCTGTGTGGAAGAGGCCCTGCTGGCGGGCGTATGCGTCCACCAGCTCGATCAGCTCGGTGGGCCGGCCCGTGAACTCGAGGTAGCGCAGTGTCTCGGAGTCCACCGGGAAGATCGCGCAGGTCGAGCCGAACTCCGGCGACATGTTGCCGATCGTCGCCCTGTCGGCGAGCCCGAGCGTGTGCAGCCCCGGCCCGAAGAACTCCACGAACTTGCCGACCACACCTCGCTCGCGGAGCATCTCGGTCACGGTCAGCACCAGGTCGGTGGCGGTGGCGCCCTCGGAGAGCTCCCCGCCGAGCTTGAAGCCGACCACCTGCGGGAGCAGCATCGAGATCGGCTGGCCGAGCATCGCCGCCTCGGCCTCGATCCCGCCCACGCCCCAGCCCAGCACGCCCAGCCCGTTGATCATCGTCGTGTGCGAGTCGGTACCCACCAGCGTGTCGGGATAGGCACGCTCATCCTTGACGAAGACCACCTGGCCCAGATACTCGAGGTTCACCTGGTGGCAGATCCCGGTCGCCGGCGGGACCACGCGCAGATTGTCGAACGCCTGCTGCCCCCAGCGCAGGAACGCGTATCGCTCGCCGTTTCGCTGGTAGTCGCGGTCGGCGTTGATGTCGAAGGCGCGCGCGTTTCCGAAGGCATCGACCTGGACCGAGTGGTCGATCACGAGGTCCACCGGGACCAGGGGGTCGATCTTCTGCGCATCGCCGCCCAGCTCCTCCATCGCGTCGCGCATCGCCGCCAGGTCGACCAGCGCCGGCACGCCGGTGAAGTCCTGCATCAGCACCCGCGCCGGCTGAAACGGGATCTCGGTGCTGGGCTCGGCGGTCGCGTCCCAGGTGGCGATCGCCTCGACATTGCCGCGGGTCACCGACACTCCGTCCTCGAGTCGCAGCGCGTTCTCGAGCAGCACCTTCAGCGAGTACGGAAGGCGGGCGACGTCAAATTTGGCCTGAAGCGCGTCGAGCCTGAAGATCTCGTACTCGCGGCCCGACACCTCGAGGGTGTCGCGGGCGCCGAAGCTGTCGTTGCTCACGCTGCCACCTCTGGGTCTACCGCTTGTTCGCCTGTCCCTCCGCCACCCGGTCCGCGGATTTTCTTGCGGTCCCGCCGGTCATCACGCGCATGGCGACCCGCGGGCTGGCGAGGCCGAGGTGGGCGAGCGCCCGCTGACGAAGCGGAGCGACCGCGACCTCGAACTTGTCGCGCTCGATCGCCCTCACCGCCGCCGCGGCGACCTCCTGCGGGGTCGAGGTGCCCAGCCCGGGCGGGGGCTTGGCCCCGGAGGCGGCAAACATCCCAGCCTCGCGAATGAACCCCGGAAGGACCAGCGAGACGCCGACTCCGGTGCGGGCCAGATCGGCGCGCAGGCTGAGCGCGAAGCCGCGCAGCCCGAACTTGGTCCCGCAGTAGATCGCCGAGCGCGGGCTGGGAGCCTTGCCGGCCAGCGAGGACACGAACACGAGGTGCCCGTCCCCGCGCTCCCTCATCCCCGGCGCCAGCTCGCGCGCGAGCATGATCGGGGCCTCGAGGTTGACCCGCAGCGCTCGTGTGACCTCCTCCGGCGAGAAGCTCTCGATCGCTCCCGTGCCCGGCAGGCCGGCGTTGGCCACCAGGCAGTCGATCGCGCCGGCATCCGCGGCCAGCCGCTCCGCCGCGCCCTCCACGGCGAGGTCGGCGGGGGCGACGTCGTGCTCGCCCGGCAGCGACTCGGCCAGCTCGCCGAGGGCCTCCGCCTTGCGGGCGCTGAGCACCAGCGTGGCCCCTCGTTCGGCCAGGGCGCGGGCGATCGCCTGCCCGAGGCCCCCGGTGGCCCCGGTGAGGAGCGCCCTCTTGCCCGCGAGCTCCACGTCAGGAAGCTAACGGATACGCTCCGCCGGTGAAGCTGTACATCTGCTGGGGCACCTTTCAGACGATCCGCCCGGGTGGCCATCCCTGCCACAACGCCTATCAAGCCCTGAGGATGGCCGGCTACGAGCCAGAGGTTGTAAAGGTGCGCGGACTCGGCATTGGCCCGCGATTCATGCACCTGATGACCCGGGGCCGCAAGGAGGTCGAGGAGCTGACGGGGCAGCGCGCGGTGCCGGTGCTGGTCACCGACGGCGGCGAGGTGATCACCGACTCGCATCGGATCGCCGACTGGGCCGAGCGCAACCCCGCAGCCTGAGATAGGCGCTGCCGGCAGCTCGCTCGCCGGCCAAGCTGCAAGTGCTGATTCGCACACGAACGTGAGCAGGTCTTTGCACTCATCTGTCGAATGCTGTAGCGTGCCGCGTCATCGATAGCCGGTAAAGCCGAGTCCCTGCCCGACCGTCGGGCGGGGAGCGGGGGAAACCAACGAATGGGGCGAACCCACCTTCGGTGGGGGCGCAGGCTCCTTTAGCGCCAGCCCGACAGCTAACCCCGTAGGCCGACGAAGGAGACTGGTCCTTGCGTACCCCTGATAAGGCTCGCTCTCACACGAAACTCACGACGGCGCTCGCCCTCGCGGCGGCGGCGGTCGCGACGCTCCACGTCGGTCTCGCAGAGGCGGGCGACGGCGGCATAGGCACCTCCACCACGCAGGGGCGACCCGACAAGGCCAGGCTCGTCCACGGCAAGGCGATCGCGCCGTCGAACGCCCCCGCGCGGGTGGTCGGCGTGATCGAGGCCGCGAACAGGATCGCCAAAGGTAAGGACTACTGCTATGGCGGCGGCCATGCCAGCTTCAAGTCGGGGTGCTACGACTGCTCGGGCTCGGTCAGCTACGCACTGCACGGCGGCCGCTTCGTGCGCCGGCCTATGGCCTCCGGCGACCTGATGCAGTGGGGCCGCGGGCACAAGGGCAAGTGGATCACGGTCTATTCGAACCCGGGTCACGCCTACATGAAGGTCGCCGGGCTGCGATTCGACACCTCGATGACCAAGGGCACGGGTCCCGGCTGGAGCAAGCAGATGCGCTCGGGCGCCGGCTACCGCAAACGCCACAAGGGACGCTTTTAACCAGGTGGGTCCATACGGAGCCGCCTCCCTACCTCGGGCGGCTCCTCGTTTCGGGACATAGCGCGAAAGCCCCGGCCTGAGCCGGGGCTTTCGACTCCCCGGGCGGGCTGCATCCGGGGCGGGGCTTGCTATAGCTTCTCGGAGGGGCGCGACTGGGGTCGCGGCTCGCTCAAGTGGAGGACACCGCAGCAATCACCGTTGACGATCGGGGGAGTGGGCAGCCCGCCGAATCCGCTGCGCCGTCCGAGGGCGCCCCTGCCGAACCGCCTGACGTCCGCCTCTCGGGCCTGCGCAAGATGTACGGCGACGTCGTAGCGGTGGCCGGCGTCGATCTCGAGATCCCCCGCGGCGCGTTCTTCACCCTGCTCGGGCCGTCCGGCTCCGGCAAGACGACCACGTTGCGGATGATCGCCGGCTTCGAGGTGCCAGACGCGGGTTCGGTCGAGCTTGCCGGAAGAGACGTCAGCGACCTGCCCCCATACGATCGCGAGGTCAACACGGTGTTCCAGGACTATGCCCTGTTCCCGCACATGACCGTGGCCGATAACGTCGAGTACGGGATGCGGGTCCGCAAGGTACCCCGGTCGGAACGCTCGAGCCGGGCCGCCGAAGCGCTGGAGATGGTCCGGCTCTCGGGCTTCGAGTCGCGGAAGCCCAATGAGCTGTCCGGCGGCCAGCGACAGCGCGTCGCGCTGGCGCGGGCGATCGTGAACCGTCCCAGGGTGCTGCTGCTCGACGAGCCTTTGGGAGCGCTCGACCTGAAGCTCCGCGAGCAGATGCAGGTGGAGCTGAAGCGGATCCAGAGCGACGTCCGGATCACCTTCATCTACGTCACCCACGACCAGGACGAAGCCTTGACGATGAGCGACCGGATCGCGGTCTTCAACGAGGGGCGCGTTGAGCAGGTGGGGGCACCGGCGGAGATCTACGAGCGGCCGGCGACCAGCTTCGTAACCGGCTTCGTGGGGGTCTCCAATGTGCTCGAACGCGGCGGCCGGCCGTTCACGGTCAGACCCGAGAAGATCAGGCTGCTCGAGCCGCAGGACGAGGACGCGGGCCTCCAGACCGAGCGCGGGGTGATTCGCGACGTCGCCTACGTCGGGATGGTGACCCGGTACCTGGTCGAGCTGGATGAGGGCGGGGAGCTTCAAGTCGTCCGTCAGAACCTCGAGACCTCTTCAGCGGAGGCGCTCGAGCAACGCGGACGCGCAGTGACCGTAGGATGGCGGCCGGAGCACGCGGTGGCCGTCCAGGAAGAGACACGAGGAGAGGAGTCCCAGTGAGAGACAAGCTCAACGGCCATCCGGCAAGGGTGGCTTTGCTGATCGCGGCCGCCCTGATCATGGCGATGGTCGGGATCGGTTGCGGAGACGACGACGATGGCGGCGGTGGCGGCGAGGAGCTGCAGAGCGTCGGCAAGGGCGAGGGCAAGCTGAGCCTGCTCGCCTGGGTGGGCTACGTCGAGGATGGCTCGACGGACCCGAACGTCGACTGGGTGACGTCGTTCGAGAAGCAGACCGGCTGCCAGACCAGCGTCAAGGTCTTCAATACCTCGGACGAGGCCATACAGCTGATGCGGACCGGTCAGTACGACGGCGTCTCGGCCTCGGGCAACGGATCGGCGCGCCTGGTGGATGGCGGCGACGTCGACCCGGTAAATGTCGATCTGGTCCCGAACTACGAGACGGTGTTCTCGGACCTCAAGGATCAGCCCTACAACACCTTCGACGGGACCCACTACGGGATCCCGCACGGGCGTGGGGCCAACCTGTTGGTCTGGAACACGGACGACGTCAAGCCGGGGCCGAAGTCCTGGGACGTCATCCTCGATCCCAACAAGGCCGCCAACTACAAGGGCAAGATCAGCGTCTACGACGACCCGATCTACATCGCCGACGCGGCGGTATACCTGAAGGCACATCAGCCAGATCTCGGCATCGAGAACCCATACGAGCTGAATCAGGAACAGTTCGACGCCGCGGTCAACCTGCTCAAGGAGCAGCACCCGAACGTCGGCGAGTATTGGACCAACGCGCTGAAGCAGATCACCTCCTACACGAACGGCGACGTCGTGGTGGGCACCTCGTGGCAGTACCAGTACTTCACCTTGCTGGCCGACAATCAGCCGATTGCCGCCAGCCCTGCCTCACAGGGGTTCGTCCCCGAAGAGGGCGCGACCGGGTGGTCTGACACCTGGATGATCAGCTCCGAAGCGGCTCATCCGAACTGCATGTACCTGTGGATGAACCACGTGATCTCACCCGAGGTCAACGCGGAGATCGCGCAGTGGTTCGGCGAGGCTCCGGCGCAGAGCAAGTCGTGCGACGCCTCGGTGCTCACCGCCGCTGCGAAGAACATCGGGTTGGCGCCAGACCCGAACTTCTGCAAGCTCTACCACGCGGATGACCCCGCGTTCTGGGAGCGCGTCTACTACTGGAACACGCCGGTCAGCGATTGCGCGGTGGTCGACCAGAAGGCGCATTCGGATCAGTCCGGAAGCGGTGACGACTGCACGGACTACAACGAGTGGCTCCAGGCATGGACCGAGATCAAGGGGTGACCAACGAACCCAAGTGACGCAGTTCAGCCGTGGAAGCTGCTGACGCCGTAGCGTCAGGCCCAAGAGGTCGGTGGGCCGCAGGCTCGCCGACCTCTTCCACGGCCGCCCTCGCCTGCAGGTCGGCAGCCTGCTCGCCGGCCCGGTCGGCTGGCTGGTGGTCTTGTACATCGGGTCACTGGGCGTGATGCTCGTCGCCGCGTTCTGGAGCGTCGACGCGCTCAGCGGCGAGATTTCCCGTAGCTTCAGCCTCGACAACTTCCAGACGCTGATCGACGATTCCGTTTACCGGGACGTCGCTCAGCGGACGGTCCTGATCGCGGCTCTCGTCACCCTCACCGACGCGCTGCTCGCCTTCCCGATCGCCTTCTACATGGCGAAGGTCGCAAGCCCGCGGATGAAGGGGGTGCTGGTGGTCGCGATCCTGATGCCGCTCTGGTCGTTCTACCTGGTCAAGGTCTATGCCTGGCAGACCATGCTCTCGGCCGGAGGGGTGATCAATTGGGCACTGGACCCGATCGGACTGGACGGTCCCGGATACGGGTCCACCGCGGTCTGGCTGGTGGAGAGCTACCTCTGGCTCCCGTTCATGATCCTGCCCGTCTACGCCGGCCTGGAGCGCATCCCGAACTCCTTGCTCAATCGCCTCCGAGGACCTCGGCGCATCACCGCTCACCACGTTTAGGCGTGTGATCCTGCCGCTCGCCTTCCCGGCCGTCGTCGCCGGCTCGATCTTCACCTTCTCGCTCACGATCGGCGACTACATCACGCCGTCGCTGGTCTCCCCGGACACCCAGTTCATCGGCAACGTGGTCTACAACAACATCGTCAACAACCTGCCCCTGGCCTCCGCCTTCGCGACCGTGCCGATCCTGGTCATGGTCGCCTACCTGTTGATCGCGCGCAGGCTTGGGGCCTTCGAGCACCTCTAACGATGCGGCTCTCAAGGCGATCACGGAGCATGCTCAGGGTCGGCGTCGGCGTCACCCTGGCCTTCATCTACATCCCCCTGATCGTGATCGCGATCTACGCCTTCAACGGCGGGACGACGCTCAAGTGGCCGCTCGAGAGCCTCACCACCGAGTGGTTCGGGAAGGCGATCGACAACCAGGGGGCCCGCGACGCACTCTGGACCTCGGTCAGGGTGGGGGCGGCGGCCACCGGGATCGCGCTCGTGCTCGGCACCCTCGCCTCGTTCGCAGTCGCGCGCTATCGGTTCTTCGGCCGCGAGACGATCTCGTTCCTCGTCGTGCTGCCCGATCGCCCTGCCCGGGATCGTGACCGGGGTCGCGCTCAGCAACACCTTCACCCAGGTATTCGGCATCGACCTCAGCCTCTTCACGGTGATCGTCGCGCACGCGACGTTCTGCATCGTCGTCGTCTACAACAACGTGATCGCGCGCCTGCGGCGGGTCTCGGAGAACCTCGAGGAGGCCTCCGCCGACCTCGGAGCGCACACCTGGCAGACCTTTCGCTACATCACCCTCCCGAACATGCAGACCGCGCTTGTCGCGGGCGGGCTGCTCGCCTTCGCCCTCTCGTTCGACGAGATCATCGTCACCACGTTCACGCTCGGGGCGGGTGAGCAGACACTCCCGATCTGGATCTTCAGCAACCTGTTCCGCGGCCAGAGCTTCCAGCTCACCAACGTGGTCGCGGTGATGGCTGTGGCGATCTCGATCATCCCGGTCTACCTGGCGCACCGGCTGACCCGCGAGGAAGGTGGCGCTGGGGCGCGTGGCGGGCCACTGCTCGCCGATACGACCGCCGAGCCTTGACGCAAACATAGGCCACGGTCTAACCAGGAAACACGGCCGCCAAGCCGGCGCGCCGCCCGCGGGGCCCGTGGCGGAGCCGCTGCGGCTAACGGAGCACCAGCGCGTGCTCCGGGTGCCATCCGAGCCTGACCCGCTCGCCGATCTCCCAACGGTCCTCGGCCCGCGAGCGGGCGGTGTTCTGCTCCAGCGCGACCATGCGCACGTCGGGCGCCAGCTCGACGATCACCTGGGTCGTGGTGCCCAGGTAGATCCGCTCCACGATCTCGCCCTCCACCGAGACCATGCCTTCCTCGAGGTCGTCCAGGAAGATCTTCTCCGGGCGCACCGAGCAGTAGACCGACGCGCCCTCCTCGCAGCCATCGGGGAGAGTCGAGGGGAACAGCTGGCCGGTCTGCAGGCGCACGCCCTCGCCCTCCACGGTGGCCGGAAGCAGGTTGGAGACCCCGATGAACCCGGCGACGAACGTCTTCTGGGGGCTCTCGTAGATCTCCTCGGGCGGGCCAGACTGCTGCACGACGCCGCTCGTCCATGACCGCGATCCGGTCGGACATCGCCAGCGCCTCCTCCTGGTCATGGGTGACGTAGAGGAAGGTGATCCCCACTTCGCGCTGGATCTCCTTCAGCTCGACCTGCATCTGCTTGCGCAGCTTCAGGTCGAGCGCGCCGAGCGGCTCGTCAAGCAGCAGTACCGCCGGGCGGTTGACGAGCGCGCGGGCGAGGGCCACGCGTTGCATCTGCCCGCCCGAGAGCTGGCGCGGCTTCGCGTGTTCCCGGCCGGTGAGCTGGACCAGCTCGAGCGCCTCCGCGACGCGGCTGCGGATCTCGTCGCCAGGCCACCTTGCGGCGCTTCAGCCCGAAGGCGACGTTTCCCTGCCACGTCGAGGTGCTGAACAGGGCATAGCTCTGGAACACCGTGTTGACGTTCCGCGAGTACGGAGGGACGTCATCCACCGGCTCGCCCTCCAGGTAGACGCTTCCCTCGGTCGGCTGCTCGAATCCGGCGACCATGCGCAGCGTGGTCGTCTTCCCGCATCCCGGAGGGCCCGAGCAGCGAGAAGAACTCGCCGCGCCGGATCGACAGGCTGAGGTCGTCGACCGCGGTGGTGGAGCCGAAGCGCTTCGTCACGCCCTCGAAGCGGATCGCTTCCTGGCGTGCACCGTCGCCGCGGTCCGCGTGCGAGGGCGGTCGCCGTGCCGGTGGTCGCTTGGTTCGCGGCTCATGCGGCCTCTCCTCCGATCAGCACATTCTCCTCCTCGTGCCGCCCCAGCAGGCGCGGCAGCGCCACGGCCAACGCAACGATCAGGAACGAGATCACCAGCATCAGGGTCCCGATTGCATTGATCGTAGGCCTGACCCCGAAGCGAATCGAGGAGTAGATCTGGACCGGCAGCGGCGTCGGGGACTCGCCGGTGGTGAAGAACGCGATCACGAAGTCGTCGAAGCTGAGCGCGAAGATCAGCAGCGCCGAGGCGATTATCGCCGGCCACAGGGCGGGCAGCACCACCAGGCGGACCGTCTGCATGCGGGTGGCGCCGAGATCCAGCGCCGCCTCCTCCACCTCGCGGTTCAACGCCGACAGCCGCGCTCGCACGATCACGGTCACGAACGAGATCGAGAAGGTGATCTCGGCGATCATGATCGTCAGCAGCGAGAGGTCCATGCCGATCTGCGTGAACAGCAGCAGCGCGGAGACGCCGGCGACGATCTCCGGAGTGACGAGCGGGACCAGCATCAGGACGTTGCTGGCCGTTGCGGCCCGCGACCGGGCGCGGACGAGCGCGAAGGCGAGGGTGGTGCCAAGCACGGTGCCGACGATCATCGTCACCAGCCCGATCTCGATGCTGGCGATCAGCGACTCGCGGAGGCTCACGCTGCTGAAGAACTCGTCGTACCACTGCAGGCTGAAGCCCGTGAAGTTCTGCAGCGAGGGGGTGGAGTTGAACGAGAACAGCGCCACGATCGCCAGCGGCGCGAAGCTGAAGAACACGAACACGAGGAAGAACACGCGCAGGAAGCGGGGGCGGTCGAAGTCGCGCCGGCGCCGCGCGCCCGGCGCGTCGCCGCGCCAGCGGCAGCCTCGCCAGCCCACCCCTGAGCGCTCATGAATCACCTGCGGCGGCTTCGCCGCCTGACATGCCTGTTTCGGTGCTAAAGCACCTCATCAGACTGCCTCCCGGACTGCCCGCGCTGCGGAGCGCACGTAGATCAGCATCCAGATCAGCAGGAAGCCCATCATCACGATCGTGAGCGCGGCTCCGAAGGGCCAGTTCTGGGCCTCGAGGAACTGCTGCTGGATCAGGTTCCCGACCATGTACGTGTCCGGGCCGCCGAGCAGCTGGGCGGAGATGAAGTCACCGACCGCGGGAAGGAAGACCAGCACGCAACCGGCCACCACCCCCTGGAAAGCCGCAGGCCAGGTGACGTGCCAGAAGGTCTGCCAGCGGCTCCCGTAGAGATCCTTGCCGGCCTCGATCAGGGAGGGGTCCATGCGGTCGAGTGCCGCGTACAGCGGCAGGATCATGAACGCGAGGTAGCCGTAGACCAAGCCGCCGATCACGGCCCATGAGGTGTTGACCAGACGGACCCCGTTTTCGGTGATGCCGGCGTCGGTGAGGATCCCGTTCACAAGTCCCTCGTCGGAGAGGATCGCCACCCAGGCGTAGGTGCGAACCAGGTAGTTGACCAGGAACGGCAGCACGACAACCGCGATCAACACCGTCTTCCAGCGACCGCCGAAGCGGGCGATGTAGTAGGCGATCGGGTAGCCGATCAGCAGGCAGATGACCACGGTTGCCAGCGCGTAGCCGACCGAGCGCAGCAGCACGGGCGCAAACAGCGGGTCGAACACGTCGGCGAAGTTCCCCGGGTGCCAGCCGTAGATCGCCTGGTACACGGGGTCCGTCGTTCCCAGGGAGACCGCCAACACGATGCCCAGCGGGACCGCGAAGAGCAGCAGCAGCCACAACCCCGCCGGGGCCAGCATCAGGTGCGCAAACCGATTCTCGCTCACGACGCCTTGACCTCGAGGAAGGTGTTGGTCCACAGCTCGCGGTCGTCCTGGGGGAGGTTGGCGAACTGCTCGCCGCCCTCGAGATCGTCGATGGTGACGACGATGTTCGGGTCGCCCTTGGCCAGCTCGGCGAACGTTTCGTCCTGGCCTTGGTTGGGCATCGGGTAGCCGTTCCAGCTGACATTCTGCGCGGCGTTCTTGGGGTCGAGCATGAAGTCGATGAACAGAAGCGCGGTGCCCGGGTGCTCTGCGTTGACCGGGATCACCATCGCGTCGCTCCCGACCGGAAACCCGTCCTGCGAGATCTTCTCGAACTGGTAGGCCTCGGGATCGTCGACGCGGTAACGGATGTTGACGATGTCTCCGTTCCACAGGTGCTGGATCCAGGCGTTGCCGCTCGACATGGTCGTGATCGTGTCCACCGAGAAGCCGCGCAGAAGCGGCTTCAGGCCCACCAGCCAGTCCCTGGTGGCATCCAGCTCCGACTCCACGACCGTGTTCATGTCGTAGCCGTTTCGCAGGTTGCCCGCGGCGAGCGCCTCCTGATAGTCGTCGAGCACGTAGATCCGCCCCGCCGCCTCTTCGTTGCCGAGGTCGTCCCAGGAGCCGGTCATGTTGTCCAGGATGTCCGCCCGGTAGCCGATCCCGGTGATGTAGAGCGCGTAGGGGACCGAGTGCGCGGAGTCGGGGTCGTACCAGGGATCGTCGAAGTAGCCGTAGATGTTGTCGATGTTCTCCAGCTTGTCGCGCGGAATCCGCAGCAACTGCTCCTGCTGGACCAGCCGCTGCACGTACTCGGCGGTGGGGAACATCACGTCGTAGGCGTTGCCCGCCCGGAGCTTCGCCAGCATCCCCTCCATCGAGTCGAAGTAGGACTCGATCACCCGCACGTCGTAGCGCTTCTCGAACTCCTTCACGAGCGCGGGGTCGATGTACTGGGAGTAGTTGAAGTAGAAGAGGTCGCCGTCCACCTTCGGCTCGATCCTCCGGTTGACGTCCCCCTGGATGCCGCGCCCGATCCCGCAGCCCGCGAGAGCGACGCCCAGCGCCAGGCCGGCGCCGGCCTGGAGCAGCTCCCGACGTCGCATGGTCCAGGTCTCCGGGGTCCAGAGGTCGCCCGTGGAGCGGGCGATTTCCCGGCGCTCGTTCACGCCTCGACCGCCAGGACATCGCGATCCACTGGCGGCAGCTCGCAGCCAAGGATCAGCTCGGCGACCTTGACGGCGAGGTCGCGCATGCGGTTCGCCGGAAAGGCGGGATCGCCCACGGTTACCTGCACCGCGAGCCCGTCCATCAGCGAGGCGAGGACCGCGGCCATGTCGTCGCCGTCGACCTCCATGAACTCGCCGAGGTGCTGGCCCGCGCGAATGACTTCGGCGATCTGATCGCGCCAGCGGTCATCGAGCCGCTGACGGGCAGCGGCCGCGCCCCGATCACGAAGCGCCCTTTCCCAGAGCTCCATCCACAAGGTCACGTCGTACTCGTCGGCGTAAGCCTCGATCAGCAGGCGGAGCTGGTCGCGAGGGTGGTCGAGCCCCGCGAGGCGCTCGGTAACGGCACCATGGAAGCGGTCCTCGTCGAAGGTGAGCGCGTCGGTCAGCAGCTCTTCCTTCGACCCGAACCAATACAGCACGGCCGGCGGGCTGGTGCCGGCTCGCTCGGCGACATCGGCGATCCGGGTCGCGGCAAGCCCGCGCTCGCCGATCACCTCAGCAGCCGCAGCAAGTATCTGCGGCTTGCGGATGTGCTCGATCTGCGGGCGCGGACTCAACGGTCGCGGCCCATCCTCTCTCCTCAGTCGCTCCCGTAAGTTGAACGGAGATTCAAGTTACACCACCAGCGCCTCCGGCTCGATCCCCAGCTGCGGCGCCAGGCGCTCGGCTACCAGGGCGCGCGCTGCCTCGACATCCATTGCCGGATCGGCGATCAGCGCCCTGACCCCGGCCCCGTCGAGCAGGGCCATGGCGAGGTCCGCCGCGGCGCCGACGTCGACGTCGGAGCGGAACTCGCCGCTCTTGACGCCAGCCCGGATCAGCGCCGCCATCCAACTGCGGTAGCGCTCGTACAGCCGGGCCGCGACCGGGCGCAGGCCCGGCTCGCGCACAGCGCGCAGCCACAGCTCCACCCAGAGCACCCAATCACGCTCCTGGCGGCCCGGCTCCGGCAGGCACTCGCGGATCGCACGGGCCAGGCCGGCGGTCGCCGACCCGGTCCCTGCGCCCCCATCCGGGAAGCGCTCGTCGCCGACCAGCTCGAAGGAGTGGATTAGCGCCTGCTCGAGGAGCTCCTCGCGGGTCGAGAAGTAGTGGTGCACGAGGGCGGTGGAGGCACCGGCCCTCGTCGCCACCCGGGCGATCCTGACCTCGTCGATGCCCTGGGCTGCGATCAGGTCGCAGGCGGCCTCGAGGATCCGCTCCCGGGTGCTCTGCGACACGGAGACAGAGGCCAAGGCTGACCCTTCGCCTGGTGGGGCCTCCGCCACTATGCGGCCGCGAGCGCGACGCCCGCGTCGGCGAGGACGGCGGCGGCGGCGTTGCGCCCGTTCAGGGCGATCACGCTACCGGCGGGATGGGTCGCGGCCCCGCACAGGTAGAGGCCGGTGACCGGCGTTCGCGCCGCCAACCTGCCCTCCCACATCTGATCCGGCGTCACCTCGCCCTGGAAGATGTTGCCGCCCGTGAGCCCGATCCGCGACTCGATGTCCGGGGGGCCGAGGACCTCGTATTCGACCAGGCAATCCTCGAAGCCCGGGGCAAAGCGGTCGATCAGGTCGATGAACTGGCGCGCGACCTCGTCACGGCGCGAGTCCCAGCTCCCCTCGGAGAGCTCGTAGGGCCCGTACTGGCCGAAGACGCTCATCAGGTGCTTGCCCTCGGGGGCGGGACTGGGGTCGTAACCGGTCTGGAAGTAGATCTCGCCGAAGGCGATGGCCGGCTCGCCGCGCTCGCAAGCCTCGAAGGCGCGCTGAGCGTCCTCGATCGTGCCCGTGCAGTCGATCGTCGCCCGCGCCGGCCACGCTTCGCCCGGCGCGGCGCTCCAGCTCGGCAGCCGATCGAGCGCAGCGTTGAACTTGACCACCGGGCTGCGCACCTTCCAGCGCTCGAGCCGCTCGCGGAAGTCGCTGTCGACCTCCTGCCCAGTAAGCATGCCGAGGGTTCGCTTTGGGTCGGCGTTGCGAGATCACGGTGCCCGCCCGCAAGAGAGCTGCCGTCCTCGAGGGTGACGCCCTCGCCGGGAACGATCTCGGCGACGGGGACCCCGCAGGCGAGAACCGCGCCGGCGTCCTGCGCGGCGTCGGCGATCGCGAAGCTGACCATCCCCATGCCGCCCTCGACGTATCCCCAAAGCGGCCCCTGGCCTCCCATGTCGCCCTGGAAGTGCATGAGCTTGATCGAGGCCGTGCCCGGGTCCTTCGGCCCACCCCAGGTGCCGATGATCCCCTGGCCGAAGAGGGCGGTCTTGAGGCGCTCGTCGGACATGTGGTCGTCGAGCACGTCGGCGATCGAAGCCTCGAAGACGAGGTCGATCATCGTGCGGTCGGAGCCGAGGAGCTCCTCGATCTCGGCCCGGGTCGGCGCCTCGCCCACCCAGGTGTCCCGCTCGCCCTGGCGCAGCTTGCGCCGGACCTGGTCGAACAGCTCCTCGTAGGCCCAGTAGCCGTCGACGTCGGCCGCGGAGACGCCCAGTTCCTCCAGGTTGGCCTCGGTGCGCGAGTGGTCGAGCCACTGCCCGAATGCGGTGCCGTCGTCGAAGGGCACCCAGAGGTTGGGATCGGCCATCCAGTAGCGAAGGCCGCGCCGCTCGAGCTCGAGCTCCCGGATCAACGAGGTCGTCGAGCAACCCCACCACGTAGGCACACGGGCTGACCACGAATCGCTCGTCGGAGAAGGGCCGCTCCAGGGTGCAGGCGCCGCCGAGGCGCTCGCGGCGCTCCAGCACGCAGACCGAGCGCCCCGCCCGCGCCAGGTAGGCGGCGGCCGTGAGCCCGTTGTGGCCGCCGCCGACCACGATCGCATCCCAGTCGCGCTTGGCGAGCTCGGCGACGGGCTCGGGCAGGCCGACCTCCCCCAGCTTGGCCGCGATCTCGTTCATGCCGGCACCTCCTGGCGCTCGCGCAGCGCCTCCATGTAGCGGCCGGCGACCATCACGTCGAACGCGTGCACGTCGTCCTCCTCGGCCGAGTAGCGACCGGCCACGGCGCCGCGGTTGCGCACGCCCAGCTGGGTCAGCTCGCAGACGCGCCAGTCCTCGCGGTTGACCTGGTCCCAGAAGTCGATCGCGTCCGAGGGGTCGAAGCCGTCCGCCGCGATCGTCGCCGGCTCGAAGAGCCACTCGCAGACCACGTCGGTGCGGTCGGCGGCGCGCGGCCAGAGGGTGTGCAGCATCACGTAGTCCGGGTGCAGGGAGACGAGCGCGTTCGGGAACAGCACGAAGTAGAGAACTGAGCTCAGGTCCTGCCCAGAGAGGCCGTCGATCGGCGGGCGCTGGTGCGCGTGACCCCCCTCGCGCCCCATGGTGGAGGCGCCCTCGCTCAAGGTCATCGAGCCGCCACACCATGCGCCGGCGCCCTCCAGCACCTCGCCGCTCAGGTAGTGGCTGAGCCGGTTCAGCTCGGGATGGACGCCGGGGCAATGCAGGCACTCGCTGTAGTTCTCGGCCAGAGCCTTCCAGTTGGCGCCCACCTCGTAGTCGATCTGGCCGGCGCGACCAAGGGCGCCGACCCGATAGCGCTCGAGGTAACCAGCGAGCTCACCCAGATGGGAGTCGACGTCGGGGGCGTCGCCGCTCAGGTCGACGACAACCAAGCCGCCCACAGTGGCGACGCGAACCGGGATCAGGCCCCAGCACGAGGGGTCGAAGTCCTCCACCCCGTCCATGTGGGGCGCCGCCTTGAGCTCGCCGTCGAACCCGTAGGACCAGCCGTGGTAGGGGCACTGGATCCGGCGGCGGACGCTCCCCTCGAAGTGCTCGATCAGCCTCGAGCCGCGATGCCGGCAGACGTTGAGGAAGGCCCGGGGGCGGCCGTCCTCGGCGCCCATCACGACGACGCTGTCGGTGCCGATCTCGCGCATCAGGTAGCTCCCCGGCTCGGCTACCAAAGAGGCATGCCCCACGCACACCCAACCACGGAACATCGTCTCCAGCTCCCAATTCAGGACGGCGGGGTCGGTGAACGCTCGTGGCGGCAGCATCGTCGCCCGTTCCAGGGGCTCCAGCGTCGCCTCGACCTCGCGCGGGTCGAGCTCGAGCTCGATTGGTGTTTGCGGCTGGGTGCCCAAACCTGGCCTCCTGGCGGGTTTCGGTGGTCGGCCAACCCTCTCTCGCCGAGTTGACCTTGTAGTCAATCGCATGTTAGTCTGTCGAGCCGATGGAGGTCAAGTCGCTCGCCGAGGCGCCGGCCATCGCAGACGCGGTCCCGTTCGAGATCGACGAGGGAGCGCTCGCGCTGCGGGACCGAGCGCGGCGCTTCGCCGAGGACGTGCTGATGCCCTTGGAGGAGGAGGCCGAGCGGCGCGGCGGGGTGCTTCCAGACGAGCTCGTCACCCAGGTCAAGCGCGAGGCGATCGACGCCGGGCTGAATGGCGGCCTGCACGCGCGCGAGCACGGCGGGCAGGGATGGACGCGGCTGGAGTGGGCGTTGGTCGAGGAGCAGTACGGCCGGACCACCAACGCGATCCACTGGCACGTGCCGAACGCGTACAACGTCTGGGCGCACGCCAGCGCCGAGCAGATCGACCGCTACCTTCGCCCGGCGCTGCGCGGCGAGCTCAAGGACGCCTACGCGGTGACCGAGCGCGACGCCGGCTCGGATCCCTCCGCGATCGCGGCAACCGCCGACCGCACCGAGGCCGGCTTCCGGCTCAACGCGGAGAAGTGGTTCGTGACCGCGGGCGACGTCGCCTCCGTCTACCTGGTGGTGGCCAACGTGGTCGACGGAGCGGAGCGGCTGCCGACCATGTTCGTCGTCGACCGCGACCGGCCGGGGGTCGAGATCGTCGACAACCCCGCCTTCACCCACAACTATCCCGAGGGGCACCCGACGATCCGCTTCCGCGAGGTCGAGGTCGGCGAGGACGACCTGATCGGCGGCGTCGGAGGCTGCGAGGAGCTCCAGCGCTCCTGGTTCACCGAGGAGCGACTGGGGATCGCGGCCCGCTGCGGGGGCGCGATCTGGCGGCTGCTCGAAGAGACAGTCGCCTGGGCGCTCGAGCGCGAGCAGGGCGGCTCGCGGATCTACGACCACCAGGGTGTCTCGTTTCCGCTTGCCGACTCGGCCGCAGATGCCGCGGCCGGCCGCCTGCTGACCCTGACCGTGGCCTCGCTGGCCGACTCGGGGGCGGACACCAAGATCGTCCACCACAAGGCGTCGATGGCCAAGCTGTTCACCAGCGAGGCCGCCTGGCGCTGCGCCGACCGCTGCGTGCAGGCCTTCGGGGGACGAGGCTACCTGCGCTCCAACGTCGCCGAGCGCCTGCTGCGTGAGCTGCGGGTCGACCGGATCTGGGAGGGCACCAGCGAGATCCAGCGGCTGATCGTCGCGCGCGGCCTCGAGCGCCGCGGCGTGGAGAAGATCCTCCACTAGGCTCGGCCGGCCCTTGAGCCCGCGCCCGCCAACCGTCGACCCGACTCCACTGCTCGAGCCGCGCTCGATCGCCGTGGTCGGGGCCAACGACCGGCCGGGCGCCTACGGCGACATCGTCCTTCGCAACCTGGCGCGTGCCGGGTTCGAGGGAGATGTCTGGGGCGTCAATCCGCGGCGGACCGAGGTGCACGACCGGCCCTGCGTCCCCTCCGTCAGCGACCTGCCCGAGCCGGTGGACGCGGTGGTGGTGGCGATCCCGGCCGAGGGGGTGCCGGCGGTGATCGCCGAGGCTGTCGCCCGCGGCTGCGGTGGCGCGGTCGTGATCTCGGCCGGATTCGGCGAGATCGAGGAGGGACGGGGGCTGGAGCGGGAGCTCCGCGAGGTGGCGCTGGCCGGTGGCCTGCCGCTGTGCGGCCCGAACGGGAACGGGATCTTCGCGGTCAGCGCGCGGGCGCCGATGTGGGGAGACTCGGTACCGCCGCTCGAGCCCGGCGGCGTGGCGATGATCTCGCAGAGCGGCAACGTGGCGGTCAACGCGCTCGGCTCGCGCCGGGGGATCCGCTACCACACCGTCCTCTCCACTGGCAACCAGGCCGTGCTCGACGCCAGCCACTGGCTGGCGGCGATCTGCGAGCGCGACGGCGTGCGCTCGGTGGCGCTGTTCCTGGAGGAGGACGGCGACGGTGGGCGCCTTGCCGAGTCGCTGGCGCGCTGCGCCGATCGTGGCGTCCGGGTGGCGGTGCTGAAGGTCGGCGCCTCCGAGGCGGGCGCGCGGGCGGCCTCGGCGCACACCGGTGCGGTCGCGGGCGATCAGAGGGTGTTCCGTGCCCTGGTCGAGGAGGCGGGCGGCGCCTGGGCCGGCGACCCGCACGAGCTGCTGGAGCTCGCTCGCGTGCTGGCCGAGCCGCGCGCCAGGCCGCGCGGCGACGGCGGGCTCGCGATCCTCACCTGCTCCGGCGGCGACTCCAGCATCGCCGCCGACGAGGCCGCTCGCCTGGGCGCCGAGCTACCCGAGCTGACCGCCGGGACCCGCGAGGGGCTGGCGGAGCTGCTGCCGTCCGCGGCGACAATCGGCAACCCGCTCGACTACACGGCGATGATCTGGGGCGAGACGGACCTGCTGCGCCGGATCACGGTCACGGTCGGCGCAGACCCGGCGATCGATCAGCTGCTGATCCTCTATGACCATCCACAGGGCCTGGCGCCCGAGGCGGCGGCCACCTGGGCCGCGGTCCGCGCCGGGATCGTCGCCGGCGCCGCGGAGACCGATGCCGCCACCCTGGTCGCCTCCACCCTCCCGGACCTGATCGACGACGCGGCCAGCGGCGAACTGGCGGACCGCGGCGTGCCGGTCGTCGCAGGACTGCGAACGGCGCTGGCCTGCGCCCAGGCGCTGCGGCTCCGTGCCGCCGACCCGAGCCGCCTGCGGGCGATCGCCTTGGCCGCCATGCAAGCGGGGCGATCCGGCGATCCGGACGCGGCGCCGCAGGCCGACGGCTGGCTGGACGAGATCGAGGCGAAGGAGCTGCTGCGGGGGGCGGGGATCGCTGTGCCAGATGGCAGGGTGGTCGCGAGCGAGGACGAGTGCGCGGCCGCGGTGCAGGAGCTCGGCGGGCCGGTGGCGCTGAAGCTGGCGGCTCCGCGGCTGCGCCACAAGAGCGACGCGGGCGCGCTGCGGCTCGATCTGCGAACGGGCGAGGAGGCGCGAGCCGCATACCGCGGGCTCGCCTCCCTGCCGGCGGCCGCAGGCGGGCGGGTCCTCGTGGAGCGAATGGCACCGCCCGGCGCCGAGCTTCTGATCGCCGCCAGCGCCGACGCGGTCGTCCCGGCGCTGGTGGTAGGCCTCGGCGGGATCTGGACCGAGGCCCTCGACGACGTCGCGATCGTGCCGCTGCCCGCAGACGCCGAGCGCGTCGAGGAGGCGATCCTCGCGCTGCGTGGAGCCGCGGCCCTTGTCGGCGGACGCGGCCGCCAGCCACTCGATCTCGGCGCGGCCGCCACGCTCGCGTCCGCGATCGGGTCGCTCTTGCTCGAGTCCGGGCTCGACCTGCTGGAGCTCAACCCGGTGGTCGTCCACCCGGAGGGCTGCGTGGCGCTCGACGCGCTCGGCCGCCGCCGGGCGCCGCTCGCCTGAGACCCCCCCCCGCATGAGTTGACCTTGTAGTCAATCGTACGATAGACTCGCCGCCATCGAGGCCGCGACGCGCACCCCCACGCCCACCCCGACCGCCGCGCGCGGGGCGCCCCGCTCCTATGACGCGATCGTCGTCGGCGGCGGCCACAACGGGCTGACCACCGCGGCCTACCTGGCCCACGCCGGGCTGCGCGTAGTGGTGCTCGAGCGGCGGTCGATCCTCGGCGGGGCCTGCGTAACCGAGGAGGTGTGGCCCGGCGCACGCGTCTCGCGGGCGAGCTACGTCGTCTCGATGCTCCAGCCGAAGGTGATTTCGGATTTGCGCCTGCGCGACTACGGCTATCGGGCGATCCCGCTCGACCCGGCCTACGCGGCGCTCAACGCCGAAGGCCCGATCTTCTTCTTCAACGAGCCGGCTCGTACGGCTTCCTCGATCGGAGCCTTCTCGAGGCGCGACGGCGAAGCCTACGAGAGCTTCGAGGACCTGCTCGACCGCACCGCGTCGTTCCTGCGTCCGATGATGCTGCGCGAGCCCCCGGCGCTGGGCTCGCGTCACCCGGGCGATCTGGTCTCCCTGCTGCGCGAGGGTGCGCGCGCGGCCGGGCTCAGCCGTCGCGACGTTCACGACCTGGTCCGCATTTTCACGATGTCGGTCGCCGATCTGCTCGACGACTGGTTCGAGCACGAAGGGCTCAAGGGCTCGATCGCCTCGACCGGCGTGGTCGGCGTCTGGGCCGGCCCGCGCACGCCGGGCACCGCCTACAACCTGCTCCATCATGCGCTCGGCGAGATCGACGGGATCTCAGGCGGTTGGGGCCAGGTGATGGGCGGCATGGGCGCGATCAGCGTGGCGATCGCGCGCTCGGCGGAGTCGGCGGGGGCCGAGATCCGCACCGGCGCCCCAGTGGCCTCGATCGACGTCCGCGATGGCCGGGTCGTGGGGGTGACTCTCGCCGAGGGCGAGGAGATCCGCGCCCCGATCGTCGCCTCCGGCGCCCACCCCAAGACGACGATCCTCGACCTCGCCGGAGCCGAGCACTTCCCCGAGGACGTTGCCGGCGACATGCGCCGCTACCGATCTCGGGGCGGGTCGGTGAAGATCAACCTGATCCTCAGCGAGGCGCCGCGCTACGAGGGGGCGACCGACGAGCAGCAGCACATGCTCGAGCGCACCGGCGTCAACCTCTGCCCCTCGATCGACTACCTCGAGCGCGCTTGGCAGGACGCGCTGGCAGGGAGGCCCGCGACCGAGCCTTACGTCGAGGCCGAGCTGCCCTCGGCGGTCGACTCGAGCCTGACCGACGACGGGCGCTGGGTGATGACGATGTTCACCCAGTACGGCCCCCCGGGCGAGCAGGCCTGGGAGGGCGATGCCCGCGATCGCTACGCCGACGCCTGCATCGAGCACCTCGCCCGCTACGCGCCGAATGTGCCCGGGGCGATCCTCGAGCGCGAGGTGCTGGCGCCGCCGGACCTGGAGCGAATCTTCGGCCTCGTGGACGGCTCGATCTTCCAGGGCGAGCAGGGGCTCGACCAGATGGCGTTCATGCGACCCTCGCCCCTGCTCGCTCACTACTCGACGCCGGTCCACGGCCTCTACCTGTGCGGCGCCGGCACCCATCCGGGCGGAGGCGTGATGGCCGCCTCGGGCCACAACGCGGCGCGGCGCATCCTTCGGGACCGTCGCGGCGGGCGCCTGCGGCGGCTGGTCAGGGCGTCCCGCTGACCCGGCGGACAGCGGAGGCTAGCCCGCCCGGCTGAAGACGAGCTTGCCGCGGTTGTCGGCGAGCGCTTCGGGCGCCTCATCCCAGGTAAGGGTCCGGTCTGTCACGACCTCGGGTCGCAGCGCCCCCTTGGCCATCAGCTCGAGCACCCGGGGGATCGTCGGCCGCGCGTGCGGGCGGCCGACACGGAAGGTCGTGATCTTCGTGTACATCTCGATCAGCGGGATCGGCGTCTCGGGTTGGAAGATGATCCCGGCGCAGGTGCAGACACCGTCAGGGGCCGTGGAGCGCGCCGCGAGAGCGAGTGCAGCCGGGTCCGCCGCCACCATCGCTGTGACGGGAAACGGCCCCAGGCGCTCCGGATAGCCCTCGACGACCTCGGCGCCGAGATCCTCGGCCTTTTGCAGCCGCCTCGCCTCCACGTCGCAGTAGACGACCCGCGCGGCACCCAGCGCCAGGGCGATCTGCGCTCCGTAGAGGCCAACGCTCGGCGAGCCGCCGGCGATCAGCACCTCGCCCCCGGGCCACTGCTCGAGCCCCGGCGCGACGAGCCGCCAGCCGTCGACGATGTTGTCGGACACGCTGGCGGCGGCCTCCGCTGCCACGCCCTCCGGCAGGGGCGAGAGCATGTGGTCCGCGAACGGGACTCGGACCAGCTCCGACAGGAACCCGCCCCAGTCCCCGCCGAACGAGCCGAACCCGTACATGGAGAGAAATGGCACGTTCTCGCAGTTGCCGGTCAGCCCGCGGCGGCAGCGCTCGCAGCCCCCGCATGAGATCTGAAACGGCACGCTGACGAGCGTGCCAGCGCGTCGGTCCGCCCTCCGCCGCCTCCGCCACCTCCGCCACGCATTCGTGCCCGACGGCGATCGGCGGCTCATAGGGCGTCAGCCCGGCGATCACCGGCGCGTCGAGGTCGCAGGTGGCGACGGCGAGCGGACGGACGAGCGCATCGCGTGCGTCCTTCCGCTCCGGCTCATCGACGTCCCGCCACTCCAAGCGACGCGGCTCGACTAGCGTCAGCTGTCTCATCAGGGCCGGCGGTCAGGCGAATCGAGCGGCGGCCCGCGCCCGTCGCTTCGCCGCCTCGACCTCGCGGTCCTTGGGCGGAGCAGCCGTGGTGAGCCCCTCCAGCAGGCGCTTGGTCGCGGCGGCGACGTCCTCCACGGCGCGATCGAACGTTTCGGCGTTCGATTGGGAGGGTTTGCTCGAGCCGCTGATCTTGCGGACGTATTGCAAGGCGGATGAGCGAACCTCCTCGTCCGTCGCCGGCGGGTCGAAGTTGTGGAGCGTACGGATGTTCTTACACATGCTCAGATCCTAGCCGGAGGCCCGAGGTCCGGCCGGATCGACGAACTCGCCGCCGATGAAGTTCTGGAGCTTTGTCAGTGTTGCGGTTGTCGCCTTGGTTCCTCCAGATCGATTCAACTCAAGTCATGGCTTGTTTCGCGCCCGCCTTCGCGCCGTCCGCCGACGCCGACCGCGCAGTGTTCGGCCCGACGCCCAGCGCCTCCTCCGGGGGCACGTAGTCCATCCCAACCGCCTCGGCCACGGCGGGGTGCGTGACCCGGCCCGAGGCCACGTTGACGCCGAGCTTCAGGCCCGGATCTCGGCGCGCAGCCTCGGCGACCCCGTGCTTGGCCAGCGCCAGCACATAGGGCAGGGTTGCGTTCGTAAGCGCATAGGTCGAGGTGATCGGCACGGCGCCGGGCATGTTGGTGACGCAATAGTGGATCACGCCGTCGACCTCGAAGGTGGGGTCCTGGTGCGTGGTCGGGCGGGAGGTCTCGAAGCAACCGCCCTGGTCGATCGCCACGTCCACGAGCACCGAGTGCTCGTTCATCAGCGCCAGCTGGTCTCGCTTGATCACCTGCGGAGCGCGGGCGCCGTGGACGAGCACGCCGCCGATCACCAGGTCGGTGTCGGGGAGGCGCTCCTCGATCGAGAGGGTCGACGAGAAGACGGTCGAGGCGCGCCCGCCGAAGGCGACATCGAGTTCGCGCAGGCGATCGATGTTGGTGTCGTAGACGAACACGTCGGCCTCCATGCCGATCGCGATGAAGGCGGCGTTCATGCCAACCGCCCCTCCGCCGATGATCATCACGTTGGCCGAGGCCACTCCGGGCACGCCGCCGAGCAGGATGCCGCGCCCGCCGAACGGCTTCTCGAGCATGAATGCGCCCGCCTGGGTGGCGATCTTGCCGGCGATCTCGCTCATCGGCGCCAGCAGCGGCAGCCGCCCGTGCGCGTCCTCGACCGTCTCGTAGGCGACGCAGGTGGCGCCCGACTCGCAGAGGCCTCGGGTCAGCTCCGGGGCGGGGGCCAGGTGCAGGTAGGTGAACAGGGTGGTCTCGGGCCCCAGAAGCGAGACCTCCCCCCGTTGGGGCTCCTTCACCTTCAGGACCAGGTCGGCCTCGCCGAACACGTCCTCGGCAGTGGAGACGACGCGCGCTCCCTGGGCCTCGTAGTCGGAGTCGGAGATCGCGCTCCCCACCCCGGCCCCCCGCTGGATCAGGATCTCGTGACCGCGCTCGGCGAGCTCGCGCGCCCCCAGCGGGGTCAGCGCGACCCGGTACTCGTCCGGCTTGATCTCGGTGGGAACGCCGATCTTCAGGCCCGTACCTCCTCCCGGGTCGTGACCTCGAACCTGCAACCACGCCGCTCGAGCTCCGAGAACATCTCCGCGGGCTCGATGCAGAGCTCGGGGGGAGCGGCGCCGCGGGCCTTGATCCTCCCCCTGGCAAGCAGTCGAACCGCCGCGGCCGCGGGCGCGGCGGTCGACACGATTCCGCCCCCCATGCTCCAGGCATCCGTTGGCTCGGTGACCGCCCGGACCCGTACCGTCCGACCGCCGCCAGACGCCTCCACCAGATGGACAGAGACCGTCTTGCCCGAGGGCGGGACCGCCTCACCGGCGATTCGCCGGATCTCCCCCTCTGGGGCCTCCGTCAGCTTTCGGAGCGTCGAAAGGAGATCCGGCGACAACGAAAGCCTGAAGCTCGCCTCGCGGCAACCGAAGCTGTCGCCGAAGGTGCGAAGCTCGGAGTGCAGGGTGTGGATCGTCTCGGCCGCCCCGAGCGGCTCGCCGAAGTCCACCACGCCGCCCGAGCTCAGCGGCTCGATCTCCTCGGGCGCGCCGTCGCGGAGCACCACCGGTCGCAGGGTCAGCTCGTCCAGCAGCGTCTGAAGGGCGTAGGGGATGCTGAAGCCGGGCGGCGGGTCGAGGTCGCGCCCAGCGGCGGAGACCAAAACGGAATCGATCCCCGCCGCCTCCTCGTCGGCGGCCGGGTCGGCCGCAGCTCGCAGCTCTCGGACTGCCCGCAGCGCCATCAGATTGGTCTTGCCCGGCGCCGAGCCGATGCCGAGCAGGGCGAGCAGGCCGGCGCCCTCGAACCGCGGGCCGAGCTCGAGCTGGCGGCCGGTCATCCAGTACAGCCCGCCGAGATCGAGGTAATGACAGCCGGCCTCCAGGCAGGCGGTCATCGCGTCGAGGTTGACCCTGTAGCTGGCCGAGTTGACGAGCACGTCGCAGCCCTCGAGGGCGCGTGCCAGCGAGGCGGGGGCGTCGGCCGAAGCGCGCGCATCGGCGAATGCGGCGCGCGCCTTCAGCCCGCCGTAACGCGAGGCGACGTGCTCGGCCCTGGCCTCGTCGATGTCGAGCAGCAGCAGGCCGGCAACCTCGTCTGACTCGGCCAGATCGCGCACGATCGCCGGCGCGATCGTCCCCCCAGCTCCAAGCACCGCGACTCTCATCCGACCAGCTCCCGCGCCCGCATCGCCAGCCAGAGCTCGATCCTGTCCGTGGCCCGCGAGAGGTCGCGTCCGGTGAGCTCCTCGATCTTGCGGATCCGGTAACGGAGCGTGTGGCGGTGACAGTAGAGCTGCCGGGCCGCCCGCTCCCAGTTGCCGTTGTTATCGATGTAGGCCTCGAGCGAGCGCAGGAGCTCGCCGCCGTACTCGCCCTCGGTGCGCTCGATCGGCTCCAGGAGGCCGTCGCTATAGAGCCGCAGCGCGTCCTCGTCCTGGAGCGACAGCAGCAGGGTGAACGCCCCGAGGTCCTGGTGGCTGGCGACCTCGGGGGCGTTGCCGTCGGCCAGCGCGGTCGCCTCGAGCGCGCAGCGGGCCTCGTGGAAGGCGCGGCGTAGCGAGCCGACCGCCATGGGGCGGCTGGCCGCGGCGCGCACCTGGCCGTGGGTGCCCGCGAGCGCCGAGCGTAGGCTGCCGGCTACCTCGACCGGATCGGCCCGCCCGTCGATCACCGCGCAAAGCAGGGGCCGCCCCGCGGCGGCGCTGGTCGCGACCAGGGCAGGGATGCCGGCGTTGGCGAGGTCCAGCTCCAGGGACTGCTCGCCCCCGTGCGGGTCCTCGAGCTCGAACACGAGCACCGCCGCCTCGGCGCCGATCCCGAACGGCCGCAGCCGGCCACGTAGCTCGTCGGAGTCGAGCCTGCCCCCGAGCGCCTCGGCCAGCAGATCGCCGGCCAGGCGTCGCTCCGTCTCACGCACCACCCGCTCGCGCATCAGCTCGAGCCCGACCACCATCGCGCCCTGCCGAGCGGTGAGGCGCTCGAATTCACCCAAGGGCTCGCGCTGGCTGACCACGATCAGCCAGGCAACGGGTGGGCCGCCGCGCCGCCCCGGCA
This sequence comes from uncultured Actinomycetes bacterium, assembly GCA_963728325.1. Classification (GTDB taxonomy): domain Bacteria; phylum Actinomycetota; class Thermoleophilia; order Solirubrobacterales; family 70-9; genus AC-56. Next base: position 735,242 of record CAVSJS010000002.1, on the reverse strand, counting down.
CCGGGACCGCCAGCGCACGCCCGGTCAGCGACTTGTGCTGGGGCTCGAACGGGGTCAGGGCCGACGTCGCCCGCCGCGCGGCGGCCTCGGCGCTGAGCGCCTTCAGGGCCGCGGCGGGTGGGCCGCCCTTGCTCGGGTGGCGGGCGAGCTCACGGCCGGTGGCGTCCTGCACGATCGCCGAGCCGCCGATCGCGGACGCAACCGAACCGAGGATCGCTTCCAGTCCGCGTCCTTCGATCACCAGCCGCTCCAGCCGCTCGTGCACCTGTGCTCCGCGCTCCAGGACCGCGTACTGCTCGTTGACCAGGATCGCGAAGGCGCGCTCCGTGATCGCGATGAACGGCATCTCGTAGGGAACCTCGAACACCGGCATGCCCCGCTTGGAGGCCTCGTCCACGATCGCCTTCGGGAGTCGCTTGTGCTCGAATCCCGTACCCAGCCCCAACCCGGCCACGTCGCGCTCCGCGAGTCGGGCAACGAAGCGGCGCTGCCGCGCCGCACCCTTGAGCTGGATTCCGGTCGTCAGCAGCAGCTCGCCGCCCGAGAGCCATGGGGTCGGGTCCTCGATCTCGGAGATGTGCACCCAGCGAATCGGCCGCTCGGCCTCGTCGGTCCCGACGGCCAGCTCGAGGCCGCAGTCGCCGATCAGGCTGCCGACGGTGAGCATCAGCCCTTGATCCGCTCCCACGCCTCGGTAAGCACCGGCCGGAGCACGTTCTCGATCTCCTCGAACTGCTCGGTGTCGCAGATCAGGGGCGGAGCGAGTTGGATCACAGGGTCGCCCCGGTCGTCGGCCCGGCAGATCAGGCCGCGGCGGAATAGCTCGCCGGAGAGGAAGCCGCGCAGCAGCCACTCCGACTCCTCGTCGGTGAAGCCCTCTTTGGTCTCCTGGTCCTTGACGAGCTCGATCGCGTGGAAGAAGCCGGCGCCGCGAACGTCGCCGACGATCGGGATGTCGCGAAGCGAATCGAGCATGGCGCGGAACTCCCCCTCTTTGCGGAGCACGTGGCCGTTGAGGTCCTCGCGCTCGAAGATGTCGAGGTTTGCGAGCGCGACGGCGGCGGCCACCGGGTGCCCAGCGAAGGTGAAGCCGTGGACGAACGAGTCTGTTCCCTGTCCGAAGGGTTCGTAGACGCGGTCCGTTGCGATCATCGCCGCCATCGGCGCGTAGGCGGAGGTCATCCCCTTCGCCGCCGTGACGATGTCCGGCTGATAGCCGTAGCGCTCGCAGCCGAACCAGTGCCCGAGCCGGCCCCAGGCGCAGATCACCTCGTCCGACACCAGGAGAACTTCATGGCGGTCGCAGATCTCACGCACGCGCTGGAAGTAGCCCTCCTGCGGAGGGATGCAGCCGCCGGCGTTCTGAAGCGGCTCGAGGATCACCGCGGCGACGGTCTCAGGTCCCTCGAACAGGATCGCCTTCTCGATCTCGTCGGCCGCCCAAAGCGGATCGCGGCCCGGCGGCCAGTGGTACTGATTTGTGTTCGGCACCTTGATCCCGCCGGGGACGAGCGGCTCGAATTGAGTACGCAGCTCGGGAATCCCGGTGACCTGCAGGGCGCCAAGCGTGGTGCCGTGGTAGGCGATCTCGCGGCTGATGAACTTGGTCTTGCGGGGATTGCCGGTCCTCTGGTGATAGGCGCGCGCGAGCTTGATCGCCGACTCCACTGCCTCGGAACCTCCCGAGGTGAAGAAGACCCGGTTCAGGTCGCCGGGTGCGAGCGAGGCGAGCCGAGTGGCGAGCTCGATCGCGCGGGGATGGGCGTAGCTCCAGATGATGTAGAAGTCGAGCTCCTCGACCTGGCGCGCTGCCGCCTCGCCGATCTCGGCGCGTCCGTGTCCAGCGTTGACACAGAACAGCGCCGAGAGTCCGTCGAGGTAGCGATTGCCGTGCTCATCCCAGACGTAGGCCCCTTCGCCGCGAGCGATGATCGGCACGTCCTGGTTCGCGAAGGCGCCCATGCGCGTGAAGTGCATCCACAGATGCCGCTTGGCGAGCTCCTGGAGGCTCGCCTGAGTAGGGGCCTCGGTCCGCGTGCCGGTAGTGGCCATTCCGCTCCTTCCTCGCTACAGCCTGGACAAACGGTATCGCCAAAACGGGCTCTGCGCAACTATTTTGAAGGTCGATTGAGCACGTTTCGTTTGTGCGATATGTATAACGCCCGAAGAACGGTTTTGGACTTCCGCAACTTGCGACCGTCCGAGCGGGCGCATAGTCTCAGCGGCGCTAGGCCCCTCACGGGGGCGCATGGCAAGGAGAGGAGCGGCATTGGAGAGCGCAGCGGTACCGCCGGAGTCCCTCCCGGCTGGCGCGGCACCCGGCGAGAAGGGGCTGAAGTCGAACGCGATCGGCTACGCCAGCAACCTCGTGATCGGGGTCGCCTCGACGGCGCCCGGCTACAGCCTCGCGGCCACCCTCGGGTTCGTGGTCGCCGTCGGCGGCATCGGATTCCACGCCCCGCTCATCATGCTCCTCTCCTTCATCCCGATGCTGTTGATCGCCTCGGCCTACAACTACCTCAACAGGGCAGATCCGGACGCCGGCACCAGCTTCGCCTGGGTGACCCGGGCGATGGGCCCGCGACTCGGATGGCTGACCGGGTGGGCGATCATCGCCGCCGACATCGTCGTGATGGCGGCGCTCGCCTACATCGCCGGCACGTACACCTTCCTGCTCTTCGATTGGCAGAGCGCCGCCGACTCACTGCTCGCGGTCAGCATCGCCGCCGGTATCTGGATCGCTGTGATGACAGCCATCTGCACGATCGGAATCGAGCTCTCGGCCCGGACGCAGGTGTTCCTGCTCGGCGCGGAGATCCTCACCCTGGCCGCGTTCGCGGGCGTGGCGCTGTTCAAGCGTCTACTTCGGCGACCAGCCCGGCGACCCGCTGAACAGCGTCTACATCCATGCCGACTGGTTCAACCCCTTCACGGTGCACGGCGGAACGAGCGCGCTGGTGGGGGGAATTCTGCTCGGCGTGTTCATCTACTGGGGATGGGACAGCGGCGTCTGCGTCAACGAGGAGTCCGAGAACTCCGCCACCGGCCCAGGCAAGGCCGCGGTGATGAGCACCGTCCTGCTGGTGCTGATCTACGTGACCGTCACGGTCGCCGCGCAGTCATACGCCGGGGTCGACTTCCTGCGCGAGAACAAGAACGACGTCCTCAGCGCGCTCGGCGAACACGTGTTCGGGACGCCGCTCGACAAGATCTTGATCATTGCCGTGCTCACCTCTGCGGCGGCGTCGACCCAGACGACCATCCTGCCGACCGCGCGAACCACGCTCTCGATGGCGCGCTGGCGGGCGGCGCCGAAGGCGCTCGGCGAAGTCCACCCCCGCTTCCTCACCCCCCACGTCTCGACCATCCTGATGGGCGTCGTGTCGCTGATCTGGACCCTGATCATCATCAACGTGAGTCAGAACGTGCTCTCGGACTCGATCACCGGCCTCGGGTTCCAGATCGCCTTCTACTACGGGCTCACCGGGTTCGCCTGTGCGATCTACTACCGCAGGGAGCTGAGCAGGAGCTTCAAGAACTTCTTCATGGCCGGGGTGGTGCCGTTCCTGGGCGGCGCGATGCTGACCTACATCTTCGTCAAGGCGCTGATCGACAACGCGCCCGTGGATTCCGCCTACTCGGGCGGCTTCCTCGGCGTCGGGGCGGCGGTGGCGATCGGGGTCGGGCTGCTTCTGTTCGGAGTGGTGCTGCTGGTGATCGCGAACTTCGTCTATCCGAAGTTCTTCAAGAGAAAGCTGGAGACGGTGCCGCCAGGGTTCCTCGAGCGTCCCGCCGGAGAGCCGGCGGCGACCCCGGTGGCGCCGGAACGAGAGCCGCCCAACGGCTCCGAAGGGGGGTGACAGATGAGCGAGATCGTCGTCGGCTACGACGGAACCGAGGGCTCGAAAGCGGCGCTTGACCAGGCGGTCGGGCTCGCCAAGGAGCTCGGGGACAAGCTCGTGATCGCGTTCGGGTATGCGCCCCCCGGATACGCCGGCGGAGAGATGAAGGCGCACCAGGACGCAATCAGGGAGCTCGGAGTCGAGATCACCGCCGAAGCCGCGCGGTCGGCCACCGAGGCCGGGGTCGATAACGAGGTCGAGCTCGTCCCCAAGCGGCCGGCCGAGGCGTTGAGCGACCTCGCGGCGCAGCGGGGCGCCCGGATGATCGTGATCGGAAGCTATGGCGAGTCGCGGCTGAAGGGCGTGGTGCTCGGCTCCACTGGGCACAAGCTGGTCCACGTATCGGAGACCCCGGTCCTGGTCGTCCGCGCGTAGGCCACAGCTTCCGTCCTTATACGGATCGGTGTAAGGCCGTCTCGACGTTTTGGAGACTCTGGCCCTTGCCCCGCCCTTCGCGTAAGCCATACTTAGCCAAAGCGGAGAGGACACCGCTCGCCTGATCGACAACGTGGCAATGGCCGCGATCGGCAGGAGACAAAGGAGAGACCGCAGCTTTGGAGCATGGCAGCGAGAGCGACCGCGCCACCGGTGCCGAATCGCCTCCCGTCGGCAGTGAGCCGTCGGTTCGCCTCGACCGCGTCAGCAAGCATTTCGGTGATTTGGTGGCGGTGCGTGATCTCGACCTGGAGATCGGCGGGGGGGAGTTCTTCACCCTGCTCGGCCCGAGCGGCTGCGGCAAGACGACGACGCTGCGGATGGTCGCCGGCTTCGAGGAGCCGACCGCGGGGCGCGTCCTGATCGAGGGCCAGGATGTGGTCCGCCTGCCCTCCCATCGCCGACCGACCAACACGGTGTTCCAGAGCTATGCGCTTGTTCCCGCATCTGAGCGTTCGGGAGAACGTCGCCTTCGGGCTGCGCCGCAAGAAGGTCGCCAAGGACGAGATCGAGGGCCGCGTGGCAGCCGAGCTCGAGCGAGTCCGGCTGGCCGCGGAGATCAACCGCAGGCCGAATCAGCTCTCCGGCGGCCAGCAACAGCGCGTCGCGCTGGCGCGGGCGCTCGTCAACCTGCCCAAGGTGCTGCTCCTCGACGAGCCGCTCGGAGCGCTCGACCTGAAGCTCCGAAAGGGGCTCCAGATCGAGCTGAAGAGGATCCAGCGCGAGGTCGGGATCACCTTCGTCTACGTCACCCACGACCAGGAGGAGGCGTTGACGATGTCCGACCGGATCGCGGTGATGTCGAACGGCGTCGTGGAACAGGTGGGCACGCCCGAGAACGTCTACGAGCGTCCCCGAACCACTTTCGTCGCCGGCTTCATCGGCGTCTCCAATCTGATGCCCGGCACGGTCACCGCGGCGAGCGGCGGGCGCGGCACGGTGCGCCTCGACAGCGGCCTCGAGCTGGAGACGCATGTGGACGGCCTGGCCGCCGGCGAGCGCTGCCACGCGGTGGTCCGGCCGGAGAAGCTCTTGATCGACCACGCCGGCGAGCGCGCGCCCGACGGCCTGCCGGGCATCGAGGGATTGGTTGATGCCTCCGTCTACCTCGGCACCTCGACCCAGATCGTGGTGCGGCTGGCCGGGGACGTGAGGATGACCGTGCTCGTCCCCAACGCCGACGAGGCAGAGCGTGCCCGCCTCCCGGGCGGTGGCGCTCCGGTGCGCTTGAGCTGGGCCCCGGAACACATTCACTTGGTCCGCGATTCCGCGCTTGAGCCCGCGACCGCGACTTCCAGTCAACCGATTTCAAGCCAAGGAGGAGAGTAAGAGTGATGCTGACCAAGCTGGCACTGGGTTTCGCCTGCCTCACCGCCACATTCGGGATCGCCGCGTGCGGAAGCGACGACGTCGGCGGCGCGCGAGAGGGTGAGATCGAGGTCGCCCAGGCGGGCAAGCCGACCGGCGAGATCACGATCTCCAACTGGCCGGGCTACATCGATCCGCGCCCCGGAACGCTGGCGGAGTTCGAAGATCGCTACGGAGTCGACGTCGAATACATCCCGGACATCCTCTCCAACGTCGCGTTCTTCGGCAAGCTGCAGCCGCAGCTCGACCAGGGGCAGTCCGGCGGTCGCAGCCTGTTCGTCGTCACCGACTGGATGGCGAAGCAGATGTACGACCTCGGCTACCTGCAGGAGTTCCGCCACGAAGACCTGCAGACCGTCTTCGACAACATCTCGCCGCAGTTCGAGGAGTCCGAGACCGACCCCGAGCGCAAGTTCTCGATCCCGTGGCAGGGGGGCCTGACAGGGATCTGGGTCGACACCAACCAAGCCCCGGAGATCAGGTCAATGCAGGACCTCTTCGATCCCAAGTACAAGGGCAAGGTCATCTTCCTCGACGAGATGCGCGACACCCTGCCCCTCGTCATGCAGAGCCAAGGCGTGGAAGACGTCGACGAGGCGACCAAGCAGGACTGGCTGGACGCGATCGATCTCATCAAGGAAGGCATTGACTCGGGCCAGATTCGTGACATCACCGACCAGGCCTATACCGAGGACCTGACAGCCGGCAACGTGGTCGCGGCGGTCGGCTGGTCCGGGGACGCATCTCTGATCGGCCGCGAGGGCGTGGTGTGGCGCGAGCCCACCGACGGGTGCGACACCTTCTTCGACCAGGCGGTGATTCCCGTCGGCGCCCCGAATACGGAGGCGGCTCTCGCGTTCCTGAACTTCGTCTACCGGCCCGAGGTCCAGGCCGACATCGCCGCCTTCGTCAACTACGTGACCCCCGTCGAGGGTGTGCAGGAGATCCTCCGCAAGCGGGACCCGAAGCTGGGCAACAACCCGCTGATCTTCCCGCCCCCGGAGCTGACCGAGGGCTGTAGCGCCGACCCCGACCCGCCGGGAAGCGAACAGGACCAGCAGGAGGTAACGGAGGCGTTCCAGGACCTGGTCACGGGCTAGAGGAGCGAGGAAGCGCCGGTCGTGAAGGCGGATAAGCCCCGAGGGAGGAGGCCTCGGCTCTGACCATCGGCCGCCGGTTCATTCCCTACTGGTTGCTGGCGCCGGGGGCGATCTGGCTGCTCCTCTTCTTCATCGTGCCCATGTACTTCATGGGCGAGCTGGCGCTGCGGTCGGGGACCTTCGAGACGGGTTTCGTCTTCGACTGGCAGTTCTCGAACTTCCCCGACTCGCTGCAGGGCAACGGGGAGCAGATCGTTCGTTCCTTCTGGTACGCGGGCCTGGCCACCGTCCTGGCGCTCTTGATCTCCTACCCGCTCGCCTACGCGATCGCCCAGACCTCGAGCCGTTGGCGGCTGTTGTTGCTGTTCGCGGTGATCGCGCCGTTCTTCACCACCTACCTGATCCGGACGATCGCCTGGAAGACGATCCTCGCCGACCAGAGCCCGATCGTCGACGTTCTGAAGTTCCTCCAGGTCGTGCCCGACGACGGTCGGGTGCTGGCAACCTCGGGCGCGGTGATCGCCGGCCTCACCTACAACTTCCTGCCCTTCATGATCCTGCCGATCTACGCCAGCATCGAGCGCCTGGACCTGCGCCTGATCGAGGCGGCCAAGGACCTCTACTCGTCCTCGACGCAGGCCTTCCTGCGGGTGACGCTGCCGCTCACCGCACCCGGGATCGTCGCCGGCGGCCTGCTCACCTTCATCCCTGCGTTCGGCGACTACGTGAACGCTTACGTGCTCGGGGGCACCAACCAGTCGATGATCGGCAACCGGATCCAGTCGCTCTATCTGGCCCAGCGGAACTACCCCGAGGCGGCGGCGCTCTCCTTCCTGATGATGGCCCTGATCGTCGCGGTGGTCCTCGTCTACATCCGCCTCGCCGGCACCGAGGCCTTCATAGGCGAGGAGGAGGAGCGCACCTGATGGCCTGGCTGCGGCGAAACGCCTTGCGCATCTATGCCGGTCTGGCAGTGCTCTACATGCTGATCCCGATCGCGGTGATCGCGGTCTTCTCCTTCGCGGAGACGCCGAGGGACAGGATCAACTTCGCGATCAACGACGGCTTCACGCTCGAGTACTGGGAGCATGCCTTCGCGAAACGAGGAGCTCAACGATGCGCTGCGCACCTCGCTGGAACTGGCGGCGCTCTCGACCGTGATCTCGACCGCGATCGGGACGCTGATGGCGCTCGCCCTGGTCCGCTACCGCTTCCTCGGCCGCCGCGCCACGAACCTGCTGATCGTGCTGCCGATGGCGACGCCCGAGATCGTGATCGGCGCCGCGCTGCTCTCGATGTTCATCGTCTACACGATCGCGCTCGGGTTCACGACCCTGCTGATCGCGCACGTCATGTTCTCGATCAGCTTCGTGGTCGTGGTGGTGCGCTCGCGCCTGATCGGCTTCGACCGCAGCCTCGAGGAGGCGGCGCGTGACCTCGGGGCCACGCCGGTCCAGACCTTCCGCTACGTGACACTGCCGCTGATCGCCCCGGGGGTGATGGCCGCCGCCCTGCTCGCCTTCGCGCTCTCGATCGACGACTTCGTGATCTCGAATTTCAACTCCGGCGTCACGGTCACCTTCCCGCTGTACGTGTTCGGCGTCGCCCAGCGCGGGATCCCGATCCAGGTCAACGTGCTGGCGACGATGCTGTTCGCCGTCACCATCGCCGCGATCCTGCTGGTGATCTGGCAGCAGCGCCGCGCCGAGCGTATGGCCGCGATCCGCCCCGAGCAGGAGGAGACAGAGGTGCTGGCCGGCCCGGCGGCCACGCCGGCCTGAGCACAGCTAAAGCCCGAGGTCGCGGGCGATGCCGGGCTTGTGCGCCTCGATGTACAGGAACACGGGGTGCGGCCCGCCCGGCGCGTGCTCGACCTGCACCTTCGCCTCCGCGGGCGCCTGTGAGCGAATGCGGTCGGCGAGCTCCGCAGCGCGATTCTCGGTGGGCGCGCCAACCAGCAGGTGCCTCCAGCGGCGGTGGACGTCGAGTCCCTCGTCCTCGAGCCGCCGCGCAAGGTCGAGGGTCTCGCGCAGCGAGGGCAGGTCCACTCGAACCTCCCACTCGTGCTGGCCGGCGCGCTCCTCCGCGATCTCGTGACGCTCCTCCTCCGCCGCTCGTCTCCTCGTCGGTGCTCGGAAGCGGCACCGAGGGGTCCTTCCACGCCTCCTCGTCCGGATGCCAGCGGGTCAGCGCCGTCTCCGCGCTCAGCCCCTCGGCGGCGGCCAGGTCGCGCGCCACCCGCTCGGCCTCCCGCGCCTGCTCCTCGGTCGCCGCGTAGAGGAACATCCTCGGCCCGTCGCGGCTGACGACGACCCGGTCGCCGAGCCGCTCGCGGGCCTCGTCGTCGAGGTCGAGGGAGCGCAGCCGCTCGGAGAGCGTCAGCCCGTGCTGCTGGTCTTCGAGGTCGACCTCGACCCGCCATTCCTCGGCCATCGGCGGAAGTCTCTCATGGCCGCTCCGGGACGCGCCCTCCCGCTGGCGGCCAGCGCTAGTTAGCATCGCTGCCGTGGAGGAGCCGGAGACGAGGCTATTGATCGGCGGCCAGCCGGTCGCCGGCGACGGTGAGCCGCTGGCGGTCGAGAACCCCGCCACCGAGGAGACGGTCGCAACCGTCGCCACGCCCTCGGACGAGCAGGTCGAGGCGGCGATCGTTGCGGCGCGAGAGGCGCAGCGCGGCTGGGAGCGAACGCCCGCGGTCGAGCGCGCCGAGCTGCTGCACGAGGTCGCCGCCCGGCTCCGCGCCCGCGCCGGCGAGCTCGCCGAGCTGATGACGCTGGAGGGCGGCAAGCCGTTGGTCGAGAACTCGGACGAGGTCGGTTGGACGGCGGCCGCCTTCGACTACTACGCCGAGATCGGCCGCGACTCGGCCGGCAGGGTGATTCCCTCGATCGAGGCGACCCAGCTGGCGCTGGTGGTCAAGGAGCCGGTCGGCGTGGTCGCCTGCATCGTGCCCTGGAACTATCCGCTGCTGCTCCTGTCCTGGAAGCTGGCGCCGGCGCTGGCCGCCGGCAACACCACGGTCTCCAAGCCCTCGGAGCTGACGCCGCTCTCGACCCTGGCGCTGGCGCCCTGCTTCGAGCACCTGCCGGCGGGCGCCGTCAACCTGCTGGCCGGCGCCGGCGAGGTCGGCGCACGGATCGTCGGCGACGAGGGTGTCGACTGCGTCGCCTTCACCGGCTCGATCGAGACCGGCAAACGGATCGCCGGCGCCTGCGCGGAGCGGATCGCGCGCATCAACCTCGAGATGGGCGGCAAGGACCCGTTCATCGTCTGCTCTGATGTCGCCGAGCGGATCGACGTCGCCGCCAAGGGGGGCGCCTGGGCGGCGTTTCTGAACGCGGGCCAGGTCTGCACCTCCGCCGAGCGCTTCTACGTGATGGAGGACGTCTACGACGACTACCTGCAGGCGTTCGTCGACTACGCCGGAGGGCTGCGGGTCGGCGACCCGATGAACCCGGCCACGGACGTCGGGCCGATGGTCTCGGCGGCCCAGCGCCAGAAGGTCACCGCGCAGGTCGAGGCGGCGGTCGCCGCCGGCGCCGAAGTGCTGATCGGCGCCGACACGGCCGGCCAGGAGCAGGGGCACTACTTCTCGCCCGCCGTCGTCACCGGCGCCCCGCCGGAGACCGACCTGCTGCGCGAGGAGACCTTCGGCCCGGTCGCCCCGATCGTCCCCGTCCGCTCGCTTGACGAGGCGATCGAGCTCGCCAACTCGACCCGCTTCGGGCTCGGCGCCAACGTCTACACCCGGGACCTCCAGAACGTGGTCCGCTGCCTGCGGGAGATCAAGGCCGGCACGGTGTGGTTCAACGACCCGCTCACCGACAACGACGCCGGCCCGTTCGGCGGCTTCAAGCAGTCCGGCCTTGGGCGCGAGCTCGGGCGCGAGGGCCTGGAGGCGTTCCAGGAGACCAAGCACGTCCACATCGAGACCGAGATCGCCCCCAAGGAGTGGTGGTACCCGTATGGAGAAGGAGGCTGAGCTGGCGCTGAGGGCGGTCGACGGCTCCTCGGGCCCTCCCTGGGAGCGTCCCCTCGCCGGGACGCTGGACCGGCTGATCGTCGACTCGGAGCTGCTCGCCGCCAACCCGCTCTCCGACCCGTCGCGGCGCCCGCTCCACGTCTACCGTCCGCCCGGCGTCGGGGTCGATCATCCGCGGGCGCTGCCGAGCGTCTACGTGGTCCAGGGTTATTTCGGCCAGCTCGACTCCTGGTGGCGTCGCGAGCCCTTCGAGCCGAACGTCTTCGAGCGGGTCGATGCGATGTTCGCCGCCGGCGAATGCCCCGAGGCGATCGTGGTCTTCGTCGATGCCTGGACCTCGTACGGCGGCTCCCAGTACCTGAACTCCACCGGGACCGGCCGCTACCAGGACTACCTGTGCGACGAGGTGGTGGCCTTCGTCGACGACCGCTACCCGACGGCGGCTGACCGCGATCACCGCGGCATCGCCGGCAAGTCCTCGGGAGGCTACGGCGCGATGGTGGTCCCGATGATGCGCCCGGACGTCTTCGGCGCGCTTGCCTCGCACGCCGGGGACGCGCTGTTCGAGTGCTCCTACATCCCAGGCTTCCGCGAGACCGCCCGCAAGCTCCGCGACGAGTTCGAGGGCTCCTATGAGGTCTTCTTCGAGCGCCTCGCCGAGGCCGACCGGTTCGACATGGACAGGTTCGGCACCGCGCTGATGAACTACGGATGCGCGGCCTGCTTCTCGCCCGACCCCGATCGCCCCGGCAAGCCGCTGCTGCCCTTCGAGATCCCCACCGGGCGCCTCGTGGACGAGGTCTGGGAGCGGTGGCTGGAGCTCGATCCGGTGAGAATGGCGCCGAGGCACGCCGACGCGCTGCGCTCTATGCGCCGCATCTACCTCGATGCCGGCCGCAGCGACGAGTGGTACCTCGACCTCGGGGCCCAGGCCTTCGCCGCCGAGCTCGAGAAGCTCGGGGCCGACCATACGCTGGAGCTCTTCGACGGCAAGCACGGCGGCCTCGGCTACCGCTACCCCGCCGCGATCCGCGAGCTGGTGCTGGCCCTGAGCCGCTAGCGCCCGAGGTGGATGCCGAGCCGCTCCGGCAGCCCGGCGATCGCGCGCGTCAGCGGGCCCGGCCGGCGGCCCTCCTCCTCGAACCGTTCTCGGCGCAGCACGGCGGCGCGGACGATCATCCCGCCGACGTAGCGAAGCGGCTCGGGGGGCACTCGTAACGGCGGCGGCTCGACGATCGGCAGACGGGTGACCTCGTCGCGACGGTCCAGGGCCAGCGAGGCGAGGATGCGGCCGGCGATCCGCGAGGGCGCAACCCCGTTGCCGGTGTAGCCGAAGGCGTAGTGGACGCGCCCATGCTCGATGCTGCCGACCACGGGCAGGTGGGTCGGGGAGACGTCGATCGGGCCGCCCCAGGCGTGCTCGACCCGGCGTCCCTGGAGCGCCGGGAAGAAGCGGACGAGCTGGCGCTCCACCTCGGCGACCACGCCGGCGGTCCAGCTCGACGCGGCCGTTCAGGCGGGCGCCCGGCGCCAGCCGGCCGCCTCCCCAGCCGAAGGCGATGCGCCCGTCGGGCGTGGTTCGGAAGTAGTGGATCAGCGCTCGCGAGTCGGTGATGCACTCGCCGCCCGTCCAGCCGAGCTCGGCGAGCACGTCGGGCACCGGCTCGGTGATCACCACGTGGCTGGAGGTGATCGTGAGCCGCCGGCGCAGCGGGCGGTGGCCGGCGAGCGCCGGGCCGGTGGCGAGGGCCGCCCGGGGAGCGCGCACGCAGCCCCGATCGGTCTGCGCCTCGACGCCCTGGCCGCTCGCCGCCAGCCGCCGGACCGGCGAGCCCTCGAAGATGGTCACCCCGCGCTGCTCGAGGCGGGCGCGAAGCCCGAGCGCCAACCGTGCGGGCTGGACCGTGGCGGCCGCCGGGTAGAAGACCCCCGCTCGGAAGATCGGAGAATCGCAGCGGGTCCGCACCTCGGCTTCCGACAGCGGCCGGCACACGCCGGCAACGCCCAGCTCGGCGCAGGCGTCGGCGACCGCCCGCCAGGAGCCGTCGTGCGCGGGAGCCGTCGAGACCTGAAGGTAGCCGCCGGCGCGGTACCAGGCGTCCACCCGTTGCTCCTCGCACCAGCGCCCGATCCCCTCGACCGCATCCTCGGACGCCCGCGTCAGCCGCAGCGCGGCGGCCTCACCGAAGCGCCGTCGAAGCGCCGGCAGGCTGAACCACATCGCGTTCACGAAGCCGCCGTTGCGCCCGCTCGGCCCCGCGCCGCAGCGCTCGGCCTCCAGCAGGACCACGCGGGCCTCGGGCTCGAGCTCGCTGACGAACCACGCCGTCCACATCCCCGTGTATCCGCCGCCCACCACGACCAGGTCGGCGGCGAGCTCTCCCTCCAGCGGCGGGAGCTCCGTGGTGGGCTCGGCCTCCTGGAGCCACCAGCCCCGCGCCGTGTGCTCAGTGGCCACGCTCACCGCCATCGCCGCGCAACGACGCCCCCAGCGCGGTCAGCGAGGCGATTCGGCGGCGCGCGTCTCGTGGAGCTCGATCAGCTCCCGCTGGACGTTCCGAGGCTTGCCGTCCGGCCGCCGCCGCGTCCAGCTCCCGTCCGAGCCCAGGACCCAGGCATTGGTGTTGTCGGCCAGGCAGCGATCAAGCACGTCGAGGAGCTCCGCGCGGATTCTCTGATCCTCGACCGGGGCGACCAGCTCGACCCGGTTGTACAGGTTGCGTGGCATCAGGTCGCCCGACCCGATGTAGACCCGCTCCTCCTCCCCGGCCCGCTCGAACGAGAAGATCCGGGAGTGCTCGAGGAAGCGGCCGACGATCGAGACCACCTCGATGTTGTCCGAGACGCCGGAGACCCCGGGCCGCAGCGCGCAGATCCCGCGCACGTTGAGCTCCACCCGGACGCCGGCCTGCGATGCCCGGTACAGCGCCCGGATCGAGGGGGCGTCGAGGAGCGCGTTCATCTTCATCCGGATCCGAGCCGGCCGATCGGCTGAGTGCGACTCGATCGTGCGCTCGATCTCGCGCAGGATTCCGTCCTGGAGGTTGAAGGGCGCCACCAGGACCCTGCGGTAGCCGCGCGGCCGTGAGTAACCGGTCAGGTAGTTGAACATCTCGGCGAGGTCGGCGCCGACCTCGGGGTCGGCGGTGAACAGGCCGAAGTCGGTGTACAGGCGTGCCGTCTTCGGGTTGTAGTTGCCGGTGCCGATGTGCGCGTAGTGGCGGACCCCGTCGCCCTCGCGACGGACGATGAGGATGCACTTCGCATGGCTCTTCAGCGCCGGCAGCCCGTAGACGACGTGCACGCCGGCCTGCTCCAGCTTCTTCGCCCATCCGATGTTGGCCCGCTCGTCGAAGCGGGCCTTCAGCTCCACCATGCAGACCGCCTGCTTGCCGCGTTCCGCCGCCTCGATCAGCGACGGGACCAGCGGGGAGTCGGCGCTCGTCCGGTACACGGTCTGCTTGATCGCCAGCACGTTGGGATCGTCGACCGCCTGCTTGACGAAGCGCTCGACCGAGCTGGTGAACGAGTCGTACGGATGGTGGACGAGGATGTCTGCCTCCCGGATCGCCCCGAAGACGTCGGCCTCCGCCCCGTCCTCGCCGAGCAGCCGCGGCTGCGTGACGGGGGTGTGAGGCAGGTCGCGCAGCTCGCTGAAGCCGCGTACCCCGACGACGTCCCACAGGTCCGAGAGGTCGAGCAGCCCCTCGGTCTCATAGAGCTGGCGTTCGTCGATCTACAGCGCATCGCGGAGCTGCTCGCGCAGCTTCGGGCTCATGGCCTGGTCGACCTCGAGCCGCACAACCTCGCCGAAGCGCCGGCGGCGAAGCTCCTCCTCGACCGCCTGAAGCAGGTCGTCGGCCTCGTCGGAGACGTCGTAGTCGGTGTCCCGGGTGACCCGGAAGAAGGAGTGGTCCGTGACCTCCATGCCCGGGAACAGCGAGCCGAGGTTGGCCGCGATCAGGTCCTCGAGCGGAACGAGCGTCGCCCCGCCGTCGCCGATCTTCACGAAGCGCCCCAGGAGCTCCTTCGGCACCTTCACCCGGGCGAGCACCTCGGTGCCCTGGTCGGGGTCGTGCAGCGTGACAGCGAGGCTCAACGAGAGGTTCGAGATGTAGGGGAAGGGGCGGCCGAGGCCGATCGCCAGTGGGGTCAGCGCCGGAAAGATGCTCTGCTCGAACACCCGCTCGAGCTGCTCGCCCTCGGCCGCGCTCGCCCGCTGGGGCGAGATGATCCGGATCCCGTGCTCGGCGAGCGCCGGGCGAAGCTCGCGCTCGAAGCATCGCGTCAGCCGCTCGCGCTGGGCGAGCACCACGCTCGCGGATCGCGTCGATCTGGTCGTTCGGGCTCATCCCGTCGGCGCCGCGCGCGTCGACCCCGGCCTCGAGCTGATCGTGAAGGTTCGCCACCCGCACCATGAAGAACTCGTCCAGGTTCGACTCCCAGATCGCGCAGAACTTGACCCGCTCCAGCAGCGGCACCGAGGTGTCCTCGGCGAGCTGGAGGACGCGATCGTTGAAGTCGAGCCAGGAGAGCTCGCGGTTGAAGTACAGCGAGGAGTCCTCGAGATCCGGCGCCGGCGGCGCGTCGGTGGGCGCGCCAGGCTCTTCGACCGCGCCGGTCGCGGCCGCAGCCGCCTGCTTCGGATCTATGGCGCTCAACCCCTCGCCATGCTAGCGCCGGGGGGATGCTTAGAGCACATGACGGCCCTCAGGCGGCTATCCGCTGTCTGGGCTGCGCGCTCATCGACCCCGCTGGTCGAGAAGCGACCTTCCTGGAGGTCTAGTGGGGCCGGTCTCCGGCGGCCGGCTGGCCGCCGTCTTCGCGAGTCACGCGGCTGGCCGCGTTGAGCTCGGCGGCCGCGCTGGCGGCGCGCGACGCAGCCTCGCGCTCACAGCGCTCCGCGAACTCGAGGTCGCGCCGCGCCAGCTCCGCTCGCTCGGCCGCCCTGCGGCGCTTCTTCACCGCCCGCAGGTGACGACGGACCTTCTTGTCCAGGCGCTTCCAGGTGCCGGCGCGCTCCTGCTCCGCCCAGAATTCGCGGAACCGGTCGAAGAGCAGCATGCGCCGCGCCTGGACGTAGACCGCGAGCACCTCAAGGCGCGCGGTAGGCGGTCCGATGCTGGGCGCAAGCGGCCAGCAGTGGATCGAGGTCGGGCGAGTCGCCGGCGCGCTCCCGCAGGGCTGCCGCGTCCTCGGCCCTGAGCGCCGCCAGGTGGGCCTCGACCCGGGGCAGCATCATGTCGCAGTCGTGGAGCTCGCCGAGCAGGTCCTGAAGGTCGCGGGCTCGGCGCCGCGCCCTCTGCGCGGGCTTGCCGAAACAGAACTCGGTTGTCTCGAGGATGTAGCGAAGACGCTTCGCGGCGATGCGCATGTCGTGCTGGTCGCCGACGCGCTCGAACTCCAGGGCCGCCGGGGCGAAGGAGATCATCTCGTCGAGCCGGACGCGGATGATTCGAGCTGCGTTGTCCGCCAGGGGCGACTGCGGGTCGAGCTTCTTGACGCGCCTCGCCTTCACGTCCCGGGTTCCCTCGGCCGCAGCGACGAGCTCGGAGAGGAGCCCGCTCAGGGCGGCCAGCCGCCCCGCATCGACGAACGGCACCAGCGCCGCGTTCGCCTCCGCTTGTTCGGCCCGCAGCCGCTCGATCAGCGTCTCCACCCCTGGCCGGTCGGGGGCCGGCATCGCGGCCGCGAACCCCTCGAGGGCGACGATCGTGACATCGCGGTCCCGGCGCTCGCCCAGCGCGTCCGCGATCGCCTTGACCTGGGCGAGCGCGGCGCCGAGCTCCTTGGGTGGGAAGCAGGGCTCGAAGATCTCAAGCGCCGCGCGGAGCCGCCGAGTCGCCACCCGCATGTCGTGGACGCGCTCGATGTTGGCCACGTCGAGGACGTCGTGGGCGTGATCGGCGACCTCCTGCGCGCGAACGGCGACGATCTTGGCCGCTGCGGCCGCATAGGCCTCCTCCGCCGCCAGGTCCGGGATCGTGTTCGCCCGCGCCACGGCGGCTCACGATAGCTAGTGGGCGGGCATCGCCTGGCCGCGATCGGTGATCCGGTCCCGGCGTTGCATCGCCAACGCCGCCAGCTCCTGCTCCAGATCGTCGAGAAACGGAAGATCGGGGTGGCCGGCACTGAGCGCCTCCACCGTCTGCTGATAGTGGGCGAGCTGCCTCGCGGAGGCGGAGCCGGGATCAGCACGCAGGTGGGGCATCTTCGCGAGCTTGTCGGCGGCGTAGATGGCCGCCGCGCGGGATCCGTGCGCCGTCACCCTTGCCCGGTGCTCGGCCTTGCGTTCCTCGTACGACTCGATCCTGTCGTCCTCGGTCATCGCCTCCACCAGCGCCGCCGTTGCGGGAGCCGAAGCGCTCGGCGACCTGGGACAGCTCGCTGGCGGTCGCCTCGACCACGTCATGCAAGAGACCGGCCGCGACGACTTCCTCCTCGAACCCGGCCTCGTGCAGAAGCCTCGCCACCTCGACCGAATGGCGGAGCTTGGCCTGCCCGCGCCGGCCCTCCCCGCGATAGGCCACTCGCGCGAACCGGAACGCCCCCTCGAGGAGCGTGGAGCCTCGGACGAAGTCAGGAGCGAAGAGCTTCTGGTCGTGGGGCACCATGGCGTCCGGTGGGCGGGAGGCTAGTCCGGTGAGCGGGAGGCTACATGCTGGAGCTCGACCATGGACGTCGATCGCTCTCAGGCGGCGAGGGCGCGGGGGTTGCCGTTGGCGGCGCCGTTCAGCAGGTCGAGGATGACCCCCTCGCGGAGCCCGCCCTTGCCGATCTGGAGCGGCTGGCCGAGCAGCTCCGACAGCTTCTCGAGCAGCAGCACGCCCGTGGGCAGGATGCGAACGCGGCGCGGATCGAGCTCGAAGCGCTTGGCGACGTCGGCGATCGGGTCGCCCGTCAGGACCCGGATCGCCCGCTCCAGGGTCTCGTACTCGAGCGCCGCGCCGACCAGCGTGCGGAGCGAGGTGGCGCTGCCGCCGACCGCCACGGCCTGGCCCGGCTGCTCGAACTCGACCCCGTCGAAGAACTCCGCGATGTACTCGCGCACCGCCCGCAGCTCGGAGGGCGAGGGCGGATCGTTCGCCAAGAAGTCGTCGGCGAGCGAGCCCGAGCCGATCTTGAACGACTGGACGGAGCGCAGCCCTTCGCTGGCGCTGCCCACCACAACCTCGGAGGACCCACCGCCGACGTCGACGACCGCGACCTCGCCCTGCACGGGATGGCCGAGGGTCTTGGTCGCTCCGAGGAAGGCGAGGCGCCCCTCCTCGTGCTCGCTGAGGACGTCCACCGGCACGCCCGCGACCCGCGTGATCTCGGCCACGATCGCCTCCCGGTTGGTCGCCTCGCGAATCGCCGCGGTGGCCACGGTCCGGATCCCCTCGGCTCCCAGCTCCTCGGCGAGGCGCACCTGGGTGGCGACCACCTCCGCGACCTCGGCGACCTTCTCGGCATCGACCGCGCCGTTGTGCTGCGAGGCCTTGCCGATCCGGGTGTAGGCGCGCTGCTCCATCACCTTGCGAAGCTGGCCTTCGCTGCGCTCGGCGACGAGCACGCGCGTCGTGTTCGAGCCGATGTCGATCGCCGCGTAGAGCATGCAGTGGCGATCTTGTCAGACGGAACGGATGCGGCCCCCTGCACCGTGAGCACGCCTCGATAACGGCCACTTTCACAAGCCGGTTCACCGACCCTTCACGGCTTCCCAGCGAGGGGTGTGCAAACTCGGCTTTGGATGCGTATGGATTGGCCCGCGGACCGGCTCGGCCTGAACGTCCCAAGCGGCTGGTGGGCGGCCCCGGCGCTGCTGAAGTCGTTCGAGGCGGCGGGCTTCGCGCGGGCTCAGGTCCACGCGCCGCCGGCCTCGGTCCTCTCCGACCCGCGTTCCCGCAGGCCTCATGCCACCGCCCTGGCGGCCGCTCTCGCGACCACCGGCCTAGAGCCGGTCGTCCACGCCCCCTCCGGTCTCAGGGTGGGAGCTCGCGACGCAGACCGCGCCGCTGAGGGCCTGCTCTCATACGCGGCGCAGATCGGCGCCACTCACGTCGTCTACCACGCCTGCGACCTGCCGGATGCCCCGGAAAGCGAGGACGCACTGCTGTTCGAGGCGCGCTCGCTCGCCGCCCTGTCGCTGCGCGCCGAGCGGCTCGGCGTCACGATCGCGGTCGAGAACCTGGCGCCGGTCTTCCCCGGCCCTGAGCACCTGTGCTGGAGCCCCATGGTCCTCCGTGGCCTTGCCAACCGGATCGGCTCGGAGCGCCTCGGCATCTGTCTCGACCTCGGCCACGCCCACATCGTCGCCGAGCGCCGCCACACCTCGCTCGAGGCGTCTGATCGAGCCGGTGCTCGACGCGGTGACGCTGTTCCATCTCCACGACAACCTGGGCGCCCGCTGGCAGCCGAACGGCGCCGAGAGCGGCGTCGACCCCCTGAGGCTCGACCTCCACCTGCCGCCCGGGCGGGGCACCATCCCGTGGGGGCGGCTTGCCCCCAGCGTCGCGGGCCACGGGGCGCCCCTGATGCTCGAGGTCCACCCGCCGTATCGCACCCGCGCCGAAGAGCTGTACCGCTCCACCAAGGAGCTGTTGAGCCCCGCGGACGGGGTGGGGGTCGGCGGACGGTGATCGGCGCTGCAGCCGGCTGAGAGCCGGCCCGCCCATCTCAGAGGCCTGCGGTCGGCTCTACGCCGAGGAGGGCTGGGGGAGGACGTCCTCGCCCGGGTGCGAGGCGTCCTCGAACTCGCGGAACAGGCCGGTGACCAGGAACGCGACCTGCTCGCCGACGTCGACGGCGTTGTCGCCGATCCGCTCCAGCGCCCGGGCCACCAGCATCATGGTCATCGCCCACTCGCGGCGGTCGTGCTCGTCGCCGATCTCGATCGCCAGGCGGAAGCACTCCTTGTTGAGGTTGTCGATCACGTCGTCCTGGCGCACCAGGTCGCGAGCCATGTCGATGTCGCGATCCGCGAAGGCGCGCTTCGCCTGTCTGATCTGCCCGCGCAGCGACTTGCCCATCGTCACCAGGTTCTTCAGCATCCGCTCGTCCGCGGGCGGCTCGTGGCCGGCGATCGGAATCAGCTTGGCGATGTTGACGCACTGGTCGCCCATCCGCTCGATGTTCTTCATCACGTGCAGGAGCGCGGCGATCAGGCGCAGGTCCGTGGCCACGGGGGCCTGGGTCGCGAGCAGCGTCAGGATCGCCTGGTGGATCTCCAGGTAGCGGCCGTCGATCACGTCGTCGTCGGCGATCACCAGCTCGGCCAGCTCGATGTCCTGGTGCTGGACCGCCTCGACGGCGCGATCGAGCGCCGCGATCACCAGGTCGAGGCCGTCCAGGGCCCGTCCCTCGAGCCGCTCGAGCTCCTCGCGATAGTGGAGGCGGATCTCGTCCGGGGCCATCAGCCCACCTTGCCTGTCACGTAATCCTCGGTTCGCTGGTCGCTGGGATTGGTGAAGATCTTCTCGGTCTCGTCGTATTCCACCACGCGGCCGGTGCGGTGCTTCTCGCTGGCGTCCAGCTCGACGATCAGGAACGCCGTGCGGTCGGAGATGCGCGCGGCCTGCTGCATGTTGTGGGTGACGATCACGATCGAGTAATCGCGCTTCAGCTCCAGCATCAGGTCCTCGATCTTTCCGGTCGAGATCGGATCGAGCGCGGAGCAGGGCTCGTCCATGAGGATCACGTCCGGATCGACGGCGAGGCAGCGGGCGATGCACAGGCGCTGCTGCTGGCCGCCGGACACCCCGTAGGCGTTCGCGTCCAGACGATCCTTGACCTCGTCCCACAGAGCGGCGCGGCGCAGGGCGCGCTCGACGCGAGCGTGCAGGTCGTCCTTCATCCCCAGCACTCGCGGACCGAAGGCGACGTTGTCGAAGATCGACTTCGGGAACGGGTTCGGCTTCTGGAACACCATCCCGATCCGCTTGCGCACCTCGACCGGGTCGACCTGTTTCCCGTATAGATCCTGGCCGTGGTAGAGCACCGTGCCGTCGACGCTCGCCGCCGGGATCAGGTCGTTCATCCGGTTCAGGCACCGGATCAGGGTGCTCTTGCCGCACCCGGAGGGCCCGATCAGGGCGGTGATGTGGTTCCGGTAGACGTCGAACGAGACGTCGGCGACCGCCGGGATGCCGTCGTAGGAGACGGTCACGTTCGAGAGCTCGAACACCGCCTCGCCGGCGAACTTGGGCCGTGCGCCGGCGCCCTCGCGGCCACCGCGCACGGTGGTATGGATCTCGGGCGTGGCGCGCTCGCGCTCCACCCGCTCGGGATCAGTCACCTTTTCGAACACTATCGACCACCTACCACTTCTTCTCGTATTTGTTGCGGAGCCAGATGGCCACCGCGTTGAGCAACAGCAGGACCGCGAGCAGGACGATCATCCCGGCCGCGGCCAGGTTCTTGAACTCCTCCTGCGGCTGCGAGATCCAGTTGAAGATCTGGAGCGGCAGCACGGTGAAGTCGCTGCCCAGCCCGCTTGGATAGAAGGTCAGGTATGCCGCCCCGCCAACGACGATCAGGGGGGCCGCCTCGCCGATCGCCCGGGAGACGGCGAGGATCACCCCGGTCGCGAACCCCGGCACGGAGGCGGGCAGGACCTGCTTCCAGATCGTCTGCCACTTGGTCGCGCCCGAGGGCCATCGAGCCCTCGCGGATCGAGGGTGGCACGGCGCGGATCGCCTCGCGCCCGGCGATCACCACCACCGGCAGGACCAGCAGGGCGAGGGTGAGGCCCGCGGCGAGGACCACGTGGCCGAGGCTGAGCGGGCCACGCACGAGGAAGGCCAGGCCGAGGATGCCGTAGACGATCGAGGGAACCGCGGCGAGGTTCTGGATGTTCACCTCGATGAAGCGGTTGTACCAGCGGTTGCGGTCCGCGTACTCCTCCAGGTAGACGGCGCTGGCCACGCCGACGGGGACGATGAAGGCGATGCAGACCGCGATCACCCAGAGCGTCCCGACCAGGGCCGACCCGATCCCGGCCTTCTCGGGGAACGACGATCCGAGGTCCGTGATGAAGCTCAGGCTGAGCTGACCGACGCCCTTGCTGAACACCTGGATCAGCACCGCGGCGAGGGTGACCAGCGCGACCCCGAGGCAGGCGAGCATGCCGCCCTTGAAGGCGAGGTCCTTGAGCCGAGCGGCCCGCGGGGCCCGCGGGATCGCCAGCGCCGGGCGCCGGCACGGTCGCGGCCGTCACCTCGGGCGGCGGTGCCGGCGGGGGAGCGCTCATTCGTAGGCCTGCCTGTACTTGCGCACGAAGCGGATCGAGATCGCGTTCATGATCAGGGTCAGCACGAACAGGGTCATGCCGCAGGCGAAGATCGAGTAGTAGCCGACCGTCCCCGCGGGGTTGTCGCCCTTCGCGGTGGCGCCGATGAAGGTGGTGATCGTCTCGAAGGGCTGGGTCGGGTTGAGCCCGGTGTTGGGAATCTGCCCGGCCGCGATCAGGGCGATCATCGTCTCGCCGATCCCCCGCGAGACGCCGAGCACGATCGCCGCCACGATGCCCGAGAGGGCCGCTGGGAAGACAACCCGAGTGGAGGTCTGGAGCTTCGACGAGCCGAGCCCGAACGATCCCTCGCGAAGAGCGCCCGGGACGGCCGACATCGCGTCCTCGGCAACCGAGGCGATCGTCGGGACGATCATGATCCCCATCACCAGGCCGGCGGAGAGCGCGTTGAAGACCTGCACGTCGAGGCCGAGGAAGTCATGCACGATCGTTGGCGTGACGAAGGTGAGCGCAAAGAAGCCGAGCACCACGGTGGGGACGCCGACGAGGACCTCGAGCACAGGCTTGACCACCCGCCGCGTCCGGGGACTGGCGTACTCGGAGAGGTAGATCGCCGAGCCGAGCCCGACCGGGATCGCCACCAGGACCGCGATCGCGGTGACCAGCAGGGTCCCGTTGATCAGCGGCCAGATACCGAACTGCGGGTCGGCGAAGAGCGGCTTCCAGTCCCCGTCGGTGATGAACGCCACCACCCCGGCGTCCTGGAAGAACTTGATCGTCTCGGTCAGCAGGGAAGCGACGATGCCCACCGTCGTCAGCACCGAGACCACCGCGGCGGCGAACAGGCCCGCCTTGATCGCCTCCTCGCCCCAGCGACGGCGCGCGGCGCCGAGGACCGGGGTCCCCGGCGCCGCTTCGCCCGGCGCTCTCGTTCCGCCTTCCACCGTGGGGCGCTCCCCCTCTTGCGACCGCCTAGCCGGTCGCCTTCGCGAGGGCGGAGGAGGCGTCGCTCGCCTGCGAGCTGTCCATGGGGACGATCTGCGCCTGCTCGGAGATCGTGTTGTAGTTGTCGACCACGTACTGCATGTACGCCGTCACCTCCGGCTTGGAGATCGCGTCGGCGCTCGGGTACATGAACAGCGGCCGCGACAGCGGCGAGTACTCGCCGGACTGGATCGTCTCGTTGCTCGGGGCCACGCAGCCCTTGCCGTCGTCGACCGAGACCAGGTTCAGCTTGTCCTGGTTCTGCGCGTAATACGAGAACCCGAAGTAGCCAAGCCCGTTCTGGTCGCCGGCGACTCCCTCGACCAGGACGTTGTCGTCCTCGGACGGCTGGTAGTCGTCCCGGCTGCGGCCCTCCAGGCCGTTGATGACGTCGGTGAAGTAGTCGAAGGTGCCCGAGTCGGTGCCCGGTCCATACAGGCTCACCTCGGCGTCGGGCAGCGGCTGGCCTGTGTCCGCGTCCTTACCGAGCTCGCTGTAGTTGCCGACCGCCGCAGTGTTCCAGAGCTGCTTCAACTGGTCGGTGGTCAGGCAGCTGATCTCGAGGGCGGGGTTGGTCGTGATCGAGATCCCGTCGTTGGCGACCGGGATCTCGGTGTAGGAGACGCCGCCCTTCTTGCAGGCGTCGACCTCCTCGGGCTCGATCGGCCGCGAGGCGTCGGAGATGTCGATCTCGCCGGCGCAGAACTTCTCGAAGCCGCCGGAGGTGCCGGCCTCGCCGACGCTGATCTTGACGTTCGGGTTCTCCTCGTTGAACAGCTCGGCCGCCGCCTGCGCGAACGGGAACACGGTGCTCGAGCCGTCCAGCCTGATGGTGCCGGAGAGGTCGCTGCTGCCGCCTCCGTCGTCGTCGCCGCACGCCGCAAGGCCGATGGCGAGCAGACCGCAGGCGAATGTGGCAAGTATGGACTTGCGAGAAATCACTTAGAGAGGCTCCTTCGTCTAGGTTGGGACGGCCGGAGCGTTCCAGCGGCGGCGAGCAGATCTGTTACCGGCAGGTGGCCAACTCGTGAAAAACCTGTGAAGTCGGGGCCGACGGGTTTCACCCAGGCACCAAACGGGCCAAGGGAGGTGTTTCGGAGGCCCCCTCGGGGAAGGGCGGGGCCTTTCTAGGAAATTGCGGGTTTCAAGGCCTCAGCCTCCGAGGCCTCGGGCGCCCCCTCGGGGACGCCTTGCTCGCCCGGGAACAGATCGGCGCCGGGCTCGACCGGCTGCGGGTCGAAGCGGTAACCGATCCCGAAGTGGGTGTGGATGTAGTCCCACCCGGGGGAGCGCTTTTGAAGCTTCGAGCGGAGCTTGCGGACGAAGACGTCGACAGAGCGATCGCCGTGGATCATCGAGTAGCCCCAGACCCGCCGGTAGATCTCGTCGCGTTCGAGCACCTTGCCGCGCGTGCTCTGCGAGCACCCCCAAGAGCTCGAACTCTCGGCGCGTGAACTCCAAGCTCTCGCCGCCGACGTAAGCCTGGAACCGGTCGGGCACGATCTCCAGCTCCCCCGCGACCAGCGGGCCCAGGTCCTCACGGACCTGGCCCCGTCGGTGGCGGCGGACCACGGCCTCGATCCGCGCCATCACCTCCTCCGGGTGGCACGGCTTCGCGATCCAGTCGTCGGCGCCGAAGCGAAGCCCGCGAACGCGCTGGGCCACCGTCGCGCCCTGCGTGCAGACTATGACGCCGAGGCCTGGCAGCATCCCGCAGACCCGCTCCAGAAACTCCCAGGCGAGCGGGCCGAGCAAGGCGGGATCGACGAGGAGGGCATTCAGCTTCATCGCCGCGAGCTCCTCGGCCGGCACCGGCCCGGAGAGGACCCGGTACTGGTACCCGGATCCCTCGAGACGCTTGGCGAGCACGCGAAGGAACCCGGAGTCGTCGTCGATGACGGCTACTCGCAGTGTTGCCGGTTGGACGCTCATGAGCGTGGGCGTGGCCGCGAGGCGAGGGCCGGTTCCCACCGGCCCCGCCTCGCTCGTCTGAGCCGCCCACCATGGTAGTGGCGTCGCGGTCGTCATGGCGATCCCCTCGACGCCGTTCACAGAACTTTTACATCGGGTTTCTCGGAATGTTCACCAGCGGCCGGTCTGGCGCCGCGAGACTGCCGGCGAGCGAGAAGTCCTCTCTCGTGCGGCGCGCGACTCACTCCCTGCCCCGGGTCGCGCGCCTTCCTTTTGGTCGGACGAGGCGCGTTGCCCTCGCTTTTACAGCCGATTCGCGCCTGCTAGCGGGCGCCGCGGAACCCTCTGAACGGGCTCCAGCTCGACGGCTGATGGACGGTGGAGGCCGCGAACGGGCCCGCGACCGTGCCGTTATTGACGTTTCCGCCGCGAACCATGGCGCCGGGCAAGCGGGTTGAGGCCTCGCCGGAGCCCCTTCCGACGCAGGCGAGATCGCCCCCGAAGCCGGCCGCCGGCCAGCTGCCACACGCCCCTGCCTCCTCGTCCCAGTCGGCCACCCACTCGAACAGGTTTCCGACCATGTCGTTGGCGCCGTGGTTGGAGACGCAGGCAGCGTGGGCACCCGTATTCGCCACCGCCGCGGGGGGTGGGTTTCCCACGTTGCAGGCGGTCGAGTCCGGGGTGCCGGCGACGGCCATCTGCCACTCGGCGTTCGTGGGGAGGCGCTTGCCGGAGTTGGCGAGCGCCTGCTGGGCCTGGAAGTAGGTGATGAAGGCGGAGGGCTTGACCCCGGCGACGCTCCGCGCGTAGATGTTGGTGCAGTTCTGGCCGTTGTCGTTGCAGGGGTAGTTGTCGGATGAGACCCCGTACTGGGTGCCGCCCGTGGGGGAGGACCAGACAGAGGCCTCGTATCTGTCGATGCACACCGGGCCGACCTTGACCATCGCGCCGGTTCCCGCGACCGCCGGCTGGCAGCCGCCCTGGGCGACTCGGGTCCGAAGTGGGGTGGCGTCGAGGCTCGCCTCGACGACGTCGCTACCAGTCAGGCTGTTGTTGGCGACGTCGGGGCCGTTGACCGCGTTCGTCGCGACGTCGGGCGCCATCACCTGCGCGCCCGGGCCGAGGTCATCCGACTGCACCGTGTCCGAGCCCGAAAGCGCCGCCGCGGTGCCGCCCAGCGACACGAACAGGGCGATCAGCGCGACGACCATCGCGGGCGATGGCCGCGCCTTGATCAGGTTCTTCATCGGAGACCTCCCCATCCACCCGGGCCGCTCCGGCCGCCCCGCCTACGCACGGTGCCAAGAGTACTCCGATGCCGCCGGCTTTCAGCGCTCAGAAGGTCGAGCCGCGAAACCCGGTGGCGATCAGCAGCAGCAACGCGATCCCGAGGAGCACGCGGTAGACGACGAAGACGTCGTAGCTGTGCCGCCGCACGAACGCGATCAGGCCGGCGATTGCCAGGTACCCCGAGACCGCGGCGGCGATCGTGCCGACGATCATCGGGCCGGCGACGCCGCTGGGCAAGCCCTCGGAGGCCGCCCCGAAGGCCTTGAAGACGACCGCTCCCGCGGTCACGGGGGTCAGCAGCAGGAACGAGATGCGGGCGGCCGAGTCGCGGTTGAGCCCCAAGAAGCGCGCGGCCGTGATCGTGATCCCCGAGCGCGAGACGCCGGGCGCCAGCGAAAGGACCTGCGCCAGCCCGATGTAGAGGCCCTGGCGTGGTCCGACGTCCTCGAGGCCCTTTCGCTGGGGGCGGCGATCCGCGTATCCGAGCAGCAGCGCGAAGACGATCATCAGGATTGCGATCTGCCACGGATCGCCGAGGTGGTCCTCGATCAGGCTCTCTCCCAGCCCGCCGGCGATAACCGCCGGGATCGTGCCGACGACGATCGCCCATGCCAGGCGCTCCTGGGCCCCCCCCACCGCTCGCCTGCGAACCGACCTCCACAGCGCCCGGATCAGGTCCACGATCTCGCTCCTGAAGTAGATCAGCACTGCGGCCAGCGTCCCCGCATGAAGCGCCACGTCGAAGGTCTTGTTGAAGGCCTCGTTGTCCTGGAGGAAGTGGTACTCCTGAAGCCAGGGAACCAGGATCAGGTGGCCGGAGGACGAGATCGGCAGGAACTCGGTGAGCCCCTGGACGATCCCGAGCAGGAGGGCCTCGAGCTCGGACATTGGCGCGGCATGCTAGAGCCAGGGGCTTAAGGGGGCGGTAAGTCGCTACGAAGCGAGGTGGTGGTGGTTATAGAGTTTGTCCCCGTGAGTGGGGCGCGCCTGATCCGCCTGGTCGCAATCGCCGCCGCGACGCTTGTCTGGGTGCTGGCGCTCGCCCCCTCCGCGCTGGCCGCCGACGGCGTCGGCCTCTGGGGACGCACGGACGACAAGGTGATCACCTTCTTCGCCTTCGCGGTGATGGCATTCTTCGCGATCCTGGTCACCGTCCTGTCTCTGATCCAGATCCGGCTCGAGAGCCGCAAGGAGCGTCTCCGCCGGGAGCTGGAGCGGCTGGGCCCACCGGCATAAAGAACCCCAGCGCATAGCATCCAGTCATCTCGAAGGTCCGCTACGAGCGCTCTGGGGCCGCCGCGGTGCTGACGATCGACCGGCGGGAGCGGCGCAACGCCGTCGACGTCGAGACCGCGGGGCTCCTGCTCGATCGCTTCCGCGAGTTCGAGGCCGATGACGATGCGCGCGTGCTGGTGCTGACCGGCGACGGCCCCGAGGCGTTCTGCGCCGGCGCCGACCTGAAGGCCATGGCCGAGGCGGGCCCGGAGCTGAGCTCGGACGTCCTCGACGCGGTGGCCGGCCGGCCCGAGGGGCCGATGGGTTTCACCCGCCTCACCCCGTCGAAGCCGACCGTTGCGGCGGTCTCGGGCTGGTGCCTGGCGGGCGGGCTCGAGCTGGCGCTGTGGTGCGACCTGCGAATCGCCACCGAGACCGCCCGCCTGGGCTTCACCGAGCGGCGCTTCGGCGTCCCCCTGATCGACGGCGGCACACAGCGACTGCCGCTGGTGGTGGGCATGGGCAGGGCGCTCGAGCTGATCCTCACCGGGCGCGTTGTGGACGCGGCCGAAGCGCTCGATTGGGGGCTCGTCAACGAGGTCGTTGCCCAGGAGGCGCACCTCGAGCGGGCGCTGGAGATCGCCGAGGGGCTTGCCGCCTTCCCGCAGCCGACCATGCTCTCCGACCGCCGGGCGGCGATCGCGGGCTCCGGGCTGCCACTCGCCGAGGGCCTGGCGCTCGAGGCCGAGCTGGGGCGCGCCTCGGTCGAGACCGGCCTTCGCGGGGCGGCGCGCTTCGCCGCCGGCGAGGGCCGCGGCGGGCAGGGCGCCGGCGTCTAGCCGATGGGCTCGTCTGGCCCCGCGCCAGCCTGCTTGCCCCGAACGAGCTGGTAGGCGAGGCCGCCGAAAACCGTGCCGCAGATCGGCCCGACCAGGTAGATCCAGAAGTCCCGCCACTCCCAGGCGGCGAGCGCAGGGCCGAGGGAGCGGGCCGGATTCATCGAAGCGCCGGTGACCGGGCCGCCGAACAGGGCGTCGAGGCCGATCGTGCCGCCGATTGCGATCGCGGCGGCCGCGCCGGCGGCGCGGGTGTCGGTGGCAACCGCCATGATCACGAACATCAGGAAGGCGCTGAGGACGGCCTCGTAAGCCAGGGCGCTGCCGGCTCCGACGCTTGGGGAGGTCGCGCCGAGGTCGGCGGGTTGGTCGGGCCAGATCGCCAGTAACGCCAAGGCCGCCATGATCGCCCCGGCGCACTGCGCCGCGATATAGATGAGCGCCTCGCGCGGGGGAAAGTGACGGGACAGCGTGAACGCCAGCGTCACCGCAGGATTGATGTGGGCGCCCGAGAGATGGCCGGTCGCGTAGACCATGACCATGATCACCAGCCCGAAGGCCAGGGCGATGCCAACGGTGCCGAGCTGGCCGCCGTAGACCTCCTCGGCGACGATCGCGCCGCATCCTGCGAACACGAGGGCGAAGGCTGCCAGGCCCTCGGCGAGGCCCCGGCGTGCCAGGTCCGGCCTAGGCACTCGCGCCGTTCTCGGGTGCGACCTCGTCCAGGAGCCTGCGCACGCGCTGGCTGATCTCGTCTCGGATCCGCCTCACCCCCTCCAGGTCGGCCTCGGCCGGATCGTCGACCTCCCAGTCCTCGTAGCGCTTTCCCGGATAGATCGGGCAGGCGTCGCCGCAGCCCATCGTGATCACCGCGTCGGCGGCCCGCACCACCTCGTCGGTCATCGGCTTCGGGAACTCCTTGGAGAGATCGACGCCGAGCTCGGACATCGCCTCGACCACGGCGGGGTTGACTTGATCCGCGGGCTGCGATCCGGCCGAGCGGACGTGGACCCGGCCAGCCGCATAGTGGTCGAGCAGGGCGGCGGCCATTTGGCTGCGACCCGCATTTTGAACGCAGACGAAGAGGACCTCGGGGACGTCCTTCGTGATCTTCCCCTCCACCTGGCCCAGGGCCCGCAGGCGTTCGCGGGCGAAACGGTGGACGAAGAGCGGCACGAAGTCCTTGAAGCGCGCGCCCTCGAGGTGCTCGAGCGACTCGGCCATGTAGCGCTCGATCGTCTCGCCGGAGAAGACCCCCGCGAAGTCGGATTCCAGCGACGCGAGGCCCTTCTCGAGGTGGCCGCGCGTGATCGCGTCGAGTTGCAGTTCCTGAAGTTGGGTGGCCATCGACTCCCTCCTCATGCCCCTGATCTTGCCCGGTCTGCCCTTGAATCTCCGGCGGAGTCGACATCCTATTCCATTGACATCTGTCTTTTCAATTGATATATGTATATTGATGGCTGTCGATCTGGAGCTGGCCCCGAAGCAGAAGCGTCCCGCCGGCGAGCCCTGTTGCGAGCCGGTGGTCTACCCGGACATCGAGCGCCGCGAGGCCGAACGCATGGCATCGGTCGCGAAGGCCCTCGGCGACCCGATCCGCCTCCAGTTGGTCGACGTGCTGCGCCAGCACGCCGGGGAGGTTTGCGTCTGTGAGCTGGTGCCGCTGTTCGAGCTCTCCCAGCCCACGGTCTCCCACCACCTCAAAGTACTGCGCGAGGCCGGCATCGTCGGCTCGGAGCGCCGCGGCCTGTGGGCCTACTACTACGTCCACCCCGAAGCGGTCGAGGAGCTCTCCGCATGGCTGGCGGGCTAGCAGCCCCGCACCGCGACTGGCGCGACATGGTCCTCGAGGCCAAGGCCCCGCCAGAGCGGGTGCCGCGGATCTACACGCGACTCGCACCGGTGTACGAGGCCTGGGCGCGGGCGACGGAGTCCAAGGCGCGCCGGCGCGTGCTCGAGCTGGCGAGCGTTCGCCCCGGCGAGGACGTGCTCGAGGTCGCTACGGGAACGGGCGTCCAATTGGTGCGCCTCGCGGGCGCAAACCTCGGCGGACGCACCGTCGGCGTCGAAATCTCCGAGGGAATGCTCGCCCAGACGCGCCGGCGCCTCGAGGATGCCGGGCTCGTCGAAGACGTCGAGGTGATCGAAGGCAGCGCCTTGGAGCTGCCGATCGCGGACGAGAGCTTCGACCTGATCGCGAACGGCTACATGCTCGACCTGCTTCCGCGCGACCACATCCCTCGCGCCCTGGCCGAATTCAAGCGCGTGCTGCGACCCCGCGGGAGGCTCGTCCTCTCGAACATGACCAAGGGAGAGCGACGCGCGCACCGCATTTGGGATTGGGCATATGGGAAGGGGTTCGTGGTCACCGCCAACTGCCGAGGCGTGCTCGCGGCCCCAGTCCTGCGCGAGCTGGGCTTCACGGGCATCTCGCGTGAGTACCTCTCACAGATGCTCTTTCCGACCGAGATCGTCACCGCGCATAAGCAGGGTCGATGAGCAGTCACGCCCGAACGACCGCGAACGTCCGCGACGCGGTGCGGGAGCGCTACGCCGAGGCGGCCAGGGCCGCTGGGGCGGGCGAGGCCGGTTGCTGCGGCTCCGCGGAATCCTCGTGTGGTTGCGGGACGACCGCCGACGTGGACCAGGAGGGGAACGTCTTCGGCGCCGAGCCCTATTCCGGCGAGGAGCGTGACTCGCTCCCTGACGCGGCCAAGCTCGCCTCGCTTGGCTGCGGGAACCCCACGGCCGTCGCCGAGCTCCACGAGGGCGAGACTGTCCTCGATCTCGGCTCCGGCGGTGGGATCGACGTCCTCCTATCGGCCCGCCGGGTCGGCTCGACCGGCAGGGCGTATGGACTCGACATGACCGACGAAATGCTCGAGCTGGCCCGCCGCAACCAGCTGTCGGCGGGCGTGGCGAACGTCGAGTTCATTAAGGGAACGATCGAACAGCTCCCGCTGCCCGACGAGTCCGTCGACGTGGTGATCTCGAACTGCGTCATCAACCTCTCCGCCGACAAGCCCCAGGTCTTCCGCGAGGCGGCGCGCGTGCTCCGGCCGGGCGGCCGCTTCGCTGTCACCGACATCGTCGCCGACCCGGAGATGGACGAGTCCACGCGCCACGACCTCGAGCAGTGGACCGGCTGCATCGCCGGGGCCCTGACCGAGGAGGAGTTCCGCAGCCAGCTGGCGGCGGCCGGCCTGGAGGGGATCGAGATCCGCCAGACCCACCGCGTACACGAGCACGCCGGCTCGGCGATCGTCAGAGCCCGCAAGCCCTAGCCCCGAGCCGCGCCCTCCGTGCTCTCCGTCGGCGAGCGCTCAGCCTTGGGGCAGCCGGAACTCGCTCAGGAGCCGCTTCTCGGTCTCACCCTCGATCGTCGCGACCACCTCGAGATGGCTCTCGAGGGGCGTTCCCCGCAGCTTGGTGGCCAGGAGGTCGTCGACCTGAAAGATGCCGGCCGAGTTGTTCATCTTGATCTCGACCCTCACCGCGCGGTCGGTGCCCGTCTCGATCGTCACCTGGTCGATCGCTGCGGCGGACAGCGCGTGGATGCCCATCCGACCGGACTCGACCGGCACCCTGGAGCGCCCCTGGGCCATGTCGAGCGCGTCGGCGACCCGCACCACCCCGGCCTCGAGCGTGTATGGCTCGCCGCGGCGCCGGTGGCCGATGATCGCCTGTAGCGCCTCGGAGACGACCACGGTGCGCTCCGGCTCGTCGTAGACCCCCTCGAGAAGCTGCCTCAGCTTCGGCTCGGCGAGGAACAGGCTGTAGGCCTCGTGATCGGTGCGGTGGATGGACATTCCGACATCGTGCAGGAGCGCCCCGGCGGCAACCACGACCTCGCCGTCGCGGCGGCCCATCCCGTGGTCGGTGACCATCGCCGGTTCGACCCCCGCCTTGGCCAGGAGCCGCAGCAGGCGCAACCCGATGTTGAGCACGATCTGGACGTGCACCCAGGAGTGATCGGACATCCCGAGCCGCTCCGAGGTCACCTGAGCCATATGCCACCAGCCGCGAAGCTCCGCGTCCGCGTTGACCCCATCGAGCAGGGCCTCGAGCTTGCGGTTGCCCCGCGTCGGCGCGCGGACCCTGGCCCGCGCGATCGCCTCGCCCGGGGTTCTGCCGCGCTCGTCGGGGCCGGCCGCGGTCTCCGCCTCCCTGGCGCCGTCAGCGCTCATGGGCGGAGTGTGTCAGGCGGCGAGGCGCTCTCAGTCAGCCGTGCCGCGCCCGAGTCGTGGATAGCATCCCCGCGGTGGCCGGACTGCTGTCGATCGAGCGTCACGAGGAGGTCGCGCTCGTCACCCTGCGCCGCCCCGAGCGGCGAAACGCGCTCTCCATCGAGTTGCGGCTCGAGCTCGCCGACGCCTTCGGCCACCTGTCCCGCGACGACGAGGTGGGCTGCGTCGTGCTCACGGGCGCCGGAGTCGCATTCTGCTCGGGGATGGACACCACACAGTTCGGCGGCGACCTGGAGCACCGAAAGCAGCTGGTCGAGACGAGCACGGTCGCGTTCGAGGCGGTCGGCGGCTGCCGTCGCCCCATCGTCGCCGCTATCAACGGGCCGGCGATCGCCGGCGGCTTCGCGCTGGCGCTGCTGTGTGACCTGCGGATCGCCTCCGCCTCGGCGATCTTCGGCTATCCCGAGCTGCCGCGAGGCATCCCGCCGAGCTACGCGGCCGCGCGCGCCGTGCTCCCTGCGACCGTCGCCCAGGAGCTCTGCCTCACCGGCCAGCTGGTCAAGGCGGAGGAGGCGCAGAGGATGGGGATCGTGCGCGAGGTGGTCGAGGGCGATGTGGTCGCGCGGGGGCTGGAGCTCGGTCAGCGGATCGCCGGCCTGCCGCGCAAGGCCGTGCTCGAGACGAAGCGCCGCACGCTGCTGGAGCGCCGCCACCTATGGGGCTTCCTGTTCGAGGACGAGGAGCGTGTCTTCCGGCGCGCCCTCCTGGGTCCGGAGGCGGTCAGCGGGCCCAAGCAGAACGGCGAAGCGGCTTAGAGCACCAACGGAATCAGAGGCCGGGAATCAGACGCGCACCCTCGCATGCCCCTACGCGACCGGCGACACCGCCTCGAGGATCTGGGGCCACACGTATGTCTCCCAGAGGGCCGCGATCACGAGCGTGGGGATCGCGACGGCGACAGTCGCCACCGTGGCTGCGAGCAGATTCCCCCACTCTCCCTTGCGGCTGGCAATCGTCCACGCCGCCAGCGGCAGAAAGAGGGCGGTGAGCTCAGAGAGCGCGTGCGGCAGCACTGTCAGCATCAGCATTCCGGTGGGGATCTGCAGCTGGTAGGCGAGCGTGGCGCCGGTCCAGCCCAGGGCGTAGGCCTGGGTCGCAAGCGAGAAGCAGGTCACCGCGACCACCCAGGCGAACGCCACCGGCCTCGCCTTCTCGTGGATCCACCGCGAGGCGCCGGTGCGCCGCTCAGCGGAGAGCGGGAGCGAAGCTCCGGCGATGAAGCCGGCGACGCAGGCGAACGCGTGAAGCGCAAGGACGAGCGAATTGCCAAACAGGATCTG
The DNA here is from genome assembly GCA_963728325.1 of uncultured Actinomycetes bacterium. Taxonomy (GTDB): domain Bacteria; phylum Actinomycetota; class Thermoleophilia; order Solirubrobacterales; family 70-9; genus AC-56. Next base: position 701,462 of record CAVSJS010000002.1, on the reverse strand, counting down.
GAGCACGCTGGCCGCGCTGGGAGCCTCGGTAACTCCGGGAATCGAGAGCGGCGTCGGGTCGGGCTGGGCCACGGACGAGATGATCCAGACGACGCAGAGCAGTGCGACGGCCACGGCAGCGCCGCCGAAGATCCAGCTCCGCAATACGGGCCACGGCTCCTCGTTCCAGCACGCCAGCGTCCCCCGCGTCTGGCGAGCTCCGCGCACGAACACGTACTGGTTCACGTCCACTGCCTAGACATCGGCAGCGAACGACGCTGCGCTTTAGCGGTGCCACGGTCGCCCGCCGTTGGATCTGGGTCAGCCGCAGATCGGCCAGGGGCTCGAGCCGCCGCGGGCATACAGCAGCGCGGCGCGATAGTCCTGCTCGGCCTCCGGGGCGGCGGCCGGGTCGCCCGACCCGCCGACCGACGCCCAGGTGCCGTAGTCGAACTGGTACTTGCCGCGGTAGGAACCGTCGGCCGAGACCACGGTCGGGTCGCCACCGGACTCGCAGGAGGCGATCGCGCTCAGCGTGGCGCTCGAGACGCCGACCGACTCAGGCGTTGGATAATCCCCGGCGGGATCCGACGCGGACTGCGCGGACTCTGCCGCCTGAGCGCGTCGGACCTGGTGACGAGCCACCTGGAGCGATCTCTTGAAGCGATCGCCGGGCTTGTCGAGGATGGCGAGCTCGGCGTTGCCGGCGTGCCGGTCCCCGGACTGCGGCGCGCCCGACCGCTGCTTGGCGGGCGGGTGAGCTGGGGCGCCCACTGCCTGGCTCGCTACGCTCAGGCCGAGCCCGAGAGCGCTCGTGGCGACGATCAACTTTCTCCTTGCGACGGACACGGATGAACCACCTCCGTTCGGTGCCTCCCGGCGCCGTTATGGCGTGACCGCACGCCGACGGCGAAGCAGCGCGGCGCACACGCGGCGCCCGCTTCGCTCAGCGCTCCGGCCTGACCGGGCGTTCAAGTCCCCTGGGCGGTCTGATCAGCGCGCCGATCGGCGGCGCGTGCCCGAGGGGCTGTCCGTGAACGGACCGGCAGGGTGCCAGGCGAACGGATGTTTGTGTGTGACCACGGTCACACACGGGACACTTCCTTCACATGGATCAGCGACGTGAAGTTGCTGGCCTTCAGCGACCTGCACACGGACCTCGGTCAGGCTCAGCGCCTGGTGGAATCGGCGAGGGAGGCGGACGTCGTGGTGGGCGTCGGCGACTTCGCCTCTGTGCACTCGGGCCTCACGGAGACAATCGAGGCGCTGCGCGCGATCGAGGCGCCGGCGGTGCTCGTTCCCGGCAACAACGAGACCGAGGACGCGCTGCGCGAGGCTTGCGCGGGCTGGAAGCGGGCCGTGGTCTTGCACGGCGAGGCCACGGAGATCGACGGCGTTGCCTTCTTCGGCCTCGGCGCGGGCGTTCCGGTGACCCCCTGGGACTGGAGCTTCGATCTGACCGAGGAGGCGGCCACCGAGCTGCTCGAGGGATGTCCCGAGGGATGCGTGCTCGCGGTTCACTCCCCGCCGCGCGGCCACGTCGACGTCAGCGGCAGCGGCACGCACCTGGGCAGCGAAGCCGTGCTCCGCACGATCGAGAGCAGGCGCCCCCGCCTGGCCCTCTGCGGTCACATCCACGAGAGCTGGGGCAAGCAATCCAGGATCGGGCCGACCCGGGTGATCAACCTGGGGCCGGAGGGGATGCTGCTGGAGGTCTAGTCCATACCGCCCCCGGGCTCGCGCCGACCCCTCAGCCGCCGCCGGCGTCCTCGATCACGGCCATTGCGGCGTTGCGGCCATTGAGGGCGATCACCGAGCCGGCGGGATGGGTGGCCGCACCGCAGAGGTACAGCCCCTCGACCGGCGTCCGGTGGTCGAAGCGGCGGTCCCACATCTGCTCCGGCAGGGCTTCGCCCTGGAAGATGTGACCGCCGGTGAGGCCGATGCGCCGCTCGATGTCGGGCGGCCCCAGGATCTCGATGTACTCGACGCAGTCGTGGATGTCGGGGGCGTAGGCGGCGATCGCGTCGAGGATCCGCTCCCCCACCTCGTCGCGCCGCGACTCCCAGTCGCCTTCTGCGAGCCCGTGGGGCGCGTACTGCGCGAAGACGCTCATCGTGTGGCGCCCCGGCGGCGCCACCGAGGCGTCATAGGCGGTCTGGAAGTAGAGCTCGGCGAAGCCGATCGAGGGCTCGCCCCGCCGGCAGGTCTCGAAGGCCTCCTGAGCGGCGTCGAGCCCCGGCGTGATCGAGACCATTGCCCGATGCGCCTCCACGCCGTTCGCCGCCGTGAACATCGGCAGCCTGTGGAGCCCGGCGTTCAGCTTGACCACCGGCGAGTCCGTCCGCCAGCCCTCGATCCGCTCCCGATAGGTGGCCGGCGCGGCGTCGGTGCCGAGCATCGCCAGGGTTCGCTTCGGGTCGGCGTTGGAGAGCACGACCGGGGCGCGGATCAGCTCACCGCTTTCGATCTCGACCCCCTCGCCGGGGATGATCCGCGCCACCGTGACGCCGGCGGCGAGCGTGGCGCCGCTCTCGAGCGCCGCCTCGGCGATCGCGAACGAGACCCGGCCCATGCCACCCTCGACATACCCCCAGAACGACCCACGCCCCAGCAGGTCCCCCTGGTGATGCATCAGCTTCACCGAGGCGGTGCCGGGATCGCGGGGGCCGGCGAAGGCGCCGATCACGCCCTGGCCGAACAGTGCGTGCTTGATGCGCTCGTCGTCGACGTAGCGGTCGAGGGTCTCGGCGATCGACTCCTCGAACACGACCGAGATCGACTCGTGGTCGTGGCCCAGAAGCTCCTCCAGCTCGCCGCGGGTTGGCGAGGCACCCACCCAGGTGTCGCGAGGACCGGCGCGAAGCAGCCGGCGCAGCCGCTCGAACAACTCTTCGTACGCGTTCACGCCCTGGATGTCCCGCTCCGAGAAGCCGTTCTCGCGCAGGTGGGCGATGGTGCGCTCCCGATCGAGGAATAGCGCCACCGAGCTGCCGTCGGGGAGCGGGCACCAGAGGTTGGGATCGGCCATCAAGACCCGATAGCCGTGTCTCGTGAGCTCGAGCTCGCGGACGACCAGATCGTCGAGCAGCCCGACGACGTAGGCGCAGGGGCTGATCAGGTAGCGCGGGTCCGGAAACGGTTGCTCGAGCGTGCACGCTCCGCCAATCTGCTCCCTGCGCTCGAGCACCAGCACCGAGCGGCCGGCTCGGGCCAGATAGGCGGCCGCCGTGAGCCCGTTGTGGCCCCCGCCGACCACGATCGCGTCCCAGTCTCGTGCGCCCAGCTCGCTGAGCGGGGCCGGCAGCCCGATCTTGCCCATCGCAGCGCCGACGTCGAGGGCGGTCATGCCGAGGGGCCGTCAGAGCCGCCGTCGACGGTGAGGCCGTGGAGGCTGGTGCGCGAATCCGGCATGCCCTCGAGCTCGCTCATGGACGGCGCCACCAGGCTAGACCACCGCATGCCGGCGCGAAATGGGCGACGATTCGGCGCTGTGAGCGACGATCGGGATTCGAGCAGCGAGCGACCAGGGCCCCCTCGCAAGCCCGGCAAGCTCCGAGAACGGGCTCGTCGCACCGATGCCAGGCCCCAGCTGGTGGCAACGGCGAAGTTCATCCGGCAACTCCTTCCCGGCGACGACCGCTACGGCGACCCTCTCTCGACCACCGGCACCCAGGTCCCGCAGCGGATCGGCCGCCTGGTGTCCGAGGCCCAGTCAGAGCGGCCGAGCGCCGTTCGCGAGCTGGGGCTGGGCGCCCTGCAAGCGTGGCAGGCGCTCTCCGAATCCCAGGGCCGCGGTCGCGGCAACGTTGACGTCGCGATCCTGTTCACCGACATCGTCGGCTTCTCCTCCTGGGCGCTCGACGCCGGCGACGAGGCGGCACTCGAGCTACTTCGCCAGGTGGCCGCCGCCGAGGACGCGGCGATCTCGGCGCACGGGGGAAGCCTGGTGAAGCGGCTGGGCGACGGCGCCATGGCCGTGTTTCGCGCCCCCGAGGAGGCGGTTCACGCCGCCCTTCAGGCACAGGGTGAGCTTGGTCAGATACAGGTGAATGGACACACGCCAGAGCTTCGCGCCGGCGTCCACCTCGGCCGCCCGCGAAGAGTGGGCGGCGACTACCTGGGCGTCGACGTCAACATCGCAGCCCGGGTCGGCGAGGCCGCCAAGGGGGGCGAGGTGCTGGTCTCCGAGCCGGCCCGCGAAGCGCTGGACCCAGAGGCCTTCAAGTTCGGCCGTAACCGGCGCCTGAGCGCGACCGGAGCCCCACGGGACCTCTCGGTCTGTCGCGTCGCCGTCCGCTGAGGGGACTGCGAGATCGCCGACCCGGCGCTATGCCATCCTGAGGATGCATGCGGGCAGACAGCGATCGCCGGGCGGCCGCAGCTCCCGACGCCCCGACTGACGCCGTGATCAGCCTCGGCGCGGTTCGCCTCCAGGTCGCCGATCTCGATCGTGCCCAGCGCTTCTACGAGGAGGCGATCGGCCTGCGGGCGTTCGATCGCGCCGAGGAGGTGGTGCGCCTCGGGGTGGACGGGCAGAGGGCCATCGTCGAGCTGGTGGGCCGGCCCGACGCGCCGGGGCGCCCGCACGGCACCACCGGCCTCTTCCACCTGGCGATCCTGCTCCCGACCCGAGCGGACCTCGCCCGAGCACTGCGCCGAGTTGACGACGCCGGGTGGCGGTTCACCGGCGCTTCGGACCACCTCGTCAGTGAGGCGCTCTACCTCAACGATCCCGAGGGCAACGGGATCGAGATCTACCGGGACCGCCCGCGCGATCAATGGCGCTACGCGGACGGCCAGCTACAGATGGACACGCTGCCGCTCGACCTCGACAGCGTTCTCGGCGAGCTGAGCGCCGCGGACACCGAGGCGAACGGGATGCCCGCGGAAACGCGGGTCGGGCACGTCCACCTCAACGTCGCCGAGCTCTCCGCAGCCGAGGACTTCTACGGGGGCGTGCTCGGCTTCGAGGTCACCGTCCGCGGCTACCCAGGGGCGCTGTTCTTTGCCACCGGCGGCTACCACCACCAGATCGGCGTCAACACCTGGGCCGGGGAGGGAGCGGCGGCGCCCCCACCCGGCGCCCTCGGGCTGCGCTGGTTCGAGATCGCGCTCCCAGGCGCGCCGCAGCTCGAGCATGCGGGGCAGCGGCTTCGCGCCGCGGGGTTCGACGCGCAGAATGACGGAGACGGCCTGCAAGTCGCCGATCCCTCCGGCAACGGCATCCTGCTCAGGCGGCGCGACTAAACCGCCTGGCAATCGTCGTCGGCCGGGGCCGAGAGCCGTCCGAGGAGCTCGACCAGCAAGGCGAGCTCGTCGTCGTCGAAGCGCTCGCCAAGCAGGCGCTCGGCGGCGGCGACCTGATCGGGTGCGCACCGCTCGAGCTTCGCCTTCCCGCCCGCGGTCAACTCGGCGTAGGTGACGCGCGCGTCCGTTTCGCAGTGACGCTTGCCGACCAGGCCGGCGGCCTCGAGGCGGTCGAGCAGCCGCGTCACGCCGGAAGGAGTGAGGCGAACCTCGCGGGCGAGATCGACGCGTCGCATGGCCCCCTCGGGCGCTCTGGCCAGCAACAGCAGCACCTCGTACTCGTTGAGCGTCAGGCCATGTTCGGCGACGAGCTGCGCGCTGAGCTGACTTGTGAGCTCCGCGTGGGCGCCGATCAGGCGACCGACGGCGATCACCGGGGGCGATGCTTTCTTCGTCAACTGTTGCGTAGTCAAGTTTCTATGCTAAATTGTTTGACAGAGCAAGTTTATCCCACCCACGAGGAGACATTCAATGACCACGGTACAAGCGCAGACAACCAACCCGACCGGCACAACCCTCCCCACCGGCATCTGGAAGTCGGACCCCGTCCACTCGCAGGTCGGCTTCGCCGTCAAGCACATGGTCGTGGCCACCTTCCGCGGCACGTTCGCGGACTTCGGCGTCACGCTCGCCAACCAGGACGGTGAGCCGAGGCTGTACGGGGCCGTCCATGTGGACAGCGTCCAGGTTCGCGACGAGAATCTGAACGGGCACCTGCTGTCGCCCGACTTCTTCGACTCCGAGCGCTATCCCGAGATCACCTTCACCTCGACCGGGATCCGCACCGACGGCAGCGATCTCGTCGTCGACGGCGATCTGACGATCAAGGGCACGACGAAACGCGTCGAGGCGCGGGGGCAGATCGCCGGGCCCGTTGCTGATCCGGCCGGGGGCGAGCGGATCGGCATCGACCTCGAGACGCAGGTCGACCGAACCGAGTTCGGTCTCAACTGGAACGCGCCGCTGCCGAGCGGCGGGGTCGCGGTCCAGAACGAGGTCGCCCTCACCGTCCACCTGGAACTCGCCAAGGAGGAGTAGGCGATGCGCGTGCTCGGGATCTCGGGAAGCCTCCGTCGCGAGTCTCACAACACCCGCCTCCTGAGGGTGGCGGCGGAGCTCCTGCCGCCGCCAGCCGAGCTGGAGCTGTTCGAGGGCCTCAAGGCCGTGCCTCCGTACGACGAGGACGACGACGGCGATCTCGCTCCGGGAGGCGCGCGGCGCCTACGCGAGGCGATCGCCGCCGCCGACGCGGTGCTGATCGCGACCCCCGAGTACAACTCGTCGATTCCCGGGCAGCTCAAGAACGCGCTTGACTGGGCGTCGCGCCCGTTTTCCGACAACGTCCTTCGCAACAAGCCGGTGGCGGTCATCGGCGCCAGCACAGGCAGCTTCGGCGCCATCTGGGCGCAGGCGGAGGTCCGCAAGGTGCTGGGCTCGATCGGGGCCCGGGTGGTCGACATCGAGCTGCCGGTGGCGGACGCCGAAGAAGCCTTCGGGGGCAACCGGCTCGCCGACGAAGAGCTCCACCGGCGGCTGGCCCGGATCCTCACAGAGCTGGGCGAAGCTGCAGCTGATCGCCATCTGATAGCCGCCTGAGCCGGCTCCCGGTCGAGGCTGGTAGTAGCTTGCGTGCTCGAGTGAAGGTGAACGAGAGCGCACCGGCGGTCACCTCGGCCGAGGTAGCCGCGGGGCCGGAGAGGAATCCATCGAGTCCGGGCTTGGCCACCTGAAGGCCGAGGCGGAGCGTCGAGCGAGCTGACTCCCGTGATGGGCGTTGACGGGACGGCAGACGAGCAACTCGAGCTGACCACGCCGGCCGAGCCCTCGGCCCTGGCGCCGATCCGCCGCGCCGTGGAGGCCTGGCTGGCCGATCATGGGATCGACCTGACCGAGGGATGGCAGATCGTTGCCGCCTGCCACGAGGCCTGCGCCAACGCCTCGGAGCATGCCTACCGGCCATCGGAGGGGGGATCGATCGAGGTGGAGGCTCGGAAGGAAGGCCCTCTCATAGTCGTGGCCGTGCAAGACCATGGCCGTTGGCGTCCGCCGCGCGGCCATGACCGCGGGCGCGGCTTCACCTTGATGAGCTACTTCATGGACCGCGTGGACGTCGAGCGATCCGAGCAGGGGACCACGGTTCGCATGGAGCGGAGGCTCGGCGGGGGTATGCGGGTTTGAACGCTCACGAGCAAGCGAATGGTCAACCGTCCCGGCCCAGCTCGATCCAGACATCAGCGCCGCCCTCCGGCGAGTTTCGGGCCGCGGCCCGCCCGCGATGGGCCTCGGCGATCGCGTCGACGATCGCGAGGCCGAGACCCGTCCCGCCCTCGGCCCTCGCAGTATCGACCCGCCTGAAGCGCTCGAAGGCGTGGGGGAGGAAATCGGGTGGGAAGCCAGGACCGGCGTCGCTCACGTGAAGCTCGACGCCACCCTCGGTGGCGCGGGCCCAGAGCCGGATCTGCCCGTCACCGTGGCGCAAGCCGTTCTCGACCAGGTTCGCCAGGGCCTGCTCCATTCGGGCGCGATCGGCCTCGATCACCAGGCCGTCCGGATCATCGATCACCAGCGATCGACCGGCCTCGCGGGCTGGACCGCCGAGGCGACCCCGGATCGCGGCGAAGAGGTCCCGGACCTGAACGGGCTCGGCCTCGATCTTGAGCGCGCCCTTGTCGGAGCGAGCGAGCACCAGGAGGTCCTCCGCCAGCTGCGAGATGCGGTCGGCTTCCTCGATCGCCGAAGCGATCGCGCCTCGCAGCTCCTCCGTGCTTCTTCCGTAGCGGAGGGCCAATTCGAGCTCGGTCTTGTGCAGGGCGAGCGGGGTGCGCATCTCATGGCTGGCATCGTCGACGAAGGCTCGCTCGCGCTCCACTGCCGCCTGGAGCCGATCGAGCATCCGATTCAGCGTCTCGCCCAGCCGGCGAACCTCGTCGTGGGCCGGTGACAGCGGAAGGCGTTGGTCGGCGTCCGCTGCCGAGACCTCGGCAGCCCGCCTGCGCATCGCCTCCACCGGGCGCAGCGCGGCCCTGGTGGCGCCGTAGGCAGCCAACGAAGCGAGCAGCAGGGCCACCGGCCCGCCGATCAAAAGTAGCGTCGCCAGGTTCCCCAGGGTTTCATCGCGGTCGGCGAGCGACTCGCCGACGACGACGATCAGCCGCCGCCCCTCCTCCTGCCGTACCGGGCTGGCTTCCAGACGCGCAGGATCGTCGCCGAAACCCGGCAGATCCGAGCGCTCGAAGACGGTGGTCTGAAGGCGTGCTCGTTCGAGCTCGGCTCCGGTGAGGACGCGCGGGCCGGGTTGGGCACCCGGGCCGAAGATCCGTCCCGACCGGGTGACGACCTGCGCGAAGCTGTCGGGTTGTCGCGACAGCACGCTGCGCACGGACTCTCCGAGCCCCGCCGCGTCGGATGCGTGAACCAGCGCGGTGAGCTGATCCGCGCGAGAATGCAGGTCTCGATCGACGTCACGGTCGAGCTGCGATTCCAGCCGCAGATACAGGAACAGGCCGGTCCCGGCCAGAACGACCGCCATCACCCCGCAGAAGACCAGGGTGACGCGCACCCGGATCGGCAGACGGCTCAGCGCGTCCCCTCCTCCCTGAGGCGATAGCCGACTCCGCGCACCGTCTCGATGCTCTCGACCCCGAATGGCCGGTCGACCTTGCGACGCAGGAGGCGGATGTAGGAGTCGACGACGTTGGAGCGGTTCTCGTATTCGTAGTCCCAGGCGTGCTCGAGGAGCTGGAATCGGGACAGGACCTCTCCCGGCCGGCGCATGAAGGTCTCCAGGATCGAGAACTCCTTCGGTGACAGCTGGACCTCGGTCTCGCCACGCCAGACCTGCCGCCGCGCCGGATCGAGGCGTAGGTCGCCGACCCGAAGCTCCGCGGGCCGCTCAACCGGTCCCCGCCGCACCAGGGCGCGCAGGCGGGCCAGGAGCTCGGAGTAGGAGAACGGCTTGGTGAGGTAGTCGTCGGCGCCGCCATCGAGCCCTGCGACGCGATCCCGGACCGCGTCGCGCGCCGTGAGCATCAGGATCGGGGCCCAGACGCCGTCGGCACGTAGCCGGCCGCAGACCTCGAAGCCGTCGATCCCCGGGAGCATCACATCGAGGATGATTGCGTCGTACTCGGTGGCCTGGGCTCGCCACAGCGCCTCCTCCCCGTTCTTGGCCACGTCCGTGGCCATGCCCTCCTTTTGCAGGCCGCGCCTGATCAGGCCGGCCATCTTGACGTGGTCTTCAACGATCAGGACGCGCATTGCCCTACCGACCTTCCTCCCACAAGATGAAAGAAAGATGACAGTCTGGGCGCACCGAGCTGCCCGCGGGCTTCGTGCCGACGTTCTCGGCCCCGAGCGGGTGTGGTCCGGGAGCTGGCGCTACTCCGCGTCCGCCGGAGCCGCGCCGGCGCCTATTCCTCCGTGTGGAGAGTCCTGCTGGCGTCCGCCTTGCACCCGGGCTTCTTGCCCGCGCGGGCATAGAACTTGCCGGACAGCCCCGTGTTTCCGGTCGACCATTCGCCGTGATCGCCGTTCAGCTCCGAGGTGTCGGAGGCGACCACCTCCTCGGTCCTCGGATTCTGCTCCGGACCCTGCTGCTTATAGAGCTTGACCTTGCGGTTATCCGCGCACTTGTGCAGCCGCGGGCTCTTCACCTTTCCGGAGAAGTCCCGGCCCTCAACTTTGATGGTGACCCTCGTCTTCGCCGCCTGCCCGGCGCCCGCGATGCCGGTCAGGGCGACCGCGCCACAGACGGCCAAGGCGACGATCAAAAGCAGCTTCAGTTTCAAGTTTCTCTCCCCTTCGCTTCGTTGTCGAGCCACCGTATCACCGTGGGGATCGGCGTCGTCATCGGTGCCCCGGATACGATCCTGCTCAGGATCGCGCTGTCCGAGGGTCCGTTTCGCCGAGGGCTCGGCTGGCGCGCGAAAACCGATGAGCACTCCGCCGACACAGTACGCCAAGTCCGGCGACGCCTCGATCGCCTATCAGGTCGTCGGCGACGGGCCGATCGACCTGGTCCTCGTCCTCGGCTTCGCCACCCACCTCGAGCTCCAATGGGAGTCGCCTGCGTTCGCTCGCTTCTTCGAGCGGATCAGCTCGTTCTCGCGCCTGATCATCTTCGACAAGCGCGGCACTGGGCTGTCCGACCCCGTCACCGAGGTGCCGACCCTCGAGCAGCGGATCGACGACGTCCGGGCGGTCATGGACGCCGCGGGGTCCGAGCGGGCCGCCCTTTACGGGATCTCCGAGGGCGGGCCGATGGGCGTCCTGTTCGCGGCCACTCACCCGGATCGCGTGACCGCTCTGGTGCTCCACGGCGCCATGGGGCGCACCACCGAGGCGCCCGACTACCCCTGGGCCTCGCCCGCGGAGGCGCTTCGCGAGTCCGCCGCCGAGTTCATCGCCCCCTACTGGGGGCAACAGGCAGAGGGGATGGTCGAGCTCTTCGCTCCGAGCTTCGCGGACGATCCCCAGGCGGTGGAGTTCACCGCCCGCCTGGAGCGCTCCGCCGCGAGCCCGGCGATGGTCCAGCAGATCTTCGAGATGTTTCTGGGCATCGACGTTCGAGCCGTCCTGCCCACGATTCATGTTCCGACGCTCGTCCTCCACCGGCGCGGCGACCGGGTCGTCAATCGACGCGCCGGCGAGGAGCTCGCCGCGCAGATCCCAGGCGCCCGGTACGTGGAGCTCCCTGGGATCGACCATCTGCCCTGGGCAGGCGACTCGGAAGCCGTGCTCGGGGAGGTCGAGGAGTTCCTGACCGGCGCCCGCTCAGTACCCGAGCCCGACCGCGTGCTGGCCACGGTGATGTTCACGGACATCGTCGGCTCGACGGAGCGAGCGGCGGAGCTCGGGGACGCCCGCTGGCGCGAGCTGCTCTCAGCGCATCAGGCAGCGGTGCGGCGGGAGCTGACGCAGTTCCGCGGACGGGAGGTGAAGACGCTGGGCGACGGCTCCCTCGCGACCTTCGACGGCCCGGCGCGGGCGATCCGGTGTGGGCACGCGATCACGGAGGCGGCCCGCCCCCTTGGCCTGGAGGTGCGCATCGGCCTCCACTCCGGCGAGGTCGAGTTGATGGAGGAGGACGTCGGCGGGATCGCGGTACACATCGCGGCGCGCGTTGGAGCCCTCGCCGCCGCGGGCGAAGTGCTCGTCTCCAGCACCGTCAAGGATCTCGTTGCCGGATCGGGGATTGAGTTCGTGGACCGCGGCGCGAAGCCGCTCAAGGGGATCTCCGGCGAATGGCGGCTCTTCGCAGCAGCCCTCTGACGCCAGCGAATGGAGGACTCGATCTTCGCAGCGGTCCTGCTCCCGCTGGCATTGGCGGTGATCATGGTCAGCCTGGGTATGTCGCTGACCCCCGAGGACTTCAAGCGGGTCTTCGTCAAACCGAGGGGCGTCTCGATCGGGCTCCTCAACCTCGTGCTGCTTTCGCCCCTGCTCGCCTTCGCGGTCGCCCACGCGTTCTCGCTCGAGCCGGCGCTCGCTGTGGGGCTCGTCTTGCTCGGCGCCTCGCCAGGCGGCATCCTGGCGAATCTGCTGACTCATTTTGCACGGGGCGACACGGCCCTCTCGATCACGATGACGGCGTTCTCGAGCCTGGCGGCGGTCCTCACCGTCCCCCTGTTCCTCGGACTGGCCACTGCCCACTTCGGGGCGACCCGCCTCGACGAGCACGTCAGCATGCCCGGCGTGGTCGCCCGCGTGCTGTTGATCACCGTGGTCCCGCTGGCGATCGGGCTTTGGCTGCGGTCACGGCATCCCGAGCGGGTCGCTGAGATTGGCGGCACCGTCCGCAGGGTTACTGCGGTTGTCTTCATCGCGGCTGTCGCCGGCGTGATCGTTGCGGAGCACGACCGGGTCCTCGACAACCTCGGCGCCGTGGCGGGCGCGGCGGTCACGCTCAACATCGTCGCGATGGCCATGTCGTTCTCGATCGCGCGCCTTGCCCGGCTTGACAGCCGGCAGTCGACTGCGATCGCGATCGAGCTCGGCATCCACAATGCCGTTCTCGCGATCGCGGTCGGTGCGACGATCGCGACCGTCTTGACCGTCCCTGCCGCGGTCTACGCGAGCTTCATGTTCATCCCCGCCGGACTCTTCGCGTGGCTGATGTATGGGCGAAACGGAGCATCTCCACCGCGAACGGAGTTCGGCGGGGGATGAGACGCGAAGCTGCCCCCTTCGGCTACGGACCCACAGCGCGCAGGGCCGAGCCATCCGGCCCGGTGTTGGGACTCGTGAAGTGGAGACGGGGGGATTCGAACCCCCGTGTCCGGTCGCAATGCGAAGGCTTCTACAGGCTTAGCCGGCGCTTTCGTCTCGCCTTCCGGGTCCGCGCCGGCGGGTGAGTCCGGAAGACCAGTCCCCTGAGAAGTCCCCTGGCGGTGAGGACGAACCGCTTCGGGCGAGCCCGTTTCTGAAGCCGGTGCCCCTCCCCACGGGCCGAAGGAGGGCCGACTCTCACCTACTTAGTTTGAGCTAAGTGGCGAGGGCGAACTCGTGGTCCGCACTTATTGGTTTTCCCGGTGTTTAACGAGGCCTCCGGGAACCTCGGCCTGCAACCGTTCGCACGGATCGACCAGATCGAAGCCTGTCGTCCCCGTGCTATGTCTCCTAAAAGGGTACCGCCGCGTGGGGTGGGCTCGACCTCAAGCTACATTTATTGAAGCACTGGAGAATTCGCGATCGAGATGACCGACGCAGCAGCAACCGAGAGCCTCCCCTACGAGCCGATCCACCCGGGCGCAGGGCGCCCGGATCGCACCGGGGCGCGCAAGCGGATCGGCGCGGCGCTGGGCGCCGTGGCGGTGGTGGCCCTGAAGGCGAAGTCCCTGCTGTTCCTGCTCCCGAAGCTGAAGCTGTTGACGTCCTTCGGCTCCGCCTTCGTCTCGATCGCCGCCTACGCGCTGATCTGGGGCTTTCCGTTCGCGGTCGGCTTCGTGGCGCTCCTCTTCCTGCATGAGCTCGGACACGTGATCCAGCTGCGGCGCGAGGGCGTCAAGGCGTCGGCGCCGATGTTCATCCCCTTCCTTGGCGCCGTGATCGCCGCCAAGTCGATGGGACGCGACGCCGCCGCCGAGGCGCGGGTTGGACTCGCGGGCCCCGTGCTGGGAAGCATCGCGTCGCTGGTGCCGCTCGCGATCTGGCTCGCGACAGGAAGCGACTTCTGGCGCGCCCTCGCCTACATCGGCTTCTTCCTCAACCTGTTGAACCTGCTTCCGGTGCTGCCGCTCGACGGCGGGCGCGCGATGGCTGCGCTCAGCCCCTGGATCTGGCTGGTCGGCTTTGCCGGGCTGGTCGCACTCGCCTTCGTCTTCCCGAACCCGATCCTGTTCCTGGTCCTCCTCTTCGGCGGGATGGAGACCTGGCGGCGGTGGAAGCTTCGGAACACGCCGGAGGGTCGCGCCTATCACGCGATCCCGGCCCGTACCCGGGCGCTCGTCGCCGCCACCTATCTCGGCCTCGCGGCGCTGCTCGCGGTGGGGGTCGCGGAAACGTTCCTGTCGCGGGGAATCCCGAGCGGGTAGCTCGCGCCCTTCGGCGTGAAGCACCTCTTCCTCCTGCGGCACGCGAAGTCGAGCTGGGACGACCCGGGCCTCGACGATCACGACCGCCCCCTCGCCCCGCGCGGCCGCCGGGCATCGGCGCTGATCGCCGAGCACCTGCGCGGCGCGCGAATCGGGCCGGTCCTGGTGCTGTGCTCCTCCGCGAGGCGAACGCGCGAGACGCTCGAACGGGTGTTGCCGGTGCTCGATCCGGTGGAGGTCCGGATCGAGCCCGAGCTGTATGGAGCGTCGTCCGAGGATCTACTTCTACGGCTGCGCGAGGTGCCGGACGAGGTGGAGTCGGTGATGCTGGTCGGACACCAGCCGGCGATACAGGAGCTCGCTCTCCACCTGGCCGGCGAGGGCTCGCAGCTCGAGCGGATGAGAGCGAAGTTCCCGACGGCGGCACTGGCGACCCTCACCTTCGCCGGCGAGTGGAGCGAGCTCGGGCACCGAAGCGCGGAACTGACCGCCTACGTGAAGCCGAAGCAGCTGCAAGGCTCCGCGGCAAGCAAGGACTGAGGAGGACGGGATGGGCGAGCGCGAGTTCGATGTCGTGGTGATCGGAGCCGGGCCCCCGGGAGAGGTCTGCGCCGGTCGCGATTGCCGAGGGCGGGCTCGAGGTCGCCATCGTCGAGAACCACCTGGTCGGCGGCGAGTGCTCCTATTACGCGTGCATGCCCTCGAAGGCGCTGCTGCGCCCCGCCGAGGTGCTCGCCGAGGTGCGACGTGTTCCCGGTGCCGCGGAGGCGGTGACCGGCGAGCTGGACCCGGAGGCGGCGCTGGCCCGCCGCGACGAGGTGATCCACGACCTCGACGACTCCGTGCAGCTTCCCTGGCTCGAGAAGCGGGGCATCGAGCTGATCCGGGGGAGCGGGGCGCTCGACGGCGAGCGGCGGGTAAAGGTGGGCGACGACATCCTGGTCGCCCGCCGGGCCGTCGTGATCGCCACCGGCACGTCCGCGGTGATCCCGCCGATCGAGGGCCTCGCCGAAGCGAAGCCCTGGGACAACCGCGAGGCCACCACCTCGAAGCGCATCCCGAAGAGCCTCGTGGTGCTGGGCGGCGGTCCGGTCGGGGTCGAGCTGGCGCAGGCCTGGCGGAGCCTCGGCTCCGAGGTGACGCTGGTCGAGGCGATGGACCGCCTGCTCCCGAACGAGGAGCCGTTCGCCAGCGAGCAGGTGACCGACGCGCTGCGGGAGGCTGGGGTGGACGTCCACACCGGCGCCGAGTCGACGGCGGTGCGCGGGCGCGACGGCGAGGTCACGGTCGAGCTGGAGGGCGGGACGAGCGTCGTCGGCGAGGAGCTCCTGGTGGCGGTCGGCCGGCGGGCTCGCAGCGAGGGGATCGGTCTGGAGACCGTAGGGATCCCGGCACAACGCTGGCTCGAGGTCGACGACCAGCTTCGCGTCGACGGATCCGACTGGCTGTACGCGATCGGCGACGTCAACGGCAGGGCGCTCTTGACCCACATGGGGAAGTACCAGGCGCGGATCGCCGGCGACCACGTTCTCGGCAAGGACGTGGCGGCCACCGCGGACAAGCACGGCTCACCGCGGGTGACGTTCACCGATCCGCAGGTGGCGGCGGTGGGGCACACCCTCGCCACGGCCGAGGAGGCCGGGATCGAGGCGCGCGCGGTCGACGCACCGACCTCGGGGACCGCGGGAGCGAGCTTCCACGGGCGCAACATGCCAGGGACGAGCCGGATCGTGGTGGACGAGGAGCGCCGCGTGCTCGTGGGCGCCACCTTCGTCGGCCCCGAGACGGCCGACTTCCTGCACGCGGCGACGATCGCGGTGGTGGGCCAGGTGCCCCTGGAGCGGCTCTGGCACGCGGTGCCCTGCTTTCCAACCCGCAGCGAGATCTGGCTGAAGCTGATGGAGAGCTACGGGCTCTGAGACACGTAAGGCTCAGAGGTCAGATCGTCAACTTCCGTTTCAGCTCGGTGAGGAGGTCACGCGGGAAGCCGGCGATGTCGTCCAGCTGGTCGAGCGACTTGAAGCCGCCCAAGCTCTCGCGGTAGTCGAGCACGCGGCCGGTCTGCGTGACCGACAGCTTGAGGCGGCGCAGATCGTCATACGTCGCCTGGTTCAGGCTCAGCTTCCCTTCGGGGCCGGGCGCTGAGGGTGGGGCGGGGACGTCGGCCTGGGGCGGGCCCAGGTGGAGCGCGGGCTCCGGCTCTGGGGGCGCCGGCTCGGGTTCCGGCTCTGGGGGCGCCGGCTCGGGTTCGGGCTCTGGGGGCGCCGGCTCGGGTTCGGGCCTGGCGGGCTCCGGTTCCGGCTCGTGCTCCTGCGGCTCGGCGGCCTCGGCGATCCTGTTGACCGCCTCGCGGGCCCGCTGCTCGGCCTCGGAGGCACGTTGCTCGGCCTTTTCGATTCGATCAAGCATTTCCTGCAGGCGCCGCTCATGCTCAGACTCGTCGGCCTTCAGCTTTGCGAGTCGCTCGGCCCTCGCCGCTCGCGACTCGGCCTCGCTGGCGCGCGTCTCGGTCTCCTCGAGCTGCTTGGCGGCCCGCTCCAGCGCCTCCGCTGTCCGCTGCTGTCGATCCGCGATTCGCGCCTCGGCCTGCTGGAGCTCTCGGGCCAGCTCAGCCTCACCCGCTCCCACGGCGGCGGCGCGCGCCTCGACCGCCTCCAGGCGCTTGGCCGTCTCGGCAGCCTCCCGGACGCGCTCCTCGGCCTCGGCCTCGGCCTCCGTCGGCTCCATACCTTCCTCGGCCTCCCGCTGCCTGACCTCGGCCTCGCGGATCCACCGCTCGGCCTCGGCCCGGGCTCGCTCCTCCTCGCCCGTCGCGGCGCTCGCCGCGCCTCGCTCCTCGACCTGGTCCAGGCGGGCCAGCGCCGCACGCTCGGTCGCAGCGCGGATCGCGCGCTCCTCACCGGCACGCTGCACTGCGGGCGGCGGCGCCACCTCCGGCCTCGCGAGCGCTGGCTCTTCCGGCTCCTGCCCGACGATCTGGGGCGGCTTCGACTCCTCGGACGGCGGTTCGGGGGCCTTCCCGCCGCCTTCGCCCTTGCGGGCCTCGCGCTTCGCGCGGCGCTCCTCCTCTTCAGCGTGCCTGCGCGCTTCGCGGGCCCGCTGCCGGTCCTCGAGCACCCTCTCGCGCTCCTGCTTTGCCCGCTCGCGCTCCTCGGTGCGGGCAGCGCGCCGCTCCTGTCGCAGGCGCCGGCGCCGCGTGGAGCGCGACTCCTTCACGGCCGGCGCCTGTGGAGCGCCATCATCCTCGTTGTCGGCCTGGGGCTGCTGCTCGGTGGCCTCCTGCCGCTGCTTCGGTTTCTGGCGCTCACCCTTGGCCAACTCGCGCTTGGCGCGCCTGCGGGCCTTCTCCTCCTCGTCGCCGCGCCGGCGTTCCTCGCGCTTGCGCTTCCGGCGCTCGCCCCGACTCTCGAGCTTGGCCGAAGCGGGCTGAGATGACACGGGGACCGGTGCCCCGGGGGTCACCGGAGGTGACGGCCCGGCCGACCCGGGCACGGGCCCGGCCGAGCTCTCAGGTGCGGGCGGCGGCGGTGTCGGAGCCTGCACCTTCTCGTTGTCGCCTTCCTTGCGGCGACTGAGCCTGAATGCAGGCTGCTGTGGCCCCGGAGCCTGCTCCCCCTCGTCCGAGGCCTGCTCCTTCTCATCGTCGCCGTTCTTGCGGCGAGTGAGCCTGAATGAACGCATCCCCGTAATCGTCGCACGCGAAAGCTCTGCACGTTGCCCCGCGTGCAGGCGCTCGTTCAGGCACGAATTCCCGAGGGCGAGGAGGTCACCGTCCGCTCTCAGCGGAAACGCCGACGATGCTCGCGCTCCATCTCCCGCTGCTGATCGCGATCGCGGATCTCGCGACGCCGGTCACGTTGCTCCTTGCCGCGAGCAAGGGCCAGCTCCACCTTGGCCCGCGGCCCCTTGAAGTAGATCCTGGTCGGGATCAGGGTCAGGCCGCGCCGCTGGCTGCGACCGACGAGGCGCTCGATCTCGTAGCGGTGAAGGAGCAGCTTGCGGGGTCGCTCCGGCTCGTGGTTCTCACTGCTCGCCGGAGCGTACGGCGGGATATGGGCGTTGCGCAGCCACACCTCGCCACGCTCGATCACGGCGTAGGCATCGCCGAGCTGCGCCTTGCCCTCGCGCAACGACTTGACCTCCGTGCCGAGCAGCTCGATCCCGCACTCGAACCGGTCGAGCAGCTCGAACTTGTGCCCGGCGCGGCGGTTGGTGGCGACATCCGAGGAGTGGTCCGGCGCTTCGGCGGCGGGCTTGCGCTTAGCACTCATCGACGTCCTCCGCCGGCACGAGGTCCACGCGTCCTCGCGGTGCGTCGATCGAGTCCACCCGCACGGCGATCGGATCGCCAAGCCGCAGGGCACGGCCGCTGCGTCGCCCGACGAGCGCAGTCTCCGTCTGGTTGAGGTCGAATCGCTCCTCCCGCAGCAACCGGACCGGCAGCAGCCCCTCGTACACATCCGCGAGCTCGCCGCCGAAGCGCACGAACGCCCCCGCACCGATCACGCCCGAGACCTCGCCCTCGAAGCTGCGCTTCCAGCCCGACTCGAACAGCTCGCGCCCGAGCAGGAACGACGCACAAACCCGATCGGCATCGCGCTCGATCGCCGTCGCCTCGCGCTCGCGCTCGGAGCTGCGCCAGCCGGCCTCGCTCACCGTCTGGGGCTCGGGCTCGTCCTCTCCCGCCCCGATCACGGACAGGAGCGCCCGGTGGGCGACGAGATCCGGGTAGCGGCGGATCGGGCGAGGTGAAGTGGGCGTAGGCGGAGCTGCCGAGCCCGGCGTGGCCGATATTGCGCTCTGAGTAGTAGGCCTGCTTCAAGGAGCGGAGCACGAGGGATGTATACGCGTCCCGGCCGTGACCGCGCCGCGCCGCCTCACGGGCCACGGCGCGGCTGATCTCACCGGCAAGCTCGCCCGCCTCGCTTGGGGATAGCCGCTCGGGCAGCGGCGGGGTCGGCACCTCCAGCGCCGCCAGCTGCTCGACGAGAAGCGCGATCCGCTGCGGCTCGGGCTGCTCGTGGACGCGATACAGGGTGGGGACTCCGCGTTGCTCGAGCAGCCGGGCGACGCGCTCGTTGGTGAGGATCATCAGATGCTCGATCAGCTTGTGGGCCTCTGTCTGGGGCACCGAGCGGGCACCGGTCACGGCGCCGTCGCCGTCGAAGCTGAACTCGGGCTCGAACGACTCGATCTCCAGCGACCCCACCGGCCGCCGGGCGGCCAGCGCCGCGGCCGCGCGCCGAGCCAGGCCGAGCGGCTCCGCGACCTCGTGCGGCGGCTCAGCACGACCGGCGAAGAACTCATCCAGCTGGTCGTAGTCGAGGCGCGCGTCCGAGCGGATGCGGCTTCGGTAGAAGCTCGCGGCCCGAGGCTCGCCGCCCGAGTCGAGCTCGATCTCGGCGGTCACGGCGAGCCGGTCCACCCCGGGCGCAAGGCTGCAGGCCGCTTCGCTCAGCGCCGCGGGAAGCATCGGCTCCACGGCTCCCTGGAACGTATGTGCTGGTGCCGCGGCGGAGCGCCTCGGAGTCGAGGCCGCCGCCGGGCCGCACGTGGGCCGCGACGTCCGCTATGTGGACCCAGAGCCGCACGCCGTCCCCCTCGGTCTCGGCCGAGACGGCGTCGTCGAAGTCGCGCGCCGTCGCCGGGTCGACCGTGAACGTGGGGAGGTGAGTGAGGTCGCGACGCGCCAGCGGCGCCTCGCGCGCCGCGACGGCGGCGTCGGCGGCCTCCGACTCGAGCGCGGCCGCGAAGCCACGATCCATGCCGCGATCCCAAAGCAGCGCGGCGACCACGTCGCGCGCGCTCTCGGCGGAGCCGAGCGCGCGCACGGCGCGGGCGCCGCCCGGGCCGAAGTCGACCAGCGCGATCTCGCCGGGCTGGACGTCGATCGAGCCCCGGACGAGGGCCACCTGCGGCCCGCGCTCGAACAGCGGCTCGGCGATCGTGAAGCGGCCGCGCCGCTCGAAGGTCGCCACCCGCCTGCCAAGTGCCCCGCCGCGCCGGCGGCTCACCTGTTCTCGACGGCCATCTTCTCGGCGAGCACCGCCAGTGCACGGCGCAGGCCCTCGTCCTGGGGCGTCTCCGGATCGTCTACGGCCCTGACCTCGGGCCTGATCCCTTTGCCGGCCAGCGAGGTCTCCGTCCGCCGTGAAGTACTCGCCCACGGTCAGGTCCAGCGCCCCGCCCGCGGCCAGATGGATCACCTCCTGGAAGGTGCCCTTGCCGAACGAGCGGGTACCGACGATCGTCGCCAGGCGATGGTCACCGAGCGCGGAGGCGAGGATCTCGGCCGCCGAAGCGGTGTCACGGTTGATCAGGACGACGGTCGGATGCTGTGGCAGCGGGTCGCCCGTGGCCTCGTAGTCCCGATGGCCCATGGTGCGGCTGTCGGTGGAGACGACCAGCTCGCCCTTGGAGAGGAAGACGCTGGCCGACAGCACGGCCTCGTTCAGCAGCCCACCGCCGTTGTCCCGCAGATCGAGGACCAAGCCCTCGGCGCCGCGGCGGTAGAGGCGCTCGAGCGTCGACCGCAGCTCGCCGTGCGCCCCACTCCTGAAGCTCGAGTACCGGACGTGGGCGACCTTGCTGGTGCCCGCGCGCCTGATCTGCCCCGGGGCCACCGGGACCTCCACCGAGGCGCGCTCGAGCTGGACGTTGCGGGTTTCGCCGCCGGAAGCGGCGACCACCCGCAGCTCGACCGGCGTTCCCCGGCGGGCCCTTGATGCGCGCCGTGGAGACCTCGGCGGGCACGCCCGCCAGCGAACGCCCGTTCACCGCGGTGATCAGATCACCCTCCTCGATCCGGGCACGCTCGGCCGGCGTGTCCGGGCAGCACACGTCGCCACCCGCAGCCCGCGCTTGACGCCTGTGACGGTCAGGCCGACGCCCGAGAAACGGCCCGAGGCCGCCGCCTCGAACTCCCTCAGCTCGTGCGGGTCGAGGTAGTGCGAGAAGCGGTCGTCGTAGCGCTTGCGCAGCTCGCGGATGATCCCGTCGACGCGACGCCTTGTCGAGCACCGAGCCCTCGACGGGCTTGTAGTAGTCGTCGCGGATCACCTCGCTCGCCTGGGAGGTGAGGTCGGAGTCGCTCAAGTCCCCCGCGATCGCCGCGATCAGCGCCACCGCGGCAAGCGCCGTCACGGCGCCGGCGCCAAACCCCGCGATGAAGCCGCGGCCAGAACGCGCCTGCGGCCCCGCGCTCACCGGGGCGGGCCCGATCTTGGGCGGGGCGTCCGACTCAAACGCGGAGGAAGCGGCGCAGGGTGAGGCCGCTGCCGAGTGCGGAGACGACGACCGCAGCGGCCATCAGCGTGGCGATCAGCGGCACGAAGCCGATGGTCGAGAAGTTGTCGATGAGCATGAAGTTCTCCGCCAGCGGGTCGATGATCGTCAACTTCCCGACCCAGAGGATCCCGACAGCAAGCCCGGCGCCAAACAGGCCGACGATCAGCCCCTCGAGGACGAAGGGCCAGCGGATGAACCAGTTGGTCGCGCCGACGAGCTTCATCACCTCGACCTCGCGGCGCCGGGCGTAGATCGAGAGCCGGATCGTGTTCGCGACCAGCATCAGCGATACGACCAGGAGCAGAACCGCGATCACCAAGAGGATGATCTTCACGGCGTTGGTCACGGTGCGAATCTTGTCGGCGGCGCCTCGCCCGTTGCTGACATTCTCGATCGCCGGGCTGATCGGCTTCGGCTTTCCGTTCGCACCGGGCGGGGTGATCGCGGCCTGGATCGCGTCGAGGTTGTCCGGGTCGTCCGGAAAGACGTTGATCGACGGGGGCAGCGGGTTCTCGCCGTGCAGCTGCGTGATCCCTTCACTGAGCGGATCGTTCCCGATCTGCCCGCGCAGGATCTTCAGTCCCCTCTCCTTCGAGACGAATTCGGTGCGGGACACGTGGGGGATCGCCGCGATCTTGCGCTGAACCGCCTTCGCCTGCCCCTTACGTGGTGTCAGACAAGAGGAACACCCTCAGGGCGAGCTGCGAGCGCACGTTCTCGTTGGTGGTCGAGCTGGCCCTGATCACTGGGATGAACACACCGAGCAGCAGCGTCGTCAGCACGACGGTCACGATCGCGGCCAGGCTGGGGGCCGCGCTGCGGCGCAGCGCTCGGAACGCCTCGGCGATGAAGAAGAAGACTCGGCCCACCTCGATCCCTTCCTACGAACCCGTCACCGTGGCCCGCGCCGACCCCCATCTCGGCGCGCATGCGGAGCGCGAACTCGCCCGTCGACTCCTCGGCGTAGCCGGCGGTGGCCTCGTCGCGGACCAGCCTTCCCTCGTCGAGCGCCATCACCCGACGGCGCATCCTGTCGACCATCTCGCGGTCGTGGGTGGCGACGAGCACGGTCGTGCCGGTGCGGTTGATCCGGTACAGGAGCTGCATGATCCCGATCGAAGTCTCGGGATCGAGGTTCCCGGTGGGCTCGTCGGCAAGCAGCAGCGGCGGGTGGTTGACGAAGGCGCGCGCGATCGAGACGCGCTGCTGCTCGCCGCCCGAGAGCTGGTCCGGGTAGCTGTGGACCTTGCCCTGAAGCCCCACCAAGCGGAGGATCTCGGGAACCTTGCGCCGGATGTCGGCTCGGCTGCCTCCGGTCACCTGGAGCGTGTAGGCGACGTTGTCGAAGACGCTGCGGTTGGGCAGCAGCTTGAAGTCCTGGAACACGGTGCCGATGCGCCGGCGCAGATGGGGAAGGCGACCGGCCGGTAGGCGGTTGATGTCGCGGCCCGCGATCCGCACCTCGCCGCTCGCCGGCTCCACCTCGCGGATCAGCATCTTGATCAGGGTCGACTTGCCGCAGCCGGTGGGCCCGACGACGAAGGCGAACTCGCCGCGCTCCAGCGCGAAGGAAACGCGCTCGACCCCGACATGGCCGCCCGGGTAGACAACGGTGGCGTCGCGCAGCTCGACGATCGGCGGCC
Source organism: uncultured Actinomycetes bacterium (assembly GCA_963728325.1). Taxonomy (GTDB): domain Bacteria; phylum Actinomycetota; class Thermoleophilia; order Solirubrobacterales; family 70-9; genus AC-56. Next base: position 678,712 of record CAVSJS010000002.1, on the reverse strand, counting down.
GCGGCCCGTCGCCGTCCGAGGGCGCGGCGACGCGCCGCACCCTGCTGGGCGGCTGGTCTCCGACGGCGCGGTCACGCCGTCGTACGCGTGTCCTGAGCAGGGCCATACGCAAGGCTTTTCTTCGACGCCCGCCGCAATCCTGCGCCGGCCCCCCGCAGCCGTTGAGCCGACGAGCGTTCGCGCAAGGGTAGCGAAGAACGCTCAGTGCCAGCTGGAAGTGTGCGTTCGCGACCCCTAGGACCATGGGTGCGGCATCGTTATGAGGTTGAACGTCCTATAGACGTAAAAGGCCACGAGTTTCGGGACGGTGCGGCGTTCCTGGGGCGCAGCGGGTTGGGTCAGGTCCACTCGGGGCCGAACAGCGGCGGGCGCGAGACGATCGGCTTCAGGACGAGCGCCTCGCGAGCGCGGTCGGCGATCCCGCGGGCGGTGAGGCCGAAGTGCTCCATGCAGGCTTCGCCGGTACCGGAGAGGCCGAACTCGTCGCCCATGCCGACCGCGAAGATCGGCACCGGGTGCTGCTCGGCGGCGAGCTGGCGAACCGCGTCGGCGAGCCCGCCGACGACGCGGTGCTCCTCAGCGGTGACGGCGACGCCGGTCTTGCTCAGCGACTCGAGGATCGCCTCCGAGTGAAGCGGCTTGATGATCGAGACGTTGAGCACCTCGGCCTCCACCCCGTCCTCGTGCTCGAGTGACTCCGCCGCCTCCATCGCCCGCCAGACCATGTGGCCGGTGGCGATCAGCGAGATGTCCTTGCCCTCGCGCAGCACCTCGACCCCGCCGCCGAGAGTCTCGGGGATGTCCTCGTAGACGATCGGCGTCGCCGGACGCCCGAACCGCATGTACATCGGCTCCTCGCGCTCGTACGACTCGAGCGTCGCCCGGTAGGCCTGGTTGTAGTCGGCGGGGACGACCACGGTCATCCGGGGCATCGCACGCATCAGGGCGATGTCCTCGATCATCTGGTGCGAGGCACCGTCCTCGCCCAGCGATACGCCGCCGTGCGAGGCGCCAACTCGGATCTTGAGCTCGTTGTGGGCGATGCCCAGCCGAACCTGGTCGTAGGCGCGCCCTGCGGCGAAGATCGCGAAGGTCGAGCAGTACGGCACCTTGCCGGTCGCCGCCAGCCCGCAGGCGATCGACATCATGTTCGCCTCCGCCGCACCGACGTTGAAGAAGCGCTCCGGAAACCGTTTGCCGAACTTGATCGATTGGGTGGAGACGGCGAGGTCGGCGTCAAGCGCGACGACATCCTCGTGAAGCTCGCCGAGCTCGGCGAGCGCGTCGCCGTAGGCGTGGCGGGTCGCGATCGGCTCGGTCTTCGCTTCAGCCGCCACCGCCTAGGCCTCCCCGCCCGGGTGGTCGCCGCTCCCCGCCTCCTGCAGCGCCTTGGTCTGTTGGTCGAGGCGGGCCGTCAGCTCCTCGAGCGCCTCGGCGGCCTGCTCCTGGCTGGGCGGCTTGCCGTGGAAGCCGAAGCGATCCTCCATCGAGGAGACGCCCTTGCCCTTCTTGGTCTGAGCAACGATCGCGGCCGGCCTTCGGAGAGTGCGGCTGCGCTCCAGCGCCTCGACCACCTGCTGCATGTCGTGGCCATCGATCTCGATCGCGTCCCAGCCGAAGGCCTCGAACTTGGCGCGCACGTCGCCGATGTCCATGACGTCCTCGGTGGTGCCGTCGGTCTGAAGGTGGTTGTAGTCGACGATCGCGGTCACATTGTTGACGCCGAAGTGGACCGCCGAGGTCGCCGCCTCCCATGTCTGCCCCTCCTGGCAGTCGCCGTCGGAGAGCAGGCCGAACACCTGCGCGCTGTCGTCGAGGCCGTCGAGCCGCAGCGCCAGGCAGATGCCCATGCACATCGAGAGGCCCTGCCCGAGCGAGCCCGTCGAGACCTCGATGCCGGGAGTGCGGCGCATGTCGGGGTGTCCCTGGAGCTGAGCGCCGATCTGGCGCAGCCCCATCAGGTCCTCGAGCGGGAAGTAGCCGTGCTGGGCCAGCGCCGCGTACTGGATCGGCGCGGCGTGGCCCTTGCAGAGCACGAAGCGATCGCGCGCCGGCCACGCGGGGTTCTCGGTGTCGTGCCGGAGGACGCGGTAGTAGAGGGCCGCGACGACGTCGGCGGCCGATAGCGACGAGTCCAGGTGGCCGGACTTCGCCACCGCGAGCATCCGCACGCAGTCGAGGCGAAGCACCGTCGCCCAGCGCTCCAGCTCGGTGATCGAGGGCTCCGCCTCCGCGCGCTCGGCGAGCTTCGGGGGCGGCTTGGAGTCCGGAACCGGCCTCAGGTGTCTCACGTCAGCGAGGCTAGCAATGGATCCCATCTCACCCGCAGGCTATGGGTGAACGTGGACGGAACCGTTCGCCCGGATTCGCGCAGTAAGCGGGCTTTCGGCGGGCGTCTCACACCTGTGCGCGATCCTTGCGGTGTGAGCAGGATCGCGCGGACGCGCCTCGTGTGGCTGGTCGCCGCCGCTCTGGCGACGGCCGCCGGTGTGCTCGTCCTATCCGGGGACGAAGAGGGCGGCGGCCCTCAGCAACCCGCCGAGCGGCGGGGCGTCCCCATCGAGCCGGGGGTCACGACTCCGCGGCAGCAGCACGGGTCGCGCGGCGAGACCTCGCGGGCGCAGCCGCAGGGGACTCGCGCCGCCGTTCAGGAGGCGGTCCGTTCCTCGCCGGCCCCGCGCCTCGACCCCGGCCAGCGCGAGGTGGCGCGGGTGGTCCGCGCCTACACGGCGGCGCTCAACGCCCGCGACGGCGGGCGCGTCTGCGGGCTGTTCGTCCCCGGTGCCCTGGCGCAGGTCGACCTCCCCCGCGACCGGGGGAGCTGCGACGCCTCGTTGTCGGCCTCGATCGGATACCGGGACCCACGCGGGTTCCCCGTCTATGAGCGCTCGCGGATCGGCCGCATTCCCTCGGTGACCATCGACGGCTCGGAGGCCCGGGTGGTCGCCACAACCGTGACCCACTTCGCCGGCAATCGCGAGCCCTCGGTCGAGGACGACCTTGTCTACCTGCGAAACGAGGGCGAGCGGTGGCTGATCGTCAAGCCGAGCGCGACGCTGTATCGCGCCATCGGGGTGGGAGACATCCCGCCCCAGGTCCTGGCGCCGCCGTGACGGTCTAGCGCTTGACCGAGACGATCTTCGGTCCGCCGCCGCCGAGCAGGGTGACGAAGCCGCGCTTGGCGGAGAGCGAGGTCGACCAGAGATCGCCACGGCTGCCGCGCGAATAGATCCTGCGCCCGCGCCCCCCGCCGCCGATCCGCTTCAGCACCAGGCTCTGGCGGAGCTTCGGCGCCCTGGTCACCTGCGGGCCCTGCCGAGCACGCTTCGCCCGGACGTAGAGGAGGCGCTTTCCGAGCACGGATGGATTCGAGAGCGCCGCGGTGCGGGAACGGACCACGGTGCCGCGCCTGCCGGACCTCAGGTTGCGCCGTTTGATCGAGCTCCCGCGTCGCTTCGAGACCGCATAGAAGACGCGCCCGCCGTCGACGCTTGGATGGCCGATCTGAGCCGGGCTCGAGACGGCCGCGATCCGCTTCTGCTCTCCCGGATTCGCGGGATGCCTGATCCGCTGGGCCTTCAGCACGTAGCGCCCGCGCCTCAGCGTCAGGTAGGTCAACCACCCCTTCGAAATCGCCACCGCCTCGGCGCCCGGCGCGCCGACTGAGCCAACCTGGTTCCGGGTGAAGCGATTCAGGATCCTGATCTGGTCCCCGCCGGAGATCACCGCCGCATAGGGCCCGCCGATGGCCGGGTCTTGGCCGGGAAGGCTCAGGCCTTGGCCGCCCACCCGCAGCACCCCGCTCCGATCCGCGCGCTGGTAGGCGAGCGCCTCGCCTGCGGCGGAGGGGTCAGCGCCGCTACCAACTTCGGTTCGGGCCCCGCTGGCGGTGGTCGTGGTCAGGGCCACGGCGACGAGGCCGAGGGTGACGGCGTCCCCGAGCCGGAAGATCCGGTACAGGGCGGGCCGCTCGGCCATCAGTTCGATACACCTGACCCCGATCCCCCGGTCGACCACCGGGGCCACGAGGACGACCGGAAGCGCGCGCCCCACCCCGAAGGCCGCGCCGATCACCAGGCCCGCTGCCGGGTCGCCGAGCGCCAAGCTGATGCCCGCGAGCGCCCAGACGCCGAAGCTGAGCACGAAGGTGGTGAATCCGAGGCCGAGCAGGATTCCGTAGAGCGCCGCGGCCAGCGGCATCGGCATCGTCCACCTCCAGCGCTCGGGAAGCTGGCGGCGGATCTGCGGCACGATCCGCGTGCCCCGGGCCTCCGCGACGGCGGCGGCGACCGCGATCGCCGCGGCGACCAGGTACGCGACTCGTCCTCCGACGCCGTGGACGAGCTCGCCCACCGCGGACAGTAGCCCGAAGGTGACGATGCCTCCCACCACCGCGCCAGGCGCGAAGGCGATGCAGGACGCGATCGTGGTCCGGCGCCTGGCGCCGTCCCCCGAGAGCCCGATCGTCTCCACCATCGAGAACCCGCAAGGCGACCAGGCGCCCGTGAGGCCGATCAGGAGCGCGGCAACCGCGAGGCTGAGCTCGAGCGGGCTCAGCACGGGACGTTGGTCTGGTAGTAGGTGACGCAGAAGACCTTGCGGCTGCCGTAGCAGTACCCATGAAGCGCGGCGTCGCCGTTGATCCGCCGGTCGTGGTGCGAGCAGCAGTCCCAGAGCTTGCGGACCCTCCCCCCGCAGCAGCGGTACCAGGCGCCCTGGAGGGTCGCCTCGATGCCATGGATGCTGGCGGTTTGGTCGCAGACCCTGGTGCGCGGCGCCGGCGGCAGCGGCAGCCCGTCCGGGTCGCGCTTCAGGTCGCCGTCCTCCTGGATCGGCTGGCCCTTGCCGTTGACGAGCCGGCCGATGTTGTCGACCGGCCTGCCGTCGCTGGGGCGGATCGGATAGCCGCGGGCATCGAGCCGGGGAAGCCCGAGAGGGTGGATGCAGGAGCCGGTGGTGAAGATGTGGCCGCAGAAGTGGAAGGCGTCGGCCTCCCCCGGCTTCACCGCTTTCGCGACCACGCCCCCCGCCGTCGCCGCCAGGAGGCCGGCGCCGACTCGCGCCAGAAAGCCACGGCGCGAGCTCTCCCCCGCCAGCGAGTCCAGCGCCTCTCCGATCCGGTCCCGGTCAGCCACCTCAGCTCCTTGAGGCCAGGCCCGCCCGGCGCTGCTCGGCCGTCGCCAGCACGCTCTCGAGCTGGGCCAGGTTGTTGAACGTGCCCTTGGCCAAGACCGCGCCGTCCGGATCGAGGGCGATCGCGAACGGGCTGCCCGGGATCCCCAGCTCGCTCCAGACCTCGGCCTCGGCGACCTCATCGAACGTCTCGACCGCGACGGCGGGATCCCCGGCCAGGGTGGCGATCGCCGGCTCCAGCCCGCGGCACACGTGGCAGCCCTCCGAGGTGAACACGGCGAGCGCCAGCTCGCTTTCGGCTGCGCGCTCGAAGCGGTCGATCAGATCGACCCGGGCGCCGAGCTCGGGGCCCTCCTCGGGGATCTCCAGGGCCGCGGCCGGGCCCAAGCGCAGCCGCAGCATCCCGACCTCGCGGGCCAGCGCCAGGACGGCGACCGCGAGGCCGAGGCTCAAGAGCAGCGCGACCGCGAGCCCGAGCCCGAGCCACTCATCGGTGGACAGGCTTCGCTCGGGCAGCAACGGGAGGGCGGCGAAGCAGGCCGCGAGGGCCAGGTTGCGCGCCACCGACCGCCAGCCGACGGTCGACCGCGAGCCGAAGCAGGCGCAGGGCGCGCCGGCGCGCCCCCGCAGCAGGGCCCCGAGGAGCGCCGCCGCGAACATGGCCATCAGCACCGCTGCGAGCAGGGCAGCCTGTCGCTGCCCGCGGCGATCCCGGCGGCCAGACCGAGCTCGGTCGCGACCAGCAGCCCCCACGCGACCCAGCGGCTGACCTCGCCCTCGATCCCGAAGGTGCCCAGCGAGGCGCGGCTGGAGCCGGGACTCGCCAGCTTCAGCACCGCTGACCCCGCCAGCACGAGAGCCAGTACGAAACGGGCAACCAGCCCGAGCACGCCCTCAAGCTAGCAGGCAGCCTCTCGGTATTCCAAGGACCCCGCCGCGGCGGACCCGGGACGGAGCGGCGAAGGGCTAGCCGATCTGAACCATGCGCTCGATCGGCACCCGGGCGCGCTCGGCGAGTCGGCGGCGGAACCTTGACCTCGACCTTCAGGTCGCGGAGCGAGTCGCGGAGCTTGGGCAGGGTGATCATCTTCATGTACTTGCAGAAGGCCATCCGGTTGGCCTCGACCAGGCGCGCCCGCGGCGCCGCCTGCTGGAGCGGGTACAGCATCCCGGTCTCGGTGGCGACGATGAACTCGCCCTCGGGGTGCTCGGTGACGTGGCGAAGCATCCCCGAGGTGGACAGCATGTGGACGCCCTCGGCATCGACGTCGCCCGAGGCGACGAACTCCATCGCCTGCGTCGAGCAGCCGCACTCGGGGTGGATCAGGAACTCGGCGCCGGGATGCTCGGCGCGGGTGCGGTCGATGTCCTCGGGGCGGATCCCGGCGTGGACGTGGCACTCGCCGTCCCAGACCTGAAAGCGCGCGTAGCGCTCGGGGTCGTCGGTGAGCCCGGTCTCTCGGGCGACGAACGAGCCCAGCCACATGTCGGGACCGAAGAGGATCTCGGTGTCGGGCCCGTGCTCGCGCCAGATGTGCTCGACCACCTGGACGGCGTTCGAGGAGGTGCAGCAGTAGTCGGTCTCGGCCTTCACCTCGGCCGATGTGTTGACGTACATGACCACCACCGCCCCCGGGTGCTCCGCCTTCCACTCGCGGAGCTGGGCGGCGGTGATCGACTCCGACGAGCGAGCAGCCGGCATCGGGGTCGGGGATCAGCACGGTCTTCTCCGGGGACAGAATCGAGGCCGTCTCGGCCATGAAGTGGACGCCGCAGAAGGCGATCACGTCGGCGCCGGTGGCGGCCGCCTCGCGCGAGAGCCCCAGCGAGTCGCCCATGTGGTCGGCGACGTCCTGGACCTCGGGTAGCTGGTAGTTGTGAGCGAGGATGACCGCGTTTCGCTCCGCGGCCAGCGCCCGGACCTCGTCCGAAAGCCGTTCGACCTCGGCCGGCGACAGATCGTCGAGCGGGTTGGGCTGGACTACCTGGAGATCCTGCATCGCGGTGCTCCAATCGCCCCGGCGACCCGGAGCTTTGTCCTATGTTCGCCGGCTCGGCTGACTCCGCGGCCAGCCTCGAACCAGGCGAATGAACGACGCTACAAGTCTAGCTGGCGCTCGTCCCTAGGCTTGTCCAGATGGTTGACTCCCTGTCGACGCGTGTCCGGGGGCGCACCTGGCCGAGCAGGTCGAGGACGCAGGGCGCGACGCGTGCTATCTGCACGCGAGCGCCCGAGGACGAAGAGATGCGATGTGCCAGGCGGGCCAGCCGGGCATGCGGTGATGGGGGGTCAACCATCTAAATGCCCGAGCTACCCGAGGTCGAGATAACGGCGCGCCGCCTGAGCGCTTCGCTGGTGGGGACGGAGGTGGAGTCGGCGCTGGCGCCGGGGATGGTGGCGCTGAAGAGCGTCGATCCCCCGCTGAGCGTCCTCGCCGGCCGGCGGATCGCCGCCGTGCGGCGGATCGGAAAGATGCCGGTGGTCCACTTCGAGTCTCCCGAGCAGGCGCGGGCTGACGACGGCGCCGGCTTTGCGGAGCCGCTGGCCCTGCTCGTCCACCTGATGTCGGCGGGCCGCCTCCAGGTGTTCGAGAAGCGCGCCTCGCTTCGCGATCGCACCGCCCGGGTGCTGATCCGGCTCGCCGACGGACGTGAGCTTCGCCTGCGCGAGTTCGGCACCAAGCAGCGCGCCTGGGCGAAGCTCATGCGCGCCGGCGAGGTCGACGGCGACGAGATGGTCGCCACGCTCGGGCCCGAGGCCTGGCCGGCTCCGCCGCTGGAGGAGCTCGCGCGGCGGATAGACGAACCGCGCCACCTGCACCCGATGCTCCGCGACCAGCGGGTGATCGCCGGCATCGGCCGCTCCTGGGTGGACGAGGTCCTCTGGGAGGCGGGCCTGTCGCCCTTCAAGCAGGGATCGGAGCTCGACGGCGAGGAGGTGGAGCGCCTGCACGCCGCGCTCCACGTGCTCGGCGACGCGATCGACCACTACGAGCGGGTGATCGCAGAGCAGGTGCCCGACAAGCTGCCGATGCCGCTCCAGGTCCACCGGCGCCAGGGCGAGCCCTGCCCCCGCTGCGGCGCCACCCTGGCCGCGGTCCACTTCGCCGAGCACGTCACCACCTACTGCCCCGAGGAGCAGACCGGCGGCCGGGTGCTCAAGGACCGGCGCCTGTCGCGGCTTTTGAAGTAGTGCCCCGGCGTCAGCGGCGAAGCGACCTGACGCGTCAGCGCCCGGCCCACGGTAAGCGGGTGGTTGATCACCGTCGCCAGCCTGCCTCCGAGCGAGAGTGGGTCGCGGGCTATGCCGAGCTGGCGGAGCACCGTGTTGGAGTCGAAGTAGACGCGCTCGCAGACGAGCCGGTCCTGCTCGAACACGAACACCGCGCAGAAGCGCATCTCGAACTCCCGTCCCGTCGGGGGGAGGCCGCGGAACGGGCCATCGTGGGTTCCGTAGAGGTTGGCCTCGACGATCACGGCCTCGTCGGAATGGTGGAGGGCGATCAGCTCGTTGCGCTGGTCTGGGAAGGCGGTGCGTGTCTCCTCGAAGTAGCGCGCCACCTCCTCCGGTCCGTCGTAGATGTCGCCCGTGCCGATCAGCTCGTAGCGCGGGTGGTCGAAGGTCTCGATCGTGGCCTCGTACTCGTGCCGGTTCTCGGTCTCCATGTGCTCGATCACGAGCTGCTCGCGCTGGCGACGAAGCTCCGCGGTGACGGCCATCGGCTGACTCTATCCGTCAGCGGCTGACCAGCACGGAGGAGCGCTCGCTCAGCACTTGCCGACCGGCCAGGTCCCGCAGACGAATCGTCTGCGGCCGTTGAGCGCGGTAGCGCCAAAGCAGAAAGAACGGGGCTCGCCGCTCCTCGTCAACCAGCTCGAACGACCCCCGTGGTCGCCCGACCCGGTAGTTCGTGCTCAGGACGTCGATTTCGCGCGTTCGAATCTGCCTCGGCCCGACGCCAGTCGACTTTCGGGCACCCAGGTAATAGGCGAGCGGATCATCGCCATTGCGCGGAATCACGAACACTCGAGCCTCGCCCCTCGCCAGCGCCTCCGCGGCGCCGCGCCAATCCGGCCGCTGCATCTGCGTGCTGACATCCACCGCCACGAGCACTCCTGCGAACAACGCGCAGGTCGCCGCGCCGGCCGCCAAACCGGCCTTGCCGGCGCGCCGGCCCCCGAACCCGATCGCGAGGACGATCAGGAGCGGAACCAGGACACCGATCAAGTTTCGCGGATTGATGAAGTCGAGCCCCAGCACGGCCAGTAGCAGCGGAAGCGCGATCGCCCCTCCGCTCACAACCCCTGCGACGATCGCCCCACCCTGCTCCTCGCGCGAGGCCCGAGTCATGGTCAGGGCAATCGCAGCCGCGAGCAGAAGCGTGCCTCCCACAGCGGCGACCAGCTGAACCAGATCGATCGCCGTGTTGGCGGCAAACGGAGTCGGCTCTTCGCTCGCCACGAGGTTGAGGCCGGTCTCGCCGAGGCGCGAGGCGAGTGAAGTCTCAGTGAAGCCGTTGCGCCGGTCGCCGCTCTCCTGGCTGACCGCGAGCGGCAAAAGCGCCAACGCCACCGCCGCGATCGCCGCGGTGGCCAGAATGGCTGACCGACGCGACTCGTCGCGGAGAAGGAGCCAGAGCGCTTGGGGGACGATCAGGAAGACGGCGAAGTAGTGCGACGACAGAGCCAGAGCCGAGGCCAGCGCCCAGATGGCCAGCGACCGGGACGAGGGGCGCTCGAGGGAGCGCACGAAGTAGGCCAGGGCCGCAGCGCCGAACAGAACCATCAGGGCGTAGGAACGCGCCTCCTGCGAGTACCAGATCAAGTAGGGGTTGAGGGCGACGAAGGCGGCGGCGAGCAGGGCCACCCGACGCGAGGAGCCGAGCGTGGCGGCGGCGGCATAGGCAAGCGGCACGGTGAGGGTGCCTAAGAGGGCCGAGAGCGAACGGAGGCCCACCTCGCCGGTGCCGAAGATCTTCGACCAAGCCCAGACGACGACGTAATACAGCGGCGGGCTCCTCTCGCCCTGGACGGCGGCGGAAAGCGTGTCGAAGAGACTCGGGTGGATCACCCTGGCCACCGTGACCGCCTCGTCATGGTCGAAGCTCTGGAGGTCGAGCGTTGCGAAGCGTACGAACGCGGCAACCGCCGTAATCCCGAGCAGGGCGTACGAGCGGCGGCTCATCCGCGCGACACCATAGAGCCGGCCTCGCCGGATGGGTCCTATCCTGGCTCTGGTGTCATTGGGCGCGGTTCCAGCGGAGACAGCGCGCGAGCTCAAGGCGCGGATCGAGGCAGAGCGCCGAGGGGCGCCGTTCCTCGTCTACCGCGACGCCGAGGGACGGCAGCTGATCCGCGAGCTCGAGGGCGGCCGCGACCGGCTCACGGTTGGGAGGAGCGGGGCAGCCGAGCTCAGCCTCGACTTCGACCCCGAGGTCTCCCGCGTCCACGCCGAGCTCGAGCGGCTGGGCGACGACTGGACGGTTGCCGACGACGGTCTGTCGCGAAACGGCACCTTCGTGAACGGCGAGCGGATCGTGGGGCGGCGACGGCTGCGTGACGGCGACGCGCTGCGGTTCGGCGACGCGCTGGTCTTGTTCCGCTCACCGGCCCAGGCTGGCGACGAGGAAACGGTCCCGGCGACCGACCGCCCGGACGTAAGCCGCGTCACCGACGCTCAGCGGCGGGTGCTCGTCGCGCTGTGCCGGCCGTTTCGCGAGGGGAGCGAGTTCGCAAGCCCGGCCACCAACAAACAGGTGGCCGACGAGGTCTTTCTCAGCGTCGACGCGGTGAAGGCGAACCTTCGCGCCCTGTTCGAGACCTTCGAGGTCAGCGACCTGCCCCAGAACCAGAAGCGCATCCGCCTCGCGGAGCTGGCCTTGCGCAGCGGCGTCATCTCGCCGCGCGACCTGGAGGCCTGACCGCCAGAGCGAGGTCGCGGGAAGCGGGGTGGTCACGGCCTGATCTTGGTCACCGTCGCGTCGTCGAAGTTGGCGGTCCAGACGGCGCCCTTGCCGACCGCGATGTCGGCGGGGTTCTGGCCGACGCGGATCGGCGGTCCGGCCGGAGCGGCGGGCTTGGGATCGATGCGGGTCACGGTGCCGTCGCCGCCGTTGGCGACCCAGACGTAGCCGAAGCCCGTCTTGACGCCGCGCGGATGCGAGCCGACCACGATCGGATCGCCGATCACCGCGGCAGCGTCAGGGTCTTGGCGGCGTCAGGGTCGATGCGGGTCAGCGTGCCGTTGACGTTGTCGATCACCCAGACCGAGCCGTAGCCGACCGCCAGGTCGTTCGGCCGCTGGCCGACCGGGATCGGGTGGCCGATCGTCTTCGCCTGCTGGGGATCGATCTTCGACACCGACTTGCCGTCGATGTTGGCGACCCAAACCGCGCCCTCCCCGGTCGCCACGGATCGAGGGCCGGCGCCGAACGTGAGCCGTGCGGTCGACCCGGTTGGTCTCGGGATCCACCCGCGACACGGTGTCCGCACCGCCGTTCGTGACCCAGACCCACCTGCCGTCGATCGCGACGTCGGTCGGCTGGTCGCCGACCGGGATCGGGATCGGCGTCGGGCGCTCGCTGGGGTCCAGGCGCATGACCGTGTCCGCGCTGTGATTGACGACCCAGATCGAGCCGAAGCCGACGGCGACCGAGATCGGCTGGCCTCCGAGCGGGATCGGATTGCCGGCGAGCCGGTCCTTGGCGGGATCGATGGCGTCGACGGCGTGGGCACCCGTGCTGGCGACCCAGACGTTGATGCCACCGACGGTGATGCCGGTGGGGTTCTCTTCCGACCTTGATCGTCGCGACCGGCCTCCGGCTGTGGCCCGGCCGGCGGCTGCCCTCCGAGCCATCCTCCGCTCGAAGAGCGCCAGGGCCGCGGCCTACCGCGGCCGCGGCGACCGCGGCCAGCGCTCCGATCGCGAGCGGCAGGCGGCGGCGGGTGGCTCGGCGCAGGCTTCGGGTCGGCGCCGCATCGGCGCGGGGTGGCTGTCGCGCGGCCGCCGGCGCGCCGCGCCAGATCGGGCGCGGGCTCCCCGAGCGCAGCCGCTGCCGCCACGGCCAGCTCCCCGGCCGATCCGTAGCGGTCCTCGGGGCGCTTCGCCATCGCCTTCGCGACCACGTCGTCGATCGCCGGCGGCAGGCCGGGCACGACCTCGGAGGGTCGGGGCGGCGGAGCGTTCGCGTGCGCGAACAGCTTCGCGAGCTCGGTGTCGCGCGGGAAGGGCGGCTGTGCGGTGAGGACGAAGTGGAGGACGCCGCCGAGCGCGTAGACGTCGGTGCGGCGGTCGAGCGGGTTCGCCCTCGATCTGCTCGGGCGCCACGTAGTCGACGCTGCCGAAGAACTCCCCCGTGGTCGGTCAGGCTCTCTCCGCTGCCGGCGAGCCGGCTGATCCCGAAGTCGGTCAGGAAGACGCGCTCCGCATCGCCATCCCGCTCGACCAGGACGTTGGCGGGCTTGACGTCGCGATGGACGAGGCCCCCGGCGTGCGCCGCGTCGAGGCCGGCGGCGATACCGGCCAGCACCCGGACGGCATGGGCGGGATCGAGCGGGCCGGACGCCTCCACCAGGCTGCGCAGGTCGACGCCGTCGACGAGCCGCATCGCCAGGTAGAGCTGGCCGCCCTCCTCGCCCGCGTGGTGGACCGGGATCACGTTCGGGTGCTCGACCTGCGCCGCGAGCCTGGACTCGCGCTTGAAGCGCTCCCGGAAGCGCTGGTCGGCCGACAGCTTCGGCGCGACCACCTTCAAGGCGCGCTCGCGGTCGAGCGCCAGATGGCGGGCGCGGTAGACGACGCCCATCCCCCCACTTCCGATCACCTCCTCGATCCGGTGGCCGGCGAAGGTGGTGCCCGGCCTGAGGAAGTCGCGACCCTCCTCTCCGGGCCGAGTTGCCTCGCTCCGTCACCGGGCCGGCTCCAGCACCATGCTCAGGTCGAGCGCCGGGCGCGGAGTGGGTCAGCGCGCCAACCGAGATGAAGTCGACCCCGGTGGCGGCGACCTCGGCGACGTTGTCGAGGCCGATCCCGCCGGAGGCCTCGAGCGTGGCCACCGGGCCGTGCGCCCTTCGCGGCCGCGTCGCGAGCCGCGACCGCCGCTCGCAGCTCCTCCGGGGTCATGTTGTCGAGCAGCAGCCGCTCGGCGCCGGTGCCGAGCGCGGCCTCGACCTCCTCGGCGTTTCGGCACTCGACCTCGATCTCGCGCTCCGGCTCGGCCTCGCGGGCGCGGCGCACCGCCTCGGCGAGCCCGCCGGACAGGGCGATGTGGTTCTCCTTGATCAGGACTCGCGTCGTGCAGGCCCAGGCGGTGGTTGCGCCCGCCGCCGGCCGCGACCGCAGCCTTTTCGAGCGACCGCAGCCCGGGGGTCGTCTTGCGCGTGTCGAGGATCGTCGCCCCGGTCCCGCGGACGGCGTCCACGAAGCGCGCCGTCAGCGTCGCCACCCCGGACAGGTGGCAGAGCAGGTTGAGCGCCGTGCGCTCGGCGGCCAGCAGCGCCCGGGCCGGGCCGCTGGCCAGCGGCGACGTCGGCGGGCACCGAGTCCCGCCACTGCGCCCTCCGGCCTGGAGCTCCTCGAAGCTCTCCGCCCCCGCCTGGGCGAAGGCCTCGGCGGCGACCTCGAGCCCGAACACGACGCCGGGCTGCTTCTGCACGATCCGCGCCGTTGCGCCCGCGTCGCGCGGGCACCACCGCCTCGGAGGTGATGTCGCCCGCCCCCAGGTCCTCTGCCAGCGCGCGGGCGACGAGATCGCGCAGCCTCGCTGCGCGATCCTGAGGCTCGATCGGCGCTACTCGGCCGCGAACACGGCCATCGTCGCCGTGAAGCCGTGGAGGAAGTTGCGGCCGCCGACCGGGCCGATCTCGCCGGCGCAGAAGAACCCGCCGGCCGGGACGCCGAGGGCATCCTCGACCGCCATCGCGTCGTGATCGGGGATCTCGAACATGTGCGAGCCGCGGCCGTTGCAGGTGAACAGCAGCGCGCCGGCCGCCTGGGCGGAGCCGAGCGCCTCGGCCTGCGCGCCGAGCGCGGCGCGCAGGTCCTCGTCGGCGGAGGCGCCGTCGCGGATGTGCATGCGGACCGTCTGCCCGACCCGGATCCGCTCGCCGAGCGCGATCGTGCCCGCCTCGCCGTCGGCGGCGATGATCGGGCGCACCAGGAAGTCGCCGCGCTCGTACTCGGGCTTGTTCTCGTCGATCACGATGCCGAGCATCAGGCCGGAGGCGGCGAGCTGCTGCTCGCGCGCATCGAGGCCGCCGAGCGCCTCGCGAAGCCGCTCGATCGCCGGCCTCGACGCCAGCTCCTCGATCACGTTGTCGTGCGCGGCGGTGATCGTCATCTCCGGGCCGACCGGCGCGGCGCCCTGGGAGACGCACGGCAGGATCGAGACGCCCGACAGCGAGCAGGCCACGGCTCCGCCGTTGAGGACGTCGCCGTTCCGAAACAGCGAGGCCGAGCCGACCGCCGAGGCGCTCGCGAGGCCGCCGAGCACCGGCATGCTCGGCCGCAGCGCGTTGAGCCGGTCGAGCAGCGCCTCGGTCGCGAAGCTGTACGGGTCGGCGAGCACCAGCATGCAATCGCTCCGGCCGCTCGGCTCTGCCTGCGGCGGCCGCCGGGTCGGGGCCCGAGCGCTCCGGGCTCAGCGACTCGAGACCCAGGACCCGAAAGCCCTCGTCGTCCTGCTCGACCTCGAAGTGATGGGTCGAGATCTCGGCGCTCCGGCATCGACGCCGCCCAGACGACCGCGGCCGGTCCCTCCTCGATCTCACGGCCGGCGCCGACCACGCCGCCGGCCCCGCAGCCGATCAGGTGACGCGGCTCGAGCTGCTCGTGGACGGTGGACAGGATCCACTTGCCGTGGCCCAGGTGGGGGGCGCCCGCGAACAGCAGGCAGAGATCGCAGGGAGCACCCAGCTTCCGGGCCGCATCCCTGGACGCCTCCGAGAACGCCTCGACCGCATCGAAGCTCTCGGAGAGGCCCACGGCGATCCTGACGGCCACGCCATGAAACGTAGCGCGCGATGGGTCCGCCCCGGCGTCGCGACGACCGCTGCTAGCCGTCGGTGGCGCTCTTCAGCAGGTACTCCCGCACGAACCCGTCCAGGTCGCCGTCGAGCACGCGCTGCGCGTCGCCGACCTCGTGGCCGGTTCGGTGGTCCTTGACCCGCTGGGAGGGATGCAGCACGTAGCTGCGGATCTGCGAGCCCCAGCCGACGTCCTTCTGCTCGCCTCGCTCGGCCGCCAGCTCCTCGGCCCTCTTTCGCTCCTCCAGCTCCAGCAGGCGGGCGCGCAGCAGGCGCATGGCGGTCGCCTTGTTCTGCGCCTGGGAGCGCTCGTTCTGGCACTGGACGACGATCCCGGTCGGCACGTGGGTGATCCGCACCGCCGAGTCGGTCTTGTTGACGTGTTGCCCACCGGCGCCCGAGGCGCGGTAGGTGTCGACGCGCAGGTCCTCCTCGTCGAGGTCCACCTCCACCGCATCGTCGACAAGCGGCCCCACGTCCACCTCGGCGAAGCTCGTGTGGCGGCGATGGGCGGCGTCGAACGGCGACAGGCGCACGAGGCGATGGACGCCGCGCTCGGCGGCGAACAGGCCGTAGGCGTTCTCGCCGCGGGCGATGAAGGTGGCCGACTTGAGGCCGGCCTCGTCGCCGGGAGAGGCCTCCTTCATCTCGACCTTGAAGCCGCGCCTCTCGGCCCAGCGCAGGTACATGCGCAGGAGCATCTCGGCCCAGTCCTGGGAGTCGGTGCCGCCGGCCCCGGAGCGCACCGTGACCACGGCGTCGCCCGCGTCGTAGCGGCCGTTGAACAGGCGCGCCTCCTCGAGCGTCCCCAGCCGCTGCTCGAGCGACTGAAGCTGGGGGTCGAGCTCGCCCGCAAGCTCGGCGTCGTCGGCCGCCAGCTCGGCCAGCTCCTCGAGGTCGGACAGGTCCGCCTCCAGCGAGCGGAACGTCTGCAGCCTGCGCTGGGCCGCGGCGTGCGCAGCCGAGGTCCGGGCCGCCTGCTCGGAGTCGTCCCAGAAGCCTGGCCGCTGCATCTCGGCCTCGAGCCGCTCTACCTCGGACGCGAGCTTGGCGGGGTCAAAGGTAGTCCGCGAGCAGGCACAAGCCCTCGCGGACGTCCGCGAGCCGCGCGGACAGGCTCTCTCGGGAGACGGCCTCGGCCATCTCCCAGAGCTTAGTCGCCCGCCGGGCGGGTGAGCCGCCGGCGCTCCGCCTCCACCTCGTCCCGCACTGCGCAGCCGGCGAGGTGGTCGTTGACGAGGCCGCAGGCCTGCATCAGTGCGTAGGCGGTCGTCGGCCCGACGAAGCGGAAGCCTCGACGCTTCAGCTCCCGCGCGAGAGCCTTGGACTCCGCGGTCGTCGCGGGAACGTCATCGTCGGAGCGCGGCACCGGGCGCTCGCCGTCGGGCGAATACGACCAGATCAGCTCCGACAGCGACTCGCCCGTCTCGCCGAGGCGCAGCGCCGCGCGGGCGTTGCTCGATCGTGGCCTCGATCTTGGCGCGATTGCGAATGATCGCCTCGTTGGCCAGCAAGCGTTTCAAGTCGTCCTCACCGAAGAGCCGCCACCCGGTCGATGTCGAACTCGGCGAACGCAGCCCGGAACGCCTCGCGCTTGCGAAGGATCGTCAGCCAAGAGAGGCCGGACTGGAACGCCTCCAGGCAGAGGCGCTCGTACAGGCCCCGGTCGTCGAGCACCGGGCGGCCCCACTCGCCGTCGTGGTAGTCGACGTACTCAGGCGCCGAAACCCCCCAAGAGCAGCGCAGCCGTCCGTCGGCCCCCGGGGTCAGCGACGTCTCAGCGGCCAGCGCTAGCCACCGTCCTCGGCGGCTTCGATCCCGGCCGCGCGTAGGGCCTCGGCGCGGTCGGCGAAGGGCCGCCAGCGCACGATCCGCCCCTCGCGCAAGGTGAACAGCGCCGCCGCCTCGTTCTCCTCCGCGACCTCGCCGCCGCCCTCCCAGCGCCACTCCTGGCGAAGCAGCGCCACCACGTGATCGCCGCTTCGCAGCAGGTCCTCGATCACCAGGTGCTGCTGCAGGCCGCCGGGCTGCTTGGTCGCCCAACGCCGCGCCTCCTCGTGACCCGTGATCCGGCCGAGCTTCAGCGTGTGGAGCTCGACCTCCTGGATCGAGAACCGACAGGAAGAGGTCGAAGTCCTGGTCGTTGAAGCCGTCGATGAACGCGCGGACGGCCTCGAAGTCCCGGATCCGGCACGGCGTCAGGCGCGGACGTCGCCGCTCAGGCCCCGTGGCACTTCTTGTACTTCTTGCCCGAGCCGCACCAGCAGGGATCGTTGCGGCCGATCTTGTCCCGGTCGGACTTGACCACGGTCGCCGGGTTCTCGTCGCCGGGCCGTCCGTCCCCCACCCCATCGCCCCCGATCCCGGAGGGATCGGCCCCAGCGGCGACGCCCCCGGTCGCGGCCGCCGCGGTCGCCGACCCTGCCGCCTGCTGGAGGGCCGAGGGCTGCTCCGGGCCCCCGCCGGCGTACTGGAGCTCCTGCGGCTGGGCTTCGGGCTCCGGCTCGAAGTCCGCCGGCTCGACGTTCACCTCCACGTGGAAGATGATCCGCGCGAACTCTCCCCAGATCGAGTTCATCAGCTCGCGGAACATCGTGAAGCCCTCGTTCTTGTAGGCGACCAGCGGGTCGATCTGGGCGAAGCCGCGCAGATGGATGCCCTCGCGCAGGTAGTCCATCTCGTAGAGGTGCTCGCGCCAGCGGAAGTCGATGATCTGGAGCAGGATCTGGCGCTCCAGGTAGCGCATCAGCTCGGCGCCCAGCTCCTGCTCGCGGCGCTCGTAGGCGGCGAGGGCGTCCTCGATCAAGACACGGGCGATCTCCTCGCGGTCCGAGCTCGTCGCGTCGAGCTGTCCGAGGTCGGCGCCGAGCGGCCACAGCTGGGCCGCCTGGGTCTGGAGGCCTGCGAGGTCCCAGTCCTCGAACACCTCGCCCGGCGTGTACTCCTCGACCAGCCGCGCCACCACCTCGCCGATCTCCTCGCGGGAGACGTCGGACATGTCGCGCCCCTCGAGGATCTCGCGCCGGTACTTGTAGATCACCCGGCGCTGCTCGTTCATGACGTCGTCGTACTCGAGCACGCGCTTGCGGATCAGGAAGTTCTGCTGCTCGACCTTCTTCTGGGCGTTCTCGACCGTGCGGCTGAGCATCTTCGCCTCCAGCGGGTACTCCTCGCCGTGCTCGTCGACGGGGCCGAGCCGGTCGAGGATCTTGTAGATCCGGTCGCCGGCGAAGAGGCGGATCAGCTCGTCCTCCGCGGAGAGGTAGAAGCGCGACTCGCCCGGGTCTCCCTGGCGACCGGAGCGGCCGCGGAGCTGGTTGTCGATCCGCCGCGACTCGTGGCGCTCGGTGCCGCAGATGAACAGACCGCCCGCCTCGATCACCTTCTCGCCCTCGGCCTCGCACTGCTCTCGGAACCTGGGCACGAGCTCGGCCAGCTCCTGCTCGTAGCTCTCGTCCTCGGGGGAGAGGCCGAGCTTTCGCAGCTCCGCCTTGGCCATCTGCTCGGGGTCGCCGCCGAGCTTGATGTCGACGCCGCGGCCCGCCATGTTGGTGGCGATCGTCACCGCCCCGACCCGCCCCGCCTGGGCGATCGTCTCGCCCTCGCGCTGGGCATGCTCGGGCTTCGCGTTGAGCACGACGTGGTCGATGCCCTGGCGGGTCAGCTCGCCGGAGAGCATCTCCGAGACCTCGACCGAGATCGTCCCGACGAGGATCGGCTGGCCGGCCTCGTGGCGCTCGGCGATCTCCGAGGCGACCGCCTTCCACTTGCCGCTCTTGGTCTTGTAGATCTGGTCGTTGTGGTCATCGCGGACCATCGGCACGTTGGTCGGGATGTCGACCACCGGCATCTCGTAGATCTTCATGAACTCCTGCGCCTCGGTCAGCGCGGTGCCGGTCATCCCGGCGAGCTTGTCGTAGAGGCGGAAGTAGTTCTGGAGCGTGATCGTCGCCAGGGTCTGGTTCTCCTCCCGGATCGAGACGCCCTCCTTGGCCTCGATCGCCTGATGCAGCCCCTCCGACCAGCGCCGCCCCTCGAGGATGCGGCCCGTGAACTCGTCGACGATCTTCACCTCTCCGTCGATCACCGCGTAGTCGTCGTCGCGGCGGTACAGCGACTCCGCCTTCAGCGACTGGATCAGGTGGTTGACCAGGGTGCCGTGCTCCGACACGTAGAGGTTGTCGACGCCCAGGAACCGCTCCGCCTTGGCGACCCCCGGCTCGGTCGGGGCGACGGTCTTGTGCTTCTCGTCGTACTCGTAGTCGTAGTCGGCGTCGCGGGTGTCGCGGTCCTCGCCGAGCGACTTCAGCTTCTCCTTCGCCGGCACGCCGACCAGTTGCTTGGCGAGCCGGGCGAAGGTGTAGTAGAGGTCGGCCGCGGCCTCGGGGGCGCCGGAGATGATCAGTGGCGTGCGCGCCTCGTCGATCAGGATGTTGTCGACCTCGTCGACGATCGCGTAGGCGTGCTCGCGCTGGACGCAGTGCTCCAGCGAGGCCGCCATGTTGTCGCGCAGGTAGTCGAAGCCGAACTCCGAGTTGGTGCCGTAGACGACGTCGCAGGCGTAGGCCCGCTGGCGGACGGCGGGGTCGTCCTGCGACTGGATCACGCCGACGCTGACCCCCAGAGCGTCGTAGATCGGCCCCATCCACTCGGCGTCGCGGCGGGCCAGGTAGTCGTTGACGGTGACCAGGTGGACCGGCGTGCCGGCGAGCGAGTTGAGGAACACGGCCAGGGTCGCGGTCAGGGTCTTGCCCTCGCCCGTCTTCATCTCGGCGATCGCCCCGTCGTGCAGAACCATGCCGCCGATCAGCTGGACGTCGAAGTGCCGCTGGCCGAGGTTCCGCCGCGCCGCCTCGCGACAGAGCGCGAACGCCTCCGGCAGCAGGTCGTCGAGCGGCTCGCCGTTGCGGCCTCGCTCGCGGAGCTCGTCAGCCTCCTTGCGGATCTCGCCGTCCTCGAGCAGCTCCATCTCGGGCTCGACGCGATTGATCGCCGCGACCCGCCGCTCGTACTCCTTGAACTGGCGCGCCTCGCCGAGGCGCAGCGCGCGATCTATCAGGCCCTTAGCCACAAACTGTGAGGGTAGCGAGGCTAGCCCACCCGGTCCGGGCTAGCGACGGAGTCGCAGTAGGGGCGTGTGGACCTGCCGGGTCAGGTCCGCGCCCTAGCCCGTCGGAAACGTAGCCGCAGGCGAGGCTTTCGACGGATTCAGGTATTAGGCCGGGCGCCCCCGGACGCGGGCCATCAGGCGGCGGGTCTGGGCGCGCTTGCGGCGCTTGTCGCGGTGCCGCTTCACCTGCCGGCGCAGGTCCTCGGCCAGCGCGTGGATGGAGTGGAGCATCTCGGGCGAAGCCTCGCGGGCGCGCAGCGTCGCCCGCTTCAGGTGCAGGGTGGCCTCGGCCACCTGGCTGTCGGCGATCGATGGATTTCGCTCCTCGCTCAGCTCGACCTCCAGCACCGCGAGCTCGGACACCTGCTGGCCGATCCGAGCGAACCGCTTCTCGACATGGCCCCGAAGCTCATCGGTGACGTCGGTGTTCCGTCCCCTGACCTCGATCCGCATGCTCCCTCCTTCGTTCGGGTGCGGGCCGTGGAGGCATTGCATATGCCGCGTACGGGTAGGGTCGCGCTTCCGCGGGCGAAAAGCAAGTGCGGCCAGAATCACTCCGTCGGAAGCCTCGGCCTTCAGGAATAACTCCGCCGACATCCTCGGCTTCGCCTCCGGTGTCGGCGGGTTGCAACGCGCGCGGAGCGGCAGGTCCACACGCGCCTACCGCGAGTGCGTCGATAGCCCGGAGCGGGCAAGGTCACGGCGACCACGCGGTCGGAGCCACCCGAGCGCAGCGCCCGCGCACAGGCGCCAATCGTCGCTCCGGTGGTGACCACATCGTCCACCAGGACGGCGGCGGCGGGCGGCGGTCCCGCAAGGCGCACCCGGGGCGGGGCGGCCAGTCGCTCGGACCGCGGCCGGCCGACCTGCCGCCTCCCCTGCGAGCGCCGCAGGCACAGCTCAAGCGGTAGGCCCGCCTCGACGCTGAGCGCCTCCGCGATCCTCTCCGCCGCGTCGAACCCGCGCCAGTCGCCGGCGCGCCGGGGCGGGCGGGACGGGGACGATCGCCCCCTCGAGCAGGCCGGTTGGCGCTCGATCGGCGATCACCGCGGCCGCTCGTCTGGCGAGCGGCAGCCGCGCCCCGAACTTGAGCGCCACCACCAGGTCCCGGGCAATCGCCCTCATAGGGCGCGGCCGACCAGGTGGCGTCCAGCCCCGGAACCGTCGTCGAGCACGGCGCGAGCCCACGCAACCCGGACTCGCATCCGTCGCAGAGCTGCTCCCGCAAGCCGCACTCCCGCCCGCACAGCGAACAGCACGGCGGCACCACCAGGGCGAGAAGCTCCGCGAGCATCGGGCGACGATCGTCGACCCGGGCCTCGCGCGCGTGGCGCGCAGACCGTTACGAATCTCGCCCCTCAGCGAGTCGCCAGGACCATGGTGGCGTCCGGCAGGTGCTCCACCGAGGTGGCTCGGGCAGCTACTCGAAGACGGCGCGCTCCACGGCCCCGACCTCAGCCTCGCAGCCGACCACCCCGGGGGCCTTGCTGAGCGCCGTGTCCGGGTCCTTGAGGCCGTGGCCGGTGAGCACGCAGAGGACCGAAGTCGCGTGCTCGCCGCCCTCCGGCGCCGGAAGACCGTGAGCCAGGATCCCGGCCACGGACGCCGCCGAGGCGGGCTCGCAGAAGACGCCCTCGCGCGTGGCGAGCAGCCGGTAGGCGTCCAGGATCTGCTCGATCGGAGACCGCCGCGATCCGCCCCCGCGAGCCGGTGACGGCGTTCATCGCCTCCTCCCAGCGCGCCGGGTTGCCGATCCGGATCGCCGAGGCGATCGTCTCCGGCTCGGCGACCGGCCTGCCGTGAACCAGGGGGGCGGCCCCTTCCGCCTGGAAGCCGTACAAGACCGGCGACACCCCGTACTCCTGGAAGCCCTGCCACCAGGCGGTGATATTGCCCGCGTTGCCGACCGGGATCGCGAGCGCGTCGGGCGGCCCGCCGAGCTCGTCGCAAGCCTCGAAGGCCGCCGTCTTCTGGCCCTCGATCCGGTACGGGTTGATCGAGTTGACGAGCTCCACCGGGTGGCGCCTTGCCAGCTCGCGCACGATCTCGAGCGCTTGGTCGAAATTGCCGCGCAGCGCGATCACGCGCGCCCCGTGGATCAGCGCCTGGGCGAGCTTGCCGATCGCGATCTTCCCCTCCGGGACGATCACCGCCCCGCGCAGGCCGGCCCGCGCCGCGTACGCCGCGGCGCTCGCCGCGGTGTTCCCGGTGGAGGCGCAGATGATCGCCTCGGCGCCCGCTCCCTTCGCCCGCGACACGGCGACCGTCATCCCCCGGTCCTTGAAGCTCCCGGTGGGATTGGTGCCCTCGAGCTTCAGGTAGACGCTCGCGCCAACCCGGTCGGAGATCACCGGAGCCTCGATCAGCGGCGTCGAGCCCTCGTTCAGGCTGACGACGGGATCGCCGGGCTCAAGCGGCAGCCGCTCCCGATAACGCTCGATCAGCGGCGGAGGTGTCACCCGCTGGGACTAGCGACGAAGTCGCGGGCAGAGTGGTTCTTCCTCATACGAACTCTTCCTCGATCACGCGGATGGCGCGTGGCTGGGCGCGGATGAACTCCAGGCTCGCAATCTCGGCGAGCGCCTTGAAGAACCACGACTCCGGACACTCGTGCATGACCATCACCAGTCGAGCCTCGTCCCCGAGCCCGCGCTGAACGACGCTCTGCACCGAGACCTCGTTGCGCCCCAGGACGTCCGCGATCCGGGCCAGGACCCCGGGCCGGTCGGCGACCTCGAGGTGGAGATAGAAGGAGGAGTTGATGTCGCGCACGATCTCGAGCGACTCGTGAGCCATCTGCACGGGACCCGTGCCCGAGAGGATCGAGACCACGTCGCCGAGCACCGCGGAGGCGGTCTCGATCCCGCCCGCTCCCGGCCCCGACATGGTGATCTCGGTGATCGTCGGCGCCTCCACCATCACCGCGTTGAACGGCCCCTCGACCGGCGCCAGGGGATGATTCGAATACAGGAAGCAGGGAAACACCCGAACGCTGATCCCACCGTCGCGGCGCTCGGCAACCCCCAGCAGCTTCAGCGACAGCCCGAGCTCCTTCGCATAGGCGATGTCATCGGGCTGGATCTCGGTGATCCCCTCATAGGAGACGTCGGCGAGCGCCACCGGTGCACCGAAGGCGAGCCGCGCGAGGATCGCCATCTTGGCCGCCGCGTCGGCCCCGCCCACGTCCTCGGCGGGATCCGCCTCCGCATATCCCAGCTCCTGGGCACGCCGCAGGGCGTCGGCGTAGGAGGCCCCGGTGCTGGCCATCTCGGAGAGGATGAAGTTGGTGGTCCCGTTGACGATCCCGAAGACCTTGGTGATCTCGGTCGCCGCGAGGCTCTCCTGGATCACCCGGATGACCGGCACCACGCCCGCCACCGCCGCCTCGAAGCGCAGCTGAACGCCGGCCTTTCGGGCGGCCTCGAACAGCTCGTCCCCGAATTGCGCGATCAGCTGCTTGTTCGCCGTCACCACGTGCCGGCCTTCCCCCAACGCCCGCAGCACGTACTCGCGCGCCGGCTCGGTGCCGCCGATCAACTCGACGACGATCTCCGAGTCCTCGAGGATCGCGTCGAAGTCCCCCTCGGAGCGGCGCAGCACGCCGGCGATCTCAGGCCGCCGTCCGGCGGCGGCGGCGATAGCGTCGGCGCGCTCGGCCACCAGCTCGTGGAACGCACCGCCCACCGTGCCACGCCCGAGCAGCCCGATGCGAACCGGATCGCTCACTCGACGTCCCGCGCGATCAGATCCTCGTACCTCTCGCGACGGACCACCAGCCTCGCGTTGCCGTCCTTGCAGAACACCACCGGGGGGCGGGGCACGCCGTTGTAGTTGCTCGCCATCGCGTGCCCGTAGGCACCGGTGGCCGGGGTGACGAGGAGGTCGCCGGGGCTCGGATCGGCGAGCATCACGTCGGTGATCAGGATGTCGCCGGACTCGCAATGCATCCCGGCGACCGTCGCCAGGGTGTTCGGCGCGTCGCCGGCGCGGTTGGCGACGATCGCCTCGTAGCGCGAGCCGTAGAGCATCGGGCGCAGGTTGTCGGACATCCCTCCGTCGACCGAGAGATAGGTTCGTACACCGGGAATCTTCTTCACAGTGCCGATCTCATAGGCGGTGACGCCAGCGTTGCCGACCAGCGAGCGCCCGGGCTCGATCAGGATTCGCGGCTCCGGGTCGAACACGCGCTGCACGCCGCGGACCTTGACCTCGACGTAACTGTCGATCGAGGGCGGTTGATCCGCAGACGTATAGGCGATCCCGAGGCCGCCGCCGACGTTGAGGATGCGGCACTCCCATTCGCCGTCCGCAAGCTCCGCCAGCGCCTCGATCGCCGCCGTGTAGGGCTCCAGCTCGAAGATCTGCGAGCCGATGTGGGCGTGCAGACCGACCAGCCGCAGGTGGCTGGAGGCACGCACCTCCGCGATCGCTTGAGCCGCGAGGCCATCCTCGAGCCCGAAGCCGAACTTCGAGTCGAGGCCACCCGTCTGCACGTAGCTATGGGTTGAAGGAAGGATCCCCGGGGTGACTCGGATCAGGACGTCCTGAGGGCGATCCAGGACCGCATCGAGGCGAGCGATCTCGCCGAACGAGTCGACGATCAGGTGGCCGACGCCTGCCTCGACGGCGTAGCGAAGCTCCGCTTCGGTCTTGTTGTTCCCGTGCATGTAGATGCGCGCCGGATCGAGCCCGGCGCCAAGCGCCATGTGGAGCTCGCCGCCCGAGGCGACGTCAACGGACAGCCCCTGCTCGGCGCAGAGCCGGTAGATCGCGGTGATCGGCGCCGCCTTGCTCGCGTACAGGACCTCGAAGTCGTCGGTGCGGGCGCGGAAGGCGTCCAGGTAGGCGCGAGCCCTGGCGCGAATGTCATCCTCGGCGTAGATGTAGACAGGCGTGCCGAACTCGGCCGCCACCTCGACCACGTCGCAACCCCCCACCTCGAGATGGCGGCGTTCGTTGACACGGCTCCCCAGCGGGTAGACGAGCGAGCCTTCGACCAGCGACTTCTCGGTTGTAGCGCTCATGACTGCATTATTCCGGCGACCCCTTCGCTACGTCTCGCAGGGAGCACAATGCGACCGGTCATCCATCGCGCCGGATGCGCCGGGTTCGGCGACTTCGTCGCCAGCCCGGGCCAGCTAGCGTCAAGGCGATGGGGCGGACGGTTTCCGGGCCAAGCGAGATCGGGGCGCACGAGGGGCGCCCGTACATGCTCTGGCTCCCCGACTCGCCTCCGCCGTGGCCCGCGATGGTGATCGTTCACGGCGCGGGGTCGCGCAAGGAGAACCACGGTGACTTCGGCCGAGCCTGCGCCGCGAGCGGCTGGGCGGCACTGGGATTCGACCAGCGTGGGCACGGGACCTCAGTGGACGGGATGAGCCCTGCGGCCCTCGGCGACGTCGGCAAGATGGCGCGCTTCCTGGCCGGGGTCGAGGGGGTGGACGCCGCGCAGGTATGCGTCCGCGGCTCGAGCATGGGCGGCTTCATGGCGATCCAGGCTGCGGCGACCGCGAAGCTGCTCGCGGCGGCGGTCGCGATCTGCCCGGCGGGGGCGGACCACCTGCGACGCGGGCTTCGCGCCGGCACGCTCGAGATGCGGATTGATCCCGACGCGGCGACCGCGCTGGAGGCATGGCTCGCCGAGCACGACCTGCGCCAGGCGGTCGAGTTGATGGGCTCCAAGCCCCTGCTGCTGATCCACGCCACGTGGCGACGAACAGATTCCGTCGGACTGGTCGGCTGAGCTCTACGCGCGTGCCCGTGAGCCACGCAAGCTGATCCTCCTGCCCGGTGGCCATCACCGCTCAGCCCAGCACGACTCGGAGCTCCACGGGGTGGCGCTCAGGTGGCTGGAGCGAAACCTGGGTAGCCGCCGAGCGCCGCGTCGCTGACCACGCTCAGGGCCCGGCCCGTGTAGCTAGTTGAGAGCGCCGGTGGCGACCGCGTCGACCGCGCTGGTGACCCCGCCGGTCGGCCCGGACAGGCTGGTGCCCGCGGCGTCGTCGACTCCCTGGACGACGCCGGCGACCGGACCCGAGGTCGAGGATAGGTTGGGCAGGTTGGGCACGGACGGTGCCGAGGGCAGGTTGGGCGCAGACGGTGCCGAGGGCAGGTTGGGTACGGACGGTGCCGAGGGCAGGCTGGGCGCAGACGGGGCATCGATCGGGGGCGGGTTGATGCCCCCAGGTGCGTCGGGCACGGACGGGACCGAAGGCAGGTCAGGCGCGGACGGGACGTTGGTCGACGGGGGCGCCGTGGGAACCGAGGGCGCGGCCCCGGGCGGCGGGATGGCGCCCGGGCCACCCGGATTGGTCGAACCGTCGTTACTCGGGCCGGTCGACCCCCTGCCCGAGGAGCTGCCACCGCCGGAGGACTTGCCACCGCCAGAGCTGCCCTCGGAGAAACCGCTGCCCGGGCGGGCGCCGGGGACCGGATCCTTCGCCACCGCGCCGCGCGCCGCCGCGAGGGCTGCGGCCGCCGCCGTGGGCGGCGTGCCTGCGTTCGAGCTGAGATACGCGGCCCCGGCGTCGTCGCTCGAGCCGCCGAGCGACGGGAGTCCGTTGAAGGCCACGAAGGTTGCCAGCGAGAGGAAGATCACCACGGCTCCGGCGGTCAGCGCGCTGGTGGCGCCAACGCCGACCAGGTAGGCGCGCAGATGAGCCCGCACGTGAGAGAAACGCGGAATGGCGTGGGCGAGGGTGGTCATCCGACTGGATCGAACCTACCCACATCAGCGGACGCTAACCCGACCCGGTCGTGCGCCTACCCAAGACCCTTAGTCAACTCCAGGGAGTTCGGGGCTGGTGCCAGCTTCAGGGTCAGGTTTATGACGGCTCAGAGGCCGAGTCTGTCCGTGGCGCCGCTCAGGGCCCCGCCCGCCTGGCCCCCCAGGTCCGCACGACCCGCGGCCCGGCCGACCCGGTTGAGGGCGCCGCTGACGCCGCCGTCGGCCGCGCCGGTGACGCCACCGGTCGACCCGGACAAGTTGGTGCCCGCGGCGTCATCGACGCCCTGGACCGCGTCGGTGGTGACCCCGGAGGTCGAGGGCAGGGACGGGATGGCGACTGGCGGCGGACTGATGTCCGCCGGAGGGGTCGAGACGCCGGGTTCGCTGGGACCGCCGGCGGACGGGACCTTGCCCGATGGATCACCGCCGCCGGAGCCGGCGGCGGCGGCCGCTGACCGGGCCGCCGGTCCGGCCTCGTGGGAGCCGGGGACCGCGTTCTTCGCCACGGCCCCGCGCGCCGCCCCAAGGGCGGTCGCCGCCGTGGGCTCGGCGCTGGTGCTCGAGTCGAGGTAGGCCGAGCCGGCGTCGTCGCTCGAGGCTCCGAACGGAAAGTCGCTGAAGGCGATGAAGGTCGCCAGCGAGAGGAAGACCACGAGGGCGCCGGCGGTCAGCGCGCTGGTGGCGCCAACGGCGACCAGGTAGGCGCGCAGGTGAGCGCGCAGATGAGCGAAGCGGGGGCTCGGTGCGGTGGGCGTGTAGGTGGTCACCTCGGACCGACCGTACACCGACCACCCGGGCCGTACGCCAGTCAAATCGGTGTCTACCGAGAAGCCGTAGAGAGTTCAACCAGCCTTTTGGAGGCTTCAGTGAGTTTGGCCGGTCTCCCGTCCTGTAGCCGGCCGAGCGCTAGAGGTAGCCGAGCGGGTCGACGGGCGACCCGTTGACCCGCACTTCGAAGTGCAGGTGGTCGCCGAAGCAGTGACCCGTGCAGCCCACCGAGCCGATCACATCGCCCTGGCCAACGGACTGACCCGTCGACACCGCGTACGAGGACTGGTGGGCGTAGCAGGTCGAGATGCCGCCGCCATGGTCGATGCAGGTGTAGTTGCCGTAGCCGCCTGTGTACGCGGCAAGCACGACGGTCCCCGAAGCGGCAGCGCGTATCCCGGTGCCGGCCGGCACCGCGATGTCGATCCCGGCGTGCAGCTGCCCCCACCGCATCCCGTAGCCGGAGACGACGGGGCCGTTCACGGGCCAGATGAACCCCGAGGAGCTCTCGCCCTGGATGGGCCCGGCGGGCAGGGCCGGCTCGGCCGGCACCGACGACTGGGCGGCCTGAAGCTGCGCCTGGATCTGACCCTCGAGGTCGCCGATCTCGCCCTCGAGCTCCTGCTGGGCGCCCTGGACCTGCGACAGGGCCTGCTGGTCCTGCTCGCGGGCCGTTGCCAGGTCGCCCTCGCGACTCTCAAGCTCGCTCCGGGTTCGCGCGAGCTCGGCGCGCTTGGCGGCGATCTCGTTGCGCGCCGCCCGCACCCGCTCGACGGTGTCCTTGGTCTGATCGCGAAGGCTGCGGACGCGGTCTGCAATCGAAGTGTCCTGCGACTGGATCCGCTTCAGGTAGTCGTAGCGGCTCAGCAGCTCGTCGAACCCGTCCGAGTTCAGGATCACCGTGAGCGTGTCGGGACGGCTCGACTCGTAGATCGCGACCAGCCGCTCCCTCAGCACCTTGAGCGAGCGCTTGAGGCGGACGCGGAGAACGTCGAGGCGATCCTTCGCCTGCTTCAGCTCCGCCTCCTTCTTGTTGAGCTCGGCTTGAACGATCGCCTCGCGGTTGCGAAGGGTCGCCACCTCCCCGCGCAGCTGGTCGAGCCGCTCGCCCAGGCGCTGGATGGTGCTCGACAGCATCCCCTCCCTCGCGTTGGCGTGCTCGAGCTGCGCCCGCTTGGAGTCGAGCTGAGACTGGAGGTCCTGGGCCGGGGCTCCAGCCGTGAGCGTGAGCACGGCCACGATCGCCGCCAGGGCGGTGATGGCTATCACCGCCACGCGGGCGTCGGGGCGTACTCGGCTGGCTCTCATGTCTGCCTCGGTGGCCTGCGGGGTTAGCTGACGGGCTCGCGCGGAGGAGTCGCGCTTGGCCCGCTGGACCGACCCGGCCCTTGGACCTTTCGCCCCTGGGGATCTTGGTTCCCCCGCTCCGCCTGCTCAAGCGCGGGCGGATTCGGCACAAACCTGGGGCGGCAGGGTATCAGCCGCGGAAAAGACTGTGAGCAGTCGTTAACAACCGTTATGCCTGCTGCAAGCGGATTTTCACCGCTCTACCGCCAGGTTCCTGGCTAGCTTGGGGGAGGCCTTGTCTGAATCTCGAGCAGGGCGTCGTCGTCGGCCTCCTCCTCCATCTGCAGCGTCGTGTGCTCGATCCCGAAGCGGTCCCGAAGCACGAACTCGGCCTCGCGCCGGGCGCGATCGCGATCCGCCCCACGGGCGACGACGACGTGCGCCGCAAGCGCCTCGAATCCCGGCGTCACCGACCAGACGTGGAGCTCGTGCACCGCGCGCACCCCGTCCACGGAGCACATCGACTGGGCGACCCTGTCCACGTCGACCCCCGGGGGCGCGGCCTCCATCAGGACGTCCAGCGGCTCGCGCACCAGACGAATCGACGAGGCGAGGATCAGGGCCGCGATCGCGATCGCGGCCAGCGGGTCGATTGGCTTCCAGTCCGTGGCCAGGATCACGGCTCCCGAGACGATCACCCCGAGTGAGCCGAGCGCGTCCGCAACGGAGTGACGGAGGACTGCCTCAAGGTTGAGGTCCTGCCGCTGCCCCCCGGCGAGCACCCAGGTGGCCGCCGCGTTCCCGGCCAGCCCGACAGCTCCCAGCACGAGCACCCCGGTGCCGCTCACCTCAGGAGGATCGCCCAACCGGTCGATGGCCGCGACCACGATCAGCACTGAGATCGCGACCAGGGTGACGCCGTTGACCAACGCGGCGATCACCTCGCTGCGCTGGTAGCCGAAGGTGCGTCGGGGCCCACCGGACCGCGCCGCGAGGGCCGACGCCACCAAGGCAAGCCCTATCGCGCCGAGGTCGGAGAGGACGTGGCCGGCATCCGCGAGCAGGGCAAGCGAGCCGGTGAGGATGCCGCCGACCACCCCGGCTGCGAACAGCGCTGCGTTGATCGCCGCGGCGACCAGCATCCGTCGGCGATTTCCCTCCCGGCGCGAGGCGAGCGCGTCCGGCCCGCCCGGCAAGGCGCCGCGCTCGATTCCCCGGCCGTGGGCATGGCCCCGCGCCATCGCCCCCGAGCTTAGAGCGAACGACCGGCAGGTCAGGCGGCGCTGGTAGTCCGCTCCTCAGCGGGCCGGCCGGCGCCGTTCTCGGTTCCCGCCACCGCGACCGCCCCGTCGCCGGACGCGCTGGCGCCGTTGCTGGCACTGGAGGCCGATTCGATCGCCTCCGCGGCGACCTCGACGCCCTGCTTGAAGCGCTCGCGGTACTCGGTCGCCTGCATCCGCGAGATCACCATGCGCTGGATCTCAGCGGTGCCCTCGAACAACTGGTAGATCTTCGCGTCGCGGAAGAACTTCTCCAGCGGGCAGTCCTTGGTCTGCGCGTACGGGCCGACCAGGTCCATGCAGGTGCGGGTCGCCCACATGGCGACGTCGCCACCCTTCAGCTTCGACATCGATCCCTGCCCCCCGGTCATCGGGATGCCGTTGCGGCCCATCCACGAGGCACGCTGGACGAGCAGGCGCGCCGCCTCGATCTCCGTGGCCAGGTCGCCGAGGCGCTGCTGGATCGCCTGGCGCTCGAGCGGCGGCCGGCCAGCGGTGGAGCTCTGGTCGAGGTACTCGCCGATCGGGTCCTGTGAGGCACCGTTGTCGAGGTAGGAGAGCGTCCACTCGTACGCGGCCTGGGCGATCCCGAGCGCCGACGCACCCACCACCGGCCTGGTCAGCTCGAAGGTGGCGAGCGCGTTGGAGGCGCGACCGCTGGACTCGCCGGAGCGGGCACGCTCGAGCTTTCGCTCCAGCTTCTCCATGCCGCCGAGCAGGTTCTCGACCGGGACGCGACAGTCCTTCAGGATCACCTCGGCGGTGTGGGAGGCGCGGATGCCGAGCTTCGACTCCTTCTGCCCCTGCTCGAGGCCCGGCGTGCCCTTGGGGATCACGAACGAAGCCTGGCCTCGGTGGCCCAGATCCGGGTCCACCGTGGCGACGACCACGTGGACGTCTGCGATGCCACCATTGGTGATGAAGACCTTGGTGCCGTTGAGCACCCACTCGTCGCCGTCGAGCTTTGCCGTCGTCCGGAGGCTCTTGACGTCGGAGCCGGCCTGCGGCTCGGTGACGGCGTAGGCGCCGAGCTTGAGGTCGCCGTCCGGCCCGAAGCACTCGGGAACCCATCTGGCGATCTGTTCGGGAGTGCCCGACGCGGCGAGGCCGGCGGCGGCCAGGGCCGAGCCCGTGGTCGCCAGGGCGATCCCGGCGCAGCCCCAATGCAGCTCCTCTGCGTAGATGACGGAGAACTGGCCGTCGCGGTCGTTGGCCATCCGCTGTAGGTGCTCGATCCCGTGCAGGCCCCACTCGCGAGCTGCGGTGATGACCTCCCACGGGGTGGATTCCTCGGCGTCGTGCTTGGCCGCCACGGGGCGGATCACCTCGACCGCGAACCTGCGGCACAGAGCCTGGAACTCCCGTTGCTCGTCGCTCAATCCGAAGTCCATCTGCCCTCCGTCCTCGCCGCCCAGATCCGGCGGCACCGAAGCTCCATTATTCGATTGACTGGTCAGTCAGCCAATACTGAGTCTACCCTCCGGCAACCCGGAATGCGTCGATTCGCTCGAGTCCCGCGACGCAGTCGGCGGCAGCACGAGGCCGCCGGTATGTTCACGCCGTGGCCGCCGAGAAGAGACGACGCCTGGCCGTGGTGGCAGGGATCCTGGTGGCGCTCGGCGGGGTCGGGGTCGGTGCCTACCTCCTGATCGACTCGCTGCGTGGCGACGAGGAGCAACCGGCTCCGGCGCCGAGCATTGTGATCCGCGAGCAGCAGCCGGCGGCGGCACAGGACCTCGGCTTCCCCGCCTTCGCGACCAAGAACACCACCCGCGTCGCCGGCCTCGACCCCGTCGCGGACGCCGCCGGCGTCGCGCTTGCAGTCTTCCCCTCGAGCGGGGGCGTCGAGCGCCCGGTCGCGGTCAGCCTCGTCGAGGAGAGCGACTGGCCCGCCGGGATCGCCGCTGCGAGCCTGGTGGCGCAGCCCATCGGTGCCCCGATCCTGATCACCGGCACTGACGAGATCCCGGACTTCACCGCGGACGCGCTGAGCGCCCTCGCCCCCGCCGGCGCGGCCAGGACCGACGGAAAGCAGGTCTTCCGAATCGGTTCGGCGACCGCTCCGCGCGGCCTCGTCACGCAGGCGGTCACCGGGTCCGATCCCGCCGAGATCGCCGCCGAGATCGACCGGCTCCGCCAGAAGCTGACCGGCACCAGCCCGCGGCACATCCTGCTGGCGAGCTCCGACCAGCCAGCGTTCGCGATGCCCGCCGCCGCCTGGGCGGCGCGCTCGGGCGACCCGGTGCTGTTCCTCGAAGAGCGGGCGGTGCCCAAGCCCACGCTCGACGCTCTCCGCCGCCACGAGGGCATCCCCGTCTATGTGCTCGGCCCGCCTTCCGTGATCTCCGACAAGGCGCTCGAGGCGGTGCGGAAGGCGGCCCCGAGCGCGAAGCGGATCGACGCCGAGGATCCGATCGAGGATCCAGTCGAGAATGCGATCGCCTTCGCGCGATACGCGAGTGGAGGCTTCGGCTGGGACATCAACGATCCCGGCCACGGGTTCGTGATCGCGAGCGCGTCCCGGCCGCTGGACGCGGCCGCCGCCGCGCCCCTGTCGGCCAGCGGCACCTGGGGACCGTTGCTGATCACCGAGAACGCGGCGCGGGTCCCTCCCGCGTTGGGCGGATACCTGCTCGACGTCAAGCCCGGATATGTGGGCGATCCGACCCGCGCTGTCTACAACCACGTCTGGGTGATCGGCGACCAGGACGCGATCTCGGTCGCCTTCCAGTCGCAGGTCGACGATCTCGCCGAGGTCGTACAGATAAGGTCCGGCCGCGGAGCCCAACTGGGCCCGCTGCCCGGAACGCCGGAGCAAGAGCGGGGAAGGCCGTGAGGGCGACGAGGAGCGACAACCAGTGAGCGAGGCCGAGCGACCCGACCGGCTGGCCGGCGGACGCCAGGTCAGGAGCGAGGAGATCCGCGCCTTGGCCGGTCCCGCCACGCCGCACTTCGCGCTTCAGATCCGCAACCGCATCCGGCGCCTGATCGAGCGGCTCCCCGCCGACGATCCGGCGCGGATCGAGGGCGAACGTCAGGTCGAGCGGCTCACCGAGCTGGCACGGCACTCGGGCGAGCCTCGTGGCATCGGGCCGGGCACGCCGGCGGCCTACTGAGACCGGGGGCCTGCATGGCAACCACCCAACGCACCAGCGCCGAGGGGATTCGCCGAGCCCGCGAGCTGCTCACGGCCGAGGCGGCCGCGAGGGCCTCGGACCCTGAGGCGACAGCCGCCGGCTATCTCGACCTGCTCGGCGGCGAGCTGGAGTCGACGGGCACCGTCCAGGACCTGATGACCACCCGGCTGGTACCGGCGATCTACGAGCGCTACTGGCGCCCCGCGCTGGCGCGGGCCTTCAAGGGGGTGACCGGCCCGGGAATGGCCGAGGAGGTGCGGATCGCGCGGCTCCTGCTCGGCCTTGGGCCCGGCGACCTGGTGCTCGACGTCGCCTGCGGGCCCGGGAACTTCACCCGGGAGTTTGCGCGAGCGGTGGGCGACAGCGGCCTCGCGGTGGGAATCGATGCCTCGAAGACGATGCTCGCCCGCGGCATGGCCGAGCTCGAGGCCGCCGGCCTTGCCAATCTGGCCCTGATCCGCGGCGACGCGACCCAGCTCCCATTCGCAGACGGCGCCTTCGACGGCCTCTGCTGCTTCGCGGCCCTGCACCTGTTCGCCGATCCGTTAGCGGCGCTCGACGAGATGCGCCGGGTGCTCGGCCCCGGCGGGCGGATCGCGATCATGACCTCGGTGCGCCGTCAGCTGACCGTGCCGCCGCTGAAGCCGCTGATCGAGCGAGCCAGCGGCATGCGCGTGTTCGAGTCGGACGAGATCGTGGCTGCGCTTCAGGAGCGGGGGTTCGAGAACGTCCGCCAGCGCCTCGCCGGTCTGGTGCAGTTCGTCGGCGGCCGGCTGGCGGCGGACGCCTAGGCCCTCCCGGGGGCGAAGGCTTCCACGATCAGGCGCTGGTACTCGGCGATCTCAGCGGGCGAGATGAAGTAGGACGGCGGCGTCAGGAATACGCCGTCGCCGCGCTCCGCCACCTCTGCCACCCGCGCTCGGACCTTGTCGAGCGGGCCCGCCGCGCAGTAGGCATCGACCATCTCGTCGGGGACGTGGGAGGGCATCGCGGCGAAGTCGCCGGCCCGGAACGCGTCGCCCACCGCGGCGGCCGCCTCGCCGAAGCCGTGCATCTCCCACAACGGCGCGTAGGTGCGGACGGTGGCGTAGAAACAGATCGTCCGGCGGGCAGCATCGTAGGCGGCCTGCTCGTCGTCGGAGATCGCGCAGCAGACAGTGGGGATGAAGTCGAAATCCCGGCGGTTGCGACCGGAGCGTGCCAGCCCCTGCTCGAAGTTGGCGACCAATACCTCGTCGAGCCAGCGCAGCGAGCAGATCGGGTGGCCGATCAGGCCGTCGGCGCAGTCGCCCGCCATCCGCGCCATCCCCTCCCGCACCGCAGCCGTGTAGATCGGCACCGATTCGCGAGGCGATGGATGCGGGCGCACCCAGCCCTTGATCTCGAGCTCGTGGTAGTCGCCCTCGAACCGGATCGGCTCCCCCGCCCCAGCCTTCTGCATGATCAGCCGCACCGCCTCGACCGTCTCGCGCAGATGCGGCGCCGGGCGCCCGTACTCGACTCCGTGCCAGGTCTCGTTGAGGCGCTTCACCCCGGCTCCGAGGCCAAGCCGAAACCGCCCGCCGGACATCTCGTCGAGGTCGAGCGCGGTGACAGCGAGGATGAAAGGGCTGCGGGTGAACGCCCAGGCGATCCCCGTGCCGACGCCGATCCGCTCCGTCGCGGCCGCGATCCAGGTCGCCTGTGTGACCGAGCTGCGAAACAGCTCCGGCGCCCAGACGCATTCGATTCCAGCCTGCTCCGCCTCGCGCGCCTGCGTTACCAGGTCGTCGGCCGTGGCGCCGAGCGCCACGATCGAGATTCGGTCCAGGGCGCTCATAGCTAGCCGGGCGCGTTGTCGAGCGATCGCCACAGATACAGACAGGCCAGCGTCCGGTGGGGGCGCCACGGCTCGGCGATCCGCTCGAGGTCATGCGGGCCCGGCAGGTCGTCGAGTCCGTAGGCGATCTGCACCGCGCGGCGGATCCCGAGGTCCCCGGTGGAGACTACGTCGGGCCGGGCGAGATGGAAGATCAGGAACATCTCGGCCGTCCAGGGGCCGACGCCCTTGATCTGGATCAGCTCGGCGACCACGTCCTGGTCAGGGAGCCGGGCCAGCCGCCCCAGATCCAGGCTGCCGTTTTCGATCCGCTCGGACAGGTCGCGAAGGAACCCGACCTTGGCACGCGAGAGGCCTGCCTCGCGAAGCGACTCCGGGTCGGCTGCGATGAGCTCGGCGGGCGGCGGAAAGGAGCCGCCGAAGGGCGCCACGAGGCGCTCCCAGATCGAGCCGGCCGCCTTGGTCGACAGCTGCTGACCGACGATCGCCCGGGCGAGAGCCTCGTAGGCGTCCAGGCGGCTGCCGCGCCGGTCCGTGGCGGGGTCGATCGGCCCGCGCTCGTCGATCAGCCGCTTGATGACTGGATCGACCGAGCGCAGATGCTCGTCGGCGTCGGTGATGTCAGACGCGCTGGATCAGGGTCCCGGTGCCGAGCCCGCCGCCGCAGCACATCGTCACCAGGCCCCACTCCTTGTCGGAGCGCTCCAGCTCATGCAGCAACGTCGTGATCAAGCGGGCCCCGGTGGACCCGAGCGGATGTCCGAGCGCGATCGCGCCGCCGTTGACATTGACCCGGTCCATGTCGGGCTCGAGCTCACGCCGCCAGGCCGCGACCACCGAGGCGAAGGCCTCGTTGATCTCGATCAGGTCGATGTCTCCGATCTGCATCCCGTTTCGGTCGAGCAGCTTCTTGGTGGCGGGAATCGGGCCGGTCAGCATCATCACCGGGTCGACGCCGACCGTGGTCTCGTCCGCGATCCTGGCCCGCGGCTTCAGCCCGAGCTCGTCGGCCTTCTCGCGCGTCATCAGTAGCACCGCGGCGGCGCCGTCGGAGATCTGCGACGAGTTCCCCGCGGTGATCTTGCCGTCCTCCTTGAAGGCGGGCTTCAACTCCGCGAGCTTCTCGATGCTGGTGTCAGGGCGAATGCCCTGGTCGGTGACGTGGGTGTCGCCGTTGACCGAGAACGGAATCATCTCTCGCTCGAAGCGCCCCTCCTCGGTTGCCTGCGCGGCGCGCTGATGGGACCGCAGGCCGATCTCGTCGAGCTCTGAGCGGGGGATCTCCCACTTGTCGGCGATCATCTCCGCCGAGATTCCCTGCGGGACCAGGTTGTAGCGCTCGAGCAGCTGCGGCGAGAAGGCCATCCCGTGCTCCTGCATCACCTGCGCGACGTCGGCGAAGGAGATGTGGCCCATGTGCTCCACGCCCCCGCCGATCGCGACGTCATGCACCCCCGAGGCGATCAGCGCCGCGGCGAAGTTGACCGCCTGTTGGGCCGACCCGCACTGGCGGTCGATCGTCGTCGCCGGGGTCTCGATCGGGAGGCCCGCCTCGAGCCATGCGTTGCGGCCGATGTTGATGCCCTGCTCGCCGAACTGGCTGACGCAGCCGGCCACCACGTCCTCGACCTCGGAGGCGTCGACACCGGCGCGATCGACGAGCTCGTTGAATGTCTTCGAGAGCAGGTTGGACGCGTGGACGTCCTTGTAGTAGCCCTTCTCCTCATGACCGCGGCCGATCGGGGTGCGAACGGCCTCGACGATCACCACCTCGCGACCCTGGAACTTGCCATTGCTCGCCATCCGGGAATGCCTCCGTTCGGTCGTTTGAGATGCCTCGATGGACGATAGCCGATCGGTTGACTGACCAGTCAACCAGGGGCGTGCGCCCCGCCGGAGCCTGGGGCCCAGCTCGCTACTTGGCGAGCAGCGGCAGCGTGACCGAGAGGTTCGAGACCTGGACCGAGAAGACCCCGTTGCTGGCCCGGTAATAGGGCGCGTCGCGTCCGAGAAGCTGAAGCGCGACCGTGTGGCCCTGGCCGAACCGGTAGCCGTTGCCGTGGAGCTGGAAGACGATCCGCCCGCTCTGGTTGTTGTTCAGGGCGTACACGCCGCGGTCGACGAGGCGCTGCTGTCCGTTCGGCATCAGATCCCACAGCCTCGCCGCGACCTGGCCGAAGTTGCCCGTTGTCTGGACCTGGGCCCGCACGGTCGGCCGGCCGAGCATCGTGAAGCCACTATTGACGAGGTGCCTGTAGGTGGCTGTATTGGGCTCGTTCGTGATGCCGATCGTCTTGCAGGAGTCCGAGGTGCCGCCGATCGGATCGAATCCCGCCGCCACCTGCTGATTGCCGCCGGTGGAGGTGAAGGTCTTTGCCGCGTTGGACCCGAACGCCACACTGCCGGCCTGGATTGCCCGCCAGCTCGGGGCGTTGAACGGGCCGCCATCGGGGACGCTCGAGGGACAGGTCTGGGTGAAGGCCGTGACCGAGCCCGGCGGCGGGGCGGCGCCACCCCCCTTCAGGTAGGCGTCAAAGAACCGAGCCGCCTGACCGAAGAGGACGTTGTTCGTGGCCGCCTTGTTCGAGCCACGGCTGTGGCCGAGGTCCCCGAGCTGAAGGCTGACGGGAAAGCCGGGGAACTGCGAGCGAAGGAAGTTGTACGGGCGCAGGGCGTGCTCGG
Source organism: uncultured Actinomycetes bacterium (assembly GCA_963728325.1). GTDB lineage: Bacteria > Actinomycetota > Thermoleophilia > Solirubrobacterales > 70-9 > AC-56. The sequence continues at coordinate 640,746 of CAVSJS010000002.1, read as the reverse complement.
CCGGGAACAGGTCGTCCGTCCATCCGTTCTGGATCAGCAGCGGCGCAGGCCGGGAGAAGCCGTCCACGAAGCGCAGGCCATAGGCGCTGTTGTGGTGATACCGGCTGCGGAGCGAGGCCAGGGCATCCGCCGAGAGCGGCTGGCCCGCTTGGATCGCGGCAAAGTCCTGCGGAAGGTTGGCGTCCCGGTCCGTGCATGGGGTGGAGGCCGGCGCGGTCCCGCAGTAGTAGCCGCCGGCCGACCCGAGGGCGAAGAGCCCGCTGATGTAGCTCTGGATCGGAACCCCAACCGGGTTCAAGCTCTGCCCCCGAGGCGCGACCTGGGTGTCCAGGAAGCGGCCGTTGGGGAGCAGGGCGGCGATCAGGTCGGACCACGGCCAGCGGGGGTACGCGGCGGCGATCTGGAGGCGCTTGCCGTTCGGGCTGCGCCAGGGCACCAGGGCGTCGTCTTGCCTGCGGATCTTGTTGCGCAGGAAGGCCAGCTCCATGCTCTGTCCTCCGCCGTAGGAGACGCCCGTGACGCCGATCCTCCCCGGCTTGACGATGCTCTGGTCGGCGAGCTTGCCCAGCAGGTACTGCGTGTCACGGACCTCGAAGCGATTGTCGGCCAGATGGATGTAGCCCTTGCCGCAGGGGCCGGAATGGTCCGGCGGCGACGCCCCTCCGCAGGAGTCGCCCCAGCCACGTGCGGTGTAGTTGAGAACCGCGTACCCCTGCCGCGCGAAGAAGTTGTTGTTGTATCCACCCGCCGGCGAGCTCGATTCGAAGGCTGTCTTGCTGCCGCCCCAGCCGTGCAGCATCACGATGGTCGGAAACGGCCCGTTCCCCTGAGCTGGGAGGGTTACGTCGACGTCGAGCGGAACCCCGTCGAAGGTCGGGACCCGTTCCGCGCGGCTGGTAGTGGGGCAGAAGCGCACCCCGTTCTGCGCTTGACACGAATGCCCGAACGGCTGCGGCGCGCCGAACGCGTTCGCGGTCAGCCCCAGCATCGCGACCATGACGATCGTTACCGCAGCCACAGCCCACCGCCCCTGAAGGGCACCCGACTGTCCCCGTCCCCGTTCGCGCATCACGTCGAGCATAGCCGAGGTGGCCGCTAGCTGCTGCGGATGGCTCAGGTCCGGCCGCTACTGACTACTGACTGGGAAGCGGAGAGCCGGCAGCGATGAAAAACCAGACCGCCATCGCGGCCCCCGCCAGCAGCACCGAGGCGAGGATGACTGCCTCGAGCACGTTGACGCCGTGGGGGCCCTCCCGCTCGTCACTGAGGCTTTTGCGCCACGCCGGCAGATAGCGCCCCGACAACTGGGTAGTGCCCGTGATCCGCACATAGAGGCGGTTCAGTCTCGACAGCACCCAGGCCATGGCGATGATCGAGCAGACGCTGCCGAAGAAGACCACCATGTACGGGCCGCCCGAGGGCTGCTGGGTGTCCGCGATCATCGACGCGATCCAGATCCAGCCGAGGGGGATCACCGTCCACATCGAGAAGGCGCCTAGCACCATCAGGGCCACCACGAAGGTGGCGGCCAGGCTGGCACCCGCCGCCGGAACGTGCCCCCTCGCATGCTGCGCCATGTCCGCAGGGTACGCCGCCGCGGCCCCCGGCGTAAGAACCCAGACTGACCATCCCGGTCGGGACGGAGCGTGATAGTAACCACCGTGGGGTGAGCGGCTCGGATGGATACAAGCGTCCGGCGGTGGTCGGCAGCGGGGTGGTCGGCTGCGCCCTTGCCGCGTGCGCGACGGCGCTCGGCGAGGTCCGGCTGCTGGCCAGAAGCGACGTCTCGGCCTGGCGAGCCGAGGAGCGCGCCCAGGCCGACTGCTCGACGGTCGAGGGAGGGACGCCGGGTCGGATCCGGGTGACGACCGACCCAGCCGACCTGTCCAACGCCGACCTCGTGGTCGAGGCGGTGGTCGAGGACCTCGACGCGAAGGCCGCCTTGCTCTCGGAGCTCGGCGACTCCAGCCCCCAGGCCGACCTGGCGAGCACCACGTCGTCGCTGCCGGTGGCCGAGTTGGCGACGCGGAGTGGCCATCCCGACAGGGTCTTCGGCTTTCACGTCTTCAACCCCGTGCAGCGGATGGAGCTGGTGGAGCTCTGTATCCCGGATCCGGTCCGGGACGGTGTGCGCGAGCGTGCCCGCGGCTGGGCCAGGGCGCTGGGCAAGACCGTGATCGAGGTTCCCGACCAACCTGGATTCGTCGTCAACCGCCTGCTCTTCCCCTACCTGTTTGACGCCGTGCGTCTGATGGAACGCACCGGCATGGAGGCCGCCGATGTCGACTCGTGCATGCGGCTTGGTGCGCGCTATCCGATGGGGCCGCTGCGCCTGCTCGACTTCATCGGGCTCGATGTCGCGGCTTCGATCGGCGAGAGCCTGTTCGCCGACACCGAGGAGGGCCGGTATCGTGCCCCCGGGCTGATCCAGGAGCTGATCGGCGTGGGCAAGCTCGGCCGCAAGAGCCAGGCCGGGTTCTACGAGTACGACTGAGCTACTGGGTGCTCTAGGCCGCGGTTCGCTTGCGCTTCCCGGCGAGATCCCAGATCACGTCGGCCTCCGAGATCCCCTGGCGGTGAGCCGTCTCGGTGACGTCCTCCCATGGAAGCTGAGCGTCGGGGAGCTCATCCCACCGGGCCAGATCGAGCGATTCCAGCGCCCCGCGGAGCGCGGGCCCCAGATGCTCCTCGGCTTGAAGAACGGCCTTCAGGACCTCGAGCTGCTTGTCGGTGAGCTTCACCAACCACATGGCTGCCCCTTAGGTAGATGAGCTGACGCTTCGCAAGCTAGAGCCGTTCGCGGACGGAAGCAGGGGGCCCGAAAGCCGCTAATTGCGGGTCTGAGGCACCGCTAATTCCGGGTCTGAGGCTCGCTGGTGCCGGCCTGCTGGGGAAACTCGCCGGTCGACGACGGATGTATGCGAACCGCGACGATTCGGTTTTCGCGCACCGACTCCACCCTGACCTCGTAGCCGTTGGCCATGATCCTGTCGCCCCGCTTCGGCAGGCGGCCAAGCTCCGAGAAGACGTAGCCGCCGATCGAGTTGAAGGCGTCCGAGGAGACCGGCAGCTGGATCCCCACGTCCTCGAGGTCACCCAGCGAGACGTGGCCCCGCACGTACCAGTCACCGTCGGTGAGGCGCCGCATCGAGGCGGCCCGTGGGTCGGTCTCGTCCTCGATCTCCCCCACCACCTCCTCGAGGATGTCCTCGACGGTGACGATCCCCACGGTGCGGCCGTATTCGTCCGAGACCACCGCGATCGAGCTGCGCTGGCGCTGTAACTCCGCGAGCAGGTCGTCGAGCGGTTTCGTCTCGGGGAAGATCGGCACCTCGCGGATCGCCGGCTCGATCGAGGTGTCGGGCCCCGCGTTCATGTAGAGGCGGGCGATGCTGTTGTTGTGGACGACGCCGCGCACTCGGTCCGGGTTGTCGTCCTCGATCGCGATCAGCCGGGTGTGGCCCGAGGAGACGCAGCGCTGCAGCGCTGCGTCGACCGTCTCCGAGGCGTTGACCGTGATCACGGCGGGGATCGGGGTCATCACCTCGCGCGCTTCCTGCTCGTGGAGGTGAAAGACGCCGCCAAGCATCCCCGCCTCGCCCGGGTCAAGTGAGCCGCCGGTGGCAGATTGGCGGATGATCGCCTTCACGTCTTCCTCGGTGTGCTGCTGCTCCAGCTCCCCGGGGCGAACGCCGAACAGGCGAACGACCGCGTTCGCGATCTTGGTCAGGCCGACCGTGAACGGCCCGCTCAGGGCTCGGAATGCGGCCAGCGGCCGCGCCAGAATGCGGGCCGTGCCCTCCGCCCGGGTGATCGCAAGTATCTTCGGCACCTGCTCGCCGAGGGCGATGTGGATCGAGGTCACAAGGGTGAAGGCAATCGCCAGCGAGATCGCCACCGCGACGCCGTGCGAGAGGCCGCCGAAGATCGGCTCGATCAGGCGGGCCAGGGACGGCTCGCCGAGGAAGCCGATCCCGATCGAGGCCATCGTTATCCCCACCTGACATGCGGACAGGGACTCGTCGATGCGGTCGAGCTGCACCAACGCCTGCTGGGCGCCGCGCGTGCCCTCGCGGGCCAAGGCCTCGAGCCGCGAGCGCCTGGCCCTGACCAGCGCGAACTCAGCGGCGACGAACAGGCCGTTGAGCACCACGAGCAGTAACAGCAGGATGAGGAGCAGGACGCTCACGGCCGTGGCGAGGCGGGGCCGCCCGGGCTACGGGCGTCGCGTATGTGCTTGGTACTTCGAGGAGGGCGGTCTTCGTCCATCGAGGACGGCCCAAAGGTACCAGGGCTCTGGGGACGTAATCGCGGACTAGAGTCTGAGGCCGATGTCTGGGGACGCTCCGCAATCGGCGACGGGCGTCGGGCGCCCGGCGGCGGGGCGCACCGAGCAGGACCAGACTCCCTATCTCGACGCGATCGTGGAGTACGCGGAACGCAGGCCCGGTCGCTTCCACGTTCCCGGGCACAAAGGGGGACGCGGAGCGGACCCGGCCGCCATCGAGGCGCTGGGTCAGACCGCATTCGACCGTGACATCCCGGCTGGGATCGAGGGCATCGACGTCGGTCCCGACTCGCCCTTCCAACGGGCTCAGCGGCTCGCCGCGAGCGCCTGGGGCGCACGGCGCAGCTGGTTTCTGATCAACGGCGCCTCGCAGGGCAATCACGCCACCTGCCTCGCGCTTCGCCACCACGGCCGCGGCGTCGTCGTCCAGCGCAACGCCCACTCGAGCACGATCGACGGGATCATCCTCGCCGGGCTGGAGCCGACCTTCGTCGCCCCAGAGCTCGACGCCGAGCTCGGCGTCGCCCACTGCCTGACTCCGGAGTCGCTCGCCGAGGCGCTCGACCGCTCCCCGGGCGCCGTGGCCGCCTTGACCGTATCTCCTACCTATTTCGGCGCGGTTGCCGACGTCACGGGGCTGTCGGAGGTCTGCCACGACCGGGGCCTGCCGCTGGTCGTCGACGAAGCCTGGGGCTCACACCTGCGGTTCTCGCCGCTTCTACCCGCGAGCGCCCTGGAGTGCGGGGCCGATCTCGTCCTCTCCTCGGTGCACAAGCTGCTCGGCAGCCTGACCCAGTCGGCGATTCTGCACCTCGGCCCGGGCGGGGCGCTCGACGAGGACGTGGTCGACCGCTGCGTGACCCTGACCGAGTCGACGAGTCCGAGCGGGCTGCTCACCGCCTCGCTGGACGCAACGCGCCGACACGCCGCGGTGCATGGGGCGGAGCTGCTCGCCGAGACCCTGGCGGGAGTGAAACGGGCCCGGGCCGAAGTCCAGCGGATAAGAGGGCTCGACGTCCTCGACGAGCAGCTGGTCGGTCGCCCGGGGGTGTACGGCTGGGATCCGCTGCGCCTCTCGATCGACGTCCGCGCCACGGGCAGCACCGGCACGCGGCTCGCCTCGCTGATGCGGGAGCTGGACGACGTCAACCTCGAGCTCGTCTCCGAGAACGTCGTGGTCGCCGTCTTCGGGATGGGAGAGGACGCGGCGCTGAGCGCGGCGCGGTTGGTCGCCGCCATGGGCAGGGCGATCGAGGCCCTCGGGGCGGAGGCCGAGCTCCCCAAGCGGCCGTTCACGCCGCCGCCGCCCTGGGGGAGCCTCGAGGCGCCGCCGCGCGAGGCCTTCTTCGGGCCGCAGGAGGTGGTGCCGTTCGATGAGGCCGTGGGGCGAGTCGCCGCGGAGTCGCTCGCCGCATACCCGCCGGGGATCCCGAACGTGCTGCCCGGTGAGCGCCTGAGCCAGGAGACGGTCGACTACATCCGCGAGGTGGTCGAGCATGGCGGCTGGGTGAGGGGGGCCGTGGACCGAAGCCTGCGAACCATTCGGGTGGTGATCGAGTGAGCGACGACCCGACGGTGGCTACCCAGCCCGAGGACGGGTGGGGCGCCGACTCCGAGCATGGACGGCTGCTGGACGTCCTGGTCTGCACCCCGGACAACTTCCGCTGGCTGCCGACCAGCGCGATCTCCCGCGCGACCCTGGAGAGCGGGCGGCGATTCGACGGCGAGCTGGCGAGCCGCCAGCACGCCGCGATGGTCGCGGCGTATGAGGAGGCCGGGGTCAGGGTCCACTTCATGGAGCCGGATGCGGCGCTGCCGTATCAGGTCTTCACTCGCGACTCGAGCGCCATCACCCCAAGCGGGGCGGTGATCACGCAGCTCCACCAGTGGTGGCGCCGCGGGGAGTACGCGGCCGCGATCCGCTTCTATCAGGCCAACCAGATTCCGATCCGCGGCATGATCACCGCCGGCGCGCTGGAGGGCGGAGACCTGATGATCCTCGAGCCCGGTTGCGCCGTGATCGGCGCCGGGGAGGCCCGCACCCAGGAGCCGGCCGCCCGGCAACTCGCCCGCTGGCTCGCCGAGGACGGCTGGGAGGTCCGGGTGGAGCCGATCCCGGAGCGCTTCGTGCACATCGACGTGCTCCTCGCGGTGGTCGCGGAACGGCTGGCGGCGGCCTGCACCGAGGTGCTCTCCGCCGGCTTCGTGAGCTGGCTTCGCGGCCGGGGCTTCGAGCTGATCGAAGTGTCGGCGGCCGATGCCTTCGAGCTCGGCGCCAACGCGATCTCGCTCGGCGAGGGGCGCGTGCTCTCGGTCGCCGGCGGCGATGCCCTGAACGCGGCCATGCGAGCTCACGGACTGGCCGTCCAGGAGCTGGACCTGTCGATGTTCACCCTGGGCGGCGGCGGCGCCCATTGCCTCGCGCAGGCGCTTCGCCGCAAGCGCCTGGCGAGCACATGAGCGGTCCGCGGGCGATCGACGCCCGCCGCGTGATCGCCGACCTGCGCGAGCTCGATCGCCGCACCGGCGGGCCCGATGGGGCCCAGCGGCTCTGTTGGGGCGAAGGGTGGCGCGACGCGCGCTCGCTGCTCACCGACCTGCTCGGCGAGATCGGCCTCACGGCCAAGGCCGACGCGGCGGGAAACCTCTGGGCCTCAGTCGAGGGCGAGCAGGAGCTCGCGCTGGCGCTCGGCTCGCATCTCGACTCGGTGCCGGGCGGCGGCTGGCTGGACGGCGCACTTGGGGTGATGGCGGCGCTCGAGGTGCTCAGGGCATGGTCCCAGGCGGGCGTCCGCCCACCGCGGACCCTGACGCTGGTCGACTGGGCCGACGAGGAGGGCGCCCGCTTCGGGCGCAGCCTGTTCGGCAGCTCGGCGTTCTCAGGGGCTCTGGACCCCGCCGAGGTGCGGGACCTGCGGGATCGCGAGGGCCGCCGCCTCGTCGACGTGCTGGCGGAGAACAGCGTCGATCTGGGTCTCGCGCCGGGGGCGGCGAGCCGCGAGGGGCGTCTGGCCGCCTACCTCGAGCTGCACATCGAGCAGGGCCCGGTGCTCGAGGCGGAGGGCCTGCAGGCCGCCGCGGTCACCGGCTGCGCCGGGGTCGAGCGTCACCGCTTCCGGTTCAGCGGCCAGGCCTCACACGCCGGGACGACGCCGATGGACCGCCGCCGCGACGCCGGCCTTGCCGCGGCCGAGCTCGCCCTGCGGGTGGAGGAGATCCCAGGCCGCCACGCGGGCGTCGCGACCACGGGCGCGCTCACCCTGCGGCCCGGGATCCCCACCGCGGTCGCGGGTGAGGCCGAGTTGCTCGTCGACCTGCGGCATCCCGATGCGGACGAGCTCGCCATCATGCTCGACGAGACACGCGCCGCGGCCGAGGCGGTGGCGTCCGGGCGCGGCTGCGAGCTCGAATCGGAGCCCGTCTGGCGGATCAAACCGATCCCGTTCAACTCCCGCTTGGTCGCGGCGGCCCGCGAGGCCTGCCGCGAGGCCGCGGGCTCGGACCGGGAGCTGACCAGCGGCGCGCTCCACGACGCCGCCGAGGTCGCCCGCGTGCTGCCGGCGGCAATGATCTTCTGTTCGTCGGCGGGAGGCATCAGCCACGCCAAGGAGGAGGACACCCCCGAACCCGCCCTGGCGGCCGGAATCGAGGCTTTCGGCCTGCTCGCGAACCGCGTCCTCACCCAGCTGTAGCGCCGCGTTCAGCCGTCACAGTTACTACGGGCTGCGCGGCGCGACCCGAAAGCGCTGCTCCGCGGTTCGCTCCACGTCGGTCCCGAGCTCCCCACACGCTCGCGCCAGCCGCTGCGCGATCCATTCGGCATCCCGGTCGGCGGCGAGCCGTGTGCGGCAGTAGTCGAGGGCAAGCCCGACCAGCTCGAGCTCGACCTCGGGATCGGCGGGCCGCCAGATCGCCAGCAGGCCCAGGTCGTTTCGCAGCCTCGGGTCGACCGCGTAGTCGTCGAGCGCATCGCCGAGGTCGTAGAGCAGCGGGCCGCGCCGGCCGCGCCCGGCGCCGTGGAAGACGTGCGCCGAGTGACCCGCGACCAGATCGGCACCCGCCTCCTGTAGCTCGGCGGCCGCCCGACGCTGCCAGCCGGCCGGTTCGGTGGTCATGTTGGGGCCCCAGTGGGGGAACGCCACCACCCGGTCACACTCCCTGTCGAGCCGGCCCAGCTCGTCGGCGAGCCAGTCGGGAATGGCGCGCCGCAGGTCGCCGTGGGCGATCCCCGGCGAGTCCCGCCCGGCGGCGAACTCGCGCGGGTGGTCGGACACCGCCACCAGCCCGAGCCGTTGGCCCCCGGCCTCGACGATCACGCCGCGGCGCGCCTCGGACTCGCCGCGGCCCGACCCGGCGACGGCGATCCCCGCCTCGCCGAGCAGCTCCAGCGTCTCGATCAGCGCCTCGGCCTCGTAGTCGAGCGCGTGGTTGTTGGCGAGCCCGGCGACCCCAACGCCGATCGCCTGGAGCGATCGCACGGCTTGGGCCGGTCCGCGGAAGAAGAACGGCTTGTTGCGGACACGCCCCGTCGGTTCCCCTCGGGACGAGATGCAGCACTCGAGGTTGCAGATCACCAGATCGCAGGAGCGGCACAGCTCGCGAACCTCGGGCGCCCACACCTCCTCTGGCGGCACCTCAGCGAGCCGCTCGGCAACGGCACGCCCCAGCATCACGTCGCCGAGCAGTGCGATCGTCAGCGTCACACAGCCCGGCTATCCACCATGCACCGCGTCGCCGCCGTGTTCGTCCAGGGTGTTGCCGATCGGCGGGATCGGGTTGTCGCGCATGATTCGCGCCATGTGCAGAAGGTTGTGCGCACACCAGGAGCTCGTCCGCTGCGTGTACGGGTGGTCGGGGCCACCGGCGTCGAGGTAAGAGGGACCGGGTCCGGCATCGCCGACCCAGTATGTGTCAGCGTTGGGCGGCACCACGCAGCCCAGGTGGGTCAAGTTGAAGAGGGTCGACTCGGCGCAGGCGTGGGCGCCATCCTCATTGCCGGTCACGACCACGCCGGCGACCTTGTTGTAGAGCGGGTACTGGCCGGCCTCGTTGCGCTCGTTGTAGGTGCCGTCGAGGCGCTCAATCACCAGCTGGGCGACCGACGAGCGGTGCCCGAACCAGATCGACATCCCGATCAGCAGGATGTCCGCCGCCTTGATCCTCTCGAGGACCTGCGGCCACTCGTCGCCATCGCCCTCGTCCGAGGTGACCCCGAAGGCGATCGCGTAATCGACCGGACGGAGGATCTCCGTCTCCGCCCCGTGCTCGGAGAGCAGCCCGAGCACTCGGCCCATCAGCGCCTCGGTGTGCGAGGTCTCCGGCGACTTCTTCAGGGTGCAGTTGATCCCAAGCGCCGTGAGGCCGGCGCCAGCGTCCGCGTCCAGCTCCGCCAACTTCCCCTCCTTCCTGTAGCTCGCCGATCCGAGTCGGCAGTCGTAACCGCAACATATCCGGAGTCCCGCGGGCGACGGGATCGTTTCGCGGTCCTGTCAATAGCCTTAGAGCGGTGAGCGTGTTCGAGAAGCTGATCGACCTGCCGATCGAGATCTCCTCGTATGAGCTCGAGGGCCACGACCGCGAGTACGGCTCCTTCACCCGCCCCTCGACGGTGGTCCGGCTGCGCGGGGGCGGTCACGAGGGCATCGGGGAAGACGTGGTCTACGACGTACTCGACCACGTCGCCCACCGCGACACCGGGCCCGTTCATGACCTCACGGGACCGAGGACCCTGGGCGAGCTCTGCGAGTTGGTGGCGGAGCTCGACCTGTTCAGCTCCGCGTCGCCCGTGCGCGAGGCCTCGCGGAGCTACCGCCGCTGGGCGTACGAGAGCGCAGCGCTCGACCTCGCGCTGCGCCAGAGCGGCCTGGCGCTGCACGAGGCCCTCGGGCGCGACCCGAAGCCCGTCACCTTCGTCTGCTCCACGCGCCTCTCCAGCTTCGGGGAAGACGACTCGCACTCCACCACCGAACCGGTTCGCCGACGGCTCGACAAGTACCCGACCCTGCGCTTCAAGCTCGACCCCGAAAACGACTGGGACGCCGAGCTGATCGCGGAGCTGGCCGCGATCGCGGGCGTCGACATCCTCGATCTGAAGGGGCTGTACAGCGGTACGCCGGTGGACGTCGAGACCGACTCCGAGCTCTACCGCGCCGTCGCCGAAGCGTTCCTCGAGGCATACCTCGAGGACCCCGATCTGAACGACGAGACCCGGCCTGTGCTGGAGCCGCACGCCGACCGGATCACGTGGGACGCGCCGCTGCACTCCGTGGCCGACCTCGAAGCGCTGGAGCGAAGGCCGCGGGCGATCAACTCGAAGCCGTCCCGCTTCGGCTCACTGGATCAGCTGTTCGCCGTCTACGAGCACTGCGAACGGGAGAGCATCGCGATCTACGGCGGCGGCCAGGGAGAGCTGGGCCCCGGGCGAGGCCAGATCCAGTACCTGGCCTCGCTCTTCCACCCCGTCACCCCGAACGACATCGCCCCCTCCGGCTACAACGACCCGGCGGTCCCCGACGGGCTGCCCTCGAGCCCGCTCGACCCGGCGCCCTCGGCGACCGGTTTTCGCTGGGGCGAGTGGGCGGATCGCTAGCCTGGGGTGGAACCAGACGAGGAGGTCCGATGCCACAGAAGCCCTTCGCCGACGCGCTCAACAAGCAGATCGCCAACGAGTTCGGTGCCCACCAGCAGTACATCGGCGCAGCCGTGTACTACGAGTCCGAGACCCTGCCCCGCCTCGCCGCCTTCTTCTACCGCCAGGCCGTCGAGGAGCGAAACCACGCGATGATGATGGTCCAGTACCTGCTGGACGCCAACCAGGAGGTGCGGATCCCCGACATCGATGCGAAGCTGACCCGCTTCGAAGACGTCGTCGCCCCGGTGCGGATGGCGCTCGACCAGGAGCAGCTCGTCACCGATGAGATCAACGCCCTGTTCAAGCTCGCCCGCGATAACGGCGACTACCAGGCCGAGCAGTTCATGCAGTGGTTCGTCAAGGAGCAGGTCGAGGAGGTGTCGACGATGACCGACCTGCTGACGGTGGTCGAGCGTTCCGCGGACAACGCGCTCTTGGTGGAGGAGTACCTGGCGCGGGAGAAGCTCGGCGAGGGGCAGGCTGACCCCACGGCGCCGCCGCCGGCCGGCGGCGGGCTCTAGCCCTAGGCTTGCGGAAATGACCGCGATCTGCACACACCTCGACCAGATCCGGATCGAGCCCCCGGAGGCGGTTCCCGGGTGCGAGGACTGCCTGAAGATCGGCGGGCAGTGGGTGCACCTGCGAGCCTGCCGTAGCTGCGGCCACGTCGCCTGCTGCGATTCCTCTCCGAACCAGCACGCCTCAAAGCACGCCGCCGCAATCGGCCATCCGATCGTCAGCTCGCTCGAGCCGGGCGAGGACTGGTCATGGTGCTACCTCGACGAGGTCGCGTTCGTGGTCGAGCCGGGCGCCTGAGCTAGGGCCGTCCGTCCGCGGCACCGAGCGCGACGCGCTCGACGTCGAGGCGCGGCAGGATGCGCTCCAGCCAGTCCGGGATCCACCAGTTGCGGGCGCCGAGCAGCTGCATCACGGCGGGTACGAGCACCATCCGGACGACGGTCGCGTCGAGAAAGACCGCCGTGGCCAGTCCGATCCCGAACAACTTCAGGAAGGTGTCCGGCGCCGTCACAAAGGCCAGGAAGACCACCACCATGATCGCCGCCGCCGCGGTGATCACGCGCGCGGTCTTCGCGAGGCCGTCGGCGACCGCCCGCGACGTGTTTCCATCCTTCAGGTACTCCTCACGGATCCGCGAGATCAGGAAGACCTCGTAGTCCATCGACAGCCCGAAGAGGATCGCGAACATCATCACCGGCATGAACGGCGCAATCGGCACCGCGTGGTCGATTCCGATCAGCTCGGCGACCGGGCCGCCCTTCGACACCAGGGTCATCACGCCGTAGGCGGCGCCGACCGAGAGCAGATTCATCACCCCGGCCTTGAGCGAGATCAGCGGTGAGTGGAAGGCAACCAGCAGGAGCACGAAGGAGAGACCGACGACCGCGGCTATGAACACCGGCATGCGGCCCGTGATGTAGTCGCTCTGGTCCTCGAGCGCCGCGGTCACGCCTCCGACCTCGGCGGTGATTCCGGTGCCACCGAGCTCCTCGGGCACGACGTCATCGCGCAGGTGGTTGACCAGATCCTCGGTCTCGGCGTCCTGGGGGGAGCCCGCCGGGACAACGTTGACGATCGCCGCGTCGCCCTCCGGATTTATCACCGGTGGGGGGACGAAGGCGACCTCGGGGTCGCTGCGAATCCGATCCGCAAAGGAGCGGATCGCCGCCTCCGCGCCCGGATCATCGGGGGGCAGCTCGGCGGCGATCACCAGCGGTCCGTTCGTGCCGGGCCCGAATCCCTCGGTGTTCAGGTCGTAGGCCTGGCGGGTCATGGTGTCCGGCGGGTCGTTGCCGGCGTCGGGGAAGCCGAGGCGCATGTCGAGCGCGGGTGCGGCGAGCGCGAGCAGCACTGCCGTGGCAGCGATCGCGGCGGTCCAGGGCCGCCGCTGGACGGCGTGGCTCCAGCGTGCGGCCGGGGACTCGCCGTCTCCCTCCGCCTTCAGCGTGCGGCCGAGGAACGGGATCCGCAGGCGGTCGACTTTTGGCCCCAGGTAGGACAGCAGCGCCGGCAGCAGCGTGACCGCGGCGAGCATCACGACCAGGACGGCGAACGAAGCCGAGAGGGCGACGCCGTACATGTAGGGCAGGCCGGTCAGGGCGAGGCCGAGGACGGCGATCACCACAGTGGCGCCGGCGATGATCACGCTGCGCCCGGCAGTGGTGACGGCCTCGACGACGGCGTCGTGGCGGTCCTTGCCCTCGTTCATGGCCGCACGGAACCGGGTCAGGACGAGCAACGAGTAATCGACGCCGACCCCGATCCCGATCAGCCCGGACACCGCCGTGGTCCAGTCGGGGACGTCGACGACGTTGGCGAGCAGCACGATCAGGCCCCCGGACGAGATGCCAAGGCCCACGAGGGCGATCGCGAGCGGCAGGCCGGCAGCGACCACCGAGCCGAAGGCGATCAGCAGCACGATCGCCGCGCCGAGGAGCCCGACCCCCTCCGGGCTGCCCGAATCCTGCGCCTGATAGATCGGATCCCCGCCGAGCTTGATCTCCAGGCCGTCGCCGCTGTTCTCTTCGGCGGCGGCGACCAGCTTCTCACCGTCCTCCTTGGGGACCTCCCAGCCGTTGACCGTCAATGGGAGAGTGGTCGACCCGATCGTGCGGTCCTCCGAGAACCGGATCGGGGTGACGTGCTCGGCGACGTGGTCGACCTGCTCGGCCTCGGCGAAGAAGGCGTTGACGCGCTGCCGCGCGCCGGGGCTGTCGGCGCCGGCGTCGTCCTTCCAGACGACGTTGATCTCCTGGCCGGAGTAGCCGTCGAACCGCTCCTGGGTGAGCTCGCTCGCCGCCTTGGACTCCGAGCCCGGCGTGTGGTAGTCGGCCTCGTATTCCCCGGCCAGCGAGGAGCCCACCCCGATGATCACGATCGTCGCCACGATCCAGGCGACGACCACGCGGCCGCGGCGGCGATAGGTGATGTCGGCGAGGCGGGCGAGAAAACGCGTCATTCGGGAGTCCCTTTCTCGGCTGACGACTCGTTCGCAGGCTCAAGATAGACACCACGGGTCTGCCGGTTCCGGATCAAAATCACAGTACCTGCCGGTTCCGGCTCAGGTGTTCTCGGTCAGTGACCATGCTCCTTAGACCGCGCGGAGCCTCCGAACTCATCGTTTCGGCGGCACCTGGCGCTGAAAGTCGAGGCCGGGAGGCGAAGATCCGGCCCGACGGTTAGGCTCGCACCCGCTCAGCCGGCCAAAGGAGGGGTTTTGAAGCTCGTGATCGGCATCATCCGACCGGAGAAGGCGAACGACGTATTGGAGGCCCTCTATCGCGCGGAGGTGCGCGGGGTCTCCCTGAGCCGGGTTCAGGGGCACGGAGGTGAGCTGGACCGGGTCGAGACCTACCGCGGCACGACCGTACAGATGGGGCTGGCCGACAAGGTCCGCTTCGAGATCGCCGTCTCGGACCCCTTCGTCGAGCCGACGATCGAGGCGCTGTGCGCGGGCGCCCGCACCGGCGAGGTCGGTGACGGCAAGATCTTCGTCGTTCCCCTCGAACGGGCGGTGCGGATCCGCACCGGTGAGACCGACCACGGCGCCGTGACGCCGGTCGCAGGCTGATCGGGATGCCGAATCTGATCGCACAGGCGGCGGCGATCGACACCGGCGACACGGCCTGGATGCTGGCCGCTACGGCGCTGGTGCTGATGATGACCATGGCGCTGGGGCTCTTCTACGCGGGCCTGGTGCGCTCCAAGAACCCGCTCAACACGTTCATGATGTGCATCGCGGCGATCGCCGTCGCCACCGTCACCTGGGCGGTAGTCGGCTACTCGTTCGCCTTCGACGAGGGCAACGACATCATCGGCGGCTTCGACCACGCCTTCCTCAGCGACGTCACCCTCGAGCCCCGTGAGGGGTCGACGATCCCCCATCTGCTCTTCTTCGCCTTCCAGGCGACCTTCTGCATCATCACCACGGCGCTGATCTCGGGCGCGGTCGTCGAGCGGATGCGGTTCAGCGCCTTCCTGGTCTTCTCGGCGCTGTGGTCGGTGCTCGTCTACGCCGTGATGGCCCACTGGGCCTTCGGTCCCGGCTGGCTGCTCGAGGGCGGAACCCTCGACTTCGCCGGCGGCGTCCCGGTCGAGATGGGCTCCGGGTTCTCGGCCCTGGCGGCGGCGCTGGTCGTCGGCGCCCGCAAGGATTACGGGCGGCAGGCGCTGCTGCCCCACAACACCGTCTATGTCCTCGTCGGGGCCGGGCTGCTGTGGTTTGGCTGGTTCGGCTTCAACGGCGGCAGCGGCTTCAACACCGGGGCCAACTCGGTTCTCGCCTTTACCAACACCCTGCTCACGCCTGCGACGACACTGCTGGTCTGGTTCGGGCTCGACGCGATTCGCGGTCGCAGGGTGACCGCGGTCGGTGCGGCGACGGCGATCATCGTCGGCTGCGTCCTCATCACTCCCGCCGGCGGCTTCATCAGCCCCGGCTACGCGATGCTGCTCGGCGCGCTGGGCGCGCTGCCCTGCTACGCGCTTATCGCCTGGCGTCCGCGAACGCGGGTCGACGAGACGCTCGACGTCCTCGCCGTCCACGGGATCGCCGGCTTCTTCGGGATCCTTTTCATCGGCTTCGTCGCCCAGGTCGGGTGGAACGGGGTCTCGGACGGTCTCTTCTACGGCAACGCCTCCCAGCTCGGCGACCAGGCGCTGGCGGCGCTGGCGGCGCCCGTCTATGCCTTTGGCGCCACCTATGTCCTTCTGCGGCTGATCGGAGCGGTGATGCCGCTGCGCAGTAGCGAACACGAGGAAGCGCTGGGGATGGACGTCGTCTACCACGGCGAGGAGGCCTACGCGAGCGGCGAGGGAGCGATCCTGATCACGCCGGAGGCCGGCGTCGAAGAGGAGGCTCCGGTCGCCCAGCCCTAGGCATACGACCCGACCGGATTCAGGGCGCGGTAGGGCGAGGAGATCGGTGGACGCAGGGAGGGCGGCGAAGGGAGTGCACTGAAATCGTGCATGACCGAGCCGACCGACCGAGGACGCCGATATCCGAAGCCATACGGCGTCCTGAACGGGAGCGACGGGACTCGAACCCGCGGCCTCCGGCGTGACAGGCCGGCGCTCTAACCAACTGAGCTACGCCCCCGGCGAGGCTGATTCTACGGAGCGCCGGACGATTGCCAGCCTCCGGAATAAGGTTCCGCGATGCGAGTCGTCAGCTATCGCTCCGAGCGGGGGGTGCGGGCGGGCCTGCTGCGCGACGACTCGGTGGTCGACATCTGGGACGCGCTCGGCGGCGAAGGGTCCAGCGTCCGCGAGCTGCTCTCCTCCCGCCGCCTCGCGGAAGCCGCTGAGATCTCCGGCGGCGAGCCGCTGGCGCTCGAGCGGGTCGAGCTCGCGCCGCCGGTCCCGGATCCCGACAAGATCGTCTGCATCGGGCTCAACTACGGCGCCCACGCCGCCGAGGCGGGGATCGATCCTCCGCAGTCGCCGACCTTCTTCGCCAAGTTCCGCAACGCGCTCGCGCCGCCGGGCGCCACCGTGGCCCTGCCCGCGGCGAGCGCCAAGGTCGACTTCGAGGCCGAGATCGCGTTCGTGGTCGGGCGCCGCGCGAAGGAGGTGGCGGAATCCGATGGGCTCGATCAGATCGCCGGCTACATGCTCCTCAACGACCTCTCGGCCCGCGACCTCCAATTCGCGACCCCGCAGTGGATGCCGGGCAAGGTGTTCGACGGCTCGGCGCCCTGCGGTCCGGCGCTGGTGACGCCCGACGAGGCCGGCCCCGAGAACGGGATCTCCTTCTCGCTGACCCTGAACGGGGAGCAGATGCAGGCGGCGTCCACCCACGACCTGATCTTCTCCGCGCCGGCGCTCGTCGCCCACCTGTCCCGGCTGATGACCCTCGAGCCCGGCGACATCGTCTCGACGGGAACGCCTGCGGGCGTCGGCAGCACCCGGGAGCCGCGCGTCTGGCTGAAGCCCGGCGACGAAATCGCGATCAACTCGCCGACCCTGGGGCGGCTTCAGACGACGATTCGCTGAGCCCCTCGCCCCGCTGGGCCACGAACAGGGCCACCAGCACCAGGGGCAGGAACCAAACCACGTAGAAGTAGAACCAGTGCGTCGCCCCGAGCTGGACGGCGATCAGCACCGCCGCCGCCAGCGCGGCGACCTGGGCGGAGGTCTTTCGGGCCGGCCAGAGCGCCACCGCCAGGGCGAGGGCGACCGCTCCCGCCCGCTCGATCGGCCGCAGGAACTCGAGCGAGGGCGCCAGGCCCCAGACGCTGAACGGCGAGCTGCGCGAGGCCTGGTAGCCGAGCGTGCGATCGTAGAGCTCTCGCAGGCCCCCGTCGGGGAGGAAGGGCAGGATCAACAGCGCGCTGACCGCGAGGAAGGCGATCCCGAAGGCGATCGCGGAGCGCCAACGGCGCTCGCCGGTGCCGGTCGCGAACAGCGGCGCCAGCGCCGCGGGCCCGAACTTGGCCGCGGATCCCAGCGCCACCATCGCCCCCCGGGCGGGGGGCGAGGCCAGCGCCAGCATCGCCCCCACCCCGATAGCAGCGATCAACGAGTCGTTCGCATTCGCGTTCATCGTGTAGAGCGTGAACGGGTAGGCGAGCCAGCCGAACGCGAGCGCGATCCCGAGCGTCCTACCCGTCTCGCCGGGACGCAGCCGCCGGCCGAGCGCGAGCAGGCCGAGCGCCGTGAGCAGGTCGAAGGCGATCGCCGCCGCGTGGGCGGCGGGCACATCACCCCAGTGACCGTGCCAGGGGAAGAGGGCCTCGAAGGGCACGTAGGCGATGTAGTTGAGTGGCCCGTAGACGTCGCCGCGGATTCCGACCCCAGGGGCGAAACCGCCGTTGTAGAGCTCCTGCCCGTGGCTGATGTGATCAGCGCCGACTACCCCGGCGACGCCGATGTCGATCACCTGTGAGTCGGCGACGTTGAGGGCGATCCGGGCGCAGACGAGGACGACGGCGCCGACCGCCAGCCAGTTCACCGGGATCACCGGGACCAGCGCGCCCGGGCGATCAACCGGGCGCACCCCCACCCACAGCATGCGCAGAAGGACGTAGCCCAGCACCGGGTAGGTGAGGGACACCGAGGCGGTGATCTCACCCCGATTGAAGAACAGCAGCGAGACGCCGAGCCCGAGCAGCACCAGGAGGTCGAGGTGGAGGAGGCGGAAGGGGCGCCGAGGGTCGATGAATGGCGCCAGGAACAGCAGGCACAGGAGCAGCCAGACATAGGGGGCGTTCACATGCTGGGCGACGGCGCCCGAATAGCCGCGGGCGAGCGGTGCATTGAGCTGATGGTCATGCCAGGCCTCCAGCACCCGGCCACTTCGGTCGTCGACGACCGCCTGGGCGACCTCGGTGCGGTCGGGGCCGGAGCCGGCGAAGTAGCTCACCTGCCAATCGCCGCCGCGCTTGAAGGCGACCGGCCGCATCTGCGGGCTCTCGCCGCGCTCGCTGCGCACCGCCTCAGCGCCGGCGGCGATCCGGATCGCCTCCCTCCCGCTGAGCTCGAAGCCGGGGGGCGGATGCTGCTCGGACGGAGGCGTGACGAGCGGCGGCGGCAGCTCCCCGCCGAACGGCGGCTCGCTGGCGAAGTCCTCGCTCGCGGCCGCCGGCGCCGCCGCCGCAAAGGTCACCGCCATCGCGGCGAGCGTGCCGATCAGCAAGTCAGGTGAAGCGCCGCCGCCACGGCCGCCGGGTTTCGGGTCTCCAGCTCCTCGAAGCGGGCGACGGCATCTTCCGTCGGCAGCGCCTCGACCTTCACTCCTCGCCTCTCGAGCGCCTCGATCACGGAGGGATCGGGCTCGAGCCGGCTCGAGTATCCGCAGCCGACGATCAATCGTTCCGGGAGCTCGTCGAGCACGTCGTCGAGATCCTCGATCACCAGCGAGTGGCCCTCCCGCCGCCACCAGTTGCGCTGCACGCGGTTCGGAAGCACGATCACGTCTCGGTTGAGCTCCACGCCGTCGATGACGACACGCCCGGGGCTGTAATTCTCAATCCGCGCCACGATCGGCCTGCGGCCCGATCGTAGCCGGTGAGCTCGTCGCCCCGGGTCTAGCGCTCGGACGGAGGCGGTATCTCGTAGCGCAGCGCCGGCAGCGAGGCCGAGCGCGGTGCAACGGTTGCGGGGCGCTTCGCGGCGCGGCGCGAGCGTCTGCTGGACCAATCGACCGTCCGCGGCTTCACGTCGAGCAGGGCTCGCCACGTTCTGGGCCCGAGGTGGCCGTCGCCGACATAGCCCTTGGAGCGCTGGAAGCGTTTCACCGCGCGCCGGGTCTTGTCGCCGAAGTAACCGGTCACCGGAACCTGCTCGCCGGCGCCCTTCAGGTGCTCCTGCGCCCAGACCACGAGGTCCCCGCGGCTGCCCTTCGAGAGCGCCGGGTAGCCGCTGCCCGACCGACCGGCGCCCGAGATGGGGCCCCCGACGTTGCGTCCCAGCGCCCGCCACTCACGCCTGTTGGTCTCCTCCCACGACCACCAGCTGACGCCGCCGAAGTCGTATGAGAGCGCCATCCGCCGAAACCGCCGGAGCTGGCGGATGGGCGGACTGTCGTAGGTCTGGCCGAGCGGGTAGATCCCCCGCCGGTAGACGCGGTTGACGCGGAAGGTGTGCTCGTAGCCCTCGCCGACGGTGTCCCCAATCGAGTGCCAGTAGAGCTGCGGCAGGTTGTAGTGCGCTCCGCCGGGCCCGAGGAAAACCGAGTAGGGGAGCGCAGGGTGGTAGTCGACGTATGGAAAGCTGGTCAGCGCGGTGGGGAAGCTGGCACCGATCTTGTGCCGCAGCTTGTCCACGTAGGCGTCGGCCGCACCGTAGCGGCCCTCATAGGTGGACTCGGCGTCGATCACCAGGCAATCGGCGCCCTTCCGAACCGCCTCCGCGCCCCGCCGCGCCTCAGCCCCGGGATGGATGCCGTAGACGAACTGCCAGCCGCAAACCCGGAGGTTGCGGGCGTGCAGGTAGGAGACCAGGCTCCGGGTGAACTGGCTCCAGGCGCTGCTCCCGTCCGAGCTCTTGATGTAGACGGTCTCGATCCCGTTGCGGCGCGCCTTGTGCGCGATTCGGGCCAGATCGCCGCCGCTCGAGCGGCTCACGTACCAGATCCACATCCCGTCGCCGCGGTAGGGGTTCGCGGACCTCGCCCGCTGAAAGCCGGTCGTCCCCCCGTCGGAGGCGGCGGCGACCCCGGCTCCGGCGGGCAACGCGATCGCGGCGGCAAGCAGGATCGCGGCCGCCGCCGCCGAGGGCCGCCCGCGTCGTCTCGGGTTGGTGCTGGGAGCGTCCATTTTCTCCTTGGGGCGAACGAAACGCGCTTGGCCTCGTCCCAGCCGCCTCGCGCGGCACTACGGCGAGGTTCGGCGCCTCGTGGGGCGCTATCGGCAAGCGGGCGCGATGGCATGAGCCAGCGCCGCCGGCACCCGATCCGTCTCCTCCTTCCTTGGATGAGCTTCGGTCTTCGACTCCCGACTACCCGCCGCCGGGAGGCCCAATCTCGCGGTGCTCGGGCCGCTAGCCCCCGCCGAGCAGGTTGCCGAGCGCGCCCTTGGCGCCGCCCGAGCCTGAAGCTGCGACGCGCCCCTCGGAGGGCTGGATCAATAACCAGCCGGAGCCGGAGAACGACACCTGGATGGTCTCGCCGGAGCCGCGTCCGATGAACGTCTTTAGGTTGACGTCGGTCTTGATCGAAGTGGAAACCCCACTCGACCAGGTGATCGCGGCCTGCGGATCGGCGAACGTCCGGTCGCCGTCGATCTCGATCAGCACCGGAGGGCCGTCGGAGACCAGGGCCACCCATCCCGTGCCGCCGAGCTCCATGTTGTAGAGGCCGCCCGCCAGCGCCCCCGAGGCACCCTCGACGCGCTTGATGCTCCAGTCGATGCCGGCCTCGAAGGCGAGGACGTTGGCGCCGTTGGCCGTGATCCGGTCGTCCTCCAGCTTCAGCAGCTGGATCTCCTGCGCCATGTCAGCCAGGAACACCTCGCCGCTGCCCGAGATCTTCATCAGGTCGGTGCCCTCGCTGGTGACCGCCTTCTTGATCATCCGCGAGACCCCGCCGGAGCCGGCATGCTCGAACCGGACGTCGCCCTGGTAGGCGACCATCGAGCCGAGCTTGGCGTCGATCGTGACGTCGGCAAGCTCGACCTTGAGCAGCTTCGAGTTCTGAAGGCGGAACGACTCACCCCCCTCGGTCTCCTTGAACTGCGCCAGCGCCTGCTCTACCGACATCGCTTCTCCCCTCGCTCGATCTGTTCTCCGATGGGCGGGCCAAGCGCCTCCCGCTTAGGTGAAGGTTTTCATGTGTAGTGGGCCGTGGGCTCCCTAAACGTCGTGCTCCCGGGCGAGCTCCGCCTTCTCGGGCCTACCCTGGAGCCCGGCCTCTTGAAAGATCGCCGGCATGTCAGGGTCGGACAACAAGTTCCCATAGCCCTCCTCGTCCCAGTCGAAGACAACCCAGACCCGGCTGTCGTCGTTGGGATCGCGGAAGACATGCGAGCCCTTGCTCCCGTACTGCTTTCGCTTCTCGGCGCCCTTGGTTGAGAAGGCGTTCCAGAAGCGGTCGAAATCCTCGATCTTCACCGTCGACAAGATCAACTCTTTCCTCCTTCGTTGGATATGTCGTCGCACTCCTGCGACATGGCCCGCGCAGTATCTCGCGAACGCCCGGGCGACAGACGCCTAATCCGGCAGCCGCCCCGATCAGAGTCGCGGGTACGGCCACCCGCACGATCATGGGACGCTTAGGGATTGACGGTGACCTCGGCGAGCGGTACCACCCGCTCCTCCAGTTCGACCTCGAACACCCCCTCGATCGACGCTGGGACATCGAACTGGACGCGGCCACCGGCCTCGACAGGCTTGGCGATGTCGTAGCCGTGCAGGTGCACCTCGTCGGTGACATCCGACTCGACGATGAACCGGATGCGGCCACCCTTCTCGAAGGTCAGCTCCTGGACGCCCCCCACCGGTCGTGCTCCACGGACGACGATCGTCGTCGGCAAGTTCTGCGCCGGAGGCTTGCCCCCGCTGGGCGACTGAGTAGCGGGGGTCGTTGTGCTCGACCCCCCAGAGTCCGAGTCGGCGTCGCGCAGGACGACGAACAAAACAACGGCGGCAGCGGCGGCGAGCACCGCCAACGCCAGTCCCAACTTCCTCGACCGCATCCAGGCAGTATCTCGCCTCACGCTTCCTGCGACATCGCCTACTCCTTGAGCCCGGCGGCTTCGAGGGCTTCGTCGAGGTCGTTGTAGGTGGCGACGAAGACGATCTTTCCAGCATGGAGCTTCCACAGCCAACCGGAGCGGGTGGGACCCGGCAGCTCGATGCCGTCGCGACCAACAAAACGCGCCTTCTGGCGTGTGACGAGCACGCCCTCGTCGGCTTCGATGAACTCGCTGATCTCAATGTGCACGCTCTGCCAGGCCTCGGTGAGCATCTGGAACGCACGCTTGACCTGATCCGGCCCCTGATGAACCCCGCGCCATTCGCCTGCATTCATCGAGTTGTCGAGCACCATGTCCGGGGCGCCGTGTTTCAGCGTCTCGTCCCAATTTCCTCGGTTCCAAGCGTCCATTGCGGCCCGCACGACCTCCACGTTCTCCTGCGACATCGCTTACTCCTGAAGCCCGGCGGCTTCGAGGGCCTGCGCACGGTCCGTGTAAACCGCGCTCCGCGTCACCTTGCCGTCGCGCAGGCTCATAACCACCCAAAACCGCTGTTCGACGGGCACGCCGCCGCGCGATCCGCGCACCTTAATCCAGCCAGTTACGAACACCCGCTCGTCATCGATGGCCCTGGCCTGCTCGACGCTGGATTCCCACGTCTCGCCGAACATTTCGCCCCAACTGGCCAGCCACTCGCGGAAGCCCCGCGCTCCGTGGTAACCGCCCCCCTCGACCAACGATTGCACCGTGAACATTTCGTGGTCAGGGTGGGCGAGCGCGTTGAGCGTGTCGAAGTCCGGCTTCGGTCTGCGCCACGCAGCCTCACAAGCCCGGCGCGCGATCTCCACGTTCTCCTGCGACATCGCCCGCGGAGTATCTCGCCAAAAAGGAGAGCCGGATTCGGCCGATGGGCGGTGCCAGGCTCGAACTGGCGACCTCCTGCTTGTAAGGCAGGCGCTCTCCCAACTGAGCTAACCGCCCCGACGTCGTCTGATTATGCCGCTGTGAGGACCCTGGTCACCAGCTCGCGGCTGCCGTTCGGGCTCGACATCCGCGACTAGGAGGTCGTGGGAGGAGTCGATGGATTCGGTACCTCGATCCCCAGCCGCCGGTAGGCCGAGACCGAGTAGGCCCTGGGCCGGGCGTGCAGGATCGGATCGTCGGAGAGCTCGATGCCGTCGACGATCCGGACCGGGTCGAAGACCTCGATTCGGCCGTCGGACTCAGGGTCGTCCACGATCTCGGTGACCTCGAGGCGGCCGGCGACGACCAGCCGGCGGTCGTCCGGCCAGACGGCGGTGGGGTCGTCGACAGGATCGCCCTCGGCGGGAATCTGGAGCAGGAGCTCAAACCCGGCGGGGCCACTGCGAAGCCGCTCGGCGAGCTCGTCGCGAAGGTAGTCGCGGCCGCGCTCGCGGGCCTCGTCGTCGGGGATGTGAGCCTCGCCCGCTTCCGGGCGCCAGCGGTACCGGACCCAGGTGCCGTCGCCGGCGGTGTCGACGAGCTTGAACGAGTGCGGCGAGTAGTAGCTGAGCTGGGCGAAGCTCGCTGGGGGCTCGCTGGTGAGCGTCGCCTGGGCCGCCGGCAGAGACTCGGGGTGGGCGGCAAAGAAGGCACCGAGCTTCTCCATGTCGGGCTGGCCGGTCTCGGGATCGGGTCGGCGGAGGCGCAGCAATTCGAGAAACTCCTCGGTGGTCCGGGTGGCGAAGGCGGGGATGGTGACCGCCAGGATGTCGATCTCGTCCCCGTTCTCCGCACGGAGCTTTACCGCCATCCCCCGCGCCTCCCGCCCGGCGTCATGGGACTCAGGGTTGCCGCTGCCGTTCGAGAAGCGGACCAGCGCCGGAACCGGGTCGCCCTGGAAATGGGTGGCGCGGCAGAGCTGCCCCGCCTCCGCGCTCGCCGTGAAGCTGCCCTCGCACCAGGTGCCCTTGGCATGCAGCGCCCGGCGGTGCGGGTGAGACCCGTAGATGGCGTTCGCCGCTTCGACCAGCTGCTCGTAGAGGTCGCCGCCGCTCGCCATCCCGCCCACCGTATCCGACCGGCGCGGCCGCCGGGCACCGGATAGCGTCTTGGGGATGGAGCTCGGGATCTCCGGCAAGACCGCCCTGGTGATGGGCGCCAGCCGCGGGATCGGCAGGGCCGTCGCGGCGGCGCTGGCCCGCGAGGGCGCCAAGGTGGCGATGGCGAGCCGTTCGCGCCCGCGGCTCGCCGAGGCGGCCGCCGAGATCGGCGGCGAGACGGCCGTCCTGGTTGCGGACGCTTCCGACCTCGACCGTCTCGCGGCGCTGCCGGGAGAGGTCGAGGAAGCTCTCGGCCCGATCGAGATCCTCGTCACCAATACAGGTGGTCCGCCGCTGGGTGGGGCACTCGACAACCCGCTGGCCGAATGGGAGCAGGCCTACAGGTCACTGGTGCTGGCGCCGCGTACCCTGATCGAAGCGGTGCTGCCGGGGATGCGCGAAGGTGGCTGGGGAAGGATCGTCAACGTCGGCTCGAGCTCGGTTCGGGAGCCGATCCCCGGACTGGCACTCTCCAACTCGCACCGGATGGCGGCCGTGGGCTTCTTCAAGACGCTGGCGAGCGAGGTCGCCGCCGAGGGAATCACGGTCAACACGGTCGCCACGGGCCGCTTTGCGACCGACCGGTTGGCCTCCAACTGGGGGTCGTGGGAGGAGATGGAGAGGCGCGCCCACGAGGGTGTCCCGGCGGCACGCCTCGGGACTCCCGAGGAGTACGGCGACCTGGTCGCCTTCCTGTGCTCGGAGCGCGCCGCCTACCTCACCGGAGCGGTGATCCCGCTCGACGGCGGGCTGCTTCGCTCCGCCTGAGGACCCCTCGCCGTCGGCGTCACGCGCAGCGAGGGCAGCGGCCGCGGAGCACGACCTCGTGGTCGGAGACCTCGAAGCCGACCCTGTCCTCCAGCCGCCCGATCGCCCGCTCCAGCCCCGGGTCCTCGAACGGCTCCACTCGACCGCAGCTCTCGCAGACGACGTGGTGGTGGTGCTCGCCGCTCGGCTCGACTCGCTCGTAGCTCGCCATGCCCCGGCCCATCTCGAGCCGGTGCACCAGCTTCAGCTCCTCCAGCTGCTCCAGAGTTCGATAGACGCTTGCGCGGCCGATCGCCTGGTTGGTGGCCCGCAGCTGATCGTCGATTTCGATCGCCGTGACGGAGCAATCCTGGCGCGCAAGCAGCTCGATCACCGCAAGGCGCGCGCCGCCCCTGTGGTACCCGGCATCCCCCAGCGCCACCAGCGCGTGCTCGACCCAGGCGCTGTCGCGACCGGGTCCCAACGCCTGACTCGTAGCGCCGGCCATTTACGGCGATTCCTCGACCGTCAGAGGAAGCCCCGTTCGCCGGCTGAACGCAGCCAGCAGGTAGGCGGCGACGAAGGCCGCGGCGACCGAGGCCCCGGCAGCGGTGCCCGCGTAATAGGAGAGGCAGAGCCCGGCGGCGCCGGCGAACACCGCCACCGCCACCGAGAGCAACATCATCGGCGCCATCCGCGAGCTCAGCTGTCGCGCGGTCGCCGCGGGGCCGACCAGCACGGCCACGACCAGCAGGTTCCCCATGCCCTGGACGCCGACCAGAATGGCGCCCGCCAGCAGAGTGAGCACGGCAGCGTCGGCGGCCGCCGCCGAAATGCCGAGGGAGCGCGCGAAGGCGCGGTCGAACCCGACCGCGAGGAGTCGCCCGTGGAGGAGCCACAGGGCGGCGGCAATCCCCAGCGCCAGGCCACCCGAGAGGGCGAGGTCGCTATCGCTGGCGCCGAGCACGTCGCCGAACAAGAGTGCCTGGACTCCGGGAGGCGAGGCGGGAGACAGGGCGAGGAGCGCCCCGAGGCCAAAGAGTGTGGTCACGACCACCGCCACCGCGACGTTCCTGCCCACTCCCGGGATCCGGCTCGCGATCACGACGCCGAGCGCGGCGACCAGGATTCCCACCCCGGCGCCTAGCAACAGCGGCAGGCCCAGGAGCGCGGCCGCGACCAGCCCCGGGAAGAGCCCGTGCGCGAGCGACTCCGACGCATAGGAGAGCCCGTAGAAGATCACCCAGCAGCCGAGGGCGCCTCCGCAGACGCCGACCAGCGTCACCTCGAGCAGGGCACGCTGCATGATCGGGTCGGAGAACGGCCCGATCATGCCTGGTGATGGTGGTGGGGTGGCAGGATGCCCA
This sequence comes from uncultured Actinomycetes bacterium, assembly GCA_963728325.1. Taxonomy (GTDB): domain Bacteria; phylum Actinomycetota; class Thermoleophilia; order Solirubrobacterales; family 70-9; genus AC-56. The sequence continues at coordinate 614,500 of CAVSJS010000002.1, read as the reverse complement.
GGCCGCCGTTGCCGGGGATCTCCACGATCGCGCCTCCATATGTCGCCTCGAGCACGGCCAGGTCGAGCACCTCTCCGGGCGGCCCGAAGGCGATCTGCCGGCCGTTGAGGCAAACCACGAGGTCCCAGCGCCGAGCCTGTTCGAGGTCGTGGGTGGCGATCAGGATTCCCCGTTCCTCGGTCGCCAGCTCACCGATCAAGGTCTCGAGCCGCTCGGAGCTGGACGCATCGAGCCCCGTGAACGGCTCATCGAGCAGCAGCAGGCGGGCCTCCTGGACCAGGCCTCGGGCGATCAACACGCGTTGCCGCTGACCCGCCGAGAGCTCGCCGAAGGTCGAACCCGCAAGCTGCACCATCCCCACCCGCTCCAGGGCCTGGAGCGCGGTGGCTCGTTCGCGGCGACCCGGCTGGCGCCACCACGGAAGTCCCGCCAGGGACCCCATCAGCGAGACGTCGAGCGCCGAGACGGGGTAGTCGAGGCGGGAACGCTCCGTCTGCGGGACTGTCGCGTGGGGCGCGCTGACGCGCAGCGATCCCGAGAGCCGCTCGGCCTCGCCTGTGATCGACCGCAGCAGCGTCGTCTTCCCGCCTCCGTTCGGCCCCAGCAGTGCGACGCGCTCGCCCGGGCGAACTCGGAAGCTGACGTCCTCGATCGCCGCCACGCCACCGTATCCGGCGCTCAGCCCGGCCGCTTCGGCGAGGACGATCATCCAATCCCTGGTAGCTGGCAGCGCCGCTGGCCGCCGCTGAAGCCCTGGGCCATGGCGTCGGCGTTCGCCGCCTCCATCTGGAGGTAGGTTGCGCCGGTCGAGTCCTCTGGGCCGAGCGTGTCTCCGTACAGCGTGTGATCGGATGAGGCTCCGGTCTGGTCCGCGATCGTCTCCGCGAGCTTGGGGCTGACGGAGCTCTCCGGGAAGACGGCCTTCACGCCCTCGCGCTCGATCCGGTCGACGAGCTCGCTGACGTCCTTTGCGGATGGCTGCGCCTGGGTCGTCTGCGAGGGGATGACCGCGCCCACGACCGTGATTCCGTAGCGCTTCGCGAAGTAGCCGAAGGCGTCGTGGTCGGTGACCAGCTTGCGCTCGGCGGCGGGAATGGAATCCATGCACCTGGCGATCCCGCGATCGAGCGCCCTGAGCTTGGCCAGGTAGGCCTCGGCGTTGCGGCGGAACTGAGCGGCTTTCGAGGGCTCCGCCTCGAGCAGGCCGTCGCGGATCTCCTTGACGGCGGTCTCGGCGTTGCGCGGATCGTGCCACCAGTGAGCGTCGTACCTCGACGCCTCCGAGCCGCTGGTCTCGCCCGGGAGCTTGATCGGGACGGTCGCGCCGAGATCGACGATCGAGGCGTCGCTGCCGCTGTCCGAGACGACCTGGTCGATCCAAGCGTCGAGATCGTCGCCGCTGGCGAAGACGAGATCGGCGCCCACCGCTCCCTCGACGTCGCTCGGACGCGGCTCGTACTCGTGGGCGTCTGTGTTCGGCTGAAGGACCTGGTCGACCTCGACCGCGTCGCCCCCGACCTCGCGGACGAAGTCTCCGATCTGGGTCGTCGTTGCGACCACCTTGAGCTGGCCGGAGTCGCCAGAGCCGGAGTCGCCGCAGCCGACGGCGACCAACGCGAGCGCCGCGGCGGCCGCCAGCGAAGCGCGCCTGCCGGGTCGCGGCAGGGCGCGCGCCGCGGCCGCCAGTGCGAACACCGCCCCCGAGAGGGTGGCGATGGTCGCCCCCGGAGGAGCGTCCGTCTTCACCGAGAGCCACAGGCCCGCGGTTCCCTCCAGCGCCGCCAGTGCGACGCTGCCGATCTGCCAGCTCAGCATCCGGCTCGTCAGCAGGCGCACTGTGGCCGCCGGAACCACGAACAAGGCGGCGACGAGGAGGGCGCCGATCACCGATAACGCGGCGGTGGTCGCGAGCGCGATCAGAGCCAAAAGGGCCACCTGAAGGTGGGGGCCTCCGGCGCCCACCGACTGCGCGGACGTGGGATCGAAGCCCGCGGCCAGCCAGCGTCGGCCGAAGATGACGGTGGCGCCGAGGCTTGTCGCCGCGGCCGCCGCGGCCAGCGCGATGTCCCGCCCGTCGGTCAGCAGCAGGCTGCCGAACAGGAGGGTCTCGACGTTGGAGCCGGAATGGAAGACGTCGCTGGCAAGGATCACGCCCGCGGCCAGGCACCCCACCAAGACCATCGCGGTGAGGCTGTCCTGATCGCCCGGGCGCCGCCGCGCCAGCACCGAAGTCCCGGCGCTGAAGACGACCGCCGCCCCGAACGCTCCCAGCGGCGCCGCGAAGCCGAGACCGTCGGCGAGCACCAGGCCCGGGAAGGCGGCGGTCCCGACGGCGTGGGAGAAGAAGGCCAGGCCCCGTAGGACTATCCAGGTGCCGAGCAGGCCGGCCGGGATCGACAGGATGAGCACCTCGAGCAGGCCGCGCTGGACGAATGGGAGCTGGAACGGGTCGAGCAAGGTGGGTGCCTACATCCGAGTCGTGCCCGGCGGGAGACAAGCGAGAATAGCAAGAGAATGAGACTTGTTCTCATTTCTTCCTACTGAAGGAGCCACCCGCGCCCCGGCGAAGCCCGAGCGGTGGCGCCGGACAGGGATTCCGATCGCACGGGCTCGGACGAGGAGTTGTGGGAGGACCTCGATCGGAACGACGACCCGTTCGCGGATCTCGACCGCAAGCAGCGCCGCCCTGGCCGCTCCGGGATGCAGGCCACCACCCTGGCGCGAACTGGCGCCGGCCGGCTGCTGATCGGGGCGGTCGCCGCCCTACTCGTCGCCACGATCGCCGGTTTGGTCATCCTGTGGCCGGGCTCCCCGGAGGCTCAGGGGCCATCGCAGGCCTTCGGCGGGACGTCGGTGCCCGCCACCGTCGATCGGGCCTATGTCACTTCCTGCCCCGGCCCGGTCGAGCAGGAGTGCCGCCGGATCGACGTCACGGTCGAGGGCGGGCCGGACGACGGCCAGGCGAGCACGATCACGCTGGGGCCGACGGCGGTGACGCCGGACGTCGAGGCCGGCGCGCACATCCGCGTCGTCCACGTGGACGTGCCCCGGGGCGCCGTCCCGGGACAGGTCGAGCCTTACCAGTTCGTCGACTACGACCGCAAGGGGTCACTCGTCTGGCTCGCGGTGGGCTTCGCCGCGCTCGTGCTGATACTCGCCCGCTGGCGCGGCCTCCTGGCGCTGATCGGCCTCGGCCTCAGCCTCCTGCTGGTCACCAAGTTCCTGATTCCGGCGATCCTGGAGGGATCGTCGCCGCTGCTCGTCTCCCTGACCGGTGCGCTCGCCGTGATGTTCCTGACCCTGGGGCTGACCAGCGGGGTGGGCGCCCAAAGCCTCGCGGCGGCGCTTGGGATCGGTGGAAGCCTTCTGCTCGCCACGCTGCTCGGCGACGCCTACGTTCACATCGCCCACCTGAACGGCTACACCGGGGAGCTGTCCACGGTGTTCGGGCAGTCGAACGTGCACGTGTCGCTCGAGGGCATCGTCGTCGCCGGAATCGTGATCGGCGCTCTCGGGGTCCTGGCCGACATGGGGGTCACCCAGGCGTCGGCGGTGATGGCACTTCGGCGGGCCAACCCGTCGCTGCCTCCCCGCGAGCTCTACAGGGGCGCGTTCGCGGTCGGTCGCGATCACCTCTCCGCCACGATCCACACGCTGGTGCTGGCATACGTCGGCGCCGCGCTTCCCCTGTTGCTCCTGCTCCGGTCGAGCAACGTCGCCACCGCGGACGCATTCAACACCCAGGACGTGGCGGAGCCGATCGTCGCCACGCTGGTCGGCTCGATCGGCCTGATCGCCGCCGTCCCGCTGACCACGGGACTCGCCGCCATCCTGGTCGCGCGGGTTCCCGCTTCAGCCCTCAGTGGGGGCAGCGGCCACCAGCATTAGGACCTCTCTCGGCTCTGGATCGTGGACGGGATCGACTGCTTCTGAACAGGCGATCAGGTGGTGGCTCGGGCGAGCGTGCCGCGACTGGCCTTCACGGTCAGCCACACCGTCCCCACGGCGATCATCCCCAGGCTGACCAGCTGGGCCTCGGTGAGCCCGAGCAGAACCTGGTCGTTGCGACGGACGAACTCGACCAGCAAGCGCTCCGCCCCAGCCAGGACCAGATAGATCGAGAACAGCACTCCCGCTTGGAAGCGGTCGCGAAGCCGCCACAAGAGGTAGGCGACCAGTCCCATGGCGAGGGTCTCGTAGATCGGCGTCGGGTGGACCGTCTCGTCGATGGGCTCGGTGCCGTCGGGGTAGGCCATCGCCCAGGGGCCATTCCAGGCCTTGCCGTAGTCGCCGTCGCCGGACACCTGGCAGCCGATTCGCCCGATCGCGTAGCCGAGCGCCAGCGGCGCCGCGCAGAGGTCGAGGAGGGCGGCGTTGAACATGCCGCGCCGCCATGCCCACAGCCCGACGCCGATCGCGCCCCCGATCGCGCCTCCATACCAGACCAGCCCAGCACCGGAGAAGATGCTGCCGAGCAGGTCGTCCTTCACCGAGTCGTAGTTCTCGACGACGAAGTCCAGCCGGGCGCCGACGAGCCCGCCGACGAGTGCGACGAGGATGATCTCGTACGCCCAGTCGGGGGGCTTGCCCCACTCCTGAAGGCGCCGCGCGATCAGCGCGCCGGCCGCGATGAAGGCGAGCGCGAACATGATCCCGAAGGTCTGGAGGGTGAGGGGGCCTAGGTGGATCTCGGGCTGCATGCGCTCGGCGATGGGGAGCTAGTCGGCGGACTGAGCGATTTCGATCGAACCGAGCACGATGGCCCCGGCGGGAATCGAACCCGCGTTTGACGCGTGAAAGGCGCCGGTCTTAACCACTAGACGACGGGGCCCCTGGTGATTGCCAGTCTAGGGTTCGACTCCCTCGATCGAACAAGAAACCCGCCCCCGACCGCACAGGACTAGCCGCGCCCCGGGGCTGGCAGGCCGCTCACGCTCGAGACTCCACCGCAAATCGCAGCCGGAAGAAGTCCAGCATGTGGGGCAGCGGTTGATCGGGGTCGAGCTTCGGCTCGAGCAGGCGGAAGCGCCGCTGCCGCATCAGGTCCGCCAGCACCGCCTTGCCGATCAAGAGCGCCAGCCCGGCCCCGGGGCACCCCTGCGGCCCGTGGCTGAAGTGGTTGAAGCTCCAATCCTCCGCGGCCCCGCCTTCAGTCCACTCCTCAGGGGCGAAGCGGTCGGCTGACTCGTGCCGCTCGGGGTCGCGGTGGTTGAACGTGTTCGAGATCAGCACCTGCGTCCCCGCGGGCGCCGCGGCGCCGTCCCAATCGGTCTCTTCCAGCGTTTCCCGCGACAGCAGAGGCGTCGTCGGCCAAAGCCGCATCGCCTCCTCCAGGCACGCTTCCAGGTAGGCCAGGGACGCCACCCCTCCTGCGTCCAGGCCGCCGTCCTCCCCGGCCGCCGCCAGCTCCGTTTCCACCACTGCGCGCTGGCGCGGGTGGCTGGCGATCAGCGCCAGGGCCCGGAAGGCGTTGGCGGGCAGCGTGTCCCCCATCGCGAACAGCCAATGGGTCAGCTGGCCCTCCACCCTCGTCTCCTCATCCGACGGGGCCTCGCCGAACAACCCGACCAGGCTCCCCGCCTCGGCCGCCCCGACGTAGCCCCGCAGCCTGGCCATGAACGGCTCGAAGCTCTCGGAGCGCTCCTTCGGCAACCCGTTTGCCTCGTCCATCAGGGTGGCGAGCAGCTCGGTCAGCTCCTGATCGTCCCCCGCGGCGTCCCCCAGGACGACGCGACGGGTGAGCCGCTGGAAGGCGTGATGAAACGCGTCCCAGCGGAGTTCCCCGCCGCCTGCGCCGCCGACCTCGTCGAGCAACGCGGCACCCTGCTCGCCCGCCACCGTCACGAAGCGGTCCGCCAGGCGATGCACGGGCTTCGCCGTCTCGAGCACCGCCTCCGCGAACCGGCGCCGCTTCTCCCACGCCTCACCACGGGAGATCGTGAGGGCGTCGGGCTGGAAGTGCGACACGCCGCGTCTCTTCGCGTCAGGGTCGGGAGCGAAGGGGTGGGGCGACCCCTCTAGCACCCGCCGCACGTCGTCCGTGGACAGCGCCAGGAGCATCTGGTCGGTGCCGACCCTCACCCACACCGGCCCCGGCCCATGGCTGCGGCGGATGCCGCCGATCAGGCCCACCGCGTGCCGATCCACGTTCAACTTCGTCGCCGCTGCAACGGCGCGCGGCCGGCGCCGGAACAGCCCCTGGGCGACGTTGGGCAGCATCGCCTGAAGCGTGAACCGAACGCCCTCGATCAGCGAGGCGCTCGGCAGATTCGACCTCAACCGAGTTTCCGCCAGGGAGCGAACGCGTTCTTCACACCCTCGAGCGCCGGCGCCAGCTCCGGGTGATGGCGGCGCAGCACATCGAGCATGCCATTGCTCTCCACCCACTCCACGCCCTCGGGCGCGTAGACCTCCGGCGAGTAGTCGTTGGTGAAGAAGCGGTCGCTCTTCAAGCGCCGCGAGGCCATCAGGATGAAGATCCGGAACGCGGTGTCGCTGAACCCGAACCCAGGCGGCAGCGGCTCGGCTAGCAGCCCGACCTGAAGGTCAACCCGGTCGATGTCCCCGTCGTACACCTCGCGAATCTCCTCGGCCCACTGCCGGTTGGCCGTCAGATCCTCGAACCGCTCCACCCGCGGCTTGCGCAGCTTCTCGCGGAAGGCGTTGTAGCGCCGCACGCCGCGCTCGCGGTCGCGCAGGATGTCGATCGTCCCCAGGTCCACCCGGTCGCCGTTCAGCCGAACGTGGTTCCCTAGCGCCCGCGGGTGGTTGTGAAGCGTGATCGCCCCCGGGTTGGCGACCCCGAACGAGTAGAGCAGGTTCGAGAGCCCGTACTCGTCGATCGAGGGACGCGTGCCGTGCCCCTGGAGTGGCTCGAACTCCGTCGTCGAGATCAGCGCGCCGTTGCGATGGTCGCGAACCTCGTAGTCGTCGGGAAGCAGGGGATGGAGCCGGTACACGGACACGAACTCCTCGGTGATCGAGTACGGAGCCGCGTGGTGCTCCTGGGGCGATCCGACGATTCCCGTCAGGGCCTCGGTGAGCGCCCGCCCGCCCAGCACCCGCTTCGCCCAGCTCGGCAGAGCGCCGTACCAGTTGGCGTGCATCGCCGTCTCCAGCACCGGGTTGGCGAGGATGCCCGGGGTCCACTCCACGGTGTGGATCTTCGCCATCAGCGCCGAGTTGACCAGCCGTGCGGTCAGGAACAGCCTCTCGTCGTCCCAGCCCGGATAGGCGGCCTTCAGGTGGTCGCAGATCGCGTTGTGCTCGTTGACGAACAGCGTGTGCAGGAGCGAGAGGCCGATCCAGTAGTTGTCGCTGAACCCGGTCAGGTCGACGCCGTCGAGGGTCCGGTCGACCTCGTTCGGCAGCCGTCCGTCCTCGAGTGCCATCTTGCCGTCCTCGCCGGCCCGCAGCTGGCGATTTCGCGCCTCGCTGGAGCCGTAGATCTGCGAGCCGTCCCACCAGTGGGTGACGGTGTTGATGTAGGTGGGCGGGAGACCGCTCTTCCAGGTCCGGGTCCGATCGGCGCTGGTCTGCTTCACCTTCATCGGGTCCCCGTCCGGCCACGCGTCCTGCTCGTCCAGGGGCACGTCGATGAACTTGTCCGGAGAGTTCTCGCCGTGGCCGAACCAGTCGTGGTTCTCCATCTGGATCCAGCAAGCCGCCAGCACGTTGAGGCTCGTCGCCGGCTTGAAGGTGTCTCGATTCAAGAGGCGGAGGCTCACCTCCCTCGGGCTCGGCTCCATCAGCTGCGGCATAGGCTCCGGCGCTGTCGCGTCCGGCGGCGCGTTGCGGCCGAAGCGGCTGCCGACCATCCCCATCTCCGGGTCCGCAGGATCCTGGTATGAGCCGTCATAGGTCCGGTGCTTCGGCAGGTCCTGTGGCGCAACCGGCGATCGCTCGCCGTTGGTGGCACGCGTGTCGTAGAGGTTCAACTCCCGCAGCTCGTCGCGAAAGGCCCTCAGGTTGAGCAGCGCCAGCGGCTTCGGCAGCTCCCACCACTCACGGGCGCGATTGACTCGCTTGAACAGCGCCGAGTTGGCCCGGGCCAGGGGGTTCGCCATCGCCAATCCTCTCCTCTCTGGATCGGGGCGAAGCTACCACAGGGAAAGCGCCCAAAGGCTCAGCGCACGAGGAGCTCGAGCAGCGCCTTTTGGGCGTGGAGGCGATTCTCGGCCTGGTCCCAGACGGCGGAGCGCTCGCCGTAGAGGACGTCCTCCGTGATCTCCTCGCCGGGGTGTGCGGGGAGGCAATGGAGAACGATCGCCCGCTCCGAGGCTTCGGCGAGCAACTCCGCGTTCACCTGGTACGGAGCCAGATCGGCGCGACGGCGCTGCGCCTCGCCCTCGTCGCCCATGCTCACCCAGACGTCGGTGCAGATCGCGTCGGCGCCGTCCGCGGCCTGGCGCGCGTCGTCCGTGTCCAGCGCCGCCAGGCCAGGCTCGATCCGGTAGCCGTCGGGGGAAGCGACCCTGAGCTCGATTCCGGCCGTCCTACCCACGACGGCCAGCGAGCGTGCGACGTTGTTGCCATCGCCCACGTAGGCGACCGGCAGGCCGTCCAAATCCCCGAAGCGCTCACGGAGCGTGAGCAGATCGGCCAGCGCCTGGCACGGGTGGTGGTCGGGCGTCAGCCCGTTGATCACCGGCACTGCTGCCCCGTCGGCCAGCTCCGCGACCACCTGGTGCGAACCTGCCCGCACGACGATCGCCTGCACGTAGCGAGACAGGACGCGCGCCGTATCACCCACCGACTCACCGCGCGAGAGCTGAAGCTCGTCGCCGCGCAGGATCAGGGGCGTCCCGCCGAGCTCGGCCACCCCGACCTCGAACGAGACGCGTGTGCGCGTTGAGGGTTTCTCGAACAGCAGCGCGACGCTCTTGCCCCCGAGCGCCTCGGCGCCCTCGCGGCTCGACCGCCCAGCCTTCAGCTCGAGCGCGCGGTCGAGCAGCGCGCTCAGCTCGACCTGGGTGAGCTCTTCGCCCGTGAGGAAGTCGCGTGCCATGGGAAGCGGAGCATGCTACGCCGCCAGCGAACGCGGTGGCCCGGGTCGATGCGGCACGCGGTTGATACTTCGGGCGTGGAGATCGGCGCCATCACCTGGAACCTGTTCCACGGCCGCGACCATCCGCCCGACCCGGCGCTTCACACGTGGCGCTCGCGCGTGGGCCGAGCGACCGAGCGCAACGCCACCCACGTCCAGGTCAACCGGGAGCTGCTTCGGGAGTTCGCTCAGGTCCTCTGCGCCGCGCGTTGGGACGTCGCCCTGCTTCAGGAATGCCCGCCCCGCTGGTCCGCCTCGCTGGCCTCTGCCTGCGAGGCAAACGCCCAGCGGTCGCTCACCTCACGCAACTGGCTCGGCCCCGTCCGCAACGTCCTCGCCGGCTGGAACCCCGATCTGCTCGGCTCCTGGGAGGGCGGCTCGAACCTAACCCTGGTCAGACGGCTAAGTGGGGAGGGCTTGCTCGACCAACGAGATCTGGTCCTTCGCCGCCTTCCCGAGCGACGTACGATGGCCTTTGCCAGGCTCGACTCGGGGCTCTGCGTGGCGAATCTGCACGCCAGCACCCGCCCTCCTCTGGCGGCGGCCGACGTGAGCCACGCGCTCGAGACGGCCGTCGTCTGGGCCGGCGAGTCACCGTTGATCGTGGGCGGTGACTTCAACCTGCGGCCGCGACAGACCCGGCTGTTCGCGGACCTGGGGCGGCGATTCGGCCTCAGCGCCCCGACCGGCCCCGACTCCATCGACCACATCCTCAGCCGAGGGCTCGAGATCGTCGAGCCGCCGGGCGCCTGGCCTCCCGAGGCGCGGGAGCTGCCCTGCGAGGGCCTTCGGCTCCGCCTCTCAGACCACGCTCCGGTCGAAGCGCGATTCGCGGCCCCAGCGCTCAATCGGTCGACCCACCTGTCGCGGGAATGAGATAGTCCAGTCCCCCAGTCAATCGCGGGAACGCGAAGGAGGAGTTTTCGATGGCGACGAGATCGGGCGGTTCCAGATCAGGCGGGTCGAGCGGCTCGAGGTCGGGCGCCAAGCGTGGCACCGGCAGCCGGCGAGCGAGCTCTCCCCGGCGCTCCACCACGACCGCCGGGAGCGACAAGAGCGTGGATGCATTCCGGGATGCGCTCGAGCGAAGCGTCACCCTGTCGCGCGATCGGCTGCAAGAGGTCGTGGACGACGCGGTCCGGCGCGGTCGCATGACCCGCAACGACGCCAACGAGCTGGTCAGCAGCCTGATCACGCGGGGTCGTCACTACACCGACGACCTGGTGAAGGAGCTCGAGCGCCTGCTCGACCAAGCGCGACGCGAGCTCGAGTCGCGGATGCGTCCCACGCGACGCCGGGCCACCCAGGCCGCCGGTCGAGCCGCGCGCGCGGCGAGGGACGCCGCGGACACGCCGTTGGCCCAGGCCGATCGCTTGCGCCGGCGGGCTGGGGTCTCCGCCGGGGGGCCGATCACGGCCTATGACCAGCTCACGGTGAGCCAGATCAAGTCACGGCTGGGCGACCTGAGCGCGGCCGAGCTGCGCCAGTTGCGCACGCGCGAGAAGCGCGGCAAGGCGCGCAAGGGAGTGCTCGCGGAGATCGAGCGCCGGCTCAAGTAGCAGCTAGCGGGGCAGCGCGTCGACGTCCAGCGGGGCGGCGATCCCCTCCCATTCGGGGCGGTGGCGAAGGCGCCGCGTGTCGCAGTAGATCTCGACGCCGTGGCCGTCCGGATCCGAAAAATAGATCGACTTGGAGATCCCGTGGTCGACCGCCGTGAACTCGACGCCTGCTTGACGAAGACGGTCGACGGCGCGGGCGAGCTCCGCCTCGTCGGCCACCTCGACCGCGAAGTGGTAGAGGCCCAGCGCCTCGGGATCGGCCGCCGGTGCGTCGGCATGCCCCTGTAGGGCGAGGTCGTGGTGCGCGTCCCCGAACGACATGAACACGAAGCTGGTCCCGACTCGCTCGCTCACCTCGAGCCCGAGTGCCTGGCGGTAGAAAGCCTCCGAGCGCTCCAGGTCGGAGACCTTGAGGTGCACGTGCCCGACCGCCGGCATCTGGAGAGCATATGAGTCCGCGTCGACCGGTTCAGCCGGCCGGCCTGTTGAGCTCGGTGGCGACAACGGCCAGGTCGAGCTCTCCCCCGAGGGTCTCGGCAAGCAACTCATCGGCGTCGAGGCGCTGGCCGTGGCGCCATAGCGAGCGCAGCCACTCGCCCGCCTCGGGCGAGGCGTGCCAGCTGGTGCCGAAGCGCTCCTCGAGGGCGGCCCGCCAGTGGGTCTCAAGCGCCCAGGCGCGCAGGTAGCAGGCGGCGTAGAAGCCGCCATCGACGTCCGCCAGCCAACTGGCCCGCGGCCAGGGGACGCGGATCGCCTCCGTGAGCAGCTGCTCGTAGCGGCCAGGCAGCTCGGAAAGCGTGGCCGACGGGCCGTGCAACTCGAGCTCGTAGGCGAGCTTTGCTGCGTAGCGGCGAACGAAAACCAGCTTCAGGGCGCGCGCGTGAGCGACCGCCGGCCCGGGGTCCTCCAGCCCGAGCCTTTGGCGAAGCCAGTCGTGGTCCTGGAGCAGATGCTCGACCAGGAACGCGAACGACTCGGTCACCGAGTTGTCCCCCAGATGCCGGTACTCGAACGCCAGGCCGGGTTCGGTGTTCGCGTAGTGCTCGGTGTGGCCCCCCTCGTGGAACAGGGCGTCGTAGTCGTTCCGCCCCCCGGTCGGCGCGATCACCAGATGGACCTCGCCGGGCACCCGGGGTGCCGAGCAGAAGGCGCGAGGTGACTTGGTCCGGCGGGGTTCGGCATCGAGGTGGACGTTGCTCTGGCCGCGCAGGTCGATGCCGAGCCCGCCGAGGGTGTCGCCAAGGGAAGCGACCAGTCGGTCGGCCGGAAACACGGGGTCGAGGTACGAGGCGCGAAAGAAGCGCGGTAGGTCGGAACGGCGGAGCTCCCCCAGCGGTGGCAGCCCCGCGCGGCCCAGCTGGGGATCGGCGACGGTTGCGTAGACATCCTCGGTGGCCTCCAGGAACGCCGCGCTCTGGCGGGCGAGCGCGTCGAGGTCGATTGCGCGGAGCTCGGCGTAGGCGGCGGCGTAGGTCGGCCAGCCCAGCGCCAGGCAGAGCTCGTGGGCGCGCTCCAGCGCCGTCAGGTAGAGCGGACTCAGCCGCTGGTCGAGGACGGCGTTGCACGCCTCTTCGAGCGCCGCCCGCCGCTCCGCCTCCGGCTCGTTGGCCTGCTCGATCGGCACCGAGCGATATGGAACGGGCCCGTCGCCCGGGTCGACCTCGAGCGAAGCCTCGAGCCCGGCCAGCTCGGCCGACTCGGACCGGGTCTCGAGGCCGAGCAGCCCGTCGAACGCGAACTGGAGCAGGTAGCGGAGGCGGCGCCTCTCGTCGTCGCCGGTGGCGGCGCCGCTGAGCTCCCTCAACCGCTCCACGTCGGGCCTCGCGAACAGGTCGGCGTAGCGCTGGTAGATGGGCTCGATCTCGAGCTCGGGCTTGTGACCCGCCAGGTGCAGGTAGTACTCGCGGCTCAGCTCCTCGGAGAATCGTTCCGCCCGCCGCCGGTACTCGTCGAGGTCGAAACTCAAGGGGCTGCAACGATAGGGCCGATGACGCCTCCTGCGACAGACAGAGCTCCACGACCGAGGCAGGGCGAGGAGCTGCTGCTCGAGATCGACTCGATCGCCCAGGGCGGTCGCGGCGTGGCCCGGGCGAACGGTTATGTCGTCTTCGTCTCGGGGGCGCTGCCCGGCGACCGGGTCCGCGCCCGGCTGACCAGGGCAAAGCGCGACTTCGGAGAGGCGCAGGCCGTGGAGCTGGTCGATCCCAGCCCAGACCGGGTGGCCGACCGATGCCTTCACGACGGGGAGCCCTGCCCCGGCGCACCCTGGCAGGGGTTGCCGTATGAGCTGCAGCTCGACGAGAAGGCCAAGCAAACCGACGCGGCCCTGCGCCGCCTCGGCGGGCTCGAGGGCTTCGAACTCGAGCCCGCCGAGCCGGCCGCTCTCGAGTGGCGCTACCGCAACAAGCTCGAGTACTCCTTCGGCGAGCGCGACGGCCGCCTGGCGCTCGGCTTCCACCGCCGCGGCAGCTGGGCCGAGGTGATCGACGTCGAGGACTGCCTGCTCGCCTCGGAGCGCAACAACGCGGCACGAAACCAGGTCCGCGAGTGGGCGCGGCGCGAGGGGATTCCGGCCTACGACCGGCAGCAGCAGCTCGGGGTGCTGCGCAATCTGGTGGTCCGCGAGGGCCGCCGCACCGGGCAGCTCCAGACCCGGCTGGTCACCGCACGGGCCGGCTTCGCCAAGCCGCCCGTCGACCTGCACACCGTGGTCGAGGGACCGGGCGGTGGCACGAATGGGCCGACCGGCGTGCTCGGCGAAGAGTTCCTCGAGGAAGAGCTGGCGGGGCTGCGGTTGCGCGTCTCCGCCTCGGCTTTCTTCCAAACCAACACCGAGACGGCGGAGCGCCTGTACGCGATCGCCGCCGGCTATGCGGAGCTCTCCGGACGCGAGCGGGTCTTCGACCTCTACTGCGGGATCGGCACCATCGGCCTCGCGCTCGCCTCCCAAGCCGGCGAGGTTTGGGGGATCGAGACCGGCCTCGAGGCGGTCACCGACGCCGAGGAGAACGCGCGACGCAACGGGATCGCCAACGCCAGCTTCATCGCCGCCGACGTGCGCCTCGGAGTTCGCCCCCTGCTCGAGCGGGCCGGCCCCCCCGACGTGGTCGTCCTCGATCCGCCCCGCGCCGGGCTCTCGAAGAAGGTGGTTCGGCGGGTGATCGAGTGCGGCGCACGGCGGATCGTCTACGTCTCCTGCAACCCGACGACGCTGGCCCCGAACGCCTCCCAGCTCACCGAGGCCGGCTATAGGCTCCGGCGCGTGAGGCCCGTGGACATGTTCCCGCAGACCCCGCACGTCGAGTGCGTGGCATTGCTGGAGAAGTGAGCAAGGATCGCGCCTTCGGGGTGGCCGCCGGGCTCGACCCGGAGGTCGCCACACCCCTCGCCGAGCGCTGCGAGGGGCTTGGCTACTCCTCGGTCTGGTCCAACGACCACCCGGGGGCGAACGGGCTCGACACCCTGGCGGCCTTCGCCGCCGGCTCCGAGCGGCTCGAGCTGGGCGTCGCGGTGATGGCACTCGATCGCCACCAACCTGCCGAGATCAACGAGAGGGTCGAGCGGCTGGGCCTGGACCGCGAGCGCCTCTGGATCGGAATCGGCGCCGGCTTCTCCGAGATGCCGCTGACGACCATGCGCAACGCTCGCGAGGCGCTCCGTGAGGCGATCCCCGGCGTCAGGCTCGTGCTCGCCGCCATGGGCCCGAAGATGTGCGCGCTCGCCGGAAGCAGCTTCGATGGGGCCTTCTTCAACTGGATGACCCCCGAGTTCGCGGCAGGCGCTCGCGACCACGTCCACGCCGGCGCCCGCGAGGCTGGTCTCGAGCCGCCGCCGGTGCTGGGCTACGTGCGTACCGCGATCGGCCCCGACGCCGCGGAGCGACTCACCAAGGAGGAGTCCTTCTACCGCGACCTCCACGACGGCTATCGCAATCACTTCGCGCGCCTCGGCGAGGGGCATGGCACCGTCGGTGTCGCACATCCCGACCGCGAAGCCGTCCAGGCGGACCTGTCGCGCTACACGGCGCTCGACGTCGTCGTCGTCCGGAGCCTGGCGAGTGCCACGCTCGAGGCAATGGCGACGCTCGCCGAGGCGGCGGCGCCACCAAGCAGCTAGTAGGCGGCTTCGCCCTGCTCGGAATCCTCGTCGCCGATCGCCACTGCCTCGGCGGCGCAGGTGGTGCAGAGCGCGAGGCTCGACCCCTCGTCGAGGATCCGCTGCTTCTCGGCCGCGGTGAGCGTCGCGCCGCAGTTCTCGCAGCGCTCCGGCAGCTCCTCGATCGACCGCTCCTCCAGCTCCATCGCGGCTCAGTCTAGTGCCCCGTCAACCAATGGATGCTCCGTTGCGACCCGGCGCCGGCGCCGGCCGGCTGCTCAGTACGGCGGCAGGTCCGCGTACCAGTCGCCGAGCCCGCGGAAGGCCGCCCAGAACTCGCGCTTGGACTCCTCCGAGTCGAGCGACTCGTCGATCTCGGGGACATACAGGGCGTCGATCGTCGGCGTGAATCCCTGGACCTCCCCTGGCCGCGGCTCGAGTGTGCTCGAGAGCGGCACGTCGACCTCGTTGAGCGTCTCCAGGGCGCGCTCTCCCATCACCACGATTATTCGCGGTTGCACGATCGCCAGCTCCTCGACGATGCGCTCGACGCACTCCCCGCCGGCCAGCGACGGGTCCGAGACCGGGCACTTGACGCACAGCGTCCCGTAGACGACCAGCGGATCGATGTTGAGGCGCTTGAAGCTCTTGCGCAGCGCGTTGCCGGCGCGGCCGTAGAACGCCACTCCCTCCTCGATCTCCGACGCGGTGGGAGCGAACTTGAGCAGGAAGACGTCGGCCTGGGGGTGGCCTGAGCCGAGCACCGGCATCAGGTTGCCGCGCGGGCAGTGCGAACACTCCTGGAGCCGGTGGGTCAGCTCGTTGAGCTCGCGAATCGCTCGCTCGAGGTACTTCTCCTGAATCTCGTCGTCTGTAGTCGGCAAGTCCGCTCCTCGTTTGGCCCCGGCAGCTGGGGCTCGGGCAACGGCCTTCTTTGACGGCCCCGGCGCGGCTCCTTCAGGGTGCATCACTGCTTGCCTCCAGCGCGGCGACTCCTCGCCCGCCGCGCAGCCGCGGAGCGGCGCGGGCGCGGCCGGCCGCCCTTGACCGGCCGGGCACCGACCGAGGCCTTGGCACGGGGAGTCCCGCTCGCTCTGGAGGTCTGAAGCAGCTTCAGCGCCTGGACGTAGATCAGGTTCTTGTGCTTTCGCACGATGTCCGCGTCCCGCATCGCCTCGAGGAACTCCTCGGGGCCCTCGAAGTCATGCACCCGGATCATCACGCTTCCGAGCCCCTGGGCGACGTGGCTGTCCGAGCCGGCGCCGGGGACGATCCGGTATTTCGCGGCGAAGCGCTCGGCCTCCTCGTTGAAGGCGGTCAGCGCGACCCTCGGGTTGAACACCTCGAGGATGTCGATCTCCTCGACCATCCCCAGGAGGTGCTCGTAATCGGGCACCGAGTGGAGCCGGTCGAACGGGTGGGGCACGTAGACGAGCCCACCCTGGCGCCGGATCTCGGCGATCGTCTCGGCCATCGTCATCCCCCTGGGGATCTTCTGCTCGATGAAGAGCCCGATCACCTCGCCCTGCTCGGCGGTCTTCACCTCTTCGGCGACGATCACCTTGATCCCCCCCATCTCCTCGGCGACCTGGCGCGCGGCGAGCGCGCCCGAGATCTCATTGTGGTCCGTGATCGCAATCGCGCCCAGCCCCCGGTCGCGTGCGGTGGCCAGCAGTACCTCGACCGGGGTGGCGCAATCCGGCGAGTGGTCCGTGTGCATGTGGAGGTCGACGTGGATGGAACGCCGACGCGACAGCCGCCCGCGAAGGGCGGGGTTGCCGCGGGGATCGTGACGGCGGGCGGACAGTCGCATGTAGACGTCCTCGAGCTGGCTCGCAACCGCGCCCCAGTCGGGGACCGAGTCGCGCCCACCGCGAACCAGCTCGCCTCGCAGACGAGGCTCCGTGATCAATCTCTCCAGCTGGCCCGCCAAGGTAACGGCGTCCCCGGGCGGGAACAGGAGGCCGCGTTCGCCATCCCCGGTCAGTTCCTCGTAGAGGGAGAGGCGGGAGGCGACCGGGACCGTCCCGGAGGCGAGCGCCTTGCGAACCAGGCCGGGAGCCACCCGGGGTCCGCCAGAGGCGACGCAGGCGACGTCGGCTGCCGCGATCAGCTCCTCGGGCGACGCCTCGTGTGGGCCAACGGGGTGGACCCGGTCGCGCAGCCGGCGCGCGATGCGGACCTCGTCCCCGCCGGAGAGCCAAACGGCCGCCTCCCATGCCAGCCCCAGCGGGAGGCGGCGGAGCGCTCGGAGGAAGAGCCGCAGCGCACCGCGCTCCTCCTGAAGGCAGAAAACGATCCGCACGGGCCGTTCGTGGTCTGCCTCGGCGACCAGGTCGAGATCCCCGCGCCGCGGCCACCAGCCCTCAACGCCGCGGTCGGCACCCGGCGTGACCAACTCGTAGGTGCCGGGAAAGAAACGCTCCATCAGGTCCGAGGTGGTGTGGCAGCTCGCCGTCCGAGCGTCGAGCCGGCCGAAGAAGATTTCGACCAATGGCCGAGCCACCTGGGTGGAGAGGACGCGCTCGCTCGGCTCGTGGAAGCTGCCGACGTTGAGTGAGCGCGAGTGGCGAAGCGCGACCGACGCCGCGCTGGGCGCGAAGGGATCGTGCACGTGGACGATGTCGAACTCGACCCCGGCGAGCAGCTCCTCGAGCGGGCGGCTGAGGTCGATCGGCACCGGGGCCGCACGAGGGGCCGGGCCGCGCGGCATCGCCAGGCTCGAACCCACCGCCAACACCGGCGGCCCACCATCGCCGCCGGCGCTCTCGCCCTTCCAGGAGCCGTCGAACAGCGCCGCGGGCCGCTCTCGGGCAGCTCGGATCACCCGGCGGGACTCGCGAACCGCGGACCGCGAGGCGGCGGGGGCCGCCACCACGACCCTGTGTCCCCGTTCCGCGAGGCCGACCGAGGCCCGGGCAACAAACTCGTTGACCTCGTGCGGGGCTCCCCATGGGTGGGGGCTCACGTGCGCGATCGAGAGGGGCTCGGCGGCCACTGGGGCAGGATAGAAGCGGCGCGGCTTCGCGGCCACGCCACCGGAAGGGAGGCTGGCCGGAGGCTCGCCGCGAGTGGGCTAGACCTCGGTCCGGAGCTCTGCGGGCCGCTGGCCGGCGACCTTCCGCGCGTGCTCGCGGATGAACTCCTCGGTCAGCTCCCGGGCCTCGTCGTCGGGTCGCTGTGTGTGTGGCGACTTCATCAGGTAGCTCGATGGCCCGTCGAGCTCGCCCGCGATCCCGTTGTTGAGCGCCAGCTTCAGGATCCGCGCCGCGTCGATCACGATCCCGGCCGAGTTCGGCGAGTCCCATACCTCCAGCTTCATCTCGAGATTGAGCGGCACGTCACCGAACGAGCGCCCCTCGAGCCTGATGTGGGCCCACTTGCGATCGGTCAGCCAGGCGACGTAGTCGGAGGGCCCGATGTAGACGTCGTCGGCCGGCAGCTCGTGGCCCATGATCGAGGTCACCGCGTTGGTTTTCGACTCCTTCTTGGACGCCAGCCGCTCCCGCTCGAGCATGTTGTAGAAGTCCATGTTGCCGCCGACGTTGAGCTGCGAGGTGCGCTCGAGGCGGACGCCGCGGTCGTGGAACAGACGCGCCAGCTGACGGTGGACGATGGTGGCGCCGACCTGCGACTTGATGTCGTCGCCGATGATCGGCAACCCCGCCTCGCGGAAGCGGCCGGCCCAGTAGTCCTCGCGGGCGATGAACACGGGCAGGCAGTTGACGAACCCGACGCCCGCCTTCAGCGCCTGCTCGACGTACCACTTGGTCGCCTGCTCGGAGCCGACCGGCAGGTAGCAGACCAGCACATCGGCCTTCGTCTCCTGGAGGATGCCGACCACGTCGTCGGTTGGGCCGGGCGCCTTGGTGATTTTCTCCTTCAGGTACTTGCCGAGCCCGTCATGGGTCATGCCCCGTTGCACGGGCACTCCAAGCGGCGCCACGTCGGCGAACTTGATCGTGTCGTTCTGGCCCGACCAGATCGCCTCCGACAGATCCTTGCCGACCTTCTCCGAGTCGATGTCGAATGCGGCGACGAACTCGATATCCCGCACGTGATAGCCGCCGAGGTCGACGTGCATAAGGCCGGGGACCAGCTCGGCGGCATCGGCGTCCCTGTAGTAGGTGACGCCCTGGACGAATGCGTTGGCGCAGTTGCCGACTCCCACGATCGCGACGCGAACCTTGCCGTCGTCGATGCGGTGGCCGTTGGTGCTGGCGGCATCGTGTCCTTGATCGTGTTCGGTGCTCATGCGTGCGAAGTCCTCCTCGCGGCGGGGTCGGGTTCCTACTACCGCCCAAGCCGCACTTGGGTTACACCTCTTCCAGGGCACTGAGCTGGCGCCGCACGTGCCACACGCGCTGCCCCACTGTGAACGCCGTGAGCGCCCCCATAGCGTAGATGGACGGGGCGAGCAGCTCAATGTCGAGCACTCCCGCCCCCTTTGCGAACACCAGCCCGATCGAGAGGATGACCACCCGGACCGGCCTGGTGGCGATGCCCACCTTGCACTCCACCCCGAGCGCCTCGGCGCGTGCGCGCGTGTAGGAGACCATCAGCGAGCCGAGCACCGTGATCACGCAGGCCGAGGCGGCGATCGCGTTGCCGCTGTCGGCGAAATACCAGGCGACGGCGGTCAACACGATCCCTTCCTCCATCCGGTCGAGGGTCGAGTCGAGGAAGGCGCCGAACATCGTCCCCTTGCCCGACATGCGTGAGTACCGCCCGTCCAGCGTGTCCATCACCGAGCCGACGATGAAGGAGACGCCGGCGAGGAAGAAGAGTCGCTGGGTAACCAGCACGGCGGCGGCCAGGTTGAGGATCAGGCCGCTGAGCGAGATCGCGTTCGGCGTCAGGCGCGACTCGATCAGGCGGCCGCGTGCGTAGGCGCGAAACGACGCCACTCCAGCGTCGCGCTCGGCTCCGCCTCTGGGGGCCGCCGATTCAGGAGGTGAGTGGGATGGCAGGTCCGCACTCATGATCCGCGAGCTCGTCGCTGATTCGCGACTTCGTCGCTAGCCGGAGCCAGCATGGCTGGGGACGCTACTACGGAGAGGCGGCGGGATTGCCGACGTCAGGCGGGCGCCTCGTCGGCAGCCTCGCCCCGCCAGGACCAGGCCTGCGGGCGCAGGCGCGCGAGTTGATGCGCCGAGACCGCGGCCAGGCATGCCACGGCGGCTCCCGCGGCGGCGTCGAACCAGTAGTGGTTCGCGGTGACCGTGATCACGAAGAAGACCATCAGCGGGTAGGCGGACCACAGCGCACGCGCCCAGATGCTGCGGACGAGGCTCATCGCGGGGACGGCAATCATCAGCGAGAAGGCGATGTGCATGCTGGGCACGGCCGCGTAGGGGTTGACCATCACGCTGTTGAAGGAGGAGTCCTGGTTCATGTTCGTGAACGCCTCGATCGTGTCGGTGAACCCCGCGCTCGGGAACATGCGCGGCGGAGCGGTCGGGAACAGCGCGTAGCCGATCAGGGCGAGGCCCATCGCGACCATGAACATGTTGCGGACGAAGTTGAAGTTCTCGTTGCGAAACAGGTAGAGCCAGGCCAGGAACGAGATCGTGATCACGAAGTGGCTGTTGAAGTACATCCAGTTGGCGATCTCGATCACCCACTGATGGGTGAGAAACGCCTGCTGGAAGCCCGGCTCGAAGAAGGCGCCCAGCGAGCGCTCCATGTGCATCACCTGGACGCCGTTGGCCAGCGCCACTGCATCACGGCCATCTGCAATACCGCGCACCAACTGGTAGCCCTGATAGGCAACGAAGAAGAACGCGAACTGGCGCAGGAGGTCACCCCAGCCACGGGGCAGGCGTCGGCCGAGACTGCGGATGAGGCCGGGCACGATGTGAACGAGACGGGGCACGGCGGTGGCGAGATTGTAGATGGCGATGCGTTTGACGCCGGGCCACGGCTTTCGCCGTGCGAGGGATCACACCTGCCAAGGTAGGCCTGAGATGAGCTGGAAGCGCCCAGAGAAGCGCCGTGTCCGCGCGATCCGCGACCGGCTGCGCCAGGTCCATGGCCGGCCGGTCAATCATCCACACGGCGACCCCGTGCACGAACTTGTGAAGACGATCCTCTCCCAGAACACCAGCGACACCAACCGCGACGCTGCCTACGGGCGCCTGCGAGAGCGGTTCGACACCTGGGAGGAGGTTCGGGACGCGCCGGTCTCGGAGGTCATCGAAGCAATCCGGCCGGGCGGGCTCTCGGTGACCAAGGCTCCGCGGATCCAGGGGGCGCTTCGACGTTGCGGCGACCCAATCGATCTCTCGTGGCTGCGCGACGCCCCGCGCGACGAGGCGCTCGACTTCCTGACCTCCCTTCCCGGAGTCGGACGCAAGACGGCCGCGTGCGTCCAGCTCTTCTCCTTCGGGCTTCCCGAGATCCCGGTGGACACTCACGTCTACCGCGTCGGTGGGCGCCTGGGGCTGATTCGCGACGGCGCCTCGTTCGACCAGGCGCATGACGAGATCCTGCGCGTGATCGACCCCGAGGACGCCTACGAGCTGCACATCAACCTGATTCGCCACGGGCGCGCCGTCTGCCGGCCGAGGCCGCGCTGCGACCAGTGCGCGCTGCGCCGCATGTGCCCCTACTGGCGACGGCTCGCTGCGGCGCGTCGCCAGGCCCCCGAGACCGGGGCCAAATAGAGCTCCGACCACGCCGGGGGTGTTCAGCAGGCCGCGCCGGCGCTAGGCGCCGCCGGCGCGGGTTTCGCGTCGAGGAGCGCTGAGGTCGACGCTCCATCCGCCAGCCTCAGCGCCTCGGCGCGAAGCTCGGCCGGACGGTCGCTACAGACGGCATCCGGGAGCGCCAGCTCGGTGACCCGGGCAAGCGACTCGGGATCGTTCACGGTTCCGGTGCTGACGCTGAGGCCGGCAAGGCGGAACACGGCGACCAGCTTCGGCGCCAGCAGGAAGTGCTCGACCGAAACCCCCGTGACCCCACGGCTGACGGCCCACGCGGCGAGGGCCTCCGGCGCGTACTCGGCCCAGACCACGAGACGCGATCGCAAGCCGTAGGCCGCCGCCGTTGCGCAGGCCGCCGAGTGGAAGCTGATCAGCTCGAGGCGGCGGTGCTCTGCTGCACCTCGATAGCGCTCACAGAAGATCTGCGCGGTGTGGCGCGCGAGCTCCGGGTCCGCGTGCGCCTTGACCTCAACCTGGATCGGCAGGTCGCCTGGGGTGGCGGCGAGAAGCTCGTCCAGCGTCAGCGGCCGCTCAGCCGTCGGCTCTCGGTCACGATTGAGGATCCGAGCACGGAGGATCTCGGCGGCGCTGCGCTGATGCGCCCAGCCGTCGAGCGTGGTGCCAAGCGTGAGGAGCGGATCGTGGAGGAGGACGAGCTCGCCGTCCGAGGTCGCGCAGACGTCGGTCTCGAGACCGTCGACCCCGGCCGCCAAGGAGCCGGCCAGGGCGGTGGCCGAGGAGTCGGGCCCGTAGGCACGACCCAGGCGGTGTGCGTACAGCGGGGGGATTGCCATACGAACATGGGACTAAACGCCGGCCCCGCCGGTGTTACGCCAGTGTGACCGTGTCACTTGTTACGCGATTGTGACCGGGTCACTCGCCGGCGACCAGCGTGCCGATGATCCGGGGGTGGCCGTCGATCACCGGCGTGTCGACGATCTCCGTCCAGTCAAACCCGGCGTGGCCGGCAAGGCGAGCCAGGCTCTCGCCGGTGAAGCCCCAGTAGACATAGTCGTCGCGAGCGTAGACCTCGCCCGCCTCGCAGACGTGCATCGCCGCCTCGTGCTCCAGCTCACGGTTGGCGACCCCGTAGGTCTCCAGGAGGACGTAGCCGCCGCCCGCGACCCGGCGGCGCAGCACCTTGAGCAGGCCGAGCGGGCTCTCGACCCGATGCAGGATCCCGAAGCAGAAGATCACGTCGAAGGACTCGTCGAGCTGGTCGAGCTCGAACGCGTCGAGTCGCCGATACTCGACCGCGGAGTCCAGCAGCTCGGCGATCGTGCGGAAGCCCTCGCCGCCCTCGAGCTCGACGCCCCATCGAGCCAGCACCCACTCGCGGTACTGCTCGTTGTCGACCGCGACCACGCGCCGCGCCCCCCGAGCCTCGGCCAGGAAGCCATAGAAGCCGTCGAAGGTCCCCACGTCGAGCACGCTCTTGCCGCTGAGGTCGTCGGGCAGGACGGGGATGCGGTAGCGGTGGTCGCGGGCCACCCCCGCCGTGTACACGGCGCCTCCGTCGAGCGAGAAGGTGTGAAACCACAGGGGGACACGCTCCAGCGCCGCGCTGGCCGTTTCCTCGTCCGCGCCGATCGGCAGCAGATCGGCCACCGCCCGCTCCGCACGCGTGGGCTGCGGTACTCGTTCGCTGATAGCGACCTCCTCTGGCGTTGTGATGAGCGGATCAAGCATCCGCCGCTAGGTATAGCGCAGGCCGCTCGGAATCCCTAATCGACCCTCCACCCCAGCCGCCGGTCGCTTCACCGGCGGCGGCCGCGCGGCCGTTAGTATCTCGGCCCCACCGGAGCTCCGAGCGGCGTCGGCGGAAGCGAATGAGCAAGCGGCCCTTCGTCATCTTCGGCATCTTCGCGGTCATCTGCCTCGTTGCGCTGCCCTTCTGGGCGCTCGCCAAGGAGGGGTCGAGCGACGCGTCGCCAGAGGGCTCGGTCCCGGCCTCAGATCAGCAGGGCCTCGAGCTGTTCCAGATCAACTGCGGCGCCTGCCACACCCTCGCGACGGCCGGCACCGAGGGAGTCGTCGGGCCAAACCTGGACCTCCTGCTCGGCAGCGTGGCGAAGAGCGCCGACACGGTGAAGGGGAACCGCACTCGCGTCTATAGCGCGGTCACCCAGGGGGTCGGCGGCAGGATGCCGAAGGGGATCCTCGAGGGCGCCCAAGCCAAGGCCGTCGCCCAGTTCGTGGCCGACAACGTCCAGTACATCCCCGGCCCCTGACGAACGACTCCCTTCCGGCCATCATGGCTCCGCGGGGCCGCATGTGCTGGGTAGGGGCACGGAAGCGGGGCGCCTATGACTTTTGCGTGTATAGGACGTCCAAAGTCACAAGGATGGCTCCGGAGGGCTCGGCACTCCCTCGGTGCCCCATTTTGAACCCGCGACGAACCCCTTGAACCTTTTGGAACATCTGCTAGCCTAAGACTCAGATTTTTGTAGCAGCAATCTAGAAGAGGAGCGCCCAGTGGCAAAGACCATCGGCATCGATCTCGGTACGACCAACTCCTGCGTAGCCGTGCTCGAGGGCGGCGACTCGACCGTGCTCGAGAACGCCGAGGGAGGCCGCACGACCCCGTCGGTCGTGGCCTTCACCGACTCCGGCGACCGCCTGGTCGGCACGGCGGCCAAGCGCCAGGCGGTGATGAATCCGGAGAACACGATCTTCTCGATCAAGCGCTTCATGGGCCGCAAGGAGGCCGAGGTCAAGGAGGAGGAGACGATCGTCCCCTACAAGGTGGTGGCCGGCCCGAACGGCGACGTCCGCGTCGACGCCCAAGGCAAGCAGTACTCGCCGCCGGAGATCTCGGCGATGATCCTCCAGAAGCTGAAGGCCGACGCGGAAGCGAAGCTCGGCGAGACGGTGGACTCGGCGGTGATCACCGTCCCCGCCTACTTCAACGACGATCAGCGCCAGGCGACCAAGGACGCCGGCAAGATCGCCGGCCTCGAGGTGAAGCGGATCATCAACGAGCCGACCGCCGCCTCACTCGCCTATGGCCTCGACAAGGAGTCCGAGCAGACGATCCTGGTCTTCGACCTCGGCGGCGGCACCTTCGACGTCTCGGTGCTCGAGATCGGCGAGGGGGTGTTCGAGGTCAAGGCGACCGCGGGCGACAACCACCTCGGCGGCGACAACTGGGACAAGGCAATCGTCGAGTGGATGGTCGCGGAGTACAGGCGAGACCAGGGGATCGACCTCTCGGCCGACAAGAACTCGCTCCAGCGGCTGTACGAGGCCGCTGAGAAGGCGAAGATCGAGCTCTCCACCACCCAGGAGACCCAGATCAACCTGCCGTTCATCACCGCGGATCAGAGCGGGCCGAAGCACCTCGAGATGAAGCTCAACCGGGCGAAGCTGAACGAGCTCACATCCGAGCTGCTCGAGCGGATCGTCTCGCCCGTCAAGCAGGCCCTGTCCGACGCCGGCGGCTCCGATATCGAGCACGTGGTCCTGGTCGGCGGCATGACTCGGATGCCCGCGGTTCAGGAGAAGGTCAAGGAGCTGACCGGCAAGGATCCGCACAAGGGCGTCAACCCGGACGAGGTGGTGGCGATAGGCGCCGCGATCCAGGCGGGCGTGCTCGCCGGCGACGTCAAGGACGTGCTGCTTCTCGACGTCACCCCGCTTTCCCTGGGGATTGAGACCAAGGGCGGCGTGTTCACGAAGCTGATCGACCGCAACACCACGATCCCGACCCGCAAATCGGAGATCTTCTCGACCGCCGACGACAACCAGCCCTCGGTCGAGGTCCACGTCCTCCAGGGCGAGCGCGAGATGGCCGCCTACAACAAGTCGCTGGGCAAGTTCCAGCTCACGGGCATCCCGCCGGCTCCCCGCGGCGTGCCGCAGATCGAGGTTGCCTTCGATATCGATGCCGACGGGATCCTCAGCGTCTCGGCCAAGGACCTGGGCACGAGCAAGGAGCAGAAGATCGAAATCAAGGGCGGCTCGGGACTCGCAGAGCAGGAGGTCGAGCAGATGATCAAGGACGCCGAGTCCCACGCCGAGGAGGACCAGCGCCAGCGCGAGCTCGCCGAAGCCCGCAACCTGGCCGAGAACGCCGCCTACCAGGCAGAGAAGCAGCTGGGCGAGCTGGGCGACCAGGTCGACTCGTCCGCAAAGGAGGAGATCGAGAAGGCGATCGCCGACGTCAAGGGGGTCCTCACCTCCGACAACGCCGAGGAGATCAAGGCGAAGACCGACGCCCTCCAAGCCGCCTTTCACCAGGTCTCGGAGCAGATCTACCAGGCCGCCGCCGAGCAGCAGGCGCAGTCGGCGGGCGGTGACGGTGTCTCGGCGGACGGCGGCCCCGCGGAGGAGGAGGAGGAGGAGGTCGTCGACGCCGAGGTGGTAGATGACGAGCGCCCGTAGACCCGCAGGCGCGCCCGACGAGGAGCCCCGGCCTGCGGGCACGCCGCCCGAACAGGCAGCGGACGCGGAGGGCGACGGCGCCGTTTTGCCGGATACCGGCGTGAAGGCGCCACCCGAGGCGCGAGCCGGCTCCCCAGACGAGTCCGCAGCCGCCGTCGATGCCGATTTCGATGCCCTGCTGGCGGACGTCCGGCGTGAGCGCGACGAGTATCTGGAGATCGCCCAGCGCGCCCGCGCCGACTTTGAGAACTACCGCAAGCGCACCACCCGCGAGCAGCGGGAAGCCGAGCGGCGGGGCAAGGCCGGCCTCGCCCGAGAGCTCGTGCCGGTACTCGACAACCTGGAGCGCGCCCTGGGCGCCGCGGGGATCGACCCGGAGTCCGGGACACCCTCGGGCGAGGAGCCGGGGGAAGCGCCCAGCGAGGAGGTCTCCGCTCACGAGGCGCTGGCCCGCGGGGTGGCGCTCGTGTACGGCGAGCTGCGCGCGGCGCTGGAACGCGCCGGCGTCGAGACCTACGACCCGACCGGCGAGCGGTTCGACCCTGAGACCTCTGAGGCTCTGTCCGTGCGCGCCGGCGGCGACGGCGTCGATTCCGGAGTGGTGATCGAGACGATCGAGAAGGGCTACCGCCTAGACGGCCAGGTGCTGAGGGCCGCGCGGGTGGTGGTGAGCAAATAGGAGAAACGAGTGGCCACCCCCGACCTGTACTCGGTGCTTGGGGTCTCCCGCGAGGCGACCGCGGACGAGATCAAGCGCGCCTACCGCAAGCTGGCGCGCAAGTACCACCCCGACCGCAACCAGGGCGACAAGGAGTCCGAGGAGCGCTTCAAGGAGGTCCAGGAGGCCTACGACACGCTGTCGGACCCCGAGAAGCGCAAGCAGTATGACGCCGGCGGCATGTTCTCCGGCTTCGGCCCGCGGGGGTTCAGCGGCGGAGGCTTCACCTCCGATCTCGGCGACATCTTCTCGACCGTCTTCGGGCGCCGTGGCAGCGCGCGAGAGGCGCAGGCCCAGGGGCGCGACCTGGAGACCGAGGTGCAGTTGTCGTTCGAGCAGGCGATGGAGGGGGTGGAGGTCGCGGTTACGGTGCCGAAGCAGGCGACCTGCCCCACCTGCCACGGCAGCGGGGCGAAGCCCGGCACCTCGCCGACCATCTGCCCACGATGCGGTGGGCGCGGCATCGACGCCGAGAGCCAGGGCTTCTTCTCGATCAGCCAGCCATGCCCACGTTGCGGCGGACGCGGCGAGGTGATCGACAGCCCCTGCGAGACCTGCGCGGGATCCGGACTCACCATGCAGCGCAAGCGCTACCGGGTGAGGGTTCCCGCCGGAATCCGGGACGGCAGCCGCATCCGCGTCGCCGGCAAGGGGGAGGACGGGCCCCGGGGCGGGCCGCCGGGCGACCTCTACGTGATCACGCGCGTCTCGCCCTCGCCGGTCTTCAAGCAGCGCCCCGACGGCAACCTCGAGGTGACGGTGCCGATCACGATCGCCGAGGCGATCCAGGGGGGGACGGTCGAGGTCCCGACCCTGAGCGGGACCAAGCGGATTCGCGTCCCGGCGGGGACCCGGCACGGGACCGTGCAGCGGCTGCGCGGCGAGGGCCCGCCGAAGCCCGGCGGGCGCGGGCGCGGCGACATCCTCTATCGGCTCGAGATCGAGGTCCCGCGCGACCTGACCCACGAGCAGAAGGAGGCGCTGGGCGACTTCGCAGAGGCGATGAACGACCATGATCCCCGCGAGCGCCTGCTTCGCGATGCGTCCGCGCAGGGGTCCAAAGTAGGCAAGTCGTGACCGACGGTGGGGACAGAAAGCCGCGCCGCAGGCGGGCCAAGGCCGACGAGGAAGGCGCGTTCGACGAGCAGCGCGGCGTGTTCATGATCTCGGTCGCCGCGGAGCTCGCGGAGATGCATCCGCAGACGCTCCGTATGTACGAAGCCCGGGGGCTGATCGCTCCGAAGCGGTCGGCGAAGAACACCCGCCTCTACTCGTTCGATGACGTCGAGCGGTTGCGCCGCATCCAGAGGATGACGGCGCAGGAGGGTCTCAACCTGGCCGGGGTGGAGACGGTGCTCGGGCTCGAGCGACAGCTCGAGCGCACCCGGCGCGAGCTGGGCAAGATGCGCGAGCGAGCGGCCGCGCTGGAGCGCCAGATGCTGGCGGAGATCGATCGCGTAAAGCGGTCCTTCCGAGCCGAGATCGTCCCGTACGGGGCCTACGACGCGCGCGAGATCGTTCCGGCCAGGGATGCGAAGCCGGTCACGATCCGGGTCGAGCGGCCTGCCCGAAGGCCTCGGGGCTCGCGCTCGTAAGCCCCGGTCTAGGAGGCCCGCACGCGCCCGTACTCGGGATAGCTCGCCCGGTAGCCCCGCAGGCGGGCGAGGGCGGCGAGCGGCGGGAAGAGCAGGCGCTGCACGATCGGCGGCGGCCGGGTGACGATGAAGTAGTCGCGGACCTCCCACAGGGTCAACACCGACTGCAACGCGGGCGGCTTGCCACGCTTGCCCAGCTTGCCGTCGGCGGCGAGCCCGAAGAAGGTCGCAAAGAAGGTCTCCACGGACTTCAAGCCCGGCCGGTACTCGCTGATCATCACGAGCTCCTCGTCACCCCCGTTCCTGAAGATGTGCGTGACGCCAACAGGGACGGTGACCACATCGCCGGGCTCCGCCGCCCGCTCCCCGCCCTCGATCCGAAAGATCGGAGTGCCGGAGACGACCTCGAACCGCTCCTCCTGAAGCGGGTGGAAGTGATCGGGGCCCACCCAGTCGGCCGGTCCCGGCCTCACCCGGATCTCCATCCGGGTCAGCTCCCCGCCGGTCTCCTCGGCGATCGCCAGCAGGGTGATCCGCTCGCCGGTGTGCGGGTTGTGGAACTGTCGCGCAGGTGCCTCCACCGGCCACGAGTATCCTCCATCGGCCCTCTCCACGCAAGCTAGATCTCTATATATCTAAGTGTGAGATCTATAGATTTCCTTTACATGGCGGTATAAATCCGGTAATCTTCACCCATGCAGGCAGACCGTTTCACGACCAAGTCCCAGGAGGCCGTCGCCGCGACCCAGCGGCTCGCTTCCGAGCACCGCAACACAGAGGTCGCTCCGGCGCACCTCCTGCTTGCTCTGCTCGACCAAGAGGACGGGCTGGTCGTGCCGGTGCTCCAGAAGCTCGGCGCCGACGTCGCCTCGATCCGCAGGCGCACGCTGGATTCGATCGAGAGCCTGCCCCGCCTGAGCGGCGATGCCGAGCCCGACCTGAGCCCTTCCCAGACATTCGTGCGGACCCTCCAGCGGGCGGAGAAGGAGATGGCAGGGCTCGGCGACGAGTACATCTCCACCGAGCACCTCCTGCTCGCCCTCACCGACAAGACGTCCGGGTTGGCCGACCTCGTTCCCGACCGCGACTCGCTCCTGAAGGGAATCACCGAGGTCCGCGGGCCGCACCGCGTCACCTCGCCGAATCCTGAAGACACGATGCAGGCGCTGGAGAAGTTCGGCCGCGACCTCACCGCCGAGGCGGAGCAGGGCAAGCTCGACCCGGTGATCGGCCGCGACGAGGAGATCCGGCGCGTGATCCAGGTGCTATCCCGTCGAACGAAGAACAATCCGGTTCTGATCGGCGATCCCGGGGTGGGCAAGACGGCGATCGTCGAGGGCCTCGCGCAGCGGATCGTCGCCGGGGACGTCCCCGAGAGCCTTCGCGATCGGCGCGTGATCGCGCTCGACATCGGCGCCCTGCTGGCGGGCTCCAAGTACCGCGGCGAGTTCGAGGAGCGCCTCAAGGCGGTTCTGAAGGAGATCCAGGCCGCCGAGGGCCAGATCGTCCTGTTCATGGACGAGCTGCATACGATCGTCGGCGCCGGCGCCGCCGAAGGCGCCGTGGACGCCGCCAACCTGCTGAAGCCGATGCTGGCGCGCGGGGAACTGCGCGCGGTTGGCGCCACCACCCTCGACGAGTACCGCAAGCACATCGAGAAGGACGCTGCCCTGGAACGCCGCTTCCAGCCGGTGATGGTCGGCGAGCCCGACATTGGCGACACGATCGCGATCCTGCGAGGCCTGAAGGAGCGATATGAGGTCCACCACGGGGTGCGGATCTCGGACGCGGCGATCGTTGCCGCGGCGACGCTGTCGGAGCGCTACATCGCCGACCGATTCCTGCCCGATAAGGCGATCGACCTGATCGACGAGGCCGCCTCCCGGCTGAAGATAGAGATCGACTCGATGCCCACCGAGATCGACGAGGTCGAGCGCCGCATCCAGCAGCTTGAGATCGAGCGTGAGGCGCTGAAGAAGGAACGGGACGAGACCTCGGTTGCCCGCCGCGAAGCGATCGAGGCCGAGCTCGCCGAGCTGCGTGAGCGCTCCGGCGAGATGAAGGCGCGCTGGCAGAACGAGAAGGGGGCGATCGAGGCGATCAAGGAGGCCAAGGCCAGGCTCGAGGAGGCCCACCGCGAGGCGGAGCGCGCCGAGCGCGACGCCGACCTGGAGCTCGCCGCAAAGCTCCGCTACGGCGAGATCCCGGAGCTCGAGAAGACCGTCGCCGAGCAGCAGGCGCGACTCGCCGAGCTGCACCGCGACGGCGGCTCGATGCTGACCGAAGAGGTGACCGAGGAGGACGTCGCGCAGGTGGTCTCCAAGTGGACGGGGATCCCCGTCTCGCGCCTGATGGAGGGCGAGGTCGAGAAGCTGATCCAGATGGAGCCGCGGCTCCACGAGCGGGTCGTGGGCCAGGAGGAGGCCGTCGAGGCGGTCTCCAACGCGCTTCGGCGCTCCCGCGCCGGGCTGTCTGACCCCAATCGCCCGATTGGCTCTTTCCTCTTCCTCGGGCCCACCGGGGTCGGAAAAACGGAGCTGGCCCGGGCGCTGGCCGAGTTCATGTTCGACTCCGAGCAGGCCGTTGTCCGGCTCGACATGTCCGAGTACATGGAGAAGCACACCGTCGCGCGCCTGATTGGCGCTCCCCCCGGCTACGTCGGCTACGAGGAGGGCGGCCAGCTCACAGAAGCTGTGCGCCGCCGTCCCTACGCGGTCGTGCTCCTCGACGAGATCGAGAAGGCCCACCCCGACGTCTTCAACGTCCTGCTCCAGATCATGGACGACGGGCGGCTGACCGACGGCCAGGGCCACACGGTGAGCTTCACCAACGCGATCCTGATCATGACCTCGAACGTCGGCTCTGCCGAAATCGCCGGGGAATCGATCGACGAGCGGATCCGGGAGCGGATCGAGGAGATCCTCGCAACCACCTTCAAGCCCGAGTTCCTGAACCGGGTCGACGACATCGTGATCTTCCACCGCCTGAGCCGCGAGGATCTGGGCCGGATCGTCGAGCTCCAGGTCGAGCAACTGGCGGGCCGGGTGCGGGACAAGGGGCTCCAAATCGAGCTCACCGACGACGCCCGAAGCCTGCTCGGCAACCTCGGCTACGACCCGACCTACGGCGCCCGGCCGCTGAAGCGGGTGATCCAAAAGCAGCTGATCGACCGCCTAGCGCTGAAGCTGCTCGAGGGCGAGTTTCGCGAGGGCGACACCGTGCGTGTAGATGCCGGCGGCGGCGAGCTGGTCTTCGAGAACGCAGCGCCCGCCAAGACCGAGAAGGCCGCCGCCTAAGCGCTGGCTTCGCCCGAACGGCGAGCCTGGCCGCGGACCATCGGGCGGACGATCGGCGGCGCCTTGGGTAGCAGGTCGGGGGCGAGACCCGTGGTCGCCAATCCGGCCGCCTCGAGCTCCGCCACCGTGTCGCGGTTGGGGTGGCAGCCTGCACCGACCCACCCCCAGGGGCGCTCGAGGCGATCCTGCCAGCGCGCCAGACCGCTGTCTTCACTGCGAACGTGCTCGAGGCAAAGGAAGCGGCCCTGCGGCTTCAACACGCGAGCGATCTCCCTGGCGGCATCACCCGGTGATTCCACGGAGCACAGGACGAGCGTCGCGACCACCGAGTCGAAGCTCCCATCCTCGAAGGGCACGTGTTCGGCCGGCGCCTCCACAACCTGGACCCGAGCCGGCGTGGACGGCTCGTCGTCGAGCCGCTTTCGCAAACGCCGGGCCATGTGGGGATCGGGCTCCGTGAGCACGAGCTCGGTGACCGCGTCGGTGTAGTGGGCGAGGTTGAGGCCGGTCCCCGCACCGAGCTCCAGCGTCCGCCCCCGTGCGTCGGCCAGGAGCTCCGCCCGCATGTCGCGCAGGCCAGCGCGCTCCGTACCCCTCAGCATCCGGTCGTACAGGCCGGCGAAGATGCGATGCCCGCGCAAGGTAGGCTCAGCCTAACCCAGTCGAAAGGAGGATGGAGATGCCCGTCTTCATCATGCTGACCAGGCTGACCTCGAACGGCGTCAAGACGATCAAGGACAACCCGGGGCGTGTCCAGGAGGTCAACAAGGAGGTCGAGCAGCTCGGCGTCAAGGTCGTCAACCAGTGGGTGACGCTCGGCGAGTACGACTTCGTGAGCGTGGTCGAGGCGCCCGACGAGACGACGATGGCCAAGGTCTCGATCGAGCTCGGCTCGCGCGGCACGACCACCAACGAGACCATGGCCGCGATCCCGGCCGAGGACTTCACCAAGGCGCTCTAGCGAGCAACCGGACCCGGCGCCAGCGATGAGGATCCTCGTCGTCGGTGGGGGCGGGCGAGAGCACGCGATCGTCCGGGCCTTGGCGCGGTCGGCTCGCGCGCCGGAGCTGCTCTGCGCACCCGGCAACGCCGGGATCGGTGGCGACGCCCGCTGCCTCGAAGTCGGCGCCGAGGACGTCCGCGGGGTGGTCTCCGCGGCGGCGGCCGAGCGGGTCGACCTGGTCGTGGTCGGCCCCGAGGCGCCCCTGGTCGCCGGGCTGGTCGACGCCCTCGAGGCGGCGGGGATCGCCGCCTTCGGTCCCCGTGCCGAGGGGGCGCGGATCGAGGGGTCGAAGGTGTACGCCAAGGAGCTGATGGCGGCGGCGTCAGTGCCTACCGCTTCCCATTCGGCACTCCGCTCCCGTGACGAGATGCTCGAGCATCTTGCCCGCGCGTCGTATCCGGCGGTCCTCAAGGCCGACGGGCTTGCCGCCGGCAAGGGAGTGATCATCGCGGCCGACGAAGCCGAGGCGCGGGAGGCCATGGACGTCTTCTTCGTCGAGCGTCGTTTCGGCGACACGGAGGTCGTGGTGGAAGAACACCTGACGGGCGAGGAGCTCTCTGTGCTGGCGCTCTGCGACGGCGAGAATGTGGTGCCGCTGGCGCCGGCCCAGGACTACAAGCGGATCCTCGATGGCGACCGCGGGCCGAACACGGGTGGCATGGGCAGCTACTCGCCTGTCCCTGGATTCGATCCCGCTCGCACCGAGGAGATCGCCGACGCTGTCCATCGGCCGATCGTCGACCTCTTGCGCCGACGGGGGACCCCCTACCACGGTGTGCTCTACGCAGGCCTGATGATCACTGCGGCGGGCCCGAGGGTGCTCGAGTTCAATTGCCGCTTCGGCGATCCCGAGACACAGGCCGTTTTGCCGAGGCTGCGCTCCGACCTGATCGAGCTCTGTCTTGCGTCGCGCCGGCGGGGCGGGCTGGCGGGCGTCAGCGCGGAGTTCAGCGACGAGTGGGCGGTCACGGTTGTACTTGCCTCCCGCGGCTATCCCACCTCCTCTTCGAGAGGAGAAGTGATCAGCGGGCTCGCTGACGCGGCCGCGATCGAGGGGGTCGAGGTTACGCACGCCGGAACGGCGATGGAGGACGGTGAGATCGTCACCGCAGGCGGCAGGGTGCTGAACGTGACCGCTCTCGGCTCGACGCCGGGCGAGGCGCGTGACCGCGCCTATCAGGCGGCTGGGCTGATCTCGTTCGAGGGCATGCAGATGCGAGCCGACATCGCGGCTCGAGCGGTCGACAAAGTCGCAACGGCCTAGTGGTGCCACTAGACAGCCGGACGCCGCGCGAGAATCCGTGGGAAGCAAAGGAGAGGGATCGATGGAGATAGCGGAACCCGAGCGTCCGAACAGCGGCGAGGCCGAGACGGCCACCGCCGAGCCGATGCCCGAGGTCGAGGCGGCGTTCGAGGAGATCGAGGTCGACGCGCCCCTGGTCGGGGTCATCATGGGCTCGGTCAACGACAAGCCAAAGATGCAACCGGCCGGCGAGGCGCTGCACGAGGCCGGCATCCGTTACGAGGTACGGGTGATGAGCGCCCACCGCGACGCGGAAAGGGTGCGCGAGTACTGCCATGCGGCGCGAATGCGGGGCCTGAAGGTGATCATCGCCGGCGCCGGGATGTCGGCTGCGCTTCCCGGGGTGGTGGCCGCCCACACCGACCTGCCGGTGATCGGCGTCCCGCTCACGGGCAAGAGCCTTGGCGGGCTGGATGCCCTGCTGTCAGCCGTGCAGATGCCGCCCGGGGTTCCCGTTGGCTGCGTTGCAATCGACGGGGCCAAGAACGCCGGCTTGCTTGCCGCCCGCATAATCAATGCGTGATTGAGCGATACACGCGCCCCGAGATGGGCGCGGTCTGGACGGCAGAGCGCCGAATGGATGCCTGGCTCGAGGTCGAGCTGGCTGCCATCGACGCATGGGCGGCCGAGGGTGCGGTGCCGGCCGAGGCCGCCAAGGCCTGTCGCGAGCGCGCCTCGTTCACGGTCGAGGCCGTCAACGAGCGCGAGCGGACCACCGGTCACGACGTCGCCGCCTTCGTCGACGTGGTCGCAGCGCAGGTTGGGGAGGAGGGCCGCTGGATCCACTACGGCCTGACGTCGTCGGACGTCCTCGACACGGCGCTGGCGCTACAGCTCCGCGCGGCGGGCGAGCTCGTCGTCGCCGGGGCGCGAACGTTTCGCGACGCGCTTGTCGAGCGCGCGCTCGAGCACCGCAACACGCTGTGCGTCGGCCGGACCCATGGGGTCCACGCCGAGCCCACGACCTTCGGCCTGCGGCTCGCCAGCTTCGCCTTCGAGGCCGACCGCAACCTCGCCCGCCTCGAGGACGCCTTCGACCAGATCGCCGTCGGCAAGCTGTCGGGCGCGGTCGGCACCTACGCGTCGGTGCCGCCCACGGTGGAGCGCCGGGTGATGGAAGCGCTGGGGCTGAGCGCCGAGGACGCCTCGACCCAGGTGGTGCCGCGCGACCGGCACGCGGTGGTCCTGGCGCGAATCGCTATCGCGGGCGCGGGGCTGGAGCGCTTCGCGACCGAGGTTCGAAACCTCCAGCGCACCGAGGTGCGCGAGGTCGAGGAACCGTTCGGCGCCGGCCAGAAGGGATCGTCGGCGATGCCGCACAAGCGCAACCCGATCCTCAGCGAGCGGATCACGGGCCTCGCCCGGGTGCTTCGCGGATACGCGCAGACGGGCCTCGAGAACGTGGCCCTGTGGCACGAGCGCGACATCTCCCACTCCGGCGCGGAGCGAGTCGTGCTGCCTGATGCGACGATCCTGCTCGACTACATGCAGCACATCGCCTCCCGGGTGGCGCGTGAGATGACGGTGCACATCGACCGGATGCGCGAGAACCTGGAGCTCACACACGGCGCCATCCACAGCCAGCGAGCGCTGACCGCACTGGTGGAGTCCGGAATGGACCGTGATGCCGCTTACCGGATCGTGCAGGAGTCAGCGCAGCGGGCCTGGGAGGAGGGGACGAGCTTCCGGGGCTTGCTGGTTGAGCAGCTCGCCACAAACCCCGCCACCCCCGCATCCGGCCAAGGCCGTATGACCGGTCGCCCTTCGGGCTCCCTGGAAGGCGAGGAGGCGGCGGGCATCGACTTGGACGAGGTATTTGACCCGGGCGCTTACCTTGTGCACCTGCCCGAGATCTTCCAGCGACTCGAGCGGCTCCGGGACTAGGCGGCCAGGGCCCTCACCTGGGCGGAGCGGCGACTGACGAGGATCGCCGGGGTGCCGTTGCGCGGTGACAGTGTGACGTTTCGGCGCACGATCGGCTCGGGTCGGTCCGTGGCCGGACCGAGCTCGGCCAGGCCGAGCACCGTCCGAAGCACGACGCGCATCTCGAGCTGGGCGAAGGCGGCGCCGATACACCGGCGGGTGCCGCCCCCGAATGGGATCCAGCTGTACGTATCCGGGCGCGGAGCCGAACGGCGAGGCGACAGGCCGGTGTCGGTTGATGACTCCGGGCCGCCGTCGAGGAACCGTTCGGGTCGAAACGCCTGGGGCTCCGGGTAGAGGTCGGGGCGAGTGTGGGCGAGGTAGATCGCCGCCATCACCACGCAGTCCGTCGGGCAGCTCGTAGCCCCCGAGCTCGGCTGCGGCGCTCAGCTTGCGCCCCACCCACGGCACCACGGGGCGAACGCGAAGCGTCTCCTCGATAACCGCGTCCAGATACTCATGGCCGCCCTCTGTGATCTCGGCTCGCAGGCGCTCCAGCTTGTCGGGGGCGCGGAAAAGGAGGTCGAACGACCAGGCAAGCCCGGTTGCGGTGGTCTCGTGACCGGCTAGCAGCAGGGTGATCAACTGGTCGCGCACCTCGGTGTCGCTCATCGCCGAGCCGTCCTCGAAGCGCGCTGCCACCAGCAGGGAGAGGATGTCATCGCGGGAGGCGAGATCGGAGTCGGCGCGGCGCTCCTCGATCTCGGCGAGCAGGATCTGATCTGTCTCGGCGAGCATCCGCGTGATCCGCCGGTAGGCGGGAAGGCGGCGCAGCCGGCCAACCGTCATCCCGATCGCCCGCGCAGACCGGGTGGTGGCCAGGATGCCAACCAGGTTGCGGCGCAGATCCTGTCGCCGCTCGTCGTCCTCGACCCCGAACACGGCGCTCAGGATCACCTCGAGAGTGATCGACTGCATCCGAGGATGGAGCCGGAACGGTGATCCGATCGGCCACGAGGACAACTCCCGCTCGGTCGCCTCGGCCATCACCTCCTCGTAGGCCCGCATTCGTTCGCCGTGAAAGGGCGGCAGCATCAGCTTGCGCCGGCGTAGATGCTCGTCGCCCTCGAGCAACAGGAGCGAGCGTTGTCCGAGCACCGGCGCGAGGACGATGTTGCGGCCGGGAGCGATCGTGTTCTGGCGATCGGCCCCGAACAGGCGCTTCAGGGAAGGGGGATCCGAGATGAAGACGATCGGTCCGATGCCGCAGGACGCGGGCGCTGAAGGTCTCGCCGAACTGCCGCCGGCAGCGCTCGAAGAACGACACCGGGCGGCCGATCAACCGCGCGGTCTGAATCGCCGCGGGCGCCTTCGGCCCCGGTGGAAGCGTCACTCCGTCCAGCGCCTTTTCGACGGCTGCGATCTGGGTCAGCACGTCAATGCAGTATGCCTCCTCGCCGACCATCCGCCCACGTGCGGCGAGGGGGTATCCGTCGACGACGGTTAGCTGCCGGAGGCGTTGTTAGCATCGGCGGGGTCGCATGCCGAGCGCCCTGACCGAGCTTCACCTCCACTCCAGCGGCAAGGTCCGCGAGATGTACGAGGTCGACGGCGACCTGCTGATGGTGGCCTCCGATCGGATCTCGGCGTACGACGTGATCATGCCGAACCCGATACCCGACAAGGGGCGGGTGCTGACGCAGATGTCGCTGTTCTGGTTCGAGAGCACCAGCGGGATCTGCCCCAATCACTTCCTCTCCGAGGAGGTGCCCGAGGAGGTCGTGGGCCGCGCGATTCGCGTGCGGCGGCTGCACATGTACCCAGTCGAGTGCGTGGTGCGCGGGTACCTGTCCGGCTCGGGGTGGCGCGAGTACCGCGAGTCCGGCTCCATCTGCGGGATCGAGTTGCCGGCTGGCCTGCGAGAGTCCGATCGCCTTCCGGAGCCGATCTTCACCCCCGCGACCAAGGCCGAAGTCGGTGACCACGACGAGAACATCGACTTCGAGCGCGCCACCGAGATCATCGGCGACCGCCCTCTGATGGAGGAGCTGCGACGGGCCTCGATCGAGCTCTACGAGCACGCCGCCGCGCACGCCGAGGCCCGCGGAATCATCCTCGCCGACACCAAGTTCGAGTTCGGCGCCTCGCCGGGCGCCGAGGTGGTGCTGGGCGACGAGGTCTTCACTCCGGACTCCTCCCGCTTCTGGCCGGCGGACCAGTACGAGCCCGGCCGCCCGCAGCGCTCATTCGACAAGCAGTATCTGCGCGACTGGCTCGACCAGATCGGCTGGGACCACAGCCCGCCGGCGCCGGAGCTTCCGGAGGAGGTGGTCGCCAACACGCGGGCGAAGTACCTCGAGGCCTACGAGAAGATCACCGGCCGGACCCTGGACTAGCCCGTCCAGGCTGGCGACGCCACGGCGCCCTACTCCACCTCGTAGCCGAGCTTCTTCAGCATCCTGCCGGCGACCGACTCGAATGCGGCCCGGTCCTCGGGCGACATCTCGGTCCGCCACCGGCCCGCCCGGCTCTGGCTCGGCGGGCGGCTGACCAGCTCGTGCTGGCGGACACGTTCCTCGGCGGTGATCGTGCCGCCGCCCAGCGGCTTCAGCGTCCGGGTCATCTCGCGGCTCATTCGCTGCTCCGCCTGGCGGTGGTAGTTGAGCATCGCGTCGTCCCACGGCAGGTCGACGAAGCTGGCGACCGTCCGCAGCACCGGCTCCGGGTCGGCCACCAGGTCCTCGTAGAGCAGCTCCATGTAGGTTCCGCGCGCAAGGCCCGTGGCTCGCTTGCGCGCCCGTCGCAGCTCCGTGACCCACTTTTCGGCAGCGACGGTGACGTCGTCAGGCCCCCAGCTCACCTCGCTCAGCGAGAGCGCCACGTCCCGCCCGTCGCGGATGATGTGGACGAAGTGGGCTTCGGGGAGGGCCCGCTGGATCCGCTGCGACTTCCAGGTGTACGGAGGCGATTTGTCGCCCCAGCGAGGCTTGCCCTCGCCGGCGGCGTAAGCCTCGTAGAAGGAGCGGATCGCGTCGCCGGGGGTGAGCGGATCGTGGCGTTCCATCAGCTCGCGCACTGCCTCCTCCGAGAGGCCGAAGTCCCCCCATCGCGGGTGCGTGGTCATCGCCTCGAGCGCCCGGTCGCGTGTCTCAGCCGTCGACGCTCCGTCGGCGACGAGGCGCTCGCAGACGTTCACAACCCTGGGGACGAAGTGCGTCTCGGGCGGAATGGTCAGCTGCGGGTGTGCGTCCAGCATCAGCCGCAGCAGCGTCGTCCCGGATCGCGAAACGCCCACAACGAAGGGGGCTGGCTGGCGATCGGTGCCCGGGGACCGCCACCGAGCAAGCGCCAACTTCGGTGATCGGAGCCTCATCGCGGCCGTAGTCTGGCACGCTGCCGCCGCGCCGAATGGCGGTGTGCGCGATTTCACCCTAGGGTGGCTGTCCGTTTGGACGATGGCGAGCGATGGTGGCAACGAGATGAAGCTGGTGATGACGCTCAAGGTGCGTGACGAAGACGATGTCCTCGAGGACAACCTCCGCTTTCATCGTGCCCTGGGCGTCGACTTCTTCATCGTCACCGACAACGGCTCGGTCGACCGCACGCCCGAGATCCTGGCTCGCTACGCCCACGCGGGTCTCGCCCACGTGATCCGGGACGAGACCAGTGAGCTGCGGGTGCATGAGGTCCGCTGGGCGACTGAGATGGCGCGCCTGGCTGCCACCGAGCACGAGGCCGACTGGGTGTTCCATGGCGACGCCGACGAGTTCTGGTGGCCCGCGCGCGGAACGCTGAAACAGGTCCTCGCGGAGATTCCCGACCGCTATGGCGCCGTGGTCTGTCCCCGCACGGAGTTCGTCGGCGGGCCCGACGATTCCCGATCGTTCGCAGAGCGGCTCGTGGTTCGCGAGGCACGCTCGAGTTTGCAACCAAAGCTCCTGCACCGGGCCGATCCCCACGTGGTCGTGCTCAGCAGCACCCACGAGGTGGCCGCCACCGCCTCCCCGGATCTTTGCCGGGCCCTCCAGCCTCCGGGCCGAGCGGTGGTCCGGATGGTTCGCGACGGTGGCAACGGCAGCGTGGGGGCTGACCCACCGGCTGAGGAGCTCCGCCTCGTGTGGGCGCCGGTCTGGCCGGTGCGCATCCTCCACTTTCCTGTGCGTGGCTGGGACCAGTTCCGACGGCGCGCCGAGATCTCGCTGACCGCGGGCGGCTGGGGCAACCACGGCCGGTTTCGGCGTCTGCGGAAGATCGCCGACGAGGGGCGCCTGGGCGAGCTGTACGAGCAATTGGTCTGCGATGGCGAAGCCGTGGCCGAGGGCATCTCCGAAGGTCGCCTGGTGCGCGACGAGCGGTTGGCCCGGTTCCTGCCGCTGTGTCCGGAGCCGCTCTCGGGCTCCCCAGCCGAGGTCCGCATCGAGCCCTCTCCCGCCGAGCTCGAGCGTGAGTTGGCCGAGCTGGAGTTCGACGCGATGCGGCTCCTGGCGCGAACCCAGCGGTTCACGATGGTGCAACTCGACCGGCTCCGCAACCGCGTGTTCGAGCTGCAGACCAGGTTGGCTGAGCGGCGCGCCGGGATCCGCCCCGGGGCGCTGCTGCGAGGTGCGCGACGCCGCCTCGGACGCTGGCGCGCCGGTCGCGCTTGGCCCCTACCCGAGGCGGACGGTGGCGCGGTGAGGGAATCCCGGTCTCGTAGAGCCGCCACCAGGTAGCCGGCGCCGCTCGCCGAGCGAATCGGTGAGCGGCATTACCCTTAGCGGCCTTGATGACGATGAGGCCCTGGCACGCACCGCTCGGAGATTCCGGACTGCCCCGAAGGTTGGGTCACCGGTCCGCCGGACTACGTGGGGATCGGCGCCCAGCGCTGCGGCACGAGCTGGTGGTACGACGCGATGCGCCGTCATCCGTCAATCGAGCGCTCGCCGCTCGGCAAGGAGGTCCACTACTTCGACCGCTTCTGGCAGGGCGATGCGCCCGATGACATCGCTGTCGAGTACGCCTCGCTGTTCCCTCGGCCGCCAGGCCAGATCACCGGGGAATGGACACCCCGCTACCTGGCGACGTTTTGGACCGCCCCGCTTCTGCGAAAGGCTGCGCCCGACGCCCGTCTCCTGGTCATGCTCCGCGACCCCGTCGCGCGCTACCGCTCGGCGATTGCCCGGCTCCACCGGATGGCCGAGGAGCGGGGCGATCGCGTCCTGCTGGCGTCCGTGGGGGATGCGATCTGGCGCGGCTTCTACTACGAGCAGGTTCGCCACGTGCTCGACCTCTTCGGGGGCGAGCAGGTGCTGGTGCTCCAGTTCGAGCGCTGCGTCCAGGACCCGGTGGGGGAGATGGAGCGCACCTGGCGATTTCTCGGCCTGGAGCCGCCGCGGAAGGTCCCGGATCGCCTGCTGAAGCACAAGCAGGCCGGCCGGAGCACTCCGGACCTCCGGCCCGCGGTGAGCCAGGAGCTCGCCGAGCGTTACCGAGAGGACGCCGGACGGCTCGCGGAGCTCTGCCCGAACATCGACCTCTCGCTGTGGACGAGCCTCGCCGGCGCTCACCGGGGCGTCGCCGCGCGGGTTGGAACCCCCTAGCCCGGTCCGGCCATGACGCTGGTGATGACCCTCAAGGTTCGCGACGAGGAAGACGTGATCGAGGACAACCTGCGCTTTCACCGCGCGCTCGGGGTCGATTTCTTCGTGGTCATGGACAACGGCTCCGTGGATCGGACGCCCGAGATCCTGGCGCGCTACGAGGCCGCCGGACTCGCCCACGTGCTGCAGGACGAGAGCGACGACCTTCGAACCCTGGGCGCCGAGTGGTACACGCGAATGGGAAGGATGGCGGCGACGGAGTTCGGCGCCGACTGGGTAATTCACAACGACGCGGACGAGTTCTGGTGGCCGCTGACCGGCGACCTCAAGCAGGCTCTCGCCGCGGTTCCGGAGCGGTTCGGCGCCGTCGTCGCACCGCGCACCGAGTTCGTGGGCCGACCCGACGGCCCCGGCTCGTTTGCCGAGCGGCTGGTAGTGCGCGAGGCGCACTCGAGCCTTCAGCCCAAGGTCGCTCACCGCGCCGATCCCGACGTCGTGGTGCTCCATCGCGGGGCCCACGACGTCGCGTCGGCTGCGAATGGCGACCTGTGGCGGGCGCTGCGCCCGCCGGGCCGCGCCGTCCATCGCAGCGTCCGCGGCACCGAGGACGGGCCCGGGGATGGCGACATGGACATTCGGCTCGTCTGGGCACCGACCTGGCCGCT
Organism: uncultured Actinomycetes bacterium; assembly: GCA_963728325.1. Classification (GTDB taxonomy): domain Bacteria; phylum Actinomycetota; class Thermoleophilia; order Solirubrobacterales; family 70-9; genus AC-56. The sequence goes on along the minus strand of CAVSJS010000002.1, from coordinate 572,691 downwards.
TCGCATATTCCACTTCCCGCTGCGCTCCTTCCAGCAGTTCCAAAGGCGGACAGAGATCTCGCTGCGGCACGGCGGGTTCCGCGACTCGGGCCGCTTTCGGCGCCTGCGCCGGCACTACGAGGAAGGTCTTCTCGAGAAGCTGTACGCCGAACTGACCTGGGACGACGCGGCCGTCGAGGAAGGGATCAGGGACGGCCAGCTGGTCCGCGATGAGCGGCTTGCAAAGCTCTTGCCGCGCTGTCCCGATCCGCTCGCGGGCGGTGAGGCGGCCGAGGTGCGCGTCACTCCCCAAGAGCCCGAGCTCGAGCGCGAGCGGGCCGAGGTGGAGCTCGACGCGATGCGGCTGATGACCCGCACGCAGCGGTTCACGATGCTGCGGCTGGACCACGCCGGTAAGCGAATCGACGAGCTGCACATCAAGAACGACCACCTGCGAGAGAAGCTCAGCCGCACCCTTGGCCGGCGCCTGCTGAAGCTGGGCCGGCGCCGGCGAACCCAGGATCGCCAGCGCGGAGCCGAGCTGGAGATGGAAGCCGACTCGCAGCGCGAGGCCGACGGTGAGATCTAGCGCACGCTAGGAGCTGGGCACGGGGCCTTTCGCGGGCAACCCGCGGAGGAAGTCCCGCAGGCGCGTGTCCTCGACCAGGTCGGCGCGCGCCCTCTCGGCGACCACGTTGTCGTCGTAGTGGTGGCGCAGCCCGCCCTCCTCCCAGGTCTCGTACAGCCGCCGCCAGGTGCGGCCCGTGCGCTGCGGCAGCTCCCGGTTCCGCCCGTAGGCGCGGCCGCCTTTGACGATCTTGTTCTCGAACTGCCCGTAGGTGCGCATCGGGAAGTGGAGGATCTCGATCGAGCCGTCGTCCAGGCGCTCCCCGAGCTGCGCACCCTCCACCTTGTGGTTCCCCTGCGCCACCGCGATCTCGGGGTGCGCACGATGCGCCAGCTTCGGCGGCAGTGGCTTCCCGAGCGGGTTCAGCGACTCGCGTTCGCGCAGCGTCATCCGCTCCCAGAACGGGCGCCCGTCCTCCGGCCGAGGGACGAAGTTCTGGCGGCGGGCGACCACCAGGCCGACCTCGTCGCCGAGCCGGTCGAAGATGGACTTCAGCGATCCCGCGCGCGGCCACCAGAACTCGTCGGCGTCGTTGTTGATCACCCAGTCGGCTCCCTGGGTGGCGGCGAGCCGGGCCATTCTGGTCACCCAGCGTCCCTGCGAGTAGTCGTCGCTGGGCTCCAACAGCAGCCGCAGGATCCCCTGGGACTCGTACTCGCGCAGGATCTCGACCGTGGCGTCCTCGGAGCCGTTGTCGGTCACGACCACCTCGTCGACCCCTTGGGCGAGGTGGAAATCGAGGTTTTCGCGAACGATGTCCTGCTCGTCTCGCACGAGCAGGGTCATGACCAGCTTCATCGGCTGACGATTCGTAGCAGGTTGGGAGCGGGGCACACGCCCCTAGAATGCCCGTCCTTGCCTGACCGCCCATCCTCAGACCGGGGACCGCGCCTGGTGATGGCGCTCAAGGTTCGAGACGAAGCTGACGTCCTCGAGTCCAACCTCCGCTTCCACCACGCGCTCGGGGTCTCCCACTTCGTGGTCACCGACAACGGCTCCACCGACGACACCCCCGAGATCCTCCGCCGCTACGCCGACGCGGGGCTCGCCGAGGTGATCAACGAGCCGGGCACCGACTACCGCCAGCGCGGGGCGGAATGGCTGACGCGAATGGCCCGCTTCGCCGCGACCGATCTGGAGGCCGACTGGGTGATCCACACGGACGCGGACGAGTTCTGGTTGCCTGCGCAGGGCACCCTGATCGACGCGCTCGACTCGATAGCCGAGCGATACGGCGTCGTGGTCGCGCCACGCACCGAGTTCGTGGGACGGCCCGACGGCCCCGGTTCGTTCGCGGATCGCCTCACGGCGCGAGAGTCGCACGCCCGGCTCCACCCCAAGGTCGCGCACCGGGCGGTGCCCGACGTGGTCGTTCTCGACCGAGGCGGCCACGACGTAGCGGTGGCCGGAGCCGGCGGAGACGTGGCCGAGACGCTTCGCCCCCCGGGCCGGCCTGTGCACCGCACGGTTCGCGATCAGAACGGAGCTGACGCTGCGCCGGCGGAACAGGAGACCAGGCTCGTGTGGGCACCCAGCTGGCCCCTGCGAATCCTCCACTTCCCGGTCCGCTCCTTCGCGCAGTTCAGGCGCCGCACCGAGATCGCGATCTTCGAGGGCAGGTTCCCGGACTGGGGGCGCTTCAGGCGTCTTCGCGAGACCTACGAGGAGGGCCGTTTCGAGGAGCTCTTCGCGGATCTGGTCCTGGACGACGCGGACGTCGAGGACGGGATTCGAACCGGCGGCCTGGTGCGTGACGAGCGCTTCGCCCGCCTCCTGCCGCGGTGCCCCGATCCGCTCGAGGGCGGGCCGGCCGGAAGCCTGCGGGTGGAACTCACGGCTGACGAGCTTCGGCGAGAGCAGGCCGAGCTCGAGTTCGATGCGATGCAGCTTCTCGCGCGCACCGGGCGCTGGATGGTCGTCCAGCGCGATCGCACCCGCGAGCGGATCGAGGACCTGGAGTCGCGGAACGAGAAAGCCCTACGGCAGCGGAATGCCGCATGGCGAAGGGTCGAGCGGCTCCGCAAGAGGCTGACGGACAAGCGCGAGCGGGTGGCCGAGCTGCGTCGCAAGCTGCGCGCGGAGCGCGCCCGCCCGTGGGCCAGGCTGCGGCATGCGATCCGGCGGCGCCGGAGTTAGCCTCCTCACAGCGTGCGACTGGCGATGACATTGCTCGTCCGCGACGGTGCGGACCTGCTCGAGGCCAACCTCCGCTACCACCGCGCGCTGGGGGTTGACCTGTTCGTGGTCGGCGACAACGGATCTACGGACGGCTCGCTGGAGATGCTCGAGCGGTACCAGCGCGCCGGGCTGATCACGTTCGAGCCGATCGCGGGGGGGGCGCGCGAGGCCCAGGGAGAGGGCCGCACGAGGCTCGCCCAGCTCGCCTGGGAGCTCGGCGCCGACTGGGTGTTTCATAACGACCAGGACGAGTTCTGGTGGCCCGTCAGCGGCGACTTCAAGCAGGCGCTGGCCTCCATCCCGGAGCGTTTCGGTCTCGTGCTCGCGCCGAGAAGCGAGTTCGTGGGCAGGCCCGGAGAGGGCTTCTTCGCCGACCGGATGACCATTCGCGAGTCCCGGTTTCGGCGCCCGCCGAAGACTGCGCACCGGGCTGACCCCCGGGTGATGATCTCCCAGCCCCACCCCACGCATATCTGGGTCGACTACGGCGTCCCACCACGGCAGGGGCTCGTCGGCAGGCCGGTTCGCCGGGCCCAGGCCGAACATGCCGAGGAGGCAGAGCTCGAGCTCCTCCTGGCTCCCACGTTCCCGCTCGCCGTCCACCACTTTCCGCTTCGCTCCTTCGAGCAGTACAGGCACATGGTCGAACTCGCGCTCGCCAACAACCAGCTCAAGGAGGGCGACAGGGTGCGGAGCGCCTTCGAGGCGGGCCGTCTCGAGGAGGTCTACTCCGATCTGACCCTCGACGACGAGGCGGTGAAGCGGGGGCTGGCGGAAGGTTGGCTGGTCGAGGACACCGAGTTTCGCGACTACCTGGCGGCCTGCCCGAAGACGCTCGACGGGGGCGGGACACCGCCTCCCGGCCCACGCGCCTGGTCGGAGGAACGGCGGCAGGCGGAGCTCGCCGAGCTCGAAGTCGACGCGATGTACGCGCTCAGCCGTTACCTCCAGGCCAACGCTTACAAGCTTCAAACACGGCACCACGAGGGTGCCCGCCGGCGCAGCGCCAAGCGCCAGCTAGAGCGGACCGCAGAGCGGCTGCGTGGCCGCCTCAAGCACCAGCGAGAACGCCGGCGCAGGATCGAATCGAGCCGCTGGTGGCGCCTTCGTCCCCGACTGCCGAGTGCGCTCGCCAAATGGGGAGCGGCGAGGAACCGCCGCAGTCGCTAGTGCGCGAACGCGTGCACTAGCCTCCGCCGCCATGCGCCTGGCGATGACTTTCCTCGTCCGAGACGAGGCCGACATCATCGAGGCCAACCTCCGTTACCACAGCGCCCAGGGGGTGGACTTCTTCGTTGTTGGCGACAACGGATCCACGGACGGAACGGTCGAGATTCTGGAGCGTTACGAGCGAGCAGGCTTGGTAGAGCTCGAGCACTTCCCCGGATCGGTGAACCAGGCCTGGTCCGAGGGCCGGACGAAGCTTGCCCGGCGCACCCATGAGCGCGGCGCCGACTGGGTGATCCACAACGACGGCGACGAGTTCTGGTGGCCGCTCACCGGAGATCTGAAGCAGACGCTGGCTGGGATCCCCGAGCGCTACGGCCTGGTGATCGCGCCACGGACGGAGTTCGTTCCCCGACCGGGGAACGCCTCCTTCGCGGACCGATTGACCGCTCGGGAGGCCCGGTCCCTGCGTCCGCCGAAGGCGGCTCACCGGACGCACCCTCGGATCGTGCTGGACCATCCCCACCCCACTCGGATCTGGATCGAGGAGACCTCCGAGGAAGCGGTGCTCGAAGGCAGGCCAGGACTCACGATCTCTGACCGCGGACGGCCGGCGCGCATTGAGCAAGAGCTGATCTTCGCTCCTTCCTTCCCGATCCGGGTACTGCACTTCCCCGTCCGAAGCCCTGCCCAATACCGGCACCGGGTCGAGATGGCGGAGGGGGCCGGGATGCTGGAATCGTGGTGGCGGGCGGAGCTGCTCGCCGCCTACGAGGACGGGCGGCTCGACCAGGTCTACGAGAGGCTGGCGATCTCCGACCAAGAGGTCGCGCGCGGGGTTGAGGATGGCTGGCTGGTGGAGGACACGGACTTTCGCGACTACCTCGCCGCTTGCCCCGACCCGCTCCAGGGCGGGAGCCCGCCGGCGGGCTCGGGTGCCTGGTCCGAGGAACGGCGACGGGACGAGCTCGCCGAGCTCGAGACCGACGCCATGTACGCGCTGACCAAATACGTGCGGCGCCGCGCTGGGAGCAGCGGCCGGGGTCGTTACCGGGAGCTCAAGGAAAGCGAGCAGATGCTGCGGCGCCGCCTGCGGCGCCGGGAGCAGCGCCTCGACCGCATCAGGTCGAGCCGCTGGTGGCGCCTTCGTCCGCGCCTGCCGGCCCGGCTTCGCCGTCGATCCTGAGCTCAGCCCTCGCACGCCGCGCCGGGCACTAACGTTGAGGCTGTGAAGGCCAAGGTCCTGATTCGCCCCAAGCAGGGCATCCTCGATCCGCAGGGCAAGGCGATCGAGCGCGCCCTCCCGGCGCTCGGCTTCGAAGGCGTCTCGCAGGTGCGCGTGGGACGCCTCGTGGAGCTCGAGGCCGAAGACCCCGACCGCCTCGCCGATCTGTGCGAGAAGCTGCTCGCCAACCCGTTGATCGAGGATTACGAGATCGAGCTGGACGGCGGAGCATCACAGACCCCGCCGCCCGCGGAGTCGTAGACGAGGAGGCGGCGGGCATTTTTGGTGTATTGCAGTTCCCCGGCTCCTGCGACGAGCGTGACGCGCTTCTCGCCTGTCGCCGAGTCGGTGACGCTCGGCTCGTCTGGCACCAAGAGACCGACTTGGCGGGCATCGACGTGGTGGTCGTGCCGGGAGGCTTCTCGTACGGCGACTATCTGCGGGCGGGGGCGATCGCGCGGTTCGCGCCGGCGATGGAGGCGGTAGGCGAGCATGCGGCCTCCGGCAAGCCGGTGCTCGGGATCTGCAACGGGTTTCAGGTCCTCTGCGAGGCCGGTCTGCTGCCCGGGGCGCTGCTGCCCAACGACCCGCTGAGGTTCGTCTGCCGGCAGGTTGAACTGGTGGTCGAAAACGACGAGACGCCGTTCACGCGAGAGTGCCGCACCGGCCAGCGGCTCTCGATCCCGATCAAGCACGAGTCGGGCCGCTACTTCGCCCCGGCCGAGCAGCTCGACGAGCTCGAGGCGCGGGGGGGAGTCGTGTTGAGGTACGCCGCGGGACAGAATCCGAACGGCTCGGCTCGCGAGATTGCCGCGGTCGTCAACGAGCGCGGCAACGTGATGGGGCTGATGCCTCATCCCGAGCACGCCGTCGACCCGCTCACAGGCTCGGAGGACGGGCTGCGGATCTTCGCCTCCCTGGCGGCATTGACCGCCGACCCCGAAACGGCGAAGGTCAGCGCAGCTACCCGCTGACCACAGTCAGCGCGTAGCGGAGAGCTGCTTGGCGTCCTCGAGCAGCACCGGCGCCTTGATCGTCGCCAGCTCGCCGCCGCGATCCGGATCGATCAGCTGGAGGTAGAACCCCTCATCTCGGCGGATCAGGTCGAAGACCTGCTCGTTGATCTGCGCCAGCTCCTCGCCGAGCGCCTCGCGGTAGCGGCGAACGGGGTGGATGAACTTTCGGAACCTGCCAGCGAGCCCCTTCCGCGGCAGTCTCGCGGCAAGCCGGCCCCGCAGGCTGGCGTTGAGCCTGTCCTCGGCCGCGGCTCGCCACAGTCTGCCGCCGGCGGTGCGGCGAAAGCCGCCGCCGTGGTGGTAGACGAGGTCCTCGTAGACCCCGAACTGGAGCGGGTGGGGGTTGACCTTGTTCGTGCGCAGCATCGGATACCAGTCGATGCCTCGGTCCTCGAGCAGGCGGTGGAGGTTACCGCCCACGTCCGTGACCTCCTTCCCCTGGGGGTTGACCCAGGTGGCCCCGCGCCGCCAGTCGCCGGGCAGCTCGCGCCACAGCCCCGCTTTCATGACGCAGAACGAGGGGTGGGGCTGGGGGTCGCCGTTGTTCTCGTCGCGCCGCACGGCGACGATCGGGTAGCTCTCCAGCTTCTCTCGCAGGAAGGGGACGATCGGAGCGACGGGGAAGGCGTCGCCGTCGATGAACATGATCATCTCCTCGGGTTCGGCCGCCTGGGCGACGATGTCACCGAGCAGGGTGAGCTTCAGCTCGTGCTGCTTGATCGGCACGTCCGTGCTGTAGAAGAACCTGTGCGCTTGGTCGCGCATCTCCGCGTCGATCCACGCGTAGACCCTGAACGGCTGGTCGATGTTTCGCTCCAGGTAGCGAAGCTGGATGTCGATCCAGCGGTCAGAGCGCCAGTGCACGGTCGCGATGTGGATCATCGCGGGTAACGTAAACAAGATGCCTCTGTTCGGCGCTCGGACGCCCGCGGAGCTGCGTGAGAAGAGAATCGTCGCCGTTCTCGGAATGCACCGCAGCGGCACCTCGGCGATCGCGGGCATGCTGGCGGATCACGGCGTGGAGCTGGGCCCCGTTTCGGAGCAAAACCGCTTCAACCCGCGTGGCAATCGCGAGATCCGCAAGCTCAACAGGCTCCACGACCGGATCCTGGAGCGAAGCGGCGGCTCTTGGTGGGAGCCGCCCGCGCGCATCCGCGCCCGCTCGGGCGACTATCGCCGGCGCAACGAGATCCTCCGATCGATCCCGGGCGAGAGGATCGGGGTCAAGGACCCGCGGCTCTTGCTCGTGCTGGACCTGTGGCGCGACCTGAACCCGAGGCCGATCGGGGTGATCCGGAATCCAGTCGCGGTACGGGAGTCGCTCGAGCGGCGCGCACATGAGCGCCAGAGGCGTCACCCCCAGCTCTCCGCGGCAGGGTGGGACGAGCTGTGGCTGATCTACAACCGGGCGCTGCTCGCCGAGCACCGCCGGCACCCGTTCCCGGTGATCGACTTCGACCGCCACACCGACCTCGACTCCCAGGTTCGCGCCGCGCTCGCCTTCCATGATCTGGAACCCTCGGGCAAGTCCGGCTTCTTCGAGCGCGAACTGGTTGGCCCGTCAGTCGGCGACTGGCGCTCGCAGGTGGGCTCGACCGAGGCGCTGGAGCTCTGGGAGACGCTCGCGGCGCTGGCGGCGCCTTAGGCCATCGCGCCGCCCGGATCGGAATACTGGCCTTGATGGCCGTGTCCAGCGAATCCCGTCATCGGGAGCTCGGGCTCACCGACTCGGAGTACGAGCGCATCGTCGAGTTGCTCGAGCGTGAGCCGAATGGCGTCGAACTGGCGATGTTCTCCCTGCTGTGGTCCGAGCACTGCGCCTACAAGCACTCGCGCAAGCTGCTCCGCCGGCTGCCCACCGAGGGGCCACGCGTGCTGATGGGCCCAGGGGAGAACGCGGGCGCCGTCGACGTCGGAGGGGGGTACGCGGTCGCCTTCAAGGTCGAGTCCCACAACCACCCGAGCGCGGTGGAGCCGTTCCAGGGGGCAGCGACCGGGGTCGGCGGCATCCTTCGCGACGTGTTCGCGCTCGGGGCGCGGCCGATTGCGGTGCTCGACTCGTTGCGGTTCGGTGAGCTGGAGTCCAAGCGCTCCCGCTATCTGCTCGATCGCGTGGTCGCCGGAATCGGTCATTACGGGAACTCCATCGGGGTGCCGACGGTGGGCGGCGAGATCTACTTCGAGGCCCCCTACGAGCACAACTGCCTGGTCAACGCGATGTGCGTCGGGCTGGCCCGCGCCGACCGGATGGTGCGCTCGGCGGCGGCAGGGGTCGGCAACGTCGTCCTGCTGCTCGGCGCATCGACGGGGCGTGACGGGATCGGCGGTGCCTCGGTCCTCGCCTCGGCGGAGCTCGCCGATGGCGACCAGATGCGGCCCAGCGTGCAGATCGGCGACCCGTTCGAGGAGAAGAAGCTGATGGAGTGCTGCCTCGAGCTGCTCGATCGCGGGTTGCTGGTGGCGCTTCAAGACCTGGGCGCGGCGGGCCTGACCTCCTCCTCCGCCGAGATGGCGTCCGCAGGCGGGGTCGGGATCGACCTCCACGTCGACCAGGTGCCGCTCCGGGAGGCGGACATGGAGCCGTTCGAGATCATGGTCTCCGAGTCGCAGGAGAGGATGCTCGCCGTGGTTCAGCCATCGAGGCTCGGTGATGTCCTGGCCGTGTGCGAGCGGTGGCAAACCGGCGCCGCGGTGATCGGCGAGGTCACCGATACGGGCCGGCTCCGGGTGCTGGCCGACGACGAGGTCGTCGGCAACGCGCCGGTCGCCGCGTTGATCGACGAATGCCCTCTGTACGACCTCCAACCGGAGGAGCCGAGCCAGTGGCTGTACGGCAATCGCCCCTCGCTGGATCCCGGCGCCGAGGCAAGCGAGATCCTGCCGAGCCTCCTCGCCTCGCCGAGCATCGCCTCGAAGCGGTGGGCGTTTGAGCGCTACGACTCAATCGTGCAGTCACACACCGTTCGGCGCCCGGAGTCCGCCGACGCGGCGGTCTTGAAGCTGGAGGAGACCGGCGCTGCGATCGCCGTCGCGATCGACGGCAACGGGCGCCGCGTGGCCTGCGACCCGTACCGCGGAGCGGTGGAGGTGGTGCTCGAGTGCGTCCAGAACCTCGCCTGCGTCGGTGCCGAGCCCCTGGGCCTGACCAATTGCCTCAACTTCGGCAACCCGGAGAAGCCTCACGTCGCCTGGCAGCTCGATCGCGCGGTGCAGGGGCTCGCGGACGCATGCGCCGCCCTCGGGGTGGCGGTCGTTGGCGGCAACGTCTCCCTCTACAACGAGACGGACGCGGGACCGATCTATCCCACGCCGGTCGTCGGCCTGGTCGGCGAGCTGCCCGACCCCGGCCGCACCGCGGGCATCGCGATCAGCGAGGGCGACGCGATTGCGCTGGTGGGGCCGTTCGCGCCCTCCCTGGCCGGCTCCGAGCTGGCGAAGCTGCGCGGCGACCTCGGATTGGGGCTGCCGGGCGTCTCGATCGATGCGATCCGTGACGCAATCGAGCTGGTGCGCGAGTGGGTGCGGTCGGGGCGCCTGACGGCCGCCCATGACGTCAGCGACGGCGGCCTCGCCTGCGCCCTGGCGGAGTGTGCGATTGCCGGCGGGGTCGGCGTGCGCGCCGACCTCGACCCCCTGGTCGAGCTGCGCGGCGGGTCGGGCGAGTCCTGCCTGTTCGGCGAGGGAGCCGGTGGGTTCGTGGTCGCCGGACCGGGGCCGGAGCTGGGCGTCCTCGCCGCCCAGGGCGCTGAGCGGGGAGTGGACGTTCTGGAGATCGGCGAGGCCGGCGGAGAGAGGCTGGAGATCTCTGCCGCCGAGGCCGAGGTCTCGCTCCCGCTCGCCGACGCCGAGCGCGCCTGGCGCTCGCTCGGGCCCAGCTAGACGACTGATTCCAGGAACCGCGCCCGGCGATGCCTGCCGACCCGGTTTCGCTACCATCGGCCGCTCGCGGGCTTAGCTCGCAGGGGTAGTCAGCCGCCTGCGAGGCGTTGCTGCACGGGCGACGTCCTTCGGGGCACCGCGGTCGAGCTCGCTCCTTGACTTGATGTCGTTCCGTTCCCACCAAAGGCTTGCGCTGGGCGGCGTGACGGTCCTTGCGGCCGCCGGCCTGGGGCTCGGCGCCTCAGATCCGCTCCCCGGGGCACCCGGGGGTGCGACGGCCGCCCCCGGAAAGGGGCGGCCGAACATCGTCCTGGTCCAGTCCGACGACCAGACCTACAGGCAACTGACGCGGCGCGTGATGCCGAACACGAAGCGCCTGCTCGCGCGGCACGGCACCAGCTTCACCGACTACATCGCCTCCACCGCGCAGTGTTGCCCCTCGCGCGCGTCGTTGCTCACCGGCCAGTACGCACACAACCACGGCGTCACCTCCAACAACGTCGGCTACCCCGGGCTGGTCGACAAGGACAACGTTCTTCCGGTCTGGCTCCAGCGGGCCGGTTACTCGACCATCCACATCGGCAAGTTCCTGAACGGATACGAGAGGTCCGTCCAACCCGACTCGGTGGTCGCTCCCGGCTGGGACCAGTGGCACAGCGTTCTCGGGAACACGCAGTACTACAGCTACAACCTGTTCGTCAACGGCACCGTCCGGCACCGAGGAAGACGGCGCGGGGACCACATCACACACGTGCTCAACCGCGAGGCCGTGCGCCTGGTCGAGAGGTACGCGCCGAAGGGGCACCCCTTCTACCTCCAGCTCGACCAACGGGCACCACATGTGGGACAGCAGGACGACCCCCATGGACGCTGCGGCCGGGCGCCCATCCCCGAGCCGGTCGACAGGAAGCTGTTCAGGGACGAGGGGTTACCGAAGGCGCCCTCGTTCAACGAGGGGGAGATGAGCGACAAGCCCAGCTTCCTGAGCTCCGCGCCGAAGATCGGACCGGTCGAGAGAGGGAAGATTCGCAAGCGCTGGCGCTGCGCCCTGGCCTCGCTCCGCGGCGTTGATCGCGGCGTTGGCAAGATCTACGACGCCGTGAAGGACGCCGGCGAGCTGGAGAAGACCGTCTTCATCTTCATCTCCGACAACGGCCAGTTCCACGGCCAGCATCGCCTCCAGAAGGGCAAGGTGCTTCCCTACGAGGAGGCCCTGCGCATGCCTCTGTTGATGAAGGTGCCGAAGCGCTACCGGGACGGCGCCTCACGGGTGAGGAAGGTCGGTAGGCCGGTCGGAAACATCGACCTCGCCCCGACGATCCTCGACCTCACCGGCGCCCGGCCGTGCTCGACTCCGGGGCACTGCCGCACGATGGACGGACGCTCGCTGATGCCGTTGCTGAGGCGCTCGGGCCGGTGGCCGCATGGTCGCGGGTTGCTGACCGAGTACAGGGTGGGAGACGCCGGGCGCTACGCGACCTGCGAGTTCGCCGGGATCAGGACGCGCGACGACCTCTATGTGCGGCATTCGAGGGTGGTCGACCCGAGCACCAGCCAGTGCATCGCGGCTGACGAGCGAGAGCGCTACAACCTGAGGAAGGATCCGTTCGAGCTCCGGAACCAGTGCTTCGGCGGAAGCAGCGGCAACTGTCCGCTCGGCGACAAGCAGCTCGACCTCGAAACTCGGCTGAGCCAGCTCCGCAGCTGCGCCGGGATCGCGGGGCGAGACCACCATGTCGGCGGACGGCCCTTCTGCGAGTAGATGGCGGCCGGCGAGGCTGGTCCGCGGCCATTGCTACCCTGCGGTTGCAGGCGGGCTCCGCTTGCCTCGTCAGCTGAATCTCTCAAGCAGAGAAAGCTCACATGATCCCGACCGAGCGGCCTGTTCCGGACCGCGAAGGCCCGCGCGATGAGTGCGGGGTGTTTGGCGTATACGCACCCGGGCACGATGTCGCGCGGCTCGCTTACTTCGGCCTCTACGCGCTCCAGCACCGTGGTCAGGAGTCGGCGGGGATCGCAACCTGCGAGGGCGGTCACATCACCACGCTGCGCGACACCGGCCTCGTCTCGCAGGTCTTCGACGAGGAGACGCTGCGGGCGTTGGAGGGCGACATGGCGATCGGCCACGTCCGCTACTCGACCACCGGCGGCGGCTCGTGGGAGAACACGCAGCCCGTCTGGCGTGACGACGGGCGCGAGCTGGCCCTGGCCCACAACGGCAACCTGACCAACGCCGTCGAGCTCTACAACGAGCTGCGCGAGCGCGGGCTCTCGTTCCGCGGCACGTCGGACTCGGAGATCATCGCCACCCTGCTCTCCGTGGAGGAGGCACGGCCGATAGAGAACGCGGTCGAGGCGGTCATGCCCCGGCTCGAGGGCGCCTATTCGACCGTGGTGATGACGAAGCGGGCGGTGGTCGCGTTCCGCGATCCGCACGGCGTGCGGCCGCTCTCGCTCGGCAAGATCGGCGACCGGTACTGCGTCGCCTCGGAGAGCTGCGCCTTCGACATCATCGGCGGCGAGTTGCTGCGCGAGGTGATGCCCGGCGAGCTGATCTCGCTGACCGAGGACGGGATCGAGACGCGGCAGGTGGTGCCTTCGAACCGCCCCGCCCACTGCGTCTTCGAGCACATCTACTTCTCACGGCCCGACTCGCGGCTTGAAGGCCGGGTCCTCCAGCAGGTGCGGGGACGGATGGGCGAGATCCTCTGGCGCGAGTCGCCGGTGGACGCCGACCTGGTGATCTCGGTGCCTGACTCGGGGAACCCCGCGGCCAACGGCTTCGCGCGGGCCTCGGGCATCCATCAGGACGACGGGCTGATCAAGAACCGCTACGTGGCGCGAACCTTCATCCAGCCGGGGCAGGAGCTGCGCAAGCACGGCCTGCGAATGAAGTTCAATCCGCTGCCGGAGATCGTTGCCGGCAAGCGCGTCGTCGTGGTCGACGACTCGATCGTGCGCGGCAACACCACCCGCCAGATCGTCGGCATGCTGAAGGACGCCGGGGCCAAGGAAGTGCACCTGCGGATCTCGTCGCCGCCGATCCGCCACCCCTGCCACTACGGGATCGACATGTCGACCCGCGAGGAGATGATCGCCCACGACCGCACGGTCGAGCAGATCGCCGCCGAGCTCGGCGCCAACTCGCTCGCCTACCTGTCAATGGAGGGGGTATACGAGGCGATCGGCGCTCCCGCACAGCACCACTGCGACGCCTGCTTCACCGGCAACTACCCGCTCGGCGACGGCGGCGAGGGCAACGGCAAGTTCGCGCTGGAGACATTGACCGCCGTCGCCAGCTCCAGCGGCGACGCCTGAGTGGCCTTCCGGATCGCTGTTCTAGCCTCCGGCGCCGGGACCAACCTACAGGCGATCCTCGACCGGCTGCACGGCCGAGATGGGATCGAGGTGGCGTGCGTGGCCTCGAACAAGGCCGGCGCGAGGGCGCTGGACCGTGCCCGTGAGGCGGGGATCGAGACCGGTGTGTTCGAGCGCTCGGTGCATCCAGACCGGGCGTCCCGTGACGCCGCTATCGCGGACTGGCTGGGCGAGCGGGACGTCGACCTGATCGTCCTGGCGGGCTACATGGAGCTCTTGTCTGGGGAGTTCGTGGGCCGATTCCGCAACCGGATCGTCAACGTGCACCCGGCGCTGCTTCCATCGTTCCCGGGACTCGATGCGATCGGCCAAGCGCTCGCGCACGGGGTGCGCGTGACGGGGGTAACAGTGCACCTGGTCGACGAGGGGGTGGACTCGGGTCCGATTGTCTTGCAGCAAGCGATCGAGGTGCCATACACTCGCGACCGCGCCCAACTGGAAGAGAAGATCCACCGGGTCGAGCACGAGCTGCTACCCGAGGCGATCCGTCTGATCGCCGCCGGGGCCGTCCGGATCGATCCAGAGAGCCCGCGACTCGTCCACGTCGATGTTGAGACAAGCGAATAGGCATGGCTGACTCGGTGACCACCGGCGGGAGCGAGCCCTCGCTGGCCGCGGAGGACGCGATCAGCGTGCGCCGGGCGCTGATCTCGGTCGCGGACAAGACCGGAATCGTCGACTTCGCCCGCGGCCTGGCGGGGCTGGGGGTCGAGCTCATCTCCACCGGGGGCACGGCCGCGGCCTTGCGAGAGGCCGACCTGGAGGTGCGCGACGTCGCCGAGCTGACGGGGTCGCCGGAGATCCTCGACGGGCGAGTGAAGACCCTCCACCCGCGGCTGCACGCGGCGCTGCTCGCGGTGCGCGACGACCCCGAGCACATGGCCACCCTGGAGGCCGAGGGGATCGAGCCGATCGACCTCGTCTGCGTCAACCTCTATCCCTTCGAGCGCACCGTCGCTCAGCAGGACGTGAACGAGGCCGAGGCGGTCGAGAACATCGATATCGGCGGCCCGACGATGATCCGAGCGGCGGCCAAGAACCACCACTACGTCGCGGTGGTCGTGATGCCGGAGAGCTACGACGCGGTGCTCGCCGAGCTTGAGGATTCGGCCGGTCGCGTCTCGGCCGAGACCCGGCACTGGCTGGCCAACGAGGCGTTTGCCTTCACGGCCCGCTACGACGCGGCGATCAGCCGCTGGTACGGGCTGCGCTACGAGGCCTACCCCAGTCACTGGGTGATGCCGCACGAGAAGTTCCTCGACCTCTCCTACGGCGAGAACCCCCATCAGAAGGCGGCGCTGTATGTGGAAGTGGGCGCACGCACGCACGTGCTCTCGCGGGTGGCGAAGCTTCATGGGAGGGCGCTCTCGTTCAACAACGTGCTCGATCTGGACATGGCACGGCGCATTCTCGACGAGCTCGAGCCGGCCGCCTGCGTGATCGTCAAGCACAACAACCCCTGCGGCGTCGCCGTCGCGGAGGAACTCGGCGACGCCTTCGAGAAGGCGCTCGCCTGTGACCCCCTGTCGGCGTTCGGCGGCGTGATCGCCCTCAACCGCTCAGTCGATCGGGCGCTGGCCGAGCGGCTCCATGAGCGCTTCGTCGAGGTCCTGATCGCGCCCGCATATGACGAGGACGCGCTCCCGGTGTTGAAGCAGAAGGAGGCGGTGCGGCTCCTGGAGACCACCGAGCAGCGGGGCTACGAGCCTCGGGAGCGCGACGTAAAGCGGGTGCGCGGCGGGCTCCTGGTGCAGGACCCCGATCGGCTTGACGAGAAGCGCGAGTCGATGCAGGTCGTCACCCAGGTGAGCCCGGACGGGGAGCAGTGGGAGGACCTGTGGTTCGCGTGGAAAGTGTGCCGCCACGTGCGCTCCAACGCGATCGTGATCGCCAAGGATGGGGCGACGCTGGGGATCGGCGCGGGGCAGATGAGCCGCGTGGATTCGGTGAGAATCGCGATCGAGAAGGCGCGCCTGGCCCGCGGCGAGGATGCGGATGGGTTTCTCGCCGGGTCGGTGGTCGCCTCCGACGCGTTCTTCCCCTTTCCGGACGGGGCCCAGCTGGCGATCGACGCAGGGGTGACGGCGCTGGTCCAGCCGGGAGGATCGGTGCGCGACTCGGAGGTGATCGCCGCCTGCGACGAGGCGGGCACGGCGATGGTGTTCACCGGGCGCAGGCACTTCCGGCACTAGCTCGCCGGGTGTTTAGCGTCCAGCCGCCAGTGGGGGCGCTGGGAATCGAACCCAGACCAGCAGATTAAAAGTCTGCAGCCCGACCTTCGGGCCACGCCCCCGAAATGTGGACTGTAGACCCAACCGGAGCAGCCGGCCGGGGTATTCAACTGAAGAGGCACGCTCGCACGGTCCAGAACGACGGCGGGACCTACCATGGGCTCGCGATGGCGAGTCGGAGACTGAGCGAATACGAGAAGAAGCGCTCATTCGAGAAGACACCCGAGCCGCGTGGCGGCAAGAAAGCGAAGCGGGCCAAGGGCAACCGCTTCGTCGTCCACGAGCACCACGCGCGGCGGCTGCACTGGGACCTGCGGCTGGAGCGCGACGGCGTGCTGGCCTCCTGGGCGCTGCCAAAGGGGGTACCGCAGGACCCGAAGGAGAACCGGCTTGCCGTCCGCACTGAGGACCACCCCCTCGAGTACCTCGACTTCGAGGCCGAGATCCCGAAGGGCGAGTACGGCGCGGGGAGGATCGAGATCTGGGACCGCGGCACCTACGACGCCGAGAAGGTCCGCGACGACGAGCTGATCCTCACCTTCGCGGGTGAGCGCGTGACGGGCAAGTACGCCCTCTTCCAGACGAAGGGCGACAACTGGATGATCCATCGCATGGACCCGCCCGCCGACCCCGACCGCGAGGCGATGCCGACCCACCTGAAGCCGATGCTCGCCACCCTCTCGACTCGCCTGCCGCGCGACGAGGAGGCCTGGGCGTACGAGATCAAGTGGGACGGCGTCCGCGCGATCGCCTACAGCGAGGCTGGCCAGCTGCGGCTCGAGAGTCGCAACCTGCGCGAGATCACCTCGCACTACCCCGAGCTGCGCGCGCTCGGCGCGGAGCTCGGCTCTCGGGAGGCGGTATTCGACGGCGAGGTGGTCGCCTTCGACGACGACAGCCGGCCCAGCTTCGAGCTGCTCCAGAGCCGCATGAACCTCGCCTCGGAGTCGGCCATTCGCCGGCGGATGGCCGACTGCCCCGTCACCTATCTGATCTTCGACCTGCTCCACCTCGACGGCCGCTCGCTTGTCGACCTCCCCTATGCCGAGCGCCGGGAGCGTCTCGACGCCCTCGGGCTCGACGGTTCCAGCTGGCAGACGCCCCGAAGCCACCGCGGCGAGGGCGAGGCCCTCCTGCGTTTGACCCAGGAACGCGGCCTCGAGGGGCTGGTCGCCAAGCGGCTCGACAGCCGCTACCTGCCCGGACGGCGAAGTCGCGCCTGGCTGAAGGTGAAGAACACCCGCAGCCAGGAGCTCGTGATCGGCGGCTGGCTCCCCGGAAAGGGGAGCCGGGCGGGGACGATCGGCGCCATCCTGGTCGGCTACCACGAGGACGACGACGGAGGGCGGCGGCTGCGCTACGCGGGACGGGTCGGAAGCGGCTTCACCGAGGCCGAGCTCCGGCGCCTCGCCGAGCTGCTCGAGCCCCTCGAGACGCGGCAGAGCCCCTTCGAGGGCCGCCAGCCTCCAAAGCAGTCAGTGTTCGTCGAGCCCCGCCTGGTGGCCGAGATCGCCTTCCGCGAATGGACTGCGGCGCGAACCCTTCGCGCCCCCGTGTACAAGGGGCTGCGGACCGACAAGGACCCGGCGGAGGTCGTCCTGGAACAGGAGGAAGCGCCACCCGCGCCCGCTTCGGCAAGAATGGGCCGGTGAGGGTCTCGACCAAGACGGACTACGCGGTGCGGGCGATGATCGAGCTCGCGGGCGCCACCGAGGAACGCCCGACGGCGGGCGAGCAGATCGCCGGTGCCCAGGAGATCCCCCTGCGCTTCCTCGACCCCATCCTCACCGAGCTGCGGCACGCCGACCTCGTCCGCGGCCGTCCCGGGGCGAACGGCGGCTACTGGCTCGCCCGGCCGCCCGAGGAGCTCACCCTGGCCGAGATCATCGGCGAGCTCGATGGCCCCCTGGCCAGCGTCCGCGGCGAGCCGCCCGAGGAGCTCAACTTCCCCGGCGACGCGAAGCCGCTACGGGAGGTCTGGATCGCGCTGCGCGCCAGTATGCGCGAGGTCCTCGACTCGGTGACGATCGCCGACCTCGTCGCTGGTCAGCTGCCGGAGTCGGTCCGCAGCATCGTGGGAGACCGGGAGGGCTGACGGCCCGCCAATCCGGGCGTGCGCTGGTGCTCAGGCCGCCGCCAGCTCCTTGGTGTTGGGCTCGCCGTTCGGCTCGAACACCTTTGCCCGCCGCGGTCGCACGTAGACGATCTGGCCGTCGCGCAGCTCCATGAGCTCGGCCTCGGCCAGGGTCATCTGCGCCCAGAGCTGCTCGCCGTCGGGGAGCAGCAGCTCGACTCGGGCCTCGAAGCCGAGGTGGACGATCCGCTCGATCATCGCCTCCTCGGCCTCCAGCGCCGGCGCCGCGAGGATCTCCAGGTCGTGGGGGCGGATGAACAGCGCCCCGCGACGGTTGACCGGCCCGACGAAGCCCATCACGAACTCGGTCTTCGGATGGTCGTACAAATCCCGTGGCGCGCCTGTCTGCTCGACCCGGCCGTCGTTCATGACCACGATCTGCTCCGCGACGTCCATCGCCTCCTCCTGGTCGTGGGTGACGAAGATCGTCGTCACGTGGACCTCGTCGTGGAGGCGGCGGAGCCACACTCGAAGCTCCTTGCGTACGTTCGCGTCGAGCGCCCCGAAGGGCTCGTCGAGCAGCAGCACCTTGGGCTCCACGGCGAGGGCCCGGGCGAGCGCCATCCGCTGACGCTGCCCGCCCGACAGCTGCGACGGATAGCGATGGGTGAAGCCGTCGAGGTGGACGAGGCGCACGAGCTCCTGGACGCGCTTCTCGATCTCCTGCTTGGGCCGTTTTCGGATCGTGAGGCCGAAGGCGATGTTGTCGCGCACCGTCATGTGCTTGAAGGCGGCGTAGTGCTGGAACACGAAGCCGACCCCTCGGTCCTGGACCGCGACGCGCGTAGCGTCGCGGTCGGAGATCACGACTCGACCCCCGTCGGGACGCTCCAGCCCGGCGATCACCCGGAGCAGCGTCGACTTGCCGCTGCCGCTCGGGCCGAGCAGGGCCGTCAACGAACCGTCCGGCACCTCGATCGAGACGTCGTCCAAGGCGACGAAGTCGCCGAATTGCTTGCGTACTCCCTCAACGGAGATGCCCATCAGACTGCTTCCTTTCTCTTGAACGCATTCATCGCCAGCAGCGTCCCGATGGCGATCAGGGCCAGCACCAGTGAGGCGCTATAGGCCCCTATGAGGTTGAACTGCCCGAACTCCCGCCATACCCAGAGCGGCGCGGTCTCCGTCTCGTTGACAACCCGGCCGGAGACAATGGCCACGGCCCCAAACTCACCCAGCGCGCGTGCCGTGGCCAGCACCACCCCGTAGGCGACCCCCCAGCGGATCGCCGGGAGCGTGACCCGCCGGAACGTCTGCCACCAGTTGGCGCCGAGGGTTTGTGCCGCCTGCTCCTGCTCGTCGCCGATCTCGTGCAGCACCGGCACCACCTCGCGAACGACGAACGGCAGCGAGACGAAGATCGTCGCCAGCACCATTCCCGGGAGCGAGAAGAGGATCTGGATCCCGTTGTCGATCAGCCAGCCCCCGAACCAGCCCTCGCGTCCATACAGGAGGTAGAGCGAGAGCCCGATGACGACCGGCGAGATGGCGAAGGGAAGGTCGATGGCCGCGTTGAGCAACGCCTTGCCGCGGAAGTTGGTGCGCACCAACAGGAGGGCGCAGCCGATCCCGAAGATCGTGTTCGCCGTCACGGCGATCGCGGCGATCAGGATGGTCAGATAGAACGCGTGCAGGGCTTCGGGGGTCGTAACCGCGTCCAAGGCCGCACCGGCGCCGTCCTCGAACGCACGGAAGAAGATCATCACGATGGGGATCAGGAGCAACATCGACAGGTAACCGAGCGCGAAGAACCGCAGCCCGAGCCTCGAGGCGGTGCGACTAGCGGGCATGGCGAAGGCTCCAATGAGTGAGGCGCCCGATCAAGAGCAGGACGACGAGCGCGATCACCAGCAGGGTGACCGAGACCGCCGCCGCACCGCTGGTGTTGCCGCTTTCGATCTGGCTGAAGATGAACAACGAGGAGACCTGGGTCTTGGGCAGGTTCCCCGACAGCAGGACCAGGGAGCCGAACTCGCCGATCGCGCGCGCGAAGGCGAGCGCGGCGCCGGACAGGATCGCCGGGGTGAGGTTCGGGAGGATGACGCGGCGAAAGGTGGTCAGGGGCCCGGCGCCGAGCGACGCAGCGGCCTCCTCCATCTCACGGTCGAGCTCCAGCAGCACCGGCTGCACCGCGCGGACCACGAACGGGAGGGTGACGAACAGGAGCGCCATCACGACGCCGACCCGGGTGAACGCGATGTTGATCCCAAGCGGGCTGTCGGTCCCGTAGAGGGCGAGCAGGGTGATCCCGGCGACGACCGTCGGCAGGGCGAAGGGAAGGTCGATCACCGAGTTCACGATTCGCTTGCCCGGAAAGCTGTCCCTGACCAGGACCCAGGCGATCGCCGTGCCGGCGATCACGTTGATGGCAACCACGATCACCGAAGCGACCAGGGTGAACTTCAGGGCCGAAACCGCCAGAGGAGAGGTCAGGGACGACCAGAACGCATCGAGTCCGCCCTCGGTCGATTTGGCGACCAGGGCGGCGATCGGGATCAGCACGATCAGGCTCAGGTACGCGGTGACCAGGCCACGCCCAAGCGCGGCGCCCCCGAGACGCGGCAAGGGGGCGACCACGCCCCCTCGCCCCGCCGAAGGCGGGCCTCCCCCGACCGGCCTCGGGGGCGCCTCCGCTCGAGCTCCTGGAGCTGCGGGCGTCACCCGGTGGAGACCCCCAGATCCTCTCGATCTTTGCGACGCTGCCGTTCTCGGGATCGAAGAACTCGGCGTTGACCTTCTCCCACCCGCCGAGGCTGGCGATGTCGAACAGGCCGGGCGGGATCGGGAACGTGTCCTCGTTCTTGGCGAGCACCGACTTGTCCACCGGCCGGTAGCCGCCGTCCGCCCACAGCTGCTGCGCCTCGGGCGTCCACAGGTAGGTGAGGAAGTCCTCCGCCTGCGTCGGGAGCGTCGACCGTGGTCGCGGCCGGCGTCTCGATCAGGAGCGTGTCGTCCGGGATCACGTAGTCGATCTCCTCGCCCGCGTTCTGGGCCTCGATCGAGTCGCTCTCGTAGGCCAACAGGACGTCGCCCTTGCCGCTCGTGAACGCGGTCAAGGCGTCGCCGGCGCTCCCCGGCTGGACGACGGCGTGCTCGAGCACCGTCTTCAGAAACGCCAGCGCCTCTTCCGGGGACTTGCCCTGGTTGAGCTGCGCCCCGTAGGCGGCCATCAGGTTCCACTTCGCGCCCCCCGAGCTGAACACGTTCGGGGTCACGACCTCGACGCCGGGCTTCACCACGTCGTCCCAGGTCTGGATGTTCTCCGGATTCCCCTTCCGGACCGCGAACACGACGACCGAGTCCTGGACGATCCCGTTGTACTGGTTGTCCTGCCAGCCCGAGTCGACGATCCCGGCATCGACCAGCGCCTGCATGTCGGGCTCGATCGAGAGGTGGACGTAGTCGGCCGGCTGGCCAGCGATGACCGCCCGCTGCTGGTCGCCCGAGGGGCCGAACGAGTTCTTGAACGTCGCGCCCTCGCCCTCCGAGGTCTTCTGGAAGCCGGGGATGAGGGCCTCGTCGTAGACGGTCTCGACGACCGAGTAGGCGACCAGGTTGAGCTGTTCACCCGAGCTGCCGCCTGACGAGTCGGCTCGCCGCAGGCGGCGACGCCGAGGCCGAGCGAAAGTGCCAGAGCTCCGGCAAGCCCGATGCGACCCAGCTTTGGACGAAATTGCGCCCTTGACACCGTCCCTGGGGCGGCCTACAAGCCAGCGAAAGCGATCCATTATCAGTTGTTGCCTTTCTCGATTACTTTAGTTGACAAAATCGCCGGGGCACGGTAGCACATGCGTCCGGCAGTAGGCCGGGGATTAGGGCGGAGGGCGATTTGCTCCACGCGCAGTTCGGCTTGCCCGCCTGGCGCCGGGTCGAATACGGTTGTCGGGTGCCGCTCCACCCGGCCGAGAATCGCGGCTATCGCGAGCTCTACCTCACCAGCAGCCAGACCGTGAAGCGGCTCGGCCGGCTCGCCGGCGCGTTCGACGGCACCCCGGCCCGCGAGCTGCTGGGCAAGGCGGCCGATTCGATCTCCCGGCTCCTTGAGGAGCTGGGCCCGCTGACCGCAAGGCATGGCCTGCACGGGGGGGTGGCCGCGCAGGGAAGCGGAGCCAATCTGGGGACGGTGCGCGGCGCGGTATTCGACCGCTTCCTGGAGCGAAACCAGGCGCTTCGTTTCGCGGTCGAGGATCTCGAGCATCTGACCACCCTGCTCGGCTACCTGGCGCGCGTCAGCGAAACCCGCGGGGACCCTGAGCTGCCCGAGTTCTGTCGCTCCTGGGAACGGCGGCTGCGTCGCCAGGTGAACGCCGTCCGCAAGGCCGCCATCGAGCTCGGCGGCGACCCTGACGGCGCGGTCGAGCCGCTCGACGACTCTGCCGCCAGCCGCGCCGCCCATCGCGTCGCCTGGACCCTCGGCACGGTCGGCGAGTGGACCGACCGGCAGGTGGCGAGGCGAAAGCGCGGTAGTGAGGGGTCGAAAACGCGGTAATGAAGCGGAGGGTTATCCACATTTTTGTGTAGGGATTAGTAGGCTTTAGCAGCGAGTTTCGAGGGGGAGAGTCAAGCCAACTAAGAGCAAGGAGAGCCCTGGATGGGCTTCCGCAGCCGCTAGAACACCCGCCCAAGTTCCCAACTTTGCCGGCCGATCGGTTAGGCTGCCTGTTCAGGCGTGCGTGGAGGTGCGCCCGAACGGATGCGAGGGAACGCGCTGGAGACATTGAGACGTTGGCGCCCCACGGGGGCAAGTCCGGCTCGCAGGCGCTTCGCCATGGCCGGGAACCTCGCGCCTGCGGCCGTCGCGATCGCCCTGTTCGTACTCCTGTCCCCACCCGCGACCTGGGACCAGCCCGTGCTGCTCGGGGCTCTGATGGCGATTGCGGCGATCGCCTTCCTCGCCGAGGTTCGGCTGAAGATCGCCGCCGGGGCGTATTTCGACGCAAGCATCGTGCTCGCGCTCTTGGCCCTGGCGATCGCCGGTCCGTTGCCGGCGCTCTTGGTGTGGATCGTCCCTGACGCGATCAGCCGTTTCGTGATCCGTCAGGACCATTTGCTCTCACCCGGACTGGTCGCGACGGTGAGCAGCTTCGCGCTCGCGGTCCTCGCGGGCTACGGGGCGCTTCAGCTCGCCGGGGCGCCGTCGATGGTCGCGGCGACGCCCGCGCTGTACACGACGGGCCTGCTCATGTACGCGGTCAACTTCCTCTTCGCCCGACTCATCTTCGCGCCCTACTACCAGGGCTACCGACCAGACGTCCTGATTCGCACCGAGTTCCTCCAGATGATGCCGCCCTTCGCCGCAATGCTGGCGCTCGGGGCGGTGACGGCCGCGCTGATCGGGCCGCTCGGCGTCTTCGCGCTCGCGCCGCTCGCGCTGGTCGTCGTCTTGCCACAGCTCGCCCTGGCGCACCTGGGGCGCGATCGCTCCGTCACCCGGCTGAGCCGGCCTGAGGCCACCACGGTCTATGCGGAGGCGATCGCTGACGTCCTCGGTCTGCCCCGCCAGGAGCGGCGCACGGTCGCTGACGCAGCCGCGCTGCTCACCGACGCGGGCCCAGAGGCGATTGACCCTGCCAGGGTGCTTCTCGAGGATTCACACGCCGCCATCATCGCCGCCTTCCACGTCCACGAGCGATGGGACGGGACTGGACGGCCGGCGGGCCTTCGCGGCGCCTGGACGCCGCTGGCCAGCCGCGTGCTCGCCGTCGCGCAGGCGTGGAGCGAGCTGACCGCCGGGGGCACGCTGGAGCTGTCGCACTCCGAGGCGATGCTCGACCTGTCCCTCCGCGCCGGCGAGGAGCTCGATCCCGCAATCGTCAAGGCCGCCGACCAGGTGGTCGCGGAGGAGCAGGCATTCATCCGCGCCCCGGGATTTCAGCCGCGCCTTCACCGCCTGCCCCTTCCGCGCGTAGTCCGGCGGGCCCAGCTCCCCACGGTGCTCGCCTATCTGACCCGACCGGCATAAGAGCACCTAACGGAATCACGCTCCACCCGGGCCCCGGCCGGGCCAGCGGGCTCACCCGAGATCGGGCAAGCCCTCGTCGGCGGTCGACGACTGGGCGTGGAGCTTGCGCGGGATGCGACCGGCGCGTCGCGCCGCGTAGCCGGCCTCGACCGCCTGGCGCATCGCCCCTGCCATCCGCTCGGGTTCCTTGGCACGGGCCACGGAGCTGGAAAGGAGCACCCCGTCGCAGCCGAGCTCCATCGCCAGCGCCGCGTCGGAGGGGGTGCCGATGCCGGCGTCGAGGACCACCGGCACCGAAGCACGCTCGACGATGATCTGGATGTTGTAGGGGTTTCGGATCCCCATCCCGGAGCCGATCGGCGAGCCCAGCGGCATCACTGCGGCGCACCCGGCGTCCTCGAGGCGGCGGGCGAGAATCGGGTCGTCGTTGGTGTACGGCAGGACCGTGAAGCCCTCGTCGACGAGCTGCTGGGCTGCGTCGATCAGCTCGACCGCGTCCGGGAACAGGGTGCGGTCGTCCCCGATCACCTCGAGCTTGATCCAGTCCGTCTCGAACGCCTCACGCGCCAGGTGCGCGGTGCGCACGGCGTCGCGCGCCGTATAGCAGCCCGCTGTGTTCGGCAGCGCGAAGAGTCCCAAGCCGTCGATCACCTCCAGCGCCGACCCGCGAGCCAGCGGATCCACCCGCCGCAGCGCGACCGTGACGATCTCCGTCCCCGAAGCGACCAGCGCCCGCTCCATCGCCGTCCAGCGAACGAAACCCGCCGGTGCCGACGATCAGTCGCGAGCCCCAGGTGCGCCCCCCAACCTGGAGCGCCTCCGAGTCACCCGGTGAGATGCCCGGGTCCACACGGTTGGCGCCCGAACCCGCCGCCCCCGGAGTCGTAGACGAGGAGGCGGCGGTTTGATTCCTATCCGCCTTGGACTGCACGGACCACCTCCACGTTCTGGCCTGAGCGAAGCTTCGTCTTCCCCCACTCCGCCCTGCGAATCACCTCGCCATCGACCGCGACCGCGACGCCTCGGCTGTCGCCATCAGCTCCCGACTCGATCACGGCGTCGGCGACCGTCGCGCCCGGGAGCAACTCGACCGACCGACCGTTCAGTTCGATGGTCACCGCGCCGCTTCCTCGGTGGTCGGTGCCGCCACCAGGCCGGGGGCCGTCTCGCCGGCGAAGCGCCCCGGGTGGGCGACCTGCGCCTCCGGAGGCAGCGGGTCTTGGGCGAGCAGCGCCGCGACCGCCTCGGCGGAGATCGGCGTCAGCAGGATGCCGTTCCGGTAGTGGCCCGTGGCCAGCACGAGGCCATCCAGCGCCCCCGGACCGACCAGCGGAGCGTTGTCCGGCGTCCCCGGTCGCAGGCCCGACGAGCGTCTCGACCAACTCCAGCTCAGCGACGTCGGGCAGGGCGCGGTAGGCCTCGCGAAGCAGCTCGTGGACGCCCCCGGCGGTGACCTGGATGTCGAAGCCGCGCTCCTCGACGGTCGCCCCGACGATCAGGCGACCGTCGGGGCGGGGCACCAGGTAGACGCGCTCAGAGGCAACCATCCGCTGGCAGACGGGTTGGTCGGGATTCCCGCGGAGGGTGAGGATCTGGCCCTTCACGGGGCGAACCGGGGGTCGCGCCAGGGGCGGCAGCCAAGGGGCGGCTCCCGACCAGGCGCCGGTGGCCAGCACGATGTGCTCGGCGCGGTGCTCCCGCCCATCCGCGGTGACCACCCCGACCAGGCGGCGGTCCTCGGTGAGCGCCTCCGTGACCTCTGCTTCGGCCAGCACCTGGCCGCCGCAACGCTCCACCGCCGCGGTCAAGGCGGGCAGCAGCAGGCGCGGGTCGACGGCCGCCTCCGCCGGGGCGTGGACGCCTGCGGCGCAGCTAGGGGCGAGGCCGGGCTCCAAGTCCCTGCAGCCCTGCGGGCGCAGCCACTCCACGCCGAGGTCGAGAGAATCCATCAGCTCGAAGCGACGGCGGAGCTCCTCGGTCTCGTCGCGATCGAGGGCGACGTGGAGAGCGCCACAGGGCTCGTAGCCGACCTCCAGCTCGCTGTCGGCGGCGAGCTCGGCGGCGAACCGGGGCCAGGCCCTGGCGGAGGCCAGCCCGAGGCGCATCAACGCCTCCTCGCCCCAGCTCGCTTCGCCGACTGGAGCGAGCATGCCCGCGGCGACATGAGAGGCTCCGGCGCCCGGCTGGTCGCGCTCGAGCACCCGAACCTGCACTCCCCGCCGCGCCGCCCGCCAGGCACAGGCGAGCCCGAGCGCCCCGCCGCCCACCACCACTGCGTCCAGCGCGTCCGAGCCGTCGTCTTGCACGCGCGATCTCTTCAACGGCACGACAACGTCGTCTCGCTGCTCGGCTTAGCTCTGAATGTCGTCGAGGCACGGTCGCCTCTCTCTGGATCAAATCCGGCGGGCGTTCCGCGCCACCATCCCTGCGCCGGCATTACCCGGATCAGGTTCAGACGGTCGGCGGCCCGGATGCCGCCCTCTCAGCCCCGGCTCACGGGGCTCCCGTTGTCGCTTCATGGTACTCCCGTGGCTGCGCGATACTGAGATCGATGGCCACCGACCGCGATCAGCGGCTCGCGCGCGCTGGAGGCGGCGCGCCTCTACTTCGTTTGCGACGGCCTTCCGGGAGGCCGCGAGGCCGGTCCGCTGCTCGACGCTGCCCTCCGAGGGGGCGCGGACATCGTCCAGCTGCGGGAGAAGTCCCCGCGCCGCCCCGAGGAGCTGATCGCTCTCGCCGACCCCTTCCGCCGCGCGGCCGCCGAGCACCAGGCGCTGTTCATCCTCAACGACCGGCCGGACCTGGTCGCCGCCTGCGGAGCGGACGGCGTCCACGTGGGTCAGGAGGACATGCCGGTGGCGCAGGCACGTCAGCTGGCGGGGCCCGAGGCACTGGTCGGGCTCTCGACCCATTCGCCGCGAGCAGGTCGAGGCGGCCTGCGCGGCCGCCGGCGCGGACCGTCCCGACCAGATCAGCGTCGGCCCGGTATGGGCGACGCCTACCAAGGAGGGCCGGCCGGGCACCGGACTGGGGCTGATCGAATACGCCGCCAGAGAGGCGACCATCCCCTGGTTCGCGATCGGAGGGATCGACGCCGGAAACGTCTCCTCGGTCGTGGCCGCCGGCGCCGAGCGGATCGTCGTCGTCCGCGCGATCCGCGACGCCGAGGATCCGGCTGCCGCTGCGCGTCGCCTGCACGAGGCGCTCGAGGCGGGCGTCGGGGCTCCGCGCTGATGGCGAGCCGGGAGCGCAGGAGGGCGGAGCGCACCAAGCGCAAGGCGCGGTCGGTCGAGCGCCGGGACCAGATCGCTGCCCGTTCTGAGGAGCGAAGAACCGCAGCCGCCCGGGAAGCCCTCGAGCCGCTGGCCGAGGGCCAGCGTCCGGCGGTCGTCACCATCGGGGCCGTTCTCTCCGGCCTGGTCGCAGCCTCGGTCGTGATCGCCTATCTCGCGGGCGCCGAGGTGGACGGGGAGCGCCCTCCGGTACTCCAGGTGATCCCGTCAGCCGCACTGATGGGCCTGATGTCGTTCGGCCTGTGGCGGGCCCGCTACTGGGCGGTGCTCGGCTTCCAGGCCGTGCTCGCGCTGCTGATCGTAGCCGCGACCCTCGGCCTGGTGGTCACCGAGAGCGCGGCGCAGCTCGCGGGCAACTCTGGCGCTGATCGCCATCGCCGGAACCCTCTTCTACTTCATGATCAAGGCCATGGCCCGCATCCAGATGCCCGAACGCGCCCCGCCGCGCAGTAATAGCGCTTGGACTAGCGACGAAGTCGCGGTAGCTACGGAGTGGGCCTGCCGCCCCGCCGCATCCGAACCCGCCGGAAACGGAGCCGAAGGCGAGGCTTCCGGCGGAGTGACCCTCGGTTGATGTTCGCGAGGCTTCCGGCGGAGTTATAGAGTCGAGGGAATGGCCGATTCCTACGACGTGATCGTGATCGGAGGTGGCCCGGGCGGCTACGTCGCCGCGATCCGCGCCGCGCAGCTCGGCCAGAAGACCGCCGTGGTCGAGAAGGACAAGCCCGGCGGGCGCTGCCTCAATTACGCCTGCATCCCGGCGAAGACCATGCTCCATACGGCGGAGCTCTACGACCACGCCCTCAATGGCGCCGAGCTCGGGATCAAGGTGGAGGGCGCCAGCCTCGACTGGAAGGCGCTCGGCGCTCGCCGCGCCAAGGTCTCGGAGACGCTGGCCGGCGGCGTGAAGATGCTCTGGGACAAGAACAAGGTCGAGATGATCGAGGGCGAGGGCGCGCTGACCGGCGACGGGAACGTGAAGGTCGGCGGCAAGACCTACGAGGCGCGCGCGGTGGTGCTCGCCACCGGCTCGGTCGCGATGCCGATCCCGGGCGTCGAGTTCGGCGAGCGCGTGGTCGACACCTGGGGCGCCTGGTCGCTCGCCGAGCAACCGAAAAAGATCGCCGTGGTCGGGGCCGGCGCCTCCGGCGCCGAGATCGCCTCCGCATATGGGCGCTTCGGCACCGAGGTGATCCTGATCGAGATGCTCGACCAGATCCTCCCCGCCGAGGACAAGGACGTCGCGAGGGTGGTCGAGCGCGCCTTCAAGAAGCAGAACATCACGATCTCGACCGGCACCAAGGTGGAGGGCGTCGAGGCCGGCAAGGGCTCGGTGAAGGTGAAGTACGGCGATACCGAGGCCGAGGTCGACTATCTCTGCATCGCCGGCGGGCGCGCACCCGACACCGAGGCGCTGAAGCTCGGGGACGCCGGGGTCGAGACCGACGAGAACGGGAAGATCAAGGTCGACGAGTACCAGCGCACGTCGAACCAGCAGATCTACGCGATCGGCGACCTGGTCGGGGAGAAGGCGCTCGCGCACAAGGCGTCCGAGGAGGGCGTGGTCGCCGTTGAGCACGCCGCCGGCGCTGAGACCCATCCCGTGGACGAGAACCTGGTCGCCGGGGCCACCTTCTGCCACCCCCAGGTCGCAAGCGTGGGCGTCACCGAGGCCCAGGCGAAGGAGGCTGGGCACGAGGTCAAGGTGGGACGCTTCAAGCTCGGCGGGGTCGGCGCCGCAGCGGTCTACGACGACCGGGAAGGACTGGTGAAGATCGTCGCGGACTCCAAGTATGGCGAGATCCTCGGCGCGCACATCGTCGGCAATCGCGCCTGCGACATGATCAGCGAGCTGGTCGACACGATGGCGCTCGAGGGCGGCTACCAGGAGCTGGCCCGGATCGTCCACCCGCATCCGACGATCTCCGAGGCGGTGCTCGACGCCGCCCGCGCGGTCGACGGCTGGGCGATCCACCAGTAGCGGTGGCGACGACCGTCGCCCCCTCTTCTTCTACGACCTCGGCTCGCCCTACGCGTACCTGGCCGCCGAGCGGGTGAACGGCCTTGTTCGCGGAGGCCGCGGCGAGCCCCCGAGTGGCAGCCGATCCTGCTCGGTGGCCTGTTCAAGCGCTTCGGCCGCGACTCGTGGGCAAGGGGCGAGGGGCGCGACCAGGGGATGCGCGAGGTCGAGCGCCGCGCCTCCGCCTACGGCCTGCCGCCGATCAAGCTGGCCGGAGCCGTTCCCCGGAAACACGCTGCTCGCGATGCGCGCGGCCACCTACGCGAAGGAGATCGGTCGCGGCGCCCTCCTTCTCGCTGGCGGCCTTCCGCCAGGCCTTCGCCGCCGGCCGCGACCTGACCGAGCCCGACAACGTGCTGCTCGCCGCCGCTGCCGCGGAGATGCACCCTCGCGCCGTGCTCTCGGCGATCGAGCGGGATGTCGGTCAAGCGCAAGCTACGCGAGGCGACCGCAGCTTGCCGGCGATCTGGGCGTGCGCGGCGTGCCCAGCGTCGTGGTCGGCGAGCAGGTCTTCTGGGGCGACGACCGCCTGGAGGAGGCCGCCGCGTTATCGTGAGCCGGCGGTGGCGAAGGAGCGCACGCAAGACGGCGGAGCCCCGCGTAGCCGGCGATGGCAAGGGGGCCGCCGCGCACCCGCTTCCGGACCAAGCCACCTGCCGCGAGCTGCTCGAGACGATGGCGTTGATCCGCCGCTTCGAGGAGGAGGCCGGGCGCCAGTACCAGCAGGCCAAGGCCGGCGGCTTCCTGCATCTGGCGATCGGCGAGGAGGCGACGATCGTCGGCACCACCTCGGTGATGCACCCCGACGACTACCTGATCGGCACCTACCGCACCCACGGCCACGCGATCGCCCGCGGCACCGACCCGAAGCGGGTGATGGCGGAGCTGTTCGGGCGCGAGGACGGCTGCTCGCGCGGTCGGGGCGGCTCGATGCACATCTTCGACCTCGAGCGCCGCTTCATGGGCGGCTACGGGATCGTCGGCGGCAACCTCCCGATCGCCGCCGGGCTCGCCCTGGCCTGCGACTACACCGGCTCCGACTCGGTCACCGTCTGCATGTTCGGCGACGGTGCCTCGAACACCGGCAACTTCGGCGAGACGATGAACCTCGCGGCGCTGTGGAAGCTGCCGGTCGTCTTCCTGGTCGAGAACAACCTCTACGGCATGGGGACGGCGATCGAGCGCCACTCGGCGGTCACCGACCTGTCGCGCAAGGCCGAGGGGCTGGGCGTGGCGGGGGTCCGCGTCGACGGGATGGACGTGCTTGCGGTGCGGGAGACGGTCGCCGAGCACATCCGCATCGCCCGTGAGGATCGCCAGCCGACCCTGGTCGAGGCCTTCACCTACCGCTACCGCGGCCACTCGGCGGCCGACCCCGAGGTCTACCGGACGAAGGAGGAGGTCGAGGAATGGCGCCAGAAGGACCCGGTCAAGGTCTTCCGGGACCGCCTCCTGGCCGACGGCGTGATCTCCGAGGACTACCTCGAGGAACTGCGCGAGCGGCTCGAGCGGCAGGTCATGGAGGCGGTGGATTTCGCCGACAACTCGCCCGAGCCGCCGCTGGAGTCGCTCTACGACCACCTCTACGTGGTCGGCGACCAGGTGCGCGGCTGGTACGCGGTGGACGAGCGCACCCCTGCGCCGCACCCCGGCGAGAAGGAGCGCGAGGTGGGCGCAAGCAGGCGAGGCCCGAAAGCTGGCGGAGGCCGGCGCCGCCTACGCCGGACAGGAGAGCCCGAGGGGACGCAGGCGCTGGTAGGCGACGCAGCACGCAGGACGAGCATGAGGACGAGGTCCTCGAGGAGGCGAGGCTTGCCGCGTGATGAGGATGCGCGAGGCGCTCAACCAGGCGCTCGCCGAGGAGATGCGGCGGGACGAGAGCGTCTTCATCATGGGCGAGGACGTCGGGGTCTTCCAGGGCGCATTCAAGGTCACCGAGGGCCTGCTCGACGAGTTCGGCGAGAAGCGCGTCCGCGACACGCCGATCTCGGAGAACACGATCGTCGGCACGGGCGTGGGCGCGGCGATGGCGGGGCTGCGCCCCGTGGTCGAGCTGATGACCGTCAACTTCGCCCTGCTGGCCATGGACCAGATCGTCAACCACATGGCCGCGATCCCCTACATGTTCAACGGCCAGGTCCGCGTGCCGCTCGTGGTCCGGATGCCCGGCGGCGGCGGGCACCAGCTCGGCCCCACGCACTCGCACAGCCTCGAGGCGATGTTCCAGCAGATCCCCGGATTGCTGGTCGCAGCTCCCCCTCCACCCCCGCAGACGGCAAGGGGCTCTTGAAGGCGGCGATCCGGGACGACAACCCGGTGATCTTCATCGAGCACGAGACCCTGTATGGCATGCGCGGCGAGGTTCCCGAGACCGACGGTGGCGACCACATCGTCAACTTCGGTGAGGCCGCCGTGCTGCGCGAGGGGGGCGACGTGACCATCGTCGCCATCCTGCGGATGGTGGACGTGGCCGAGAAGGCGGCGAAGACGCTCTCCAACGAGCACGGGGCCGAGGCCGAGGTGATCGATCCGCGCACCCTGCGCCCTCTCGACCTCGACACCATCCTCGACTCGGTCCGCAAGACCAATCGATGCGTGATCGTCGAGGAGGGCTGGCCGCATGGCGGCGTCGGCGCGAACCTCGCGGCGCTGATCCAGGAACAGGCCTTCGACCACCTCGACGCGCCGATCCAGCGGGTGACCGGCGCCGACGTCCCGATGCCCTACGCAAAGCGGCTGGAGCAGGCGGCGATCCCCCACCCCGAGCACGTCGTGAGCGCGGCGCTGGCGACGCTGGAGGGAGCGCTGTAGTGGCACAGGACATCGTCATGCCGCGGCTCTCGGACTCGATGGAGGAGGGCACGATCCTGCGCTGGCTGAAGTCGCCCGGCGATCGAGGTCTCGCTCGGGCGAGGAGCTGGTCGAGATCGAGACCGACAAGGCCAACATGGTCTACGAGGCACCCGCCGGCGGGAACCTGATCGAGATCCTCGCCCAAGAGGGGGACACGCTGCCGATCGGCCAGGTGATCGCGCGGGTGGGCGAGGCCGGGGAGAAGCCATCCGGCGATGGCGCCAGCGGCGAAACGCGAACCCGAAGCCGCCGTGGACGCGACCCGACCGAGGTCGCTGCGGAGGCCGCGACCCACGCGCAGGCCTCTGCCGAGGCGGCGCCGAGCGGGGACGGTAGGGTCAAGGCCTCTCCCCTGGCGCGGCGGATCGCGAGCGAGAAGGGGCTCGACCTGGCGGCGGTCTCGGGCTCGGGGCCGGGCGGTCGGATCGTGAAGGCCGACGTCGAGCGGGCGATCGCCGCCGGCCCCGCGCCGGCGGCGGCCGCCGAGCCTCGCCGCGCCCTCGCCGGCTGCGCCGGCCGAGCCCACCCCGGGAGCGCGCGAGCGGCCGGAGACGGCCAAGGGGACCGTCGCCCACGAGGACCTGACGAAGCTCCAGCAGACCGTTGCCCGGCGGATGGCCGAGTCGAAGGCCACCGCGCCGCATTTCCAGCTCTCGGCGGAGATCGACATGTCGCGGGCGGTCGCGGCGCGCGCCCGCATCAAGGCGGATGCAAAGGAGAGCGAGGTGGTGCCCTCCTTCAACGACATGGTGGTCAAGGCCTGCGCGATCGCGCTGCGCGAGCATCCGCGGGCAAACGGCGCCTATCGCGACGGCCGGTTGGAGCTCTATTCGCGGATCAACGTAGGCGTCGCGGTCGCCGCGCGGGACGCGCTGGTGGTGCCGACGATCTTCGACGCTGACCTCAAGGGCCTGCGGCAGATCGCCTCCGAGACGCGGGCGCTGGCGCAGCGGGTGCGCGATGGCACCGTGACCCCACCTGAGCTCTCCGGCGGCACGTTCACCGTCTCCAACCTCGGGATGTACGGGATCTCCAACTTCCAAGCCGTGATCAACCCGCCGCAGGCCGGGATCCTCGCGGTCGGGGCAATCACCGAAACGCCCGTGGTCCGCGACGGCGAGATCACCATCGCCCACCTGATGGGGGTCACCCTGGCATGCGACCACCGTGTCCTCTACGGCGCCGACGGGGCGGTCTTCCTCGGTCGCGTGCGGGCGCTGCTCGAAGAGCCGCTGGGGTTGGCTCTTTAGCTCCAGCCCGGGACTCACCCCTGTCGTTCCGGGCGACCTTGTCCATTGCTGACCTCCCGCTCATGAGAGACTGAGCCCCGTGGACGAGGTTTGGACCGTCCGGGCCGGCCGGGTTCCCTACCAGGAGGCGCGCGCGGCGCAGAAACGCCTCGAGGCCGCGCGTCAAGCGAGCGAGGTGCCCGACCTGCTGCTGCTCCTGGAGCACCCACCCGTCTACACCAAGGGCCGCCGATCGACCCCTGACGAGCTGCCGATGGGCGAGGACTGGTACCGCACGCAGGGGATCGAGGTCGCCGACACCGACCGCGGCGGGCGCGTCACCTACCACGGCCCGGGCCAGCTCGTCGGCTACCCGATCGTAAGTCTGCGAGCCCTCGCAAACCGCGCCGCTCCCGGATCCGGGCAAGCTCGGTCCACCGGTCGCCCTTCGAGCTCCCTGGAAAACCAGGAAGCGGCGCGCATCGATGTTGGCGAGTACCTACGGCGGATGGAGAGGGTCATCATCGCCGCGCTCGCGGACTGGCACGTCGAGGCGGGAGTGATCGACGGCCTGACCGGAGTCTGGACCCCGGAGCAACAGAAGATCGCCTCGATCGGGGTGCACGTCAACCGCGGCGTCACCACGCACGGCTTCGCGATCAACGTCAACAACGACCTGAGACCGTTCGAGTGGATCGTCCCCTGCGGAATCGAGTCGTGCCGGATGACCTCGGTGGCGCGCGAACTCGGTGCCGAGCAGGACCTGGACGCCTTCGTGACCACCGTCCGCGACCGCTTCGGCGAGGTCTACGAGCGGGCGCCGGTCGAGGTGGCGGCCGAGGAGCTCCCCGTGCACATGTGGGAAATCGGCGCGCTGGCCGGAACGGTTGCGGCGCTACGGTAGAGGCGGTGGGAGCGAAGACGACATCCGACGAGCGCCTCCACGTGACGCGCTCGCGCGCCCGTCCGGGCGGCATGCGGGTGGCCGAAGGACGCCCCTTCCGCGACCGCAAGCCCCCCTGGCTCAAGGTCCCCGCCCCGGGCGGCCCGACCTACCGTCACCTCAAATCGATGATCCACGAGCAGAACCTGCATACGGTCTGCGAAGAGGCCAACTGCCCCAACGTCGGCGAGTGCTGGGAGCGCGGCACCGCCACCTTCATGATCCTCGGCGACGTCTGCACCCGCCGCTGCGGCTTTTGCAACGTGCGGACGGGCAAGCCGACCTGGAACGACCCGCTGGAGCCGATGCGTGTGGCGGCCTCCGTGAAGCGCATGGGACTGCGGCACGCCGTGGTCACGTCCGTCGACCGCGACGACCTACCCGACTACGGCGCCAGCGCCTTCGTCGCCGTCATCCGCTCGATCCGGATGCTCGCTCCGGATTGCGCCGTCGAGGTGCTGACTCCCGACTTCCGCGGGCAGGAGATGCCGCTGGCGAAGGTGATCCACGAGAGGCCCGACGTCTTCAACCACAACGTCGAGACGGTGCCGCGCCTCTACCCGAAGGCGCGCCGTGGCTCGGACTTCATGCGTTCGGCCCGGGTTTTGAGGCTGGCCAAGGAGATGGGCGGCGAGCAGGCGGTCACCAAGTCGGGGCTGATGGTCGGCCTCGGCGAGAGCTTCGAGGAGATGGTCGAGGCGTTCGGGATCCTCCGGGAGCACCGCGTCGAGGTGCTGACCGTGGGGCAGTACCTGCGCCCGACCGAGCAGCACCTGCCCGTGGTCCGCTACTGGCACCCGGACGAGTTCGCCGCCCTGGAGAAGGCGGCCTACGGGCTCGGCTTCGAGTCGGTTGCCGCCGGGCCGCTGGTCCGCAGCTCCTACCACGCCGACCTGAGTGCCCGCGAGGTTGCCGAGCGGCGGGCGTCCACAGCCGCCTGACGGCGCTACGGAGCGAGGCGCTCCAGCACCGTGCCATCGGGCCCGACCGCGAGGACGGTGGGCACGATCGCGATCCCGTACTTGCGGGCAAGGTCGGGGCGCTCACGGACGTCGAGGGTGACCAGCGGCGCACCGTTCGAACGCAGGCGCAGCTCCCACTCGCGGCACTCCGAGCAAAGCGGGTGCGTGAACTCGACGTAGGTCCTCGCGTGACCGTCGAGACTCGTCAGGTCGGCGGGATCAAGCCGGGCGCGGCGCCGCGGTGAGATCCCGCGCAGGCGGGCGCTGAGGCGGTAGATCTGGCATCCGGCGCAAAAGCCGGTCCCCGCCGCGAGCAGAGCGAGCGCGGCGACCAGCGCCCCGAGCGCGGTGCCGACCGTCTCGGCGCCAAGCCACCAGGCAGCGGCCGCCGCGCCGAGGAGCGCCGACCCGATCAGATTGGCGAGGCGCGGCGGACGAGAATCCTCGAGTGGGCCTTCGCCAAAGCGCGGCTGAATCAGCCCGAAGTAGGCGAGGCAGGTGAGGCAGAACCGGCGGCCCAGCGTCAGCCCGATGAAGAGCTGCGCCGAGATGATCGCCCAGGCCAAAGGCCAGCCAAAGACTGCGCCGAGCAGGGCGACGCCGCCCACGATGGCTTGGTTGAAGCGGGGGGCGCGCTGGTCGATGACGTCCGTGTCGCGCCAGGGGTCGGCGGTGCGCTGGAACGGCTGTCGGGCGGCGTCAAGGGCCATGAGACAAGTCTGGCAAGTCCGAGCCGGCTACTGGGGTTTGTGACCTGCGAAATAGGCTTCGCCCCCCTTGATCCCGCTCAAGGACAACGTCCCCACGACGCGGTTCCCGATCCTGACGGCGCTGCTGATCGTCGCCAACATCGCTGTCTTCGCGTGGCAGCTCAGCTTTTCCGGCGACCGCGCCGCGAACCTCGAGCTGGCCAAGCTCGGCGTCTCCGAAAGGGACCAGAACACGCTCGAGTACGGAGCGATTCCCTACCGGCTCACTCACCCGGGCAAGGAGTGCGCTCTCGGGACTGTTCGCAACGGCAACCGCCCGCGCGCCGAGGTCGTCTGCCAGGGAACGGCTGAGTATGAGGAAGCCGAACAGCTCGGCAATCAGGGGGTGCCGTTCCAGCCCCTTGACTCGCCTCCCTGGTGGGCGACCGTGTTGACCTCCATGTTCATGCACGGCGGGCTGCTCCACATCGCCTTCAACATGCTGTTCCTGTGGATCTTCGGCAACAACGTCGAGGACTCGATGGGCCGGGGGCGATTCGTGCTCTTCTACCTGGTGGCGGGAATCGCCGCCGCCTACGCGCAGGCGCTTCTGGACACCAACGCCACCGTGCCCGCGATCGGTGCCAGCGGCGCTGTCGCGGGGGTACTCGGCGGCTACCTACTCCTCTATCCCCACGCCCGCGTGTTGACGCTGGTGTTCATCATCTTCTTCGTCACCCTGATCGAGATCCCGGCGGTGATCATGCTCGGGATCTGGTTCGTGCTCCAGTTCTTGCCGGCGATCGGGCAGCTGGCGACGCCGGACGTCTCGACAACCGGGGGCGGCGTCGCCTACTTCGCCCACATCGGCGGCTTCATCTTCGGGCTGGCGGCGATCAAGCTGTTCGCGAACCGTTACCGCGCCAGAGGCCCCGAATATGCGTAACGCGTTCCTGCTCGTCGCCCTCGCCTTCTGCCTGCTGTTCGGGGGGATGACGGCGGCCGTCGCCGCTCAGTCGGGCCTCGACATCCTCACGCTCACCTCGTTCCTGATCGTGGTGATGATCATGCTCGCGGTGCTCGGCGCGCTGCGAAACCCACCCGGCCGCTGACCCACTCGATACCGCCGCCCAGAATGGCTCCTGGTGGGCGATACTCGTGCGATGAGCCAGAGATGGAGCCAGCCGGGCTCGAACCGGCGACCTCCGGCTTGCAAAGCCGGCGCTCTCCCAACTGA
This sequence comes from uncultured Actinomycetes bacterium, assembly GCA_963728325.1. GTDB lineage: Bacteria > Actinomycetota > Thermoleophilia > Solirubrobacterales > 70-9 > AC-56. The sequence goes on along the minus strand of CAVSJS010000002.1, from coordinate 535,688 downwards.
GCTATGGCCCCAGGCGGTCAATTCTAGGTCGCGGCCGCTCCGACGCGGGATGCGTGCCAGACGCCTCCCGCCTCAGGTCGAGAACGCGCTCCGCGGCCACGCTTGTGCGAGGATGCGCCGGTGAGGAGCTGATTCCAGAGGGTGGGATGGCAAAGACGGAGACCGAGACCCCGGTAGGCGAGCGAGAGCAGCTCGACAAGTCGCCGCAGGCGGTCGAGGAGGCCGAGGCGGAAGCGAAGGCCGCCGGCGAGGTGAAGCCGGGGCAGAGGGCCGAGGTCTCGAACCTCGACATCGTCCGCCACTACTTCGAGATCGCCGCCGACCGCCTGAAGCTCCCCGACGACCTCCGGGTCGTGTTCTGGACCCCTTACCGCGAGGTCACCGTGCAGATCCCGGTGAAGCTCTCCGACGGCAAGGTGCACGTCTTCTCCGGGTATCGGATCCAGCACAACGGCGCCCGGGGGCCCTACAAGGGGGGCGTCCGCTTCCACCCCGAAGTTGACGTAGACGAGGTGCGCGCACTGGCCTCGCTGATGACCTGGAAGACCGCGGTGGCCGGCGTCCCCTTCGGGGGCGCCAAGGGCGGCGTCAACTGCCCCGCGGAACAGCTCGAGCGCTCGGAGCTCCAGAAGATCACGCGCTCGTTCATGGACAAGGTGGAGAAGGTGCTCGGGCCAACCCGCGACATCCCGGCCCCGGACGTCAACACCAACGCCCAGGTGATGGCCTGGATGATGGACGAGTACGGCAAGCTCCACGGCCACACGCCCGCGATCTGCACCGGCAAGCCAATCGCCCTCGAGGGCTCCTATGGCCGAGAGGCGGCCACGGGGCGCGGCTGCGTCTACATGTTCCGCGAGGCGGCGCCTCACCTGGGGCTCAGCCCAGCCGACACCAGCTTCGTCGTCCAGGGCTTCGGCAACGTGGGCTCGTGGACCGCTCGAATCATGCAGCAGCTCGGCGCCAAGATGGTCGCCGTCTCCGATGCCAACGGAGCGATCCGAAACGACGGCGGGATCGACCCCAACGCGCTGCAGAACCACATCGTTGCCGGCGGCCGGATCACAGAGTTCGAGGGAGCCGAGAAGATCGATCCCGACGACCTGGTCGCCGTTCCCTGTGACGTCTTCATCCCGGCGGCGCTCGGCGGCATGATCCACGAGGGAAACGCCGCCCGCATGGAGTGCAAGGTCATCGTCGAGGGCGCAAACAGCCCCACCACTCCGGCGGCCGACCAGATCCTCCGGGACAAGGACGTCTACGTGATTCCCGACGTAATGGCGAACGCCGGCGGCGTCGTCGTCTCCTACTTCGAGTGGGTGCAGAACCTCCAGCACTTCCGCTGGGACGAACGCGAGGTGAACGACAAGCTCGGCACGATCATGCGCCGCGCCTATCGGGAGGTCTCGGCGCGCGCCCGCGAGGAGGGCATCGACCTCCGGGAGGCCGCCTACCTGGTCGGGATCGAGCGGGTCGTCGAGGCCGCTCAGACCCGCGGCTACGTGTAGCTAGAAGTCGAAATCCTTCGGCTTACCCTGCTCGAACCAGAGCTCGTCGTCCTCGGGAGCGTCCCTGAGGAAGTCCGGCGTGTCGGCGAGCACGTCCTCCTGCGTCTGGGACTCGTCCTCCGGCTGGGACTCGTCCTCCTCTGAGAACTCCTCGCCCTCGGCCGCCGGTCCGGGCTCCTGCTCCGAGTCCTCGGGCTCCTCGGCGGGCTCGGGTACGGGCTCCTCCGGCGGCGGCGGCTCCGGCTCGCCCTCGTGCTCCGGCAGCTCATGCTCGACGGTGTCGAGCGTCTCGATCGGCGGTTCGGAAGTCGCCTCGTCGTAGATCGCGGTCTCCTGCTCCGCCGCTTCCAGCTCGTCCAGCTCCTCGACCTGCTCGCCTTCGGCCGGCGGCGGGATAGGCGCCTCCGGCGCCACTGGCGCCTCGGCGACGGCGCCCTCGCGCGCGACGCCGTTGCCCGAATGCTCGGCCGACTCACTCTCCTGCTCGGGAAAGTCCGGCTCACCAGGCCTGCTCGGAGGACCGAACGCCTCGTCCTCGAGGCGCTGAAGCTCTGAGTCGGTGGCGCCGCGCCTCCGCTTCAGATCGAGGTGCTCGCGAATCGCTTCGTCGAGGATTCCCATCGCCTATCGGGGAAAGAGACTACTGACCTGCCCTGGGCGAGCGGGCACGCTTTCCTGCATGCTCGCTCGGACCCGAATGCGGCATTCCGGCCGGACTTGGGGCCGAGCAATCCGCTCCCGTGCGCCGCTCAGGAGCGGTCTGCGGCCCGCGGCGCCGGGGCGCCGGCGACCCGGTTCTTGCCGGCGCGCTTCGCCTCGTACAGCGCCGCGTCAGCGGCAGCGATCAACGCCTCCGCGCCATCGGCCGAGCCGTGCATGGAAACCGCGCCTACGCTTGCGGTGACGCTCACGGCGCCGGCGTCGCCAGCCCGCGGGACCTGCTCCGATTCGATTCGGACGCGAACACGCTCGGCGAGATCGAGCGCGCCCTCGAGGCCGGTCTCGGGAAGGGCTACGGCAAACTCCTCGCCACCGTAGCGAGCAGGCTCGTCGACGCCGCGCGACTCGAGTTGGAGGACGCGGGCGACCATGCGCAGCACCTTGTCGCCCTGGAGGTGGCCGTATGTGTCATTGACCTGCTTGAAGTCGTCGATGTCGAGCATGATCAGCGACATTTCGTGGCCGAAGCGCTCGGCGCGATCCGCCTCCTTAGCGAGCAGCTCGCGGAAGCGGCGGTTGTTGGAGAGACCCGTGAGCGCATCGGTCATCGCCTGCTCGGAGACCCGGTTGTGCAAGGCGATGTTCTCGATCGACGACGACACCTGCCCAGCCAGGTAGAGGAAGACCTCGCGCTCCGCCGGCCCGAACCCCTCGCCCCGGCGGGCGACGGTCATCACGCCCACGTTCACCGTCGGCTCGCTGATCTGACGGAGCGGACTCGCCAGCGCGTGGACGCCGTCCTTCTGGCGCGAGACGATGTCGTCCTCCCCCAGCGCGTCGGCCTCGGCGGCAGCGGTGAGGTCCCGGATCGAGCCGGAGGGCTCCCCCGCCTCGACCTCTGCGCCATCGCGACCGCTGACGGCGATCGTCCCGTATTCCGCGTTGGACGCTGACAGGGCTGTCTCGACGACGATTTTGAGCAGAGCTTGGCGATCGAGGCCCGAAGCGAACGCCTCGCCGATCCGCCGCACGTACCGATCGACCTCCACCTGCTGGCGGCGCAACTCCTGCATCTGGGCGGTCAGACGGTCGCTCATCTTGTTGAACTCGCTCGCCAGACCCGCAAGCTCGTCGTCTCCGACAACCGGCACCTCGCCGCTGAAGTCGCCCTCGCCGATCCTCCGCGCGGCCTCCAGCATCGCGCGCACCTGGCTGCCGAGCATCCGCAGAAGCATGATCACGAAGAACAGGGCGACCACGAAGAACACCACCAGGGCGGCGACAGTCGCCAGCCTCCAGGTGAAGAAGCCCCCCCTGTCCACCGGCCCGAGCAGGGTGAGCTGGAGGCTGCCGGGACCGGGCAGGTCGGCGGTGGCCGCCCGCACGCTCTCTCCCTCAACCTCGATGTCGGTGGAATCGCCGCTGGGCGGCAGACTGGCGTCGTCGAGGGCCAATGTGGACGCGACCGTGCCCCCTTCATCCAGCAGTGCACCGCCGCGTCCGATCTGGCTCACCCTGTTGAGATAGTCGGCCGCGGTGGTGGTCGAGGCGGTCAGCGACCCGAGGCTGCCGCTTGGATCGCTGAGATTGAGCTTGAACGTCGCGACCGCGTTGCCTGGTCCGATCACCGCCAGCAGATCACCGCTCCGATCGCGGATCACGAGGGATCGGATGCCGTTCTGGGCGGCCACGCGGCGGGCCAGGGCCTTGATCCGCGCCGGATCACCTGAACGCAGCGCCGCGCTGACGGCGTCGTCGTTTGCGAACCGCTTGGCGGCCTGCTCCGCCTCGGCGTCGTCATCTCTGTAGGTCGCCAGAGCAGCGTCCAAGCCCGTCGCCAGGCGCGCGTCCGCCTTGGCGCGCCGCGACTCGTTCGTCACCTGCGTGATCAGCACGGCGACGGCGATCATCGGCAGGACGACCATGAGCACGAAGAACAGAGTGAGACGACCCCGAAAGCTCACGCGGCTATTCTTGCGAGGCGACGCCGGATTCGTCGAGGTCAAACGGCTGGCCAGATTCGTCGGGCGTCCACCGTGGGGCTATAGCTCAGTTGGGAGAGCGCCTGGTTCGCAATCAGGAGGTCGCCGGTTCGAGCCCGGCTAGCTCCACTCTCGAGAACCCCTACAGTTGCCGTCGAGGTGGAGCCAACGCAAGCCGCGTCCGCGTAGGCTTCTGCCCGTTGCGAACGGCGCTCACGGAGATGCTCGGCATCCAGCACCCGATCATCCAGGCCTCTCTCGGACCTTGGAGCTCGGTAGCGCTTACTGCCGCCGTGTCCGAGGCCGGTGGGATCGGAAGCGTCGGAACGGCATTGGTGTCGCCTGAGCAGGTCGTCAGCCAGATCCGGCGCACTCGTGAGTTGACCGACAAGCCGTTCATCGTCAACCACACCCGCCGTCCGCTCAACGAGGAGGCGTTCGAGCTGACGCTCCGCGAACGGCCGAAGGCGATCTCTCTGGCCCTGGGAGAGCCGCGCGACCTTGCGCGGCGGGCTCACGATGCTGGGTGCCTATTCATCAACCAGATACACAGCGTCGATCAGGCCGAGCGGGCGGTAGAGCAGGGCGCTGACGCCATCATCGCCCAGGGTGAGGAGGCTGGCGGCTTCGGCGGCGGGATTGGGAGCATGGCGCTAATTCCCCAGGTCGTCGATGCTGTCGCGCCGGTCCCGGTGGCCGCCGCTGGAGGCATCGTCGACGGCAGGGGTCTGGCGGCCGCTCTCGTGTTGGGGGCGGCCGGCGTCAACATCGGTACCCGCTTCCTAGCGACCGAGGAGGCCGAGATCGTCGACGCATGGAAGCGCCGCATCGTCGAAGCACGCTCGGAGGACTCGGTGCGGGCGCTGTTCGCCGAGCACGTATTCCCCCCGGTAGGGACCGGCGGCTACGAGGGAAAGACGCCGCGTGTTCTGCGCACCGAGTGGGTCGACCGCTACAACGCTGACCCGGACGCTGTCGTCGCCGAGCGAAAGCAGCTCGCGGCGGAGCTCCTAGAGGCGGTCAAGGCGGGCCGCGGCCATGAGCTGGTCCCGTTCACGGGTCAGACGGCGGGGATGATCGACTCCGTCCGGCCAGCCCGCGAGATCGTCGTACAGACGACCGCTGAGGCGGAGAGGTTGTTACCTCGATACCGGTAGCTCGTTCGACGGTTGCCTTGGCTCGGTTCTGTCAGTTCTGAACCGTGCCGGCCACCGCCCAGGCGCGCGCGGTCAGCTCGAACGGCTCGTCGCCGGCTTTGAGGCGCTCGCGTAGTGCTACTCGAACTGAGGCCTGATCGTCCGAACTGAGGGACCTGCAGAACGCGCCCGCAGGGCCAACACCGGTCGGCAGCGGTGACCAGAGATCCTCGAAGTCCGCGTAGTTCGCGCTGACGACGAGCGAGCCGAAGCGAACAGTTTCGAGGTCGGCGGCGCGCCACAACTCGGCTAGCTCGCCTTCGCCACACCAGCGCATCACGACGCCCTCGTCGGCGGGCGCGGCGCGTTCCGGAGCGACTTCGCGGGCGGCGTCCCAGAACGCCCGCAGCAGTGTCATCTCGCCCGCGTAGTCCCAGACGCATGAGGCGACGATCCCTCCCGGGCGCGTCACGCGGGCCATCTCGCGCACCCCCGCCTCGGGATCGTCCATGAAGTTGATCACCAGTTGCGAGAGGGCGGAATCGAAGGTGCCATCTGCGAATGGCAGCGCCTCGGCGGAGGCCTCAACTGCGTCGATCCCGGGCAGCCGCGCCCGGCACGCCTCAACGAACGGGGCTGACGGATCCGCGGCCGAGACCCTCGCTGCCCCGAGCCGATCCACCAGGCCGAGCGAAAGCGCGCCGGGGCCGCAGCCGACGTCGATGGCGCGCATCCCGGGCTCCACGCCTGCGAAGCCGATCAGCGCCGTTGCGAGCGCGTGCCCATAGCGGCCTACGAAACGGTCATAGGCGTCGGCTGAGGTGCGGAAAGTCTCAGCACCGGGCATCCAACGGCGCAGTATCCCGTCTGTTGAGCCCGCGGCAATTGGGCACCAGCCGCATCCTGGTGCCCAAATCCAGCGACATCCGCACGCATCCACGGACATCCGTGTCCGGGCGCTCCCCGACCCACTCAACCGGATTCCGCTTGTTAGAGCCACGTGTACGGGCTCTCGCCTCCAAAGCGCCCCCGCATCGCACCCAGGAGGTCGCCGGTTCGAGCCCGGCTAGCTCCATCTCAGAATGGCGTCAGAGGAGCGGCTGGACCGGATGGCCGAGGTCGGACGGATATCCGCCGACAGGCCAGACGCCGCCGCGCACACTCCCGGCGTCCGTGGCACCGTACAGCGATCGGAACGGCGCGGGGAGCTCAGGGCTGTCGGGCGTCGCCAGCCATAGGCGCAGCAGCAGCCTGCGCCCGTTTCCGTCCCGGAACGCGTCGCGGGCATGCCAGGTTGCGAAGTTGTCGAGCAGCTGAAGTTCACCGCGCTCGAGCCGGTGCACGAGCGCCACCCCGGCGGTCGCCAACACCGCGTCGATCGCGTCCAGGGCGTCCCGTTGCTCTGGGCGCAGCCGCGGGGCGTCGGGGAAGCGCTGCGAGGTCTCGATCAACCGACGCCCATAACGGGTCACGCCGCCACCGCAGAAGACTGGGGTCGCCGCCCAGGATCGCTCGCCCGGCTGCTCCTCTCCGCGGCGGTCCTGAGGAATGGGTGCCGCAAGCTCGGCGAGGGCTTCGGGCGCGGTCTCCCCCAGGATCCGCTCGATCGCCGCCGCGCTCACCACGCGACTCTCGCCGCCGGCCTCGGCGGCCCGGACGCACAGCAGCCCCACCACGTCCGTGCGGTCGACGTGGAACGGCAGCGCCGCGGCGGCCTTATGGCCTCGCTGCGTTGGCACGTCGAGGCGCGCGCCCGCGTCTTCGACGCGCCCGATCGTCGCGCCCGACCGATCCTGGCTGACCGGGCGGCCGAGGCAAGACCCAAGCAGATAGGAAGCGCGCGCGAGCTCGTCCTCGTCGAGGACGTCGACAGGGAAGTCCTCGAGCACCGCGATCCCGGGGCCGAGCGCGAGCCGACGGCGCAGTTCGACGATCAGAGGACGCAGCGGTTCCAGGCTGCGAACGTTGGCTGGAGCCCGACCGCCCTTGCGCGCGGCAGCGACCAGGGCGGCTGTCGCCGGACGCGTCATCGCCAGTCTCCAGGCTTCGTGACGCAGATCCGCGCCGACCCAATCCCGCCCTGTCACGTCCGCGGACCGCCTACGTCGGACACACGCGCCGCCACGAGGTCACCCAGCTGTCGACCGTCATGCGCGCATTCTCACCAGTTCCGGTTCAGCCGAGCTTCAGCGCGTGTACTTGACGAGCTGCTCCACGTCTGATCCGCCGGAGACGTCCACCGCCAGCACGGCCTGCCCGCTGCCCTTGGCGTAGAACTTGATCTCGGACACATTGGGCTCGATCGGGGAGAAGTCCTCGGTCATCAACGCGGGCTTGAAATGGCTGGCGGGAACCTGGGCCTGCCCGTCGAGAGCCAGGACGCGCGATTGATCCTCGGCAACGCCCTTCGAGTACTCCTCGCGGTAGGACATGCCGACCTTCGGCTTCGCCGGCAACGCGACGCCCGGCATGTTCCCGTCGACCCCGGCCTCCCACGAGCCATTGTCGGTGGGGTGGCCGTTGACGTATTCGACCGTGTTCTCGCCGAAGTACCAGACGTTGCCGCGCTTGTCCTGGGCGTACCAATCCTTGGTCACCTCGGTTGGCTCGCCGTGATCGCGGACGATGTCGCTCACGACTCGGGCCCTGATCCCGTCGGCGATCATCTTCGTCCGTTTGGTGACCTTGATCACGTCCCGCTGCACCGAGCCGTCGGAGGTGTCAACGACTCGGTAGACCCAGCGGCTGCCAACGGTCATCGGCCATTGGGCGTTGTCGATGTTCGCGCTGAAGTGGGCCGGGTTTAGGTGGACGGGGTCATCCCCCTGTGGGAGGCCGGAGCTCCGGTGTGAGCTGCCGCCATTTGCCACCACAATGAGGCCCGATGTCAGCGCGGCGGCGAGGACTACGGCGGTGGCCGCGGCCAGCTTGATTCTGCGTGCTTTGTGGGCCATGCTCGCGCTCCTTTTTGCTTTCGAATCTCTTGGTTACGCAGTTGTGGCGGGACGGGATGAATTTGCGGTGAAAGCGAAGCCAACCTCGGCGCGACCGGGGCGTAAGGGATCTACGTTTCCTCAGCCCATGCCTGGGTATGCGCGGCTGACAGCCACAAAGCGCAGCGACCAGAAAGGTTGATTCCAATCGCTACCCAGACCGAGACACGACGAAGGGCCGCAGCCCAAAAGGGCGCGGCAACACGCTGGCGGAACACCGCTCAACGACGCCGATCGGCCAGGAAAGGCGCGGCCGTTACGGCGGGCGGGGTGGTTGTCGACACGGTCAAACCCCTGCGGAGCTCGGCCGGGGTTCGCCGGCAGGTCTCCCGCCTGCAGCGCCGAGCGTCGACAAATCTCCGCAAGGCGGAGCGGCGCGGCGCGAACGCTCGCCGCGGTGCCGCCCGGATCCTGAGGCGAAACCGCCGCCAGGCCGAGCGACAGGTGAAGCCCACCGAAAATGGGCTAAAGCGTCGGGTCGATGATGCCCAGACCGCCGCCGAAGGGCTGGCTCGCCGCGTCAGGTCGGACGCAGAGCGCTGAGGGTCCGCACTTCCATTAACGTCATCTCCTAACAGCAGTCGAACGACAGAAGGGGAGCAGCCGTGGAAGCGCAAGCCTTGGATCCGGCCGAGTTTCGTGAGGGTCAGCGAACGCAGTGGAACACCGCCGCAACCGGTTGGAAGAAGTGGTCGGCGAAGATCGACCAGGCGGCGAGCGGGGTGAGCAAGCGGATGGTGGAGCTCGCCGGAGTGGAGTCCGGCAGCCGGGTGCTCGACGTGGCGTGTGGCTACGGCGAGCCTTCGCTGACCGCGGCTGCGCGCGCCGGTGCCGACGGGAAGGTCGTCGGAACCGATATCTCCGCCGAGATGCTCGCCTATGGGCGTGAGCGCGCGATCGCCGCGGGGCTGGAGAACGTCGAGTTCGTCGAGTCGCCTGCGTCGGCACTCGATTTCGCGCAGGGGAGCTTCGATGCGGCACTCTCGCGCTGGGGGATCATCTTCGAGCCCGACGCCGAGAGCGCACTCGAGCGGATTCGTGGCTTCCTGGTGGCGGAGGGGAAGATGGCGATCTCCTCGTGGGGTGAGCCGGCGCAGGTGCCGATGCTGGCGATCGCGATGAAGACGGCGATGGAGAAGCTCAATGTCCCGCCGCCTCCCCCGGGGACGCCGGGGCCGCTCTCGCGACCGACTCCGGAGGCGATAGGCGGGCTGCTCGAGGCCGGTGGATTCTCGGGCGTCGAAACAGAGGAGATCGACGTCGTCCTGGACTATGCGTCCGCCGAGGAGTACGCGACCTTCGTCCACGAGATCGCCCCACCGATCAACGCCATGATTGACCCGCACCCACCGGAGGTCCGCGAGGAGACCTGGGCGGCGATCACCGAGGCTGCGCGCCAGCACGCGACTGACGATGGCTCATTGCGGCTGGTGAACCGGGCGCTGATTGCGGTCGGGAGCGCTTAGGCGGCTCGTTGCAGCCCTGACCCTTACCAGACGCCCGGCACGAGACGGGCCGTCCGGTTGGCGTACGCCTCGTAGGGCTCGCCGAGTTCCCGTCTCAGCATCTCGTCTTCGTGGCGGATTCGATTTACGACCGCCGCCAGTGGCAGGAACAGCGCCGCGGCGGCGGCACCCCAACTGTCGAGCGCGATGCCGAAACCGAGGATTGCAAGGAGCATCCCCGTGTAGCTCGGGTGGCGCAGCCGCGCGTAGGGACCGTCGTCGATCAGGGGCTGCTTTGCCGCGACGATCACATCGACAGTGAAGAACTCACCGAGCGTTCGGACCGACCAGGCCCTGAGCGCCATGCCCAGCCAGGCCAAAGAGAGCCCAAGAGCCACCGGCAGCCAGCTCGGCCCTGGCAGCGCACCATGGCCGGCGAGGACGAACGCAAGCGTCATCCCTCCGACCGACCCAGCGATCATCCCGAGCCGGCTTGGATCGGACTCGCCTAGAGCCTGGTTGCGCACCTGAAGCACCAGCTCCCCAACGGCCCAGACGCCGAATGTGGTGAAGAACACCGCTGCTGCCAGCGGCGAGTGGTAGACGAGCGGTCGCACCACGTGAGGTTATTCGTGAGAAGGAGCGAGACGGATCGCGTTATGGTCCGGGGGCAGATGCCGTACGGGCTGAGCGAGGCGGAGATCGAGTGGGTGCGCGAGGGCTACCGCATGTTTCGCGACGGCGATCCGGCGTTCATGGACCGCTTCGAAGCGGACGCCAAGTTCATCTTCCCGGCGACGCTGCCGTCGGGGGGCACCTATAACGGGCCATTCGCGGCGCTGGAGTTCTGGACCACCGTCGCGGATATGACCGAGCACCCGTATCCCGATCCGGAGGAATTCCTGCGGGTCGACGATCGCCTGATCGTGTTCGGGACCTGGCGTGGGCGCTCAGCCAAAACCGGGGAGGAGATCGCCCTTCATTTCGTTCACTCGCAACGCCTGAACGGTGCGGGAGCCACGTTGATGGATCAGCAGATCGTCTCCGTCGAGGTCTTCGTCGACACGGCCGCGTACCTCCAAGCGATCGGGCTCGCCGCTCCGGGATAGCGGCGTTCGCGCGGGCGAGCAGTGGAACTGGAGATCGCCTACGCCAAGAGCCGTGGGCTCAATGTGGCCTATTCGCTCGCCGGCGACGGTCCAATCGACCTCGTCCTGGTACCGGGATTCGTCTCGCATCTGGAGGCCGGGTTCGAGCTGCCCGCGATCGAGCGTGCTGTTCGCCGGCTGACGAGGTTTGCGCGGGTGATCTCGTTCGACAAGCCCGGGACCGGGCTCTCGGATCCGATCGACGGCCCCCAGACGCTCGAGCACCGGATGGAGGACCTGACGGCGATCCTCGATGCCGCCGGCGCCGAGCGGGCGGCGCTGTTCGGGATTTCCGAGGGCGCTCCGATGAGCGCCCTGTTCGCCGCGACGCACACCGATCGCACCCGGGCCCTGGTCATGTACGGCTCCTACGCCAGGGGGTCGGCTACCGACGACTACCCATGGGCGCCCGAGTGGAATCAGGTCGAGGCCGCGGCTCAGATGATCGACGCCGAGTGGGGCCAGGGAGTGTGGCTCGACGTCTATGCCCCGAGTGTCGCCAACGACCCTGAGTTCGCGCGCTGGTGGCGCCGTTACCAGCGTCTCGCCGCGAGTCCCGCGATGGCGAAGGCCGTCATGCGGCTCGCGGCCGAGATCGACATCCGCGAGGTGCTCCCGGCTATCTCCGCGCCGACCCTCGTGCTCCACCGCACCGGAGACTTCCTCTGGCCGGTCGAGGGTGCGCGCTTCGTCGCCGAGAGCATCCCCGGTGCGCGACTCGTCGAGCTTCCGGGCGAGGACCACTTCCCGTTCGCCGGAGACGTCGATCTGCTTCTGGATGAGGTCGAGACATTTCTGACCGGGACACGCCACGCGCCAGAGCCCGACCGCAGGCTGCTAACCGTGCTGTTCACGGACATCGTCGAGTCAACCGAGCAGCTGGCCAAGCTCGGGGACCGGCGCTGGCGCGAGCTCCTCGAGCGCCACGACGCCCTGATCCGCGCGGATCTAAAGCGCCATGGGGGCCGAGAGATCAAGACGACCGGGGACGGCTTCCTCGCCACCTTTGAAGGGCCTGCGCGTGCGATCGAATGCGCCCAGGCGATAGTCGCGGGCGCGGGATCCCTCGGGATCGAGATCCGCGCCGGCGTGCACACTGGCGAGTGCGAGGTGGTCGGGGATGACTTGGCGGGGTTGGCTGTGCACATCGGCGCACGGGTGAGCGCCTTGGCGCGCTCCGGGGAGGTCTGCGTGTCCGGCACGGTCAAGGATCTCGTCGTCGGCTCCGGCATCGAGTTTTCGGAGCGCGGAACGCGCCAGCTGAAAGGCGTACCGGGCGAGTGGCCGATCTATCGAGTCGAGGGCGCCGAAGCGACTCGCAGCAACTAGCGTTCCGATCAGAGCAGCGCCCCTAACCCAACAGTTGCGGGTTCTGGGGCGGGTCGCGCTCGATGCTGCGCCGGTGGAAAAAGGCGCCAAAGGAGCCCGCGAGCATCGCGACCACAGATATCGCGTACGCCTGGAGGAAGACGTCGAGCACGCGCCCACCTGTTGAGATCGGGTTTGGCAGCTGGGATGAGACGGTCAGAAGCTGTGTGCTGGTCCAAAAGAGCGAGTCTCCGAGTGTCGTGATCTCTGTGCCGGCTGCATGTCGCTCGAGGTGGAAGACAAGCACGCTCGCAACGGCGTCCAGGATGATCGTTGCGACGATGATGAACACGAGCCGTGAGCGCAGGTGCTCATGCGTCGGCGTAACCCCGCGCGCAACCTTGAGTACCTCTCGGCTCCCCGCTAGAACTGGTTGCGCCACGAGGCGAGTATTCCGGACCGAGCGGTCGGGGTTCCTCCCCGATCGCGCAGCTCCATCCTCGGAGCCCCGCTCCGCCTGAAAGACTCGAACCTCCAACCTTTGAGATCAAAGCTGAGGGACCACCACGGCAGACTGGGGACGAGCGATGGCCGATCCGACGAAGACCAAATCCAAGAAGCAGGAGCGGAGCTCCAAAGGCGCTGAGTCGCCGTCAGGCGCTTCGGCCGACGTCGCGGCCCAATCCGCCGCAGCACCATCGCCCTTCCCCCCGATCGACGCCTACGCCTTCCTGTCCAATTGCCACACCGGGGCGCTGGTCGCACCAGACGGCGCGATCGACTGGCTCTGCGTGCCGAGCTTCGACGCGCCGAGCGTCTTCGGCACCCTGCTGGACCGTCAGGCTGGCACCTTCCGCCTGGGGCCGTTCGGCATCAACGTTCCCACCGCACGAATCTACGAGCCCGGGACGAACACCCTGGCGACCACCTGGAAGACGCCAACGGGCTGGGTCTTGGTCCGCGACGCGCTGACCATGGGCCCGGAGCACGGCGAGGACGAGATCACGCCGCACACCCGCCCCCCGGCGGACGACGACGGCGACCACATGCTCGTGCGCGCCGTCCTCTGCCTCGAGGGCAGCGTCGAGATGGAGCTGATCTGCGAGCCGGTCTTCGACTACGGGCGCAATGCGGCGGAGTGGTCGTTGGTCGACGGCGACCGCCACACGGCGGACGCGAGCGGGACCGGACCGACGATCCGGCTGCGAACCGACATGGCGCTGGGCATCGAGGGAGAGTCGGTGCGGGCACGGCACACGCTCACGAAAGGCGAGCAGATCTACTGCTCGCTGTCTTGGGCCGAGGGGCTCCTCTCGCCGCAGGACATCGACGAGGCCAATGCCCGCCTTGCCGCCACCACCGGCTACTGGCGCAGCTGGCTGGGACGCGCCCGGCTCCCCGACCACCGCTTCCGGGATCCGATCCAGCGCTCTGCCCTGGCGATCAAGGGGCTCACCTATATGCCGACCGGGGCGACGGTCGCCGCGCTGACCACCTCGCTGCCCGAGACGCCGGGCGGGGAGCGCAACTGGGACTACCGGTTCACCTGGATGCGCGACTCCACCTTCACGCTGCAGGCGCTCCACTACCTGAATCTCGACTGGGAGGCCGACGAGTTCATGCAGTTTGTCGCCGACCTTGAGGCAAACGACGATGGCGCCCTGCAGATCATGTACGGGATCGACGGGCGGCGCGACCTCACGGAGTCGACTCGCGACGACCTCTCCGGCTACGCCGGCGCGCGCCCGGTCCGGATCGGCAACGGCGCCTTCGACCAGCGCCAGAACGACGTCTTCGGTGCGGTCCTGGACTCGATCCTGCTCCACACGCAGCGGTCACAGCGCCTGCCGAGGCGGCTGTGGCCAATCGTCCAGTCGCAGGCCGAGTGCGCCACGAGCGTCTGGCGCAACCCGGACCAGGGCATCTGGGAGGCCCGTGGCAAGCCCCAGCACTACGTGTCCTCGAAGCTCATGTGCTGGGTCGCCCTCGATCGAGCGTCGAAGCTGGCCGAGATTCGCGGCGACCCCGAGCAACGGTCCGACTGGGGCGCGACCGCGGACGAGATCAGGGCGGACATCCTCGAGCACGGCCTCCGAGATGGTGTCCTGCGCCAGCATTACGACACCCAGGCGCTCGACGCCTCCACCCTACTGGCGGCGCTTTTCGGCTTCCTGCCGGGTGAGGACGAGCGGCTGCAGCAGTCCGTCGAGGCGGTCGCCGACGAGTTGACCGAGAACGGCTTCGTCTTGCGCTATCGCACCGATGAGACCGACGACGGGCTGTCGGGCAAGGAGGGGACGTTCCTGATCTGCTCGTTTTGGCTCGTCTCCGCTCTGGCGATTATCGGCGCGCACCAGCGCGCCCGCGACCTGATGGAGCGGCTGCTGCGAGTTGCCTCCCCGCTCGGGCTCTACGCCGAGGAGTTCGACGCCGACACCGGTCGTCACCTGGGAAACTTCCCACAGGCGTTCTCCCATCTGGCCCTGATCGAGGCGGCGGGGCGGATCATCATCGCGGAGCGCCTGGAAGAGCTCGGGTAGGAGTCCCGCCAGCTCCATTCGTCGGAGGCGGCTACCTCCCGCCCACCGGCATCTCCGTCCAGTGCTGGGACTCGAATGCGACCGATGCGGCCTGGAAGCTCGCGTAACGCTCCGCCATGAAGGCGGCGGGGTTCTCGAACGAGGCCTTGATCAGGTCGCGTGCGGCGGAGCCCTCGCCAATGGTCATGCGGGCGGCGGCCTCGAGGATCTCGGTTTGCGTCAAGGCCGGAGAGTTGCGGTTCTTGGCGGCGATTGCAGCCATCGCGACAGGAGAGCCGTCGACGCAGAAGGCGCCGAAGCGCGAGACGAACAGGATCACGCGCTCGATCGGCTCCTCCGTCAAGTCGCTGGTCAGCGTGATGCCTGTCAGGGCCCCGACCTTGTAGCTCAGCTCGGTCCACCAGAGGGCGGTGAACTGGATCGGGGTCAGGAAGAGCACTGCGACCCTGACCGTGGTGCCCGAGCTCGGGATCAGGGTCGCCGGCATCGAGCTGAACACCGGTGGCTGTGCCGCCGCCCCGACGTCGAAGTCCTCGAGATGCCCGGCGAGGATCAGTGCCTCGCGATGGCCATCCGGAAGGTGGGCGAGCTTCAGGGCGAGCCGCTCCGGCGAGCCGTTGGCCCCGTACGCCAAGAGCGGAACCCGGTCGGCGGACTCGTCCACATACTCGCGGCCGAGCTCCCTCCGGCGGCTGGTGTCGATGTCGGCGAGATCCTCAACACCCTCGTCGGTGACGAGACACGAACCCGGTGAGCGCTCCCACGGGTAGCCGATCGCCCGCTCGTAATGCTCGTCTTCCAGCTCTCGCGTGCCGATCGCCTCGAGCAGCCCGGTGAGGAACTCGAAAAACGCCTCGTCTGACATTCCCTGTCGCTCGCGCAGCAGCGGCTCGGTGATCTCCGGCCAGCCACTCATTCCCGCGAGCCTAGCGAGGCTCCCTCAGCGGGATCTCGCGGCCTAGCCCAAGCCGATTGCCGCCGCCAGCTCGTCGAGGGCCCGCTCGGTCCCGCCGCGGTCCGAGGGCGGGATGTAGAAGGTGCAGCGGTGGACGCCTGCCTGCTCCCCCCGCTCGATCAGCTCGCGATCCGGCCTCGCCCCCGAGAGGGTGACCGGGATCCGCGTGCGTCCCGCCGCGTCGGCGAGCTGCTGGAGCTCGGAGATGCGCTCGCGCAGGCCGCTGGTCCGATTCGGCATCCACTCGTCGCCGAAGGCGACAACGCGCTCCAGCACCTTCGGGCCATTGCCGCCGACCAGCACCGGCGGGTGCGGGCGCTGGACCGGCTTTGGCCAGCACCAGATCGGATCGAAGTCGACGTGCTCCCCGTGGTAGGAGGCCTCGTCCTCGGTCCAGATTGCCTTCACCGCCTCGACCTTCTCGCGCATGACCGAGAAGCGGCTCTTCGGGTCACTCCCATGATTCTCCATCTCCTCGAGGTTCCAGCCGGCGCCCACCCCGAAGAGGAAGCGCCCTCCGGAGATCACGTCGATGCTGGCCGCCTCCTTGGCGGTGATGATCGGATCGCGCTCGATGATCAGGCAGATGCCCGTCGCCAGCAGCAGCCGCTCGGTGGCCATGGCCGCTGCGGTGAGCGCGACGAACGGGTCGTAGGTGCGACTGTAGTAGTCCGGCAGCTCGCCCCCGGCGGGATAGGGCGTCTCCCGGCTGACCGGGATGTGGGTGTGCTCGGGGAGGAACAGCGACTCGAAGCCGCGGTCCTCGACCAAGCGTGCGATCGTCCCCGGGTCGGGCGCGTAGTCGGTGAGGAACACGGCGACGCCAAAGTGCATTCGGGGACCCTACGCCTCACGCAGCTCTCGCAGACGCCGGACCGTGGGTTCGATGCTGAGCTCCTCGTATTCGAGATGGGCGAACAGGTTCTGCTGTAGGGCGTCGAGGGTGGGCTCAAGTTTGGGTTCGCTATCCTAACTATGGACTAACTACAGAAACTGGACTACACATGGCTCTTCTCCTAATCCCACTTGACGAGGCCGTTGTCTTCCCGGCAATCACGGCGACCCTGCCGATCGATACGGGCGAGGAGGATCGCGTGTTCCTGCTGCCGCGCCAAGACGGCGACTTCGGTCGGATCGGCGTCGTGGCCGAGGTGATCGAGCGTGGCCAGCTGCCAAATGGCGCTTGGGCGGCGACCGTGGTCGGCCTGCATCGCGGGCTTGCGGGCGCCGCGCAGTCCACCGACGGCGAGGGGTTGCGCGTCGAGGTGCAGGAGATCCACGACGGCAACCCCGAGGACGAACGCATTAAGGAGCTTGTGCGCGAGTACCGCGCCGTGGTCGAGGAGATCCTCGAGTTGCGCGGCGCCGACCAGCGCATCGCCGCCTTCCTGCGCTCCATCGAGGACCCCGGCCCGCTGGCCGACACCGCCGGGTACAGCCCCGATCTCTCGCGCGATCAGAAGCGCGAGCTGCTGGAGACCCTCGACGTCAAGACCCGGCTCGAGCTCGCGGTCCAGATGCAGCGTGAGCGGCTCGCCGAGCTCCAGGTCCGCCGCAGGATCCGCGACGACGTCGAGTCCGGCGCCCAGGAGCAGCAGCGCGAGTACTTCCTGCGCAAGCAGATGGAGTCGATCCGCAAGGAGCTGGGCGAGGACGAGGGAGACCTGATCGCCGAGTACGAACGCAGGATCGCCGAGGCCGAGATGCCTGAGGCGGTCGCCGAGCAGGCCGAGCGCGAGCTGCGGCGGCTCGAGCGCCAGGGCGAGCAATCGCCCGAGTCGTCGGTGATCCGCACCTACCTCGACTGGCTGCTGGCGGTGCCGTGGTCGAAGCGCTCCGAGGAGCGGCTGGATCCCGAGCACACCCGCGAGGTGCTCGATCAAGACCACGCAGGGCTCGATGACGTGAAGCGCCGCATCACCGAGTTCATCGCCGTGCGCAAGCTGCGCCAGGAGCGCGGCGTCCAGGGGGAGAGTCGCGCGAACGGCGCCATCCTCACCCTGGTGGGCCCGCCGGGCACCGGTAAGACCTCGATCGGCGAGTCTGTGGCCCGCTCGCTGGGGCGGGAGTTCGTGCGCCTCTCCCTGGGCGGAATCCACGACGAGGCCGAGATCCGAGGCCACCGGCGCACCTACATAGGCGCCCTGCCGGGGCGGATCGTCCGCGCACTCCGCGACGCCGGGACGATGAACCCGGTGATCCTGCTCGACGAGGTCGACAAGGTCGGAGCCGACTGGCGCGGCGATCCCTCGGCCGCCCTGCTCGAAGTTCTGGACCCGGCCCAGAACCACTCCTTCCGCGACCACTACCTCGACGTCGAGGTGGACCTCTCGGAGGTCGTCTTCCTGGCCACCGCCAACATGACCGACACGATCCCGCCGCCCCTGCTCGACCGCATGGAGGTGATCGGGTTTGACGGCTACACCACCGAGGAGAAACTGGCAATCGCGCAGGGCTACCTGTGGCCGCGCCAGCTGGACAGAAACGGGCTCCGCGCCGACGAGGTCGAGGCCTCCGACGCGATCCTGCGCAAGGTGGTCACCGAGTACACCCGCGAGGCGGGGGTGCGCCAGCTCGAGCGCGAGCTGGGCAAGCTGCTGCGGCGCGCGGCGACGCGCATCGCCTCAGGCACGGCGGAGGCGCCAATCGCCATCGATCCCGAGGCCGTAATCGACGCCCTCGGACGCCAGCGCTTCTTCCAGGAGTCGGTGGAGCGGACTGCGATTCCAGGCGTGGCCACCGGACTGGCGGTCACCGGGACTGGCGGCGACGTGCTGTTCATCGAGGCCACCGCGATGGAGGGCGACAAGGACCTGGTGCTGACGGGCCAGCTCGGCGACGTGATGAAGGAGTCGGCGCGGATCGCGCTCTCCTACGTAAGCTCACACGCCGACCAGCTGGGGATCGACGATCACGACTTCCGGCGCGAGTTCCACGTCCATGTGCCCGCAGGGGCGATCCCCAAGGACGGGCCGAGCGCGGGAACCGCGATGACCACAGCGCTCGCGTCTCTCTTGAGCGGGCGTCCGGTGAAGCACACGGTGGGGATGACCGGCGAGGTCACGCTGCAGGGCCGAGTGCTGCCGATTGGGGGCCTGAAGCAGAAGGTCCTGGCCGCTCACGCGGCGGGACTGACCGAGGTGATACTGCCGGAGCGAAACCGCGGCGACCTCGATGAGGTTCCCGAGGAAGTCCGTGAGCAGATGACCTTCCATCCGGTGATGAGCATCGACGAGGTGCTCGAGGTGGCACTGGAGCCTGTTGGGCGCGGGGCGAATGTCGCCACGGTGTCGTAACTGCGCGCCGGTTCCCTCGGAGCTCCGCGCCGTCGCGGACCTGCTGGAGCGCCGCTGGACGCTAGGCACGATCTACGCCTGCTCCAGCGGCGCCGCACGTTTCAACGAGTTTCGCCAGTCGCTGCCTGGCATATCACCGACCACGCTTTCGGAGCGGCTCGAGCAGCTCGAGCTCGCCGGAATAGTCGAGCGGCGGCTCGTCCCGGGCCGCCCCCCGCACGCCAAGTACCGACTGACTGCGAAGGGAAAGCGGCTGGCCGGAGCGGTAACCGGGTTGCTCCAGCATCGCTGATGAAGCGAACGGAGTAGGTTCGTGCCAATGGCGGCCGGTGGCGCTGAGACCGCGATCCAGTTCGGCATCTCGCTCGTGCCGGCGACCGAGAGGCTCGATCGGCTCCGTGAGCTGGTGCGCGCGGCGGACGACGCCGCCCTCGACCTGATCGGCATCCAGGATCACCCCTACCAGCGGCGCTTCCTGGACACCTGGTCGCTGATCCCGGCGCTGCTCACCGAGACAAAGCGCATGTCCTTCTTCACCGACGTGGCGAACCTGCCGCTGCGGCCGCCCGCCGTGATGGCGAAGGCCGCCGCGTCGCTCGACGTGCTGAGCGGAGGCCGCTTCGAGCTCGGCCTGGGCGCCGGCGGCTACCCCGACGTGATCGCGGGCTTTGGCGG
Source organism: uncultured Actinomycetes bacterium (assembly GCA_963728325.1). GTDB lineage: Bacteria > Actinomycetota > Thermoleophilia > Solirubrobacterales > 70-9 > AC-56. Next base: position 516,042 of record CAVSJS010000002.1, on the reverse strand, counting down.
TCCGCGGCGAGCGCCGGGCGAATCCGTGGAGGCGCTCGAAGAGGCGATCGACGTGATCAGGTTGTTGTGGTCCGAGGAACGCTCGGTTTCATTCGACGGGAAGCACTACCGCCTCGATGGCGCGCGCCCCGGCCCCCGACCCGCGCACCCAATCGGGATTTGGGTGGGAGCGTTCAAGCCGCGCATGCTCCGCCTCGTGGGTCGGAAGGCCGACGGCTGGCTGCCGTCGCTCGGGGTGCTGAGCCGAGACGAGCTGCGCGCCGGCAACGAGCGGATCGACGCGGCGGCCGAAAAGGCGGGCCGTGACCCGGGCTCGATCCGGCGGATCATCAATGTGCAGGGCGTGATCGGCGAAGGACCCATGCCAGGGCGGTCGAAGCTTCCGGTCGGGTACCTGGCCGGCGAGCCACTCGCCGGCCCGGCGGACTGGTGGGTCGAAACGCTCACCGGCTTCGTGGACGACGGCTTCGACACGCTCGTCTTCTGGCCGGTCGACACTTCGCCCGGCCAGGTCGAGATGCTGGCCGGCGACGTCGTACCGGCCGTCCGCGGAGCCGGCTGATCCCTCTCGAGGTGGATCCGCCAGCACCGTCGCCGGTGCTCTGCGATTCTTCGCTCCCTGCCCGCGGAGATCGAACGGAAGTTCTTGGTGCCCCGTAGACCAAGCGGGCTTGAGCGTCGCCGCTTCGAGGCGGTCGACCAGGGTTATCTCGCCGCCGACGCCGAGTCTGAGGTTCGGGTGCGAAGAATCGGGGAGGGGAGTTTCCTGACGGTCAAACGAGGCTCCGGCCTCGAGCGCCTAGAGGAGGAGATCGAAATCACCGAGGAGCAGTTCGATGCTCTCTGGCCGGCGACCGAGGGTAGGCGGCTCGCGAAGGGTCGCTTCTACGTCCCGCTCGACGACAAGACTGCGGAGGTCGACGTCTACGGCGGTGGGCTCGCGGGACTGATCACGGCCGAGGTCGAATTCGGGTCGGTGGCGGAGAGCGAGGAGTTCGATCCGCCCCCCTGGTTCGGGGACGAGATCACCGGCGATCCGCGTTACGCAAACCAGGCTCTGGCCGTCGCAGGCAGGCCGGAGGACCGCTAGCCGACTGGTGCCTCGGCGGAGGCGTAGACCTCGACGAAGCGCAGGTAGCTATCGGCCACCTGTGCGGCGGCGTCTTCGCGGGAGAGGTTGCCGGCGATGAAACCCTTGAGCGGCTCGTCCCAGATCGAGCGCCCGATCGCAAAGCCGACGTAAGCCTCGACCGGGGCGCCCTGGCGCAGCCAGTGGTCGACCTTGGCGTCGTTCGCCCCGCGCCCAAGGACGACGCAGACGACGCGGTCGCGACCACCCGCGCGGCACTGAGCGGCGAGCCGCTCGCAATCAGCGCGCTCGTCCACACCTTCGATCTTCCAGATGTCGGCTTCCACCCCGGCGTCCTGTAGCTCTGCGATCGCGCGGCGCATCAGCTCGGGACGCAGCTCGGCGTCGTAGCGGTCGGTGTCACCGTCCACAGAGGCGAGCTGCCCCTCCTCGGCGGGCACCAGCAGCTCGAACAGAAACTTGCGATCGCCCTCGTGGAGCCACTCCGACAGGCGCCGCAATCGTTGGGCCTGCCGCTGATTCATCTGCGCGTCGCCGTCGGGGTTGTAGCGGACGAGCACCTTGGAGAAGTCGGGGTCGTAGCGCTCGATGTGGGCACCGAAGTCCTCGCCGTACTCGAAATCGAATTCCTTTTGGCCGCTCTTCTCCACCGGCATGGCGAGCCTGATTCCCCGAGCCTTGGCCTGCTCAGGGATCTGCGTCGGGCCTCCGAACTGCTCGTCGACGAGCGCGCCGGTCAGGGACGGATCGGCGCCGCGCCCAAGCGCCGCCTCGATGCCCTCGAAGATGAGCTGCTTGCCGTCGGCAAGGCGCTGCATGTCCTCCTGCGGGGGGTCACCCTCGATCCCGAAGCGCTTCGTGAACGACCCGCGGTGGTCAAAAGCGAGGATGTACAGCTTGCCGTCGTAGCCCAGGCCCATCGAACGCCACAGTCTACGGTGAGCCGGTTATTCGAATCTCTCCGCTGAATTCCGCGAAGATCTCGGCGATGGCGTCCCCGGTCTGCGCTCCCCCGCGATCGGCTCCCGTAGAGGCGTTCGAAGAACTCCGCGCGCTCGGTGCCGGCGATGATCGTCCGCATGGTGCCGGCGAGCACCTCGAACCGCTCGAACTGCCGCGGATGGAGGTGCTCGGGCGGCATTCTGCCCGTGGCTCAAGACTAGCCCAGCGAGACCTCCTCACTCGCGAGACGGCCGGGTCCAGCGAAAGTCATCTCCTCACCGGATCCGAGGCTCCCGAATAACGCAGCGAGCCGGGTGTGGTCAGCGTTTCGCCCGTCTCGAGAAGCGTCTTGAGGCCGGAGAGGATCATCGGCCAGCCACCGTAGAGCTCCGGGTTGGCGTCCTCGGGGAGCTGATCGTGGGTGACTGTCAGCTGGCATGAGTCGCCAACCGGCTCGATCTCCCAGGTGACCCTCGAGGTTCCCGCAGCCCTGACCTCGTCGCTCCAGAGAGCGTTGAAGCTCTGGACGAGCCGACGCGGAGGATCGACCTCCAGGTTCTCGCCCTTTGCGATATCGACAACTCCGGGGACCGAGCCCTCGTAGCTCGAGCCGGGCGTCCAGTCCGAGCTGGTCTCAACTCCGAAGCTGTACTTCGCCCTCATCTTGGGGTCCGTGATCGCTTCCCAGAGACGCTCAGGCGTCGTCTTGATGTAGATCTCGAACACCGTCAGTGCCGCCGCTCCATTGACCACCACGTACCTGTCCATCATTCCTCCTCGAGGTGTTTCTTGAGCCCGCTGAGCGCCGCGGCCCAGGGCTCGGCGTATTTGCTCACCCACCGGTCGTGGACGAGCCTGATCGGGACGGGGTTCAGGAAGTGGAGCTTCTCGCGCCCACGCCGCCGCGTGGTCACCAGGCCCGCCTTTTCGAGCACTCGCAGGTGCTTCATGACGCCGAAGCGCGTCATCGGCAACCTCTCCCCGAGCGCACTCAGCGTCTGCCCGTCCTGCTCGAAGAGCTGGTCGAGCAGGCTTCGGCGCGTGGGGTCGGCGAGGGCCTTGAACACCGCGTCCATGCCGGCAGTATAGGTGACCATTTGGTCACTTGTCAACCAATGACCGCTCGTGACGCCCGCACCAAGGGAGTGAGGCGGGGGCCGATCGGGAAGAACTCGCGCAGCTGAACTGGGAACGTCTCAGGAGCTCGGCGTGCCGAAGCGCCGCGCGAGGCTCGGCTCCCCAAGCCACGCGGAGACCGGCTCACACGTCGGCTCGACCAGGGGCTCACGTGGGTCGAGCTCCCTCGGTCTGCCGAGAAGCCACTCCCCATCCCTGAGGACCACCTCGGTAGCCAGCTCTGCGAGCTCTCCTCGACCTCCCCCACCCCCGAAGCCGAACACCAGCTCGGGGCCCAGGACGGCGTTGGCCTGCGCCCGGCCTTCCACGAGCCGGCGGTAGTCGTTTCGCTCCAGCTCGCCTGCATGCGCGTCCAGCGCGTGCAGGATCTGCTGGAGGTGCTCGAGGCGGAAGTAGGTGATCAGGGTCGGGAATGGCAAGTCCGCCCACAGGCCCCACATCCACCAGGCCGGTGCCCCGTCCTCGCGCGGCGAGAGGGCGTCGAGCGTCGCGCGGCCCACCACCTCGTGACCCGGATGGCGATCATGGGGGCTCGGGGAGAAGACGATGTCGACCGCCTCCTGGCGAACGAGCTCGGCGATCAGCATCGCCAGCTCGGCCTGCGCCGCGTCTAGGTCGTCGCCGGACCCGATCGCCACTCTGCGGCTCGGGATGATCAGCTCGAAGCCGGTGCGCCTGGCTGACTCCCGGGCCTCCGCTTCCCGGCGCTCCCGATCCTCCGGCCGCCCGAGGCTACAAGCGAGGTTGATGATCCGATGGCCGCTAGCCTGCAACGCGAGCATGATCGCGGGGCCTCCCATCACCTCATCGTCCGGGTGGGGCGCGAGGTGCAGGAGGGTCCGCCGGCCAGACGGATCGCCTGGAATGCTGCTCGACCCGCTCGTGATCATGCGCGCGCCTGGAGCCTATTTGTCACCAGCGGCGAGGGCCGAGGGAGCCCGCGTCGGCCGCTGCCGAGCGGAGATGTGATGCGAGCCGCAACGGAGCAGATGATCCTGGTCACGGGGGCGACCGACGGCCTCGGCAGGGCTGTGGCGACGGAGCTGGCCACGCGCGGAGCGACGCTGCTCCTCCACGGACGAGACGAGACGCGCTTGGCCGGCACCGTCGAGGGGATCCGCGCTGAAACGCAGACCGAGAAGCTGCGCACCTATCGCGCCGATTTCTCCTCCCTGGACGAGGTGGGCGAAATGGCCGAGCGGATCGTGCGCGACCAAGACCGGATCGACGTGCTCATCAACAACGCGGGGATCGGCACAGCCCTGCCCGGGGAGGGGCAGCGGATGCAGAGCCGGGACGGCCATGAGCTGCGTTTCGCCGTCAACTACCTGGCGCACTTCCTACTCACCCGGCGGCTCCTTTCGCTGATCGTCCGCTCGGCGCCGGCCCGGATCGTCAACGTGAGCTCCGCCGGCCAAGCGGCGATCGACTTCGACGACGTGATGCTCGAGCGCGCCTACGACGGGGTGCAGGCGTACTGCCAGAGCAAGCTCGCCCAGATCATGCTCACGTTCGATCTCGCTGATCAGCTTCGGGATCAGTCGGTGACCGTCAACTGCCTGCACCCGGCGACATACATGCCCACCAAGATCGTGCTCCACGCTCGTGGCAGCGCGATCAGCACGCTGGAGGAAGGGACGGAGGCAACCCTGCGGTTGGCGGCCGACGCCCAGCTCGACGGCGTCACGGGCCGCTACTTCAACGGGCAAAACGAGGCGCGCGCGCACCCCCAGGCATACGACCCCGATGCCCGGCGACGCCTGCGCGAGCTCAGCGAGCGGCTTGCCGCGGCGACCGGGCGATGACAATCGAGGCTGCCGGGATCAGGTCATGAACGAGCTCCTGCTCGCACGACATGGCGAGACTGAGTGGAGCGCCGACGGGCGGCACACGAGCCGCACGGACCTGCCACTCACCGACAACGGGCGCCGGCTGGCCCGGCGGCTGGCCCCGCGCCTCGCCGACCGCCGATTCGCGCTCGTGCTGACCAGCCCGATGCGCCGTACGGTCGAGACCTGCGAGCTCGCCGGCCTGGGCGAGGAGGCCGAGATCCGCGATCAGCTGCGCGAGTGGGACTACGGCGACTACGAGGGCATCACCACTGCCGAGATCCAGCAGCGGCGCCCCGGCTGGAGCCTGTGGCGCGACGGCTGCCCGAACGGGGAGGTCGCTGCCGAGGTGGGCGCCCGCGCCGACGGTGTGATCACCGAGGTCCGCGCCGCGCACGCCGACGCAGTCCTCTTCGGTCACGGCCACATGCTCCGCGTGCTCGCCGCCCGCTGGCTGGGGCTGGCGCCCGCGGACGGGAGCCTGTTCGCGCTCGGCACAGGCACGTTGAGCACGCTCGGCTACGAGCGCGAAGCCGCCGTGATCCTGAGCTGGAGCGAGCTGCCGAGCTGAGCTCGGTCGTCACCCCTCTACCATCTCCCGACCATGCGCATAGACGAGATTCTCGCCACCGGCACACCCGTGTTCTCGTTCGAGTTCTTCCCGCCGCGGACGCCGGAGGGCGTCGAGACACTGTTCGAGACCGTCGAGGCGCTGAAGCCGCTCGAGCCGTCGTTCGTCTCGGTCACCTACGGCGCCGGCGGTGCGACGCGGGACGGCACGCTCGAGATCGCCACCAGAATCAAGCGCGAGCACGGCCTGGAGACGATGGCGCACCTGAGCTGCGTCGGCGAGACAAGCCAGGGCCTTGTCGAGATTCTCGACCGGCTCCAAGCGGAGGGGATCGACAATGTCCTCGCCCTGCGCGGCGACCCGCCGCGAGGTGAGGCCGAGTTCAAGCGGCCGGAGGGCGGCCTGGACTGCGCCGCCGAGCTGGCGGCCTTCATCTCCGAGCGCTACGAGTTCGCGATCGGGGGCGCCTGCTTCCCGGAGGTCCATCCCGAGGCCGCCAGCCCCGAGGCCGACCTGGCCTACCTGCAGACGAAGGTCAGATCGGGCGCCAGCTTCCTGATCACCCAGCTCTTTTTCGACAACCGCATCTACTTCGACTTCGTGCAGGCAGCGCGCGCGGTCGGGATCGACGTCCCGATCATCCCAGGCGTGATTCCGATCGCCAGCTACGCGCAGATCGGGCGTTTCTGCGAGCTGTGCGAAGCCTCGATCCCGCCGCCGCTCGCCGAGGCGATGGAGGCCCTGGGTGGTGACCAAGATGCCGAGGCCGAGCTCGGCACCGCCTACGCGGCGCGGCAGTGCGAGGAGCTGCTCGCCGGCGGCGCGCCAGGCATCCATTTCTACACGCTCAACAAGGCGCGTGCGACCCGCGCCGTGCTCGGCGCGCTGCGAGTAGCGCGGCCATGGGAGCGGGCAGCCGTCACCGGCGCCTCGACATCGGCGTCAGTACCCGCGCCCGCGCCGGCGGGCCTCAAATAGACTCCGCTGCCCTCATGGCTGACGCCGACGGCTCCTTCCGCTACCGCGGCCACCGCATCGCCTACGACGTCCACGGCGAGGGCGACCGGACCCTGGTCTTGGTTCACGGCCTGCTCATGAACCGGCGCATGTACGAGCACCTGGCGCCGGAGATGGCCGCGCGAGGAAACCGGGTGATCACCGTCGACCTGCTCGGCCACGGCGAGTCCGACAAGCCCGACGACATGCGCATCTACGCGATGGGCTCGCTGGCGAGTCAAGTGGCCGGGCTGGTCGACCATCTGGGGCTTCGGTCCCCGGTGGTCGGAGGGACATCGCTGGGGGCGAACGTGGCCCTGGAGCTTGCCGTCCACCACCCCGAAAGCGCCGGCGCGCTGTTCATCGAGATGCCGGTTCTCGAGGACGCGCTGCTCGGCGCCGCAATGATCTTCACGCCGATCCTCGTCGGCCTTCGCTTTGGCAAGCCGCTGCTGAGGGGCGCTTCGCAGGCGCTCCAGCGGGTTCCCCGCACGAACTACCTCCTGGACATCGGACTCGACTGGCTGCGCCGCGACCCTGATTCCTCCCGAGCGGTGCTCGAGGGGATCCTGTTCGGAGGCGCGGCCCCACCTCGCGAGGAGCGCCAGGGGATCGAGCACCCGGCGCTGGTGATCGGGCATCCCAACGATCCTCTGCACCCATTCTCCGATGCCGACATGCTGGTCGAGGAGGTGCCCAATGCCCGGCTCGTCGACGCCAACTCGATCCTCGAGTGGCGCCTCACCCCGGGGCGGCTGGATGACGAGCTGGCCGGCTTCCTCGACGAGGTCTTCGCCGAGCCCCAGCAGGGGGGAGCGCGCCGGACGCGCGCGGCAAGCGATCTAGCGGGTTAAGCCGCGTTCGCTACCCTGGCGCGCCGGATGGCCACCCGCAAGGATGAAAAGGCCCGCCTCCGGGCCGCCCGGCTCGAAGCCGAGCAGCGCGATGCCCAGGCGGCGCGAAAGCGCTTGATTCTCGGCTACGGAGTCGCCGCGGTGCTGACCGCAGCCGTTCTGGTCGGGATCGGGATCGTGATCGCCAGCGGCGGGGGCGGCTCGAGCGAGAGCACCCCGGCCGCCGCCCATATCGACACGGCGACGGGCAGCATCAACGGGGTTGCGCCCGACGCTCGCGAGGGCACCCCTCCTCCGCCCGTCGAGAACCTCGACCTGGAAAACGCCGCCGCCGACGCGGGCTGCGACCTGCGGCTCGGCCTGCCGGACGAAGGAAACACCCACCTGGCGCCGGACGCCAAGCCCCCCAATTACCGCACCAACCCGCCAACCTCGGGCAACCACGTCACCAACCCGTTCTACCAGGCCGACGGCGCCTACCTGCAGGCGCCCGAGTCGATCGAATACGTCCACTCGCTCGAACACGGCCGGATCGAGATCCAGTACGCGCCCGACCTGCCGAAAACGGACCAGCTCGCCCTCAAGGGGGTCTTCGACGAGAGCCCATCCGGGATGCTGATATTCCCGAATCCGAGCATGCCCTACGAGGTCGCCGCCACCGCCTGGACGCAGCTGATGGGATGCAAGAAGTACGAGGGGGCGAAGACGCTGGACGCGATCCGCGACTTCCGCGACCGGTTCCGCGGCCGCGGCCCCGAGCCAGTCCCATTCACCCCCTAGCCGAGGCGCGGCGCTCGGGCACTCACTGACGCCTTTCCTCCTCCTGCCTGCTCGAGCGCCGCTCGCGGAGCGTGGTTGCGATCGCCGACCAGAGCACGATCAGCACCGGCAGCGCGTAGAGCGGCCAGAAGTACCAGTGGGCGGCGTGTGCGAGGGGGAGGAGCATCAGGCGTTGGACTGCGAGAGCAGGAACAGGCCCAGGCAGGTGAAGGCGACCATAACGAGCAGCATCCACCGCTGGGACCGGGAGGCGCGATCGGGGTCGCCGTAGACGGTGATCGCCCGGTCGTGGGCGAGCATCAGGGCGACCACATGTCCGGTGACCAAAGCCGCCACCTGCACATACCAGATCGTGTTGGCGTTCAGAAGCCCGTAGTCGATCCCACTCGAGGCGGTGCCGAACAGGTCGGAGCCGTCGCCGAGCGGATCCGAGAGCAGGTAGGTGAACTGCGCCTGTTCGGCGAACACCACGAGGCTGAAGTAGTGAGCGGTCAGGTACGCGACCCCGATCGGGATCAGCGTGTGGGCGAAGGAGCGGCCGAGGGATCTCAGATCGGGGGAGCCGCGCACGGTCCGCATCCCGCGCACGCCGGCCCAGTAGATCGCCGCAACCCCCGCCAGCGTGAGTGCGAAGAAGATCGACTCCGAGGTTCGGAAGGCGGCGGTTGGCCCGAGCCCGAGGTCGGTGAGGCGGTCGAAGAGGTCGCGGATCGGCTGCTGCCACAACCCTTCCTGGGCGCCGTCGAAAGTCGTCACGGCGATCGTCGTGACGACCAGCGCGATCGACCCGGGGACCTCCTTGGCCCACCGCGTGGCCGCGGCCAGCGGGCGGCGCACCCCAAGGCGCCCGTCGCGGACCTCCAGCGAAGCAAGCTGGGAGAACATCCCGAAGTAGACCGAGAACGCCTCTCCGCGCCGTAGCCATGTCTCGACGCCGAACAGTGTCATCGCGACCAGCGTGTAGGCGGTGTAGACGAGCGTCGCGGCCGCGAGGGTCGCGGGTTGCAAGCCGACGGCGCCAAGGCCGCTGGTCTCGTAAACGAGCTCGAGCCACGCGAAGCCGACGATCCCGGCGGCCGCCGGCCAGCGCCCGAGGCGCTCGGGATAGCGAAGCGGCTCCGAGTGCGACTGGCCGGCGATCAGCCGGAAGACCGCGCCCGCTGTGCGGCCGATCGCCCGCCAGGGATTGAAGGCTCGAAACACGTCGCCGAGCAGGATGCTGAGGACCACCATGCCAAGCCAGAAGGTCACGAACACAAAGGTGACCGCGAAGTTCAGATTCGGCTGGTCGGTCCCGTTGAGCCCGGTGTAGACGACCGCTCCGAGCAGGAACACGCCGATCGCCCCAGTGACGATCTCGGCGGCGCGCCCGGTGAGGGGACGCGAGAGGCGCTCCGGGACCGGACGCCAGTGATCCGAGGAGAACTTGGAATCCCGCCAGGCGACCGTAAGGGCGACGAAGGAGACGATCAGCACCACCGACGCTCCCCACGCGAACAGCCAGGTCGGAATCGGCAGGTCCTGACGGCCGACCAGCAGCCCGTGAGCGAGCGGCAGGAACAGGGAGATCACGGCGTCACGTTCAGCTCGGCCACCAGGCTAGGTTGCGCGGGCACGGTAGAGCGGGAAGAAGCCGGAGTCTTCGCGGCCTGTGCTGAGCCGCCGGTAGGCGTCGGCGTCGCAGACGATCTCGTGCGTGCGGAAGGCGAGCTCGCCGTTGGCAAAGCCGCGCTTGAAGTCCTCCAGACCGTCGCCGGGACGAACGCCGCCACCCAGGTTGAGGGTGATGCCAAGCTCGGCGGCGAGCTCGATCATCGCCTCGACGACGTTCTTGAACGGGGAGTCAGCGAGGTGGGCTACGGCGGTGCCGCCGAGGTAGTAGTGCAGGACGCCGTCAGAGATCGCCGCGATGGCGCCGGCCGCGATGGCTCCCTCGGGGCTGTGACAGAGCAGCAACCAGGAGCGGTCGAACCCGAGGATCGTGCCGAGGTACTCCGGCTCGAAGAGATAGCGCTCCGCCGCCTTCGCCCGCCGCATCGTCTCCGTGTAGACGGCGTGGAAGCTCGTCCGCTGCTCAAGCGACGTCTTGGGGCCGGGCAGCACCTCGACCCCGTAGCCGAGCTTGCGGTTGCGGCGGATCTGCTCGCCGAAGCGCGCCCGCAGGGTTCGCGGTCGCGACGGGTCGTGCACCTGGACGGTGGAGCGCTCCGTCGCCCCCGCCAGGCAGGGCTCCTCGATCAGCCGCTCGCGGGCGAAGACGCTCACCAGTCCCGTGCCCGACCAGTCGATCTGCGCCGGATCGGGGGGCGCGGCCTCGCCGAGTACGGCCGCGCCGGGATATCCGTATGGCGAGATCGCGTCGGAGAGCTCCGTGTCGGCGACCCGGCGGACCAGCAGCGGCAGCGCGATCGCGGCGCCGGCGGGTTCGATTCGCAGCGTGTGGGTGACGCCCTCGGCGTCGTAAAAGGGGCGAGAGCGGAAGAAGTCGTCCGTTTCCGCCGCCATTCCCCGGTCGGCGATCAGCTCGGCGGGCGGCGAGTCGCGATCGGCGGTCAGCTCGTCCCGTCCTGGAAACCGGTGAACTCCTCGGGCAGGAGGCCCCAGACCTCGTTGTCCACGACTTCGTCGCCGCGCCGAATCGCCCGGCGCATCACCCCCTCGCGCTTGAACCCAAGATGGGTGACGACCTTCTGGGCGGCCCGGTTGGTGACCGGGATCTCGGCATGAATCCGGTGGGCGCCATGGTCCTCGAAGGCGTGAATGCACGCCTGGCGCTCGGCCTCGCGGGCGACGCCCTTGCCCCACGCGTCCGGATCGCCGACCAGCACCGCAAGCTCCGGCCCGGTGTCGCGTTCGAGCCCGAACAAGGCCACGAAGCCAACCGGCTCCCCGCCGCCGTCGAGCAGGATCGCCCACTTGCGGTCGAGGCTTTGGTCCATCGCCCGCTCGACCCAACCGCGGGCGTCTTCGGCGGTGAAGCTCCGGCGGCGACCGACCAGATCGGCGGTCACCCGCGGGTCGTTGAACCAGCGGTGCACGGCCGCCGCATCCGCGGGCCCGAAATCGCGAAGCTCGACCTTCGCCATCGCGCGGCACCCTACCTATCAGGCGTAGCGGCGCGGCGGAGGCGTCGCGCCAGCGCCTCGATAGGGTGGGCCGACCCGTCAGCAACCGAAAAGGAGCAGCGATGGCTGAACGAGACGGATACATCCCCGGTGTTCCCTGCTGGGTGGACACAAGCCAGCGCGATCCCGAGGCTGCCGTCGCCTTCTACGGCGACCTCTTCGGGTGGGAGTTCGAGGACGTGATGCCGCCGGAATCGGAGGGCAAGTACTTCATCGCCAGGATCCGAGCCGGCGACGTGGCTGCTGTCGGATCGATCCCCGAGGGAGCGCCGCCCACGGCAACGTGGAACACCTACGTCTGGGTCGAGAGCGCGGACGAGACCGCGTCGAAGGTCCGTGATGCCGGCGGCAGCGTCGTGATGGAGCCGTTCGACGTCATGGACGCCGGCCGGATGGCCGTGTTCACCGATCCCGAGGGGGCGGCGTTCTGCGTCTGGCAGGCGAAGGAGAACAAGGGCGCACGGATCGTCAACGAGCACGGCAGCCTGAATTTCAACGACTTGAACACCCGCGACGCCGGCGGCGCCAAGTCCTTCTACGGCTCCGTGTTCGGTTGGCAGACGCTCGAGCTGGAGGGGGGCTTCCAGATGTGGACGTTGCCGGGCTACGGCGACTACCTGGAGCGCGACAACCCCGGGCTACGCAAGCAGATGGCCGAGGTGGGCGCCCCGGCGGGCTTCGAGGACGTGGTGGCGTCGCTCATCCCGATCGCGGACGACCAGCCGGACGTTCCGCCGCACTGGGGCGTGACGTTCGCAGTCGACGACGCCGACGCAATGGCCAAGAGGGCCGCGGAGCTGGGCGGCAATGTGGTCGTCCCGCCATTCGACGCACCCTGGGTCCGGACGACCGTGATCGCCGACCCACAGGGGGCGACGTTCACGGCGAGCAAGTTCGTGCCCGAGAACAAGAGCCTGGCGGAGAAAGCCGACGCCGCGATCAGCGGCTCGTAAACCGGACCGGCGAACGGGACCGTGCACGCAGCACCCCTGCCCAGCGGCCCGACCTACCCGGCACGCCACCAGAGCAGGCGCTGCGGGCGCAGCAAGAGCAGCGGCCCGGGCGGCACGCGGTCGCGGTACGGCGCGTACTTCGCCTGTAGCGCGGCGAGCGGCTGCGGGTGATCGGGCACAGCCGCGACCTCGATCCGCCCGAGCGCCTGTACCCAGGCGAGCCGCGACCAGTCGTCGTCGTAGTGATCGACGGTGAGCGCCGCCGCCGGCCGGCGGCGCAGCCAGCGCACGCGCGCGAGCTCGGCTCCAGGCGAGCGCTTCGGCTTCTCGTCCACCGCGCTGGCCAGCACGCCGCCCGCCAGGGCGAAGGTCACCGGCAAGACGCGCGGATGCCCCTCACCGTCGATCAGGCCGAGGTGCCCGGCGGGTTCGCGCTCGAGCAGAGCGCGCGCCCACGCCGGCAGATCGTCGAGATGCCCGGAGCTCACCGGCACCGGCCAAGAGGATCCATGGAGATCACGATAGGCCTGCCAACAGGGTCGGCTGAGGCTATCCGTACAGTCCGTGGCCGGTCAGCAGGAGGCGCGCGGTCCGGGCGAGGATGCGAAGGTCGAGCGCCAGCGAGCGATTGTCCACATACCAGACGTCGAGCTCGATCCGCTCCTCCCAGGGGATCCCGGCGCGGCCATTGACCTGCGCCCAGCCCGTGATCCCGGGCCTTACCTCGAGCCGGCGGCGCTGGCGCTCCGTGTAGCGCTCGACCTGGGCGGCAAGGGTCGGACGGGGACCTACGATCGCCAGCTCGCCGCGCAACACGTTGACCAGGTTGGGGATCTCGTCGAGCGAAAAGCGGCGCAGCAGCCCGCCGACCCGGGTAACCCGGGGATCGTCCTCGAGCACCGGGGTTCCGACGCCAACCGGGTCGGCGCCGAGCCGCATCGTGCGGAGCTTGTAGACCTCGAACTGCTGGCCGTCCTTGCCGACCCGGCGCTGGCGATAGATCACCGGGCCCCGCGAGTCGAACTTGATCGCAACCGCCGCGATCAGGAGCAGAGGCGCCGCCAGCACCAGGCCGATGCCGGCGAGCATGATGTCCAGCACCCGGCTCATCGTCATACCTCGGATCTCGTCCCCTCCGCCTTCTCCCAGGTCCGGGGCACGCCGCGACGCAGGTAGTCCCAGAGTCCGGCGGCGCTCGCCGCGGTGACTACAACGTAATAACGAGCGATCCGGAAGGCACGCAGCGGTACAACGGGCGCCAGCGCCGCCGCGGCCAGCAGGGTCAGTTGGGCAGCGAGGGTGACGACGTAGAGCCAGCCGTGCCCGAGGAGCGCCAGGTTGGTCCCCAGCGCCACCAGGTGGAGGATCGGGGAGAGGTAGCGCAGGGCTCGGTGGGAGAGGATCTCGAAGGCGTACGCAGGCGCGTAGCCGCGTGGCGAGAGCATCCCGTGCCGGAGCATCGTCGCCCAGGCTCCCGCGAGCATCCGTCGCTTGCGCCGGAACTCCGAGCCGAGCGTCGCCGCCATCGGCTCACGGGCGACCGCGCCTGGCTCGAAGACTGCGCGCCAGCCTCGCTTGGTGAGCTCGTAGGGGAGGGAGATGTCCTGGCCCCGGGTTGGCTCGAGCGCGATATAGGCCTCACGGCGCACCGCGTTGATGGCCCCGTTGCCGGCCGTGACCCCGGCGAGGCGCGATTCGAGGGCCCGGGCGGCCGTCTCGTAACGCCAGTAGAGCCCCTCCTGGTTCTCGCCGCCCTCCCCCTCGAGGCGAAGTTGGCCACATACGTAGCCGATCACCGGATCGGCGAAGCGGGCAACAAGGCGCCTGAGCGCATCGGGCTCCCAGGTCGAGTTGGCGTCGGAGAAGGCGAGCACCTCGCCCCGCGCCTTCTCGACCGCGGCGTTCAGCGCCGCGACCTTGCCACCCCGCGGCACCTCGAACACCAGATCGGCGCCCGCCTTCGCTGCCCACTCGAGGGTGCGGTCGGTCGAGCCGTCGGAGACGACGACGACCTCGAGCCGCTCGCGCGGATAGTCGAACGCGAGGGTCGAGCGAACCCAGTCCACGATGCTCGCCTCCTCGTCGTGGGCGGCCACGATCAGCGACACGCTGGGCGGCTCGGCCAGGTGTGTCAGGTCACCCTCCTCCCCGCGCCGTCGCGCCAGCAGCCACAGCAGCACCGGGTAGCCGAGGTGGGTGTAGACGAGCAGGCCGGCCGAGATCCAGAAGGCGATCGCGATCAGGGTCAACCGATCAACTCCCGGTAGAGCGCCAGGGTCTCGGCGGCGACCACGTCCCAGGAGTAGGGACCGGCGGCGGCCTCGCGGGCGGCGGCCGAGAGCCGTTCGCGGCCCCCGGGATCGGCGAGCAGCGCGTTCAGCGTCGCGGCGAGCGCCTCGCGATCGCCAGCGGGCACGAGCCGCCCTGCACCGTGCTCTGCGACCTCGCCGAAGCCGCCGACGGCGCTCATCACGATCGGCTTCGCGAAGGCGAGCGCGACGTAGAGGACGCCCGACTGCTCGGCGTCACGGTGGGGAAGGACGACCAGGTCGGCGCGGCGGAAGTAGGCGGGCAACTCCCTGTCGGAGACGAATCTGGGCACGAAGCGGACCCGGCCGGGAGCCAGCGCGGCAAGCTCACGCAACGGGTCGAGGGAGACCCCGAGCGGCCTGCCGACCACCCACAGCTCTGCTCCCTCGACAGAGCGAAACGCGTCGAGCAGCAGGTCGACGCCCTTGTAGGGGCGGATCAGGCCGAAGCACAGGATCACTGGTCCCTCGACGGCGGCCAACTCCGCCGGCAGCGGCAGGGGGTCCGGAAGCCGTGTCAGGTAGTCGAAGGCGCCGTGCGGAATCACGCGGACCCGCTCGGCAGGGATTCCCGCCTGCTCTCGTAGGCGCCGCGCCCCATGCTCCGACAGGGTCACGATCGCATCCATCCGATCCCAGAGGCGGCGCAGCCCCCGGCCTGGACGCTCCCGCCAGGCCTCCTCGCGGAGCCAGCCGTGGGCGGTAAGCACCCGAGGCCGGACGGCCGGCAACAGGCGGCTGTCGAGCCCAGGGACCGTCAGCCACTGGTAGTGGATGACGTCGGCGCGACCGCCGTTGCGGCGGTGGCGGCGCATGTCGGCGATGTGCTCGGCGAGCTTCAGCGCCCGCCGGCCGAGCGCCCCGGCGCTGACCTCGGCGGAGCGCCGATAGAAGCTCTCGCTCACCCGGTAGCCCTCCGCGGCGGGCACCGGCCCATGGGTGAAGCGGCTGGTGACCAGCTCGACCTCGGCACCTTCCCGCGCCAGGGCGGCGCACAGCGAGCGGTCATAGGGCGGCGTGTACGCCGGGGGGTCGACGATCTGAACTCGCATCCGGGAGGATTTTGGTTGATGGAGCTGTCCTACTGCGTAGTGAACACAAATGGCCGGGAGCTCCTGCTCACCTGCCTCGAGGCGATCGGCCGCACCCACCCGACGCGGATAGAGCACGAGATCCTGGTGCTGGACAACGCCTCCGACGACGGCTCGACGGAGGCCGTGGCGCGGCGCTTTCCGGAGGTCCGGGTGATCGCCCGAGACCGCCGCGCCGGCCTGGCGGAGAACAACTCGCTGCTGTTACGCGAGGCCCGCGGGCGTTTTTGCCTGTTGCTCAACGAGGACTCCGAGATCCAGGAGGGTGGAGCGGAGGCCCTGCTCGAGGCGCTGAACGCCGATCCCGAGGCGGGCGCCGCGGGAGCTCAGCTCCTCGACCCCGACCGCCAGCCGATTCCATGCGCGTGGCGGTTGCCCGGCGCCGGCACCGCGCTGGCACAGGCCCTGTTCCTCCACCGCTGGCTGGTCACCCAGGACGCAGGCACCTCGGCCGGCGACAGCGGCCAGGTGCGCGAGGTGGGCTGGGTGCAATCTGCGGCCATGCTGGTACGGCACGAGGCCGCCGCGCAGGTGGGCTACCTGGACCCCGACTTCTTCGTCTACTCGGAGGAGGTCGACTTCCAGAAGCGAATGAGAGACGCCGGCTGGCGCATCCTCCACGTGCCCGCGGCGAGGGCGATCCACCACGAGCAGCTCGCCACCGATCGCTCCGCCGGCGCCCGCCGAGTGGTGCAGTTTCACCGCGGCCGGGCGATGTACATGCATAAGCATCACTCGCGGCCGGTCGCTCTGCTGGCCGGGATCCTCTGGGCGTGGTCGTACGTCCCCCGCGCGATCGCCGCCGTGTTCATGCCCGGACAGCGTCCCGGCACCTACTGGCTTCACGCCCGTCAGGCGCTTCGCCCCAGCCGGGGCGAGGGCATGCGCGAAGCCGCCGAGGCCTACAACGCCCAACTCGCGTCAAACGCGGTGGTTCAGGCCCCGCCTCGGTCCTCGTCGCGAGCGGCGGCCTCGTAGATCTCGGGGCCGAGCCTGGGGCCCTCTCCGGGCCGGCCCTCGACGCCTTCGGGCGCCGAGGCGGCACGCAGGCTGCGCGCCCGTGCTGCGATCGCCGAGGGGCGGAGCGTCGCCACCAGGCGCGAGCGCTCCTCCTCGTGGAGGAACCCGATCGCGTACAGCACCACAGGGAAGGCGAGCCAGAGCACAGCGCGGCTCGCCAGGCCGACGAACCCCGAGGTGGGCAGGAGGGCCTCACCGCCGCCGATCAGGACCGCCGCCGAGAGCACGATCAGCGCCAGGCGGCGCCACTCGTAGGGGACCGGAAACAGCCGCTGCGTGAATACGAACATCAGCGCCAGCACCACCAGGTACGAGGCGACCAGCGCCAGCCCCGCCCCGACGATCCCCAGCGGCGGCACCAAGACCAGGTTCAGGATCACGTTGGTCGCGGTGGCGGCGATCGTCGCCGGGAAGCTGAACTCGGTGCGGCCGGTGCGGCCCAGGATGATCACCATCGCCAGGTAGAGGGCGTAGAGCGCGATGCCTGTGGCCAGCAGTCCCACGGCCCTGTGTGAGCCGAAGAAGTCGGGCGCAGCGAGCAGCCGCACGATCCAGCGCGACTCGAGCCACAGCCCAGTGACCCCAAAGGCGAGCACCACGGCGAACCAGGTGAAGATCACCGAGTAGGCGCGGCGCGCCTCCTCGTCGTCCTGGATCGAGTAGGCAAGCGGCGGCCAAGCCAGCTGGATCCCGCGGGCCAGCACATTGATGCCCTGCGCAAACTTGACGGCCAGCGCGTACAGGCCGGCCTCGGCGAGCCCGACCAGTCGCACCAGGATGATCCGGTCGATGAAGTTGAGCGAGTAGAGCGACAGCTCGGCGGGCATTGTTGGGAGCCCAAAGCGGAACATCCGCCGCAGGAGCGCCCAATCCGGCACCAGCGACAGCCGACGGCGCTCGCGCCACAGCATCCAGACGGCGAACGCGGCGCCGGTTCCGAAGGTGCCGAGCAGGATGCCGCTCGCCCGTTCGTCCTGGACGACGATCAGCCAGACGGTGAACGGAATCGTCACCAGGACGTTGGCGACAGTGATCCCGAAGTACGCACGCGCTCGCTCATCGAGGCGCAGCAGCGTCAGCGCGTACTCGTACAGGGTCAGAGTCCAGAGACCGAGGATCGCGAGCCGTGCCAGTCCGGCGTCCTCGCGATCGAGCAGGGCCTGCGAGATCGGCCCGGCGAACGGCAGGGCGATCGCTGCGGCCGCCGTGGCGCCCCAGAACAGCGATGCGAAGCCCGTCGAGACGACCCGCTCGGGGCGTTCGCCGGCCAGGTAGTAGAAGCGCAGGATCGCCTCGATGACACCGAGACGGACGACGATGCTCGCGGCGATCACCGAGGCGAGCATCACCTCCGCAGCCCCGTAGTCGCTCGGGGTCAGATAGTGCGTGTAGATCGGCAGCAGGAAGACCGCGATCAACTTCGAGACCACGCTGGAGGCCGTGTACGCAGCCCCTGTCGTGGCCAGCCGGCGCAGGTACTCGAACACCAGTGGCCCTCTAGACGAACGAGGCCATGGCGGCTAGGCCGCGGCGGGTCGCCGGTCGCGGGGAGAGAGGGCGCCGCGGTCGCCGGTCGCCGCCGGGATGGCCGATGTCACGGCCCGCGGGCGTCGCAGCGCGACACCCAAGCCCAGCAGCGCCCAGGTGGCGGGGTCGACGGCAAAGCTCGCATAGCTGAGGCTGTGGACGAGCATCACCACGAAGCCGGCCGCGGCCGCGGCGGTGCCCGCCGAGCCGCCCGCGCCGCTCAGCAGAACGACCAGGGCCAGAACGACCAGGGCCCCGTAGACCACCAGCCCGATTGCCCCCTGCTCGGCGGCGACGGTGATCGGCTCCGAGTGCGAGACCGTGGTGCGGGCGCGCTCGATGTGGCGCGCGAAGGCCGCCCCGAAGGAACCCGAGCCCCAACCCCAGACGGGCCGGTCCTCGGCCAGCTCGAGGCCGCCCCTGACCAGGTCCACCCGGCCACTGGTCGTCGTGTCGAAGTCCTTCGCTGAGCCGAGATCTGTCTCACCGGTACCGCTGACGAGCAGGAAGAGCGCTCCGCAGATCAGGATCGCCAGACTGCCGGCAAGCGCCCAGCGCAGGCTCCAGCGCAGCGCCACGACCACCAGCAGCCCGACCACCAGGGCGGCGAAGCTGGTGATCGAGTAGGTGAGCGCCAGCGCACCCAGCAGCACACCGGCGACGGCAGCGGCGACGGCAGCGGCCCGCGCGTCACGGGCCCAAGCCAGATAGGTGCCCAGAGCAACCAGGCCGAGCGCCAGGTAGCGGCCGAAGACGTTGGGGTCGTAGAACACCGAGTTGACCCGGAAGTAGAGGTGAAGCTGGTTTGCCTGAAGCAGGTTCCCCCGGCTGAGCAACAGGTCGCGTGCCGCGTACTCCCAGAACGCCACGGCGGCGAGCAACAGGCCCAGGGCCGCCACGGCGGCGAGCACGCCGCCCAAGAGGCGGGGAGTCCAGCTGACCTCGGTGAGCAGGACGAACATGACCGCGAACGGCACCAGGAAGAAGGCGGCGTTCTCGATCGCGTTCGAGACGTCGGCCGAGTACGCGGTCTGGATCGCGTAGACGACCAGGGTCGCCGCCAGGGCGCGGTAGAGCCAGGTGAGGAGAGGCACCTGGTCCCTCGCGGCAGCCCCCTCGGGGGGCGCCGACTGGTCCGCGGCGCCCTCCTTCCCCTGAGCTAGGGACCGGTAGGCGAAGCAAACGAACCCCGCCGCGATCACCAGGTAGAGCGGTACCAGTAGATGCGAGGTCTCGCCGCCGAGCTGCACCGGGACTCGCAGGGGCAGGGCCGCGAACACGCTGACCGGGAACGCCCAGGGGAAGCGGAGAAAGACGGCAGCCACGCAGCCGACCGCGATCACCGAGGCCACGATCACCGCGACCAGCTTGGCCGGATCATCACGCAGGTCGATGAAGCGCTCCGTGTGCCACACGTCGCCGGCCACCAACGCGGGCGCCGCCGCCAGCGCCACCGCCGCGGCTCCGTAGCGAAGCCGCGGATCTCGAGCCAGCAGGGCCGCAGCCGCCCCCCCACAGGCGAGAAGCATTCCTCCCAGTTCGAGCGGGGATGCCGTCATTGCGGGCCGACCGGGCGCAGCGAGATTCGCCGCGGGTACACCATGTCGCGATCCCGGTTGGGGAGCAGCACCCTGAGCCGGTAGCGGTCGTCGGGATCGGCAAGGGCGCCGGTGTCTGTGCGGCCGTTCCATCTGAACGAGACCGCCTCGTTCGCGACCAGCGGCAGTCTGGCCAGGGTCCGGACGAGCCGTAGGTCGGGCCCGACGATCTCCACCGTGGCGTCGGGGTCGCTCTCGCGGACGAAGAAGCGGATGTGCGCCACGCGCTCGGGGCCGCCGCCCCCCGGGTTGATCTCCTTCGTGAACCGCGTCACCTGGATCACCAGGTCAGGGGAGCGCGCGTGCAGGACCGTCGCCGCCGCCGCCACGGAGGCGACCAGGAGCGCCACGAACAGAACGGGGCCGGCGCGGCTCACGGCTGGGCGCGGTCCGCGCCCGCGATCACGACCACATCGGCGTCGCCGACCGTCTGCTCTGTCTGC
Organism: uncultured Actinomycetes bacterium; assembly: GCA_963728325.1. GTDB lineage: Bacteria > Actinomycetota > Thermoleophilia > Solirubrobacterales > 70-9 > AC-56. The sequence continues at coordinate 495,777 of CAVSJS010000002.1, read as the reverse complement.
CGATCGATCGGTTGCAGCGGCTTCACCCCTAGGTCGTGCGCGACCTTCCTGGCGGCCCGCTGCTGGCCCGGCGCGTACATGACCACCGTTTGGTCGAACTGGTCGCGGCTGTTGGTCACGGGGCCGAGCCTGAACCCGTTCACCCGCACGTCATCGCCCACCTTCGCCGCGAGCCCCGGCACCGAGGTGCCGTTGAGCACCGCGACATCGACTTCCCCGGGCACGATCGCCCCTGGCTTGGGCCCCTGGTCCGAGTCCCCGACGCTCTTCAAGAGCTCCTCGGAGCCGAAGATCGCCACCAGGCCGAGGAGGACCGCGACCACCGCCACCACGGAAAGCACGCGCGGCTGGCCAACCCGGCCGACCAGCCGGCGCCAGTGCGGATGCGGCTGTAGGGCGGCACGCTCCGTCGTGATCCGTTCGAGGGCGGGGCGCTCCGTGGTAACTCGCTGCGCCGGAGCCAGTCCCCCGGCCGGCGTCGGCGGCGCGGGGGGCGCAGGCGCCGGGGGAGCCACGACGGTCGGCTCCGCAACCGCCTGCTTGCCCGCCTGCTCACCGGTCGGCGGCAGCGGCTCGGGGCCGAACAAGGCCTCCAGTTCGGTCTCCGCCCGATCGAGGAGAGCCTCGCTCGCGGCGATGTCGGCATGCGGATGGCCCGGCTCGCGCTCCATCCAGGCGTGAAGGCGCTCGAGGTCCCGTCGCTGGGAGATGTACAGAGGCAGGAGCAGAACGCAGGCGAGGGCGGCCGCAAGCGACACGTACGCCGGCAGTTCGAGGGCGAGGTCGTACAGAGAGAGGTCCGCGACCAGCGGCTGCATATCGCTAGCCGCTCCCGAACCGGGAATCGTCGAGGCCCAGGCCAAGAGCGAGAGGGGCACCACCCGCGATATCCCTGACGTCGGTTGTCATCGCCTGGGTGGGGGTGTCTCCGAGCTTCGGCTCGATCGCCCTCGCCAGCCTCTTGGCCTCCGCCTCGTTCCCCGGCGCGAACATCGCCACCGTATTGGCGAAGCTCGACCCCGCGTTGTCGATCGTGCCGGTCTTGTACCCGGCTGCCTTCACGACCTGCTCGTCCACGAGCGCCGCGAGGCCCGGGACGCCCGTCCCGTTCAGCACCGCCACGCTCGGCTTCTGCTGGTCTCCGCCGCGCTTGTGGCGCTTGCCGTCGTCGTCGCCGATCACCCCGAAGCCGCCGGTCAGCGCGCCGGTGGCGATCACCGCAATCACGGCCACGGCCAAGATGTAGCGCCCGTCGACCGGAAGCCGGCGCTCGAGCTGGGCCAGGCGCGGGACCACCGCTCCCGTCAACCGCGCCCAGGCACCTCCCAACCTTCCCGGCGGCGGGGCTTCAGTTTCGCCGGCCTCCGTTTGCTCGGAATCCGCGTCGCCCACCTCCCCATCTGTGCGGGATGCCTCGGCAACGGCCTGCACGGCCTCGGCCGCCTCCTGGGCGCGCTCGGGAGCCCGGCCGGCCCACTCGCGCAGGCGGCGAAGGTCGCGTGCCTGCTCGAAGAGGAGGAAGGCCAGGGTCGCCAGCCCCACGAAAGCGACGATGCCGAGAACGGGCCCGATCGACTCGATGAAGTGCATCAGTGCCGGGCGCATCTTAGGACCCGGGGAACCCGGCCCCGGAGCCGAGACGGTCCTAGCGGAGGCGGGTCCCTAGCGGGGGACGTCCGTACCGGAGGCCGGTGACTCGGCGGGTACGGCCGAGGAGTCGGAGATTCGCTCGGTCACCACCTCGACCACGCGATCCGCCAGCCCCGCCTCGTCGCCGGCGGCAACGAGCGCCTCCAGCCGCTCGACTGAGCGCTCCACCCAAACTGGGTCGAGCGGGCGCGTCCGCACGGCGCGGACGATGCGCTCGGCGAGCGTCGGCTGCGCCTGCTCGTCGACGTTGAAGAGCTCCTCGTGGATCTTCTCGCCTGGGCGGGGGCCGACGAACTCGATCGCCACGTCCTCGTCGGGCTCGTAGCCCGCGAGGTTGATCATGTTGCGGGCGAGATCCAGGATCCGCACGGGCTCGCCCATCTCGAGCACGAAGACGTCCCCCGAGTGGGAGCCGAGGTCACCCGCCTGAATCACCAACTGCACGGCCTCCGGAATGGTCATGAAGTAGCGGGTCATCTCGGGATGGGTCACGGTGACCGGACCGCCCCTCTCGATCTGGCTGCGGAAGATCGGGACGACGCTGCCCGACGACGCCAGCACGTTGCCGAAGCGAACGATCACGAAACGGGTCTGGGAGTGGTGGCGCCCGGCCGCCTCTACGATCCACTCCGCCATCGCCTTCGAGGCCCCCATCACGGTCCTGGGATTGACGGCCTTGTCGGTGGAGATCAGCACGAAGCGCTCGGCGCCCGCCGCCGCGGCCGTTCCAGCGGTCACCCTGGTGGCGATCGCGTTGTTGCGCACCGCCTCGAGCGGATTCGCCTCCATCAGCGGCACGTGCTTGTAGGCGGCGGCGTGGAAGACGACGTCCGGCTTGAAGCGTTGCATCACCTCGAGCATCCGCTCGCCCTCCTTGCAGTCGGCGAGTACCGCCTCGACCCCGGTGAAGTGCCACTCGTCGAGCATCTCGCGGTCGATCCGGAACAGGTTGTCCTCGGCATGGTCGAGCAGCACGATCAGCTTCGGCCGCACGCGTGCGATCTGCCGGCAGATCTCCGAGCCGACCGACCCGCCGGCTCCCGTGACCATGACGATCTTGTCCTCCAGGTAGGCGCCGACACGTTCCAACTCCATCACCACCGGATCCCGTCCAAGCACGTCTTCGACCCTCACCTCGCGCAGCTGGCGGGTGAGCTGGACGCCGCCGCGCAGCAGCTCGAACACGGTCGGCAGTGTCCGTACCGTGACGTCGCGCTCCCGGCACGCCGCGACGACCTTTGCACGCAGCACTCCCGGCGCCGAGGGGATCGCGATGATCACCTCGTCGGGCGCCTTGCGATCGAGGATCTCGCCGATTTCGTCCGTCGAGCCCAGCACCTTCACCCCGGTCGCGTGCATGCCACGCTTGCGGGGGTCGTCGTCCAGGAAGCCGATCGCACGGGCTCCCAGGCGGGGGTTCAGGCGCAGCTCCCGCACCACCATCTGCCCGCCCGAGCCAGCGCCGACCACCAGCACCCCGCGGGTGCGGCGGCGGCGGGTGGCGCGATCGGGTCGCTCGGCGATCATCCGCCTCGCGAGGCGGGCGCCGCCGACCAAGCCGATGGTGAGCAGGAAGTCGAACACGACCACCGACCTCGGAATGCTGTAGGAGTAGGGCTTGGCCAAGGTGAATACCGCCACCAGCAGCCCGCTCGTCACCGCAGCGCCTCGGACGACCGGCCACAGGTCGGGGAGCTGGAAATAGCGCCACCACTTCTGGTTCAGCCCCAGGAGGCTGAACACGATCGCCTTGCCGACGGCAACGAACGCAATCGTCCCGGTGAGCATGGTCCAGTAGCGTTCGGGGATGCCGCCCGCAGCATCGAGGAAGCGCAGGCTGAAGGCCAGCGCGAAGGCGGCGGCGCAGAGCAGGACGTCGGCTCCGAACTTCAACACCCGGCGGCCGTAAACGTGATCCATCGTCCGCCGGCGCACTGAGGCCCGCAGATCGCCGCCCCCAGATCGTCGCCGGCCTTCGTCCTCGCTCGCCGACCTTTCATCCGGACGAGACATTCCGGCGAGTGTAATGCTGATGTCGTATGACCGATGCGATCCTCGACCCAATCGTCCGTGCCGCCACGGACCTGATCGACGCCACCGGACTGGCGGGCGTGTTCGTGCTCATGACCCTGGAGAGCGCCTGCATCCCGGTCCCCAGCGAGGCGATCATGCTCTTTGCCGGCTTCAACGTCTCCGAGGGCAACCTGACCCTGTTCGGGATCGTCGCCGCCGGATCGCTCGGAAACCTCGCCGGATCGCTGATCGCATACGCCGCGGGCTACTACGGCCGCGTCGAGCTGCTCGACCGCAACCGGCTGATCCACGTCAGCCGCCGCCACCTCGATTGGGCAGATCGATGGTTTGAGCGGCACGGCTCGGCGACCGTCTTCTTCACCCGCATGCTGCCGATAATCCGCACCTTCATCTCCTTGCCGGCAGGAGTGGCAAGGATGCCCCTGGGGCGGTTCATCGTCTTCACCCTCGCCGGCTCGATTCCATGGGTATTGATGCTCGCGATCATCGGTCGCGAGGTCGGCGACCGCTGGGAGGAGTGGAGGGACTACCTGCACTACGCCGACTACGCGGTGGTCGCCGCGGTCGTGATCGGCATCGCCTACCTGCTGATCAGGCGGCGTCGCGGGAGCGCCGGGTGGGAGCCGACGCCGCCGGCCTGAGCCCGGCCCGGGCGGTGGCGCTGGGGGCGGTGCAGGGGCCCGCCGAGCTGCTCCCCGTGTCCAGCTCGGCCCACCTCTCGCTTATCCCCTGGCTCGCCGGGTGGCCGTGGCACGAGGTCGACCCGGAGACTCGCAAGAGCTTCGAGGTCGCGCTCCACGCGGGGGCCGCCGGCGCCCTGCTGGTCGGTCAACGCCGGCTGATCGCAGAGGAGCTTCGCCTGTTCGACGCCAGGCGCGCAGCGGTGGTGGCGCTCTCCTTCGTGCCGCCGGCAGTCGTCGGCTACCGGTTCGAGCGCCAGATCGAGCGCCGTCTCGGCGGGCCGCGTGCCACCGCCGTCGGCTTGGTCGCCGGGGCGGTCGCGATGGCGATCGCCGATCGCCGATCGCAGGATCGCGGACCAGGCGACGCCACCCCCGCCGACGGCCTCGCCCTCGGCCTCGCCCAGGCCACCGCCCTCGCTCCTGGGGTGTCCCGCAACGGCGCCACCCTCGCCGCCGCTCGCTGGCGACGGTTCACGCGTCAGCACGCCAACCTCCTCTCGCGCACCGTCGCCCTGCCGGTGATCGTCGGCGCCACCCTGCTCAAGGGTGCCCGGCTACGCCGCCGGGGCATCGACCCCGACCTCGGCCGGGCGATGACCGCCGGCGTGGCCGCCTCCTTCGCCTCCACCCTCGCCTCGCAGAAGCTGATCGACCTGGTCGAGCGCGACCGGGCCCTGTGGCCGTATGCCGCCTACCGCGTGGCCTTGGCGGGGGCCGTGCTCTATAGGCTCGGGCGGCGATGAGCGACGCCTATGAGCGGGCCGGGGTGAGCCAGACGGCCGCCGAGAACGCCGTCGAGGCGCTGGTGCGAAGCCTGCGCGCGATCGACACGGGAAAGCCGTCGCGCGTGGTGCCGCTGCCGGGTCACTACGCCAGCGTGCTGCGACTCGACGACCGCGCCGGGCTGGCGCTGTCCACCGACACTGTCGGCACCAAGATGGTCGTCGCCGAGCGCCTCAGCCGCTACGACACGATCGGGATCGACTGCGTGGCGATGAACGTCAATGACGTGATCTGTGTCGGCGCGGAGCCCATCGCGATGCTCGACTTCATCCTCACCGAGCGAGCCGATCCGGCTGTCTGCGAGCAGCTCGGGGTCGGGCTGGCGAGGGGAGCGGAGCTCGCCGGGATCGAGATCCCGGGCGGCGAGATCGCCCAGGTGGCGGAGATCGTCTCCGGGCATGAGCTCGGCGGGACCTGCGTCGGCTTGGTCGATCTCGACGCGATCGTCACCGGCGCCGCGGTGGAACCCGGCGACCCGGTGATCGGCCTTCCCTCCTCCGGCCTGCACTCGAACGGCTACACGCTGGCCCGCTCGGCATTGGCAGACGTAGCCCTGGACGACGAACGCCTCGGCCGTCCGCTCGGCGAGGTGCTGCTCGAGCCGACCGAGATCTACGTTCGGGCGGTGCTCGAACTGCTTCGCTCACCCGTCGACGTCCGCGGGCTCGTCCACGTCACCGGCGACGGGCTCAACAACATGCTGCGGCTCGAGGCCGAGGTTGGCTACGAGATCGACGACCCGCTTCCCGTGCCCCCGGTCTTCGACCTGATCCAGGAGCTGGGCCGGGTCTCCGGCGACGAGATGCACGAGGTCTTCAACATGGGCTGCGGGTATTGCTGCGTGGTCGCCGCCGAGGACGAGGGGGACGCGCTGGAGCTGCTCCGTGGCCACCACCCAGACGCCAGGCGGATCGGCCGCGTCACCGCCGAGGCCGGGATCGTGGCGCGGCGGTAGCGTGGGTGCATGCGGATCGCGATCCTGATATTCGACGGCCTCACGGCCCTGGATGCGGTCGGCCCGTACGAGGTCCTCTCCCGCCTGCCCGGCGCCGAGCTTCGCCTCGTCGCCAAAGAGCCGGGCCTGAAGCGGACCGACACCGGCGCTCTTGGACTGCAGGCGGACCTCGCGATCGCTGACCTCCCCGACCCCGATGTGGTGCTCGTGCCCGGCGGGAAAGGCAGCCGGCCGCTGATGCGCGATTCCGAGGTGCTCGACTGGCTGCGCGTCGCGCATCAGAGCTCCACCTGGACGACCTCGGTGTGCACCGGCGCCCTGGTGTTGGGGGCCGCGGGAATTCTCGACGGCAAGCGCGCCACCACCTACTGGGCCTTCCTGGACCGCCTCTCGGAGCTCGGCGCCGAGCCGGTCACCGAAAGGGTGGTGGAGGACGGCAAGGTGATCACCGCGGCCGGGGTATCGGCCGGGATCGACATGGCCCTGACGCTCGCCGCCCGGATCGCCGGCAACGAGGTCGCGCAGGCGATCCAGCTCGGGATCGAATATGACCCGCAGCCACCCTTCGACGCCGGCTCACCATCCAAGGCCTCCCCCGAGGTGATCGAGCTGGTCCGTGCCGCCGGGCGAGGCCAGTCGAGCCGGTGAAGCAATCCGCCCCGGCGCCGATTCCGGCCTCGGTATCGCGATAATCGGGGCCATACTGACGGCCGAGCGTAGTCTCAGCAGATGAGCGAGGACGGGACAACGACAACGGGGCTCGCGACCAGCCTGATCGGAACCGTGCTGTCGGGGCGCTACCGCCTCGAGTCCAAGCTCGGCAGCGGCGGCATGTCGACGGTTTACCTGGCGCGCGACGAGACGCTTCAGCGCTGGGTCGCCGTCAAGGTCATGCACCGCGAGATGTCGGACCAGCCGGACCAGCTCGAGCGCTTCCGCCGTGAGGCACGCGCCGTGGCCCAACTCTCCCACCCGAACGTGGTCGCCGTGATCGACGCCGGCGAAGACAGTGGCTATCCCTACATCGTCTTCGAGCACGTCGAGGGCGAGACCCTGAAGCAGCGGATCGACCGGCTCGGCCGCCTACCCGTCGACGAGTCGGTCGCCTACGGGATCGAGGTCGGTCGCGGGCTCGCCGCAGCGCACGCCCAGCGGCTGATCCATCGCGACGTCAAGCCCCAGAACGTCCTCATCGACGCCGACGGCCGGGCCAAGGTCACGGACTTCGGCATCGCCCGTTCGCTGGAGTCCGACGGGCTCACCAAGACGGGGCGGGTGCTCGGCACGACCGACTACGTGGCGCCCGAGCAGGCCATGGGCCAGGGGGTCGACGCCCGGTGCGACATCTACTCCCTCGGCGTCCTGCTCTACGAGATGCTGACCGGCGAGGTCCCGTTCCAGGCGGACACCCTGGTTGGCGTCGCGATGAAGCACGTCAACGAGGAGATGCCGGACGTCCAGGAGCAGCGCCCGGAGGTCTCCTCGGCGCTCGCCGCCGTGATCGAGCGGGCGACGGCGAAAGAGCCCAATAAGCGGTATCCGGACATGCCGGCCCTACTGGCCGACCTGGAGGGGGCGCTTGAGGTCGAGGTCGCCAGGGGCGGGGCCGCGCACGGTCAGGCGACCAGCGTGCTCGACGCCATGCCGGCTCGCCGCAAGCTTTTGACGCCCAGGCGCGTCTCGACAGCCGGGGTCTTGCTGGTGCTCGCGGCAACCGCAGCGGCCCTGCTGATCGCCGCGCTCACCGGAAGCGACCAAAACAACGGGCAAGGTGCGGTCCCCTCCGGCGCGACAATCCCGCTCGCCAATGCGCAGGACTTCGACCCGTTCGGGGACAACGGCGAGGAGCATCCCGAGGAGGCCCAGTTCGCGATTGACGGCAAGGCCGAGTCGGGCTGGACAACCGAGACCTATCAGACCTCTCCGGTTATCCAGGATTCCGCAGATAAGCCGGGCGTTGGACTGATCGTCGATGCGCGGCAGCCGGTTACCGCGCGGACGATCACGCTGCGCTCCGCGGAAGCAGGCTGGGACGTCGACATCTATGGCGCGCTCGAGGGCCCTCCGACGGCGTTGTCGGACTGGGGAAACCCGCTCAACTCCTTCGATGATGTGAGCACCGACCAGACCATCCAGCTCGACGCCACCGCTTCCGCCCGCTACTACCTGATCTGGATCACCAAGCTGGCCCCGACGCCCGTCACGGGGGGCTACCAGGTCGAACTCGACGAGGTCAGCCTGAACAGCTGACCGCGACTTCAGAACTCGAAGGCGCGTTGTTTGTTGTATCGCTCCACTCCCAGCCGCACGAGCCGGTCGCAGAGCTCCGGATAGCGCAGGCCGTCGGCCTCGAATAGCTTCGCGAACACACTCGTGGAGGTGAAGCCGGGGATCGTGTTGATCTCGTTGACCAGGACCTCGCCGCCCTCACGGACGAAGAAGTCGCAGCGGGCGAGGCCGGAGCCGTCGACCGCCCGGAAGGCCCGGGCGGCGAGCTCGCGCACCCGCGCCGTTTCGGCCTCCCCGATCCGGGCCGGCACGATCAGGTCCATGCCGCCCTCGGAGTACTTGGCCTCGTAGTCGTACCAGTCGGCGTGGGCGACGATCTCGCCCGGCGGCGAGGTCCGGGGCTCCTCGTTGCCGATCACCGAGCACTCCACCTCCTTGCCACCTCCGTGCGCCTCGACGATCACCCGCGGGTCGTGGCGGCGGGCCAGCTCGATCGCCTCGTCCAGCTGGCGCTCGAAGCTGGTCACCTTCGAGATCCCGACGCTCGAGCCCAGCCGCGCCGGCTTCACCCACAACGGCAAGCCCATGGTCGCCGCCCGTTCGCGCCAGCCGTCCTCGCCCGCCTCGCAGAACGCGACCTGGGGTATGGCGTGAAAGGCGAGCACCCGCTTGAAGATCAGCTTGTCGATCGCCACCGCCGCGGCGAGCACGCCCGGGCCTACGTAGGGGAGGTCAAGGCACTCGAGCAGGCCCTGCACCGTGCCGTCCTCGCCGAACGGGCCGTGAAGCACCGGAAAGGCCACCTCGGCGTCGAGCAGGCCGCCCCCGGCCCGCAGCTCGACCTCCTCGCCGTCACGCGTCCAGCGTCCGTCGCGCTCCAGCAGGACCGGAATCACCTCGTGGCCGGCGGCCCGCAGCCCATCCGCCACCGAGGCGCCCGAGTTGAGCGAGATCTGGTGCTCGCTGGAGCGCCCCCCGCTGAGCACCGCGACCCGCATCAGGGAGCCGGCGTGGTCGTGGTCGGCGTGGTGGTCGTCGGCGGCGCGGAGAACTTGCCGACGAAGACAGTCACGAACTCACCTCGGCGAAGGCGCGTTCCGGCGGACGGGGATTGCTCGAGCACCTGGCCGTCCTCATTGGGGTCGCCGGTCGTCCGTTTGACGATCCGCACGCGGAGCCCAGCGTCCTTCAGGTCGGCTCTCGCTTGGTCCTTCGACTCGCCAACCACGTTCGGCACGATCGCCGAGCCGGATCCAGTCGAGACGATGACCGTGACGGCGGTGTGCTTCTTCACGGTGCTGCCGGCCGCCGGGTCCTGGGCGATCACCTGCCCCTCGGGCTCGTCGGAGTCGCGCTGCTCGATGTTCGGGATCAGGCGATCGCCGCGCAGCGCGCTCTCGGCGAGATCCTGCTGAAGGCCGACCAACGAGGGCACCTCGACCAGCTTCGCGCCGCTCGAGATCACCAGGGTCACCGTCTTGCCGCGCTCCAACTCCGAGTCCGCGGGGGGCTCCGTGCCGACGACCAGACCAGCCCTCACCCTGCTCGAAGGTCTCTCATCCGCCCGGACACTGAAGCCGGCGTCCTTGAGTCTCTCCCGCGCCTGCTTTTCGGCCAATCCGGCTACCGGGGGCACCACAACAGTGCCCAACCCGCTGGAGACGGTGATCGTCACCGTGGAGCCCTCGTCGACCTCCGAGCCTGCGGTCGGGTCCTGCTCCAAGACTCTTCCCTCGGGCGCGTCGGTCGACTCCTCCTTGACTGCGACCTCGAATCCAGCGTCGCGGAGGATCGCCTCAGCCTGGGGGCGGTCCCTGTCGATCACCGTCGGAACCAGGACCTGCTCCGGGCGGGTCAGCGCGTAGGCGATCACCCCAACCAGGAGGAGCAGGAGCAGCGCCATCACGATCAGCCTCGCGGGCGTGAAGAATCCCCGGCGCTCGGGTGGGCCCTCTGGAGGCCCTTGAGGCGGCGCTCCGGCGGCCACCGCCACCGCCTCGTGCGCCGCGGTGTCGCCCAGGGCGGCGCCGCTGGGATCCGCCTCGGCGGCGTCCAGCGCCTCCAGAAACTCCTCCGCGGAGGCGAAACGGTTGGCCGGGTCCTTGGCGAGCGCCTTCAGCACCACCGCGTCCAGGGCCCGGGAGACCGCCGAGTTGAGCTGACTTGGCGGCCGGGGGGCCTCGGAGACCTGCTTCAGGGCAACCGACACCGGCGACTCCGCTTCGAACGGGACGCGCCCGGTCAGCGCCTCGTATAGCAGCACCCCGATCGAGTAGATGTCCGACGCCGCCGTGACCGGCAGCCCCTGCGCCTGCTCCGGAGACAGGTACTGGGCGGTTCCCAGCACCGACCCGGTCTGGGTGATCTCCGAGACACCGGCTCGTGCGATCCCGAAGTCGGTCACCCTGGCCCGCCCCTCCGCGTCCACCAGCACGTTCTGGGGCTTCAGGTCGCGGTGGACGATCCCGTTCGCGTGCGCGTACCGTGCCCCAGCGAGCACCTGACGGACGATCTCCACCGCCTCACCAACCGAGAGCCCGCGCTCGATCAGGTCGTTCAGCGCGGCGCCCTCCACGTACTCCATGGCGATGTAGTGGCTGCCGTCGAAGGTGCCGCGATCGAAGACGCCGACCACGTTCGGGTGCTGCAGGCCGGCGGCCGACGACGCCTCGCGGCGAAACCGTTCCACGAACTGCTCGTCTTGGGCGAAGCGCTCGTGCAGGAACTTGAGCGCCACGCGGCGGTCGAGCATCGTGTCCTCAGCGCACCAGACGTCCGCCATCCCGCCCGAGCCGAGCTTGCCCAACAGCCGATAGCGCCCGGCAACGAGAGTCTCCGCCTCGAGCTTCATCGGCTGAGCAGGCTCTCCATCACCTGGGTGGCGATCGGGCCCGCGACCTCGGCCCCGAAGCAGCCCTGGCAGCGCTCGATCGTGGCCGCCACGGCAACCTCGGGATTGTCGGCGGGGGCGAAGGCGATGAACCAGGGCTGGTTGATGCCCTCCGCCGGGTCCCCGATCTCGGCGGTTCCGGTCTTGCCGGCGAACGTGACCCCGGCGACGGTCAGTCCCGTCGCCGTTCCCTCCTCGGTGACGTTGGTCATCATCTCTGTGAGCTCAGAGGCGGTCTGCTCGCTGATTGCCCGGTCCTCGTCTTCAGGATCAAGCTCCTTGGTGACCCGTCCATCTGGGTCGGTCACGCGCAAGAGGAAGGTCGGCTTCGTCAGGACGCCGCCGTTCGCAACCGTGGCCGCCACCTCGGCCATCTGCAGTGGCGTCGTCAGGTCCTGGCCCTCGGCGCCGCCCTGACCGATCGCGACTCGGCCGACATCGAAGCCGTCCGTGACCAGATCGCCATCCGAGTTGTAAGGGCCGCTCGGTGCCATCTGGTCGTCGGGATAGTCGAGCGGCGGATCGCTGTAGAAGCCGAAGCGCTTCATGTACTCGACCATCGTGTCGGTGCCCAGCCTCTCGCCGACCTGGGCCCAGTAGGTGTTGACCGAATTGGTTAGTGCGTCGGTTGCGGTGATATCCCCGAAGCTCTCGCCGCCGGCGTTCTGAAGGTCGACGCCGCCGATCTCCTTCGGCGAGTCGGCGTTGATCACCGTGTCGGGTTGAATCTCGCCGGAGTCGAGGCCCGCCGCAGCGGTCACCACCTTCATCGTCGACCCGGGCGGGTAGACGCTCTGCGTGGCGCGGTTGACGATCGGCGCGCTCTTGTCCTTGTTGAGCTGCTTGAGGGTGTCGCTGTTCTTGACCAGGTTGGGGTCGAAGCCCGGCACCGAGGCCATCGCCTGGACCGCCCCTGTGGTGGGATCGATCGCGACCACGGACCCCCCGGCTCCGCTGGCACCCGCGGTGGAGGCGATCGCCGACTGAAGCGCCTGGGTGCCCACCCGCTGTGCCTGCGCGTCGATCGTCAGGGTGATGTCGTCGCCCTCCTGCGGGACGTCGCGGAGCTGGTCCAGGATCGAGGTGAACTCGTTGCGCTCGCCTGCCAGAAAGCCGTTCTCCGCCCGCTCGATTCCCGTCCGGCCGGCCTCGATGAAGCTGTAGCCGACCGGATTGCCGAACTCAGAGCCCTGCGGATACTGCCGCACGTAGACCGGGTGCTTGCCGCCGCCCACCGGGAAGCTCTCGGCGATCGTCACCCCGTCCGCGGTCTTGATCGTTCCGCGCTTCACCGTCTGCTCCGCAATCAGCGGGCGGCGATTCTGGGGGTTGTCCTGGAGGTTGTCGGCGTCGAACACGGCCCAGTAGGACGTAAAGCCCACCAGGGCCGCGAACAGCACCAGCATGAGGCCGTAGAGGCGGACGATCGGGGCGTTCACGCCGGCAGGGCCTCCCAGTCGCGCTGCTGGGCGCCGGGTGGGGCGGGCGGGCGGCGAGCGTCGTTGGAGATCATCAGCAGCAGCCCCAGGAGAATCATGTTGGCGATCACCGAGCTGCCCCCGAAGCTGACGAATGGCAGGGTCACCCCGGTCAGCGGGATGAGTCGCACCACGCCGCCGATGATCACCACCGCCTGAAGCGCGAACACGGCCGTCAGGCCCGCTGCGAGGAGCTTGGAGAATCCGTCCCGCGCCATCAACGCGGTCTTCAGGCCCCGGGCGGCGATCAGGGCGTAGGCCACCACAAGCGCCGCGGCGCCGAAGAGACCGAGCTCGCTGACGATCAAGGCGTAGATCTCGTCGGTGTGGGGAGCCGGCAGAATGCTCCCGCAGTCAGGGAACGGCTGCGCGCAGTCGGGGGCGAACGGCCCTGGCAGCTTCAGCAACGATTCGCCGAGGCCCTGGCCGAACAGCCCGCCGTCGGCCTGGGCGAACAGCGATTGCTGGATCTGGCCCGCCCCGGAGGGCGCGTCGCCTCCCCAGGGGTCCAGCCAGATGTCCACGCGCTCGCCGACATGGACGATCGCGTGCTCCATCACCCATGCGCCGACCAGGAACAGGGCAAGGCCGGCGACCACGTAGGAGAGGCGCGCCGTGGCGATGTAGAGCAGGGCCAGGAAAGCGCCGAAGAACATCAGCGAGCTGCCGAGATCGCGGATGTAGACGAGCATCAGCATCGAGGCGCCCCAGACCACCAGCAAGGGCCCGAAGTGCTTCAGCGGCGGGATCGTGAGCCCGGCGACGCGGCGGGCGGTGACCGCGAGCAGCTCGCGCTTCTCGCGCAGGTAGCTGGCCAGGAAGATGACCACGCAGATCTTCGCCACCTCGGCCGGCTGAAAGGACAGCGGCCCGAGGTCGATGCCCAAGTAGGCGCCGTTGACCTGGGAGCCGACCCCAGGCAGCCGCGGCGCCATCAGGAGCAGGATGCCGACCGTCGCGATCAGGTACCGGTAGCGCTCCAGGACGTGGTAGTCGCGGACGAGCAGGATCGTCACCGCCAGCAGGCCCGCCCCGGCGACGAAGATCGACGCCTGCTTCAGTGCCAGCTCCTCGTCGATCCGGAACAGCATCACCAGGCCGATCGCGGCCAGCAGGGCACAGAGCGGGAACAGGTAAGGGTCGGCATACGGCAACCGGGCTCGAATGAACAGGTGGACGCCGAGGCAGACGGCCAGGAAGTAGCCGCCGTAGATCAGGCTCAGGTCCCCGATTTGGCTCGACTCGACGATGAACACCGCCGTGAACCCACCGGTGACCAGCACAGCGACCGGGAGCAGCGCCAGGAGCTCGCGGTTGCGTGCGCTCACTGCCCGCCTCCGCCGCCCGAGCCGCCGTTCTGTGCGGAGGGCTGCTTCCCCGCGCCGCCCTTGCCCCCCCTCTGCTTCCCGCTCCCCGCCTTCGGCTTGCGAACCGGCGGCTCGGCGGCGAGCTCGAGGTCGCCGAGCAGGTCGACCGCGTCGTCGTGGGAGCGCAGGGTGTGATCGGTGGCGCTGCCCCGTCGGCTGGCCGGAATCGCCGAGACCTGGACCGGCGCCGCGTAGATCTCCGAGTAGAGCTCGATCCCCAGCGGCAGGTCATACGGAATGCCGCGGTAGAGCGCGGCACGTCCCCCGGAGTCGGTTCCGAGAAAGTAGACGTGGTGCAATCCGTAGACGGCACCGCCGGCGATCGCCGCCAAGACCGCGACCGCGGCCAGCGACTTGGCGAGGCGTCGCGGCCAGCTGCGGGGTCGCGGCGCTGCCGCGGCCTGCGCCACGGCCCCAGCCGTCAGCCCCGCCTCCTCGGCGGCCGGCCCGATCAGCGTCGGTTGCTCCTTCGTCTCGGCCGGTGCCTCGGCCTCCTCCAGCCGGAAGGCAACCACGGTGATGTTGTCTCTGCCGCCGGCCTCGTTCGCCTCGCGGACCAGGCTCGAGACGGCATCGTCGAGGCTCGCGGTATCGGCCAGCGCGGCCGCAATCCGATCCTCTCGGACCATCGTCGTCAGACCATCGGAGCACAGCAGGTAGACGTCCCCGGGCCGCGCCCGGTAGGTCAACGTGTCCACCTCGACCTCGCGCTCGGGGCCCAGCGCCCGGGTGATGATCGAGCGCTGCGGGTGGTCCTCGGCTTGCTCGTCGGTGAGGCGGCCCTGGCGGCGGAGCTCCTCGACCAGCGAGTGATCGGAGGTCAACAGCTTCAGCTCGCCGTCGCGGAACAGGTAGGCGCGACTGTCCCCCACGTGGGCCAGGCTGACCTCGTCGTCCTCGACCAGGGCGGCGGTGAGCGTGGTCCCCATTCCCGAGCGGGAGGAGTCGGCCTGGGCGAGACGGTGGATGCGGGAGTTGGCCGTCCTGGCGATCGCCCGCAGGTAGGCCTCCGGCGATTCCTCGCCGCGCTGCACGGGCTCGAATGACTCCGCCGCCAACCGCGAGGCGACCTCGCCCGCCTGCGCACCGCCCATTCCGTCGGCGACCGCGAACAACGACCCGCGGGCGAAGTATGCGTCCTCGTTGGCGTTGCGCTGGCGCCCCGTGTCGGTGCGATGAGCCTGCTCGGCGACCCGCAGCATCAGCCGGCTCCGGGCACCTCGAGCTCGAAGCGGAACTCGGTGTCGCCGATCCGCAACTCGTCGAGGTCGCTCAGCTCCGCCTCCCCCTCCAAACTCCCCCCGTTCACGAACGTTCCATTGGTCGAGTTCATGTCCTCAACGTAGTAGTTGGCTCCGCGGGAATAGAGGCGGGCGTGAACCCCCGAGGCGAAACGATCCTCGATCCTGATGTCGGCGTCAGGCGAGCGGCCGATCGAGAGTCCCCCGAACAGGTCGTAGCGCGCGCCGGGCTCGAGGCCCCCGCCGCGGGTCACCACCAACGAGGCATCAGTGGCTGCGGCCCGACCGCCCGGGCCAATGGGGTGGTAACCCGTCGCCTCGGGCGCGGGTGCGGTCGTACGGCGCAGCTCGCGATAGGCGCTTCGCGCCACCCAGAGCAGGAACAGATAGAGGACGGCGAGGAAGCCGAACTTGAGCGCTACCGCGATCGGCTCGGTGTCCATCGACGCCTATTGCTCGATGTCGAAGGTAAACCTCGTCGTGCCGAGCGTGACCTCGTCCCCGGGCGAGAGTCGCGAGCTGTCGACCCGCCGGTCGTTGACCTTGATGCCGTTGGTCGAGCCCAAGTCGACGATCTGCCAGTCTCCGGTCGAGCCACGCCGCAGCTCCGCGTGCTCCCGCGAGATGTTCGGGTCCGAGAACACGCAGTCGCATCCGTGCGAGCGCCCAAGCACGGCCACCGGGCCGTCGAGCACGTAGCGGCGGTCATCCAGGGTGACGATCGCCTTGGTCTCGGTCAGGTGACCGCCCGGCCGGCGCCGCTCCTTGCGCGACTGCTTAGGCGGAACGCTGTAGACCATCGTGTGGCCCTCCTCCCCCTGCGCGGGCTCCTCGCCCTGACGCGCGGGGGGCTTCACCAGCCGGGTCTGGATCCCGAACTCTCCCAGCCGCAGACGCTCGTCGGTCTCGAGCTTGACCTCGGGACGCGTCAGCAGCGCGTAGTCGTGGCGGCGCGCGTGCTCCAGGAGGTACCCGGACAGCTCCTCGACCAGCGAGCGCTCATATCCCTCCAGTCGCTGCCGGTCCTCGGTGGAGAGCCAGACCGTGTACTGGTTGGGGACGTAGACACGGGATACGGACGCGGTCCGATGCGCGTCCATTTCCTTGGCCAGCTTGCGAGCGAGCTCGACCGGCTGCACCTGCGACGAGAAGGCACGGCTGAACACCCCTTCGACGAGGTTCTCGATCCGTTGCTCGAGATTTCGAAGAACGCTAATCGGAAGCTCCTTACCCGGGCCCGTCGGCCGCCCTGGGACGAGCCTTGGCGGCTCAACTGCCCGGCGCGCCGCGACAATCCTAAGTGCTGGCTACCACGAGCACTCGCGAGCCCCAGCTCCCTGAATCAGGGCATTCCGCCGGGCCCCCCGCCCTGGATCGCCGGACGAGCCCTGGGAATCGGCGCCGGCCGGCCGGCCGGCTGCGGTGGGCGCAGGCGGAACTCGACGATCACGGCCACCAGCGCCGAGGCGGCGATCAACAGCGGGCGGCCGGTGAGCCCGCCCCCATCGGCGACCAGCTGAAGCCCGGCCTCGAGCGCGGCCGACCA
Organism: uncultured Actinomycetes bacterium; assembly: GCA_963728325.1. Taxonomy (GTDB): domain Bacteria; phylum Actinomycetota; class Thermoleophilia; order Solirubrobacterales; family 70-9; genus AC-56. The sequence continues at coordinate 478,921 of CAVSJS010000002.1, read as the reverse complement.
CAGCAGAGCTCCCAGCAGTGCCAGGGCGACGTGCCCGGCTCGCAGAATCGTCCCCATGACGACCGCAGCCAGTGCGAAGACGATCGCGCCGAGCAGAGCCTCCGGGGTCAGGAGCGGTGACAGCAGAGAGCTGGCGGCATCGCTCGTGGAGCGGCTCCAGTCGTGCGGCGCCGTGCGAATCAGGCCGAGGCGAGACCCCAGCCCGAGCGTCGCCGCTCCCACCAGCAGCCAGCACCAGCCGAGGGCTCCCAGCACTCCACGCTCGAGCGCCGTCCCGCGCGCCCCAGCCATGGCCGGGTATACAGGGGCGAGCGACAGGGCGCCGAGGAGCGGCGCCAGGAGGGGCAGGGGAGACCACGCCAGGCGAGAGGCAACGAGGATCGCGGGCGCGGTCAGCGCGCCGAGGATCAGGGCCAGCCCCGGCCGGCCGAGGGGCGCCGCCACCAGGGTGACCGCCAGGCCCCAGGCGGTGAGCGCCACGAGCTGGGTGGCCCGCAGCCAGCCGGCTCCGTGCTCGCGAACCTCGTCGGCGCGAGGCGCGGGGACCGGGCGCTGACCGTCAAGCGACGGAAGCGCGGCTTCGAGACAGCGGTGGAGCTCGGTCAGCGAGGGACGCAGCTCCGGCTCCGGGCGCAGGCATCCGTCGACGCAGGCGGCGAGGCGCGGGGGGAGGTCCGGGCGGTACTCGCGAAGCGAGGGAAGCGGCTGTCCGATCTCCCTGGCGGTGTGAGCGGGCGTCGCCCGCGCGACGGGGTTCGTTCCCGCCCACAGCTCGTACAGGGTCAGGGCGAGTGAATAGGTGTCGGCAGGCTCGTTGGCCGGCTCCCCCTCGGCCTGCTCCGGCGCCATGTAGGCGAGCGTCCCGACCACCTCGCCGGTCGCCGTCAGAGCCGGCGCGCCCGCAAGCGACGCGATCCCGAAATCCATCAACTTCGCCCGGCGGCCCACGCCGTCATCCACGCGCACGATCACGTTCTGGGGCTTGATGTCCCGGTGGATCACGCCACGCTGGTGGGCGTGGGTCAGTGCCTCGCAGATGTCCGCGCCGAACTCCGCGGCCTCGCGATCGCTGAGACCCTCGCTCAGAGCCAGCTCCGCGAGCGTCGTGCCCTCGACCAGCTCGCTGACCAGCAGTGCCCGATCGCCCTCGGACCCCAGCTCGTACAGCGTCACGATGCCTGGATGGTTGAGGCGGGCAGCCGCCTGGGCCTCGCGCAGGACGCGTCGCGCGTCCACACCCCCGATCTCCTTGACCGCAACGTGCCGCTGGAGCCGCTCGTCGAAGGCCCGATAGACGGTGCCCATGCCTCCCGAGCCGACCCGGTCGAGGACACGGAAGCGTCCCATGACGAGCTCACCCACCATTCCGGCTCCAACTTCGCCGCGGACGGCCCGGACCCTCCCGGCCCCACGCAAGGCTTCGTGCGTATTCGCGCCCCGTGGCGGGCGCCGGGGCAGGGGTCATACTCTCGGCGTTGAACGCAGATGATCTCGGCCTTCAAAGTACGAGGCCGGAGGCTTGAGCTTGGCATTCCTCGACGAGGAAGAAGCACTCGCACCCCCCGGCGGCGGCGAGCCGCCTCACCGCCGCGTGCGTGATCACCAGCGTCAAATCCTGGTCCGGCGGGCGGTCGGCGCCGGGGTGGTCGTGCTGCTCCTGATCTTGATCGTGCTGGGCATCAGGGGGTGTTTGAATGCGCGCAAGGAGCGCAGCTTCGAGAACTACGCCCGCGACCTGAACGCGATCGCCGCCCAGACGAAGCAGCTCTCCGAGGGCTTCTTCGCACGGCTCAACGATCCCGGCAACCTCACCCCGCTGAGCTTCAGGGCCGAGGTGAACGCGGACCGCGGCGCCATGGAGCAGCTCACGAGCCGGGTTGAAGACCTCAACACCCCGGACGAGCTGAAGGGGGCGCAGACCGAGCTCGATCTCGCCTTCACCTTGCGCACCGACGCCCTCACCGGGATCTCGGACCAGATCTCCGCCGCGCTTGGCAATCAGGGGGGCAGCAAGGCCGTGGACTCGATCGCCGGCTACATGAATTACTTCCTCGCCAGCGACGTCCTCTATGAGCGAGCGCGGGTGGCGATCAACGCCGAGCTCCAGGACCAGGGCATCGACGAAACGGTGCCCGAAAGCGTCTTCCTCCCTGACGTGCGCTGGCTCGATCCGCTCGAAGTCTCCTCGGCCCTCGCCCTGGTCTCCGGCGGCAAGCAGGCCACCAGCGGCACCCACGGCTTGGCGCTCTACCAAACCACCATTCAGCCGGGAGACGTGAGCCTCGATCCAAGCGCGGCGGCGACGATCGGCGGCACGGGCTCTCCCGAGATCGACGTCCAGGTGCAAAACCAGGGCGATTCCGAGGAAACGGACGTCGTGGTCAGCTTCGAGCTCACCGGCGGCACCCAGACGATCTCCGGCGAGGGGACCATCTCGCAGGTCGCCGCCGGCGACATCCAGACCGCCTCGATCCCGATTGAGCCTGCTCCCGACCCCGGTCAGCAGCTGACGCTGGAGGTGACTGTCCACCCCGTTCCGGGCGAGCAGATCGCGAGCAACAACCGCTCGAGCTACCAGGTCACCTTCGGCTAGCTGTCCTGCCCACGGACCTTGTGAACGCGGCTGATCGGCGGCCGGCTCACCCAGCGAACTGTGGGGGCGTCGCCCGTTGTAGCCGCGAAGGAACGGATGACATGAGCGCGCTAGCGCTCTGCTGATGACCTCCAGGAGTGGGCGTAGGCCCACTCCCGCTTCAGGGTCTGGATGAAGCGCTCCACCTTGCCGTTCCAGCGTTGCGCCTAGGGCGACGTGCCCATCTGGCGGGCACCGAGCTGCTCGAGGGCGCGATGGAAGGCCGTCGAGCGTGCGGTAGGCCCGCGCGCTGTCGCCTCATCACTGCCTCAGGCGGCGCCATCCCGAGCTCGCCGAAGTGAGCTGCGGCGCGGAGCATGAAGCCGGCGGCGGTCTCGCCGCGCCTCGGTTTGGGTGCTGCTCGACGTAGGCGTAGCGCGAGTGATCGTCGACGCGCCACGTGCTAGAAGAGGTGGCCGAGCTGGTCTCTCGACCTGCTCGCGCTTGGTCGCGCTTCTCACTGCCCAGTCACTCGGTGACCGGGTCGGCGAAAGCGCGCCAGGCGCGGCTTGGTGTCGCCGCCGATCAGCGCTCACGGCCGCGACCACCGGCCGCTGAGGGGGGCAACGTTCGCCGGCCGAGGGCACACAGGCCTCCATACACTCGGGGACGCTGTGGCGATGCGCATCGCATTCCTGGGCCCGGCGGGAACCTTCTCCGAGGACGCCCTGCGCGCCGCCGTCGGCGGGGCCGAGATCGATCCGCGGCCCGCGCCCACCGTCTATGAGGCGATCAGGGCGGTGGCCGAGGGCGAGGTGGAGCGGGCCCTGGTCCCGTTCGAGAACTCGATCGAGGGCGCCGTCCGCTCGACCCTCGACACGCTCGCCTTCGACGCTCCCTCGGTCGCGATCGCAGGCGAGCACGACCACCCGATCACGAACAGCCTGATCGCGCGCGAGGTGGTCCCCCTGGAGCGGGTCGAGGTGGTGCTCTCGCACCCGCAGGCCAGCGCCCAATGCGCGCGCTTCATCCGCGAGCAGCTGCCGCTGGCGGAGGTGCGCGCCGCGGCGAGCACAGCAGAGGCCGTGCGCGAGGTCTCGGTCAGCCCGCAGCCGTGGGCCGCCCTCGGAGCGGCGTCCGCGGCGCGCATCTACGGCTGCGTGGTCCTTCGCGAGGGGGTCGAGGACGCCCCCGACAACGTGACCCGCTTCGTTTGGATCGCGCCCGCCGGCACCACGCCCGGCGGGGAGGGGCCCTGGCGCACGACGCTCGTCTTCTCCGAGCTCGGCGCCGACCACCCCGGCGCCCTGGTCGAGGCGCTGACCGAGTTCTCGAGGCGCGAGGTGAACCTGACCCGCATCGAGTCGCGCCCGCGGCGGCGAGGGCTCGGCCGCTACATGTTCTTCATCGATCTCGACGGGGCCGAGGACGAGCCGGCTGTCGCCGAGGCGATCGAGGCGCTGCGACGCAAGGCTGAGTCGGTCCGGATACTCGGCAGCTATCCGGTCGCCGCCAACGGGATCCCCGGCGCCTAGCCAGGGGGGCGGGGCAGGGGCGCCGTTTACAATCGTGGCGCTATGGACACGCCGGCCGACCCTCACGTAGGGCTCCAGAGCGTCAGGGCTCCGGAGCCTGGGAGGGTTGCGCCACCGGCGGGGGATTCGACCACCAACGGCCACCGGCCGAGCCTCGCCACCAACGGCCACCGGCTGAACGGCCGCCGTCCCCAGGTCGGGATCGGCGGCCGGGTGCTCGTGCTCAATGCGAGCTACGAGCCGATCAACGTTTGCAACGTGCGCCGGGCCACCGTGCTGGTGCTCAAGGAGCGCGCCGAGATCATCGAGCGGGGCGAGGGGGCGCTGCATTCGGAGCGCCTCGTTTTCGACCGCCCCTGCGTGATTCGCCTGATCCGCTACATCCGCATCCCGCGCGATGTCCATCGCCGCAAGATCACCCGCAAGGCGGTGCTCGCCCGCGACGCCTGGACCTGTCAGTACTGCGGCCACCAGGCGACGGGCCTGACCGTCGACCACGTGATCCCGCGCAGCCGCGGCGGCCAGTCGGTGTGGGAGAACATCGTCGCCTCCTGCGCGCCCTGCAACCGGAAGAAGGGCAATCTGACGCCCCGGGAGGCGCGCATGCACCCCCGCAGCCATCCGCGGCCACCCGGACCGACCGTCTTCATCCAGCTCGCCAGCCCGAGGATCCCGATCGCCTGGGAGCCGTACCTGGTGGCTGCGTAACAAAGGGCCGCCCCGAGAGGCGGCCCTTTGCCAAGGTGCGGTTGGAGACGAGCTGGGGATTGTGGGCGGGGCGGGACGTGCTCCCCACCTCCCCGCTCGCCGGTGCCCGGGGTGGATTCCGCCGGGCGGTCCGCACGGACCTCCTAGCGGCCCTGCACCTCCAGCGTCCCGAAAAGCATCTGACTCAAGTTAGGACCACCTCCTTTCTCTGGTTCCCCGATTGAAGCAAATCGGCCAGTCGAACGACTGCTCAACTGAGAGGGCGGCCGCGGGCCTCGGCGAAGCGCCGTGCGAAGTCCATGTACCGCTTGCCCCCGGAAATCCTGGCCATCGTGCGAGGGAAGAAAGCGGCAAGGAAGATCAGCGCCCTCGCGGAACCCTTGGCGACGATCACCTCGGGAAGGTTCTTGGTGATGGCTCGCACCGCCGCCTCGCCGACGCGCTCGGGCGGCAGAGTGCCGAGTCCCGGGGGGTCGCCGACCTGCTTCTCCAAACGACCGTACATCCCCACCTGGCTGATAAAACCCGGGCATAGCGCCGAGAAGCCAACGGGCTCGTTTCCATGCTCCTGGCGCAGCGCGTGCGTGAAGCCGACCACGCCGTGCTTGGTCGCGCAGTAGCTCGCGAGGTAGGCGACGGGCGCCTTGCCCGCCAACGAGGCCATGTTGACGATGTGACCGCGGCCGCGCTCCAGCATTCCCGGAAGCACCTGGCGGGTCAGCACCATCGTCGCCAGCAGGTTGACGTCGAGGATCGCCTCGAGCTCGTCGGACGTGGTGCGAAGGTAGCTGCCACCGAACTCCAGTCCGGCGTTGTTGACGAGGATGTCGAGTGGGCCGATGGCCTCCTCGCCCCGCCCTACCAGGGCCTCCAGTTGCTTTCGGTCGGTCAAGTCGGCGGGCACCGCCTCGGCGCGGACGCCGTGGCCCCTGAGCTCCTCGATCAGCTCATCGAGGGAAGTCGCTTGAAGGTCGGATAGGGCCAGGTTCACGCCCTGGCCCGCCAGCGCCCTGGCGATGTACACGCCCAGGCCACCCCCGGCGCCGGTGACCAGGGCGTTGCGGCCGCGAAGCTCCACGGCCGCGGAGACTATCCCGAGCCGTGGCGTCCGTGGGTACGGACGTGACCGCTAGCTCTCCCTGCGGGGGGACCGCTTGCGCGCCGGCTTGCCGTCGGCCTTCGACGCCTTCGGCTCCGACGCGGCCGCGGTGCCGTCCTCGGACGCTCCGTTGCCCTCATCCTCGGAAACCTCCTCCTCCTCGACCGCGGCGCCGGACTCGACCACCAGGGCGACCGCGCTGACCCGATCGTCGTCGCGGAGGTTCATCACCCTGACGCCCTGGGTGGCGCGGCCCATCTGCGAGATACCCCCGGCCTGGGTGCGTTGCACCATGCCGTTCTCGGAGATGAACAGCAGGTCCTGGTGCTCGCGCACGATCAGCGCCCCGGCCAGCCCACCCTTCTTCGGCGTCAGCTTCGCCGTCAGCACGCCCTTGGTGCCGCGCCCCTTGACCGGGTACTCGGGGATCGCTGTGCGCTTGCCATAGCCGTTCTCGGTGACCACGAACAGCTCGGCGTCGTCGCGGGCGACGTCCATGGCCAGCACCCGGTTCGCCTCACGGCCGATCTTGCCGGCGACGTTCATCCCCTTGACGCCGGTGGTGTCGCGAGCCATCGGCCGCACCGCCTTCTCCGAAAAGCGCGAGGCGTGGCCCGACTTCGATACCAGCAGCAGGTCGTCGTCGCCTGAGGTGAGACGCACCTGCACCAGCTCGTCGCCGTCACGGACCTTGATCGCGATTATCCCGTCGGCCCTGATCGGCGTGTTGTAGGCGGGGAACTCGGTCTTCTTGACCTGTCCCCTGGCGGTCGCGAAGACCAGGTACTTGCCCTCGCTGAAGTCGCGGGTGGGCTTCACCGCCATCACCCGCTCGCGGTCGCGAAGCGGCAGCACGTTGACCAAGGCCCGGCCCTTCGAGGTGCGTGAGCCCTCCGGCAGCTCGTACACCTTGAGCCGGTAGACCTTGCCGCGGTTGGTGAAGAACAGCATCCAGTCGTGGGTCGAGCAGATGTGCAGATGCTCGATGTAGTCGCCCTCCTTGAGGTCCATCCCCATCACCCCGATGCCACCCCGGCGCTGCTGGCGGTAGGTCGCCAGCGGCAGGCGCTTGACGTAGCCCGAGCGGGTGATCGAGATCACCATCTGCTGGTCGGCGATCATGTCCTCGATGTTCATGTCGCCCTCGAAGTGGGTGATCTCGGTGCGCCGCTCGTCGCCGTAGCGCTGCTCGACCTCGTCAAGCTCCTGGACGACGACGCCGTCGATCCGCCCCGGATCGCCCAGGATCGCGCGCAGGGCGGCGATCCGCTCGATCAGCTCGACGTGTTCGGAGCGAACCTTGTCGGACTCCAGCGCCGTGAGCCGGGCCAGGCGCATGTCGAGGATCGCCTGGGCCTGCTCCTCGGAGAGCTCGAACCTGTCGATCAGCCCGGCGCGGGCGACGTCGCTGTCGGCCGAGGCGCGGATCAGCTCGATTACCGCGTCCATGTTGTCGAGCGCGATCAGCAGCCCCTCGAGGATGTGGGCGCGCGCCTCGGCCCGGCGCAGCTCGTACTGGGTCCGGCGAGTGACCACCTCGCGCTGGTGGCCAACGTAGTGGTGGATCAGCTCCTTGAGGCTGAGCGTGCGCGGCACCCCGTCGACCAGGGCGACCATGTTGAGGCCGAACGAGGCTTGCATCTGGGTGTGCTTGAAGAGCTGGTTGAGGACGACCTCGTACGGGTCGCCGCCGCGCTTCAGCTCGATCACCAACCGCATCCCCGAGCGGTCTGACTCGTCGCGCAGGTCGGAGATCCCGTTGATCTTCTTCTCGCGGACGAGGTCGGCGATCTTGGTGATCAAGCCGCCGTCCCCACCCTTCTTGACCATGAACGGCAGCTCGGAGACGATCACCGCCTCCTTCCCGCCGCGCAGCGGCTCGATGTGGGCCCGGGCACGAACCCGAACGCTGCCGCGGCCCGACGCGTACGCGTCGCGGATGCCCTCGGCGCTCATCATGCCGCCGCCTGGGAAGTCGGGGCCCTTGACGTGCTTCATCAGTCCGGCGAGATCGATCTCGGGGTTCTCGATGTAGGCCTTGACGGCGCCCACCACCTCGCTGAGGTTGTGAGGCGGAATGTTGGTCGCCATCCCGACCGCGATTCCGGTGGTGCCGTTGACGAGCAGGTTCGGGAACCGGGCCGGCAGCACGCTCGGCTCCTGCTGCGACTCGTCGTAGTTGGGACCGAAGTCCACGGTGTCGGCTTCGATGTCGCGCAGCATCTCGGTCGCCAGCCGCGCCAGCCGGGCCTCGGTGTATCTCATCGCGGCTGGCGGGTCGTCGTCGATCGAGCCGAAGTTCCCCTGCCCGTCGACGAGTGGGTAGCGCAGCGAGAAGTCCTGCGCCATGCGGGCGAGAGTGTCGTAGATCGCGGAGTCGCCGTGGGGGTGGTACTTACCCATCACCTCGCCGACGATGAAGGCCGACTTGCGGTGGGGCCGGGTGGGCTGTAGCGCCAGGTCGTGCATCGCGTAGAGCACGCGACGGTGGACCGGCTTCAGCCCGTCGCGCACGTCCGGCAGCGCCCTGCCCACGATCACGCTCATCGCGTAATCCAGGTACGAGGAACGCATCTCCTGGGTGAGCTCGCGTTCCTCTATGCGCCCGGTGAGAGCCTCGAGTCCGCCGGCCTCCATCAGATAACTCCGGCGACCGCTCGCACGGAGCCGGTCCACAGATCAGACATCCAGGAACCTCACGTCCTTGGCGTGCTTCTCGATGAAGTGCTTGCGCGGCTCGACCTTGTCGCCCATCAGGTCGGCGAACACCCGCTCCGCCGTCGACGCGTCGTCGATCGTCACCCGCTGGAGCGTCCGGCTCGATGGATCCATCGTGGTCTCGCGCAGCTGCTCGGCATTCATCTCGCCCAGGCCCTTGAAGCGCTGCAACGCCACCCCCTGGCGCGCCAGCTCGAGGATCGCGCGGCGAAGGCCATCGAAGGAGTGCGCCTCCCGGTGCTTGTCGCCGAGCGTGACCTGGAACGGTGGCCGGCCGACCTGCTTCAGCAGCTCGCCGTGCACCTCGACCAGATGGCGGTACGCATTCGACTTGAACAGGCCCACCGAGAGCCGGTGGGTGCGGGCCAGCCCGCTCGCCCGGTGGACGGCCTTCACGACGAGCTCCTCGCCGCTGGACGAGATCAGCTCCGTCTCGTACGGCTCCTCCTTGGGATCATCGGCCTCGACCAGCTTCTTGACGCCGGCGATCGTGGCCGCGCCGAGGTCGAGGATCTGTGACTCGGCCAGGAAGGCGACCGTCTCGTGGCCGAACTCGGCCTGGACGGAGTCGGTCCAGCCCTCGTACTCCTTGTAGCGCCGGCTGAAGCGCTGCCAGCGCGCCTCGGTCAGCTTGCGCGACTTGGCGTTGGCGTCGACGAGCTCGAACTCCTCGAGCTTGTCGCGGAGCAGGATCTCCTCCAGCTCCGACTCCTTCTCGACGTAGATCTCCTGCTTCCCGTTGCGCACCTTGTAGAGGGGTGGCTTGGCGATGTAGACATAGCCCGCCTCGATCAGCTCCGGCATGTGCCGGTAGAGGAAGGTGAGCACGAGGGTGCGGATGTGCGCCCCGTCCACGTCGGCGTCGGTGGACAGCACCAGCTTGTGGTAGCGGGCGTCCTCGAGGTTGAACTCCTCGTCGCCCACACCGGTGCCGATCGCCGTGATCAGCGCCTGGATCTCGACGTTCTGGAGCACCTTGTCGATGCGGCTCTTCTCGACGTTGATGATCTTGCCGCGCAGCGGCAGCACGGCCTGCGTGTTGCGATCGCGGGCCTGCTTCGCCGAGCCGCCGGCGGAGTCGCCCTCGACGATGAACAGCTCGGCGAGCGTCGGGTCGCGCACCGTGCAGTCGGCGAGCTTGCCGGGCAGGGTGGAGTTCTCGAGCGCCGACTTCCGCCGCGTCAGGTCGCGGGCCTTGCGCGCAGCATCGCGGGCGCGCGCCGCGTCCACAGCCTTCTGGAGGATGCGGCGGGCCTCGCCCGGATTCTCCTCAAGGAACTCGCCCAGCTTGCGGTTGACGGTCTCCTTCACCAGGCCCTCTACCGGCGGGTTGCCGAGCTTGGTCTTGGTCTGGCCCTCGAACTGCGGGTCGGCGAGCTTCACCGAGATCACAGCCGTCAGTCCCTCGCGGACGTCGTCGCCGGTCAGGTTCTCGTCCTTCTCCTTGAGCAGGCCCTTCTGGCGGGCGTAGGCGTTCAGCGTGCGGGTGAGCGCCGCGCGGAAGCCCGAGAGGTGGGCGCCACCCTCGTGGGTGTTGATGTTGTTGGCGAAGCTGAACACCGACTCCTGGTAGGAGGAGTTCCACTGCATCGCCACCTCGACCTGGCCGTCTTCGGTCTCGTTGTCGAAGTAGATGGTCTTCCGGTGCAGTGCGTCCTTGTTCTCGTTCAGGTGGCCGACGAAGTCGACGATCCCGCCCTTGTACTGGAACGTGTCGTGCTGCCCGGAGCCGCGCTCGTCGACAAGCTCGATGCGCAGGTTGCGGGTCAGGAACGCGGTCTCCCGCAGCCGCTCCGAGAGCGTCTGGTAGTCGAGGATCACATCCTCGAACACGTCGGCGTCGGGCTGGAAGGTGATGATCGTCCCCGTCCCCTTGACCTTCTCGCCGCGCTTCAGCGCGCCCTGAGGATCCCCGCGGACGTAGTCCTGGGTCCACTTGTAGCCGTCGCGGCGCACCTCGAGGTGGAGACGCTCGGAGAGCGCGTTGACGACCGAGACCCCGACCCCATGCAGGCCGCCGGAGACCTTGTAGCCGCCACCGTCCCCGAACTTGCCGCCCGCGTGCAGGGTCGTCATCACGACCTCGGCCGCCGGGCGCTTCTCCTTCTCGTGCTCCTCGACCGGGATCCCGCGACCGTCGTCGGCGACCGTGACGCTGTTATCGGGGTGCAGGGTGACCGAGACCTGGTCGCAGTGGCCGGCGATCGCCTCATCCACCGAGTTGTCCACCACCTCGTAGACCAGGTGGTGGAGGCCCCGCGGGCCCGTGGAGCCGATGTACATCCCGGGCCGACGGCGGACGGCCTCGAGACCCTCGAGGACCGTGATGTCCCTGGCGCTGTAGCCGTCACTCGCCGCCCGACCCCTGGTGCCGGGCTTCGGGGCATTCTTCGGGGCGGGCTTCGCGCTACCGCCGCTGCGGGCCTTGCTTGTCGCCACTCAGTCCTTTCCGTTCGCTGACGCCATCAGAAACCCTGGCGCCATGAGAAACCCCGACCGGCAGGCGCTCCGCCAAGCGGGGCTGGCCAGCGGTTCGGGGCATTCGTCCAAGTTCACATAAGGATATCAGGAAAGGGCGCCGGAAAAGCCGCAGGGTTGCATCGAAACCCCTGCAAATCACGCATAAACATGACTCCGGCCATCAGTCGATATGGCGGCTGGCGTCGGCGGTGAAGCGAAGCGCCGTGACGGCCGCCTGGTTGGCCCCCCGACCTCCCTCCGAAAGCGCCTCGTTGAGCCTCTCCAGGAGCTGCGCCTGGAGCAGGTCCAGCTCCTGCGCCCAAGTCGCCGACCGGCAGGCGATCGTGAGCACGCCGTCTCGCTCCGCCACGGGCTCGGCTTCGGCCGCGGCTCGGGCGCCCGCGGCGGCCGGCCAGGCGCTCTGGGCGGCCGCAAGCAGGGTCAGCGGCTCGGCGACAGTGAGTGCCTGGCGAAGCGCGTCGCCGAGCGGGCGCGGTAGCCGGCGAAGGCTCACGGGTCAGCCATCAACTTGCCCGGTCAGAACGCGAGCGTCAGGCTGCGCTGCGATCGCCTCGCCCTGGCGCAGCGCCACCTCGGTGCGTTCGCAGCCGCCGGGCAGGTGATCGGGCTCGGTCGCGGTGAGCACGGACTGACCGCCCTCGGCGAGCCGCGTCGCGAGCCGGGCCCGCCGGTGCGCGTCGAGCTCGCTCATCACGTCATCGAGGAGCATCAGCGGCGGCCTTCGGCTCGCCTCGAGCAGGGCGCGACGCTCAGCGAACAGCAGCGCCAGCACCGCCGCGCGTTGCTCCCCCTGCGAGCCGTAGCGGCGCAGCGAGCGTCCGTCGAGCGAGACCGCCAGCTCGTCGAGGTGCGGTCCGTGGGCCGTGTAGCCGCGGGCCAGATCCGCCTCACGGCGCTCGCGAAGCTCGGCGGCCAGCTGCCCCGCGTCGGCGGCCTCGGTGCGCGGCAGGTAGCGAAGCTCCCCGACGCCGGGTAGGCTGAGCTCGGAGGCGGCCTCGGCGAACCCCGATGCCAGTAGGTCGACCGCCTCGCGCCGACTCGTGATCAGCTCCACCCCCACCGCCGCAAGCTCCTGCTCCCAGGCGACGAGCGAATCGACCGACGCGGTCCCGGACCGGATCCGGCCCAGGAGGGCATTCCGCTGGGAAAGCGCTCGGCCGTAGCGACGCCGAGCTTCGGCGCGCGCCGGCCAAAGGGCGGCGCAGAGGCGATCCAGATGCGCGCGGCGAAGGGCGGGGGGGCCCTTGATCAATGCCAAGCGGTCGGGAAGAAAGATCGTCAGCCCAGGACGAAGCTCGGCGTGCTCCGCCGTCGCGGGGCTGTCGTCGACCAGGTGGCGCCGCTCCCCGGACCGATCCAGCGACCAGCGGAACAGATGCGTTTCGCCGTCATCCTTCACCTCTGCCGCGACTCGCGTCAGCTGCTGGCCGAAGGCGATCGCTTCCCGCTCGTTGCGGGTTCGCGTGGATCGCCCGCTGAGCGCCAGGCAGATGGCCTCCAGCGCATTGGTCTTGCCGGCGCCGTTCGGCCCCCACAGCACGGTGATGCCCTCACCGAGGTCCACTCGCCCCGGCGTCAGGTTGCGGAAGCCGAGCGTTTCGAGAGCGGCGACGCGCATCGCCTAGCCCACTGGCCTCAGACGTTGAGCCGGATCGGCATCACGAGGTAGCTGAAGTCCTCACGGCCGACCGGCTGGAGCAGGCCGGGCCGCAGCGGTGAGCTGAGCTTGATCGCCAGCTCATCGCCCTCGACACTCTCAAGCCCCTCGATCAGGAATTGCGGGTTGAAGGCGATCTCCAGCGGCTCACCCGAGTAGGGCGCCGGTAGCGCCTCGCTGGCATCACCTACCTCCGGCGTCTCGGCGGCCACGGTCAGCTCCCCCTCGGCGAACGCGAACCGCAGCGGGGCGTTTCGCTGCGCCAGCTGGCTGACCCGTCGAGCCACTTCGACCAGCTCTGATCGTGGCAGCCGCACCTCGTGCTCGAAGGACTCCGGGATCAGCTGACGCCAGCTCGGGAACTGCCCCTCGATCAACCGTGAGAAGACAACCACGGAGCCCGCCTGGAACACGGCCTGGTTCCGGGCCAGGGAGATCGAGACGTCGTCGGGTCCCTCCTGCGCGATGATCCGCGCCAGCTCCCGCAGCGCGCGTGCGGGGACGTTGGCCTCGATCGACTCGGGGAGCGCCCGCTCGAGCTCTGTGTGCTTGACGCTCAGCCGGTAGGAGTCGGTCGCGACCATGGTCAACGTCCCACCCTCCGCATGGAGCAGAACACCGGTCAGAATCGGCCTCACCTCATCCCTCGACGCGGCCCTGGCGACCAGGTCGATCGTCTCCGCCAACGGCCCTGCGGGCAGCTTTGCGACCTCACCCTCGAGCTCGGGTAGCCGGGGGAAGTCCTCCGCGGACAGGGTGCGCAGATGGAAGTGGGCACTCCCCGCGGTCAGCTCGACATCGCCCTGTTCGGGTCGGAGTACGAGGCTCACCTCACCCTCGGGAAGGTTGCGGACTACGTCGCCAAGCAGACGACCCGGGAGCAGCAGGGTTCCCTCGCTCTCGATCGCCAGCTCGGAGACCGTCATCGTGAGCCCGAGCTCGGTGTCGGTGGCCGAGAGGGTGAGCTGGCCCGACGCGGCGGTGAGCTTCACACCACCAAGGGATGGGATCGCCGCGCGACTCGAAACCGCCCGACCGACGACCTGAAGAGCGGCGAGAAAAGTGTCGCGGGAGATCGAGAGCTTCATCGTGGGATCTTGCATCTTCCTATTTGTCTCAGATGTATTGAGGGTGGTGGACGGTTGTGGAGAAGGAAGGTTCACGGCAACGAGATGCGTGATGGGTCGGTGGACGAGGTCTGTGGAGGACTGGTTGCTTGGTGGATGTGCGTGGTCTGAGTCTCCCGGGAACTCGGGCTAGCCGCGAGGAGTTCCCGAGTACGGTGAAGAACTGCGGTGGTCTCCGACTCAGGCTCGAGGCGAGTGGAGACCGTGCGGATGGCGTGCAGGACAGTCGTGTGGTCGCGGTTGAACTCGCGGGCGATCTGGGCAAGGGAGAGTGAGGTTTCCTGGCGTGTGAGATACATCGCGAGCTGCCTGGCATGAGAAATGCGGGAGGTCCGCTTCGCGGAGACGAGGTCCTGGCGAGATACGCCGCGCACGGAGCAAACCGCCTCCTGGATCGCGTCGACACTGGGGGAATCTGCGACGCCAGCGCCGGTGCGGGAAAGGCGCGGGGAGTCACCGGCCGCCGACGAGTCAAGCGCGCGCTGCGCGAGCGCCGGCGTCACCGGCTCGCTGAGCATGGAGGAGAACGCGGCGACGCGCGTCATCGCCCCCTGTAGACGACGGACGTTGCCCAGTACCTGAGCGGCGATCTCCTTCAGCGCCGCTGGGTCGCCCAGCTCCAAAGGGCTTTCGAGGGTCATTCGCCACAGAAGTGCCGTCCGGGTGTGAAGATCGGGGCAACCGAGCTCGGCGCAGAGGCCCCAGCCGAAGCGGTCGCGGAGGCGCTCCGCCACCCGCGTGATCGCCTCCGGCGGGCGATCGCTGGAAAGCACGATCTGCTTGCCGGCGGCGTGAAGAGCGTTGAAGGTGTGGACGAACTCCTCCTGCGTGCGCTCCTTGCCTTCAAGCACCTGCACATCGTCGATCAGCAAGGCGTCGAGCTTGCGGTAGCGCTGTTTGAAGCGTTCCGGGCCCTCCTTGCGGAGACCGCCGACGAACTCGGTCGTGAACCGCTCCGCGGTCGTGTAGTGGACCGTCAGCTCGGGCCGTCGCTGCCTGAGGTAGTCCACTATCGCGCCCAACAGGTGCGTCTTGCCGAGTCCCGGGGACCCGTGCAGGAACAGTGGGTTGTAGGCCTCCCCCGGCAGCTCGGCGACGGCGAGGGCGGCTGAGTGGGCGAGCCGGTTGCCGGCGCCGATCACGAAGCGCTCGAACGTGTGGGCCGGATCGAGGGGCAGCGACTCCACCGAAGCGTCGGTCCACCGCGCGGCGGGTGGCCCCTGTTCAGGCGCCCAGCCGTCGGCGAGAAAGACGAGGCGCTCCAGACCGGAGGCGCTGGCGCGCAATGCGGCCAGAATCGACGCCGAATAGCGGCGTTCCACCCAGGTGCGGGTGGTCTCGGGGGCGGTGATGTGGAGGGTGTTCCCCTGCGCGGAGACCGGCCGGAGAGGCGCGATCCAGAGTTGAAAAGTGGAGGCCGGTAGGTGTAGCCGAAGCTCCTCCCGGACGCGTTCCCAGATCGAGGCGAGATCGTCGGGGAGGGCTTCCGGGGCCACGGCGCGCGATGATAGATCGGGGAGCCGGCCGTGCCGAGGGGGGTGGCGGACCGAGCCCGCATTACGCGCGAAAAACGAATCTGGTCGTTTCAGCGAAGGCCGAAGACGACCAAGCGGCGGCTCGTATACTGCCTCGCCGGTCGTGAAGCGGACCTACCAGCCCAAGAAACGCAAGCGGGCCCGGACACACGGGTTCCGCGCCCGCATGCGCACTCGCAGCGGTCGCCAGATCATCAAGCGTCGTCGCCGCAAGGGTCGCAAGCGGCTGACGCCGTGACGCCCGGCGAGCGGCGTAGGCGTGGCCGCCTGTCGCGCAGCGGCGATTTCGATCGCGTCTATCGCGAGGGGCGGTCCCATGCCAACCGCTTCCTGGTCCTCTATGCCTTTCCGCGCCGCGACTCGGATGATGATCGCGAGGAGGTTCGCCTCGGGATCTCGGTGAGCCGCAAGGTCGGAGGCGCCGTAGAGAGGAATGCGGTGAAGCGCGGGCTCAGAGAGGCATTCTGGTCGTTCGACGAGAGGCTCCCCCGCGGTCACGACTTCGTCCTCGTCGCGCGCCCCGACGCGGCCGGCCTGGTGGAGCGCGAGGGCCCCGGCGCCGTCGCGGCTGCGCTGGAGGGGCTGATCTCGGAGGCCGGGCCGACGGACGGAGCCGTCTAGGTTGAAAGCGTAAAACGTGAAACGCGCCCTGCTCGCAATCGTCCTCGCCCCGATCCGCCTCTACCAGCGCTTGATCTCGCCGGCGCTCCCTCGTCGCTGCAAGTACGAGCCGACCTGCTCCGCGTACGCCGTGCAGGCGATCCGCGAGCTCGGCGCTCTTGCGCGGCTCGATCCTCGCCGCCTGGCGCCTCGCCCGCTGCAACCCGTTCAGCCACGGCGGCTACGACCCGGTCGAAGCGCGCCCCTTCTTCAAGCCGAAGCCCGGTGTGCCCGCCTGATGCTGCCCGCGGCCAACCTCTTCCAGCCGCTGATCGACGTCGCCAATTCGGTGCTGACGTTCTTTCACGACGACGTCGGCGTCAGCTGGGGCGTGGCGATCATCCTGCTCACCATCGTCACCCGGATCGCGATCCTGCCGCTGTCCCTGAAGCAGATCCGCTCGATGCGCTCGCTCCAGGCGCACCAGCCGGAGATCAAGAAGATCCAGGAGAAGTACAAGGACGACCGCCAGCGCATGCAGCGCGAGATGATGGCCTTCTACCAGGAGAACAAGATCAACCCGTTCGCGTCCTGCGTCCCGCTGCTGCTCCAGCTGCCGGTCTTCCTGTCGCTGTTCTATCTCCTGCGCAGCGATGAGTTCAAGGACGAGATCAACGCGGCCGGGAGCAACCCGGACTTCTTCGGCATCCCTCTCGACCAGGCCGCCACCGGCGCGGCGCTGATCATCCTCGTCGGCCTCTACTTCGTGACCATGGTCGGCTCGACCTCGATCATGGCCGCCTCGGCCGAGGGCAACCAGCGCCTGCTGATGTACGCGCTGCCAGTCGTCTTCACACCATTCATCATCAGCTTTCCCGCGGGGCTGGTTATCTACTGGATCACGACCAACCTGTGGACGATGGGCCAGCAGTGGGTGGTCAAGAAGGTGATCCCGCCGCCACCCAAGGAGGTCGAGGACCAAAAACAAGCCGCGAAGCCACCCCCACCGCCGCCGCGTAAGAAGAAACGTCGGCGGTGAGACCGGCCCGCTCCAAGCCGAACCCATCTACTTCTACACGCGGCGCGGATCTCCTGCTCAATAGACTCGCCCGGTGGTGAGCGACGGGGCCAGCGAGCTGCCGGCCGAGCCGGCCGAGCGTGTGAGGGCGATTCTCGAGCGGGTCGTCGACGCGCTCGAGGTCGAGGCTGAGGTCGAAGTCGACGAGGACGCCGAGCAGATCGTGGGCCGCGTCGACGGCGAGGATGTGGGCCTTCTGATCGGCCGGCGCGGCCAGACGATCGACGCGGTGCAGCTGCTCTGCTACCGAGCCGCATTCCGTGGGCTTCAGGAGCGAAAACGCGTGGTCGTGGACGCCGCCGGCTACCGGGAACGCCGCCAGGAAGCGATCGAGCGCCAGGCCGATCGTGCCGCCGAGCGGGCGCTGAAGACGGCGAAGGAGATCGAGCTCGAGCCGATGACCCCGAGCGAGCGCCGCGTCGTCCATCAACACCTCAAGGACCTCGCCGGGGTCGAGACCTTCAGTGAGGGTGACGAGCCCGAACGCTGTGTGATCGTGGCTCCCCTGCTCAGCGATTGAGCGCCGAGTCCGGCGACGCGGTCCAGCTGTCCGACCAGGCGCGCGCGGCGATGCACGCGATTGTGGCCCTGCTCGCCGAAGAGCGGGCGGCGCCGAGCGCCGTGCGCGACCCGGAGCAGGCGTGGCGGGTCCATGTCGCCGATTCTCTGACCGGCCTCGAGGTCGAGGCTCTGCGGGTCGCGCGCCGGATCGCCGACCTGGGGGCGGGCGCGGGCTTTCCCGGCCTGCCGCTCGCGGTCGCGCTGCCCGACAGCCAGGTCGACCTGATCGAGTCGATCGCACGGAAGTGCGAGTTCATCCGGCAGGCGATCGAGCGAGCCGGGATCGCCAACGCCCGTGTCCTCTGCGAGCGCTCCGAGAGCTGGGCCGCCGCCCCGCCGCCCGACGGCGGACGCGAGGGCTACGACGCCGTCACCGCTCGTGCGGTTGGACGTCTCTCGACGCTGGCCGAGCTGGCGTCGCCTTTGCTCGCTGAGGGGGGTGCTCTGATCGCTTGGAAAGGCCGCCGGCACGCTGACGAGGAGGCGGAGCTCGAGCGGGCCTCGGCGCGCTTGGCAATGGGGCCGGCAGAGATCAGATGGGTGGGTCCGTACGCGGGCTCCCGACATCGCCACCTGCACGTGATGCGCAAGACCGGGCCGACCCCCGAGAACCTCCCCAGGCGCCCCGGGATGGCCAAGAAACGGCCCATGGGCGGCCGCTGATGGCTCCCGTCGGGGCCCGTGGGTAAGGTCGCACGAATGGGCTCCGTCTACGCGATCGCCAATCAGAAGGGCGGCGTCGGCAAGACGACGACCGCCGTCAACGTCGCCGCCTGCGCCGCGGCCGAAGGCGCCCAGGTTCTGCTCTGCGACCTCGATGCGCAGTGCAACGCGACCGTCGCCCTCGGCCTGGGGCGCGAGGTTCGTCCCTCCTCTTACGATTGCCTGATCGGCGAGTGCTCGGTGGCCGAGGCGGCGCGGCCCGCGGGCCCGGACAACCTCTGGATCGTGCCGGCGAACCGCGACCTGGCGGGCGCCGCGGTCGAGCTGCCGCGGATCGAGGGCTTCGAGCATCACCTGCGCGACATGCTCGGACCGGTCAGGGAGCGGTTCGGGATCACCCTTCTCGACTGCCCCCCGTCGCTGGGTCCGGTGACTGTGAACGCGCTGATGGCCGCCGACCGCGTGATCGTTCCGGTGCAGGCCGAATACCTGGCGCTCGAGGGGCTGGTGCAATTCCTCGACACCGTCCGCTTGCTGCGGCGCGAGCTCAACCCGGGCCTGGTTCTGACCGGCGTCGTGATCACCATGCACGACGAGCGAACGAAGCTCGCCCAGGACGTCGAGCGCCAGCTTCGCGATCACTTCGCCGAGCTCATGTTTCGCACTGTGATTCCCCGCAGCGTCCGGGTGGCCGAGGCCCCCAGCTTCGGCCTGCCCCTGATCGCGCATGCGCCCGCCTCTCGCGGCTCGGTCGCCTACCGTGAGCTGGCGCTCGAGCTGGCCGAGCGAGAACAGGCCGATCGGGTATCGGTCGAGCGCGCCGATAACACTCAGGCTGAGGTGGAGGTCAAGGCTCATGACTAGACCCGGGCTGGGCCGCGGACTGGCGGCGATCCTGCCCGAGACGGCCGTGGAGGAGCCAGAGCTTCGCGAGCTGCCGGTCGAGCTGATTCGGCGCAACCCGCGCCAGCCGCGGACGCGGTTCGGTACCGACTCGATCAAGACCCTGGCGGCGTCGCTCGCCGACGCCGGCGTGGTTCAGCCGCTGATCGTGCGCCCGCTTCGCGAGGGTCGCTACGAGCTGATCGCCGGCGAGCGCCGCTGGCGAGCGGCGCGGGAGGCCGGCCTCCAAACGGTGCCCGCGATCGTCCGGGACGAGGGCGAGGCAGAGCGCCTTCAGACGGCGCTGATCGAGAACATGGCGCGCGAGGACCTCAACCCCGTGGACGAGGCGCGCGCCTGCGCGGCGCTGGTCGAGGACCTGGGGCTCAAGAAGAAGGAGCTGGCGCGGCGGCTGGGCCGGAGCCGGCCCTCGATCTCGAACCTGATCCGTCTCCTCGACCTTCCCGACGAGGTGCTCGACCTGCTCGCTGCGGGCGAGCTCAGCGAGGGTCACGGCCGGGCGATCCTCCAGGCGCCGGACAACGAGGCGCGCCGCGCGCTCGCCCGCGAGGCCGCGGCGCGCGACTGGTCGGTTCGCGAGACGGAGCGCAGGGCGAAAGAGGCCAACACTCCGAAGGGCTTCAAGGTCGTCCTCCATCCCGATCAAGAGGCCGCCATGGTCCGCGCCGAGGAGGCGCTCGAGGAGGCGCTCGGCACCGGCGTCCGCGTGCGTCCCGCCCGCCGCGGGATCCGCGCCGAGCTCCACTTCGATGACCTGGACGAGCTGCTCGCGTTCGCGCGAGCGGGAGCTGGGTAGAGCGGGCTCGGCCGGCTCGAGCGGCGCCGTCCTGGATAAACCTCGCTATGCGAGGCTACGCAGGACGGTCCACCAGGGGCCAGCGCAGTAGGTGACGCCCTGACGCTAGGGCGCCAGGCGCTCCAGCCGCCAGCCCTCGCCCTCGCGTGTGTAGAGGAAGCGGTCGTGGAGGCGCCCCGTTTGGCCCTGCCAGAACTCGATCTGCTCGGGCCGAAGGGCGTAGCCGCCCCAGAAGGCCGGGCGGGGAACCTCGCCGGCCGAGAATCGCTGCTCCACCTCGTCCACTCGGGCATCGAGCGTTGCGCGGTCGGGGAGCGGCTCGCTCTGTGGCGAGGCCCAGGCGCCGATCTGAGAGTCGCGTGGTCGGCTCGCGAAGTAGTCGTCCGAGGCCGCCTCTGGGAGCTGTTCCACAGGGCCCCGAACCCGCACCTGGCGGTCGAGCTCGCGCCAATACAGCACCAGCGCCGCCCGCGGCGTGGCCTCGAGCTGCCCAGCCTTGGCCGACGAGAGGTTGGTGAAGAAGCGGAACGCTTCCGCCGCGAACCCCTTGAGCAGCACCATGCGAGCGTCGGGCGCCCCATCCGCGTCCACGGTTGCCAGGGTCATCGCGTGGGGGAGCGCCACCTCACGCTCGGCGCGCTCGTACCAGTCCCGGAACTGCTCGATCGGGTCGTTGGCGAGCGCCGAGCGCAGGAGCGGCGGCATGTCGGGCCGGCGAGGCATCCCGCGCCAGCCTAGTGCCCTGCCTCCACGACCGGCGACGCTTGCCGGGGCTTTCTACAATGAGCCGGCGCGGGGCGATTAGCTCAGTCGGTCAGAGCGCCTCTCTGATAAGGAGGAGGTCCCTGGTTCGAGTCCAGGATCGCCCATCCAGGCCGCCCTGGACCCGAACCAGGGCCATCGCTCGCCATCCAGGCTCACTGTGGTTCGAGTCCAGGATCGCCCATCTGACGATCCGCGGCCGCGCGCGAGCGAGCGGCCTTTCGCATCGCATCGAGCGACTGCCCAAGCCAGCTACGGAAGTAGCGCTTGCCCGCGACCAGGTCGAAGACCCGGTACTGGAACTTCCCCGGGTCCATGCCGAACCGGGCGTCGACGAAGGTCCCCTCCTGCGCCTCCGTGAGCAGCCAGTGGACGAAGGTGCCGGTGTTCACGCAGCGGATCAGGAGCTCCTTGCAGTCCTCCATCCGATCCACGCGGAGCAGCATCTCGTCCTTGCCGACGGGGCCTTGGACCACCTCGCGGTAGGTGCAACCGGCCTCGAGGCCCTCGCACTGCACCTCGACGACCCGCGGCCACCACTCAGGATGCCGGTCCGCATCCTCGAGCAGCTCCCAGACCACGTCGACCGGGGCCTCGATGAAGGCCTGCTGGCGAGCCTCGGACATGGGCCGATTATGCTCGTTTCATGCCGACGCCGGGGTCCCAGACCGGCCCCTGAGCGGTGCCGCCAGGCCTCCGGTCGGCTCGCCGACCCGCTCGTATAATGGCTCGCAGACCACGCAATGGCTCGCAGACCACGCGCGGCCGGGAGATCACCTTGCAGCAGATGCAGATTTACGGCGTCAGCTTCGACATGGTCGGCAAGCAGCCGATCGTTCTCTTGAAGACCGTAGACGGGAATCGGTTCCTGCCGATCTGGATCGGCCACCCTGAGGCGGCGGCGATCCTGATGAAGCTTCAGGGCGCCTCGACCCCGCGACCGATGACCCACGACCTGCTTTCGGACCTGCTCGAGCAGGTGGACGCAAAGTGCGAGCGGGTCGCCGTGACCGAGCTTCGCGACAACACCTTCTACGCCTCGATCACGATCTCCATGAATGGTTCCGAGCTCGAGATCGACTCCCGTCCCTCTGACGCGATCGCGCTTGCGGTGCGGACCCAGGCGCCGATCTTCGCCGCCGACGACGTCATCGACGAGTCGTCGATCGAGTTCGAGCACGAGGTCGAGGACACCGAGGAAGTGGTCGAGAAGTTCAAGGACTTTCTCGACCAGGTGACGCCCGAGGACTTCGCCAAGGGCGAGGAGTGAGCTAGGCGGCGGCCGGTTCGTGCCGCAGCGCCAACTCGACGATTCGGCCGATCAGCTCCTCGAAGTTGATCGCGGCGGCGTCGGCCGCCATTGGGAACAGCGAGGTGTCGGTTAGCCCAGGGATGGCATTAGCCTCCAGCACCTGGGGCGTTGAGTCGGCGTCAAGCATCAGGTCGACCCGGGCGAAGCCCGTGCAGCCGAGCGCTGCGTAGGCGCGGCTCGCCACTCCCTGCACCTCGGCGGTCTCGGCGGCGGGCAGTTCCGCCGGGCAGAGGTACTCGGTACGGCCGATCTCATAACGGGCCTCGTAGCTGAACCGGTCCTCTTCCTTGGGGCGCACCTCGACCACGGGCAGCGGCTCACCGTCCAGCAGCGAGACCGCCAGCTCTCGCCCGGAGACGTGGGCTTCGAGCAGCACCCGGTCGTCGTAGCTGAACGCCGCCACGAGCGCCTCCGGGACGTCCTCACGCGAGGGCGCGAACCGGACCCCGAGCGCTGACCCCTGCGCCCCCGGCTTGACCACCAGGGGGAAGCCGAGCCTCGCCTCGATCGCTTCCAGCGCATCCGCAGCCCCCAGCTCTCGGAACGCGGTGGAGTTGAAGGCGACCCAGTCGGGCGTGGGGATCCCGGCGGCACGCAGTAGGTGCTTGGTCAACACCTTGTCCATACAGCGGATGCAGGCGGCCACCCCCGGGCCGGTGTAGGGGATGCCGAGAATCTCGAGCAGCTCCTGCGGGGTGCCGTCCTCGCCGCCGGGGCCGTGCAGGGCGATGAAGGCGACCTCGGGCTCCTCCTCCTTCAGCCGCCGCACCAGGTCGGCACCGGCGTCGAGCGGCACCACCTGGTGGCCGAGCGACTCGAGCGCGTCCTCGACCCGCGCCGCGGAGCGCAACGAGACCTGGCGCTCCAGCGACCGCCCTCCCTTCAGCACCGCGATCTTCATCGACCGGGCCGGTGGTCGGTGACCACTAGGTCTCCTCGTGGCGCCGGCGCAACGGGACCACATGGCCTCGCTCCTGAGTGAGCTCCTCAGCATCGGGCTCCGGGCGTTTGGCCGGCCCGGCCGGCAGCCGGTGATCGCCGGTGATCGTCTCGTATAGCGCCACCTGATCGCTCACCACCTTGCCGATCCGGCGGATCCCCTCACGAATCCGTTCCTCGTCGAAGCCGGAGAAGTTGAGCCGCATCGAGCTCGTCCCCCGCTGCCCGTCGACGAACGCGGCGGCGCCGGGGACGAAGGCGACGTTCTCGCGCAGCGCCTTGGCGAGCAGGTCGGAGGTATCGATGTAGGAGGGCAGGGTGGCCCAGACGAACATCCCACCCTCCGGCCGGGTCCAGGTCGCCTGCTCGGGGAAATGTCGCTCGAGTGCCTCGAGCATCGCGTCGCGCCGTGAGCGGTAGATCTCGCAGAGGTCGTCGACGTAGGAGCGCCAGCGGTCCTCGGCGAAATACTCGAGCGCGAAGTACTGGGCGAGGGTCGAGGTGCAGAGGTCAGTCGCCTGCTTCCCGAGCGCCATCTTCTCCATCACGGGCGGGGGCGCCACCGCCCAGCCCAGGCGGATCCCGGGCGAGAGGATCTTGGACAGCGTGCCGATGTAGATCACGTAGTCGCCGCCATCGAGGAGGTACAGCGCCGGCTGGGGCTCGCCCTCGTAGCGCAGCAGGCCATAGGGGTTGTCCTCGACCACCAGCACCTCGCGTTGGCGCGCCAGCTCGACGAGGCGGTGGCGGCGCTCCACCGAGAGGCTGACCCCGGCCGGGTTCTGGAAGGTGGGCACCGAGTAGATGAACTTCGGCCGGCGCCCATCGCTCGCGAGGCGGTCGAGCAGCGCCTCGAGCTGGTCGACCTTCATCCCCTCGTCGTCGATCTCGATCTGGTGAGTCTCGGCCTCGTAGGAGCTGAACACGGGGACGGCGCCGGGATAGGTGGGGGCCTCGCAGATCACCGGGTCACCGGGATCGACGAGCGTCTTGGTGATCAGGTCGATCGCCTGCTGGCCGCCAGTGGTGACGATCACGTCCTCGGGGTCCGGGGTCATCCCCTCGGCGGCCATCACGTCACGGATCGCCGCCTTCATCGCCGAAAAGCCCTCGGTGGGCCCGTACTGGAGCGCCTCCGCCGACGACTCCTGGGCGATCCGGGTCATCTGGGCGGCGAACGTCTCGGGCGGGAAGGTCGAGGTGTCGGCCTGGCCGCCGGCGAGGGAGATCACCTCGGGCCGCGCTGTGATCGCCATCAGGTCGCGCATCGCCGAGGAGCGCATGACTCGGGTGCGCTGCGCGAACAGGTCCGCGTAGCGCTCCAGGTCGTGCGCCGTCTGATGGGCGCGGCGGTGGGCCGGGAGGGGACGCTGCTCGGGCTGGGTCGAGTCCTGCTGCTCCGGCATCGGCCAAGTGTGCCGAAGCCGCCCGACCTCTGCTCAGCCGGGGTGCCGCGAGCGAGGCCTGCTCTCCAGGCCTCACAGCTGGGGTACAGTGGCGGGCATGCTCGGGGAGCGGCTCGGGATGGGCATCGTGTTCGCCAGCGTGGCGGCGGTTGTGATCGCGCTGTGGGGCGGGGCGGCCGCTGCAAGCGGCTCGCTGTACCAGGGCCCGCCGCCGCGGCCCGGTCCCGACATCCTCTACCGCCCACTGGCCGAGGCGCCGCAGCTCTCCAACAGCGGCATCTGGCGAGCCAAGCCGATCCTGATCTCGGGCTCGAGCGCCTACCGCCAGGGCGAGTTCCTCTACCAGGACTTCCTCTACGACGACCACGGCGCCCGCGGCCAAAGTCGCGACCCGGGCGACCCCCGCTCCGGGGCCGACACCTTCTCGCTCCCCAACGGCACCTACACGTACCCGACCAACCCGGCCTTCGCCAACAACGCCGCCGACCTGGTCGAGCTCCGGGTCAAGCCGCTTGCCAACGCCACCGCCTTCCGGATCACCCTCAACACGCTCAAGGACCCGGCTTCGGTCGCCACCACGATCGCGATCGGCGGCTCGGCCCAGCCTCGCGACTTCCCCCACGGAGCGAATGTGAGCGCACCGGCGGCGCTCTTCCTCACCGTCCACGGCCAGCAGGGCGAGCTCGTGCGCGCCCGCGACTCGAAGACGATCAAACCGGCGCCGCGGGTGTCGATCGACGGGCGGCGGCGCCAGATCCAGGTCCTGGTCTCCCACCGCGTCTGGGACCCGGGCAGGCGCACAATTCCGCTGGCCGCCGGCGTAGGGCTCTGGGACAAGGCGGCAGGGCGGTATCTCGTGCCCGGAGACGCCGCCACCGCCACCCGCCCCGGGGGCGGCGCCGGCCTCTCCGCTCCCGCCGCCTTCTTCAACGTCGCCTTCCGCTTCCGCGAGCCCTGGCAGCACACGTTCCCCCCCGACAGCGTCCTCAACGACCCGGCCTGGTGGCGCGACCGCCAGCAGGGCAACGCGCTCGCCGGCAACAACCTCGCCGCATTTCGCGCCAGGGTCGACTTCGCCAAGCTCCAGGCCGGGGTCACCGACAACATGCGCGGCGAGCCCGGAGGGATACCGATCAACGGCCCCATGGACCGGATCCTGGCCAGCCATTTCGAGACCAAGCAGGGCGCCGACTACTCGACCAGCTGCGGCAGCCCGAACGACTGCCAGGGCGAGCTCCGCGGGCGCCTCCAGCCCTATGCGATCTACGTTCCCAGGGGACCAGTTCCACCTGACGGCTACGGCCTGACGCTGCTGCTCCACTCGCTCGGCGCCAGCTACAACCAGTTCGGCGACAGCCGCAACCAGTCGCAGCTCGGCGAGCGGGGTCCGGGGTCGATCGTGATCACGCCCGAGGGCCGCGGCCCGGACGGCTGGTACTACGGTCACGCAGGCGCCGACACCTTCGAGGTCTGGGCCGACGTCGCCCGGCGCTACCGGCTCGATCCCCGCTGGACGGCGATCTCCGGCTACTCGATGGGCGGCTACGGGACCTACAAGTTCGCGACCCGGTACCCGGACCTGTTCGCGCGGGCGAACCCGGTGGTTGGCCCACCTGGCCTCGGGATCTGGGTGCCGCCCTCCCCGCCACAGCCGGGCGGTGAGGCGAGCAACACCAACCGCATGCTCGCCTCGGTCCGGAACATCCCCTTCCTGATCTGGAACGGAAGCCAGGACGAGCTGGTCCCGGTCGCCAGCGCGGCTGCGCAGGCCCAGACTTTCGACGATCTGGGCTATCGCTACAGGTTCGACCTGTTCACGACCGCGGACCACTTCGCGCTCGCCGTCAACGACCAGTACGCCCCGGTGGCGGCCTTCCTCGGCACCCAAGCGGTCAACCGGAATCCAGCTCATGTGACATTCGTCGTCAACCCGACCATGGACTTTCCCACCGCCGGTACCGTGGCCAACCACGCCTACTGGCTCTCGGGGCTGAAGCTGCGGAGCTCGGCCGGCACGGCCCCCCTGGGGCAGGTGGACGCGCGCTCGGAGGGCTTCGGGCTGGATGACCCCGATCAGAACCCGACCCAAACTCAGGTCGGGACGCTCCAGGGCGGGAATCTCGGTGCCCTGGCCTACGAAGAGCGGCGGAAGAGCTGGGGGCCGGCGCAACAGACGACTGCCCGTAACGTCCTCCATCTGGATGCCGAGAACCTGGCCCAGGTGGTCGTCCACCCCGGTCGCGCCCGCCTCAGCTGTCACCCGCAGCTCGACGTCACCACCGACGGGCCACTGACCCTGAGGCTCGCCGGGTGCGGCCGGACGCTCGGCTTCGGCGGCGCGTAGCCACTCCCAGGCGGCGGAGGGCCAGGGACGAGCCGTCGCTCTCGCTAGCCTTGGCCGCTCGCCGATGGACCTTTTCCTAGCCACCTGCCAGGGGATCGGGCTAGCGCTCGCCGCCGGCACCTTCGGTGGCGCCTCCGGGCGCCGCGGGGTGGTCGGCTTCCTGCTCGCCGCCGCGGCCGCGATCGGCGGCGGGGTCCTGTTCGGGGCATCGCTGGCCACGGCCGACCACCCCGCCTGGCCGGGCTGGGTGGTGGGGGCGGTGATCGCCGTGTTCACGTTCGGGGTCGTCAACGGCGTCGTCGCGGGCGCTCAGGCGCGCCACGAGGGCGCCTCGTCGATCGGGCTGTTCGTTGCGCTGGGAGCCCTGGTCCTCGCTGCCGCGTCACTGTTCGTCGAGCCGGTGGCCCTGGTCGCGCTGCTGGCCGTCGTTTGGCTGGGCTCTGCCCGCCGGCGCCGCGCCCAGCGCAAGTACGAGGGGCTGCGGGTGCTCCGGTGAGCTCCCCGCCTCCGTCGCCGCCCGCCTCACGCAAGCTCTGCCTGATCGTGGTCGACTCGCTCCGCACTGACATGTTGCTTCGGGCGGTGGCCGACGACCTGGCGCCCAACTTCGCCGCCCTGCTCGAGCGCGGCTCGCTGATCGGCGACTGCGTCTCGGCCTTCCCCTCGGTGACGCCCGTCGCCTGCTCGGAGATCGCCACCGGCGTGGGCCCGGACCGGCATGGCATCAGCGGCATGAACTGGTACCACCGCGCCGAGCAACGCTACGTCGAGTACGGCTCCTCACTGGAGGCGACGCGAGCCTTCGGCCTCTTCAGGACTCTCTACGACACGGTCTACAACATGAACATGGCCCATCTCTCGCACGACGTGGAGACCGTGTTCGAGCGCCTCGGCGACGCCGGGGTTCGAACGGCGGTGACGCCGTTCCTGATCTATCGCGGGCGGCGGCGCCACCAGCTCAGCCTCGAGGGCCTGCTGCGCAGGGTCGCGGTCGCCGCCAAGTTCCGCCACGCGGTCTGGGGGCCCGACGAGCTCTTCTATGGCGAGCTGTACGCGAGCCGCAGGGTGCCCTGCAAGCCGACCCTCGCGCGGCCGGGGACTCGCGACACCTATTCCGCCTGCGTCGGCCGCGAGCTGGTGCGGGAGGACCTCTACGACTTCCTGCTCTTCTCCCTCCCCGACAATGACCATCACACTCACACCCACGGGATCGACGCGATGCTCGACTCGATCTCCCACGCCGACCGCAGCTTCGGCGAGATCGTCGACGAGGCGGGCGGGATCGACGCCTTCCTCGACGCTCACGCGGTCATCCTGATGGCCGACCACGCGCAGACCGACGTCGAGGCGGCGGTGCCGCTGGCCGAGGCGCTGGGCGAGGAGTGGAAGGTGCTGGCGGCGAACGCCGAGCACCCCGAGTCGGCGGAGCTTGCCGTGAGCCCGACCGCACGGGCGGCGGGGGTCTACATGCTGGCGGAGGACGGACGCCGGGCGGCCACCCACGCCGCAGTACGTGGCCGCTTGCGGAGCCTCGACGGCGTCGACCTGGTCGCCTGGCTGTCGGTCGACAACGGCTCCGGACCCGAGGCGGTGGTCGAGAGCCCGCGCGGCGAGTTGCGCTTTAGGCCCGGCTCGCAGCTGTCCGACCGGCGCGGCGCGAGCTGGGACGCCGAGGGCGAGCTCGGCGCGCTGGCAATGGAGCCGCGCGACGCCGGGCTGGACGACCTCGTCTACCCGGACGGCCTGACGCGGCTGTGGTCGGCGCTCACAGCGCCCAACGCGGGCGACCTGCTGGTCTCGCTGAAGCAGGGCTACGAGTGCGTGGACTGGGGCGGAGCAACCCACATCGGCGGCGCCAGCCACGGCGCCCTCCTGGCCGGCGACTCGCTCGGTCCGCTGGTCCTCTGCGGCCTCGAGCCGGGAGTCGAGGAAGCGCGCGAGCAGTGGGCGCTCCGCGACATCGCGGCGCTGGTGCTCGGCCACTTCGGTGTCAGCGCGGACGCAGACGTCCGCGCGCCCGAGGCTCAGGCCGCAACCGTGGCTGAGGTCGCCCGGTGAGCCGGGTTGAGGAGACCCAGCCCCCGGTCGACGCCCCCGCGGGCGCTGCCGACTGGACCTGGCAGCTCGCCCTTCGCATCCACCTCGGCACCCGGAAGCCCGAGAACTGGATCCAGCTGTTCAAGTTCGGCGTCGTGGGCGGGACCGGCTACGTGGTCAACCTCGCCGTCTTCGCGGTCTTGGCCGAGGCCCTCGGCGTCCACCACATCCTCTCCGCCGTGGGCGCCTTCTGCGTCGCCGTGACCAACAACTTCCTCTGGAACCGCCGCTGGACCTTCCGCGCCACGGAGGGTCACCCCGGCTTCCAGGCGGCGCGCTTTTTGACCGTCAGCGTCCTGGCGCTGGGCGTCAACCTGATCCTGCTCTACCTCTTGGTCGACGTCGCCGGCGCATCCGAGCTTCCCTCCCAGGCCCTCTCGGTGGCCGCCGCGATGCCGTTCAACTTCATCGGCAACAAGCTGTGGACCTTCGGCGCAGAAGGGCGCTGAGGCGCGTCCTCCACCGCCTCCCCACGCGTAGAGTCGCTCTGAACCACCCCGCGCTGGTCGCCTCCGTTCTGATTGCCCTCGCTCTGCCCGCCTCGGCGTTCGGGCAGGGAACCCCCGCACCCGGCTCGACCCCGGCGGCGAAGACGGGACCGCCAACGGAAACAGCGACACCGCTGCCAGCTGGCGAGGCGGCGCCGAGTCTGACCGAGGCCCGGGCCATCCGCGTCGCCCGCGCGGACCCCAAGGTCGCCGAGCAGCGCCAGCGCTACGGGCGGCTGAGCGCCTCGGCGCAGGCAAAGCCCGGCACCTGGCAGGTGGGCTTCTACGCCAAGGGGACGGAGCGGGTGCAGGTGATCGTCGACGACGCCACGGGGGAGGTGCGCGAGTCGTGGACCGGCTACCAGATCGCCTGGCAGATGGCCCGCGGCTACCCCAACCAGTTCGGCCACAAGCTGAACGCTCCCTATGTCTGGCTGCCACTCGCGGCGATCTTCCTGCTTGGCCTCTTCGACTGGCGCCGCAAGTGGCGGATCGTCCACATCGACCTGCTCGTCCTGCTCTCGTTCGGCATCTCGGAGATTTTCTTCAACGCCGCCAACATCGGCGTCAGCGTGCCGCTCGCCTACCCGCCGCTCGTCTATCTGCTGGCGCGGATGCTCTGGGTCGGGTTCCGCGGCGCCGGGGAGGGGCTTCGGCCGTCGGCGCCGACCGCCTGGTTGGCGGTTGGTGGCGCCTTCCTGCTCGGCTTTCGAATCGCCCTCAACATCGCCGACTCGGGCGTCATCGACGTCGGCTACGCCGGCGTGATCGGCGCCGACCACATCACTCACGGGCTGACCGTCTGGGGCCTGAACGCGTTCCCCCCCGACAATCCATTCGGCGACACCTACGGCCCCTTCAACTACTACGCCTACGTCCCGTTCGAGCTCCTCCTGCCCTGGCACGGCGCCTGGAACGACCTCCCCGCCGCCCATGCGGCCGCGATCCTCTTCGACCTGGCGACCGTCGCAGGGCTCTTCGTGCTCGGGCGTCAGCTCGGCGGAACCCGCCTGGGCGTCATTCTCGGCTTCGCCTGGGCCGCCTACCCCTTCACCGATTACGCCCTCCAGTCGAATTCCAACGACACTCTGATTGCGGCGTTGCTCGTCTGGGCGCTCGTCGCTTTCAGCTCCCCCGTCAAACGCGGCGCTCTGCTCGCCCTTGCGACCCTCGCCAAGTTCGCCCCACTGGCGCTCGCCCCGCTGTTCGCCGCCGGCGACAGGGGCCTTCTCGACCGGAGCAACGGCCTTCAGCGCCAGGCCCCGGCGCGGCGGAGGGTCCGCACGCTGGCCTTCTTCTCGATCGCCTTCGTGGGCGGCCTCGCCCTGATGCTCGCCCTCCCCGCAATCGAGCCGGGCCTCGCCACCTTCTACGACCGCACGGTCGAGAGCCAGCTCGACCGCAGCTCGCCGTTCAGCATCTGGGGCCAGGAACGCTCGCTCGAGTGGCTCCAGACCGTGCTCAAGGCGTTCGCGGTCCTCCTCGCCCTGCTCGTCGCCATCGTCCCCCGCCGCCGCTCCCTGCCTCAGGTCGCCGCCCTGGCCGCGGCGGTCCTGATCGCCGTCCAGCTGACGGCGGAGCACTGGTTCTATCTCTACATCCCGTGGTTCTTCGGCTTGGCGATCACGGGCCTCGTTCAGGGGCGGGACCAGCCGGCGCCGGGACCACCACCTGCTCGATTGACGCCGCCAGGCCGTCGTCGCGGACCTCGACCACCACGGCGTTGATCCAGACATCCTCGTCAGCGGTGTCGAACTTGACCGGCATCTGCGTGCGAAAGGCCTCGAGGGCCTGCTCGCGCCGCACCCCGATCACCCCGGCGCGCGAGCCGGTCATGCCGACGTCGCTGATGAATGCCGTGCCATCGGGCAGGACGCGGGCGTCGGCGGTGGGGACGTGGGTGTGGGTACCGAGGCAGGCGGCAACCCGGCCGTCGAGATGCCAGCCCATGGCCACCTTTTCGCTCGTCACCTCGGCGTGGAAGTCGACGATCACGGCGTCCGCCTCGCTCTCGAGCTTGGCCAACTGGGCGTCCGCCTCGGCGAACGGGGAGCGGGCAACCCGAAGCTGTACGGCTCCACTCAGGTTGAGCACGGCGACGCGCCTCCCGGCGGCCTCGACGGTCGTCGCGCCGCGCCCGGGGTTTCCGACCGGGTAGTTGGCCGGGCGCACCACCCGGTCGCTGCGGTCCAGGAACTCGTAAACCGCGCGGTGGCGGTAGACATGGTTGCCGGTGGTGATCACGTCGATCCCGGTCTCGAACATCGAGTTGGCGGTCTTCTCGGTGATCCCGAGGCCACCGGCCGAGTTCTCGCCGTTGGCGATCACGAGGTCGGGCGAGTGGCGCTTGCGAAGCTCAGGCATGGCGGCCGCGAGCCCCGCTCGGCCGGGACGGCCGACGATGTCTCCGATGAATAGGACGCGCACGGGCGAGAGAGCCTAGTCATCCACGGGCTGCTGACGGCGGCCCGCATTCGGCGCCCCGCGGACGCGGCGACCCGTGCGGTCCCCCTGCGGACCGCACGGGTCGGCTCGCCTTGGCGTCAGTTGATCGGCGGCCGGTAGACGGCGCCGCCCGAAAGCTCGCGCCGCACGAGCTTGGCGAGGCCCTCGGCGGTGCTCGCGTTGCTCGTCGGCCAACGCTTCGCCACAGCAAGGTAGAGCCCGCTCGATGAATCGTCGGCGACAGGGATCGGGTCGCCCATGCCGCGAAACACCCGCGCCGGAAGCCAGCAGCTGAGCAGCCAGTCATCGCCTACCAGCATCTGGACCGGCTCGAAGACCGAGGGGCTGCTGTCGCCGTTCATGGCTTCGCTTCCGTTGGCGCCTGAGCCCAGGTGGCGAATGCGGAAGCCGGACATGATCACCACGTCGCTGTCGCGGTAGCTCCCTCCGGCTGCGAACCGCTGGGGAGTGATCAGGTCGCGGACCATCTTCGCGGTCAGCCCGCCGCGGCAGATGGGGGCGAGCAGCGCCAGCACCTCGCCGTTGCTCAGGTCGCCGCCGTAGATGTCCACCCAGCGGACAGCATGCGACTCCTCGAGGTCCTGCAGCTGCAGCGGCTCGGGATCGCGTTGGGGCACCCAGGCGCTCGCCTGCCGGATCAATCGCGGCCGCTTCACCCCGCTGGGCCGCCGCAACCCGCTCGGCTGCTCGACCCGTCGTGATGCCGTCGTGCTCATCAGCCCTCCGTACCTCGCCCAACTAACAAGCGGCGCCCCTGGAAGTTGCGCACCGGATGACCCACTAGCTTTCCTCGGGTGTTCGGCGAATCCGCCACCAGCGGTCGGTCGACGAACGACGAGGTCGTGATCGAGACCCGCGAGCTCGTGAAGCGCTTCGGCGAGCGGGAGGCGCTCAGGGGTGTCAGCTTCGACGCCCACCGCGGCGAGCTGCTGGCGGTGATTGGTCCCAACGGCGCCGGCAAGACGACCCTGCTGACGATCCTCGCGGGGATCAGGCGCCAGGACGGTGGCACCGTCAGCCGGCCTCCGGGCGAGATCGGCTGGATCCCGCAGCAGGCGGCCCTCTACCGGCGTCTCACCGTGACCGAGAACCTGCGCCTCTTCGCTCACCTCGAGAAGGTGCCCGACACGGACGCCGCGGTCGAGGAGATGCTCGACCAGACCGGCCTCGCCGACCGTCGCGACGACCAGGTGGGAACGCTGTCGGGCGGAAACCAGCAGCGGATCAACATCGCGATCGGCCTCCTCGCCCGCCCGCTGGTCCTGCTCCTCGACGAGCCCACCGCCGGGCTCGACCCGCGTCAGCGGGAGCGCCTTTGGGAGTTCGTGCTCGGCCTCGCGGGCGGTGGCACCACGGTGATCTTCTCCACCCACAACATCGCCGAGGCCGAGCGTTACGGCCAGCGGCTGCTGGTGCTGGCCGATGGCGAGGCGCTGTTCGACGGCACCTCAGCCCAACTGCATGGGGCCGCTCCCGAATCGGCCGCGAGCGACTTCGAGCAGGCGTTCGTCGCCTTTCTCCGGGATCGAGGCCATTGATGCCATTCGGGCGCGACGCGAGGCCCTAGTGCGCTGGCTGTTCATCAAGGATCTTCAGATCCTGCGCCGCTCGCCGCTCGTCACGGCGCTGCTGGTCGTCTATCCGGTGGCGATCGCCGTGCTGATCGGCTTCGCGCTCTCGCGCGGGCCCGAGACACCCCGGGTCGCCTTCCTGAACCAGGTTCCCCAGGGGCAGCCGTTCGTGCTCGCCGGCACCGAGTTCGACATCGCGGGCGCCCGGAGTGAGCTCTGCTCGCGAATCGAGTGCATCCCGGTGTCCAGCGAGGAGCAGGCACGGGACATGGTCGAGTCGGGCGACGCGCTGGCGGCGTTGATCCTGCCGCCGAACCTGATCCAGGAGCTTCAATCACTCGGCTCGCTGACGCCGTCGCAGCCGACCGTGCGAGTTCTGGTCAACGAGGAGGACCCGGTCAAGGCGCGGCTGGTGGACGACCGGATCAGCTCGCTGGTCACGGAGGCCAACCTGAGGATTTCGAAGCAGGTCACGAAGATCTCCGCCAACTACCTGAACCTGCTGCTCAGGGGAGGCACGTTCACCCTGCTGGGCCAGACCTTCAACGTCCTCGGCCTCAAGAACACCGAGCGCATCCTCGAGCAGCTGCGGCCGGAGCTGCCCGCGGGTGGCCCCTTCGCAGGCGCGCTCGACCGGGTGATCCAGTTCTCAAGACTGGCGCGGCAGAACCTGAACCTCGCCACTCCGCTCCTGAGCTCGGTCGCCCACCCGATCGAGGTCCAGAAGGAGACCGTTTCGGGCTCCCCGCCAAGCCTCGACTCGTTCGCGATCTCCGTTGCTGCGACGGTGACCCTGATGTTCGTCACCGTGCTGCTGGTGGCCGGCTCGCTGGCGCTGGAGCGCGAGGAGAACGCCTTCCCACGGCTGACTCGGGGGCTGGTGGGGCGGACGGCGCTGCTGGTTGAGAAGGTGGGGCTCGGGGTGGCGCTGTCGATCGTGGTCACGCTCTTGATGTTGGTCGGGCTGTCCCTGTTCGTCGACATCGACTGGGGCCGCTTCCCCCTGTTCGGTGCGGCGATCGTGGCGGGCGGCGCCGCCTTCGCCGCCTTCGGGGCGGCGATCGGAGGCGCCGCCCGCGAGGTTCGCGCCAGCTCCCTGCTCGCCTTCATGATCTCGCTGCCGATCGCCTTCGTCTCCCTGGTCGGGTCCGGCACGGTCAGCCCCGCCCTGTTCGACGTGATCGAGGTGATCCGGGCGCTTTTCCCGTTCGACCCGGCGCTCGACGCGATCTCGGGCGGCTTGGACGCGGCCGGTCCCGGGCTGGGCCGGCCGATCCTGCACCTGGCGATCCTCGCCGCCGCCTACGGGGCGTTGGCGAGGCTGGCGTTGCGCCGCTTCGCCTTCTAAGAGCGACTTCCACAATGAAACGCCGCACCCGGATGCGGCCCAGCACCGTCGCTGGATCGCCACCCGGCTCCTCGCCAATAGGCACACCTATTGGCCTCGTCCCCGTGCGTCGCCCAGCTCGGTTCTGGACCGCCCCGGGCACACCGTCATTGTGAAAGGCGCTCTGAGGGGCGACCGGAGCGAGATCGGCGCCTCCCGGCCCGGATGGCTGACTGACACGGGGGGCGGAGGCGCCCCGGCCCTAGAATCAGCATCGTGAGCTTTCCCGCCACCCGCATGCGGAGGCTTCGGCGAACCGGGGCCCTGCGCGAGCTCGTCCGGGAGACCGAGCTTTCGCCGCGGCATCTCGTTCAGCCTCTGTTCGTCGTCGCCGGCGAGGGGGTGCGCCAGGAGGTGCCCTCGATGCCCGGAATCGAGCGATTCTCGATCTCCGAGCTGGTCGCCGAGGCGACCGAGCTCCAGGCGGCGGGGATCGGCGCTGTGATCTTGTTCGGCGTCCCGGCCTCCAAGGACGAGGCCGGCTCCGGCGCCTACGATCCGGAGGGCGTCGTGCAGATGGCTGTCCGGGCGCTCAAGGACACCCACCCCGACCTGGTGGTGATCACCGACGTCTGCCTTTGCGAGTACACCTCGCACGGCCATTGCGGGGTGGTTCGCGACGGCGAGGTCGACAACGACCTGACCGTCGAGCTGCTCGCCAAGACGGCGATCTCGCATGCCGATGCGGGAGCGGACCTGGTGGCGCCCAGCGACATGATGGATGGCCGCGTGGGGGCGATCCGCTCGCAGCTCGACGAGGACGGCCACCCGAACGTAGCGATCGTCGCCTACAGCGCCAAGTACGCCTCGGCCTTCTATGCACCGTTCCGCGACGCCGCCGAGTCCACCCCGGAGTTCGGCGATCGTCGCGGCTACCAGATGGACCCGGCGAACGTGCTCGAGGGCGTCCGCGAGGCGAAGCTCGATCTCACCGAGGGCGCTGACGTGGTGATGGTGAAGCCCGCCACTCCCTACCTCGATGTGATCCGCCTGATCAAGGAGGAGACCGGGGCACCGGTGGCCGCCTTCCACGTTTCCGGCGAGTATTCGATGCTCAAGGCTGCAGCCCAAAACCGCTGGCTCGACGAGCGATCCGCGGTGCTCGAGACCCTGACCGCAATCCGGCGGGCGGGCGCCGACCTGGTGTTCACCTATTACGCGAAGGAAGCCGCGAGTTGGCTTTGAGCGGGGCCAGCGCGCCGCTCCGCAAGCCGCGACCCAAGGTTCGCTCGCGCACGGCGGGCGCCGC
This sequence comes from uncultured Actinomycetes bacterium, assembly GCA_963728325.1. GTDB lineage: Bacteria > Actinomycetota > Thermoleophilia > Solirubrobacterales > 70-9 > AC-56. The sequence continues at coordinate 442,867 of CAVSJS010000002.1, read as the reverse complement.
GGTGCCTCTCGACGCGGCCGACAAGCTGCTTCTAAACCTGCTTCAGTCGAGCTTCCCGCTGGAGCGCGAGCCGTTCAGGTCCATCGCTCGCCAGGCCGAGTTGCCGGTGGATGAGGTCGAGACCCGCACCCAGCGGTTGCTCGACGAGCGGATCATCCGCGAGATCACCCCGATCTTCGACACCCGGGCGCTCGGCTATGCGTCCATGCTGGTTGCCGCCAAGGTCGACTCCGAGAACCCCCAGCGCGCCGCCCGGATCATCAACTCCCACCCCGGCGTCTCCCACAACTATCTGCGCACCCACGAGTTCAACCTCTGGTTCACGATTGCCACACCCCCAGATTCCGGGCTGGGCCTCGACGGCACCCTCGAGGTCCTGAGGGCCGAGACGGGCGCCGAGTCGATCCGCCAGCTTCCCACCCTGACCCTGTTCAAGATCAACATGAACCTCGAGATGGAGCAGGGGACCGAGGCGCTGGCGGCGACGGTCGACGCGGCGCCGCCGCGTGAGCTAGAGGCGCAGCCCTACGACGACACCGACGTTGCCGTGATCCGCGCCCTCCAGGGGCCCATGGCTGTTACGGACCGCCCCTACGACGCGGCGGCCGAGCGGGTAGGGGTGTCGCCCGACCGGTTGCTGGAGCACCTGAAGGAGATGGTGGGGCGAAAGCTCTTGCGGCGGGTGGCGGCGATCCTCTACCACCGGCGCGCCGGGTTCTCGGCCAACGGGATGGGGGTGTGGCGGGTGCCCACCGATCAGGTGCCCGAGGTCGGCAGGAGGATGGCTGCGGTGCGCGGGATCTCCCACTGCTACCAGCGCCCCACCTACGCTGATTGGCCCTACTCGGTGTTCACAATGGCCCACGGTCGCTCGAAGCCGGAGTGCGACGCGGTCCTCGACCGAATAGCCGACGAACACGACCTGCATGGCGACGACCGCGCGGTCCTCTACTCCTCGACCGAGTTCAAGAAGGTGCGGCTCCACTACTTCATCGACGATTACGCCAACTGGGAGCGGGAGCACGCCGGCGCATGACCGAGGCCGCCTCGGGCCTCGACACACGCAGATCTGAGGTCCTCTACGCGCGGGCCGCCGGCCTGCTCCCCGGCGGGGTCAACTCCCCGGTTCGGGCGATGCAGGCCATCGGGCGAGATCACCCTGTCTTCGTGGAGCGCGGCGAGGGCTTCGAGCTGATCGACGCGGACGGGCATCGGTACATCGACTGGGTGTGCTCCTGGGGCCCGTTGATCCTGGGCCACGCCCACCCCGAGGTCGTCGCTGCCGTTGTCGATGCGGCCGAGCGGGGAACCAGCTACGGCGCGCCGACCGAGGGCGAGGTCGAGCTCGCCGCCGAGGTCTGCGAGCGCTACGCGTCGGTGGACATGGTGCGGATGGTCAACTCCGGCACCGAGGCGTCCATGAGCGCCGTCCGCCTGGCGCGAGCGGCGACCGGGCGCGACAAGGTGGTGAAGTTCGCCGGCGCGTATCACGGCCACGTCGACGGGCTGCTCGTCGAGGCCGGCTCGGGCTTGGCAACGCAGGGGATCCCGGCCAGCCCGGGAGTGACCGAGGCACAGGCGGCCGACACCGTTGTGGTCCCCTGGAACGACCGCGAGGCGGTGGCTGCGGCGCTCGCTTCGCACGAGGTGGCTGCGATCATCTGCGAGCCGATCGCCGCCAATATGGGTGTGGTCGCTCCAGCCGACGGCTTCCTGGAGTTCCTGGGCCAGCAGGCCGGCGGAAGCGGCGCGCTGCTGATCTTCGACGAGGTGATCACGGGATTCCGGGTTGCCCGCGGCGGCGCCCAGGAGCTCTACCGGATCACTCCCGACCTGACCCTGCTGGGCAAGGTGCTGGGCGGCGGCCTTCCCGCCGCTGCCTATGGCGGTCGCCGCGAGCTGATGAAGCGAGTGGCGCCGTCCGGGGACGTCTACCAGGCGGGGACGCTGTCAGGCAATCCGCTTGCTGTCGCCGCGGGCCTCGCCACCCTGGAGCGCCTCGACGCCGACGCCTACCGACGCCTCGGGGATCTCACCGACCGGCTGGCGGCAGGCCTTCGCGCCGCGGCCAGGGACCGCCCTGTGCAGGTGGCCTCGGCGCCGGGCCTGGTGACGCCATTCTTCAGCCCGGAGCCGATCCGCGACTTCGCCGGCGCGTCGGCATGCGACCTGGAGGCCTACGGCCGCTTCTGCCGCGCCCTGCTCGAGCGTGGCATCTACCCGCCCGCGTCCCAGTTCGAGGCCTGGTTCGTTTCCCTCGCCCACGACGAGGCGGCGATCGATCGCACCGCGGAGGCGGCCTCGGAAGCGTTTGCCATCGCCTGTGGCTAGCTCAAACTAGGCGGCCTCGCCGGCGAGCCGCTCGGATGCCGGTGCGGACCCGAGCTCTACGTGCGCGCGGCTGTCGCGGCTGCGGATCAGCACCAGCGTCAGCACCAAGCCGAGCGCGGCGATCATGGCCCCGCCGAGGAACGCCGCCTGGAAGCCCTCGGCGAGGGCGTTCGTGAGCGCGGAGGGGTCGCCCCCCGCCGACGCCATGACGTGGTCGGTCCGCGAATTGGCGATCGTCGCCAGCACGGCCAGTCCCAGTGCGCCGCCGATCTGTTGCGAGGTGTTGATCAGTCCACTCGCGAGGCCGGACTCCTGTTCGCGGACCCCGGAGACAGCGGCGATCGTCGTCGTCACGAAGGCGAACCCGAGGCCAAAGGCGGCCAGCAGCGAGGGGCCCAGGATGTCAGTGACGAAGTCACCGCCGACCGAGACCTGCGAGAACCACGCCAGCGCGGTAGCGATCATCAGCATCCCGATGGCGAGTACAGGCTTGAAGCCGATCCTGGTCACGAGCTGGGAGGCGACTCCAGCGGAGACGATGATTCCGAGGGCAAGGGGCACGTAGGAGAGGCCGGCGTGGATAGCGCTGTAGCCGAGCACCTGTTGCATGTAGAGCGTGATGAAGAAGAACATCGAGAACAGCGACGCGCCGACCAGGAGCCCGACGATGTTGGCGCCGGTCAGGGTCCGGATGCGGAAGATCCGGAACGGCATCAGTGGCGCTTGCGAGCGTCGCTCGATCGCGATGAAGGCAGCGATCAGCGCCGCAGACAAGCCGATCAAACCGAGCGTCTGCAGCGAGCCCCAACCGACGTCGGTCGCGTCGACGATCGCGTACACCAGGATCGAGAGGCCGGCGGTGACGGTCACCGCTCCGGCGGCGTCGAAGTGGCGCGTGGCGGACTCGGAGCGGCTCTCGGCGATCAACCGCGGGGAGAGCGCGGCGACCACGAGTGCGACCGGCACGTTCACCCATAGCACCCATTCCCAGCCGAGGCCATCCGTGAGGATCCCCCCGAGGAGCACACCGGCGGCGCCACCCGCTCCCGCGACCGCGCCCCAGGCCCCCAGCGCCTTGTTGCGCTCGGCACCGTCGCGGAACGTGGTGGTGACGATCGACAGCGCCGCGGGCGAGATGATCGCCGCGCCGAGGCCTTGGGCGGCGCGGGCGGCGATCAGCTGACCCTCCGTGGCGGCGAAGCCGGCCGCCAGGGAGGCCGCGGCCACCAGCAGGAGTCCGGCGATGAAGACGCGTCGGCGCCCGAGCAGGTCGGCCATCCGGCCGCCGAGCAGCAGGAAGCCGCCGAAGGTGAGCACGTAGGCGTTCACCACCCAGGCGAGGTTCTCCTGAGAGAAGTCGAGCCCCGCGCCGATCGAGGGCAGGGCGACGTTGACGATTGATGCGTCGAGGACGACGATGAACTGGGCGAAGCAGAGCAGCGCGAGGGCGATCCAGCGTCGGCGCTCGAACTCCTGGGCGGTGGTCATCATCGGTGTCTCCTGTGTTCGGTGGCCTGCGGGTGTGCGATAATCGGAAGCTGAGTTCCGGTTTCGCTACGGGCACTATACGGAATCGGGGTTCCGTTTGCGTGCGAGCCGTCACAGAGACGACGAATCACCACCCAGAGAATCGACATGACTCCCCAAAAGACCGCCGCCGCTCCCGCCGTCGAAGGCAAGCAGCGGGCCGATGCCCGCCGCAACCGCAAGCGCGTCCTGGACGCCGCCCGCCTGCTCCTCGCCGAGCACGGCCTGGACGTCCACATCGAGCGGATCGCCCGTGCGGCGGGGGTGGGGGTCGGGACCGTCTACCGGAACTTTCCGACCAAGGAGGATCTGCTCCAGGCTCTGGCCAACGAGCGCTTCGCCTTCTTCGCCGAGCGGGCCCGAGTGGCTCTCGGTAACCCCGACGCCTGGCAGGGGTTCAGCGAGCTGATGCACGAGTGCGCCCGGGTCACCGCCGAGGACCGCGCCCTGTCGGAGGCCATGGACCAGCTGCCGGGCCTGTGCGGTACGGCGGCGGACAGGGCGGGCCTGAACGAGCTCACGGACGAGCTGATCGAACGTGCCAAGGCGGAGGGAGCGATGCGCGCCGACTTCAGTGTCGACGACATCCCCAGCATCATGTGCGGGCTGGCCCGCGCCACCGCGCCACGCGAGAGTGCGCCGCCGCCGATGAGCTGGGAGCGTTACCTGGAGATCATCATCGCCGGCCTTCGCACCCCCGGCAGCTCTCCGCTCCCACCCGCCGCCTGACCAGCGACCCGCGACGCTCGGGGGTAATCTCGCCCGCCTATGAGCTCCCCCGAGGCCGCGCTGACTGCGCTTGCGGCGCAGCTCCGCGCAAACGAGTCGGTGATTTCGCCGCAGGTCTCCGACCCCGGTGACGCCGAGCCGGCACTCGGCCTGCTGGCCGCGACCGGCCCGCGCGCGGCGGATGCGCGGGGCGAATATTCGCTGCTGGTCGAGTCGGTTCGCGAGGGCTATCTGCTGCATTACGGAGAGCCACGCATCGTGGTCGGCGCCGACGCGGATCTGGCCCTGCTGGCGGGCGATTACCTCTACGCGCTGGGCCTCGAGCGGCTGGCCGTGCTGGGCGACCTGGAGGCGATCCGCGAGCTGTCCGACCTGATCTCGCTCTCGGCGCAGCTTCACGATGCGGGGGGAGAGGAGGCCGCGGCGGGCGGGCCGGCCAACGCCCTCTGGCTCGCCTCGGTGACGGTTGTGGCCTCAGGCACGACACCCGACCACGAGCGGGGAAAGGTGGCTCTCCGGGAGGGGCGCCCCGACGCCCCCGCGGCGCTCTGGCGGGCTGCCCTGCGGACGGCCGAGCAGGCCGGCCTGGGCGATCGACTGGAGCGTGCGGCGGAGGCGATAGGCTTCGAGCAGCACCAGGATCTGCCCGCCTGAACGTGGCCGACCCCGCCGACAAGAGCAACGGTCCCGCTGGCGCCGGCGGTCTTCCCGCGCCGGATCCGCCCGGCTACTTCGAGGGCGAGTCGATGAACCGGCGCAAGGCGCTCACGGTCGCCGGCCAGGCGGTCGGCGGTATAGCGGGGGCGGTGATCGTCCTGCCCGCCGTCGGGTTCGCGATTGCGCCGATCTTCGAGGCCCCCGACGAGCGCTGGGAGAGCGTCGGCCCGGTCAGCCGCTTCACCGCCGACACCTACAAGCCGGTCGTGATCACGCTGGTCGAGGGGATCGGCGAGGCCGGCAAGACCACCGCCTATGTGCGCCGTGGCGATCCGGGCACGTTCTCGAGCGAGAGCGCTGGCACCTACATCGCGCTCTCGACCCGATGCGCGCACCTCGGCTGCCCGGTGCGCTTCGTCTCCGCGGCCGGCAACTTCATCTGTCCCTGCCACGGCGGTGTCTACGACTTCGAGGGCAAGGTGATCGGCGGCCCCCCGGTGCGCCCCCTCGATCGCTTCCAGACCCGGGTTCGCAACGGCGAGGTGCAGCTCGGCCCCCGCTACAGCGTCACCTCGCAACTCGACCCCGTTCGCTACCGCGACCCGGGCGAGTTCACGGGCGGGATCTGGAACATCCTCTATCCGCCCCGCCCCTCCACCCCTCCGGCGCCGTGAGCGAAAGCGCGCGATGAAGCTTCCCGACATGCTCATACCCGGCCCGCTCAAGAAGCCGCAGAAACCCGGCGTCGGCGACGGGGTCGGCCCGGTGGACCGGCTGAAGGAGACGCCCGCCGACCTCGTCGGCTGGGTCGATGAGCGCACCGGCGGCGCCAGCTTCCTCACCGGGATGCTCTACCGGAAGGTGCCGAAGGGCACCAACTGGTTCTACACGCTGGGCTCGGCGACCCTGTTCGCGTTCACGGTGCAGGCGGTGACCGGCGTCTTCCTGGCGATGTTCTACACGCCCTCCACGACCCAGGCTTACGGATCGATCGTCCACCTCACGAACGACGTCTTCCTCGGCGAGTTCGTGCGGGGCATGCACAAGTGGGGCGCCAGCGTGATGATCATCCTGATCTGGCTCCATATGGCGCGCACCTTTGTCTTCGGCGCCTACAAGTACCCGCGCGAGCTCAACTGGGTGATCGGCGTCGTGCTGCTGATCCTGACCATGGTGATGGGCTTCACCGGCTACCTGCTGCCCTTCGACCAGCGCTCCTTCTGGGCCACCGTGGTCGGCGTCAACATCACCGGCACCGGGCCGGTGGTGGGCCCCTATCTGGCCGACTTCCTGAGAGGCGGCGCCGAATTCGAGCAGACGACGCTGGCCCGCTTCTACGCGATCCACATGCTGCTGGTGCCGGGGCTGATCATCGCCCTGATCGGGGCCCACCTGTACCTGGTGGTGAAGCTCGGCACCACGGCGCCGCCCTGGCTGCAGCCGAAGCGCACCAAGGCGACCGTCAAGGAGGAGAGGGTTTGAACCGGGCCGAGAAGGAGGCCTACCTCCGCGACTACGAGCTGCTGAAGAAGGAGGGCAAGCCCTTCTTCCCCTACGCGGTTATGAAGGACTCGACGATGGCGCTGATCGTCGTCGGGGTGATCGTCCTGATGTCGCTCGTGCTCGGCGCCGAGCAGGGCCCGAAGGCCGACCCGACGACCACGACCTACACACCGCGACCCGAGTGGTACTTCTTCTTCCTGTTCGAGGTCCTGCGGGTGATCAAGCCCTACGAGCTGGTGCCGCTGGCGACGATCGGGGTGCCGACACTCGGCATGGTCGTGCTGCTGCTCCTGCCCTTCTTCGACCGCGGCGCGGAGCGCCGGCCCGAGCGCCGGCCGATCGCGATGACGGTGCTGGTCCTGACTGTGGTCTCGATGGCCTACCTCACCTACACGGGCGCGATCGCCGGGCCGCCGACGAAGATCGACATGGAGGTGGCGCCGCAATACGAGGCGGGCAAGGAGCTGGTCGCCCAGAACGGCTGCCTCGCCTGCCACACGATCGGCGACAACGGCAACGGAACCCTGGGGCCGGAGCTGACCCAGATCGGCGCCCGGATCCCCCGCAGCGCGATTCTGCGATCCCTCGAGGCGGGCCCGGGGATCATGCCCTCGTTCACGAGCTGCGCTTCCGGCTCCAACGTGGGCTGCTTGACCCAGAACGAGCTGAACCAGATCGCGGACTTCCTGGCGTCTCTGAAGTAGCGCCCCAGCCCATGGTCTGTGCTCTGTCAGGTCCCCCGAGCCCTGGCTGCGGCGCGAAGGTAACCTCGGCGGGATGAAGGCCGAGACTGAGTTCGCCCGAGCGGGCATGGCCGACCGACCGTCACGCTCCTCACCCGAGTTCGCGACCCAGGTGCGGACGATGTTCGACCGCATCGCGGGCGTCTACGACCTCATGAACACGGCGATGACCGCCGGCATGCACCACCGCTGGCGTCAGCGGGCTGCCGACCGGGCCGAGCTGCGGCCGGGCGACTCCGCACTTGATGTGTGCTGCGGCACCGGCGACCTGGCGCTCGAGTTGACTCGCCGCGTCGGGCCCGATGGCGCGGTGGTGGGCTGCGACTTCTCGGAGCCGATGCTGGAGCGGGCCCGGCGCAAGGCCGGCGAGCGCGGCGCGTCACAGGTCCGGTTCGAGTGGGCCGACGCACTGGAGCTCCCCTACGACGGGGGGTCGTTCGACGCCGTTACGGTGGGCTTCGGGGTGCGGAACCTGGTCGACCTCGAGCGCGGGCTGGCCGAGACGGTCCGGGTGCTGAGGCCCGGAGGCCGCGTCGTGATCCTAGAGATCACCCAGCCGCGCCGGCTTCCTCTGTCGGCCTTCTACTCGCTGTGGTTCGACCGGATCGTGCCGCTGCTCGGGGCATTGGCGGGGGACCGCGACGCCTACACGTACCTGCCCGAGTCGGTGAAGCGGTTCCCGCCGCCCGAGGGCCTGGCGGCGATGATGGCCGGGACCGGGCTGGAGCGGATTCGCTACCTGTTGCTGTCCGGTGGGATCATCGCGATCCACTCCGGGGCCAAAGGCGGTTGAGCCCTACGCCCGGGAAGCGCCGTGATTGAGATGGGAGCACCGAGGTGAACCGAACCGCCGTCCCGCCCCCGGTGACGATGGTGCTGGAGGCCGCTGACGCGTGGCTGCCCGCCCGCATGGAGGCGGTCGAGGAGCGCCTCGGGCGATTGGTCGAGGGTCATGGCGATGCTCTTGCCACCGACGCAACGGCGACGCTCGCCGCCGGAGGAAAGCGCCTGCGCCCGATGCTGGTCCTGCTCAGCGCCGGCCCGCGGGGAGGTGAAGCCGCCATTCGAGCTGCGACCGCGATCGAGCTCGTGCACATGGCGACCCTGGTCCACGACGACGTGCTCGACGCCGCGCCGCTTCGCCGCGGCCGCCCGACCGTGGTGGCCCGCTCCGGGCGCGGCCGCGCGCTGGCGGTCGGCGACCTCCTGTTCTCGCGTGCCTTCGCCGAGCTCGGCGCAGCAGGCGGCCGAAAGCAGGTCGAGCTCCTCGCCACGGCCTCGGTGGCCTTGGCGCGCGGCGAGCTGGCCCAGCGGCGCGATGCCTTCGACGGCGCGATCTCCGCTGAGCGCTACCTGGAGCGCTGCGAGCTGAAGACGGGACGCCTGTTCGAGTGCGCCTGCCTGATCGGGCGGGCGGGCGGCTCCGGGGCCGTCGCCGGTGGCCGCGCCGACTCTCTGGCGGCGCTTCAGGTCTTCGGTCGCGAGATCGGCCTCGCCTTCCAACTCCTCGACGACGTGCTCGACGTCACCGGCCCGCCGGAGCGGACGGGCAAGGCCCGCGGGACCGACCTGCTGGACGGAACCGTGACCCTGCCCTTGATCCTCGCTCGCGAGCGCGATCAGGGCCTGGCGGAGCTGAGACTGCGAGAACTGAACGCCGACGGGGCAGAGGCGGTCTGCGACCGAATCACCGCGACGGGGGTACTCGACGAGGTCAGGGCCGGCGCCCGCAGGCGCGTGGAGCTGGCCAAGCGTGCCCTGGAGCGCTCGCCGCTCGACGCCGACCAGCGACAGCTCCTCGAGCTGGTCGCCGACGGCGTCGTCGAGCGGTACTCCTGACCTGGATCCCTGATCTAGAAGTCTTCGGGGAGGATGTGGTCCGCGCTCAGGGCGGATACGAAGCGATTGATCTGGTCCTCCATATTCGCCCGCACGAGGGTGTTCAGGTCGTCGAGCACGGACTCGGTGCCGTGCTCGAGCTCCTCGTCGAGGCGGTCCACCACCTCCTGGCTGTAGCTGCCGCCACCGTTCCACTCGCACTCGGGGCAGCGGAGCGCCACCTGCCAGCGTCGATTGCTGGCCGGCGCCCAGTCGGTCGGATAGACCAGTTCCGAGCTGCAGGAGGGGCAGACGTGGAGGTCGTCACTACGCCGGCGGGTTGTGGTCGCCAGGCGCGCCTCGAAGATGCTCGGCTCGAGGCCTCCCTCCAGGGAGGTCCGGCTGCGGTGCTTCGCTGTCTGCTTCTCTGCCACTTCGGGTGCTCTATCGGCGGAGGGCCCCAGGGCCTTTAGGGATGGGACCTCAGGCCCGAGGGGGCGCGCTTCGGAGCCTCACCCAGGCGAGCCGGCGACGGTGGCGGGCCGGAATAGACTCATCTGATGGTCCTCAGCGATCGCACCATCAAGGCGGAGATCGAGGCCGGGCGGATCGTCATCGATCCGTTCGACGAGGCGATGGTGCAGCCGTCGAGCGTGGACGTGCGCGTCGACCGCCGCTTTCGGGTCTTCCACAACGCGCGCTACCCGTTCATCGACGTTCGTCAGCCGATGGAGGAGCTCACCGAGGCAGTCGAGATCTCCGACGCCGATCCCTTCATCCTCCACCCGGGCGAGTTCGTGCTCGGCCAGACCCTGGAGCGGGTACAGCTTCCCGACGACGTCGTTGCGAGGCTGGAAGGAAAGAGCTCCTTGGGCCGCCTGGGCCTGCTCATCCACAGCACCGCCGGTTTCGTCGATCCGGGCTTTGTGGGGAACCTGACCCTGGAGCTCTCCAACGTCGCCAACCTGCCCGTGACCATCTACTACGGGATGCCGATCGGACAGATCTCGTTCATGCGCATGGATTCGGCCGTCGAACGCCCCTACGGCTCGGGCCAGGCAGGGAGCAAGTACCAGGATCAGGCGGAGCCCACGCCGAGCCGCTTCTACCTCAACTTCAAGCGCTAAGCGGCCGCGCGCCGATACCATCTGTCCTGATGCCAAACGTGGGACCCCTCGAGCTGGCAATCGTCCTCATCATCGCCCTGGTGATCTTCGGGCCGAAGCGCCTGCCGGAGCTGGGACGCTCGATGGGCCGCGGGATCCGCGAGTTCAGATCCTCGATCTCGGGCAAGGGCGACGAAGAGGAAGAGTCGCCGCAGCCCCCTCAGATCGAGGGCGCGGAGAAGCCCGGCGAGCCCGTCGAGAGTGAGGTCGTAACCGACCAGCGCTCGTAAGTGGCTGCGACCCGTCTGCGGGCCGCAAAGTTCGACGAGCAGATGACGCTCGTCGAGCACCTCGACGAGCTGCGCAACCGGATCATCGCCTCGGCTGCGGTGTTGGTGGTCGCCTGCGGGCTGTGCTTCTGGCAGAACGAGCTGCTGCTCGAGATCGCCAATGAGCCGCTGCCCGGCGACCGGGTGCCGATCACCTTCGGCGTCACCGAGCCGTTCATGACCACCCTCAAGGTCTCGATCTACGCCGGAATCCTGATCGCCCTGCCGGTCCTGCTCTACCAGGCCTACGCCTTCCTGCTGCCGGCCCTGAAGCCGACCGAGAAGCGGGTCGTGCTCCCGTTCCTGATCCTGGTCCCGCTCCTGTTCATCGCCGGCGTGGTGTTCTCCTACTTCGTCGTCGTCCCGGCGGCGACCCAGTTCCTGCTCAACTTCAACGACGACCAGTTCAACATCCAGGTGCGGGCCAGCGAGTACTACAGCTTCTTCATGCTCACCCTGATCGCGCTCGGCCTGGTGTTCCAGGTACCGATGGGGATCGTCGCGCTCACCCGGCTCGGCATCGTCACCCCGCATCAGCTCTCGCACAATCGCCGCTACGCCTACCTGATCCTGGCCGTGGTCGCGATGCTCCTGCCCGGCACCGACCCGGTCACGATGCTGATCGAGCTGGCGCCCCTGCTGGTGCTGTTCGAGCTCTCGCTGATCCTGGCGCGCCTGGTGGGCACGCCGGCCGAGCCGGCCACGCCCCCGCCGGAGCCCGAGCCGCCCGCAAGCCCGGCGAGCTAGGCTGCCGGACATGCTCTTCGACCTCCGCGGCAAGCGCAAGCGGGTCGTCCAGGTGTCCTACGTGCTGCTGGCCGCGATCTTCCTGGTCGGCTTCATCGGCCTCGGGATCGGCGGCGGCGGCAACTCGGCGGGAGGCATCTTCGACGCGATCGGGCTGGGCGGAAATGGCAGCGGCGGCTCGCTCAGCGGTCAGTACGACGATCAGATCGAGAACGCCAACGAGCAGCTGGCCAGCGACCCGAAGGACACCGCCGCGCTGTTGAAGCTGTCCAAATACGAGTTCTACAAGGCGAAGTACGGGGATCAGCACCGATCCCAATACGGGTGCGCCGACCGTCAGCGACGACGCCCACACGGAGCTCGGGAGGTCGGCCGACGCCTGGGAGAAGTACCTGAGGGTGAACAAGGGCCAGCCGAACTCCGGGGATCGCCGCTCAGATCGTGCAGGTGTACTACTTCCTCAACGACGCCCAAGGGGCGGCCGAGGCGCAGAGGATCGTGGCCGAGGATCAGCCCAGCTCGGGCTCGTACGGACAGCTCGCCGCCTACCTGTACGCCTCGCTGGACATCTCGGGAGGCGACCAGGCGGCGAAGAAGGCGATCTCGGAAGCGCCAAGCTCCGCGCGCGAGAACACAAAGCAGGAGCTCGACAGGATCCGGAAGGCTTACGTGAAGGCCAAGAAGCAACAGGCGAAGGCGCAGAAGAACGCGCCGTCGCCGACCACTCCCGGCGCCAACCCGCTCCAGAGCCCGTTGGGCGGGGTGGGCTCCGCGCCCTAGAACGCCCCAGCCTCCGCCGCTACCATCCCGATCGTCGGGCCGTTAGCTCAACTGGTAGAGCAGGAGCCTCTTAAGCTCAAGGTTGAAGGTTCGAGCCCTTCACGGCCCATGGCATGAGCAAGCCGAAGGCGCCGGTTTGCGCGGGGTGAGTATGGATCAGGCGTGCAAGGGTTCCGCGACGCCCGCCCGATTGCTCCAGAAGCTCTCGCTCAGCTGACGCGATCGGCGGCGGAGTCTCGGTGCGTAGCGATACGGAAAGGCCCTGGGCGCCGAGACCAGCAAGACCCGCTTGCGCAGGGCTTCTCGATCCTCGGCCGCAATCGCCGCATGGCACCCTTGGCAGGCTTTCCAGCCGGGGCCCTGGTGGGCTGGGTAACGCCATCGCGCCGTCAGTGATTCGCAGAAGTCGCAGCGAACATCCGTAGTCTCGGATGGCCGGGGAGAGCTTTGCCCCCAGTGCTGAACCGAATCGGCGTATAGAGCTGCACCAAGTCCCCGCATTAAAGTTCCTCCCGTCGTTCCGCTCGAGTCGTCACCTGAGGTTCCCTGTGTCGGTATCTATCGGCGCGCGGTGCCGAGGACTGAACAGGCTTGGCCAAATGGACGATGAGGTGTGGGATCAGCGGCCTGCCGTTCACGGCTGATTCACCCGCGGCGACGATCCTGCCGATGAAAAGCCGAAATGCGGCTTGGGAGTCGATCACGCGCTGGGCGGCTGCTGGTTTGGGCCCTGCTGGCCGGGTCCGCCGGGTGCGCGGTCGCCTACGCCGGGTTCATCGCCGCCGGGGAGCCGCCTGAGCTCAGGTACGTCGCGGAGATCTGGGTCTACCACGCCACCCTCTTTCTCGCGAGCTTCGCTTGTTTGGTGCGCGCCGCGCTCGTGCGCGATCAGAGAGCCGTCTGGGTGGCGGTCGGCCTCGGGCTGCTTTCTTGGACTGTTGCCGACCTCTACTGGACCCTCGCGCTTTCCGACGTCAAGAGGGCTCCGTACCCGTCGCTCGCCGATGCTGGCTATCTCGCCACCCTGCCGTTCTTCTACATAGGGATCGCGCTCCTGATCAAGCGGCGAATCGGCCACTTCACCGCCGCCAGCTGGCTCGACGGGGCGATCGGCGGGCTTGCCGCAGCGTCCCTCGCCACCGCCCTGCTTGCGCCGGCGCTGGTGGGACTGACGAATGGAGATCCGGCCGCGGTGTTGACGAACCTCGCCTATCCGCTCGGCGACATCCTCCTGATCAGCTTTGCTCTCGGCGCCCTCGTCGTCAGCGGCCTCCGTGGCGCTGGCGAGCTCCTCGGGATCATTTCCGGGCTGATCGTCTGGACCCTCGGCGACGGGATCTACCTCTACCAGGAGGCGACCTCCACCTATAACGGCGGCTGGCTCGATGAACTGTGGCTGATCGGCGTCCTCTTGATCGCGAGCGCCGTCGCGCTTTCCTTCACCCATCGGTCCCGAAAGCGGCGGGTCTACAGCTCTCCCGTGATCCCCCCTGCCATGTTCGCCACGATCGCGGTCGGGGTCCTGACCTGGGATCACTTCAGCCGCCTGCACGAGGTCTCGATCTGGCTCTCGGTCGCGACGCTCGGCGCGGTGATCGTCCGCATGGGGATCAGCTTCCGCGAGAACACCGGTCTGATGGCGGCGCTGCACGACGACGCGCTCACCGACTCGCTTACTGAGCTCGGCAATCGCCGCAGGCTGATCGACGACCTTGATTCGGCGCTCGACTCGGGGCCGGGTGCCCAGGGCGACCACGTCTTTGCGCTCTACGATCTGGACGGCTTCAAGTCGTACAACGACAATTACGGCCACCCGGCGGGCGACAGCTTGCTCCGACGGCTGGGAGCAAAACTGGGCACGGCGGTAGACCCCAATGGCCGGGCCTACCGCCTGGGGGGTGACGAGTTCTGCATCCTCGTGCCGTCAGGCGTCGGGCCCGTTGAGCAGATCCTCGAAGCGGGACGGGACGCTCTCACCGAACAGGGGGAGGGATTTCGGGTCAGCGCCTCGGCGGGCGGCGTCCTGCTCTCCGCCGAGGTGACGGCTGCGAGCGACGCTCTGCGGCTCGCCGATAGGCGCATGTACTCGGAGAAGAGCGCTCGTCGTGGGCTCGTCCGCACCCATCCCCACGAGTTGCTGCTCACGCTTCTGCACGAGCGCGAGCCGGAGCTGACCGATCACCACGAAGACGTCTCGCGCCTCGCGGTTGCGGTCGGCCGCGAACTGGGGCTCGACGCGGAGGCAATCGACGTTCTGCGGCGCGCGGCCGAGATCCACGATATCGGCAAGATCGCGATCCCTGAGGAGATCCTTCGTAAGCCCGCAGCGCTCGACGAGATCGAGTGGGAACTGATGCGCAAGCACACGCTGGTCGGCGAGAGAATTCTCAGCACCTTCCCGTCGATGAGGCCGGTTGCGCGCCTCGTCCGCTCCTCGCACGAGCGTTGGGATGGCGAGGGCTACCCGGACGGCCTTGCCGGCGAGGAGATCGCACTGGGTGCCCGGATCATCTGCATCTGCGACGCCTTTGACGCGATGCGGACCGAACGTCCCTATTCGATCGGACGTGATCTGCAAGGGGCCCTCGCCGAGATCCGGCGCAATGCCGGCGGACAATTCGATCCACACCTGGTCGAGGTCTTATGCCGCACGGTCGAGAGCGGCGCCTACGACGAAGGGCGACCAGGTCAGCGCGGCCTATCCGGCAATTCACGGGCTCCACGTGGGCAACAGATGGGCAGCACAACCACGAACAGCGGCAAATTGCCCGAGGGTGTCGCAGGCTCTTAAGCTCTGCGAGGCACGGCGCCCGTCATTGGTCAAACAGGCCGCCGGATAGGATCAACGAATGGCGCGATCGGACGAGCTCAGGCTCGAGATGAAGCGCGTTCTTGCAGCGGTTCCGTCGGTTGCGTTCAGGGCCTTTACCGATCCGGGCGAGTTGCCGAAGTGGTGGGGGCCGGAGGGCTTCACCACTCCGAGCCTGGAGTTTCAACCTCGTGTCGGAGAGAGCTACCGGATCGAGATGCAGCCGCCGGAGGGCGACCCCTTCTATCTGACCGGGGAGTTCCGCGAAGTCGACCCGCCTGCCCGCCTCGCCTACACGTTCGTCTGGGAGGACCCCGATCCCGACGACGTCGAGACATTCGTCGCACTTTCGTTTCGGGATCTCGGTGAATCGACGGAGGTTGCCTTTACGCAAGGCCCGTTCAAGACCGAGGCGCGTCGTGTGCTTCACCGGGACGGTTGGACGGACGGCTTCGACAAGCTCGACCTGCTGATCGGCCCAGCGTGAGATAGTCAACCCGTTTCCGAGTCTTTCTCTATACCAAGGCGCTTCAACGGGCCGCTCGAGAGCGGTAACGGCGGATACTGCTCGGGGATCGTTGCCAGCTTCCTCGAGGGAGCCGTGGAGGTCAGCCTGAGGCGTCCCGTTCCGCTCGACGCGCCCCTCGATGTCGTGCGCCCCAAAGACGGCACGGTGCGGGTGCTCGACGGCGAGGCGCTGGTCGTGGAGGCGCGTTCGGCGCCTGAGCTCGACGTCGAGGTGCCGGCGCCAGTGAGTCCCCGCGTGTGTTTGCGGGCGCGGTCGATGGCCGCCAGCTTGTCGCCTCGCCGTGGACGCCGCCTTCGTGGACGGTCGACCCCGCCGGACGTGTGCTCCCGGAGTTCGTATGGGCTGTGCTCGATTGCCCTACCTACTTCGCGCTGTACACAAACGGGGAGTTGCCCATGAGCGTGCTGGCTCGGCTCACGGCGCGAATCGACGCGAACGTCGTCGCCGGCGAGGAGCACGTCGTGATCGCGTGGCCGACCGAGACCAACGGCCGGAAACGTCACGCCGGATCGGCCGTGCTGGCGCCCGACGGTGAGGCCCTCGCGGTCGCGCACGCGCTCCTGATCGAGCCGCGAGAGGGATAGCGTGCGGCAGGCACAAGTCATGGAGCCCGAAAGGAAAGGACGGTGATGCGGAGGCTGATCTACTCGATGACGGTGTCGCTGGACGGCTTCATCGCCGACCCCCACGGCGAGATCGACTGGTCGGCGCCGGATGAGGAGCTGCATCGGTTCCACAACGATCAGACGCGAGAGCTGGGCGCGCACCTCTTGGGACGGAAGCTCTACGAGGAGATGGTGTACTGGGAGACCGCCGACGAGAACCGGTCGTCCCCGGAGTACGCGCTCGAGTTCGCCCGCATCTGGAAGGAGATGCCGAAGATCGTGTTCTCGAAGACCCTCGAGAAGGTCGAGGGCAATACCAGGCTGGTCACGGGCGGCGTTGTCGAAGAGGTCGCCAAGCTGAAGGAAGAACCGGGCAAGGACCTGGCCGTCGGCGGGGCCGGCCTGGCCTCCACCTTGATCAAGGCGGGCCTTGTCGACGACTTCCGGCTCTTCGTCAGCCCGGTTGTGCTGGGCGGAGGCACGCCTTACTTCCCGGCCCTGGACGAGAGGATCGGCCTGGAGCTGGTCGAGACGGAGACGTTTGGCTCTCGCGTCGTCTACGTTCGCTACCGGCGCGTGTAGGCGAGGAGATACTTCCGTAGGTGCTGCGGCTCATCACGATCCCGATCAGCCACTACTGCGAGAAGGCGCGGTGGGCCCTCGAGCGTGTGGGAATGTCCTATCGCGAGGAGCGCCATGTCCAGGGTATCCACCGGATCGCCGCGCGGCGCGCGGGTGGCGGGAGCACGGTTCCCGTGCTTGTGACGCCGGACGGCGTGCTCGGGGAGTCGGAGGAGATCCTGACGTGGGTCGATGCGCGCACTCCACCGGAGCACCGGCTGTTTCCCGCGGAGCCCGGCGCCCGGGCCGAGGTGGAGCGCCTCTGCCGGCGTCTCGATGACGAGCTCGGGCCGACGGGGCGGCGGCTCATGTACGTCCACATGCTCGCCCAGCGCAAACTCATGCTGCCCTTCAACAACCAGGGCGTGCCGCGCTGGGAGGACCGCGCGATCCGCTACGGATGGCCGCTCGTCCTGCGCTTCGTGCGGCGCGCGCTCGCCATCCGCCCGGGGATCGAGGCCGAGGACGAGGTGGCGGTTTGGCGCGAACTCGACTTCGTGGCGGAGCTGCTCGCCGACGGCCGTCCGCACCTGTGTGGCGAGCGCTTCGGCGCAGCTGACCTGACCTTTGCGGCGCTCTCCGCCGCGGTCGTCGTCCCACCTGTCTACGGCGTCCCGCTCCCGCAGCCGGACGTCCTGCCGCCCCAAACGGCGGCGCTCGTCGAGCGCGTACGCGAACACCCCGCCGGGCGCTACGCGCTCGCGCTCTTCGTGGAGCGCCGTCGGGAGTGCGTGGTCTGAGCCGCCTCGCTGGACGCGAACCGGGCGCGCAGGAGCTTCTTGTCGAACTTGCCGACCGAGGTCTTGGGCACCTCGTCGATGAACTCGATGCGCTCCGGGATCCACCACTTGGCCACCCGCCCGTCGAGGTGTGCCCGGAGGCCATCGGCGTCGAGGTCGCGGCCCGCGCGGCGCACGACGCAGGCGCATGGTCGCTCCCCCCAGCGTTCATCGGGGACGGCGATCACGGCGGCCTCGACCACGTCGGGGTGGGCCATGACGGCGTTCTCGAGCTCGACCGAGGAGATCCACTCGCCGCCCGACTTGACCAGGTCCTTGGTGCGGTCGACGAGCCGGATGAATGCATCGCGCTGTAGCTCGGCCACGTCGCCGGTGCGAAGCCACCCGTCGTCGGTGAACTTCTCATCGCCGCTCGGATCACGGTAGTAGGCGCGCGCGATCCACGGGCCGCGCACCTGCAGCTCGCCGCCCGCGCCCTCATCGATCCGGAACTCGACCAGCGGCAGGACGCGCCCCTGGCTGGCTCGCAGCGCGTAGGCCTCGTCCTCTGAGAGCTCGACCCCTGCCGGTAGGCGCGAGACGGCGGCCAGCGGGCTGGTCTCGGTCATCCCCCAGCCCTGGGCCAGCGGCACACCGAAGCGCTTGTCGAAGGCGCGGATCAGGGGCTCGGGGACGGCGGAGCCACCCGCCTTGAGCTCCCGGAGGCTGGAGAGATCGGGCGGCGGATCCAGCTCCAGGAAGCCGTTCCAGATCGTCGGCACGCCGGCGCTCCAGGTGACGCCCTCGGTCACGATCAGCTCAGCCAGCCCCTCCGGGGTGAGGTCGGGACCGGGCAGGACCAGCCTCGCGCCCAGCATCGCGGCGATGTACGGGATGCCCCAGGCCATCGCGTGGAACATCGGCACCACCGGCATCACCGAGTCTGCCTCGCGAACCCCCATGGAATCGGGTAGCGCGGCACCGAGGGTGTGGAGGACGATCGAGCGGTGCGAGTACAGCACCCCCTTGGGGCGGCCCGTGGTGCCGCTCGTGTAGCACATCGCCGCCGCCGTGTTCTCGTCGAGCTCGGGGAGCTCGAACGCCGGGTCGCCAGCCGCCACCAGCTCCTCGTAGTCGAGTGCGCCCCGCCGCTCGCCGGGACCGTCCGGCATCAGAACCTCGCGGTCGGTGCCCTCGAACCGCGGCATCAGGGGCGCCAGCGACGCGTCGAGGAAGATCACGCGGTCTTCCGCGTGCTCGACGATGTAGCGGAGATCTGGCTCGAACAGGCGGATGTTGAGCGTGTGGAGGACGGCCCCCACGCTCGGTACGGCGAGGTAGAGCTCCAGGTGCCGAATCGAGTTCCAGGCGAAGCTCGCGACTCGATCGCCGGGCCCCACTCCGAGCTCGGCGAGCGTGCTGGCCAGACGCCGCGCCCGCTCGACCACCCGTCCGTAGGTCGAGCGCTCAACACCCTCCTGGGTCCGGGCCACGACCTCGCGATGCCCGAACACCGCCTCTGCTCGCTCTGCAATCTGCTTGACGAGGAGCGGGCGATCCATCATCAGCCCGTCCATCGCATCATCCTCCTCGGTCCCAACCGAACCGGCTCGAGGAGTCTATGTGCGTCCCGTCGGTGAGGCGAGCCCGCCGCGCGTCGCGCGGGCCGCGTCGCGGGTCTCGCCCGTGATCTGGTAGCTCAGGTACCAGATGAGGTGCCGGGTTGCCCCGACACCCGCTGTCAGCGGTGCCAGAAGCCGCTTCATCGACCAGGAAATCTATTACCCGCGGCCGAATCGCGACGCAGCTCGTGCGGAGCTTGGTAATGCTTCGGGGTAGGCGTGACGGAGATGAAGATCGTGATCGTCGGCGAGAAGGGGCCTCCGCACGCTCTTGCGGGGGCGCTCGAGACCGCCGGAGTCGGCATCGAGCGCCCGCCCGAGAGCGAGCTCGCCGGGCACGACGACGAGATCGGCGAGCTGGCCGCCGCGCTGATCGCGTTCGAGCGGCTGTTCGCCGACGATTCTCCCGACGCGGTGCTGCTCGTCTCCGCCTCGAACCTGGCGCTGGCTGCGGTTCTGGTTGCCACCAAGCTCCAGATCCCCGTGGCGGCCTTGGTGGAGGCGGTGCGGGATCAGGGCCAGATGTCGGAGATGAACCGCCGCCTGATCGAGCAACTCGCCGACGGCACGGTCACCGGCGACGGGGCAACGATCGCCGCCTCGCTGCGCGCGCTGATTGCCGCCTGAGCGCGAGGGCACCCAGACCGCCCACCGAGCAACCTACACTTACCCGCCATGAAGGTCGGGATCATCGGCCTCGGTTACGTGGGGCTGCCGTTGGCGGCCGCCTTCGCCGAGGCCGGATGCGAGGTCGTGGGGGTGGACGTCGACGTTCGGCGAGTCGAGCGCCTGCGCCGCTCGGAGTCGGACGTCGAGGACGTGTCCTCCGAACGCCTTCGGGCAGTCGCCGAGCGCTTCACTGCGACCGACGAATACAGAGGGCTTGCCGGCTGCGAGGCGATCGTGATCTGCGTGCCGACGCCGCTCGCCAACCATCGCGAGCCCGACCTCGGCTACCTGGTGGACGCTGCTACCCAGCTGTCGCGGGTCCTGCACGAGGGCCGGCTCGTGGTGCTCGAGTCCACGACCTATCCGGGCACGACGCGCGAGCGCCTGCTTCCGATCCTCGAGGAGTCGGGCCTGGCAGCGGGGCGCGAGTTCAACCTGGCCTACTCGCCCGAGCGCATCGACCCCGGCCGCACCGATCACACGATTCGCACCACCCCAAAAATCGTCGGGGGCGTCACCGAGGAGTGCTGCCGCCGCGCCGCGGAGCTCTACCGCAAGATCTGCGACGAGGTCGTGGAGGTCTCCTCTCCGGAGGTGGCCGAGCTGACCAAGCTGCTCGAGAACATCTTCCGCTCGGTCAACATCGCCCTGGTCAACGAGCTCGCCCAGCTCTGCGACCGGATGGGGATCGACGTCTGGGAGGTCGTCGACGCCGCGGCCACCAAGCCGTTCGGCTTCATGCGCTTCGAGCCCGGCCCGGGAATGGGCGGGCATTGCCTGCCGGTGGATCCGTTCTACCTCGCGTTCAAGGCCCGCGAGCACGACTTCTATACCGAGTTCATCGAGCTGGCCGGAAAGCTCAATCAGGCGCAGCCGAAGTTTTGCGTGGAGAAGATCGAGCGCACGCTCAACCAGGAGAGCAAGCCGGTGCGCGGCTCGCGGATACTCGTGCTGGGGGTCGCCTACAAGGCCGGCGTCGGGGACTTGCGTGAGGCGCCGGCGGTGAAGATCATCAGGGACCTGCGCGGTCTGGGCGCCGAGATCGCCTACCACGACCCGCATATTCCGGAGCTGCCGGAGTTCTCGCTTGCCTCGGCGGACCTCAGGGCGGAGCTAGGACGGGCCGACCTCGTTGCCATCGTCACCGCTCATCCCGAGGTGGACTACGAGCGGGTGGTGCGCGAGGCGGCCCTTGTGCTCGACTTCCGCGGGGTGACGCGGGGAATTGGGGCGGAGAACCTGGTCCGGCTGTGAGGTGGCCGTTCCAGCGGGGCACCCGTCGTGGTGATCGCCATCGCGCCGACCGGCTGACCGTTGGCCTCGCCGGCTTGGCGATCGCCACGGCCGGCAGCGTCCTGGCCGGTGAGATGGCGCGGCTGGCGCGTCGGCGCCTGCGGCGCCGCGAGGCGCCCGCGGGCGTGCGCGAGACGGCCGAGCAGGCGCTCGAGACCGCGGGCCGGGCCACCCAGGACACGGTCGCGGTCGCGATCGAGGGCTACGACGCCACCCCCCGGCACGAGACGGTGCTCTTCAACATGCTGACCGGGTTCGTGTTCGCCTTCGCGCTGATCCGGCTCTCGACGGCAGGAATTCGCGGCGGCTGGTGGCCGTTCGGGAACGTTCGCCTCGGTGGCCGGCACATCCACCACTTCGTGCCGGGCATCCTGATCGCCTTCGGCTCCGGCGCTGCGGCACTGGTCACCGCCAACCCACGGCTCGAGCAGGTGCTCGCGGCTCCTTTCGGAGCCGGAATCGGCCTCACCTTCGATGAGGCTGCGCTGCTGCTCGACCTCCGCGACGTCTACTGGACCCGCGAGGGGGTGCTCAGCGTCCAGGTGAGCTGCGGCCTGGCCGCGACGCTGGGCGGCACGATCCTGGCGCTTCGCATCCTCCGCCGCGGGGAGGAGCGGGTCGAGGCGGCCGGTCTGATCCCCGCCGCCTGAGGGCGGATTCAGGCGCTGAGGACCGCCTCGTCCTCGGCCGCTTCGAGGATCCGATCGAGGAGGCCCGGAAAGCGGGTATCGAGGTCGTCACGCCTGAGGCTTGTCAGCCGCAGGGTGGCCTCCTGGCGCTGCCGGATGACCCCGGACTCGCGCAGGACCTTGAAATGGTGGGTCATGGTCGATTTCGTCACGGCACGCTCGAAGCTCCCGCAGCGGCGCTCACCGCCCGCCCGGGCAAGCTCGCGGACGATCCCGAGCCGGACGGGATCGCTGAGCGCGTGGAGCACGCCCTCGAGGTGGATCTCGTTGCGCTCCGGATGAGAGATCATGCCTGGATTGTACGACATCTGGCGTACTTTGCTACGATGTTCGACGAACTTCGAACTATCAGGAGGAATGACCAATGACGATCGACACCCGGAGACGTCCCGACCGCCGGCCCGAGAGCCGGGCGGCCCAGCGCCGAGCCGAGGCCTTGGTCACCGCCTACATTCACGAGCTGTCGCCCCGTCATCGCGCCGAGCGCGAGGCCAGAAACGCCAAGTCCGACGCCGGCGAGGTTCAGGCCTAGGCCCTCGGATGCGGGTCGCGCTCAGCTGACGGTTCGGTAACGGGCAAACAGCTCGCCGTCATGCTCCAGGAGCCAGGCGAGCTCGAGCGGCCGCTCGAGCTCCGGCAGACGTGCCACCAGGCCCGGCCCCTCGCCGCCCGCGAGCTTCGGCGCGTGGGTGACGAAGAGCTCGTCGACAAGGCCCGCCTCGATCAGCTGGCCGTGGAGCAGGGGCCCGCCCTCGCAGAGCAGGGCGCGGACGCCGTGCTCGGTGCGCAGGTGGGTCAGCGCTGCGGCTAGGTCGACGCGATCCTGGTGGCGGACGACGCTCACGGGGGTCCGAGTACCGGGCGCCTCGGTCTCGGACGCGGTGAAGATCAGCACCCGGCCGCCGCCTGCGGTGAACAGCGACGCGTCCCACGGGATGTCGAGTCGACCGCTGATCACCACGGCGAGAGGGTCGGGCGGAAGCGCGTCCCGCTCGCGCCGAGCGCGCGTGGAGGGATCGGGCACGATGCGGCCGTAACGCTCGGTCCGCAGGGTGCCTGCACCGATCATCACGGCGTCCACCTTGGTCCGGAGGCCGACCAGCATCTGCGTGTCGGTGTCGCTGCCGATCGCGCCGGAGCGCCCCTGGATCGTCGCCCGACCGTCGAGCGTGATCGCGAAGTTGGTGATCACGTAGGGGCGGTGATCGTGTGCTTCGGCGGCCAGCTCGAGTCCGCCGAGCTGCTCGACGACGCTGGTCGGGCCCGGATCGGGAAGCAGGCGGCGCACGGCGTGAGGCTATACGCAGAAACGCCGCCGGCATGAGGCAATCCGTGCCCTCACTCGGCGGACTCGATCTCGGAGAGGTGGGTGACGTTGGCCCGATCGTCCGTGTCGGAGCTGGGCCGGGACTCGAACCAGGCATCCAGGATCTCCCCGAGCTCGGCCTCGGAGGTGGCGCGCAGGCTGAGCGCGAGCACGTTGGCGTCATTCCACCTGCGGGCGCCGGCGGCCGTCTGCGCGTCGCCGCAGAGCGCGGCGCGGACTCCCGGCACCTTGTTGGCGGCGATCGAGGCCCCGGTGCCGGTCCAGCAACAGACGATCGCCTGCTCGCTTCGGCCCTCGGCCACATCGCGGGCGGCCGCCTCGCTGGCCCAGGCCCAATCGTCGCGCTCGGTTTCGCTCAGCGCCCCGTGCGGGAGCGGCTCGTGGCCTCGCCTGCGTAGCTCCTCGACGATCCCCTCGGCGATCCCCACCCGCTCGTCCGCCGCTACGGCCACGCGCATACCCACAGCTTAGGTCCGGCCCGAGCTAACCGAGCCAGCCGAATTCGCGGCCTGCGACCCCCTCGAGGCGGGAAACATCGTCGCGGAAGAGGTCCGCGAGCCGCTGTCTGAGCGGCGGCGGGACCTCCGGTTTGGGCGCCGCCCCGCCGCCGGGGTCGTGGACGACTCGCTCGACGAGCCAGCGCAGCCGCTCGGGGAGGCGGTCGAAGTTGCGATCGACGGCGCGCAGGCCGGGGAGCCGCACCGCCCGGTCCATCAGCCGGAAGCGGCCCCGGCCCTTGGCCGTGCCGGTCTCCCACTCGCGCTCGAATTGCTCGGAGCTGAACCCGGGGTCGACGCCGAGGAAGGCGAACACGCGGCGCATCGTGGCGGGACGGTCGCGCTTCAGCTCCTCGCGGCCGACGATCTCGATTCGCTGCGGCCCGAACTCGTGGAGATAGGGCTCGAGCTGGAAGAAGTAGCGGCTGCGGGTCACGTAGGCGCTCTCGGGGTCGGCGAAGGCCTCGGCGAGGGCGCGGTCGTCGTAGCCCCCGCCGACGTTGTGGAGGTAGTGGGAGAGCATGCGGTCGATCGGGTCGCGCACCATGTAGACGAGGCGGGCGTCGGTGAGCACTGAGCGCATGCGCTCGGCAACGCCCTCGAAGCGGGGTCGGTTCGTGTAGTGGGGAGAGCTCTCGCCGCGAACCGGGGCGCTGCCGCTGAAGTGGCTCGCGTACCAGTCGGGCCCCAGGGGCCAGTTGAGCTCGGCGACGAAGAAGTTGAGCTCCTTGGGTCGTGACATCTCTACCTCCGGGTGCAGGTTCAGGTAGTGATGGAGGCTGGTCGTACCGCACTTGAGCCCGCCGACTACGACCAGGTTGGGAAGCGCTCCCCCCCGCCGAACGCGCCGCCGAACGCGTCGCCTCTCGACCGCGAAGCGCTCGTGCGCCCGCGCCACCATCGCCTCGTCGGCGGCATCAGCCGGCGCCAAGTCTCTTCGCCGCCTCGCGGAAGTTCTTGACCGTCGCGGTTGGCGGCTTGCGTCCGTCGAGCTTCTCGCCCTTGCGGTTGACCCAGATCACGGGCACGTTCATCTTCAGCACCGGCGCCACGTCGGTCTCATAGCCGCTGCCGATGTGCAGCCAGCCCTTCTTGCCGCCGATTCGCCGTGCGCACTCCTTGAAGTGGGCGGGATCGGGCTTGTAGCTGCGCACCTGCTGCGCCGTCACCACCAGGTTGAGGTCGGTTCGCAGATGACGGCGCGAGACGCCGAGCAGCTTGTCGTCGACGTTCGAGACGATCCCGACCTCGTAGCGCTTGGCCAGCCGGTCCATGGCCGCGTTCGCCTCACGGAAGGGCAGCCAGCTGGCGACGCTGTCGGGCAGGAACTGGGCGCGCGAGGGCTCGATCTCCCAGCCGATCTCATGCGCCGCGCGCACGGTCGCGCGCCGCAGCACCTCGGCATAGAGCTCATACGAGCCGCGGATGATTTCGGCCTGGATCTCGAAGAAGCGCTCGAGGAAGGGGCCCTCGTCGAAGCTGAAGCCGTCCCTCTTCGCCTCTGCGGCGAAGACGTCCGAGATCCCCTTCTCCCAGTCGATCAGGGTTCCGTAGCAATCCGTGGTCACCCACTGGATTTCCTTCAGCTTGGGTAGTGGCATGGGCGGCGCGGGATTATGCCAAGCGGCACATGAACCGGGGCGCGGCCCTCATGCGTCGGATAGGCTGGCGCGACCCAGTGGACCTGCTCGAGTACCAGGGAAAGCAGCTCTTCGCCAAGCACGGCGTCCCGGTTCCCGACGGTCGCCACGCCGACAGCGTTCCCGCCGCTGTGGAGGCGGCGGAGGAGGTCGGCTACCCATGTGTGGTCAAGGCGCAGGTGCGGATCGGCAAGCGTGGCAAGGCCGGCGGGATCAAGATCGCCAACGATCGCGGCGAGGCGCGCACGCACGCCGAGGCGATCCTCGGCATGGACATCCGCGGCTTTACCGTCCACGAGGTCTGGATCGAGCGCGCCTCGAGGATCGACGCCGAGTACTACGCCTCGATCATCCTCGACCGGTCCGAGAAGAAGCTCCTCGCGATGCTCTCTCGCATGGGCGGCATGGACGTGGAGGAGGTCGCGCAGACGGATCCGTCGGCCCTGATCCAACGCCACGTCGAGCCGGGCGAGGAGCTCACCCCCGAGGTCGGGCTCCAGATGTCGATCGACGCCCGGATCGACGAGGACGCCACGGATCAGGTGGCAAAGCTCCTGGTCAAGCTCCACCAGGTCGCACTGGCCGAGGACGCGACCCTGATCGAGGTCAATCCCCTGATCGTCACCTCCGACCGCGATGTGGTCGCGCTCGACTCGAAGATGACGATCGACAACAGCGCCCTGTACAGGCACGAGGAGCTGTCCGAGCTGCGCGACCGCTCGGCCGAGGACCCCCAGGAGCAGATGGCGAAGGAGAAGGGCGTCACCTACGTGAAGCTCGGCGGCAACGTCGGCATCCTCGGCAACGGGGCCGGCCTCTGCATGTCGACGCTCGACGTCGTCGCCCAGGCGGGAGGCAAGCCTGCCAACTTCCTCGACGCAGGCGGAGGCTCGAAGGCGGAGGCGATCGTCGATGCGCTCGAGGTGATCACGTCGGACGACAACGTCACCGCGATCCTCTTCAACATCTTCGGCGGTATCACCCGCTGCGACGAGATCGCCAAGGGGATCATCGAGGCGTTCGCCCGGATGGACATAGAGATGCCGCTGGTGGTCCGCCTCGACGGCACTAACTCGGAGGAGGGACTGGCGTTGCTCGCCGACGGCGACCTCCCCGATCTGCACGTGGAGAAGACCATGCTGGGCGCCGCCGAGAGGGTCGTGGAGCTGGCGAACCCATGAGCATCATCGTCGACACCGACACCAAGCTCGTGATCTCGGGATTGACCGGCCGCGAGGGCAGCTTTCACGGGCTTCGCAACCGCGCCTACGGCACCGACGTCGTCGCCGGCGTCACCCCGGGCAAGGGCGGCCATGACGTGGAGGGAATCCCCGTCTACGACAAGATCGCCGAGGCTGTCTCCGAGCGCGGCGCCAACACCTCGATGATCTTCGTGCCGGCGCGGTTCGCTGCGGCGGCGATCACGGAGGCGATCGAGGCGGGTGTGCACACGGTGATCGCGATCACCGAGGGCATCCCCGTCTACGACATGCTGCAGATCTACTGGGAGGCCAAGGAGGCCGGCGTGGACCTGATCGGCCCCAATTGCCCAGGCGTGCTCTCGCCCGGCAAGTCGAACGTCGGGATCATCCCGGCCCAATTCTTCGATCCCGGCTCGATCGGCGTCGTCTCCAAGTCGGGCACGCTGACCTACCAGATCGGCAACGAGCTGAAGCAGGCGGGGGCGGGCAACTCGTCGATCGTCGGCATCGGCGGCGATCCGATAGTCGGCTCGGATTTCATCGACGTCCTCACCCTGTTCGAGGGGGACGATGAGACCGAGCTGATCGTGATGGTGGGCGAGATCGGCGGCGACGCCGAGGAGCGCGCCGCCGACTTCATCGCCGAGCAGGTCTCGAAGCCGGTGGTCGCCTACATCGCCGGCTTCACCGCCCCGCCCGGCAAGCAGATGGGCCACGCCGGGGCGATCATCTCCGGCTCCTCCGGCACCGCCGAGGCGAAGAAGGAGGCGTTAGAGGCCCGAGGCGTCCGGGTCGGCCGCTCGCCGACCGAGGCGGCTCAGCTCGCGGTCGAGGCGATCGGCGCGCGGGCCTGAGCCCCGCACGGCTCACCTCGTAGCGACCTCGCCGCCGAGGTTGACCGGCCCGACCGAAGCCGGCCTCTCGTTGTCGCCGATGCGACTCGTGTTCGCGTAGCCGAGCTGGCCGTCGCTCGCGAGGCCCCAGCTGCGCAGCCGGCCGTTGTCGAGCAGGGCGAAGGTGTGACGGCCGCCGAGCTGAATCGCGACGGCCTTTCGTCCCCGGCCAAGCTTTACCGGGTCCACGGAGCCAGGATTCTCATTGTCGCCGATGGTTCGCGTGTTGCCGTAGCCCAACTGCCCGTAGCGACCGGTGCCCCAACAGCGCACCGCGCGGTTGTTGAGGACCGCGCAGCTGTGTCGACCAGACGCCGAGATCGCGATCGCCTTTCGCCCGGGGCCGAGCTTCACGGGTCGGACCGAGGCGGGCGTCTCGTCGTCGCCGATCTTCCTCTGGTTGCCGTAGCCGAGTTGACCGCTGGACGCCTGGCCCCAGCAGCGCACCTTGCCGTTGTCGAGGATCGCGCAGGTGTGCCTGATGCCAGCGGTGATTGCGACGGCCTTTCGCCCCCTGCCGAGCTTCACGGCTGCGACCGAGGCGGGCGTCTCGTTGTCGCCGATGTCCTTCTTGTTTCCGTAGCCGAGCTGGCCCGAGCTGCCCTCGCCCCAGCAGCGCACCTTGCCGTTGTCGAGGATCGCGCAGGTGTGGAATCCGCCGCCCGTGATCGCCACTGCCGTTCGGCTCGATCCGAGGTTGACGGGCCCCACCGAGCCCGGCGTCTCGTCATTGCCGACGTGACGCGTGTTCCCGTAGCCAAGCTGGCCAGAGCGCCCATAACCCCAGCAGCGCACCCTGTCGTTGTCGAGGATCGCGCAGGTGTGGTATCCGCCGCCCGTGATCGCCACCGCCGTTCGGCCCGATCCGAGGTTGACGGGCCCCACCGAGGCGGGGGTCTCGGTGTCGCCGACGGTGTCCAGGTTGCCGTAGCCGAGCTCACCGAAGTAGCTGGTACCCCAGCAGCGCACCTGCCCTTGGTCGAGAATCGCGCAAGCGTGATAGAAGCCGGCAGAGATTGCGCGCGCTGTTCGTCCGGCGCCAAGGTTCACGGGGCCGACCGACGCAGGCGTTTCGGTGTCGCCGATGTCATTCGGGTTGCCGTAGCCCAGCGCGCCGTCGCTCCCGCGGCCCCAGCAGCGCACCCGGCCGGTGTCGAGACGCGCACAGCTGAACCGGGCGCCGGCGGCCACGAAGCCGGACGCGCGGCGATTGATCTTCGATCCGGCCTGCTCCGCGTTGGCGTCGCTCGGAGCAAGCCCCGCGCCCGCCAGCGCCAGGACGAGCGCTGTTACGGCGAGCCCGGCGAGTGCCCCCCGAACGTTCGTCTTTCGGTGCTGCATGGAAGGTCACTCTATGGATGGGACGCCGGTGCGCAACCCACCCTAGGGTGAAAGCCGCGACACCCCGTCGAGGCGGGGGGCTCACACGGAACGCGTATTGCTGAGGAGCGCAACTGCGTGCGTTTCAGGGCAAGCAGGACGGCCCACCAGGACGAGCATCGTCCTTTTACGTGTATGGCACGTACAACTGCAGTGTTCGTCCGGCCGCCGCCCTGTGGGCCGAGCCGTCTCACGCTCTCGCCAGCCGCATTCCTATACTCGCGGTCGATGGCCGCCGAGCTGATCAGCTTCGCCCGCGGCGCGCCGAGCGCCGACATCCTGCCCGTCGAGGCGGTGCGGGAGGCTGCGCAGCGGGCGCTCGCCGACGACTGGAAGCGGGCGCTGTCCTATGGGACCGGCATCGGGCACCCGGGGCTGTGCGAGTGGGTCGCCGAGCGCCACGGCCTCGCCGATCCCTCCCAGGTGATGATCACCAACGGCTCGCTCGAGGCCGGCGCGATGCTGTTCCAGCACCTGATCGAGCCCGGCGACCGGGTGATCGTTGAGCAGCCGTCGTATGACCGCACGCTGCTCCTCTTGGAGCGACTCGGCGCCGAGCGCGTCGGCGTGGCGCTCCAGGAGGACGGGATCGACGTCGAGGCGTTGGAGCGCCTTCTTGGCGAGGGCCCTGTGCCGAAGCTCGTCCACCTGATCCCCAACTTCCACAACCCCGCCGGCTGCACACTCTCGGCCGCCAAGCGCGAGCGCCTGGTCGAGCTCGCCGCCGAGCACGGCTTCTGGATCTTCGAGGACGACCCCTATCGCGAGCTGCCGTTCGACGACGAGCCTCCACCGACGATGCTGTCGCTGGACGGGACGGGTCGCGTTATCCACTCGTCCTCGTTCTCGAAGACCGTCAGCCCGGGCGTGCGGGTGGGGTACCTCGCGGGCCCCCAAGAGGAGATCACCAAGCTCGCCGAGCGCGCCAACGAGGTCTACATCTCGCCGAACATGCTCGCCGAGTCGGTGGTCTGGGAGCTCTGTCGCTCGGGCGCGCTCGACCAGAACATCGCCTTCGTCAAGGGAGCGCTGCGAGAGCGCCGCGACGCTCTGGTGGCGGCCCTCTCCGAGCACCTTCCCGAGGCCGAGTTCGTGTTGCCGGGAGGCGGCTACTTCCTCTGGCTGACGCTGAATGACGACATCAACTGCGAGGAGCTCCTGGCCGCGGCGCTTCAGGAGCGGGTGGCGTTCATCGCCGGCCGCAACTTCATGCTCGAGGGTGGGCGCTCCAGCCTTCGCCTCTCGTTCGCCAGCGTGCCGGCCGAACAGATCGACGAGGGCGTGGGAAGGATCGCCAAGGCCCTGGAAGGGCTTCGGGCCGCGAGCCCGGCCTGATCCCCACAACTTTTACTCCGGCGTTACATACCGCTAAGGAACCGACGCTACGGTGGCCCGACCGGCAAGCGACCGGCGATGGAAGTCCCGCAAGTTCAGGAAGGTAGGCCGAGATGACTCCGATCACGATGGTCGAAGGCACCCGCAAGCTCGACGCGGTCAGCGAGCGCAACCTCGCGGAGCGGCGCTTCTCAGCCCTGGCGTCGGCCGTCCGCGAGCACGAGGCCTCGATGAGGCGCCGCCAGTACGCGATGCGTTCCTCCGACCAGGCTCTCTACCGCCGCCTGCGCCAGATCTGCGGCGAGCTCTGAATCAGCGGCCGTAGCGGTCGCTCGACAGCACCAGCTGCTCGGGCAGAGGCGGGCGCGGGGGCGGCGAGGGCTCGGCGCGGACCGAGACGGTCTCCGCGACGCTGCGCGAGACCAGGTGGCGGCCGTCGTCCGAGGCGACGACCACCTCGTCGTCGCCGGAGCTCTCCAGCGTGCCATCGAGTCCCGGGTGCAGCCCGGCCCGCTTCAGGTAGTGCAGGAGCTCCTCGGCCTCGTTCTCGAATCGGAGCACGTGCACGGTGGCGCCGGGCTCGACGTCGGCCAGAAGAACGCCCTGCTCGCGCGCGCCCTCCACCAGAGGATGGCCGTGCGGGCAGGTCTTGGCGTCGCCGATCGCCGCCAGCATTCGCTCCTCGAGCACCGGAGACATCGCGTGCTCGAGCCGCTCCGCCTCCTCGTGGACCTCGTCCCAGGGAACCCCGAGGACGTCGGTCAGAAAGCGCTCGATCAGCCGGTGACGCCGGACGATCGCCTGGGCGTGCTGGCGACCGTCGGCCGTAAAGGCCAGGGACTTGTCCGTGTGGCGCTCCACGTAGCCATCGCGCTCCAACCGGCCGATCATCTCGTGCACGGTCGGGGCGGATAGGCGCATGGCGCGGGCGATGTTGGCGCCAGTGATCGGGAGGCCGGCCTCCTCGAGCCAGAAC
The DNA here is from genome assembly GCA_963728325.1 of uncultured Actinomycetes bacterium. Lineage (GTDB taxonomy): Bacteria > Actinomycetota > Thermoleophilia > Solirubrobacterales > 70-9 > AC-56. The sequence goes on along the minus strand of CAVSJS010000002.1, from coordinate 411,791 downwards.
ATGCTCTGGAGGTACTCCTCCTCGGCGACCGTCGCTTGCTCCTGCGCCACTCCCCGATAGTAGTGGTCGTCACGGGTGACCAACCGCCGCCGGCAACGAGCATCAACATGAGAGGATGCGGCGGTGCGGATCGAGCCCGGCACGAGGGCCATCGTCACCGGCGCGTCGCGTGGGATCGGTAGCGCCCTCTGCCTGGCGCTCGCCTCGCGGGGGGCACGGCTGGGACTGGTGGCTCGCGACAGGGAGCGTTTGGAGGAGATGGTCGAACGGCTCCCCGCAAGCCCGGCCGGACCGCACCTCGCACTGGTCGCCGACGTGTCCAAGCGCAGCCAGGTGCAGCGCGCCGTCGACCGCTTCGCGAAGCGGGCCGAGGGGCTGGAGCTAGCGGTGGCCAACGCCGGCGTCGCCTATTACGGGCCGTTCGTCGACACCGAGATCGATCGCGCCGAAGAGATGGTTCGGATCAACGTTCTCGGCACCATCTATACGGCCGGCGCAGCGCTCCCGCACATGCTCGATCAGGCCCGCGGCCACCTCGTGATCCTGTCCTCTGGGGCCGGGATTCGGGCCTTCCCCTGGGCCGCCGTCTACGGCGCCACCAAGGCAGCCGACCGCGGCTTCGCCGAGGCGCTGCGGCATGAGCTGTCGGGCACGGGGGTGTCGGTGACCACCGTCTTTCCCGGCGAGGTGGAGACGAACCTCCACGCCCACGAGCGAGCCCTGCTCCCGGACTGGCGGGAGAACGAGCGCGAGCTGCCGCCGAAGCGCGTCGCCGACGCGATCGTCGAGGCCGTCGAAGAGGACTCGCGCGCCGTCTACATGCCCGGCCTGGTGCGGCTTCTCGGGCTGAACGGGCTCGCCCCGCGGCTCACCGATCTTGTGCTCCGTCGCATCCGGGGCGCCACGGCGGCGCCCCGCCGCGACTAGCTGCAGGCCCCGTGCACTAGCGCCGCTCGGCGAGTGTCGAGATCACGGCCTCGTAGACGCCGTCGCCGTTATGACCCTCGGTGACGGTGACGTTGTGGCGGCCGCCGATCGCCTCGCGCAGTCCGGGATCGCGCTCGGGTCCGTTGGCGACGACGAAGAACCGTCCCACCGCCTCCGCGGAGTCGAGGTCCTCCAGCGAGTCGCCGACCCCGATGCAGTCCTCCGGCGCGTAGCCCCGGGCGCGCATGTGGAAGGCGACGGCCTTCGCCTTGCTGGCGCCGCCGGGCACCAGGTGGTAGGCGTGAGCCGGGCCGTCCAGCCCCTTCATGCGCCGCACGATCGCTCCGTTGTCGAGGAATCGGAGGTCGCGGTGGCCGTGCTCGGCGAGCAGCGCGTTGGCCTCGGCGACCTCGATACGGCCGCGAAACAGATGGGAGAGCTGGCGCTCGCGGTGCCAGGGCCTGTGCCACTCCAGCCTGCCGGGAAAGCGCTCGAAGAGGAGGTCCGGGATCCCAGCGGCAAGCATCCTGTCGGCCGGCGTCCCTTCGTCGTCCGGCACCCAGTCGCCGGTCAGCAGGGTTCGCTCCCCGTCGATCACCACGCCGCATCCGGCCTCGTAGATATAGGAGGTTTGGGCGAGCAGACGAGCGTCGGCCATTACCTGGGCCTCGCGACGGCCGGACATGATCACCACCTCGACCTCGGCGCGGTGGCAAGCCTCCAGCGCCCGCGCCTGCTTCAGGGAGAAGTCGCCTGCGGCGTCGCGAAACAGCGACCCGTGGTGCCCGAGCAGGGTGCCGTCGAGGTCGGTGTAGAGACAGCGCAGGGACACGGCTGGGCAACGGTACTAGTGGTCGGCCGCGCTACGTTAGGCCCGGAGATGACCCGCTGGCGCCTCATCGATCGCCTGCTCGAGTTCCCGCCTCCCATGGCGGCCGGGATCGTCAACGTGACCACCGACTCGTTCTTCGAGGGAGCGCGCTCCCAGACGCCGGAGCGCGCGGTCATCGACGGCTTGGCGCTGGCCAAGGCGGGCTTCGACCTTCTCGACGTGGGCGCGGTGACGGCCCGCAGCGGGGCGCAGGTCTCGGCAGACGAGGAGGCCGCGCGCCTCATCCCCGCGATCGACGAGCTGGCCCGGCGGGCAGGCGTGCCGGTGACCGCCGACACCTTTCAGCCCGAGGTCGCGAAACTGGCGCTCGACGCCGGGGCCGCGGCGGTCAACGACATCTCAGGTGGCGCCGACCCCGAGATGCTCGACCTGGTGGCCGAAAGGGGCTGCGGTTACGTGCTCATGCACATCGAGGGCCCGCCACGCGCCGATCGCGAGCCGTCCCGTCACCGGAATCCGGTCGCCCATCTGAAGCACTGGTTCGGCGAGCGGATCCAGGCGGCGCTCGAGCACGGCGTGGCGGAGGAGCAGATCGCGCTCGATCCCGGCCTCGACTTCGACCTGACCGTCGACGACGACCTCGAGATCCTGCGGCGCATCGGTGAGCTGCGCGACCTCGGCCGTCCCCTGTTCGTGGCCCTGTCGCGCAAGGACTTCCTGGGAGCGGTGCTGGCGGGCTCCTGGGAGGGCCGGGCGGCGGCCACAGAGCGCGAGTGGGCGACCGCCGCGGCCGCCGCGCTTGCCGTCGCCGGCGGGGCCGAGATGCTGCGGCTCCACGACCGAAGCGCGCTCGACGCGCTGCGCACGGCCGCGGCGATCAGAGGCCACCGTGCTACCGCCGGGCGACCCTCGCCGACCGCGAATGACTGACCCTGCCGCCAGTCTCGCCGCCGCCACCGGCTGGGAGCGTGCGATCGAGCCCGGGCGCGCAGACGGCCGCCTGGTCGCCGAAAGCGTCGAGGCGGCGCGAACCGCCGACACCGTTGAGCTCCCCACCGCCCTGACCCCCGAGCTGGCGGCCGCCCTGCCCGCGAGCGGGATCGAAACGCTCTACTCACACCAGCTCGAGGCGCTTGAGGCGGTCGCCGGCGGCAATGCGATTGTGACCAGTGGCACCGCGTCGGGCAAGTCGCTGTCCTTCAACCTCCCCGTCCTCGACCAGCTCGCCCGGGACGACGGCCAGCGGGCCCTCTACCTCTACCCGGCCAAGGCCCTCGCCCAGGACCAGGCGCGGAAGCTGTCCGCACTCGGCCTGCCGCAGCTTCGGCACGCGATCTACGACGGCGACACGCCGCGCGACGACCGGCCGCAGATCCGGCGTCGCTCGAATCTGATCCTCACCAACCCCGACATGCTCCACGTCGGCATCCTGCCCCACCATAAGAACTGGGGGGACTTCCTGGCCAGCCTGGGTTGGGTGGTCGTGGACGAGGCCCACACCTACCGGGGCGTGTTCGGGTCGCACGTCGCCAATGTCCTGCGCCGGCTGCGTCGGGTCGCGGGCCTCTATGGGGCAAGCCCCCGGTTCATCCTCGCCTCGGCCACGATCGCCAATCCGGTGGAGCTCGCCGAGCGCCTGGTAGGCGAGCCCTTCCGCCTGGTCGACTCCGACGGCGCTCCGCGCGCCCGCCGGCGGATCGGGATCTGGAACCCGCCGGTCATCGACCCGCGGTCGATGACCCGCCGCTCGGTCCTCTCCGAGGCCGCCGAGTTGCTCGCTGACCTGGTCAGCGAGGGGGTACGGACGATCTGCTTTTTGCGCAGCCGGCGCGGGATCGAGTTGATCCAGCGGTTTACGCGCACCAGGCTCGAGGAGCTTGGTCGCCCGCAGCTCGCGGAGCGGATCGCCCCCTACCGGGCCGGCTACACGCCCCAGCAGCGCCGCGAGATCGAGGCTCGGCTGGCCGCCGGCGAGCTACTCGCGGTCGTCGCCACCGACGCGCTCGAGCTGGGCATCGACATCGGGGAGCTGGACGCGGCGATCTGCGTCACCTTCCCCGGCACCGCCGCGAGCCTGCGGCAGATGTGGGGGCGGGCGGGCAGGCGCAATGAGGGACTCGCCCTGTACATCGCCGGCGAGGACGCGCTGGACCAGTTCTTCTGCCGCCATCCGGAGGAGTTCCTGGGGCGGCCGGTGGAGGCCGCGATCCTCGATCACGAGAACGAGCGGATCCAGCTCGCGCACCTGCTGGCCGCGGCCTACGAGGCGCCGCTATCGGATGCGGACGCCGAGGTATTCGGCAAGCGGTGGCGGGAGCGAGCCGACGCCCTGGTGGGGATCGGCGAGTTGCGGCGCGCCGGCCAGGGCCGCTACCTGCCACGCGGCCCGCGTTTTCCGGCCGGCGACATCTCGCTGCGCTCGGCGTCGCCGGACTCGGTGGCGATCGTCGAGCGGAGCTCCGGCGAGCTCCTGGGCGCGGTCGAGGCCGAGCGCGCCTTCACCACGGTCCACCCCGGCGCCGTCTACCTGCACCTGGGGCGTTCGTACGAGGTACGCGAGCTCGACATCGAGGGGCGCCGCGCGGTGGTCGATCGCTTCGACGGCGACTGGTACACGCAGCCCAGGAAGGAAACCGAAGTGTTCATAGAGCAGATCGTCGCCAAGAGCGACGGTCCGATCGCCCGAGGGTCGGGGCTCGAGCTGCTCTTCGGTGAGGTCTCCGTTACCGAGCAGGTGATGGCATTCCAGCGCAAGCGGCTCTCCGATCACCAGGTGATCGACATAGTGGGGCTCGAACTGCCGGAGACGAACTTCCCGACCCAGGCGCTGTGGTACGTGCTCGGCGACGAGCTAGCCGGGCCCGCGGCGCTTCCGCCCGAGGTCCTGCTGGGCGCCCTCCACGCCGCCGAGCACGGCCAGATCGCGGTGCTGCCGCTGCTCGCGATGTGCGACCGCTGGGACATCGGTGGCCTGTCGACCAACGTGCATTTCCAAACCGGCCGGCCGACGATCTTCATCTATGACGGGTATCCGGGAGGGGTGGGGATCGCGCGGCGAGGCTTCGAGCGGTTCGAGCGCCTGGTCGCCGACGCTGCGAAGCTGATCGGCGAGTGCCCCTGCGCCGACGGCTGTCCTTCGTGCGTCCAGAGTCCCAAGTGCGGCAACCTCAACGAGCCGCTGCACAAGCAGGGAGCCTTGGAGTTGATGACGGCGATGCTGGGCAAGGGAACGGGCTCCGAGGTCCTCGGGATGGGGGACCGTGGCTCGTAGGCGTCAGGTGGCCGTGATCGGGAAGGGGACTCCCGACGCCGAGCTGACGGCCATCGCCGAGGACGTCGGGCGCCGGCTTGCCGAGGCCGGGGTCGTGGTGGTGTGCGGTGGTCTCACCGGCGTCATGGAGGGCGTCGCCCGCGGCGCCTCCGTCGCTGGTGGCACTGTGATCGGCATCGTCCCTGGCAGCTCGCCGGAGCAGGCGAACGAGTACTGCACCCACGTGGTTGCCACCGGCGTCGGCCAGGCGCGGAATCTCGCCGTCGTCTCCTCCGGCGATGCTGTGATCGCGATCGGCGGCGAGTGGGGAACTCTCTCCGAGATCGCCTTCGCCCGCCAGCTCCGCCGCCGGGTGGTTGCGCTGTCGAGCTGGAAGCTGAGTGGGGGCGGGATGATCGAGGGTGGCCCCGGGATCCAGAGCGCCGCCAGCCCCGCCGAGGCGGTCGAGCTCGCCCTCAAGGGGGAAAGCGAAAGCGATTAGCCTTTGCCGCGCGGGCGAGGTAGCTCAGTTGGTAGAGCACACGACTGAAAATCGTGGTGTCGGCAGTTCGATTCTGCCCCTCGCCATCCCATAGGCATGCGGTCTGCGGCTCCCTTCGGGGGGCCGCTTCTCGTAGGTGGGCAACTGATTGGGCACGCACTCCCAGTATCGATACGACGCTGAGGCGGCTTATGGTTGATCCGTCACCTGATAGTTGATCCCGATGCTGCGTCGGGAGGATCGACGGTGCGATGAGCTGTCGTGCGCTACTCCCGCAGCCCGGCGGCTTCGAGGGCTTGGCGCGGTTTCCGCGCCGACGGGGCTACGACCAGAACTCGTCCCAGGCGTAGAGGTCGTGAAAGTGCTCCCGACCGTCAGTGATCCGACCGTCGTTGAGCTGGAAGACGATGCAGTTGCCAACATCCAGCTGCTTGCCGTCTCGCTCCGCGGTGCTGCGCTGAATGCCGACCACGCGGCCGGCATCATCTGCAAGCAGCTCCTGCAGCTCGGCCTGGAAGGTGCCCCCTGTCTTCTGCGCTATCTGGCCGAAGTAGGCGAGAGTCGCGTCGCGGCCTTGGTAGTCGTTGGCCATCGAGCTCCGCCCCGGCAAGTGCCACACGGCGCTCTCGTCGAAGAGTTCGATGAGCGTGTCCATGTCGCCCGAGTTGAAGGCCTCGTAGGCGCGCCGCATGATTGCCGCGTTCTCGTCTGCTCCCATCGCTGTTCTCCTCTCGTCGGTCTCGTCCCAGGAGACCCTATCCGACGGACCTTCGCCGAACGACTTCCACGTTCTCCTGCGACATCGCCTACTCCGAAAGACCGGCGGCTTCGAGGGCCTCGGCACGATCCATGTAGCCCTGGATGCGTACCACGCGCCCGTCGCGCACCTCAAAGACGACTGCCGTATCGGTCTCGAGCTCGACTCCGCTGCCCCTCCCGCGACGGAACTCGCGCACGAGCACGACGACCGGTCGCCTGCGTCGATGAACTCCTCTGCCTCCAGTCGGCGCTCATCCCAGGCCTCGGCGTCCTCTTGCTCGAAGGACTGCCGGAACTGCGTGACGCCACGCACGACCGTCCCTTCGGAGAGCCCGCCGACTGTGCCATGACCCTCCGCGTCAGGATCGAGCAGCTGCGCTGCCTGCTCCCACTCCCCTCGCAGGATGGCCTCAACGGTGCGGCGCACGATTTCGACGTCCTCCTGCGACATCGCCTACTCCGAGAGCCCGGCGGCTTCGACGACCTTGGCGCGTTCCGGAAATACCTCGGTCCGGGAGAGCTCGCCTCCGGGAAGCGTCATCACGACCCACCAACGGCCCTCCACCACGGTTTGGCTTCCGCGGGGGCGGCCCCGCTGGAGGATTGCAACGAGCACCTTGTCGTCGCCGCCCTCGGTGATCTCCGTGGCCTCGATCGTGTGCCCGTCGAAGGACTCCACCCACGTCGTCATCCACCGAACCGCCGCCTCTCCACGATAGGTGCCCGCGTCAGGCAGTTCGGGGCTGGCAACGAACTCGAAGTCGTCGGGGAGATCTGCCCAGGCGCTGAAGTCTCCACGGGCGAACGGCTCGTACATCGCCCGCACGATCTCCACGTTCTCCTACGACATCGCCCGCGCAGATCTCGCGACGGGGATGCGGGACGACCTCTTTGGCCCGATTCTCTTCCAGACCCGCCGAAGTAGTGAGGAGAGAGGGGACGACTCCTTCTCAGCTCGTCTTCGCGTCAAACACCTTCTCCGCCGGGGGGCCTGGCTCAGAGATATCGACGCCATGCACTTCCTTCATCTGGTCTCGGAACCAGCGGTTGAAGGGCTCATCCGATGATCCGAACTCGCCCAGCGCCGCAGCAGGGTCGTCCGCCTCGACGTACACCACTGCGATCGTTCCCTGCGGCGTCTGCTGGTGCCAGACGATTTGCCGAGTGATCCCGGCTTGTCGCGCCGCCGCCGCGTACTCGTCGCGACGCGCCCCGCTCATCTCGCCCAGCGTCTTGCGGTCTAGCTCCTCCTTGCCTGGAACAACTGGGATCGCAAAGGCAAACTCAGCCATGGACTCTCCTTCCTTCGGTGATCACACCCGGCGCAGTATCTCGCCAAAGAAAGGGGGGCGACGTGTCTCTCCGCTGGACTCCTCTCCAGTCCCGTTGAATCCATCCCGCTGCGGAGCCGCCGTCGCCCCCCGGGAATGGTCCACCAAGCCAACCATTTTGTCCAGCCCGCCTACCTCCATGCAGTACCTGATCACACCGCGCCCTGGGGAGGGGACGGTCACGATCAGCGGAGGGCAATCCCGATGACCGCGAGCGGCACAGCGCGAGAAACAATCCAGATTCGGACGCCCGTGAGCCCGCGTCGTCTACGCAAACGGGTCACTGGCTGCGCCGATGCCCGCTTCCGAGAAGCGATTGCGCGCCTCGTCCATCAGCTTGCGGGCCGCGAGCTCGGCCTCCGCGCCTGCGTCCTTTCGCCTGTGCACCGCCGCCGCCAAAACCTCCATCCATCGGTGGCCGTCCTCGATGAAGCGTTCGGCCGTGGGCGAGTGGATCGGGGTTTCCGCGAGCAGACCTTCGAGCCGCTCCACCTCAGCTCGGATGATCGCGCCGTGCTTATTGGTCGTGCGCACCCCGAGCTGAAAGCGCGGGACCGACTGATCGCAGCCGCAGAAGCAGTCCACGGTGCCAACCCTAGCCCGACCGGGGCGAGAGCGAGTAGAGCCGTCCCACGATAAAGCGGGGCCGGCGTGCGCGAACACCCGGCCCCGGGCGTCCGGTCAAGCAGTCACTCGCCCGGGCGCGGGGGAAGGGTTTCCCGCCCGCGGCTCCTCGATGAGAGGATGACTGACTGATGGCGACAAGATGGAACGGACCCGCTACCCGGGCATCTACCGACGGGCGGCCGCTACGTGCTGGTCTGGGGATACCGAGGGCGACAGCACAAACCGTTCAGCCAAACGCTCGACGAAGCCCGCGAGGCGAAGGGTCGGCGGGACTCAGGCGATCGAAGGCCCATGTCGTGAGAGCCGTTCCGGGCGACCGAGGCCGCCGGTCTGGGTAAGCGGGACGAGGGCGGCAAGTGGAGGACGTGGGTCACGCCACACACCTTCCGACACACCTGCGCGTCTCTGCTGTTCGAGGCCGGGCGTGACGTGAAGCAGGTGGCCGCGTGGCTCGGTCATGCCGATCCGGCGTTCACCCTGCGGACCTACGTCCACCTGATGGACGAGGGCATCGGCGACGCCACGTTCATGGACGAGGTGGTCGAGGTGGGCAACGGGTGGGCAACGGGTGGGCAACACGAGACCCGGAAACAGCCGCACACCAGATCGACGCCGAGGCTGCGAAAATCGCCAGTTAGCGGGGAAAATGGCGAACAGCCGCAAACAGCCGCAACAGCGCCGAGTCCGACTGAAAATCGTGGTGTCGGCGGTTCGATTCTGCCCCTCGCCATCCGCCCGACTCGGCACAGTTTTACTGCGAACTGATCGGGAAGCCGATCTCTTGGGCCATGGTGGAGACGCCACGCAAGCCGACCGACGTGAGCGTGGGGGCGTGGAGAGGAGTCCTCAAGCGCACCGTGCGCGCGTTTCGTGAGGACAACCTCACGGATTGGGCCGCAGCACTGACCTACTACGCCGTGCTGTCGATCTTCCCGGCGTTGATCGTCCTGGTCTCGATTCTCGGCCTGGCGGGCGATTCGGCGACGCAGTCCGTGCTCGACAACCTGAATCAGCTGGGCCCGGGTCCGGCGACCGACATAGTGAGCGGGGCGATCAGGGAGATCGGGTCGAGTCAGGCGACGGCCGGAGTCGCGCTGATCGTCGGCCTCGCCGCCGCCCTGTGGTCGGCCTCGGGCTACATCGGCGCCTTCTCGCGCGCCTCCAACGTCATCTACGAGGTCGAGGAGGGCCGGCCATTCTGGAAGCTTCGGCCCCTGCAGCTGGCGATGTCGCTGCTGCTGATCCTGCTGGTCGCTGTGAGCGCGATCGCCGTCGTCGTCACCGGGCCCCTGGCCGAACAGGTTGGAGAGTTGTTCGGCCTCGAGGGCACGGTGGTGACGGTCTGGGACCTCGCCAAGTGGCCGGTGATCGTCCTGATCGTGATCACGATGCTGGGCGTCCTCTACTACGGAGCTCCCAACGTCCGCCAGCCCGGGTTTCGCTGGATCACGCCGGGCGGCCTGCTGGGGGTCTCGCTCTGGATCCTCGCGTCGGCGGGGTTTGCTCTCTACGTCGCCAACTTCGCCTCCTACAACAAGACCTACGGCAGCCTTGCGAGCGTGATCGTGTTTCTCGTCTGGCTGTGGATCTCGAACCTCGCCGTGTTGCTGGGCGCCGAGCTCAACGCCGAGCTGGAGCGCGCCAGGGAGCTGGAGAGCGGCGTTCCGGAGGAGCGAACGATGGCGATCGAGCCTCGCAACAAGCCCAAACAGGCCTAGGAAGGGAAGGCAGGGAATCGCCGCCGCGACCGTTTCGCGTCAGGTCGAGGATCGACGTAGCGACCCTCCAGGGGGAGAATCGGCCCGTCCGCACCCCTGTCTACTGTGAGCGAGCGATGAGTAAGCAGGCTTCATTCAGCCAGCAGCCGACGCTGAGCGACGGCTCCGCCAACGGTGGAGGCCCCACTGGGAGCGCGGAGCGCACCTGGGTGTGCGACCTCGCCGACGGGCAGGTCGTGGAGGCAGTATTCGGGGTCCGGGAGCGCGAGCTTCGCCAGCGCCGCAACGGCGGACAGTGGCTCCGGCTGGTCGTCTGCGATCGCTCCGGGACCGTCGAGGCGGTGGTCTGGGAGGGTGTCGAGGAGTCGTTCGAAGTCGCCGCGCCGGGCTCCGCGGTCCATATCAATGGCCGCTTCGGACTCCATCCGCAATACGGCCCGAAGATCACCGTCGAGGCGATCCGCGCCGCGCGTCCCGACGAGTTCGAGGGCTCCGATCTCGCCGACGGCCCAAGCGTCCCGGTGGAGCGGCTGGAGGCCGATATGCGCGAGCTGCTGGAGACCGTCCAGAATCCCCAGCTTCGAGAGCTGCTCGCCCGCTTCTTCGACGTGGGCTCCGCCGTCTGGGTGAGGTTCCGGGAGGCCCCGGCCGCCAAGTACTACCACCAGGCCTACCGGCACGGGCTCCTCGACCACACGGTCTCGGTGGCCCAGGCGGTGAGCGCCTCCGCCTCCGCCTTCTCGGGAGTCGATCGGGACATCGCGGTCACAGGAGCATTGCTTCACGACATCGGCAAGACGATGGCCTACAACGACGATCCGCTCGGGATCGACCTCACCGACGCCGGCCGCCTCCAGGGCGAGATCCCGCTCGGCTACTACCTGGTCCGCCGCGAGATCGAGCGGATCGACCGCTTCGATCCCGAGCTGGCTCAGGCGATCTTCCACATCATCCTCTCTCACCACGGGGCGCTGGAGAACGGCTCGCCGGTGATTCCCGCCACCCGCGAGGCCACCCTCGTGCACGCGATCGACAACCTCGGCGGCAAGCTCGGCAGCTTCGATCGGATCGAGCGCGCGCTGCCCGACGGCGAGGCCTGGTCGCGGTTCGACCGCGGAATCGACTCGGCCGCCTACTTCCGCTCCCGGGCAGCCTAGTCGCGGGGTCACGAGGCCAAGACAAGCGGGGCACTACCCTCGTTTCCGGTCTCGATACCCGGTTTCAGGAGGGCTGCGAGTTGTGCCTTGATTTGAGGGACCCCGGTTCCTAGACTGGTCGCAGTCGGCTGCTGAAGCCATATTGGCATGCAGCGGACCGACAGAGGAGGCCGTAGCCGATCGTGACCCCCGTTGTGCAGCCCAAGAAGCGCAAGCACACACACCAAGAGAAGCGCAGTGATGCCAAGCGACTCCCGGTGGACGAGGACGCTCCGGTCGTCGCCAAGAGGCGAGCCTTTCTCGTCCTAGAAGGGCACCGCGAAACGCTCGCTGCCCGGTTGCGGCGCCGGGTCCGCGTGCGCAGGCGCTACGAGGACCTTTGCCTGGTCAAGATGGTCACCCGCCTCGAGCGCGATTACCTCAGGCAGCCGACCCCCGGGGGCAAGACCTCGCCAGGCGGCACCGATGTCGAGTACGGAATCGCCGATTGGGCGAGGCCGTGGGGCGCGACCTTCCTGCTCCAATTCGACGCGAATCTCAGCACCTTCGATCTGAAACTGAAGAGCTCGCGCAGGTGGCTGTCCCCCTCGACCCAAAGAGAGGCGGAGGCTCGGGCGGCGGAGCGCCTCGCTTCGATTACGGCCGGGATGGCGAGCGAGCTCAAGGCCGCAGAGTTCGCGCTGCCGAGCTGGGCTTCCGGCAGGCAACTGTCCCGACACCCGGCGCCCCGGCCCGCGCCGTGCGACGCCGCGCCCCGCCGAGGCGCGGCCCCGCGTGCCGCCTCCGGAAACGCCGCCCCAAGGCCCGTGACGCCCGGGCGCGACGGGCACCGGGGCACGAGCGATGGCCGGCTCAACCTCAACCAGGCGAGCTTCGCCGAGCTGCGCTCGCTGGACCTCTCGATTACCCAGAGTCACCGCCTGCTGGCCTACCGCAAGCGGGTTGGTCGTTACGAGTCGATCGAGCAGCTCGACGACCTCCCCGGTTTCCCCAAGGACGTCCGGGAACGTCTCATGCGCCAGGTGATCGTCTAGGCCAGCCCCGCAAATTGCGCGCAAAGCGCGTCTACCGCTTGCGTGGCCACCGGGAGCGCGCCTCTATTCTCCCCATCGTGGCCAAGGACACCGAGAAGCTGATCCGCCAGCTCTCCCTGATCTCGTTCCTGATGGCAAACGGCCGTCCCGTTTCGGCGCTTGAGATCAAACGCGAAGTGGAGGGCTACAGCTCCATGAACGACGACGCCTTCGCGCGCCGCTTCTACGCCGACCGCGCCGAGCTCGACAGCCTCGGCATCTCGCTCCAGGTCGAGAAGCCGGCCGAGGGCTTTTTCGAGGCGGAGCTCTACGCGCTGCCACCCGAGAACTACTACCTGCCGCCAATCGAGTTCACCGACGGCGAGCTGGCGGCGCTGCGCACGGCGCTCGGACTGCTCGATGGCGAGTTCGCCTATGCCGAGCCGTTGCGCTTGGCCCTCCAGCAGGTCTCCTGGGGGCGTCCCAGCCCCCTGGATGAGAGCGACTCGACCTCCATAGACGTCAAGCTCGCCCCATCGGGAGGGGGCCGCGAGCTCTCGCAGCGCCTGGCGAAGATCGAGACCGCGATCTCTCGCCGCAAGACGATCGAGTTCAGCTACTACTCGATGGAGCGCGACCAGGTCTCCGATCGAAAGGTGGACCCCTACCACCTCGTCTTCCGCAACGGCCAGTTCTACTTGATCGGCCATTCGCACGAGCGCGACCAGGTGCGGGTTTTCCGCCTCTCCCGGATCCGCGCCAAGGTCTCCTACGCGACCAAGGCGGAGCACGACTTCGCGCCGCCCGAGGACTTCGATCGGCGCGACTACGCGTCGCGTGCCGACTGGCAGATGGGCGAGATCGGCGGCACGGGCCGAGTGTTCCTGCGCGAGCGGATCGCCTGGCTCGTGGAGCGCGATTTCGGCGCCTACGGCAATCTGCGCAAGCCGACCAAGCAGGATGGCGTGCGCGGCCGCGGCGCGATCTACGAGACCGAGTACGCCTCAGCCCGCCAACTGATCTCCTGGGTGCTCGGCTGGCGGGTGAACGCGACGCTGCTCGAGCCCGAGGACCTGGCCCGCGAGGCAACTCGAAGGCTGGAGCTGCTTCGGAAGCGGCACAACCGCAAGTTCACCGTCGCGGAGACGGTCTCCCGGCCGCTGGACGGGAGACCGCCGCTGGCCCAGGCCAACGGCAGGCCACGCTCCGCGAACGGTCGCTCGGAGTCAGTGATCCGTCCGGAGCGATTCGCACGGCTGGTGACTCTCGCGGGCCTGCTGATCGGCGCCGCTCGCCGGCAGGCGCGGCTGTCCGTGGACACAGTTCTGGACGAGCTGAACGTCAGCCTCGGTGAGCTGAGGGAGGACATCGACGTCCTAAACGTCGTCAACTTCGGTGGGGGCACCTATGTGCTCTACGCCGAGATCGACGGAGACGAGATCGAGGTCGACGCCGACACCTATGGCGACAACTTCGCTCGTCCCGCCCGCCTTCTGCCGCTGGAGGCGAAGGCGCTGGTCGCGGCGATCGACCTGTTCGGTGATCATCTGCCGCAGGCCGGCCTGTCGACCGCGCGTCAGAAGATCGTCGAAGCGCTCGGCCACGACCCGTCGCAAGAGGGCCTCGAGATCGCCCCCGGTCGCGACGACTCCGACGTCGTGCGCACCGTCAACGACGCGATCGAGGGGCGCCGGGTCCTCGAGCTCCATTACTACAAGGAGAACGAGGACGAGTTCGTCACGCGCGAGGTCGAGCCGTACCAGCTGGTCAGCGGCCCGGAGGGCTGGTACCTCGGCTGCTACGACCTCGGCAAGTCGGACACGCGGCACTTCCGCCTCGACCGGATGAAGGAGGCACGGCTGACAAGGCGTTCCTTCGAGCCGCGCCAGGGCACGGATGAGCGCCTCGCGGAGCAGGAGTGGCTGGTCCACGGCGAGGTCGGAAGCGCCGGGGTCGCCCGCGTCTGGGTCTCGCCGGAGCGCGCTCGCTGGCTGCGCGAGGAGCGCACCGTGGTCGAGGAGCTCGCCGACGAGGCCGTGGTGGTCGAGTTGCCCTACGGCTCCGCCGACTGGCTCGTTCGGGAGATTCTCAAGGGCGTTGGCGACTTGGTCGTACTCGAGCCGGCCGACGCTCGAAAGGCCGTGCTCGACGCGGTGAGCGGCAAGTAGACACGGGCCACCCGGAGATCGTCAGGATCGTCGCCCCGAATCCGGGGCCGATGACGCTCGAGGGCACGAATACATACGTGGTCGGCGAGGGTCCGGCCTACGTGATCGACCCGGGGCCCGCGGACGAGTCGCATCTGGACGCCGTGCGCGCGGCGGCCGAGGATCGCGGCGGCATCGCCGGCGTCCTGCTCACTCACTCGCACGCGGATCACTCCGCCGCCGTGCCCATGCTCGGCGCCCCCTTGCTGTTCGGCGAGGTCGGAGTGGGTGATGAGACCTCGGCCGAGCCCGGCGCCGAGCGCGGCTCGGCCGGCCTCGCGGTCGCGGTGGAGCCTGGACGCGTGGGCCCGTTCGAGATCCTGCCCACCCCGGGGCACGCGACCGACCACGTCTGCTTCCTGCTGGGGAAGGTCGGCCTCTGCGGCGATCTCGTGCTGGGCCACGGCTCGAGCTTCGTCCCGCCCGACGGCGGCTCGTTGGCCGCCTACCTCGACTCCCTGGAGCGCCTGCGCGCGGCCGACCTCGAGCTGCTCTGCCCCGGACACGGCCCCCTGATCGAAGACCCGGCGGCCAAGATCGACGAGTACCTCGAGCACCGCCTGATGCGCGAGCGCAGGCTGCTGGCCGCGCTCAAGCAAGGCGAGCGATCCCGGGCACGGCTCCTCGACCGGGTCTGGGACGACGTGCCCGAGCCGCTGCGACCGGCGGCGGCGGCGGTCATGCAGGCCCACCTCGAGAAGCTGGAGGCGGAAGGCAGGCTTCCGGAGGGCATCTCGGACTAGAGTTGGCGGCGGTGACCGCTGGCGAGCTGGCAAAGCGATTCGGCCTCGCGGGGGCGGCGTTCACGGCGCTCGCGGGTACCACGGCTGCGGGGCTCTGGTACCAGTTCTTTCGCAGGCCGCTTCCGAGGGTCAGGGGGCGCCTGCAGCTGGATGGGCTCGAGCAGGACGTGGAGATCGGGCGCGACCGCTGGGGAGTGCCCCACATCCACGCGAAGACCGCGACCGACCTCTGGTTCGGGGAGGGCTTTTGCCACGGGCAGGACCGCCTCTGGCAGCTCGACCTCTACCGCAGGATCGGCTGCGGGCGGCTGGCCGAGATCGCCGGTCGCCCTGGCCTTCCGACCGACCGGTTCATGCGGACCCTGGGCCTGCGGCGCGCCGCCGAGCGTGAGGTCGCGGCGCTCCCGCCGGAGCTGCGATCGGCGCTCGATGCGTTCTGCGCCGGGGTGAACGCGGCCGCCGCCGACCGCCCGCTCCCCGCCGAGTTCCAGCTTCTGCGGATTGGCTTCGAGGCGTTTGCGCCGGCCGATCCGCTCACCCTGGCCAAGCTGCTCTCCTTCGGCCTCTCGACCAATTGGGAACGCGAGCTCTTGCGAGCCGAGATGACTCGCGAGCTGGGCGCCGAGCTGGCGGCGCGACTGGACCCAGGGTATCCGCGCGGCAACCCCGTGATCCTCGCCCCGGGAGAGGCGTGGACGGGAGACGGCCTCGGCCTCGCCGAGCAGATCGCCACCGTTCGGGACTCGATCGGCCTCGCGGTCGAGGCCAGCGGGTCAAACAACTGGGCGGTGACCGGGGCGCGCTCGGCAACCGGTGGGCCGCTTTTAGCCGGGGATCCCCACCTGCCGCCGAGCATGCCGGGAATCACCTATCAGGTGGGGCTCTATCTCGAGGATCGCTTCTGCCGCGGGGCGGCGCTCCCGGGGCTGCCCGGTGTGTTCATGGGCCAGAACAACGACGTCGCCTGGTCGTTCACAAACGTGCTCGCCGACGTCATGGATCTGTTCATCGAGCGGATCGACGGCGACACCTACGAGTTCGAGGGTGAGTCCCGGCCCCTGGAGCTGATCGAGGAGGAGATCACGGTCAAGCGACGCTCGGAGCCGGAGCGCCTGGTAGTCCGCGAGACCCACCACGGCCCGATCGTCAATGAGGCGCTCCGCGCCGACGACGCCGAGCCGCTGGCGCTGCGCTTCATGGCGCTCGACTTCCGAGGTCTGACGCGGGCCAGTCTCGGGGTGCTCGAGTTCAGGAGCGGCGCCGACCTGGTGGAGGCGGTCGGCGAGCACGCCCACCCGGTCTCCAACCTCGTTTGGGCCGATCGCCACGGCTCGATCGGCTACAAGGCCGTAGGCCGCATTCCCGTTCGCCGCGGCGGCTGCCCCGATCTCCCCAAGCCCGGCTGGACGGGCGAGCACGAATGGGATGGCTGGATCCCATACGACGAGATGCCCGCGCTCACCGACCCGGATTCGGGCTTCGTGGTCACGGCCAACAACCAGATCGCCCCCGAGGACTATCCGCACCACATCACCAGCGATTACCTGGACGGATACCGGGCGCGCCGCATCGAGCAGCTGATCACGGTTCGGCCGGAGCACGATCTGGAGAGCTTCGAAGCGATGCAGACGGACCTGCTCTCGCTACCGGGTCTGGAGACCAGTCGCCGGCTGGCCCGGCTGCGGCCGCGAGACCAGCGGGAGCTGGCCGCGATCGAGCGGCTGCGCTCCTGGGACGGGCGGATGAGCCCGGATTCGATTGCGGCCACCATCTACCAAGCGTTCACCTTGCGGCTGGCACGTGAGGTCGCCCGTGCGGCGATCGAGGACCGCGACCTGGCGGAGCGCTGGCTCGACCGCGCCGACAACGGCTTCGTCGCCCATGTCACCTCGCCGTGGCGCTGGCAGTCGCACCTGCTCAGCCTCTGGGAAGCGGGTGACGAGGACCTGGTCGGCCGGCCCTGGGACGAGCTGGTTCTAGATGCTCTGCGCGGGGCCCTCGACGAGCTGCACGGCAAGCTGGGAGAAGATCAGGAAGCGTGGCGCTGGGGCAGAGTTCACCCGCTCGTCTTTCAGCACGCGCTCGGCCGGGCGAATCCCCTGCTGGGTTGGATCCTCAACCGCCGGCTGGAGGTCGGCGGCGGTCAGGAGACGGTCGCCCAGGTGGGCTGGGATCCGAACGATCCGTTCACGGCGATCTGGGCGCCCTGCTGGCGGATCGTCGCCGATCCGGTGCGCCCGGAACGCTCCCGCTGGCAGGCCTTCACCGGCCAGTCGGGTCACCCAGCGAGCACGCACTACGACGACCTCCAGGGCGACTGGCTCCAGGGCCGGACTCAGCCGATGGCCGGCGAGGGGCCGTGGCGTGTGATGACGCTCGAGCCCGAGCCATCCCCCAACAGATGAGCCGCCGGGACCAGATCAAGCTCTCAGAAGACGAGCAGCGCGAGCTGCTGGAGTCCGAGCGCGTGGTAGTGGTCTCGTCGATCGGCGCGAGCGGCTGGCCGCACTCGATGCCGCTCTGGTACGTCCTGCGCGGCACAGAGATCTGGATCTACACCTATGCGAAGTCGCAGAAGGTCAAGAACCTGGAACGCGATCCGCGCGCCACGCTCCTGGTCGAGACCGGTCACGAGTACGGCGAGCTGCGAGGTGTGCAGATCGAGGCGGAGGCCGAGATACATCGCGACCTCGAATCGGTCTACGAGGTTGGCAAGGAGCTGACCCTTCGCTACAGCGGGGTGGCCTCGATCGAGCCAGACGCGGCCGAGGCGCTCAAGGCCCAGGCTCGGAAGCGGGTTGCGGTCCGGTTCGAGCCGAGGCGGATCGCGAGCTGGGACCACCGCAAGCTGGGCGGCACCTACTAGGACGCGGCCACCGCCCCTCCGCTGCCAACGCCGTCAGGGGCCGCCGTCCCTATGCTTGCCGCCTGATGGAGAGCCTCAAGGGCCTGATTCTCTCGGGGGGCGCCGGCACGCGCCTGCGCCCGATCACGCACACGTCGGCCAAGCAGCTCGTTCCGGTGGCCAACAAGCCGGTGCTCTTCTATGGCATCGAGGCCCTGGTCGAGGCGGGGATCACCGAGATCGGGATCGTGATCGCCCCCGAGACGGGGGACGAGATCGCCGCGGCGGCGGGCGACGGTGCTGCCTTCGGCGCCTCGATCACCTACATCCGCCAGCCCGAGCCGCTGGGGCTGGCCCACGCCGTGCTCACCGCCGAGGAATTCCTTCAGGACGGGGCGTTCGTGATGTACCTGGGCGACAACCTGCTGCGCGACGGGATCAGCGACCTCGTCCACGCCTTTCGCGCCCACGAGCCCGATGCCCTGATCCTGCTCACGAGGGTCCCGGACCCGGGCAACTTCGGGGTCGCTGAGCTGGATGGCGAGCGCGTCGTTCGCCTGGTCGAGAAGCCGGAGCACCCACCGAGCGACTTCGCCCTGGTGGGGGTCTACCTGTTCGGCCCGCCGATCTTCGAGGCCGCAAGGGCGATCGAGCCGTCGGGGCGCGGGGAGCTCGAGATCACGGATGCGATCCAGCGGCTGATCGACGGCGGCAAGCAGGTGGAGAGCCGCACGGTGACCGGCTGGTGGAAGGACACCGGACAGCTCGACGACATGCTGGACGCGAATCGACTGGTGCTCGAGGACATCCAGCGCCGGATCGATGGCGACCTCGTGGACTCCAAGGTGGAGGGGCGGGTGGTGGTCGAGGCCGGCGCCAGGCTCGAACGGGCGGTGGTCCGCGGACCGGCGATCATCGGCGCCGACGCCCGGATAACCGACGCCTACGTCGGTCCCTACACGTCGATCGACGCAGGCGTCAGCGTGACGCGCTCCGAGGTCGAGCATTCGATCCTGCTCGCCGGGTCAAGCGTCTCAGACCTCGGTTCGCGCATGGAGGCGAGCCTCTTGGGCCGCAACGTCACGCTCTCGCGCGGCGACGGGCTTCCCAAGACCCTGCGGATGATCGTCGGCGACAACGCGGAGATCAAGATCCCATGAGGGTCTTGGTCACCGGGGCGATGGGGATGCTCGGGCGGGACGTGACGGCCGCCTGCCACGCTCGCGATCACGAGGTCGTGGCGCTTGCCCACGCCGCCCTCGACATCACCAGTCCGCCCGCACTGGAGGAAGCCCTGACGCGGTACGAGCCGGACGCGGTCGTCAACTGCGCTGCCTTCACCGACGTCGACGGCGCCGAGGACGACGAGGCGGGTGCGATGCGGCTCAACGACGAGGGGGCGGCGCTGCTCGCCGCCGCCGCCGCGAGCGTCGGCGCCAAGGTCGTCTATCCGTCGAGCGACTACGTCTTCGCCGGCTCCGCGAGCGAGCCGTACGTCGAGTCCGATCTACCCTCGCCGCTGTCGGCCTATGGCCGCTCCAAGCAGGCGGGGGAGACCTCGGTTGCGGTCGCCAACCCGCGCCACTTCATCGCCCGCTCCGCGTGGCTGTTCGGCCTTGGGGGAAAGAACTTCGTCGAGACCATGCTGCGGCTCGGCCGCGAGCAGAGCGAGGTGATGGTGGTCACGGACCAGGTCGGCTGCCCGACCTACACGCGACACCTCGGCGAGGCCATCGCGCTGCTGGTCGAGGGCGACGCGTTCGGGATCCACCATCTCGCCAGCGGAGGGCAGTGCTCGTGGTACGAGTTCGCCCAGGAGATCTTCGACCAGGCCGGCGTCGAGTGCCGGGTGATGTCGGCGACCACCGAGATGCTGGCCCGCAAAGCGCCCCGGCCCCCCTACTCGGTGCTCGGCACCGAACGCCCCGACGCGATCGCGCTTCCGAACTGGAGGAAGGGCCTGGCCGCCTACCTCGCTGCGCGAACGCTCGAGGCCGCCGCGTGAGGATCCTGGTCGCGGGCGGCGCCGGGTTCATCGGCTCCGCCTACGTTCGGCACCGCCTCGCCGCTCACCCAGGCGACTCTGTCCGGGTGCTCGACAAGCTCACCTACGCGGGACGGCGCGAGAACCTGGAGGGCCTCGCCGGCGGACCGCGTCGAGCTGGTCGAAGAGGACATCGCCGACCGCGACGCCGTCGGTGCCGCGATCGAGGGCTGCGATGCGACGGTCAACTTCGCCGCCGAGTCCCACGTCGACCGCTCGATCCACTCGCCGGGGGAGTTCATCCAGACCGACGTCTTCGGCGCCTTCGTGATGCTCGAGGCCGCGCGCCAGGCCGACATCCGCCACCTCCAGGTCTCGACCGACGAGGTCTACGGCTCGATCGAGTCCGGCTCGTTCAGCGAGCACTCGCCGCTCCAGCCCTCCTCGCCCTACTCGGCCTCCAAGGCGGGCGGCGACCTGATCGTCGGCGCCTACCGCCACACCTACGGGACCGACGCCCTGATCGTGCGGGGATCGAACAACTACGGCCCCCGCCAGCACCCGGAGAAGCTGATCCCGCTCTGCATCCTCAACGCCCTCGCCGGCGACCCGTTGCCCGTCTACGGCGACGGGATGCAGGTGCGCAATTGGATCTTTGTCGAGGACTTCTGCGCCGGGATCGACCTGGTGTTGGAGCGCGGCGAGGCGGGCCAGGCCTACAACGTTGGCGGGCCCGACGAGCTGCCGAACATCGAGGCGGTGAGGATGATCCTCGAGCTGACCGGGCGGGACGAGTCGCTTATCGAATACGTCTCCGACCGCCCTGGCCACGACCGTCGCTACTCGCTGTCTTCCGACAAGATCCGCGCCCTCGGCTGGGAGCCGCGCGTTGCCTTCGGTGACGGCCTCCGGCAGGCGGTCGACTGGTACCGCGAAAACGAATGGTGGTGGGGGCCCGTGCGCTCCGGCGAGTACCGCGACTATTACGAGCGCCAGTACGGCCGCGCCCTCGGCTGATGGCCCGCCGCCTCGAAACGCATCTCGACGGCCTCGTGCTGATCGAGCCCCAGGTCCACGGCGACGAGCGCGGCTTCTTGGTCGAAACCTTCCGCGACGACGACTGGCGCGAGCTGGGGATCGAGGTCGAGTTCATGCAGGAGAACCACTCGCGCTCCGGGCGCGGCATCCTGCGGGGGCTCCACTTCCAGACCAAGCCCGGGCAGGCGAAGCTCGTCCGGTGCCTGCGGGGACGGATCTGGGACGTCGCCGTGGACCTGCGGCGCGACTCGCCCAACTACCGCCGCTGGGAGGGTTACGAGCTCGACGACGAGCGCCACCACCAGCTATTCGTGCCGGCCGGCTTCGCGCACGGATTCTGCGTCCTCAGCGAGCGAGCCGACGTCGCCTACAAGCTGTCGAGCCACTACGACCCTGCCACGGAGGCGGGAATCGCCTGGGACGACCCCGAGGTGGGCGTCGAGTGGCCGATCTCCGACCCGGTCCTCTCGGACCGCGACCGCGCCGCACCTCGCCTGGCTGAGATCGCCGACTCGCTGCCCTGGTAGCGCGATAACCACTGAGAAGTCTCGCGCCCAAGCGATCCGTAAGATCGGAGGGTTGAGCACGGTGCAATCCGAGACTGCCAAATCCAGCCCGCTGACCGCGTTCAGCGAGCCCGTGAGACGCTGGTTCGAGGCGTCGTTCGCGGAGCCGACCCCCGCCCAGGCGATGGGGTGGCCGAAGATCGTCGCGGGAGCCAACACCCTGATCTGCGCGCCCACCGGGTCGGGGAAGACGCTCGCCGCCTTCCTCTGGGGGATCGACCGGCTCGCCCGCCGGGCCGTAGCGGACCCCGGCGCGTCCGCAGGCGCAGCCAAGGAGGCGCCGGGCCTTGGTTCGGGGGTGCGGATCGTCTACGTCTCGCCGCTCAAGGCCCTGTCCTACGACATCGAGCGCAACCTGCGAGCGCCGCTGAAGGGAATCGAGGCGGGGATCTCGGTGGGGCTGCGAACAGGCGACACCCCGCAGCGGGAGCGCCAGGCGATGCGCCGAAAGCCCCCCGACATCCTGGTCACGACCCCGGAGTCGCTGTACCTGATCATGACCTCGGGGGCGCGGGAGATCCTCACCGGCGCCGAGGCCGTGATCGTCGACGAGATCCACGCGGTCGCCCAGTCGAAGAGGGGCGCGCACCTGGCGCTGACCCTGGAGCGGCTCTCGCACCTGGTGAGGGCCAACGGCGGCGCCGACGTTCAGCGGATCGGCCTCTCGGCCACGCAGCGGCCGCTGGAGCGGATCGCTCGCTTCCTGACCGGCCCGCGGCGCGACTGCGAGATCGCCGACGCCGGCAAGCAGAAGGAGCTCGATCTGGAGATCGTCGTCCCCGTCGAGGACATGACCGAGCCCGACGCCTCGATCGAGAAACGCCGGGACGGTGGCGACGCCGATTTTGACGGGGCGTCGAATACCCGCTCCATCTGGCCCGCGATCTATCCGGAGCTCTTGAAGCTCGTCCGCGAGCACACCTCGACGATCATCTTCGTCAACAACCGCCGCGGTGCCGAGCGCCTCGCCAAGCGCCTCAACGAGCTGGCAAACGAGGAAGATTCGGTTGAACTCCCCGCCACCGAGCAAGCGGGGCACACGGACGTCTCTGCCGCAGGACCCGCGGCCGACGGACTGGTCGAGATTGCTCGAGCCCACCACGGCTCGCTCGCCCACGAGGAACGCCAGGTGGTCGAGGAACTCCTGAAGTCGGGACAGCTCCCCTGCCTGGTGGCCACCTCGTCGCTGGAGCTCGGGATCGACATGGGCGCCGTCGATCTGGTGATCCAGGTCGAGTCGCCGAAGTCCGTGACCCGCGGCCTACAGCGGATCGGGCGGGCTGGCCATACCCTCGACGAGGTTTCCGTGGGGCGCATCTTCCCGAAGTTCCGCGCCGACCTGCTCGAGTGCGCCGTGGTCGCCCGGAGGATGCGCGAGGGGGAGATCGAGGAGACGGTGATCCCCCGCAACCCGCTCGACGTGCTCGCTCAGCACCTGGTCTCCATGTGCGCCGACGACGAGTGGCAGGTGGACGAGGTCGAGCGCCTGGTCACCGGCGCCGAGCCCTTCTCGGAGCTCTCCCGCGAGCAGCTCGAGAACGTCCTTGACATGCTCGACGGGCGCTACCCATCCGACCGCTTTGCGGAGCTGCGGCCGCGGCTGGTCTGGGACCGCGCGGCCGGGACCATGCGCGGCCGCCCCGGGGCCATGCAGCTCGCCGTCACCAACGCGGGCACGATTCCCGACCGCGGCCTCTATGGCGTCCATCTGCCGGACGGCCGGCGGGTGGGCGAGCTCGACGAGGAGATGGTCTATGAGGCCCGCCCCGGCCAGACCTTCCTGCTCGGCGCCACCACCTGGCGGATCGAGGAGATCACGCGGGACCGGGTGATCGTCACTCCTGCCCCGGGGGTCCCGGGCGCGGTGCCGTTCTGGAAGGGCGACGGCGTCGGCCGGCCGGCGGAGCTCGGCAAGGCGATCGGCGCCTTCGCCCGGGAAGCCGTGAGCGCGGACCCGAAGGATCTGGCGGCCGAATACGACCTCGACCGCCTTGCGGCCGAGAACCTGGTCGCCTACCTGCGCGAGCAGCAGGCCGCGACCCGCGTGGTCCCCTCTGACGAGACGGTGGTCGTGGAGCGCTTCAGGGACGAGATCGGCGACTGGCGCCTGTGCGTGCTCTCGCCCTGGGGCGGGCGGGTCCACGCCGCCTGGGGCCTGGCCCTCTCGGCTCGGATCCGCGACCAGCACGAGCTGGAGGCCGACGCGATCTGGTCCGACGACGGCATCGTCGTCCATCTACCCGACGCCGACGAGGCGCCTCCGGCCGACCTCGTACTGATCGAGGCCGACGAGGTGGAGGACCTGGTCGTCCGCGAGCTGGGAGGCTCGGCGCTGTTCGGCGCCCGGTTCCGCGAGAACGCCGCCCGGGCGCTCCTGCTCCCGCGTGCCTATCCGGGAAAGCGCACGCCGCTTTGGCAGCAGCGGCTGAAGGCGCAGAGCCTGCTCGAGGTGGCGCGGGACTTCCCGCGGTTCCCGATCGTGCTCGAGACCTACCGTGAGTGCCTTCGCGATGTCCTCGACCTGCCGAGCCTGGAGTCTTTGCTCAGGGACCTGTCCAGCCGCCGGATTTCCCTGGTGGAGGTCGAGACGCCAACCGCGTCTCCATTCGCCTCCTCGCTCCTGTTCGACTACGTGGCCACCTACATGTACGAGGGCGACACGCCCAACGCCGAGCGGCGGGCCGCGGCTCTGTCGCTTGACCGCGAGCTCCTGCGCGAGCTGCTCGGCCAGGAGGAGCTCCGCGAGCTGATCGACCCGGAGGCGCTGGCCGAGGTGGAGGACTCGCTTCAGCACCGGGCTCAGCTCGCCCGCGCCAAGGATCGCGACGCCCTACAGCAGATCCTGCGCCGGCTCGGTGACCTGACCCCGGCCGAGTGCGAGCAACGGGTGGTCGAGGGCTACTCGGCTGACTCGATGCTGGAGAAGCTCCAGCGCGAGCGCCGCGCCGCCCGCGTTCGCGTGGCCGGTGAGGAGCGCTGGATCGCGGCCGAGGACGCGGCGCTCTACCGTGACGCGCTCGGCGTGCCGCCTCCGGCAGGCCTCCCAGAGACCTTCCTGGCCGACCTGCCGGACGCGATGGTGGCCCTGGTTCGCCGCTATGCGCGCACCCACGGGCCCTTCCCCACCGGACAGCTCGCCCGTCGCTACGGTGCCGACCCTTCGGCGGCGCTGCGCGAGTTGGAGCGGGCCGGCGAGCTGGTCCGCGGAGAGCTGCTCCCCGGCGGCAGCGAGCGCGAGTGGTGCGATCCCGAGGTGCTGCGCCGCCTGCGGCGGGCGAGCCTCGCCCACCTGCGCGCCGAGGCCGAGGCCGTCGACCCGCGTGAGCTGGCGCGCTTCCTGCCCAGCTGGCAGAGCGTCGACGCCCGGCGACCGGCCGGTGCCGGGCCCGACCGGCTGCGCGAGGCCCTGGTGCCGCTCCAAGGTGTCGCGCTGACGCCCGAGGTCTGGGAGCGCGACGTGCTGCCCCGGCGGCTCGGCGCCTACAGCCCCGCCTGGCTCGACGAGCTCTGCACGGGCGGGGAGCTGGTTTGGATCGGAGCCGGCGCGCTGGGGCGAAGCGGCGGCAGGGTCGCGCTCTACTTCCGCGAGGACGTGCGGTTCGCCGGCCCGCCGCCCGCCAATCTGAAGCTCGAGCGGTCGGCCGGCGATGCGCATGACGCGATCCGCGAGCTGCTCGGCCAGCGTCCATGCTTCTGGCTCGACCTGGTGAGCGAGCTCGATCTCGCCGCCGAGGAGCTGCACAACGCCCTCTGGGACCTCGCCTGGGGCGGCGAGGTGACCAACGACGCCTTCGCGCCCCTGCGAGCGCCGCGGCTGCGCGGCCGGGAGCGCCAGCAGCAGCGGCGCGGCAGGCGCTTCGCGGCCCGTCGCACCGCCGCCGGCCAGGCCGTACAGGGTCGTTGGTCGCTGACCGCGCCTCTGTTCGAGAACTCCCCGTCCACGGGCCCCCGGTTGCGGGCGCAGGCGGAGCTGATGCTGGAGCGCTACGGGATCGTGACCCGGGAGACTGTGCTGGCCGAGGGCGTCCCGGGTGGCTTCGCGAGCCTCTATGGCGAGATGTCCAACCTGGAGATGCTGGGGACCGCCCGCCGCGGCTATTTCGTCGAGGGCCTCGGTGGAGCCCAGTTCGCGCTCCCGGGTGCGGTCGAGCGCCTTCGCTCGCTGCCCAGCGCCGACGGGCGTTACCTGGTGCTTGCCGCCACCGACCCGGCGAATCCCTACGGCGCCGGCGTGCCGTGGCCGAAGCGCGACCGCGGCGGCCCGGGTGGCCGGCGCCCGAGCCGGACGCCCGGAGCCTACGTGCTGTTCCGTGACGGCGAGCCGCTGCTG
This sequence comes from uncultured Actinomycetes bacterium, assembly GCA_963728325.1. Classification (GTDB taxonomy): domain Bacteria; phylum Actinomycetota; class Thermoleophilia; order Solirubrobacterales; family 70-9; genus AC-56. The sequence continues at coordinate 385,962 of CAVSJS010000002.1, read as the reverse complement.
TTCGTCGAGCGTGGTGGCCGCGGGATCCTGCGACTTCGCGAGCTCGAGGACGAGGCGCTGGCGGAGGCGATCGCCGAGCTGGCCCGCGCCGCCCGCGAGGGGCTCCTACCCCGGCTGGGAATCGAGCGCCTCGACGGTGAGCCGGTGATCGGCTCGGGGCTGGAGGAGGTGCTGATCGGGGCGGGCTTCTCCAGGCAGCCCCGGCGGCTGGTGGCTTCCGCATAGCCGACCCGGGAGAGTGGATAATCGCCTCGTGCGGAAAGAAGCATGAGCGCCAGCGATCCTGTCGAGCTTCTGTCGCGCGTGTCGCTGTTCTCGGAGCTCTCGCGACAGGAGCTGGAGCGGATCTCGCGCGTCGCCATCCCCCGCTCCTTCCCGGCGGGGGTGCGCGTCTTTCACGAGGGCGACCGAAGCGATGCCTGCTACCTGGTTCGCTCGGGGGACCTGCGGGTGACCCGCGAGCACTCCGACGGACGAGCGATCGCGCTCGCGACGCTGGGGCCGGGAGACATCTTCGGGGAGCTCGCGATGCTCGACGGCGAGGCCCGTTCGGCCAGCGTCGAGACTCTGTCGGACTCCGAGCTGCTGGCGCTTCCCGCCACCGACTTCCGGCGACTGCTCGCCGAGCACTCCGAGATCTCGGTGAAGCTGATCGCCGCGCTGACGCGGCGGCTGCGGGAGACCAACGAGCGCGTCGCGCGGCAGTCGTTCCAGACCGTGCCCAGCCGGGTGGCGGGCGTGCTGACGCAGCTGATCGCCGAGGAGGCGGCACCCGAGGGACGGAGTGGTGTGACGATCCGTATGACGCAGGCCGACCTCGCCCAGCTGGCCGGCACCTCGCGCGAGAGCGTGAGTCGTTTCCTGGCGACGCTGGAGCGGGCGGGGGTGGTTCGAGTCGGGCGCGGCCGTGTCACCGTGGTCGAGCCCCGTCGGCTCCGCGCCTACATCTTTTGATCAGACGGACCCCAAGCGGGGCCGAGTTCGCGGCCCAGCGCACGGAGATGGTCGAGTGGCAGCTCCGGCGGCGCGGGATTCGCGACCAGCGGGTGCTGGAGGCGATGGCGACGATTCCGCGCGAGCTGTTCGTCCCGGACCGCTATCGGCGGCGCGCCTATGCGGACTCCGCGTTGCCGATCGGCCATGGCCAGACGATCTCTCAGCCCTGGATCGTGGCCGCGATCTGCGAGGCGCTGGCACTGGAGGGCTCGGAGCGGGTGCTTGAGATCGGGACGGGCTCCGGGTACTCCGCCGCTGTGCTGGCGATGCTCGCCGACGACGTGATCACGGTGGAGCGGGTGGAGGAGCTGGCAGTCGCCGCCCGCCGGCTGCTCGCCGAGATTGGGATCAGCAAGGTCGAGGTGCTGGTCGGGGACGGAAGCGCGGGCCTTCCGGATCGCGCACCCTACGAGGCGGTCGCCGTCCACGCCACGGCGCCCTCACCGCCTCCCACCCTGATCGAGCAGCTCGCCTCGGGCGGTCGCCTTGTGATCCCGATCGCCACCGACGCCGCCGACATGCTGACCGTGTTCCGTCGACTCGAGGGACAAGTCGACCCGAAGACCGGCGCCGGGCTCGAGCGGATCGTGATCGGCCCCTGCCGTTTCGTGCCGCTGATCGGCAGCGAGGGCTATCCCGAGTAGCAGGGTTGTCACGAATCGCGTTAGGCTGAGATTTGTCATGACCGGCGGCCCGTTCGCGCTCAACTTCTTCTCACCAGCCTTCGTCGACCAGCTCAAGCGGGGACGAAAGACGGCCACGATCCGGCTCGGCGACAAGTCGCGCAAGTATCAGCGCGGCCAGATCGTCTGGATCACGGTCGGGTACCAGCACAACCCCCGCGAGAAGATCTTCACCGCGGTGATCGACGATGTCGAGGTGAAGCCCATACGCGACCTCTCCCCGCGTGACATCGAGCACGACAACCCCGAATTCCGCCGCCTCGACGAGACGGTCGGCTTCCTGCGCCAGATCTACGGGCAGGACATCACCCACGACGACACCGTGACCGTGATCCGCTTCTCGCAGGTGGTCGAGTCGGTCGGGCCGCAATTCGGCAACGGTGAGCCTCCCTCCCCCAACTAGGCTCATGCCGCAGTACAGCTTTCTCACCACCTGGTGCCTGGAGGCGCCCCGCGAGCAGGTCTGGGACGCGATCTGGGAAGCGGACCGCTGGCCGCAGTGGTGGCGCGGCGTGGTCGCCTCCGAACGGGTGGTCGAAGGCGACGAGATCGGCATCGGCCAGGTCGGTCGCTACACCTGGCGCTCGAGGCTACCCTACGACCTCGACTTCGAGATGACCACCACGCGGGTGGAGAAGCCGCACCTGCTCGAGGGCGAGGCGCAGGGGGAGCTGGCCGGAGTGGGCCGCTGGCGCCTGTTCGAGGAGGACGGCGCCGTCGGTGACGGCCCCGTGACGGCGGTCGTCTACGAGTGGAACGTCCACACCACCAAGCCCTGGATGAACCTGCTGTCGCCGCTCGCCCGCCCGGTCTTCGAATGGAACCACGACTGGGTGATGCGAAACGGCGGCGAGGGCCTCGCCAGGTTGCTCGGCTGCCGCCTGCTGGCCGCCGACTGACTCCCGGTTGATCTGAGTCGACGCAGCGCTAGGCAGTGGACTCTGGCACTCCAACTGGCGAGTGCCAAGGAGAAATGGTTCTTCCGCAAGCCGTCAGGCGGGATTTGACCCTGCGGAGACGGCTCCCTGAGCAAATGAAAAGAGCCCGCGCAAGGCGGGCCCTTTTCGGGGAGGATTACTTCGATGCGACGGCAGCGCCGTGGGGAGAGACCGCCGCAGCGGGTTTATACCCGTTTGTATCCCGCCCAAACGGCTTACCTCAAGTTAGCTAAAGGCATGGCAAGCGGACCTTTAGGTGGTAAGTTGGGGGTGAGGACGGTTGGTAAAGAAGGGACTCGCGGGATGCCGATCGTCCTTCTTATTGCCAGTCCGTGCCTGGTTGGCCGAGCGGAACCAGCTTCCGTGGCCGAGCTTCCTGAACGGCAGCGCCTCGCCGTCGATCAGCCGCAGCAGCGTGTCTCGGAACACGTAGGAGCCGACGACCGATCGCTTCAGAAGCGACCAGGCGCCTTCTCCTATACTGAGCCCGCGGTTTGGCACTCTCCCGTGTAGAGTGCCAGTCAGGCACTTATCGATGGCTTGAACCCACTGGCAGACGGAGGTAACAGACGAATGAAGCTAAAGCCCCTTGGCGACCGGCTGATCGTCCAGGCGATCGAGGAGGAGGAGACGACCGCGAGCGGCCTCCTGCTCCCCGACACCGCCAAGGAAAAGCCCCAGAAGGGCAAGGTGATCGCGGTTGGTGACGGCCCGGTCGAGGACGGTGAGCGCCGCCCGCTCGACGTGAGCGAGGGCGACGAGGTGCTGTACAGCAAGTACGGCGGTACCGAGATCAAGGTAGAGGGCGACGACCTGCTCGTTCTGCGCGAGTCGGATGTCCTGGCCAAGGTCGTCTAAATCCCGACAGAGAGAGGCGATCGGCCCTCGTGGGCGATCGCAGTGACTTAAGGAGGAACGAAGACACATGGCTCACAAGGAGCTCAAGTACGCCGCCGAGGCGCGGACCGCGCTTCAGGATGGCGTTGACGCCGTCGCAAACGCGGTCAAGGTGACCCTCGGCCCAAAGGGGCGCTACGTTGTGCTGGACAAGAAGTTCGGCGCCCCCACGATCACCAACGACGGGGTCACGATCGCACGCGAGATCGAGATCGAGGACGTATTCGAGAACCAGGGCGCGCAGTTGGTGCGTGAGGTTGCCACTGCGACCAACGACGTCGCCGGTGACGGCACGACCACGGCCACCCTGTTGGCCCAGACGATGGTGCGCTCGGGCCTCAGGAACGTCGCCGCCGGTGCCAATCCGTTGGCGCTGCGGCGCGGGATCGAGAACGCCGTCGACCAGGTGGTCGAGAATCTGCGCGACACCCAGTCGCGGGAGATAGCCGGCAAGGACCAGATCGCACGCGTGGCGGCGATCTCGGCCGCCGACGACGAGATCGGCAACGTGATCGCGGACGCGATCGAGAAGGTCGGCAAGGACGGCGTCGTCAACGTCGAGGAGGGCCAGACCTTCGGCATGGAGCTGGAGTTCACCGAGGGGATGCAGTTCGACAAGGGCTACATCTCCCCGTACATGATCACCGACCAGGACCGCATGGAGGCGGTGCTGGAGGAGCCCTACCTCCTGATCGCGAACCAGAAGATCGGTTCCGTGCGCGATCTGCTGCCGCTGCTCGAGCAGGTGATGCAGAGCGGCAAGCCGCTGGTCGTGGTCGCCGAGGACGTCGAGGGCGAGTCGCTGGCGACCCTGGTGGTCAACAAGCTCCGCGGCACCTTCACAGGCGTCGCGGTGAAGGCTCCCGGGTTCGGCGATCGCCGCAAGCGCATGCTCGAGGACATTGCGATCCTCACGGGCGGTGAGGTGATCACCGAGGAGATGGGCCTGAAGCTCGAGAACACGCAGGTCTCGCAGCTCGGCCGGGCACGCCGTGTGGTCGTCAACAAGGACACGACCACGATCATCGACGGGGCCGGCGAGAAGTCGCAGATCGAGGGTCGGATCAACCAGATCCGCTCCGAGATCGAGACCACCGACTCGGACTTCGACCGCGAGAAGCTCCAGGAGCGTTTGGCGAAGCTCGCCGGCGGCGTCGCCGTGGTCAAGGTCGGCGCGGCCACCGAGACCGAGATGAAGGAGAAGAAGCACCGCGTCGAGGACGCGCTGCAGGCGACACGGGCGGCGCTCGAAGAGGGCATCGTTCCGGGCGGCGGTGTGGCGCTGCTCAACGCACAGGACGCGATCGACACGAAGGGTGTGGCCGACGCCGACGAGAGCACGGGGGCCGAGATCGTCCGCCGCGCACTCGAGGAGCCGTTGCGGCAGATCGCCGACAACTCCGGCTTCGAGGGCTCGGTCGTGGTCGACAAGGTCCGCGGCTTGAAGCCGGGCGAGGGCCTGAACGCGGAGTCGGGCGATTACGGCGACCTGGTCAAGGACGGCGTCATCGACCCGACCATGGTCACCCGGTCGGCGCTTCAGAACGCGGCGTCGATCGCCAAGAACATCCTCACCACCGAGGCGATCGTGGCCGAGCCGCCCGAGAAGGACGGCGCCGGCCCCGCCGGCGGCATGCCCGACATGGGCGGGATGATGTAGGCGCTTTTGGCGCTTCCACCACTCACGAAGGGCCCGGCGGTGCCGGGCCTTTCGCTTTCCTGGAGGCGCCTACAAGCGGGCACCGCCGAGGACATCGCGCAAAGGCAGCGGCTCGACGCCGAGGCTCTCGGCGTCGGCCGTGCCGCGCGCGGTCGTCATCGGCACCTCCATCAGCTCCGCCTCCTCCCAGGTGGCGAAGACCGCCTCGCCGAACACCCTGCGCAGCGAAACCAGGCTCAGGTGCACGAGGCCGATCGGCACATGCACGAGCGGCCGCTCCCGCCCCGCGGCTCGGGCCACGGTGAGGGCGATCTCGTCATAGGTGAGGACCTCGGGGCCGCCGAGCTCGTAGCGGGTGCGCGGCTCGTCGCGCTCGAGCGCCGAGGTCACGCAGCGCGCCACGTCGGTCGCCCAGATCGGCTGGTAGGCGGAACGCCCCGAGCCGGAGATCGGGATCACCGGGAGCAACGCCAGCCGCTTCAGGAGCCGCACCCAGCGGTCATCGGGGTCATAGACGATCGAGGGCGCGAAGATCGCCGTGGCAAGCGGCGAGGCCGCCACCGCCTCCTCTGCGAGCGCCTTGGCTCGAAAGAAGCGGGTGCGCTGGAACTCGTTCGCCCCGAGCGCTGAGAAGAACACGAAGCGCTCCACCCCGGCCCGCTCGGCCGCCCTCAGGAGGCGCACCGTCGCCAGCCCGTTCAGCTCCTCGACTCGTGCGTGGGGCTCGTCGCGGATCGCCGCCGCGAGGTGGATCACGGTGTGCGCTCCGCGCAGTGCCTGACGCTGGAGATGGCGGTCGCCGAGGCGGGCCAGGTCCCCGAGCGCGATCTGCACCTCGACCCGATGGCGGCCGAGGCCGCGTGGGTCGCGGACCAGCGCCCGCACGTCGTGACCGGCCTCCAGCAGCAGAGGGAGCAGCGCCCTGCCGACGGTTCCACTCGCCCCGGTTAGCAGGATCATCGGCGCTGGACTCTACCCGCGCGCCGGCACTTGTCCAGCGGGCGTCTCACTAGAATGCCAAGCCTTGGCCTACGTGATCGCTGAGCCCTGCATCGGGACGAAGGACAACTCGTGCGTCGAGGTCTGTCCCGTCGACTGCATCCATCCGACGCCCGACGAGCCCGACTACGAGGGAGTCGAGCAGCTGTACATCGATCCCGACGAGTGCATCGACTGCGACGCCTGCGTCGAGGCCTGCCCGGTGGACGCCTGCTTCGCCGAGGATCAGCTACCCGACGAGTGGACCAAGTACATAGAGGTCAACTCCGGCTACTACTCGAAGTAGGGAACTATTCCGCCGAAAGCCTCGCTTGCGGCTACGGTTTCGGCGGGCGAGGGAACCGACCTGACCCGGCAAGCCCGTCCGCCAGCACCGCGACTTCGCCGCTAGCGATGCGCCCTGAGCGAGTAGATCAGGGGCAAGCGGGGAAAGCCGGCCGGCGGACGGTAGACGTCGCCCACCTCGAGGGTGTCGCGATCGAGCTCGAGCTGCGGCCAGCGGGGAAAGAGCGTGTAGTCATGCTCGTTGAAGATCTCAAGGCGCAGGCCGGCGGCCAGGACCGCGCTGATCACGTCGGAGATCGGGTGATTCCATTCCCGGGTGACGTTGTGCCTCGTTTCAGCCTCGAGGTCGGCGTACGTCCCGGCGTCGTCGAACCGCGAGCCCTCCGGGTCGTGAAAGTAGTCGGTGACGACGCTCAGGTCGTCTTCGCCGAACACCCAGGTGAAGGGGTGAAACTCGGCCAGGTAGAGGAATCCGCCCTTAACGAGGAGCGAGGCGACCACTGACCCCCAGCGCCGCAGGTCGGGGAGCCAGTTGAGCGCGCCGAGGCCGGAATAGACGATGTCGAACCGCTCACCCTCCAGGGCGTCGGCGGCGCTATAGACGTCGGCGGTGACAAACCGGCCGTCGAGGCCGATTTGCGCCGCGAGTGTGTTCGCGGCTGCGACTCCGGGCGCAGAGAAGTCGAGGCCGACGACCGATGCGCCGCGGCGCGCCCAGGAGAGCGTGTCGAGGCCGAAGTGACACTGGAGGTGGGCGAGGCGCTTGCCGGAGACATCGCCGACCTCCTCGATCTCAAACGGGCGGAGCGTGCTCGCCCCGGCCCTGAAGCCCTCGACGTCGTAGAAGTCGCTGGAGGTATGAATCGGGACCCGCTCGTCCCACCAGGCGCGGTTTGTCGCCAGACGCGGGTCCAGCGTCAGCCCTGAAAGACCGGGAGCTCGGTGCCGCCAACGGCGGCCTGAGCGGCGACCGCGGCAGGTGGCGCCTGCATCACCGGCAGCTCGTGCGGCGTGGCGGCGACGATGCCGCGGGCCGCGTCCCGGATTGCCTGGGCGGCTGGGGCATCCGGATCCTCGAGCGCCAGCGGCGTTCCGGCGTCGGCGTGCTCGCGGAGCTCCTCCGAGAGGGGCACCTTGCCGATCAAGGGTACGCCGAGCTCGTCCGCCAACAGCTGGCCGCCGCCCTCGCCAAAGATCGCCAACCGCTGGCCGTCGGGCGTTGTGAATCCCGACATGTTCTCGATCACGCCGAGCAGCTCGAGGTCGACCTTGCCCGCCATCTCGGCGGCGCGGCGGGCCACCGTCTGAGCCGCCGGCTGGGGCGTGGTCACGATCAAGACCTTCGCCTGGGGCAGGAGCTGCGCCAGGGTCATCGAGACGTCCCCGGTGCCGGGTGGAAGGTCGAGCAGCAGGTAGTCGAGCTCCCCCCAGTCCACGTCCTCGAGGAACTGCTGGATCGCCTTGTGGAGCATCGGACCGCGCCAGACGACGGCCGCGTTGTCCTCGAGGAAGAAGCCGATCGACATCACCTTGATGCCGGCCGGGCCGCTCAGGGGGACGATCTTTCGCTCCGCGTTGACCTCGGGCTTGCGGTTGACGCCCAGCATGCGAGGGATCGAGTAGCCGTAGACGTCGCAGTCGAGGGCTCCGCTGGCATGGCCCTCGGCCTGAAGGGCGGCGGCCAGGTTGGCGGTCATGGTCGACTTGCCGACGCCTCCCTTCCCGGAGGCGACGCAAACGATGTTCTTGACCTGGGCCAGCGCGCCCTCAGGGAGGCGCTGGCGGCCCAGCGACTGCTGAAGCCGGCCCTTCTCCTCGTTTGAGAGCACGTCGAAGTCGACCGCCACCCCCGAGACGCCCTCGAGCCGGCCGACCTGTTCGGCCACCGCCTGCTGGAAGTGCGAGCGGATCGGGCACCCGGGCGTGGTCAGCGAAACCACGACTGCGACCCGGCCCTGGTCGCCGATCTCGATCGAGCGGACCATCCCCAACTCGACGATCGACCTCCGGAGCTCCGGGTCGATCACGGCCGTCAGCGCTTGTGTGACTTGTTCCTTTGTGGGAACCGGCATCGACCTTGATTGTCGCAGGGCGGCTTGCGCTACCGCGATAGACGTGGATCGACCGGCCCGAGGGCCGGTCGATCCGGGGGAGGAGAGGTACTGTGCTGCCCGCCAGGTAAGGGGCCTGGCCCCTGCGGCACCGCGGTGCGGCGCCTCCCCCGTGGGCAGCTCCCTCCGGGCCCGCCACCTCTCGAGGCGGCCCGGGCTAAGAGCGTCCTAGACCAGCGTCGAGACGCGGTCCTGGACGGCGGTCTGGGCGCGCTTCAGGCCGTCCTCGGCCTTGGTGCGGCGCTGCTTCACCGTCGTCTCGACCTTGCGACGCCGCTGCCTGAGCTCGCGCTCGGCCCTGTTGCGAGTCTGACGCACGCGCGTCCTGGTTTTGCGACGTGCGCTGGCGCCGCGCCGCTCGAACCTGTTCAGCTCGCGCTCGACCCGCGTGCGGATGCTCCTCAGCTCCCGCTCGGCGGTCTGGCGCGCGGTGAACGGCTCGACGATCTCGTTGACGCGGTCGGCGACCGTCAGCGCCACGCCGACGGGAACGTCGACGGACCGCTCGGCCGTCTGCCGCGCGTAAGCGACGCTGCCGTTGAGGCCCCCGCGGGCCCTCGCGCTGTCAGTGCGACTGCCCTTCGCGCTCTGGCTGCGGGCGGTCGTAGTGGTGGTCGTCCTGCTCTGGGTGTTGCCGTTGGCTGACATTCGTTTGAGCCCCTCTCGGTGGGTCTTTGCTCTCATATCTCCTTATTTCTAAGGTTGTTCGAGTCTAGCAACCCGAACACATGTTTGTACCCCGGCCCTATTTCCGGGTTACAGGTGGGAGGGGAGCGGAGCGCGCACCGGAGTTCGCTCGAAGCCCTCAGACCGAGCAGCGCTGAGACCGCTTCTAAGCGGCTGCGGCGGCCGACTCGGCTGCGACCCGGCCAAGCCAGCCCCCGGGCTGCTCGAGCTCGGCGAGCGTCGGCAGCGCCCCCGGCGCGCGCCAGACCCGGTTCAGCCCCTCGATCCCCGCCTCGCCAACCACCTTGTCGCAGAAGGCCTTGCCCAGTCGGTACTGGCGAAGCTTGAGCTCGAGCCCCAGCATCCGCAGGATCACTTCGCCCAGACCTCCCCGGCTCGCCCGCCGAGCCTCGAGGCGCCCGCGGAGGCGGGCATAGCCCGGATCGAGCTGCCCGGCCGCGGCGTCCATCACGTGCTCGGCGTGCCCCTCGATCACCGACATCGTCGCCTGGAGGCGATCGAGGGTGCGCTTCTGCTCGGGGCCCGCGAGCAGGCGGGCGAGATCGCCGCGCAGGACCCTGCGAACCGCTGCGCGAGGGTCGCTGCGGAACAGACGTCGCGCCAGCTCCCCGAGCGAGCCGAGGTCGATCCGCGCCGAGGCGCCGTCGATCAGCTGCTCGAGAAGCTCCGCCAGATGCGGCCGAAGCCAGGGGACCGACGCGAACTGGATCGAGTGGGTGCTCTCGTGGAGCGCGATCCAGCGGAGGAAGAGGTCGGGATCCTCGCCGAGCTCGAGGTGTGCCGCGGCGAGATTCGGGCCCACGAACACCAGCCGCGGTTGCCTCTCGGTCGGCACCAGCGGGACGTCGTACTGGCCGAGCACCTTGCGCGCCCCGTAGCCGACCGCGACCCCGGCCTCGGCGCCGGCCGCGGCGCCCGCGAGCGAGCGGGCGAGGCCTCCGAGCGGACCCGGGAGCGAGAGGCCGTCGGCCACCCGGCGCTCGAGCTGCTCCGAGAGCTCGCGCAGCGTCCGCAGCCCGAGACGCGTCCACTCCGCGCGATCGACCAGCTCGGGCTGCGGCAGCTCGCCTGCAGGGCGCAGGCGCGAGTAGTCGAGCGCCAGGGCCATGGCCTCGGCGCAGGCCGAGTCCACGGCCTCCTGGTCGAAGCCGCCCGGCGCACCGTCATTGCCGCCGAGCGCCAGCGCCACCCGCTCGGCCAGCCCCCAGTCGACGAAGCCGCCGCTGCTCATGCCCCTGGCTGCGGGGGCGGCTCGGCGCGCTCCTGCGCCTCGAGCACGCCGGCCAGCAGCTCTCGATCGAGGGCAGCGGCGACGTGGTAGCGGGCGTCGAGGTCGAGGCTCACATCCAGGCCCGCCCCGTCGAAGACCACCTCGGCTCCGGCCTCCCGCGCGATCAGCTGCCCGCCCGCAGCGTCGACGGAACGGCAGGCGCGGCCGGTCAGCATGCCGTCGAAGCGGCCCCCGGCCACGTAGCAGAGGGAGATCGCGATCGAGCCGACCGCCCGGATCCGATAGGCCTTGCCGGCGAGCCCCTCGAGCAGGGGCAGTGTGCGCTCGGGCTTCGCCGACTCGATCCCCACCACCTCGAGGCCGTAACCGGGGCCCTCGGCTCGCAGCTCCCGACCGTCGAGGGTCGCTCCCTCGGCCGTGACGCGCGAAGTACTCCTCGGCGGCGCCGAAGTCGTACACGTAGCCGAGCTCGACGTCGGCCATCGTCGCGCCCGAGGCGATGGCGATGCTGAGCGAGTGCGAGGGCAGCATGCGGCGTGCATTCAGCGAGCCGTCGAGGGGATCGACGATCACGCGAACGGCCGCCCCGGGGTCGCCGAACACGACCTCGCCTCGCTCCTCGGAGATCGCGGTGAACTGGTGTCCCTCGGCGTGCAGCCGCCCCAGCTCGGCGAAGACGATGTCCTCGCAGCGGCGATCGATGGCGAGCGTGCGGTCGCCGCCCTCCCCGACCCCGGCGTAGACCGTGCGCGTCGCGATTCCGCGCTGCTCGGCGAACAGCTCGCGCTGGGCGGCGACCATGCGCCGGCAGGCGGAGAGCCAATCCACCGCGTGCAGGTTCGCGCCAGGCGCCGCCCCACCCGGTTCGAGAGAGTGCTCGCGCGCCACCCAGGCCATGCTAGAGACTGACCCTTACCCCCTGGCCCTCCGGATCCGGTGGCCCTTGGCCGGCCCGCTAGCGTTAGGCCGATGGAGGGAGACCCCGCCGGCTTCGGGATGCAGCTCACGGACGCTCAGCGACAGGTGGTCGAGCATGGCCCGGGGGCGATGCTGGTGGTCGGCCCGGCTGGGCTCGGGGCGCAGCGAGGCGCTCGCGGCCCGGCTTGCTCGCCTGGTCGCGGCAGGGACCGCTCCCGAGCGGATCATGGTGCTGACGCGCTCGCGCGCCGCCGCCACCCACCTGCGGGCGCGTACCGCCGCCCTGATCGAGCTTCCCTACGAGGAGCTCTGGATCTCCACCTATGAGGTCGTCGCCGAGCGTCTGCTTGCGAGAGCACGCGCTGGAGGCGTGCGCTCGATCCCTTCTTCGCCACGGTGCGCGCCGCGGATCGGCTGGCGATGCTGCTCGATCGGCTCGATGACCTGTCGCTGCGCAGGCACGAGATCCGCGGCAACCCGGCCGGTCTTTTGGCCAGGCTGCTGCGCCGCATCGACGCCCTGAAGGCGGAGCGGATCACCCCCGGCCGGCTGCGCGACTGGGCCGAGCAACGCGAGCGCGAGGCTCAGGGTGCAGTCCGAGCGCGAGCGAGCCCAGCGCGAGCGCGAGTTCGCGGACCTATACGCGAGTCACGATCGTGTCCTGCGCGAATGCGGCAGCCTGGACGCCGGCGACCTGGTGATCGAGCTGGAGCGCCTGCTCCGCGAACGCGCCGACGTGCGCCGGGTGCTGTCGGAGCGCTTTCCCTACCTGATGGTCGACGAGCTCGAGGACGCGGGGGCGGCTCACCGCGCGCTGGTCGAGGCGTTGGTGGCCGAGCACGGGAACCTGGTCTGCGCCTGCGACCTGGGCCAGTCGATTCGCCGTCCCTCGCTGGCGGCCCGCGACCCCGCCCCCTCGTTCATGGACAGCCACCCCGACGCCGACCAGGTCGTCCTCGACCGGCCTCTCCGCTTCGGCCCCACGATCGCCCGCGCGGCAGCCGCTGTGTCAGCACTGGCCGAAGGTACGCCCGCCGGTGCTAGGGACGAAGTCCCGGGTCACGCGGTTGAACCTGCCGCCCCGGTGGCGCCCGATCCCGACGCCTCCGCAGGCCTGGCCGAGGAGGCGTCGGTTAGGTTCTGGCGCTGCAGCGGTGAGCGCGCCGAGGCACAGGCAGCGGCGCGGGAGATCGAGCACCTGCTGGCAGCGGGCGAGGTGCGGCCCGAGGCCGTCTGCGTGATCGTCGGCTCTGGCTGGCGCGAGGCGCGCCTGGTGGCCGCGGCGCTCGAGGAGCGCAGGGTGCCGTTCCGCTTCGCCGGCGACGCCGCTCTCTTCCAGCGGCCGGAGGTCCGCGACGTGCTCGCCTGGCTGCGGATGCTCGCGGATCCGACCGACTCGGCGGCGGTCGTGCGGGCTGTGACCCGGCCGCCGGTCGAGCTTCGCTCGATCGATCTGGCGCGCTGCACCGCGATCGCCCGGCGCCGCAAGCTGGACATGATCTCGGCTCTCGAAGCGGCCCTCGAGAGCCCCCAGCTACCGCCCGAGGCCCGCGACCGGATCCAGGCGTTCCTGAAGCTCCACCACGCGGCGGCGGCGGCGCTGGAGGAGATCCGGGCCGACGTCTTCGTGCGGCGCCTGATCGAGCGCATCGGGTTGCGTCGCCATCGTCTCTTCGTCGCCACCCCGGAGGCCGCCGAGCGGTTGCAGAGCCTCTCGCGCCTCTCGGAGCTCGCGGCCGCGTGGACCCGCCGTGAGCCCCGCGGCTCGGTGCGGGACTTCGTTCGCCACCTGACCGCGGTCGCCGACGCGGGCGAGCTCGACCCCGACGATGCGGCCACCCCACCGCCCGGCGAGGTCGTGCTCGCCGAGCCCGAGCAGGTCAAGGGGCTCGAGTTCGAGCACGTCTACCTGCTCGGCCTTCATCGCGGCGCGATCGCGGGGCGGCGACCGCGACGCGGCTTGGATCCCGCCCAAGCTGCTCGCCGAGCCGCCGCCGGAGGGAGCCGGGGAGCCGCCGACGACCCGACTCCGGCGCCTCGCCGCGTCCCGCTCGGCTCGCCTACCTGGCGATGACCCGCGCCCGCCTCGCCCTGGTCCTCTCCTGGCCGGAGGCCACCGGCGAGGGACCGATCCCGCCCTCTCCGTTCTACGAGGCGGCTCGCGATGCGCTGGACGCCGAGGAGGAAGTGCACGAGGCGGAGCTGTTCGGGCCCGCCGAGGGGCTCCACTCCACCTACCGGATGCTTCGCGACGAGGCGCTCGAGGCGTCCTGGCGAGCGGGCTCGGCCCTCTCGGAGATGCGCCTGGACACTGCCGAGGACGTGACCCAGGCGGTGGCGCGCTATCTGGAGCTGATCAAGCTCGCGGCGCTGGTCCAGCGCCCCGGCGCCGAGCCCGCCGCGGAGACCCTGGCGGCGCTCAACGAGCTGCTTGGGCGGGCGGCCTCGCCGGAGCAGCGCGCGGCGCTGGAGGCGTCGACGCTCGACGAGTACGTGATCGGCGAGGAGCGCGACCTGGCGGCGCGGCGCGAGCTGGTCGCCGCCCGGCGCGAGCCGTCGCTGGAGCAGTTCATCCCCCGCCGTGGCGAGGGCCTGGCGCTGTCGGCCTCGGACATCGACCTGTACCGGACCTGCCCGCTGAAGTACAAGTTCGCGCGGGTGTTCGCGATCCCGCAGGAGCCGACGATCAACCAGCGGTTCGGGATCCTCATCCACCAGGTGCTGGAGCGCTTCCACAGCGAGCAGCTGCGCGCCGATGCGCTCAGGGAGGCCGCTGGGTCACAGACCGGACCTCCGTCGCCCGCGGGCGGCCTCGATCGCCTGCTGGCGCTGTTCGAGGCGGGTTGGCGGCGCACCGGGTTCGGCTCCTCGGACGACGAGCTCCAGTACCGCGATCGTGCGGTGGCGGCGCTGGCCCGCTACCACGAGCATCAGCGGCGCTCCGAGTCGAGGCCCGTCTGGCTGGAGCGCAGCTTCGCCTTCGCGATCGGCTCCCATCAGCTCCGCGGCCGGGTGGATCGGGTCGACCAGCTCCCCGACGGCGGTTACGAGCTGATCGACTACAAGACCGGCGAGCGCAGGACCGGCTCCGGTGACGACGTGCAGCTCGCCCTCTACCGGCTCGGCGCCCGCGAGGCGTGGCAGGTCGAGACGGAGCTCGGCAGCTACTGGTATGTGCTCGAGGACGAGCGGGTGCCGGTGCCGGCGGCCCCCGACGACGCCGAGCGGGTCGAGCGCACGGTGCTCGAAGTGGCGGCCGGGATCGAGGGCCAGGACTTCGAGCCCCGGCCCTCCTATGAGATCTGCAGCTGGTGCGACTACCGCCTCATCTGCCCGGCCTCGGAGGCCTGAGCCCCCGGCCGCTTAGTTCTTGTCGGTGCCTCGCTGGCGCAGGAACCGCTGGAACTCCTGGGCGATGTCGTCGGCCGAGGGGACGTCCTGGCCGGGCTCGAACTCCCCCTCCTGCGCAGCCTCCAGGTTGCGGACCAGCTCCTCGATCTCCGGGTTCGCGGAGATGGCGCGATCGACCTGCTCCTCGAAGCGCTCGGTGGCGTCCTCCAGGTCCGAGGCCTCGACCGCGATACCCGTCAGTCCCTCCAGGCGGCGCAACAGCGCCAACGCCGCCTTCGGATTCGGGACCGCGGCGACGTAGTGCGGGACCGCGGCCCAAAGGCTCGCGGATGCGATCTCCCGCCGCCGGCAGGCGTCGTGCACGACGCCGACGATCCCGGTCGGGCCCTCGTAGCTGGAGCGGCTGAGGCCGAGCTGCTCGACCAGCTCCGGATCGGAGGCGAGGCCCGTGATCGGCACCGGACGGGTGTGGGCGACGTCGGCGATCAGGGCGCCGAGCGTGATCACCATCTGCACGCCGAGGCGTTCGGCGGCGGCCAGGATCGCGTCGGCGAAGGTGCGCCAGCGAACATTCGGCTCCACTCCGCTGAGCAGCACCAGATCGCGCTCCGCGCTGGGCACGCTCACGGTCAGCAGCGTGTTCTGCGGCCAGTCGATCTGGCGCGTTTGCCCCTCGACCAGGCGGATCGTCGGCCGGTTCACCTGAAAGTCGTAGAACTCCTCCGGGTCGATCCGGGCCGCGACGTCCGAGTCGAGCGACGCTGCGACCGTCTCCAGCGCCGCGCTCGCCGCGCTCGCCGCGTCGTTCCAGCCCGCGAAGGCGCAGACGAGGGCGGGCGAGCGAAGCTCGGGCGGATCGCCCTGCCAGATCACCGGATCCATGGCGCGAGCCTATCGCGACTTCGTCGCTGTCCGGAACCGTCCGGGCCGGCCTTCACGATCGAGGCGTGGAAGCAGCGGTGGCGATCTCAGCGGGGGAGCGGGGGCAGCCCGCGATCGCCGAGCTGCGTCCCGGCCAGCGGTTCGAGGGCCGCTACGCGTGCGTGCGGAAGGACCGATTGACGGCCCGGAACGGGGGCGCCTACCTGTCGCTCGAGCTGCGCGACCGCACCGGCACCCTGGCCGCTCGCGTCTTCCGCGAGGCCGACCGGATCGGGCTGCGCTTCGAGCGTGGCGACGCGGTGCTCGCCCGCGGCAAGCTCGAGCGGTTCAGGGGCGAGCTGGCGGCGGAGCTCGACGACGTGCGCCGTCTCGAGCCCGGGTCGTTCGACCCCGCCGAGTTCCTTCCCGCCGCCTATCGCTCGGTCGAGGAGCTGCAGGGCTTCCTCGAGCACCTGTGCCGCGAGGTCCACGATCCCGGCCTTCGCGGCGTCGTGGAACGGCTCCTGTTCGCCGAGCCGCTGGCGAGCGACTTCCGCCGCGCCCCATGCACCAGGCGCGGGCATCACGCCTACCTCGGCGGGCTTGCTCGAGCACACGGTCTCGGTGGGGACCTTGGTCGGCGAGCTCTGCCAGCTCCACCCCAGGCTCGACTCCGACCTGCTGATGGCTGGCGGCGCTTGTTCACGACATCGGCAAGACGCGCGAGTTCACCTACGAGGCGGAGTTCGGGATCAGCTGACGAGGGCCGGCTTGCTCGGCCACCTGGCGATCGGAGCGCAGATGGTCGCGGGAGCCGCGGGCGAGCTTCCCGCCGAGCGCCGTCTGGCGCTGCTTCACTGCGTGCTCTCGCATCACGGCCCCGAGGCCGGCCCCGGTCGCGCTCGTCAGGGCGCCGGCTCGGGACCGCGGGGCTTCGCCTCCGCCGAGGCGCTGGCGCTCTACCGGCTGAACGCCCTCGACGCCTCGGTCAAGGGGGCGCTCGAACATGGCTTGGGCTAGCGACGTAGTCGCGGACGAGGCGTGTGGACCACCGCCCCCGCTGGAGCCTGGACCCGACGGCACCGATCAGGTGCCGTCGGCGGTGTTCAGGGCTCGGCGGAGGAGCTGAGCGGCGAACACGAGGGCAAGGGCCGCGAACAGAAGCTCGAGAGTTCGCTCGGGGACGGCGTTCGAGATCACGACCCCGGCGACCACGCCGAGCGGCGAGAGGGCGCCAACCAGCAGGCCGTCGCGGACCCTCACGTTTCCGTAGCCCCGCTGGCGCCAGGCGCCGACCAGCGCCACGAAGACGATCGCCAGCAGCGAGGTCGCCTCGGCGCCGATCTGGGACTGGTCGAGGAAGATCGCCAGCGCGGGCACGAACAGCACCCCGCCGCCGACGCCGACCAGGCCGCCCAGAGTGCCCCCGGCGAATCCCAGCAGGGCTGCGGCCACGTACTCCATCAACGCAGGATCAGCGCCGCTGCGGTGGCCACCAGGAGCGCCGCGAACAGGAGCGCCACGGCCCGCTCGGGGAGTCGCTGCTGAAGGGCGGCCCCGGCGATCACGCCGGCCATCGCCGGGACTCCCGACCACCAGCGCGTTCGCCACGTCCACGTTCCCGTACAGGCCCTGACCGGCGGCGGCCAGGGCGGCGATGACCACGATCGCGGCCAGGCTGGTGCCGGTGGCCTCGCGCTCGCCATATCCGAGCCAGAGGATCAAGAGCGGCACGATCACCGTCCCGCCGCCGACCCCGAACAGACCGCTGAATGCCCCCGCCGCGGTGCCGATCGCCACCAGCTTCGGGAGTCGATCACGGGACACGGGCGGCGATACTAGTGGCGCATGATGGCCGCCACCGCCACGCCGCTATGACCGCGGAGGCGGCCGTCGCGGCGAGGGTCGCGCAGCTGATCGCGCCTCTGCGCGAGCAGCCCGGGTCCGCCGCGGTGCTCTGTGACGTCGACGGGACGCTGGCACCGATCGTGGGCGATCCCGGGTCCGCCGCGGTCCCCGAGGAGACCCGGGAGGCGCTCCGGGCGCTGGCGCGGACGCTACGCGCTCGTGGCCTGCGTTTCGGGTCGGCGCGCGGTCGAGGCGCGCCGGCTGGTCGGGGTCGACGAGCTCGCCTACGCGGGCAACCACGGCCTCGAGCTGCTCGCCCCGCGCGCAGAGGAGGCGATTGTCGACCCTGCCGTCGCCGAGCGCGTCCTGGCCGCGCGCGACTTCGTCCGCGAGCTGGAGCCCGGCGCGTTGAGCGGCGCCGGGCTGCGGCTCGAGGACAAGGGACCGATCCAGGCCCTTCACTGGCGCGAGGCCGCCGACGAGGAGGCTGCCGAGCGACGTGGCGGGCGAGATCGCGACCGCGGCCCGGAAGGCCGGCCTCGAGCCTCGCTGGGGGCGCAAGGTGCTGGAGATCCGCCCCGCCTCGGGGATCGACAAGGGGACGGCCGTGAAGCGGCTGCTCTCCGCGGCAGCGGATCGAGCGGGCGCTGTTCGCCGGCGACGACCGCACCGATCTCGATGCCTTCGGTGCCCTGCGCTCGCTGGTCGCCGCGGGAAGCCTGGCCGGGGCGGTCTGCATCGGCATCGGCTCCGCCGAGGCGCCGCGTGGAGCTCTCCGCAGCAGGCGGACGCGGTCGTCGGCGGTACGGAGGAGTTCCTGGGGGTGCTGAGAGCGCTGGCGGAGCCGAGAACCGCGGCCCCGGACGCGGCGCAGGGCTGATGCTGTTCGTCGACCTCTTACGGCTCACCGTGCTGCTGATCGGGGGATCGGCGACGGCGCTGGGCGCGGTCACGGTGGTGGCGGCGAAACAGGATGCAGACTCCGCGACCCTGATCTTCGCCGGCGCCTGGTGGACGCTGGCGGCCGTGCTCGGCATCCTCCTGGGAGGCTCCTCGCGGGCCGGGGAGGCGATGGCGCGCGCGCTGTCGTCCGCACGGACCGCGACCGCCCTGCCCACCGAGAGCCCGGGGCGCATCGCCTTCTTGAGGCTGTGGCCGATCGCCGCCTTTGCGATCGTGGTTGGCGGTCTCGCCTGGCTGTTCCCCCAGGTGGCAGCGGTCGGGGCCGGCTTCGCGATCCTCAACGCGCTTGCGTGGCGAAACCGGGAGCGGGCGGTGACCGCGATCGAGGAGCGCGACGGGGTTCGCTTCTACGTCGAGCCGACCTCGGCCCTGGAGCCGATCAAGCTGGTCCGGACACCCGGTCTGGGGCGCGATCGCATGCCGGCCGGTCACCCGCCACCCCCGCCGCCGGAGCGAGATGCCGCCGAGTCCTAGCCGAGCCGGGTCGCACCGAGCGGGGTCGCACGCAGTCGCGGAGCGGCGGTGCGGGGGCGGCCAGGCGCCGGAAGGCTGTCCGAGCGCCGATTGCCGCCACGACTCCCGAGACGCCCGCGAGCACCAGGGTGGCCCGGGGATCGATCGCCTCGCTGAGCAAGCCGGTGATCGGGCCGCCGATCGGGGCCGAGCCGAGGAAGACGATCGAGTACAGGGCCATCACCCGGCCGCGCATCGCCGGATCCGCGGCGAGCTGGAGCGAGGAGTTGATGCCCGCGGCGAAGGTGACGCTGGCGGCCCCCAGCGGCACCAGGGCGATCGCCTCGAGGGGGAGGGTGGGGGCGGCGGCGGCGATCAGCGCAACGGCGCCGAACCCGAACGCGGCTCCGATCAAAAGGCCTGGCCCGACGCGCCCGCGCGCTCCGGCCACCAAGGCGCCGACCACCGATCCGGCTCCCATGGCCACCGCGAGCGCGGTGTACGCAGACGCGCCGCCGTCGAAGCTGAACCGCGCCAGCAATGGCAGGATGACCTGGAAGTTGTAGCCGAGCGTCCCGACTAAGGCCATCATCGCCAGCGGTATCGCGAGGCCCGGCGTCCGCCGGACGTAGCGCAATGCGTCCCGCACGGCGCCGGGGCCGCGCGAGGCCACTGGGGCGGGGCGAAGCTCGTGCGGCTCCATTGCTCTGAGGGCGAGGACCATGGCGCCGAAGGAGAGCGCGTTGACCAAGAAGCAGGTGCCGACCCCGACCGTTGCGATCAGGATCCCGGCCGTCGCCGGCCCCAGGATCCGAGCGGAGTGGATCAGGACGCTGTTCAGGCTAACCGCGTTGACGACCCGATCGGCGCCCACCATCTCGATCGCGAAGCTCTGGCGGGTCGGGAAGTCGACCGCGTTGATCGTCCCCCGCGCGAAGACGAGGGCGTAGACCATCCACGGTGCAACGACGCCGGCGCTCGTCACCGCCCATAGAGCCAGCGCGGGCAGAACCATCATCGTCTGCGTAACCATGAGCAGGGAACGCTTCGGGAACCGATCGGCGAGCAGCCCGCCCCAGGCGCCGAACAGGAGCAGCGGCAGGAACTGGAGCGCCGAGGTCACCCCGACCGCCAAGCCGCTCCCGGTCAGCGCCAGGATCAGCCACATCTCGGCGACGACCTGGGTCCAGTTCCCGCTTACGGAGATGAGCTGGCCCGCGAAGTAGCGGCGGTAGTTGGGAACGGCCAGGGAGGTGAAAGAGCGGCGCAGCGCCCTGCTCAACGGCGCTCACCCTCGAGGAGCCGTTCGAGGATCTCGGCCGCCCGTTCGAGCGTCGCGAGGTCGGCGTCGTCGAGGCGGTGGAGGCGGCGCGCCAGGTAGGCGTTCTTGCGGGTTCGAAGCTTGCCCATCAAGGCGCGGCCCTTGGACGTCGCGGCGACCGTGAACGACCTTCCATCGGCGGGGTCGCTGGTGCGCTCGACGAGCACCTCGTCCTCGAGCCGGGCCACGATCCGAGTCGCGGTGGGCCGCTGTACGCGCTCCAGCTGGGCCAGCTCGCTGGGGGTGAGGGGTCCGTGGCGTTCGATCGTTGCCAGTGCGGCCGTCTGCGAGGGACTGAGCTCGGTCCCAGCCTCCTGCCGCAGGCGCCGCGCGGTGCGAGTGATCACAAGCCGCAGATGCGCTGCGAGCTCGCCGGGGCGACCATCGGGCGTGGCCTTGGGAGCGGAAGGTGTGATCACGGGGGAAGCACTTACCATTGCTAATTACCATAGCAAACTACTTGCGGAGGGTCCCGCAGGCGATGGGAGCGGGGGGGGTCGGCTAACGCCTGACCCGCTTACGCAGCCGCGCGAATTCGCGCCAGGGCCGAGTGTTCACGACCTGCTCCGGGGTCAGCCAGGCGCGTCGGGCGGTGGCGATCCCGTAGATCATGTTGTCGAGGGTTGCCACCCGATGTGCGTCCGTGTTGACGCAGATCAAGGCGCCGGCCTCGGCGGCGAGCCGGGCGTGTCGCTCGGAGAGGTCGCGCCGGTTCGGGTTGCCATTGATCTCGAGCATCGTCCCGGTGCGGACGGCCGCCTCGACCACGCGCTCGACGTCGACCTCGTAGGGATCGCGCCTGCCGATCAGGCGCCCGCTGAGGTGCCCGATACAGTCGACCAGCGGGTGCTCGATCGCAGCGATCACCCGTTCCGTCATCGCTCGCTGGGAGATCTTGAACGAGGTGTGGACGCTGGCCACCGTCCAGTCGAGCTCGGCGAGCAGGTCGTCCGCGTAGTCGAGCGAGCCGTCGGGAAGGATGTTGACTTCCGATCCGGCGAGCAGCCGGAAGCCGCGGCGGCCCGAGTTGAACGCCCGAACCTCCTCGATTCGCTCCCGCAACCGTTTCGCCGAGACGTCGTTGCCAAAGCCGTGGCTGGCGGAGTGGTCGGTGAGCGCGAGGTAGGCGTAGCCGCGGGCTCGCGCGGCCTCGGCCATCTCCTCGAGCGTGTTGTGGCCGTCGGAGATCGTGGTGTGACAGTGCAGGTCGCCCCGAATGTCCTCGCCGGAGACGAGCTCCGGCAAGCTGCCGGTGGCGGCGGCGGCGATCTCGCCGTTGGCCTCGCGCAGCTCGGGCTCGATGTAGACGAGGCCAAGGCGCTCGTAGACCTCGGCCTCGGTCGCATACCGGGAGATTTCCCCGGTGAGCGTGTCCGTGATCCCGTGCTCAGAGACCGAGAGGTCCATCCCAACGGCGCGCTCGCGCAGCTCGATGTTGTGCTCAGCCGACCCGGTGAAGTGCTGAAGCAGGTTTCCATAGGCGGCGGGCGCGACTATCCGCAGGTCGACGGCCACCCCATTGTGGGTCGTGATCCGAGCGCCTCCCTTTCCGGAGGAGCCCCTGGTCGCCGCCAGGGGATGGTCGAGAAGCGCCTTCGCCAGCGTTGCCGGCTCGCTGGCGGTGGCGATCAGGTCGATGTCGTGACAGGTCTCGGTTCGCCGCCTCGCGGAGCCGGCGAGCTCAACCGCGTCGCTGGCGGGGTGGGCGCGAAGGTCGTCGGCGAGCTGCTCGGCGACCGGCAGCACCTCGGACAGCAGCAGGCGCTCGACGGGCGCCCGGTCGGCGAGCTTGCCAAGCGCCGCCAGCACGTTCTCCTCGGCCTTCGGGCCGAGGCCCTTGAGCTGGCGGATCCGTTCCTGCTCGGCGGCGGCGCGCAGCTCCTCCAGGCTCGAGACGCCGAGCTCGTCGTAGAGGCGGCGCGCCGTCTTCGCCCCCACCCCGGGGACCATGGTCACCTCGATCAGCGAGGGCGGGAACTTTCGCTTCAGCTTCGCCGCGGCGGGAATCTCGCCGGTGTCGAGCAGCGCCACGATCTTCTGCTCCAGGGTCTTGCCGACACCGGGCAGCTCGGTCGCCCGGCCGTCGCGGGCCAGCTCCTCGACCGAGACGGGGCTCTGCCGGACCACTCGGGCCGCCTCGCGATAGGCGAGGACGCGGTACCGGATCGCCCCGTCGAGCTCGTAGAGCGTCGCCAGCTCGGCCAGCGCGTCGGCGATCTCAGCGTTTCGCATGCCCCAAACCTAGTGGTCAAGTCCACCATCCAGGCGCGGGCGGTTGGCCCGCCACCGGCGGGCGGCGAATAGCATCCGGGGGTGTCGGAGAACGCGGGCGTCTGGCTCGTCATTCCCACCTACAACGAAGCCGCGAACGTCGAGGCGATCGTGGCCGCAGCGCTCGAGCAGCTGCCGCCGACGCGGCGGCTCCTCGTCGTCGACGACTCATCGCCCGACGGCACGGGTGGGATCGCCGATCGCCTCGCCCAGGGTCGCGAGGACGTGGCCGTCCTGCATCGGCCAGCCAAGACGGGCCTCGGTCCCGCCTATGTCGCCGGGTTCCGTGAGGCGCTGGCGGGCGGGGCGGAGCTGATTGCTCACATGGACGCCGACTTCTCGCACGACCCGGCCGATCTCCCGCGCCTGCTGGAGGCGGCCGTCGACGCGGATCTGGTGCTCGGCTCGCGTTACGTGGAGGGCGGCGCGGTCACCGACTGGGGTTCGGGCCGGCGCGCGATCAGCCGCTGGGGGAGCATCTATGCGCGGGCGACGCTGGGCGTCGGGATCCGAGACCTGACCGGCGGCTTCAAGGTGTTTCGCCGCCGGGCGCTGGAGGCGATCGATCTCCAGTCCCTCGCCTCGCTCGGATACGCGTTCCAGGTCGAGACCACGTTCCGGACCATCCGGGCCGGCTTCAGGGTGGTCGAGGTGCCGATCACCTTCCGCGACCGCCGCGTCGGCCAGTCGAAGATGACCGGATCGGTGATGCTCGAGGCGGCCTGGCGAGTCCCCGCCATGCGGCTTCGCGGACGGTGAACGGCTCCCCCGGCCAGGCGTAACGCTTCGCTCTCCCCAGGCCGCAGAAAAGCGCCAGCCGCTCTCGTACTATATTTTGTATAGCGACCATTGGCCGAGAGCTGCGGCCGGCAAGCGAAGACGATGCAGAACGAGCGATCAGGAGACGAAGAGTGACTGGGAAGCTCCCCGACGTGACCGACGGCAACTTCCAGTCTGAGGTGCTCGAGGCCGAACAACCGGTGCTGGTGGACTTCTGGGCGCCCTGGTGCGGGCCCTGCCGCGTCGTCCATCCGATCCTCGAGGAGATCGCGGCCGAGCGTGAGGACTTGCGCATCGTCAGCATCAACACCGACGAGAACCAGGAGACCGCGGGCCGCTTCGACGTCCTCTCGATCCCGACCCTGATCCTGTTCAAGGACGGCGCCGAGGCCAAGCGTGTGGTCGGCGCGATGCCCAAGCGCCGCCTCGAGGCAGAGCTGGAGCCGGCGCTGACCGCGTAGCGCGGTTCCGGGCCCCCCGCCGCCACCGGGCGAAGGGGGAGTGGTTGAGTATGGTTTCGCTCATGCGACGGTGGGGGCGGGCGACGTCGATTCTTGCCTTGCTGATCGCGCTCGCGACGGCGACCGCGGCCGATGCGAGGCCCAGGTTCGCGCGCGCCTTCGACCTCAGCGGCACGCCGGGCCAGATCACCAGGGGCCCGGACGGCAACATCTGGGTGACCCTCTCGGGCAGCGGGCAAAACAACACCCTCGCGCGGGTGCAGCCGAACGGAGACGTGACCGAGTTCGAGCCGGCGGCGGTGGTCAACCCCGTCGGGATCACCTCCGGCCCTGACGGCAACCTCTGGCTGACGCGAAACGGCGGCGTCATCCGCGTGCCGCCCGCCGACCCAGACTCGGCCCAGGACTTCGACATCGACAAGATCGCGGATCCGAGGGCGATCAGGTCGGGGCCTGGCGGCATGCTGTGGACGGCCAGCGCTGACCAGCTCGTCTCCTTCGCGCCGGCCAACCCGGCGGGCTTCGAGGCAACGACGATCAACGGCATGGCGGCGCGCGGGATCGCCGCCTCCGGCGGCAGGCTCTGGATCGCCGACTTCGGCGGCCAGCGGATCGTCAGCACCACCCCGGGCGGCAACCCCAGCTTCTTCGCCGTCGGAGGCGGGCCCCAGGAGGTGGCGGGCGGCCCTAACAAGCAGGTGGCCTACTCGAACCCGGGCACCAACCCCCAGACCGTGGGCCGGATAAGGCAGGGCGGAACGGCGAGGAAGACCCAGGTGCCGCAGAGCGATCCGTTTGGAATCGCCTTCGCGCCCGACGGCCACTGGTGGTTCGCCGAGTTCGCCAAGCACGCCCTCGGGCTGCTGTCGGTGGGCGGAGAGGTGGAGCAGTTCAAGGGGCTCCCCGACAACTCTGGCCCCCGCTACCTGACCGTCGGGCCGAACGGCACCGTCTGGGTGTCACTCGAGACCGCCCAGAAGGTGGCAAAGATCAAGGGCGTCACTCCACAGACCAAGATCACCGAGCGCCCCGACAGCCCGGTCGAGACCGGGAGCCGAAAGGCCGCGGTCAAGTTCAAGTTCCGCTCGAGCGCGCCGGGCTCGCGCTTCAAATGCGCGCTCAAGCACGGCGGGCGCGGGGCGAATTTCCAACGCTGCAGCTCGCCGAAGAAGTACCGCGTCGGCCCCGGGCGCTACACCTTCCTGGTCCGGGCGAAGAGCATGGGCGTGACCGACCCGTCGCCGGCCAAGGACCGGTTCAAGGTCATTCTGGGCTGACGAGTTGGCCCAGCGCGGGCTCGAGCTCGCTGAGCGAGTCCAGCACGGCGTCGGCGAGTCGCAGCGCCTCGGCGGCAGGCGGGAAGTCCGGGCGTGGGACTGCGATCACCCGCATGCCGGCGGCACACCCCGAGCGGATCCCGTTGGTCGAGTCCTCGACCGCGACGCACCCCCCCGGAGCGACCTCCAGCCGCCGCGCGGCTTCGATGTAGACGTCCGGCTCGGGCTTGCCGCGCGGCACCTCCTCGGAGGAGACCGTGGCGCGGAAGAGCCCCGCCATGGCGGTCAGCTCCAGCACCAGGTCGATCAGCGGCCGGTTGGCCGACGAGGCCACCGCCAGCGGCCGGCGCTCGGCAAGCGCGCGTACGGTCTCGACCGAGTGCGGCAGCAGCGGGACGCGGCGTCGGTAGTGGGCCTCGAGCCCCTCGACCACGGCGGCCGAGATCTCGGCGGGCTCCATCGGCACGCCAAGCTCCTCCCGCATGTAGCGCGACCACTCGCTCGAGCTCATGCCCATCATCTCCTCCTGCGCGCCCTGGTGCCAGTGGCCGCCGGACTCCTTGGTCAGCTGCTCGCGGACCGACGCCCATGCGGACTCGGAGTCGATCAGAACCCCGTCGAGGTCGAAGATGACGGCGTCGATCGAGATCTGCGGCTCCGGGCTAGGGGACCCGCTCCACTGCGATCCGCAGCTCGCGACCCTCGATCGACGCCACCGCCCACCGCCTGCTCCCCTTCGCGTCCGCGGGCGCCGGGGTCTGCGCCGGCTCGCTGTCGTAGGACACCGAGGTGGCAAGCGTCTCGCCGGCCACGTACGCCTCGTGGGCCCGAGCGGCGTCCAGCAGCTCCGCATCGCCCGCCAGCCCGAGCTCGATCCGGTCGCTGACCTCGAGGCCGGACTCGCGGCGGGCGTTCTGCACGGCGTGGACGATCTCGCGCGCCAGCCCCTCGCGTCGGAGCTCATCGTCGAGCTCGACGGCGAGCGCCACCGCCCGACCCGCCTCTGCCTCCACCTGGTAGCCGTCGAGCGGTTTCATGACCAGCGTCACGTCGTCGGGCTGAAGCTCGTGCTCCTGCCCGTCCACGTTTATTCCCAGCCTCGTGCGGCCGGCGACCGCGTCGGCGACCGCGGATGTGTCGAGCGCCTCGACCGCGGCGGCCACGTTCGGCATCTGGCTGCCGAACCGGGGGCCGAGGGTTCGGTAGTTCGGCTTCACCTGGTAGCGCACCAGCTCCGCCTCCTCTGAGACGAACTCGAGCTCCTTCACGTTCAGCTCGCCGACGACCAGTTCGCCGAGGCGCTCGATGGCCTCGCGCTCGACGCCGCTGGCCACGATCACCGCCTTGCGCAGCGGCTGGCGGACCTTGACCCGCGCCTGGGCGCGAGCCGCTCGCCCCAGCTCGACCGCGCGGCGTGCCGCGTCGACCCCGGCTTCGAGCTCGTGATCCTCGAGCGAGGGGTCGGGCTCGGGGAAGTCGAGCAGGTGAACGGAGTCCGGCTCGGCGCCGAACTCCTCCGCCGCGCCCCCGGCCAGGTTGGCGTAGATCTCGTCGGCCAGGAAGGGGGTGAAGGGCGCAAGCAGGGTGGCCACGCTGAGCAGGCAGTGGCGGAGGGTGGCGAACGCGGCGGCCTCCCCCTCCCAGAAGCGGCGGCGCGAGAGCCGCACGTACCAGTTGGAGAGCTCCTCCACATATGCGGCGATCGCCCGTCCGGCCGTCGTGCAGTCGTAGTCCTCCATGCCCTCGATCACGGTTCGCACCGTGCCCTGGAGGCGCGACAGCGCCCAACGATCGAGGTCGCCTGCAAGCGCCTCCCCCTCGAGCAACGAGCTGTCAGCAACGAGCGAGGCGCCGAGATCCTCCGTACCGAGGCCCTCGGCGTTCGCGTACAGGACCCAGAACGCGTACGTGTTCCAGAGCGTGAGCATGAACTGGCGCACCGCCTCGCCGACCGTGTCGGCGGAGAAGCGGTAGCCGGCCCAGGGCTGCTGGGCGGTGAAGTAGTACCAGCGGAAGGCGTCCGCGCCGTGGCGGCCGATCACCTCCCAGGGATCGACCACGTTGCCGCGACTCTTCGACATCTTCTGGCCCTCGGGGTCGAGGATGAGGCCGAGGACGACGCAGTTGCGATAGCTGGCGCGGTCGAAGACGAGCACCGAGATCGCGAGCAGGGAATAGAACCAGCCGCGGGTCTGGTCGATCGCCTCGCTGATGAAGTCCGCCGGGAAGCGCTCAGTGAACAGCTCCTCTCCCTCGAACGGGTAGTGGAACTGGGCGAAGGGCATCGAGCCCGAGTCGTACCAGGCGTCGATCGTCTCGCGGACGCGGCGCATCTCCCCGCCACAGGACTCGCAGCGAACCGTGACCTCGTCGATGTAGGGACGGTGGAGGTCGTCGGGCACCTGGCCGCCACGCTGGCGCAGATCGGCCATCGATCCGGCGCAGAAGCGCTCATCGCAGTCTTCCGACGCGCACTCCCAGATCGGCAGCGGCGTGCCCCAGTAGCGCTCGCGAGAGAGCGCCCAATCGACGTTGCCCTCGAGCCAGTTGCCGAACCGGCCGTGCTTGATGTGCTCGGGGTGCCAGCCGATCTCCTCGTTCTCGGCCAGCATTCGCTCGCGGACGTCGGTAGTGCGCACGTACCAGCTCGACTTCGCGTAGTAGAGCAGCGGCGTTCCGCAGCGCCAGCAGTGGGGATAGGAGTGGCGGTAGCGCTCGGCACGCAGCAGGCGGCCGCTGTCGCGTAGCGCCTCGACGATCGCCGGGTCGGCGTCCTTGACGGACTGGCCCGCGAAGCCCGTGATCCGCTCGTCGAAGGTGCCGTCCTCGCGCACCGGGTTCTGGAGCTTGAGCCCGTACTGCTCGCCGAGCCGAAAGTCGTCCTCGCCGAAGGCGGTCGCGGTGTGCACGAGGCCGGTGCCCTCGTCGGTGGTCACGAAATCGGCCTCGAGCACCGTGTGGCCGCGCGGCCCGTAGTCGGTGATGTAGGGGAAGGGGGGCTCGTAGGAGGTTCCGGCGAGAGCGCTGCCTGGGAATCGTGAGACGACCTCCGCGCCCCCATCGAGCACGCGCTCCACCAGCGGGGCGGCGACGATCAAGACCTCGTCGGAGCGGGCCGGCCTCACTCGCACGTACTCGATCTCGGGGCCGACGGCGACCGCCGCATTCGAGATCAGCGTCCACGGCGTTGTGGTCCAGACGAGCAGGCTGTCCCCGTCCTCGAGCGGCGCCTGCGGCTCGCCGACTGCAAGTCGGACGTATACCGACGGGTCCTCGACGTCCTGGTAGCCCTGGGCGACCTCGTGCGAGGAGAGCGCCGTGCCGTCGCGTGGACAGTAGGGGACCACCTTGTGGGCTTCGTAGAGGCGCCCGTCATCCCAGATCTTGCGCAGCGACCACCAGACCGACTCGATGTAGGAGTTGGTGAGCGTCACGTAGGGGTCGTCGAGGTCGATCCAGAACCCGATCCGCTCGGTGAGCCGGTTCCATTCCTCCACGTAGCGGAACACCGACGCGCGGCAGCGCTGGTTGAACTCGGCGATCCCGTAGGCCTCGATCTCGGCCTTCGAGGAGATGCCCAGCTCCCGTTCGACCTCCAGCTCGACCGGCAGGCCGTGGCAGTCCCAACCGGCCTTGCGGGGCACCCGGTGGCCGCGCATGGTCTGGTAGCGGGGATAGATGTCCTTGAACACGCGGGAGAGGACGTGGTGCGAGCCGGGCTCGCCGTTGGCGGTCGGCGGCCCCTCGTAGAAGCTCCACACGGGGGCGTCCTGGCGCTGCGCCATGGAGCGGTGGAACAGGTCGCGCTGACGCCAGCGCTCGAGGATTCGCTCCTCGAGCTCGGGGAAGGACTGCTTCGGGTCCACGGGGCGGTAGGCGGCCATCGGCGCCGGATTCTGCCAAGCGGCGGGCGAGCGGCGGGCGAGCGGCGGGCGACGCGGGTGACGTCGCCCCGATCTGGATGCCCGAACGTCACTCTCGACGCGCCCTAGCATGGGGCCCGTGCGCCGCTCGTTCGCCATCCTGATCCCACTCGCCCTCCTCATCGCCGGCTGTGGCTCGAGCGACGGCGGCGAGACGCCGGCCGCCTGCCTGGCGCCGGCCGCGACCTATCTGAAGGCCCTCGAGGCCGCGCCCGACCCGGTGCGACTGGCCGGCGAGACGCCGATCAGCGGCTGTCTGGTCGAGGACCAGCCGGCAGGCGACCTCGCCGACGTGGGGGCGTCCCTGGTTGAGACGGCAACGCTTCTCTCCGACGCCGCCCAAAAGGACCCCGGCGGCAAGCAGACGCTGCGTCTGGGGTACCTGGTCGGCGCGGTTCAGGAGGGCGCCTCCGAGACGAGCGGGATACACACCGACCTGGTGCGGCGGATCGAGGCGAGTGCCCACTACCTGAAGCCCCGCGGCGCGGCCGCGTTCGACCTCGCCTACGCGCGGGGCTACGCGGCGGGCCGCAGCGGCGGCTGAGGGGGCCCAATCGAATGAAACGCCGCGCGGATGCGGCGACGATAGCCTCCGGTGTCAGGGAAACGGCGAATGGAGGAAGCCATGGCGACCGATACCGCGACGGAGCTCTGGGGAGAGGAGACCCGGAAGGCGATCGCGAATTTCCCCGTTTCCGGGCAGCCGATCCCCGTCTCCGTCGTGCGCTGGCTGGGCCGGATCAAGTCCGCCGCTGCGCAGGTCAACGCGGAGCTCGGCCTGCTCGACCCAGAGATCGCCGAGCGGATCGCCGCCGCGGGTGACGCGGTCGCCGCCGGCGAGCACGACGACCAGTTCCCGATCGACGTCTTCCAGACCGGGTCCGGCACCTCCTCGCACACGAACGCCAACGAGGTGATCGCGAACCTCGCCGGCGAGGGGGCCCATCCGAGCGACCACGTGAACATGGGCCAGTCGTCGAACGACGTCTTCCCGTCGGCCGTCCACCTGGCGGCGCTCGCCGAGGTGACCCACGACCTCCTGCCGGCGATGGACGGGCTCGCCTCGTCCCTGGAGCGCAAGTCGGAGGAGTTCGCGGACGTCGTCAAGGCCGGGCGCACGCATCTGATGGACGCCGTTCCGGTCACCCTTGGCCAGGAGTTCGGCGGCTACGCCGCCCAGGTCAAGCTGGGGACGGAGAGGGTGCGTGCCACCCTGGGGCGGGTCGGTCAGATCCCGCTCGGCGGCACCGCCACCGGCACCGGCCTCAACACGCACTCGGAGTTCGCCCAGCGCGTGCGCGCCAAGCTCGGCGAGGCCACCGGGCTGGAGATCTCCGAGCCGCTTGACCCCTTCGAGGCGCAGGCAAGCCGCGACGCCCTGGTGGAGCTCTCGGGGGCGCTCAAGGTGGTCGCCGTCTCCCTGACGAAGATCGCCAACGACATCGCGCTGATGGGGTCCGGGCCCCGCGCCGGTCTCGGGGAGCTGCGCCTGCCGGCGCTCCAGAAGGGCTCCTCGATCATGCCCGGCAAGGTCAACCCGGTGATCTGCGAGGTCACGATCCAGGTCGGAGCGCAGGTGATGGGCAACGACTCGGCGATCACGATCGCCGGCTCGCAGGGCCAGTTCGAGCTCAACGTGCGGGTTCCGTTGATCGCCCGCAACCTGCTCGACTCGATCAAGCTGCTCGCGTCGGCCTGCCGGCTGCTGGACACCAAGTGCGTGCAGGGAATCGAGGCGGACGAGGAGGTGGCCGAGCGCTACGCCGAGGCCACCCTGGCCACGGCGACGGCGCTCAACCCCCACATCGGCTACGACCGGGCGACCGAGATAGTCAAGGCGGCGGCGGACCAGCGTCGGCCGCTGCGCGAGGTTGCGCGCGAGATGGGGGTCAGCGAGGAAATCCTCGAACGAGCACTCGACCACCGCAAGCTGGCGCACCCGCACGATTAGCCCAGGCGTAATGCCGCGCCCGCTCCCTCGTCTAATGATCAGGATGGGATTATTGGTCCCGGAAACCGCCTGGAAGGAGCCCGATGGAGACCGCCAGCGAGACAACCGAGAGCCGTGAGGAAACCACGCCTGAGGCGAGGACCGAGAAGGCAACCTTCGGCGCCGGCTGCTTCTGGCAGGTCGAGGCGGCCTTCCAGGATCTTTCCGGTGTCGTCGAGACCGCCGTCGGGTACGAGGGCGGTGAGATCGACAACCCCACCTACGAGCAGGTGTGCAGCGGCACCACCGGCCACGTCGAGGTGTGCCAGGTCACCTTCGACCCCTCCAAGGTGAGCTACGAGGACCTGGTCGAGAAAGCCCTCGAGATCCACGACCCGACCCAGATGAACCGCCAGGGACCGGACGTCGGCTATCAGTACCGATCGGTGATCTTCACGCACTCCGACGAGCAGGCCGAGGTGGCGCAGCGCGTGGTAGAGCGAGCGCAACAGCGCTTCCGGGACCCGATCGTCACCACGATCGAGCCGGCGAAGCCCTTCTGGCGCGCCGAGGAGCACCACCAGTGCTACCTCCAGAAGCGCAGCCCGAGTGGGCTCATGGGGACGCTGCTGGGCCGCTGACCGGCTAGCGGCTCTCCGCCTCGACCAGCTCCACGGCGAGGTCCAGCACCGCCTCCCAGTAGCGGCGCCCATGCTCGGCGGTGGCCCGCGTGGGATCCCCGATCGCACCAGTCTCGGAGAGCGCATCAACCCCGCTCTCGAACAGGCTTGCGACCGCCTCCTGCGGATCGCCGACGTAGCCGGCCTCGGCGCGATCCATGTGGACAAGGTCGGGGTGAATCGCCAGCAGCATGGAGGTCTCCCATTCACCTGCGTGCAGGCCGCCCTCGGGAATCGGCACCTCGAACTCCTGCTCGCCGAGCTGCGCCACACGCAGGAACACGCTCAGATCGGTGATCGCGACGACGCGCTGGCGCTGGGAGTCCGGCAGCTTCTCGACCGCCGCGGCCAGCGGGCCGAAGTTGCCGCCGTGGGTGGGCACCAGCACGATCCGGCGGAAGCCCGCGCGTTCAAGCGAGGAGACGAAATCGGCGACGATCGCGTGGAAGGTCTGGTCCGCGACCGAGAGGGTTCCGGGAAAGGCGAGGTGGTGGCTGGAGCAGCCGACCCGGACGGTCGGCGCCACGAAGGCGTCGAGGCGGTCGGCCAGCCGGCGGGCGAAGTGGTCGCCGATCAGCGCGTCGGTGGCCAGAGGCATGTGGTGGGCGTGCTGCTCGGTGGCACCGAAGGCCACCACCACCGATTGGCGCCCTCCGCGGAGCTCCGCCTCGACCTCGGGCCAGGTCAGCTTGTCGAACTCGACCGCACCGATGCCCCGACCCTATCCGCTGAACGTGCCCGTCTGCGTGGGTGGACGCGTGACACGTTCCAGTACGCGGCCGGCGAATGGCATCTGCCCAGAGCGCCATACGTGTCGCTCCTCGAACGGCCAGGCGTAGATGGGGCTGCCGTCGCGGACGAGTTGGAGCAGGCTTGGTTCGGCGAGCTCCGAGGCGCACCACTCGTAGAGACGCTGCAGCCGGGGCACGATCACGGCGTAGTCGAGCATCCGGCCCAGGCGCTGCTCCTCGGTGATGTAGCGCTCGACGTGGCTGGTCAGGGGATAGCGGTTCGGGAGCACGCGTCGCAGAGATAGGAACACGCCCGTCATCCCGAGGCGCGGATCGCCGAGCAGGCGGCCGAGCGGAGCCAATCGTCCCAGGGCGAGCCGCGGCGCTCCGACGAGTGCGTGCGCGTAAAGCACCCGCGCCAGCGCGACGTTCATGAAGAAGCGCTCCGGCGCACTTTCTGCGTTTGCCAGATCCCGGTGCTCCAGATAGCCGCCGACGACGCTCGCGTTGTGTGCCCGATACCAGTTGCGGCCCGTCGGACTCGCGCCGAACTCCAGCCAGAGGCGCACGGCCTGCGACGACGGCTCGCCCGCCAGCCCGCCGAGGAGCGCGACGGTTTCGCATCCGTCTCGCAGCAGTCGCTCGTTGACCGCCCGCCACCACACGCTGCCGGGCGGCGACGCGTCGAGCTGATTGAGCAAACCGCGGCGCGCTTGCCAGCGCATGAACGACAAAGCCGCACGCCGGAAAGGTAGGTGCCGGGGTGCGTGGCCCGTGGGCCCGTGGAACACCCACGCCATCAAGGCGAGACGCGCCGCCGGACTGTCGCGCGCGGCCGCGACCTGCCCCTCAGCCCGCTCGAGCGCGCCCTCTGGATCGCTCATTGACGAGAGTTAGAATCGGCACGGTGGCGGTGACCCCCCATTTATAGAAACCTCGGGGCTAAGGAAGAGAAACGGGCATGAAGAAGAGCGGGTCGCAGGAAAGCAAGTCTCCTTCTCAGCTGATTGACGCGAGAATCAAGGAGCTAGGGGACTGGCGGGGCAAGATGCTCAGCCGGCTCCGTGACTTGGTCAAGGAAGCCGATCCCGAGGTCGTCGAGGAGTGGAAGTGGAGAGGGGTTCCGGTGTGGTCGCACGACGGATTGATCTGCACAGGCGAGACTTACAAGAACGTCGTCAAGATGACCTTCGCCAAAGGGGCGGCTCTGAAGGACCCTTCGGGCATCTTCAACTCCAGTCTTGAGGGGAACACCAGGCGCGCGATCGACTTCCACGAGGGCGAGAAGGTAGACGAGGAGGCGTTGAAGACTCTCGTTCGCGCCGCCGTGACCCTGAACAAGTCCAGAGCCAAAAGCTGATCCACGGAATGGGGATAGGCCGCATGGCCCCTCCTCCCGCTCAGAGGTTCACGGCCACGTACTTCGTCTCCAGGAACTCGTCGATACCCTCGTTGCCGCCTTCGCGGCCGATGCCCGACTGCTTGACGCCGCCGAACGGGGCGCCCGCGTTCGAGACCATGCCCTGGTTGAGGCCGATCATCCCGGTCTCCAGGCCCTCGCAGACGCGTAGCGCCCGCTTCAGGTCGCGAGTGAAGACGTAGGCGACGAGCCCATACTCGGTCTCGTTGGCGGCGGCGATCGCCTCCTCCTCGGAGGAGAACGACGCGATCGGCGCCACCGGCCCGAAGATCTCCTCCTTGAGCAGGCGAGCGTTGGGGCTCACGCCGCCCAGCACGGTGGGCTCGAAGAAGTATCCGGCCCCGTCGAGCTTGCCCCCGCCGACGACCGCGCGGGCCCCCTTGCCGACCGCGTCCTCGACAAGCTCGGCCACCTTCGAGCGCTGGTCGTCGTCGATCAGCGGACCGACGTCGACGCCCTCCTCGGTGCCGCGGCCGACCTTCAGCGAGCCCATGCGGTTCGCCAGCCTCGATGCGAAGTCGTCGGCCAGCGAATCGGCGACGTGAAACCGATTCGCCGAGGTGCAGGCCTCACCGATGTTCCGCATCTTGGCGATCATCGCTCCCTCGAGTGCGGCGTCCAGGTCGGCGTCGTCGAAGATCAGGAACGGGGCGTTCCCTCCCAGCTCCATCGAGACGTTGAGCACCTTGTCCGCCGCCTGCGCGATCAGCTTGCGGCCGACCTCGGTCGATCCCGTGAAGCTCAGCTTTCGCAATCGGGAATCGGCGATCACCGGCGCGGCGACGGAGCCCGAGGAGGAGCTCGAGATCACGTTCAGCACCCCGCCCGGCAGGCCGCACTCCTCCAGAACCTGGGCGAGGGCGAACGCCGACAGGGGCGTCTGCTGGGCCGGCTTCCAGACCATGGTGCAGCCGGCGGCTATCGCTGGGCCGATCTTTCGCGTTCCCATCGCGGTCGGGAAGTTCCACGGGGTGATGAAGAAGCAGGGACCCACCGGCTGACGCATGACCAGCACGCGGCTGGCCGCGTTACCCGCCACCTTGTAGTTGCCGTCGATCCGCAGGGCCTCGCCGGAGAACCAGCGGAAGAACTCTGCCGCGTAGGCGATCTCGGCCTTCGACTCCGCCACCGCCTTGCCCATCTCGAGGGTCATCAGCAGCGCGAGCTCGTCGGCCCGCCGGTTGAGGATCTCGAAGGCGCGCCAGAGGATCTCCCCCCGCTGGTTCGGGGGCGTGGCGGCCCACTCGGCCTGGCTGGCGACCGCGGCGTCGAGCGCCGCCGTGGCGTCGTCCGGGGTGGCATCCGCGATCTCGCACAGCGCCTCCCCCGTTGCGGGGTCCTCGACCGTGAGCGTGCCACCCCCGGTCGCATCCCGCCACTCGCCGCCGATGTAGAGGCGCTTCTCGACCCCGTCGAGGACGGTCTGCTCGTGCGTCGCGATGCTCATCTCTGCAAACCTCCAATCACGGCCTAACGCCCGGAGTGTTCGGGCGATGAATGCGTACACCGCAGCGTACGAGACGAAAGGGAATGAGCGCCCGCGGTCGAAGCGCGGCTTCGGGGCTCCCTAGCTTGTGGCGGGCCGCGAGATGGAGGCGAACGTAAAGACAAAGGCGGCTGTCGGGCTCGTGGCCTGCGTCGTGGCGCTGGCCGCTCTGGTCTGGCCTGGGGGTGCAAGCGGCGCCAAATGGGTGGTCAAGGGGCGCGGCTGGGGCCATGGGGTCGGCATGAGCCAGTACGGCGCCTACGGCCTTGCCCGGCACGGGCGCGGCTACCGCAAGATCCTCGATCACTACTACAGGCACACGCGGATCGGGCACGCCGGAGGCCAGACGATCAAGGTTCTGCTCGGCTCGGGATCGGACTCGGTGA
This sequence comes from uncultured Actinomycetes bacterium, assembly GCA_963728325.1. Taxonomy (GTDB): domain Bacteria; phylum Actinomycetota; class Thermoleophilia; order Solirubrobacterales; family 70-9; genus AC-56. The sequence goes on along the minus strand of CAVSJS010000002.1, from coordinate 350,415 downwards.
GCTTCAGCGAGGCGAGGAAAGCCTGCGGCAAGCGGCTCCGCCGGAGCCGGAGCTATCGCTTCAAGCGGTCCGGCTCGGACGTGATCCTGCGGCGCGCCCATCAAGGCAAGATCGCGAACTGCGGTAGCACCGGTACGGCCACCGGCGGCGGGACGATCCGAGTCGGGGACAAGGGCGTCTATCGAGGCAGGCTAAAGGCGACGGCATCCGGAGGCGACCTGCTGGTGATCAACGCCGTCGGGCTCGAGGCATACGCGAAGGGGGTGGTCCCCAACGAGGTGCCGTCCTCCTGGCCGCAGGCGGCGCTTCGGGCGCAGACCGTCGCAGCGCGCTCGTACGCGCTGGCCACCAGCGGAAGCGGCGCCTTCGACGTCTATGACGACACGCGCAGCCAGGTCTACGGCGGCAAGGACTCCGAGACCAGGCGCACCAACAGGGCCGCCAAGCGGACCCGCGGCCTCGTGGTGCGCCACCGTAACGAGGTGGCGACGACCTATTTCTTCTCGACCTCGGGCGGCCAGACGGAGAGCGTCCAACACGGCTTCCCCGGCGCCGATCCGGTGCGCTATCTGAAGAGCGTCCGAGACCCCTATGACGGGGCGTCCCCCTACCACACGTGGAAGGTCCGCTTTTCGCAGAGCGAGATGGAATCGCGGCTCTCGGGGCTGTTTGCGGGCAGGCTGCGCAAGATCAGGATCCTTGATCGCGGGGACTCCCCGCGGATCGTCAACGCCCGCGTCGTCGGCTCCCAGGGGAGCTCCAAGGTCTCGGGCCCCGGGCTCCAGGCGATGCTGGACCTGCGGAGCACCTGGGCCCGCTTTCTGAAGAGATGACCCCGGCGCGGGTGGGCGAAGTCGGCCGGCGGGCTAGCCGTCCGGATAGGGCTGGACCGGGATGCCGTGATCGGTCTGCCGCATCCCGATCTCATAGGTCGCGCCGCCGCTGAGCTCGAGGCGCTCGGGCTGGCGACCGCGGTGCTCGACCTCGAGCTCGAGGTCGGCGATCGAGCAGTTGAGCGTGTTGTGCTCGGGGCCCTTGGGATCGGCATAGACCCAGGCGACGAAGTTGCGGGGCTCCGACGACACCCGGCCGCGGATCTTCAGGTCCTTGCCCGAGAGCTGGAACTCGCAGGAGGTCGCGTGCTCGCCCAGCTTCGTCGACAGGACGCGGTCGAAGCCGCCGAGCCGGTGCTCTGAGCCATCGATCCTCAGCATCCCGTTGGCCACCCACGGCGTGGTCACGGGGCCGACCTTGATCCGACCCGCGGCGAGGTCGAGATAGCTCCCCCGCTGGCCGCCCAGGTCGCCGCCCTGGATCCACACCCAGCGCTCGGCGTGCTCCGCCCCCCAATTGTGACCGATCATCCCCGGCCAGTCGGTGAGCTCGATCCGCTCGCCGCCCACCGTCACCGTGCCCTGGAAGCGCGCGCTCGGGTAGGGGCTGAGGAACTTGGTACGGGGCAGGGACGTCTCGTAGAGGCGCTCGTACGGCAGGTGGTGGAACGCTTCTCCGGGATCGTCGAAGCTCAGATCCCAGCTCGCCGTAAGCTCGGGCGTCTCCAGCTCGCCGGCGGCGCGTCCGGGTTCGAGCACGGCGCCGTCGACGCGGATATAGGCGCCTTCGGGCGCCGAGAGCTCCCCGGCGGCAAAGCTCGCCTTGGTCGCTCGCGGCCCCGGCGCATCGGCGTCGAACACCGTCAGCCACAACGCGGCGGTGGGCTCTTCGGCGGGCCGCTTGTGGACGGTGTGCCGGATCCAGACGCCCAGTCCCCCGGTCGGCCGCGAGGTTCTCAGATAGAAGCTCTCGTAGTGGCCGGCCTGGAGGCCGAGGCGGGGAAAGCGGGCCTCGCTTCGCACGCGTTGAAATCTAGCCGCAGCGCCCGGGGGCCGTGAGGCCGGGAGCCGTTGGGCGCCTCGCTACCGGCGGCGCGGCCTCTAGCTCCAGGCAGTGCGAGGCCCGCCTCAGTGCCGAATCGTGATCACGTCGCCGTCCCGGACGACGTAGTTGCGGCCCTCGGTACGGATCAGCCCACGTTCCCGCGCCTCGCCGTAGCCGCCGGCCTCGACCAGCTCGCGCCAGCCGATCACCTCGGCGCGCACGAAGCCGGCCTGGATCTCGGAGTGCACCTCGCCTGCGGCGTCCCAGGCGGTGAGCCCGCGGCGCAGCGCCCTGGCCCTGGCCTCGCTGCCGCGGTGCGCGGTGAAGAAGGTGACCAGGTCGAGCAGCTCGTAGGCGGCGCGGACGAGCCGCTCCAGCCCCGGCTCCGCCAACCCAAGCTCGGAGCGCATCTCGCCTGCCTGGTCGGCGGGCAGCTCGGCCAGCTCCGCCTCGATCCGGGCGCTGACCCCGATGCAGCCCGCGTCCTGGCGCCGCGCGTATTCGACCAGCGCCGCCGCTGGCTCGCCCTCCCCCTCGTCCAGGTTGGCGACGTAGAGCACCGGCTTGGAGCTCAGCGCCTGCAGTTCCGCCGGGGCCGTCGGCGCCCGGGCCGCGACCGGTACCGCGCGCGCCGGCTCGCCGCGGCCGAGGGCCTCGACCACGCGCTCCAGCCAGTCGCGTTCGGCCGCCGCCTCCTTGCTCCCGGGCCCCGCCTGCTTGCGAACCCGCTCCAGACGCTGCTCCGCTTGCTCGAGGTCGGCGAGCAGCAGCTCGGCGTCGACCACCTCGGCATCGGCGACCGGATCGATCCGCCCCTCGGGATGAGGGATCTGCTCGTCGCCGTGGGCGCGAACCACGTGGCAGATCGCGTCGGTCTCGCGGATCTCGGCGAGGAAGCGGTTTCCCAGCCCCTCACCCGCCGAGGCGCCGCGCACCAGGCCGGCGATGTCGTGGAACTCGATCGTCTCCGGGACCTTCGGGCGTGCACCCGCCGCCTCCGCCACTGGTGCCAGCCGCTGGTCGGGGACCTCGACGATCGCGAGGTTCGGCTCCACCGTCGTGAAGGGGTAGGTGGCGGTTTGGGCCGCGGCCCGCGTGAGGGCGTTGAACAGCGTCGTCTTGCCTGCGTTGGGCAGGCCGACGATGCCAACCTTCACGAGCGCCCTGGATCGTCTTCGGAGAGGGGGCGGCCGCCCGATGGCTCAGAAGCGGGCGCTTGCGGGCGTCCATCTCCGCTGGAGCGGCGGGGCGAAGCGGCGGCAGTCGCGGGGGCGGCGCTCGCCACCAGATCGATCAGCCGGTCCTCGGCGCCCTTGCCGCGCAATCCCGGCCACAGCCGGCCGATTGCGAGGCCGATGGCGACGCCGCCGAGCACGTCCGAGGGGTAGTGCATGCCGAGGTAGGGCCGGGTCAGGCAGATGGCGCCGGCGAGCCCATACAGCGGCGGGCGGGAGCCCGGAGCCACGCGCCCCATCGCGGCGGCGGCCGCCAGCGACGAGGTGGCGTGGGCCGACGGAAACGAGAGCTCGCTGGAAGCGGCGGCCAGGCGGGGGAGGCGACGCAGGCGCGGGCGGCGCCTGCGCACGGCGAGCTTGACCAGATAGTTGACCCCGACCGCGGCGGGGGCGACCGCGGCGGCGCGCAGCCAGCGCTCGCGGCGGGGCGCGTCGACGGCGGCGGCCGCGACCCCGATCGCGACCCACACCGCACCCCACTCCCCCGCCATGCCCAGCGCCTTCATCCCGCCCTCGATCTGGGGCGAGTGGTAGCGCGTGCGCATCGTGCGAAGCAGGCGCCGGTCGAGTTCTTGGAGCCGCTCGCGCACCGGGCGCAGCATAGGGCCCGAACGTCCGAGCTCGCCGCTGAAATGCGCCCGTGAGCCAGGACGACCGCCTCGCCGATTACGAGCATGGCTTCAGGCGGGCAGGGCTCCCCCTCTTGATCGAGGGGTTCTCGGCCTCGACCGATGTCTTCAACCGAGCGGCTCCCCTGCTCGCGCTCGTCTTCCTCGCCGAGATGCTTGGCGCGATTCAGCTCGATTGGTCGCTGCTCGGCAACGTCGCCGCGGCGCTGGGCGGCCTGGCGATCCTGCTGGCTGCGGCCGTCGCCATCAACCGCGCCGCCGGACGGCCGCTGCTGGCGTTGCCGGAGAACGTCGGCCGGGCGGAGCTGAGCGCCTTCGTCGTCCTGCCGGCGCTCTTGCCGCTGATCTTTGGCGGGCAGTGGCGAAGCGCCGCGGTCACCGCCGCCGCCAACCTCGCCCTGCTGGCCTTGATCTACGCGGTGGTCGGCTATGGCCTGCCCTCGATCGTGCGCTGGGTGTTCGCTCGGCTGTTGAGCCAGCTCGCTTCCTCGCTGGCGCTGCTCATGCGGGCGATCCCGCTGCTGATGATCTTCTCCGTGGTCCTCTTCCTGACCGTCGAGATGTGGGAGGTGTTCTCCGACCTGCCGCCCGCGTCGTTCGCGATCCTCGCGGGGCTCTTCGTAGCGCTCGGCACCTCGTTTCTGATCGCTCGCGTGCCCCGCGAGGTGCGCTCCCTAGAGCGGGAGGCCGGCAGCGAAGGACCCGAGCTGGATCGCCGGCAGCGCCTCAACGTGGGGCTTGTGCTGTTCGTCAGCCAGGCCATGCAGGTGCTGCTCGTCAGCCTGGCCGTGGGCGCCTTCTTCGTCGCTGTCGGTGTCTTGATCGTCGACGCGGACGTGTTGCGGTCCTGGATCGGCTCGGGCGGGAACGTCCTGGTCACCATCGACCTGTTCGGCCACCAGGGCATCCTCACCGAGGAGCTGCTGCGCGTCTCCGGCGCGATCGCCGCGTTCACGGGCCTCTACTTCGCGATCTCGATGCTCACGGACGAGGTCTATCGCCGCGAATTCCTGGAGGAGCTGATCGGCGAGATGCGCGACACCTTCCGCGCCCGTGCCGAGTACCTGCGCCTACGCGGTCAGACCGCCGCCGCCTGACCCACATCCGGCTCCCGGTAGTGGAGAATCCCGGCCCATGGAGGCGACTACCGCGCCGAGCATGATCCCCGGCTACCGCCACCTTCCCGGGAACCACTGCGGCTCGACGGCGCTTCGCAACCTGCTCGCCTTTCACGGCGCCGAGATCTCCGAGGAGATGGCGCTCGGGCTGGGCGCGGGGATCAGCTTCTACTACGTGGCGCTCGACGGCTCCTCGCCGTCGCGATTCACGAACGGGCGGGTCAACCGGCTCGAGGAGCATTTCGTGGAGCTCACCGCGGCGCCGATCCAACTCGACACCTTCCCCGAGCCCGACGCCGCCTGGGAGGCGGCGAGGGCTGCCGTGGATGCCGGACGTCCCGCGATCCTGCTCACCGACCTCTACTACCTGGACCACTACGGCAGCTCGGCCCACTTCCCCGGTCACGCCGTGGTTCTCGCCGGCTACGACGCGGAGGTCGCCTACCTCTCCGACACCTCGTTCGAGGAGCTTCAGACGACTCGCCTTGACAACCTCGCCAGGGCCCGCCACGGCAAGCATCCCGTGTTGCCCCTCGAGGGGCACATGTTCACGCTGCCGGAAGGGGCCGAGCCCGGCGACGTCCGCGAGGCCTCGGCGGACGCGATCGAGCGCAACGCCCAGCAGATGCTCGATCCTCCGCTGGGTGAGTACGAGGGCCTGCCGGCGTTGCGCCGGTTCGCCGCCGAGGTCGGCGACTGGCCCCAAGCGGTCGAGGACTGGCGGTGGTGCGCGCGCTTCTGCTATCAGGTGATCGAGCGCCGCGGAACCGGCGGCGGCAACTTCCGGCTCATGTACTCGCGCTTTCTGGACGAGGCGGGCCGAGACGAGGCGTCGCTAGCCGCCCACGCAGCGGCGCGATGGACGTCGCTCGCCGAGGACCTGCTGGCCGCCAGCGAGGCCGACGAGCCCCAGCCGGAGCTCTGGTCGCGGGTCGGCGCCGCGGCCGCCGAGGTGCTGGACGCGGAGGAGCGCCTCTGGCCAGCCCTCGCGCGCTTCGACGATCGTGACGATCAGGCGCTGAAGCGCGCGAAGTAGCCGGCCTTCGGTCCCACCCGGCGCTCGAAGCGCAGACCGGCGGCCTCGGCTCGGCGCTGGAGCGTGCCCAGCGTGACCATGTGGGGGTCGCCGAACAGCTCGCCGACGATCAGGCGCCCGCCGGGCCTCAGGACGCGGGTGATCTGGCGCAGCGCCGCGTCCTGGTCGGGGATCTCACCGAGCACGGTGATCAGGATCGCGGCATCGAAGCTATCGTCGTCCCAGCCGAGCTCCTGGGCGTCGCCGCGGGTGGGGTTGACGTTCCAGAGGCCGCGCTCGCGGGCGGCACGGATCGTGTGGTCGAGCATCTCCTGCTGGATGTCGAGGACCTCGATCGCCCCCTGCTCGCCCACCCAGGCCGCCAGCTCGAGCGTGTAGTAGCCGGTCCCGGGGCCGATCTCGAGCACGCGCTCGCCCGGCTGGGGCTCCAGGATCTCGCGCAGGCGGGCGCGGGTGATCAGCGGGTGCGGCGCCTCGACCCAGAATCGCTGGCTGTAGGGACAGGCCGAGGGGTTCTTGCGCCACCACCACGCGACTGCCCCGACCGCGACGGCGCCCAGCGCCAGCAGCTTCCTCATGTATCGGAAAAGCCGATCGTGTGGGGAGCGGCGGCCACGCGCACGAACACCACCTGGCGCAGGTCGAGCGAGATCGCGCCGTCCTCGGACTCGAGCTCGTACCAGCGGGCCGCCTCGCTCGCCAGCTTGTCCGTTGAGGTGAGCGCCTCACGCAGCTCCTCGAGATGCCTGGCGACGAGGCGCGCGCTCATTACCTGGCCCCCTCCAAACCCGATCTCGACCCGCTTCATCTCCTCGGCCATGGACTTCCTCCTGAGTCGCTAGTGGGTTGCCGCCGGCTCGACCAGCTCGGTGAGCGCGCCGTCGGTCGCCTTCGGATGCAGGAACGCGACTCGGCTCCCGCGGATGCCGATCCGGGCCTCGGAGTCGATCAGCTCGATGCCCGCCTGCTTCAGCCTCGCCAGCGTCGAGTCGATGTCGGTGACCCGGTAGGCGACGTGATGAAGGCCCTCGCCGCGCTTGGCGATGAACCGGCCGACGGTGGTCTCGGGTCCGAGGGGGCAAAGCAGCTCCACGTGCCCGTTGCCTACCTCGAGCAGCACCGCCTCCACGCCCTGCGATTCGACCGTCTCCCGGTGCGCGACCGGCATCCCGAACGCCTCCTCGTAGAGGGCTGTCGTCCGCTCCAGGTCGGACACCGCGAGGCCCACGTGATCGATCAACCCGAACACGGGAGCCAGTCTATTGAGGGCGAGATCGCCCGCCTTGGGGGCGGGTGAGTGGGGCTCGGCCTCTAGAGTGGCTCGGCCCTGGTACGACTCGTCCGGGCCTCGGAGGCGAGAGCCCGGGCGCGATCCCCTGACACCTCAGCGGCCTCCTGGTGCTCCTCGAGCTCACGCGGCGGGGTGCCGCCGAAGCGGTCGCGGCCCATGATCTCGTGGATCTCCTCTTGCTCGATCACCTCGGTGGCGAGCAGGCGCTCGGCGATCTCGTCGAGCAGGTCACGGTGATCGGCCAGCAGGCGGTAGGCCCCTCGGTAGGCCTCCTCGGAGATCGCCTGCACCTCCTCGTCGCGCGTGCGGCGCAACGCCTCCGAGACCGTGTAGTCGTCGGCTGGGACCTGATGGGAGCGGATCGAGGTGCCCATCGCGTACTCGTAGACCATCGAGCGCGCGATGTCGGTGACCCGCTTGAGGTCGTCGGCGGCGCCGGTGGTCACGCGACCGAAGGTGAGCTGCTCCGACACCCGCCCGGCGAGCAGCACCTTCATGTAGTCGATCAGCTCCTCGCGCGACTTCAGGTAGCGGTCCTCCTGCGGGAGGTTGAGCGTGTAGCCGAGCGCCTTGCCGCGGGGCACTATCGAGACCTTCTGAACCTTGTCGACCGTCGGCAGCAACTCCGAGACCAGGGCGTGCCCCGCCTCGTGCCAGGCAACCACCCGCTTCTCGTGGGCGGTGATGACCTTCCGCGACTGAAGGCCCGCGACCACCCGCTCGAATGCGTTCTCGAAGTCGGCCTGGGCGATGCACTCGCGGTCGTTGCGGCCGGCCAGGATCGCCGCCTCGTTGCAGAGGTTGGCCAGATCCGCGCCGGTCAACCCGGCGGTGTGACGCGCCATCCGCTCCATGTCCACGTCCTGGGCCAGCGGCTTGTCCCGAGTGTGGACGCCGAGGATCCGCTCGCGCCCGCGCATGTCGGGCGGCGGCACGAAGATCTGGCGGTCGAAGCGCCCCGGCCGCAGCAGCGCGCGGTCGAGCTTCTCGAGCATGTTCGACGCGGCCATCACGATCACGTTGTCGCGGGAGTCGAAGCCGTCCATCTCGACCAGGAGCTGGTTCAGCGTCTGGTCGCGCTCCCCCGAGATGTCCGAGCCGCGGTGGGCACCGACCGCATCGAGCTCGTCGATGAAGATGATCGCCGGGGCGTTTTCGCGTGCCTGCTTGAACAGTCGCCGGATTCGCGCCGCCCCGAGGCCGGCGAACATCTCCACGAACGAGGATGCCGACTGGCCGAAGAAGTTGGCGCCCGACTCGTGGGCGACGGCCTTGGCGAGCAGCGTCTTGCCCGTCCCGGGCGGCCCGTGCAGCAGGATGCCCTTCGGCACCGTGGCGCCCAGCCGCTTGAACTGCTTCGGCCGTCTCAGGAACTCGACCACCTCGCGCAACTCGTCCTTGGTCTCCTCGACCCCCTCGATGTCGGCCCAGGTGACGGAGCTCGCGGACCTGGGAGTGATCTGCTGCGGCTTGGTGCGTGGCATCAGCCTCAGCGTCCGCCACACGAGGTAGACGAGCACCCCCATGAGCAGGAGCGGAGCCCAGAGGCTGACGTAGTTCTGGAACTCGAACCAGTCGATGCCTAGTATCGAGAGCGTCGTCATCTGCGGTGCGTCCCCCCGGGGCTTCCTACCTAAAAGGTATCGGCAGTCCGCATTTACGGCTGAACGCGCCTTACGGTTGAACGCGCCCTGCCAACTCCGCCTCGGCCCGCAGGATCTCGCGCAGCGCGGCCGAGCCGACCTCGAGCTGCTCGGGGGTGGGCTCGCGGGTCGAGAAGAGGCGCTGGATCTGGTGCCCGATGTCGTGGATCGCGCGGCCGAGCGGCGACTCCGGGCGGCGTTCGGCGTAGGCGAACAGCTCCACGGCGCCGGAGACGCTGGCGACCCCCGCGACCGCCCGCGGCAACGGCCCCGGATGCTTGAACAGCCTTTCGGTGACCAGCTGTCCGGCCACCGAGAGGACCAGCAGGGGCACGATCAGGTTGGAGCCGCAGCGCTCGTGCTCCTTGGGGGCGTCGGCCGGGTCCAGGCTGTGACGCTCATAGGCGCCGATGGCCTTGTGCTCGACGCCGTGGTAGGCGGCCAGGTCTCGATCGCGAAGCGCCGCTGCCGCCGGGAGCACTCCCAGGACAGCGATCACGCCCTCCCGCAGGGTGGCGCCGCCGCGCGAGGTCGCCGTCCGTCCCTGGCGGCGAATCGCCCCGCTGACCGCGGCGGTGGCGAGACCGACCACGAGCACCCGAGGGTCCTCGATCGGCAGCCGCGCCGCCGGTAGGCGGCGGCGGGCCAGCGGTACGACCGCGAACGCCTCCGCGAGCCGCAGCGGACCGCGAATCAGCGGGGTCGAGCCCAGCCGCCCGCGCGAGAAGACCGGCTTCGGGCCCGATGACACCTCGATGCGCCCGTCGCGGGTCCGAGCTGCCGCCGCCCAGGCCCTGGGGCCGTGGATCAGCAGCCCGTTGCGAAGCGCCATCCCACCGAGCCGAAGCGGCGGCTCCTCCCCGGCGCCGTTGCCATGCGTACCCAGCGCGGGGTCGGCGGACGCTCCATTTCCGTACTGGCTCATCCAAGCACCACCCGGACGATGTCTCCATAGAAGCGAGCGGCGAGGTCGATGTCGGCGACAGCCGCACGCTCGTCCGCGCCGTGAACGAGCGGCATCGCCTCGGGCAGGGCCATCTCGCGCTGCGGGCAGAAGCCGTAGACGACGGCGGAGTCGAAGGCGCGCCGGAACCAGTGGCTGTCGCTGAAGCCGGCCATCACGATCGGCACCAGGGTGGCTCCCGGGTCGGCCTCGGCGAGCCATTCCTCGATCGCCCTGGCAAGGGGGGAGTCAGTGGAAGAGCGGTTCCCAACCACCATCTGCGTGAACTCCAGCTCGAGCCCTTCCCCCGCCTCACCGAGCACCGCCAGGGCGCGCTCGAGAGCCTCGGAGCGGCCCATCCCCGGCGGCACGCGGCAGTCGACCAGGACCTCGGCGCGCGATGGGATCACGTTCTCCTTGGTGGAGGCGCTGGACTCGGTTGGCACCAGCGTCACCCTCAGCATCGGCTCGGCCAGGTAGGCGGCGACCTCGGGGGCCGCCTCGCGCAGCCGCCCGACCGCGGCTTCGAGCGCCTCGCGGTCGTGCGGGTCGATCTCCTCTCCGCTCAGGGCCGCGACGAAGGCCATGCCCTCGGGCGTCGGCTCGAGCGGCGGCTGCTCGCGAAGGCGCTCGAGCGCCGGGGCCAGCTTCAGGAGCGCGTTGTCCCCCAGGCCCGGGACGGAGGCGTGGCCGGCGACGCCGCGCGCTCGCATCAGGAAGCGGCACGGTCCCTTCTCGCCCACGCAGAGCGTGTAGAAGCGCCGCCCGTCCAACTCGAACGAGATCCCCCCGCCCTCGTTGAGCACGTAGTCGGATCGCACCTTGTCCGGGTGCTCACTGCACAGCCACTGCGCCCCCGCCGCCGCTCCTGCCTCCTCGTCGGCGGTGACGACGACCAGGAGCTCTCCCTTGGGGGGGCGCCAGCCGTCGCGGCCGAGCGCCGCGGCCGCGGCCACCTCGGCGGCGACCTGGTCCTTCATGTCCTGAGCGCCTCGTCCTCGAACCTCTCCGTCCACGATGTCGCCCGCCCAGGGATCGAAGCTCCACTCGGAGGGATCGGCCGGGACGGTATCCGCGTGGCCGAGCAGGCACAGCGTCGGTCCCGCGCTCTCGCCGCCCAGCCGCGCGACCAGGTTCGGCCGCCCGGGCTCGGCGGCCAGCAACTCGCAGTCGAAGCCGGCCTCCGTCAGGGTCTCGGCCAGCAGCTGCTGGGCATCCTCCTCGTTGCCCGGGGGGTTGGCGGTGTCGATCCTGATCAGCTCCTGGAGCAGGGTCACCGCTTGGCTTCCCACCTCACCGGCTCCAGTCCTGGCTGGCGCAGCCGTCTCCTCGCCCACCGGCCCAGGTTACTCGCCCCGGCGCCGGCCCCTGGGGGCGGTTGTCAACCCACGATCGCCTGGGCGAGCATCGCCAGGCCGCTGACCACGAGTACGACGGCGCAGGCGCGAAGCAGCGCCTGCTCGTCGAGGCGGCCGGTCAGGTGCGAGCCGACGTACGCGCCGGGGATCGCCGCTGCGGCCCCCACCGCGAACAGACCCCAGTCAACGCCGCTCGGGAGGTGCCCCAGCAGTCCCCCGACCCCGACGACCGCTCCGACCGCGGCGTTGTTGCCCACGGCCTGGTAAGGGCCGACGCCGACCCATTTGACCATCGCCGGCAGTCGCAGCGAACCGAGGATGAGGCCGACGACCCCGCCCATCACCCCGACGCCGAACCCGACCGCGGCGGCGTTGAGCAGAAGATCGCGGCGCCCCATCACCTGCTCCGTCTGGGCTGGACGGCGATAGCGAGCGACCTCGAGCGCCCCGTAGAGGACCACGAGGGCGATCACTCCGAGCAGCACCCTGCTGGGCAGGGCTCCCGAGATCAGACCGCCGACCACCGCTCCGACGAGCGAGGTGGGCGCCATCCAGGCGAACAGGCGCCAGTCGATCCTGCCTCCCCGGAGGTGGGCGGCCGCCGACGTCGTCGCTGCGACCCCCGAGATGGCCACATTCGCACCGGCGCCCGCCGCCGGCGACGAGCGAGCAGGAGACGGCAGTCGCAGGTTGCCGAGCACCAGCCCGACCAGGCCACCGGCCGCCGAGACGGCGAACGACCAGGCAGCGAGCGCGATCAGTTCGAGTGCGTCCACGCCGGGGTCATACTGGATCGGGAGATCGCGGATGGAGCGGCTGTTCGACACCGGTCACACGCCAGGCCACAGAACGAGCGTTCCGCCGGCGGAGGCGCCCCTGCCGGTGCGGATGCGACCGCGCTCCCTGGAGGAGCTCCTCGGGCAGGAGCACCTGCTGGGCGAGGGGTCGGCGCTTCGCGCCGCGGTCGAGACCGCGGAGCCCCACTCGGCGATCTTCCACGGGCCGCCGGGCTCCGGGAAGACGACCCTGGCGCGGATCATCGCCACCGCCTGCCGCGGGGCGTTCGAGGAGTTCTCGGCGGTCAACGCCGGCCGCGCCGAGGTTCGGGCCGTGATCGAGCGGGCGGACGAGCGCCGCAGGGCCGCGGACGAGCCGACGATCTTCTTCCTCGACGAGATCCATCGCTTCAACAAGGCACAGCAGGACGCGCTCCTGCCGGCGGTGGAGGAGGGACTGGTGACGCTGATCGGGGCGACCACCGAGAACCCCTATTTCGAGGTCAACTCGGCGCTTCTGAGTCGCACGCAGCTCTACGAGCTGCGTCCGCTCACCTCCGAGCACCTGGCCGAGCTGATGCATCGCGCCCTCTCCGATTCCGAACGCGGGATCGCGGCCCCGCCGGTTTCTGATGAGGCCTTGAAGCTGCTCGCGACCCGCTCGGGCGGCGACGCCCGGGTGGCGCTATCGGCGCTCGAGCGGGCGGTGGAGACGGCACGGGCTCAGGGCCATCCCGTTGACCTCGACACCGCCGAGGATGCGCTCCAGCGCAAGGCGCTCACCTACGATCGCGGGGGCGACCGCCATTACGACTACATCTCGGCCTGGATCAAGGCCACCCGCGCCTCCGACCCCGACGCGTCCCTCTACTACCTGGCGGTGATGCTCGAGGGTGGGGAGGACCCCCGCTTCATCGCCCGGCGGATGGTGATCCTGGCCTCCGAGGACATCGGCAACGCCGACCCGCAGGCGCTCGTGGTCGCCAACGCCGCCGCCGGGGCGGTCGACCGCGTGGGTCTGCCCGAGTGCCGGCTCAACCTCGCCCAGGCGGCCGTCTACCTGGCCCTGGCCCCGAAGTCGAACGCCTCCTACCGGGGCATCCAGCGCGCCACCGCGCATGTTCGCGAGCACGGCGCGAAGCCACCGCCCTCGTACCTGCGAGACGCCCACTACCCGGGTGCTCGCAAGCTCGGGCGCGGCATCGGCTACGTCTACCCTCACGACCAGCCCGGCGGCATCGCCGATCAGCCGGTGCTGCCGGATGGCCTCGAGGCGGAACGCTTCTACGAGCCCACCGAGCGGGGGTTCGAAGGGGAGCTTCGCCGCCGCCTCGAGGAGATTCGACGCCGGCTCGGCGATCCCGGCCACAGCTGAGGCGATGCGGCGCCGCCATCACGGAGGCATCGCCACCTCGCTGGATCGCGACGCAACTCTCGCGCCACCTGGGTGTTTTTGAGCACCAGACCCGACGGCCAGGCTTCGCGCCATCCCGGCAAACGAGACCGAGTCCACGCCGCAACGACCACCCGCTTGCGGCGAGGAACACGGCGGCCCCGCGATTGGGCTCGCGGGGCCGCCGGCTCGGCCTGCGAACGCGCTGGTGCCCAGCCCCAACCGGGCACCACGCGCATAGAATCGGCCCCGATGGGGCAGCTCGACTCCTTCAACCCCGCCACCGGCAAGCTCGTCGGCTCGGTTGAGACGCTGAAGCCCGCAGAGGTCCAGGCGGTCGTCGACGACGTCGCCGAGGTGCAGCCCTTCTGGGCCCAGCTGGAGCTCGCCGACCGGGCCCGCTATCTGCGCAGGGCGGCCGACGTCCTGGTCGAGGAGCTCGACGAGGTCGCCGAGCTGCTCACACGCGAGCAGGGGAAGCCGATCACCGAGAGCTACACGATGGAGGTCGTCCCCACGATCGACGTCCTTCACTGGTGCGCCGACGAGGGCCCGAAGATCCTCGCCGACGAGCCGATCCGCATGGGGCAGGCGCTGTTCCTATCGAAGAAGGCCAAGTTCAGCTACGAGCCGCTCGGGGTCGTCGGCGTGATCGCGCCCTGGAACTATCCGTGGTCCATTCCCTTCGGCGAGGTCGCCATGGCGCTGATGGCCGGCAACGGGGTCGTCCTCAAGCCGGCCAGCTTGACGCCGCTGCTCGGGGAGCGGATCCGGGAGACGTTCGAGAAGGGGGGCCTGCCGGAGGGGCTGGTCCGTGTCGTCCACGGCGGCGGCGCGATCGGCCAGGCTCTGTGCGAGTCCTCGGCGCGGAAGATCTTCTTCACCGGCTCGGTCGAGGTCGGTCGCGGGGTCGGTGAGATCTGCGCCAGGCAGCTGAAGGGATCGGTGCTGGAGCTGGGCGGCAAGGACCCGCAGATCGTCTGTGGCGACGCCGAGCTCCCGAACGCGATCTCGGGCTGCGTGTGGGGCGGCTTCGCGAATGCGGGCCAGACCTGTTCCGGAATCGAGCGCACCTATGTGGTGCGCGATGTCGCGGACCGCTTCATCGAGGGCGTGGTCCGGCGGGCCGGCGAGCTGACCGTCGGGGATCCAATGGAGTGGGAGACCGAGATCGGGCCGATGGTCTCCCAGGACCAGTTCGACGTCGTCTCGGGCTTGGTTGACGACGCGCTCGAGGCAGGCGCTGACCGGGTGACTGGTGGCCCGCGCGAGGTGCCGGGGTTCGGCGGCAAGTTCATCGCCCCCACTGTGCTCGCCGGGGTCGAGGACGAGATGCGGATCATGAACGAGGAGATCTTCGGTCCCGTGGTCCCGATCATCGTCGTCGACTCCGAGGACGAGGCGCTCCACAGGGCGAACGACTCGAATTTCGGCCTCGGCGCCTCGATCTGGACCAAGGACCGCGCCAAGGGGGAGCGGATGGCGAGGCGGATCGAGTCGGGGATGGTGTGGATCAACGATCACTCCTACACCCATGCCGCCTGCCAATGCTCTTGGGGCGGCGTCAAGGAGTCGGGCCTCGGCCGCTCGCACTCGAAGTTCGGCTTCTACGAGTGCGTGGACGTCAAGCTCGTCTCCTGGGAGCCGGGCCTCACCCGCGACTTCTGGTGGCAGCCCTACGACCGCACCCTGGGCCAGGCGGTGCGCGCCTCGGCCCGTCTGCTCTACGGCCGCAACGGCCAGCGGCTGAAGGCGCTGCGGGACGGCGGCCTGCCCCTGCTGCGGGTCGGCGCACGCACGCTTCGCAAGGACCGCTGAGGCGCGGCGGACCGCTCAGAGTGCGAGGGGCGGGGACCAGTCGCTGCGCTTCTCGACCCTCCGGCGCTCCGAGCGCACCTTGATCTTGTAGGTGTGGCGGTTGGGCCTGTAGTTGACCGGGCTGGTCGTTGTGGCCGAAGGCGGCCGTGGAACCTGGGCGTGTCGTTCTTCCAGGTCTTCCACCTGCGCTGGTCCACTCGGTAGCGGACGTCGAAGCGCGAGCCGGTGTCGGTGGCGGAGCTCGCCCACAGGACCTCGATCTCGCCGATCAACGAGTCGGTTTCGGCGATCGGACGGACCTTGACGACGCCCCGCATGCCCAGCTGAGGAGTGCCGTGGAAGGTGCAGTAATAGCCGTACGAGCCGGCCGAAGCGTTGATCGCGTAGTTGATCGGGCCCGCTGTCCTACGCCCGGAGGAGAACAGCTTGGCGTCCTGACGGATGTTATGGGGGTTGAGCGTCCCGCCCCCGTTTGTCCAGCGGAAGCTGGGCCCGGACGCGAAGTTCCGGGCGGGGGGCCTCTTCGGCGCGAAGAAGTCGTCGCCGACCGTGATCTGGCGTGGGGCCGCATCCGCGAAGGCCGGCAGCGTCAGCGCCACCGCGGCCGCCGAGATGGCCAGGGACCGTCGCATCGCTTCACCTCCGGAGCTCGTTGATCGGCGGATCGTATCCCTGGAATACGGCCCTCACGATCGAGGGGTTCAACTGGGAGAATCGCAGCGTGGCCGAAACCACCGCTATGCAGCGAGAATCCGAGCCGGGCGACCCGGTCGCGTCCGCCCCCGCCATCGCGCTCGCTCGCCTGTGGCGCGACTACGGTGAGCGAGCGGTTCTGCGCGACGTCACCCTCGAGCTGCCCGAGGCCCAGACCCTCGCCGTGCTGGGCCCGAACGGCGCCGGCAAGACCACCCTGTTGCGGGTCCTGGCGACCCTGCTCCGCCCCACCGCCGGCGAGGTCTCGGTGCTCGGTTGCGCCCTCCCTCGCGAGGCCTGGAAGGCGCGCGGGCGGATCGGCTACCTCGGCCACGAGCCGCTCTGTTACCGCGACCTCACCTGCGCCGAGAACCTGCGCTTCCAGGCCCGCCTGCACGGGCTCGGGGGAGAGGCCGCGGACCGGATCGCCGAGCTCCTGGACCGGGTGCGGATGTCGCGCTGGGCCGGCGAGCTGGTTCGCAACCTCTCCGCGGGCATGGTCCAACGGCTCGCCGTCTGCCGTGCGGTGCTCCACGAGCCCGAGCTGCTCTTGCTCGACGAGCCGCGCTCCCACCTCGACCCCGAGGCGGCGGCCCTGGTCGAGCCGCTGATCGGCCCCGCCCCGGGGCGCACCCGCGTCCTCGTCACCCACGAGATCGAGGCCGGGTTGGCCGAGGGCGACCGCGTGCTGGCGCTGCGGGCGGGAGGAGCTGTGGCCTACCACGGTTCTGCAAGCGGCTTGTCGGTCGGCGACGCCCGGGCGATCTACGGGGGAGCGCCGTGAGCGCGCGAACGAGCTCGTTTCGAGCCTTCGAGGCGATTCTCGCCAAGGACCTGAGGGTCGAGCTGCGCACCCTGCAATCGGTGCCGGCGATGGTGCTGTTCGCGGTCACCACCTTCGTCCTCTTCCGCTACGGGCTTGACCGCAACTCGCTGAGCGGCAGCCTCGCCGCTGGGGTGCTGCTGGCGACGGTCCTGTTCGCCGCCATCCTCGCCATCAACCGCCTGTTCGTCGCCGAGCGCGACGAGGGCGGCTTCGACGCGATCCGCCTGGCGCCCGTGGACGGCACCGCGCTGATGGCGGCGAAGGCGACGGCGCTGGTCGTCTACCTGCTGGTCCTGGAGGCGATCGCCCTGCCCGTGTTCGGGGTCTTCTTCCTCGACTCGTGGGCCGGGCTGGCACCAATGGCGGGCGTCCTGGCGCTGGTCGATCTCGGCCTGGCCGCCACCGGCGTGCTTGTGTCCTCGATCGCCGCCAACTCGCGCGCCCGCGACCTCCTGGGGCCGCTGGTGCTCCTGCCCCTGCTGGTGCCGGTGATGATTGCCGCGCGGGGGCGCGGCCGAGCCGCTGCTGGCTGCAGGGGGGCCGTCGTACGACGGGATCGCCAAATGGCTGGCGATCCTCGCCCTCTACGATGTGACCTTCCTCCTGGTCGGATACGCCGTATATGACTTCCTGCTGGAGGACTGATCGGTGAAGGTCCCGAGCCTGCGAGCCCAAGCAGCGGCAACGGTCGCGGTCCTCGCGGCCGGGTTCACCCTGGTTTTCTTCTATGCGCCGCTCGACACCGAGGGCTTCATCCAGAAGATCTTCTACCTGCACGTGCCGCTCGCGATCTGCTCACTCGTCGGCTTCGTGGCGGCCGGGATCCACGCGATCCGCCACCTGCGCAGCGGCGACGCGGTGCACGACGCACGCTCCTACGTGTCGATCCACCTCTCGGTCATCTTCGGGATCGCCGTCCTCGTCACCGGCTCGATCTGGGCGAAGGCCGAGTGGGGCAAGTGGTGGGTCTGGGACGAGCCGACCCTGGTCAGCTTCCTGATCGTCTTCCTGCTCTACGCGACCTACTACCCGCTGCGCTACTCGATCGAGGACCGCGAGCGCCAGGCCCGCTACGCGTCGGTGTTCGCGATCACCGCGGGCGCCTTCGTGCCGCTCAACTTCCTCGCCGTGCGCCTGGCGGAGCCACTCATCCACCCGCGCACCTTCTCTTCCGCCGGAGGGCTCCCCGGCTCGATGCTGCTCACGTTCGTGGTCTGCCTGGCGGGGATGGCGCTGCTGTGGCTGTCGCTGGTGCGCTTTGAGCTGGCCGCGAAGTCGGCCTCGGCGAGGCTCTCGCGCCTGCGGCGGGCGCTCGAGGGCGGCGCGTACGCGCCGCCGACCGGCTCGCGAATCGCGCCCGGGGTCCCCTCGCGGACCGCCTCGGCGAGCTTGATGAGCGACCCCACGACCCCGCGCATCTGATGCCCGCCCTGCCACTCGACGAGGCCGGGAAGTACGTGGCCGCGGCGTACGTCGTCTTCGTTGCGCTGATCCTGGCGTACGTCGCGATCATGGCCGCGAAGCTGGAGCGGATCGAGCGCGAGCTGGGCGAGCTCGCGGAGCTCGCCGAGGAGAGGTCCAGCCGAGGAGGCGGGCGCGATGTCTGAATTGCTTGCGCTTGGGATCTCCCACAAGACCGCGCCGCTTGAACTGCGCGAGCGGGTCGCGTTCACCGAGGGCCGGGCGGCTGGGATGATCCGGGAGCTGTTCGAGGCGCCGGAGGTGTACGAGGCGGCAGCGATCTCGACCTGCAACCGCACCGAGCTGTACCTCGTCGCCCCCGACGGTGTCGCGGCCGAGTCGCTGGCGCTCGGGGTGCTCGCACGCGAGGCGGAAATCCGCCCCACGGAGCTGGTCGGCCATCTCTACTCGCTGCGTGCCAGCGACGGCGCCTACCACCTGTTCCGGGTAACCGCGGGACTCGACTCGATGATCATCGGCGAGGCCGAGATCCAGGGCCAGGTGAAGCGTGCCTACGAGCTCGCGCTGGTCGAGGGGGCGACCGGACCGATCCTCAACCGGCTCTTCCGTGGCGCGCTCGCCGCCGGCAAGCGGGCGCGATCGGAGACCGGGATCTCCGAGAAGGGCGTCTCGGTGCCGTCGGTTGCGGTGGAGCTGGCACAGCGGGCGCTTGGCGATCTCTCGAGCCGGCTCGTCCTGGTGGTGGGCGCCGGCGAGACGGCGGAGCTGACCGCCCGAGCCCTCGCCGCGCGGGGAGTCGAGCCCGCGTTCATCGCCAACCGCCGATACGACCGGGCGATCGGGCTCGCCCAGCGCTTCGGCGGCCGTGCCGTCCGCTTCGAGGAGCTGCCAGCGCAGATGGAGCAGGCCGACATCGTCGTTGCCTCGACCAGCTCGCCACACCACGTGGTCGAGCCAGAGGCGCTCGGCCGAGGTGATGGCGGCACGCCAGGGCCGGCCCCTGCTCCTGATCGACCTCGCGGTGCCGCGCGACATCCACCCCGATTGTCGCCAGGTGGAGGGGGTGAGCCTGCACGACATGGACGACGTCCAGACCCTTGTGGAGCGAAACGCCTCGGGTCGCGAGGCCGAGGCCCGCCAGGCCGAGAGCGTCCTGCGCTCCGAGCTCGGCCGCTTCGAGCGCTGGCTCGGCTCGCAGGACGTCACCCCCACCGTGGCCTCGCTGCGCGAGCGGGCCACCGAGATCGTAGATCGCGTGCTGGCCGAGAACGAGCCGCGCTGGGAGTCGCTCACCGACGCCGATCGGGAGCGCATGCAGGCGATGGCGCGGGCGATCGCGAGCCGGCTGCTGCACGAGCCCACCTTGCGCTTGAAGCGCTCCTCAGGCGAGGACGACGCCTACCTCTACGTCAACGCCCTCCGCGAGCTGTTCGGCCTGGACGCGCCTACGGCTCCGCCGGAGGAGCACGACGCGGAGGTGCGCCCGCTGCGCGAGGCGCGCCGGCGCAAGCGCCCGGCCAGTTGAGCGCCCCGAGCGACCGGCTGAAGCTGGGAACGCGGGGCAGCCGGCTGGCGCTCGCTCAGGCTCAGCTCGTCGCGGAGGCGCTGGGCGGGGCCGAGATCGTCACGGTGAGGTCGAGCGACGGCGAGCCCGGCGACAAGGAGCGCTTCGTGCGCGCAGTCGGGCAGGCAGTCCTGGACGGCGACGCGGACCTGGCGGTGCACTCGGCCAAGGACCTGCCCGGCGAGCGTCCCGAGGAGCTGCGGCTGGTGGGGGTGCATGGCCGTGCCGATCCCGTCGATGCCTACGTGGGCGAGCGCGTCGTCGCTCGACGAGGTGCCCGAGGGGGCTCGCATCGGCACCGCGAGCCTGCGCCGGCGCGCCCAGCTCTTGGCGTTGCGCCCGGATCTGGAGCTGGTGGAGCTGCACGGCAACGTCGACACCCGCTTGCGGAAGCTGTCCGAGGGCGAGTTCGACGGTGTCGTGCTCGCCGCCGCCGGCCTGCGCCGCCTGGGACGCGAGGCGGAAATCGCCTTCAGCTTCGGGCTCGCGGAGCTGACCCCGGCCGCCGGTCAGGGATCGCTGGCGCTGGAGGCGCGCCGCGCGGACTCAACCGCGGCGCAGCAGGCGGCGCGGATCTCGGATCACGATGCCCTGGTCGAGCTGACGGCGGAGCGCGCCGCGGTCGCGGCGCTCGACGCCACCTGCCACACCCCGGTCGGGATCTGCGCCCGCCTCGAGCCCGAAGAGCTGGCGATGCTCGGATTCGCCGGCCTTCCCGACGGCTCCGAGTGGGTGCGCGACCGGGTCGCGGGCGATCCGGAGCAGCCCGCGGCGCTCGGCCGGGCGCTGGCCGAGCGGATGCTCGCGGCCGGCGCGCGCGAGCTGCTGGAGCGTTCCGAGGCGCTCGCCTGATGGCTGCGCGGCAAGGGGTCGTCTACCTCGTGGGGGCGGGGCCTGGCGATCCGGGCCTGATGACCGCACGGTCGCTGGAGCTGCTGGCGAGCGCCGATGTGATCCTCCACGATCGCCTGATTCCGCCCGGCGCGCTCGATGGCGCCCGCCCCGACGCCGAGCTGATCGACGTGGGCAAGCGTCCCGGCGAGGCCGCAGACATCGCAGGGCGAGATCGAGCAACTGATGGCCGAGCGTGCCCGGGCGGGACGCAGCGTGGTCCGCCTCAAGGGCGGCGACCCGTTCGTCTTCGGGCGCGGCGGCGAGGAGGCGGAGGCGCTGGCGGCCGCGGGAATCCCGTTCGAGGTCGTGCCGGGCGTCACCGCCGGGGTCGCCGCGCCGGCGTACGCCGGCATCCCCCTCACCCACCGCGAGGACGCCTCGGCGGTCGCCTTCGTCACCGGGCACGAGGATCCCGCCAAGGACGACTCGGCGCTCGACTGGGACGCCCTCGCTCGGTTTCCCGGGACGCTCGTCCTCTACATGGGGGTCAAGCGGCTGCCCGAGGTGGCCGAGCGCCTGGTCGCGGCGGGGCGGGAGGGCGGCGAGCCTGCGGCTTGTATCGAGCGGGGGACGATGCCCGGCCAGCGGACGGTCACCGCCACGCTCGCCGAGCTGCCCGCGGCGGTCGCCGCGGCCGCGATCGGCCCGCCGGCGATCGTGCTCACCGGCCCGGTGGCGGCGCGGCGCGAGACGATCGCGTGGCTGGAGCGCCGCCCCCTGCACGCTCGGCGCGTCGTCGTCACACGGGCGCGCGCCCAGGCCAGCGGCCTGGCCGCCGCGCTGCGTGCGCTGGGCGCCGAGGTGATCGAGCTGCCGGCGATCCGGATCGTCCCGCGGCTCGACTCCCCGGAGGTTCGCGACGCCGTGCAGTCCATTCACTCTTACGCGCTCGTCTGCCTGACGAGCCCGAACGGCGTGCGCCTGCTGTTCGACGCTCTGGCCGCCGCGGGCCGCGATGCGCGCGCCCTTGCCAACGCGACGGTCGCCGCGATCGGGCCAGGAACGTCGGCGGCGCTCGCGGAACGCGGGATTCGGGCCGACGTCGTCCCCGAGCGCTCGATCGCCGAGGCCCTGGTTGAGTCGCTGCGCGAGTTCGAGGTCGCCGAGCGCCCGGTGCTGGTCGCCCGCGCCGCCGATGCGCGCGACCTCCTGCCCGAAGCGCTGCGGGACCGCGGCGCCAAAGTTGACCTCGTGGCCCTCTATGAGACGGTCGCCGAGCTGCCCGACCCAGCCGCGGTCGAGGCGGCGCAGGACGCCGACTACGTCACCTTCACGTCCTCCTCGACGGTGAGGAACTTCATCGAGGCGGTCGGTGGTCGTCTCTCGGAGCGAGCCCGGATCGTCTCGATCGGGCCGGTGACCAGCGAGGCCGCCCGCGAGGCGGGCCTGACGGTGGACGTCGAAGCCGATCGCCACGACCCCGACGGCCTGGTCGAGGCGCTGCTCGCCGATGCCGCCGGCGGCTGAGTCGGGCCTCTCACCGCATTCTGCACCCCACTAGATTCCAGACGTGGCGCGCCCGATCACCTTCCTCTCCGACTACGGCGCAGACGATGAGTTCGCGGGCGTCTGCCGCGCTGTGATCGCCCGGATCGCGCCGGAGGCCACGGTGATCGACCTCACCCACGGCATCCGCCGGCACGCGGTCCGCGAGGGCGCGACGATCCTCGGGAACGCGCTCCCGTATGCCCCCCCCGGTGTGCACCTGGCGGTCGTCGACCCTGGGGTTGGCACGCCGCGCCGCGCGGTGGCGGTCCGCGCCGGCTTGGAGGAGAGGCTCCTGGTGGGGCCCGACAACGGGCTCCTGTGGCCGGCGATCGAGCGCCTCGGCGGCGCGGTCGAGGCGGTCGACGTGTCGCTGTCGCGGCTCCGGCTCGAGCCGATCTCGGCGACCTTCCACGGCCGCGACATCTTCGCCCCGGTCGCCGCGCACCTGGCGCGGGGCGCGCCGCTGTCCGAGGCCGGCGAGCCGATCCCGGCCGAGTCGCTGGTCACCCTCCAGGCGAGCCAGCCGGCGATCGGACCGGACCGTGTGCTCGCACACGTGATCTCCGTCGACCGGTTCGGGAATGCGGTCCTCGACCTGGCCGATCAGCACCTGCCGGCCAGCGGCCTGCGGATGGGCCGCTCGGTGGCGATCGAGACTCAAAGCCGAAGCCACGAAGCGGTGTTCACGCTCACCTTCGCCGATCTCGGCGCCGGTGAGCTGCTCCTCTACCTGGACTCCTACAGGAGCGTCGCGCTGGCCGTCAACCGCGGCAGCGCGGCGGCAGAGCTGAGCCTCGCCCCGGGCGACGAGGTAGTGCTGCGCCCGCTATGACGTGCTTCGGCCTTCCGCGCCGTCACTTTCGGGTCACCGACTCGACCAACGAGCGGGCTCGCGAATTGGCGCTCGCTGGCGCGCCCGGCGGCACGGTGGTCACCGCGGAGGAGCAGACGTCGGGCCGTGGCCGCCGTGGGCGGGTCTGGGCGGCGCCGCCAGGCAAGGCGCTCCTCTATTCGGCGATCCTCTGCCCGCTGGGGCGCGAGCACGTGCTCCTTCCGCTCGCTGTGCCGCTGGCGGTCTGCGAGGCGGTTGAGGCGCTGGCCTCGCTGGAGTGTCGGGTGAAGTGGCCGAACGACGTCTGGATCGCGGAACGTAAGGTGGCGGGAGTCCTGCTCGAGGCCCGTCCCCCCGACTGGGCGGTGATCGGGATCGGCCTCAACCTGACCGTCGAGCCGGCTGAGTTCCCGCCCGATCTGCGTTGGCCGGCAACCTCGATTGGCCAGGGGGTCACCACCACCGCAGCCCTGGGGTCCGTCAATCGAAAGGCTCGAGCGCTGGGTGGACGCGGCGCCCGGGCGGGTTCTGGAGGAGTTCGCCGCGCGCGACGCGCTGCGCGGGCGGGAGGTTCATTGGGAGGGCGCCGGCGCCGACTTTCCCTCGGGAGCCGGTCGCGCCGAGGGGATCGACGACCGCGGCAACCTGCTGGTCGCAACCGAGGACGGCCAGCGTCTCAGCCTCGGCGCCGGCGAGGTGCAGCTCGCGTTGGCCTAGCGGCGGCCGCGCGCGCGAACCACTGCGATCGCAAGCGCCAGCACCAGCACCAGCACCCGAGTCACGTCAATCGCCGGGCGCCAGGTGACGCGCCCGTCCCTGATCTCGAACGCCCCCGCGGGCCACATCACGCCTCCGAAGCCGACGCCGACGCCGCTCTGCCCCTGTGGCTCAGTCTCGCCGTCGATATTCGACGGCTGTTGGGCTCCCTCGCCGCCACCGCCACCACCGCCGATCACGGTCGCGGCGGGGATCACCGTGACGCCGTCTCGCTCCACGGGCTCGCCGAAGACCTGACGGACGCTCAACGCATCGCGAACGCCCTTGATCAGCTCGCGCGGGTCCATGGGGGCTGTGTTCGCTCAGCCGCTCCCGGTTCCTGCGGGTCAGTCCTGTGAGGCGTCCGCCTCGGACTCAGCGAGGCGCTCCCGCGGCGCACGGTTCGCGGCCTTGGTGCCGTCCTGGCTGCCGGTGTTGCCGCCGTTTCCCCCACCGTTCCCACTGCGTTGTCCGTTCTTGCCCCGGCGCCGGCGCCGCCTTCCGCCCGACTTCGGGAAGTTGCGAAGCAGCTCGCGTGCGACGGCCGAGGGCTTGCGGGCCATCCGCATGCGGGCGCCGCGCAACACCTCCTCGGCCTCCGGGGTGTGCGCGACCGAGGCGGCCAGCAGCGAGATCGCCAGGCGGCGGTCCTGCTGGCGGGCGGCGTGGACGATGCGCCGCGCGTTTCGGCCGTGGGCTCGCCCCGACGAGTTGACGAACAGTCCCAGGAGCCGCTTGGTCTCGGGCCACCGCTGCACGGCGTATTCCTCGTGCAGCTCGCGGGTGACGGCGGCGAGGCGCCAGACCCAAGCCTGCGCCTGATCGCGACGCCCGATCCGCCGCTCCACGAGCGCCTGGAGTAGCACCTTGGCACCAGCGCGCCGCTCGTCGCGCGGCCAGGTAGCCACCACCTCCACGGAGTCGTCGAAGGCGTCAGCGTCGCGTAGCGCCGCGATCTCACCCAGCGCCTTGAGACGGAGCTGGTGGTTTCGGTTGCGCTGCACGCAGGTGAGCAGGAAGCGCCGACGCAGCTCGTTGGCCTGGTCGTGCTGGAGCATCGCCTTCGCCCGCCGCCAGTTGTTGTTCGTCACCCGCGCCCCGGCCAGCGCAGCCCAGGCGTGTTGCTCGGAGTAGTTGAGGTTCTCGACCGCAATCCGCCACAGCTCGCGCTCGAGCACGGCCAGGCGACGCTCGGGATCGGCCGAAACGGGCACCACTCGGCGCTCGACCCGCACCCGCCGACCGCGTCCGCGCCGCACCGGCCCTACCACGATCGCACCGCCCCGGTACACGTCGCGATCGAGCAGGCTGTGCAGGGTGACGATCGTCTCGTCGTGGGTTGTGGCGGGATGGACGAAGTCGATTATCAGGCCGGCCTCCTTTTCCGGGGCGCGGCGGGTGACCCGGCCGACTCGCTGCTGATACACGCGCCGCGAGGCGGTCGGGGCGAGGTGCAT
The DNA here is from genome assembly GCA_963728325.1 of uncultured Actinomycetes bacterium. GTDB lineage: Bacteria > Actinomycetota > Thermoleophilia > Solirubrobacterales > 70-9 > AC-56. Next base: position 325,365 of record CAVSJS010000002.1, on the reverse strand, counting down.
GCAGATCGTCGCCCGCGGTGAGTTCCAGCCCTCGGCGAGCAGCATCGCGTTGCAGAGCACGTCCACCTCGCCGCGCTCGAATGCGGCGAGGATCTCCGCCAGCTCTCGCTTCGGGGTTTCGCCCGAGACGGCCTGGGCCTTCATCCCCGCTGCACGGAACGAGGCCGCGACGTTGTTGGCGTGACGCACGCCGGCCGTGTAGACGACGCCCGGGACCCTGCGGAAGCGCGAGCGGTAGAGATCGGCCACCGCGACATTGAAGGGCTCCTGGTCCAGCAGCTTGGCCAGCTCCTCCTGGTCGAAGTCCTGGTCCACCTCGCCTCGCCGCAACGGCACCTTGGCGATCGTCCGCACCCCCGGCCCGGGTGGGATGCGGATGTCGCGCAGCGGCGCGATCACCCCGCGTCTAGCAGCCTGGGCGAGGTCGAAGCGCGAGGTCTGGGTCGGGAAGAGGTCGGCGACGTGGCGGGCGATCAGGGCGCCGGTCGCCGTCATGCCGATGAACACGGGCTCCGGCCAGCGGCGGATGCAAGCGCTCGTCTTCTCGCCCAGCGCAGTGTGCGCCTCGTCGCAGATCACGATCGCGTAGGCGTCGGAGATGCGCTCGGCGTTGCGCACGAACCACTGGTAGGTCTCGACGGTGACCGGGCCGTAGGGATGGTCCGAGCCGTCCATGAGTGCCGGCGAGAGCCGGTCCTTGTAGCCGCGGTCGGAGATCTCGCCGATGAACTGGTCGACGAGGTTGCGTCGGTGGGTGAGGATAAGGACGCCGCCGGTTCGCGAGCCCTCGACGAAGCCGAGCGCGGCCACGGTCTTGCCCGAGCCGGTCGCGTGCTCGAACCAGAAGCGCCGGCTTGCGCCCGGGTCCTCGGGCGCCTCGGCCACCAGGTCGGCGGCCGGCTCCTCCCAGTCAAGGGGCTCCTCCTCGTCTGGCGCCAGCGTCTCGTCCTCCTCGGCGACATCTTCGACCGCACCGTTCCCGCCCTCGCCTTCGAGCTTGGCGTCGACCGGCGAACCGGGCTCGTCGCCGTCAAGCTCGGCCGAGGAGCGACCCGCTCCGTTCCAGCTCTGGGCGGCGACCGAGTCCTCGAGCTCGGCGGTGAGCGCTGCGAGGGTTCCGGAGAGCACGTCGATCTGGTGCTCGGTGAGCTCGGCCCCGTCCGCCAGCAGCACCGGCTCGGCGGTGAGCAGCCGCTCGAGCCCGAGCAGCAGCGAGTAGCGCCGCCGCCACTCGGGCGAGGGTGTCTCGCGGCCGGCGTCGAGCTCCGCCAGCGCAGCCTCGACGGCCCGGTGCCGCGCGGTCCCGGGAGCGATGTCGCTGATGGTCTCGTCGTCGAGCAGGATCGGCTCGCGCGCGAACTCGCGCACGCGCTCGAGCTGATCGTTTCTGATCAGGCTGGTCGCGCTCTCTGCGACGTCGACGGATTTCGCCATGAGAAGAAGTTCTCCGGCGCCCTACGCTCGTGTGAATGGTGGCGGGGGCGCTGTAAGCTCGCTGGGAGGCTCGCCGGCCCGCTCGTGGTTATTCCCCTCTTGACGAGTCGGCGGTTTCCCCCCACGGCCCAGATGCGGTGTGGACCGGGTACCTAATTAAACCATCGTGCTGAACCGAATGCGGCGAAAGCCAGTTTTCATGGGCGGGATGGGCCGGATCGGACGCCTGGAGCGCCTCTTCGCCGCGGCTGCATTCGCGGTCGTCATGGTCGCCCTGTCGGCGTGCGGCAGCGGGTCCGGGGACGATGGTGGAGGCAAGTCGCCGGACTACGCGAAGGCGCTGGCGGGCGCGCCGGGGCCGCTCGCGAAGCTCTACGACCAGCCGAATCAGCTGCTGCCGGGCGGCACGGACGCGTTCGAGCAGCGGCTCGCCGATCTGCGCGGCTATCCGGTCGTGGTCAACAAGTGGGCCTCGTGGTGCGGCCCCTGCCGCGAGGAGATGCCCTGGTTTCAGCGGCTGTCCGCGCGACTCGGCAAGCGGATCGCGTTCCTGGGCGTCGACAGCGACGACTCCAGCGATGCGGCCCAGGATTTCCTGACCGAGTTCCCGCTTCCCTATCCGAGCTACAGCGACCCCGGCGAGGAGATCGCCGAGGCGATCGAGGCCACGATCGGCTTCCCGGCGACGGCGTTCTACGACGCGAGCGGCAAGCTGGCCCACGTCCAGCAGGGCCAGTACGCGAGCATCGACGCCCTCGCCGCCGACATCGAGCGCTACGCGCGGTAGGAGTCGCCCGCGAGGGCTACGCGCTCCGGGAGCGTCCCCCTTGTTCACTCGACGCCGAAGCGGATAATGGGAGCCATGAGGAGCCTCCGGCTCCGCCTCTTGAGCTTCGGAGCGCTCGCCCTGGCGGGCGGCGCGCTCGCCATCTCGCCGGCGCTCGCCCAGCAGGCGCCAGGCGATCGCGCGGCCGGCGGCATCGCCTACTCGATCGAGCTTCAGGCGACGATCGACCCGGCGACCCAGAGGTGGATCTCGAGCGCGCTCGACGACGCCGCCTCCGAGGACGCGGAGATCGCGATCATCCGGCTCGACACGCCGGGCGGGCTGTCCGACTCGATGCGCTCGATCATCCAGGACATGGCCGCGGCGCCGATGCCGGTGGTCGTCTACGTGTCCCCGGACAACGCGCGCGCCGGCTCGGCCGGCGCCTACATCACCGAGGCGGCGGACGTCGCGGCGATGCACCCGGTGAGCAACATCGGCTCGGCGACCCCGATCGCGATCGGGCCCGGCGGCGGGAGCAGCGACCTCGACCGCAAGATCAAGAACGACGCCGCCGCGTCGATGCGGGCGCTCGCGGCGGCCCACGGGCGCAACCAGAAGCTCGCTCAGCTCCTGGTCACCAAGGCGAAGAACCTGACCGCTCGCGAGGCCAAACGGGCGGGGCTGATCGACCTGATCTCGCCCGACCAGGAGGCGCTGGTCGCTCAGCTCGACGGCTTCCGGGTCAAGGGGCCGAAGGCCCAGACGCTGCACACCGCGGGGCTTCGGATCGAGAACCACGACATGCCACTCGCCTACGAGCTGCTCGAGATCCTCGTCAATCCGAACGTCGCCTACCTGCTGCTCCTGATCGGGCTCGTGGGGATGGCGATCGAGCTCTTCAGCCCCGGCTTGATCGCCCCTGGCACGATCGGGGTGATCTCGTTCCTGCTCGGCCTCTACGGGACCGCCCAGCTCCCCGTGACCGCCACCGGGGTGCTGTTGCTGGTCTTCGGCGTCGCGATGATCATCGCCGAGGCGCACCTCCCGACTCACGGCATCCTGGGCGCCTCCGGGGTGGCGGCGCTGATCGCCGCGGGCCTGGTCCTCTACGACACCGAACACGAGCGCCTACGAGATCTCGGCCCCGGTCGTGATCCTCGCCGGGCTCCTGATTGGCGGCTTCCTCGCCTTCGCGGTCGAGCGGGCGATGCGCGCCCGGCGCCAGCCGGCGCGCACCGGCTGGGAGGAGATGATCGGCGCCGTCGGCGAGGTGCGCGAGCCGCTGGACCCGATCGGCCAGATCTTCGTCGAGGGAGCGCTGTGGAGGGCGGAGCTGATGCCACCAGGCGCCGGAACGGAGCAGGCTGCCGACCGGATCGCCCGGAGATGGGCGGCCTCTCGAGCGCGGCAGTAGAGTGCGGGTCGAGTCGGTCGAGGGGCTGACGCTCCGGGTCCGGCCCTTGTAGCGAGGAAGGAGCTTCAAGTGGGTGTGGCCATCGCGATAGTCGCCCTGCTTCTGATCTTCGCGCTGATCCTGCTCGCCTCCTCGGTCAGGATCCTGCGCGAGTACGAGCGCGGCGTGATCTTCCGGTTGGGGCGGCTGATCGCCCAGAAGGGCCCGGGCCTGATCCTGCTGATCCCGATCATCGACCGGATGGTCAGGGTGGACCTGAGAACGGTCACCCTGACGGTGCCGCCGCAGGAGGTGATCTCCAAGGACAACGTCACCATGCGCGTCAACGCGGTCGCCTACTTCCGGGTCGTCGACCCGAACCGGGCGATCACCGAGGTCGAGAACTTCCTCGTCGCCACCTCCCAGATCGCCCAGACGACGCTGCGCTCGGTTCTCGGCAAGGCCGAGCTCGACGCCCTGCTCTCGGAGCGGGAGCGACTCAACATCGAGCTGCAGCAGATCATCGACGAGCAGACCGAGCCCTGGGGCGTGAAGGTGAGCACGGTCGAGGTCAAGGACGTCGAGCTGCCGCAGGAGATGCAGCGGGCGATCGCGCGCCAGGCCGAGGCCGAGCGCGAGCGGCGGGCGAAGGTCATCGCCGCCGACGGCGAGTTCCAGGCGTCCGAGAAGCTGTCCCAGGCGGCCGAGATCTTCAGCCGCAACCCGGCGACGCTCCAGCTCCGCTACCTGCAGACGCTGATCGACATCGGCGTAAACCAGAACTCGACGATCGTCTTCCCGCTCCCGCTCGACATGCTGAAAGCCTTTGTCGAGCCGCGGAGCGGGAGCGGTGGCTCGGGCGCGAGCCAGAGCTGACGACCCACTAGAGGCCGCTGAGCGATCCCGAGATCCGCATAGACCAGCTCACCGGGCTGCGGGCGATCCTCGCCCCCGGGCGGGCCGAGCGGCCGGACGCCTTCGCCCCGGCTCCCCCGTGACCAGGGAGGACGCGGCCGAGACCTGCCCGTTCTGCGAGGGCCGCGAGGACCGCACGCCGCCCGAGGTCTGGGCGAGGCGGCCCGGCGGTGGGGCGGCCGACTCGCCGGGATGGACCCAGCGCGCGGTGCCGAACCTGTATCCGGTGCTCGCCGGCGGGAGCGCCGAGTCACGGGCCGCAGGCCACGGGTCAGCCGACCAGCCCGAGGCCGGGCTGGCGAGCTCCGTCGATCCGCTGCGAGCCTCGAGCCGGGCGAGCGGAGCCGGACCTGTTCGCGTCGATGCCCGCCGTGGGAGCCCACGAGGTGATCGTTCACTCCCCCGAGCACGTGACCTCGCTCGCCGAGCTCTCCGAGGAGCGCTTCGCCGGCGCCCTGGCGGCCTGGCGGGAGCGGATGCGCGCCGGCGCCGAGGACGCCTCCTACGTCCACCTGATCGTCAACGAGGGCCCGGACGCGGGCGCCTCGCTGGAGCATTCACATGCGCAGCTCTACGCGCTGCGCTTCGTCCCCGCCGCGATCGCGCGCGAGCGCGAGCGGGCCTCGGCCTACCACGAGCGCACCATGGGCGGCCACCTGCTGTCCGAGATCGCGACCGAGGAGGTGCGCCGGCGCGAGCGACTGGTGGCGGTCGACGACGAGGCCCTCTTGATCTGTCCCTGGGCCTCGCGCTCACCGTTCGAGCTGCGCGTGGTCCCGCGCCGGCCGGCGCCCTCGTTCGAGCTCGACGGCGAGACCGGCACGGCGATGATTCGCACTGCGCTTCGCGCCCTGGCGACGCTGTTCGGCTCGCCACCGCAGCTCAACCTCTGGGTGCGCACCGCACCCCGCGGCGTCGAGGAGTTCTGCTGGCACGTGGACCTGGTTCCCCGGCTCACGGTGCGGGCCGGATTCGAGCTCGGCACCGGGGTCGAGGTCAACATCTATCCGCCGGAGCGCGCGGCGGCGGACCTCCGCGACGCGTTGGGCGACGACGAACTAGGCTGCCCCCCCGATGAGCCCCCCGATCAACAGGCCCTTCCCCTGCTTCATCGCCGACTCTCCCCAGGAGGGAAGGCCGTACGGGCAGTGGGCGAAGCGCCTGGAGGAGGAGTTCGCGAAGGCCTGCGAGCCCCACGCCGGCGAGGCGGGCGCGCCGCTTGACCCCGAGACCATCAGGTGGTTTCCGGAGCGCGGCTGGGGCGGTCGGGTGTACGTCCCGGGCGCCGGCCGGGCCACCGAGCCCACCGGCGGCGGCGAGCCCGAGGAGGGGGAGCAGGCCTCGGACCCGGTGCTGGTCGAGTACTTCGGCCACGTCTCCTTCGTGCGTCCCGAGGATGGCGAGCCGGGCGACTTCAGGGCGAGCGCCGACTTCACCGGCGTCACCGCCGAGGACAATCCGCAGTGGAAGATCGACCTCTCGGACGACGTGATCGGCGCCTGGCGGGCGGAGGGGGATCGCGGCGGCGACATCACCCTGGTCTGGGGCCTGCCGATGGTGCGGGGCGCCGTCGCCGCCACCGCGGAGCTCGACGGAGAGGTCCTGGACCAGGCGCCGGTCCAGGACGGCCGGTTCACGCTGATCGCCGTCGACGCCGTGCGGGGCTTCGGCGACGAGCTCTACCTGGAGATCCGCCTCTGGGACCGCACCCTGCGCCAGATCGCCACCGAGAGCCTCTACGACTAGCCGGACTGATCTAGCGTCCTTGCCTGGCGACGCCTGCGCCTCGCCGTTTCAGGCACCACGTTATGTGACCGCCTACTAGGTCCAGCGGCTCGTGACGACCTTCTTCTCGGTGAAGAACTCGACCCCGTCGCGGCCGGTGGCGTGGAGGTCGCCGTAGAAGGAGCCGCGCCAGCCGGCGAACGGGAAGTAGGCGACCGGGGCCGGAACCGAGACGTTCACCCCGATCATCCCCGCCTGCGCCTCGCGCACGAACTTGCGGGCGGCGCCGCCGTCCCGGGTGAAGATCGCCGCCGCGTTCCCGTACTCCGAGGCGTTGATGGCGGCGATCGCACCATCCAGGTCCTCCATCCGCTCCACGGCCAGCAACGGGCCGAAGATCTCCTCCCGGGCGAGCGTCATCTCGGGAGCGACCTGGTCGAACACGGTCGGCCCGAGGAAGAAGCCCCGGCCGTCGCCCTGCCCGCGCCCGTCCACGCAGAGCGTGGCCCCCTCCCGCTCGCCCAGCTCGATGTAGCCGGTGATGCGCTCGAGCGCCTCTGGGGTGGTGACCGGGGTGATCGTGCTGTCCGCGTCAGTGCCGGGCTCGTCGCCCGGCGCGACCCGCGCCTCGCCGGGCCATGCGCGAGATCCCGGCGACCAGCTCGTCGCCGATGCCGCCCACGCCGACCGCCACCGAGCCCGCCAGGCAGCGCTGGCCGGCGTTGGAGAAGGCGGAGGCGAAGACGGCGGGCACCGCCAGGTCGAGCTCGGCGTCGGGCATCACCACCAGATGGTTCTTGGCGCCGGCGAGCGCCTGGACCCGCTTGCCGCGCAAGCCCGAGCGCTCGTAGACCTTGCGGGCAACGGGGGCCGAGCCCACGAATGACACCGCCCGCAACCTGGGGTGGTCGATCAGTGCCTCGACCGCCTGCTGCGCGCCGTGGACGACGTTGAAGACGCCGTCGGGGAATCCGGCCTCGGCGAACAGCTCGGCCAGGCGGTTCGCGGTCAGCGGCGTTCGCTGGGAGGGCTTGAGCACGAACGTGTTGCCGGCCGCGATCGCGAGCGGCGCGAACCAGAGCGGAATCATCGCCGGGAAGTTGAATGGGGTGATCCCGCAACACACCCCGAGCGGGAAGCGGTGGAGCGAGACGTCCACCCCGCGCGCCACCTGATCGAGCGTCTCGCCCTTCATCAGCGTGGTCATCCCAGCCGCCAGCTCGACCACCTCGATCCCCCGCCTCACCTCGCCGCGGGCCTCGTCGAGGTGCTTGCCGTTCTCGCGCGTCACCAGCTCGGCGAGCTGGTCCAGTTGACGCTCGAGCAGCACCTGGAGGCCGAACATGCGGCGGGCGCGCCTGGTCACCGGCTCCTCCTGCCACGATTCGAATGCCTCGGCTGCCACCCGCACTGCGTGGTCGACCTCGGACGGGCCCGACAGGGGCACGCGCCCGAGCACCTGGCCAGTCGCGGGATCGGGCACGTCGAGCCGCTCGTCGGTCTCGGCGGGGACCGCCCGCCCGCCCACGATGTTCTGGATCTCGCGCACGGTCTGCCGGGTTGCCATCAGCTCGTCTCCTCCGTGGGCGTGGACACCACCCCATGGTCCATGATCATCGCCTCGCGGGGCTCGCGGCCTCCCCGAACGCGAGAGGGGCGGCACTTTGGCCGCCCCTCTCGCTACGTCCTGGCCCGACGTTCGAGCCTAGGAATCAACTCCAACTATGTGTTGCACGGATCCGACGTCGTTGTACGTGTCGTTCGCATCGCCGGCAGCGGTGTAATCCCAGGCCCCTTGCATGGTGTGGGTTGTCCCGGCGGGGACGCACTTCGCCTGGAGGGCGGTTCCACGCGTGAGGGTCGCGCCGAAGTCGTCCAGGGAGGGATTCGCCGTGTGGGTGTTGGGGACGTTGAGCGTCCAGTCATACGGCGAGGCCGCGGGTTGATGCGACAGGGTGCCCGTGAAGACAACCGTCGCCGAGCCCGCGGTGTTGGTGCCCGGGCTGTTGCACTCACTCGACGGATTGCCAATCGGCGCCCGCGCGTAGATGAGCACCTGGTTGACGCTGGCACCCTTGAAGATCATCGTGCAGGCGTCGATCCCCGTGACCGTGGTCGACCCGACCCCGCTCACGTTGCCCGCCGCCGACAGGTAGGTGTTGCTGCCACCTGGGCCTGGGCCGCACGCGTTATACGCCTGTTGGATGGTCTTGCCGCTCAGCGTCGCGGCGGTGCAGGTCCCCGGGACAGCCCCCAGGTTGAACTTGATGTCCTGGTCGAACTTCAGGTTCACGCTGGTCGTCTCGCTGGTCGCCGGGTCGAACTGCGAGCGAACGCGAACGCCCAGCTTGAGGTTCTCGTAGCGCAGTCCCGACTGGATTTGGCGACCCCGTGGTCACGATCGTGGCGCAGGAATCGCTGCCCGCGGTGGCCGGGAAGGCACAGGCCGGGACAACCGGCGGCGCGGCGGCGGCGCTCCCGGGAAGGCGATCAGGCCCACGCCGAGGCTGCCGTCGAAACGAGAACGAAGGCTGGCCGTTTCCTAATACGCATGAACTCCTCCTTTTGCGGGCGGCTCCCGCCACCCGATCGTTTGGGGGCGGCTGCCACATTGAATCGGGCGGCTCCACTGATTGCGTGCCCCGTAACCGCTGTTAGGTAAGACGTTATATCATAATGATTGATAATGAGCTATTTCAACATATGATTGAAACTCCGACGGGCTATGCATATCACGCAGGATCTGCCAACCTGCAGGCTGATGTCGCGCCACAATAGAACGCCGAGCACGGAAACCCAGGAACCTCCCCGTCCGTTCCTTCCCTGGCTGGGCCGGGCCTGCCGCCAAGCGCGAAGGGAAAGGGAGGTCGTGCAGGTCCAGATCGCGGCCGCGCTCAGGGTCAACCAGGCGACGATCGCGCGGTTTGAGGACGGCACGGCGTGGCCCCGGCGCCCCGAGGAGGTGCTGATGGCCTACGCCAGCGAGCTGAAGATCGACGTTCGCCTGCTCTGGGTTCATGCCTTCGTGCTCTGGCTCGAGCACGAGCCGGTCTTGGACCAGGAGAGTCAGGAGGAGATCCGGGCCGCGCTCAGGCGCGTGGCGCCACCGGAGGACGCTGGCTGAAGGTCCCCGACCCCGGCGGTGTGGGATGGTGTCCGGAGTGACAGAATGTTGCCCGCAGTGAACGGGCAGAGCCGGAAGCGGAATCGTCCGCGGGCCGCGCTCGCGGCGCTTAGCGTCACAGGTTGCGCGATCGCGGCTCTGGCGCCGGGCATCGTGCAGGGGGGCCCCCTACCCCGGATCGACACCAGCGACGCCGATCGCTGCGACTTCATCGCCAAGCCGAACAACGGGCTCTGCCTGCTGCCGTTCCCGGACGACTACTACACGGTTCGTGACTCGAGCACGCCCACCGGACGCCGGGTCAACCTGAAGACGGCGGCGATGCCCGCAAACGTCGACGGCAAGCACATCGACGCCCGCGCCATACAACCTCAACGACGGCTTCAGCCCGGGGCAACCGATCGTCCTCAAGGTTCCGGGCCTGAACAGCACGGCGGCTCTGGATCGAACCGGCGCCGTGCCGATCAACCACATCGGCCGCTTCCGGGATCCTCAGCAGCCGATCGTCGTGATCGATGCCGAGACCGGGAGGAGATGGCCCATCTGGGCCGAGATCGACTCCAACGCCACCAAGCCCGGCAGCGTGGCGCTGGAGATACATCCGGCCTGGAACCTGGTCGCCGGGCACCGGTACGTCGTCGCACTACGGCGCCTGAAGACGGCCAGCGGCGAGACCGATCGGGGCCCCGGCGGCGTTTCGCTACTACCGCGACCGCATTCCCTCCGACCAGCAGAGGATCAACCAGCCGCCGCGCTCACTTCAAGAGCATTTTCCAGACCTTGAACGAGGCCGGGATCAGACGCCAAGACCTCTACCTGGCCTGGGACTTCTCCGGTCGCCAGCGACCAGAACATCGCGGCCCGCATGCTTCGCATTCGCAACGACGCCTTCGCCAAGCTCGGGGACACGAAGCTCGCGGATCGGATCGTCCAGGGAACCTCGCCGGCGTTCAATGTCACCGAGGTAACCAACTTCACGCCGGCGCAGAATGCTCGGATCGCCCGCGAGGTGGAAGGCACGTTCACCGTGCCCTGCTACCTGGCGCCGAACTGCGCGCCGGGGGGACGGTTCCAGCTCGACGGCAGCGGCTTGCCCACCCGGCAACGGCGACTGGACCGCCAACTTCGACTGCATCGATCCCGCGTGTCGGCGGTCGCGGGGCGCCGCGCCGGCGCGCCCCTCGCTCTACGGCCACGGGCTGTTCGGGAGCGCCGGGGAGGTGGCCTCGAGCGGCCAGGCAGAGCTGGCCAACACCTACAACTTCGTCCTCTGCGCCACCGACGAGATCGGTATGTCGTCGAGCGACATCCCGAACACGATCGCGGATGCTGCAACGATCTCTCGAAGTTCCCCGAGCTCGCCGACCGGCTCCAGCAGGGTCTGCTCAACGAGCTTTTCCTGGGCCGGGTGATGATCCACCAGAACGGCTTCAGCAGCGACCCGGCGTTCCACGTCAACGGCACGCTGAGCACGCCGTCGGTGATCAACACCGAAGCCAGCTCTATTACGACGGCAACAGCCAGGGCGGGATCATGGGCGGCGCGCTGACCGCCGTGTCGCCGGACTTCACGCGCGCGGCGCTGGGCGTGCCGGCGATGCGCTATTCGGTCCTGCTGCCGCGCTCGGTCGACTTCGACACCTTCGCGGCGGTGCTCGTACCCGCAACTACCCGGACGAGCTCGCGCGGCCGCTTGTGCTGTCGCTGATCCAGATGCTGTGGGACCGCGGCGAGCCCAACGGCTACGCGCACCGGATGACCGACTAGCCGCTACCCGAACACGCCACCGCACAAGATCCTGTTGAACGTCGCCTTCGGCGACCATCAGGTCACCAACTGGGCCGGCCGATGTCGAGGCGCGGACGATCGGTGCCTACACCCACAGGCCGATCCTCGACCCGGGGCGCTGGCCCGGTGTCGACCAGCTCTTCGGCATACCTCGCATCGGGAGGTATCCCTTCGGCGGGTCGGCGATCGTCTACTGGGACATCGGACCCGTGCGGCCCGACCCCGACAACCCCGGTGAGACGATCGGCGTGACCCCGCCGCCGCTGGCCAACCTGCCGAACCGGGGGGGCGAGGACCCGCACAGCGCACCTCGCGGAGCACCTGATGCGCTGAAGATGGTGTCCGAGTTCCTGCGGCCGCAGGGCGCGATCACCAACGTTTGCGGTGGCGCACCCTGTTACGCGGGGGGCTGGACCGGGCCCTAGACCGGTGTCGCGCGCCGCGCCCCGCCGACCGACGATCCTCGGGCTAATCGCGGCAGCGGCGGCATCGGCCAGCTTCGTGCTCAGCGGTTGCGTGTTCGGCGGCGATGACTCCGACGAGACGACGCAGAGCGCCGGCGCGACATTCGCCGTCGCCGAGCACCAGCCGTTCGGCGAGCCGCCCGAGCTTGATCGCGGACGACGGCGAGCTGAAGACGAGGCTCACCGTCTCCGAGGGCGAGCTCGAGGTCGCCGGCACGACCGTGATCGGCAAGTCCTACAACGGCAGCTTCCCCGGGCCGACGATGAGGGTGTCGCCGGGCGACTGGATCCGACTCGACCTCGAGAACGAGCTCGATCAGCCCACCAACATCCACTTCCACGGCTTCCACACCTCGCCGTCCGGAATCGCCGACAACGTCCTGCGCACGATCCCCGCCCACACACGACCGCGAAGGTCGCCGTGCGGGTGCCGGACGACATCAGCCCGGGCACCTACTGGTACCACTCGCACGAGCACGGCATCAGCGAGGAGCAGGTCTTCAGCGGTCTCTCCGGCGCGATTGTCGTCGAGGGTCTCGAGGACCGTCTGCCCGCCGAGCTTCGCGACGTGCCCCAGAAGCTGTTCACGCTCAAGGACCTGCAGGTCAAGGGCGGCGGGATCGTGACCGAGGAACATCAATTCCGACGCGCCGACGACTCGGACGGTGAATGGCCTCGTCGGCCCCCGACCTCGAGATCGCCCCGGCGGAGACGCAGATGTGGCGCCTGGCCAATATCAGCGCAGACATCTGGTACCGCGTCACCTTCGATGGAGGCCCGATGCACGTGATCGGCGAGGACGCGAATCCGGTCGGCGAGGTCTGGTCTGCCGACAAGCTCCTCCTGCCGCCGGGCAAGCGTTTCGACGTCTTGGTCCGGGGGCCGCAGGAAGGCAGGTATGCGGCTCAGGACGCTCGCTTACTCGACCGGCGACGTTGGCGACACCTACCCCGAGCGGACACTCGCGGTCGTGGAGTCGGCGGGTGACGCCATCGAGCCGTCCAAGCTGCCGACCAGCCTCGGGCCGATGCCCGACCTGGAAGACGACCCAATCGCCCACCACCGCAGGTTCGTCTTCTCCGAGAGCGCCAGCGGCAACCGATTCTTCATCAACGGCAAGCAGTTCAACCATCGACCGGATCGACGTCCACGCAGAGCTCAGCACCACCGAGGAGTGGACGATTCGCAACGCCTCCGACGAGCAGCACCCCTTCCACCTGCATATCGACGATTTCCAGGTGATCTCGATCAACGACAAGCCCTACGAGGCCCGTAGCCTCCAGGACACCCAGGTTGCTACCGGTCCATGGCGAGGTGGTCATCCGTCCGCGCTTCACGCAGTTCACCGGCAAGTTCGTCTACCACTGCCACATCCTCGCCCACGAGGACAATGGAATGATGGGCGTGATCGATGTGGCTGCGCCGGGGTCGATGGAAGACTGGAGAGCCAGGATCTCCGGCCACGCCGCCCATCACGGCAAGATCGACTGAGAACTGTCTCCTCGTCGCGGCGGGGCCTCAACCGCGGCGTCAATGCTGAAAGCGCCGGCGGCCGCGAGGGCGCCGCTGGCTCACTTGAACCCGGCGTCCGTGCGCAGCTTCTGGGCGATCTCGGCGATCTCCCCGGGCGCATAGTCAGGCGCGAACACGTCCTCCTGGGCGGGGGGTCCGGCCATGGGAAGCCCTCCGGCGCCGGGTGGTGGACGCGCAGCTCCTCGCCGGTCTCGGGGTGCGTGCCCTTGAAGACGGCGACGACCTCCTTGTAGTCGTCAGGCGTGAAGCGGTAGAGCGTCAGGTGTGAGCCCTCGCTCGAGGTGTGGACGGCACTCGGGGATCTTGTCGGTCGGGATCCGCGGCATCGGGAACGCCTTGCTCAGGTCGGCGCCGGTGAGCAGCTCCAGCGCACGGGCGTAGGCGACCTGGTGCACGCCGCCACGGACCAGCAAGTAGCCGGTGAGCGCGCGAGCTGCCGGGTGGTCGACCGCCTCGTAGACCTTGAGCTTGCCGTTGCGCGCGCCGGTCTCGAGGAAGTAGTCGTGGGTGAGGTTCTCCACGAGGTCGCCGGAGGAGAAGACGTAGTCGCCCGTCCAAGGCGCGCCGCCGGAGTCGACCGGGAGCACGCCTTTGCCTGCCTTGAGAAAGTGGGCGGAAGCGCCGTTCGCGACAATCTCGCGCGCGTCGGCGCCGGTAAGCATCGAGGTGATGGTCGCGCCGACCGCCTCGATGTGACCGTACTCCTCCGCGGCGATGTTGGCGATCAGGTCGTAGAACGGTCGCAGCTCCTTGCGGCCGCGAAAGCTGAACGACTGGAACGTGTAGTTCATCAGCGTCGACATCTCGCCGAAACGTCCGCCCATCAGTTCCTGCACCACTCTTGCGCCTGTTGGGTCCGGATCCCCGGCGGGAATCTCGATGCCGATCCGGTCATAGCGAAGAATCACGGCATACCTCCTTGATCATGCATGCGGTGCCGGAGGCGGCCGGCGAGAGACGCGAGGCCGATCAGCTGAGCGGGCTGCGCGATGACTCGAGGTTAGCGCGCGTGATGCCTCTCGCGACCGCATTGGACGGCGCGAGGCACCTACGCTCGCGGTGGTCGCGTGCGGCGGGGTCGGACGCGGCAGCTGCTCTTCTGCGTGATCCCAGCAGAGCCGTAATCTCCCAACTGGCCCCGATAGCTCAGCTGGATAGAGCGACTCCCTCCTAAGGAGTAGGCCGCAGGTTCGAATCCTGCTCGGGGCGTCCGCCGCTTACCGCTCGGTCATGCGATTTGTGGCCTCTCCGTTCCGACTAGGTCGGGCGTTCATGGAATAGGAGTACGCTGAACCTTCAGCCGTCCGAGGGCGCTCTTCATTTCTCTCTTCCTTCCGGTAGGCGGCACGACCTCGAGAGAAGTGAGGGAAGGACGCGCAATGGGCGACTCGGACAGAATCCGCGAGGACGGGCAGCTCACAGTCCGCGTGGAGCCGGACGGCGAGGAACTCCTAGTTCGCGCGTTCGGGGAACTTGATCTCTCCAACGTCAAGACGCTCGAAGCGGAGTTGCGACGTGCGATTGGCGGTGAGGTCCCCGGGGTGGTCCTCGACCTCAGCGGTGTGAGCTTCATCGACTCGGCAGGCCTACGAGTCTTGCTCTTGATGTCGAAGGAATCGCTTCGAAACGGAGGTCGGCTCTGCCTGCTACGCGGATCTGAGCCGGTCGACCGAGCGATCGAGACGAGCGGCGTAGAGCACCTGCTGCCACTGGCCGACTGACGGAACCACACGCGCGAGATACTGCGCGGCGATGGCCGACCGAGACGAGGAGATCGTCGCTGGCCTGCGGCGCATCTACGACGCGTTCAATCGGGGCGACTTCGACGCCGCGATAGCGGGGGCGCATCCCGAGATCGAGTATGTCCCCCCTGGGGGCCAATCGTCGCTTAGAGGCGCGGAGGCGGTGCGCACATGGATGGAACCAGACGCCTTCGAGGAGAACCAAGTCGAGCCGCTCGAGTTCGGCATTCGCGACAACAAGGTCCTGGTGCGCCAACATGCCACAGCCCGAGGGGCTGGGAGCGGCATCGAGTTGGATATGGAGATGTGGGCGGTCTGGACGCTGGACGACGAAGGCCTTGCGACGCGGTTGGAGGTTTACCTCCCCCATCAGGAGGCCGAGGCCCTCAAAGCCGCCGGCCTTTCGGAGTAGGCGAGGTCGCAGGTCGTGCGTGAATCGCCCGCTATTCGCTGGCTCGACTCCGTGCGTGTCCGTGCCCAGCCGGAGGCTCCCTCCTAAGGAGTAGGTCGCGGGTTGGAACGGACCCACCGTTCCGTTATCGGCCTCGGCGGTGTCTCAACGGGCAAGCACCCGAAATCGCTGACCGAAGGAGGCAGGAGATGAGAAGAGTGATCGTTTCGAACAATGTGACACTGGACGGGAGAGTGGACGAGGTCCGGGATTGGGCGCTTGGGTTCGACGACGACGAGTTTGTCAAGTACCACACCGACTTCCTGAGTCACAGCGATGGTGTGCTCCTCGGCCGCAAGACGTACGAGTTTTTCGCCGCCGTTTGGCCGTCGCGATCAGGAGAGCTCGCCGACCGGTTCAACAGCATGGCGAAGCATGTCGCGTCAACCACGCTCAAGGACCTGGAGTGGGAGAACGCCCATCTGATCGAACGCGATGTCCCGGAGGCCGTGGCCAAGCTCAAGCAACAGCCTGGCCAGGACCTGGTCATTTATGGCTCCCACGACCTCACGCACAGCCTGTTGGAGCACGACCTCGTTGACGAGTACCGACTCTGGGTCTACCCAGTCGTGCTCGGGAAGGGGAGGAGCTTCTTCGAGGACGGCGTGGAGCGAATGGACCTCGAACTCGTCGACACCGCCGTGATTCCACCCGGGGTGGCCATTCTCACGTACCAGTCGAAGAACTGAACCAGCGCTCCCGTCGGCTCGAGGCGAACGCCTCTTTCTCCCCCGCGAGCTCTCGGGAGGGGCCCACGAACCGTGCAGTCGGCTTCGGCCCGCCGAAGAAGTTGGCTTCGACCTTTCCGACCCTCCCGCCCCCGAACTCGAGGTAGCAGTGGCCCGCGCCCTCGTAGGGCCGCTCCAGCACACCGCCGCTTAGGGTCGCGGCAATGTCGTCGGCCACTACCCGGGCGGCGGCTTCGGCGAACACACCGGCCTTCGCGCTCGGCGTACCCGCGACGTCCCCCAGCGCGTATACGCCGGGGAACCGAGTCTTGAGGGTCGCCTTGTCCACGGGGACCCACCCGTCGACCGCCAGCCCGGAGTTCTCGATCACCTCCGGCACACGATGGATGGGTATCCCGACGAACATGTCGTACGCGACCTTGTCGCCGCTGGCCAGGCGGGCCTGCCTGTCGCCGGCGTCGAGGCCGACCACGAGCTGCTTCGCCCCGTACTCGATATTTCGCCCCTTCAGGGCCTCGAGGAACTTGTGGGAGACCTCCTCCGTGATCGGCACCGGTGCCGCCATTGGGCCGAGCACCCGGATCTCCACGGCTTCCCTGACACCCCGTTCCGAGAAATGGTCGTGAAGCAGCAGCGCTGCTTCGAAGGGCGCGGGCGGGCACTTGAAGGGTTGGCCGAGGATGGCGATGACGATCCTCCCCGAATCGAATCCGGGAATCACCTCCCGCATGCGCTCGGCCCCTGCGACCGAGTAGTACTCGAGCCCACCCTCGGCGAAGCCCGGGGTGGCCGCGATGTCGTAACCCGCCCCCATGGCGATCGCCAGGATGTCGGCGTCGTAGGAGCCCTCGTCCGTCACCACTCGCCGCTGCGCGGGGTCGATCGCGGTGACGCGCTCTTGGCGGAACTCGACCCCGTGCTTTGAGATGTCGCGGTAGTCCAGCTGCACCTCCGCGGCGGTTTGCCGGCCGAACATCACCTCCAGCTTCGAGAATCCGAAGATGAACGAGTCGTTCTGGTCGATGAGCGTGACGTGGACCTTGTCCGCGAGCGACTCGGAGAGTCGCGCCGCCAGCTCCAGACCGGCGAAGCCGGCCCCCAAGATCAAGACGTGCTTCTTCATCGTGAGAGCAACCATAGATCGATCAGGAGCTTCCTCAGGGGCCGGCGATGAGCCGGGTTCTGCCCGGCTCGCGGTCCGCGGGACCGTGGCAGACTTTTCACCGTGTGCAGGGCCCGGACAACGCTGCCCTTGGGGCTGGTGTCGCAGTTGCGCTTGCCGCCGCCGGCTGTGGCAGCGATGAGACCACCGCGCCGCCATCTCCAGCGTCCGAAACGCCCCAAGCGCTGCCAAAGCTGCCGAAGGGCTGGGACGCGCACGGGGACCGGTCGATCGGCTACAGGATCGGGATCCCGCCCGGCTGGCAGGTGAGCCGGAGGCGGACGGACCGCGTCAAGGCCGCCCTGATCCGCTCGCCGGACCACCTGGTCGCGGTCACGTTGGTGGCCGCTCGCGACCCCGCGTCGCTGGCGGTGCCGCTGGAGGAGTTCGCGACCAGCGCCCTGGCGGCCCTGCCGGGGTTCGAGAGGCGGCTCGAGCCGAGTACCCCGCGGCCATTCAGGCGAACGCCCCTCGCTGCCGTCCAGACGGTGGGGACCGGGACCACCAAGGCGCGAGGGATAAAGGAGCGGACCACGCTGATCGTCCTGCGCCGGGAGGGGATCGTTAACTACACCGTGGCGATCGTCGAGAACGCGCAGCGCAGCCGCTCGGCCAAGAACCGCGCTCTGGCCCTGAAGATGATGCATACGCTGCGCGACCAGCTCGTCGGTCCGCCAGTGCCGCCCGGATAGAGCCCGCCGGCCGCCGCATCGCGTTACCGGTCTCGGTCGGGGCGGTCGGGGTAGAGGTCGTCAATCGTGACGAGTGCCCGGAACGGCGCGCCCGCGGCCTCGGCGATCACCTCGCCGCCGCCGGCGAGGCGATCGACCACGCAGACGGCCCCCGCCACCTCGAGGCCCTCCTCACGCATCCGCTCGATCGCCCATGCGGTCGATCCTCCGGTGGTCACCGTGTCCTCGACCACGAGGCAGCGCATCCCGGCTTCCACGGGCCCCTCGATCCAGCGCTGGAGGCCGTGCTGCTTGCGATCCTTGCGGACGAAGAAGCCGACCAATCCCTCGCCGCCCGGCACCGCGATCGCCGCGCAGGCAAGCGGGATCGCCGCCATCACCGGACCCCCGACGGCAGCTGCGCCGAGCTCCCGCGCCGCCGATGCGAGCAGCTCGCCCGCGGCGCGGAAGCCGGCCGGGCGCAACAGGGCACGGCGGGCGTCCACGTAGTAGGACGCGCGTTGCCCGCTCGACAGCGTCACCTCGCCGATCACGAGAGCGTGCTCGCGAAGCTCGCTCAGGAGCGTGGAACGTGCCGTTTCAACCTTGCTCATCGAACGGGGCTAGGGACGAAGTCCCGGTAGATCAGTGTGGACCTGCCGGTCGGTGGGCGCCCTGACCCGGCGACTTGTGACCGACGACAGGGATGTCCATAGGGCCAAGTCGCCGGAGTGTTCCTAGCCGTAGACGTAGACGGACATCCCCAGCCGCACCCAGTTGTAGATGAAGACCGACTGTGAGATCGGGTTTCGAACGCAGCCGTGGCTCGCCGGATAGGTCGGAACCGAGTGATAGCCGTGGGTCGCGTATCCCCCCCGGAAGTAGACCGAGTAGTACATCCCCGACGAGTTGAAGCCCGCCTGGCGGCTGTAGAAGCGGAAGTGGCCGCGGATCGTCGGCGTCGCCGGCGCCCCGGTCGAGACGTGGATTGTGTACTGGGGCTTGCGCTTGTTGGCGAGCACCATCACCTGTCTTGAGATGTCGACCTCAACGTGCTTGCCGGCGCCCGGGTGCTTGAGGTGGAACTCGCCGCGCCCATCGGCGAGCTGCTTGAAGATTCCCGGGTTGGCGTTGACCGTGCGCTTCATCCCGTTGGTCTTACGAAAGGCCATCACCGCGAGCCCGGTTCTCTTGCCGTACCGCCTGCCGTGCGTGGAGTAGTAGCCCTGACGCAGGAGCAGGCGGTTGAAGACCCGGACGGCGCTGTTGCGGTCTCCCGGATCGAGATCCGGGTAGGAGATGTGGAAGTTGGGCGAGCGGGCGACGCCCCCTCGCTGCCGACCAGTGCGCAGGTGCTTGGCGACGATCCGGTAGCTGGCGGGCTTGCTCAGGGCGGGAGAGTGGAACCGGTAGCGTCCCGCGTTCTTGCCGCGCACGCGCCTCGCCTTGGGGTTCAGCTTCTGGATCACGTGGCCGTTGCGAAGCAGCTTCACCAGCACGTGCTGGCCGGCCACGAAGGGACGCAGGTAGCCCACCGCGTGGACCCGCTCGCCTACCTTGACCTTGCCCTGATGGGCTCCGTGCACGTGAACGCTCAGGTGTGCGGGCTTCGCCGACTGCGCGCGGTGGGCCGGCTTCGGCGGCTGAGGGAGCTGGGCGCTCTCAGGGGACGGCGTCGTCGGTGGTGTAGTTGGGAAGCCGGCCCCGGAGCCTGGGCTCTCGCCTACCGCGATCGCCGGGAGCGAGCAGATGGCGGCCGCCACCGCTCCCGCCACGAGGAGAGCGATCGAGCGCCGGCGAGTCACGGCGGGCATTGTGGCATGGCGCCTGGCGGGTGAAACGGCCTGGTCGCCAGAACCAAGCCTTGCGGTTCTCGGTGGCGCCTTCGGCCGAGCCGGGCGATCACGAGGTCAGGATCGCGAAGGCGAGCGCGTTGTTGACGGCGTGCACGGCCATGGGCGGGTAGATCGAGCCGGTTCTCTCGTAGAGCCAGGCGAGGGCGAAGCCGAGGAAGGCAAGCTGCGGAACGACGGCGATGCTGCCCGGGCCGGTGAAGTGGAAGAGCCCGAAGATCACCCCCGAGAGGACCGCCGCGACCGGGAACGAGAGGCGGCTTCGGAGGCCGCCGAAGATGAAGCCTCGAAAGAAGACCTCCTCCGAGAACGGCGCGGCGACCACGATCAGCACCCCGGCCGCGATCGCCCCGAAGGCGCCGTGGCCGAAGCCCAGGTCCCGCGTGACGTCCTCCTGGTGTGGGTGGACGAGGGCGGAGTAGACGAGGGCAATGACGATGTAGCCGAGGTAGGCGGCGGCCGCGATGCCGATTGGAGACCGCAGGGGGCGCCTGAGGCCGAGCGTCCGGGGGGAGGCCACCCCGCCGCCGCTGCCGGCGGCGACGGCGAAGGCGATGCCCACCAGCGTTCCGGCGAGCAGGGCCTGGGTGACCAGCCGCGCCGCCAGCGAATCGAGGTCGGGATCGAAGGCCGAGACCACGCCGACCTCGAACACGGTGGCCAGGAGCAGCGCTCCGATGCCGCCGGCGACGCGCGCCGGTCCCCAGGTTCGGGGCTGATCGCCGGCCGGAGCGCCCCAGGCAGCACCGGCTCCAGGGGGCGGGGCAGACGGCTGCGGCGGCGAGGACGAGGAGCTCACAGCTCGAGATGGTGCCGGATGGCCTCCAGCGAGTCGATGTCCGCCCCGCCCGCGCGATCAATCAGCAGGGCGGGGACGCCCGCGGCGCGCGCCGCCGCCAGGTCCTCGGCCGGCGTGTCGCCGACGTACAGAGCCTCGGCCGCCGCGCAACCGGCCAGCGCGAGGGCGGGCGCAAAGATCGCCGGGTCGGGCTTGCGCACACCCACCTCGGCCGAGGTGACGACCCCGTCGAGCGCCCCGCCGAGGCCACACCGTTCGAGCACCTCGGGCAGGGAGACGTCCCAGTTCGAGACGCAGACCAGCCTCAGACCGAGCCCGCGCAGCGCGGCCAGCGCCGGCTCCGCGTCCGGAAAGGCCCGGAAGCGGATCGTGGACATCATGGTCTCGACCGGGACCTCTCGTCCCAGCGCCCGGGAGAGCACCGCGGCGCAGTGGGCGCGCAGCTCGGCGAGCGAGCCGGGGTCGCGCCCCTCGTGGCTGTGGTCCCTGTAGTAGTCCATCTCTGCCCGGACCGCCCCGACCAGGCGCTCGTCAGGCGGCACGCCGAGCGCCTCCGCCAGGTGCACCCAAGGGGGCTCCAGCTCGACCAGGGTGCCGAGTGCGTCGAGCAGGACGGCGCGGGTATCGGTCATGAAGGCATTCTCACGGAGGAACCCGCCCGAGCGGGGGCGAAGGGAACTCCGATGAAGCCAAGTGCTCTTCGAGCACTGCGTTCTGGAAGAGTCACGGACTGTGATTCCGGTGGCGAGCTTCTGGAGCGACCACAGCGACCTGATCTCCGCGGTGGTCACGATGGCGGTCGCGATCGTGATCGCGTTCGCGGTCGATCGCCTGGCGATCGCCAGGGCGGGGCACGTGGCGGCGAAGGTGGGAGAGGGGCCGTTGTCGCGCGCCGCCGAGACCAGGCTGCGGCTCGTCCGTCGCTTGGTCTTCGTGGTCATCCTGGTGATCGGCGCCGCCCTGGCGCTGAGCCGGTTCACGCAGTTCGAGCGGCTTGCCACCGGGATTCTCGCCTCCAGCGCCGTTCTCGGCTTGGTGGTGGGCTTCGCCGCCCGCCAGACGCTCGCCAACCTCGTCGCCGGGATCCTGATCGCCATCACCCAGCCAATCCGGATCGGCGACACGGTGACGATCGGGGAGGACACCGGTCGGGTCGACGACTTGACGCTGTCCTACACCTACATCGACCCCGGCGACGGGCGGCTGATGGTGGTCCCGAACGAGCAGAGTCGTGACCAGCGTCGTCTTCAACCACTCGACCGGGGACCGCACGGCGCCGGCGACAGTCTCCGTCTGGGTTCCGCCGGCTGCCGACCTGGAGCAGGCCCGCGGGGTGCTGATGCCCGCCGGCGCGGCCGAGGTGACCGTCGCCGAGATGACCCCCGAGGGCGTCCGGATCGAGCTCAGGGGCCCGCGCGACCACGAGCGCACCCAGGTCGGCGACGAGGAGGCGCAGCTTCGCGAGAGCGCCCACCAGGCGCTGCGCAAGGCGGGCCTCCTCGATCAACCGTTCGGCGAGTAGCCAATCGGACCCAGATACCCTTTTTGGCCACAGGCGAATGACTCAGCGAGGGCGCAAGAGATACCGTCGCCCGGGGGGGTCCGTCCGCCGCAAGCTCGTGGTGGCGCTCGGCGTCCTGACCGCCGCGATCGTGATCCCCGTGGCCGGGGTTGGCGTCTGGGTGCTGAGCGTGCGTGCGGATACCCCCCCGCTCGACCAGCTGAAGCCCGTCAAGGAGGGCGCCAACTCGGTCGTATTCGCGGCCGACGGCAGCCGCCTGGGCTTCATCCAGTCGGACACCATCCGGCACCCCGTAGGGGCCTCGAAGATCCCCCAGGTGCTCGACCACGCCACCGTGGCGATCGAGGACGAGCACTTCTACGAGCACGGCGGGATCGACTACGGGGCGATCGTGCGCGCCGGGTGGGAGGATCTGAAGGCCGGCGAGGCGGTCCAGGGCGGCTCCACGATCACCCAGCAGCTGGTCCGAAACCTCTACATCGCCGACCCGGAGGAGACGATCGAGCGAAAGATCCGCGAGGCGACCTGGGCGGAGGAGTACGAGCAGAAGTACTCGAAACGGCAGATCCTCACCAAGTACCTGAACACGGCTTCCTACGGGACAACCGACGGTCGCACCGCGGTCGGCGTCCAGGCCGCCGCCGAGACCTACTTCTCGAAGCCGGTGACGAGCCTCGACCTGCCCGAGGCGGCGATGATCGCCGGGCTGCCGCAGGCGCCCTCCGAGTACAACCCCTTCCTGAACCCGAAGGGCGCCACCGAACGCCGCAACGACGTGCTCCAGGCGATGGCGAAGCAGGGATACATCACCCAGAGCGATTACGAGGACGCGCTCCAGGCCGGGCTCGGGCTCGACCGCGGCCACAAGTACGAGACCATCCGCGAGCCCTACTTCTTCGACTACGTGACCCAGGAGCTGATCGACAGGTACGGGGTCAACACGGTGCGCAACGGCGGGCTCAAGGTCTACACGACAATCGATCCCGCGCTCCAGTCCGCGGCCCAGCAGGCGATCGCCGATAACGCCATCCTGGCCGGCCCGTCGAGGGCGCTGGTCTCGATCGACCCCTCCAACGGCCACATCGTCGCGATGGCGTCGTCACACACCTACTCTCCGACCGACCAGTTCAACCTGGCCGCCAATGCCCACCGCCAGGCCGGCTCATCGTTCAAGCCCTTCGTGCTGACCGCGGCGATCCGCCAGGGCATGGACCCCGACTCGACCTACTACTCGGGCAAGAGCCCGGTCACCCTGACCCTGGACGACGGGATCACCACCTGGACCGTCAATAACGCCGAGGGCGGCGGGGGGACGATGAGCGTTCGCGACGCCACCGTGCATTCGGTGAACGCGGTCTACGCCCAGCTCGACCTCGACGTTGGGCCCGAGGAGGTCCGCCAGACGGCCTACGACATGGGCATCACCACCCACCTCGACGCGTTTCCGGCCGAGGGCATCGGCGGCCTGCGGATCGGGGTCACGCCCCTGGAGATGGCGAACGCCTACGCGACGCTCGCCAACGGCGGCATCCGCAACACGGCAACCGCGATCAACAACGTCGAGTTCCCGAACGGCGACACCGACGTTCCCCAGGAGGAGGAGCGCACCCGTGCCTTCTCCGACGGGGTCGCCTACGAGGTGACCGACGTGCTCAAGGGCGTGCTGATCTCGGGAACCGCGGCAGGGTCGGGCATCGGCTGCGCGGGAGAGGCCGGCAAGACCGGAACTACCGACGACTACACCGACGCCTGGTTCGTCGGCTACACGCCGCGGTTCTCGACCGCGGTCTGGGTGGGCTACGCCGACGCGAGGACGTCGATGGGCTCGGGCGCCTACGGCGGCACCCTCGCGGCCCCGATCTGGCAGGACTACATGCTGGCGGCGCAGGGCACCGACTGCCCCGACTTCCCCGCGCCCGAGAACCCGGTCGAGTTCTCGACCTGGAGCGGCTCCCACACCGTCTCGGCGCCCAGTGCCACGCCCTCCCGCGGCGGCGTCGCGAAGCCCGTCAAGCCCACCGGCGGGGGGAACGGCACCGGCTCCGGGAACGGCAAGTACCCGTCCGACCTGTATGCGCCCGGCGCCGGGCAGCCCCCCGCGCCCAACCCGCCCCAGGGCGGCGGCGGACGACCCCCAAACGGCTCCGGCGGAGGCGGGGGGACCGGAGGCGAGGGCGCGCCCTGAGATCTAGCTGGCGGAGGGCGGCGGGCGCGCTGGCGCTCGGGACGCTCGCCGCCGCCGCGATTCCGCTCGCTGCCCCCGGGATCGAGCTGGTGCCGGGGACGGACGCCGGCTCCCCCGGCTGGCTGCTCGGCGCCTACGGCGACGGCCTCGGGATCGGCGGAGGCGGCTACCTGACCGCACTCTGGATCGCCTTCGGCGCCTACCTCGGCGTGGTCGCCTGCGCGGGCGCCCTTGGCAGGCGCGTCGTGCGCGGGGCGGTCGTCTGCGGCGCGGTGGCGTTCGCGGTGGCGCCACCGCTTCTGTCGCTGGACGTGTTCAGCTACATCTCCTACGCTCGGCTGGGGGCGCTGCACGGGCTCAACCCCTACGACTTCGCCCCGGCCGCGATCCCGCACGATCTCGCCGCCTCTCGGGTGGAGGACTACCGGCAGGCGACGAGTGTCTACGGACCTCTGTTCACGCTCGGGACCTACCCGCTGGGGCTGATCGGCGTGCCCGGAGCGCTGTGGGCGCTGAAGGCGGTTTCGGCTCTTTCGGTGCTGGGGATCGCCGCGCTGGTCGCTCGCCTGGCCGCGGTGCGCGGCATCGCCCCGGCGCCGGCTGCCGCCCTGGTGGCGCTCAACCCACTGGTGCTCGTGCACGTGATCGGCGGTCCTCACAACGACGGCTTGATGGCGCTCGCAGTGCTCGCCGGGGTCGCCCTGGTGCTGGGCGGGAGCGAGGCGGGCGGGGGCGCATCTCTGGTGGCCGGTGTCGCCGTCAAGGCCCCCGCAGCGCTGGCGGCGCCGTTCGCCCTGCTCGGCGCGGGAACGGCGAGGCGGCGGACAAGACTGCTTGCCGGAGCCGCGGTGGCCGCTGCGGTGGCCGCCGGCGCTGGGCTGGCGGTCTTCGGGTCCTCGTTCCTCGACGGGTTCTCCGCCTTCACCGGCAGTCAGGAGACGGTCAGCTACCACAGCCTTCCGGCGACCGTCTCCCGGATCGCCGGGCTGGACCTGTCGGTGGTGCGGGGCGTGCTGGCTGCCGCCTACGGCATCGGGGTCGTCTGGCTCTTGGTCTGGACCGCGCGCGGGGGCGACTGGGTGCGGGCGGCCGCCTGGGCCGCTCTCGGACTGCTCTGCACGACCGCCTACCTGACTCCCTGGTACCTGGTCTGGGCGCTGCCATTGGTGGCCGTGGCCCGCGACCGCGCCCTGGTCGCGCTCACCGTGGCGCTGTGCGCATACCAGTTGTCGGTCGCGGTTCCCGCGTGAGCGGCAACGCCCCGGTCCCGGCCCGACCAGGGCCCGCAATGGGTTCAATGTGGGCATGAACGAGTTCGACCTGATTGCACGGCTGGTCGAGACGGTCGCCGAGGCCCGCCGGGAGCCGCCCTCGGCCGGGCACGCCCGGATCGCCGTCGCCAGTGGCGACGACGCCGCAGTCACCGTGCCGAAGGGCGCCACGGCAACCTCGGTCGACTCGCTCGTCGACGGCGTCCACTTTCGCCGCCAGACCGCGCCGCTCGGCTCCGTGGGGCGAAAGGCGCTCGCGGTGGCGCTCTCCGACCTCGCCGCGATGGGTGCGGCGCCCGGTGAGGCCTACGTGCAGCTCGGCGTCCCGGACGACCTCGACCAGGCGGGTTGCCTCGAGCTCGGCGAGGGCCTTGGCCAGTTGGCCGCCGAGCACGACGTCGCCGTGCTGGGCGGCGACGTGACCCGCGCCCCGGTGCTATGGCTCGCGATCACGGTGGTCGGCCACGCCGACTCAGCCGAGCAGCTGGTGCGCCGCGCGGGCGCCAGCGCCGGCGACCTGCTGGCTGTCACCGGCGAGCTCGGGGGCGCGGCGGCCGGGCTGCTGGTGCTGGATCGCCCCGAGCTGGCGGACGCCGTCGAGGCGGAGGTCGCCGATGCGCCTGCGCCGCCGCCAACTGGAGCCGCGTCCGCGAATCGCCGCCGGCCGTGCCCTCGCCGCAACCGGGGCCAGCGCGATGATCGACCTCAGCGACGGCCTCGGCGGCGACGCCGGTCACCTCGCGGCGGCGAGCGGCGTCCGGCTGGCGATCGAGCTGGAACGACTGCCGCTGCAAGCGGGCGTCCGCGAGCTGGCGGCCGCCGCGGAGGCCGACGCTCACGACCTGGCCGCGGGGCGGGGGGAGGACTACGAGCTGCTGGTCGCGCTGCCGCCCGAGCGCGTGGAGGAAGCGAGCGCCGAGGTCGCGGCGACGGGCTCGACGCTGACCCCGATCGGGGCCGTGGAGGAGGGCGAGGGCGTCGTGCTGCGGGCCGCCGACGGCTCCGAGCGCAAGCCGGTGGGCTTCGATCAGCTTCGGCGGTAGACGCGAATCAGTGGCCGTGGAGGGGCGAGCTCGGGCCGGCCGCCCCGCCCCGAGGGATCCGAAAGCAGCGCCCGGCGGCTGAGGTCGACCAATCGCAGCTTGAACAGCATCTCCCGGGCGACGGCATCCGCATTCACGCGATATTCGCCTGACGCAATCTGTTGCTTGAGCTCAGGTCACTCTGTCGTCCTTGTGAGTCGTGGGAGGGTTCGTGTCGGAGGGTTGGAGACGCCCGCCCCGTCGTGCTCTGTCCATTAGATCGTCATCCGCGCCGCGCGGCGCGATCGGAGATGCGTCCAGGTCGTCGCGGGGCGAACGGCGAGCGCCACCAGCCCCACCAGGGAGCCCCCAAGCAGGCAGAGGGCGAGCATCTCGACGAATCCGATCTGGCCGTCTCCCACCATCAGGAGCAGGTGCCACGGCGCGCCGGGCCCCAGGTCCAGCCTCCCGGCGACGTGGAGGACGGCCGCCGCGATGGGCAGCAGCGAGAGGGCGATCGCGCCCAGCGCCAGCGGCCAGGGGAGAGCGCCAGCGCGGCGCGCGTCGAGCAGCCAGACGTGGGCCACCGGGACGAGCAGCAGCGCCAGGTATGGATTCGCGAGCCAGACGAGCAGGACGGCGAACGCCGAGACCAGGCCGAGCGCGGCAGCGGCAAGCTCGGGCGGCAACTCCGCGGGCACGCGCCAGCCCCGGATCAGGTAATAGCCGGCTCCGATCACGATCGCCAGCAAGGCCATGGCGACGATCTGCCCGGCTCCGACCCGGAAGCGGTTGGGATCGAAGGGGAAGGCCGGCCTGGCGACGATCCCGGTCACCGCGAGCAGGTAGAGGAGGAGCACGGCGGCGAGCAGAGGCAGCGACCTGGACACGGACCAGGCGAGCGCCGAGCCCACTCGCGCCCCACGCCGCAACGCCTGCCCCACGGCGTCCAGCGAGGCGAGCGCCGCGCGGAAGAAGCAGTGCCAGCGCCAGTAACGCGAGCGCCCAGCCCGGGACCAGGTTTCCCGCCAGGTTCAGGTAGGTGGTCGGGACCGTGCTCGGGCGGCGCGGCTGCGCCATCGAGGGTGGCCACCAGGAGCAGCGCCGTCCGCCCCATGTCCCCGAGCGTCTGCGGCCGAGAGGTCATCGGGCTGATCGTCGGCGACGGGCAGCGGCGGCTCCCCGGCGGAGGAGAGGCCGACGGCGTCGATGCCGCGCTCGATCAGCACGGCCTGCTCCCCGAGTCCGCTGGGGAGCGCCAGCCGCGCCAGCTCGCCGAACATGCCCTCGAGCTCCGGCTTGCGCCCGGCTTGCTCGGCGAGCGCCTGTTCCGCGGTGCGCACGAGCTGGGCGGAGGGGCTCTGCGATCCGTCGGAGGCGTCGAGCAGCGAAGGCTCGCGGGGGGTGGCCGAGCCGGGCTGCCACAGCACGATCGCGCCATCGATCAGGTCGCGCTCCGCGAAGCGCTCCGCGAACTCGCGGGCCCCGGCAGCGCCGTCGCTGCCGCCGTCGGTGGAGACGAAGACCAGCGTCTTCGTGTGCCTGGAGGCCCGCAGCTTGTCGACTAGCTCGAGCAGGGTCGCGGTGGCGGCGGCGCTCGAGACTGCGCCGGGACCGCTCGCCGAGTCCCGTGCCGCGATCACGACGACGCTGCGAGCCGACTCGCCGGGCAGCGTCAGGATCAGGTTGCGAAGCTCGACGTCGTCGCCCTCGAAGCTGTGGTCGAACCGCTGTTCGGTGACCTGGCCTTCGCTGACGCTCGCAAACCGCCTCTCGACCAGGTCGGCGATTGCCCCGTCGCCCTCGCTCCCGGGCGTGCGGACGGGCGCCGCGTCGACGATCTGGCGGTCGATCTTGGCCGCCGCGTCCTGGTCGAACTCCGCGGAGGCGACCACGGGCGGAAGTGGGGCGGGCCGCTCCTGGAGCGAAAACAGCAACACGACGACCACCGCCAGCGCGGGTGCGAACGCGGCACGATAGATGCGGAAGCTGATCCCGGCGGCGACCACTGGTCGACGCAAACTACCCTTTGAGAATGGCGGAGGGATCGGCTCGCATTCTGCTCGTCGACGACGAGCACTCGGTGCAGACCCTGCTCACCTACCCGCTCCGCAAGGACGGCTTCGAGGTCGTGGCGGCGCACGACGGCCGCGAGGCGCTCGACCGTTTCGCCGAGCAGCGATTCGATCTCGTCGTCCTCGACATCATGCTGCCGAAATTGGACGGGATAGAGGTTTGCCGGCGCATGCGCAGCCGCAGCCAGGTGCCGATCATCATGCTGACCGCCAAGGACGACGAGATCGACAAGGTGCTCGGTCTCGAGATGGGCGCCGACGACTACATCACGAAGCCGTTCTCGGTTCGTGAGTTCCGCAGCCGTGTCCGAGCGGCGCTGCGCAGGGCGGAGATGCTGGGCGGCCGGCCCGGCGCCGACGAGCCGGTCGTCGCCGGCGACCTCCGGATCGATTTCGAACGGCGGATCGTCAGCATGCGCGGCGAGCAGGCACGCCTCACCTACGTGGAGTTCGAGATCCTCGCTGCGCTCGCCCGCTCGCCCGGCCGGGTGCACGCGAGGGAGATGCTGCTGGAGCAGGTCTGGGGCGATTCGGCCTATCGCGACCCCCGCACGATCGACGTCCACATCCGTCACCTGCGTGAGAAGCTCGAGCGTGACCCGCGCGCCCCCGAGTACCTGTTCACGGTCCGCGGCGTCGGCTATCGCTTCCGCGACTGGGACGAATGAACCGCGTCCGCAATCGCCTCGCGGCCCTCTTCTTCGTAGTCGCCGCGGTGGCCATTGGGTTTATCAACGTGTACGCCGGGCTGATCGCCGCGGCGGCGCTGGCGGTGGGCTGGATCGTCGCCCGAGCTCACGCGAAGCGGCTCCGGCGCTTGGAGGAGGCCGCGCAGAAGGTGGCCGAGGGAAACTTCGCGACCCCGATTCCGGACGAGGGGACCGACGAGGTCGGCCAGCTAGCCCGCACCCTGAACGAGATGCGGCAGCGGCTCGCCCGACTCGACCAGGCCCGCAAGGAGTTCATCGCCAACGCTTCTCACGAGCTGCGCACGCCGATCTTCTCGCTGGGGGGCTTCGTCGAGCTGCTCGACGAGGAGGAGCCGGACCCCGCGGCGCGGCAGGAGTTCGTGCGAACGATGCGCGAGCAGGTGGAGCGACTGACGAAGCTCACCGTCGACCTCCTGGACCTCTCGAAGCTCGATGCCGAAGTACTCCAGGTCAACGCCGAGCGGGTCGACCTGGGGGAGCTCGCGGGAAGGATTGCGGAGGAGTTCAAGCCGGCGGCCGAGCGCCACGGATCCCCGATCGAGGTCAACGGCGACCGTGCCGCCATGGCCCTGGCCGACCCCGATCGGGTCGCGCAGATCATGCGTATCCTGGTCGACAATGCGCTCACGCACACGCCGCAGGGAACCTCGATCTCGATCGACGGCTCAACGCCGGGACGGGGCCGCGATGCTCGTCGTCAGGGACGACGGCCCCGGTATCGACCCGCATGCGCGCGCAAGAGTCTTCGACCGCTTCTACACGGGCGACCGGGTGAGCGGCTCCGGGCTCGGCCTGGCGATCGCTCGCGAGCTGGCCCTGCTGATGGACGGCGAGTTGGGGCTTGCATCGCACCAGGGGCGCACCGAGTTCACCCTGCGCTTGCCGGTCGGAGTGGCCGAGGGGGCCACGACGTGAGCCGGAGGCCGGCAGCGCTCGGCGCGCTGCTGGCGACCGCGGCGCTGGCGCTTGGGGCGTGCGGTGGTGACGACTCCGGCGCAGCCGCTTCCGAACCACCGTCGCCTCCTCGGACAGCCCCCAGAGGACCGTCGTCGTCCAGTCCCGCAACGGCGCCTTCGATCCGGAGGCCGTCTACCAGCAGGCCGCTCCGGGCGTGGTCACGGTCCGCTCGATCTTCTCCGGCGGCGGCACCAGCCTGCTCGGCGAAGGCGGGAGATCGGCGGCGCAGGGATCGGGGTTCGTGATCTCCGAGTCCGGCGAGATCGCCACCAACGCGCATGTCGTCACCGACGGATCGGCCGGGGGCGGCCCGATCCACGAGGCGAAGGAGGTCTACGTCCAGTTCGCCGACCGCAACCAGGTGGCGGCCGACATCGTCGGCATCGACCCACACGCCGACGTCGCGCTGCTCGAGCTCGACCCGGACGGCCTCGACCTGCAACCTCTACGGCTGGCGACCCACGATGAGGTCAAGGTCGGACAGCCGGTGGCAGCGATCGGCAGCCCGTTCGGCGAGGACCGATCGCTCTCGGTCGGGGTCGTCTCGGCGACGGATCGCTCGATCCAGTCGCTGACCGACTTCCAGATCGACGGCGCGATCCAGACCGACGCCTCGATCAATCCCGGCAACTCGGGCGGCCCGTTGCTCGACGCCGAGGGCCAGGTGATCGGGATCAACCAGCAGATCGACACGACCTCGGGCGGCAACGAGGGCGTCGGCTTCGCCGTCCCGATCGCCCTCGCCGCCCGCTCCATCGACCAGCTCCGCGCAAAACGGCAGCGTCGACTACGCCTACATCGGCGTCACCACCCAGTCGCTCTATCCGCAGCTCGCCGATCGGCTCCGACTGGAGACCGACGCCGGCGCGCTGGTGACCGAGGTCCGAGATGGGAGCCCGGCAGCCGCCGCGGGCATCGAGGCCGGGAAGGACAGGAATCGAGTTCCAGGGTCTGAGAGCCCCGGCCGGAGGGGACGTGATCGTCGCCGTCGACGGTGACGAGATCCTCGGCGAGACCGACCTCCCGAAGCTGATCGCGCAGCACGATCCCGGCGACACGGTCACGCTCGAGATCATCCGTGACGGGGAGACCCAGAGCGTGGACGTGAAGCTGGGCGAGCGGCCAGAGAGCGTTCGGTAGCGCGCCCTCGAGTCGGATGACGACCTCGAGATCGCCGCGCGAGCTGGTGCTGGGGCTGGCGGCCGCCCTGCGCGACGAGGTCGTCCCCGAGCTGGGCGATCACGGCGGCCGCGCTCACAGAGGCGCCGGAAAGGGGGGCGACATCACCTTCGCGATCGACGAGCGAGCGGAGGCGTTCATGGAGGCCTTCCTTGCCGAGCGGGCGCCCGAGGTCGCCTTCTACTCGGAGGACCGGGGGCTGGTGGAGCCGCACGAGCGGGCGAGCTGGGTCTTGGTCGTTGACCCGATCGACGGCACGCGCCCGGCGATGGCGGGGCTCGAGTCTGCCTGCATCTCGGTGGCGGCGGCACGCCTGGGCTCCGATCGAAAGGCGCGGATGGGCGACGTGGTGACCGGCTGCGTGGTCGAGATCAAGTCGGGCCGCATATTCGTGGCGGAGCGCGGCGCCGGACTCGACCCGGCGCCGTCGCTGTCGGCGAATCGGGACCTCTCGCGGATGTTCTGGGCCTACGGCCTGCGGGGGCGGCCCGTGCGGGCGATCGCCGAGGTGCTCGGGGAGCTGATCGACGCGTCCTCGGTTGGTGGCGG
This sequence comes from uncultured Actinomycetes bacterium, assembly GCA_963728325.1. Taxonomy (GTDB): domain Bacteria; phylum Actinomycetota; class Thermoleophilia; order Solirubrobacterales; family 70-9; genus AC-56. Next base: position 293,384 of record CAVSJS010000002.1, on the reverse strand, counting down.
GACCTTCGACCTCGGCTCGGCGACCTACGACATGACCCGGATCGTCACCGGCCAGCTCGACGCGTATATCGAGCCGGGCCCGAGGATCGTGGCGGACGTCCCCGGAATGCGGGAGGAGTTCGAGCGGGTGGGGGACGGCGTGGTGCTCAACAACTCACCCTACGACCTGGCGGCGGCGGCGCTGATCCTCGAGGAGGCCGGGGCCGTCGTCACCGATGCCTACGGCGCGCCGCTCGACGAGCGCGCTCTGCTCGGCTCGGGTGCGGAGTTTCAGATCTCATGCGTGGCTGCGGCGAACCCGGAGCTGCACCAAGCGGTCGTCCGCGAGCTCGACCTCGGCATCGAGCGGCTCGCGCGCGCTGCGGCCGCGTAGCCGGAGCCGCCGGTATGTTGCGGTTCGCATGCTTCAGGAGGTTGCTCTTGGTGAGCGCTCGCTCGCCGACTACACCCATCTCGTCGGGCGGGGCCTGATCGAGGAGATCCGCGAGTTCGCGAAGCCGCTGGCCGGCAAGAGGGTGCTTCACGTCAGCGCGACCGCATTCGGGGGTGGCGTCTCGGAGATCCTCTACACGATGGTCCCGTTGATGCGTGACGTGGGCCTCGACGCGCACTGGCGGGTGATCCTCGGGCGAGAGGAGTTCTTCAACGTCACCAAGCTGATGCACAACTCCCTCCAGGGCGATCCACAGACGATCTCCGACCAGCACTGGGAGGTGTTCGAGGCCTACAACGCGATGAACGCGCAGAGCCTCGACGACGACTGGGACGTGATCATCGTCCACGATCCCCAGCCGGCGGCCCTGCGGGCAAACGCCCCGGACCGGGCCCGGATCTGGATCTGGCGTTGCCACATCGACTTCTCGACGCCGAACCCCGAGACGCTGGCGCGCTTGTTACCGCTGCTGCGCGAGTACGACAAGACGATCTGGCATCTCCAGCAGTACGTCCCGGCGGGCATGAACGACAGGGCACGGGTGATCCCGCCCGCGATCGACCCGCTGTCGCCCAAGAACATGGCGCTCTCCCCCGAGGACGCGTCCTTCGTCTGCAAGCAGTTCGGGATCGACGTCGAGCGCCCGCTGATCTGCCAGGTCTCGCGCTTCGATCCCTGGAAGGACCCGATCGGGGTGATCGACGCGTTTCGGTTGGTGCGCGAGAAGCTGCCCGAGGTGCAGCTGGCGCTGGTCGGGTCGATGGCCACCGATGATCCCGAGGGCTGGGCGTTCTTCCACGAAACGTTCAGCTATGCCGATGGCGATCCCGACATCAAGATCCTCAACAACCTCAACAACGTCGGGGCGATCGAGGTCAACGCCTTCCAGTCGCAGGCCGACGTGGTGATGCAGAAGTCGCTGCGCGAGGGGTTCGGGCTCACAGTCACCGAGGCGCTCTGGAAGGGACGGGCAACGGTGGCCGGCAAGGTTGGCGGGATCCCGCTCCAGATCGTCGACGGTGAGACGGGCTTCTTGATCTCCTCCGCGGAAGAGGCGGCCGACCGCTCCCTCCGCATCCTCCGCGATCCGGCGCTCGCCAAGCGCCTGGGCCGCGCCGGCAAGGAGCGCGCGCGCGAGCTCTTCCTGACCCCACGGCTGCTGCGCGACTGGCTTCGGCTCTTCGGGGAGCTCGAGCTGTGAGTCAACCGACTTTGTCGCTGATTCATGCCTGAGCGGCGGCTGGTGATCGTCTCGAACCGCGGTCCCGCGGAGTTCGATCGCGATCAGGACGGAGAGCGCACGCTGCGGCGGGGCGGCGGGGGCCTGGTCACGGCACTGAGCGGGCTGGTCGCCCATCGGGGGGCCCTGTGGATCGCCTCCGCGATGACCGACGAGGACCTCGCCGTGAGCCGCGAGGCGGGCGGGGACCCGGTCGCGGTCGAGCTGGACGGCGTCGACTATGACGTGCTGTTGGTCGAGAGCGACTCCTTGGCCTACGACCGCTTCTACAACGTGATCGCCAACCCGATCCTCTGGTTCATCCAGCACTACCTCTGGGACCTGTCCAACGCCCCGGACATCCGCCGGGAGGAGGCCGATGCGTGGGAGTACGGCTACAAGGTCGTCAACGCCGATATCGCCAGGGCCGTTTTGGGGGCGATCGAGGGCGACACCGAGCCCCTGGTGATGCTCCACGACTACCACCTCTACACCTGCCCGGCGCTGATCCGGGAGGCGCGGCCGGACGTGATCCTGCACCACTTCGTTCACATCCCGTGGTCGCAGCCCGACAGCTGGCGGATCCTGCCCGGCCAGATGCGCGAGGAGGTCTTCCGAGGCCTGCTCGCCAACGACATCATCGGCTTCCACACCACCGCCTACTGCCGCAACTTCCTCCACTGCTGTAGGGAGCTGTTGGAGCTGGAGGTCGACTACGAGCGTGGCGCGATCCTCCACTCCGGGCGCGAGACCTGGGTGCGTGCCTACCCGCTTGGGATCGACGCTGGGCGGCTGGAGCGCGCCGCCGCCTCCCAGGAGGTGGCCGAGTACGAGCAGGAGCTCCTGCGCCGCCGCCGCGATCACCTGATCCTCCGGGTGGACCGCGCCGACCTGTCGAAGAACGTGCTGCGTGGCTTCACCGCCTTCGACACCTTCCTCCAGCAGCATCCCGAGTTCCGCGAGCGGGTGACCTTCATCGCTCACCTTCAGCCCTCGCGGACCGACGTGCCCGAGTACGCCGAATACCTGGATCGAATCGAGGCTCTGGTCGCGGTGGTCAACCATCGCCACGGGACCACCGACTGGATGCCGATCGACCTGCGGATCTACGAGAACTTCCCGGAGGCCGTCGCCCGCTACAAGCATTTCGACCTGCTCGTGGTGAACTCGCTGTTCGACGGCATGAACCTGGTCGCCAAGGAGGCGCCGGCCGTGAATACGCGGGACGGGGTGGTGTTGCTGTCGGAGAACACCGGGGCTCACGAGGAGCTCGGCGAGTGCACGCTGTCCGTCAACCCGTTCGACATCCAGGAGCAGGCCGACCAGATTCATCGTGCTCTGGTCATGGACCCGGAGGAGCGCGCCCTGCGGGCCGACCGGCTGCGCGAGATCGTCCGCGAGCGCGACCCGGGCGTCTGGATCGGGGAGCAACTAGCCGACCTCCGGGCGAAGATCGAGACGCACGCGCCCGCCTAGAGCGTTACGCCTAGTCCCCAAGCACGGTGAGGCGCTTCACCCGGGACCTGCCTGCCTCGTAGGGGTAGCCGCCCTGCTTCGGCACGGCGGCCCGAAACGCATATGTCCGGCGGCCGGAGGTGGCGTGGAAGCGGTAGCGGGCGCGATAGGTGCCCAGTCGTCCGGTCTGGCCCTGGCGGAGGTCGAGCCAGCGCCCGCCTGCGTGCACCTGGATCCGTACCCGGCGTCCGGCGGAAGCCGGGTCTGGCAGCCGCGCCTCGAAGCGGACTCGCTCGCCGTTGTGCACGGGGTGGCGCGGCCGCAGCGAAAGGTGCGGGCGGGCGCTGACGTCGAGGTCGAGATGGCGCTCGAGTGCGGCGCGCGCGTCGGGCCAATAGGCGACTCGGACCGCGCGGCTGGGGCCCGTGGGGAGCCTGACCCGGAAGCGGCCCTCGATGCCAGTGAGCGGGGTGAGCACGACGCGCTCGGCGCTTTGGTTCATGCGGATGCGGGTGGCGACGCAGACGCGGGCGCCGGCGACGCCGCGCCCACCACCGTCGAGAAGGCGACCGGCGACGACCGCTTGCTTTGACCGGTCCCATCGCAGGCGGGCGCGGAGCGCCGCGCCCCCCGAGGCCTCGGAGATCGGGCAGAGGTTGTCGATCCTGACCCGGCGCTCCGCACAGGTCCGGTTGGCGGCCGTGCTCGGTGCGTAGTCGGCGGCGCAGACGCGTACCAGGTTCGGCCCCTGACGGAACGGCGGCGAGGCGGTGGCGGCGCGGAAGCTGGCGCGCGCCCGCTCCGGGCAGGGGCGAAGCCTGACCGCGATCTGACCGGCGAGCCGGCAGGACACAGTTCGTGCCGTGACCGGCCCCCCGTTCACCTGAACGAGCAGGCGCCGAACGCCGCCGCCGACATCAGCGCTGAGCGGTTCGATCGTCTGTGGGCCGCGCCTGCTTCCGGGGGCGAACAGCGAGCCGGCCAGCCGCAGAGTTGGGGCGAGGCGATCGCTGAGCCTCACGACGAGGCGCTTGATGCGGACCCGGGCATCTCTGCCGCGGCCGCAGCCGGATGGCCGGCGACAGCGAAGGCCCGCCGCGACGACCCGGGCTCCAGAGCCCGACCAGGTGATGCGCCGTAGCTCCGTGCGGGGTGTGGCGAGCGGTGCCAGCGGCCCGGCCGGGGCGCCGACCCCCAGCTCCGGGATGCTTCCTCCACCGGGCCACCCGCCCGCGTAGACGCTCAGCCGAGAGATCGCCGTGCCGATGGGAGCCCTGACCGACCACGCTCCCCAGCTGCCGTTCGGTGTGCGGCCGCGCTCCTGACTCACTGTGAGACCCCGGCCGCCGGCCGCGCAAGAGGCGGCGTCGAGATAGTTCGGGGAGCTCCGCTCGAAAGCGGCGTCCGCGCGCCCGGCGCCGAACCCTGCGTGGCAGACCGCGGAGCGGTAGCTCCCGGCGCTCGCGGGCGCCGCCGCGCCGAGCGTCAGGCAGCTCGCCACGCTCAGCGCACCGACGGCGCGCAGCGCGGTCGAGGCTGCGCTCTTCGGGACTACTCGCTCCTCTCGGGGTGGCCGGTCAGCGCTCAAACCCGAACTCCGTCTGGGCGGCCGGCTGTGGCGCCGCGGCTGGGGCTGGTGGCGGGGTAGGTGGCGGCGGGACCGGCGGCGCGGGGGACCGGGCCCCGTCTGCGTCCGGGACGGGGGCGGGGGCCGGAACCGTTACGCCGGTCACGGGGGAGCGGGTCGAAGGCCGGACTCCATGACTCCTGCGGCATGCTCGTCTTTGACTGCGCTGCCGCAGGGTCCGGGCACTGGCGGGGCGGCAGGCCCGACCACCTGGCCGGTCGCGGGCCTTCGCGGCGCGCCGCTCGTGCCTGGCATCTCGCTGCCCCGAGGGTGCGGGCTCCCGAGCCGCCGCGATGTGCACCAGCCCAATGTCCGACTCCAGCGGCGGCGGCTCGGGGCGCCGGATCAGGCTCGGCAGGCCCAGGAACAAGGCCAGGCAGCCGAACACGCCCGCGCCGAGCTTGAGGACCTTGTGCCAGCGAATGCGCGATCGGCTGCCCATCGCGCTCTACAACCCCGGTGGCCCCCCCCGGTGCCCCTCGGAGCCTGGCGCCGGGACGGCCGCTATAGCGTCCGCCGTATAGTCGTCCGCCGCTTTGAGTCCCTCACGCGAATACGAGCTGGTCTTGATGCTCGATCCCGAGATCCCGGAGGAACGCCGGGAGCAGATCGCCTCGGAGGCGCGGAACCGAATCGAGTCGGGCGGCTCCCTCAAGCAGGACACGACGCTGGGGTATGCGCAAACTGGCCTACGAGATCGAGCAGCGGACCGAGGCCGACTACCGCTTCTTCCGCTTCGAGACGGAGGGAGGGCTGCTCGACGACCTCAACCACAACCTGCGGATCGCAGACGGCGTGCTGCGCTTCCGGGTCTTCAAGGTCGACCCGCGCTCGCCGGCGATCGTCCCGCCGGCGCCCGTGGCCACGGGCGCCGCTGCCCCCGCTCGGGGCGGACGCCGCCCGGCGCGTGAGCCGGCCGCCGCCGAGGCCGCGGAATCGGCTCAGGGCGACGGGGCGACTGAGGTCCCCGAGCCCGCGGCAGAGGAAGAGCCGGCCGCCCCGCCCGCGGAGGAAGCCGAGGCCGCCGCCGTCGAGGACACCGCGGAGGAGCCAGCCGACCGCCGGCGCCGAGGAGGACCCGAGCCCGAGGACACCGCGGAGGAGTCCCCGCCAGCTGCCGAGCCGGACTCCGAGCCCGAAGCCTCGGCGTAAAGCCGCTCGTTGCGGCCTTCCTCGCCGCCGGGGGGGCGAGAAGCGCCGGTCCCGTCCTTAGACTGGTGAACCATCAACGATTGAGGAAGGGGTGCGACGAAAGTGGCAAGCACCAACCTGAACAGGGTCGTGATCACGGGGAACCTGACCCGCGACCCCGAGCTGCGCAGCCTGCCGAGCGGGACCTCTGTCTGCAAGCTCCGCGTGGCCGTGAACAGTCGCCGCAAGGACGCAGCCAGCGGCGATTGGGTCGACAAGCCCAACTACTTCGACGTCACCGTCTGGGGCGCGCAGGGCGAGAACTGCGCCACCTACCTCTCCAAGGGTCGCCCGGTGGCCGTCGACGGTCGCCTGGAGTGGCGCGAATGGGAGGCGCAGGATGGGACCGGAAAGCGCCAGGCGGTGGAGATAATCGCCGACTCGGTCCAGTTCCTCGGCTCTCGCGACGGCCAGGGAGCCGGCAACGGGAACGCGCCGCGAGTCCGACGTCCCCGCCGACACCTCGGACTTCGAGGAGGAGACGGCAGGCGTCGGCGCCAAGGAAGACGACATCCCGTTCTAGAGCGTCTTCAAGCAGCCCAGCGCGCTCCGGGCCGTGGGCGAGCCCACGGCCCGGCTATGATCCGCTCCCTCGCGCCGCCCTCTTCCGAGGCGGCGCGCCTGCGAAGGAGATGAGAGCGGCAGAGCTTCCAAGCGAGCGCGAGCCTGATGGCCCGACGCCAACGCCCGACGATGGGAGGGCCCGGCGCACCCAGTGGAGGGCGCAGGCGGCCGGGCCGCGCGGACCGCTTCCGGCCGCGCAAGTACACCCGGATCAACGTCGAGCGGATCGACTACAAGGACCTGGGCACCCTGAGGCGCTTCATCTCCGACCGCGGCAAGGTCCGCTCGCGTCGCGTCACGGGCCTCTCGCGCCGCCATCAGAAGCAGCTCGCGCTGGCGGTGAAGCGGGCGCGAGAGATCGCCCTGCTGCCCTACGTCGGCGAGCGCTAGCCCTGTTCGGACGACGTGGCGCAAGCGATCCTCCTCAAGGACGTCGAGAGCCTCGGAAAGGCCGGCGAGGCGATCGACGTTTCCCCCGGCTACCTTCGAAACTACCTGCTGCCACGCAAGCTGGCTCAGCCGGCGACCGCGGGCGGGCTCGAGGAGGCTCGCCGCCGCGCAGGAGGCCGCCGAGCGTGCCGCCCGCGAGGCCGCAGAGAGGGCCGAGGAGAACGCCGCGCTGCTGGCCAAGACCGTGCTCACGATCCAGCACCGCGCTGGCGAGGACGGAAAGCTCTACGGCTCCGTGACCACCAAGGAGATCGCCGAGGCGATCACGGAGGCGCGCGGGCTGAGGGTGGATCGCAAGAGGATCCGGCTCGACGACCCGATCCGCGAGCTGGGCACCTACATGGTCGAGATCGAGCTCGGCGGCGGAGCCACGGCGCGCATCAAGACGATCGTCGCCGAAGAGAAGTAGGACGAATCTCCTTCCGTAAATCGCGGGAACGCGACCGGCGGAGGGCCGGCGCCTGTGATTTGCTCGCGTCCCGTCCGGGGCGGGGCGCATCCTCGGCCCATGGGGTTCTCCCGAACGGGGAAGGCGAACGGCGCGCCGGGGCGTCCCGGCGGCGTCGATGGCGAGCAGATGGCCCAGACACAGACACACGTCCCGCCCCAGAACCTCGAGGCCGAGGCCTCAGTGCTGGGCGCGATGATGGTCTCCGAGGGCGCGATCGCCCCCGTGATCCTTGACGTCCGGCTCCGCGACGAGGACTTCTACCGCGAGCGTCACCGGATCGTCTTTCGGGCGGTCAAGGCTCTCTATGAGCGCAGCGAGCCGGTCGACGCGCTGACCGTCACCGAGCACCTCACCCAGCAGGGGGAGCTCGCCGAAGCCGGGGGGAAGGACGCGGTCTCGGAGTTCGCCTCCACCGTGCCGGCTCCGGGCAACGCCCGCCACTACGCGCAGATCGTGAAGCAGAACTCGCTGCTCCGCCGCCTGCTCGAGGCCTCGCAGCGGATCCAGAAGTCGGTTCACGAGCGCGAAGGGGGGCCTGCGGAGCTCGTCGAGCGGGCCGAGAGCATCCTGTTCAAGGTCGCCCACGAGGAGCGCGCGAGCTGACTTTCGGCTCGTCGCCGAGGTGCTGGCGGAGGAGATCGACCGCTTGGAGGCTCTGGCCAAGGGCGACCGGGACGTCACCGGGACGCCATCCGGCTTCCGCGACCTCGACAACCTGCTCGGGCGGATTCCAGCCGGGGAACCTGATCGTGCTCGCGGCCCGGCCGTCGCTCGGAAAGTCGGCGCTGGTCTGCAACATCGCCGAGAACGTCGCCACCAAGGCGGGATTGCCGGTCGCCTTCTTCTCGCTCGAGATGTCGGAGGCCGAGCTCGCACACCGGTTCATCGGCTGCCGGGCTCGGATCCCGAGCGACCGCTTGCGCAAGGGCAAGGTGGCGGCACAAGACTGGCCGCGGGTTGTGCGTGCCTGCAACGAGCTGGAGAAGGCGCCGCTGTGGCTCGACGACTCCTCCGACCTCAGCCTGCTCGAGCTGCGGGCCAAGGCGCGCCGCCTGGCCACCAATCAGAGTGGCCTGGGGCTCGTGATCGTCGACTACATGCAGCTGATGCGGCCCGAGGACCCGCGAACCAACCGGGTCGAGCAGGTCGGCCAGATCAGCCGCGGCCTGAAGATCCTCGCCCGCGAGCTGAACCTGCCGGTGATCGGCGTCTCGCAGCTCTCCCGCGCGCCGGAGCTGCGGCCGGACAAGCGGCCGATCCTCTCGGACCTTCGCGAGTCGGGCTCGCATCGAGCAGGACGCGGACGTCGTCGCCTTCATCTACCGGGCCTCGAAGTACGACGAGGACGCCGATCCCAGCGAGGCGGACCTGATCGTCTCCAAGCACCGCAACGGGCCCACCGGCGACGTGCCGGTCGTCTTCCTCGAGCAGTACCCGCGCTTCGTGGACCGGGCAGGCGGCGCCGAGCGTCCGGTGGAGCAGAGGGCAGGTGAGGGGCCGCCGCTGATCGATCTGGCCGAGGAGGCGTGAGCTCGGCACCCAGACCCGTCCGGCTGGCGGGCGCGGACGACGCCGCGCAGCCGGCCTGCCCGCTCGCGGTCTGCGACGGTTCAGGCTGGATCCTCGGACCTGAGGACGTGGCCCGCCCCTGCGAATGCCGCGAGCGCCGCATGGCGCGCCGGCGGGCACGTGGCGTCGCCTCGACGATCCCACGCAAGTACCGGGGCGTCAGCCTCGACCGCCCCCCGATCTCCGACATGGCCCGCGACCGGGCGCAGGCCCCGGTCTACGAGGCGGTCAGGGAGTTCGTCGAGCAGATCGGCGAGCGGCTCGACGAGGGGGATGGATTGTGGCTCATGGGTGACGTCGGCACCGGCAAGACGACGCTCGCGATGCTGGTCTCGAAGGCTGCCGTCGAGGCGCAGCGCACCGTCGCCATCTACTCGCTGCCGAGTCTTCTGGCGCGGATCCGCCGCACCTACGACGCCGAGGCAGGCGAGCCCTACCTCGAGTTCTTCGAGCGCCTGACCTCGGTCGATCTCCTGCACGTGGATGACCTTGGCGTCGAGAACCGCAGCGACTGGGTGCTGGAGCAGCTCTACGCGATCGTCAACGAGCGCTACGAGGCGCAGCGCTCGATGGTCGTCACCACCAACCTCGACCAGTCCGCGCTCGAGGAGCAGATCGGCCCGCGAACCGTCTCCCGCTTGGTCGAGATCTGCGGCGACCCCCTGCCGCTGTTCGGGGACGACCTGCGTTACCGAGTGGCCTAGCGGCCACCCGCAACACAGGGTCGAATCCACGGAGATAGGGTAGGCGCGGGTATCGCCGCAACGATTGGAGGGTCCATGCACACCAGCGTTCGCAAGTACACGGTCGACGCGGAGCAGATGGACGAGCTGATCCGCCGAGTCGACGAGACATTCGCTCCCCGCATCGAGGCGATGCCGGGCTTCGTCGCCTATCAGCTGCTCGACTGCGGCAACGGAATCCTGATCACCGATCACCACCTGCCACGACCGGGAGGCCGCGGAGCGCTCCATCGAGCTGGCGGCCGATTTCGTCGCCAAGGAGCTCGAGGGAATCGAGATCGAGCGGGTCGAGGCGACGATCGGCGAGGTCGGCGTGAGCCGCGCGATCGCCGAGATGCTCGAGCCCACGCGCGCCTGAGCGCCGCCCGGCCAGCTGAGCCGGGACGCCCGTACCTCATAATCCTGCGGTCATGCCCGGAATCGTGATCGTGGGCGCCCAGTGGGGCGACGAGGGCAAGGGAAAGCTCACCGACCTGCTCGCTGAGCAGTGCCGACGTCGTGGCGCGCTTCCAGGGCGGCAACAACGCCGGCCACACGATCGTCCGCGACGGCGACGAGTTCAAGTTCCACCTGATCCCTTCCGGGATCCTCTATCCCGGCAGGACGTGCGTGATCGGCAATGGGGTCGTGATCGACCCCGCCGTGCTGATCGAGGAGTTGGAAGGCCTGCGCCGCCGCGGCATCGACTCCGGCGGCCTGAGGATCTCCGCCAACGCCCACCTGATCATGCCCTACCACGTGATGCTCGACACAGCCGGCGAGGCGAGGCTGGGCAAGCTCGAGATCGGGACCACGAAGCGCGGCATCGGCCCCTGCTACGCGGACAAGGCGGCGCGCCTCGGAATCCGGGTCCAAGACCTGCTGGACGCGAAGATCCTGCGCAAGAAGATCATGGCGGCGCTGGAGCCGAAGCAGTTGATGCTGCGGCCGTTCGCCAAGCACCCCCGCCTCGACCTTCACGCCATGACCGAGGAGTACCTCCGCTACGGGCACCGGCTCGAGCCGTTCATCGCCGACACCGCCCACATCCTCTGGGAGGCGTTGGACGCCGGCCGCACGGTGATCTTCGAGGGCGCTCAGGGAACCCTGCTCGACCTCGATCACGGCACCTACCCCTTCGTCACCTCGTCGAACCCGGTGGCGGGCGCCGCCTGCGTCGGTGCCGGCGTCGGGCCGGCCGACATCGACGAGGTCTGGGGAGTCGCGAAGGCCTACACCACCCGGGTCGGCGCCGGGCCGTTCCCCACCGAGCTGGACGATGAGCTCGGCGCCTACATCCGGGAGCGAGGCGGCGAGCGCGGCACCACCACCGGGCGCGAGCGCCGCTGCGGCTGGCTGGACCTGGTCGCGCTTCGCTACGCGGTGCGCCTCAACCGCCTCTCGGCGCTGGCGCTGACCAAGCTCGACGTGCTCGCCGGGATCGACCCGCTGAAGGTCGCGGTGCGTTACCGCTCCAGCGAGGGAGCTCTGCTCGACGAGCTGCCCTACCACCAGTCGGTCCTGCACGCGGCCGAGGCCCAGTACGAGGAGCTGCCCGGCTTCGAGGCGGAGATCGGCGACTGTCGTCGCCTCGCCGACCTGCCGCCCGAGGCTCGCGACTACCTCGACTTCGTCGCCGAGCACGCCGGCGTCCCGATCCGCCTGGTGGGCGTTGGCCCTGGCCGCGAGCAGGTGATCTGGACCGGCGAGGATGCCCGCGCGACGCTCCGAGCGGCGTAAATAGACTCCCCCGCCATGTTCGAGAAGGTCCTGGTCGCCAACCGGGGCGAGATCGCGATCCGCGTCATGCGGACTCTGAGGGAGATGGGGATCGCCTCGGTTGGCGTCTACTCGGAGGCCGACCGGGATGCGCCCCACGTGGACGAGGCCGATGAGGCCCACCTGCTGGGCCCCCCGGTGCCGGCCGAGAGCTACCTGAGCATCGCCAAGCTGCTGGAGACGGCGAAGGCGGCTGGGGCGGAGGCGATCCATCCCGGGCTACGGGTTCTTGGCCGAGAACGCCGAGTTTGCCGCGGCCTGCGAGGACGCCGAGGTGACGTTCATCGGGCCGCCTGCGAGCGCGATCGAGGCGATGGGATCGAAGACCCGCGCCCGCGAGCTGATGGCGGAGGCGGGCGTCCCGATCGTCCCGGGGACGACCTCGCCGGTGGAGAGCGTCGCCGACGCCAAGCGCGAGGCCAAGGAGATCGGCTACCCGGTGGCCTGCAAGGCGGCCGGCGGGGGTGGCGGCAAGGGCTTTCGGGTCGCCGGCTCCGAGAAGGAGCTCGAGGACGCGTTCGAGGGGGCCGCGCGCGAGGGCGAGAAGTTCTTCTCCGACCCCACCGTCTATCTGGAGCGCTACCTGGATGACCCCCGCCACGTCGAGGTCCAGGTGCTCGCCGACGCGCACGGCAACGTGGTCCACCTCGGCGAGCGCGACTGCTCGATCCAGCGCCGCCACCAGAAGCTGATCGAGGAGTCTCCGGCGCCGCACGTCGACGACGGGATGCGGGAGCGGATCGGCAGGATCGCCACCGATGCCGCAACGGCGGTCGAGTACCGCTCAGCGGGGACGGTCGAGGGCCTGCAGACGGGCGAGGAGTACTTCTTCCTCGAGATGAACACCCGCGTGCAGGTCGAGCACTGCGTCACCGAGATGGTCACCGGGATCGACATCGTTCGCGAACAGCTGTTGATCGCGGCCGGCGAGGAGCTCTCCGTGAGCCAGGAGGACGTTGAGCTTCGCGGGCACGCGATCGAGTGCCGGATCAACGCCGAGGCCGCGCACAAGAACTTCGCACCCGCGCCGGGAAGGATCACCTCCTACCGCGAGCCGGGGGGGCCTGGCGTGCGGGTCGACTCGGGCGTCGCCTGCCGGCTCGGAGGTGACCCCGCTGTATGACCCTCTGATCGCCAAGCTGATCGCCTGGGACACCGATCGCGAGCGCGCGACGGCCCGGATGCTGCGGGCCTTGGGCGAGTACGAGATCGGCGGCCTGGTGACCCTGGTTCCCGTTCCACAGGGCGATCCTCGCCACCGAGCAGTGGCGAGACGCGGAGACCTGCCGCGACCTGATCGCCGACCGCAAGTGGTTGAAGTCGCTCGAGCCGTCTGACACGTCCCCGGCCGACGCCCCGGGCGCCCCGGGGCCCGATCAGGGTTCCGAGGGGGTCGAGGAGCGCATCTACAAGGTCGAGGTCGACGGGCGCCTCCATAGCGTCAAGGTGATCGGCGCCGCTGGTGGGAGCGCGACCCCGGCCGCCGCCGGGCTGCGCCGGCCGCCGCGCCGCGAGCGTGCCGCCAGCGGGGGTGCCGCGGAGAGCGCCACCGAGACTGCTCGTCTCGCCGATCCAGGGCACCGTCCTGAGGGTCGCGGTGAAAAACGGGGATCGGGTCGAGGATGGGGCCCTGATCTGCGTGGTCGAGGCGATGAAGATGGAGAATGAGATCACCGCGCACCGCCCCGGCAAGGTCAGCGAGCTCGGGGTCACCGAGGGCGGCTCGGTGGCGGCGGGCGACGTGATCGCCAAGATCGAATAGGCATGAACCGCGACTTCGTCGCTAGCCCGGACCTACCGTGGAGGGGGCCCGGCCCGGGCCGTCCGGATCTGCCGCTGCCCCCCAACCGGATGCCGCTGCGTCGCGGCGGTCGCTGGCTCAAGCGCTGGCGGTACCTGGGCGCCTACTGCGACGAGCTGCTGCTCTGCGCCGCGCGGGTCCAGGTCGGCGGGCTCGGGCAGACGTTCTGGGCGATCTGGGACCGCGAGCGCGGCGAGATGTGGGAGCGCACCCGCCTGCGGCTCCCCGGCGCGCGAGGCGAGGTCTGGACGGAGGCAGGGGACGGTGAGGGAGGGCTCGTCAACTACGCCCCCGAGGAGGGCTCGCTGGTGCGAATCGAGGCGCGTCGTGGCGAAGGCGAGGTGCGGGCCTTCCTCCGCCTCGGCGCCGGCCGGTGGGTGGAGTCGGTGTGCCCCAGCGGGGAGGGCGAGTACGTGTGGACCCGAAAGCGCGCCGACGTCCCGGTCGAGTGCGACATCCGCATCGGCGAGCGCCGCTGGCGGGTCGAGGCGCGCGGGATGGAGGATGAATCGGCCGGGTACCACCCGCGCCACACGGTGTGGAGCTGGTCAGCCGGCGTTGGCCGCACCGGCGACGGGCGCTCGGTCGGCTGGAACCTGGTCAGCGGCATCAACGACCCGCCGCAGCGCTCCGAGCGCGCGATCTGGGTGGACGGCGAGCCCTTCGAGCCCGGCCCCGTCAACTTCGAGGGCCTGGAGGCGATCGCGTTCGACGACGGGTCCCGGCTCGAGTTCAGCGGGGAGTGCGAGCGGCGAAGGAGGAGAACCGCTTGCTCGTCCGCTACACGTACCGGCAGCCCTTCGGCAGCTTCTCGGGCACGCTTCCCGGCCGCCTCGAGCTCGAGCGAGGCCTCGGCGTCATGGAGCACCACGACGCTCACTGGTAGCGTCGAGGCCACGGGACTCGCCATGCACCGAGGCTCTCAGCCCGGATAGACGCTCTCCACCTGCCAGCGCCAGGGTGGCTCCTCGGAGGGCGGGAACCGGTAGTGGTTGCGGCCGGGGAGGGTCTCGAGCGGGACCAGGCGGGGATTGGCCGTCTCGAGCAGCGGCGTGGAGGCGTGGTCGGCGACCTCCGCCGCGCTGGCGCGTCGCGTCACGCTGGCCCAGCCGACTCCGGGCCTGTAGAGCCAGTAGGTGATCTCGATCGAGCCACCAGCCCGGCGTCGGTCCACCACCGAGGTGAAGGCGCTCACGCGGCGGTTCGAGCTCGTCAGCCCGAGGCGCTCACCGGGCACGGCGCAGCTCTGACGGCGGCAATAGCGGAAGTCGACCGGCATCAAGAGCAGTCCCGAAGGCCCCGTGACCGCGCCGGGCTGAGGCGCCAGCGCGCGCACCACTCCGGCAACCGGCCTCCCGTATGCCTGGGTCAGCGGATCGCGCCAGCAGGGCCCAGGCAGCCGCGGGGCGCAACGAAGCTTGCGGGCGATCGCCCCGCCGAGCTCGCGGCCCCGTTCACCCGGCGGTCGCGCCGCGAAAGCCGAGATCGCCACCAGCAGCAGCAGCGCGACCAGCAGGACGAGCCCAGCCTGCTCGACCGAGGCGGCGCCGTATTCGGAGCTGCGACGCACCCCGCGAACCTAGGCGCCGGCCACGCGCCCGGGGCGCGCGCCCGGTGGCGAATCCGAGACCGCTTACGAGAGACCCTCGCGCGCCTCGCGCACGAGGGTGACCGCCTCCGGGAAGACGATCCGGATCGCGTCCCGGACCTGAACCGCCTGCTCGTCGCTGCCGCCGGTCAGGTCGAGACGGTTGATGGCGGCCACCGTCATGTCGACCGCGAGCTTGATCGCGTTGTCAGCCCAGGCCACTCGCTGCGCGCCCTGCATCTGCTCGGCAAGCTCGCCGAGACGCTCGCGGAGCTCGTCGGGATCGCCAAAGATGTTGAAGCCTTCGCTTCCTTCCACCCCACGATCTTAGTAGTCGGGCCTCGGCGTTAGTAGTCGGGCCTCCGGGACTCATATAGCCTGCGACTGTGGCGCTCCCACCGCCCTCGGAGTCGGCAACCGCGCTGGTCACGGGCGCCTCCGCCGGGATCGGCGAGGCGATCGCGCGCCAGCTGGCATCGCGGGGGCACGGCGTCACCCTGGTCGCGAGGCGCGAGGAGCGCCTCCGCGCGCTGGCCGGCGAGTTGAGCGAGGGCCACGGGGTCCGCGCCGAGGCGATCGCCGCCGACCTCGGCGATGCGGCCGCCCGCGACCAGCTTGCGGCGCAGATCGAAGATCTCGGCCTGGAGGTCGAGATCCTGGTCAGCAACGCCGGCTTCGGCGACCCGGCAACGGTGGTCGACTCGGACCGGGAGCGGCTCCTCGCCATGCTTCGACTCAACTGCGAGGCGCTGCTCGACCTCCAGGCGCGCTACCTGCCGGCGATGGTCGGGCGCGGGCGGGGCGCGGTGATCAACATCGCCTCCACGGCCGCCTTTCAGCCCATCCCCGGCACCGCGACCTACGCGGCGACCAAGGCATTCGTGCTCAGCCTCAGCGAGGCCGTCCACGAGGAGCTGAAGGGGACCGGGGTGACCCTGACCGCGGTCTGTCCCGGCCCGGTGAAGACGGAGTTCATGAAGGCGGCCGGCATCGAGCAGGCAGAGGAGCAGCTCCCCGGCGTCTTCTGGATGACGTCTGAGGCGGTGGCGAATGCGGCCGTTGACGCGGCCGAGAACGGGAAGCGGGCCGTCGTCCCGGGCCTCTTGAATCGCGCCGGCGCGCTCACCGGCCAGCACGCTCCACGGATGCTGGTGCTGCCGCTCGCCAAACGGCTCTGGAGGGGGCAGGCTCTCTAGCTAGCTCTCGCTCCGCCTGGCCACGGCAACCAGCTCGCCGCCCCTACCGAGGAGCGCGGCCACCAGCTCCAGCGGTGCCGAGACGAGCGCAACGGGGACCGCGGCGAGCACGGTCACCACGGCGTCGATCCCGAACTTGAGGCGGCCCCGGGCGCCACCAGGGCGCAGGGTGCCGGCGCGAACCTGGCGGGCGAAGTTCTCATGGAACGTGAACGCGTTCAGGATTGTCTGCCACATCCAAGCCTGTCCCCGACCTCGGCGCGCGCAGCTCAGCTCCTCGATCTCGAGACCCGCGGCGGCGGCCAGCCCCGGCAATGACTGGGGAGTCGGATAGAGGCGCCGCTTCGGCTCCAGCGCCGCCCAGTGCCTGCCACCCAGCGAGGCCTGGACGCTGGCGCGGTTCGCGACCCGCAACTCGAGCCTCCCGCTCCGGATCTGGCGCGCGACGCCGAGCAGGGCGGAGGCCGAGCTTGCGGGGGCCAGGTTGGCCGCAACCCCCAGCCGGCAGCGCTCGCAGCGCTCGAGCACAACAGAGTCGTTCGGGCCGCCGTCCTCGCTGGACCCCACCAGCAGCCACCCGAACAGCGGCTCACCACAGGCCGGGCAGGTGCTCACTCGACCTCGTGCTCGACGCCGAACCCGCGCAGCATGCCCAGGAAGCCGCGCGGGTCGAACGCCTCCGAGGGTGCCAGGGCGCCCCGGCGATCGTAGCCCGGCGCCGCGCAGCGAAACGCTCCCTCGACGGTCGTTCGCGCGGTGAGCCCATACAAGTCGGTGCCCGTCACCGTTCCCCGCCGCCGTCGCGAGCCCTGACGGGCCTCGCAGTCGATCGTGAAGCTCGAGGCGCGGCGGCTCTCCTCGCTTGGCCCCTCCGGGAGGCGGGGGATGACCGCCGCCAGCGCCCGGCGCAGCGGCGTTCGCATGGCGAGCTGGAACGGCGCCATGACCAGCGGGGCGACCCTGGGGACGAGCGGCAGGGGAATGACGGTCGACGCGGTGAGCAGCGTCCGCACCCGTCCGGTCTGGACATGCCGCGGCACGGTGATGTGCTCGCCGGCCGGGTATCGCACCATCCCCTGGCGGCCGATCGGGTCTGGAAAGTCCCAGCTGCCCCCGCCGACGGTTCGCGGCGCGGGGGCCAGCTCGCCATCGCGCCACTCCACCGCGCCTCCGGCCATCATCCCCAGGCCCGACAGCGCCGTGCCCCGGGTGGCGCCGAAGCCGCGCACCGCATACGCGAGCACGATCTCGTCGAGCGGCTCCATGCCCTCGGCGGTGAGCGCCGCGATCATGTCCCCGGGCATGTAGTCGAAGCCCATCGCCGTGACCAGGGCCACTCCCGCCTGGCTGGCGCTTGGACCGTAGTCGTCGAACACCTTGCGCATGAACGGCTGCTCGCCGGCGGTATCGAGGTAGTGGGTCCGCGCATCGACCGCGGCCGCCAGGACCGGTTCGCCGTGGAGTTGGAAGGGGCCCGCGCAGGCGATCACCGCCGCGCAGGGCTCGAGCAGCTCCCTCAGCCCGCCGGGGTCGTCCAGCGACGCTTCCCGAATCGCGATCTGGCCGCCGAGGTCCTCAGCGAGGATCTCCAGCTTCGCCCGGCTGCGTCCGGCGAGCACGACCTCGGCACCACGTCGTCGTAGCTCCCCGGCGACCAGCCGGCCCGTGTACCCGGTGGCCCCGTAGACGGCGATTGGCCCCGTTTGCTGGGGGGTTTCGGCCATTCAAGGTCATCCTATTGAGCGGTGATCGCCGGCCCACGATCGCAGCCGGGTGGCGATCCAGCGACGGTGCTGGACCGCATCCGGGTGCGGCGTTTCATTGTGGAAGTCGCTCTAAGGGCCCTGGCACGCCGGGCGCGTTACGGTACGGGCCGATGCAGCTCCGTCAGATCATGACCAGCGGCGTCGTCACCGCCGCGCTGGACGCGGACGTGTTCAGGGTCGCCCAGCTGATGCGCGATCACAATGTCGGCTCGGTTGTGCTCTGCGACCCGGAGGGCGAGCCGGTGGCGATGATCACCGACCGGGACCTGGCGATCCGCGCCCTGGCCGAGGACCGCCCCGGCTCGGAGCCCGCCCGCGAACACGCCTCCCGACCGCTGGTCACCGGGGAGCCCGACATGGACCTCGAGGAGGCCGCAGCCCTGATGGTCCAGCACAGGATCCGGCGGCTGCCGGTCGTCGACGGCGAGGAGCTGGCGGGGATCGTGACCCTCGACGACATCGCGGTTCGAACCGGCAACCTCGAGGTGGCGCAGCGGATGACCCAGGAAGTGATCGAGGGAGCCCTCCCCGACTTCTTCTTCCACGAGCGCGGGTAGGCGGGTGCAGGTGCACGAGACGCCCCAGCAGCGCATCTGGCGCGAGCGAGCCGAGGCGCTGATCGGCCTGGCCGCGCCGGTGCTCGACCTGGTGCTGGACGCCGGCGACCGGGTGTCGCGAGCGCTCGCTCCCGGCGACAGCGACTACTACCCGATCCGCGCCCCGGCGGACGCATTCGAGCTCGGCCAGGTCCCCCGGGACGGCGAGCGGGCCCGGCGGCCCGAGCCGGTCGACTAGAGCCCCCTAGCCCTCCGGCGCCACGGCCCATCCCGGGCCCGGCGAACTCGGGCATGCGCCGTAACATACGCCGACTTTGGGCCGCGAGCGGATCATCGAGCGCGAGCGCCGCTGGGCGGGCCCGGCGGCGATCATGGCCGTGGTGGCGACCTTGTTCATGGTCGCCTCGTTCCTGGCGCGCGTCCGGATCCCCGTCGAGGACACGACCTCGGCGCAGTTCCAGGCCTTCGATTCGCACGGCGGCAATATCGCGGCGTTCTCGCTCCTCGCCGCCGCCGCGTTCCTCTTGTGGATCGGTCCGCTGCTCTACCTGTTTCGGGCCGCCGAGGCCCGCAATCCGCGAGTTCGGGCGGTGATGGTCGGCTTTGTGTTCATCGGCCCGATCCTGATGGCCAGCCAGACCATCGTCAACTGGGTCGCGGTGACGCAGATCTCCTCCGACTTTGTCAAGCAGGAGCCCCTCATCGAGCACGTGCCGTCCAAGGGTCTTGCCGATTACCTGAGCAAGGAGAAGAGCTCGATCGACAAGGTCACCCTGTACACGGACTCCCACAAGGCCGACATCGAGCTGAAGGAAGGCGGCTTTCAAGCCAGCGAATACGAACAGGAGCAGGCGCTGATCAACCGGCTCGATGACGCAGGCGTCGACCACGAGCAGGACTCCGACGGAGATCCAGGCGACGCGCTCGCCGAGCGGCTCAGCGACGACTCGACGGCGGGGCAGGTGGGAGCAAGCCTCCAGTTTCCCGCCCTGCTCGGGCTGATCGTGGCACTGGTCTATGTGCCGCTTCAGGCGGTTCGGGCTGGCCTGCTGCCGCGATTCTTCGGCACCCTCGGGATGGCGTTGGGAGTTTCGATCATCCTTCTGCCTCCCGGGACGCTGCTGCTGGCCCTTTGGTTCGGGTGGTTGGGCCTGCTCTTTGTCGCCAAGGTGCCGGGCGGGCGCCCGCCCGCCTGGGAGGCCGGCGAGGCGATCCCCTGGCTGAAGCCTGGGGAGGAGCGGAGCTCCGCGGCGCCGAACGGTGAAACGATCGAGGGCGAGGCGACCGAGGTCCCGGCCGCCGGCGAGCCCCCCGAAGGCTCACAGGGCGGGCGGTCCGGCTCCCGCAAGCGCAAACGCAAACGCCGCCGCTGAGACGGAGCCGAGCCCCTCAGTTCTCGCGCAGGCGACGATTCGCCGGGGGCGTACGATTGCCAAGGACGGAAGGAGAGGACGATGGCGAGCACTACCGAGAGCGAGGCGCACGGCATCGATCTCGTGCACCGGTACCTGGACGAGCACCGCGTTGCGCACGAGGTGGTCGATCACGAGCAGACCTTGAGCGCGGCGCAGGAGGCCAAAGCCGCCGGCGTGCGCCCCGATCACGCGGCGAAGACGATGGTGCTGCGTGAGGGCGAGCAGTACCGGCTGGCCGTGATACCGGCGTCTCACCGGCTCGACCTGCGCAAGGCGCGCCAGGCGCTGCACGCGAGCGCTCATCTGAGGCTGGCCAGCGAGCCGGAGATGGAGGCCGACTTCGCTTCGTTCGAGGTCGGCGCGCTCCCACCGCTTGGTCCGATGCTGCCGGCGCCGGAGGCCCTCGACATGCGGCTGATGGATCACGAGCGCATCCTCTGTAGCGGTGGAGATCATCGTCACTCGGTGCTCGTCGATCCCCGCGACCTCGCCCGGCTCGGCGAGGCGACGGTCGCGGACGTCTGCGAAGACTGACGGCGCGTTCACGCGGGCTTTGATCGGTGCCGCGATCGAGGCCGGCTCGCCGGCGGCAGCCGGCTAGCTGACCCGGGCGCGGAGGCGCAGCAGCGCCCCTGCGAGCAGCAGCGCCACGCCGACGGCGAGCGGCGGCAATACCGGCATGCCGCTCGATGGAAGCTGCGCGGCGCTTCCAGCCGCCTGTGGCGAGGTCACCGCCGCGGACTCGGAGCCCGGGGCCGTTGCGGCGGGCGGGGCCGAGGTGGACCCGGGGTCGCTCGCGCCGCCGCCGCCGCTTGAGTCCGCGGTCTCCACGGTGACGGAGCCCTTCATGAAGGGGTGAATCGAGCAGATGTAGCTGAACGTGCCTGGGCTCGCGAACGTGTGCGAATAGCCCTGGCCGGATTGCAGGGTGCCCGACGCGAGGCCGCTGCCGGTGACGTCATGCGGCTCGTTCCCGTTGTTGGTCCAGCTGACGGTGTCGCCGGCCCCGACCGTGATCGAGCTGGGCGAGAAGCGGAAAGAGCTCTGCGAGCTGCCGTCGAGGATCGCCACCGACGCCGAGCCGGCGGCGCTGACCGAGGTCGAGGAGTCGGGGGCGGGCGGCGGAGCCGGAGGCGCTGGCTCGGCCGGTGTTGTGGGGGCCGGCGGGGGAGTCGCGCTCGGCCCCGGCGTGCCGGCGGCCGGCGGGGGCGGGGCGTCAGCGGGTTCCGGCTGCGGCGCCGGGGTCGTGGCGGGCTCCTCAGAGCCCATGGCTTGGTCGGAGCCGCCGCCTGGCGCCGGAGCTTGGGCGGAGACCAGCGCCGCCGGGGTCGCCACACAGACCATCAGCAGGCCGACGCCGATCAGGAGCGTGCTCGCCCTGGTTTGCGCGTTCCCCCTCGATCCGACGCCGGTTACGTGGGTGCGGATCGATGAGGACTCCGGCGCTGCCACTCACCCGAGCATACGGGCCAGAGCCGAGTCAAGTTCACCCGCGGGTCGCGGCGAGGCGCTTGCGGTGCGTGCGGATCTCGCTCAGGATGCGCTCCAGGCGCGGCTCGCGGGAGGAGTCCACATGGGTCATGGCCCGAGCGATCGCGGGGTGGACGGCTGCGATCCGCTCGTACATCGCCTGGGCGACGGCGCGGTACGTGGGGTGTCCCTCGCGGCCGGAGCGAAGCTCGATCAGGTGCATCGCCTCGCGTGCGTTGAGGTCGAGCACGTAGCGGATCCGGTAGCCGAGACAGAGGGCGTAGGGGGCGGCCTCGCCGAGGCCCTCGGTCTCCAGCCGCTCGAACTCGCGCCGCGAGATCTCGAGCGCCCGCTCATACTCCGGCCCCGCGCCGGCATCGCGTACCTCCTCCGGGACCCCGGCGCCCAGGTGGGGCCCCAGTCGTTGCCATTGGCAGGTCAGCAGCCGATGGCGCTGGAGGTCGCGAAAGCCGCCGTAGTCGGAGACGATCTCGAACCGGTAGCGCACCGCCTCCCAGCCTCGGCCCGGGCGGTGGCGGCGGTTTCGCCGCTCGCCGGCCAGCTCGGCGATCAACTCGGCGCGCTCCAGCGGATCGAGGGCCCCGACCCTGTCGCGGATCTCAGACTCCGAGGCGCCCGCCGCCTCGAACAGCGAGGCCGAGAGCAGATCGTCCTCGCCGCCCTCCACACCGACCAGCTCGACCGAGGGCGCCTCGCTCTGGATGGAACGGTCCAGCCCCAGGCGCGCCACCGCACGCTCGGTCGTCTTCCGGCGCTCGCGCAGATAGTCGATCCACTCGCCGCCGCGATCGGGACGCTCGATGCGCCCGACGAAGCTCGGAATCACCTTGGTGAGCTCGGTGAGGATCATGTCGCCGTACTCGCGCGCCTCCGGTAACGGAGAGGCCATCAAACGCAGGAGCAGCTGCTCGTAGGCCTGGCCGGACGCGAAGATGCCGACGTGGCTGAGCGTCGAGGCCGGGAGCACCCCCCGCAACAGGTCGAGCGACTTGGCCCGGATCGAGCGCCGCCATGCGCCCTCTGGCTCCTCGCCCCGCGGCCAGCGCTCCGCCGCCCAGGACTGAACCGACTCGAGGCTGCGGGAGTAGATCCGGAACAGCTCGTTCATGGCGGCCTCGTAGGGCTCGCCCAGTCGCTGCTCGCGGTAGTAGCGGTAGCCGCCGTCCTCGGCCATCGGCTGGTCGTAGGGGATGTAGCGCGTCGACTGCTCCAGATAGGCGGCCAGCCGGCCTCGTTGCAGGACCTTGGTGAGGATGTTCGAGACCCACTCACAGGCCAGGTGCGCGCCTCCCACCTGGCCAATCGAGTCGTCGCCGTAGCCGATGAACACGCGCTCATACAGTCCCGCCGCCCGCTCGCCCTCGACGCCGTCGAAGGGTCGGTGGCCCTCGGGCAGGTCGTCGGCGAACTCGTCGAGGAACAGGCGCCGCACCGTGCCGGCGTAGCGCGAGTAGCGGGCGAACATCGCCCCCTTCACCGTCTCGGGCAGGTTGACCAGGCAGAAGACCGGTCGATCGAGGTTGGTGAAGTGAGGACGCAGGATCGCCTCCTCCTCGGGAGTGAACGACTCGACCGGATAGCGCACGGGCTGATCCTAGTCAGCGTTGCGGCGGGCCCGCGTGGCCTCAGGGCTCGCCGCGGGCGGGCTCGGCTGCGTCTGCCCGCGGTGCGGGGAGCGCGCCCCGTCCTCGCCCGGGCCGGCGACCAAGCGCGCCAGGACGTCCTCGCGGCTGTAGTGGCCGACGGCGTCGAACCAGCGCTTCGCGTGCAGGGAGATGCGCAGGTCGCAGTCTGCGATCACCATCCCCTCCTCGCCGTAGAGCGGCCCGCCGACCAGCTCGCCCCCGTCCGGCTCGGCGATCGCGGCGCCGCCGTTGCCGAACACCTCCCGGCCCTCGGGAAGCGGCACCGGGAAGTCGGCGGGGAAGGCGCTGGCGGGGATGAACTGGGGCGCCGAGACCACGAAGGCTCCGGACTCGATCGCGATGTGGCGCACGCTGGCAAGCCAGCCGTCGGAGTCGTCGGCGGTCGGAGCCAGCCAGATCTGCGGCCCGCCGCGGTAGACCGCGTAGCGGGCGAGGGGCATCATGTTCTCCCAGCAGATCAGGCCGCCGAGACGCCCCACGGGGGTTTCCGTGACCGTGAGGTCTTCGCCCCCGCCGATCCCGTGGAAGAGCCGCTCGTGCATGGTCGGCATCAGTTTCCGGTGCTTGGCGAGCAGGCCCTCCGGGCCGATCAGCAGCAGGGCGTTGTACAGCGAGCCGGGGCGCTGCGACTCGCGCTCGTTGACGCCGATCGCGCAGTGGACGCCGAGCTCCGCGCAGACACCTGCCAGCGTGTCGGTGAGCGGTCCAGGGACGTCCACCGAGTTCGCCCACAGCCGCTCCCAGAGCTCGTCCCAGCCCTCGAACGAGCTCGCCTCCTTGGCCCAGGAGTTGGACGGGTAGAGAGGGACGAAGGTCTCCGGAAATACCGCCAGGCCGACGCCCTGATCGGCGGCCTCGGCGAGCAGCCGGCACGCCTTGTCCACCGTGGCCTCGGCGTCAAGGATCACCGGGGTGGCCTGGATTGCGGCCACGCGAACCGTCGGAAAGCCCGTCACAGGATGAGCATACGCCGGCCTTGGTTCCTCAGACGGCCAGCGAGGCGACGGCGACCGCGATCGCGATCGCGGTCGACCAGGCGACTGCGCCGGCCGAGATCCGCAGGTCGAGCCCGTAGGCGTGGCTGACGATCATCGTGTTGATTCCGCAGGGCATCGCGGCGAGCAGCAGGTACGGGCCGGGGAGATCGATCAGCGGCAGGGCGATCAGGAAGAGGAGCGCCGGCGCGACCACCAGCCTCAGCCCCACGGCTACCGCCACCGCCGCGTCAAGCGGGGGCGGGATCGGGACGGTGCCCTCCTCTCCCTCCTCGGCGAGCGCCGCGCCGACCGCGAAGAAGCCGAGCGGGAGCAGGGCGACGATCACGATCCTCGAGGCGTCCACAAGCGCGTCCGGCGCCAGGGAGTCGGGGGCGATCAGCGCCAGCGCCGCCGCATAGAGCGGCGGATTGCGGGTAAAGAACGCTGCCACTCGCTGCCGCGGAGTCTCGCCCGCCCGCTCGCCGAACGCGGCACCGATCGAGAACGCGCCGACGAGCAGCGCCGGCCCGGAGACCAGCACGTCGTAGATCACGGCCTCCGACAGCCGGTCGAAGCCGAGCAGGGCGGCGACCAGCGGATAGCCCAGGTAGCCGGTGTTGGCGACCAGCGTGCAGCAGATCACCGCGCCGACCGCCGGCCGCTGGAGGCCCAGGAGCCGCGAGGCGACGAGCCAGGCACCCGTCGCGGTGAGCGCCAGTGCCAGGTAGCCAAGCCCGATCCCGAGCCCCACGTCGGCGTCGAACTCGACCCGTGCGAGGTTGAAGAAGATGGTCGGCGGCAGGACGACGTAGAGCACGAAGATCAGCGCCCGCCGCGCCGCGATCCCGGCCCGTCCGCCGAAGCGAACCTCCGCCCAGACGCCTGTGGCCGTCGCCACGATGATCGCCACCACGATCGCCGCCATGCGACTATCCTCGCGCCTTGATGCGATGAGGTTCGGCCTCTTCTACGAGCACCAGCTCCCCCGCGTCGATGGCCGGCTTGATGAGGGCAGGCTGCTGGCCGACGCTCTCGAGCAGGTGGAGCTGGCCGACCGGCTCGGGTTCGACTACATCTGGGAGGTCGAGCACCACTTCCTGGAGGAGTACTCGCACTCGAGCGCCCCGGAGGTCTTTCTTGCCGCCGCCAGCCAGCGCACGAGCCGCATCCGCCTCGGCCACGGGATCGTCCAGGCTCCCCCGGCCATCAACCACCCGGCGCGGGTGGCCGAACGGGTGGCGACGCTCGACCTGATCTCCGGCGGCCGGGTCGAGTTCGGCACTGGCGAGGGAAGCTCGCAGATGGAGCTGGGAGGGTTCGGCGTCGATCGAGAGCAGAAGCGGTCCCAGTGGGAGGAGTCCCTGGACGCGATCACGCGCATGTTCGTCGAGGAGCCGTTCGCCGGCTACGACGGACGCTGGATCTCGATGCCGCCGCGAAACGTCGTCCCGAAGCCGAAGCAGCGGCCCCACCCGCCGCTCTGGGTCGCGTGCAGCCGGCGCGAGACGATCCTCACGGCCGCGCAGCGGGGGCTCGGCGCTCTGTCGTTTGCCTTCGTCGAGCCCGAGGCGGCGAAGGAGTGGGTGGACTCCTACTACGAGCTGATCGCCTCGGATCGCTGCCTGCCGGCGGGCTTCGCCGTCAACCCCAATGTTGCCGTGGTGCTGCCTTTGATGTGCCACCGGGATGAAGCGACGGCGATCGAGCGCGGCATCGACGGGGCTCACTTCTTCGGCTTCTCGCTTGCCTACTACTACGCCTTCGGCGAGCATCGCCCGGGCCACTCCAACGTGTGGCGGGAGTTCGAGGAGCGTCGCGCCGAGGTCGGCTTCGCGCGGGAGATCGTCACACCCGACGACGCGCCGCTCGGCGTCCGGCTTCTCCAAGAGGGGTTGGGAAGCCTGCGCGGGGCGATCGGGACCCCGGACCAGGTCGCGGGCCTGATCCAGCGCTACGAGGCGTCCGGCGTCGACCAGGTGATCTTCGTCTCCCAGGCGGGCCCGAACCGTCACGAGCACATCTGCGAGAGCCTCGAGCTGTTCGCCGCCGAGGTCCTGCCCCGGTTCGCCGAGCGAGCCCCGGAGCGCGAGCGCGCCAAGGGCGAGCGTCTGGCAGGCTCGGTGGAGCGCGCGCTGGCCCGCCGAGCGCGCCCACGCGTTGCGGATCCGGACTACGTCGTCAGGGCCGACGGCGAGCCCACGCCCGCCCGCGCGGAGGGGGCCGCTCGCGGGGCGGGCCTAGACGGCGCCGCGGAGCGCCGCCGATCGGCGCGCGAGCTGGCGTCCCGTGTCACAGAGACGGCCTTCGCACGGCTGGTTCGCGGCCGCACCGACGAGCAGCTCCACCGCCTCTTCGACCGCGGGCCGGGGCTGGCGGTGATCTTCAAGGGGATGGAGAGCGCCTTCGTTCCGGAGCGGGCGCAGGGCTTCGAGGGCGAGATCACCTACGAGCTGCGCGGTCGCGACGGCCCGCGGAGCTGGACGGTCCGAATCGGCGACGGCCGCGCCGCGGTGCGCCGCGGCAGCGCCGCCGAGCCGGCCGTGACCCTTCGCGCAAGCGTCCCCGACTTCGTGCGGTTGGCCGCGCACGAGGCGTTTGCGCCGAAGCTGCTGCTCGAGGGCGCTCTGGAGATCGAGGGCGATTTCACCCTGGCCGGCCGGCTGCCGGAGATGTTCGGCGAGCAACTCCCCACCTGAGCCGCCCGCAGCCGACGGCGGTGGAGGTCGTCAGGGGATGAGCGGCGCCAGGGCCTGGCCGGCGTTCGAGGCCCAGTCGACGAGCGGAGAGGGGATGACGCCGAAGAAGATCGTCGCCGCGGCAAGCGCCGCAGCCGGGATCAGGATCGCCAGGCAGCGAGTGCCTGGCGGCGCGGTCGGCGTGGCCCCGGGTGCGTCGTCCGGCGGGTCGGCCTCCGGCGAGCCGCCCGCCATCGCCGGCATCCCGGCGGCTGGCTGGGGGCCGAGCGGCTCCGCCGCCGGCCGCATCCAGACGGCGGCGACCACCCGCAGGTAGTAGGCGAGCGAGATCATCGTCCCGATTGCGATCGCCACCGCGAGCCAGGTGTAGTCGGCGTCCACGGCCGCCTCGATCAGGTAGAGCTTGCCCATGAACCCGGCCGTCGCCGGCAGGCCGGCCAGCGCCAGCATCGAGATCGTCAACGGCCAGGCGAGCTCCGGGCGGTCGCCGCCCAATCCCTGAACCGCCCTGATGTCGTCGCCGAACTCGGTCTCGCGCTCGCGGACGACGATCACGCAGAACGCGGTCAGGTTCATCAGCGCATAGGCGGCCAGGTAGAAGACCAGCGCGTTGACGCCCAGCTCGGAGGCGGCGACCAGGCCGACCAGCATGTAGCCCGCTTGGGCGATTCCCGAGTAGCCGAGCAGCCGCTTCAGCGAGTCCTGGCCGAGCGCGCCGATGTTCCCGACCGCGATCGAGACCACGGCAAGAACCGCAAGCGCCGGCTGCCAGTTGTCGACCGCGGGGCCGAGCGCGACCTCGAAGAACCGCACGAAGACACAGAACGCGGCCACCTTGGTCGCCACCGCCATGAACGCGGTAACGGGAGTCGGGGCGCCCTGGTACACGTCCGGCGTCCATTGATGGAAGGGGGCGATCGAGATCTTGAAGGCGAGCCCGGTTGCGGCCAGCGCGATCCCGATCAAGACCAGCGGGTCGTCGGCGAGCCCGGCTCCGATCCCCTCGCGGATGCCGCCGAAATCGGTCGAGCCCGAGCCGCCGTAGATGAACGCCAGGCCGTAGAGCAGGGTCGCCGAGCCGAGCGAGCCCACGATCAGGTACTTGAGCCCCGACTCGAGCGACTCCCGGCGCTCGAGGGCCGAGCCGCAGAGCACGTAGAGGGGCACCGAGAGCAGCTCGATTGCGACGAAGAACGAGACCAGGTTCTGTGCCTGGGCCAGCAGCACCATGCCGAGGACCGAGGAGAGAAGAAGCGCCTGGAACTCGCCGTGACGAGGCTCCGCTCCGGGACGCTCGGCGGCCGGCTCTCGCCACGACAGCGGCACCACGACCGCGGCGGCGAGGATCGCGATCAGTGCGGCGGCCAGCCCGAGCTCGTCGACCCGCAAGGGCTCCCGCCACCAGATCCTTGCGCTCGCCCCACTGCCAGATGCACAGCCCGGCGGCGGAGGCGAGCGTGACCAGTGAGAGGAGCGAAACCACCAGGCGCTGGCGCCGCTCGCTGAGCAGGCCGGCGAGCAGCACGACGCAGATCCCGCCGGTCAGAGCGATCACGGGCGAAAGCCCGGCGTAGTCGACCTCGGGGGCGGTGAAGCTCACCGCTCGTCTCCGGCGCGAACCGGCGCGTGGCGTGTCCAGCCCGACCAGGCGCGCGCCGAGGGAGCGGGCGGGTGCCGCCGGCTCCGGAATCGAGGTCACGGCGGCGACCTTGTCCTGCACGGCCGCCTGGCCACGGCTCAGGATCAGCCCGGGGTACAGGGCGAGGGCGACGATGCAGGCGACGAGCGGCGCCAGCACCGCCGCGTCCCGCAGCGCGATCTCGCGTGAGTCGGCGTTCTCGGCGAGCCGATTGTGCATCGTGCGCTGGAAGAGGCGGATCGCGTAGAAGGCCGCCAACGCGACCCCGATGATGGCTACGAAGGCATAGACGATCTTCGCCTGGAAGACCCCGATCAGGATGTAGAACTCCCCGATGAAGTTGGCCGACCCCGGCATCGCCAGGGTCGCCAGCGTGACGATGAGGAACAGGGCCGCGAGCACCGGCGCTCGCATCGCGAGACCTCCGAGCCGGGCAAGGTCCTCGCTCCCGGAGCGCTCCCACAGCAGGGCGACGATGAGGAAGATCGGTGCCACCACGAGGCCGTGGTTGACCATCTGGAGCACCGAGCCGTCAGCGCCGTCGGGGCGCAGGGAGAAGATCCCGATCGTGATGAAGCCGAGCTGGGCGATCGAGGAGTAGCCGGCGATCAGGCGCACGTTGGTCTGCGTGAACGCCATCACCGACCCGTAGAGGATGCTGGCGACGCCGATCAGCAGGATCAGCTCCTGGTACTCCACGGTGGCCTGGGGGTAGAGGGGCAGCGCGACGCGCAGGAAGCCGTAGGCGCCAACCTTCGAGAGCACCCCGGCGAGCAGCGCCAGCACCGGCAGCGGCGCCGCCCGGTAGGCGTCGGGCAGCCAGCCGTGGACGATTACCGCCGGCATCTTGATCAGGAAGGCGGCGGCGAAGAGCAGGAAGATCCATTCCTGGCTTCCGGTCGAGAGCGTATGGGCGCGCAGGTCGGCAATCGAGAAGCTCAACTGCCCGACCTGGTCGGAGGCGAGAATCGCGGTGGCGACCGCGGCCACCAGCATCAGCAGCGATCCGACCAGCGTGTAGACGATCATCTTGGTGGTCGCCGCGATGCGGTTCTGGCCTCCGAAGGCGCCGATCAAGAACCAGAACGGCACCAGCATGAGGTCGAAGAAGAGGACGAACAACAGCAGGTCCTGGGCCAGGAAGGCGCCCATGGTGGCGGTCTCGCCGAGCCCCAGCATGAAGAAGTAGATCCGGCGGCGATCGGGCATCCGGAAGCTCGAGAAGACGGTCACCCCCGCCCACAGGAGCGCCGTCAGCAGGATCAGGAAGAGGCTGATCCCGTCGACGCCGAGCTGGTAGCGGACGCCGAGGTCCGGGATCCAGCTCTCCGAGACGGCGTGCTGAAGGCCTGCTTCGGCGGTTTGGAAGCCGGCCACCAGGGCGATCGCGAGCCCGAGCACGAGCCCCGAGCCGAGGATCGCCGAGATTGCCACGGCCCTTCGCGGCACCACGAAGCAGAGCAGCCCCACCGCCAGCGGCAGCCAGAGGATCACCTGGATCACGAGGCACCACCGGTTTTGACGTGCCACCTGTGGCTGTGAGCGCTCATGAGCTGACGATCAGGAAGTAGAGGCCCAGGGCGGCGAAGCCGCCCACCACCAGCAGCGCATAGGCGCGTACGAAGCCCGACTGAGCGCCGCGCACGACCACGCCGACCCCGCGAACGGCGCCGACCGCCCCGGCGACGATCCCCTGCACGACGACGCGCTCCACAACCGAGTCGGTGAAGCGCCCGATCGCGATCACGGGCCGGTAGACGAGCGCGTCGTAGAGCTCGTCGAAGTACCACTTGTGGATCAGGAAGGCATAGACGGCATGTGCCCTCGCCCGCAGCCGCTCGGTGGTCTGCGGGGCGACCACGTAGAGGTAGTAGGCGGTGGCGATCCCGAGCAGGCTGAGCGCCCCGCCCACCGCGAGCCCGGCCCAGGCGGCCCCGGTCGACACGTGGATGCTGTGAAGCGGCGAGTCCTCGAAGGTCGGCGCCAGGAAGGTGTCGAGGACGTGGTCCACGCCCGGGACCTGGATATAGCCGCCGAAGATCGCCCCGAAGCCCAGCACCGCCATCGCGATCGCCATCGGCCTCGCCCGCTCGGCGATCTGGTGTTCGGGGCCGGGGAAGCCGACCTCCGTGTCCTCGTGCTCGCCGGTCATCGGGTTCTGCGGCTCCGCATGGGCCAGGTGTCCCTGCTCGAGCTCCCGGGCCTCGGGACATGGCTCTCGGTAGACGACCCGGAAGACGATCCGGAAGGCGTAGATGGCGGTCAGGAAGGCGCCGATGTAGCCGCCGATCGCCAGGATCCAGTAGAAGCCGCCGCGCTCGGCCGCGAAGACCAGGATCTCGTCCTTGGAGAAGAATCCGGCAGTGCCCGGGAAGGCGGCCAGCGACAGGGCGCCGACGATCAAGAGCGCGGACGTGAACGGCAGGGCTCGGCGAAAGCCGCCCATCCGGTCGATGTTCTGCGTGCCCGCCATCGCCGCGATCACCGAGCCGGCCGCCATGAACAGGAGCGCCTTGAAGAACGCGTGGGTCATCAGGTGGAAGAGGCCCGCCGCGTAGGCGCCGATCGAGACGCCGACCACCATGTAGCCGATCTGGCTGATCGTCGAGTAGGCGATGATCCGCTTCAGGTCGGTGACCGCGAGCGCCACCGTCGCCGCGAAGATCAGCGTCGCCAGGCCGAGGAAGGCGGAAATGTCGGCGGCGGTGGGCGCCTGTAGGAACAGCGGATGCATGCGCGCGATCAGGTAGACGCCCGCGGTGACCATGGTGGCGGCGTGGATCAGGGCGGATACCGGGGTGGGTCCCTCCATTGCGTCGGGGAGCCAGGTGTGGAGCGGCAGCTGGGCGGACTTGGCGAACGCTCCGACCAGGATCAGGAGGCAGATCGCCACCACCACGCCCTCGTTGGTCGAGAACTGCTGGGGCGCCGACTCGAACATGGGGAGGTAGTCGAAGGTGCCCAGCTCCCGGAAGATGAAGAAGGCGGCGAGCACCAGCCCGACGTCGCCGATCACGTTGATCACGAAGGCCTTCATGCCGGCCTTGGTCGCCGTGTTTCGCCGGTACCAGAAGCTGATCAGCGCGTAGGAGGCGAATCCGACGAAGGCCCAGCCGACGATCAGGAGCACGAAGTTGCCCGCCAGGACCAGCAGCAGCATCGAGAAGACGAAGAAGTTGAGGTAGCTGAAGTAGCGGGCGTAGCCGCGGTCGGACTCGAGGTAGCTGATCGAGTAGAGGTGGATCAGCATCGAGACCCCGGTGACCACCAGGATCATGAACACCGACAGAGGGTCGACCAGGATCCCAAGCTTGATGTCGAGCCCGGCGGCCGAGGCGTAGGTCCATAGCGAGGAGGTGAGCTCGCGGCCCGAGCTGGGCTTGTCGAGCAGCATCACCAGCGCCGCGATCGAGTTCAGGAAGGCGAGCGCGATCGCCCCGGTCCCGATCCAACCCGCGGCCCGGCCGGGTAGCGAGCGCCAGCCGAGCGCATTCACCAGGCAGCCGGCGAGCGGCAACCCCAGCACCAGCCACGCGTACGTGGTGGCGCTCATCCGCGCAGGTTCCTCATCTCATCGACGTTCAGCGGCAGCCGGCGTCTGAACATCGCCACGATCAGGCCGAGCCCCACCACCACCTCGCAGGCGGCGACCACCATCACGATCAACGCGAACACCTGACCGTCCTGGTCGCCCCGGTCGCGGGCGAAGGCAACCAGGGCGAGGTTTCCCGCGTTCAGCATCAGCTCGAGGCAGAGCAGGATGACCAGGGGGCTGCGCCGGATCAGCACCCCGCCGGCGCCAATCGCAAAAAGCAGCGCCGAGAGGACCAGATACCAGGTGATATCCACTAAAGAACACCTCCGCCGGAAGCCTCGCCTTCGGCTACGTTTCCGGCGGGTTCTGGCGCGGACCGGACGGCAGGTTCAGCCGCGTGCACCGGGACTTCGTCCCTAGCCCCGGCGGGCGCCACCGTTCGGCGGCCGGCGAGGACGACCGCGCCCACGGCGGCCACGAGCAGGAGCATCGAGGCCGCCTCGAAGACGACCAGGAAGCGCTCCAGCAGCAGGTTGCCGATCGCTGCCGGAGAGCCGAAGCCGAGCGGCACCGTCGGCCCCTCGCTGTCGAGCGCCGACAGCCCCGTGCCCAGAATCGCGATCGACAGCTCGACGAAGAGCGCCGCGGCGAGCAGCGGGGCAAGGAGCCGCTGGCCGGGAATCGGCTCCCAGATCGGCTCCTCGACCGCGCCCACGTAGGCGGCCACGAACACGTACAGGACCATCACCGCGCCCGCGTAGACGACCACCTGGGCGGCGGCGACGAACTGCGCGTACAGCAACAGGAAGAGGCCGGCCAGCGCGACCAGGTGGACGACCAGCGCCAGCACGCTGTAGAAGGGATTGCGCAGCGCGACCACGCCCAGCGCCCCGGCGACGGCACCGATCGCCCCGGCGAAGAAGGCGACCTGCACCACTACCCGCCGCCTCTCACGCTCATTCCCCTTCCCTGCGGAGGGGAGTGCGCTCCACCGGCTCCGCCAGCAGCATCTCCTTGGTGAAGATCAGATCCTCGCGGTTGTAGTCGGCGAGCTCGTATTCGTGCCCCATCGTGATCGCGTCGAACGGGCAGGCGACCTCGCAGTAGCCGCAGAAGATGCAGCGAGCGAGGTTGATCTCGTAGATCTCGGCGTAGCGCTCGCCGGCGGAGACGCGCTCGTCGGGGTCGTTCTCCGCGGCGACGACCCGGATGCAGTCTGCGGGGCAGGCAGCGGCGCAGAGCGAACAGCCGACGCACTTCTCGAGGCCGGTGTCCTCGAAGCGGTGCAGCTTGTGGCGGCCTCGGAAGCGCGGGTAGACGGGGGTCTTCTCCTCCGGGTACTGGATCGTCACCGGGCCCTCGATGATCCGGGCAAAGGTGGTCTTCAGGCCGCGCAGCGTCTCGCCGAAGGCGCGGTAGGCGCCCGTGGCCCCGCCGGGCTGCGGCCCCCGCTGCACGGCAACCACCGAGTCGTCGGATAGGTAGGGAAACTCCTGACTCACGACCGCCTCGCTTGGGCTAGCGACGACGTCGCGATCGCCTTGTGTGAACCTGCCGCCCCGCTCGCACCCGAACCCGGCGACACCGGAGGCGAAGCCGAGGATGTCGACGGAGTTATGCCGTAGGCGAAGCCGAGGCTTTCGGCGGAGTGGTGTTTCACGTGAGCGTCACCAGCACGGCCGTCACCAGAACGTTGAGCGTCGCCAGCGGCAGGAGCACCTTCCAGCCCAGGGACATCAGCTGGTCGTAACGGATCCGCGGCACGGTCGCCCGCACCCACATGAAGATGAACACCAGCGCGAAGATCTTCACCAGCACCCAGATCGGGTCCAGCCAGCCGGGACCGGGACCGTGCCAGCCGCCGAGGAAGAAGGTCACAGCGACCCCCGCTACGACGAACATCTCGATGTACTCGGCGAGCGCGAAGGAGCCGTAGCGCATCCCGCCGTACTCGGTCTGGTATCCCTGGACCAGCTCGGCGTCGGCCTCGGGGAGGTCGAACGGGGCCCGGCTGGCCTCCGCGAATCCGGCGACCATGAAGATCAGGAACCCGACGAACTGGGGGATCACGTACCAGATCCCGTCCTGCGCCTCGACGATCGAGACCAGCGACAGGGAGCCCGCCATCATGATCGCCCCGAGCAGCGCCAGGCCCATCGAGATCTCGTACGAGATCAGCTGTGCCGCCGAGCGCATCGCGCCCAGGAAGCTGTATTTGGAGCCCGAGGCCCAGCCGCCGAGCAGCAGCCCGTAGAAGCCGATCGAACCGAAGGCGAAGAAGTAGAGGATCCCGATCGAGACGTCGATGCCGTAGAAGCCGACCCCGTCCTTGACGTTCCCGAACGGGATGATCGCCAGGGTCGCGACGCCGCTGAAGATGACCAGCGCCGGGGCGATCGCCCACAGGATCGGGACCGCGTTGTCGGGCCTGTATCCCTCCTTCGTGATCAGCTTCAGCGCATCGGCGAGCGGCTGGAGCAGGCCGAAGGGGCCGACCCGGTTGGGCCCGTAACGCGACTGGAAGCGACCGAGGACCTTGCGCTCGATCACCGTCAGGACCGGAGCGATCGCGAACACGGCGGCGAAGATCACGATCGACTTCACGACCAGGATCCAGCTCGCCTCGACGAAACCGACCTCGGCCAGGATCATTTTCCGGTCGCCTCCTCCGCTCACGACGTTCTGGAGGCGGCCGGGTTGGCGGCGGGTCCGCCCGCCTTCGTCACCTCGACCAGCTCGCCCGTCGGCAGCGCGTTCGCGTTCGCCTCGGCGGTTCCTTCGATCAGGAAGCCCGCCCCGGGCCGGGCCCGCTCGCGGATCATGACCCGAGCCCGCAGGCTGGTTCCGTTCGAGCGAACCTCGACCTCGTCACCCTGCGCCAGCTCGAGCCGATCCGCGTCCACCGGCGTCAGCTCCAGGGTCTGCCGAGGAGCCAGGAACCGCAGCGCCGGGCTCCGGTCGGCTACCTCCGATGCCCACAGGTCGCGATAAGTGCCCAAGCGGATGCGGCCCGGGGTGGAGTCGCCAACATCCACCGGCGACTCCTGCGTGCGACCGGCGCTCGTCTCCGCTGGGGAACGCCGATGCCGCTTCGCGGTCCTGCCAGCGGACGCCCCGCCCGCCGATCTCCTCGTGGGTGGTGCCCGCGTAGAACGGGACCTCGGCCGCCAGCGCCGCGAGCGCTTCGGGCGGCGAGTCGATCCCCGTCTCGTCGCCGAGCAGCGCGGAGAGCTCCACCAGCACCTGCCAGATCGGGCGTACGCCGTCGGGGCGGGGCACCCCGGGGCGCAGACGCTGGAGGCGTCCGTCCGGATGCGTGACCGTGCCCTCCTTCTCCGCATAGAACTCGGCCGGGAAGACGACATCGGCGCGCATGGTCGAGGCGTTCTCGAACATCGACACTGCGAGGACGAACTTCGCCTTGCCGAGCGCCTCGCTCCACGCCGGGCCGCTCGGGAGATCGCGGACCGGGTCGGCGTTGAGCAGGAACGCCGCTTCCAGCTCGCCGCCTGCCAGGGCCTCGCGGATGCCGGTGGCGTTGCGGCCCGCGGGGACCTCGGAGAGGCCGGGCCCGGCGTCCGGGATGCACCCCACCTCGCGCAGGCCGCGCGAGTTGGCGCCGTCCGGTACCTCGAGGAGCTTCGCGTCCAGCTTGCGGGCGCAGTCGACCAGGGCGCTTTGCGCCTCTCCGGCCCAGACGATCACGGTGGAGCCCGGCCTCAGCACCCCGGCGATCCGCTCGGCGTCGGCGCCGAGCTCGCCAGGAGCTTGCTCGTAGCCGCCGGCCCCGAGCTCGCCCGCCAGCGCCGTCAGGAAGCCCCCGGTGAGCCCGGGCGGGTAGCGCGCGGTCTCCTCGGCGCCGCCGTCCAGGGCGCTGGGGCGATCGGTCACGATGGCCAGTCGAGTCTGGTTGCGCCGCACGACCTTCCGGATCCGCAGGTCGAGGATCGGCATCGCGTGCAGCGGATCGCAGCCGACCACCAGGATCGACTCGGCGGCGTCGAGGTCGGAGACGCTGGCACTCAGCTCGGGCCGTGAGAGGTTGAGGAGGAGGTTGCGGGCGAAGCCACCGCGGCCGTCGAGCCCGCCCCGGGAGCGGGACTCAACGTGCGGAGAGCCAAGCGCCCGGCGAAGGATCCGTTGGGCCAGGTAACCCTCCTCGTTCGAGGACTGCCCGCCAACGATCGCTGCCGTCCGCTCTCCGGCCTGACGAAGGCCGGCCGCCGCGGCCTCGAGGGCCTCGTCCCAGCTTGCGGGGCGAAGCACGCCGTCCTGGCGGACGAGCGGCCGCGTGATCCGCTGCTCGGACTCAGCCATCTGGTAGCCGAACCGCCCCTTGTCGCACAGCCAGCCGTCGTCGACCTCGGGGTGGTCGCGGGCGAGGACGCGCTCGATGCGCTCGTCCCGCACCGTCAGGATCACGTTGCACTGGCTCGGGCAGAGCGTGCATATGGAGCCGGCGTCCTCGATTTCCCAGGGCCGGGCCCGGAACCGGTAGGCCTCCGAGGTCAGCGCCCCCACCGGGCAGAGCTCGATGATGTTGCCGTGGAAGGGTGCGATGTACGGGCGGTCGTTGAAGGTGCCCACGAACGTCGACGCGCCCCGCTCCAAGAGCTGGAGCTGCTCGTCCTCGGCGACCTCCTGGCTGAAGCGCACGCAGCGGTAGCAGAGGATGCAGCGCTCGCGGTCGATCTTGATCAGCGGCGACAGCGGAATCGGCTTCTGGAAGTGGCGCTTGGGGTCGATGGCGCGGCTTCGCCCCGGGCCCCACCCCATCGCGACGTCCTGGAGCGGGCACTCGCCGCCCTTGTCGCAGACCGGGCAGTCGAGCGGGTGGTTGACGAGCAGGAACTCGACCACCGCTTCCTGAGCGGCCTGCACGCGGTCGGTGCGGGTGTAGACGACCATCCCGTCGCGGACGGGCGTCGAGCAGGCGGTTTGAAGCTTCGGGTTCCCCTCGATCTCGACCAGGCACATCCGGCAGGCGCCGACCGGCTCGCCGAGCTTCGGCTCATAGCAGAACACCGGGATCTCGACCTCGCCGTGCTTGGCGGCGTCGACCAGCATCGTCCCCTCCTCCGCCGGCACCTCCACCCCGTCGACGAGGAAGTTGATCTTGGGTCGCTCACGCATGCCGATCGCTCGCTGGGGCTAGGGACGAAGTCCCGGTGATGGCGTGCAAACCTGCCGCCCCGTCGGCGCCCGAACCCGACGAGTCGCTTGCGACTCGTCGGATGTGTTCTTCGAATTCGCTCCGGAACTTGGCCACCATGCTCCCGACCGGCATCGCCATCGAGTCGCCGAGCACGCACAGGCAGTGGCCGATGATGTTCTCCTGCACCGAGGCGACGATGTCGAGGTCCATCGGGGTCGCCTCGCCCGAGATCACCCGCTCGAGCATCTTCACCGTCCAGTTGGTGCCCTCGCGGCAGGGGGTGCACTTCCCGCACGACTCGTGGTGGTAGAAGCGGGCCGTGCGCAGCGCCAGCTCGGGGATCGAGATCGAGTCGTCGGCGACGATGATCGATCCCGAGCCGAGCATCGAGCCCGCCTCGGCCATCGCCTCGAAGCTGTAGGGGAGGTCGAGCTCCGCCGCGGTCAGGACCGGCGCCGAGGAGCCGCCCGGGAACCAGGCCTTGACCTCCCGCCCGTCGGGCGGGCCGCCGGCGAGCCCGTAGATCAGCTCCCGGGAGCGAATCCCGAGCTCGACCTCGTAGTTGCCGGGCCGCTTGACGCAGCCCGAGACCGAAACGACCTTTGTGCCGGGCGACTGCTCGGTGCCGAGCTCCTTGAACCACTCGGCGCCGTTGGCCACGATGTGGGGCACGTTGGACAGGGTCTCGACGTTGTTGATCAGGGTCGGCCCTCCGTAGAGGCCCTCGATCGCCGGGAACGGCGGCTTGAGGCGCGGGTTGCCGCGCTTTCCCTCGAGCGCGTCGAGCAGGGCCGTCTCTTCGCCGCAGATGTAGGCCCCGGCGCCGCGGTGGACGACCACCTCGACCCGGTGGCCGGTGCCGAGGATGTTCTCGCCCAGGTAGCCGGCCTCGTAGGCGTCGGCGACGGCTCGCTCGAGGATGTCGGCCACCTCCGCGTACTCGCCCCGGATGAACACGAACCCCCAGCCGGCGCCGGCGGCCAGCGCCGCGATCGCGATCCCCTCGATCAGCTGGTGCGGGTTCTTCTGCATCAGCTCGCGGTCCTTGAACGCGCCCGGCTCCGACTCGTCGGCGTTGCAGCACAGGTACTTCGACATCTCGCCGCGGGGCAGGAACGAGGCCTTCTTCCCCATCGAGAAGCCGGCCCCGCCGCGGCCGCGAAGCCCGGACTCCTCGAGCACGCCGAGCAGCTCCTCGGGCTCCAGGTCGCGAAAGGCGCGCTCCAGCGAGCGGTAGCCGCCGAGGCGTCGGTAGGTGTCGATCGAGGCCAGCCCGGGCTCGTCGACACGCCTTGAAAAGCATCCTCACCTCAGGGTCGGTCCCCGGCTCCGGGCCGCCGGCCGCCGGACGGTCGGCGAGCGCCTTGCTCCGGGAGGACCTCGGCGCCGGAGCGAAGCTGCTCGATCGCGGTCTGCGCGTCACCGGCGTCCAGCGGCCCGTAGTAGCGCTCGTCGATCGAGGCCATCGGGGCGAGGTCGCAGGCCCCCAGGCACTCGAAGCCCGAAACGTAGACCTCCCCATCCGCCGAGCTGGCGCCGCCGTGATCGGCCTCGTGGCCATCGGCGCCGGTCGCCTCGCAGAAGGCCTGGAGCAGGTCGTCGGCTCCCCGCATCCAGCAGGAGATGTTGTGGCAGACGAGCACCTGGTGGCGTCCCACCGGGGTCGTCCGGAAGAGGTCGTAGAAGGTCGCGAGCGATTCCAGGTAGCCCGGGGTCACCCCCATCACCGCGGCCGCCTGGCGGATGCCCTCCGGGCGTGCACCAGCCGTAGGTGCGCTGCACAGCCCAGAGCGCGGGGAGCGCGGCGGAGCGGATCTGCGGGTAGCGCGACATCGCCGTCTCGATCGCCTGCCGCAACTCGTCCGGGACGTCGACCTCGTGAAGCTCCGGGACGGTCTCGGCGTCCTCGGGCCTCATCGACTCGACCAGCCGCCGCCGCTCCTCGGCGGACATCTCATCCGTCGACCTCAGCTCACCACTGGCGTCCCGAAGGCAC
The DNA here is from genome assembly GCA_963728325.1 of uncultured Actinomycetes bacterium. Taxonomy (GTDB): domain Bacteria; phylum Actinomycetota; class Thermoleophilia; order Solirubrobacterales; family 70-9; genus AC-56. The sequence continues at coordinate 254,466 of CAVSJS010000002.1, read as the reverse complement.
CGCTGAAGCCGACGAGGGAGCCGAAGGCGACCGGTCGTCCGGCGAAGCCGGACGCGGAGGCGAAGCCGAGGATTCCGGCGGAGGTGTCATCAGCGATCAATGCCCCCCAGGATCGGGTCGAGCATCGCCAGGTTCTGGATCAGGTCGGCGATGTAGCCGTCCAGGCACATGTCGCGAAGCGCCTGGAGGTTGACGAACGAGGGGTCGCGGAAATGGACTCGGGCGGGCTTCGCCGAGCCATCCGCGACCACGAAGCAGCCGAGCTCCCCGCGCGGGCCTTCGACCGCGTAGTAGGCCTCGCCCGGCGGCACCCGGAAGCCCTCGGTGACCAGCTTGAAGTGGTGGATCAGGGCCTCCATCGAGGTCGAGAGCTCGTCGCGCGGCGGCAGCACCACCTTGCGATCGTCGGCGATCCATGGGCCCTCGGGGAGCCCGTCGAGGGCCTGCTCGACGATCCGCACCGACTCGCGCATCTCCTGCACCCGGACGCGGTAGCGGTCGTAGCCGTCGCCCACAGTTCCGACCGGGATCCGGAAGTCGAAGTCCGCGTAGGCGAGGCTGGGATCGACCTTGCGCAGGTCCCACGGCTCGCCGGCAGCCCGCAGCAGCGGCCCCGTGACCCCTAGGTCCAGCAGCCGCTGGCGCGAGACGACGCCGACGTTCTTGGTCCGGCGCAGGAAGATCTCGTTGCGGTTGAGGATCGCCTCGTACTGGTCGATCCGCGAGGGCATCTCGGCGCAGAAGGCGCGGACTCTGCGCTCGAAGCCGACCGGGATGTCCTCGAACACGCCTCCGACCTGGAAGTAGCGGGTGTGCATCCGCTGGCCGGTCGACATCTCGAACAGGTCGAGGATCCGGTCGCGGTCCCGGAAGCAGTAGAAGAACATCGACATCGCGCCGAGGTCGAGCGCCGCGGTGCCGAGCCAGACGAGGTGCGAGTGGATCCGGTTCAGCTCCAGGTGAATCACTCGCAGGTACTTGGCGCGGGGCGGGATCTCGAGCTCGAGCAGGCGCTCCACGCAGCCGACGAACGCCTCCATGTTGAAGAAGTAGGAGAGGTAGTCCATCCGCTCCACGAACGGGATCGCCTTCCAGTAGGACTTGTCCTCGCAGTTCTTCTCGATCCCCGTGTGGACGTAGCCCACCACCGGTTTCAGGTCGCGGACCACCTCCCCCTCGAGGCTGACCAGCAGCCGCAGCACCCCATGGGTGGCGGGGTGGTGCGGTCCCATGTTGATCGTCATCAGCTCCTGCTCGGGGCCGAGCGCCTGGCCGGCTGCGGTGCGCTCCACAGGGGAGCTGCCGATCACCTGGGCCTCGGTGCGCGAGATGACGTCTCGGCCTAGGTCGCTCATTCGAACCAGCGGGGTACTTCGCGCTCGTTGTGGGTGAAGATCACCGGCTCGCCCCCGACCGGGAAGTCGCGGCGCTGCGGCCAGCCGACGTAGTCCTCGGGCATCAGGATCCGCCGCAGGTCGGGATGGCCGCGGAAGACGATGCCGAAGAAGTCGTAGACCTCGCGCTCTTGGAACTCGGCGGTGGGGAAGACCGGGACGCAGCTGTCGATCTCCGGCAGCTGGTCGCCGCCAGGGTCGGCGAGCGCCGCGCGGACCCGCAGCCTCTCGACCCGCGGCATGTTCAGAGCTCGTAGACGACACCGAAGCGCGGCTCGGCGGGCAGGTAGTCGACGCCGTGGAGGCTGGACAGGAAGCGGTACTCCTGACCGGGGGTGTCGCGCAACCAGCGGAGCAGATCGAGGATTCGCTCCGGGTCGACGATCAGGCATGCCTGCCCGTGCTCGTGGTAGGTGCCGAGCACCGAGCCCTTGGCGGTCTGGTCGAGGTCGTGTGCGATCAGCTCGAGGCCGGGGGCGTCGGGCATCAGCCGCTTTCCCCGGCCAGCTCGGCGTCGTGGGCGACCGAGAGCTCCCTGGCGGCGGCGTACGCCTCGGCCTCCTCCATCGACGCTGAGCCGGTTGCGGGACGGGCCCACTCCTCGGTCCCGATCGCGTTGTAGCGGCGCCGCCAGCCGGAATCGGGGTTGCCGAGGATCATCCGCTGGAGCTTGTTGAACCCGTACACGAGCGCCTCCGGCCGCGGTGGGCAGCCGGGGACGTGGATATCGACCGGCATGAACTTGTCCGCCCCCTGAACCACGGCGTAGTTCGCGAACATGCCGCCCGAGGACGAGCAGGCGCCCATCGAAATCACCCACTTCGGCTCCAGCATCTGGTCGTAGAGGCGGCGGATGACGGGGGCCATCTTGATCGCCACCCGGCCCGAGAGGATCAGCATGTCCGCCTGCCTGGGCGAGGCGCGCATGTTCTCGGCGCCGAACCGCGCGATGTCGTAGCGCGGGCTGACGATCGACATCATCTCGATCGCGCAGCAGGCAAGCCCGAAGGTGGCCGGGAAGATCGAGTTGGCGCGTCCCCAGCGCATCGCCCGGTCGAGCGTGGTCGTCAACACCGAGTCGGTGACGTGGCGCTCCAGCGCGGGGCCCTCGAGGTCGCCTCGCAAGAGGTCCCGGGCGCGAAGCTGGCGGACGCGAAGCTCGGTGGGCGACGGCGGCTCTTCGAGCGGCGAGAGCGCGCGCAGCTTCTCGCGCCTTATCTCCAATCGAGCGCTCCCCTTCGCCACACGTAAGCCAGAGCGACCAGCAGCAGGGTGACGAAGATCCCGACCTCGACCAAGACGAAGACCGAGTGCGCCGCCGCGGAGGATCACGCCGACCGGGTACAGGAAGACGACCTCGATGTCGAACAGGATGAACAGCATCGCGATCATGTAGAAGCTGACCCCGAAGCGGAACGTCCGCGAGACCTCGGTCGGCAACCCGCATTCGTACGGCTCGCTCTTCACCCTGCTCGGCCGCCGCGGGCCGATCAATCCGTTGATCATCGCCAGCGTCGCTCCCACGATCACTCCGAGACCGGCGAACACGATCACTGGGAGGTAGCTGCGCAGCAGCACTAAAGGCGAGTTATATACCGACTTTGTGTCAGGTTGCTACATAGTGCCTTTCCGCATCAGCAAGCCGGTCTCGCCGGCGGGGGTGGCCTGAGGCCGTGGTCACCGTCCATCTCGTGCTCGGGATCGCGGTGCTCGCGACCAACCTGATCGCCGGGGCGTGGGGCGGCATCGCCTGGCTTCGCCACCAGCCGTCGGTCGGCTTCTGGTACGCGCTCCGCGTCGCCCAGTCGGCGGTCGTCCTCCAGGCCGGCCTGGGCGCGATCCTGCTGCTCTCGGGCCGCGAGGGCAGCGGCCTTCACTACCTGTACGGCGTGCTGCCGATCCTCGTCTCGCTGCTCGCCGAGGCGGCCCGCGCCGGCGCCGCCGAGCGGGAGCTCACCGGCCTCGACTTCGAGTCGCTGCCGAGGGACCGCCAGCGGCTGATCGCGCTGGCGATCGTCCGCCGCGAGACCGGGATCATGGCGGTCTCCGCGCTGGTCATCTTCCTGCTCGCGCTGCGCGCCGCGACCGTCGCGGGCTAGCTGTCGGCCAGTGGGCGGTACTCGCCGTGGTGAAAGATCAGCGGCGCGCCGTCGGAGTGCTCGAGATCGAGCACCCGACCGGTGGCGATCGAGTGGTCGCCGCCGTCGTGGACGTCGCGCAGCTCGCAGGCGAGCCAGATCAGCGTCCCCTCGATCTTTGGGGTTCCGGCCCGCTCCTTGAAGGCGACCCCGTCCCACTTCTCCGGGTGCGGGTCCTTGGTGCTGAAGCGGCGGGCGAGCTCTGCCTGATCCGCGGCCAGCACGTTGATGCCGAACCGGCGAGCGTGCTCGACCGCGACCAGGGTGCGCGAGCCGAGGTCGAGGCAGGCGAGCATCAGCGGCGGTTCCAGCGACAGCGAGGCGACGGCGTTCGCGGTCGCGCCCGCCGGCCCCGCGGGGCCGATCGCGGTGACCACGGTGACCCCGGTCGGGAAGCGCGACATTGCGGCGCGCAGCGTGGCCGGCTCGATCTGGGTTGACATCAGGGCTCGAGGCTCGCGGTCACAAAGCGGAAAGTATGATGCCGCCGGCGTGTCTGGCCCCCCCGTCCTCGCGTTCACAGCGGCAGCCGCGGCGGCCCTGGTCCTCGCCGCCTGCGGGACCGAGGGGATCTCGGTGTCGCCGGACGACCCGGCACATCGCGGCGCGGTCCTGTTCGCGGAGCGCTGCTCGGGCTGTCACACGCTGACGCCGGCGGGAACGCAGGGGACCGCCAACCGGGCGCTCCGCCAGCAGGGCCCGAACCTCGACCAGCGCGCCGAAAGCGTCGACGACGTCCTGTTCGCGATCCGAAACGGCGGCTTCTCGGGCGCGATCATGCCCCAGAACATCGTCACCGGCCGCGACGCGACCAGCGTCGCCGAGTTCGTCTCCAAGTACGCCGGCTCCGAGGCCGGCGAGACTCCGCGACCAGGCACGGGGTCGGGCTCCCAGTAGGCGAGCGCACGCCACGGCAGATGCGCCACTGATGCTCGACCTTCGGAGCATCCGCGAGGATCCCGAGCCCGCCCGGGCCGCGCTGGCGCGTCGCGGCGCCGCCGAGACTCTCGACGAGCTGCTGCGCCTCGACGAGCGCCGCCGGGAGCTGCTTCCCGAGGTCGAGGAACGGCGGGCGCGGCAGAACCGCGCCTCCGATCAGATTGCGTCGGCGAAGCGCTCCGGGGAGGATGCGGAGCCCCTGATCGCCGAGATGCGCCAGGTGAGCGCCGAGGTGAAGGGGCTCGAGGCCGAGCTGGCCGAGGTCGAGTCGAAGCGCGACGAGCTCATGTCGGGATTGCCAAACCTTCCGGCAGCCGGAGGCTCCGGAAGGCTCCGCCGAGGACGATGCCGTGGTCTTGCGGGAGGTCGGCGAACGGCCCCAGTTCGAGTTCGAGGTCCGCGACCACCTCGACCTGGGCCTCGCCAACGGCTGGATCGAGATGGAGAAGGCCGGCGAGGCCTCGGGCTCGCGCTTCGCCTACCTGTTGGGAGACCTGGTGCTGGTCGAGATGGCCCTGGTGCGCTTCGCGATCGAGCTGATCGGCACCGAGGGGTTCGTTCCGGTGGTCCCGCCGGTGCTCGTTCGCGAGGGCCCGCTGTTCGGCACCGGCTTCTTCCCCGGCGAGCGGGAGATGATCTACGAGATTCCTCGCGACGAGCTGTTCCTGGTCGGCACCTCGGAGGTCTCGCTCGCGGCCCTCCACGCGGACGAGATCCTGGCCGCTGGGGCCCTGCCGCGCCGCTATGCGGGCATCTCAACCTGCTTTCGACGCGAGGCCGGAGCGGCGGGCAAGGACACCCACGGGATCTTCCGCGTGCACCAGTTCGACAAGGTCGAGATGTTCTCGTTCGTCCGCCCCGACGACTCTGCGGCCGAGCACGAGCGCATCCTGGCCATCGAGGAGCGGATCCTTCAGGCCCTCGAGATCCCCTACCGGGTGGTGGACATCGCGGCCGGCGACCTCGGCGCCTCCGCGGCGCGCAAGTTCGACTGCGAAGCGTGGATCCCGAGCCAGGGGCGCTACCGCGAGGTCACCTCGTGCTCCAACACCACCGACTACCAGGCCCGCCGCCTCGGTTGTCGCTACCGGCCCGAGCCCGAGGCGCCACCTACCCACGTCCACACCCTGAACGGCACCGCCGTCGCCGTCCCCCGCATCCTGATCGCGCTGCTCGAGAACGGGCAGCGGGCCGACGGCTCGGTCGCCCTGCCGAGCCCGCTTCGCGACGCCGGAGCGCCGTCGCAGATCGGCGGGAAGTCGTAAGGCAGGGGCCTGGGGCGGGCCGCTACTCGCCCTCGCCGCTCTGCTCGCCGTCCTCCGGATCCAGGGCCAGCGCACAGGAGTTGATGCAGTAGCGCTGCCCGGTCGGGTTTGGGCCATCGTCGAAGACGTGCCCCAGGTGCCCGCCACAGCGTGCGCACACGACCTCGGTGCGGCGCATGAGGAGGCTGTTGTCGGGACGTGTCTCGACGTTCTCGTCGGCGACGGGGTCCCAGAAGCTCGGCCAGCCCGTGCCGGAGTCGAACTTCGTGTCGGAGCTGAACAGCTCCTGGCCGCAGCCCGCGCACCGGTAGGTTCCGCCTGCCTTCTCGTCCCAATAGGTGCCGGTGAAGGCGCGCTCGGTGCCCTTGCGACGCAGCACCTCGTACTGCTCGGGCGTCAGCTCCGCCTGCCACTCGGCGTCCGACTTCTTCAGCTTCTCCATCTCACTTCCTCATCGATTCGGGTCCATCCGTCCTTGCATGAGCTTAGACCGCTGGGCGCGCGATTCATTACGCATACGATCCGGCCGATGCCCGAGGCATTCTTCGTTCCGCAGGGGGATGCCTACGCCCCCACCGAGCTGACCCGGGGGCCCTGGGATCCCGACTCCCAGCACGCGGGGCCGCCCGCCGCTCTGCTCGGCCGCGAGATCGAACGGCTCGACGGTGAAGGGGCGCGGCAGGTGGGGAGGATCACGTTCGAGATCCTCCGCGCGGTGCCGATTGCCCCGCTGCGGGTCGAGGCCCGCGTCGCCCGCCCGGGCCGCAGTGTGGAGCTGGTCGAGGCGAGCCTCTCGGACTCCGACGGCGAGGTGATCAGGGCCACCGCCTGGCGGCTGCGCTCCGCCGAGATAGAGCTTCCCGCCGGGCTGTCCAGCGTCGATGGGCCGGGGCTGATCGGCACCTCCCCGTCGACGCTTCGCCCCGGCTTCGCTCCGCCGGGGGTCGAGGAAGCGCGACCCGGCACCTTCCCGCCGACCGGCCACGACGTCGGCTACCACACCGCGATGGAGTACAGGTTCGTGCGCGGCGACTTCGGCATTCCCGGCCCGGCGCTGGTCTGGATGCGGATGCGCCAGCCGCTCGTTGCGGGTGAGGAGCCGTCGCCGCTTCAACGGGTCCTGGTCGCCGCCGACTCGGGCAACGGCGTCAGCGCCACGCTCGATTGGGGTCGCTACCTGTTCATCAACGTTGACCTCACGCGTGCACCTGCATCGCCCGCTCGCCGGCGCCTGGGTCTGCCTCGACTCGATCACGATTCCCGAGCCCGCGCGGCATCGGGCTCGCCGACACGGCGCTCTATGACGGGCGGGGGCCGATCGGGCGGGCGGCCCAGACGCTGTTGATCGACGAGCGCTAGATACGCTCGCAGCCCGGTCCCCGAGAGCCGTGGGTGTCCCGCCTTTCATCGGTCTGCCGCGTAGCCGAGGATGGAGCGATCGACCAGCCATTCCACCGGCGCGCGATCGTCGGTGTAGATGCTGCCGCCGGGAAGGCGCGGTCCGACCCTTGCCGCCTCGGTCTCGGCCAGCCGCTGAAGGCCCGCCGGCAGGGTGCCGATCGCGGCGCGCAGCCGGCTGGCGGACGCCTCCCCCTCGCTGGCGATGAGCAGCGTGTTGGAGTCGTCGAACGGATCGCGTAGCACGTTGGGGAAGACCGCCGACATCGTCCGCCCGATTACCTTTTCCAGGTCGTCGTTTCCCTCCGGGTGGCCGACGTTGACGAGCACGACGCCGCCTGGGGCGAGCCGGTCACGCACCAAGTCGAAGAACTCGCGCGTCGCCAGGTAGAAGGGGACGTACGGCTGGCGATAGGAGTCGACGACGATCACCTCATAGCCGCTCTCGGACCGGCGAAGCCATGGCCGGGCGTCCTCGTTGTGGACGGTCAGATTCGGGTTGCTGCCCATGTCGAAGTAGCGCCGACCGACCTCCTCGAGCTTCGGATCGATCTCCACTCCGTCGACGCGGGCGCGGGGGAAGAAGCGGCCGTATCCGCGCGCCGTCGTGCCGGCGCCGTTGCCGAGGATCGCGACCCGCCGCGGGGGCCGCTCGAGGGTCGTGAACGGCAGCACCAGCATCCCGTCCCAGTAGCCGCCGGTGAGGTAGGAGCCGGGCCGGTAGAGCGAATGCCTGGCCTGTCCCTCGTTGAGCTCCAGCACGCGGTCGCCGTCCGGCTCCTCGACGACCCGGATGTACTGAAGGGCGCTCTCCCGCTCATACAGAACCCGTGCATCCCCAGCCGCCTTGATCGTCCCAACCGGGAGGGCGAGCGCGCCGATCAGCGCCGCGGGGAGGGCGAGGAAGCGCCAGCCGAGCCCCAGGGCGGCGATCAGGGCCAGCGCCGCGGCGAAGGCCAGGAAGGTGCGCTGCGTGCCGGCGAAGGGGATCAGGACCAGCGCCGCGAGCATCGTCCCGACCAGCGAGCCGGCGGTGGAGATCGCGTATAGCCGCCCGGCGACCCGGCCGGAGTGCTCCACGTCGGGGACCGCCAGGCGGAGCGCGTACGGCGAGCAGGCGCCGAGCAGGATCACCGGGACGGCGACCAGGAAGAGAACGCCGATCAGCGAGCCCACGAACGCCCCCGCGGAGACCGAGTCGAGCGCCTCGACCGAGACGTCGAGGAACGGCCGGGCGACGAACGGCACCACCGCCAGCAGCACGGCGGCGCCCATGACCAGCAGGCACAGGCCACGCAGGTGCGGGTGGCGGTCGCCGAGTCTGCCTCCGATCCAGTAGCCCACCGACAGCGCCACCAGCACGACCCCGATCGTGTTCGCCCAGACGATCGTCGATGCGCCGAAGAACGGCGCCATCAGTCGCGCCGCGGCGATCTCAGCCCCCAGGCTGGCCGATCCGACGACGAAGACGAGAACCTGTAGGAAGCGGTTACCGATCATCGGCAAGGCGGCCGATCGTAGGCCACCGGTGAGCCCGGCTTGGCTACCGTGGCTCCGGCCTGACGCCGCGCTCGAGCTCGACACCAACCGTCCTCATCGCCCGCCGGCTCCTGCCGGCCGGGATGGAGCTGCTCGCCGGGAGGTGCGCGATCAGGGATGGCGGTCTCGATCTGGCCCGGGAGGAGCTGCTCGACCTGGCGCGCGGCGTCGACGCGATCGTCGCCGACCCCGCGGTGGCGGTCGACGAGGCGCTGCTGGAGGCGGCCGGGCCGCAGCTCCGGGTGGTCGCCAACTTCGCGGTCGGCTACGACAACGTCGACCTCGATGCCTGCCGGCGTCGCGGCGTCGCGGTCACCAACACCCCTGACGTGCTCACCAACGCCACGGCCGAGCTGGCGCTGGCGCTGGCGCTGGCCGCCGCGCGGCGGATTCACCGAGGCGGAGGCCGACCTGCGCGGCGGGCGCTGGCGCGGCTGGGACCCGGGCGGCTACCTGGGCCTCGAGCTGACCGGCGCGACGTTCGGGGTCGTCGGCATGGGACGCATCGGGCGCCGCTACGCTGAGCTGGTCGTGGGCTTCGCCGGCGAGATCCTGTACGCGAGCCGCACCCCCAAGGAGGATGCCGAGCGCGAGTTGGGCGTCCGGCGGGTGGCGCTGGAGGAGATCTTCCGCCGCGCCGACGTGGTCAGCCTCCACCTGCCGGCGACCGGCGAGACGACCGGCCTGGTCGGGCCCCCGACAGCTATCGGCGATGAAGCCCGAGGCGATCCTCGTCAACACGTCGCGCGGGCCGCTGGTCGACTCGAGGGCGCTGGCCCGGGCGTTGCGCGAGGGCGAGATCGGCGCCGCTGGCCTCGACGTCTACGAGCACGAACCTGACGTTCCCACCGAGCTGCTCGAGGCGCCCCGCTGCGTGCTGCTGCCCCACATCGGCTCCGCCACGACGCGATCGCGCGACGGCATGGCTCGCCTGGTGGCCGAGAACGTCCTCGCGGTGCTTGGAGGCGAGGAGCCCCCGAACCGGGTGGCCTGAAGCGCTTCCCATGTCATCCGAGAGCGCCACGCAGATCTTCCGTCGGCTCTTCGAGGCGCTTGACTCCGAGAATCGCGAGGCCACACTAGACGCGCTTCGTGGCGGCTACGAGCTGCTCAGCCGCGACGGAATCGGCGCGTGGCTGGAGTGCATGGACCCCGAGATCGAATGGAGCGAGGGCACGGAAGTCCCCGAGCGCCACGTCTACCATGGCCACGAAGGAGTTCTGCGCCAGCAGGAGCGATTCGAGGAGGCGTGGGAGAGCTTCCGCATCGAGCCCGTGGACTTCACCGCCTCGGGCGACAAACTCGTCGTCATCGTGAATCTCTGGGGGCGAGGAAGGGGGAGCGGCGTCGAGGTCGAGGCCCGGGGCGCCCATCTGTGGGAATTCCGGAACGGCAAGGCAGTGCGGTTTGAGATCTATGGCGAACCCGAACGGGCCCTTCGGGAGGTCACGGCGCAGCCCCGGCCTCGTTCTCGGCGATTCGCGACTTGACGATTTTCTTCACCAGCGCCGCCGGCAACGGCTTCTCGACCGAGAACCGAATCGTCGTGTGTTCCACCTGGTAGGGGCCGTGGTGCTTGTACAGCGGAATCCTGTAGCTGATCACCTCTTCGGCCTGGGGCGCGGCGGACTTGATGACCCGGCGAAGCTCCTCCAGTACTGCCCGCTCCTTCGCGGGCAGGGCAGCGAGGTAGTCGTCGACGGTGTTCACCGAAGCGGACATGTTCTCTTAGACCGTCGGATCGACGGATACTCATCGGCTAGCGCGGCTTCCGGGCCTCGTACAGCGTCTGGCCCGGTATCCGGCGGATCCTGACCCGCCGCGGCTTCTCGAAGCCCGCCTCCGCGAGCCAGGCGGCCAGCTCATCCGGGCTGTAGGTGGCGGCAGCCGAGGTGAGGTAGAAGAAGAGCCCGAGGAACGCCGAGGCGTCCGCGTGCGCGCCCTCCTTCGGCGTGAAGAGGTCTAGCACGGCGAACATCCCGCCCGGTTTGAGGGCGTCGTGGATCCGGCGGAACAGCGTGACGTTCTGCTCGGGGCTCAGGTGGTGGATCAGGTTGAAGCAGAGCGCGCCGTCGTAGGGACCGCCGAGGTCGACCTCGAACGCGTCGCCCTCGCGGTGTTCGACGCGGTCGGACATGCCGTGCTCGGCGACGATCTGCCGGCCGACCGCCGCGCTGCCCGGAAGATCGACGACCGTGGACTTGAGCCCCGGATGCCGGCGGCAGAGCTCCGCCGAGAACCAGCCGTGGCCGCCCGCCACGTCCAGCAGCGCGGTCGGCTCGTCAGGAAGCCTCAGCGCTTTTGCCACCTCGGGCGCGGACAGCCGGGCGAGCTCGAACTGCCCGCGGATATATGTCTGCCAGCTGGGGTCCTCGGGCGCCGTGTCGTGCAGGTCGAAGCTCCTGCCCGTCCGCACGACGTCCTCGAGCTGCGACCACCACTCCCAGTACTGGAAGCAGTCCTGGACGAAGGTGCCGACGTACGTCTCGGACGCGGGATCCAGCCAGCGCCGCGCAGGCTTCGACAGCTCGTAAACACTTCCGTTGCGGTCCACATGCCCGAGCGCGTAGAGCGAGTCGAGCAACAGGCGCGTGCCCGCCGGCGCCAGCTCCAGCTCGCGCGCGAGGTCGTCCGGGCCGGCCGGCCCCTTCGCCAGCCGCTCGAAGATCCCCAGCCGCACGCCGGCCATGATCGAGCGCGCCATCGGCATCCCGAACATCGCCTCGCCGACCGGCTTCGGTGCGAGGTTGAACCTCAGGGCGAGCCACTCGGTCGGGTTCTCGGGCCGCAGGTCGGGTCGCACGGCGGGGAATGATGGCGAAAATCATCCAAATGTCCACGGCGGCCACGACGCGTCGGGCTTTCGACGCCTGAGGCAGGGACGAGGAAGCATCGAAGCCGGCAGGCGGTGTGCACGCCTGACGGGGTGGCGACACAGTTCACCCGGATCTGGTTTTCTCAAGCTTGCTACGGAACGCTTAGGTCTTAGCGTGTTCTTCCGATAAAGCGAGTAATGGAAGCCTCCTCCCTCACAACGGCTAGTCCAAGCGGCGTCCTCGCACGGCGAACGCCGCTTTTGCGCTTGCAGACGGACGAGCGCCTCGTCGCCCTGATACGCGAGGGACACGACCGCGCCTTCGAGGTTCTGTTCAACCGCTACCAGTCGCGCCTTTTGGCCTTCTGTCGGCACCTGGTCGGCTCTCCGCAGGACGCCGAGGACGTGCTCCAGGAGGTGTTCGCGGCGGCGCACGCCGCGATCCTGGCCGACAACCGGGCGATCAACGCGCGGCCCTGGCTCTACCGGATCGCCCGCAACCGCTCCCTCAACCACCTGCGCCGGCCCACCGCCGAGGGCGTCGACTCGATGGACGTCCACCCGCACGAGAACGGCACCTCCACCCTGGAGCAGGTCCAACGGCGCGAGGAGCTGCGATCGATCGTGGCTGACGTCCACGAGCTGCCCGAGACCCAGCGCACGGCGCTCACTCTGCGCGCGATCGACGATCTCTCCTACACCGACATCGCCCAAACGATGGGCACCACTCTTCCCTCCGTCAAGTCTCTGCTGGTTCGGGCGCGGATGTCGCTGGCGGAGTCGAGCGAGGCCCGCATCCTGACCTGCGACGAGGTCCGGCTTGAGCTGGCCGAGGCGGCCGAAGGGCTGCGCAAGGTCGCGGGCTCGACCCGGCGCCACGTCCGCGATTGCCCCTCCTGTAACCGCTACCGCGGGGAGCTTCGCTCGAGCACGAAGGCGGGCTGGGCGCTGGCGCCCTTCGGACTGCTGGCGCTGCTGCGGAAGCTGATCCCCGCCAAGCTCGGCGGCAGCTCGGGGGCAGGCGGCTCGGCCGGCGCGGCGGGCACCGTCGGCTCGGCCGGCGGCGCGGCCGGCACCGCAGGCGGAGTCGCAGGCACCGGCGGCGGCGTCGCAGCAGCGGGAAGCTCCAGCATCACGATCGGTGGCGTGGTCAGTGCAGCGAACACCGCCGCCGGCGGCATCGGAGGCGCCCTGGGCGCCAAGGCTGCAGTGGGCGTCGCGACCGCCGCCCTGATCACGGCTGGAGCCGCGGGCGTCGCCGAGAGGAATCTTGATAGCCCGCATGCGACGGCGAAGGCAGGCACGGCGGGGGTCTCAGCCACGGCGGGAACGACGGGTGAGATCGGGTCCTCGGCCACGAGCCCACCGGCTGGGGTGAGGGCGGCGGCGGACGCTGCCAGCGCCGCGGGCTCGAGAGCCGGCACCCGCTCGAGGCATGGGCGGGCTACGCCCGGCAGGCCGCATGTCAAGCTGACGCCGCCTGGCCAGCTCCCAGCAAACCCGGCGGCGGGCGGCGGGCACGGAGCGCAAGCATCGGCCGCTACTGGAAAACCAGTGACTGCGCCGGGAACCTCGGGGATACACGCGGCTCCCAAGGGAATTGGCGCTGTCGACCCCCCTGGGCCTCGGCTCGAGCGGGCAGCGGGCGGCTTGCCAGGAACGCGGCCCGCGGTGCTGCCCAATGGGCGTCTTAAGCCGCCCAAGCCGCCCTCTACGCCAAGGATCCCTGGGTAGCCCTCAGAGAATCGGCAGGGTTCGAGGCAGTCCGAAGTGTCGGAAGACACCGGTGTCGCTGAACCAGGTGATCGCCGCGATCCCCTCCCCCGCGGGCGTCACCACGATCATTCCGTAGGGCCGGGCGATCGCTGCGTGCGGGTCCGGGAGGTAACAGCCGAACGCGGGCTGGCTGTTTGCGCGGGTTGGCACGACGCGCAGGTCAGCGCCGCGCAGCTCTGCGCGGTGGCGAAGGAAGGCGGCGATCGCCTCGTGACCCTGGTACTCGAGCGGCTGGGGTGGCATCGTGAGCAGGGCGTCGTCGGTGAGCAGGGCGACGACATCGTCGACGTCGCCGCTCTCGACGGCGGCGGCAAAGCGCCCGACCAGCTCGCGCTCGCGGGCGGAGTTCGGCAGCGGCGCGCGATCGCGGTCGGGGGCCGGAAGCCGCTCCCCGAGCGTCCCCCTGGCCCGCTGCAGGGCGCCCTTGACCGAGGCCTCGCCCGTGTCGAGCATCTCTGCGACCTCGGCGGTGCGGAAGCCGAGCACGTCGCGCAGCACGAGCGCCGCGCGCTGGCGGGGCGGCAGGTTCTGAAGGGCGCTGATGAACGCCAGCGCGACCGCCTCCCTGGCCTCGTAGCGGGCATCCGGCCCTGGGGAGCGGTCCGGGATGTGCTCCAGGAGGACGTCCGGGTACGGCTCGAGCCAGATCGGCTCGGTCCGGCGGGTGGGCTCGGGCGGCTCAGCCATGGCCCGTACCTCCCGTGGGCGGCGCGCTCTGTCGCGCAACGCGTTCAGGCAGCGGTTCGTCGCGATGCGGTAAAGCCACGCACGCACCGAGGATCGGCCCTTGAAGGCCTCGAGCCCCCGCCAAGCCGCCAGCAGCGTCTCCTGAACGAGGTCCTCGGCGTCCTGAACGGAGCCGAGGATCCGGTAGCAGTGGAGCTGCAGCTCGCTGCGGTAGGGATCGGTGAGCGCTCGAAATGCGTCCTCGTCGCCGGCGCGTGCCCGCGCCAGCGCGGCCTCGCCTAGCACGTCGCCCGCCACGAGCTCCTGGCATCGCCTTCCCCCGTCACGGTCATCAACAATATGGACACCACCTCTTCCCGGAATGGATCGGTCGTTCCGTTTTCGCCACCGGCGGTGTCTCAACGGGCAGGACCGGAAAAAGTTGCACCTAAACCACGCAAGGCCTAAGGAGGCAATCTGATGACGAGCCACAAGGTCGGAACACAGGAGGAATACGAGGCGGCCCGCGACGGAGCTGCTCGCGGAGGAGAAGGAGCTCACTCGCCGCGGCGACGAGCTCGCGCGGAAGCGTCGGGAGCTTCCCTGGGTGCCGGTCGAGAAGGAGTACAGCTTCGAGACCGTCCAGGGGACGAAGACCCTGACCGAGCTCTTCGACGGTCGCTCGCAGCTGCTCATCTACCACTTCATGTTCGGCCCGCCGTACGAGGCGGGCTGCACCGTCTGCTCCTCGATCACCGACAGCATCGATCCCAACGCGGTCCATCTGGCGGCACGGGACGTGACCATGCTGCTGGTCTCCCGGGCCCCAGTCGAGAAGCTCCAGGCCTACAAGACGCGGATGGGCTGGGGCCTCGAGTGGGTCTCAGCCGGCGCCACCGACTTCAATCGCGACCTTGGATTCACCAACACCGAGGAGGAGCTGCGCCCCTTCCTCGAGGGAGAGATTCCCCCCACCGTGAAAGAGATGGCGGAGCGTTCAGGGACCGACGTCGCCGGCTATGTCACGGAGGGACCGGGGCTGAGCGCGTACGCGCTCTCGGACGGGACGGTCTACCGGACCTACGTCACCAGCTCGCGCGGACTCGAGCCGGCGATGGCCTACTACGGCCTGCTCGACCGCACGCCGTTGGGTCGCAACGAGGGCGACGACATGCCCTTCTGGCTGCGTCGGCACGACGAGTACGAGACGAGCTAGGCGTCCGGCGCGCCGGCCCGATCCGCAGGGATCAGCGAGCCGGCCTGGTCTATCTATCTATCCGCAGCCGGTGTTGTTGCCGCAGCTCGAGCAGGTGTAGCAGGAGCCGGTGCGCTGCATCATGCCGCCGCACTGCTCGCAGGCGGGGCCCAGCTCACGGCCCTGCATCTGGGCCGGGATCACCGGCGGGGTGTCGGTGAGCGCCGCGGTCGGAGGAACGGACTCGTCGGAAGGACCGGTCCCCTCGTGCGAGCCGTTGGAGCCGTTCCCCTCGCCGGCGCCGTTCCCCTCTCTCTCGGAGCCGTCGTCGAGCAGCAGGCTCTGCTGGGCGTCGCGGCGGGCACGAATCTCGGCGGTGAGGATGCCGAGGTCCTCGAGCACGTCGGGGTCGTCGATGAAGCGGCTCGCCAGCCAGCGCATCAGGTAGTCGGGCATCGACTTCGCGAACGGGATCTCCGGGTTGTTGGTGATCCCCTCGGGGTCGAAGCGCATGTAGCTGAACTTGCGCACGAAGACCTCGAGCGGAACGCCGTACTGGAGGCCGATCGAGATCGCGGTGGCGAACGCGTTCATCATCCCGCGCAGGGTCGAACCCTCCTTGCCGATGTCGGTGAGGAAGATCTCGCCCACCGAGCCGTCCTCGTACTTCCCGGCCGTGACGTAGCCCTCGTGACCGGCGATCGAGAACTTGTGGGTGATCGACTCCCGCTCGCGCGGCATCCGGCGGCGCACCGGCTGCTGGACGTCCGGCACGGACTCGGGCTCGGGTGCGGTTTCTGCCGGCGTGTCCTTCTTCTCCCCGGCGTCGGTTCGCAGCGCCTGGGCGGTCTTCGAGCCGTCCCGATAGATCGCGAGAGCCTTCAGTCCCAGTTTCCAGCCCTGCGTGTAGGCATCGGCGATGTCCTCCACCGTTGCCGACTCGGGCAGGTTCACGGTCTTCGACAGAGCTCCGGAGATGAACGGCTGGACTGCCGACATCATCTCGATGTGACCGGTGTGCGAGATCGCCCGCTCGCCGACAGCCACGTCGAACACCGGCAGGTGCTCGTCGTTTAGCTCGGGGGCGTCGATGATCGTGCCGTTCTCGTTGATGTGGGCCTCGATCTGTTCGATCTGGGGCTCGGAGTAGCCGAGCGTCCGCAGCGCCATCGGCACGGTGCGATTGACGATCGTCATCTGCCCACCGCCGACCAGCTCCTTGAACTTGACCAGCGAGAAGTCAGGCTCGATGCCGGTCGTGTCGCAGTCCATCAGGAAGCTGATCGTGCCGGTGGGGGCGAGCACGGTTGCCTGCGCGTTCCGATAGCCGTGCTTCTCACCGAGCGCGACTGCCTCGTCCCAGGTTTCGCGAGCGGCATCGAGCAGGTCGCCCTTGAGCCCCGCGGGATCGATCTCGTAGGCAGCGTCGCGGTGCATCTGCATCACCCGGTTGTGCGGCTCCCGGTTCTTCGCGTACTCGTCGTAGGCGCCGATCGCTGCCGCGATCTCAGCGGACTTGCGATACGCCCGTCCGGTCATCAGCCCCGTGATCGCCGCCGCCACGTTGCGCCCCTCGTGGGAGTCGTAGGGCATCCCGTCGGCCATCAGGTAGGCGCCGAGGTTGGCGTACCCGAGCCCGATCTGGCGGAACGCGCGGGCGTTGCGGCCGATCTTCTCGGTCGGGTAGCTCGACGGCCCGACGATGATCTCCTGGGCGAGGAAGACGACATCGACGGCGTGCTCGAAGGCCTCCGTGTCGAAGCTGCCGTCCTCGCGGCGGAACTTCATCAGGTTCAGCGACGCAAGATTGCAGGCCGAGTCGTCGACGTGCATGTACTCGCTGCACGGGTTCGAGGCGTTGATCCGCCCCGACTCGGGGCAGGTGTGCCAGCGGTTGATCGTGGTGTCGTACTGGACGCCGGGATCGGCGCAGCGCCAGGCCGCGTCGGCGATCTGACGCATGAGCTCGCGCGCCTTGACCGTCTTGATGGCGCGGCCATCCACCCGCGCCGTGAGCTCCCAGTCACCGTCCTCCTCGACTGCCTTCATGAACTCATCGCTGACGCGCACCGAGTTGTTGGCGTTCTGGTACTGGACCGACGCGAACGCTTCGGAGTCCAGCCGCATGTCGAAGCCGGCCGCCTTCAGGGCTGCGGCCTTCTCCTCCTCGCGCGCCTTGCACCAGATGAAATCCTCGATGTCCGGGTGGTCGACATCGAGGACCACCATCTTGGCGGCCGCCTGCGGGTCCCGCCGCCGACTCTTGATTGCGCCCGCCCAGGAGTCGGCGCCGCGCATGAAGCTGACCGGGCCGGAGGCGATCCCGCCCTTGGCGAGCGGCTCCATCGAGCCGCGGATCTTCGAGAGGTTGATCCCGGACCCCGAGCCGCCCTTGAAGATGATCCCCTCCTGGGTGTTCCAGTCGAGGATCGATTCCATCGTGTCCTCGACCGAGAGGATGAAGCAGGCCGAGCATTGTTGGTCCCCGTCCTCGCGCCAGCCCACGTTGAACCACACCGGGCTGTTGAAGGCCGCCTTCTGGTGGAGCAGGATGTGGGTCAGCTCGGCCTCGAAGGCGTCGGCGTCCTCGTCGGTTGCGAAGTAGCCGCCATCGCGCCCCCAGCCGGCGATCGTCCCGGCGACCCGGGAGATCATCTGCTTCACCGAGCTCTCGCGCTCCGGGGAGCCGAGCTTGCCGCGGAAGTACTTCTGGGTGACGATGTTGGTCGCGTTCTGGGACCAACTGTTCGGGAACTCGACCTCGCGCTGCTCGAACGCGGGGTTCTCCGGATCGCCGATCACCGCGTCGCGGATCTCCCACGTCGACCTCGTCGAAGGGGTGGACGCCGGGCCTCGTGAAGCGGCGCTCCACCGTCAGTCCCACCTCGCGAGTCTGTACGTCCTTTGCAGCGATTTTAGTCATCAAGTCCTCTCCTTCAAGCGGCGTTCGGGGGGAACTCCGAATCCTCGCGCGTGGACCGGATGGAACCGGCGCCGGCCGAGGCGGCTCCGGATGCCCCGCGACTCGATGCGGACGGCAGCGTTCCAGCGAACTGGAGATAGGCGCCCCAGTCGAGCTCGCGGAGCTCCGCGAGACAGATCTGGCCGATGCGTTCGGAGGAGAGCTCCCCGCCTCCGTCGTCGACCGCGATCTCGATCCGATCGACGATCGCCTCGATGTCGGAGGCGATCACGGGCCGCTTGTGGACCGCGTTGAGGAGCGCGGCGCGGAGCTTGGTTCGATCGAAGCGCTGCCGCTCGCCGTCGCGCTTGATCACATGCAGGGGCTGCGGCTCGCGGCGCTCGAAGGTTGTGAACCGATGTCCGCACCGCGAGCACTCGCGCCGTCGGCGCACGGTGCCGCCGTCGGGGGTGCGACGGCTCTCGAGCACTCGCGTCGGCGACTGGCAACTGGCGCAAACCATCCCAAGGTATTCTACTAGCGATGGGGTTATCCTTCAAAGCCTGAGCACGCTAGATGTAGCGTCCTCATGCGTAAGTGTGAGATCTGCATCGTCGTCGGTCGCCCGGTTCGCTAGGCTCGCGCTTGGATGACCAGACGGGAGCGCGCAAAGGAGCGGGTCGCCGACGCCCGCGCCACGGCCTCGGAGCGGATGGCCGATGCCGCGGCCGTGGCCTCGGAGCGGGTCGCCGACGCGAGGACCGCCGCCGACGAGTTCATCGCCCGCCAGAAGCCGCGCCTCCGCGGCGTCTCACACGAGTGGGCCTTCTTCGTCTCCTTGGTCGCCGGCGCGACGCTCGTGGTCGCGGCGCCGACCCCGCGGGCGACCGCCGCGGTCGCGATCTACGCCGCGTCCGCTGTCGGCGCTGCTCGGGGTGAGCGCGCTCTATCACCGGATCAACTGGCGCCGCCCGGAGATCCGCCGCTGGATGCGGCGGCTCGACCACTCGATGATCTTCCTGCTGATCGCCGGCACCGTGACGCCGTTCGCCGTGCTTGTCCTCCACGGGACCCTGGCGAATGCGCTCCTGATCGCCGTCTGGGCCGGAGCCGCGGCGGGGATCGTCGTCGAGCTGGTCTGGGTCGAGGCCCCGAAGTGGGTCACGGCGCTCGTCTATGTCGGGGTCGGTTGGATCGGCGCCCTGGGCTTCCCCGGGATCGTCGGCAACGCGGGACCGGGCGCGGGCGCACTAATCGCCATAGGGGGCGTCCTGCTACACCGCGGGCGCCGTGATCTACGCGCGCCAGCGGCCGGACCCCAACCCGGCGGTCTTCGGCTACCACGAGATCTTCCATCTGCTCGTGATCGCCGCCGCCGCGGCCCACTTCGCGGCCGTTGCGATCTACGCCCTGCCCGCCGGCTGACTACCGGCCGATGCGAATGACTTTGGACCTCCTATGCAGGTCGAAAGTCAGGAGCGTTCCGCAGCCGCGGCATGGCTTTCCTTCGCGGCCTCGATCAGCGCCCCCAGCTCGTCCTCGCGCCCTTCTCGGACCAGCTCCACCGGGTCCGGCTCGCCGTTCACGATCCCCTCGAAGAACTCCTTTCGGTCCTGGTAGGTGGGAAGCGTGGCCTTCGCCCAGCCCCGGGCCTGGTTGAGGATCACCGCGAGGCGCGCGTAGGGCTCGCCGTACGCCTGGGCGATCTCGCGCTTCAGCCGCTTGGCGAGCGCCGGCGAGGCGCCGGCGGTGGAGATCGCGATCGCCAGCGGACCGCTGCGAACGATCGCGGGCAGGATGAAGTTGCAGAGCGGCGGCACGTCGACGACGTTGCAGAGCATCGCCCGACGCTCCGCCCCCTCGTAGACGGAGATGTTGACCTCGGTCGCGCCGGTGGCCGCGATCGCCACGAATTTCCCATCGAGGTCGGAGTCGCGGAACTCGCGCTCGACCCAGCGGATCGAGCCCTCGCGCGCGTAGTCGGCGAGCTCGGGCACCGCCTGCGGAGCGACCAGGGTGACGTCGCCGTCGCAGGCGAGCAGCCCCTCGACCTTCTCGAGCCCCACCTCGCCGCCTCCGACCACCGAGACACCGCCTTCCCGACAGCCGCAGGCAGGCGATGTAGAGGGGCGTGGAGAGCATGTCGCGTACGCACGAGGAGTCGCAGATCCCCTTGCGGAGCTGGCAGACGCATTCCTTGCCGGCGAAGGCCTGAGCAGGCATCGAGCACAGGGTAAAGGCCGGGGCGCGGCGCCCCCGATCATCGCCCGCGAGCCCTAAAGGCCAGCCCTACGGGCTGAGACGCCGGGTTGGAGGGAGGGCACGGACCCCCTGCTACCCTCGCGTCCGATCGGCGGGGCATCGTCTCGGTCTCGCGCTCACGAAAAGCGACGATGCCTGCCGCGGTCACGGAGGGACCGATGCGACTGATCGTCACCGAGAAGAACAACTCAGCGAAGAAGATCGCCGAGATCCTCAGCGACGGCCAGGCCAAGGACGACAAGGCCTACAAGGTTCCGTTCTACACCTGGTCCGACGGGGATGGCGAGCAGATGACGATCGGCCTCAAGGGCCACGTCATGAACCCGGCGTTCCCCGACGGCTACTCGAACTGGCAGCAGACCGACCTCCACGAGCTGATTGACGCCGACCTGACCAAGGAGCCGACGGACAAGAACGTCGTGCGGGCGATCCGCAAGGTGGCCAAGGACGCTGACGAGATCGTGATCGCGACGGACTTCGACCGCGAGGGCGAGCTGATCGGCCTCGAGGCCCTCGAGCAGATCGTCGAGGCCAATCCGGCGGTCACCGAGGGCGACATCGCGACGCGCCGCGGGTCAAGCGGGCCCGCTACTCGGCGCTCACCAAGGAGGAGATCGAGCGCGCCTTCGGCGATCTCGACGACCTCGCCTACGACCTCGCGTACGCGGGCTCGGCTCGCCAGGACATCGACCTGATCTGGGGCGCGACGCTGACCCGCGCCGTCTCGCTCGCCACCCGGCGCTTCGGCTCCAACTTCCTCTCGGTCGGGCGGGTGCAGAGCCCGACCCTGGCGCTGATCGTCGAGCGTGAGCTCGAGCGGCGCGCCCATGTCGCCAAGCCGTACTGGGAGCTCCTGGCGCGCTTCCAGCACCCGGACGGGGCGTTCGAAGCCCATCACGCCACCGACAGGTTCTGGGAGAAGGCTGAGGCCGAGGCTGCGGTCGCGGGCACCAAGTCGCCCGGGGTCGTCAAGGGGGTCAGCTCGAAGCGCAACTCGCGTCGTCCGCCGACGCCCTACAACACCACCGCGTTCACCACCGACGCGTCGAGCCGCCTGGGGATCACGCCGTCGGCGGCAATGCGCATCGCCGAGGACCTCTACATGGACGGCTTCATCTCCTATCCGCGTACCGACAACACGGTCTATCCGCGCTCGCTGAACACCCGCGAGCTGGTCTCCTCCCTGGTGCGAATCCGGGATTTCGACGCTGCGGCGCCGCTGCTCGACACGGATCTCACCCCGACCCGCGGCAAGAAGGAGACCACCGACCACCCGCCGATCTACCCGACGCAGGCGGTCTACCCGAACGCGCTCGACGGGTCCAAGCGCCGCGTCTACGAGCTCGTCGTGCGGCGTTTCCTTGCCACCTTCTCCCCGCCGATGATCACCGAGTCCACCCGCGCCGACATCGAGGCCGGCGCGGAGAGCTACTTCGTCCGGGGGTCGGTCGTGATCGACCCCGGATACGCGGGGATCTACATCTATGCACGCTCGAGCGACGACGAGATCCCGAAGCTCGAAGAGGGCCAGGAGCTGGCGCTCGACGGCGAGCCGTGGCTGGTCGACAAGGAGACCCAGCCGCCGGCGCGGATCAGCCAGGGCAAGCTGGTCGAGATGATGGAGGAGCGGGGCCTGGGCACCAAGGCCACCCGCGCGGACATCATCCAGAAGCTGTATGACCGCGGCTACGTGTTCGGGAATCCCCCGGAGCCCTCCGAGACCGGCATCGCCATGTACAAGGCGTTCCACGAGTACGTGCCGAGGATGGCGACCCCCGAGATGACCGCCGAGCTCGAGCAGGACATGGACCAGATCGCCGCGGGCAAGACCTCCAGGGACGAGGTGCTTCGAATCAGCCGCGAGATGCTCCACTCCACCACCTCCGACCTCCAGGAGCGCCACGAGGACCTCGCGAAGCAGATCTGGGCGGGCATGGACGAGGACAAGTTCCTCGGCCCGTGCAAGGTCTGCGCGGAGGCGGGGCGAAAGCACGAGGACGGCTCGCCGAATCGCCTGCGGATCATCGAGCTGAAGGGCGGGAAGCGGATGTACGGCTGCGAGGGCTGGGACCGCGACAATCCCGAGTCGCCCGATTCCTGCCAGGTGTCCGGCCCGCTCCCGGGCCGCGGCTATGACCTCTGGCGACTCGAGGAGCGCTGCTCGATTTGCGGCGAGATGCCGCGCCTGACCGTGAAGGGCTTCCGCGGCCGCCCCTGGAAGCTGTGCCTGAATGACGACTGTCCCTCGATGGTCGAGATGCGGCAGAAGCGCGCGGAGCGCGAGCGCGCGCGCGAGGCGAGGGAAAAGGCGAAGGCCGCCGACAACGGGGCCTCCGCCGACGCCGAGGCCAAGGCCGAGGCGCCCGGCTCGGCGTCCCGCGGCAACGGCCGCCGTCGTGCCCGCCGCAAGCCCCCCTCGCCCGGCACCGCCCGCACCAAGCGCGCCGGCACCCGCACGAAGAAGTAGCGCGGTAATTGGGTGTTCGTCACGCTCGAGGGGATCGACCGCTCGGGTAAGACCACGCAGGCCGCGCTGCTCACCGAGGCGCTGGGGCCCGAGACGTTGCTGCTTCGCGAGCCGGGAGGGACCGATGCCGGCGAGCGAATCCGCGCGCTGCTCAAGGATCCGGCCACCGACCTCGACCCGCGCACCGAGCTGCTGCTGTTCTGCGGGGCGCGGGCGGAGCTCTGTGCGCGGCTGGTGCGACCGGCGCTCGATCAGGGCCGGGACGTCATCTGCGATCGGTTCGTGGACTCGACCGTCGCCTACCAGGGCGCCGCCCGCGGCCTCGGCACGGACCTGGTGGAGCGCTTGAACGAGATCGCGATCGCCGGCTCTCTGCCCGACGTCACGGTGCTCTTGAGGATCGACCCCGAGGGCGCCGAGTCCCGCGGCCAGCAGCGCCTGGCGGAGGGTGGCGCCGACGGCGTCGATCGCTTCGAGCGACAGGGAATCGAGTTCCAGCGCCTGGTAGCGGCCGCCTATGACGACCTGGCCTCCCGTCACCCTGAGCGGATCGCGGTAGTAGACGCAGAGGGTGGCGTGGCCGAGGTGCACGCCCGGGTGATGGAGGCGGTGGGGCGAGTTGCCTCTCGCGACGGCTGACGTTCCGCAGGCGCTTCGGGACGCCACCGAGCACCAGCCGGGGGCGCGGGCGGCGCTCGCCGCGGCGCTCGGAGCGCCGGCCCATGCGTACCTGCTCGCCGGCCCGCCAGGGTCGGGCAAGCGGGCCACGGCGCGGGCTTTCGTCGCTGAGCTTTTGGCCGCCGGCGCTGCCGAGCCCGACGACGTGCGCCGCCGGGCGCTGGCCGAGCCCTCGCCGCATCCGGACCTGGTCTGGCTGGCGCCGCAGGGCACCCAGCATCTGGTGGACGAGGTGCGCGAGCGGGTTATCCTGGCGGCCGCCTACCGGCCGTTCGAAGGGGCGCGCCGCGCCTTCGTGATCGAATCGGCGGAGGCGATGGCCGACGAGAGCCAGAACGCGCTGCTCAAGACCCTCGAGGAACCGCCGCCATTCGTCCACCTGGTCTTGATCACCTCCGAGCCCGCCGCGCTGCTGGAGACGGTCCGCTCGCGCTGCCAGGCGGTGCGCTTCGCGCCGCTCACCCAGGAGGCCGTGGAGCTGCACCTGTCGGGGCTCGGGCTCGCCGGCCCAGAAGAGGAGCGCCGGGCCGCGGCGCGCCTTGCCGGCGGCGACACCGACCGGGCGGCGTTCCTCCTCGGCGACCAGGGCCGGGAGCTCCGGGCCGGGGCCCAGGCATGCGTCGCAGCGGCGATCTCGGGCGATCTCGCCGATGCCCCCTGGCGTGGCCTGCTGAGCGCGGCGGAGGCGGCCAGCGAGCAGGCAGCCGAGGCGGCGCGAGCGCGGTTTGCGGCCTTGGCCGCCGAGGCCCCCCAGGGCGAGAGCCCGGGGGCTCGGCGCCGCTCGCGCGAGACGGAGGAGGCCACCAGGCGCGCCGCTCGCCGTGCCCGGATCGAGGCGCTCGACCTCGGCCTGGCACTGATCGCCGCCTGGCTGCGGGACCTGGCGACGGTCGCCGAGGGCGCCGAGAACCTGGTCCTGAACTGCGACCGCCTCGAGGGGCTCCGCACCGCGTCGTCCCCTGCCGCCGCCGGCCTCGACTCGCGCCGCGCGCGCGCGGGCGCCGAGCTTGTGATGGAGACCCGCGGGCGCCTGCGCGTCAACGTCGGTGAAGAGCTTGCGCTCGAGGCCCTGTTGTTCCGCCTGGAAGCCCTGTTAAGGGATGCTTAGACTCCCCTCATGGCCGCGATCGGCCAGCCAGCCACAGCCGCTCGGTCACGACGACCGTTCGGCGTCCGCCTGTATCTGACCCTCGGTTTCGCCGCGGTGGCCTCGATCGCCGCGGGATTCTCGTATCTGTTGGTCACCGGGTCCAGCGACCAGGCGGCAGGCGAGCAGGCCGCCAACATCACGCTCGGACGAACGGCGCGGGTGGGCGACCGGATCGGCGCCCACCCATTGGCCAACGCCACCGCCCAGATCGACTTGGTCAAGGATCAGGGCTTCTCGGCCTGGGCGTTTGATGGGCGCCATCGCCTGCTCACGCCGCGGCTCTCGCGAGGCGTGAGGCTGGGTGAGGTGCCCGGCCAGCGGGCGACGATTGCGATGGCCATGCGCGGTTCGCGGTCCGTTCGTCAGCTGCCGGGCGTTGTCAGCGTGGCATCCGTGCCGCTGTTCCGCAACGGTCGCCTCTCGGGTGCCGTGCTCGCCCGGGCCGAGCAACCCGAGGAGATCGAACGCACCATCGACGCGCTTCGCGGCGATCGCCTGGCCGCGGCCGCAATCGCGGTCGCGATCGCCGTGGTGATCGGCTTTCTGATCGCTACGGCGATCACCACTCGAGTCAAGCGGCTGGCCGGCAGCGCGGCTCGGATCACCGAGGGAAGGCTCGACGAGCCGCTCGAGGGAACCGGCGGCCGGGACGAGATCACCGAGCTCGGCATGGCTCTGGAGACGATGCGGATCGCGTTGAAGGAGACCTTCGGGGCGCTCTCGTCGGAGCGCGACCGCCTATCGGCGATCTTCGACGCACTCGACGACGCGGTCATGGTCGTCGGCCGCCAGGCGGAGGTGCGATTCTCGAATCTGGCCGCCGAGCCCCTGATCGGGCGCGATGGAAAGGCGATCGCGGCGCTCGTCCCCTGGCTGCGCCGCGCTGCGGAGCGCGGCGTCGTCGAGCACGACGGCCTGCAGGTCGGCGATCGGGTCTACGCGGTCGGGAGTCGGGATCTGCCGGCCGAGGATGCCGTGCTGGCAGTGGTGCGCGATCGCACCACGGGGCTCCGCCGGGAGCTCGCCGAGCGCGAGTTCGTGTCAAACGCCGCTCATGAGCTGCGCAACCCGATCGCCGGCATCTCGGGTGCGATCGAGGTCCTGCGCGCCGGCGCCAAGGACGATCCGAACGCGCGCGATCACTTCCTCGCCCGGCTCTCGGAGGACGTCGAGCGGGTCACCCGTCTCACCGACTCGCTGCTGACCCTGGCCCGGATGGAGTCCGTCGGAAAGGAGACCACGGAGGCGCTCGATGTGGGGATCACGATCGAGGAGGCCGCCCAGGCCGTGGCGCCGCCCGACGGAATCGAGGTCAAGCTCGACGTCGGGGCGGACGCCACCGCCAAGGGCGACCCGGTGCTCCTCCGCCAGGTCCTCATCGGCCTGCTGACGAACGCGTTCAAGAACACGCCTCCGCCCGGCGTCGTCACGCTTCGCGCGCGTCGTGACGGGGACGGCCAGGTGTTGATCGAGGTCTCAGACACCGGCGCCGGAATCGCGGCCGAGGAGGTCGGTCGGGTCTTCGAGCGCTTCTACCGAGGCTCGGGCGCCCTGGCGCAGGAGGGCTTCGGCCTCGGGCTGTCGATCGCGAAGCGGATGGTGAACGTCATGGAGGGGGAGATGGGGGTGGAGTCGAAAGTAGGAAAGGGCAGCACCTTCTGGGTGCGCCTTCCGGTCGCGGAGATGGCTGCAACCCCGGTGGCGTGATTGCGATGACCGACGGCAGAATTCTGATCGCGGACGACGAGCCCTCGGTGCGGGACGCGGTCGGCTACGCGCTCGTGCAGGAGGGCTTCGACGTCACCCTGGCCGAGGACGGGCACGACGCCGACCGCAAGCTCGGGGACGACGAGCCAAGCTTCGACCTGCTGATCCTGGACATCATGATGCCCGGCCGCAGCGGCCTGGATATCTGCCGCGACGTCCGGGCCCGGAGCCCGGTGCCGATCATCCTGCTGACGGCCAAGGACGCCGAGGTCGACAAGGTCGTCGGCCTCGAGGTCGGCGCCGATGACTACGTCACGAAGCCCTTCTCGGTGCGGGAGCTGCTGGGCAGGGTGCGCGCCCAATTGCGCCGCCGAGAGCTCGACCGCAGCTCCTCGGGGCGGGAGGGTAAGACGATCGAGGCCGGCGCGGTGAGGATCGACCTCGCCCGCCATCTGGTCACGATCCGCGGCGAGCCCGTGAACCTGACGCGATCGGAGTTCCAGGTCCTGCGCCTGCTCGCGGAGCGCCCCGGTCAGGTATTCAGCCGGCTCGAGATCATGGAGGAGCTGTGGCAGTCGGAGTTCTCGGGCGACGTCCGCGCCTGCGACGTCCACATCTCCAACCTGCGCCAGAAGATCGAGCTCGACCCGCAGGACCCGAAGCTCGTCCTCACCGTTCGCGGCGTCGGCTACCGGTTGTCCGAGGACCAGGGATAGGCTGCGAGCAGCTGAGGACGCAGCCCGGAGAGAGCCGGAGACGGGATTCGAACCCGTGACCCCCGCTTTACGAGAGCGGTGCTCTGGCCAACTGAGCTACTCCGGCGTCGGGCGCATTCTAGGAGCGCCGTGGTTGACCGTGATCGCGTTCGCGCATAGGGTTTGGGTTGTCGGAACGTAGAACGAGGAGGAAGTAGCGGCATGGCGCAGGACAACGTGGACGTGGTCCAGGGTGCGTGGGACGCGTTCGGGCGCGGTGACATCGATGCGGTGCTCGAGGCGATCGCCCCGTCCGCGGAGACGAGGCTGCCCGAGTCGCTTCCCTGGGGGGGAACCTACGCGGGACCGGATGGCTTCCGGGACTTCCTCACCAAGCTGGGCGATAGCTGGGACCAGTTCAGCGCCACTCCCGAGAAGGTCCTGGGCGCCGACGACAACCACGTCGTCGTTCTCGCCAAGACCAAGGGACGCACCAAGGCGGGCGCCGCGATCGAGGGCAAGACGATCTGGATCTACCAGCTCCGCGACGGCAGGATCGCCGACGCGGAGAGTTTCGGCGACACGGCGCAGGTCCTCGAAGCGCTTGGCTGAGCGCTGAGCCGCCTCGCGCGCCACGAAGCCGCGATGCGCTCCCTGTCGGTCGTCATCGTCACCCACAACCACCTTGACGCGGTGCGCGGAGCCCTGCCGGCGCTCACCGTGCAGCTCGATCAGGGCGATGAGCTGATCGTCGTCGACAATGCATCCTCCGACGGAACCCCGGACGCGGTGCGGGAGCTGGCCCCGGACGCAATCGTGATCGATGCCGGGGCGAACCTCGGCTTTGCGGCCGGCTGCAACCGCGGCGCCTCGTCGGCCTCCGGGGAGCTGCTCTGCTTCCTGAACCCGGACGCCGTTCCGGCGCCGGGCTTCCGCGAGGCGATCGAGCGGCCGCTCGCCGACGACCGTGGCTGGGCGGCATGGCAGGCGCTGGTCACCGCGGAGGGCCGGACGGTCGTCAATACCCGCGGCGGCGTTGTCCACTTCACCGGCATCGCCTGGGCGGGCGGAGCTGGCGAACCCCTGGCGCTCGATGGGGACGCGGGCGTCGGGGCCGAGAAACCCTCGAGGGGCGAGCCCGGCTTCGTTTCGGGTGCCTGCCTGGCGATCCCGCGTGCGCGGTGGGAGCGAATCGGGGGCTTCGCGGAGCGGTTCTTCCTCTACCACGAGGATGTCGATCTGTCGCTGCGGCTGCGGCTCGCCGGGCAGCAGCTGGGCGTGGAGCCGGCAGCCCGGGTCGAGCATGCGTACGAGTTCGCCAAGGGGCCCGCCAAGTGGCGTCACCTGGAGCGGAATCGCTGGGCGACGCTGATTCGCACCTATCCGGCAGCCCTGCTGGCGCTGCTCGCGCCGGCGCTGGTGGCCACTGAGCTGGCGCTGGTCCCGGTGTCTGCCGCCGGCGGCTGGCTCGGGCAGAAGCTGCTCGCGTGGAGCGACACGTTGAGCTCCCTGCCCCGGCTGCTTCGCGAGCGCCGCCAGATCCAGGCGACCCGGGCGATCGACGTGGCGGACTTCGCACGGGCACTGACCGCCGACCTCGCATCCCCTTATCTGGGGCGCGCCGGACGCTCGCGCGCCCTCCGCGGCGCGCTTCGCGCCTACTGGTCGGTGGTACTCGCGCTGCTCGGGGCCTCTGACTGAGGCCGCCCGCTGCGCGGTGGCTGCTCGGTGCCCCGGATCCCGGCGCCGTCGCCGTTCGCCCCAGCCGCTCGTGCCGCCCGCAGCTCCTCGTCGAGTCGTGCGACCTCCTGGGCGAGGATCCTGGTCTCCTCGGAGAGTCGCGAGATGGCGATCGAGAAGTGCAGGAGCAGCACGAAGGCGACGGCGAAAGCGGCAATGAACAGGAAGTTGGCAGGCACCTCGATATGGAGCAGGTCGGCAGCCGAGGCGAGCAGCTGGTTCCAGATCGCCAGCACCAGCAGCGCCACCGAGACGAGCATCCAAAGCAGCGCGTAGCGCTCCACCAGGCGGCGCCGGCGGACCAACTCCAGCACCACGCCGACCAGCAGGGCGGTGACCACCACCGCCGCAATCCGGATACGGCCGTCGAGCTGCGCGGCAGCGAACGGCAGCCACGGGGCGGTGGCGCTCATCGGGCCTCCGGCTCGCCGCCGGCTCCGGAGACGGCGGCGCCCGGTGCAGCCGGCCGGCCCTCGGACGGATCGGGGGCGTCGTCGAGCGGGACCGGCCGCCGCCGGAACAGGCCTACGAACAGCGCCAGCAGCACCTTGGCCATGTAGTAGGCGCTGCGCGGGTAGTCGATCGAGCTGCGGCCGAAGCCGCGGGCGTTCATCCGCACCGGCACCTCGTGGATCCGAAGCCTGTGCGCATGCAGCATCAGGATCGCCTCGACCTCCGGGTAGTCGTGGGGGTAGTCCCGTGCGAACAGCTCGATCCCGCGCCGGTTCGTCATCCGGAAGCCGGAGGTCGGGTCGCTGATCCGTTGGCGGCAGATCGCGGTCAGGACGACCGAGAAGATCAGGTTGCCGATCCGGCGGCCGATCGGCACCTTGTAGCCGGGATCTCCGCGGAAGCGGCTGCCGCAAACCATGTCAGCCTCGTGGCCGCTGGTTTGAAGCTTGGCAAGCAGATCGTGCAGGTGGGCAGGCTTGTGCTGGCCGTCGCCGTCGACCTGGGCGGCCACGTCGTAGGAGTGCCGAAGCGCGTACTTGAAGCCGGACTGCATTGCGCCGCCGATCCCGGTGTTGAACGGGTGGCGCAGGACGACCGCGCCGCTGCCCTCGGCCTCAGCCGCGGTCTGGTCGGTGGAGCCGTCGTCGACCACCACGACGTCGAACTCGGGCGCCTGGCGGCGGATCTCCCGCACCACGCGGCCCACCATTCCCTGCTCGTTATAGGCGGGGACGATCGCTAGCTTCCGGAGCTGAGGGGGGTCGGGCGCCATCTTGGAGATGCTGGGGCGGAGCCGCCCATCGCCGGGCGAGCCTGTGCGTAAGCCGCCCTCGCCCAAGCCAGGTTAGCGTCCCGTGGCGGCGGCCACGCCCTCCGCGCCAGCTTCGGCGCGAGCCGCTTCGTCGGGCTGGGGGAGCGCCAGGTAGGTGTGGCCCCTAGGCCTCGCCACGATCGCGCAGGATCTGCTCGCGCTCGGCGAGGCGGTTGCGGCGGCGCAGCTCGGCCTCTCGCTGCCGCCGGCGCTCGGCCTCCGACGCCACGATCAGTTCCGGGACGGGGACTGGCGTGCCATCGTCGTCGATCCCGACCATGGTCAGGTAGGCGGTCGAGGTGTGGCGCCGCTCGCCGGTGCGCGGGTTCTCGGCCTCCACCCGCACCCCGACCTCCATCGACGTGCGCCAGACGGCGTTGACGCTCGCCGAGCAGATCAGGAGCTCGCCGATGTTGACCGGATGCAGAAAGGTCATGCGGTCCATCGCCGCGGTCACCACCCGGTTCCCCGAGTGGCGGATCGCGGCGATCCCGGCGACCTCGTCGCAGAGCCTCATCACCACGCCGCCGTGTACGAACCCGGCCGAGTTGGCGTCTGCGATGCCCATCCACTTGACGAGCTCGGAGCGCGACTCGGGGGCGGGCTTGGCGGCCATGGCGCGGCGATCGTAGCGGCGGAGGCGCCGTTCTCGGCTCGGCGACCACGCGGGTCGGACATCTAGCCTTCGCCGGGTGCCCGAACCTCAGTCGCTCCCGGCCCTCGGCCGCCGGATAGTCCGCTGCCGCCGCTGCCCGCGGCTGGTCGAGTGGCGCGAGCAGGTCGCCGCAAGCCCTCCCCGGCGCTTCGAAGGCGACCAATACTGGGCGCGGCCGCTGCCGGGCTTCGGCGATCCGGCCGCGCGGCTGATTGTGATCGGGCTGGCGCCCGCCGCCCATGGCGGCAACCGAACCGGGCGCGTCTTCACCGGCGATCGGTCCGGGGACTGGCTGTATGCGTCGCTTCGCCGAGCCGGCTTCGCAAACCAGGCGCGGTCGGAGCATCGCGACGACGGACTGCGGCTGCGCGCCGCCTATGTCACCGCCGTCAACCGCTGCGCGCCGCCGGGCAACCGCCCGACGCCCGCGGAACGCGACAACTGCCTCCCGTACCTGGTCGAGGAGCTGCGGCTGCTCGAACGCGCGAAGGTCCTCGTCGCGCTGGGCTCCTTCGCCTGGGAGGGGGCGCTGCGAGCGCTGCGGGGTCTTGGGCAGGAGATCCCTCGTCCCAAGCCTCGCTTCGGCCACGGCGCGGAGGCACAGATTGGCGGCTACGTGCTGATCGGCTGCTACCACCCGTCGCAGCAGAACACCTTCACGGGCAAGCTCACTGAGGCGATGCTCGACGATCTGTTCGCGCGAGCTCGGGAGCTGGCTCGGGGCCGGCGTTCGAGCCGGAGGTGATCGAGCAAGTGGGAGCGTCGCCTGGGGTGCAAGCGACGCTCCCGGAGGGGGCACCATCCCGAAAACCGAGGCGACCCCTCGTCCCGCCCAGGCCCGTCTTTCGACGGGGACCCGGCCGGTCCTCTCCGCCCCATAGTCGATGGCCACTCCGGGCAAGGATCTACGCTCCAGGTTGATGGTCCCGCTCAACCTGCCCAACGTGCTCACCTTGCTGCGCATCCTTGCGGTGCCGGTGATCGTCGTGGCGCTGCTCGGCGAGACCCCGAACGGTGACGCGCTGGCCGCAGGGGTGTTCGCGCTGGCCGCGCTCACGGACGGGCTCGACGGCTACATCGCGCGCCGCCGCCGGGACGTGACCACGTTCGGCAAGCTGATGGACCCGCTCGCCGACAAGGTGCTGATCATCGCTGCGCTCGTCTCGCTGGTCTCGCTCGACCGGCTCGCGGCCTGGGTGGCGATGGTGATCATCGCCCGAGAGCTGGCGGTCACCGGCCTGCGCGCGGTCGCCGCCGAGCAGGGACTGGTGATTGCGGCGAGCTGGCTCGGAAAGGTGAAGACGGCGCTCCAGATCAGCGCCGTGTTCGCGCTGATCATCTGGAATCCCTCCCCGCTGGCCGTGGACGTGCTCGTCTATGTCGCCGTCGCCGCCACCGTGATCAGCGGCGCGGACTACTTCTTCGGCCTTCGCCGGCGGATCGCGGAGGAGCGGGCGCGGCGCACGCGCGCCGCGGCGCCGCCGGAACACGCCTGAGTACCTAGGCGCGTCAGTCCGAGCAGGGCGCCTCGAGCCACTCGCGCTCGGTCATGTGATGCGGCGAGTGCTCGCCGCTCTGGACCTCGGCGAGGATCTCGGTGAGCAGGCCGGACCGCTCGGCGAACACCGAGTGGCGGTGGATCGTCTCCAGGTTCTCCTGGCGGGCGAGCAGGAACCCGCCCTCGCGAAGCCGTGGGTAGGCCTCGGCGACGCGACGCACCATCTCCCGCACGCAGTCCTCGACGAAGCGCGGGTTGAGGTGGGCCTTCTCGACCACCGCGAGCTCGTCGGAGCGCTTCATCAGCTCGTAGATCTCCGAGCTCATCGACTGCTCGACGATGTGCAGGAGGTCGCGGGCGTCGACGTCGAGCTCCACCCCCTCCGGCCGGCCGAGGTGCAGGGATCCGATGCCGCGCTGGTTGTGGGTGGCGACCGGGACGGCCTTCAGCACGCGGTCGATCTCGTCGTCGGTGAATCCCTCGGCGGCGAGCCGCTCCCGCGAGCGCGCTCTGACCAGCTCCTGGGCGCAGGGGCAGGCCGTCATCCCCTGCGCCTCGACGCCCGTGAGAGTGCGGGTGCCGCGCTCCGAGACGACCGCGGTTCCGCACAGGGTGTAGATCTCCTGGGTGGGCAGGCGCGAGGCCGGGGTGGCGACCGTCTCCGGATAGCGAGCGGTGATCGTCACCTCGGCGCGCAGGCCCCCCTGCTGCTCGCGAATACGAGCGGCGATATGGGCGGCGAGCTCCTCGGCGCGCAGCGTTTCGCCGAGCACCACCTCGTCGATGGCCGCGTTGACGACCTCCTCGAAGCGCGACATGTGGACGCCCGACTGGCGGGGATTGAGGTCGACGAAGCACTCCAGCTCGGCGAAGAAGTGATTGCCGGCGTCCTCGGCCCCAGCGGTGGCCGCCGCCTGGCCGGCGACCCGTCCGGCGTTCACGTTGATCACCTTCTCGATCCCCCGTACGCCGACGCGGGTAAGGCTGACCTCGGTTCGGGGTCGCGACGCCTGGACGTCGACACTGGGGGAGAGAACCTCGCTCGTTTCGCTCATTGGAGTGTGAGAAGCGCTCGGGAAGCTGGGTCGTTCGGCCGCCGCGAGCCGCTCGGGTGGCCACCCGCGACTGGCCGGTCGGCCAAGGTTAGCGGGCGCAAGGCTGCCGCTTGCGGGGGGATCAGCCCATATACTTCGCGCCGCCCGAACCCCGAACGCGAGGAAAGGACGGGGCGGGAAGTGTCTGACAAGGGGAAGGTTCTGCTGACCGGCGCCAATGGTGCCGAGGCCGCCGGGCAAGCGACGGGGAGCGAGGAGGCCACCGCCGGGCTCGATGGCGATCCCCGATTTCAGGACCCCGACGAGCTCCGCTCGCTGATCGCCGAGGGCCACGAGCGCGGCTACCTGACCTTCGAGCAGATCGCCTCGACGCTCGAGGAGGTCGAGGTGACCAAGGAGCAGGTCCGCGACCTTCACGGCTACCTGATCGAACACGGCGTCGACGTGATCGCGCAGGACGGCCTCACTGCATACAAGGAGGCCAAGGAGGCGGGCCAGCCCGGCCAGGCGAAGAAGCCCGAGCTGGACCTGACCATCGAGCCCAGCCTCGACTCGCTGCGGCTCTACCTGCGCTCGATCGGACGCGTCGAGCTCCTGACCGCGGACCAGGAGATCGAGCTGGCGAGGCGGATCGAGAGGGGCGACATGGGCGCCAAGCGCCACATGGTGGAGGCCAACCTGCGCTTGGTCGTCTCGATCGCGAAGGGGTACCTGGGCCGTGGCCTCGGCTTCCTCGACCTGATCCAGGAGGGGTCGCTGGGGCTGATCCGAGCGGTCGAGAAGTTCGACTACCGCCGCGGCTACAAGTTCTCGACCTACGCCACCTGGTGGATCCGCCAAGCGGTGACCAGGGCGATCGCCGACAAGGCGCGGACGATCCGCATCCCCGTTCACATGGTGGAGAAGCTGAACCGGGTCGCCCACGTGGAGCGCCAGCTCGTCCAGCGCCTCGGGCCGCGAGCCCGAGCCGGCGGAGATCGCGGCGGAGCTGAAGGTCACCGTGCGCGAGGTCAGGGACATCCTGCGGGTGGCCCAGATGCCGGTGTCGCTGGAGAAGCCGGTCGGGGACGAGGAGGAGTCCGAGCTGGGCGACTTCGTCGCCGACGAGACCACCGAGGAGCCGTTCGAGACCGCGACCGAGAGCCTCCAGCGCGAGGACATCCAGAGGGCGCTCGATGCCCTGCCGCAGCGCGAGCGCCAGGTGATCGAGCTGCGCTACGGGCTACGCGGGCACGAGCCGTTGACGCTCGAGGAGGTCGGCCGCGCATTCGGCGTGACCCGCGAGCGGGTCCGCCAGATCGAGAACAACACGCTGAAGAAGCTCAAGCAGCTACCCGAGGCGCAGAGGCTCCGCGAGCTGGCCTAGTGCCCCATGCGCGCCACCAGCCGCTACCGGGGACCGGCCTGGAGCATCTCCCGCATGTGCTCGAGCTCGAACTCGTAGGGCTCGGTCGTTTCGACGAACTCGCTGAGCTCGGCGACGAAGCGGTCGGGATCGTCGAGCTGGGGCCAGTGCCCGGCGCCGGGGATCTCGACCAGGCGGCTTTCGGGGATCCGCTCCTGCGCGGCGCGGCCGTGCTCGATCGGGATGATCGGATCGTCGGTGCCCCAGATCAGCAGGGTGGGCAGCCTCTGCGCCAGATACAGGCGGTCGGTTGCGCTCACCCGCTGGCCCTCGAGATCGACGACCGCCCGCAGCGTGTGCAGGAACGCCTCGCGTGCGCCGCGGTCGGCCAGCGAGGCGTAGCCGCGCGCGGCCTCGGCGAGATCGGGGCCGGCCGAGAAGCCCAAGCGGTCGAGAAACCCGGCCACCGCCGAGCCGGCGCCGATCGCCCAGTCGCGGATGATCAGTGGCAGCACGAGCTCGGCGCCCGGAAGCGCGGCGGCGCGCAGCAAGGGGTGGACCTCCTTGCCGAGCCCGCCGCTGGAGACGAGCACCAGCCGCTCGCAGTACTCCGGGAACTGGTAGGCGAACTGGAGCGCGATGCCGCCGCCCAGGGAGTGGCCCACCACCGTTCCCCGCTCGAAGCCGAGGACGCCGAGCAGATCCCGCCCGCCGCTCGCGTAGGCGCCCAGCGAGTAGTCGCCGCGGGGCTTCGCCGAGCGCCCGTGGCCGAGCAGATCGGGAGCCACGACCGTGTAGCGCTCCGCGAGCCGCGCCATCGCCTCGAGCCACACGTCCGAGGTCGAGGTGATCCCGTGGAGGAGGACGATCAGCGGTCCCTCGCCGGCGATCCGGAAGCCGACGCGGTGGCCGTGGAGGGTGACCTCCTGGAGCGGGATCTCGCTGCTCATGGGCGTCTCGTGAGCCATCGCTACCGAGCTCGCGAGCTGCGCGGGATGCGCACGTTGATCCGGCCGAGGCGCCCGGCCGTTCGCTGGATCGGGTGGATCGCGTCGCGCAGGTCGATCACGTCGGCGCCGATCGACTCAACTGCCTGGTGCATTGCGGTCACCTCGCGGTCGAGCGACTCGACGCGGCGCTCGATCACGGCGAGACGTTCCAGGACGTCCGGCAGGACCCGGGTCGAGTCGGCGATCTTGCGGATGTCGGCGAGGCGCTCCAGGACGTCCGGCAGGACCCGGGTCGAGTCGGCGATCGTGCGGATGTCGGCGAGCAGCGAGAGCGGCCAGGGAACCGGCAGCGACGGTCGGGAGCTTGGCATCAGCCTTCCGATCACGAGTCCCGACTCCGGCCGGCGACTGCACACGCGATCATGCGGCGATCCTGACGTCGCGCTCGGTCGTCTCGACCGAGATCTTCGATGGCATCAACGGGGGACGGCGCGGGGCTCGGGCAGCGCGCTCCCGGCGAGGCGCCCGGAGCGAGATCGGCTTCAGGACCGCGCTGGCCGCCGACGCCGATGATGCACTGGCGCCGCTGGGTCACGGCCGCGCCCCGGAGGGGATCGAAGTGGGGCGCAAACGGGGCTCTCGCCTTGGCCGGGAAGGCGTCTGGGGCGCAGTCCGCCGTGCGACTCTGCCGAGCCCCCAGGCCAGCGCCGCCAGGAAGCCGAGCGCGAGGGCGAGCACGCCGAGAGGGGCCACCGGTCGTCAGCCAGCCGGGGACGCCCGGCTTCTGCTCGCGCTGGAGAAGCTCGCTGTCGTTGACGAACGGGCGGGTGAAGGACTGCTTCGCCGGCACCTTCGGGGCGGGGATGGCGGTGTCCTCGGGCATGTAGACGGGGAGGCCGAGAATCTCGCGGCCGCGCTGGAGCCGGATCGAGGCCTTCCAGTCGCCGTGGACCGGGATCGGCTCCGTGGTGCGGTAGACGCCGTTGCCGCGGGCGGCGAGCCGGTTGACGACCAGGCCGCCGCCCTGCCACGCGGTGACGTTGAGCCAGGCGGGATCCTCGGCAGCCTGAGGGGGATCGATGCGGACCGTGGCGCCGACCTCGCGCTCCGGGCCGGGCCGTAGGTCGTGGAGGGTCACCTGGGCCCGGACGTTCTCGGGCGCGGTGGTCCACAGCCCGTCGGCGAACACGCCCGCGATCGCGAGCAGCGCGACGACGGAGACGGTTCGCGCCACCGCGGGGCGCGGCAGGCGGCCGAGCAGCGCGCAGCCGAGCAGCGCGCCGACCAGGCCGCCTGCGACGCGCGGCGACGATCGTCCGGATCAGCGCCTCGGGAAGGAGGTCCGAGGTCCAGGGGAACGGCATCGCGATCTGGGACCAGCCCCATTCCGCGGCGAAGCCGACGGTGCCGATCCCGAGGCCCGAGGCCGCTCCGAGGGCCAGGGGCCGGCGGGCGAGCGCGAGGCCAGCGAGCTCGACGCAGGCCGCCTCGGCGAGGTAGAGCGGCAGATGAGGGGAGGTCTGCCCGAACACATCGCCGACGATCAGGCTGATCCCGCCGCGGATCGCGATGAAGAAGGCGGCGGCGGCGAGGGCGCCACCGCGCCCGATCCAGATCCGGGCGCAGACCAGTGCCACCGAGGCGGCGACGGCGAGCAGCACCGGCTCGAGCACGAGGCGGAACTGGGGCACGCCGAAGTCGAACTCCGCCTGGAAGGTCGACAGCCCGATCAGCAGGCCGCCCATCAGGCCGACGCGGCGCAGCCGGACGATCAAGGCAGGCTCGGTGGGCGGGGGCTCGGTGGCGGATCCCTGGGAGCCGCGCGCCCGCATCCCCTCGACCAGCAGCACCGCCTGGCCGATCAGGGTCATACCGGCGCCCCCGATCAGCATCAGGTGGGTTGGGCCCCAGAGGGTTACGTCCTGGCCGAACAGCCGGTGCCAGAGGTCGTCGAGCGGGAAGCCGACCAGGGCGAAGGCGCCGCAGGCGGCGATCAGGAGCCCGCCGACGGGCGCGTACCAGTCGCCCGCGATGCTGGACGGCGGCCGGGCCGGGGCGCTCCTTCGGCAGGCAGATCGCGAAGTAGCCGGCGCTGAAGACGCCGAAGAGGCCGGCGAGGATCAGGTAGTGGGCGGGGTTGGCGAGCGGGCCCGCGTCGCGACCGGCGTCGATGTGGAGCGAGATGTCCCAGTACATCCCGAGCAGGGCGACCAGGAGGGATGCGGCCGCCAGCGCCGAGGGCAGGGCCGCCCAGCCGGGGAGGCCGGAGACTCGCTCGGTGAAGTCGGCGGCGCGGCCGAGGTAGGGGACCCTGCCGCTGCGATGGCCCATCCCGAGCCAGGAGATCGCGGCGCTCAGCACCAGGGCGGCGCCGGTGGCGATCACCACCTGGTCGAGGGCGGCGCCGCCGGCGGGCTCGCCCGCGGCGAGGAGGGGATTGACGAGCGAGGGTGGAGGCGATCGCGTTCATTGGCTCTGCCTGGCATTAACCCATGCACGGGTCAATGTAACATCATTTAATGGAACATCGAGTGGATGTACGATGCTCGTGTGACGGAGCTCACGGACGAGACAGCTCGAGGGAATGGCGCCGCCGGAGGGGATGCGTCGATGACGATCGACGAGCTGGCGCGGCGGAGCGGGATGACGGTGCGAAACATCCGCGCGCACCAGTCGCGCGGCCTGGTGCCGCCGCCGGAGGTCCGGGGGCGCACCGGCTACTACGGCGACGAGCACCTGGCGCGGATCGAGCTGATCAAGGAGCTTCAGGGCGACGGCTTCAACCTCGAGGCGATCCGGCGGCTGCTCGAGGGCGCGGGCGGGTCGAGCAGCGAGGTGCTCAACTTCTCGCGGGCGCTG
Organism: uncultured Actinomycetes bacterium; assembly: GCA_963728325.1. Taxonomy (GTDB): domain Bacteria; phylum Actinomycetota; class Thermoleophilia; order Solirubrobacterales; family 70-9; genus AC-56. The sequence continues at coordinate 216,114 of CAVSJS010000002.1, read as the reverse complement.
CGGGCGCCGTTCGAGGACGAGGAGCCGGAGATCCTCGATGCCGACGAGATGGCGGAGAGGTGGGGAGGGGCGGACGCGGAGCTCTTGCAGCGAGCGGAGAAGCTGGGGATGATGCGGCCCCTGGGCGAGGGCCGCTTCGAGATCCTGAGCCCGCGCCTCCAGCGGGCGGGGATCGAGCTGGCGGCGCTCGGGATTCCGGCGGAGAAGTCGCTGGAGATCGGCGAGAAGGTGCGCCGCCAGGCGCGCGGCGTGGCGCGCGTCTTCGTCGAGGTCTTCGTGGAGAACGTGTGGAAGCCGTTCAACCGCGCGGGGCGCCCGGAGGAGGAGTGGCCGAAGGTGCGCGAGGCGCTGGAGCGGCTGCGCCCGCTGGCCTCCGAGGCGCTCTTGGCGATCTTCCAGCAGGTGATGAGCGAGGCGGTGGAGGAGGCCGCCGGCCGCGAGATCCGGCAGGAGCTGCGGGAGCCGGCCGAGCGGAAGAAGCGATCGGCGCGTCGCGGGAGGCGGCGGCGGAGCTAGCCGGGATCGCTGCGGTCTGACCGTCGACGTCGGCCGTCGCGTCCGTCGGGTCGAGCCCAGGGAGGCAACTCGATGCGCTCGAGTACCACGCGTCCGTACCCGTCACTCCTCACCCGGACTCGGTCGCCGAGCTCGAAGCCCGCTTCGAAGAAGGCCTTCTGCGGAATGTTGACCCGCCGCTTCTGGTTGATGACGGCCTGCCCGCTGCGGCCCAACTTCCGCTCGTACTTACTGGCGCTTGAAGCCAGGCCTGGGCGGTCGCTCTGGCGAGCATGATGGGGGAGGCAGGATTCGAACCTGCGAAGGCTGAGCCACTGGCTTTACAGCCCAGCCCGCTCTGACCGCTTGGGTACTCCCCCGGGGGAGCCATCGATTCTAGGTGCCGTCTGAGTCGGCAGCGTGCCGGGCTCGATCTCGAACTCGGAATACTTCGGCGCCACCGAGCGTCAGCGCCGACCGGCAGTCGAGCGCCCCAGTCGGAATGAACCACTGCCGTCCATCGCCGACGAGCACGAACAAGTAGTCGCAGCGGCCTCGGTCGAAGTACTTCACTAGCCCCGACCAGCTCTGGTTGCCGCCACGTCGTCGAGATCGTCACACCCCAGCGCCCGTCCGCTCTTGGGTAGGCGGTCGTCTTCACCTCGATCCGCAGCACCTGGTCGCCGAAGTACCGCGATCAGGTCGACATCCGGGCTGTGGAAGATCGGGCGGTAGACGTGACGCCCCTCGCGACAGCAGCCACGTCCATCGCGGCCAGCTCACCCCAAGTCTCCTTGCTCGCGCGGTTTGAGGGGCGAGGGCATGGCCCCAACATACGTCGCCTGGAGGCGGCAGAAGGGCTTGGCGAAGCCCTTTTCGGCAGCTTTGACAGCTCCGGTTCATAGCCGTTTCAGACCCGGCGCAAAGCGTGGTGTTTCGTGCACCGGGGGCCGCGCCCGTCAGTCAGAGGCACTCGGGCGACCCGACCGACCAGCCGCGACAGCACCACCTGGGAGCGCGAGCGGACGACCAACCCGTTTCGCTGCAGGTCCATGATCAGGCGCTCGAGCGCCGCGTTGTCCTCCGTCCGCACCCGGGCGATCGCATCCGCCTCGCCGGTGACGCTCCAGCCTTCGACCACCTCGGGGTGCTCGCGCAGCGTCGCCGCCACCTCGTCGAGCGTCGTCCCCGGCCGGTAGAAGAGCTCGACCAGCGCCTCGGTGTTCCAGCCCATCGCCCCGTGGTCGACGACCGCCGTGAACCCCTCCAGCGCGCCCCGCTCCCGCAGCCGGTCGATGCGCCGCTTCACCGACGGTGCGGAGAGGCTCACCCGGCCGGCGATGTCGTCATAGGTGCGCCGCCCGTCCTCGATCAGCAGTGAAAGAATCTTGCGATCCAGGGCATCCATTCGTTCGATTATTGCGCGATTTCGCCCCTGAATCGGCATTGACGCCCACGCCTCGGCGCCCGTACCGTTTGGAATATGCCTGAGCAGCCGAAGGTCGCCCGCATCCTCTTCGACGAGTCCCACTCCGAGGCGTGGACGATCCGTCGCGAGCTCGCCAGGCAGATGCAGCCCTCCCACCCCGAGGACTCCTCCTACGCCGTCGCCGCCGAGACGCTCGCCGCCCGCGATTTCGAGGTCCTGCCCAACGCCGAGCGCGCCCTCACCCGCGAGACGCTCGCCGCCGCCGACGTCCTGGTCATCGCCCATCCCTCCGACCCCAGGTGGGAGGCGACCACCAACGCCCGCGCCCCGCGCTCTCCGATCGCGAGCTCGACGCGATCGAGGAGTTCGTGCGCGGCGGCGGCGGCCTGATCGCGCTGGGCGAGACCGAGCAGGCGAAGTACGGAAACAACCTCAACGACCTCCTCGCCCGGTTCGGGATCGAGGTCGCCAACTGCACCGTCCAGGACTACGAGCACCACCTGTCGGCTCCGTCCTGGGTTCTGGCCGAGCTCGAAGACGGCTCCGACGGCGAGCCCGAGAACAGTCGACCTCCTCGCCCGGGTGCACCAGGCCTGCTTCTACCGCGCCGGCAGCCCTGGCGCTCCACAACGGCGGCCGCGTGATCGCGCGCAGCTCGCCCAGCGCCTCGCCGCCGGAGGCGCCCCTCGCCGCGATCACCGAGCACGGCGCCGGCCGCGTCGTGGTGCTCGCCGACTCCGACCTCTTCGGCGACGACTGCATCGGCGAGCTCGACAACGAGTCGCTGTGGCTGAACCTCGTCTACTGGGCGGCGCAGCCGGCCTTCGCCGGGGTGCAGGCCGTGATCGACTCGCCGGCCCGCTCCGACCCGAGCTGGGCGGAGCTCAAGGCCGCGGTCGAGGAGCTGCGCCAGACCCAGGAGCCCGACGGCTCGGTCGACCTCTCCGCGCACGACGCCCGCCGCCTCACCGAGCTCGTCGGGACGATCTCGAACGCCGCCCAGAGCCTGGCGCGCCACTTCCCCCACCAGAAGGACTACATCGACGCCCTGCGCGCACGACCTGCGCGCCTGGGTCGACGCCGGCTTCGCCAAGCCCGACTTCGTTCGCTCCCTGGAGGCGTTCCGGCCGGAGCGCGACCGGCGCGATGGGATCGAGCACCTGGTGGTGTTCCCGATGTACAAGCAGAACGCCTCGCGCGATACCTGCTTCGAGGCGCTTGATCGTGCGCGTCCCCTGGCCGGCCTTCGTCGCCGAGCTGGAGCGCTCCGGCTACGACAACCCGAAGTTCGTCCCGGTCACCTTCGTCGACTACACGCCCGGCTACGACTCCGAGTGCGCGGTCCTGTTCCCCGAGACCTTCTCCACCGCGGAGCGGCCGCCCAGCCACTTCGGGGGAATCTTCTGCGACCGCGAGGCGGAGCGCTTCCGCCGCGTCTGCGGCCAAGCCGCCGAGCTCCTGCGGCTCAACCTGCCGCCCGACGCCGCCTGCCTACTCGACCTCGCCAGAGCTCTCCGCGGACGCCTACATCGTCTGGGACCTGATCCACGACCGCACGCACATGCACGGCGATCTGCCCTTCGACCCGTTCATGATCCGCCAGCGCAGCCCCTACTGGATGTACTCGCTCGAGGAGCTTCGCTGCGACCTGACGGCGTTCGGCGAAGCGGTGAAGCTGGAGCGAAACGGCTTCGCCTTCGCCCGCTACGTGCAGTACGCGATCCTCTTCGACCGCCTGTTCCGCTTCCCGGTCACCGGCAGCCGGGTCCGCAACTACGACGGCCTCGGCGGGCAGCTCCTGTTCGCCTTCCTTCACTCCGAGGGCTACCTGCACTGGACCGACAACCGCCTGACGATCGACTGGGAGCGGGTCGCCGAGGGAGTCGGCGCCCTGCGCGAGCGCGTTCAGGAGCTCTACCACTCCGGCATCGACCGCACGAAGCTCGGGCAGTGGGTCGCCGCTCACGACCTGGTCGCGACCTACGTGCCGCCCGCCGCCGCCTCGCGCTGGGCGACCGAATGGCGCGACCTGCCCGAGGTCACAGAGCCGAAGGAGCTCGTCGACCTGGTCAAGGACGACGAGTTCCCGCTCAGCCTCTTCTACGCGCAGCTGAAGCAGAAGCTCGAGCCGGTCCTGGCGCGTCCCGAGGACGCGCTCTAGGACGTTCGGGCAAGATCCTTCCGATGAACGACCTCGACGGCCGCGTGATCGCGATCGCCGGCGCCTCCGGCGGGCTCGGCCCCTCGGTGGCGAAGCGGCTTGCAGCCGGCGGCGCGACGATCGCCGGGGTCGACCGCTCGCAGGAGCACCTCGACGCCCTGCGCGCCGAGCTCCATCTTCCCGACGATCGCTTCGACGCCCGGGTGGTCGACCTGCTCGACGAGCAGGCGGCGCGCGACTGGGCGGACCATCTGCGGAGCCGGTTCGGCGGCGTCGACGCGCTCCTGCACCTGGTGGGCGGCTGGCGCGGCGGCCAGCCGCTCGCCGAGGCGCCGCTGTCGGACTACGAGTGGCTGCACGACCTCCTCGTCCGCACCGTCCAGCACACGACCCGCGCCTTCCACGACGCGCTGGCCAGCAGCGATCACGGGCGCTTCGTGCTCGTCTCCTCCTCGCAGGCGCAGAGCCCGGAGGGCACGAACGCCTCTTACGCCGCCGCCAAGGCGGCGGCCGAGAGCTGGACGCTGGCTCTCGCCGACTCGTTCAACGACACCGCCGCGACCGCGAACATCATCGTCGTCAACGCGATCCTGACGCCGCGCATGCGCGAGGAGGACCCGGACAAGCCCTTCCGCACCTTCACCTCCGCCGAGCAGATCGCGGAGGCGATCGCCTTCGTCTGCAGCGATGCGGCCGCGAAGATGAACGGCAAGCGGCTATCACTCCATCCTTGACGACCCACCCGCGCGGCTTCGCAAGCGACAACAACTCGGGCGCCCACCCCGAAGTCCTGGCTGCGATCGTCCAGGCGAATGACGGGCACGTGGTCGCCTACGGCGACGACGATTACACGGCCGCCGCGCGCCGGCGCTTCCGCGAGCACTTCGGCGAGCAGGCCGAGGCGTTCCTGGTCTTCAACGGCACCGGCGCCAACGTCCTCGCGCTTCAAGCGCTCGCCCGTCCCCACGAGGCGGTGATCTGTCCCGAGACCGCGCACCTGAACGTCGACGAGTGCGGAGCCCCGGAGCGGATCGCGGGGGTGAAGCTCCTGGCCGCCCCCACGTCCGACGGAAAGCTGACTCCGGAGATGGTCGCGGAGCGGCTCGCCCGAATCGGCGACCAGCACGCCTCCCAGCCTCGCATCGTCTCGATCTCTGAGTCGACCGAGCTCGGCACCGTCTACACGGTGGAGGAGATCGGCGCCTTGGCCGGGCTCGCCCACGAGCACGAGATGCTCCTGCACTTAGACGGCGCCCGCCTCGCCAACGCCGCCGCCGGCCTCGAGCTGCCCCTCCGCGCGCTGACCACCGACGCCGCCGTCGACGTCTTCACCTTCGGGGGGACCAAGAACGGCCTCCTGCTCGGCGACGCGATCGTCTTCCTGCGCCCGGAGTTGTCACGCGACTTCCTCTTCATCCGCAAGCAATCGATGCAGCTCGCCTCCAAGATGAGGTTTCTGGCCGCCCAGTTTGACGCCCTGCTCGGGGGCGATCTGTGGCACCGAAACGCCTCGCGCGCCAACGCCATGGCCCGCCGCCTCGCCGACGCGATCTCCGCCATCGACGGCGCGGAGCTCGCCTACCCGGTGGAGGCGAACGGTGTCTTCGCCACCATGCCGAAGCCGGCGATCGAGCGGCTGCGCGCGGCGCTTCCACACGAGCTCCCCTTCTACGTCTGGGACGAATCCACGGGCACGATCCGTCTCATGTGCTCCTGGGACACCACCGAGGAGGATGTCGACGGCCTCGCGTCGGCCCTCGCGGCGGCGCTATCGTGACCCTCGCGCCCGGATAGCTCAGCTGGTAGAGCACCTCCATGGTAAGGAGGGGGTCGTCGGTTCGAGTCCGACTCCGGGCTTCCGTGGATTTCTCGCTCACCGACGAGCAGGACGATTTCGTCGCGGCGATCCGCGATTTCTGCCGCCGCGAGTGCGGGACGCAGGAGCAGCGCGAGGAGCTGACCAAGGGCTACGCCGAGGCCCACAACGACGGCCTCTACCGCAAGATGGCCGAGCTGGGCTGGCTCGGGGTGACGATCCCGGACGAGTACGGCGGCTCGGGCGGCGGCATGCTCGAGGCCTGTCTGTTCATGGAGGAGAGCTCGCGCGGCCTCGCCCCGATCGGGGGCTACGCGACGACGCTCATCGTCGCCGGGGCCACACAGCGGTTCGGCACCGACGCCCAAAAACGCGACCTGCTCGGCGGCATCGCCCGCGGCGAGGTCGAGGCGATCGCGATGACCGAGCCCGAGGCGGGCTCCGACGTCGGCTCGCTCGCCACCTCGGCCGAGCGCGTCAACGGCGGCTTCGTGATCCGCGGCCAGAAGGTGTTCTGCTCCAACGCCCGGATCGCCCGCCACATTCTGGTCGTCTGCCGCACCACCAAGGGGGAGGACAAGCACCAGGGCCTGTCGATGATCTGGATCCCGACCGACGCCCCGAACCTCCGCATCGACCCGATCGACACCATGGGCGGCCGCGAGACCGCTCATCTGTATCTGGACGAGGTCGAGGCGCCCGAGAGCGCGTTGCTCGGTGAGGTCGACCAGGGCTGGACCCAGCTGATGGCGGGTCTCAACGTCGAGCGCCTGATCCTCGCCGCGACCATGCTCGGGATCGGCGAGCGGGCCTTCGATGACGTTCTCTCCTACGTCAAGGAGCGGCGCCAATTCGGCCGCCCGATCGGCTCCTTCCAGGCACTCCAGCACCGGCTCGCCGACCTCGCCACCGAGCTCGAAGCCGCCCGGCTGTTGACCTACTGGGTGGCCACCAAGGTCGACGAGGACCCGGACCGCATGCTCCCCCGCGAGGCTTCGATGGTGAAGCTGTTCGTCACCGAGACGGCACAGAAGGCGGCGCTCGAGGGAATGCAGATGATGGGTGGCTACGGCTACTCCTCCGAGTACGACATGGAGCGCTTGGTCCGCGCCACCCTGGTGGCGACCATATACGGCGGCACCTCCGAGATCCAGCGCAACATCATCGCCAAGACGTTGGGGCTTTAGCGCACGCCGCCGGCCGGGCGGAGCGCGGTCGAGGCGCTATCCTTCGGCCACCTCGCGCCTCCTCGCCGCAATGCGAGGGGCGGGGTCTTTTTTCTGAGAAGCCGGTGCACGGCCCGTGAAGCGCCGTCCGCCCGGACCGAAGAGGGGAACACCACCAGCCAATGGCCCGCGGAGAAGTCCGAATCGCCGTGACGCTCGCCTGCGAGGAGTGCAAGCGACGCAACTACCAGAGCAACAAGTCGCGCCGCAACACTCCCGATCGGCTCGAGCTGCGCAAGTACTGCCACTGGTGCGGCCGGCACACCCCTCACAAGGAGACCCGCTGAGCGAGGACTGGTGTAGCGGTGGCGAAGACTCGAGCGCAGCGGAAGGCAGAGCGGCGAGCGCGAGAGGCGCGGGCCGCTCGCGAAGGGCAGCGCGCGCGGGAGTCCGACACCCGTGCCCAGGAGCGGACCCAGGTCCCGGAGTCGGCCGAGGTGGTCGAGGCGGAGTTGGCCGAGCACGGAGCCGACCTCGAAGCGCTGAAGCAGAGTCCGCAGGAGGCAGCCGCCCTACAGGAGGTGCCCACCCCGGAGGTGGCACCCGCCGAAGCGGAGGAGCTGAGCGCCCCGGCGCCCTCGCGCGCCGACGTCGGTGTTCCCGCCGAGGCGGCGCCGGACCGGATCAGCCGCCGGGAGCGGCGCCGCGAGGAGAAGGATCGGGAGCGGCGCCGCAAGGAATCCGAGAAGCGCCGGCAGACCGCCGCCGCGCCGCAGGAGCGACAGCGCGGCGCCGTGAGCGGATTCCTCGTCTCCTGCTGGGCCGAGCTGAAGCGGGTCCAGTGGCCCGACCGGGAGACCTTGATCCAGGCCTCGGCGGTGACCTTGGTGTTCATCGCGATCGCGGCCGCCTACCTGGGGGCGCTCGACGCGCTGTTCAACTTCCTCGTCCAGCGCCTCCTTTGACGCTGCCAACGACCAACGAGCAACGAGCAACGAGCCACTGATCCATGTTCCGCTGGTACGTGATCAACACCTACTCCGGGCACGAGAACAAGGTCAAGCAGAACCTCGAGCACCGGATCGAGTCGATGGACCAGCGACAGCGCGTGCGTCAGGTCGTGGTCCCGACCGAGCAGGTCTCCGAGCTCAAGGACGGCCAGCGCATGCAGGTCGAGAAGCGGACGATGCCCGGCTACGTGCTGGTCCAGATGGAGATGACCGACGATGCCTGGAACCTGGTCAAGAACACGCCCGGAGTCACCGGTTTCGTTGGCTCGCGAAACAAGCCGATCCCGCTCTCGCAGCCCGAGGTCGACCGCCTGCTCCACCGCGAGACCGCGGAGAGGCCGCGCAGCCGCGCTCAGTTCACCGTCGGCGAGACGGTCAAGGTGATCTCCGGTCCGCTGTCGGACTTCTCGGGCGAGATCGCCGAGATCAACGAGGACGCCGCCAAGCTCAAGGTGCTGGTCTCGATCTTCGGCCGCGAGACGCCGGTCGAGGTCGGCTACGACCAAGTGAAGAAGATATGAGGAGCTTCAGCTCCGAAACAGGCTGGTCAGGGCGCCGAAGGCGCCCGCAAGGCATTCACATAGATATGAGGAGCTTTAGCTCCGAAACAGGCTGGTCAGGGTGCCGAAGGCACCCGCAAGGCATTCCCGTCCCTCCTAACCTCAGGTAGCCATGGCCAAGAAGGTCCTCACCATGATCAAGCTCCAGATCCCGGCTGCCGCCGCCAACCCGGCGCCGCCTGTCGGTCCTGCGCTCGGCCAGCACGGGGTGAACATCATGGAGTTCTGCAAGGCATTCAATGCCCAGACGCAGCAGGACGCCGGCACGATCATCCCTGTCGAGATCACGGTTTTCGAGGACCGCTCGTTCGACTTCATCACCAAGACTCCCCCCGCCGCGGTGCTGATCAAGGAGGCGGCCGCGATCGAGAAGGGCTCCGGGGAGCCGAACCGCGAGAAGGTCGGCAGGATCACCGCCGCCCAGGTGCGCCAGATCGCAGAGCGCAAGATGCCCGACCTGAACGCCAATGACCTCGAGGCCGCGTCGCGGATCATCGCGGGCACCGCTCGATCGATGGGCGTCGAGGTCGAGGGAATGGAGGTGACGTAGAGATGGCCCACCGCCGCGGGAAGCGGTTCCGCGCCGCCTACGAGAAGGTCGACCGCGACCACAACTACACGCCGGCCGAGGCGATCGCGTTGGTCAAGGAGACCGCCAGCACCAAGTTCGACGAGACCGTCGAGGTGCACCTGCGCCTCGGGGTCAACGTCCGCCACGCCGAGGAGCAACTGCGTGGCACCCTGGCGCTGCCCAATGGCCTCGGCAAGGAGGTGGCGGTTGCTGTGTTCGCCGAGGGGGAGGCGGCCAAGGCCGCCACCGAGGCGGGCGCCGACCACGTCGGCGCCCAGGATCTGGCCGATCGCGTCACCGAAGGTTGGACGGACTTCGATCTGGCGATCGCCACCCCTGACCTGATGGGCCCGGTGGTCTCGAAGCTGGGACGGGTCTTGGGGCCACAGGGCAAGATGCCCAATCCGAAGGTCGGGACGGTCACCAACGACGTCGCCAAGGCCGTCCGCGAGGCCAAGGCCGGCAAGGTCGAGTACCGCACCGACCGCCAGGCGGTAATCCACCTGACGATCGGCAAGGCGAGCTTCGACGAGCGCGCGCTGCTCGAGAACTACGCGGCCGTGGTCGACGAAATCGTTCGTGCCAGGCCGGCCGCGGCCAAGGGGCGCTATCTGCTCTCGATCACCCTGGCGACAACGATGGGCCCCGGCATCAGGGTGGATGCCGACCCGTACCCGAGAGGCCGAGATCCTGGCGGGAGCCCCGTCCGGCAACGGCGCGGGACCCGAGGGCGCCGGGCCGGAAGCCGAGCATGCGGACGAGCCGGAGGCGCCGGCGTCCGCCGAGCCCGAGGCCGAGCCAAAGACCCCCGCCGACTCGGACTAGCTCCCGCGCCCTGGCTGGCGATCGCGATCGGCTACCATCGCGACTTCAACCGGTACTTGCCAAAGACCGTCGGCGGGGCCGCTTCCGAAGCGGCCCGAAAGACCGGCGCAGGCGAGGTCAGGAGCATGCCTGAGCCCGCCCGCGCGCGGGCTCTTGCGTTCGGTGGCGGGCGGCAAAGAGCGATCTGGATTTAGATGAGGAAGGAAGACAAGGCAGCCCTGGTCGACGAGATCGCCGATCGCCTCGGCGATGCGGAGACGATCTTCGCGGTCGACTACCGGGGCATCACGGTCCCGCAAGCGGCGGAGCTGCGGGCGAGGCTGAGCGAGGCTGACGCCACCTTCCGCGTGGTGAAGAACCGGCTCGCGAAGCGGGCCACCGAGCGGGCCGGCACCGCCGAGCTCGACCAGCTGTTCGAGGGCCCGACGGCGCTCGCCTTCGTCAAGGGCGACGCGGTGACGGCCGCGAAGGCAATCTCGACCTTCGGCCGCCAGCACGACATCCTCGAGTACAAGGGCGGGCTGATGGACGGGGCGCCGCTCGACCCCGACCAGTTCATGACGATCGCCCGCCTGCCCGGACTCGACGTTCTGCGTGGCCAGCTGGTGGGCGTCGTGGCCAGCCCGCTCACCGGGCTCGCCCGCGGCCTCGCCTCGATGGTCTCCGGCCTCGCTGTCGCCCTCGGCCAGATCCAGGAGCAGGGCCTGGTCGGCGGTGAGGCAGGGGAAGCCGAGCAGACGGAGGAGACTGCAACGGAGGAGCCCGCCGGGGCTAGCGACGAAGTCGCGGTGCAGGAGAGTGAACCTACCGCCCCGCCGGAGCCCGAAGGCGGCGATGTGACGCCGGAGGCTTCCGGCGGCGAACAGGAGACTTCAGAGGAAACGGAAACCGACGATCAGGAATCCCACGAATCCGAAGCCGATGGCGAGGATTCCGAGGGAGTCCACGAGGAGAACGATTGATGGCTACCAAGGCAATGTCCACCGATGAATGGATCGAGGAGCTGAAGACGATCTCGGTGATCGAGCTCTCCGAGCGCATCAAGGCGCTCGAAGAGGAGTTCGGCGTGTCTGCGACCGCGATCGCCGCCCCGGCGGCCGGCTCCCCGGCCGCGGGCGAGGATGAGGGCGAGGAGGAGTCGACCACCGTCGACGTCGTGCTCACCGCCCCGGGCGACAAGAAGATTCAGGTGATCAAGGCGGTTCGGGCTGCCACGGGTCTCGGCCTCAAGGAGGCCAAGGCGCTCGTGGACAGCGCCCCGAAGGCCGTCAAGGAAGGCCTCGAGCGCGAGGAGGCCGACCAGCTAAAGTCCGATCTCGAGGAAGCCGGCGGCGAAGTCGAGCTGAAGTAGCCCACGCCTACCGACGCTCAGACCTGCACCTGCTAGGCTTGCCTGAGCGTGCGTACGTATGGTATTCTGCGGGGTCGCGCGCCGTTGGCCCTGCTTGCTCCGAATCTTCTTGCGCGGATTCGTCCTGCCCCGACCATCTCGAGGAGTCGTCTAGTTGGCCCGATCTCATGCTGCCCCTGTCACCCGTAGATCCTTTTCACGCCTGGAGAACCCGCTTGAAGTCCCACATCTGATCGACATCCAGCGCCTCTCCTTCGAGCATCTCACCAATCCGAAGGAGGGGTTGCTGCGGGAGACGATCGGCGACATCTCTCCGATCGAGGACTACACCGGTAGCCTCGCGATCGTCTTCGCGGACTTCGAGTTCGACCAGCCCACGCATTCGGTTGCCGAGTGCCGTGAGAAGGACATCACCTATTCGCGTCCCCTGAACGTCCAGGTCGCGTTCCAGAACCGCGACACCGGCGAGATCCGCGAGCAGACCGTGTTCATGGGCGACTTCCCGTGGATGACGGACCGCGGCACCTTCATCATCAACGGCACCGAGCGCGTGGTGGTCACCCAGTTGGTGCGTTCCCCCGGCGCCTACGTGATGGAGCCGAAGGATCGCGAGAAGCAGGTCTTCATCGCCAACCTGATGCCGGCGCGCGGCTCCTGGCTCGAGCTCGAGATCGACAAGAAGGGCCGCGTCTACGCGCGCATCGATCGCAAGCGCAAGCTCCCGGTCTCCGTGCTGCTGCGCGCGATGGGCTTCAGCGACAAGGACATTCTGGAGCTATTCGACGACTCTGCATATATCCGGCACACCCTTGAAGCGGACGCAGACCCGCTGCTCGAGCATCCCCCTGAGACGTTCTTCGAACACCTTCGGTCCATGCGCAAGGCCGTGGAGGGGGAAGCCGACTACTGGGGAACGCCTCCCGGATCGTCCGCAATCGCCGAGATGAGGTCGATGGTCAGTTGGGTCGACGAGAAGGGCGGATGGAAGGAAGCCCAGCGCAAGGAATTCGACGCGGCGAAGAAGGTCCTCAAGGAGGTCGAAGAGCAGATCGAGCACCCGCCGCTGATCGAGCTGTTCAAGAAGCAGCGCCCCGGCGAGCCACCCTCGGTGGACGCGGCGCGTGCCCTGATGGAGCAGCTCTTCTTCGACTCCAAGCGCTACGACCTGACCAGGGTCGGCCGGTACAAGCTCAACGCCCGCCTCGATCTGGACATCGATCTCGATACGCGGACGCTGACGCCGCTGGACATCGTCGCCCTGATCAAGGAGCTGGTCTCGGTCCCGCGCCTGCTCGGGATACCCGAGGAGATCGACGAGGAGAACCCGATCAAGGATTACGCCGCCGAGGCGCAGACCTACCCGCGTGACCCGATCCACGACCACCTCGACGAGTACGAGCACTTCGGCAACCGCCGCCTGCGGACCGTCGGCGAGCTGATCCAGGACGCCTTCCGCGTCGGCCTGTACCGGATGGAGCGCGTCGTCCGGGAGCGGCTCACGACCGAGGACTCGGACGCGATCACCCCGCAGACGATCATCAACATCCGTCCCGTGGTTGCGGCGCTGAAGGAGTTCTTCGGGTCCTCGCAGCTGTCGCAGTTCATGGACCAGACGAACTCGCTCGCCGGCCTCACCCACCGGCGCCGCCTCTCGGCGCTGGGCGCCGGCGGCCTGACCCGCGAGCGGGCGCCGATCGAGGTTCGCGACGTCCATCCCACCCACTACGGCCGCATGTGCCCGATCGAGACCCCCGAGGGCCCGAACATCGGCCTGATCGGCTCGCTGTCCTCGTATGCCCAGATCTCCGAGCACGGGTTCGTGACCACGCCTTACCGGGTGGTCAAGGACGGCGTGGTCACCAACAAGATCGTCCACCTGGATGCCACCCAGGAAGAGGAGAAGACGATCGCCCAGGCCAACGCCGAGATCGACCTGAAGACGAAGCGGCTCAAGGGGCCCCAGGTGGACTGCCGCTCGGCCGATGGCGAGGTGGTGGCGGTACCGCCGAAGCAGGTCGACCTGATGGACGTCTCGCCGACGCAGATCTGGTCGGTGGCCACGGCCCTGATCCCGTTCCTAGAGCACGATGACGCCAACCGCGCGCTGATGGGCTCGAACATGCAACGCCAGGCCGTGCCGCTGCTGAAGCCCGAGGCCCCGCTGGTCGGCACCGGGATGGAGCGCCGAGCCGCGATCGACACCGGCGATGTGGTGCTGGCCGAAAGCGACGGCGAGGTGAGCTACGTGGACGCGGAGCGCATCGTGGTCACTCACGGCTCGAAGAAGGACGAGTACGAGCTGCTCAAGTTCATGCGCTCGAACCAGGGCACGATCATCCACCAGCGCCCGATCGTCTCGGTCGGCGACAAGGTGCACGCCGACGAAGTGCTGGCGGATGGCTCCTCGACGGCTGGGGGCGAGATCGCGCTCGGCAAGAACGTCGTGGTCGCCTTCATGTCGTGGGAGGGCTACAACTTCGAGGACGCGATCATCATCTCCGAGCGCCTGGTCAAGGACGACGAGCTGACGTCGATCCACATCGAGGAGTACGAGATCGACGCCCGGACGACCAAGCTCGGCGACGAGGAGATCACTCGGGACATCCCCAATCGCTCCGAGGAGAGCCTGCGCAACCTCGACGAGCGGGGCATCGTCCGGATCGGTGCCGAGGTCGCCTCCGGCGAGCTGCTGGTCGGAAAGGTCACCCCGAAGGGCGAGACCGAATTGACCGCCGAGGAGAAGCTGATCCGCGCGATCTTCAAGGAGAAGGCGCGAGAGGTCCGCGACACGTCGCTCAAGGTTCCGCACGGCGAGGGCGGTGTGGTGATCGACGTGATCACCTTCGACCGCGACGCCGGCGACGACCTGCCGCCCGGGGTCAACAACCTGGTCCGGGTCTACGTGGCGACGAAGCGCAAGATCGCCGAGGGCGACAAGCTGGCCGGCCGCCACGGCAACAAGGGAGTGATCTCGAGGATCGTCCCGGAGGCGGACATGCCGTTCCTGGAGGACGGGACCCCGGTCGACGTGATCCTCAACCCCCTCGGCGTGCCGAGCCGGATGAACATCGGTCAGATCCTCGAAACCCACATTGGCTGGGCGGCCGCCAACGGCTGGTACGACGACGGGACTGAGGCGTACAAGGAGGCGCAGCGCAACGCCGCCGACGGCCAGGGCGATTCGCGCGTTTACGTCGCCTGCCCGGTGTTCGACGGGGCGACCGTCGAGGACGTCGACGAGGCGCTGGTTCGCTGGCAGGAGGAGAACGCGGACCGCGGCATCGACATGACGATCGACGCCAGAGGCCGCGCCGGAACCCGGGCGTTCGGGACCGCCAGGCTGTTGAACGGCCGCACCGGCGAGCCCTACGAGGGTCGGGTGACGGTCGGCAATATGTACATCCTGAAGCTGCTCCATCTGGTCGACGACAAGATCCACGCGCGCTCGACCGGGCCTTACTCGCTGGTCACCCAGCAACCACTGGGCGGCAAGGCGCAGTTCGGCGGCCAGCGCTTCGGCGAGATGGAGGTATGGGCTCTGGAGGCCTACGGGGCGGCGTACACGCTCCAGGAGATGCTGACCGTGAAGTCCGACGACACGGTCGGCCGGGTGAAGGCCTACGAGGCGATCGTCAAGTCGGAGAACATCCCCGAGCCCTCGGTCCCCGAGTCGTTCAAGGTCCTCTTGAAGGAGATTCAGAGCCTCGGCCTGGATGTCAACCTGGTCGCCGAGGAGGGTGCAGTGGACCTCGGCGAGGAGGACGACGAGCTCCTGCGCGCGGCCGAGGAGCTCGGCATCGATCTCTCCGGCGTGCGCGCCGAGGGGGGCGACGGCGCCGGGGCGGCCGACGAGCGCGAGGAGCAGGTGGTCGCCGAGGGAGAGGGCGGCAGCACGAATGGCGCGCGAGCCGAAGAGGAATCGAAGGTAGAGGAATAGGGACCAGAAAGGTTTGATGGACATCAACAACTTCGACGCCATAGAGATCGGACTCGCTTCCTCGAAGAAGATCCGTAGCTGGAGCCACGGCGAGGTCACGAAGCCGGAGACGATCAACTACCGGACGCTGAAGCCCGAGAAGGATGGGCTGTTCTGCGAGCGCATCTTCGGTCCGACCAAGGACTGGGAGTGCTACTGCGGCAAGTACAAGCGGGTCCGCTACAAGGGGATCGTCTGCGAGCGCTGCGGCGTCGAGGTGACCCGCTCCAAGGTCCGCCGCGAGCGCATGGGCCACATCGACCTCGCCGCCCCCGTTTCCCATATCTGGTTCTTCAAGGGCGTGCCAAGCCGGATCGGCTACCTGATCGACATGGCGCCGAAGGAGCTCGAGAAGGTCCTCTACTTTGCCGCTTCGCTGGTCACCTGGATCGATGCCGAGGCGCGCGAGAAGGATCTCCCGGCACTCAAGAAGAAGGTCGATAAGGAGATCGAAACGCTGGTAGCCCAGCGCGACGAACGGATCAAGGAGCTCGAGGCCTCGCTAGAGCGTCGGGTCACCTGGCTCGAGGGCCTCCAGGCAAACGGGGCTTTCGACAATCAGGATCGTCAGTGGGCGCGCGGGCTCGAGGAGGCGCCAGCAGAGCTCAGCCAGGCAGCCGCAAAGCGACTGATCGCCTCTACTCAACAGGGCACCGAATCCGAGATAGCGGCCGTTGAGAAGGAGATCGAGAAGCTGCGGAAGGACCGCAAGGATCAGAAGGGCAAGGGCCCGGACGCAGAAGCCAAGAAGCTGGAAAAGAGCATTGCTGAGCTTCGGTCCCGGGGCGATCGACGTCTCGCATGGATCCAGGGAGAGGCGGGACGCACGGCATTCGACGAAGAGGACGAACTGTGGTTCGAGGCGCTCGGTCCGGATCCGTCTGGCCTCGACGATCAAGAATTCAAGAGGCTCCTGAAGGAGACGAGGAAGTCTCTGGAGACGGAGATCGAAGACACCGAGGCCTACTTCAACGATGCGATCACGCGGTTGGAGGAGGTCTGGGAGACGTTCCAGGCCATGAGCGTCAAGCAGGTGGTCAACGACGAGGGCGTCTTCCGCGAGCTCAAGGATCGCTTCGGTTCCCCGTTCGGGTGGGGCGAGTACTTCCGCGGCGGGATGGGCGCCGAGTGGGTCCGCGACCTGCTCGAGCAGGTTGACCTCGAGGCCGAGTGCGAGGAGCTTGAGCAGACGATCAACACCTCCAAGGGCCAGAAGCAGGCCCGAGCCGTGAAGCGCCTCAAGGTGGCCTCGGCCTTTCTGAACTCGACCAACCGGTCGGAGTGGATGGTCCTCGACTGCGTCCCGGTCATCCCGCCCGAGCTGCGTCCGATGGTCCAGCTCGACGGGGGCCGATTCGCAACCTCCGACCTCAACGACCTCTACCGGCGAGTGATCAACCGCAACAACCGCCTCAAGCGGCTGCTCGACCTCGGCGCGCCCGAGATCATCGTCAACAACGAGAAGCGGATGCTCCAGGAGGCGGTCGACGCGCTGTTCGACAACGGCCGCCGCGGCCGCCCCGTGACCGGCCCCGGCAACCGGGCGCTGAAGTCGCTCTCCGACATGCTCAAGGGCAAGCAGGGCCGATTCCGCCAGAACCTGCTGGGCAAGCGCGTCGACTACTCGGGCCGGTCGGTGATCGTCTCCGGGCCGAGCCTGAAGCTCCACCAGTGCGGCCTGCCGAAGCTGATGGCGCTCGAGCTCTTCAAGCCGTTCATCATGGCGCGACTCGTCGAGCGCAAGGCCGTCCAGAACATCAAGGCGGCGAAGAAGATGGTGGACTCGATGATCCCCGAGGTCTGGGACGTCCTCGAGGAGGTCATTTCCGAGCACCCGGTGCTGCTCAACCGCGCCCCGACCCTGCACCGACTTGGCATCCAGGCCTTCGAGCCGGTGCTGGTCGAGGGCAAGGCGGTCCAGATCCACCCACTGGTCTGCCACGCCTTCAACGCCGACTTCGACGGCGACCAGATGGCCGTCCACGTGCCGCTCTCGGCTGAGGCCCAGGCGGAGGCGCGGATCCTGATGCTGTCGTCCAACAACATCCTCTCCCCGGCGCACGGCGCTCCGCTGGCCACGCCGACCCAGGACATGGTCCTGGGGCTCTACTACCTGACCTACGGGCACGCGCCGATCGATGAGGTCGACGCCGAGAAGCTCGACCCCAAGCCGCATCCCTTCAGGACCGCCCAGGAGGCGGAGCTGTCGTACGAGAACCGGCTCGTCAAGCTCCACGACTGGGCCGAGTACCGGCGCCCGGGCCACGAGCACTTCCTGACCACGGTGGGCCGGATCATCTTCAACGACAAGGTGGAGCGAGCCCTCTCCGACGCGCTCGGGGACGAATACGACCCCGAGAAGTACGAGTTCGTCAACCACTCGCTGAAGAAGAAGGACGTCAACGAGATGGTCACCGCCCTGGTCGAGGCCTACGGCGCCCCGGCGGTCGCCCAGGTGCTCGACGCGTTCAAGGACCTCGGCTTCCACTACGCAAGCCAGGCCGGGATCACGATCTCCAAGAACCACATCGTCTCTCCCCCAAACAAGGCGACGATCCTCGATCGCTACGAGGAGCAGGCGACCGAGATCCAGGGCAGGTACGAGGAGGGCTACATCACGGCCGAGGAGCGCCACGAGGCGGTCACCGAGCGCTGGGACAAGGCCACCGAGGAGGTCGCGCGGGCGATGGAGGACAACCTCCACGAGCTCAACCCGATCTTCATGATGGCCAACTCGGGAGCGCGCGGGTCGTTCAAGCAGATTCGCCAGCTGGCTGGGATGCGCGGCCTGATGGCCAACCCGAAGGGCGAGATCATCGAGCGGCCGATCAAGGCCAACTTCATGGAGGGCCTCTCGGTGCTCGAGTACTTCATCTCCACGCACGGCGCCCGCAAGGGCCTCGCCGACACGGCGCTCCGGACGGCCGACTCCGGCTACCTGACGCGGCGCCTGGTGGATGTCGCCCAGGACGTGATCATTCGCGCCGAGGACTGCAAGGCCAAGGAGTTCGTCGAGATGCCGCTCCGCGCCGAGGACGGCAACCTGAACCAGAACCTCATCGGGCGCATCGCGGCGAAGAGGTTTGTCACCAAGCGCGGCCGCGAGCTCTTGAAGCGCGGGCAGGACATCGATCTGCCCGAGCTGGAGGTAATCCGCGAAGCCTTCGAGGACGAGGAGGTGACGATCCCGGTCCGCTCGGTGCTCAAGTGCGAGCTCGAGTCGGGCGTCTGCCAAGCCTGCTACGGGCGGGGGATGGCGAGCGGCTCGAAGGTCGAGCTGGGCGACGCTGTCGGGATCATCGCCGCGCAGTCGATCGGCGAGCCCGGCACGCAGCTGACCATGCGCACTTTCCACACCGGCGGCGTGGCCGGCCATGACATCACGCAGGGCCTGCCGCGCGTCGTGGAGTTGTTCGAGGCGCGGAAGCCGAAGGGCCTCGCGCAGATGGCGACGGTCGCCGGCAAGGTCGCCGTGGATCAGTCCGACAAGGCGGTGAAGGTGATCGTCACCGACTCGAAGGGGGAGGACGAGTCCTACACGTTCCCGTCGCGGACCCGCCTCTACGTCACGCACGGCGATCGGATCGAGGCGGGCACGCAGCTCAACGAGGGCTCGCTGTATCCCGCCGACCTGCTCCAGATCCGTGGCCGCACCGAAACCGAGCTCTACCTGGTGGGCGAGGTCCAGAAGGTCTACAAGGTGCAGGGCGTGGACATCAACGACAAGCACATCGAGCTGATCGTCCGCCAGATGATGAAGAAGGTTCGGATCGAGTCGAAGGGCTCCACCACCCTGCTACCTGGCCAGCTCGAGGACCGGCATCGCCTCAAGCGGCGCAACAAGGACGTGAAGGACGGCGGCGGCACGCCGGCGAAGGCCAAGGAGGAGATCCTGGGGATCACCAAGGCGTCGTTGGCAACCGAGTCCTTCCTCTCAGCGGCGTCGTTCCAGGAGACGACCAAGGTGCTCACGGACGCGGCGCTGGAGGGCAAACGGGATCGTCTCGTGGGCCTGAAGGAGAATGTGATCATCGGCAAGCTGATCCCGGCGGCGACCGGCCTCAAGCACTACCGGAGCCTCGAGATCGAGCCGGTGGAGCCGGCTCAGCGGCCCGAGGAAGACATCCTCGACGAGGAGGAGCTCGCCGCCGAGCTCGGCCTCTCCGAGGACGGCGAGGAGGTCACCGAGCTGGAGGGCTTCGGCCCCTCGTTCGCCGATGAGCTCGAGGAGCTCGCCCAGGAGATAGAGACCTCCGACGGCGACTCCGAGTAGGCGCCGACCTCTCTGGCATCCCAGTAGGTGAAATCCGCGCGGGCTCGGCTCGGTAGAGCAGGCAAGAGCGGCCTGGGTCTCGAAATCGCCACGTCATCCTGGATAGACCCCGGTATGCGGGGTCTAAGCAGGACAGTTCACCTGGACTGCTGGGTCGGCTCCGCCGAGCCGCGGGCGTGGGCGGTCGCGACCCGGGCGGGCACTGGCGGGGTGAGGACCCGGAAGCGCCCGCCGGGCGGGCACTCGGGAAGCGGCTGCGCGTCGGGCGCGTGGGGCCCGCGGCGCGGATCGCGCGGATCGCGCGGCTGGAAGCGCCAGCGCCTGAACTCGTGGTCGTCGGCACCCGGTGGCGCCTCCTCGATCTCGGGCGTCTGATGGACCGCCCACCAGACGAGGTAGAGCAGGCCGGCGACGGGGATCTTCAGGATCACCGCGAGGAAGAAGATCGGCCAGAACCCCTCCACTGCTTCAGGCAGTGTAGCCCGCCCGCACCCAGCTGAGCAGCGTGTCCACGTGGGCCTCGGTGAGGCCCAGATCCGACTCGGTGGGCACCAGCAGCGTGGGGGCCGCGCGCTGGACTGCCCACGCCTGGCAGGTCTGGTCGATGCAGTCGTCTATCCAGGCGAGCGGGCGGTCCCCCGCGTAGCGGTCGATGGCCCCGATCTTCCAGTGGGCTGAGCCGAAGCGCGCGCTGCCGTCAAAGGTAAGGAAGGGGAGCTCTCCGGGAAGCTCGAGGATCTTTGGGAGCGAATCGTTGGCCCGATCCTCCCAGCCGGTGGCCCAGACGATCTCGTAATGGTCCGCAAGGCGGCTGAGCCGCTCGCCGGTGCCCTCGGGAATGCAGTGGGCCATCCCGTCAATCAGATGGAAGCGGCCGGGCGCCTCGGCCAGCGGTCCCTCGAAGCCGAACAAGCTGATCACGCCGTCGACATCGAGGGCGAGGATCGGCCGCTGATCGTCCATGTCCGCAGCGTAGAGCAGAGACGTGCCCGGCCACGGACCATGCGGCCCGCACGCGGCGTAGAGGGGCCGTCGCTATATTGCTTCGCCGTGCCGACGACGAGTCAGCTGATCAGGAAGGGCCGTACGCCCCCCCAGAAGAAGATCGCGACGCCCGGGTTGAAGTCCGGGCAGGGGCGCAAGCGGCGGATCTCGGCGCCGCAGCGGCGCGGCGTCTGCACGCGCGTCTACACGGCGACGCCGAAGAAGCCGAACTCGGCCCTGCGCAAGGTGGCCCGCGTGCGGCTCACCAACGGCATGGAGGTCACGACCTACATCCCCGGCGAGGGACACAACCTCCAGGAGCACTCCGTGGTGCTCGTGCGTGGAGGCCGCGTCAAGGACCTGCCGGGCGTCCGATACAAGGTAGTTCGGGGCACGCTCGATGCGTCCGGCGTTTCGGATCGCCGGCAGTCTCGCTCCCAGTACGGAGTGAAGCGCTAACCGTGCCGCGGCGCGCCCGCGCAGCCATCCGCCCGATCGAGCCCGATGCCATGCATCGGAGCCGGCTCGTGCAGCAGGTGATCAACAAGGTGATGACCGGTGGCAAGAAGTCGATCGCCGAGCAGGCCGTTTACGACTCACTGGCGATCGTCGGGGAGCGAACCTCCCGCCCGCCGGTCGAGGTGCTCGACGAGGCGATCAAGGAGCTGACTCCGGTGCTCGAGGTCCGTTCCCGCAGGGTCGGCGGCGCCACCTACCAGGTGCCCGTCGAGGTCCAGGCTCGGCGTGCCCGCACGCTCGCCGTCCGCTGGCTGGTCCAGTTCGCGCGCAGCCGGCGCGAGAAGTCGATGGCCGAGCGCCTCGCCAACGAGATCCTCGATGCCACCCAGCAGCAGGGTGGCGCCTGGAAACGGAAGGACGACATCTACCGGATGGCGCAGGCCAACAAGGCCTTCGCCCACTACCGCTGGTAGGAGGCCTGGGCTAGCGGCGCTGTTCGGTCCCGCCCAGCCAGCGCGGGCGCAGGCTGGCGAGCTGGCTAGGGGTCAGCGTGGCGAGGATCGCGCCGCTGAACGTCAAGGCCACGGCGGCGGCCAGCTCCAGCCAGAAGCCGGTCTGGGGCTCCGCCTTGGCCTCCTCGAGCTGGATCGGGATCGAGGCGCATTCGTTGCTGAGAGTGCCGACGCTGTTCGCGTCCGGCAGGTCGACGATCAGGAACAGTGCGAGTGCGGCCAGGCCGGCGATCGCGACCGAGATCGCTGCGGGCCGGGAGGCGCCCAGGACCGCGACCAGGACCGCACCGATCGCGAAAAGGGCGATCACCCCCAACCCGAGGTGGTGACGGTCGGAGGCCTCCACGGCGCACTTCGCGTCCTCTCCGGGGGCGACGAGGTGAAAGGTGGTCGTGAACTCCGACGCCAGCAGCGCAACCGCCGCCGCGATGCACGCGTAGGGCAGCAGGCGCTCCGGGTGGAAGCGGGTTCGCGGTGGCGGGCGACCAGCGCTCACCGTCGTTGAAGCCTCATCCGGGCGCCCTGAGGAGCCTCATGCCTCTGATATATTCAGCCGTCGCTCGTGCGCAAGCGGAGCGCGGCGTGCGAGCGGGATTCCATTCCATGGAGAGCTGCACGATATAGGCGTTTCGGGCTGAGCTGGCAATCGCGCCCAGGCCCGTGTGGGCCTTTTTTGTGCGCGAATACCGATTGGCCCCTACGTCTTCACCCATTGCGGCGCCCCGGCGCCAGTTCGCCACAGGAACCACCAGGACACTTCACGCACAACCAATGGCACGCACCTTCCCCCTAGAAAAGA
Organism: uncultured Actinomycetes bacterium; assembly: GCA_963728325.1. Lineage (GTDB taxonomy): Bacteria > Actinomycetota > Thermoleophilia > Solirubrobacterales > 70-9 > AC-56. The sequence continues at coordinate 193,727 of CAVSJS010000002.1, read as the reverse complement.
CGCGCAACATCGGGATCATGGCGCACATCGACGCCGGTAAGACGACGACCACTGAGCGCATGCTCTTCTACACCGGCCGCACGCACAAGATGGGGGAGGTGCACGAGGGCGCCGCAGTCATGGACTGGATGGAGCAGGAGCAGGAGCGCGGCATCACGATCACCTCCGCCGCCACCGCCTGCGAGTGGGAGGGGCACCGCATCAACATCATCGACACGCCTGGCCACGTGGACTTCACGGTCGAGGTCGAGCGTTCGCTGCGCGTGCTCGACGGTGCGATCGCGATCTTCGACGCCGTCGCCGGCGTCGAGCCGCAGTCGGAGACCGTCTGGCGCCAGGCCGACAAGTACCGCGTCCCCCGGATCGCCTACGTCAACAAGATGGACCGCACCGGCGCCGACTTCGACAAGGCGGTCGAGACGATGCGCGATCGGTTGGGTGCCAAGCCGCTCCCGATCCAGCTGCCGATCGGGGCCGAGGACGCGTTCGAGGGCGTCGTCGACCTGATCGAGAACCAGGCCCTGGTGTGGATCGACGAGTTGGGCGTCGAGTTCTCATATGGGGAGATCCCGGAGCAGATGGCCGAGCAGGCCCGCGAGGCGCGCACGCACCTGATCGAGGCGTGTGCCGAATACGACGACGAGCTGATGGAGGCCTACCTGAGCGACGAGGAGATCCCCCACGAGCGGATCGCCACCTCGCTGCACCGGGCGACGCTGGACATCAAGGTGACCCCGGTGCTGTGCGGTTCCTCGTTCAAGAACAAGGGCGTGCAGCCGCTGCTCGACGCGATCGTCGAGCTCCTGCCCTCGCCGCTCGAGGTGCCGCCGATGCAGGGGGCCGAGCCGCCCCGCAAGGGCGAGGATGGCCAGGGCCGCCAGGCAGAGCGCCCCGCCGACGAGGAGGCCCCGTTCGCGGCGCTGGCGTTTAAGGTGATGGCCGATCCCTACGTCGGCAAGCTCACCTACTTCCGCGTCTACTCGGGCAAGCTCTCCGCCGGCAGCCGTGTGCTCAATGCCTCCAACGGGCGTACCGAGCGGATCGGTCGGCTGCTGATGATGCACGCCAACCACCGTGAGGAGATCCAGGAGTGCTTCGCAGGCGACATCTGCGCCGGCGTCGGCCTGAAGCAGACCGGCACCGGGGACACGCTCTGCGCGCCCGACGCCCCGATCGTGCTCGAGACGATCGAGTTCCCGGAGCCGGTTATCGCGGTGGCGATCGAGCCAAAGACCAAGGCCGACCAGGAAAAGCTGGCGGCCAGCCTGGCCCGGCTGGCCGACGAGGACCCCACCTTCCAGGTGCAATCCGACGAGGAGACCGGCCAGACGCTGATCCACGGCATGGGGGAGCTGCACTTGGAGGTGATCGTCGACCGGCTGCTGCGCGAGTTCAGCGTCGACGCCAACGTCGGCCGTCCCCAGGTCGCCTACCGGGAGACGATTCGGCGTCCCGCCCAGAAGGTCGAAGGTCGCTTCGTCCGCCAGACCGGTGGCCGGGGCCAGTACGGCCACGTCGTCATCAATATCGAGCCCGCCCCCGGGGAGGGCTTCGACTTCGTCAATAGGATCAAGGGCGGCGCGATCCCCAGCGAGTTCATTCCCGCCGTCGAGCAGGGAATCGAGGAGGCGCTGACAAGCGGCATCCGCGCCGGCTATCCGATGGTCGATGTGCGGGTCGAGCTGACCGACGGCTCGTATCACGACGTGGACTCCTCGGAGATGGCCTTCAAGATCGCCGGCTCGATGGCCGTTCAGGAGGCGGCCCGCCGCGCCGACCCAGTCCTGCTCGAGCCCGTGATGGCGGTCGAGGTTGTCACCCCCGAGGACTTCCTCGGCGACGTGATCGGCGATCTCTCACGCCGACGCGGCAAGGTGCAGGGCCAGGAGCCGCGCGGCAACGCGGTCGCCATCCAGGCCTTCGTCCCCCTTGGCGAGATGTTCGGATACGCCACCGACCTGCGCTCCTCGACCCAGGGCCGCGCCACGTACACGATGCAGTTCGAGCGCTACGAGGAGGTTCCGGCGAGCATCGCCGAGCAGATCGTCGAGCACCGCAGCCCCGAACCCGTGGCGGCAGCGTAGTTTTCCTAGACTTCGAGAGAAACCCTGCGAGCACCTAAAGGAGCGAGATGGCCAAGGAGAAGTTCGAGCGCGATAAGCCGCACGTCAACGTCGGCACGATCGGTCACATCGACCACGGCAAGACGACGCTGACCGCGGCGATCACCAAGGTGCTCGCCGAGCAGGGCTCCGACACGGAGGTGCGTTCGTTCGAGTCGATCGACAACGCCCCCGAGGAGAAGGAGCGCGGGATAACGATCGCGACCGCCCACGTCGAATACCAGACCGAGAACCGTCACTACGCCCACGTGGACTGCCCCGGCCACGCCGATTACGTGAAGAACATGATCACGGGTGCGGCGCAGATGGACGGCGCGATCCTGGTGGTCTCGGCGGCCGACGGGCCGATGCCGCAGACACGCGAGCACATCCTGCTCGCGCGCCAGGTGAACGTGCCTTACGTGGTCGTCTTCCTGAACAAGGTCGACATGGTCGACGACGACGACCTCCTCGAGCTGGTCGAGGAGGAGGTCCGTGACCTGCTCAAGGAGTACGAGTTCCCGGGCGACGACACCCCGGTGATCAAGGGCTCGGCGCTGAAGGCGCTGGAGGGAGACGAGGAGGCCCAGAAGGCGATCCTCGAGCTGGCCGAGGCGCTCGACACCTACATCCCCGAGCCCGAGCGGGACCTCGACAAGCCGTTCCTGATGCCGGTCGAGGACATCTTCTCGATCACTGGCCGCGGCACCGTCGCCACTGGCCGAATCGAGCAGGGCATCGTCAACACCAGTGACGAGGTCGAGATCGTCGGCATCAAGGACACGATGAAGACCGTGGTCACGGGAGTGGAGATGTTCCGCAAGATCCTCGACCAGGGGCAGGCCGGAGACAACGTCGGCTGCCTGCTGCGGGGGACGAAGCGCGAGGACATCGAGCGCGGCCAGGTGCTGTGCAAGCCGGGCTCGATCACCCCGCACACCAAGTTCAAGTCCGAGGTCTATTGCCTCAAGAAGGAGGAGGGCGGCCGCCACACACCGTTCTTCTCCGGATACCGGCCGCAGTTCTATTTCCGGACCACCGACGTCACCGGGGTGGCAAACCTCCCCGACGGCACCGAGATGGTGATGCCGGGAGACAACGTCGAGATGTCGATCGAGCTGATCCAGCCGATCGCCATGGACAAGGGCCTTCGGTTCGCGATCCGCGAGGGCGGCCGCACCGTGGGCTCGGGGGTTGTCACCGAGATTCTCGAGTGACCGCCAAAGGGCCGGCCCGCGGGGCCGGCCCTTTTATTTTTATTGGGCCCGCGGCTGAGCCGCGGGAGAAGTGAAAAGACATACGACCGGGGCGGCGCCCCAACACTGGGGCGGCGCCCCATCTGTGCGATAGGACAGATGTCAGCGATAACGGCGAACAAGATCCGCATCCGCCTGAAGGCGTACGACCACGACGCCATCGACCGGGCGGCGCGGGAGATCGTGGAAACGGCACAACGGACCGGCGCGCGCGTCGCCGGGCCCGTCCCCCTGCCCACTGACAAGAACGTCTATTGCGTGATTCGCTCGCCGTTCAAGGACAAGGACTCGCGCGAGCATTTCGAGATTCGCACCCACAAGCGACTGATCGACATTCACCAGCCGACGCCGAAGACGATCGACTCCCTACAGCGCCTCGATGCGCTGCCAGCCGGAGTCGACATCGAGATCAAGACCTAGGTGCATCCCATGGCGGCGATCATCGGCAAGAAGCTCGGGATGACACAGGTGTTCGCCGATGACGGCACCCGGGTGCCCGTCACCGTGATCGAAGCCGGCCCCTGTCCGGTCACCGCGGTGCGCGACGCTGATCGCGACGGCTTCGCGGCAGTGCAGCTCGCCTTCGGAGAGGTGCCGGAGCGCAAGCTCAGCAAGGCGGAGCTTGGACACCTGAAGAAGGCGGGCGCTCCGCCCGCCCGGACGCTGGTCGAGTTCCGCGATCAGGGAGAGCACCAGGTGGGCGAGACGCTCACGGTCGAGCAGTTCGAGCCGGGGCAGCAGGTGAAGGTCTCCGGGGTTGCGATCGGCAAGGGCTTCGCGGGCACGATCCGCCGCCACAACTTCAGCCGCGGCCCGGTGACGCACGGCTCGCACAACGTTCGCGCTCCGGGTTCCATCGGAGCCAGTGCCGACCCGGCGCGGGTGTTCAAGGGGGTCCGAATGCCGGGCCGCATGGGCGGCAAGCGCGTCACCCAGCGGCGCCTCGAGGTCGTCGAGGTGGACAGCAAGCGGAACCTGTTGCTGGTCAAGGGCGCGGTGCCCGGCCCGCGCAACGGCACCGTGGAGATTCGGAGCGAATGATGGCGCCGCAGGCGAAAGCCGCTGGGAGCAGCCGTAAAGCGACGGCGAGCGGAGTCCGTGCGCCCGTGCTGGGCAAGACCTCGAAGGCGGATCTGCCGGCCGACATGTTCGGCGAGGCGTTTCACGAGTCGCTCGTCCACGAGACGGCGCGGGCCGACCTCACCGCCCGGCGCCGCGGCACGGCATCCGCGCTCGGCCGGGGCGAGGTCTCGATGACGACCGCCAAGGCATGGAGGCAGAAGGGCACCGGACGCGCTCGCGTCGGTGCGCTCAGCGTCCCGCACCGCCGGGGCGGAGGCGCGGCCTTTGGCCCCACGCCGCGTGCCTACACCGTGAAGGTGAACCGCAAGGCTCGCCGGCGGGCGCTGCGCGCGGCGCTGTCGGTGCACGCCGCCCGCGACAGCATCGCTGTGCTCGAAGCCGCGGGCTTTGACCAGCCGGCCACCAAGCAGGCCGCCCAGGCGCTCCAGAAGTGGGGCGCCAGGACTCCCACGCTGGTGGTCCTGGACGCCGACGAGGTGGCGGCGCTGAAGAGCTTCCGGAACATCCCTCGCGTGACCGTCACCCTGGCCACGGCGGTGGGAGTGGCCGAGATCATCGGTCACGCCTCCCTGGTGGTCTCGAAGCAGTCCCTCGAAGTGCTGGCGGCACGGGCCACGGACGTCAAGCGAGGCGGCGGCGAGGAGTCCGGAAAGGCCGGGGCGGATCCCCCCGACGAATCGGAGCGAAGCGAGGATTCGGAGGAATAGATGGAGGCCCGCCAGGTGATCATCGAGCCGGTCGTCTCGGAGAAGAGCTACGCGTTGATGGCGGACGGCAAGTACACGTTCCGCGTCGACGAGCGGGCGCACAAGACCCAGATCGCCCGGGCGATCGAGGAGATCTTCGAGGTTCGCGTCAAGGCGGTGCGAACCGCCAAGGTGCGCTCGAAGCCAAAGCGCCGTGGCGTGAACAGCGGTCGCACCCGCTCCTGGAAGAAGGCGGTTGTGCAGCTGGCCGCTGGGGACCGGATCGAGCTGTTCGAGGGCGCCGCGGTGGCCGAGTGAGAAGCGAAGAGCAGATGAGCAACTGATCGATGCCGATTCGAAAGTCAAAGCCAACCAGCCCCGGGAGGCGCTTCGCGACCTTCCAGCTTCGCGACGAGCTGACCGTCGAGCAGCCCCACAAGCCCCTGACCAAGGGCAAGTCAAAGAGCGGTGGACGCAACTCCCGTGGCCGGATCACGTCGCGACACCGCGGTGGCGGCGCAAAGCGCCGCTACCGTCGAATCGACTTCAAGCGTCGCAAGGATGGTGTGCCGGCGAGGGTGGCGACGATCGAGTACGACCCGAACCGGACCTGCTACATCGCCCTGGTGGAGTATGCGGACGGCGAGAAGCGGTACATCCTCGCTCCGCAGGGGCTGCGTCCCGGCGACCAGGTCGAGTCGGGCGAGCGCGCCGACATCCGGCCCGGTAACGCGCTGCCGCTGAGCTCGATCCCCACCGGGACGATTGTGCACAACGTCGAGCTGGTCCCCAGCCAGGGAGGGCGCCTGGGGCGCGCCGCGGGCTCGGCAATCCAGGTAGCCGCCAAGGAGGGCCAGAGCGTGACCCTGCGCCTCCCCTCCTCGGAGATGCGGATGGTGCGCGCGGATTGCCGCGCCACCGTCGGTACGCTCTCGAACGCCGAGCACCAGAACATCAAGCTGGGCAAGGCGGGTCGCGCCCGGCACAAGGGGCGCCGGCCGCAGACTCGGGGCGTGGCGATGAATCCCGTGGACCACCCGCACGGCGGCGGTGAGGCGCATCACACGCCGGGCGGCCATCCGGAGACTCCGTGGGGCAAGCCCACGCTGGGCTACCGGACACGCAAGAAGGGGAAGCGCTCCGACGCGATGATCGTCCGCGGCCGGCGGCGCGGCAAGAAGAAGAGGTAAGCGGTGACTCCTCCCACGACACCACGCCTCAGCCGGCTGCAAACCGTCGCCAGCCGGCGTCCTCGCTCGCTCGCGTGCTTTTCAAGCACGCCACGCTCACTGCGTCCTTGGCTGGCTCGGTTTTCGCCGGCTGAGTCGCACTGTCGCGGAAGGAGGCACCGCTGATGGGACGCTCGACCAAGAAGGGCCCGTTTGTCGAGGAGCGCCTGCTGAGGCGGATCCAGCAGATGAACGAGAGCGGTGAGAAGCAGATGATCAAGACCTGGTCGAGGCGCTCGACGATCTTCCCGGACATGGTCGGCCACACGATCGCCGTCCACGACGGCCGAAAGCACGTCCCGGTGTTCGTCTCGGAGTCGATGGTCGGCCACAAGCTGGGCGAGTTCGCGCCCACCCGCACCTTCCGGGCGCACTCGGGAACCAAGGTGGAGCGCTAGCCCGTGGCGGAGCGCCAAAGTCAAGAGCCCCAGGGGCCCATGGTGCGGGCAAGCGCGCGCTACATGCGGGTCGCGCCGCGCAAGGCGCGCCTGGTGGCAGATCAGGTGCGCGGCCTCACCGTGCCCGAGGCGCGTACCCTGCTCGACTTCTCGGCCCGCGGCGCCGCACGCGACATCGGGAAGCTGGTCGCCTCCGCCGCCGCCAACGCGGAGAACAATCACGAGCTGGTGGCCGAGGACATGCGGATCGCGGAGATCCAGGTCGACGAGGGCCCGACGCTGAAGCGCTGGCGAGCTCGTGCCCGCGGCCGCGCGGCCAGGATCGAGAAGCGAACGAGCCACGTGAGCGTCGCGCTGACGCCGATGGAGTAGGAAGGGAACGATGGGGCAGAAGATTCATCCCGAGGGTTTCAGAGTCGGCTACATCCACGACTGGAAGTCGACCTGGTTCAACGAGCGCGAGTTCGCGGACTACCTGTTCGAAGACATCGCGATCCGCGACCACATCCAGCGCAAGCTCTCGCACGCCGGGCTCTCCGAGATCAGAATCGTCAAGCAGCGCGGCGAGGTCACGGTGGACATCCATACGGCGCGGCCGGGGATCGTGATCGGCAAGTCGGGGTCCGAGGTGGACGCCCTGCGCCGTGACCTGCACAAGCTCTTGAACAAGCCGGTGAAGGTCAACATTCGCGAGATCAAGCGCCCGGAGCTGGACGCCAAGCTGGTCGCCCAGTCGATTGCCGAGCAGCTACAGAACCGGGTTGCGTTCCGGCGGGCGATGAAGCGCGCCCTGACCTCCGCGATGCGCTCTGGCGCCAAGGGCGTCAAGGTCCAGGTCTCAGGTCGCCTGGGCGGCGCCGAGATGGCTCGCACCGAGGGATACTCCGACGGCAGGGTTCCGCTGCACACGCTGCGCGCCGATATCGACTACGGGTTCGTCGAGGCCCGCACCACGACCGGCCGGATTGGCGTCAAGTGCTGGATCAACAAGGGCGAGGTGATGCCCGAGGGCTACGGCCCCAGCGTCGGAGAGGAGGGCGCGGAGGCGCTTACCCCACGATCCGCGCGCCAGCGCCCGGGCCGTCCAGAGCGGCGCGAGCGCCCCGCGGCACGCACCGCGCAGCGGGCTGCCGCCCGCCCCAAGGCGCCGGCCCCAGCCGCACCGGCCGACGCCAAGCCTGCCCCGGCCGAGGCTGGACCGGCCGAAGCTGAAGCGGCTGACGCTGGAGCGGCTCAAGGTGGCGTCGCTGGCGCTAGCGACGAAGTCGCGGTGCAAGCGGCTGAACCTGCCGCCACGCCCGAGCGCGAACCCGCCGGAAACGGAGGCGAAGCCGAGGCTTCCGGCGGAGTTGTTCCCGAGCAGCCGGCGGCTGATTCTCCTGCCGCCACGCCCGAGCCCGAACCCGCCGGAAACGAAGGCGAAGCCGAGGCTTCCGGCGGAGTGGTTCCGGATGCCAAGTTGGACGAGGAGCCGGCGGAGTAATGCAATGCTGATGCCGAAGCGCGTCAAGCACCGCAAGGTCCACCGCGGGCGCATGCGGGGCAACGCGAAGGGAGGCCATCAGGTGGCCTTCGGTGAGTATGGGCTGAAGGCGCTCGAGCGTGGCTGGATCACCAACCGCCAGATCGAGGCCGCCCGCGTCGCAATGACCCGGAAGATCAAGCGCGGCGGCAAGGTGTGGATCAACGTCTTCCCCGACAAGCCCTACACAAAGAAGCCGGCCGAGACTCGGATGGGCTCGGGCAAGGGCAATCCCGAGGGCTGGGTCGCGGTCATCAAGCCGGGGCGCGTGATGTTCGAGCTCGCCGGCGTGCCCGAGGACCTGGCGCGCGACGCGATCCGGCTCGCCGGCCACAAGCTGCCCATAAAGACGAAGTTCGTGAAGCGCGAGGGGGTCGCAGAGTGAAGGGGACGGAGGTTCACGCGCTCAACGACCACGACCTGGTCGAGCGGCTCAAGGAGGCCCGCCAGGAGGCTTTCAACCTGCGCTTCCGTCAGGCGACCGGCGAGCTCGAAAACACGGCTGGCCTGCGTGGGGCCCGCCGCGACGTTGCCCGCCTGCTGACGGTGGCGCGCCAGCGCGGGATCGACCTCCAAAAGGAGCTCAGAGGCTGATGGCCGACGAAGAGAAGAACCAGGCTGACGAGAAGAACCAGGCCGAGGCCGGCGACGAGGCCACTGCAGAAGCGGCCGAGCCTGCCGCCCCGCCAGAGCCCGAACCCGCCGAGGGAGCCGGAGACGACCCGTCGTCCGACGAAGCCGAGGCCGTCGACAGCCAGGCTGGGGCTAGCGACGAAGTCGCGGAGGAGGCGGAAGCCGACCTCGGGCCGAAGGCCAAGCGCAGGCTGGAGCGCTCACGCGCCTCTGGCCCGCCGCGTCCTGCCCGGACGCCGGATGAGCGAGCGAAGGAGCGCGCCGAGGAGCACAGCGCTTCCGGGGTGCGCCGCCGCCGCTACCGGGCCACCCGCCGGCGCAAGCGCGGCGAGCCGGGCACCGGGACTCCCCCGGCCCCTCGTGAGCCGGGGCCGAAGAAGGTTCGCCAGGGCACCGTTGTCTCGGCTGGCGGCGACAAGACGATCACCGTCGAGATCGCGGTCGTCAGGCGCCACCCGACCTACGAGAAGGTTGTCCGCCGGACGAGCAAGCTTCATGCCCACGACGAGACCAACCAGGCGCAGGAGGGCGACGTCGTCCGCGTCGTGGAGTCGCGGCCGCTGTCGCGCACGAAGCGCTGGCGGCTGCTCGAGATCCTGGAGAAGGCCAGGTGATCCAGCAGGAGACGAGGCTCCGGGTGGCGGACAACTCTGGCGCCCGCGAGATCCTCTGCATCCGGGTCAAGGGTGGGCACCACCGGCGCTACGCAAGCGTGGGCGACGTGATCACCGCGACCGTCAAGCACGCGGCGCCCCATGGCGGCGTGCGCAAGGGCGAGGTCGTGCAGGCGGTCGTGGTGCGCACCAAGAAGCAGCTCGGGCGTTCCGACGGCACCTACATTGCCTTCGACGAAAACGCCGCTGTGCTGATCGATCCGCAGAGCAACCCGCGGGGAACCCGGATCTTCGGCCCGGTCGCTCGGGAGTTGCGGGAACGGAACTTCATGAAGATCGTCTCCCTGGCCCCGGAGGTGCTTTAGCGCTGATGGCCAAGGCAATGAGGATCCGCAAGGACGACACGGTGGTGGTCACCGGCGGCAAGGACCGCGGCAAGACCGGCCGCGTGCTGCGCACGGATCCCCAGAAGCGACGCGTCTACGTCGAGGGGCTGAACATCATCAAGCGCCACCAGCGCCCGCGCTCGGTGAAGGACACCCAGAAGGGCGCCCAGACGGGCGGCATCATCGAGAAGGAGGGGCCGATCCACGTCTCCAACGTGATGCTGCTCGATCCCACCGACAACAAGCCGACCCGCGTCGGCGTGCGCGCCACCCAGGTGGGCAAGCGCGAGCGCTATGCGAAGCGAACCGGCAAGGCCATCGAGTAGCAGCGATGGAAGCGACCACCACAGAAGCTCAGCGCGCGGCCCCACCGCCGCGGCTGCGCGATCGCTTCGAGAGCGAGGTGGCCGAGCAGCTCACGGCCAAGTTCGGCTACGGCAACCCCATGCAGGTCCCGCGCCTCGAGAAGGTGACGGTCAACATGGGGGTCGGCGAAGCGAAGCAGACCAGCTCGGTGCTCGAGGCCGCAACAGAGCAACTCGCCGTGATCTCGGGACAGCGCCCCAACGTGCGGCGCGCCCGCAAGTCGATCGCCTCGTTCAAGATCCGCGCCGGAATGCCGGTCGGCGTCGCCGTGACGCTGCGAGGGGCGCGGATGTGGGAGTTCGTCGACCGGCTGGTCTCGATCGCGATTCCGCGCATCCGCGACTTCCGCGGGCTCAACCCGCGCTCGTTCGACGGGCGTGGCAACTACTCGCTGGGCATCCGCGAGCAGCTGATCTTTCCCGAGATCGACTACGACTCGATCGACGAGGTCCGCGGGCTCGACGTGACGATCACGACCAGCGCCTCGAGCGACGAGGAGGCCTTTGAGCTGCTGCTCGCCCTGGGATTCCCCTTCTCGGCGGAGGGGCGGCCCGGCGAGGTCGATCGCGAGGCCGAGGAGGAGGAGCGGCGCAGGGAGGAGGCGCGCAAGCGCGCAGAGGCCGAAGCGGCCGCTCTCGAGCAGCTCAAGGAGGAGAACCCCGAGGCGTACGCGAAGCAGGTGCGGCCCGAGGAGGGCGAGGAAGGCGAAGAGGGCGCCGAGGAGGGCGAAACGGAGGAGGAAACCGAGAAGGAGGTGTCCGAAGAGTAGCTCGACGCGCAAGCGACGAGCAACGAATTCCCATGGCCAAGACGTCACAGATAGTCAGACAGCGGCGCAAGCCCAAGTACAGCTCGCGGGCCTACAACCGCTGCCGCCGTTGCGGGCGGTCGCGTGCCTACTACCGCAAGTTCGGGCTCTGCCGGCTCTGCCTGCGGGAGCTCGCGCACGAGGGGTACATCCCCGGGATGACCAAGTCGAGCTGGTGATCAGGCCTGGATAAACGCTGATGGTGACCGACCCGATATCCGATTACCTGACCCGCGTCCGCAACGCGATCGCCGCGCAGCACGCGGAGGTCGAGGTGCCCGCGTCGCGTCTCAAGAAGGAGATGAGCCGGATCCTCGCCGAGCAGGGCTACATCAACGACTACGTGGTCGAGCCGACCCGGGTGGGCGAGGCGATCCGGATCAGGCTGAAGTACACGGATGGGCGCGCGTCGGTGATCACTGGCCTGAGGCGGGTCTCCCGCCCGGGCCGGCGTCGCTACGTCACCCACGAGGAGATCCCCCGGGTGATGGGCGGGATGGGCACAGCGATCCTCTCGACCTCGGTTGGCGTGATGACCGGCCACGAGGCCAGGCATCGTGGCGTGGGCGGCGAGGTCGTCGCCTACGTATGGTGAGTAGCTTCTGGCTTGCCGCCCGTAGCTCGAGCAGCTGGCAATTTGCAAAGGATTCATGAGCCGCATCGGAAGGAAACCCATAGCGATTCCGGACGGAGTGACCGTCGAGATCAAGCCTGATCTGGTTTTGGTCAAGGGGCCGAAGGGGGAGCTGACCCAGACGGTGAGCCCGGAGATGAGGATCTCCCAGGGGGAAGGTTCCTCCGCGGGCGGGACCGATGTGGGAAATGACGTTCCCGGGACGCTGACGGTCGAGCGGCCGACCGATCGGGGCGAGCACCGTGCCCTCCACGGTCTGACTCGCAGCCTGATCGCGAACATGGTCCAGGGCGTCACCGAGGGCTACGAGAAGCGGCTCGAGATCCAGGGAGTCGGCTACAGGGCGCGCCTTCAGGGAAAGGCCCTGGAGCTGAACGTGGGTTACTCGCACCCGGTCTCGGTGGCCGCTCCGGACGGCATCGAGTTCGAGGTGCCGACCCCCACCCAGGTCGTGGTCAGGGGAATCGACAAGCAGCTGGTCGGCGAGATCGCTGCACGCATCCGGCGCTCCCGCCCGCCTGAGCCGTACAAGGGCAAGGGCATCCGCTACGTGGGCGAGCACGTGCGCCGCAAGGTAGGGAAGCGAGCGTAGCCGTGACGGTCCTTACCAAGCCCCAGCAGAGATTGCGCCGCCGCCGGCGGGTCCGCGCCAAGGTGCGGGGCACCGCCGAGCGGCCACGTCTGTCGGTCTTCCGTTCCAACCGCGGCGTGTTCGCGCAGCTGATCGACGACGACGCGTCCCGCACCGTGGTCGCGGTGGCCTGGACCGAGGCCGAGCTACGCAAGCTGGGGCCGATGGAGCAGTCGAAGCGGGCGGGCGCGCTGCTCGCCGAGCGCGCGAAGCAGGCGGGAGTCACGACCTGCGTCTTCGACCGCGGTGGCTACCGATACCACGGTCGCGTCAGGGCCCTCGCCGAGGGTGCTCGCGAGGGTGGGCTGAGCTTCTAACCCGCTACCTTGCTTGATCGGCTTATGAACCACGAGATCGAGACAGTCAGCCCACAGGGCCTCGACCTGCAGGAGCGGGTGATCGAGATCAATCGCGTTGCCAAGGTCGTCAAGGGCGGCCGGCGCTTCTCGTTCACCGCCCTGGTCGCCGTCGGCGATGAGAGCTCCGTGGTCGGGATCGGCTACGGAAAGGCGCGCGAGGTGCCGCTGGCGATCCAAAAGGCGGTCGAGAACGCGCGCAAGAGCCTCATCCGCGTGCCGATGTACGGGCAAACGATCCCGCATCGGATCATCGGGCGGTTCGGGGCCGGCCACGTCGTGCTGCGTCCAGCGAGCCCCGGTACCGGGGTGATCGCCGGAGGTGGCGTGCGCGCGGTGCTCGAGCTGGCGGGGATCCGCGACGTGCTCACGAAGAGCATCGGCACGCAGAACCCGATCAACCTCGTCAAGGCGACCATGCAGGGGTTGATGAGCCTGCGACGCCCGGAGCAGGTCGCCAAGCTCCGTGGCCTGAGCGTCAACCAGGTGCTCGGCCTCCAGAAGAACGGCGCGAAGGCCAAGGGAACCGAAGGCGAAGCGCCCGAAGGTGGAGCTGCTGAAGTGGGATCGGCCGAAGGTGAAGTGGCTCAAGGTGGAGCGGCTGAAGGTGCAGTCGCCCGGGCTAGCGACGAAGTCGCGGTCCAGGCGAGCTGACCCTGCCGCCACGTCCGAACCCGAACCCGCCGGCTCCGAGGCCGGCACGGATGCCAAGTTGGACGAGGAGCCGGCGGAGTGATGCTCCTGATCAAGCAGGTCCGCTCGACCAACGGCGCCAGCCCCAGGCAGCGCGACACGCTCCGCTCCCTCCGGCTCGGCCGGATCGGCCGGGAGTCCAAGCGGGCCGACAGCCCCGAGCTGCGCGGCATGCTCAGGGTCGTGGGCCACATGGTGGAGGTCCAGGAGGAAGCATCCTGATGCCTCGGCTGACGCCAGAGGAAATCGGGCTCCATTCGCTGCGCCCGAAGGCGGGCTCACGTCGTCCTCGAAAGCGGGTTGGCCGTGGCGCCGGATCAGGCCTCGGCAAGACCTCGGGCCGTGGCCACAAGGGCGCCGGCGCCCGCTCCGGCAACCGGCGCAAGCCCGGCTACGAGGGCGGGCAGAACCCGATCCACATGCGGACCCGGAAGCTGCGCGGCCCGCGTCGCAAGATGTCGATGCCCTTCGAGCAGTTCCGGACCCACACGCAGCCTGTCAACGTCGCTGACCTCGAGGCCCGCTTCGCCGCCGGAGCCGAGGTCACGCCCGAGAGCCTGCGCGCCGCCGGGCTGGCCAAGCGCCGCCACCCGGTGAAGGTGCTGGGGCGAGGCGAGCTGACCAAGAAGCTCACGGTTCGCGCCCACGCCTTCAGCGCCACCGCGAAGGAGAAGATCGAGAAGGCCGGCGGGGCCTGTGAAGTGGTCCAGGGCTGATGCTCCAGACGATCGCTAACGCCTTCAAGGTCGCCGAGATTCGCAAGAAGCTGGCGTTCACGGCCGCGATGCTGCTGCTCTACCGGCTCGGCGCCTACATCCCGGCTCCCGGGGTCGACCTGAACACGATCAAGGAGATCGAGTCGAACTTCTCCGGCAACTCGATCCTCGGCTTCCTCAACCTGTTCAGCGGCGGCAGCCTGTCGAGGCTGTCCCTGTTCGCCCTGGGAATCATGCCCTACATCACGGCCTCGATCATCCTCCAGCTGATGACCGTGGTGGTGCCCTCGCTCGAGCGGCTTCAGAAGGAGGGCGAGGTCGGCCAGCAGAAGATCACCCAGTACACCCGCTACCTGACGGTCGCCCTCGCCTTCGCGCAGTCGCTGGGCTACGTGTTCCTGTTCCAGTCGTTCCAGAACCAGGCGGGAACCAGCGTCGTCGGCACCCTCACCTTCGCGAAGGTGTTCCTGATCGTGATCGCGCTGACCGCCGGCACGACGCTTTTGATGTGGCTCGGCGAGCTGATCACGCAGCGGGGGATCGGCAACGGCATCTCGCTGATGATCTTCGCCTCGATCGTTGCATCGCTTCCCAGCGGTATCCAGGCGTGGTGGACCAACCCGGACCAGGTCTTCATCGTGATGATGCCGTTCATCGCGCTGGCCGTGATCGTCGGGATTGTCTTCGTGCAGGAAGGCCAGCGCCGGATCCCCGTCCAGTACGCGAAGCGGATCGTCGGCCGGCGAATGACGACCGGCGGCTCGACCTACCTGCCGCTGCGCGTCAACATGGCCGGCGTCATCCCGGTGATCTTTGCGGCCTCGATCATGGCCTTCCCGCCGACCATCGGACAGCTCCTGAACACGCCCGCGGCGCTCGACTTCGCCGCCTTCTTCAGCCCCGACGGCTGGGCGTACGTTGTCGGCGAGGTCTTCTTCATCGTCATCTTCACCTACTTCTACACGGCGGTCACCTTCAACCCGGTGGACCAGGCGGACAACCTGAAGAAGTACGGGGGCTTCATCCCCGGGGTGAGGCCGGGACGACCTACCGCCGAATACCTGGACCGGATCCTGTCCCGGCTCACGTTTCCAGGGGCCCTGTACCTGGGCGCGGTCGCCGCGTTGCCGACCATCCTGATCAGCCAGACATCGGCGAACTTCTTCTTCGGTGGCACCTCGATCCTGATCGTGGTCGGCGTCGCCCTCGACACCGTGAAGCAGCTCGAGGCGCAGCTCATGATGCGCAACTACGAAGGCTTTTTGAAGTAGCTGGCGCGGGCTCTCAAGGGCTGCCGCGAAGCGCGTGGGTGGGACTGATTCAGACAGCGCAAAACGGCCGCTCATCGGGAGTCTCCATCAATGAAGAACCGATGAGCGGCCGTCAGCGCAGCTAATCAGCGTCGTCCGTCATCCAGTCTGCGCGTTTTGCCTTTCACGGCTCTACGACGCTTTAGTTCCGAACCCCGTAGGGCTCGAAGTTGTAGGTCGTGCTGTTGATGCGCAGGCCGTCGACGGCACCGGCCCACGTGTTGTCGCGACCCTTTGAGATTGCGACCGTGTAGATGCTGGCGGGCGTGCCCCCAACCTGGTTGGCGGCCAGGGCGCTCTTGGCGCCGGCGAACGAGCACATGGTGGCCTGGTTGCACCCGGTCGCCGTGCCGGCGGAGCCGGTGAAGTACCAGTCTCCGGTCGTCGTGGCGTTGATCAACGCACTCCAGCGGTCGGTCACCGGAGCTGCATCGGGCACCCAGACCATCGTGCTGTAGCTCGAGCCGGTCCGTGGGTTGATCTCGAGCGCGATGTTCGGCATGTTGCGGGAATCGATGGCCGCGTTCTCTGCCGTCTGGAAGACGCGGAACCCGACCTGGGACAGCCCGCTTACCGGATCGCCATAGAAGTCGACCTCGTTGCCGAAGGCGACCTTCTCGGCGGCCGGAGACCCGGACGTCGCGTTGTCGGACACCTGGATGCCGAGGCTGCCATGGCCCAGCGGCGGCTTGGAGCTCGGACCGGTGACCCCGAACGAACCGAACGGACCCGCCCGCAGGTCAGCTACGGCCGACCCGATCGTGTTGCGGTCGATGACGCCCCAGTGGGCGCCGACCGAGTGGTGGACCCTGGCCTGAGTCGCCGGCGTGAACTTCGTGTAATCGACCGTGCCGTCCTGGATGTTGTTGCCATTGATCTGGGTCGCGGCATATGCGCCGCCGCCCAGTGCGATGAACACCGCGACGACGGCCACGACCATGCTGGCCGATGGCTTCTTCAGGCGTCTTTTGCGTGCGTCGAGGGATTTCTCCACGACAACCTCCTCCATGTGTCCCCCCTTGGGCTGCTGTTGAGCCTCCCTCGGGGTCCATCCGTTCGGCGTCTCTGTCACTGGGGGCACCCCTGAAACCGCCGACCACTCAGGTCCAAGACGGCCGCGGGAAGTAGGCAGCGGCGGATCAGCCCTTACGTGGACCGACCCTACGTCCCGACGCCACCCCGTGTCAACCCCCGATTTGGGAGCCCTCGCCGACGTCCCGTCGCCTCCCCCGGTACGCTCGCCCTGCCGACCACCCTGCGTCCTAGGAAGGCTCGGTTTTCGCACCGTTCGCCCCCTCAATCGCCACCTCCATCGATGTCTGAGTTGAATCTCGTCCTACTAGGTCCACCCGGGTCCGGCAAGGGCACCCAGGGTGAGCGGCTGCAAGAGGACTTCCGGCTGCCGTACTACGCGACCGGCGACATCCTTCGCGCGGCGGTCCGCGAGGGCACCGAGCTCGGTGCAGCGGCAAAGGAGTACATGGAGCGCGGCGACCTGGTGCCCGATGAGGTGATTGTGGGGCTGATCGCCGAGCGAGTCGCACGTGGCGAGGCGGCCGACGGCTTCATCCTCGACGGTTTTCCACGGACGATGGCCCAGGCCGAGGCACTGGACTCGAAGATGGAGGAGCTGGGCCGCAAGCTGACCGCCGCCGTCCTGATCGAGGTCTCGGACGACGAGGTCGTGCGCCGCCTCGGCGGCCGCCGCACCTGCGTCAAGGAGGGGCACATCTTCCACCTCGAGTTCGATCCCCCGAAGAACGAGGGCATTTGCGACATCTGCGGCGCCCGCCTGGAGATCCGCGATGACGACAAGCCCGAGGTCGTTCGCCACCGCGTCGAGGAGTACCACTCGAAGACGGAGCCGCTGGTGGCCTACTACGAGAGCAGGGGGCTGCTGCGGCGGGTCGACGGCTGCTGGAGCCGGACGAGGTCAACGACCGGATCCGTGCTCTGCTCGCCACCCTGCGCATGGAGGAAGAGCTGTAGGAAGCCTCGTCGCCCGTTGATAATCAGGAAGACCCAGGAGCAGATCGAACGGATGGCCGCGGCGGGCGCGATCCAGGCCCGCTGCCTGCGCATGCTGCGCTCGAAGTGCCATCCCGGGGTCACCACGGCTGAGCTCGACGAGGCGGCGCAGCGGTTCATTGAATCGCAGGGAGCCGAGGCCTCGTTCAAGGGCTACCGTGGCTTCCCCGGTTCCATCTGCACCTCGCCGAACTCGATGGTCGTCCACGGGATCCCGGGCCCCTATGAGCTGAAGCGCGGAGACCTCATCTCGCTCGACGTGGGGGTGACCAAGGGCGGCTGGGTCGCCGACGCGGCGATCACCGTCCCGGTGGGACCGGTGAACCCGGAGGCGCGCAGGCTGCTCGACGCCACCAGCGGCGCGCTGCTCGCCGGCGCCGAACAGGTGCGGCCACAGAACCGGCTCGGCGACGTCTCCGCCGCGATCCAGCGCCAGGTCGAGTCGGAGGGCTTCTCGATCATCCGCTCGCTGGTCGGGCACGGAATCGGCCGTGACATGCACGAGGACCCGCAGATCCCCAACTACGGAGAGCCCGGCAAGGGCCCGGAGCTCGAGCCGGGCATGGTGCTGGCGATCGAGCCGATGGTCAACGCCGGCAGCCCCGAGGTCCGGGTGGGCGAGGACAACTGGGCGGTCTACTCCGCCGATGGCTCGCTGGCCGCCCACTTCGAGTTCACGGTCGCCGTGACCGAGGACGGCCCCCGCATCCTCACCCCCTGGCATGAGGAGTAGGGCAGTTCACGACCTATCGAGGCAGGACCCCTAGGCCGGATCACGAACAAGGTGCCGGCGCCCCTCCACCGCCTGCACGAAGGGCCTGTAGCGATACCAGGTACCTAAACCCGCTCATGGCGCGGCTCGCAGGGCGGTTGCCTTCATGCTCAAACCCCGAATCAGCCGACAGCTCAGCTTGAGGTCTATGAACCAGGGGTCTTGATGGAAGCCCGGAAAGACATCGGGAACGGCGCCACGCTGCCTGCCTCCGTGGGCCGGAGGCCGAGGCTAGCGCCGATCGTCGGCGTCCTGGTGCTCGCGATGAGCGGGACCGCTGGGGCGCTGGCGGGCAGGAACTCCGTCGACTCCGGCGACATCAGGAACGGCCAGGTGAAGTCCCAGGACATCAGGAACGGGCAGGTGAAGTCCCAGGACATCAGGGCCGGCGGTGTCCACACATCCGACCTCGCAAACGGGGCGGTGACCTCGGCGAAGATCGCCGATGGGGTGGTCCGCGCCGCCGACCTCGCCAACGGGGCGATGACCTCGGCGAAGATCGGCAACGGCGCGGTGACCTCGGCGAAGATTGCCGACGGGGGGGTCAGCTCCAGCGACATCCTCAATAACTCGATCACCTCAGCCGACATCGCTGACGGCAGCTTCACCGGCGCGGACATCCTCGACGGCTCGATCACCTCGGCCGACATCGCGAACGGGAGCTTCACCGGCGCGGACATCCTCGACGGCTCGCTTTCCTCAGCCGATCTGGGCGCGGACTCCGTTGGCGCGTCGGAGCTTGCCGATGGCTCGGTCGATTCCGCGGCCATCCAGACCGACGCCGTCGCCGCCGACGAGATCGCCGCCGGTGCAGTCGGCTCGAGCGAGATTGGTACTGGCGCGGTGGGCTCGGACGAGATTGCTGCCGACTCGGTCGGCTCAAGCGAGATCGCCACGGGCGCCGTTGGTTCGAGCGAGATCGGCACCGACGCTGTCGGCTCGGACGAGATCGCCGCCAGCGCCGTCGGCACCTCAGAGGTCGCCGACAACAGCCTGACCGCGACCGACCTCGCCGCCGACTCGGTCGGCGCGTCGGAGCTCGCGAATGACTCGGTCGACGCCGGGGCGATCCAGACGGACGCCGTGGGCTCGGACGCGATCGGCACCGACGCCGTGGGCTCGGACGAGATCGCGACGGGCGCCGTGACCACCACGGAGGTTCTGGACGACACCCTCACGGCGAGCGATCTCGCCGCCGACTCGGTCGGCGCCTCAGAGCTCGCCGACGGCTCCGTCGACGCCGGGGCGATCCAAACGGACGCCGTGGGCTCGGACGCGCTCGGCACCGACGCCGTGGGCTCGGACGAGATCGCGACGGATGCAGTGACCACCACGGAGGTTCTGGACGACACACTCACGGCGAGCGATCTCGCCGCCGACTCGGTCGGCGCCTCAGAGCTCGCCGACGGCTCCGTCGACGCCGGGGCGATCCAAACGGACGCCGTGGGCTCGGACGAGATCGCCGCCGATGCAGTCGGCTCGAGCGAGATTGCCGCCGGCGCCGTCGGCACCTCAGAGGTCTCCGACAACAGCTTGACCGCGACCGACCTCGCCGCCGACTCGGTCGGCGCGTCCGGAGCTCGCCGACGACTCGGTCGATGCCGCGGCGATCCAATCCGACGCGGTCAACGCCGACGAGATCGCGACGGGCGCCGTGACCACCACGGAGGTTCTCGACGACACCCTCGTGGCGGCCGACCTGGCGGCCAACGCGGTCACTGCCTCCGAGCTTGCCGACGGCTCGGTCGATGCCGCGGCGATTCAAACCGACGCCGTCGGCTCGGACGAGATCGGTGCCGGCGCGGTCGGCACCGCAGAGGTCGCCGACAACTCGCTGACGGCGACAGATCTCGCCGCTGACTCAGTTGGCTCCAGTGAAATCGCCACTGGCGCAGTGGGCGCAGATGAGATCGCGACGGGCGCCGTCGGCTCAAGCCGAGATCGGCACCGACGCCGTCGGCTCGGACGAGATCGGCGCCGGCGCCGTCGGCACCTCAGAGGTCGCCGACGACACCTTGACGGCGAGCGATCTCGCCGCCGACTCTGTCGGCGCCTCGGAGCTCGCGAATGACTCGGTCAGACGCCGGGGCGATCCAGACCGATGCTGTCGGCTCGGCTGAGATCGCTACGGGGGCCGTGACGACACCGCAGACGTTCTCGACGACACCCTCGTGGCGGCCGACCTGGCGGCCGATCGCGGTCGACGGCTTCCGAGCTTGCCGACGACTCGGTCGATGCCGCGGCGATCCAGTCCGATGCGGTCAACGCGGAGATCGCCGCCGCGCCTCGGCTGACGAGATCGCGACCGACGCCGTGGGCTCGGACGAGATCGGCGCCGGGGCCGTCGGCACCTCGGAGGTGGCCGACAACACCCTGACCGCGACCGATCTCGCCGCCGACTCGGTCGCCGCCTCGGAGCTCGCGCGACGACTCGGTAGACGCCGGGGCGATCCAGACCGATGCGGTCGGCTCGGCCGAGATCGCCGACAACACGGTTACCTCGACCGACATTCTCGACGAGACGATCGCCGCCGCGGACATCGGCGCCGACGCGGTCGGCAGCTCAGAGGTCGCCACCGACGCCGTCGGCGCGGGCGAGATCGGCACCGGCGCCGTCGGCACCTCAGAGGTCGCCGACAACACCCTGACGGCGACCGATCTCGCCGCTGACTCGGTTGGCGCCTCGGAGATCGCCGACGGCTCGATCGACGCCGCCGAAATCCAGGCGGACGCGGTGACCAGCGGCAAGGTCGCCACCGACTCGCTCGACGCCACCGATCTCGCCGCCGACTCGGTGGCTGCGTCCGAGATCGCCGCTGGCGCAGTCGGCACCTCAGAGGTCGCCGACGACACCCTGACCGCGACCGACCTCGCCGCTGACTCGGTCGCATCCTCCGAGCTTGCCGACAACGCGGTCGACACCGCCGCGATCCAGGCGGACGCGGTGACCTCGGCGAAGATCCCCGCCGGCGGGATTGCCGCGTCGGACATCCGCCCGAGCGGTATCGCGTCCACGGTCTCGATCAACCCGCCGAGCATCGCAGCGGACACCTGCACGGTCGTCGACACCGCCGTCGCGTCGATCGCCTCTGGGGACATCGTGATCTTGAACACTCCGGCAGCGCTCGAGTCGGGTCTCCTGGCCGATGCGGCCAACCAGGACGCCGCCGGCCAGCTTCGGGTCCGCTTTTGCAACACCACGACGCTGGCGTCCATCAACGGCGGGTCGCAGACCTACAACTTCCTCGTCATTCGCTAGGCAGCGGATCTGTCCCCACTCCGGACTAGCGTGCACCTGCATGGTGGGTCTGAACCGCGTTTTCGTTCTGGCGCTGGCGGCGCTGGCAGTCGGTTTGGTCGCCTTCTTCGGCGCCCGGACGATCGGCGATGACGACGGTGGCGGCACCGTCAAGGCCTCCGAGAATGGCTTCACGCTCGACTACCCGGACACGTGGAAGCCGATCTCCAAGGACGAGTTGGCGCTTTTCCCCGGCTCCCCTGTGCTCGTAGTCGAGCGCGAGGGGAACTCGGGGCTGTTCGTGGTCCGCGAGGAGTCGAAGGCGGCCCCGACCAAGGCGAGCTTTGGCGACGAGCTCGACAAGGAGCTCAGCGATCGGGTGCCGGACTACAAGCCGGGCAGCGTGAGCACGGTCAAAACGGCGGCTGGGCCGGCCTTCTACTTCTCCTACGCTCGCACCCAGGCGGGCACGGCGAACAGCATCGTCGTGGTCCCTGACGGCAGCTCGAGCTTCGTGCTCGAAAGCGCCTCGGCGGCCGACGACCGTGACGCGGCCAAGGACGTCGCCGAGATGATCGGTTCGTTCGGCGTCAATCACAGCTGAGAAGGCCGATCTTCATCGGGGTCGTGGCCCCACGTCCCCCGGAGCCGCCCTGCTACCATCTTCGGTCGGCCGTGGGGCCGTCTGTTTGTGTCCGCGGGCCCGATTCATGGGGCCGGTGGGCCTTCTCCGGAAAGTGATTGGATACGACCCAGCGAAGGGGCGATGAAGGTTCGAGCGTCCGTAAAGCCGATGTGTGAGCGCTGCCGGGTGATCCGGAGGCGCGGCGTCGTCCTGGTGATCTGCTCAAACCCGCGCCACAAGCAGCGGCAGGGCTAGTGGTGGTGCTCAGGTAATTGGCTCGTATCGCTGGCGTAAACATCCCGCTCAACAAGCGCGTGGAGGTAGGCCTCACCTACGTTCACGGGATCGGCCGCTCGACCGCGAGCAAGATCGCCGCCGCCGCCGGCGTCGACCCGAACACCTACGTCAAGGACCTGACCGACGACGAGGCGGTGAAGCTTCGCGAGGCGGTCGAGTCCCGTGAGGTGGAGGGCGACCTGCGCCGCGAGCGCTCCCAGAACATCAAGCGGCTGTCCGAGATCGGCGCCTACCGCGGCCTCCGCCACCGCCGCGGCCTCCCGGTCAGGGGCCAGCGCACGAAGACCAATGCGCGCAGCCGCAAGGGCCCGCGGCGGATGAGCGTCGCCGGCAAGCGCAGGGCGCCGACAGCGAAGTAGGAGGGGCTGGAGATGGCGCAACCGAAGAAGCCTGCACGCGGCAAGGGACGCTCTCGCCGCCGGGTAAAGAAGAACATCGCCTACGGGATCGCCCACATCAAGACGAGCTTCAACAACACGATCGTGACGATCACCGACACCGACGGAGGCGTCGTCTGCTGGGAGTCCGCCGGCTCGGCCGGCTTCAAGGGCTCGCGCAAGTCGACCCCGTTCGCCGCCCAGGTGACGGCCGACTCGGCCGCCCGCAAGGGGATGGAGCACGGCCTCGAGCGGGTGGAGGTCCACGCCAAGGGCGCGGGCTCCGGGCGCGACACGGCGATCCGCTCCCTCCAGGCGGCCGGGCTCCAGGTCACGACCGTCAAGGACGTCACCCCCCAGGCCCACAACGGCTGCCGACCCCGCAAGCGCCGCCGAGTCTGATGGCCCGGGATACGAGTCCACAGTGCAAGCAGTGCCGTCGGGAGGGGCAGAAGCTGTTCCTAAAGGGCGCGCGCTGCCTGACCGAGAAGTGCGGCGTCGAGCGCCGCTCCTACCCGCCGGGCGAGCACGGGCGCGGCCGGGTGCGCCAGTCGGAGTACCGGCAGCAGCTGCGCGAGAAGCAGAAGGCCAGGCGCTACTACCAGTTGCTCGAGAAGCAGTTCCGCAGCTACTACCAGAAGGCCTCGCGCCAGCCGGGCGTCACCGGCGAGAACCTCCTGCGACTGCTCGAGCGACGGCTCGACAACGTGCTGGTGCGTCTCGGCTTCGCCGCCTCGCGCCGGCAGGCCCGCCAGCTGGTCGGCCACGGCCACTGGCTCGTCAACGGCCGCCGAGTCGACATCCCCTCCTACCAGGTCCGCCCGGACGACGTGATCACGATCCGTCCCAACTCCGCTGCGGGCGATGTGGTGCGCTCCGCGACCGAGCTCACCGCCGTCGTGCCGCCCTGGCTCCAAGCGGATCACGACGCCCTGACCGCGAAGGTGCTTCGCATGCCCGAGCGCGGCGAGATCACCGCGCCGGTTCAAGAGCAGCTGATCGTCGAGCTCTACTCCAAGTAGCGCTCGCACCCAACGCGACAACGACAAGAGGAAGCGATGACCACCCTGCCCGAGTTCCAAATCCCGAAGATCTCCTCAGAGGAGGTTGCCGACAACCGCGGCAACTTCACAATCGAGCCCCTCGACAAGGGCTTCGGCTACACGTTCGGCAACAGCCTGCGCCGGGTGCTGCTCTCCTCGCTGGGTGGCGCCGCGATCAAGAGCGTTCGGATCGAGGGCGTCGCGCACGAGTTCTCGGACGTCTCCGGGGTGAAGGAGGACGTCACGGACATCGTCCTCAACCTCAAGGACATCGTGATCCGCATGCACACCGACGCGGACGAGGTGGAGGCCCCGCTGGTCGCCACCGGCCCCGGGGAGGTGAAGGCGAAGGACATCGACCTGCCCGCCGGAGTCGAAATCCTCAATCCCGACGTTGCGATCGCCACGCTCGAGAAGCGGACCAAGCTGGAGATGTATCTGACCATCGGCCGTGGCCGCGGCTACTCGCCCGCCGAGGAGAACAAGACCGAGGACCAGCCGCTTGGGGTGATCCCGATCGACTCGATCTTCTCGCCGATTCGCCGCACCTCATACGCGGTGGACTCGGCGCGGGTCGGCCAGCGGACTGACTTCGACAAGCTGTCGCTGGAGATCGAGACCGATGGCTCGATGGAGCCCGCCTCGGCGCTTCGCGAGGCGGCCGAGATCCTGATCAAGAGCCTGGCGATCTTCACCGACGCCGACCGGGTCGAGGAGCTGACCAGCCGCGACGGCGCCGGCGTGGCCGAGCCTGGCTTCGCGCCGCTCGCTGCCGGGGATGGTGACGACCGCCTGATCGAGGAGCTGGAGATCGGCGTCCGCGCCTACAACTGCCTGAAGCGGGCGGGCATCCAGACGGTGGGCGACCTGATCCAGCGCTCCGAGTCGGAGCTGAACGCGATCCCCAACTTCGGCAAGCGCTCCACGGAAGAGGTGATCGAGGCCCTCAACGCCCTCGGCCTCTCGCTCAGGGACGAGTAAGCGGCAGGCGGGCAGCGCGATGCGCCACGGGAAGGCGAGACACAAGCTCAGCCGGGATGCGGCGCATCGCCGCTCGTTGCTGCGGAACCTCTGCCGCGAGGTGATCCAGCACGAGCGGATCAAGACCAGCCAGGCGAAGGCCAAGGCGGTGAAGCCCGAGCTGGAGAAGCTGATCACGCTCGCCAAGCGTGGCGACCTGCACGCCCGCCGCCGGGCCCTCTCCGAGCTCGGCCAGGACAAGTTCATCGTCCACAAGCTGTTCGAGGAGATCGCGCCTCGGTACGCGGAGCGCCCCGGCGGCTACACGCGGATCGTCAAGCTTGGTCCCCGCCGCTCCGACTCCACCGAGATGGTTTTCCTCGAGCTGGTCTAGCGCCTTCGAGCGCACCGCCACACGGCAGGGCCGGTGTTGATGGGAGTCGTTCGCCTCACGATCGCCTACGACGGGACGCCGTTCGCCGGGTGGGCGGCACAGGCGGGCCGGCGCACGGTGCAGGGCGAAATCGACGCCGCGCTGGAGCGGATCCTCGGTGAGCCGGTATCACTCACGGTCGCCGGCCGCACCGACGCGGGCGTTCACGCCTGGGGGCAGGTGGCGAGCTTCGAGTTCGAGGGTACGCCGCCCGACCAGCTGGCCCACCGCCTGAATGCGGTCCTGCCCCCGGCGATCTCAGTGATCGAGGCTGCCGCCGCCCCCGAAGGGTTCGACGCCCGCCGCGACGCCCGCTCGAGAACCTATTGCTACCGGGTGCTGGCCTCCCGGATGGGGCACCCCCTCGAGATCGGGCGGGCGCTGTGGTGGCCGAAACGCGTCGAGCGAACGGCGCTTGAGCGGTGCGCGGCGGCGCTCATCGGCAGGCACGACTTCACGGCCTTCACCCCCACGCAGACCGAGCACACGCGCTTCGAGCGCGAGGTGATCCAGGCCGAGTGGCGGACCTCGAGGCTCCCGGAGCCATTCCCTGGCGAGCTGCTCGAGCTCTGGATCGAGGCGGACGCCTTCCTGCGCCACATGGTTCGGGTCCTCGTGGGGACGATGCTCGAACTCGGGGGCGGCGGGCACGGCAAAGAGGACTTTGAGGAGCTGCTTCGCGGCGCCCCGAGGGAGCGCGCCGGCGAGACGGCTCCTCCGCACGGCCTCTACCTCGCGTCGGTGCGCTACCGGCGCTAGTTTCCGCCACCAACCCCTATTCGGCGTCCTCGCCACCACTCAGCTCGACCTCGCCGAGGCTCGCAGGGCGGCCCGGCAGGAAGATCGTGGAGCCGGTGGCCAGCAGGACGTGCTTCCCCTCAGCGTTGGCCACCGTGGCGCGGGTGATGGCGATCGTGCGGCCCGCGTGGACGACCTCCGCCCGCGCGGTCAGCTCGCTTTCGTCTGGTGACACCGGGCGCAGGAAGTTGGCCTTCAGGTCGAGGCCGGCGAAGGCAAGCCCCGCAGGGGTCGTCGTCTCGACCGCGATCAGCATCGCGAAGTCGGCCAGCATCGCGATTGCGCCGCCCTGTAGCCGGCCGGTCGGGCTGGCGAGCCACTCGCTGCAGGGCATGACCACGGTCGCCGTGCCCTCGCCGATTTCGATCGGGCCCAGCCCTGTCAGGTGGTGGAGCGGGGGCGGCGGCAGCTCGCCCGCGAGCTGACGCCGCAAGATCTCCGCGCCGGGGAGCTCGTTCCAGACCTCCTGCTCGATCACGCCGTCCGGGGCGGGCCGGAGATAGGGATCCGGAGTCCCGTGCTCGGGCGGCTCGAACGGCTCCAGGTCGCTGGGTGGATCGGGGGCCGGGTCGAGCGGCGGGAAGATGGTCAGGCGCGAGGTGCCGTGGGCGAGCAGCCGCTCGCTTCCCTCCTCGATCACAAAGGCCTCCGACAAACCCACCGAGCGACCCACGTGGATTGCCTGCCCGCTCGCGGTCAGCGTGCCTCCGGGGCGCGCCGGACGGAGGAATGACAGTGACAGCTCGGCGGTGGTGTACGGCGTCGCCGCCGGCAGCTCGGTCTCGATCGAGCAGCCGAAGGCGATGTCGGCGAGCAAGGCCAGGGTTCCCCCGGTGATCAACCCGTTGGACGCCGCGAGCCAGCCCGAGGCAGGCATCTCGGCGTCGGCCGTTCCAGACCCGAACCCGGTCGGCCGGGCGCCCGTGAGGTGAGAGAGCGGCGGCGGGGGCCAAAGACCCCGCTGCCAGCCTTCGAGGCGCTCGCGGCCGGGCAGCGCGATCAGCCGGCGGTCGGGATACGAGCCCCGAACCGGCTCGCGCCACACCTCGGTCGTGTTGGGCGTGGCCGGCTCCACCGACTCAAGGTATCCGAGGCCGGCGGGGCGCTAGGTGGTCTCAGCCACCGCCGTATGCGACGACCAGGTCGGTGGCCACCCCGACGAAGAAGCCGAAAGCGAGCAGCGAAAGCCCAAGCTCCCGGTATCCGTAGCGGCGCATCCCGTTCCAGACCTCGCCGATCACATAGAGGATCGCTCCGCCGGAAACGGCGAAGAAGAGAAGCTCGAGCGGCTCAGAGGTCACGTTGTAACCGACCATCGAACCGAGGAACGTCGGGCCGCCACCGATCAGCCCGGCGAGCGCAAGCCAGCCCCATGTCGGCCTGACGGATCCGAGTGGGCCGACGATGCCGAAGCCCTCGGTCGCGTTATGCAGTGCGAATCCGATGATCAGGACGGTCGCGAGGCTGATCTCCCCGGTGCTTGCCGAGACGCCGATTGCGAGGCCCTCGGCGAAGTTGTGGAGACCGATCGCCGCCGCGATCGTCATCCCGGTCCGAAGCGCGCGTGCCCGGGCAGCGGCCGCCTGGAGATCGAGCGCTTGGGCGTCTTCGACCGTCAACTCGGACGAGCCCCCCGCGATCGGCGGTTGCTTGAGCCCGGCGGGGCGCATTCGGGCCTCGAGCGCGGCCAGCCCGGCGCAACCCGCCGCGAACCCGCCGCCGAGCAGCAGAGCGAGGCCGACCATGTGGCCGAAGCTCTGCTCTCCGTCGCTGTACCCCTCAACGGCCTCCTCGACGATCCCCAGCCCGTGCTCCATCACGTCGACGAACAGGAACGCGAGCACCCCGACGGCAAACATCGCGAGCGCGACCCGGGTGCGCGCGCCCAGGAGCTGGAGCCGCGCGAAGGGCAGCCCGAGGTAGATGGTGAACCCCGCCAGGGCGCCCAGAAGGATGGTCTCGCCAAACGTCATGCGCCTTGCCTTCCTGATCTCGTGGTTGAAGCGGTGGCTTGCATCGGATCCGGTTTAGGTCGTCCTAACGTCCAGCAGGACCGGCGCATCTTAGGGCACCCTAACCCGAAATGTCGAGCGGAGCCACCGCCCCTAGAATCGATGCAGATGCGGGTCTTGCTGACGAACGACGACGGCATCGGCGCCGAGGGCGTACACGCCCTGCGTCGGGCCATGGCCGAGCTGGACGGCATCGAAACGCACGTGATCGTCCCGGACTCCAACCGCAGCGCCACCGCGCGCAGCATCACAACGCGCTCGCCGCTCTCGGTCGAGGAGGTGAAGCTCGACGACGGCGGGATCGCCTACGCGACCGACGGCACGCCCGTCGACTGCGTCCGCTTCGGCGACCTGGGTCTGGTCGGCGAGCGTCCGGACCTGATCGTCTCCGGAATCAACCACGGCTCAAACCTGGGCGACGACATCACCTATTCGGGCACCGTGGCGGCGGCCTTGGAGGGCATCGTCCTGGGCATCCCGGCAATCGCGATCTCGCAGCAGTCGACCGCCCGCGAGATGAGCTTTCTTCCCGGCCGAAGCTTCGACTTCGCCGTCGCGGCTCGGTTTGGAGCCCAGCTGGTCGCGCTTCTTGGCGCCGAACAGCTGCCCGCCGCGACGCTCCTGAACGTCAATTGCCCATCGGGTGAGCCGCAGGGGATCGAGGTCACCCGGCTCGGCAAGCGGCTCTATAACGACGAGCTGAAGCTGGTCGACGAGGACGGCGACGGGCGGCGTCGCTATCGGATCTACGGCTTCGAGCCCTCCTTCGAGGACGAGCCGGGCACCGATCTTGCCGCGGTGGCCCGGGGGCGGATCTCGATCACCCCAGTGCACTTCGACCTAACCGATCGCCAGGGCCTGGGGCGGCTGCGCGACTGGGACCTGGAGGGAATGCTCGACGCTGCGATGACGGGCGCCGGGTGAGCGCCAAGGATCCGGGCAAGCGGGCGGAGGAGCTTCGCCGCCAGATCGCTGACCACGATCATCGCTACTACGTCCTCGACGACCCCGAGATCGGCGACGACGCGTACGACGCCCTGCTCGACGAGCTCAGGGCGCTCGAGGCGGAGCACCCCGAGCTTCGCCGCACGGATTCACCGACCCAGCGCGTGGGCGGCGAGCCGGTCGACACGTTCGAGCCGGTTCGCCACCTGGAGCCGATGCTCTCGCTGGGCAACGCCCGCAGCGCGGACGAGTTCCGGGCCTGGGAGACGCGCCTGCACAACCGCCTTCGCCAGCTCGACATCAGGCCGGGGGAGTTGCGCTTCGTGTCCGAGCCGAAGATCGACGGGATCGCGATCTCGCTGCTTTACGAGGACGGCGAGTTCGTTCGCGGGGCGACTCGCGGCAACGGCGTGATCGGCGAAGACGTCACCCAGAACCTGCGCACGATCAGGGCGATCCCGCTGCGGATCGACGACACGACCGAGCGAATCGAGGTCCGAGGCGAGGTCTACTTTCCGCGCCGCGCGTTCGCCGAGCTCAACGAGCAGCGCGCCTCAGCCGGGGAGTCCACGTTCGCAAACCCCCGCAACGCGACGGCGGGCACGATCCGCCAGCTCGACCCGGGGATCACCGCCTCGCGGCCGCTCTCGATCTGGTGCTACGGGATCGGCGGTCACGAGGGGATCGAGTTCGCCAGCCACTCGGAGGAGCTCGAGTGGCTGAGCCGACACGGGTTCAAGGTCAACCGGGAGATCGAGAAGCACGACACTGCTGACGAGGTCGTCGAGCGCTGCCGCTGGTGGGAGGAGCGGCGCGAGGCGCTCGACTACGAGATCGACGGAGTGGTGGTCAAGGTCGACCAGCGCTCGCTGTGGCGCGAGCTCGGCGTCACCGGCCGCGAGCCGCGCTGGGCGGTGGCTTGGAAGTTCCCGCCGATCACCGCGACAACGAAGCTCAACCGGATCGTCTGGAACGTCGGCCGCACCGGTCGCCTGCTTCCGTTCGCGATGCTGGAGCCGGTTCACGTGGGAGGGGTGACGGTCTCGACCGCAACCCTCCACAACGAGGAGGACTTGGCGCGCAAGGACGCCCGCGAGGGCGACGAGGTGGTCGTCACGCGCGCCGGCGACGTGATCCCGCAGGTGATCGCCCCGCTGATCCAGCGGCGCAAAGGCAAGCGGCTGCGTCGCCCCAGGCCACCCAGCAAGTGCCCGGCCTGCAAGACCCCGACGGTCAAGCCCGAGGACTCCGTGTGGACGATCTGTCCCAACCGCCGCGGCTGCCCCGGCCAGACCTTTCAGCTCGTCAAGCACTTTCGCGGCGCCATGGAGATCGAGGGCCTCGGCGAGAAGAACGCAATGCGCTTCCTGGACGAGGGCCTGATCACCGACCCGGCATCGATCTACGACTTGGACGCCGAGCGGATCGCGGAGCTGGAGGGCTTCGGCGAGACCTCGGCCAAC
The DNA here is from genome assembly GCA_963728325.1 of uncultured Actinomycetes bacterium. GTDB lineage: Bacteria > Actinomycetota > Thermoleophilia > Solirubrobacterales > 70-9 > AC-56. Next base: position 163,313 of record CAVSJS010000002.1, on the reverse strand, counting down.
GCCCTGATCCGCGAGATCGAGCGCTCCAAGGAGCGGCCTTTCGGGATCGTGCTCTACGCACTGGGGTTGCCTGGGATCGGCTACGTCAACGCCCAAGCTCTCGCACAGCACTTTGGGTCGATCGACGCTCTGCTGGCGGCTGACGCTGAGCGGATCACGGAGGTGGACGGAATCGGGCCGGTCCTCGCGGAGCAGCTTCGCGAGGAGCTCTCCGACGAGGCGATGCTCGAGCTGATCGACCGCCTGCGCGAGCGGGGGCTTCGCTTCGAGCTCTCGGCGGCGGAGCGCCGCACCGAGGGCGGCCCGCTCGAGGGCAAGACCTTTGTCCTCACCGGAACCCTGCCGGAGCTTAGCCGCGAGGAGGCGACATCGATGATCAGGCGTGGCGGCGGCAAGGTGACCGGATCGGTGTCGAAGAACACCGACTACGTGGTCGCAGGCGATAGTCCCGGCTCGAAGCTCGCCAAGGCCGAGGAGCTCGGCACGACGATCCTCGACGAGAAGAGCCTGCGCAAGCTGCTTTCGGCCTAGAGCGCGCCTCCTCCTGCGCGTCCTTGTGACGAATCCGCGCGGTCCTGGGCCATCGAAAACCGCCACCGTCCTGGCCCCTATGCGAGGGCTGGGCAGGACGGTCCAGCAGGAGGCGCGACCGGGGGCGGTCGCCCTACCTGCCTCAGCCGGGCGCCGGTGCTGTTTTAGCGTTTGTACCGGGCGATCAGCGCCGCCATCTTGTCCTGGGCGCGGTGCGCGGTGGTGATGTCTACGGAGTTCATCAGGATCGAGAAGGCGACCAATCCGTGGCCTGCGCGACAGTAGCCGGAGAAGGTGCTGACGCCGATCAGGGTCCCGGTCTTGACCCGGCAGCGACCCTCGGCGGCGGTCCCGTTCATGCGCTCACCGACCGTGCCCTGGCGCCCCGCCAACGGCAGCGAGTGGCGAAAGGAGCGCCGGTCGGGATGGCGGTTCATGGCCACCAGGAAGCGGCCCAGATTACGCGGGGAGGCGCGATTGGAGCGCGACAGCCCCGAGCCGTTCTCCATCCGCACCGGCCCTCCCAGCTTGCGCGCGAACCTCTCGGCCTTGCGGGCGCCGAGCCGGGTCGTGCCCTTGACCCCGCGGCGAGCCGCGAGGCGCTTGAGCAGCATCTCGGCGAAGAAGTTGTTCGAAGGCCGGTTGGTTTCGGTGATCAGCGCCGCCAGCTTCGGCGAGCGGACCTTGCCGAGCGGCCGGCGCCGAAGGACGCTGCGGGGCAGGTTGGCGCGGCCCGTGCCCCGTTTGACGCGGACTCCCTGCTCTCGCAGCCGGCGCTTCAGCTTCCGCGCCGCGGCCAGCTCCGGGTTGGTCGCGTAGTGGCCGCCCGCGAAGCCCGAGTTGTAGGAGAGGCCCGAGAGTGGGCCCAGCTCCCCGGTTGCATCGACCCCGCTGCTCGGCACCCCCCGGTGGCGGTCGAAGACGGTGTCGTCGGCGCGGATCGCGCCGGTGACGCGCCTGATACCCGCCTTGCGGACGTCGCTGGCCAGGTTGGCGATCCCGGTCAGCGGGAGGTCGTTTCGCCGCGCGAAGCCCACGCTGGCCAGGGCGGGATCGCCAGCCCCGACGATCACCAGGCTGCCCTCGAGCGTATGCCCGTGCCGGGCGTGCCCGCGCCGCGCGTACAGCCTGGTCTTCAGCCGGCCGTTGGCGCCGAAGCGATCGAGCACGGCGGCGGTCGTGAACAGCTTCGTGTTCGAGGCCAGGATGCGACGCGCGTGCGACGCCCAGCTGAAGAGGACGTGGTTGCCTGCCGCCCCGATGTCCATCACCCAGGCGCCGCTGGCGCCGCCTGCGCTCCGCATCTGGTTGCTGAGTCCGTGACGCAACCGGGAGCGCGAGATGGAGCTCGCATCCACGGGCGCGAGCAGCAGTGCGCACCCGAGCCCCGCCAGCGCGATCCAAAAGAGCCTTCCGCGCACCGTCCGGCAGGGTAGCCCTTGCGCTCGACACCATCGATTCCCGGGCCGCTGCTCGGGCAAGCGTGCGGCAGTCTGCCCGACCGGGCGGCATAATGCGTATCTCCATGGGCAAGGTCGTCGAGCTCGAGACCCCCCGAACGGACTCGCGGGGGACTCGGGGCAAAAGGGGTCGCCGGCGGCGATCGAAGTCGGCGCTCGTCCTCGGCGGAGGGGGCTTCACGGGCGGCGTCTACGAGATCGGCGCCCTGCGAGCACTCGACCTGCTCGCCGTCAACCGCACGGTCAACGAGTTCGACGTCTATGTGGGCACCAGCGCAGGGTCGTTCGTGGCCAGCATGGTGGCGAACGGGATCACCCCCGAGGAGATGATGCGGGTGCTGAACCACGAGCTCCCGTCGCCGCTTCGCGACATCTCACTCGGCACCCTGCTGAAGCCCAACTACGGCGGGATCGTGCGCAAGTCGCTCACCTTCCCGCTGCGGGTGGCTGGAGTGGCCAGGGAGCTTGTCGGCCACCTCAGCGAGCTCTCGGCGGTTGACATGGTCACCGGGCTGGCGAGCGGCTTGCCGACCGGCATCTATACCGGGCGGGGGATCGAGAACTACGTCGCCGAGGTGCTTTCGGACCCCGATCGAAGCAACGACTTCCGGCTCCTCGACGCCGAGCTGTACCTGACCGCGACCGACCTCGACACGACCGAGCGCGTGGTCCTCGGGGAGGGCGATTGGGCCGACATCCCGATCTCGACCGCGGTTGCGGCCTCGGGTGCCCTGCCGATGATCTACGCGCCGGTCGAGATCAACGGCCGCGAGTTCATCGACGGCGGTATCCGCTCGACCACGAACCTGGACGTCGCCGTCGAGCACGGCGCCAAGTTCATCGTCGTCATCAACCCGCTGGTGCCCTATGCGAACGACTTCAGCAAGCGGATCCCAACCGTCACCGGCACCCGGGCGCGCCGCGTCTCGGACATGGGGTTCACGGCGATCGGCAACCAGGCCTTCCGGTTGCTTTCCCACGAGCGCCTGCACGTCGCGGTCCAGCAATGGGAGCAGCGCTATCCGGGCGTCGACATCATCCTGATCGAGCCCGAGCTCGACGACGAGCTGATGTTCGGCACCTCCATCCTCGACTACAGCGCCCGCCTCGAGATCGCCAAGCACGGGTTCGAGTCGGTGACCATGAAGCTCGCCCGGGACTACGACCGCTACAAGTCGATCGCCGAGCGCCACGGCATCCAGATCTCGGCTCGCCGCGTCCGCCACGTGCTCGACCAGGTTGAGCGCGAGCAGGAGAAGCAGTCGGCGTGGCGGCGCGTGTTGGAGCAGACGACGACGGCGCTGCTTCGCCAGCAGCCGAGCTCTGAGGCCGCGGAACCGGACTCGGGGGCCGCGGAGCCGGAATAGCTCGCCGCTGGGCCGAGCGCCGGCCGCAGCGGTTCAGCTCGAGTAGAGCGCCTCGATCTCGGCGGCGTACTTGTCGGCGACCACGTTGCGCTTCACCTTCAGCGTCGGGGTCAGCTCACCGCCCTGCTGGGAGAGGTCGCGGGGGAGAATCTTGAACTTTTTCACCTGCTCGACGCGGGCGAACTTCTGGTTTGCCTTCTCGATGTGCTCCTCGATTGACGCCCGGACCTGCGCGTTCGAGGCGATGGCCTCGGGATCGTCGGGCAGCCCGTGCTGGGAGGCGAAGGTCGCCGCTTCCTCGGGATCGAGCGTCAGCAGAGCGACGAGGTAGGGCCGGCGGTCGCCGATCACGACGCACTGCGAGACCAGCGGATGCTGCTTCACCTCGGCCTCGATGTTCGCGGGGGTGATGTTCTTCCCGCCGGCGGTGATGATGATGTCCTTCTTGCGGCCGGTGATCTTGACGTAGCCGTCGGCGTCGATCTGGCCGATGTCGCCGGTGTGGAGCCATCCGTCTACGAGCGTCTCGCGGGTCGCTTCAGGGTTCTTGTAGTAGCCCTGGAAGACGTTGGGGCCACGCACCAGGATCTCGCCGTCGTCGGCGATCTTCACCTCGCAGCCGGGGAACGGCTTCCCGATGGTGCCGAACTTGAACTGGTCCGCCCTAGCGATCGTCGCCGCGGTCGAGGTCTCGGTCATCCCCCAGCCCTCGAGCACGAGCACGCCGGCGGCGTCGAAGAAGCGAAGGATCTCCGGATTGATCGGTGCGGCGCCGGAGACCGCCTCGATGATCCGCCCGCCGAACAGGTTGCGGATGTTCGACAGCACCAGGCGGTCGGCGATCTCGTACTGAATGCGAAGCGGGGGCCAGGGGCTCTTGCCCTGGCGCTCGAGCTCGCGAACTCGGCGGCCGACACCCACCGCCCAGTTGAAGATTGCCCGCTGCACGCCGCCCGCACTCTCGGCCTTTGAGGTCGCGGCGGTGTAGATCTTCTCGAAGATTCGCGGCACGGAGGGGAAGTAGTGGGGCTTGACCTCGGCCAGGTTGGGGAGGATCTTCAGCGGGTCGCGTTCCCAGTAGGCGAGCACGCCGCCGACGTCGAAGCTGAGCAGCTGGATCAGGAGCGCGAAGGAGTGGGCGAGAGGCAGGTAGAGGTAGGTGATCCGCCGGGACTCGAGCACGCTCTGCTCCAGCGACATGTTGAGCATCGCTCGGTAGTTGCCGTGCGAGATCACGCAGCCCTTGGGCGGGCCGGTGGTGCCTGACGTGTAGATGAAGGTGCAGATGTCGTCGGGGACCACCGAGCGCCACCGCTCCTCCCATTCCGAAGCCTCGTGAGAGGCGCCCCGCTCGACGAGCTCATCGGCCGAGATCGCGTCGTCGCTGGAGCCGGTCATGCGAACCACGTGCTCGAGCTTCGGGCAGCGGTCACGGACTTGGCGGATCTTGTCGAGTTGCTCGGAGTCCTCGACGATCACCACCTTGGCGTCCGAGTTCTCGAGCACGTACTGGCATTCCTCGGGTGAGTTGGTCTGGTAGATCGGCACCACGATCGCGCCCGTGGTCAGCGCGGCGAAGTCGTAGTAGGTCCACTCCGGGCGGGTGTTGGCGAGGATCGAGACCTTGTCGCCCTTCTGAACTCCGAGGTCGATCAGGCCAAGAGCCAGGCTGCGCACCCGATCGCCGACCTCGGTGAAGGTCCGGGTCGCCCACTCGCCGGAGTCGTCGCGGTACATGACCGCCGCCTGGGAGCCGTACTTCTGCACGGCGGCCGGGAGGAGGTCCGCGATCGTCGCCGAGCCGGCGCCGGTCGCCGAACGGGACTCGACGGTCGCTGTCTCCATCGCTGGAAAGGCTATCTCAGCGAACTGGGATTAGGCAGCAGCCTGGGGCTGCTTGGCTTGCTGCGTGAAACGGCGCAGCGAGGAGACGAAGAGGGTCTTGTCGATACGGCCGTTGAAGATTGGGACGCCCATCTCCATGCACTTCGAGATCACCTCGCGCCGCTTCATGTTGACTTCCTCAGCGAGCTCGGTCGGCGTCAGGTGAATGGCCACGTGTTTGTCTCCTCCCGTCGTTTCCCAACCTGATTCTTATCGCCTGGGGCGGATGTTTTCAACGTTTTTTTGCGGAAATTGCGCCACATCAGGCGTGGCGGCCGCTCCGGCGCACCGCGGCGACACCGACTGGGCGGTCGATCGGCTCGCGACCGGCGCCGAAGCGCATCTACGATGTCCGCAGATGGCCGACGAGGCGCCGCACCTTTCGCCCCAGACCCCGCCGCTGGCGAGTGATGCGGGCTCCTTCCTCGAATCGCTGATGGACACCGAGCTGTACTCGATCGGCGCCTTCTTCTGCGACGAGCACCCGGACCTGGTGGACGAGGTGGTGGCCCGCAGCGAGGCGATCGAGCGGAGCGGGCTCGAGGCCTACTCGCGGCAGAGCGGAGGGCCGATCGAGGAGAGCTTCGAGACGCTCCTCACCGGGCTCGCGGTTCGCTACTACAAGGCGGTCGCCGGGTAGACATGACCCGCCACCAGCCCGTCGCGTCGTCTTTCGGCTCCGCGCCCGGATGACCAGAAGCCCTTGGTTGCCGCGCCTCCTGCTTGGCGTCGGCGTCCTAGTCGTGTTGGCGGCGGTTGTCTCGCTCTCGATCGGCGAGGGGGGCCCGGAGAAGATCACCATCAGCGGCGGCGAGCAAACTCAGCAGCTGATCGCGGGGATCCCCCAGGATGGCCCGTACCTCGGTCCGAGCGATGCGTCGGTGACGATCACCGTCTTCAACGACCTTCAGTGCTCGAGCTGCGACGACTACGAGCTCCAAACGGTCGATCCGCTGATCGAGCAGTACGCCCGCACGGGCGAGGCGAGGCTCGAATTCCGCCACATCTCGCTCGGCGCGCATGAAACGACGAGGGCCGCTTACGCCGCCTCAGCAGCGGGCGAGCAGGACCGCGAGTGGCAGTACATCGACCTCCTGTTCCGGAACCAGGACGAGGCTCCCGCCGGCACCGTCTCCGACGAGTTCCTCACGGACATCGGCAACGCTGTCCCGGAGTTCGACCGCGATGCCTGGACCACGGCCCGCGACTCCGCCCAGGTCAAGGACAAGGTGGAGGCGGACGCAACGCTGGCCGCCGAGTTGGGCCTGCGGATCAGTGGCCCCTCGGTCGTCGTCACGGGCCCCGGGCCTGGCGATCCCAAGGTGCTCCAGGATTCGCCGTCGAAGGAGGAGATAGATGCCGCCGTGGCGGCCGTAGGCGGCTAGCCCGGGCGCCTTTGGCAGAATGAATCGCCTCGGGGCGTGGCGCAGCCTGGTAGCGCGCACCGTTCGGGTCGGTGAGGTCGCTGGTTCAAATCCAGTCGCCCCGATTGGACATGGATATCTCTTGCGCGACGCCCACCACCCTGGATTCTCCGGAGCACGTTGCAATCGCGGAGGAACTTGGCTACAAGCGGGCGTGGTTCTACGACACGCCGCAGCAAAGCCCAGACGTCTGGATGATGCTGGCCCTGACCGCCCAGCGGACAGAGCGAATCGGGCTCGGTCCAGGTGTGCTGGTTCCCTCGCTTCGCCATCCGATGGTCAACGCGGCGGCGACGGCGGCGCTCGAAGCGCTGGCACCGGGACGAGTCGCGGTGGCGTTCGGGACCGGCTTCTCTTCGCGGCGGGCGATGGGCGACGGACCCCTGAAGTGGGCGTTCGTGGAGGCCTACATCAAGGCCTTCAAGGGACTCCTGCGCGGTGACGTCGTCGAGTGGGAGGGTTCGCGCTTGCGCATGCTTCACCCAGAAGGGCACGGGGCACCCAGGCCGGTCGAGGTGCCGGTGATCATCGGCGCGCTCGGCCCCAAGGGCGGAGCTATCGCCAAGCAGCACGGCGACGGCTTGATCGCCGTCGCCGGCGTCCCCGACTTCGCCAAAGAGTTCTCCTGGGTGACCTATCTCGGTTTCGGCACCGTGCTCGATGAGGGCGAGGACCCGCAGGCCGAGCGGGTACGAGAAGCGGCGGGTCCGGCCACGATGATCACGTACCACGGCGTCTACGAGTACGGGGGCTCAGTGGCCGAGCTTCCAGGCGGCCAGGAGTGGCTCGCGGTGATCGAGCAGGTGCCGAAGCAGGAGCGTCATCTAGCCGTTCATCACCAGCACCAGGTCGGTCTCAACAGCGCCGATCAGGCCGCTTGGAACGCGGGCGCTCACGCGATGGTCGAATCGTTCAGCTTCAGCGGCACCAAGACGAAGATCAGGGACAAGGTCGCCCAGCTCGCCGAACGAGGCGTCACCGAAATCGCCTACCAGCCCGCCGGACCAGACATCCGCAGAGAGTTGAGTGTGTTCATGGAAGCGGCATCAGTCGATGGGTGACGCCCTCGGCGCTTGATCTGAGCCGAGGACATCGCGGTAGCCTGCCCACCATGGAGGCCGGCCGGTGATCAGCGAGCGTGCGCTGAAGGCCGTCCTCGTCGTGCTCGGTGTCGTTCAGGTCGCCTCGGGCGCCCTCGCCTTGGTGGCACCCGGCACCTTCTTCGACGAGGTCGGCCGCTACGGGGTCGAGAACGAGCACTACGTAGGCGACGTGGGCGCCTTCGTGCTCGCCTTCGGCATAGCCGTTCTGGTGGCGGCCCAGCGTCCATCGTGGCGGGTCCCTGTGTTGGCGCTCGGGGCGCTGTGGTCCGGGCTTCACGTGGTCAACCACGTCTTCGACGTCGGCGAGGCGCGGAGCGATGCACGGGGGGTCTTCGACGCCGTCTACCTCGGCATCGTCGGGCTGCTGTACGCCTACCTGGCCTGGGCGGCGGCAAGGCTCCAGGCGTTTGGGGTGAGCCCAGACCGAAAGGAGGAGGCCTCATGAAGGCGTTCGTCGCCGGGGCCAGCGGGGTGATCGGACAGCCGTTGGTGCGCCAACTGGTTGCCGCGGGCCACGAGGTCGCCGGGACGACCAGCAAGCCGGAGAACACCGCCCGGCTCGAGGCGGCCGGCGCGAAGCCCATCGTTTGCGATGCGCTCGACGCCGAGGCGGTGCAGGCCGCAGTACGGGATTCCGCGCCGGAGGTCGTGATCAACCAGCTCACCCGCCTCCCCCGCGAGTACAACCCGCGGAAGATCGACTACGGGCCGACCAACCGAGCGCGCGCCGAGGGCGGCCACAACCTGATCGAAGCGGCGCGCGCCGCCGGAGTCAAGCGCTTCATCACTCAGAGCGTCGCCTTCATCTACGCGCCCGAGGGCGAGATGATCAAGGACGAGGAGGCGCGGCCCTGGATCGATGCGCCAGACCCCTTCCGCAGCGGCGCCGGCTCGGTGCTCGAGCACGAGCGAGAGGCGACACACACACCGGGGCTCGAGGGGGTGGTGCTCCGCTACGGGCAGTTCTACGGGCCGGGCACCTATTACGCCGCCGATGGAAGCATCGCCGAGCAGGTGCGCCGCCGCCGCTTCCCGATCGTGGGTCGCGGCGAGGGGATGTTCTCGTTCATCCACATCGACGATGCCGCCTCGGCCACCGTCGCGTCGCTCCAGCGAGGGGCACCCGGCATCTACAACATCGTCGACGATGAGCCGGCGCCGCTGGCCGAGTGGCTACCCGTCTACGCGGAGACGCTCGGCGCACGCCGCCCCCGGCGCGTGCCGACGTTCCTGGCTCGACTGGCGGCGGGGCCGTTCGCGGCGGCGTTCGCGACCCAGCTCCGTGGCGCCTCGAACGCCAAGGCGAAGCGCGAGCTGGGCTGGGAGCCCCTGTACGCGAGCTGGCGGCACGGGTTTCGAGAGGCGCTTGGGTAGGCTCCCCAGAGCAGCCGAACCCACCAGACCGAAAGGCAGAAGGAGAGCTAGATGGCCTATTCAGTCCCCGACCTTCCCTACGACTACGGGGCGCTCGACCCCCACATCGACGAGCAGACGATGCGCGTACATCACGACAAGCATCACCAAGCCTACGTCGACAAGGCCAACGCGGCGCTCGAGGGCACTGAATGGGCGGACACCGACGTGGACGAGGTGCTCGGCAACCTCTCCGCGCTGCCGGATGAGATCCGGACGCCGGTCCGCAACAACGCCGGCGGGCACTCCAACCACAGCTTGTTCTGGCAGATCATGAGCCCCGACGGCGGCGGCGAGCCCGATGGCGACCTGAGGGCCGCGATCGACGATGCGTTCGGTGGCTTGGACGCGTTCAAGGACGAGCTCAAGAACGCCGGGGTGAACCGCTTCGGCTCCGGCTGGGCGTGGCTGGTCCACGACGACTCGGGACTGGCGGTCGTCAGCACCGCCAACCAGGACTCGCCGATCTCCGACGGCCAGACGCCGTTGCTGGGCGTCGACGTCTGGGAGCACGCCTACTACCTCAAATATCAGAACCGCCGGCCCGACTACATCGACGCCTGGTGGAACGTGGTCAACTGGCCCGAGGTGGGAGCCCGGTTCGGCGTTGCCTCCTGACCCGGCGGCGTACGCGGGGTGAAGTCGCCCCTGCCGGCTGCCGATAACTGATCTGTGGGAGACGTCACCTTGCGCGGCTTGCTCGAGGCCGCCCCCGACGCAATGATCGCCGTCGCTGCCGGCGGCACGATCTCGATCGCCAATCCTCAGGCAGAGAGGCTGTTCGGCTACGCCGCCGGGGAGCTGGTCGGCATGCGCGTGGAGTCGCTGGTGCCGGAGCGCCTCGAGGATGTCCACCAGGGCCACCGGGACGACTACTTCGACGATCCGCGCGCCCGCCCGATGGGCGTCGGGCTCGACCTACGCGCGCGGCGCAAGGACGGCAGCGAGTTCCCGGTCGAGATCAGCCTCAGCCCGCTGGAGACCGAGGGGGGCACGCTGGTCACCGCCGCGATCCGCGACATCACCGAGCGGCGCAGCGCGGAAGCGAAGTTCCGCGCCCTGCTGGAGGCGGCACCCGACGCGATGATCGTGATGGACCTGGACGGCTCGATCTCGCTCGTCAACGCCCAGGCGGAGAGGACGTTCGGGTACTCGCGTGAGGAGCTTGTGGGTCGCTCGATCGAGAGCCTGGTCGATGAGCGCTTCGAGGACGGCGCCTTTGGCGACCCCGACGCGCGCCCGCGGGGCACCCGCCTCGACCTCCACGCCCGACGTAAGGACGGCAGCGAGTTCCCGGTCGAGGTCAGCCTCAGTCCGCTGGAGACCGAGGGGGGCACGCTGGTCACCGCCGCGATTCGCGACATCACCGAGCGACGCAACGCGGACGCCAGGCTGCGGCACCTCGCCGCACTCGTCGAGTCGTCGGACGAGGCGATCATCGGCGAGACGATCGACGGCAGGGTCGTGAGCTGGAACAGGGGCGCCGAGAGGCTCTACGGGTACAGCGCCCAGGAAGTGATTGGCCAGTCGATCTCGTTGCTGATGCCGAACGACCGCCAGCACGAGCTGGAGGAGATCCTCGAGCGGATCCGCCGTGGGGAGCGGATCGAGCACTATGAGACAGTTCGCCGCCACAAGAACGGGGGTGCCATCGAGGTCTCCATGTCGGTGTCCCCTGTGATCGGGCCCGAAGGCCGAGTCGACGGCGCCGCGGTCATCTGCCGCGACATCACCGAGCGCAAGCAGTTCGAGTCCCGGTTGCGCTTCCTCGCCGATCACGACGTGCTCACGGGGCTGTTCAACCGGCGGCGCTTCATCCAGGAGCTCGCCCATCAGGTCGAGGTCAGCATGCGCTACGGCCAGAGCGGCGCCGTCCTGATCCTCGACCTCGACAACTTCAAGGAGATCAACGACAGCCTCGGGCACGGCGCCGGCGACGACGCGGTGCGGACGGCGAGTCTCGCGCTCGCCAGCCGGCTCCGCTCGAGCGATGTCCTGGCGCGGCTGGGCGGGGACGAGTTCGCCGTGCTGCTGCCGTACGGAGACGAGGAGAACGCTCGAGCCGTGGCCTCCGGCCTGCTCGACGCCCTCCGCCGCCACCCGGTCTTCGTGGCGGGGCGGCGGATGCGGGTCACGACCAGCATCGGCGTGGCGCTGTTTGGGCCGGGTGAGGGGCTGGACTCCGAGGCGCTGCTGTCGAACGCCGACATCGCCATGTATCAGGCGAAGGAGGCGGGGCGCGACCGGTTCGCCGTCTACTCGCCCGCACCTGAGCGAGACGCGCTGCTTGAGGCCCGCCCCTCCTGGTCAAACCGGGTCCGAGGCGCGCTCGAGCGGGACGCGTTCAGCCTCTCGCTGCAGCCGATCCTGAACCTGCGCTCCGGCGAGGTTTCCCAGTACGAGGTGCTGGTGCGGATGAACGGCGAGGATGGCCCGATACCGCCGGGCGCGTTCCTGGCCGCCGCCGAGCGCTCGGGTCAGGCGGGGGAGGTCGACCGCTGGGTGATCCGCAATGCGATCGAGCTGATCGCGCACGGGGAGGTCCTCGGCAGCGACGTCAACCTCGAGCTCAACGTCTCGGAACGGTCGCTCGGCGACGCCGAGCTTCCGCAGATGATCGGCGCGACGGTCGCCGAGCATGGCGTCGATCCCCACCGGCTGATCTTTGAGGTGAGCGAGGGAGCGGCGATCGCCAACATGACGGAGTCGCGCGAGTTCGCCTCGGCTCTAAGTGGGCTCGGGTGCCGTTTCGCGCTCGACGACTTCGGCGCCGGCTTCGGCTCCCTTTACTACCTCAAGCACCTGCCGCTCGACTTCTTCAAGATCGACGGCGACATCATCCGCAACCTGCGGGTCAGCGAGATCGACCAGGTCCTGGTTCGTGGAATGGTCGAGGTCGCCGGGGGTCTGGGTGTCACGACGGTGGCGGAGTTCGTCGAGGACCAGGCGACGCTTGAGCTGTTGCGCGAGTATGGGGTGGATCACGCGCAGGGGTTCCATGTCGGGCCGCCGCTGCCCGTCGAGTTGGTCGGCGAGGCCGCAGCCGGCCGGGAGGCGGGCGGGCGGGTCAACTCGTCGGCGCCGCAGGCCGCTCCTGGGTCTGCGAAGCGCCCTCGCGCTCCGGCACGAACGACATCGCCCGCTCGGCGAGGGCGGTGATCGTGAGGCTCGGGTTGACGCCCGGATTGGCCGGCACCGCAGCCCCGTCGCAGACCAGCAGGTTGTCGTAGCCGAAAGCCCGGTTGCGAGCGTCCACGACGCCGCTGGAAGGATCGGCGCCGATCACGGCGCCGCCCAGGATGTGGGCGGTGGTGGGGATGTTGAGGGTCGATTCGGTGAGCGCGCTTTGCGGAATGCCGCCGGTGCGCTCCGCGAACCAACGTGCAGCCCGCTCGGCTGCGGGGAGGTAGGTGGGGTTGGGGCGCTTCGGGTCCTGTTCCGTTTGGAGGCGCACGCCTCGCCCCAGGGGCCTGGGGCTCGCTCGCAGCCGCATCGCTGTGTCGAGCGACTGCATGACCAGCAGGATCACGGTCCGCTGCGACCACTTGCCTGGCCACAGCAGGCGGGCGGTCTGCAGGGGGTGGCGCATCATCGCGGCCATCCATTTCAGGGGCCGGGTGACCCGGGTTCCGGCCCCGGTCATGGTCGTGAACAGGCGGCTCATTGCGTCGCCGGCCCGCCCGTAGGTGACCACCTCGATGTGGGTGTCGGGGTCGGGATAGATGCTCGACGTGATCGCGACCGAGCGAGCGAAGTCGCGGCTGTCGTCGGGAGCGGTCACGGCCTGGATCGACTCCGAATTGGTCCGCACCAGGTGCCCCAGCCGCGCCGATAGGCGCGGCAGGGCCGCGCGGTGCTTGCAATCGGCAAGCAGCTGGTTCGTGCCCAGCGCGCCCGCGGCGACGACCACGCCGCGGGCCGTCAGGGTGCGCTCCCGCCGTCGCAGCCATGCCCCGGGGCGCACGGTGGTTACCGCGTAGCCATCCGAGCCGTCGGCCGCCTCCAGGGGGCGGATCTCGATCGCCTGTCGCTCGGGCAGGACCTCGGCGCCGAGCCGCTCCGCGAACCAGAGGTAGTTCTTGACCAGGGTGTTCTTGGCGCCGTGGCGGCAGCCGACCATGCAGCTTCCGCAGCGGATGCAACCGGATCGGGGCGGGCCCTCGCCGCCGAAATAGGGGTCTGGCACCTGCTTGCCGGGCTCGCCGAAGAAGACCCCGACTCGGGTCTGCTTGAAGGTCTCTGCGACGCCGATCTGGCCCGCGTACTCGCGCAGCAGTTCGTCGGCCGGGGTCCTGCCCTCGTATTCCGTGACTCCGAGCATGTGCTCGGCGGTGTCGTAGTGAGGCCGAAGCTCGCCCTCCCAGTCGGCGAGGCCGTCCCACTGGGGGTCGGCGAAGAACGCGGGGCGCGCGCGGTAGAGGGTGTTCGCGTAGCCGAGGCTGCCACCCCCGACCCCGTTGCCGGAGACGATGAACACGTCCTTGAACAACGTGAGGCGGAAGATGCCCCGCAGGCCGAGGCGCGGTAGCCAGAAGTAGCGGCGGAGGTTCCAGGCGGAGTTCGCGAAGTCGTCGTCGCCGAACCGGCGGCCGCACTCCACCACACCCACGCGGTAGCCCCTCTCGGCGAGCCGCAACGCCGAGACGCTGCCCCCGAAGCCCGAGCCGATCACGAGCCAGTCGTAGTCGTGGCCTGTGCCGGGAGCGCCCCTCATGGCCGCAGGATAGGCGCCCGGAGCCGGCGCACGGAGGCCATCTGGCCGCCATTGGTCGAGTTTCGACGCCATGGGCGTCTCGACCACGAGCGCGGAGGCATAGGATCTCGCTACCGCCCACGGCGGCATCACGAGCACGAGGAGAGGAGAGGAGTTGGCTTTACTTCAGCGACGCTCAGGAGGTTTACGACACGCTCGGCAAGCTGTTCGTCGACCTCGCGGAGGACGAAGAGCTGGCGCCCAAGTTCCGCAAGGCGAACACGATCGTGCGCTACGAGTACCGTCAGCCGGACTCGACGATCACGGTGCGCCTCCAGGAGGGCCAGCCGGGCGATGTCGACTTCGGCGAGTCCGAGATGGAGCCCGAGGTGGTGATGTCGATGGAGGCCGACACCGCCCACCGGTTCTGGCTCGGCCAGGTGAACGTGACCGTGGCCTTGGCGCGAGGCCAGATCAAGGCCAAGGGGCCAGTGGCCAAAATCCTCAAGCTGGTGCCGCTGACGAAGCCGGTCTTTCCCCGCTACAAGGCCCAGCTCGAGGACCAGGGTCGCTCAGATCTGATCGAGGCTTGAAGTTCAAGGACTTCTACCAGTTCGCCGCACCGACGCGGGTCATCTCCGGACGTGAGCTGATCGCGAGCGCGGGCTTCGAGTTCGCCAAGGAGGGCGCGGAGCGGGTGCTGGTGGTCACCGACGGGGTGATCCGGGGCACGGGGTTGGTGGAGAAGGTCGAGAGCGGGGTCGCCGACGGCGGACTCGAAGTCGTTGGCGTCTTCGACGACGTTCCGCAGGACTCCGACACCGCGGTGGTCATGCGGTGTGCGGAGCAGGCGAAGGATCAGGGCGCCGACAGCTTCCTGGCGGTGGGCGGCGGATCGGTGATCGACACCACCAAGGGCGCCAATGTGGTCTTCAGCCACGGCGGCACAATTCCGGAGTGGGAGGGGATCTTCGGGCTGCCGCGCGAGCGCGACGGCATGGGTAGGCCGCTGCCCCTGGCGCCGCTCGGAGCCATTCCCACCACCGCCGGCACGGGCTCGGAGGCGAGCCCGGTAGCGGTGATCAAGGACACCGAGCGGGGCATCAAGTTCGTGATCCTCGACTTCCCGATCGCCCCCGACCTGGCGATCCTCGATCCCGAATCGACGGCGACCCTGCCGGCGCCAATTGCCGCGGCGACGGGAATGGACGCGCTCACCCACGCGATCGAGGGTGTGACCTCGACCGAGTGGAGCCCGCACGGAGACGCCTATGCGCTTCACGCGATCCGGCTGATCCGCGACAACCTGGAGCGCGCCGTCGCCGACGCCTCGGATGAGGCGGCGCGAGGCAACATGCTTGTCGCCGCCAACCTGGCAATCGCGCCAACCGGCTTCGGCGCTACCGGCATCACCCACTCGATGTCCCACCCTTGCGGGGCCCGCTACGGCGTCCCGCACGGGGTCGCGAACGCGATCAACATGCCGCCGGTGATCGAGTTCAACGCCGTGGCCAGCGAAGAGGTGGCGAACCAGTTCAGCGGCGTCGCCGACCTTCTCGGGGTCGATGCCCGCGGCGGCAGCGGGCAGGTCGGACGGGCGCTCGCCGATCACATCCGCGAGCTGCGGGCGCGCCTCGGTCTGCCGGGGCGCCTCTCGGAGGTCGGCGTCCCCGAGCAGGGCATACCCCAGCTCGCCGAGGACGCGATGGGCGAGGGCTCGACGCTGGTGAACCCGCGCGAGCCGACCGCAGACGACTTCGTCGAGCTGTTCCACCAGGCGCTGTGACGGCTCCCGCTAGCGACCGGGTCGCCGGGTGAGATGAGCGCCGGCGACGAGGCCCGGGCCTGGGCCGAGACCGTGCAGGCCGTGGCCAGGGACCGCGACCTCGTCTACGAGCCGGTGGGCGGCATCAACCCGGTGGGCGGGCCGGTGGCCCTCTGTCCCGGGGGCACCAACCGGATCACCGGGCAGCTCGCCGAGGGCTTCTGGGGCGCCTCCTGCGACGCCAATGAGCGGGAGGAGGGGGGGCTGTTCTCGAAGGCCGTGCTTCCCGGCGCCGTGCTGGCCAAGTCGCATGTGCCCGACCTGGCCAAGGTGATGCCACCCTTCAACGTCGAGTCGATTGAGCGCCGTCCCGACGAGCTCGTCATTCAACGCGCCTCGCGCCGCAAGGTCGAGTTCGAGAGCCTGGACTTCAACCGGCGCTTTCTGGCCACTGTGCCCAGCGAGTACGACCCGGTCGCGCTCCGCGAGGTCTTCAGTCCTGCGTTCCTGGACTGGGTGACGACGATCGACGACGAGATCGACTTCGGCGTCTCCGAGCAACAGCTCTGGTTCCTTTGGCGGCTCGGCGACCGCAGCCGCGACCAGCTCGAGGCCGCGCTGGACAACGGCGGCGAGCTGTTCAAGCAGGTGCGCAAGGAGGTGGAGGAGTCGGGGGTCCACACCTACTCGGCCGGCCCCTGGCACGCCGGGCTCGAGCCCTTCCCGACGAACTAACCCAGGGTCAATATCCGGGCTCGCCGGGCAGGACCACTTTGCGCCCCTCATCCTGGCCCACGACGCGGGGCAGAATCGGTTCGATCCGCCGGTCGCGTGCGGCGGCCAGCACCTCCTCGGCGCTCGAGTAGGGGAGCAGCGCCTCGAGGTGTTTGATGGTTGGGAAAACGAGCGACAGCTCGCCGCCTGCATGGCGGTCGAGCGCCTCGCGAGGTGTGATCCAGGCGGCTTCGGTGGTCTCGGCTCCGTCGGGACGCGGTGGGGAGTGGGGCGGCGCGAGGGCGACGTAGAAGCGGGTGTCGAAGCGGACCGGGACGATCTCGGGGGTGATCCACCGCGACCAGGGGCGCAGCTCGGTGTCGGCGGACAGCTCGATTCCGGCCTCCTCGTGGAGCTCCCTCGCCGCGCATGCCCGGTGCGCCAGCTCCTCGCCGTCGGCAGCGCCCGCCTTCGCTTCGACCTCGGGGGTCACGGACTCGTCCGCCTCGACCACGCCGCCCGGGAACACCCAGACGCCAGGCATGAAGCTGGCCTCCGGGCTGCGCCGCACGAGCAGGACCTCGACGCCCCGTTGGCGGTGCCTTCCGCCCCGGCGCAGCAGGATCAGGGAGGCGGCGGGACGCGGGGTTGCCGGGGTCATCGGCGTCACCCTAGCCGCCGGTGCGAGGCTTGGGTAAGCTGGCGCGCAATGCCCACCGAAACCCAGACCGCTCAGCTCTGGATCTGCACCTCGTGCGGCTTCATCTACGACCCGGAGGAGGGCGATCCAGACGGCGGCATCCCGCCGGGCACACCCTTCGAGCAGATCCCCGACGACTGGTTCTGTCCGGTCTGCGGCGCCCGCAAGGCCGACTTCGAGCCCTACGAGGAGTAGCGCCTAGATCTGGTCGAGCGCCCTCTCGCGCCGCAGGCGCGCCAGGGCTCGCGTGACCAGCCAGATCAGCGCCGCCAGGATCGCCAGCGGGCCGAGCACCGCAGCGCTGACCACCAGCACGCCGGCGGTCACCGAGAGCACCTTGCCGGCGTCGTCGACAGCGTCGCCGAGGCTCCAGCCACCCCCGTCGCCGTCGCCCGCGAGGGCGTGGTCGGCGTCGATCGTGACGCTGACGGGGACGAGCTGCACGCGCCGCTGGGCGGCGCCGAGGTCCTCCTCGGCCGCATTGAGCTGCGCCTGGACGATCTCGAGGCGCCGCTTGATGCTCTCCTGCTCGGTCAGCGTCACCGCCTCGGCGAGCTGGCGCAGCAGGTTCTGGCGCGCCTCCTCGAGCGCGGCGATCCGCTTCTGGGCGGACACGAACCTGCTCGTGATGTCCACTCGCCCGTCGGTTCGCGAGACCACGTGACCGAGGTCGGAGAGGTCGCCCAGGGCGGCGGGCAGCTCCCTGGCGGGAATCCGAAGGTTGAAGCTTGCATGGCCGAGCTGTGACCGGGGCGTGTCGGGATCGCCCCCGGAAACGCTCGAGCGGACGACGAAGCCGCGGTGATCGCGGACCACGTCGAGGACGCCGTCGGCCGCGGCCCGGAAGCGCTCCGGCGAGGTCGACAGAGCCAGGTCGACGCGGCGGGCTACCTTGCGCTTGGCGGGGGGAACGTCGGCGGCGCTGGCGCCGCTCGGAAGATGTTGCGTGTATTGGCCCAAGCGCTGCTCGTTCGTCGCGCGGTCGGCGTTTTGGATCGCGCCTAGGGCCTCGGCCGCGGGCGCACCGCCCGTCGCGCCCTGCCCTACGGTGGGCTGGTCCGGCGCCACCCCAACGGGCTGGTCCGGTGCCGGCTGCGTGCTGACGCCATCACCACCGCCGATCTCGCCGCTCTGGCTGACCGCCACGCCGACGACCACGAGCAGCGTCACTGCGGCTCCGGCGGGTGCCAGGATGCGGCGTGGCGGAACGGCGGTCAGTCTCTTGTGAAGTTCCGCCAGCCGGCCGGGGCGCGGGAACCCCTCCGCGACCTTCTGGTCGAGGTCGGCCGCGAAGCCGGGCTCCGCGCCGACTCGCTCCTCGCGCAGGGCCCGCGCCAGCTCGGCGAGCACCTCGAGGTCCGGGTCGACCGGCTCGCCTCCGAGCGCGCGGTCGATCGCCTCGAGCTCGCGCTCGACCTCGGGATCCATTGGCATCTCGCGCTCACGCAGCTTCATCGCAGGCCCTCCTCAGCTTCTCGATCACCCGGTGCAGGCGGGTGCCGGCGTTCGTCTCCGAGATCCCGATTACGCCGGCGATCTCGGGGTTGGTGAGTCCGGCGAAGAACTTGAGCGCCACCAGCTCGCGCTCGCGCGGCGCCAGCGAGGCGAGCGCCGAGCGCAGCGCCGCGCGCCGGATCGCCACCTCTGCTCCCTGCTCGGGCGGGATCGCACCCTCATCGACCGGCTCGGCGACCAGAGTCGCCTGGCGCCGGCGGCGTCGCAGCTCGTCCAGCGCTGCGTTGCGGGCGATTCCGAACAGCCAGGCGCGCCGCGTGCCGCGCTTCGGGTTGAAGCTCCGGCGGCGCCGGTACGCGCGCTCGAAGGCCAGGGCGGTGACGTCCTCGGCCGCCGAGCGGTCGCGCAGCAGCCCGGCCACGTAGGCGTGGACATCGTCGCGATCCCGCCTGTAGAGCTCGTCGAAGGCGACGTCCGCCTCGGTCGGGATCTCGCTCGCAGCGGCGGCCACGGACTCGTTCATGCCCCTACTACGCGCCGGAAGGGCCTTCATCACACTCAATATCGGCCCCGCGGGGCCGGGACGCAACCCGCAGGCGCATCCAGAGCGACGTTCTTAGAGCGACTTGCACAATGAAACGCTGCACCCGGATGCGGCCCAGCACCGTCGCTGATCGCCACCCGGCTCCTCGCCAATAGGCACGGCTATTGGCTTCGTCCCCGTGCGGCGCCCAGCTCGGTTCTGGACCGCCCCGGGCACACCGTCATTGTGAAAGGCGTTCTCAGGCGGCCTCGGCGAGGTCGGCGGCGGCCTTCTGCCCGTACACGGAGGCGAAGGCGGCCTGGATCGAGGCGGCGACGACCTCGACCAGGCGCTGGAGGTCGTGCTTGGGAATCGTCAGCGGTGGCATCAGGACGACGACGTCCCCGAGGGGGCGAATGATCACCCCGCGCTGGCGCGCCTCGAGCGCCACCCGATGGCCGAGGCGAAGCTCCGGGTCGTGTTCCCCCAGGTCGATGCCGGCCATGAAGCCCCTCCCGCGCACCTCGGCGACCTCGGGCAGCATCGCCACCTCGCGAAGCAACTCGCCGAGCAGACGGATCTTCGGCTGTAGGCGGACCAGCGTTCCATCGCATTCGAAGGCATCGAGGTTGGCGAGCGCGGCGGCGCATGCGAGCGGGTTGCCGGTGAACGTGTGGCCGTGGAAGAAGGTGCGCCCTTCCTCCGGGGCGCCGAGAAATCCTTCATACACGCGCTCGGTTGTCAGCGTCGCCGCGAGCGGCAGGTACCCGCCGGTGAGCCCCTTGCCCAGGCAGAGGAGATCCGGCGCAACGCGCTCCTGCTCGCAGGCGAACATCGTCCCGGTGCGCCCGAAGCCGGTGGCGACCTCATCGCAGATCAGCAGCACGTCGTGGCGCTCGGTGAGCTCCCGCACCTGACGCAGATACCCGGGGGGATGGACCCGGATCCCCGCTGCGCCCTGGACCAGCGGCTCGACGATCACCGCCGCGGTCTCCTCCGAATGGAAGTCGAGCATGCGTTCGAGCTGACCCACGTCTCCGGGCTCCACCCGATGCGCCTGGAAAAGGAGGGGGGAGTAGGCGCGATGGAAGAGGTCGATGCCTCCCACGGACACCGCCCCCAGGGTGTCGCCGTGGTAGGCATCGCGCAGGCAGACGAACGAGGTGCGCCGCCGGTGCTGCCCTCCGCGCTGCCGCCAATACTGAAACGCCATCTTCAGGGCGATCTCGGTCGCGCTCGAGCCCGAATCCGAATAGAAGACGCGGTTCAGCCCGGGCGGGGCGAGGTCGACCAGGCGGGAAGCAAGCTCGGCCGCGCCGCGATGGGTGAGGCCGAGCATGGTCGAGTGGGCAACCCGGTCGAGCTGCTCCCGCACCGCCTGGTCGATCAGGGGATGACGATGGCCGTGGACGTTGCACCACAGCGACGAGACGCCGTCGATGTAGCGGTTTCCCTCCGAGTCCACGAGCTCGGCGCCCTCGGCGCCCTCGATCACGAGCGGCTCTTCGCGGCACCAGTCCCGTTGCTGGGTGAACGGGTGCCAGAGGTGGCGCTGGTCGAGCTCGCCGACGGCCGTGGAGAGAGAGCCGCGTGGCGCCTGCCGATCCCTCATCTCAAGCGACCTTAGATGGACTCGCGGCGGAATCGGCTGCGTGATGTGCATCACACAAGCAACTATTCTCCTTACGAAAAGATTGCAGCGCTGCAAGAATTACAGTGCATGCAAGTGACCAGGACGCAACGCAGACGTACCAGGGCCTCGGAAGCTGGGGACGGCCGACGGATCGCCGAAGGGCTGATGGCGTTGTTGCGGCATGTTGGGACGCACGATCGCGGCGGCGGATTCCTGCAGGCGATCGAGGAGAGCCGCCTCACGCTCACCCAGGTCAAGGCGCTGGTCGCGCTCGACTCCGAGCAAGGCGGCCCGTGCCCGATCCGGCAGCTCGCTGAGGAGCTCGGTATCACGCCGCCGACGGCGACGCGGGCGATCGATGCGCTGGTCGAGCGAGATCTGGTCAGCCGCAGTGAGGACGCTGATGATCGGCGCGTACGCCTGATCGCGATCACCGAGGCCGGCCATCGCCTGGTTGGCGACCTCGCGAGCCGCCGCACGGCCGAACTCGAGGCCTTCGCCGAGGGGCTCAGCGCCAGCCAGCGGCGCAAACTGCTTACCGCGCTTGAGGCCCTGCTCGAGAGCGAGGACTTCGCCGTCGCCCACGAGGGCGTCCGCCGAAGCCGATGACCCGCTACCGCCATCTGATCACCGACGAGAACCGCAGGTGGTGGACGCTCGGGGCGATGTGCTTCGCGCTGTTCATGATCATGCTCGACAACACCGTCGTCAACGTCGCGCTTCCCTCGATCGAGCGCGACCTCGGGGCAAGCCTTTCGAGTCTCGAGTGGACCGTCAATGGCTACACGCTGTCTTTCGCGGTCCTGCTCGCCACCGGAGGGCGCCTAGGCGACATCTTTGGTCGCCGGCGGATCTTCCTGATCGGCGTCACGCTGTTCACGATCTCTTCGGTGACGGCTGGATTCGCCCCGGACACGACCGCGCTGGTCGTCAGCCGGATCGCACAGGGATTGGGCGCCGCCCTGATGATGCCGGCCACCCTCTCGATCGTCACCAATGCATTCCCGCCCTCCGAGCGCGGCAAGGCGATCGGTACCTGGGCGGGGGTATCGGCGCTGGCGCTGGCGATCGGCCCAGTCCTCGGCGGCTTCCTCACCGAACACGTCTCCTGGCGGGCGATCTTCTTCATCAACGTTCCGGTGGGCGTGGGGGCGGTGCTCGCGTCGCTGTTCGCGGTCCGCGAGTCGCGCGACCACACGGTGGGCCGCAAGGTGGACTACCCGGGCGTGGCGACGCTGACCGCGGGGCTCACGGCTCTCGTCCTGGCGCTGATCGAGGGCAACTCCTGGGGCTGGGGATCGCCGGCGATCGTCGCGCTCCTTGCGGGGTCCGTGGTCATGTTGGCGGCTTTCGTCCTCATCGAGCTGAAGGTCACCGCGCCGATGGTGGAGTTCCCGCTGTTCGCGAGTCGCAACTTCGTCGGCGCGAACCTGATCGCGCTGGTCGTCTCCTTCGCGATGCTCGCCCAGTTCTTCTTCCTTGCCCTCTATATGCAGAACATCCTCGGCTACTCGCCGCTCGAGGCCGGGGTCCGCTTCCTGCCCGCGACCCTGATGATCGTCGCGATCGCGCCGATCGCGGGCCGGCTCACGGACCGGATTGGAGCGCGCATTCCGATCGCCGTTGGTCTCTCACTGGTGTCCGCGGCGATGTTCTGGCTGACCCGGATCGATCCGGCGACGACCTACGGTGACCTGCTGCCGTCATTCGTGCTGATGGGCATCGGCATGGCTCTCGTGATGTCCCCGATGTCCACGGCGGCGATGAACGCCGTCGCTGACGCCAAGGCGGGGATCGCCTCCGGCGTCCTTTCCATGAATCGAATGATTGGCGGCACGTTCGGCGTCGCAGTGGTCGGCGCTGTCTTCCAGAGCGCCGCCAGCACGCGCGTCAACGAGCTGCTCGCGGGATCGGGTCTCACTGGCGCGCAGCGCGACCAAATCGCCGAGGGTCTCGGTGGCGGCGCGTCGGCCGTTCCCGCCGGCCTCGACAATGCTCAGGCGCGGGAGGTGGCTTCGGCCGCCCACGACGCCTTCATCAGCGCGTTTGCCTCCTCGATGAAGGTTGCGACGGGCGTCGCGGTCGCCGGGGCCGTCGCCGCCGTGTTGCTGATCCGCTCGCGGCATGCGGGCGGGCCGGAGCCGGAGGCACCGGGCGCCGCTGCCAGGCCGCCAGCCGAGCTGGTGACCAGCGAGCAGGCCGCAGGCTAGGCGCGCCCCGCAGCGCGCCCCGGGGAAGCGGGGGCGCGTCCGGCCTGCCGCTCGCGGTAGGCCCGCGCCTTGGCGCGGTTGCCGCAGACGCTCATCTCACACCAGGTGCCGGAGCGGTTCTTGGAGTGGTCATAGAAGGCCCAGTGGCAGTCGTCCGCCGGACAGGCTTTGAGGCGCGCCCAGCTGCCGCTCACCATCGCCTCGTAGACGATCGCCACCAGCGGCGCCATTGGGGCGCCCGGGCCAGAGCCTCGGAGCGCTGGCCTGCCCTCCCCGTCGAAATGAACCGAGAGGGTCGCGTCCGAGACGGCTTCGTTCAGGGTCTCGATCTCCTCCGGTCCGAGAGGAGCGCCGTTGTTCGCCAGGAGCAGCTGGCGGAGGGCCTCGCGCAGCTCGATCGCGCGCCGCAGCTCTCGCTGCCCAAGCTCGGCACCCGACCGCAGCAGGCCACGCTCCTCCAGCCACGAGGCAAGCCCGCGAGGGGTCTCCAGGTCGTCGGTTCCGTCTTCGATGTCGAGGGTGTTCACGAACTCGCGAACCACCTCGAGTGGCCCAGGGACTGGTGTGCCCGGGGAGCTCATATCCCGATCATAACCCTCATTTCCCCTTGACAGGTTACTCTAACCAGTGTAGGGTCGTTGCTAGTTACCCAGCGACCCGAAGGGAGCCGGTATGCACCCCCTGCTCAACGCCCAGCTCGCGAACCAGACCATCAGCCAACGGGCTCGCGAGGCCGAGGCTGTGAGGCGAGCTCGACTCGCAAAGGCGGCCAGGTCTCGGGAGCCCCGAGATCGAGCGTTGGCAGCACGGCGGTCTCGACTTCGCCGAGCCGCTCGATCGTTTCGCGGTTGGATCGCTCGACCGTCGACGGATCGGCCGGCCACGGAGTGAGCACGACGAGAGCCACCTCGAGGCCTACCGCTCGCGCCGCCTCGATTGTCAGCAGGGTGTGGTTGATCGTCCCCAGCCCGGGGTCGGCCGCGATCACGACCGGTAGGCCAAGCTCTCGAGCGAAGTCACGCACCAGGTAACCGAGCGTCAGCGGCACCAGCAGCCCGCCCACCCCCTCAACCACGAGAACGTCCACACGTCCTGAAGCGCGCCGCGCGGCCGCACGCAGCCGCGCGGGATCGATTTGGGCGCCGGCCAGCTCCGCGCCGAGGTGCGGGGACAGGGGCGGGTCGTAACGGTAGGGCGCGATGTCGTCGTCCGCCTGAGTCGAGCCGGCGGCGCGGCGGAGCAGGACGTGGTCGGGTTCGGAGGTGTCCTCCAGGCCGCTCGAGGCGGGCTTGAACACCGCGACCCGGGCACCGGTGGCGACCAGTGAGCGCGCGATCACCGCGGCGACCACCGTCTTTCCGACCTCGGTGCCCGTGCCGGTGACGAAGAAGCCCCGCATCTACACCCCAAGCCGTTCGAAGCTGCCTTTGACCGGGATGCAGATGATGTAGGGCGCTTTGGCTGAGTTAGGCGGCACGTCTCAGGGGGGCGGAGTGCGGGGTTGGGCGCTGTTGGGGCGCGATCCCCAGCTCCTGGGCCGCGTGCGCGATCACCTGTGCGGCCGCGCACAGCTCATCGGCTCTGTGGTTGGCCATCACCGAGAGGCGCAGGCGCGAGGTCCCCTCCGGCACGGTCGGCGGCCGAATCGCCTGAGCGAACACCCGGCCCTCGAGTGCCCGCTCGCAGAGCGCCATCGCCCGCCTCGCCTCCCCTACGACCACCGGAACGATCTGGGTGCGCGAGGCGCCCACTTCGAGCCCCTGGCCGGCCAGGGCGTCGCGCAGGATGGCGCCGTTGCGGCGCAGCTGCTCGACCATTCCCGGCTGCCCATCGAGCAAGGTGAGCGCCGCGAGCGCGGCGCCGATCACGGGAGGGGGGAGCGCGGTGGAGAAGATGAACGGTCGCGCGGTGTTGATCAGCAGATCGACGACCTTGGCGCTCCCGCAGACGTACGCGCCGTAGCTTCCCAGCGTCTTCCCGAGCGTGCCGACGATCAGGTCCACCTCCCCGGAGAGCCCGGCCTCGGCGACCGCACCGCCTCCGCCGGGACCGAGCGCGCCGGTGGCATGCGCCTCGTCGACCATGAGGAGGCATCGGTGGCGGCGCGCCAGGTCGAGCAGCTCGGTGATCGGGGCGACGTCCCCATCCATCGAGAAGACGGCGTCGGTGACTATCAGCGCGCCGTCGCCTGCGTGCTTGCGCAACCCCCAGGACAGATGCTCGAGGTCGGCGTGACGGTAGATGAAGCACTCGGCGCGAGAGATCCGGCAGCCGTCGATGATGCTGGCGTGGTTGAGCTCGTCGGAGAAGACGACCTGGCCGCGGCCGGCCAGTGCCGTGATCGTTCCGAGGTTGGCCAGGTAGCCCGATCCGAACAAGAGCGCTGTCTCGTATCCCGCGAAGGCGGCGAGCCGCTCCTCCAGGCGACCGTGCAGGGACATGTTCCCCGAGACCAGACGGGAAGCGCCGGCGCCGGCGCCGAACCGCTCCGCGGCGTCCGCTGCCGCCTGCCGGACCCGTGGATGGTCGGCGAGGCCCAGGTAGTTGTTGGAGCAGAGCAGCAGGACCTCGGCGCCGTCGAGCATCACCCGCGGCCCCTGCGGGCTCTCGATCAGCCGCAGGCGCCTATACAGCCCGGCCCGGCGCAGGTCCTCCAGCCGGTCTGCGACCTCACTCATCGGCTGGGGCTAGGGACGCAGTCCCGGTAGCTACGAGTCGCCCGGGTCCACACGGTTTGCGCCCTCACCCGCCGCCCCCGGAGTCGCTAGACGAGGAGGCGGCGGTGGATGTTGGATAGGGGGGCGGCCGGCGCTTCTTCTTGACCACGCGGAGCTGCTCCGAGGGGTCCCAGAAGTTGGCCTCGGCCTGGGTCGAGACCAGCTCCTCGATCGGGGTTGCCGGCGTTTCGCCCTCGAGCCAGCCGGAACGGTTGTCGGGCCGAGGGTTGGCGCCGTTGTCGGGCTGTCGCCCCACGTTCAATCCCAGCTCCTCGAACATCGCCCGGTCATCGGCGGGCTCGGCCCCCAGGGTGGTCAGGAAGTTCCCCATCATCACTCCGTTGAGGCCTGCCTTGACCGCCAGCGGCTGTAGCTCATCGAGATTCTCGACCCGCCCACCGCAGAGGCGGAAGAGAGCGTCCGGGAGGATCAGCCGGAAGATCGCCACCCACTTGAC
Source organism: uncultured Actinomycetes bacterium (assembly GCA_963728325.1). Taxonomy (GTDB): domain Bacteria; phylum Actinomycetota; class Thermoleophilia; order Solirubrobacterales; family 70-9; genus AC-56. The sequence continues at coordinate 137,264 of CAVSJS010000002.1, read as the reverse complement.
GACCTCCCACGGGTCCATCAGCGGCCGGTCCGCGAACTTGGTCCCTGACCTGGGGTTGAGCAGGTTGATGGGCACGGAGGTGGGATCGATCTGGGCCAGCTCGAAGGCCATCTCCACCCGCTGGCGGGGCGACTCGCCGAGATTGAGGATGCCGCCGACGCAGGTCTCGAGCCCCGCTTCCTTGATCGCGTCGATCGTCCGCGTGCGCCCCTCGTAGCGGACCGTGGTCGTCACCTCCGGGTAGTAGGAGCGCGCGGTTTCGACGTTGTGGTGGACGCGCTGCACGCCTGCGTCGGCGAGCCGCTGGGCCCGGTCGGCCGAGAGATGGCCGATTGAGACGCAACGCTTCAAGTTGGTCTGCTCGGCGACCATTCGGGCGCCGTCGACGATCTTCTCGAAGTCTCGCTTCGAAAGCCCCTGCCCCTGGGTGACCATGCAGAAGCGGTGGGCCCCCGCCGCCTCGGCTGCCTTGGCGTGCTCGAGGATCTGCTCGGCGTCCATCATCGCGTGCATCGGCGTGTCCGCCTCGGCGTAGCGCGACTGGGCGCAGAAGCCGCAGTCCTCCGCGCACCCTCCCGCCTTCGCGTTGACGAGCGAACACATGTCGGTCGACTCACCGAACCGCTCCCTGCGCACCTCCCATGCGCGCTCGACAAGCTCGGTGATCTCGTCCCGCTCCGAGATCCCGCCCAGCTTAATGGCCTCGTCAAAGGTGATCAGTGGCGGCATCGGGCCTCCATGGCCGACTGCAGGCAAGGCTAGGCACCGTCTCGGACGGCGTTCGCCGTCCGAGACGGTGCGGACGGCCAACTCGATCGATACTTTCGCCCCGAGCCCGTGTTCTCTGCCACGAGGGAGGACAGCGGCAGGGCCAGGAGGCGCAACCCAGGCGTGTCACTCCGCCTGGGAGGCGCCTCCTCGCTCGCCGCCTCATAAGATTCGTCGCCTGCCGGGAAAGCTGACCTTCTGGAGGCGACGTGCCGTCGCCGGCCTCACGGCCATCGCAGTGGGAGTAGGCGTTTGGGTGGCGCTGGCCGACGGGACCCGGGCCCGAACCGACGCGGGCGACCTGACCGCGCGTCGGCTCGCGGGCGGGCGGCTCGTCACCGGCTTCGAGGGCCGGCATCCGCCGCGCGCGGTCAGGCGGATGATCGGCGAGGGTCGGGTTGCCGGCGTGATCCTGTTCTCCGACAACCTTGGCAGCCGCGATCATGCCCGCAGGCTGATCAACCGCCTTGAGGCGATCCACCGCCCCCGGGGCCTCCGCGATCCCCTGCTGGTGATGATCGACCAGGAGGGCGGCCTCGTCAAGCGGCTCTCGGGAGCGCCGGAGGCCTCCGCGCTCCAGATGGGCCGCCGAGGCGCCGATTACAGCCGCCACCAGGGTGCTCGCACGGCACGCAACCTGAAGCGGGTGGGCGTCAACGTCGACCTGGCGCCGGTGCTCGACGTCGGTCGGCGCGGCAGCGCGATCCGCGCCGAGCACCGGAGCTTCGGAGGCAAGCCACGCCGCGTGATCCGCACGGCGATCCCGTTCGCGAACGCGATCGAGCACCGCGGGGTGGCGGCGACCGCCAAGCACTTCCCGGGCCTGGGAGCGGCGGCCGAGAACACCGATCTGGCGGTCCAGCGGATTCGCCTGAAGCGGAGCCGGCTGCGGCGGATCGACGAGCGCCCCTACCGTGCATTCGTGGCCAGCGGCGGGGACATGGTGATGATCTCAACGGCGATCTACACGCATCTTTCGCGGAAGCCGGCGGCGTTCTCGAAACGGATCGCGACTCGGGAGCTTCGTGACAGGCTGGGGTTCGGGGGCGTCTCGATCAGCGATGCGCTCGAGACGGTCTCGGCCCGCCGGTTTGGAGGTCCGGCCCAGGTTGGTGTCGCCGCCGCGAAGGCAGGCACCGACCTGCTGCTGTTCACGGATCACCATGGCGCCGCTCAGGCCGGGCGGGCGCTGAGGCGCAAGCTGCGCTCGGGGAAGCTGGAGCGCGGGCCGTTCGAGGACTCCGTCGAGCGTGTGCTGGACCTGCGGGCCAGCCTTCTCTCGGGTTAGGGTCGAGGGCCGAAGGTGACGGTTTCCCGCTCCATGCCGCTCTTGATCGCCTTGGCCGTGGCCGGAGCGCTGGCGATCGCCGGCTCCGGGACACCGCCGGCGAGCCTCGGCCAGGCGCCCGCGGCCCAGGCGCGGCCGAACATCGTGGTGATCGAGACCGACGACCAGACGCGCAGATCGATGCGGGTGATGGACAACGTCAACTCGCTGATCGGGGGCCGGGGGGTGACGTTTACGAACAGCTTCGTCAACTACTCGCTCTGCTGCCCCTCGCGCGCCACCTTCCTCACCGGCCAATACATGCACAACCACCGCGTGTTCGACAACCAGGCGCCAAGCGGCGGTTTCGGCCGCTTCCACACCTTGCACGGAGACAACAACCTCGCCGTCTGGCTTCGCCGTGCCGGCTACTACACCGCGATGTTCGGCAGATACCTGAACGGCTACGCCTTCCGCCCGCTCGTGCCGCCGGGCTGGTCGGAGTGGCGCACGGGCGCCAACCAGAAGGTCTACGGCTACACGCTCGACGAGAACGGCGCCATGGTCAGATACGGCCAGGACCCCGCCGACTTCAAGCAGGACGTCCTGACCCGCAAGGCCGTGGGACTCGTCCATCGCCGGGCGCCAAGGGCGCGGCCCTTCTTCCTCTGGCTCACCTCCGCGGCCCCGCACGTGGGGGAGCCTCCGAACCCAAACCCTCCGTTCGACTGCCGCGCCGCCGCGACGCCCGCGCCACGCCACGGCCATGCGTTCGACTCCGAGCCGCTGCCGAGGCCCCCGAACTTCAACGAGCGCTACGTCTCCGACAAGCCGGCCGAGATCCGTAACCGCCCGCGCTTGACGGCGGATCAGATCACGGAACTCCGGCGCAAATACCGATGCGAGCTGGAATCGCTTTTGTCGGTGGACGAGGGCGTGAAGAAGATCGTCGACGCTCTGAGGGCGGAGACCGAGCTCTGGAACACGGTGCTGATCTACACCTCCGACAACGGCTACTTCCACGGCGAGCACCGGATCCCCAAGGACAAGCAGCACATCTACGAGGAGTCGATCCGCGTGCCGCTCCTGATTCGCGGCCCGGGTATCCCGCGGGGGGTGGAGGTCAGGCGCCTGTCAATCAACGCCGACCTGGCGCCGACGATCGTCGACTTGGCGAACGCGGACCCCGGCCTGTTGATGGACGGGCGCTCGCTGATCCCGGTCGCGCGGGACCCGAACATCGAGCGGGGACGCCAGCTGCTGATCGAGGAGCCGGGCTTCAAGGCGATCCGGACCGAGCGGTACATGTACGCCGAGCACCGCACCGGCGAGAGGGAGCTCTACGATCTGAAGAACGACCCGTTCGAGCTCACCAGTCGCCACAAGGCACCGTTCTACGAGTCCGTCAAGCAACGGCTTGCAGCCCGCCTGGACCGGCTTCGAAACTGCGCCGGTTCGAGTTGCCGCTTCCATGTCGTCCCCTGAGGGTGGGGCCGCCTAACGTCCGCGCCACTCGGGCTTTCGCTTCTCGGCGAAGGCTCGGATGCCCTCTCGGAAGTCCTCGGAGCCGAAGCACGAGCGCCGCAGCTCGATCAGCTCGCGCTCCTGCTCCGGGGTGAGGCGGGAGTAGGAGTTGAGCGTTTCGATCGCTTGCTTGTTCCCCCGCAGGGAAAGGGGGGCGTTGGCGGCCACCTCGGAGGCCAGCTCGAGGGTGGCGACCTCGATCTTGGCGTCGAGGACGGTGTCGTGCACGAGGCCGATCGCCACCGCCCGCGGGGCGCTCAGGTTGCGGCCGGTCAGGAACAGCTCCTTCGTCCGCGCGAGACCCACCACGTCGATGAACGTCTGGAGGCCGGTATGCCCGTAGATAAGCCCGAGCTTCGCCGGGGGCATGCCGAGCTTGGCGCCCATCGCGCAGAGGCGCAGGTCGCATCGGATCGCGAGCTCGAGGCCTCCCCCGAGGCAGTGCCCGTTGATCGCCGCGAGCACCGGATACGGGTGGGCGCTCACCGCCTCCATTGCGGCCTGGAACGGATGGGCGACGAGCGCCTCCGCGTCGGTGGCAAAGCTCTCCTCGGGGATGTCTGCGATGTCATAGCCGGCCGAGAAGACCTCGCCGGCCCCGGTGATGACGACGCAGCGGATCTCGACTCCCTGGTCGAGCCGCGGCAGGACCTCCGCGAGCGCCTCGAGGATCTCGTGGTCGAGGGCGTTCCGCCGCTCGGTATTCGAGATCGTCAGCCGGGCGACGGCCTCGGCTGGGTGATCGAGGACGAGCTTCCCGCCCGCGAGAGGCGTGGGCTCTCCGCCTCCCTCGCCGTTGCCCCCTCGGGCGTCGGGGTCGCCGCTCATCCCAGGACGACGAGGACGTCGCCCTCCTGAACCGACTGGCCCTCCTCGCAGCGGATCTCGGTGACGGTACCCGGGTCCTCGGCCTCGACCGGCATCTCCATCTTCATCGACTCGAGGATGACCAGGGTGTCGCCCTCGTCGACCTGATCGCCCACCGAGACCTCGACTTTCCACACGGTTCCGGTGATGTGGGCCTCGACGGTGCTGCTCATGAGCGCGGGCGGGGCTGGGAACATGAGCACGACACGGCGGGGGAGAATATCCGGCCTTGTCCGCGGAACCGAAAGGCAACCCGGTGGTGATCGTCGCGGCACACAACGAGGCGGACCGGATCGGGGCCACGCTGGAAGCGCTCGCGGGGGCGTTTCCGGGCGCCCAGATCGTGGTTGCCGACGACGCCTCGAGCGATGGCACCGGCGAGCTGGCGCTCTCGCGTGGCGTGCAGGTCGTCAGCCGCCGAAAGCCCCGCGGCAAGGGCGCCAACGTGACCGCCGCTGTGGAGACCGTGCTCGACCGCGCCGATGGCGCTGATCCGCCGACGTTCGTGCTCTGCGACGCCGATCTGGGCCCCTCGGCGCGGGAGTTGCCGGGCCTGGTGGAGGCGGTTGCGAGGGGCGACTGCGACCTCGCCGTGGGGGCCTTCCGGGATCGCGCCGGCGGTGGCTTTGGCATTGCCCTGAGCTTCGCCCGCTGGGCGATCGAGCGCCGCTGCGGCTATCGCGCCGAGGCCCCGATCTCCGGTCAGCGGGCGATGGCGCCCGAGGTCCTGCGTGCCGTCCTGCCGTTCGCAGAGGGCTATGGGATGGAGACGGGGATGACGATCGACGCAGTGCGCGCCGGCTTCCGGTTGCGCGAGGTCGAGCTCGACCTCGCGCACAGGACAACGGGCCGCAGCGTCGGCGGCTTCCTCCACCGCGCCCGCCAGCTGTGGGACTTCGGGCGGGCTTATGCCTCGAGGCGCTAGCGTCGCTTCGCGTAGTCCGCGAACTGGCCGAAGTCGAGCATCACGCACGACTCCTCGCCGACGATCTCGGCATCGTGGCCCGGCGGGATGGCGAACACGTCGCCGGGGCCGATCGCGGCCTCGGAGCCGTCGTCCATGTAGACCTTCATCTGGCCCGACATGCAGTAGCCGAGGTGGGAGGCCTCGCAGGAGTCGGTTCCGGCGATCGGCTTGACGTTGTCGGACCACCTCCAGCCCGGTTCGAAGACGGCTCTGCCGACCACCTTGCCGGCGAGGTTGCAGACGTCGGCCTTGCCCTTTCCCTCGAAGGGACGGGTTTCGTCAGGAGCATTGAAGTTCTTCACCTCTACGGGCATCCGGTCCTCCTCTCTGTCGCGTTGACCCGCTCTGCGGGCACCCTAACGCCCCGACCCTGAGCTGGCAAGCCGACGACCTCACCGTGACGGGGCACTAGGCTTGGCGCCCGTTGATCCTCGCCATAGACCAGGGCACGACCGGGACCACCTGCCTCGTCTTCGACCGCGAGGGCCGGATCGCCGGACGCGCCTATTCGGAGTTCGAGCAGCACTTTCCGGAGCCCGGCTGGGTCGAGCACGACGCGGCCGAGATCTGGGAGGTGACGCGACGGCTCTGTGTGGAGGCGATCGTCGACGCGGGGATCCAGGGCGCCGGCCTGGAGGCGATCGGGATCGCCAACCAGCGCGAGACGGTGGTCGCCTGGGACCGGGAGACGGGCGAGCCCGTCCATCACGCGCTGGTTTGGCAGGACCGCCGCACCGCGGCGCGCTGCGACGAGCTCAAGGCCGCCGGGCACGAAGCGCTGGTGCGGGAGCGCACCGGGCTGGTCATCGACCCCTACTTCTCGGGCACCAAGATCGAATGGCTTCAGCGAAACGTAGAGGCGGCGCGTGAAGCCGCCTTCGGGACGATCGACTCATGGCTCGTCTTCAAGCTCACCGGTCGCCACGTCACCGACTACTCGAACGCCTCGCGGACGATGCTCTTCGACATCCGCAGGCTGCGCTGGGATTCCGAGCTCTGTGGCCTGCTCGGGGTCGATCCATCCAGCCTGCCCGAGCCTGTTCCCTCCGCCCAGATCTACGGCCGCACCGGCGTCTTCGGCGGCGACGTCCCGGTGGCCGGGATCGCGGGAGACCAGCAGGCGGCGCTGTTCGGCCAGGCCTGCCAGCGGGCGGGCATGGCCAAGAACACGTACGGGACGGGGAGCTTCGTCCTCCTCAACACCGGCCGCGACGCTCCGGAGCCCGGCGAGGGCCTGCTGACGACGGTCGCCTGGGGCCTGGAGTCAGGGACCGACTACGCGCTCGAGGCGGCGGTGTTCATCACCGGCGCCGCCGTCCAATGGCTTCGTGACGGGCTCGGGATAATCGGATCGGCGCCCGAGAGCGAGGGACTCGCGGCCTCGCTCGACTCGAACGACGGCGTCTACTTCGTTCCCGCGCTGACCGGCCTCGGATCGCCGCATTGGGACCCCTACGCTCGCGGGACGATCGTCGGCCTGACGCGCGGCTCCGGCCGGGCCCAGCTGGCTCGCGCCGCCCTGGAGGCGATCGCCTACCAGACCGTCGACGCGGTGCGGGCGCAGGAGGCTGCCGCGGGGGAGGGACTCGAGGTGCTGAAGGCCGATGGGGGGGCGGTCTCCAATCGCTGGCTGATGCAGTTCCAAGCGGACCTGCTCGGGGCGCCGGTGGTCGTGCCCGAGATCTCCGAGACGACGGCGCTGGGCGCCGCCTACCTGGCGGGGATCGCCAGCGGCGTCTGGGACGCCGAGCAGGTCGAAGCGATGTGGCGCGAGGCCGCCCGATACGAGCCACGCATGGGCGAGGAGGAGCGCCAGACGCTGCTCGGCGAGTGGCACCGCGCCGTTGAGCGAGCCAAGGGCTGGGTGGAGGGGGCGTAGCTGGTGCGCCCGGCTGAGTTGGTCGCGTAACCGCAACGCCCCCCGGGGGTAGGAAACGCACGAGCCCGCTCTTGCCGGCCCGATCGCCCATGGCCGAGATCAAGCCCCAGGTCTACAAGGACCCCCGCCCCGCCGAGTACTTCACGCGGTTCCACCAGCGCGCTCGCACCCGCGAACCCGACCGTGTCTATGGCCTGGCGCGGATCGTGCTGACGCCCCCCACCCTGTTCGCCTACCGCGCCTGGTCGATCGGGACCGAGAACGTCCCCCGGTCCGGCCCCGTGATCCTCGCCCCGAACCACTTCTCGAACTGGGACCACTTCTTCGCGGCCGTCTACCTGCGACGCAGGGTCAGGTTCATGGGCAAGTCGCAGCTGTTCGGTGCCAACCCCGCGATCACCTTCATCATCTCCCACGGCGGGGTGTTCCCGGTGCGCCGCGGCCACCGGGACCAGGAGGCGTTCGTGACCGCCCACGCGATTCTCGACAAGGGCGGCTGTGTTCTGATCTACGCCGAGGGCGGGCGCTCCCGCACGGGCGGGCTCGGTCAGCCGCGACCTGGGGTCGGCTACCTGGCGCTCGAGTCCGGGGTCCCCGTGGTGCCGGTGGCGATCCACGGATCCAAGGGCGTCCGGGGGTGGAGGAAGCTCCAGTTCCCGAAGGTCACGATCCAGTACGGCGAGCCGCTGTCCTTCGAGGCCGTCGAGCGCCCCTCGCGCGAGCAGGCTCAGGAGGTCTCCGAGCGGGTCTTCGAGCCGGTGCGCGAGATGTACGCGGCGCTCGAGGAGAAGGGTCGCCGGGGCGTGATCAAGGCCCTGCGCGAGGGGATCGGCGCCCGCACCGAGCACCAGGTCCCGGCTGGGCAGCCTCGCTGACCGAAGCGGCACGCCCTCCCGCTCACTCGTACTTCGTATCCAGCGTCCGCCAGTGCTCCGGGTCGTGGCCGGGCACGATCATGGCCTGGGGATAGGAGCGATGGAAGAGCGCCAGCTCCTGGCGCGAGCGCCGCCAGGTGTGGCGGTCCACCGGGCGGGGCGGCTCCGGTGCCTCGCCGAGCTGACCGTAGGTGTAGATGGCGTCCCCCGCGATCACGAAGTCGCGGTCGCGCAGGTGAGCGATCACGCACTGGTGGCCCGCCGAGTGCCCGGGCGTGAAGGCCAGGCGCACGCTGCCGTCGCCGAACAGGTCGAAGGTGCGGCCGAAGGTCGAGTACGAGGCGATGCGCGGGCCCTCATAGCTGAGCGTCCGGTAGTCGAATACGTAGTCGTACTGCGCCGGCCGGTAGCCACGCAGCATGGGGCGCCGGTCGGTGGTCGCTGCGTGCCATTCCGCGGCGGAGATCACGAAGGTCGAGTTGGGGAACTCGGACATCCCCGAGGCGTGGTCCTGGTGCAGGTGGGTCATGACGACCAGGGGAACGTCCCTGGCCTCGATCCCCCGGTCGCGAAGCTGGGCGGGTAGGTCTCGGCCAGGCTCGATCCGCGGCCGTGAGTATCGCGCCCACATGCGTCCCATGTTCTCGCTCGGCTTCGCGGCCACCGACGGGTGCAGGCCCGTGTCCACGAGCACCGGCCCGGCATCGGGATGCCGGATCAAAAAGGCGGGACACGGCACGGTCCACCACCTGGAGCGGGGGGTGCCGATCCCGAGCAGCTTCAGCGTCTCCAGGTGGCCCCCGGGACGCTCGAAGAAAGCCCGTGGGGATTCCAGCTCGCCGCCGAGCAGAGGCTCGACCGTGACCGTGGTTCCCTGCTCGCCGCCGGGGAGCGGCTCCGTCAGCGGCTTCGGATCGGCGTGGAGCTTCATCGGCCGGTCAGCGTAGCGGGGCGAACCCGGCGAACGGGGGCCGCGGCGACGGGCCGGGAACGGCGTTGCCTCCCGCACAGACTCTAAGCTCAGCTCGGTGTCACCCTCGACTTCGCAGATCTTCCGAGCGGGACTGCTGGAGGGCCAGGTGTGTGTCGTCTCGGGTGCGGGCACGGGCCTCGGGCGGGCGACCGCCTTGGAGCTGGCAGCGCTGGGCGCCACCGTGGTCGGCTGCGGACGGCGAGCGGAGCCGCTCGAGGACACCGCGACCGCGATCCGCGAGGCCGGCGGAGCCGCGGAGGTGGAGCCGATGGACATCCGCGACGCCGACGCGGTCGAGGGCCTGTTCGACGGGATCGTCGAGCGCCACGGTCGCCTCGATCTGCTGGTCAACAACGCCGGCGGCCAGTTCCTCAGCCCCGCCGAGGCGATCAGCCCGAAGGGCTTCAGGACCGTGATCGAGCTCAACGTGCAGGGAACCTGGCAGATGACCCATGCGGCGGCGACCAAGGCGTTCATCCCCCAGCGCTCGGGCAAGGTGATCAGCGTCACCCTCTCGCCGCATCACGGGATGCCGGGCATGGCGCACTCCGGGGCCGCCCGGGCCGCGGTCGAGAACATGATGCGCACGCTCTCGATCGAGTGGGCGCGCTTCAACGTCAAGCTCTGCGCGGTGGCGGCCGGGCAGTTCGACACCGAGGTGCTGCGCACGAAATACCCCAAGGAGGTCGCCGAGAACGTGGTCCGCACGGTGCCCCTGCAACGGCTCGGCACGCCAGAGGAGATGGCCTGGCTGATCGCCTATCTCGCCTCCCCGGGTGGAGACTTCCTCTCCGGGTGCGTGATCACGATCGACGGCGCCCGCGACAACTGGTTCGGCTCCTGGCCGCCGCCCGGGGCCGCCGGCGAGTCCGGGGAGCCACTGGCCGAGGCGCGCAAGCCCCGCAAATGAGGCCCGCGCTCGCCGCGGTCGTGGGGCTGTCCCTGGTGGCCATCGCGTCGTGTGGGGACAGCGGCTCACCGAGCACTGCGGCAACGACGCCCACGGGCTCGTCGGCGAAGCGGCTTACCGCCGATGAGCAGGCTCTGGTCACCCGGTCCGATCGCACCGTGGCGCGGTACTGCGGGCACCTCGCGCTCTCGCTGACCGGTCAGAGCAAGTCACCCTCGGTCGAGGAACAGGGCCGGGCCTTCGCCGCTACGGATCGCCTCATTCAGCTGGCCCGCGAGAAGCCCGCCGCGGGTGTCGATACCGGGGTGGACATGCGGCTGTTCCTGGGCGACCTGGCCGAGGACCTCGAGGGCTCCAACTGCGATCAGCGGCTGGTCGACAGAATCGACCTGGCGCTTGCGACGTTGCCCCGGCCGTAGGGCTATCGAATGGCCCGAGTGCTCTCGGTGTCCGTGTTGTTCGCGGCCACGGGGTCGTCGGTGATCGAAGCCACGGTGGCCGAGTTCGTGATCGTCCGGGGACCCCCCTGCACCCTGGCCGCGATCACGACCTGCTGATTCCCGACCACGGCGGGCATGTCGCCGAGCCTGCAGGTCACGGTGGCGCCGGATACCGAGCAGGATCCGCGGCTGGTCTTCACCGAGGTCAGGGACAGCTGGCCCGGGAGGCGGTCCTTGACCGTCACGGCGGTTGCGGACGAGGGGCCCAGGTTCTCCACCCTCAGCTTGTACCTCAGAGTGCTGCCGATCCTCACCGGGTCGGGGTCGTCGAGCTTCGTGATCTTGAGATTGGCCTGGCGCGGATCGTCCACCACCATCTCGACGTTCTGGTCGAGCTGCGGGTCACCCTCACCGCTCGGCGGACCGCCCTGGGGGTCGTTGAAGCCGAAGGTGCGGCCGATCGCGGCGAGCTGGCGGGCGATGAAGCTGGCGGCGTTCCCGGGACCCGGGGCGGTCGACGGGGAGGCGTGGTCGAGCACGGTGCCGAAGATCGATAGCGAGTCGTCGCGGTTGTCCATCACCTCGATTAGCCGGTGCTGGTGGGGCCAGTCGGCCACCGCCGAGGTGTTGATCTCCCACCAGAGGTGCGTCCGATTCCCCTGGCTGTTCCTGCAGAACCTGGCGTTCTGCGGGTTCGCATCGCTCGTGTTGCTCGTGCGCGGGGTCCCGCAGCGAAGAAGCTGATGCTCGTGAGTGTGTCCCGCAACGTAGGCGATCACGTTCGGGTGCCCGGCCATCAGCTCCGTGAAGGTCTGAGCGTTGCTCCCCAGCCCATCGGCCTGCTCCGGATTCCCGAAGTGCAGGGGCTCCGATGTGCGCGGATCGGGATCGCAGCCAGGGTTCGTGTCGTGCTCGGGATTGTCGCCGTGGTTGTGCTGCACGCCCGTGCACTCTCCCGTGGCCTCGTCCGGAACGGGGGTGTTCATGCTGCGCACCGGATGGTGGCCGAAGATCACGATCAGCTTCCCCTGGTTCTCCGCCTTGTTCAGCTCGTCCCTGAGCCAGAGGAACTGCGGGTGGTCGAGATTCCCGTCCGAGGAACCGCTCTGCGGGCCTTCGCCGACAATGCCGCCCTCCGAGTTGGTGTCGATGGCGATGAAGCGCACGCCCGGCGTCTGCGGCGGATTCCACGCGTAGTAGGAGGCCGAGAAGTTCGAGGCCTGGTTCTGTTGCGGGTTGACGAAGTTGAAGCCGTGGTCGTTGTCCACGTTGTTGGCGCCGATGATCGCCTTGATCTGCTGCTTCGAGACGAAGCGCCGCAGTGGGTCGGGCGGGACGAGCATCCCCGCGGCGGTCGGAGAGAGCAGGACCCTCGGATCGAGAGCGTCGGGGCCGGGGAAGCTGCCCGGGACGGCGGTGGTCCCCAGCGCCTTGAAGCATCCCAGTGCGATGTTCTCGAACGCCTGGTTCGCGTCCTCGTTCCCCTGGACGAGGACGTCGTGGTTGCCGTTCACCCAGTAGGAGGGGACGTTCAGCCCGGCCGGGGTGAGGGAGAGCATCTGGGCGCGGTCCAGGAGACCCGTGTACTGGGGCCACGCTGCCCAGTCGCCGGTGGGCTGATTCGGGTCATAGAAGATGGGGTCCGGTCCGGGCGGCGCGCCCGCTGGGTAGTCGGTGTAGTCCTGGACGCCCGTGTACCTCGCGGCCTCGGCGGCGGCCTGGCTCTGGCCGCCTTCCTGCGTCACAAACGCCTGGCAGTTGGCGTTGGGCAGGTTCGCAACCGAGTAGGCGTCGGGGTCGGTGAGGCCGGAGTTGAAGTTGATGGTCACGCCGCCCTCCAGTAGCGCCCGCGTCCAGATCATCTCGTTGCGCTGCTGGTTGTCGGCCTGGTCGCCCGTGATCAGCGCCAGGTCCATCGGGTTGCCGACGCCATTGCCCTGCGGCACCGGGCTGTGGGGGGCGAACCGATTGATCTGCCGGATCGAGTCGTCGATCATGAACGGGGTGAGGGCTTCCCAGGGACGCCACGCCGAGGTCGCCCCGCCCTGGCCGGCGACCTGGTCGAGGAACTCCACCCGCGCCGGGGACTCCTCGTCGGCCAGCTGGAAGTCGGTCAGCTGGGAGAAGTAGGCGAGCGAGCGACGCCGCTGCCCCCGTCCCGATTGACCCACGCCGTCGGGGTCACGTACGACGTAGGCCTCGTCGACCTGTTCCAGCGCCAGCGTCTGGTAGTCGGCGTCCGGATCGGTGGCGGCGAGGATCTGCTCGAGGGTGGTGTGGTCCTCGGTGTCGACGGCCAGGTGGCTCGCCGTGGCCGCTCCGACGACGGCGAGCAGGACAGCCATGCCGCCCACGGGCACCAGCCAGCGCCGGCGGCGCCATCGTGCTCTCGCTCCTCCTCCCCGCGGGCCCATGGCCATATTCGTACCCCCAATCTGGTGTTGAGAAACCTAACAGCGCAGGCCACACCCGCGCGTCGGTTGGCCCCAGCCCTCACTTGCGGCGGCCGGAAGCCCCCGTACGGTCTGGCCGCTGCTTTCGAGCGGCTCGCTTGCCGCTAGGCGTACATGCCGCCGAACTGTCCCCCGGTGACGTTCAGGACCTGCCCGTGGACGTAGTTGGAGAGCTGCGAGGAGAGGAACAGGACGGGGCCGGCGGCCTCCTCCGGCTGGGCGGGGCGCCCCAGCGGGATGATCATCGAGGCCATCGCCCGCTGCTGCTCGGGCACGCCGATCTCGATCCTCTCGCCCTCGCGCTCGATCGCCTCGCCCTGTTCCTTCGCCTGGGTGAGGCGCGTCTCCACGAAGCCGAAGGCGACCGAGTTGACGTTGATCTTGAACTGCCCCCACTCCTTCGCGATCGTCTTCGTGAGCCCGGTCACGCCCGCCTTTGCGGCCGAGTAGTTGGCCTGTCCGGCGTTGCCCATCGTCCCGGAGATCGAGGTCACGTTGACGACCTTGCGGAACACCTCCTTGCCCTCTCCGGCCTCCTGCTTGGCCGCCTCGCGCCAGTGGGGCGCCAGCGCCCTGATCATGCGGAAGGGAACGATCGTGTGGATGTCGAGCATCGCCTGGAATTGCTCGTCGCTCATCTTGTGGATGACGCCGTCCCAGGTGTAGCCGGCGTTGTTGACCACGATGTCGACCTGGCCGAAGGCCAGGTTGGCGTTCGCCACCAGCTCCTCGGGAACGCCGGGCTTGGTCAGATCGCCGGCGAAGACCGCCGTCTCGCCCTCGATCTCGCCCGCTGCCTGCTCAGCGACCTCGCCGTCGATGTCGTTGATCAGCACCCTGGCGCCCTCGCTGAGGAAGAGCTCCGCCGTCGCCCGGCCGATCCCGCGCGCCGAGCCGGTGATGATCGCGGCCTTGCCGTCAAGTAGTCCCATCTACGCTCGTTCTCCTCTCGAAGCACTCGTTGGTGAGCGGGAACCGTATCTGCACGGCCGCCCGGTGGGCGACGGCCTGTTAGCGTCGACACGTGCCCCCAAGCAACCCTGAGCTGATTCGCGACTTCTACGCCGCTTTTGCGGCGCGCGACGGCGCCACGATGGCTGGGCTCTACGCACCCGATGCCCACTTCTCGGACCCCGTGTTCGTTGATCTGCGCGGCGAGGAGCCCGGCGCGATGTGGCGGATGCTCACCGGCCGCGCCGACGACCTGAAGGTGGAGCTGCTCGAGCACGAGGCAGACGGCGACCGAGGCTCCGCCCGCTGGGTCGCGCATTACACGTTCACCCAAACCGGCCGACCGGTGGAGAACGACGTTCGTGCCTCATTCCGCTTCGCAGACGGGCTGATCGCCGAGCATCGCGACGACTTCGACTTCCATCGCTGGTCGCGGCAGGCGCTGGGCGCCCCCGGGCTGCTGCTCGGCTGGACGCCGCTGCTGCGCGCCTCGGTCCGCCGCCGCGCCCGCGCCGGCCTGGACGAGTTCCTGGCGGGCGGCGGCCAGGCCTCCTAGGTAAGCGAGCGGGCGATCACCAGACGCTGGATCTCGTTCGTGCCCTCGTAGATCTGGGTGATCTTGGCGTCGCGCATCATCCGCTCCACCGGGTACTCGCTGACGTAGCCGTAGCCACCCAGGACCTGCACCGCCTCGGTGGTGACCCACATCGCGGTGTCGGAGGCGAACAGCTTCGCCATCGCCGAGTACTTGCCCATGTCGCCCTCGCCCCGGTCCACCTTGGCGCTGGCGCGGTAGAGGAGCTCCCTTGCGGCCGCGGTGCGGGTCTCCATCTCGGCCAGCTTGAACTGGATCCCCTGGAAGGAGGCGATCGGCTTGCCGAACTGGCGGCGATCCTGAGCGTAGGCGGCGGCGTAGTCGGTCGCTCCCTGCGAGATGCCGACGGCCTGTGCGGCGACGCCGAGTCGAGAACGGTCCAGGGTCGCCATCGCGACCTTGAAGCCGGCGTTCTCCTCCCCGATCAGGTTCTCGGCCGGGACCCGGACGCCGTCGAAGATCGGCTGGCCGGTGGGAGAGCCGCGGATCCCCATCTTGTGTTCGAGCTTGCCGATCGAGAAGCCGGGGCGGTCGGCCTCGACGATGAAGGCGGAGATGCCACGTGAGTGGCCGGCGTCGGGATCAGTGACGCAGAAGACCACGTAGAAGTCGGCGACCCCGAGGTTGGTGATCCAGTTCTTGCTCCCGTTGATCACCCAGTCCGAGCCTTCTCGGACCGCGCGGGTGCGCATCCCGCCGGGGTCGGACCCGGCCTCAGGCTCGGAGAGCGCGAAGGCGGGAGTCCACTCGCCGGCCGCGCAGTTCGGCAACAGGCGCCGCTTCTGCTCCTCGGTCCCGAACAGCCTGATCGGCAGCGTGCCGAGCTCTTGGATCATCAGCATCAGGGCGCTCGACGCGCACGCCTTGGCCACCTCCTCGATCGCGATGTTGAGCATCAGCGTCCCGGTGCCCGTGCCGCCGTGCTCGGCCTCGAACGGGAGCCCGAACAGGTCGTGCTCGGCGAACAGCTCGCGCAGGTCGTGGGGATACTCCGCATTGGCGTCGATCTCGGCCGCCCGCGGCGCCACGCGCTCGGCGACCATCTTGCGGATCGTCTCGCGGAAGTCGAGGAACTCCTGGGGGAGGGCGTAGCTCGCCGCGGGTGCCGTGGCGGTGGCCATCGACTCGGAGCCTAGCTGAGCTGCCCAGGGACATCGTGAACAGCTGAGGCCCTCGGCCCGGCGGTTCCGCGGAACCGCCGGGCCGGCGCCAAAGAGGCATCCGGGCCCATCCCGAGGCTTGGGGTCAACGCCAATCGACCTCAAGCAAGGAGGACCCGGATGAATGCTCACCCTAGGGCGAAGCTCGGACTGGCCGCGCGCCAGGAGCTCTGCAACGCGATCGCGGCGGGGATGTCGATCCGCGCCGCAGCCAGGCTTTTCAACGTCTCGCCGGCGACCGCCCACAAGTGGCGCCACCGCTGGCTCGCCGCGAGCATCGCCGAGCGCCGCTCGCTCGCCTGCCTGCGTGACCGCTCGAGCCGGCCGCACCGCTCGCCGAACGAGCTGGCCGCCGCAGAGCAGGAGCGGATCTGCGAGGTCAGGCGGCGAACCGGTTGGGGTCCGCGACTGATCGCCGGCATGGTGGGGCACCCGCACTCGACCGTCCATCGCGCGCTTTGGCGCCATCGGATCTCGCGACCGGCGCGCCCTAAGCGCGATGACGTCGTTCGCTACGAGTGGCCCTGCCCAGGCGATCTGCTCCACATGGACACGGCCCGCTACGCGCGCTTTAAGCGTCCCGGTCACCGGGTCACTGGCGATCGCTCCCAGCGCTCCCGCAACTGGATGGCGCCCGAGACGAGGGTGGGCTACGACTTCGCCCACGCGATCGTCGACGACCACACCCGCCTCGCTTTCGTCGAGCTCCACTCCGACGAGAAGGCCTGGACGGTCACCGGGTTCGTCGAGCGTGCCCTCGAATGGTTTGCGGGCCGGGGAATCGAGGCCCGCCGGCTGATGAGCGACAACGCATTCAGCTACGTCCGCAACCGCTCGCTGCGAGAGCTGCTCGAAGCACGGGAGATCAAGCACCTCACCACCCAGCCCTACCGGCCGCGGACCAACGGCAAGGTCGAGCGCTTCCACCAGACGATGGCTCGAGAGTGGGCCTACGGGATGGCCTACCGCTCACACCGTGATCGAAACAAGGCCCTGCCACACTGGCTGCGCCACTACAACGAAGCGAGACCCCATTCCGGGATCGGCAACCGGCCGCCGATCAGCCGCGTTCACGACCTATCGGGGCAGGACACCTAGCTACAGCCCGAGCTGCCTGCCCAGGATCTCCTTCATGATCTCGTCGGTGCCGCCGCCGATCGGACCGAGGCGGGCGTCGCGGACGGCGCGCTCGATCCCGTACTCGCGCATGTAGCCGTAGCCGCCGTGGATCTGCAGGCACTCGTCGGCGACCTCCAGCATCGTGCGCTGGGTGAGCAGCTTCGCCATCGTCACCTCGCGAATAGCGTCCTGGCCGTCGGCGAACAGGCGCAGCGCGTTGTAGGTGAGCGCCCGCGAGGCCTCGATCCTGGTGGCCATCTCGGCGAACTTGTGGCGGATCGCCTGGAACTTGCCGACCGGTCGCCCGAATGCCTGCCGCTCCTTCGCGTAGGCGAGCGTGACGTCGAAGACCCTCTGCATCCCGCCGACGGCAGCGAGCGCCATCGACAATCGCTCCCACTGGAAGTTGGCCATGATCAGGTGGAAGCCCCCGTTTTCGGCCCCGAGCAGGTTCTCGTCCGGCACCTCGACGTCCGTGAAGCCGAGCTCGCCGGTGTCGGAGGCATGCCAGCCCATCTTCTCGAGCTTCCGGGTCACCTCGTAGCCGGGCATCTCGCGCTCCAGGATCAGGAAGGAGAGGCCGCGGTGGCCGCCCTCGGGGCTGGTCTTGACCGCGCAGACCAGGAAGTCCGCGCGGACGCCGTTGGTGATGAACGTCTTCGAGCCGTTGACAACGTAGCCGCCCGAGACCTTGCGGGCGGCGGTCCGGATCCCGGCGACGTTGGAGCCCGCATCAGGCTCGGTGATCCCCAGCGCGCCGATCCTCTCGCCACGGATGCCGGGCACGATCCAGCGTTGGCGCTGCTCCTCGGTGCCGAAGTTGAATACCGGGGGCATCGCGATCGTGGCGTGGGCGTTGAGGCCGGCCGCGACGCCGCCCGAGCCGCCCGAGCGCGACAGCTCCTCGATCCAGACGGCGTCGTGGACGGGGGTCCCGCCCTGACCGCCGTAGTCCTCGGGGAACTTGAGGCCGAGGAACCCGAGCTCGCCGCAGCGAACGAACAGCTCCCGCGGGAACTCACGCGCCTCCTCCCACTGGTCGACGTGGGGGGCGATCTCCTTGCCGACGAACCGGCGCACCGTCTCGCGCAGCTCTTCGTGCTCGTCGGTGAACGGCGGCAGCGGGGCCCGTTCGCCCCTGTCTTTGATGACGGGGGCACTCACTCAGGATTACCGGCCGGCGGCTTCCAGTCGTCGAGCTTGGTGTAGCCGCGACCGGCGTGATCGAAGCCCAGCAGGTTTCCCTCCGGATTCTTCTTGTCCCCGTGGTGGTAGGCGCGGACCTCAGCGATCCTCCCGTCGCGGAGGCGGAACCACTCAGTGCCGCGGTTGAGGCGCCGCTCACCGGACTTCGGGTCGCGCCAGGTCATCGTCCACTCGATCACAGCCTCGTCGCCTGATTCGATCCCGTGCTCGAACCACCACTGCCCATCGAGGTTGTCGACGGCCCACTTGGTGTTCTCGCCGATCGTGCCCGCTCCCTCGTGCGGCCCGAGTCGGGTGTAGTAGTGGGTTGCGTCGTCCGTGAAGTGCGACGCGACGAGATCGGGGTCGCCGCTGTTCAGCGCCTCGTAGTAGGAGCGGATGTGATCGAGATTTCCGATCACGACATTCTTACCTGAGGCTGTCGATATTGGGCTCTCCCGTTCGTCGTTAGGGTGAAGGCGGCGAAAACGCGTCGCTCGAAAGCGAGGAGGAAACCAATGAAGTATCTGCTCGCATTGATCTCGGAGGAGGGCGGCATGGAGGACGCCTCCCCCGAGGATATGAAGGCCGTGATGGACCGCTGGGACGCGTACAGCAGGGAGGCTGTGAACAACGGAGCGTTTCTTGCCGGCGAGGGCCTCCAGCCGAGCGCCACCGCCTCGACCGTCCGGATCGAGGAGGGCACGGGGGCGACGGTCACCGATGGGCCCTTCGCGGAGTCGAAGGAGCAACTCGGCGGCTTTTACCTGCTCGAGTGCAAGGACCTCGACGAGGCCCTCGAGTACGCGAAGAAGATCCCGTTCCAGAACGGCTCGGTCGAGGTGAGGCCGGTGATGGATTACTCGGAGTTCGGCTACGAGAGCCCGGCCGAGACAGCGGCCAAGGCCGCCGCGTCATAGGGACCCCTTCCGATCAGCTCGTCGACCGCCTGTTCCGCCACGAGTCGGGACGGGCGGTCGCGAGCCTGATCCGCATCCTCGGTGACTTCGACGCCGCCGAGGAGGCCGTGCAGGAGGCCTTCGTCGTCGCACTCGAGCGCTGGCCGAGCGACGGCGTCCCGCACAACCCGGGCGCCTGGATAACCCGGGTGGCGCGCAACAGGGCGATCGATCGCCTGCGCCGCGAGAAGACCCTGCGTATGAAGAAGGAGGTGCTCGAGGGTCTCGAGGCGCTGGCGCCAACGTCCGAGGAGCTCGAGTCCGAGGCGGAGCCGGAGATGCCCGACGACCGGCTGCGGCTCATATTCACCTGTTGCCATCCCGCCCTGCGGCCCCAGGCGCGTGTCGCGCTCACCCTGCGCACGCTCGGCGGCCTGACCACGGCGGAGATCGCCAGCGCCTTCCTGACCTCCGAGGCGACCATGGCGCAGCGCCTGGTGCGCGCCAAGGCAAAGATCCGCGACGCGGGTATTCCCTACGAGGTGCCCTCGGCCGAGCAGTTGCCGGAGCGGCTGACCTCGGTGCTGGCCACGCTGTACTTGATCTTCAACGAGGGCTACTTCGCGTCCGGCTCCGAGGGGCTGATCCGCACCGAGCTCGCCGACGAGGCGATCCGGCTGGCGCGGGTGCTGGTCGAGACGCTCCCGGGTGATGCTGAGGCCAGGGCGTTGCTCGCGCTGATGCTGCTTCAGAACTCACGGCGCGAGGCGCGACTGGACGAAGCGGGCGAGATGGTGCTGCTGGAGGATCAGGACCGCTCGCTCTGGGATCCCGCCCAGGTCGAGGAGGGGCTGAGGCTGGTCGACTCGCTCACCGGCGTCGTCGGCCCGTACTCGATCCAGGCCAGGATCGCCGCCGAGCACGCTCGCGCCGGGCGAGCCGAGGAGACCGACTGGCGGCGGATCGGCCTGCTGTACGGGCAGCTGCGCCGGATCCAGCCCTCGCCCGTGATCGAGCTCAACCGCGCGATCGCGGTGGCGATGGATCGCGGCCCTGAGGCCGGCCTGGAGCTGATCGATGCGATCGAGGGGCTCGAGCGATATGCGCCCTTCCACGTCTCCCGGGCCGACCTCCTCGCGCGCCTCGGCCGCGACGCCGACGCCGTCGAGGCCTACGGGCAGGGGCTCCAGCTGAGCAGCAACCCGGTGCAGCGAGCATTCCTGGAGCGCCGGATCGAGGAGCTCGGCAAAAACGTCGAATAGGCCATTTTCGTTCGTCGCTAGGGTGAAAGCGGCGAACGGCGCCGCTCGAGCAAAGGAGTAGTCAGATGAGGTTCATGGTGTCCCTGATCTTCGATGAAGCGCAGATGGACGAGGTCACGCACGAGCAGATGGAGCAGATCGCCACGGAGATGAACCAGTTCAACGACGAGCTCCGCAAGGCCGGCGTCTACGTGGCGGGAGAGGGCCTGACGCCCAGCGGCATGGCCAGAACCCTGCGCTGGGGCGACGCCGGCAAGCCCGTCGCCACCGACGGGCCGTTCGCGGAGTCGAAGGAGCAGGTTGGCGGGTTCTGGATCCTCGAATGCGCGAGCCTCGACGAGGCGACCGAGTGGGTCGGAAAGGCGCCAATCCGGAACGGCGCGCTCGAGGTGAGGCGGATCGTCGAGTCAGGCGAAGAGGCCCGCGAGCTCCATCAGCAGGCCCGCTCCTAGGGCCTGCTGCTGAAGCCTCCTAGAGCCCGTACGAGCGCCCGATGACGTCCAGCATGATCTCGTCGGTGCCGGCGCCGATCCGGTTGAGGCGGACGTCGCGGTAGGCGCGCTCGATCTCGTACTCCTTCATGTAGCCGTAGCCGCCGAGGATCTGGACGCACTCGTCGGCGACCTCGCAGCCGACCCGCGAGGTGAACAGCTTCACCTCGGTGATCTCGCGCACCGGGTACTCGCCGTTCGCGTAGCGCCAGGCGACGACGTAGTTGAACTGCTTCGCTGCTTCGATCTTGGTCGCCATCTCGGCGAACTTGTGGCGGATCGCCTGGAACTTGCCGATCGGCCGCCCGAACGCCTCGCGCTCCTTCGCGTACTCGAGCGTCTTTTCGAACATCCGCTCGGCGCCGGCGACGGAACCGGCCGCGGCCACCATCCGCTCTGACTGGAGCTCCCAGGAGATGTGGTAGAAGCCCTTGCCGATCTCGCCGAGCACGTTCTCGGCCGGCACCCGAACCTCCTCGAAGGAGAGCTCTGCGGTGTCGGAGGAGTGCATGCCCATCTTCTCCAGCTTCCGCGCAACCTCGAACCCGGGGACGAGACTCCCGTCCTCGTCGCGCAGGTCGACCAGGAACAGGGTGATGCCCTCGTGGCGCGCATCGGGGTCGGTCTTCGCGACCAGGAGGATGAAGTCCGCCCGGACGCCGTTGGTGATAAAGGTCTTCGAGCCCGAGATCAGGTACTCGTCGCCGTCCTTGACCGCCTTCGTGCGGATGCCCGCGACGTCCGAGCCGGCGCCCGGCTCGGTGATCCCCAGGCAGCCGATCTTCTCGCCCCTGATGCCCGGCACCAGGTAGCGCTGCTTCTGCTCCTCGGTGCCAAGCAGTTGGATCGGCGGCAGCACCATGTCCGTCTGCACCGCGAAGCCCATGTTGGTTCCGCCGGAGCCGGAGTAGCTCATGCACTCCGCACGCACCAGCGAGTAGAAGTAGTCGCCGCCCTGCCCGCCGTACTCCTGATCGAAGCAGAGGCCGAGAAATCCGAGCTCGCCGGCCCGGCGCATGACCTCGCTGGGCCACGTCGTCTCCTCCCATTCGAAGCGGTGGGGGTGAAGCTCCTTTTGCACCCAGGCCTGCATCGACTCGCGCAGGTCCTCGTGCTCGTCGGTGAACAGCAGGTGCTTGCGGGTCGCTGCGTGGTCGGGCTTGAGGACGGTGGCTGCTTCCACTGGTATGACTCCTTCGGTCGCCTGGGCGGGAGAGGTCTGCTCGCGAGAGGGCCAACCCCGTGCTAAGCTCGCGCGGAGTATAGGGTAACACTTCCTACTTTTGACTGACTACGAGAAAATCCGCTACGAGGTCGCCGGCACGGGCGTCGCGACGATCACACTCGACGACCCGGAGACCCGCAACTCGCTTTCCCAGGAGCTGCTCGGCGAGCTGATCGATTCGCTGCGGGCGGCCCGCGACGACGAGGCGGTGCGCGTGGTGGTGCTCGCCTCCTCGCACGAGAAGGTCTTCTCCTCCGGCGCGAACCTGGGTGGCTTCGGCGCGGACGAGCCCACTGTCCACAAGCACTTCGCCTCGGAGCGCTTCGTGCAGCTGTTCAAGTTGATCGGCGAGCTCGGCAAGCCAACGATCGTCGCCGCCAACGGCCACGTGCTCGCCGGCTCACTCGGGATCGTGCTCGCCTGCGACCTGATCGTCGCCAAGGAGGGCGCGGGCTTCGGCACACCCGAGATCAACGTCGGCCTGTTCCCGTTCATGATCATGGCGCTGATCTACCGCAACGTCCCGCGCAAGCGGACCAATCAGATGTTGCTGCTGGGCGAGCGACTGACGGCGGAGGAGGCGCGGGAGGCCGGGATCGTGAACAAGGTCGTGCCGGCGGAGGAGTTCGATGCGGCCGTGGACGAGTGGGCGACGAAGCTGGCCTCCAAGTCGCCCCTGATCATGCGCCTTGGCAAGGACGCCATGTGGCGGCAGATGGACATGCCCCTGGCCGAGGCGCTCGACTACCTGCGCTCGCAGCTTACGATCGAGCTTTCCACCGAGGATGCGATCGAGGGCGTGAGTGCGTTCTTCGAAAAGCGCGAGCCAACCTGGAAGGGACGATGAGCGAAGGAACGACCAAGGAGCCCAGCGCGACGGAGCCCGAACCCGGCGGGGCCCCGGCCGAGACGGAGCAAGGGGAGGAAACCGGGATGCGCCCGCTGGTCGAGAACCTTCACCAGCGCCGCGAGAAAGCGAGGCTCGGCGGCGGCGAGGAAAAGATCGCCCTCCAGCACGAGCGCGGCAAGCTCACGGCCCGCGAGCGAATCGACCTGCTCGTCGACCCGGGCACATTCGTCGAGATGGGCATTCACGCCGGTCCGCACTTCTCCCAGCGCTCGATGGAGGGCCGGGAGGCGCCCGCCGACGGGGTGATCACCGGCTGGGGCGACGTGGATGGCCGCCGCTGCGCGATCGCGGCCTACGACTTCACGGTGATGGCGGGCTCGATGGGAATGACCGGGGAGCTGAAGGTGGGCCGCCTGCGCGAGCTGGCGCTGCAGAAGCGGATGCCGCTGATCTGGCTGCTCGACTCGGCCGGGGCGCGAATCCAGGAGGCGGCCGGCAGCCTGTTCGCCGGTTCCGGACACCTGTTCCGCGAGGAGGTGACGATGTCGGGCGTCGTGCCGCTGGTCGCAGCGATGCTCGGCCCCTGCGCGGCGGGGACCGCCTACATCCCGGGGCTCTCGGATTTCGTGCCGATGGTTGTCGGCCAGGGCGCGATGGCGCTCGCGGGCCCCCACCTGACCAAGGCCGTGACCGGCGAGGACATCTCGATGGAGGACCTCGGCGGCGCCAAGGTCCACTGCCGCAAGTCGGGGGTCGGCGACCTCGAGGTCGCCGACGACCAGGAGTGCATCGAGGCGGTCAAGACCTACCTGTCCTTCTTCCCGGCCAACTGCGAGCAAAAGCCGCCATTGCGCCCCACGGACGATCCCGACGACCGCAGGTCCGAGGCCCTGCTCGACGTCGTTCCCGAGTCAAACCGCCAGCCCTACGACATGTACGAGCTGATCAGCGAGATCGTCGACGACGGCGCCTACTTCGACATCAAGCCGAAGTTCGCGAAGACGATCATTACTTGCCTGGCGCGCTTCGGCGGCCAGCCCGTCGGGATCGTCGCCAACCAGCCGAAGCAGCTCGGCGGCATCCTCGAGAACGATTCCGCCGACAAGGCGGCGCGCTTCGTGAACCTCTGCGACGCCTTCAACGTCCCCCTCGTATTCCTCCAGGACGTGCCCGGGTTCATGGTCGGCTCGAAGGTCGAGCACGCCGGGATCATCCGCCACGGGGCGAAGATGCTCTACGCCGTTTCGCGCGCCACCGTTCCGAAGATCACGGTGGTGGTCCGCAAGGCCTACGGCGCCGGCTACTACGTGATGAACGGAAAGGCCTACGAGCCGGATCTGATCGTCGCCTGGCCGTCGGCGGAGATCTCGGTCATGGGGGCGGAAGGCGCCGTCAACATCATCGGCCGCTCGGCGATCGAGGCCTCTGACAACCCCGAGAGGACGCGCGAGGAGATGCTCGAGGCGGTGCGCAAGAACATCGACCCGTACCTCGCGGCCAAGAACGCGTTGATCGACGATGTCATCGATCCGCGCGAGACCCGCCCAACGATCATCAACGGCCTTCGCATGGCGGCCGACAAGCGGATCGAACGGCCCTGGCGCAAGCACGGGGTGATGCCCGTATGAGCCGTTTTTCCGATCCGGTCATCCTCAGCTGCTCGATCTCGGGTGCGATCGCCAACCGCGAGCAGTGCCCGGCTATCCCCTACACGCCCGAGGAGTACGCGGCCGAGGCCCGCCGGGCGGTGGAGGAGGGCGCCTCCCAGATCCACATCCACGCCCGCACGCCCGAGGGCACGCCGAGCTATGAGATCGACGACTTCCGCGCGATCACCGAGGCGATCCTGTCCGAGGTCGACGACGTGATCGTCAACTACTCGACGGGCGCGATCGGCGTTCCGGTGGCCAAGCGGATCGAGTACCTGCGCGAGCTCCGTCCCGACGTGGCGGCGCTGAACATGAGCTCGATGAACTACGCCAAGTACTCGGCGCGCCGCAAGGACTTCGTCTTCAAGGCGGTGTTCGAGAACTCCTTCGACACGATCATCGAGTTCCTCACCGCCATGCGGGAGCTTCAGATCAAGCCCGAGCACGAGTGCTTCGACGCCGGCCACATCGCCAACCTCGACCCGCTGATCGACATGGGCCTGCTCGCCGAGCCGTTGAACGTCTCCCTCGTGATCGGCGTCAACGGCGGCATACGCCCGAACGCGAGAAACGTCGCCTTCATGTCGGAGCAGATCCCGGGCGGCGCCGAGGGATCGAACAACTGGCAGGTGATCGGGATCTCCCGGGACCAGTGGAGGCTCGTCGGCGCCGCGCTGGCGCTCGGGGGCAACGTCCGCGCCGGCCTCGAGGACAACTTCTACCTCCCCAACGGCGAGATGGCGCGCTCGAACGGAGATCTGATCGCCAAAGCGCGGCAGATGGCCGAGGACATCGGGCGCCGGGTGGCCACGGTGGCCGAGGCGCGTGAACGGCTGGGTGTTCCGAAGCGGGTCGCGAGTGGCTAGCGACCAGCTCCCACTCAGTGACATCAAGGTGCTCGACCTCACCCGGCTGCTGCCGGGCGGCTTCTGCTCGCTCTTGCTCGCCGACCTCGGAGCCGACGTGGTCAAGCTCGAGGACACCGGCTTGGGCGACTACGTGCGCTGGGCGCCTCCCTTCTACGGCTCCGAGCAGCAGCAGGCGCTGGGCACCCGGTCGGCGCTCTACCTGGCGCTCAACCGGGGCAAGCGCTCGATCCGCGTCGATCTGAAGTCAGCTGGCGGTCGCGAGACGTTCCTGCGCCTCGCCGGCGAGTACGACGTCGTGCTCGAGGGCTACCGGCCCGGCGTCCTCGGCAAGCTCGGCTGCGGCTACGAGGCGCTGCGAGAGGCGAACCCCCGCCTCGTCTACTGCGCGATCACCGGCTATGGCCAGACGGGCCCCAACACGCAGCGGGCCGGGCACGACATGAACTACCTGGGCCTCACCGGGCTGCTCGGCATGACCGGCGAGCCCGGAGGCAGGCCGATCCAGTCCGCCGGCCAGATCGCCGACCTCGGAGGCGGCGGACTGATGGCGGCCGTCGGCGTGCTGGCGGCGCTGCGCGAGCGGGAGCGCTCGGGCGAGGGCCAGCTGGTGGACGTCTCGATGACCGACGGTGCTCTCGCCTGGCTGGCGATGGTGGCCGCCGCCTTTCTCTGCGACGGGCGGGTCCCGGGGCGCGGGGACGGCCAACTCAACGGTGGCTTCCTCTGCTACTACCCGTACGAGGCGTCCGATGGCTGGGTTACCTGCGGGGCTCTGGAGCCGAAGTTCTGGCGTGCCTTCTGCGAGGGAGTCGGGCGGGAGGATCTGATCGAAGCCCAGTTTCAGCCACCGGGCTCCGATGCCTGGCGCGCCGTCGCCGACGTCTTCCGCTCTCGCACCCAAGACGAGTGGCGGGCGTTCAACGACGAGCACGACGCGATGATCGAGCCCGTTCTCGGCCTCGACGAGGCGCTCGCCTCAGAGCTGGTCCGCGAGCGCGAGATGGTGGTCGAGCTGGAGCAACCCGGGCTCGGGCAGGTGAGGCTGCTGGGTCTGCCGATCAAGCTCTCGCGCACCCCAGGAGACGCGAGGCGGCCAGCTCCGGCGCTTGGCGAGCACACGGAGGAGGTGCTGCAGGACGCCGGCTTCGACGCGGACGAGGTTGGGGCGCTGCTCGGAAGCGGGGCTGTCGCCGGGCCGAGCGAGGCCGTCGAGGCGGAAAGGTTCATGGGATGAGCGCCCCCGCCACGGAGCTTCTGAAGATCTCCGAGCTGGCCGAGCAGTCCGGGGTGCCGGTGGCGACCGTTCGCCACTACCTGCGCGAGGGGCTCCTGCCCGAGCCGGTCAAGACCTCGCGCAACATGGCCTACTACCCGCCGCAGTTCGTCGACCGGATCCGCCTCATCAAGCAGCTCCAGGAGGAGCGTTTCATGCCGCTACGGGTGATTCGCGACCTGCTCGAGAACGAGGACGCCGAGCCCGGGCGCCTGCGCGCGATGATCGAGCTGGAGGACCGGATCCTCGAGCGCGCCCTGGGGGGCGAGCGCGAGCGGATCCCGGCCGAGGAGGTCCGAGGGCGCTACGAGGTCCCCGAGGAGGTCCTCGATCGCCTCGCCGAGCTCGAGGTGCTGAGCCCGGACCGCGTTGGCTACTCCCCCTCGGACGTGCGGATCGTCGAGGCGATCAGCCGCTTTCGCGCGGGCGGCTACGACGAGCGGCTCGGGTTCACGGTCTACGACACGCTGCGCTACAAGCGGGCGCTCGAGCCGCTCGTCGCGGAGGAGGTCGAGGTGCTGACCCAGCGCCTCGCCGGTGACGTCGACCCCGACCGTGCGGTGGAGCTGATCCAGGCCGGCTCGGGCCCGCTCAACGACCTGATCGCGGCGCTCCACACGAAGTTGCTCGTCGCGGAGCTCGAGCGCCACGGGGCGGGCCGCACGGCGGACGGCCCCGGCCGCCTGTCTGACCGACCGTGAGTCGGCTGCCCGCCCTCGCCGTCTTAGCGGGAGGGTTGGTGGCGGCCGGGGCGCTGATCCTCGCGGCCGCGTCGGGGCCTCCTTATCTGAGTACCGACGGGGTGAGCGGCTGGATCGTGCTGTTCGCGGCGGGCCTGTTCGCAGTCCTGCTCGCGACGCCGTTCGCGATCGAGGGCCGGCTGCGGACGAGCCAGCCGGAAAGCGACGCGCGCTGGGATCGAGTCGTGCCACTCTGGGGGGCGGGCGCGCTCGGCCTCGTCGTCGCCGGAGTCCTCACCGGCGCCGCCGGGGGTTTCGCCGGCGACTCGCTGGCCGGATCGGTGGGGCTCTTGACCACGGTCGAGGCGGGCCTCGTCGTGGTCGCGTTGCTCTTCGTGCTGCTCTCCGGCTAACCCGACCCACCGCCGCCGCTCGCCTCGCCTCGCCCCAGCGCGAATCTATACTCACTGGATTGACTGGTCGGTCAGCCCGTCCCACCAGATGCGCGCCGCTGCCATACAGCTCAACTCGACGGGCGACAAGGCCCGCAACGTCGAGACCGCCGAGCGTCTCGTGCGCGCCGCTGCCGCGGGGGGCGCGGAGCTCGTGGTCCTGCCCGAGAAGTGGAACCTGCTGGGCGACTCCGCCACCCTGCGGGAGGGAGCCGAGCCGCTCGACGGGCCCACCATCTTGGGGGCGCGGTCCTGGGCCCGCGAGCTGGGCATCCATCTGGTGGCTGGCAGCATCGCCGAGCGCAGCGACTACCAGGAGAAGCTGTTCAACACCTCGACCATGATCGGGCCCGACGGCGAGCTCGCGGCCCGCTATCGCAAGATCCACATGTTCGACGTCGACGTCGGCGGGGTCGCCTACCGCGAGTCGGAGCACGAGGAGCCCGGCGAGGAGATCGTGACCGCCGGGCTCGGCGGCGCGCTCGAGGGGGTGACCCTTGGAATGAGCGTCTGCTACGACCTTCGCTTCCCGGAGCTGTACCGGATCCTCGCCGTGCGCGGGGCGAGGGTCATCACGGTCCCCTCTGCCTTCACCCTCGAGACGGGCAAGGACCACTGGGACGTCCTTCTGCGGGCCCGGGCGATCGAGAACCAGGCCTTCGTCGTGGCGCCCAACCAGATCGGCGAGGCGCCACCTCACTACCGCTCCTACGGGCGGTCCGCGATCCTCGATCCCTGGGGCGTGATCGTGGCGCAGGCGCCCGACGAGGAGTGCTTCATCGCCGCCGACCTCGATCTCGAGCTCCAGGATCGGGTTCGCAGCACGCTGCCGTCGTTGGCGAACCGGCGCCCGGCCGCCTACCGGTGGCCCGAGGAGGTACGCGCCTGATGGTGCCGCACGAGGTCCGCGCCTGATGGCCAAGGCCCCCCCGGTCGACAAACGCCGTCAGATCCTGGACGCCGCGATCCACGTGTTCGCACGCCAGGGCTTTCACGCCTGCCGGGTCTCGGACATCGCCGACGAGGCCGGGGTCGCATACGGGCTCGTCTACCACTACTTCAAGTCCAAGGACGAGGTGCTGAACGAGCTCTTCACCGAGCGCTGGTCGCTGCTCCTGGCCGCGATCGAGGAGGTGGACGGGCAGGCGATCGGCGCGCGCGAGAAGCTGGACGCGGTCGCCCAATTCATCATCGACTCCTACCGCCACGAGCCGGACCTGATGAAGGTGATCATCGTCGAGGTGACCAGGGCGGCGAACTCGTTCGGGCGCACCCACCTGCCGGAGATCCGCCGCGCCTATGACATGATCGCCAAGATCGTCGCCGACGCCCAGGCAGCGGGCACCTTTCGCAAGGACGTCGACCCGGAGTTCGCCTCGATGTGGTTCTACGGCGCCATCGAGCAGCTTCTCTCCGGCTGGGTGTTCGAGCTGATTCCCGGCGCCGAGGCGGACTTCGACCGGGCCCGGAAGATGGTCGTCGAGACGATCTGCGGCGGGCTCGAGGCGCACAGCGAGGCGACCGGGCCGGCGCGCCCGTAGGACTGCCAGCCGTATGTGGGAGTCACTCGCCACCTCTCGCCGCTCCGATCGCGTTCTGCACGGGGCGGCGAAGCTCTGCAACGTCGTGGTCGGGGTGGTGGCGCTCCCGCTATGGCTGCTCGGCCAGCGGCTCCGCGACCCCCTCCGCCGCCTGCTCGCCCGCCTCGACACCGAGCCCGCGCCGCTTCCGGTTGCGCAGCCGCGCGAGCGCTCGATGGATGCCCTGATGGCGGATCTCGAGGCGATTCCGCATCACCTCCGCCACTCCGACGGTGCGATGCTGCGCAAGGGGCTCGCCGATATATCGAGCTTCGTCCTCGCCCAGCAACGCGAGGCCGCCAACCTCGGCTACGCCTATCCCGCCCAGTTCTCGGACCACGTGCTCCTGGGCGCGGACGACGAGCACGTCGCCGCGACCGTCGGGCTCCAGGAGGCTCCCGAAAGGCCCGGGTTGATCGTCGTGCACGGCCTGTTCTCCTCGCGGCGCTTCGACTACGTGCGCCAGATCGCCGTCCACGCCTACTACCAATGGGGCTTCAACGTGCTGGCCCTCGACCTGCGGAGCTTCGGGCTCACGAACCTGACCAGCCAAGCGCCGACGACGGTGGGCTGGAAGGAGGGCGAGGACGTGGTCGCCGCCGGGCGCTACCTGCAGCAGCTCGGAGCGACCACGGTGGGCGCGCTCGGGATCTCGCTTGGTGGCTCCGCCGTGCTCGGCGCCTGCGACGCCGAGGGCGCCGACCAGGCCCTCGACGGCGGCATTCTCGCCATCTCCCCGCCGGCGGACGTGAGGGCGATGGCGAGGCGGCTGTCGCAGCGTCTACCGATCTCTCACCCGGCCTACGCGCTGAACCGCGGCTTCTGGGCGATGCTCACCTCGCGCATCCGCGAAGCCGGCTGGGAGGGGATCGAGGACTTCCTCGACCCCCTCGAACGGGTCTCGGCTCCGTATTACGGCATCGACGCGGAGGAGCTCTGGCGGCGGGCGTCCGCGAGGGAGCACATCGCCGCCGCCCGGGTGCCGGTGCTCGTCCTGCATCCCGAGGACGACCAGGTGATCCCGGTCGAGCACGCGCGGATGCTCGCCGAAACGGCGAAAGCCAACGACCTGGTGCGCGTCTGGACCCTGCCCGGCGGCGGCCACGGCGCGATCGACGCCGTGGACCGGGCGTGGTTCTACGCCGTGGCGCGCGGTTTCTTCGAGCGTTGGGCGGGGTACGGCGGGCGGGACGATGCCGCCCGCGACGACTCGCTCGCGGACCGGCCCCCGGCCAAGCTGATTTACTCCGCCGCGAGGTAACCGAATTGGAGAGCGACATCCTGAGAAGGCTCCTCTGGACGGGGCTCCTGGCGGCCACCGGGGCCCTGGCGAGCGTGCTCGCACACCGGGCCGCCAGCACGATCTGGATGCGGGTCTTCAAGGAGGATCCGCCGGAGTGAGCAGCACCGCCGGCCCGGGGCACGATCAGAGGCCGTCCGACGACAGGTCGGTCGGCGAGCTGGTCCTCGACGTCTCGGAACGCGTCTCGATCCTGATCCGCGAGGAGATCGAGCTCGCCAAGACCGAGATTCGCGAGAAGGTCTCGAAGCTGGTCCAGGGCTCGGTGGTCGGGATTGCCGCCGGAGTCTTCGCCCTGCTGGGGTTCGCGATGCTCATGCACGGCATCGCCTGGCTGCTCAACGACCTGTTCTTCGAGGACGACGTCTGGATCGGCTTCATGATCGAGGCCGCCTTCTGGTTCGTGGTCGCGTCCGCCGCCGGCTTCTTCGCCTACCGCTCCGTGCAAGCCGGGGCTCCGCCGACGCCGGACCTGGCGATCGAGGAGGCCCGGCGAACCAAGGAGACCCTGGAGGCTGGCTCGCGTTGAACGGCTCCACCGATCTTTACGTCAGCGGGGCCGGCGAGCCGGTCGGCCGGGCCGCACCGGGCGCGCCCGGGCGCAGCTCCGGCCAGATCCGGGCCGACATCGAGCGCCAGCGCTCAGAGCTCTCCCGCTCGGTCGAGGCCCTCCGCGGCCGCGTCGGCGAGCTCACCGATTGGCGCCGCCAGATCCGCGAGCATCGTCGCGAGCTGGCGATCGGCGCCGCGGTCGTCGGCTTCGCCATCGGCGGCCTGGTCGCCCTGCGCCGACGGTAGAAATAACTCCGCCGGAATCCTCGCCTGCGGCTGCGTTTCCGGCGGGCGAGGGCTCCAGCCTGACCCGGCAGGCACCTCCGCAGCTACCGCGACTTCGTCGCTAGCCCGAGCGAGGGATGTCCGGGAGTCGGCCTACGCTGGCCGGCGATGGACCACGCTGAGGTCTCGGCCAGGCTGGTGGCGAAGGTCGTCCTGGTCACCGCTGCGGTGGTTGCGGCCCTCTACTTCGCATACCTGATTCGCGACGTCATCGGCCTCGTCTTGATCGCGGCCTTCTTCGCGGTCGCGATCGCTCCGGCGGTCAACTGGCTCGACAAGCGGCGCGTGCCGCGCTGGCTGGCGATCCTGCTCGTCTACCTCAGCATCGCCGCCGGGATCTTCGGGATCGGGCTGCTGATCGTGCCGCCGCTGGTGAACGGGGTCGAGGACCTGTCCGCCGATCTGCCCGGATACGTCGACGACCTGCGCCACAACGAGACCTTCCGCGACTACGACGACCGCTACCAGATCACCCAGAAGCTGACCAAGCAGGCGGAACAGCTGCCGACCCAGCTCGGGGACGCCGCCGGCACGTTGCGGGACGTCACCGTTGGAGTCTTCACCCGCTTCGTGCAGCTGTTCTCGATCCTCGTGATCACCTTCTTCCTGCTCAAGGATGGACGCCGCCTGCTGGAGTTCCTCTACAGACAGGTGCCCCAGGAGCGGGCCCAGCGGATGCGGAGGATCGCCGACGACGTTTCGGATGCGATCGCCGGCTACGTGTTCGGCAACTTCGTGATCAGCGTCCTGGCCGGGCTGGTGACTTACGTCACGCTGCGGATCCTCGACGTCCCCTTTGCACTCCCGCTGGCGATCCTGTTCGGCTTCTTCGACCTGATCCCCCTGGTCGGCGCCACGCTCGGCGGGATCCTGGTCGGGATCGTGGTTGCGTTGGTCCACTTCCCGGTTGGGCTGGTCGTCTGGGTGGCGGTGCTGATCCTCTACCAGCAGGTCGAGAACAACCTGATCCAGCCGTTCGTGTATGGCCGTGCCGTCCAGCTTCACCCGCTGATAGTGATCGTGGCGATCCTGATCGGAGGCGCGCTCCTGGGCGTCCTCGGCGCCCTGGTGGCGATCCCGGCAGCGGCTGCGGTGCAGGCCGTGGTCCGCGACTACTGGCGCTTCCGGCAAGGGGATCGTGACGCCGGTCAGCCGACCGAGGCGCACGCCGAGGCCGGCTGAGGCCTACTGAGGCTCGTAGCCCGGAGCCTCCGGGGACGCCTCGAGCTCGGCCAGGCGCCTGTAGAGGGCATGGTCACGCGGTCGCCGGGTCACCGAGCGGTGCCCGGTCACGGCCTCGTGGCGGCGAATCGCCGCGGCCAGGGCGAGGAAGCGTCGCAGCGGATCGGGTCCCTGCGGCAACGAGCCTCGTGACACCTCGATCGGAAGCTCCAGGGTGGGCGGGATGGCGTCTGGCTGGGACACCATTGCTCAGAGCCCGCCGCAGATCTGCCGCAGGCGCCGGTAGAGCTCCAGGTCGTGCGGGCGGACGCCGACCAGCTGCGCCCGGCCGCCCGCCTCGTGCTCCCGGACGGCCGCGGCCAGCGCCGAGTAGCGGTTGCCGTGCAACTCGCGTTGCACGAGGCCGGTCACCCTGGGCTCGATCGCCGCGGGGGTGGTGGGCTCGAGGCTCATTCTGGGTCCTTTCCTTAGTTTGTGCACCGAATTAGTCAGGATACACGAAAGCAAAGGACGGCGGGCGAAAGTGAAACGCGGGCGAAACCGAAGCACCAGAGGCGGCGAGCGGGGGATCCGCCACCTCAGCCCGATCGATTCACCCTCAGCCGTTCGATTCCAGCAGTGAGGAGGCCACGCCCCCGACACCGATCATTCCGGGGCCGACGTGGGCACCGAGCACCGGGCCGACCTCGGATACGAACGCCGGCTCGGAGCCGAAGATGTCGCGGCACTCCTCCACCAGGTGTCGAGCCGTCTCGTGGTCCTGGATGTGCTGGACGACCCACGCGTCGGCGCCGTCGGCGTGGCGCCGGCGGGCGTACTCGACCAACCGCTCGAAGGCGCGCCGCCGCGTGCGCACGCGCTCGACCGGAACGATCTCCTCCCCGAGGGTGAGGATCGGCTTGATCTGGAGCGCAGAGCCCAGCCATGCCTGAGCGGCGCCGATCCGGCCTCCCTTGCGCAGGTACTCGAGCGTGTCGATCGCGAACCACATCTCGAACGCGTCGCGGCACCGCTCGGCGGCAGCCAGCGTCTCGGCACCGCTGGCTCCCCCACGGGCGGCGTGTGCAGCCGCGAGCACCACCAGTCCCTGGCCGCCGGCCGCGGAACGGCTGTCGTAGACGTGGATCCGCTCCCCGCCCTTGCCCTCGTTCAGCAGTCGCTGGCGGGCCTGCTCCGCCGATTCGCAGGTTCCCGAGATCCCGGCTGAGAGGTGGATCGAGACGATCTCGCTCCCCTCGGCCAGCAGTGGCTCGTAAACGGCGGTGAAGTCGCCGACGGACGGCTGCGAGGTTGTCGCCCCTTCCTCGCTGCGGCGCAGGCGCTCGTAGAAGCTGGCGTATTCCGATCCAGGGATCTCGATCTCGGGCCGCTGCTGGCCCTCGAGCGAGACGTAGAGGCTGATCCGCCGGATGCCGAGCTCGGTGATCAGCTCATCCGGTAGGTAGGCCGTCGTGTCGGTGACCACGGCCGTGGTTGCTTCGGGGGGCACCGGCCCCTTGTATCACGGCTCTACCATCCGGATGCTCGTGGGCAAGACCCTTGTCACCGGAGGCACCGGCTTCCTTGGCACGCATGTCGTTCGCGCGCTCGCGGAGCGCGGCGACCAGCTGCGGTTGCTGCTGCGCCGCGGATCCAGGCTCGACCATCTGTCGGGCCTCGAGCTCGAGCGCGCCAGCGGAGACGTCACCGACCGGCGGGCGGTGCGCAAGGCGATGGACGGCGTCGACCGCGTCTTCCATCTCGCCGGCACGACGTCGATGCGCCCCGAGCACCGCGACGCCGTCTTCGAGCTCAACGTCAAGGGCACCCGGATCGTCCTCGAGGAGGCGCTGGCCGCGAAGGTGAAGCGAGTCGTGCACACGTCTTCGGTCGCCGCGATCGGGCCGGCGAAGCCACACGGCACCGCGGACGAGAGCCAGCTGTTCAAGGCCGGCCATCTCGGGATCGCCTACGTCAACTCGAAGCACGAAGCCGAGGTCGAGGCGCTGCGCCTGGCCGCGCATGGGCTGCCCCTCGTGATCGTCAACCCCTCCTTCGTGCTCGGTCCCGACGATCCGAAGGGGACCTCGATGCAGCTGGTGCGCCGCTTCCTGCTCGGCCGCATCCCGGCCTACGTTGACGGGGGACTCAACATCGTCGACGTCCGCGACGTCGCAAAGGGCCATCTGCTGGCCGACGAGAAGGGCGAGCTGGGGGAGCGCTACATCCTCGCCGCCCGAAACTTCACGCTGGACCGGCTGTTCGCCGATTTCGCTCGCATCTCCGGTCGCGAGCAGCTCCCCGTGAAGCTCCCGGGGCGCCCCATGGCGCTCGCCGTGGAGGTCATGGCTCGGGTTGGGCTGCCGCTGCCGGTTTCGCCCGATGAGGTTCGCTCGGCGACCCTGTGGTGGACCTATCGGAACACCAAGGCGCGCAAGCAGCTGGGCTTTGAGCCACGACCCCACGAGGAAACGCTCGAGGACGCCGTGGGGTGGCAGATGGAGCAGCTCGGCGACCGCGTCAGGTCCGTGCGGGGGCCGCAGGAGGCAGCCCTCGCGGCCTTCGCCCCACTGCTGCGTCTGGGAGGGCGGGTGTTCGGAGGGTGAGCGAGAGGCCGCTGGTCCTCTACCGCTGTCCGACGCCGACCAACGTGCTGTGCCCGTGTGGTGCTGTGGCGCGACGGCTCGGCAAGCTCGGGCTCGAGTACCGCACCGCGCGCGTTCCCTACCGGCGTTCCGGCCGGCCGGAGATCGAGGAGCTGACCCACCAGAAGCGGGTGCCGGTGCTCGTCGACGGCGACCAGGTCATCCACGACTCGAAGCGAATCATCCAGTACCTCGACTGGAAGTACCAAAAGGACGCCCGCGTCCAGGACGCCCAGGCTGGCGACTAGGTCGCCAGATACAATTTGGAGCGATGGAGACACCGCAAGAAGCAGTTCAGCTGACCGACGAGGCCGCCGGCAAGATCAAGGACCTGCTTGCGGCGAACGGCAACGCCGACGAGCAGGCGCTGCGAGTCGCCGTGCGCGGGGGTGGCTGCTCCGGCTTCCAGTACGCGCTGGCGCTGGACCAGCAGAAGGACGAGGACCACGTCTTCGAGCATCAGGGCGTCGCGGTGGTCGTAGACAAGGTCAGCATGCAGTTCGTGTTTGGCTCCGAGGTCGACTACGTGGACGGTCTACAGGGGGCCGGGTTCGTCGTCAACAACCCGAACGTGGTCGCCGCCTGCGGCTGCGGCTCCTCCTTCCAGGTTCGCGAGGACGCCGCCGAAGGCGCCTCGGCGCAGGTCTAGGCGCCCGTTACTCGACTTGAAGCGGCGGGCTCTGCTGCGGGTTTGCGGGCGCCTGCGGCGGGGCCGCTTCCGCGCTCTTCGGCTGCTCTGTGCCGACCAGGTCGGCCAGCTCACCGGACTCGAACATCTCTTCGACGATGTCGCAGCCGCCGACCAGCTCGCCGTTGACGTAGAGCTGTGGGAAGGTGCGCCAGTCGGCGAGCTCGCCGGTCACCTCGCGGAGCGGATCGAGCAGCGGCAGGACGTCGACGGCGCCGTACTCGACGCCAAGCTGCTCCAGCACTCCCACCACTCGCATCGAGAACCCGCAGCGCGGCATCTCCGGCGTGCCCTTCATGAACAGGAAGACCTGGTGGCTGCCCAGCAGCTCCTCGACCTTCTGCTTCAAGTCAGCGTTCGCAGGCACGACCCCACCTTAGCGATTCGCTCGCCCGGACTAGCGACGTAGTCGCGGAAACTACGAGTTGCCCGGGTCCACACGGTCGGGACCCGCACCCGCCGCCCCCGGAGGCGTAGCCGAGGAGGCGGCGGTTGATATCGACAGGGCGTGGATCGAGCCGTCTTCCATGCGCGGCTGGACCGCGGCTCGCACCAGCCGATGCTGGTCGATCCGGGTTCGCCCGGCGAACTGCGGCGCCCGCACGGTCGCCCGCAGGTGGTCGCCGGAGCCGGTCTCGTCGATCACCTCGACCTCGGCGCCCGGCAGCGCCGCCTCGATCATCCGCTTGACCTCCGCCAGGTCGGCCACCCGCGCGCTCAGCTCGCCACCGGATCTGTGCTGCGAGCTGCCTCGAGCATCTCCTCGACGCGGACGAACTTGACCCGCGGGCGGCCGAGCGGCTTGCCGCGCTCCTGCTCGGCACGGTCGATCGCCTCCCAGCCCGAGTAGGTGACGTGCTCCGGAACGCGCTCCGCGAGCCAGCTCTCCACCGCCGCCGAATCGGCCGCCCCGGCAGGGATACGCCCCTCCTCGAGGTCGGCGAGCAGGTTGTCGATCGTCTCCTGGGCGTCCTTCTTGTTCGTCCCGATGACTCCCGACGGACCGCGTTTGATCCAGCCGACCGCGTAGCAGCCGGCGACCTGCTCACCACTCTCGGGATCGCTCACCCTGCCACCCTGGTTGGGAATCACGCCGCGACGCTGGTCGAACGGGATGCCCTCCAACCCGACCCCCTTGTAGCCGATCGAGCGGAAGACGAGCCCGCACTCGAGCGTCTCGCTCTCGCCGGTGGCGCGAGGCCGAATCGCGCCCGAGTCGTCGCGGTGGAGCTCGTTGCGCGCCACGACCAGCCGCTCCACCTTGCCGTCGCCCTGGATCTCGACCGGCGAGCGAAGAAACCGCAGCACGATTCGCCTTCGCTTGCCCTCGGGCTGGCGCCGCGAGAACTCGGTGAAGATCTCGACGTTCTTGCGCGTCGTGATGTCCGCGTCGTCGGAGGCGAGGTATGCGCGGCTGAGATCGTCGATCTCAACCTCGGCGGGATCGACGTCCACGTCGGCGTCCTTCATCTCGCCCAGCTCGCGCAGCTCGGGATTGGTGAACGCGGCCTGCGCGGGGCCGCGACGGCCGAGCACGACGATCTCCCGCACCTTGCTGGCCCCCAGGACGTCGATCGCATGCTCGGCGGTGTCGGTGGTCTCGAGCTCCTCCCGCGTCAGGGCGAGCATGCGGGCGAGATCCGTGGCCACGTTGCCGTTGCCGATCACCACCGCACGCTCGCACGAGAGGTCGAACTCGTGCTCGGCGAAGTCGGGGTGACCGTTGTACCAGGCGACGAAGGCGGTGGCCGGATGGCTGCCCTCCAGGTCCTCGCCCGGGATGTCGAGCCGACGGTCGGTGGGCGAGCCGTAGGCGTGGATCACGGCGTGATAACGCTCGGCGAGCTCGGGGGCGCTCAGGTGACGCCCCACCTCGACGTTGCCGAAGAAGCGGAAGCCATCGCGTGCCGCCGTCTTCTCGTAGACGCGGATCACCGACTTGATCTTCGGGTGATCGGGCGCGACGCCCGCTCGCACCAGCCCGAAGGGCGTCGGCAGGCGGTCGAAGATGTCGACCTCGACGGCAGCGCCATCCTGCCTCAGCAGGTGCTCGGCGGCGTAGAAGCCCGCCGGCCCGGAGCCGACGATCGCCACGCGCAGGGGGTTGCCGGCGGTTCCTGGTTGGTCGCTCATGAAGCCGGGAACTCTAGATCAGGGATGCCACGGCCCCGCGCGCCGTGGCCGCTCCGTCCAGCGCGTCCAGGGCCTTGCCGACCGACATCGACACGCAGGTGAAGATCGGCGTGTCGCGCAGCGTGTACGAGCTCGACTCCGAGCCGCGCAGCTCCTGCACCAGATCGAGGAATTGCGCCGGGTCGTCGGCCTCGAAGCCGAGCACGAACTCCTGATCGTCGAGGCCGAACGAGTAGGAGGTGTTGATCGTGATCTCGGGATAGCGGCGGCCGACCGCGATGTGCTCGTCCATGATCCGCTGGCGCTCGGAGGGCGCCAACCGGTACCAGTCGCGCTTCTTCTCGAACGGGTAAACGAACAGGTAGCGGCGCTCCGAGATGCAGATCTCCGGGCGGGCGTCGGACTCCGAGTACGGAGAGCGCTTGGTCATCGCCAGATAGGAGTGGGGGATCGACATCCACTTCGCCAGCCCGCTCTGCGCGAGCACGACGTGGAAGGTGTGGATGTCCTCGAGGGCGGGGCTCTGGGCGAGCAGCAGCAGGTCGGTGTCGCCGCGGGTGCCGACGGTCGAGTAGGCGCGCAGGGATCGATCCTGGGCGAAGTCCTCGCAGGCGGCGAGGAACTCCCGTTTATCCTCCGCGCGCGCCTCGGGATCCCGGCGCTGCCAGGCAGGGTCGAGCTTGAAGAAGGTGAACTTGGCGAAGGTGCGAGTGCGATCGGCCATGGCGGCGATGGTAGTCGTTGTCGCCGCACCCTGGCCCTGGGCTGCTGGGCCGCCGCGCCGCCGGTACATGGCGCTGGGTCCGGCTAGCGCGGCGGCCCCCCTCACCGCCCAACGTCGGGGTCAACCTCGGATCACTATCGCGATCCTGCCTCAAGGGACCACGCCCGCCGAGCTGGCGACGATCGACGGCATGGGGGTCGGCCTGATCAGCGCCGGGATCGGCAGCGTCCCGCCCGCGCAGACCTTGATCGACATCGGGCAGGGGGCGAGGCTCGACCCCTCGCTCTACGACGAGCCGTTGCCGCTCCTGTACGTCGACCCGGGTGCAGGGGGAGCGCCTCCGCACGTCCCGCAGGCCCTCTGGCAGAGGGTTCGCGATCGAGCCGAGGCCGCCCCGGCCGATCTCGTCCCAGGCCTCCTGGGGACGACCTTGAGGCGAGGACGCGTCGCGGCCGACGCGGCTCGGCCGGCGGGGCCGGCCGCCGTGATCCTCGTGGACTCCAAGGGGGCGATCGTCGAGGGGCGTCACTGCCGGCGTCACGCCTGTGCTCGCGTCGACGTCCTGACCGCCGACCTTCGCCGCCTGCGGGCGCTCGCCCGTCGCCTCGATGGAGGCGACCTGGTGATCGCGATCGAGCGGCCACCCCCCGGCCGGGATCGTCAGCTCGCGGCGGGCGCGGCGGGCGCGGGCTTCGACGGCACCCTGAGCTCGGATTCGACGCGGATGCGCGGCTACGCGCTCTCAACCGACATCGCTCCCACGATCCTCGAGCGCCTCGGGCTCCCGGTCCCGGACGAAATGGCGGGCGAGCCGATCGAGACCTCCGGGGAGGTCGACGCGGGCTTCGTCGAGCGGCTCGAGGACCGCCTGGCCGTGGTCGGGCCTCGCCGTGGCCCGGTGATCGGCGTCAACCTGCTGATCTGGGTCGGGCTCGCGGCGCTCGCAGGAGTCGGCTTCGGGACGCGTGGCCTTCGCGCGGTGCTGCCCCTGCTCGCGGTCACGGTGGCCTATCTCCCGGCGGTGCTGCTGCTGACCGCTGCGCTCCAGCCGAGCGAGCTCGCCGAACGGCTGCTCGCCGGAATCGGCTCGCTGGCGCTGGCGCTCGCCACCTTGCGCCTGGCTCCCGCGTACGGAGCGCTGGCGATCGCCGCGGCCGTTTCCGTGCTCGGCTACGCGGTCGACGTGGTCGCCGGCTCCACCCTGACCGCGCTCTCGCTGATCGGGCCTAACCCCGCAGCCGGGGTGCGCTTCTTCGGGATCGGCAACGAGCTCGAGGCGACCGTGATTGCGCTTGTCCCGATCGGCACCGGCGCCGCGCTGGCCGCCTGGGCGCCGCGAATCTCTCCCCGAGGGGCCGCCCTTGCCTTCGCTCTCACGGGATTGGTCGCCGTCGCCGCGTTCGCACCAGGGCGGTTCGGCGCCGACGTGGGCGCCGCGATCGGGATCCCAATCGGAGTGGCGGTGGCGGCGGCCGCCTGCCTCGGGGGACGCCGGCGCCGGCTCCTGCTGGTGATCGGCGCCCCGATCGTCGTCCTGGCCGCGCTCGGCGCCGCCGACCTCCTGCTGGGCGGCAACGCGCACCTCACCCGGTCGGTGCTCGAGGCCGGCGGCCTGGACCAGCTCGCCGACGTCATCGAGCGCCGCCTGCGGCTGTCGGCGGGAAACTTCAGTCGCTACGCCCCGACGCCGATGCTCTGGGCCTGTGTGCTCGTGATCGTCGCGGGGATCGCGCAGCGGCGCCGGATCGAGGCCTGGTTCGCGACCCGGCGCACAGCCTGGGCGGGATTGGGGGGAGCGGCCGCCGCCACAGTGGCCGGGACGCTCGCCAACGACTCCGGGGCCCTGGTGTTGATGATCGGCACGGCGCTCTGTGCGCTGACCGCTGGCCTCGCCTGGGCCACGCCTCAGCGCCACCCAGGGCCCAGCGGGACTCCCCCACAGGCATGAGCGTGTTCGGTAACCTCGGAGGTCGCCGGTATCGTGCCTCGAGCCGGCTCGTCTCTTCCGCCACGATCGGCGTCGTCCCGGTCGCCCGCGATTGTCATGGGGGTTCGCAATTGCCCGGACCTAGAATTCAGACCGCAACCGCGACCAGCCCCGGCGCGAGGATCAGCCCATTGCGGATCGCCATCGTGACGCCCTATTCGTGGACGTACCCCGGCGGGGTGAACCGCCACGTCGAGGCGCTCGCCGAGGCGCTGATCGCCCGCGGGCACGAGCTCCGCGTGCTGGCGCCCTGGGACCCGCCCGACCGACTCAGCCAGGCGCTCCACCGGGCGCCAGCCGAGGAGCGAAGCTGCCCCGACTACCTGATCCCGCTGGGCCGCACCGTGGGGATCGGCGCCAACGGCGCTGTCTCCAACCTGTCGGTCTCCCCCGACGCGGTGACCAAGATGCGCCGCGAGCTCCACGCCGGGCGCTTCGACGTCGTCCACGTCCACGAGCCGGCTGCGCCGATGCTGAGCTGGGACGCCTGCTCCTTCCCCGATGCTCCCGTGGTCGGCACTTTCCACGCCTACTCGACCAAGCGGATACCCAACTGGACCGCCAACCTGCTCGGAGCACGCCGCAAGTTCAACCAACTCCAAGCGCGGATCGCGGTTTCGGAGGCCGCCGCCTGGACGGGGCAACGGTGGTTCGGGGGCGAGTATCGCGTGATCCCCAACGGCGTCGACATCGACGCCCCGCCCCTGCGCCCCAAACCGCGGTCCGACGAGCTCAGGCTGCTGTTCGTCGGCAGGCCGGAGGAGCGCAAGGGCCTCCCCGTCCTCGTGCAGGCGTTCGAGGGCCTTACCGAGCACGTGCCCGCGCGTTTGACCGTGATCGGCGCAGAGAAGGAGGACGTACAGCCCTACCTGACCGATCCGGATGCCGAGTCGCGGATCGAGGCGCTTGGCCGGGTCGACGGCGAGGAGCTGTGGCGCCACCTGCACGAGGCCGACGTGCTCTGCGCACCCTCGCTCGCCGGAGAGAGCTTCGGCATGGTGTTGACGGAGGCGTTCGCAGCGGGCACGCCGGTGATCGCATCCGCGATCGCGGGGTACTCCGACGTGGTCACCGACGGCGCCGACGGGGTGCTGGTGCCGCCGGCCGACCCCCAGCGGCTCGCCGAGGAGCTCCAGCGGATCTACCTCGAGCCGGCCCGCCGTGAGTCAATGGGCCGCGCCGCACGCGAAACCGCCGCTCGCTACGCCTGGCCTCGGGTTGCTGAGCAGGTCGAGCAGGTATACGAGGAGGCCCAGGACCCCGCCGCGCCCGCCGCGCCCGCCGCGCGTCTCGCCCGGCGCGCCGGAGTGACGCCGATCGATGGCGGGCCCCGTCGGCCCCCCAAACGGCTTCCGTCCCTCGACCCGGCGCCCGCTCAGGCGGTGGCACGCCACCGGGTCGCCAGGCGGATCGGGCTCGGCGTCGCGGGCGTCCTCGGGCTCGGCCTGACGGCGCTCGCCGCGCACCGGATCGGCGCCCAGAACGTGGTCGAGAGCATCGTCCGTTCCGACGCCGGCTGGGTGCTGATCGCGACCGCCTTGATGATGGGCTCGATGATCCTCCGCGCCGTCTCCTGGTTCGCGATTGCTCGGGCGGCGCTTCCGCGAAGCCCCCTGCGCCGCCGCGACGTGACCTCAGCGACGATGATCGGTGTCCTGATGTCGGCGACCCTCCCGGCGCGTCTCGGGGAACCGGCGCGCGCCATGGTGCTCTCCCGGCGCACGGGTCGAATCCGTGAGACGTTCCCGGTGCTGCTCGGCACCCTGGTCTCGCAGACAGTCCTCAACATCCTCGCGTTGGCCTTGCTGGGCGCGATCATCGTCGCCTCCACGGACCTCTTCCACCGAAGCTCGACCCAGCTGTTCGTGTTCAGCCTCGCGCCGCTGGTGGTGCTGGTCGCGGTGGTGCTGGCGCCGGTCTTCGTGCGGCAGCGCAACGCCGGCGGCCGGATGGGCCGCATCGTCCGGGCCGTGCGCGAGGCGCTGCTTCGCGTGCGCACCGGCCTTCGGGTCTTCCGCGACCCGCGGCGAGGGTCGGTTGCGGCCGGCGCGCAGTTGGGGGCCTGGGGCATCCAGCTGCTCGCCTGCGCGGCCCTGTTCGAGGCGCTCGGCCTCCAGGGCCAGTTAGGGATCGGAGCCGCCGCCGCGGTGCTGTTCGCGGTCAACGTCACCGCGGTGGTGCCCGCCACCCCGTCCAACATCGGCGTCTTCCAGCTCGCCGTGATCAGCGTCTTGACCACCGGCTTCGGGGTCGGCGCCGCCGACGCGCTCGCCTACGGCGTGATCCTTCAGGCGGTGGAGATCGCCACCGCCGTCGCGCTCGGCCTGCCGGCGTTGGTTCGCGAGGGTCTCACCTGGTCCGACATGCGCCTGCGCGCCCTGAGCGCGGCGCCGGTGCGCCTCTCGCCACGCCCCGGGACTGAAACCGCCTCGAGCTGACCGTCCTTGCCTCTGTTGTAGCCTCAGGCGCCGATGGCACTTTCGAACGTTGCAGGCTTTCCCCGGATCGGTGATCGGCGCGAGCTCAAGTTCGCGACCGAGGGCCACTGGCGCGGCGAGGTCTCCGAGCCGGAGCTGCTCGAGGCCGCGAAGCGCATCCGGCTCGACAACTGGCGCTTCATGCAGAGCGCCGGGATCGACCTGATCCCCTCGAACGACTTCTCGCTCTACGACCACGTGCTGGACACGATCGCCCTGGTCGGCGCCGTGCCGGCCCGCTACGAACACGGCCGCGGTCCAGTCGGCCTGGACACCTACTTCGCGATGGCGCGCGGTCGGCAGGAGGGCAGCGTCGATGTCACCGCGATGGAGATGACGAAGTGGTTCGACACCAACTACCACTACATCGTCCCCGAGCTCGGCCCCGACACCAGCTTCTCGCTGTCGTCCACGAAGCCCTTCGATGAGCACGCCGAGGCGATGGAGGAGCTGGGGATCGACACCGTGCCCGTGATCGTCGGGCCGGTCTCGTTCCTGCTGCTTGGCAAGTCCGCCGACGGCGTACCCGAGGACTTCGACCGCCTCGGTCTGCTCGAGCCGCTGCTCGAGGTCTACGGGGAACTGATCGAGCGCCTCGCGGGACAGGGCGCGACCTGGGTGCAGCTCGACGAGCCCTGCTTCGTCGAGGACCGCTCAGAGCGCGAGCTCGACGCCCTGCGGCTCGCCTACGAGGAGCTCGCGAGGGTCCACGAGCGCACCCGGATCTGTGTCAAGACCTACTTCGACCACGTTGGCGATGCCTACGGCGTGCTGCGCGATCTCCCCGTCGAGGGCATCGGGCTCGATTTCCATCGTCAGGGAGCGGATCTGGCCCGCGAGATGGAGCGCGAGGGGCCCAAAAACGTCGAGCTGGTCGCCAAGGAGGGCGGCCTCGAGGACCAGTGGCTGTTCGCCGGAATCGTCGATGGGCGGAACGTCTGGATCAACGAGCTCGAGCACAGCCTCGACCTGCTGGGCGGCCTGCGCGACCGCTGCGCCC
Source organism: uncultured Actinomycetes bacterium (assembly GCA_963728325.1). GTDB lineage: Bacteria > Actinomycetota > Thermoleophilia > Solirubrobacterales > 70-9 > AC-56. The sequence continues at coordinate 93,149 of CAVSJS010000002.1, read as the reverse complement.
AGTTGGTGGTCACCACATCGTGCTCGCTGCTGCACACGCCAGTCGACCTCGACGCCGAGCCGCCGTCGGATGTGCTGGACGACGAGCTGCGCTCCTGGATGGCGTTCGCGAGGCAGAAGGTCGGCGAGGTCGTGACCTTGGCTCGCGGCCTCGGAGAGGGGCGCGAGGCGATTGCCGCCGAGCTCGACGCCAACGACCGGGCGCTCGAGGACCGGCGGATCTCCGAGCGCACTCGCAACCCGGCGGTGCGCGAGCGGGTGGCGGCGCTGACCGACGAGGACGCTCGCCGCCAGAGCCCGTTCGAGGTCCGCCGCGATGCTCAGCACGCCCGCCTCCACCTGCCGCTCTTCCCGACCACCACGATCGGGTCTTACCCCCAGACTGCGGAGATCCGCCAGGCCCGCGCTTCGCTTCGCCAGGGGGAGATCGACGAGGCCGAGTACGAGCGCCGGATGCGCTCCGAGGTCGAGCGGGTGATCGGCTTCCAGGAGGAGGTCGGCCTCGACGTGCTCGTCCACGGCGAGCCGGAGCGCAACGACATGGTCCAGTACTTCGCGGAGCAGATGGAGGGCTACGTCTTCACCCAGAACGCCTGGGTCCAGTCGTATGGCTCCCGCTACGTGCGGCCGCCGATCCTGTTCGGGGACGTCAGCCGGCCTGCTCCGATGACGACCGCCTGGACCGCCTTCGCGCAGTCGCTCACCGAGAAGCCTGTCAAGGGCATGCTGACCGGGCCAGTGACGATGCTCCAGTGGTCCTTCGTCCGCGACGACCAGTCACGGTCGGAGACCTGCGAGCAGCTCGCGCTCGCGATCCGCGACGAGGTCGCCGACCTGGAGGCTCAGGAGACGAAGGTGATCCAGGTGGACGAGCCGGCGATCCGCGAGGGACTGCCGCTGCGCCGCGACCGCTGGGATGAGTACCTGCGCTGGGCGGTCTACTGCTTCCGGGTGGCAACCGCGGGCGTCCGGGACGAGACCCAGATCCACACCCACATGTGCTACTCGGACTTCGGCGACATCATGGAGCAGATCCAGCAGATGGACGCCGACGTGCTGCTGATCGAGGCGGCGCGCTCGCGCATGGAGCTGCTGCACGACTGGGAGCGCACCGGCTATGCCCAGGAGATCGGGCCGGGCGTCTACGACATCCACTCGCCGCGCGTACCACCGGCCGAGGAGATGGCGGAGCTGCTGGAGGCCGCGGCGCGCGTGCTGCCTCCCGAACAGCTCTGGGTCAACCCGGACTGCGGGCTGAAGACCCGCGCCTGGCCCGAGACCGAGGCCGCCCTGCGTAACCTGGTCCAGGCCGCAAAGCAGCTCCGCAAAGAGCTGGTCCCGGCGACCGAGTAGCCGCCTGAGGCCTACCGGCGCCCGAGGCCGAGCCGGTTCCGGAGGCCGCGGGCGTTGGTGAAGCGGGAGACGCGCTTCAGCAGCTTGCGCTTGCGAGGCGTGTAGGGGAACCAGAGCGGGTCGACCTTGCCCTGCTTGATGCGCGGCGAGACGATCGACTCGGGGCGCACGAACTTCTTGATCCCGTAGGAGCCGTGGCGGAAACCGATCCCGGACTCCTTCCAGCCGCCCATCGGCACCCCAAGCGCGAAGTAGGTCGTCAGCACGTCGTTGACGTTCACCGCCCCGACCTCGATGCGCCGCGCGATCTGCTCGCCCTGGCGGCTCGAGCCGGCGAACACCGAGGCCGAGAGACCGTAGCGGCTCTCGTTGGCCATCCGGACCGCCTCGTCGGTATCGGCGACCTTCATCACCGGGATCACCGGGCCGAAGGTTTCCTCCGTCATCACCTTCATCGAGTGGTCGGCGTCGGCGATCACCGTCGGCTCGTACCAGTCGCCGGGGCCCTCCTTGCGCTTGCCGCCGGTCAGGACCCTGGCGCCCTTGCGGCGGGCGTCCTCGACGTGGTCGGCGACGATCTCCGCTTGGGCCGGGGTGGTCATCGCGCCTACGTCGGCCCCGAAAGAACGCCCATCGGCGCCCTGGCGGAGCTTCAGCACCTGCTGGGTGAGCCTGTCCACGAACTCGTCGTAGATCGGTTCCTCGACGTAGACGCGCTCGATTGACATGCAGATCTGCCCGGTGTTGGCCAGGGCGCCGGTCGCGGTGGCGTTCACGGCGCGCTCCAGATCCGCATCGCGCAGGACGATCAGCGGGTCCTTGCCGCCCAGCTCGAGGCTGACCGGGGTCAGGGTGTCGGCGGCGCGCTTCATCACCACCTTGCCGGTTCGGTCGGAGCCGGTGAACTGGACGAAGTCCACCTCGTCGACCAGCGCTCCGCCGGTCTCGCCGGTGCCGTTGACCACGTCCAGCACCTCGGGGCCGCCGATCTCCTCCTTCCACGCCCGCACCAGCTCGATGGTCGAGAGCGGGGTGAACTCGGAGGGCTTGATGACCACCGCGCAGCCGGCGACCAGCGCCGGGATCGCGTCGTCGAAGGCCAGGATGAGCGGGAAGTTCCAGGGGCTGATCACGCCGACCACCGGATAGGGGCGGTAGACGACGCGCAGCCGCTTCACCTTCAGGGGCAGGATGTGCGGGGTCGGCGTCTCCTCGGCGAGGAACTCGGCGGCGTGCTCGACGTAGTAGTTGATCGTTCCGCAGAGGAACGGCGCCTCGAGCTCGGCGTCGGCGCGGACCTTTCCGGTCTCCTCCTGCATCACGTCCGCGAGGCGATCCTCGTTGTCGATCATCCAGTCGCGCAGGCGATCGAGCCAGCGGCGGCGGCCGGCGATGCCGATCGCCTCCCACTCCGGTTGCGCTGCGCGTGCCCTGGCCACCACCTCAGCCACGCGCTGGGGCGGGTCGATCGCCAGCTCGCGGATCAGCGAGCCGTCCGCCGGGCGTCGAACCTCGAGGCTGGCGGTCTCGGTTGCAGGGGATCCGTCGTGCGATGCCGGGTCGGTTGCGGTCTCGCTCGCGGTCGCGCCTTCCATCCCGAGGCGGACTCTACTCCCCTGGGCGTGGGCGGCGCCGGGTTCCGGGCGACGTGGCTAGCGGCGGACGAGCCTGTACACCGGGCCATCCAGCGAGGCGACGTAGACCTGCCCCCCCGCTCCCTTCCCGAACGAGCTCGGGTGGTCGACGTGGACCCCCAAAGCCCTGTCGCGCCTGCCGTGTCGGCGGCGGGCGACGAAGCTGCGCAGCTCGCCGGCGTAAAAGTCGGCGTACAGGTAGCGGCCGCGGAGGCTCCTCAGCTTCCGGTTCCAGACCACGTAGCCGCCGATGATCGCGCAGAACGACCCGCAGTTCGGGCCGGTGTGTGCGTACTCGAAGATCGGCTTCTCGTAGTGAGGCGCTCGCGAGGCCTCGTTGTCGCCGGGGTAGTCGAAGCGGTGGTCGCCCTCGAAGCGATCCCAGCCGAAGTTGGCGCCGCGCAGGCTCCTGCGCGTCTCGTAGTCGACCTCCTCCCAGCCGCTCTGGCCCACGTCGCCGAGCACGATCCTGCCGCGGTCGAACGTGAACCGGTACGGGTTGCGCAGGCCGCGGGCGTAGATCTCGTTCTGGCCCGTCCTGCCGACGTAGGGGTTGCCGCGCGGCGCCTTGTACGGCTTCGAGCCGTGCTTGTGGGGGTTGATGCGGAGCAGCTTGCCGAGCAGCTCGCCCTTGTCCTGCGCGTTCTCGTGCGGGTCACCGGCGCCGCCTCCGTCCCCGGTGCCGGCGTAGAGCCTGCCGTCGGGCCCGAACTGAATCTGGCCACCGTTGTGGTTCGGGAAGCTGGGGTGCGGGATCACGATCACCCTGCGGCGCGAGCGCCTCATTGGCGTTCCTGTTGGAACCGGCGCGAAACTCGTCGATCTCGAGGTTCCCGGCGCGGTTCGTGTAGTAGACGTACAGGAGGTGGTTCCGGCGGTAGTGGGGGTCGAAGGCGATCGAGAGCATGCCGCGCTCGCCTCCCGTCGAGACCCGCCCGTGGATGTCCAGGAACGGCTGGTCCCGGCGGTTGCCATTCTGAAGCACCATGACCCTGCCGCCGGTCTCGACCACGTACAGATGGTGAGGAACGCCGGGGGCGTGGGTGACGTAGGTCGGCGCGGCGAAGCTGCCGATCATCTGCGTGCCGATCCCGCCACGCCCATCGCCGATCCGAAGATCGCGAACGGCGTTGGCACGGGGCCCGGGACCCGCGTCGGCCAGCGCCGGCGCCGGCGCGAGCGCCACGAGCGCCAAGGCCGCGAGCGACGCTCTTCCCCGGATCATCCTGCCACCCACCTGCGGAGCGTAGCGTTCGGTCTCTCACGCAGCCGCGCGGCCGAAAACTCTCATCGACAGCCGTCCTCGGAGCTCGATCAGGACCCCTCCGCCACCAGCCGGTACACGGGTCCCTCGAGCGAGGTCGCGTACAGGTGGCCGGCGTTGTCCACGCCGAATGAGCTCAGCGACGGGACTTGGAGGCCGAGGGCGCGGTCGTCGATGGCGCGGCGGCCGGGCGTGGCGGCGAAGCTTCGCACCTGTCCGAGGCAGAAGTCCCCGTAAAGGTAGCGGCCGTAGAGCGACCGCAGCCGGCGGTCGCGTGCCACGTAGCCGCCGGTGATCGAGCACCCGGCGTGGTGGCCGTAGACGAGAACCGGCCTCGTCGCGTTGGTCGCCTGCTGGTCGTCGTTGAAGCGGTTAAGCCCCTCGTAGGCCGACCAGCCGAAGTTCGCCCCCCGGCCCCTGCCCCGCGCCACCAGGTTGACCTCCTCGATCTCGTTCTGCCCCACGTCGGCGATTGCTAACGCCCCGGTCACCGGATCGAAGGAGAAGCGCCACGGGTTGCGGAGGCCGTAGGAGTAGATCTCCGGCCGGGCGCCAGAACGTCCGACGAATGGGTTGGAGTCCGGAACCGAGTAGGGGCGCCCGCCCGATGCGCGCGGATCGATTCGCAGGATCTTGCCGAGCAGGGTCGAGAGGTCCTGGCCGTTACGCTCCGGGTCGCCCGCCGAGCCGCCGTCGCCGAGCCCGATGTAAAGCAGGTCGGGGTTCTGGCTCCCCTTGGGCGCCTCACCCGGGCCGAACAGCAGAAGGCCGCCGTTGTGGTTGTCGTACGGCTGGTCCACACCCAGGACCTCGCGAGCGCTCTGCGGGTCGGCGAGCAGCGGATCCGACGGGGAGCGGCGGTACTCGACAACCCGGGTGTCGCCGGCGGTGTCGGTGTAGTCGACGTACAGCAGCCCCGAGCTCCGGTAGTCGGGCGCGAAGGCCACCGAGAGCAGGCCCTGTTCGCTCCCCGCCGAGACCTGGTCGCTGAGGTCCAGGAAGGGCCTCGAGAGGTGCTGGCCGTCGCGAACGACCTGGATGCGGCCGGTCTTTTCGACCACGAACAGGGCCCGGTCGTCGCCGGGAGGCTGGGCGACGAACACGGGCTGGTCGAAGTCGCCGATCCTCTGAAGCCGCACGCCGCCCTGCCCGTCGCCGGTTGGCAGCTTCCCCCTGCCATCGCCGGCATGGCCGGCCTTCGGCGGCGGCGGTGCGCTGGCGGCGGTCCCGCCTTCGTCGCCGCCGCCGCACCCGGCGAGCAGCAGGACAAGGACTGCCAAGGGGGGCGGAAGCGGGCGCCAGCCGCGCATGAAGCCGAGCACGAGCGTTCGCGTACGCTATTCAGGGGGTATTAAGAGAGCCTCAGCGCGTGGAGGCCGGCACGGCTACTGCGCGCATTGGGTCGTGACCTTGGCGGTGCCCTCGACGCAGGTCTGCGGCGTCTTGGGGGTGATCGTGACTGGGAGTCCCCCACTACCGGGCCGCCGTCGGCAGTCACCGCCTTCGCCTTGCCCTGTAAGCCGGCGGCCACCTCGTAGTGCACCGTGTAGGTCCCGGCTGCACCGGCGTCACCCGCCAGACGATGTCCTTGCTTTCCCCGGAGCGCACGGCGCCGAACTGGAAGGTGTCGGTCTGGGCGGCGGCGGCGCCGGCGGGCGGGGCCTGGGCGATCTTCTTCGGGTTACGCCCGGCGTGATCAGCTTCGGGTACCCGTCCTCCAGGATCCACACCGGCTGGGTCGGATCGGCGAGGTTGGGCTCGTCGAGGCGAACCTTGAACGAGCTGGCGGGTTTCGGCTCGCTCGTCGCCGCGGATGTCGGCGTCGTGTAGATCGTCACCGCGAGGTCGGGGATCGTCTGGTCGCCGACGTTCTTGATCTTGAGCTCGACGTTGCTGGTCTCGACGAGCCGCTGGCGCTTGGGGAACTTCGCCTTGTCCACCTGGACCGGGAAGTCGCCCGATGGCTCGGTGACGTCTTGGCGCTCTCCGCCGCCGCAGGCGGCTACGCCCCACGTCAGCGCAAGCGCCGCCGTCCCGGTGGCGATGCTGGCTCTGGCGCCCCGGAGTCGGTGCCTGCCGGCGATTGTGCCGCTCTCCCCCAAGGCGCGGGGGAACATACCACCTGCCAGCCGCCCGAATGACGGTTGGTGTTTTGGGTAGCCGGAAGTGGTTGGGGGTGGCGGCGGGCGGCCGCATGGAATACATTTCCTCTGCGCCCACCGTTGAGTGGGGGCGGAGGAGAAGATGGTCCGATCAGTTGCCGATAGGGCGTTCCTGCCCGCCAAGTCTTTGTTCGAGCAGGTGGGGAACATGATGATCCTCACCGGCAAGACGATCACCGCCACCGTCAGGCCCCCCTACCCCTACGGCGGCGAGTTCATCTCCCAGTTCATCTTCGCGCTCCAGCTCTGCTGGTTCCCGATGCTGATCTCGACCGTCGCCTTCGGCTTCGGCGCCCCGGGGCTTCAGGCGGCCAACTTCGCCAGCCTGTTCGGGGCCCTCGATCGGCTCGGGGGCTTCTTCGTCTTGGCCTCGATCCGGGAGTTCGCCCCCTTCGTGACCGCGGTCGTGGTCGCCGGGGTGGCGGGGACCGCGATCACCGCCGACCTGGGGGCGCGCAAGATCCGCGAGGAGCTCGACGCCCTGCAGGTCCTGGGGGTCGACCCGATCAAGAACCTGGTCGTGCCCCGCTTCCTGCCCTGATGCTGATCACCGGCCTGCTCGACATCTACGCGCTCTTGTTCGGGATCGCCGGCGGCGTCTTCGCCACCCTCGCCTACCACGCCCCCCTGGGAGGCTTCTTCGCCACCCTGCTCACCAACGCCTCGGTGACCGAGCTCTGGGGGTCGATCCTGAAGACGACCCTGTTCGGGGCGATCATCGCGATCGTCTGCTCCTACAAGGGCATGAACGCCTCCGGGGGCGCCGCCGGGGTGGGCGGGCGGTCAACGAGGCGGTCGTGATCGCCTTCCTGGGCGTCTTTGCATTCAACTACGTCTTCACCCAAACCCTGCTCGCCACCCACCCCGAGCTGCAGGTGCCGAAGTGAGCTGGCTGGCGGTACCCCGCGAGTGGCTGGCGTCCCTGGGCGAGATCGCCGGCTTTTCGGCAAGACCATGGGGCTCGTCTACTCGGGGCGGGTCTTCTCCTTCTTCGGCGAGGCCCTGCGCCAGGCGGGGATCCTGATCCTCGGCTCGACGATCGTGATCTGGGGCCTCGTCTTCATCCTCGGCCTCCAGTGCGGGATCGAGGGCGCCTACTTCAACCGCACCCTCGGCGCCCCCTCCTATGCCGGCGTCTCGCCGCCTGGTGCGACCTGCGCGAGGTGATCCCCTACGCCTTCGGCTACATGATGGCGGCCAAGGTCGGCACCGGGATCGTCGCCGAGCTCGGCGCGATGCGGATCTCCGACGAGATCGACGCGCTCGAGGTGATGGGGGTGCCGCCGATGACCTTCCTCGCCGCCACCCGGCTTCTGGGCGCCTGGCTGACCCTGCCGTTCATGTACTTGACCGCGATCGGTATCGGCTACTTCGCTTCCTACCTGGCGGTCGTGAAACAGATCGGCGACGTTTCCTCGGGCGGCTACTTCCTGATCTTCTGGATGTTCCAGAACCCGCCCGACCTCCTGTTCAGCGTGATCAAGGCGATGTTCATGGCCACCGCGATCGTCTTGGTCGGCTCTACTACGGCTACACCGCCTCGGGCGGTCCGGTGGGGGTGGGCACGGCGACCGCCAAGTCGATGGTCTTGAACATCGTCTTGGTTCACGTCATCGGGATGATGGGAACCCTGGTCTTCTGGGGCGCCAACCCGAGGGCCCCGTCGGGGGGTCACCCCCGCCAACACACGGAGGAGGATGGACGGCAGAGATGGCTGACGAACCACAGACTCGACCCCCCAGAGGAGCGACGAGAGTCGACCCCCCCCCCCCCCCCCCAATACCAGAGCCGCGCCCGAGCTCGGCACCCTGAATCGGGATTGCGGCATCCCGGTCGACCCGAGCGAATCCGACCCTTATCGCTGGCACACCGGCGAGAAGCGTGATCATGGCGGCGCGGAAGCGATCGAGGTAATCGACCTCGTCAAGCAGTTTGGCCGCATGCGCATCCTCAATGGCCTCAACCTCGGCCTTCCCAACGACCAGATCTCGATGGTGCTCGGGCCTCCGGCACCGGGAAGAGCGTGCTGATCAAGCACATCGTCGGCCTCCTGTGTCCGGACTCGGGCGACGTCCTCGTGCACGGCGAATCGGTCCCGAACCTAACCGACGACCAGCTCTTCGACATGCGCAAGAAGTTCGGCCTGCTGTTCCAGGACGGGGCGCTGTTTGGCTCCATGAACGTGTTCGACAACACTGCCTTCCCGCTGCGCCAGCACACCGACAAGTCAGAGGAGGAGATCGGCGAGATCTGCGACCGGCAACTCGGGGAGGTCGGGCTCGCCGAGGCCACCCAGAAGATGCCCAACGAGCTCTCGGGCGGGATGCGCAAGCGGGCCGGGTTCGCCCGGGCGCTGGTGCTCGACCCCGCGATCGTCATGTTCGACGAGCCCGACTCTGGCCTCGACCGGTTCGCACGGCGCTACTCTGCGAGCTGATCCGCGAGTGCCCACGCGGAGAATGGCGGCTGCTATCTCGTGATCAGCCACGACCTCGGCACGGCTAGGTCAGGCTGTGCTATGCGCAAATCACGACGAGCACGCAAATCAAGCCGCGAGCCACCGCCGCTCACGCGCAAAATTGGCGAGGTCGTTGGCGCTCATCGGCCGGGCAAAGGCATAGCCTTGCAGGCCATGACAACCCAGATCCTTGAGGATGCGGGCATGCTCCATCGTTTCGACGCCTTCGGCGATGACTTCGATGCCGAGCGATGTGCCGATGTCGATGATCGAGGCGACAAGCTGGCGCTGTTTCGCGGAGGTGAGGATCGGGATAACCAGCTGCCGGTCGATCTTCAGGCGGCGCGGCGTGAGCTTCAACAGGCTGACGATCGAGGCATAGCCGGTGCCGAAATCGTCGATCTCGATGTCGATGCCGAGTTTCTTGATCTGCTCGATATTGGACAGAACCGTCATGTCGCTCTCGTCGAATGAAGATCGATTCCAGCAATTCGAACGAGACTTTGCCCCTCGGAATGATCAGCTGGCTGAGGCGGTCGATCAGTTTCTCGTCGTGCAGCCGGTGATAGGAGAGATTGACCGATACCTTCGGAATATCGATGCCGCTCGCTTCCCAGCGGCGGGACTGGAACAGCGCCTGCTCGAGAATCCTCTGGTCGATCTCGGAAAGGACGTTGATGTCCTCCGCCGTCTTGAGGAAGGCGTGCGGCGCCAGCAATCCCTTGGTCGGGTGGTCCCATCGCGCCAGTGCCTCGACGCCGATGATGTCCAGGCTGGCCGGGCAGAATTGGGGCTGGAAATAGGCGATGAACTCGTTTTGCTCGAGCCCGCGCAGGATTTCGTCCGCGGTCTGCTTCGTCTTGAAAACCGCCGTCTTCAGTGAATGCGGCGAAGACTTCGTGTCGGTTGCGGCCGCGGCGCTTTGCTTCGTAGAGCGCGATATCGGCATTTACCAGTACGTGGGCCAGCGCCTCCTCCCGTTTCGCCTGGTGTGCGATGCCGATGCTGACGCCGATGCGGCAGTCCTGCTCCTTGTATTTGACCGGCACGCTCATGGCATCGATGATGCGCTGTGCGAGGGCGGCGTCATGGCCCTCGATGCCGCCCTTGCGGGAAATGATGACGAACTCGTCCCCGCCGATGCGGCCGACGAAATCGTCGTCTCCGGTGTTGTCGCGCAGGATCTGGGCTGCATGCCGCAGGATTTCGTCGCCGGCCGCGTGGCCGAGGGTGTCGTTGATTTCCTTGAAGCGATCGAGATCGATGTGGAAAATGCTGGCGAGGTCCTGCGTCGCGGCGCTGGAACGTCTGTCGGCGAGAATCTCGTCGAGGTAGCGCCGGTTCGGCAAGCCCGTCAGCGGATCGTGCAGGGCATTGAATTCCATTCGATGCCGGGCAGCTTCCAGTTCGGCGCTGTGCGCCTCGGCCTGTCCTTTGGCCGCTTCGAGCCGCTCGCTGTTTTCGACATCGGTCGGTCACGTCCCAGTTGACTCCGACGATTTTTTCTCGGCCGCCGGCACCGGTATAGATCGAGCCGACGGCGCGGATATGTCGTGTGAGGTTGCCGGGCAGGCGAATGCGGAATTGCGAGATATAGTTCGCTGCCATGGAGAAGGGCGTCGCTGAATTCCTCTTCGGCCCTCTGCAGGTCGTCCGGATGCAGCGCATCGCGCCAGTCCTCGTAGACCTCGCGCACGTCCCCGTGCAGTCCGTAGAGTTCCTTCATCCGCTCGTCCCACAGGAGCTTGCCGGAGGAGATGTCGAGTTCCCAGATGCCGATCTGCGACGCGTCGAGGGCGATCTTCAGGCGATGGGACAGTTCCTGCAATTGGTCCTTGTTGTGCTCGAGCACCCGGATATTGCGTTGCCGCTCCTGCATCAGCCGGCCGGTGATGAACATCGGTACGAGGATGAAGAGACCGCCGAGCAGGACGAGGCTTCGGATCAGCCATGCGTTCGGCGGCGTGTCGTCCCACCCGCCCTTCGGTACGGCGCTGATCACCCAGGAACCGCCTGGCAGGAAGACGTTGACTTCGACCGGATTGGCGCTTTTCACGGTGCTGTCGCCGTAAAACAACGCGCCCTCTTCGCCCAGGCCGTCGCGTCCGGAGATTGCGATGTCGAGGTCCAGCGTCTGCGAAAGAAGGCCGCTGTCCCGATAGAGCCGATCGACGTCGATGACGGCGGAGACGATGCCCCAGAAGCGGTTGGTTTCGCCGCCCACGGAAAGAGAGACCGGGAAGCGGCCGATCAGTCCGCTTGCCGCCCTGAACCAGATCGAGCGGGCCGGCAAGCACCATCTTGCCCGAGTCAGCGCACCCGCATTGCTGCGGCGCGCTGGTTCTCGTTCTTGCGGTAGTCGAGCCCAAGAGCCTTCTCGTTTCCCTGCATCGGATAGACGAGAGAGACGATGAGATTTGGAGCGGCGGCTATGTTGCGCAGCCGCGAGCGCTCGTTGAAAATGTTGCGCGCCAGATCGGAGAACCGCTTCTGGTTCATGCCGGGCTCTGTCACGATCGTCGCGATCAGGCCGCGGACGAGCTGGATATCGCCGTTGATGTTGGCTTCGAGCCGCGAGCGGATCGGGCCGAGCTGGGCAGCAACGGCAGCGCGCGCCCTGGCGGCATGCACCGCGCGGTTTTGCTGCTCGGCAAACATCCCGGCCGTGACCACGATCACGAGAGCAACATAAGTCGGCAGATAGTTCGGTTTGAAAAACCGAACAATCTCTTGACGTTCTAAATCGGTCGACAGTTTCGAAAACACGCAAGCCCCGAAAGCCGTTCTTCCAGCAATCGGACCGCATTGTCGCAAATTGGTCTTAACAATATGTGCCGCTATGTCCTGCTTTCAGGCGTGCGCGCTTACTTGGATTTTTTCTTCTCCGGCAGTTTCTTGCGATCCGTTTCCGCCATTTCCTTGAGTTCCTTTTCCGACATGGATTTCTCCATGCTCTTGGAAGCACCCTTGAGTTCGGATTTCTTCATGTCGCCGCGTTTGGCGGCAAGGGCTGCGCCGGCCGCCTTTTGCTGGGCTTGGGATTTTGCAGGCATCGTCTTTCTCCTTTTGTCGAGATGCTGCCCATTTAACAATCGCCGGCAAATTGGTTCCCTGGCGGTTTCCATATCGCCGTCAGGCTGGCCGATCATCGCCAGCAAGCGTTTCAAGCCGGTCCGCCTCCCGCGGTAGTTTGTCCGTCCGGAGCCGGGAAATGCGCGGAAAACGCATGGCGACGCCCGACTTGTGCCGGGTGGAGAAGTTGATGCCCTCGAAGGCGACCTCGACGACGAAACCGTGGTCCGGCTCGGCCCGGATCGGCGCGGACCGGGCCGAACCGTTCGACGGTATTGTTGCGCACGATAGCGGTCGAGAACTTCGAGTTCCGCATCGGTGAAGCCGAAATAGGCCTTGCCGACCGGCACCAGCATCTCCTTGCCGTCGCTTTCCGTCCAGACGCCGAAGGTGAAATCGGAGTAGTAGCTCGACCGCTTGCCGTGGCCGCGCTGGGCATACATCAGCACCGCATCGACATTGTAGGGCTCGCGCTTCCACTTGAACCACGGCCCCTTCGACCGGCCGGCGGTATAGGGCGAATCCAGCCGCTTCAGCATGATGCCTTCGATGACGGGATCGGGCGGGTCGGCGCGCAGCCGGTCGAGTTCCTCCCAGCTCGAAAAGGGCACGAGCGGCGAAAGATCGAAACGGTGACGGCTCTGCCTCTTCGATGAGCGTCCGAAAGCGCCGCCCGCCGCGCTCAGGAAACGTTCCGGCCGGATATCGTCGCGCGCCGTCAAACAGCAGGTCGTAGGCGCGGATGAAGGCCGGATATTCCTCCAGCATCTTGCGGGTCACGGTCTTTCGGTTCAGCCGTTGCTGCAGGTCGGAGAAGGTCCGGGTGGCGCGATTGGTGCGCATGCGTGCCGCCGACCAGCAGCTCGCCGTCGATGATGCCCTCGAAATCAGCCGCCTCCAGGATATCCGGGAAAGCGCCGGAAATATCGTCGCCGCTGCGCGAATAGAGCCGGCGCATGCCTGCCAGACTGGCGAGCTGCACGCGGATGCCGTCCCATTTCCATTCGGCGGCAAAGTCCTTGGGGTCGAGCGCTGCAAGATCGTTGTCGCCGACCGGCGTTGCCAGCATGACGGCGTGGAAGACGGCCGGCATGTCGAGCACCGGCTTTTCCGCCTTGCCGTCGAGCCAGCGAAACAGCGCCACATACGGCGGCGACAGGCCATGCCACAGCGTCTCGATCTCGGTGATGTCGACTTTCGCCCATGTCGGCCAGCGCCTGCTTGACGAGCCGTGCCGAAACGCCGATGCGCAGGCCACCGGTGATGAGCTTGAGGAAGGCGAAGCGGCCTGATCCTTCGAGCTGATCAAGCAGGTTGCGGACGAGGCCATGCACGTTGGCGCGTCCGGCCATTTCCAGCTGGTGCATGACGCTGCCGAGCGAAAGGTCCTGCACAGCCGTTTCGCGGCTGGATGGCCTTTCCCAGACCAGCGATATCGTCTCGGCGAGATCGCCGACATAGTCGTAGGAATAGCGGAACAGCACCTCGTCCATGCGCTCCAGCACCAGCTGCCGGAGCACGCTCGGCTTGACGTCTCGAGCGCCAGCGTGCCGGCGATCGCCGCCAGCGCATAGCCGCGGTCGGGATCCGGGGCGTCGCGGAAATAGTCGGCCATCAGCTTGATCTTGGCGTTGCGCTGCGGGGTAAGGACCAGCCGGTCGAGCAGTTCGGCGAAGGCGCGCATCGCTATTCCCCCTCGTCGTCATAGCCGACGAGATGCAGCGGCCGGGCGGCGATGCCCTGCAAGCTCGCACCAGCGCACCAGGGCCTCCTCGCGGCCATGCGTCACCCAGACCTGCGCCGGGCCGATCTCGCGAATGGTTTCGGTCAGTTCCGGCCAGTCGCAATGATCCGAAATGATCAGCGGCAATTCGACGCCGCGCTGCTTGGCCCGCTGGCGCACCAGCATCCAGCCGGAGGCGAAGATCGCGACAGCGGATCGGGGAAACGGCGGGCCCACTGGTCGGCGAAGGCGGAAGGCGGGCCGATGACGACGGCGCCGGCGAAGATTGTTTGTCGCCGGCTGTCGACGGTCGCCGGCGCAGATGTCGCCAAGCTCTATGCCTTGGCTCCCGTAGTAATCGCAGAGCTTGCTCCAGCGCGCCGTGGATAAGATCGGCTCGTCGTAGCCCGCTTCGCGCAGGAGGCGCGATGACACGCTGGGCCTTGCCGAGCGCATAGGCGCCGACCAGATGGGCGCGCTCCGGAAACTGCCGTAGTGAGTGGAGCAGTTTCGCGATCTCGCCGCGATCGTCGGGATGGTGGAAGACCGGCAGGCCGAATGTCGCCTCGGTGATGAAGACATCGCACGGCACGAGTTCGAATGGCTGGCAGGTCGGGTCGCGGCGCCGCTTGTAGTCGCCGGAAACGACGATGCGCGTGCCGTTCGCCTCCACCGCGATCTGCGCCGAACCGAGCACATGGCCCGGCGGGATGAAAGCTTGCCGGCGACGTCGCCGATGGTGCTTCGCGCGCCGAGCTACGGCTGCTTGCGACTGGCGCAGAAGGCATCGCCATAGCGGATGCGCATGATGTCCAGCGTCTCGCGCGTCGCCAGCACATGGGTATGGCCGGCACGCGCATGGTCCGCATGGCCGTGGGTGATCAGCGCCTTTTCGACCGGCTGGACGGGATCGATATAAAAGCCGCCCTTCTCGCAATAGAGACCCTTGGGCGTCGGATAGAGCAGCGTTTCCGGTTTCATGGAAACGAAGATAGCTGGCAATCGGCCGGCTGCCAGCTATCGCGGTGAATTTTTATGCCTTCAGGCTGCCGGGTTCAGCGCGAGGGTCTTCGGAGATCAGGTCGAGCACCGCGTCCGCATCGATCGCCGTGCAGACGTTCTGGCTCGGCAGATTGTCCCAGGCGCTCGGGGGAAACAGATGATCGTCGGCCTTCTGGATCGTCTGGCCATCGGCGATGCCGCCGCAGACGACGCGGATCGCGCCGCTGCGCAGCGTGAAGAGATCGCGGCGCGACGACGTAGACGCAGGCGCAGCTGTCATGGATCACCATGCCGTCCTCGACATGCTGCTCGTAGAAATCGATGTAGAATTGCGAGATGTCGGAGAGCAGCTTCGCCCGCGTTGCCGCCGGTCGCGACGATCGCCGCCATACCTTGCGCGTGTCATCACCGTCTGTTGCGGTGACGTCGAGGCCGACGACGACGACCGGCCAGGGCGCCGTCATTACGGCGTCGGCGGCTTCCGGATCGCCATGGATATTGGCTTCGGCGGCAGGCGTGATATTGCCGCGCACGTCGAAGGCGCCGCCCATGATGACGACTTCCTTGACGAGAACGGCAATGTCCGGATCGTCGCGCAGCGCCAGCGCCAGATTGGTCATCCGGCCGACGGCAACGAGGGTCACTTCGCCGGGATTGGCGCGCACGGTCTCGATGATGAAGCGATGCGCCGGGCGCGGATCGCAGGCAAGATCGACGTTTCCGGCACGCCGATATTGCCGAGGCCGTCATCGCCATGGATGCCGGTCGGCCAATCGACATGCGGACGCGCCGGATTGAAGCGTTTCGCCAAGGCCCCTGGCGACGGGGGCGGGGATGTTCCACTGCTGCTTCAGATACAGCGCATTGCGCGTCGTCGTCTCGATCGAGGCATTGCCGAAGACGGTGGTGATGCCGATCAGGTCGATCTCGGGATGACGATGCAGGAAGAGCAGCGCCATCGCATCATCGACGCCGGGGTCCGTATCAAAAATTACCTTGTGCATGATGTCTTCTTTTCTTTGTTTTGAAATGCTGCGGAACGCCGCGACTGAAATCGGCATGGCCGTCAAAAGTCAACCGGGCAATGGTGTGCCGAGCGTTACTGGAAACGCTTGATGCTGAAGGGGGCGAGATCCGGCTTCTCGCCGGAATTCAGAAGCTCGGCGATCTTCCTGCCGGTTATCGCCGAAAGTGTCAGGCCGAGATGGCCGTGGCCGAAGGCGAGCGCGATGCGCGGGTCGGCCGGGCAGAGGCTGATGACGGGCAGCGAGTCCGGCGTCGAAGGCCGGCGACCCATCCATTCCGTCCCGCCGGTCTCCGGCAGGCTTGGAACGTAGCGCCGCATCTTCTGGCGCATGGCGGCGGCGCGGGCAAAATTGGCCGGCGCGTCCGGCTTGGCCAGTTCCACCGCGCCGCCGACGCGCAGGGCGTTCTCAAGCGGCGTGGCGACGAAGCCATGTTCGGCGAAGAATACCGGCAGGTCCAGCGTCACCTGCGGATTGGTGAAAGTGGTGTTGTAGCCGCGCTCGGTCTCGAGCAGGACCTTCAGGCCGAGACCGCGCACCAGCGTCCGCGACCACACGCCGGCCGCTATGACGACCTTGTCGAAGGTGGCGGGCGCCCCGTCCCTGACGAGGAAAGTGACGCCGTTGGCCTCCTGCCGAACGCTTTCCACTTCGGCATCGACAAGCGTGCCGCGCTGGCGGATATAGGCCTGAAGGTGTCTCAGCAGAGTGAGCGGGTCGAGGAAAGTCTGGTAGCCTGCGGAAAAGACGCCGCCGGCGAAGTTGCCTTCAAGCGCCGGTGCGCGGGCCCGGGCCTGTTTGGCATCGAGTTTTTCGACCGTATGCCCAAGCAGCGCCGCGTTCTCGCTTGCACGGCGAAAGGCAGTGTCAACGGCCTTTTCGCTGTCGAATATCGTCAGCGCACCGGTCGGCTTCATGTGCCCGGAAAGGCCGGTCATGCGGGCAAGGTCGCCGTGCGCGCCAAGGGCCTCGCGCATCAGTCCCAGCAGTGCCTTGCGCGAGCGCTCTACGTTTGCGGGCGTTGCGGCCATCAACAGGTTCGCCAGCCAGGGCGTCAGCGCCGGCAGGTCCTGCCAACGCAGGGTGAGCGGCCCGAGTGGATCGAGCAGCCATCTCGGCGCCGACAGGATCATGTCAGGACGTGCCAGCGGATCGATTTCGGGTACGGCGAGGATCCCTGCATTGCCGACCGAAGCGGGTAGTCCGCCCACGTCCTTTTCGAACACCGTGACGTCGTGACCCTGCTCGATCAGGTGAATGGCGGTGGCGCATCCGATGATGCCTGCTCCTGCGATGCCAATATGCGCCATGTTCTACCCCGACCCTACCTGGTGCCTCTGCCTGTCTTCACCCGCCATAGGGTTTCGATCAAGCCATCTCTCCAGATTTTCACTGCAATTTCCCTGTTCCAATCGGAACAGCGTGCAACCTTTGCTTTTGAGAGGATCGGTTTCAGAAGAAGGGATTGGCCCTTCTTGATAATCGAAGGAGAAACGGCATGCGCAAGATTATACCTTTCGTCCTCATCCTCGCCACCGCCATGGGCTCGATCGCCGTTCAGGAGGCCGCGGCGAAGGGCGGCGACAACGGTCGGGGCGGCCGCAGCGGCGGCGAAAGCATGGGGTCACGAGAACACGTCTTCACGCACTATAAGAACCCAAACAAGCGTTACCGGAAGGATCTTTGTACGGTCAATGGAACCTCCGGGATGGTCTACGACCAGGACCTGCGCGGCTGGCGCCGCGTGCCGAGCTGCAGCGGCCGCTATTTTTTCGACTGACAGTCCAGTTCGATCATCTGTCTTCGCGGCGACCGGCATGATGCCGGCTGCCGCGAAATTATCCTTATACCGGACATCGCCGCCAAGGGCGTTTAAACTTCCGAAACATCGCCAGCGTAGACTGTCGTCTCGTTTCACAATGGTTGGAGTTGAACGAATGACGGAGCGGCGCGCGTGAAGTCGATCTTCAAGAAGATACGTCTGCCCCGGAAGGTCATGTTCGTCATCGCCGGGGGGCTGGTCCTGTCCGGCGCATCCGGCGCGTTTGCCGTCTATTCCGGCACGGATGCGCTTCTGGGTGTCGGCAGGGAAAAGCCCCTTCGCGCTCGGGCCTTGCGTGCACCACCGTGGATACGCTGAAAATGCGGCGCAACGGCCAGCGCTGGATCCGCAAATTTGTGAGCACGGAGACTGCGGACGGTGTTGATCGCGTGCGCACCGCCTTGCGGATCACCGGTCTGCTTGCCAAGGCAGAAAAGGCCGATCTCTACCAGGTCGTCGTTCTCGACCAGGCCGGACCGCAGGATCGCGCCGAGCGTCGCGGACCCGCCATCGGTGCGGAAGTGCTGTTCGCGCCCGATCCGACCAGGATGCCGGGCATGAGCACGCCGTTTGTCGCCCGCTATAATGACGGCAAGGCGAATACGGCGGCCTGTTCCATGGCCGCGACATCGCTCTCTCGACAGACGATATCAAGAGCACGATGATGGCGATGGACGACAAGTCCGATTGTTTCGATCCCATCGCTGCAGCCGCGGCGGCCGCCGCCGGATCGGCGTCGGGCGCGCATGGCGAAGAGGCTGCCGCCGGTCATGGCGAGGCGACCGTGGAGGATGGGGCCGGTGCCACGGCGCCGGACATGGTAGAGCGTACCGGAGCATGGCGAGATCAAGGCCGAAGAAAAGGGCTTCTTCGGCTCGATGATGGCGATGATCTGGGGCGGCAGCGCCGAACCGGCCGCAGAGGTGCCAGCGGATCATTCGGCCGACAAGCCGGAAAGCGAAGCAGTCGGCCATTAACAGGCCGGCCAGGCGTTCGCACCGCTAGTGGGGCGATCGCGGCGGAAACACGCCCGCGGATTCTCCACGGCGCAGGCCGATCGTGGCGCTCCGGTCTCAAACGACTGCGCTGCCGGCGATGAAGGCAAGAACCACAAAGATCAGGAAGATGATCAGGGCGATGGCGAACAATACGCGCGCTATCGTCGCGGTTGCGGCCGAGATCCCGGAAAAGCCGAGAAAGCCCGTGATCAGGGAGATGACCAGGAAGATAAGCGCCCATTTCAGCATGGAAGGTTCCTTTACCGATTCTGCCGGGATTGACGCGCAGCATCGGGAAAAGTTCCATGGGCCGGAAATAGATACGCCGCCGTGTGCAGCACGGCGGCGCGTTCTGAGAGCCGAGAATTACTTCCTCAGTCCGCCTTGCTGCGGCGGGCCGGGAACAGGATGACGTCGCGGATCGACGGCGCGTTGGTCAGCAGCATGATCAGACGGTCGACGCCGATGCCGAGGCCACCGGCGGGCGGCATGCCCTGGTCGATGGCGTCGAGGAATTCCTCGTCCAGCTGCTTTTCCTTTTCGCCGCGGGCATGCGCCTGTTCGAGCTGCTCGACCATGCGGGCGCGCTGCTCTTCCGGATCGTTGAGTTCCGAGAAGGCGTTGCCGAGTTCCCAGGCGTTGCAATAGGTCTCGAAGCGCTCGACGAGGCGCGGCTCGCCCGGCACTTCCTTGGCGAAGGGCGAGATGTCCTTCGGGAAATGCGTGACATGCGCCGGCTGGATCAGCGTCGGCTCGACCTTTTCCTCGAAGATGAAGGCCAGGCATTCGCCCCAGGTCCAATCCTTCTCGACCGCGAAACCGGCAGCCTTGGCGGCAGCGCGCGCCTCCTCGTCGGTCTTGATGGCGAGGAAGTCGATGCCGGTCGCTTCCTTGACGGCATCGGGCATCGGCACGCGCTTGAACGGACCCTTGAAGGACATTTCCTTGTCGCCGAACGGGAATTCCGTCGAGCCGTGGATGGTCATCGCCAAGCTCGGCGAACAGCCGCTCGACGAGGTCCATGATGTCCTCGTAATCGGCATAGGCCCAGTAGCACTCCATCATGGTGAATTCGGGATTGTGCCGGGTGGAGACGCCTTCGTTGCGGAAGTTGCGGTTGATCTCGAACACCTTGTCGGTCAGGCCCGAGACCAGCGTGCGCTTCAGGTAAAGTTCCGGCGCGATGCGCAGGTACATGTCGAGCTTCAGCGTGTTGTGATGCGTCTTGAAGGGCTCGGCGGTGGCGCCGCCATAGACCGAATGCAGCATCGGCGTCTCGACTTCCATGAAGCCGTCATTTTCCATGAAGCGGCGGATGCCGGAGACGATCTTCGAGCGCTGCTGGAAGCGGAGCTTCGACTCCTCGTTGGTCATGATGTCGAGATGGCGCTTGCGATAGCGCAGCTCGATGTCGGAGAGGCCATGCCACTTTTCGGGCATCGGCAGCAGCGACTTCGTCAGCATGGTGATCTCTTGCGCATTGATCGTCAGTTCGCCGCGCTTGGTGCGGCGCACGACGCCGGTGACGCCGATGATGTCGCCGATGTCGATCATCGGCAGCAGCGCGCGCGCTTCTTCCGGGGTCGTGTCCTTGTGGCGAAAAGATCTGGATCTTGCCGGAGGCATCGTGGATATCCATGAACATGCCGGAATTGCGCGAGGAATAGACGCGGCCGGCGACGGTGACGACATCCTGCGTCTCGGTGTCAGGCTCCAGGCCCTCGTATTTCTCGGCAAGCTCGGCATTGGTGATCGTGCGGTGGAAATGCGCCGGATAGACGTCGCCGATCTGCTCGCGCAGCAGCTTCAGCTTCTGGGCGCGCACTTCCGTCGACGTCGGAGGAGAGGGCTGTTTCCGGTCTTGTTGTCGTCATCGTCTATTTCCTTACTTTCTCACTGCCCGCCATCGAGGCGCGACCTGGCCGGCGACCTTCAGGCGCTGGCGCACGACCGAGCGGCCGAGGATCGCCATGGAATCGAACAGCGGCAGCGAGCGCGACGAGCCGGAAACGGCGACGAAAAGCGGCGCCACCACGACCTTCAGCTTCTTGCCCATGCGGTCGGCGATCGCGCGCAGCTCCGCTTCGATCGTCTCGACGTTCCATTCGAGGATCTTTTCGAGATCCGGCTGGACCGTGTTGAAGATCTCCAGCAGTCTCTTCCGGCGGCGACTTGATCTTGGCGAAGGACGAAGGCTTCGAGGCCGAGATCGGACTTCAACAGGAAGCCGGCGAGATCCGGCAGTTCGCCGAGCTTGGAAATGCGCGACTGCGACAAGCTTGCAGGCCCTGCTTGAGGCGGTCGTTTTCCATCGCCCAGGACGAGCACGCGCGCGGCGAACTCTTCCTCGCGTCAGGCCTCTCGCGCAGCCAGCGGCCGTTCAGCCAGTCGAGCTTCTGGATGTCGAAGATCGCGCCGGCCTTGGAGAGGTTGGCCGGGTCGAACTTTTCGGCGAGCTGTCCATCGTCAGCATCTCCTCGCCTTCGGCGATCTGGATGAAGAACAGGCCGAGGAAGTTCATCAGCGCTTCCGGCAGATAGCCGAGCGCGGTGTAGTAGGAGATCGAGGTCGGGTTCTTGCGCTTCGACAGTTTCGACTTGTCGGCATTGCGCATCAGCGACAGGTGCATGAACACCGGCGGCTCAAGACCGAGATACTGGTAGATCAGGATGTGCTTCGGCACCGAGGACAGCCATTCCTCGCCGCGCGCCACATGGGTGATCTTCATCAGATGGTCGTCGACGACGTTGGCCATGTGATAGGTCGGCATGCCGTCGGCCTTGAGCAGCACCTGCATGTCGACGGCATCCCACGGAATATCGACTTCGCCGTAGACGCCGTCGACGAACTTGCAGGAGCCTTCGGTCGGGATCTTCATGCGCACGACATGCGGCTCGCCGCTCGCGACGCGGGTGGTCACTTCCTCGGCGGAAAGGTGCAGGCAGAGGCCATCATACTTCGGCGGCTTGCCGGCAGCGCGCTGCGCCTCGCGCATTTCTGTCCAGCCGCTCGGGCGTGCAGAAACAGCGGAAGCCGTGGCCGGCCTCGACGATCTTCTCGACATAGGGCTTGTAGAGGTCCTTGCGGTCGCTCTGGCGGTAAGGGCCATAGGGGCCGCCGATATCCGGGCCTTCCGACCATTTCAGACCGCACCATTTCAGCGCATCCAGCACCTTCTGTTCGAACTCCGGCGTCGAGCGCGTCGCGTCGGTATCCTCGATGCGCAGGATGAACTCGCCGCCCTGTTTCTGCGCGAAGAGATAATTGAACAGCGCGATATAGGCGGTGCCGACATGGGGCTCGCCGGTGGGAGAAGGTGCGATGCGCACCCGGACTGGTCTGTCTGTCATGATCCTGGCCCGTGCTTTACGTGCTTTCGGCCCTGCTGCCGGAGAATGCTGTCCGGATGCGAAGGCGCATGCTTTTAAGGGAAGGAAGTGCCCGATCGATGCCTGAAATGGCGGAAAATACCGGAAATTCCATTTGGCTGGCGTGAGACCATATTCAAAAGGGCGCGTCAAGGAAAACTGCGCCTCCGATGGGCCTCATCAGCCTTTCAAAAAGCAGTTGACAAAATCGCCGATGCGATTTATTTAACCGAAAAGTTAATTAACTTGATGGTTTAATAGAAATGACGCCCGATCGCCTTAGCACGACCCTCTCGGCACTCGCCGACCCGACGCGCCGGGCGATCCTGGCGCGGCTGGCATCGGGGCAGGCATCGGTGAACGAACTGGCCGAGCCCTTCGCGATGAGCCTGCCTGCGGTTTCCAAGCACCTGAAGGTGCTGGAAAAGGCAGGGCTGATCAGCCGCGGCCGGGAGGCGCAATGGCGCCCCTGCAAGCTGGAGGCGGGGCCGCTCAAGGACTTGAACGCCTGGCTTGAAAACTACCGCCGCTTTTGGGACGAGAGCTTCGACAGGCTCGATCTCTATCTGCAGAAGCTTCAAAGGGGAGATGAGAATGACCGCAAGAGCTGAATTCGTGCCGGCCGATAAGGCGAACCTCGTATTGACCCGGACGTTCAATGCCCCGGCGGCGCTGGTCTACAAGGTCTGGACGGACCCGTATCACCTCGCTCAGTGGTGGGGGCCGCATTGCTTTACCAACCCTGTCTGCGAGGTCGACCTCAGGCCGGGCGGTGTCATCCGCATCCATATGAAGGGTCCTGACGGGCGTATGTATCCGTCGAACGGCACCTTCAAGGAGATCGTTGAAAATGAGCGCCTGGTCTTCACCAGCACCTATGACGGCGAGGACGGCGTCACCATGCTGGAAGCCCTCAATACGGTCACGTTCACCGAGAAGGACGGCAAGACAGAGTTGACCCTCCATGCGCAGGTGCTCAGGGCAACCGAAGCCATGGCCCCGGCGCTCGACGGTATGGAGGAAGGCTGGAGCCAGAGCCTCGAAAGGCTGGCAACGGTTGTGGCCGCTGCGGCGGAAAACGCTGGCTGACTTTTTTGCTTACCCTGCCTGAAAGCACATACCATCAATGCTTTCAGGCAGGTTTCAATTCATCCCGTTTCAGGAACCCGAATATGTTGAAAATTCTGCTGATTGCTGTCGCTGTCGTCGTTGTCTTGCTGCTTGCCGTCGTTGTTTTCGCCTCGACCAAGCCGGATGTGTTTCACGTCGAGCGAACGGCGACGATCAATGCGCCGCCGGAGAAAATCTTCCCGCTGATCAACGATTTCCACCAATGGCAGTCCTGGTCGCCCTATGAAAAGCTCGACCCGTCGATGACCCGCTCGATCACCGGTGCTGAAAGCGGGCAGGGGGCCGTCTACGCCTGGGACGGCAGCGGCAAGGCCGGGGCAGGGCGGATGGAGGTTGTCCAATCGGCGCCGTCCTCGAATATCCTGATCAAGCTCGATTTCAGCCGCCCTTTCGAGGCCCACAACACGGCCACCTTCACGCTTGCGCCGGCGGCTCAAGGGACAACGGTGACGTGGTCGATGGACGGGGCGAGCCCGTTGATCGCCAAAGTCATGGGCCTGTTCTTCGACATGGATCAGATGATCGGCAAGGACTTTGCGCAGGGCTTGGAAAACCTCAAGGCGATCGCGGAAAAATAGTCGAAAAGGGTGGAACTATTGCTGCCGTAGGCCGTTTTTCCGATGAGGAATGCGAAGTCCGTGACAACCGGACGCGAGGGAATGGAGAACACGGAGATTTTTCCGGTTTCTCTTCGTGGCCAACGAAAAGGCAGACGAGCTCCTACCCCTTCGGCTTTGCATCCCTCACTGTGTGCAAACGTTGAAAAGCCTCGGGATGGGCGGTCCCGGGGCTTTTTCATGCGCATGCGTTCGGGCGTCTGTTCCTGCAGAATGCGCCCGATGGAAACGGCACGAAGAGGCCGGGGCAGCCTGACCCCGGCTGTTCCCGCGTGATTACTGTTTCAGCGCCTTTTCCCTCTGCCGCTTGCGGCGCGACAGCATGTTGAGCACCTCGACCAGCGCCGAGAAGGCCATGGCGGCGTAGACGTAGCCCTTCGGAACATGGAAGCCGCATGCCTTCGGCGATCAGCGTCGTGCCGATCATCAGCAGGAAGCCGAGCGCCAGCATGACGATGGTCGGGTTCCTCTCGATGAAGTTGGCGAGCGGGCGTGGCGGCGACCAGCATGACGGTGACCGCGACGACGACGGCGACCACCATGATCGGCAGATGCGGCGTCATGCCGACGGCGGTGATGATGCTGTCGACGGAGAAGACGAGGTCGAGCAGCAGGATCTGGCCGATCGCGGCGGCAAAGCCGGTCGTGGCCGAACTGGCGATGAAATCCTCGTCGTGATCCACCGGATCGACATTGTGGTGGATTTCCTTGGTGGCCTTCCAGACGAGGAACAGGCCGCCGGCGATCAGGATCATGTCCTTCCAGGAGAAGCCGTGGCCGAAGGCTTCAAACACCGGCGTCGTCAGTTGCACGATCCAGGCGATGGTGCCGAGCAGGGCGAGACGCATGACCAGCGCGAGGCCGATGCCGATGCTGGCGGGCCTTCTCGCGATGCTCGGCCGGCAGTTTGTTGGTCAGGATCGAGATGAAGATCAGGTTGTCGATGCCGAGCACGACTTCCATGACGATCAGCGTGATCAGGGCGACCCAGGCGGTGGGATCTTGCATGAGGAGCATAATGTCCTGCATCGGGGGTGGTTCCTTCCTCGATTTAAAGGGCACATAAGGGAGCCCGCGCAACCGGTGGGCAGCGCGGGCGAAAAGACTTTCCCTATGTATGTGGAATCTGCGCCATGACAAGCGCTGAAGGCTGATCCGACGGCCATTGATACCGTTAATTCGCTCACCGGAATCCATATTTCGGTGAGCGCCCATGCCGGTTCGGGGGTCGAACCGGTCGTCATAGCGCTCCATCATGTCCGGACGTCCGGTGTGCTTGTAGCCGGAGGTGGGCAGCCATTCGGTGAATATCGCGTGGCATGGTCGCCTGGAATGCCGGAGATATGGCCGCGATGGGCAAACACCGCATAGGTCTGGGCGGGAAGCTTCAGGGTTGGAAAGCCCGCCGGCAATCCATCGGTATCGCGCACTTCGACCGCGGCCATATATTGGAATCTGCGTCCTGGCCTTCCTCTTGCGTGCAGATGCCGTAGGCGACATTGCCGATCTGGCCGGGAATTTCGCCGAAATATGCATTGAATTGCTGCCATTGCGAGGGAATGCCGGCGTTGCCGCCATAGTCATAGGTCTGCTGCAGGCCCGGCCATCAGCATGGCTGGCGTGGTTTCGAAACGGGGCTCTTCGAGTTTGGGGAGGGGTGCGGTGTCCATTCGGATAGGCTCCATAAGATCGAGATCGCCAATGTGCCCCTGGTTGCGGACCTCTTCCGGCGTCACGCCGAAATGATCGCGGAAGGCACGGGTGAAGGCTTCATGCGAGTTGTAGCCCGCATCAAGGGCAACTGCGAGAATGCTGGGTGCGCCATCGGCCAGCGACGCGGCCGCCGCGCTGAGGCGCCGGCCCCGGATATAGCCACTGATCGACCGGCCGGTCGTCAGGCCGAAGACGCGCGACAGATGATAGCGGGAAAGGCCCGCCGTTTCCGCGATCTCTTCCAGCGAAATATCGCTTGGCGAAATGGCTCTCGATGAACCAGATCGCCTTGCCGATAGCATTCATCCCGCCTCCCGCAGCTAACCGTCCATGGTTTTAGCTCCAATCCCGGACCCGCATTTGATCGCGGTTGCTGGATTACGAGAATACTGGCGCGAGCGGGCGACAATACGATCGCTTAGCGATTTTCCGGTTTGGGGCCGTAGCCCGCCAGGAACACTCTGACGGCCGAGGATGCGGCTTTTTCGATGTAGCTTCGCTCCGGTACTTCGGTCATTTCGCTGAACAGGCGGCGCTTCAACATGCCAGCCAGGCAGAGTTCGATGAATTGCCGGGCGGCCAGGTCGGTATCCTCGATGTCGAGCGCGCCGGCGGCGACCTGCCTGTCGAGATAAGCCTGAAGGACGGTGAAGCCGCTTTCCGGCGTCGCCGCGAAAAAGCGCTTGGCCAGTTGCGGCATGCGGTCGCTGACGCCCACCACCATGCGCATGGCGCGGATAGTGGGATCGGCGGTCATGTGCGTGGTCAGCGTCACGCCGAAGTCGAAAAGGGCCTCTTCGATCGCGTCGTGATCGTCGAGCGCATGCTTGATGGTCTGAACGACGCGGTTGCGCTCGCGTTCGATCATCGCCGCAAACAAATCTTCCTTATTTTCGAAGTAGACGTAGATGGTACCCTTCGACACGCCGGCCTCCCGCGTGATGTCGTTCATGCTGGCGGCGTCGAAGCCCATGCTCATGAAGACGCGCTTGGCGCCATCGATGATCTGCCCGCGCTTGGCCGGATCCTCGCCGGCGGCGCGGCGGCCGGAAGGGCGCATGCGTCGGCAGGATAGTTCTCACTGCCCACGGTCTTCGTCAAATTCGGTTCTGCCAATTTTTCGTCTTGTCCGGACATTGTTGTCTCGTTGAACTTATTTCGAACCGATCGGTTCGATTTCCCCTTGATATGTGATCGAATTGCGCCCTATGTCAATCGAACTGAACGGTTCGGTTCGAATTCTACCCATATAGGACTGGTGACGCAATATGTCAGTTTCAAGCAAGACCGGTGCTGCGCATGTCCGCCCTGTCGGCGACGATTTCGAAGCGCCGAACGAACACATCGTGGCACCGGAAGCCAAGAGCGTAACCGAGCCTGCCGTCGAGGCGCAAGCGGAACCGCAGGCTGTCGTGGCTGAGGAAAAGCCGGCGCCAGAAGCGCCGCAAGCCTCTGCTGCCCATCATTGCCATGGCCGCTGCTCGCTGGCGGCGGCTGGTATGGCTACGATTGGTGGACGAATGGCCGCTTCATGGTCTCGACCGACGACGCCTATATCGAAGGCGATATCGCCACGATCTCGCCGAAGGTTACGGGCTATGTCGAGAAGGTCAATGTCGTCGCCAACCAGCATGTCAAGGCTGGCGACGTCGCTGATCACGCTCGATAACGGCGACTACCAGATCGCCGCTCGACCAGGCCGCAGGCGCAGATCGACACCGAAAAGCTGTCGCTGCAGCGTTTCGACGCGCAGATCGCCGGCGCGCAAGGCCAGCCTTGCAGCAGGCGCAGGCGCAGAAGACCGCCCTTGAAGCGACCGTTCGCGGTGCCGAGATCACGCTCAGACGTGCCAGCGACCTTCAGTCGAAGTCGGTCGGCACCGCCGCCTACCTCGACAGCGCGCAGATCGCGCTCGACCAGGCCAAGGCCAACCTCGCCGGTGGCGATGCCAACATCGCTGCCGCGCAAGGCCAATATCGCCGTCCTGCCGCGCAGCGCGCCGAAGCCGAAAGCACGATCCGTTCGCTCGAACTCGCACGCGACAAGGCCGACCGCGACCTGTCCTTCACGGTCCTGAAGGCGCCCTATGACGGCATTGTCGGCAATCGCTCGCGTCCAGGACGGCGACCTCGTCTCCGCCGGCCAGCGGCTGGCTGGCGCTCGTTCCGGTCGACCAGCTCTATATCGACGCCAATTTCAAGGAAACGCAGATCGCAGCATCTGGTTCCGGGCTCCAAGGTCAACGTCCATGTCGATGCCTATAGACGACCAGCCGATCGTCGGCACGGTCGCAGTCGATCTCGCCGGCCTCCGGCTCGGTCTTCTCGCTGCTGCCGGCGGAAAATGCCACGGGCAACTTCACCAAGGTGATCCAGCGCGTGCCGGTTCGCATCGCCCTGCCGAAGGATGTGCTGGACAGCGGCCGGCTGCGCGCTGGCCTCAGCGTCGTCGTCGATGTCGATACCCGCACGGCGCCGAGCACGGTGGCCGCGAATGATCGGCCGACGACGTTGAAGTCACGGAGGTGCGCCCGATTGGTCTCGCGATCGACGCACTCGCGGCGGAACCGGATGTTCTGACAGGCGCAGGTGCCGATGGCCGAGCTGACGCAACAGCGGGACGTCCCGCCCGCCCATGCCGACGAGCGCATGGACCGCAAGGCTCATCGCCTTCTTCGCGATGGTGCTTCGGCATGTTCATGTCGATCCTCGACATCCAGATCGTCTCGGCCTCGCTTGCGGAAATCCAGGCGGGCCTGTAGCGCCGGCTCCGACGAGATCGCCTGGGTGCAGACGGCCTATCTGATCGCCGAAGTGATCATGATCCCGCTGTCGGGCACGCTGGCGCGCATCGTCTCGACGCGCTATCCTCTTCGCGGTCTCGGCCGCCGGCTTCACCATCGCCAGCGCGCTTGCGGCGACGGCGACCAATATCGACCAGATGATCGTCTATCGGGCGATGCAGGGCTTCATCGGCGGCGGCATGATCCCGTCGGTTTTCGCGGCCGCCTTCACGATCTTCCCGCCCTCCAAGCGCAGCATCGTCTCGCCGATCATCGGCCTGATCGCGACGCTCGCGCCGACCATCGGCCCGACGGTCGGCGGCTATCTCAGCCATGCCTTCTCCTGGCACTGGCTGTTCCTCGTCAACATCGTTCCCGGCATCATCGTCACGATCGTCACCTGGAACTTCATCGACTTCGACAAGCCGGAACTGGCGCTGATGAAGAAGTTCGACTGGTGGGGGCTGCTCTCCATGGCGCGTGTTCCTCGGCGCGCTCGAATATGTGCTCGAAGAAGGCAATGCCAACGACTGGTTCAACGACGAGTATATCGTCATGGGCGCCATCGCCTCCGCGATCGGTGCGCTCGTCTTCTTCTACCGCGCCTTCAAGGTCGAATTCCCGATCGTCGATCTCAGGGCCTTTGCCAACCGAAACTTCGCCTTCGGCTCGCTGTTCTCCTTCGTCATGGGCATCGGCCTTTACGGGCTGACCTATCTCTATCCGCTCTATCTCGGCCGCATCCGCGGCTACGATTCGCTGATGATCGGCGAGACGATGTTCGTCTCCGGCCTTGCGATGTTCTTCACCGCGCCGGTCGCCGGCAAGCTCTCGACCAAGCTCGATCCGCGCGTGATGATGGCGATCGGCTTTGCCAGTTTCGCCACCGGCACCTGGATGATGACGCCATCTGACGGCAGACTGGGATTTCTACGAGCTGCTCATCCCGCAGATCCTGCGCGGCTTCGGGCTGATGCTGTGCATGGTGCCGATCAACAATGTCGCGCTCGGCACGCTGCCGCCCGCACGCATTCGCGGCGCGTCCGGCCTGTTCAACCTGACCCGCAACCTCGGCGGCGCCGTCGGCCTTGCCGCGATCAACACGATGCTGACGCAGCGCCAGGACGAGCATTATGACCGGCTGCAGGAGCATGTTCAGTGGGGCAACCCGGAAGCCATCGACCAGCTCAACAACATGGCCGCGAACTACAATTCCCATGGCCTGGATGGTGCGACGATCGCGATCCAGCAGATGTCCGGCATGGTGCAGCAGCAGGCGACGATCCTCTCCTTCATCGACGTCTTCCTGATCCTGACCGTGCTGTTCGGCGCCATGGTCCTCGGCGTCGTTCTGATCAAGAAACCCGCGCCGCAGGGCGGCGGCGGCGGCGGGGGCGGCCACTGACCGCCGGCCGCCGTTGAGAAGGCCCATCTTCGGAGGGCCTTTTTGTTTGCGCTTCGCGCATGCACGGCGTCAGCCTTGATCAGTCCGAGCACGATCCGAGAAACGATGCGACGTGCACGCAATTTTTGATTTACGTACTCAAATTTTGCCTTAAGGGTTCTCGCGGAGGAAAGATGCGGCCGACAGTTCACGATATCGCCGCTGCGGCGGGCGTCAGCCTTGCGACCGTCGACCGGGTTTTGAACCAGCGCGCAGGCGTGCGCAACGTGACGCGCGAAAAGGTCGAGCAGGCGATCGAGACGCATCGGCTACGTCCGCGACGTGGCCGCGGCGAACCTCGCCAAAAGCCGCATCTATCCGCTTCGTCTTCATCCTGCCCGCCGGCGACAATTCCTTCATGCGCGGCCTTGAAGCGCACGTGCACGCGGCGATGGCCCGCGCGACCGCTGGAGCGGATGGCGATTTCCATCGTCAAGGTTCCGGCCTTCAACGCCGAAGCGCTGGTTGCGGCGCTGGACGAGGTCCGCGAGACGGCACCGGCGGGCGTGGCGGTGGTGGCCGTCGAATCCCCGGACGTGATCGCCGCCGTCAACCGCCTGCGGGCCGACGCGCATTCCGGTGGTGACGCTGGTTTCCGATCTGGCCGGCTCGGCGCGCGATCATTTCGCCGGCGTCGACAACGTCGCGGCAGGGCGAACGGCGGCAAGCCTGATGGGTCGTTTCCTCGGCGGCCGACCCGGGCCGATCGCAGTGCTTGCCGGTTCGATGCGGTGCGCGACCATCGCGAACGCCTCGACGGGTTTCGCGCGGTGATGGACGAGGACTTTCCCGGCCACACGCTGCTGCCGGTTATCGAGGGGCAGGACGATCCTGTTCTGACGGAAAAGCTTGTTGGCGAGGCGCTTGCCGCATCGCCCGGGACCGTCGGCATCTACAGCCTCGGCGCCGGCAATCGCGGCCTGATCGCCGCGCTTGAAACAGCGCGACAGTGCCGCCGCCGGTCTGCGTCATCGCCCATGAATTGACGCGGCATACGCGCGCGGCGCTGAATGACGGGCTGATCGACGCCGTTCTCAACCAGGATGCCGGCCATGAAGTGCGCAGCGCCATCCGCGTGCTGAAGGCCAAGGCCGATGGCGTCGCGGTCATCGACGCGCAGGAGCGCATCTGCATCGACATTTTCCTCAAGGACAATCTGCCCTTCGACGAAGGTGACGAAATGCAAAAGCCCGAACAGGGCGAAGAACGATAGGGAGACCTTCATGTATCTGGGGATCGATCTCGGCACGTCCGGCGTAAAGGCGATGCTGATCGACGACGACCAGCGGGTCATCGGTTCGGCATCGGCGCGCATCGACGTCTCGCGTCCGCATCCCGGCTGGTCGGAGCAGGATCCGGCCGATTGGATCCGGGCGACGGAGGAGGCGATCGCCGGGCTGAAGGCGTCCCATCCGGAGGAACTCGCCGCCGTCAAGGGCATCGGCCTTTCCGGCCAGATGCATGGCGCGACGCTGCTCGATGATCAGGACAAGGTGCTGCGCCCCTGCATCCTCTGGAACGATACGCGCAGCTTCAAACGAGGCGGCGGCGCTCGATGCCGATCCGCAGTTCCGCGCGCTGACCGGCAATATCGTCTTTCCGGGTTCACCGCGCCGAAGCTGGTCTGGGTCGCCGAAAACGAGCCGGAAATCTTCGCCAAGGTCCGCTGGGTGCTTTTGCCGAAGGACTACCTGCGTCTCTGGCTGACGGGCGAGCATATCTCCGAAATGTCGGATTCTGCCGGGACCTCCTGGCTCGATACCGGCAAGCGCGCCTGGTCGGCAGAGCCTGCTTGCCGCCACCGGCCTCGAGGAGCGGCAGATGCCGGGCCTGGTGGAAGGCACCGAGGCGGGCGGCATGCTGAAAAGCGATCTCGCCGCCAGGTGGGGCATGGGGTCGGGCGTCGTCGTCGCCGGCGGTGCCGGCGACAATGCGGCCTCCGCCTGCGGCATGGGCACGGTCGGCGAGGGCCATGCCTTCGTCTCGCTCGGCACCTCCGGCGTGCTGTTTGCCGCCAATGCCAGCTACCTGCCGAATCCGGAAAGCGCCGTGCATGCCTTCTGCCACGCGCTGCCCGAACACCTGGCACCAGATGGGCGTCATCCTGTCGGCGACCGATGCGCTCAACTGGCATTCCGGCGTCACCGGCAAAAGTCGCCGCCGAGCTGACCGCGGAACTCGGCGACACGCTCGAAGGCGCCGTCCGGCGTGACCTTCCTGCCTTATCTCTCCGGCGAGCGCACGCCGCACAACGATGCCGCCATCCGCGGCGTCTTCGCCGGCCTCGGCCATGAAAGCAGCCGCGTCGTGCTGACCCAGGCGGTGCTCGAAGGCGTGTCCTTTGCCATCCGCGACAGTCTCGAAGCGCTGCGGGCAGCCGGCACCAATCTTACCCGCGTCACCGCGATCGGCGGCGGCTCGCGCTCGCGCTACTGGCTGAAATCGATCGCGACCGCGCTCGGCATTCCGGTCGATATTCCGGCGGATGGCGATTTCGGCGCGGCCTTCGGTGCTGCCCGCCTCGGCCTCATCGCCGCGACCGGAGCCGATCCGTTGTCGGTCTTCACGCCCCCGCACCGCCGAAACCGTTCAGCCCGACGCGTCGCTGCAGGCGGCGTACGAGGATGCCTATCAGCGCTATCGCGGCTCTATCCGGCGATCAAGTCGTGACGCCTATCGCCAGCCCCTCATCCGCCTATCGGCACCTCTCCCCGTCTCACGGGAGAGGGACAAGCGGCGACTGCTCGTCCCCTCTCCCCGCGTGCGGGGAGAGGGTTAGGGTGAGGGGAGGCCACGGCGCAACAATCAATTAGAACCCAAGGAGACAACACCATGAGCACCGGTTTCTTCGGCGATATCGCCAAGATCAAATATGAAGGCCCCGACAGCACCAATCCGCTCGCCTTCCGCCACTACAACCAGGACGAGATCGTCCTCGGCAAGCGCATGGAAGATCATCTGCGCTTTGCCGTCGCCTATTGGCACACCTTCACCTGGCCGGGCGGCGACCCCTTCGGCGGCCAGACCTTCCTGCGTCCCTGGTTCGAGGACACGATGAAGGCCGCCAAGCTCAAGGCCGACGTCGCCTTCGAATTCTTCTCGCTGCTCGGCGCGCCCTACTACTGCTTCCATGACGCCGACGTGCGCCCGGAAGGCAAGAATTTCGCCGAGAACACCAAGAACCTCAACGAGATCGTCGACTATTTCGCCGAGAAGCAGGCCGCGACCGGCGTCAAGCTGCTCTGGGGCACGGCGAACCTGTTCTCCAACCGCCGCTACATGTCGGGCGCCGCGACCAATCCGGATCCGGATGTCTTCGCGTTCGCGGCGGCGACGGTGAAGACCTGCATGGATGCGACGCAGAAGCTCGGCGGCGAGAACTACGTGCTCTGGGGCGGCCGCGAAGGCTATGAAACCCTGCTCAACACCGACCTGAAGCGCGAGCTCGACCAGCTCGGCCGCTTCCTCAACCTCGTCGTCGAGTACAAGCACAAGATCGGCTTCAAGGGCACGATCCTGATCGAGCCGAAGCCGCAGGAGCCGACCAAGCACCAGTACGACTACGACGTCGCGACGGTCTACGGCTTCCTCAAGAAGAACGGCCTCGAGAACGAAGTGAAGGTCAATATCGAGCAGGGCCACGCGATCCTCGCCGGCCATTCCTTCGAGCATGAGCTGGCGCTCGCCAACGCGCTCGGCATCTTCGGCTCGATCGACATGAACCGCAACGACTACCAGTCCGGCTGGGATACCGACCAGTTCCCCAACAACGTTCCGGAAATGGCGCTCGCCTATTACCACGTGCTGGCAGGCGGCGGCTTCACGACCGGCGGCACCAACTTCGACGCCAAGCTGCGCCGCCAGTCGCTCGATCCGGCGGACCTGCTGATCGGCCATATCGGCGGCATGGATTGCTGCGCCCGCGGCCTGAAGGCCGCGGCCAAGATGATCGAGGACAAGGCGCTGTCGCAGCCGCTCGCCGATCGCTATGCCGGCTGGGATTCGGCCGAGAGCCAGAAGATGCTGCGCGGCGAATATTCGCTGGAGGAAATCGCCCATTGGTCGAAACCACGGACATCAACCCGCAGCCGAAATCCGGCAAGCAGGAACTCCTGGAAAACTCGTCAACCGCTACGTTTGATCAAGATAATCGGGAGATGGTGGCTCACCGTCTCCCGGACGACGGCCTGAATGCCCGGCTGGATACCGAAATGGAATTGCCGCAGGGATCCTTGGCATTGGCGAACACATAGCCGTCGGCTTGATGCAGCGGTCCGAATTCAAGTCCTTCGCCCACGCATCGGGCGCAGAAGGCCGTGACATCCTCGACATCGAAAACCATCTTCACCAGCGACTGGCCCATCTTCTGGGCCTTTCCTGCCGGATGGATCATGAGACTGGCACCGCCGTCCGAGGCGACGAGCTCGACAATCCGGTCTTCCTCCTGCCGGAGCGCCTTGAAACCGAAATGCTTTTCGTAGAAGCCGACGGTGGCGTCCACATCGCGCGCATAAAGGACGAGTCTGACCGAGCGGCATTGTTGCGGGTACCGCTTCGCCACGTGCGCGACGGTGCCGACGACCGAATTGCGCACCACCAGATCGGGCACGCAGCAGGATTTCCGTTTCGGCGGGCTCGCCGTCGGAGAGAAGCTCCAGCAGCAGCGCCATCGCATGCTTGCCGATCAGCGTGCGCGGCTGGCGGATCGTGGTCAGCGGCGGCGACATGAAGACCGCCTGCGGCACGTCGTCGAAGCCGGTCACCGAAAAGTCCCGCGGAATATCATAGCCGCGCGCGGCAAGCCCGATCATCACGCCGATCGCGGTCTGGTCGTTGACGCACATGAAGGCGGTCGGCAGCGTGTCGCGCATGAACAGCTGCTCGACCGCCAGCCGCCCGCTTTCGATCGTGCCGTCGCCTTCGAGCACGATGCGGAGATCGGGCGCGACGCCGGCGGCGTCCAGCCCCGCCTCATAGCCCATGCGCCGCCGGCTATAGGCGAGCCGGGTGCGCGAATCGCCGATGAAGGCGATCTTGCGGTGGCCCTCGGCGAGCAGAAGGTCGACTGCCTTGCGGGCGCCTTCGATATCGTCGACGCCGACATAGGGAATGCCGCCGTTGAACACCGGCTCGAAGACGCCGACGCTCGGCGGCAGGCGTGCGGTCATCGCCTGGTGGCCGAAGGGCAGGATGCCGGTGAACAGGATCAGCCCGGCCGCCTGGTTGGAGTTGAGGAACTTCAGATATTCCAGTCCGCGCTGGGCATCGTTCTGCGTATGGCCGATCAGCACGCCGTAGCCATGCGATCGCGCCTCGTTCTCGAGCCCGACCAGAATGTTGGAGAAGTTCGGGTCGCCGATGTCGGGCGCCACGACGAGAATCATGTTCGACCGGCCAAGCCGCAGGCTGCGCGCCATGGCATTGGTCGTGTAGCCGGTAATGGCGATCGCCTGGTTGACCTTGAGGCGCGTCGAGTTGGCGACCTTCTCCGGCATGTGGATCGCCCGCGAGACCGTCGCGATCGAAACCTCGGCGATGCGGGCGACGTCTTCGATTGTTGCCGGCGTGGAATTCGACACTGCGTTCTGCCTTGGGTTTAGCTCGGCGGCGACACTACACAGACTTGCCCGCGAGGTCAAAGGGCGGCCCCGGAAATTCTGTGGTATGCCCAGATGTAAACCTTTACATGATCTATGTAAAGGTTTACATAATGCTCCAAGCGGACGGGAGCCGCAGGGGAGGAACGTGATGGATTGCGGAGACCGTCGACGCCGGCACGGTGGTGCTGTCCGCGAGGCGAATAAGCAAATCCTTCAGCGGCGTGCAGGTGCTCTTCAGCGTCAATTTCGATCTGCGCGCCGGCGAAATCCATGCGCTGATGGGCGAAAACGGCGCCGGCAAATCCACCCTCGTCAAGATTCTGTCCGGCTTCGAGCAGCCGACCTCCGGCGAAATCCTGCTCGACGGCAATCCGGTCAAGCTGCCGCCCAATGGCGCGGCCGAGGCGCTCGGCATCGTCATCATCCACCAGGAATTCAATCTCGCCGAACACCTGACCGTGACCGAGAGCCTGTTTCTCGGCCGCGAAGTCACCCGTTTCGGCATGCTCGACCGCAAGTTCATGCGGGCCGAGACGCGCACGCGTCCTCGATCTGCTCGGTTCGCATGTCGATGAGAATGCGATGATCAGCACGCTTTCCATCGCCGACAAGCAGATGGTCGAGATCGCCAAGGCGATCAGCCGTGATGCGCGGGTGGTGTTCATGGACGAGCCGACCGCGGTGCTGTCGCGCGAGGAGACCAATATCCTGTTCAAGCAGGTGCGCAAGCTGCGCGACCAGGGCACGAGCTTCGTCTTCGTGTCCCACAAGCTCGACGAGGTGATGGAACTGACCGACCGCGTCACGGTCCTGCGCGACGGCCAGTGGATCAAGACGTCGCCGACGTCGATGCTCGACGGCGAATCGATCGCTCAGCTGATGGTCGGCCGCGAGCTTTCCAACCTCTATCCGGCCAAGAGCGAGCCCGATGTCGACGAGGAGATCGTGCTCAGCGTCGCGCTCTGTTCGACCGGCTATGTCCAGGATGCGAGCTTCGAGGTGCGCAAGGGCGAGATCCTCGGCTTTTCCGGCATGATCGGCTCGGGCCGCACCGAGCTGATGGAAGCGGTTGCCGGGTTGCGGTCCCGCAT
Source organism: uncultured Actinomycetes bacterium (assembly GCA_963728325.1). Classification (GTDB taxonomy): domain Bacteria; phylum Actinomycetota; class Thermoleophilia; order Solirubrobacterales; family 70-9; genus AC-56. The sequence goes on along the minus strand of CAVSJS010000002.1, from coordinate 56,891 downwards.
CTCGGGCGAGGTGGTCATCAAGGGGCGAAACCGTGCCATCCGGCGACGTGCATGCCGCCAATCGCTGCGGCCTCGCCTACATGACCAAGGACCGCAAGTCCAAAGGCCTGCTGCTCAATTCGCGGCATGATCGCCAATCTGACGCTGCAGTCGCTCGGACAGGCACGCGCAGCTACGGCTATCTCAGCCCCGCCAGCGAGGCAGCCGCGCTGGAGCGGGCCAAGCGCCGCTTCGATATCCGGGTTCGCGACGGCAATGTCGTGGCCGGCCGCATGTCGGGCGGCAACCAGCAGAAGCTGCTGCTCGCCAAGGTCATGGAGACCGAGCCGGAGATCATCATCATCGACGAGCCGACGCGCGGCATCGATGTCGGCACCAAGCAGCAGATCTATCATTTCATCTCGGCGCTCGCCCGCGACGGCCGGTCGATCATCGTCGTGTCCTCGGAGATGCCGGAGGTCATCGGCCTCTGCACGCGCGTCGCGGTCATGCGCGAAGGGCGGATCGTCGGCGTGCTCGAGGGCGACGAGATTTCCGAGCAGGAGATCATGCGCTACGCGGCGGGACTGAAGAAGAAGGCGGCCGCCTGACCGGGCGCGAACGGCTGCTGACAAGAGACAGATAAATGCCCAGAGAGACATGGGACGGGAGGTTGGTTTGGATATGAGTGTCAATGAGGAAACCAGGGAGATCCGGCGCCGAACCTGGCGGGATGTCGACCTTCGGGCGGTCGCGCCCTTTGCGGCGCTGGCGCTGCTGCTGATTCGTCGGAGCGCTCGTCAATCCGAATTTCATCGGCATCACCAACCTCGCCAATGTCGCGACCCGCAGCGCCTTCATCGCCATCATCGCGGTCGGCGCGACCTTCGTGATCTCCTCTGGCGACCTCGATCTGTCGGTCGGCTCGATGGTTGCCTTTGTCGCCAGCCTGATGATCCTGTTCATGAATTCCGGCGTCATTGCCGATCCGGCCCTGATGCTGACCGCAGCCGTTCTGTTCACGGTCGTCGCCGGCGCCGCTCTGCGGCCTCGCCAACGGCCTGATCACGACGGTCGGCAGGATCGAGCCCTTTATCGCGACGCTCGGTACGATGGGCATCTATCGCGGCCTGACGACATGGCTGTCGCAGGGCGGCGCGATCACGCTGCGCGAGCCGGAACTTCAGGAAGCTCTATCGTCCGGCCTATTTCGGCTCGATCCTCGGCATGCCGGTGCCGATCGTGGTCATCCTTGCGGTCACGGCGGTTGCGGCCTTCATCCTCTACCGCACGCGCTACGGCCGCCATGTCGTCGCTGTCGGCTCGAACAGCGATGTCGCCCGCTATTCCGGCATCCCGGTCAATCGCGTCCGCACCATCGCCTTCGTCATCCAGGGGCTTTGCGTCGCGATCGCCGTGCTGCTCTATGTGCCGCGCCTCGGCTCGACCTCGGCGACGACGGGCATCCTCTGGGAACTGCAGGCGATCACCGCCGTCGTCGTCGGCGGTACGGCGCTCAAAGGTGGCGCGGGCACGTGTCTGGGGCACGATCTGCGGCGCCTTCATCCTCGAACTCGTCGGCAACATCATGCTGCTTTCGAATTTCATCAGCGAATATCTGATCGGCGCCATCCAGGGTGCGATCATCATCATCGCCATGCTCGTTCAGCGCTCGCTGGTACGGAAATCGTGAATAACCGGGTTCATGGGTCGCCCGGTCAAAAAGACTGCAAGGACCCGCATTCACTAGGGAGAGAAAAACATGCGTAAATGACTAATGGGCGTTGCAGCCGTCGCGATGATGGCGCTGGCCGGCGCCGCCCACGCGCAGGAGGAAAAGAAGGTCACGATCGGCGTGTCGATCCCGGCCGCCGACCACGGCTGGACCGCGGGCGTCGTGTTCCATGCCGAGCGCGTTGCCAAGCTGCTGATGGAGCAGCATCCGGGCCTCAACGTCATCGTCAAGACCTCGCCGGATCCGGCAAGCCAGGCCAATGCCGTGCAGGACCTCGAGACCCAGGGCATCGACGCGCTCGTCATCCTGCCGTCCGATCCGGATCCGCTCGTCAACGCCATCAAGGAAGTCAAGGGCAAGGGCAAGTTCGTCGCGCTCGTCGACCGCGCGCCGAGCGTCAACGACAATTCCGTCCGCGACCTCTATGTCGCCGGCAACAACCCGGCTCTCGGCCAGTCGCCGGCAAATATATCAAGGCAACGACGCCGGATGCCGAAGTCGTCATCATCCGCGGCCTGCCGATCCCGATCGACCAGCAGCGCCAGGACGGTTTCGACAAGGGCATCGCAGGCTCCAACGTCAAGGTTCTCGACCGCCAGTTCGGCAACTGGAACCGCGACGATGCCTTCAAGGTCATGCAGGACTATCTGACCAAGTACCCGAAGATCGATGTGGTCTGGTGCCAGGACGACGACATGGCCGTCGGCGTGCTGCAGGCGATCGAGCAGGCCAAGCGCACCGACATCCAGTATGTCGTCGCCGGCGCCGGCTCGAAGGACATGGTCAAGAAGGTCATGGACGGCGACAAGATGATCCCGGTCGACGTGCTCTATCCGCCGGCAATGGTCGGTACGGCGATGGAGATGACGGCTGCGGCAATTTCTACGACCAGGTTCCGGTTCACGGCAGCTACATCCTCGACGCGACGCTCGATCACCAAGGACAATGCCAAGGACTTCTACTTCCCGGATTCGCCGTTCTGATCCGGATTTGACACTTGAGCTGCCTGTCGCACGACGCTGCAGCGCAGCTTTCATGTTTCACGGCAGTTTCCGAAAATATGCGATGAACCGCTTGCCCGGCAGGCCCAGACATGATAGCTTCCGGCCGCCCTGAACGTTTCAGGCTCAGGCCATTGCTCCTGTATCCGAGCGCGAGGAGGCGTTTTTGACGATTTGACTGATGTGACCGGTAGAAACGTTCACGCCTATTTGACGGAGGAAACGACAATGAAGACCATCAAGGGCCCCGCGCTCTTCCTTGGCCAGTTCGCCGGCGATACCGCCCCTTTCAATTCCTGGGAAGCGATCACCAAATGGGCCGCCGATTCGGTTACAAGGGCGTGCAGGTGCCGAGCTGGGACGGCCGCTGATCGACCTGAAGAAGGCCGCCGAGTCCAAGGACTATTGCGACGAGTTCGCCGGCAAGGCGCGCGAAAACGGCATCGAGATCACCGAACTCTCGACCCATCTGCAGGGGCAGCTCGTCGCCGTTCACCCGGCCTATGACGAAGCCTTCGACGGGTTTGCTGCGCCGGAAGTGCGCGGCAATCCGAAGGCGCGCCAGGAATGGGCGGTCGAGCAGGTCAAGCTGGCGCTGACGGCGTCCAAAAACCTCGGCCTCGACGCGCATGCGACCTTCTCCGGCGCGCTTGCCTGGCCCTTCGTCTATCCCTGGCCGCAGCGCCCTGCCGGCCTCGTCGAGACCGCCTTCGACGAGCTTGCCCGCCGCTGGAAGCCGATCCTCGACCATGCCGACGATAACGGCGTCGATGTCTGCTACGAGATCCATCCCGGCGAAGACCTGCATGACGGCATCACCTACGAGATGTTCCTGGAGCGCACCGGCAACCACCCGCGCGCCAACATGCTCTACGATCCCTCGCACTACGTGCTGCAGTGCCTCGACTATCTGGACAACATCGACATCTACAAAGACCGCATCAAGATGTTCCACGTCAAGGATGCCGAGTTCAATCCGACCGGCCGGCAGGGCGTCTATGGCGGCTATCAGGGCTGGGTCAACGCGCCGGCCGCTTCCGTTCGCTCGGCGACGGCCAGGTCGATTTCGGCGCGATCTTCTCCAAGATGGCCGCCAACGATTTCGCCGGCTGGGCCGTGGTCGAATGGGAATGCGCGCTGAAGCATCCGGAAGACGGCGCGCGCGAAGGCGCCGAATTCGTTCAAGCACCACATCATCCGCGTCACCGAAAAGGCCTTCGACGATTTCGCCGGCAGCGGCACCGACCAGGCGGCCAACCGGCGGATGCTGGGGCTTTAGAGCTTTGGAGTGCCTTCTCCCCGTCACTGCGAGACATCTCCCCGCAGCAGATGGGGGATGAGGAGCGATAGCGACGAATTCCTTGTCGACTAGCGTAAGGACGCATAGCTTTGCCGGTTGCTCTCCGCCCTTGCGGGGGAGATGTCGGCGTCGCCGACACGGGGGCTAAGCGTCCTCCGCAGGGAGAACGGAAGAAACATTCAGGAGAAAAACAATGGCAATCGAAGGATCATCCGACAGACGTTCGCGAACAGCGCATCCGGCTCGGCATGGTCGGCGGCGGGCGGGCGCGTTCATCGGCGCGGTTCACCGCATGGCGGCACGTCTCGACGATCATTTCGAGCTGGTCGCCGGCGCGCTGTCGTCGACGCCGGAAAAGGCCAAGGCCTCCGGCGCCGAACTCGGCCTTGATCCCGTCGCGCAGCTATTCCGATTTCAGGGAAATGGCGATCCGCGAAGCGAAGCTGAAGAACGGCATCGAGGCCGTCGCCATCGTCACGCCGAACCATGTGCACTACGAGCTGCCAAGGAATTCCTGAAGCGCGGCATCCATGTGATCTGCGACAAGCCGCTGACATCGACGCTTGCCGATGCGAAGAAGCTGAAGAAGCTCGCCGACGAGAGCGACGCGCTCTTCGTGCTGACGCACAATTACACCGGCTATCCGATGGTCCGCCAGGCGCGCGCGATGGTCGCGAATGGCGATACTCGGTGCAGTCCGGCTGGTGCAGATGGAATATCCGCAGGACTGGCTGACGGAAAACATCGAGCAATCCGGCCAGAAACAGGCCGCCTGGCGCACCGATCCGGCGCAAGTCCGGCGCCGGCGGCTCGACCGGCGATATCGGCACCCATGCCTATAATCTCGGCGCCTTCGTCTCGGGCCTCGAACTCGAAGAGCTTGCCGCCGATCTCGACAGCTTCGTCAAGGGCCGCCGCGCTGGACGACAATGCCCATGTGATGATGCGCTTCAAGGAAAGGGACGGCCAGCGCGCCAAGGGCATGCTCTGGTGCAGCCAGGTCGCGCCCGGCCACGAGAACGGCCTGATGGTCCGCGTCTACGGCACCAAGGGCGGGCTGGAATGGACGCAGAAGGACCCGAACTACCTCTGGTACACGCCGTTCGGCGAGCCGAAGCGGCTGATCACCCGTGGCGGCGCCGGTTCCGGCCCGTGCCGCCGCCCGCGTCTCGCGCATCCCGTCGGGCCATCCGGAAGGTTATCTCGAAGGCTTCGCCAACATCTATACCGAGGCCGCCCGCGCGATCTATGCGCCACGCAAGGGCAAGGCCGTCGACCAGGCTGTCGTCTATCCGACGATCGATGACGGCGTGAAAGGCGTGGCTTTCGTCGATGCCTGCGTGCAGTCCTCCAAGCGTAACGGCGCCTGGGTCAAGGTCTGATCATTTTTGATCGTATCAGGCGCTGTCGCGGACATTTCGCGGTAGCGCCTGTTTGGCAGCACCTCTTTTTGGCTTGGGCGCCGCCGCGTGGGCGCGAACCGCCCAGTAGGAGAGCGTATCGGGATCCTCCATGACCTCGGCCGGCACTTCATAATAGCTTGTGACCGTCACCTTTTCCGAACGGCTCGAATATTGAAAGGGCAATGTGCCCATTGCTTCGAAGGCGGCGCGCCCTTCGCTGTCCACTCTCAGGTAGAGAGAGCCCTTCATGACGAAACCGAATTGGACGCCATCGACCTTCAGCGCGGCCCCGCCGAAAAACCGCGATGTCGAAACCGGTCCGACGCCGTGGATGCGATCTGCAAAGTCGCGGGCCAAATCAAACGCGGAGGCGATGCTCACGCTTGGACGCCTTGCTCCGCAGGATAGAAGAAGCCGCTGATATGATGCAGGCGGCCGTCGTCTGTCAGCGTTGCAAAGCTCGTGCCCGTCTGCAGTATGATGCCATCGGGTCCGTGCAGCGCCCAGTTGGCGAGTGACCGGCCGTGATGGTGGTGGACCGACCGAATCTGGAAGTGTCCACCCGACGCGTTCCGTTGGAACTGGCCCATGTATGTGGAAAGCTCTGCCGGTCCATGGATGAGGCCATTCGGGTCGCAATAGGTCGCGTCGTCGGCGAGGCAGGTGGCAAGCTCCGCTTCGCGCCCATCGCCCTCCATCGACCAAACCGCCGCATATCGTTTCCACAGTGCTTCAGATGTCATGATGATCCTCCAATTGGTGAAATTCGGCAGCCACGAGCCGCTCAAGCGTTTGTTTGTCCTGGCCCGCACGGACGAGGACCAGGAGGCCCTGATAGAGCGCGAGCAACTTCGTGGCTGCCAGGACGGGATCGGTGCCGGCGTGCAGGGTGCCGTCCTGTTGCGCTGCCTGCAGCCGCTCGGCAAAAACCTTGAAAAGCATCTCCATGCCGAAGCGCACGTGACGGTATGCGTCATCGTCATGACCGAGTTCCAATGCGGAATTTGTGATGAGGCAGCCGTAGCTTTCGCCGTTCGGCTCATGCATGAGCGACATGAAAAGGTCGCGCAGCCCAGCAATGCCGGCTGCAGTCGGGGAAAACCGGTCGATCCGACCGCAAAGGACGGTCTTGTTGTAGTGCTCGAAAGCGGCATCGAACAATCCCGCCTTGTCGCCGAAGCTGTTGTAGATGCTACCCGCCTTGAGACCGGTCGCGTCCTCGAGATCCCGGATCGAGACCCGCTGATATCCATCACGACGGAAAGCCTGCGCGGCGCCTTTTAGCACGGACGATTCGTCGTAGGAGCGGGGACGGGACAAGGTGGCCTCTTTTTTGAATTCTTATTCTAGAATAGAAATTCAAAAACAACCTGTCAATCCGGTATTTGTCCGGAGTACCAGCGAGTCCGCCTCCGAGGGCAAAATGGACGTGTCTGACATAAATCTGTAACGTTACAGACTTGCCATATACGCTCTGTACAAGGCCATTTCACTTGGCTAAACCCGCTGCCGAATGCAGGGCGCCGCAGCCCTGACGAATGTAGATCGGAGATTTTCATGATCGATCCGAAAAACCTTGCCGCGCGTTTCCCGGGCGATTTCATCTTCGGCGTTGCGACCGCCTGCCTTCCAGATCGAGGGCGCCACCAAGGCCGATGGCCGCAAGCCCTCGATCTGGGACGCCTTTGCCAACATGCCGGGCCGCGTCTATCAATCGCGACAATGGCGATATCGCCTGCGATCACTATAACCGGCTCGATGAAGACCTCGACCTGATCAAGAGACTGGGCGTCGAGGCCTATCGCTTCTCGATCGCCTGGCCGCGCATCATTCCCGACGGCACGGGCCCGGTCAACGAGAAGCGGTCTCGATTTCTACGATCGCCTCGTCGATGGCTGCAAGGCGCGCGGCATCAAGACCTTCGCGACGCTCTATCACTGGGACCTGCCGCTGGCGCTGATGGGCGACGGCGGCTGGACGGCGCGCTCCACGGCCTATGCCTACCAGCGCTATGCCAAGACCGTGATCGCCCGCCTTGGCGACCGGCTCGATGCGGTCGCGACCTTCAACGAGCCCTGGTGCTCGGTCTGGCTCAGCCATCTCTGCGGCATCCATGCGCCGGGCGAGCGCAACATGCAGGCGGCCCTGCACGCCACTGCATTACACCAATCTCGCCCATGGCCTCGGCGTCGAGGCCATCCGCTCGCGAAGCGCCGAAACTGCCGGTCGGCATCGTCTCAATGCCGATGTCGATCATCCCGGCAGCGACAGCACGGCCGATCTAGGCCGCCGCCGAACGCGCCATCGACTTCCACAACGGCGTCTTCTTCGGTCCCGCTCTTCAAGGGCGAATATCCGAAGGAATTCGCTCGAAGCGCTCGGCGATCGCATGCCGGTCGATCGAGGACGGCGACCTGACGACGATCAGCCAGAAGACTCGACTGGTGGGGCCTCAACTACTACACGCCGATGCGCGTCGCCGACGATCCGGACGGAAGGGCGATTTCCCGGCGACGGTCAAGCGCCAGCCGGTCAGCGACGTGAAGACCGATATCGGCTGGGAAGTCTATTCCGCCGGGCCTCGACGCCCTCGATCGTACGGATCTCTATGCGCGCTACGAGCTGCCGGACTGCTACATCACCGAGAACGGCGCCTGCTACAATATGGGCGTCGATCAACGGCGCGGTCGATGACCAGCCGCGCCTCGACTATATCGCCGACCATCTCTCTGTCACCGCCGACCTGATCAAGGAAGGCTATCCCGATGACGCGGCTATTTCGCCTGGAGCCTGATGGACAATTTCGAATGGGCGGAAGGCTACAGCATGCGCTTCGGCCTCGTCCATGTCGATTACGAGACCCAGGTCCGCACGGTCAAGAAGAGCGGCAAGTGGTACAGCGAACTGGCCGGACGAGTTCCCGAAGGGCAATCACAAGGCCGGGTGACAGCGGCGGCTCAAACTGCATCATGGCCGGGATTGATTCTGCAGCGGAGAACAGGATGCCCGGCCCATTGGTCCTATACGCGCTCTGCGGAAGCCTGCGGAAGGTTTCGACCAATCGTGCCCTGCTGGAAGCACTGCGCGATATTGCTCCGCCGGACATCAGCGTCGAAATCTGTGACCTGATCGGCGATCTGCCGATCTTCAATCCGGACCGCGAGGGCGATGACATGCCGGCCTCGGTGCTGGCGCTGGCTGCCAAAATCCGCGCCGCCGATGGGCTTGATCATCGCCTCACCGGAATATGCCCATGGCATTCCCGGCGGGTTGAAGAATGCGCTCGACTGGCTGGTCTCCCGCGATGAAATTCCGCATAAACCGGTGATGCTCGTGCACGCCTCCCATCGGGGCGATGATGCGCTGGAGGCGCTGACGGAAGTGCTGAAGACCATGTCCGTTCGGCTTGTCGAGGACGACCTTCTTCCGCATCAATCTTCTTGGCAAAACGCCGGAGCAGCGCCAATCTATTTTGGCGGATTCCGAAACTCGGGCTATTCTCATGGAAAATCTGCAACGTTTCGCGCAGGCGATCGCGCGGAGTGGAGCGGGACACGCGGATCGATCTTGCTGCATAGTTCCTTAATCGGAACCGATTTAATGATAAAATTATGCAGCACTTTAAAGTGCTACAGCGTCCTTTGCGCGTCATAGTTGACGCGCGGCGCTTCTAGCTGGGGAGGCAGAGCATGATGACGGGTGGATGTCTGTGCGGCGCTGTCCGTTACCAAACGGTTGCAACGCCGAAATATTCCGGTTTCTGCCATTGCCGGGATTGCCAGCGGGCGACTGGGACAGGTCATTGCTGCTATATGATCTTCAGCCGCGGCGAGGTGGCGTTTACCGATGCGTTGAAGTCGTTCAGCACGATCGGCGGCAGCGGCATGGAGACGGTGCGCTATTTCTGTGAGAATTGCGGCAGCCAGATTTTCGGCTCCGGTCCGCCGGATGACGATCGCTGGACGGTCTATGCCGGGACTCTCGATGACCCCTCCCTGTTCCAGCCGGACAATGCGGTGATGACAAGCAGCCGCCCTTCTTGGGATCATATTGCCGGCGGTCTGCCGGAATATGAAAACATGCCGGGCTAATGCATAATTCCTTAGATCAGATCATTTAAGGATAAAATTATGCAGCAGTCTCAATGTGCTACAGATCCTTTGCGCGTCATATTTGACGCGCGACGCGATTGCCACCGTTAGTGCGATGGTCGCGGCGGAGCTCTATGGCGCGACCCGCCCGGTGGTGGCGGTGGGAGCATCCGAGCACGGAAATGCTCCATCTCCTCGTCTTGAAGCAATTCCTGGCGGAAAACTGCGCTTTTGCTGGATGTGCTCAGCTTCCCAGGTGCCGCTCGCCGCGCTTTTTTGCGAGCTCGATCTGCTGCTGGCGCTGGCGGTAACGCATGCGGTCTTCCTCCGTGCGCGTGTCGTGGCAATGGCGCAGGAAACGCCCTCCTCGTGGAGCGGCGACGTCATTTCTTCGGCGTCATCGGGTTGCGGCAGGCGTGGCAGAGCGTGTGTTCGCCTTCCTTCAGACCGTGCGTCACCGAGACGCGGTCGTCGAAGACGAAGCAGGCGCCATCCCAGAGGCTTTCCTCCTGCGGCACTTCCTCCAGATATTTCAGGATGCCGCCCTTGAGGTGATAGACCTCGTCGAAGCCCTGCTCCTTCATGAAGGCGGTGGCCTTCTCGCAGCGGATGCCGCCGGTGCAGTACATGGCGATCTTCGGCTTGTTGTGCAGGCCGGGATTGTTGCTGCACCCAGTCGGGAAATTCGCGAAAACTCTTGGTCTTCGGGTCGACGCGCGCCGCGGAAGGTGCCGATCGCCGTCTCGTAGTCGTTGCGGGTGTCGATGACGCAGCGTATCGCGGATCGGAAATCAGCGCATTCCAGTCCTTCGGCCGCCACATAGGTGCCGACCACCTTGTTGGGGTCGATATCCTCGACGCCCATGGTGACGATTTCCTTCTTCAGCCGCACCTTCATGCGCAGGAAGGGCATTTCGAGGACGCGCAGCTTTCCTTGTGCTCGAGGTCCGTGAATTCCGGCTGGGCTGCGCAGGAAGGCGAGCACGGCTTGATGCCGGCATCCGGGCCCGGCGATCGTGCCGTTGATGCCCTCGTGCGCGAGCAGCAGCGTTCCCTTGACGCTGATTGTCGTCGCACATCGTCTGCAGCGGCTGCCGCAAGTCGGCGAACGCGGTCGAAGGAAACGAAATGATAAAGCGCTGCCACCAGAAACTGGCCGTTGGCTTCCGGAAGGCGGCTTCCGGGCGAGGGTTTTGGAGCGTGTCTGTCATGCGGCGTGAAATACAGCTTTCGGCTCTTTCGCGCACCCCGCGATATAGCGGCGTCAGCTGCGGCCGGGTATGCGGTAGTTCGGGTCAGATGCCTTCAGGCGTGAAGACGCGCAGGCGGTGGCCGTCCGGATCGGCGCCGGTGAAGGTATAGCCGATGTCCAACGCCGACCGGCTCCTGCAGGATGGTGACGCCCTTTCTGCGCCATTCGGCATGCAGCGCATCGACGCTTCGCGGCCGTCGACGGAGATCGCCAGTTCGCTGCCGCCGGCATCGACGACGACCTTGGCGCTCGATGGTCTTCCTGGACCACAGGCCGAGCTTCGTGCTTTCGTTCATCTTGAACAGCGCGAAGGTCGGCGAAAGCTCCAGTGGCGTCGTGCCGAAAACCGTCTGTAGAAATTGGCGCTCTCGGCCGGGCTGTCGACGGCAGAGCAGGATGTAATCGGCTTTCATGATGGTCTCCTTCGTGGTTGCGGAGACCTTTTATTCGGGCCTGCTGTCAGTTTCTGGCAGTAGGATCACATGTCCTTCTTGACGTTGTGGACCGGCGCCACTCCGCCAGCAAATGCTGGTCGCTTCGCGCGGAACACGGATATCGGTCACGGTCATCGAGGCGATGCGTTCGGCGCGGAAATGGCGGAAATCCTCTCGCAGTTCGCACCAGGCGGCGAGCACGCGGGTTTCCTCGAATAGCCGAGCGCAAAAGGCCAGATGCGCCGGCTCGTCGGCCGGCCGTTGACTGTCGCGCATAGTCGATATCGAGTTTCAGCCCTGCCGGATCGCCTCGCGGACCGCCGACAAATCCGTGGTTCCCACGATGGGTCTTCTGCGGAGGAGACGAGCAGGGAATTCGTCTCCAGCTCATGGCGCAGATCGGCCGGCAGCACGGCGGCGATCTTTGCCAGCGCGTTGCGGGCGGCGTCTTTCAGTTCGTCGTCGGTTCGCGCCGCCACCCAGCGGGCTCCCAGCACCAGCGCCTCGATCTCCTCTTCGCTGAGCATCATCGGCGGCATCAGGAAGCCGGGCCTGAGCACATAGCCGAAGCCGGGCGCGCCCTGAATATCGGCGCCCTGCGCCTGCAGCGTGGCGATGTCGCGGTAGAGCGTGCGGATGCTGATGCCCAGGCGCTGCGCAAGCGCTGCTGCCGCTTACCGGCCGGCGGTAGGTGCGCAGAAGCTGGATGAGGTCGAGCAGTCGGGTCGAGCGGGACATGCCGCACCGTACTGCCACGAAATGGCAGCATCAATCCCTAAAACGAATGGCGCGGTTTTCGTCAGGCGGCATCCTGCCACAACAGTCGGATTTTCCGGCTTTCGTCCATCGGATCGTCGCGGAAAACCGACTCCGCGGCCGCAAGGGTTGCCTTCCGCAGCGCTTCCTGCTGCGTAGATCACCGCCGACAGGAGATGGGCGAGATCCTCGCTCTTGCCGAAAAGTTCCGGCTGCTCGTTGACGAGGGATGAGAGCAGCGCAAGATCGTTGTGATGGCCGAGCAGATCGACGACCTTCGTCGCCTCGACCCTCTTTGCATGCATCGCCGACGGCCAGAGCGGCTGCAGCAGATCGAGGTAGTAGCGGTAGTCCTGGCTGCGCTTGCGCAATTCGTGGAACAGATGCGCGTCCGTCGTGTCCTTGCAGGCCTCGCGTGCCGCCGCGGCGCGCTTCAGCATCCGGCGCCAGCCCTTGGCGAGGTGTTTGGCGCTCCTGTCGCCGTCATCCTCGAAAAGTGACATGCGAGAGCGCTTCGAGCGCCTGGCCGCAGGTCGCAATCGCTTTTGCGACGCTTTCCTCGAGCGGCTTCTCGTCGGCCGCGAGCCTGTCGCGCCGGGCGGTCAGCATCTTGCCGATCCGCTTCAGCGCCGCGCGTTCCTCGTTGTTTTCGGCATGATCGCGCAGATATTGGCTGACCTCGACAAGTGCCGTTGCATCGCGAAACGTCGAAAGTGTTTTTGCCATTCGCGGATGCGCGCGTTTTCCGCCTGCCGAAGGCCGGCGCATCGGTGGCGGCGAGGCGGTAGAGGGAACGCAGCCGCTTGAAATGTTTGCGCGCGTCATGGATCGCTTCCAGCAGCCCGTCCGGGCGCTCGGTCAGCGCGGCGATGGCGAGCTCCAGCTGCTCGGTGCCGACCGCCTTGAATTCCTGCGTGAAGTTTTCAGAAGGGTGAATATGATAGCTCATGGTCGTTCTTCGAAACCAAGGGTTGATGGACAGAAACTGGTTCGAATAGCGCGGGTCTCCGGTCACTTCGGCGCCAAGCCAGGCCGGAAGCTCCGGCGTGTCGCCTTCGGCGCTCAGTTCGACTTCGGCGATGACGAGACCTTCATGCGCGCCGCCGTAGACATCGACTTCCCAGACAAAGCCGCCATGCGTCCACCTTATAGCGCGTCTTCTCGATGACGAGGCCGATGGCCTTCGACATCAGTTCTTTCGCATCGGCAACCGGAATATCATATTCGAATTCGTCTCGCGTCATGGAGCCGTTGCTGATCTTGATCGTCAGCTTGGCGCGCTCGTCGTCCATCAGCCGCACACGGGCGGAGCGGTCGTCCATCGTGACGATATAGGCCTGCAGCAGGCGGTGCCGCGATCCGCCTCGCCGCGCCATCCATCGGAGGCCACCAGAAACTTGCGCTCTATTAGGTGGAGGAGGTGATGATCTTCGGCGGTTACCTGCGCCTCGTGATCTGCACCCGGGGCGTGCGCGACGGGCTGCTCTTCGAGGAGGCCTCGAAGCAACGGAGCCGACCCCCGCCCGGGTCAGCCGAGCACGACCGCGTCCACCGGCCGGCGCGGGCTGGGCCCGGGGGGCTGTGTGGGAAGGCCCGTCCGGAACGCGAAGGTCGGCTTCCACTCGGCCGCGCCGGTCAGCGCGGCGAACGCCCGGCGGCGCGCGCGGCTCCCCCAGCGCGCGCTCCCGGTCCACCATCTCGACCGGCTGGTTGATCGGCTGCATGGCGAGGCCGCGGCTGACCGCCAGAGGTGCAGACGCTGCCAGAGCCGTCCCGCCCGCAGCGCCTGCGCGCGGTCGTAGAGATCCCGCACCGCGATCAGGCCGAAGAGCGCGGTGGTCGGGACCCTGCACGTCGCGGGTGGCGTCGCGCCAGTAGCGATGGCTGGTCTCGGGTGAGGCGGGGGCACAGCTTGCCCATCGCGGTGACGAGCGGGCCGAGCCCGGCCGCGTCGAGCGTGAGCCCGTCGCGCCGCCGCTGCACGTCGAGCCAGCGATGGCGGAACCAGCGGTCGCTCGCCGCCACCATCGCGGGATCCGCGATGATCGCTCGGTGGCCGCGACCGCCAGGTCGCCGAACTGCTTGCGCTCGCCCGTCGCCGAGAAGAGGAAGAGGCGCACGTCCGCGTCGTCCTGGAAGGCGGCCCACATCGCCTCGAGCACGTCGGGGCACCGGGCGCCCGGTCGCGTAGGCGCCGCGATCGGTGTGCCGGCGCGGGATGGCGTCCACGAGCGGATCCGGGCGCGGCCGCGCGGCGCGAGCTCGAGCGTCGCGACCGGCTGCGGGCGGGGCGGCGGCCGGACGCCGCGAGCGGGCCCGGATGCAGCGTCACCGCGACGTCGTAGCCCAGGACGCGGGCGGTCCGCATCATGTTCTCGAGCGCGCAGCCGAGGCCGATGTGCATCTCGCGCAGGTAGGGATCGAAGGCGCCGAGGTTGCGCCGCGAGTCCGCGAAGAGCTCGATGCGCGTCGCGCCCACCTGGAAGAGCCACGGCTGGGTGTTGTGGGGATTGGCGGCGAGGATGCCGGCCCGCACCAGCGCGAGCGGCCCCGGCGCCGCGTCGCTCCGCCAGTTGGTCCACGGCTCGTAGGCCGCGCCGGCCCCGGCCGCGAAGACGCCCTGATCGTACGCGCGCCAGACCAGTCCCCCGGCGGCCACGACCGCGACGGCTCCCGCACCCTTCAGCCAGGCTCGACGGTTCACGCGAGAAAAGGTAGCACGGCGGCCCGGTTGACCGTCGCGCGCGGCCCGTGCTACAAGCGGGCTACCCCAACGGACGCGCCAGCCGCAGGCCCGGCAAGGAGGCCCCGCCATGGATCTCAACTACACCGCCGAGGACGTCGCCTTCCGCAAGCAGGTCCGCGCGTGGCTCGAGCAGAACATGCCGCGGCAGATCAAGAACCTCGACGAGCGCAAGGCCTGGCACCGCAAGCTCTACGAGGCCGGCTATCTCGGCATGGGGTGGCCGAAGGAGTACGGCGGCCAGGGCGCGCGGCCGATGGAGCAGGCGATCGTGGCCGACGAGATGGCGCGCGCGGGCGCGCCCGCGCCGACCAACAGCCTCGGCGTCGGCATCGTCGGCCCCACGATCGTGGTGCACGGCACCGACGCCCAGAAGCGGCGCTACCTCCGCAAGATCCTCACCGCCGAGGAGATGTGGTGCCAGCTCTACTCCGAGCCGAACGCGGGCTCCGACCTCGCCGCGCTGCGCACCGCCGCGGAGGACAAGGGCGACCACTTCCAGGTCAACGGCCAGAAGATCTGGACGAGCGGCGGGGCCCTCGCCGACTGGGGCCTCCTGCTCGCGCGCACCGATCCCGCGGTGGCCAAGCACAAGGGCATCACCTGCTTCCTGATGAACATGCGCCAGCCCGGCGTGGACGTGCGCCCGCTCAAGCAGATCACCGGCTCCTCCGAGTTCTGCGAGGTCTTCATGACCAACGCGCGGGTGGAGAAGGAGAACCAGATCGGGCGCCTGGGCGAGGGCTGGGGCATCGCGCAGACCACGCTCGGCTACGAGCGCGGCGGCCGCGCGCTGGCCCGCATCACCACCTACGCGTCGCAGTACCGCCAGCTGATGGACGCGGCGCGCCGGCTCAAGCGGAACGGGCGGCCGATCCTGGACGACGCGGTGACGCGCCAGAAGCTCGGCCGCATCTGGACCGACCTGGAGGTCGAGCGCTACGGCGCCCTGCGCGTGCTGACCATGCTGGAGCGCGGCGAGCATCCCGGCGCGGGCGGCTCGCTCACCAAGCTCTCCTACTCCGAGTTCGAGAAGCGCTTCATGGAGCTGGCCGAGGAGATCCTCGGCCCGTACGGGCAGCTCACCGACGGGGTGCCCGCCGAGTACCGCCTGGAAGTCGACACCGCGATCGGCGATCACGGCACCTGGGCCTACGCGTTCCTGTGGTCGCGCGCGGGCACGATCTACGCGGGCTCCTCGGAGATCCAGAAGAACGTCATCGGCGAGCGCATCCTCGGGCTGCCGAAGGAATCCCGGGCCGATCGCGTCGGAGGCGCTCGATGAATTTCTCGTTCAGCGAAGATCAGACGCTGCTCCGCAGCTCCGTCCGCGCCGCGCTCGACGAGCAGTGCAAGCCCGCCCACGTGCGCGCGATGATGGAGGACGGCGGCAGCGGCTACAGCGAGTCGCTCTGGGCCGAGATGGCCAAGCTCGGCTGGCTCGGCCTGCCCTTCGCCGAGGAGCAGGGCGGCGCGGGGCTGGGCCTGGTGGAGCTGGCCCTCGTGCTGGAGGAGATGGGCCGCGCCGCGTATCCCGGCCCCTACTTCGCCAGCGTGGTGCTGGCCGGGCTCGGGCTGCAGGCCGGCGGCAGCGCGGCGCAGCAGGAGCGGTGGCTGCCCGCCATCGCGTCCGGCCAGGCGCGCGGCACCGCGGCGCTGCTGGAGGACTCGCTCGACTGGGATCCCGCCGCCACCACCGCGACCGCCACGAGGACCGGCTCGGGCTGGCGCCTCAGCGGCGTGAAGCGCTTCGTGCCGTGGGCCCACGTGGCCGACGTGGCGCTGGTCCCCGCGCGCGCGCCCGAGGGCGTCTCGCTCTTCCTGGTGGACCCGCGCGCGACCGGCGTCACGCTGACGCCCATGGTCGGCATCGATCTCGCCAACCGCTGGTCGGAGATGCGCCTCGACGACGCGGCGGTGCCCGCGGATGCGCTGATGGGCGCGGCGGGCGGCGCCGGCCCGGTGCTGGAGGGGCTGCTCCGCCGCGCGGCGGTCGGCGCCTCCGCGGAGATGCTGGGCGCGGCGCGCCGCTGCCTCGACATGAGCGTGGGCTACGCGAAGGTGCGCGAGCAGTTCGGCCAGCTCATCGGCTCGTTCCAGGCCATCCGCCACCGCTGCGCGGAGATGCTGCTCGAGGTGGAGAAGGCGCACGCCGCCGTCTACTACGCGGCCTGGGCGCTCAGCGCGGGCGCGGAGGACGCGACCATGGCCGCCTCGGTCTGCAAGGCGTTCGTGAGCGAGGCCGCGCGCCAGGTCTGCGGCGACGCCATCCAGGTGCACGGCGGCATCGGCTTCACCTGGGAGTACGATCTCCACCTCTACTTCAAGCGCGCCAAGGCGCTCGAGCCCCTCTACGGCGACGCCGCCTACCACCGCGAGCTGCTCGTCCGGGGTCAGGTCTTACATTCCGACAAATGACCGGCGCGCTGGATGGCATCCGCGTAATTGACCTGACCTCGTACATCGCGGGGTCGTACGGGGCGATGATGCTGGCGGACCTGGGCGCCGACGTCATCAAGGTGGAGGCGATCGAGGGCGACTCGTTCCGCGAGCTGCCCGGCTTCTACGGCTGGAACCGCGGCAAGCGCTCGATCGCGGTCAACGTCAAGGACCCCGACGGCCGCGCCATCGTCCACCGCCTGGCCCGCGAGGCCGACGTGGTCATGGAGAACATGCGCCCCGGCGTGGTCGAGCGCCTCGGCGTCGACTACGAGACGCTCCGGGCGATCAACCCGCGGATCATCTACGCGACCGTGACCGCCTTCGGCTCCGATGGGCCGTACAAGGAGCGCCCCGGCTTCGATCCCCTGCTCCAGGCGATGGGCGGAGTCATGAGCCTGCAGGGCCTGGGCGCGACCCCTCAGTACCTGCGCATCGCGGTCACCGACTACTACTGCGCCTCGCTCAACTGCCAGATGGTGCTGGCCGCGCTGTTCGCGCGCGAGCGCACCGGCGAGGGCAGCGCGTGCAGACCTCGCTGCTGCAGGCGGTGCTCGCGCTGCAGTCCGGGAACGTGGTGGCCTACCCCGGCCACGAGGTCGTCTACCGCCCGACGCCGACCTACCGCCTCTACCAGGGCAGCGACGGGCAGTGGTTCTTCCTCGCGGTCGGCAACCAATCGTTCTGGGTGAAGCTCTGCAAGACGGTCGGCCGCGAGGACCTGGCGCAGGACCCGCGCTTCGGCTCCTGGTTCTCCCGGCGCGACAACGCGGACGCGCTGATGCCGCTGCTCGAGGAGGCGTTCGGCTCCAGGCCCGCGGCGGAGTGGGTGCGCATCCTGACCGAGAACGACATCCCGGCCGCGGCGACCCAGTCGCTCCAGGAGTTCATGCACGATCCCGCGGTGCTCCATCACAAGATGATCGTCGAGTACGACCACCCGGAGCTGGGCCCGCTCTCCCTGATGGGCCAGCCCCTCCGCTTCTCCGAGACGCAGGCCCCCGACGCGGGCCCGCCGCCGCTGCTCGGCCAGCACACCGCCGAGGTGCTGCGCGAGGCGGGCTACGCCGACCCCGAGATCGCCGAGCTGCGCCGCCGTGGCGTCGTCGCCGGCAAGGACACGCCCTCATGACCACGCCCGACCCGGCGACGACCAAGTACGAGGCCATCCGCTACGAGCAGGCCGACGGCGTGGCCACCATCACCCTGAACCGGCCCGACGTGCACAACGCGATGAACCAGGCGATGCGCCGCGAGCTGCTCGAGGTCTTCACGCGCCTGCGCACCGACGACGCGGTGCGCGCGGTGGTGGTGATGGGCGGCGGCGACAAGGCCTTCTCGGCGGGCGCCGACATCCGCGAGTTCCTCGAGCCGCCGGTGCCCACCCAGTTCCGCGAGGCGCGCCGGCGGGTGGACTTCCGCCGCGAGATGGAGCGCTGCTCCCAGCCGATCATCGCGGCGATCCGCGGCTACGCCTTCGGGGGCGGGCTCGAGATGGCCCTGGCCTGCGACATCCGCGTCGCCGCCGAGGACGCCCAGCTCGGCCTCACCGAGATCAACCTGGCCATCATCCCGGGCGGCGGCGGCACCCAGCGGCTGCCCCGGCTCGTGGGACGCGGCAAGGCGCTCGAGATGATCCTCACCGGCATGCGCATCCCCGCCGCGGAGGCGCTGCGCATCGGCCTGGTGGAGCGCGTGGTGCCGCTCGCGGAGCACCCGTCCGCCGCGCAGGCGCTGGCCCGCACGATCGCGGACAAGGCGCCGGTGGCGCTGCGCTACGCGAAGGAAGCGGTGGTGGGCGGCATCGGGATCACGCTCGAGGACGGCATCCGCCTCGAGAACGACCTCGCCACCCTCCTCCGCACCACCGAGGACCGCGTCGAAGGCGCCAAGGCCTTCGTCGAAAAACGCAAACCCCGCTGGACCGGCAAGTAAGGGGTCAGGTCTTGAATTACGACATTTCCGCGCGCGAGGCGACGCCTCCCTCGGTGAAAATGTCGTAATTCGAGACCTGACCCCGGCTAGCGCGGGGTGTCGCCGGCGAGGGTCACGCGGTGCATGAGGCGCTTGAAGCCGGCGTAGTCGTTGACCGCGTTGTGCTGGACGCAGCGGTTGTCCCAGAAGGCGATGGAGCCGGGCTGCCACTGGAAGCGGCAGGTGAGCTCGGGCCGCACCTGGTGCTGGAAGAGATACTCGAGCAGCGGCGCGCTCTCCTCCTCCGTCCAGCCCTTGAAGTGCGCGGTGTGGCCGTGGTTGACGTAGAGCGCCTTCCGCCCCGTCTCCGGATGCGTGCGCGCGACCGGGTGCTCGCTCGTCAGCACCTTCATCTCGACGCCGGCCGCCTTCAGCCGGTCCTCGCGCGTCTTCGACGCCTCCGCCTTGGTCGAGGTGTTGACGCCGATCAGCCCGTCGAGCGTGCGGCGCAGCCCTTCCGACAGCGTCTCGTAGGCGATGTACTGGTTGGCGAAGATCGTGTCGCCGCCGTAGGGCGGGATCTCCACCGCGTAGAGCATGCTCGCCATCGGCGGCTGGGCGAGGTAGGTCGTGTCCGAATGCCACACGCCGCCGAAGTTGATCTGCTCGTGCGCCAGCTTGACCACCGGCGTGATCAGCGGGCACTCCGGCAGCCCTTGAGCTGCGGGTACTCCATCGGCTCGCCGAAGCGCCGCGCGAACGCGAGCTGCTCGTGCGGGGTGAGCTTCTGGTCGCGGAAGAAGATCACCAGGTGGTCGAGGAAGGCCTGGCGGATCTCCGCGATCACCGCATCGTCGAGCGCGGCCGCCACGTTGACCCCGCGGATCTCGGCGCCCAGCGCGCCGGCCACCGGCTGCACCTCGATGTGTCGATACCTCCCGGCCTCGTTCCGCGGCATGACGTCTCCTGGATTCCCGCCTACAGCGAGTTGAAGTGCTCGGCCATCCGCCGGCGCATCGCCGCGTCTGGCAGCGGCCCGGACAGCGCGCCCAGATTGTCGGCCACGTGCCGGGGATTGCGCGTGCCCGGGATCGACGCAGGTGACCGCGGGGTGGGCCAGGATCCACTTGAGGAAGAACTGCGCCCAGCTCGCGGCGCCCGCGTCCTTCGCCCACTCGGGCAGCGCCCGGTCCCGCACGCGGCGGAACATCGCGCCCTCCGCGAAGGGCCGGTTGACGATCACCGCGGTGCCCGCCTCCGCGGCGACGCCGAGCAGGCGCCGCTCCGCCTCCGGCTCGGCCAGCGAGTAGTTCACCTGCACGAAGTCGATGTCGCCCTTCCGGATGAGCTGCTCGAGATCGGCGTGCGCCCCCGCGTGGTAGTGGGTGACGCCGAGATAGCGGATGCGCCCGGCCGCCTTCCACTCCCGCAGCGTGGCGAGATGCGTCTGCGCGTCGACCAGGTTGTGCACCTGCATCAGGTCGAGGCGATCGACGCGCAGCTTGCGCATCGAGTCCTCCATCTGGCGGATGCCGGCCTGCTTGCCGCTCGGTCCACACCTTGGTGGCCACGAAGAGCTTGGGCCGCACGCCCAGATCGGCGGCGAGCTGGCCGGTCACCTGCTCGGACGAGCCGTACATGGGCGAGCTGTCCACCATCCGCCCGCCGCCCTCCGCGAAGACCCGGAGCGTCTCCTTGGCCTGCGCCAGCTCCTTGGCGTCACCGGCCACGTCGAACACCTGCCAGGTGCCGAGACCGACCGCGGGCAGCGCCTCGCCCGACTTCGGGATGCGCCGCTCGAGCAGGCCCTGCCCGCGCGACTCGGCCGGCATCACCAGCGCGCCCAGGAGCGCGGCGGCCGTCGCGAGGAAGGCGCGACGAGAGAGCGGCGGGAGCCACACTCACGCGCTCCCGTCCGCCAGCTCCGCGATCAGGGCGGCAACGGCTTCGGCGTGGGTCGTGGTCATGGCGTGGTTGGCGTTCTCGAGCCTCTTGATGATACCGCGCGGGGCGTGCGAGGCAATGGCCTCCACGATCTTCCCCGTCATCGCCGGGCTCCGCGAGCCGACCGCGCAGAGGACCGGCATGGCCAGGCCCCGCAGCGCGGCCACCGAGTACGGGTCGCGAAGCGTCGCGCGGACGTCACGCACGTTGTGCGCGGTATGCGCGACCAGGAACTCGCGCATCGGCCGCGGCATCTGATCGAGCGCGCCCGCGCCGAACCAGTAGTCCACCATGATCCGGACCGCGCCGGGGTCGCCTTGCTCGAACGCCGCGCAGTAGCCTTCGAACACCGTCTGGGCGGCGGCGAAGGCTTCCGTGTCGCCCACCGCGGCGAGCACCGGGATCGCCACCGGCTCGAAAGCGCCAGGGCCCGCGCTTCCACCCGGCCGCGCAGCGCGGTCTGGAGCGCGACCGCGCCGCCGTACGAATGGCCGGCCAGCACCGCGGGCGCGCCGATCTCCGCGACCAGCGCCTCGATCAGCCCCGCGGCATACGAGCTGTCGCCGGGCCCGCCGTCGGCGGCCCGCGTGGTGCCCCCTAACCGGGCAGGTTCGGCGAGATCACGCGGAAGCGCGCCGCGAGGCGGTCGTCTGGTCGGCGTGCAGCTGCGGCCTCGATCGGCGGCTCGGCGCCGCCCTGCATGGCGAGATCGCGCGGCTGCGCGGTCAGCATCGTGTCGACGAAGAGGCGGTAGCCGCGCGCCGTCGGGATCCGGCCGGCGCTGGTGTGCGGGCTCGCGATCAGGCCGAGCTCCTCGAGATCGGCCATCACGTTCCTGATCGTCGCCGGCGACAGCTCGAGGCCGCTGGCGCGCGACAGCGTGCGCGAGCCGACCGGCTGGCCGTCGGCGATGTAGCGCTCGACCAGGGTCTTCAGGAGGGTCTTGGCACGCTCGTCAAGCATCGGTTTTCGAGCCCGGTCGACGAGGCGATTTTGCCTGCGTCGCGAAGAGGTCGCTGTGGTGTAATCCCGCGAATGGCGACCCGCTTCCGGCACGCTGCGCTCGTCGGCAAGTTCAACGCCGAAGGCATCCGCGAAGAGCTCGAAGCGCGTGGCCGCGTTCCTGGTCGCCAAGGGCCTCGCGGTCACGCTCGAGGAAGACACCGCCGCTCAAGACCGGCATCGACGCGCTACCCGCGCCTCGCGGCGGCGGCGCTCGGCGCGGCGTGCGACATCGCCGTCGTCGTCGGCGGCGACGGCACGATGCTCGGCATCGCGCGCCAGCTCGCCCGCCACGACACGCCGCTGGTCGGCATCAACCAGGGCCGGCTCGGCTTCATCACCGACATCGCCCTCGGCGACTTCGAGACCGCGCTCGCGCCGATCCTCGCCGGCGAGTACGACGAGGAGCAGCGCACCATGCTCGAGGGCGAGGTCGAGCGCGACGGCAAGACGATCTTCGAGAGCATCGCCCTCAACGACGTCATCGTCAGCCGCGGCGCGACCGCCGGCATGGTCGAGCTGCGCATCGAGATCGACGGCGAGTTCGTCGCCCAGCTGCGCGCCGACGGCCTGATCGTCGGCTCGCCGACCGGATCGACCGCGTACGCGCTGTCGGCGGGCGGGCCGATCCTGCACCCGGCGATCGCCGGCTGGGCGCTGGTGCCGATCGCGCCGCACGACCTCTCGAACCGGCCGATCGTCGTCCCCGACAGCGGCGAGGTCGCAGGTCGAGATCGTCGCCGGCCGCGACGCGAGCGTGAACTTCGACATGCAGTCGCTGACCAGCCTCGGCGCACGGCGACCGGATCCGCGTGCGCCGCTCGGCCGACCGCGTGCGCTTCCTCCATCCGCGCGGCTGGAGCTACTACGCGACCCTGCGCGGCAAGCTGCACTGGGCCTCGGGCACCGGCGGCGAGGTCCGAGCCGCAGCCTGACCAGCACATGCTGCATCGCCTCGCGATCCGCGACTTCGTCATCGTCGACGCGCTCGAGATCGAGTTCGCGTCGGGGCTTCGCGTGCTGAGCGGCGAGACCGGCGCCGGCAAGTCGATCCTCGTCGACGCGCTGCAGCTCGCGCTCGGCAGCCGCGGCGACGCCGGCGTCGTGCGCGAAGGCGCGGCGCGCGCCGAGATCAGCGCCGAGTTCGACGTCGCCGCCGGCGCTCGCGGCCTGGCTCGCCGACGCCGGCTTCGACGCCGACGCCGGCGACGCCGGCCGCATGCTGCTGCGCCGGACGATCGACGCGCAAGGCAAGAGCCGGGCGTGGATCAACGGCAGCGGCGCGACGATCGCGCAGCTGCGCGAGGCCGCCGAGCACGCTGGTCGACATCCACGGCCAGCACGCCTGGCAGAGGCTGACGCGCGCCGCCCGCGGTGCGCGCCCTGCTCGACGCCTACGCGCAGCGTCGACGCCGCGCCGCTCGCCGCGCGCTGGTCGGCGCTGGCGCGCCGCGACGCAGGCGCTCGCCGCCGCGCGCGAGAAGCAGGGCGACCTCGAGCGCGAGCGCGAGCGGCTCGCCTGGCAGATCGGCGAGGTCGCCAAGCTCGCGCCCGGCGCCGACGAGTGGGCCGAGCTCGACGCCGAGCACACGCGCCTCGCGCACGGCCAGTCGCTGCTCGACGCGGCGCGGCTGCGCGCTCGACGCGATCGTCGGAGGCCGACGCGAGCGCCGACGCGCTCGCCGGCCGCGCCGATCGACGCGCTCGCAGGACGTCGCCGAGTTCGACGCGCGCCTCGACGGCCCGATCGAGGCGCTGCAGGGCGCGCAGGCGCAGCTGCAGGACGCGGCGCACACGCTGGCCGGCTACCTCGACCGCGCCGAGCTCGATCCCGGCGCGGCTGCGCGAGGTCGACGAGCGGCTCTCGGCCTGGGTCGGCGCTGGCGCGGCGCCATCGCCGGCCGCCGGCCGAGCTGCCGGCGCTGCTCGCAGCAGTGGCAGGCCGAGCTGCGCGCGCTCGACGCCGCCGCCGACCTCGACGCGCTGCGAGCGCGCCGAGCGACGCCGGCGCGCGCCGCGCTACGACGCCGAGGCGCGCCGCGTCTCGGCGGCGCGCCGCGCGGCGGCGCCGAAGTTCGCCGCCGCGGTGACGCGGACGATGCAGCAGCTCGGCATGGCCGGCGGCCGCTTCGAGGTCGAGCTCGTCGCCGACCGACGCGCCGCAATCGTTCGGCGTCGAGTCGGTCGAGTTCCTCGTCGCCGGCCACGCCGGGACGACGCCGCGGCCGCTCGCCAAGGTCGCCTCGGGCGGCGAGCTCTCGCGCATCGCCCTCGCCGTCGCCGTCGTCGGCGAGCGAGCGCGCAGGCGCGGCGGCGACGGCGCCGGCGACGCTGATCTTCGACGAGGTCGACGCCGGCATCGGCGGCGCCGTCGCCGAGACCGTCGGCCGCCTGATGAAGCAGCTCGGCACCGGCCGCCAGGTCCTCGCCGTCACCCACCTGCCGCAGGTCGCCGCCTGCGCCGACCACCACTTCGTCGTCAGCAAGCGCGCCCGCGCCGGCACGACGACGAGCGCCGTCGACGCCGGTCGCCGGCGAAGCCCGCGTCGCCGAGATCGCCCGCATGCTCGGCGGCGAGAAGCTGTCGTCGACCAGCCTCGCCCACGCCCAGGAAATGCTCGCCTCCGAGCGCCGAGCCAAGCCCGCGCGCACGCGCAAGGCCGCCCGTGATGACCGCCGAAGAGCGACCCCAACGGGGTCGGCCCCTCCCTCTCGGAGGGAGGGGAGCGCAGCGGGAGGGAGCAGCCCTGTCCCGCGCGCAGCCGGCGGCGCCGAGCGCGGGCAGGGCCACTCGCGCCCAGCGCGAGATCGTCCTGGTCACCGGCATCTCCGGGTCAGGAAAGTCCGTGGCCCTGCATGCGCTCGAGGACGCCGGCTTCTTCTGCGTCGACAACCTGCCGCCCGAGCTGCTGCGCGACTTCCTTCGCCTCGAGACGCAGCGCCGCGACCGGCGCATCGCCATCGCCGTCGACGTGCGCAGCGCCGGCTCGCTGCCGCACCTGCTGCCGCTGCTCGCCGCAGCTGCAGCGGCGAAGGCATCGGCGTGCAGCCGATCTTTCTCGACGCGACGACCGCGCGCGCTGGTGCGGCGCTTCTCGGAAACGCGGCGCGCCCATCCGCTCGCCGACCGCGGCGCGCTGGTCGAGGCGATCGAGCTCGAGCGCCAGCTGCTCGCCGGCCTGCGCGAGCTCTCGACCGTGATCGACACCAGCCAGCTGCGGCCGACGCAGCTGCGCGCGCTGGATGCGCGAGCTCGTCGGCGCCGCCGACAGCCGCCTGACGCTCGTCTTCGAGAGCTTCGCCTACCGGCACGGCGTGCCGCTCGACGCCGACTACGTGTTCGACGTCCGCGTCCTGCCGAACCC
The DNA here is from genome assembly GCA_963728325.1 of uncultured Actinomycetes bacterium. Classification (GTDB taxonomy): domain Bacteria; phylum Actinomycetota; class Thermoleophilia; order Solirubrobacterales; family 70-9; genus AC-56. The sequence goes on along the minus strand of CAVSJS010000002.1, from coordinate 31,533 downwards.
GCACTACGTGCGCGAGCTGCGGCCGCTGACCGGCCGCGACGCCGCCGGTCGCCGCGTACCTCGCGGCGCAGCCCGAGGTGCTCGACATGCTGGCGCAGATCGAGGCGTTCCTGCGCCGCTGGCTGCCGGCGTTCGAGGCCGACCAGCGCAGCTACCTGACGGTCGCGATCGGCTGCACCGGCGGCCAGCACCGCTCGGTCTGGTTCGCCGAGCGGCTGGCCGAGCGCGTTCGGCACGGCGCGCGCGCGGCGCTGGTCCGCCATCGCGAGCTCGACGCCGACGCCCGTGAGCGCCGCAGCGCCGATGCCGGCATGCGCCGAGCTGCCGCTCTTTCCGCTGCGCACCGTCCTGTTTCCCGGACGGCCTGCTCGAGCTGAAGATCTTCGAGGCGCGCTACCTCGACCTGATGTCGCGCTGCCTGCGCGAGCAGGCTGCCGTTCGGCGTCGTCGCCCTGCGCGCCGGCAGCGAAGCGCGCAGCGCCGGGCGAGCCGGTGCAGCTGTCGAGGTCGGCACGCTCGCCGAGCTGATCGAGGTCGACAGCGCGCAGGCCGGCATCCTGCTCGTGCGCTGCCGCGGCGGCCGCGCTTCGCGTCGGCGCGACGCGCCAGGAGGCCGACGGCCTCTGGCTCGGCGACGACGACGCCGATCGCCGACGATCCGCGCTCGCCGCGCCGGCGGCGAGCCACGCCGACGTCGTCAAGAGCCTCGCCGACGCGATCGCGACGCTCGCCGGCGCAGGGCGCGCAGCCGTTCCTCGCGCCGCATCGCCTCGACGACGCCGGCTGGGTCGCCAACCGCTGGTGCGAGATCCTGCCCCTGCCGCTCGAGGCGAAGCAGCGGCTGATGACGCTCGACGATCCGCTCGCGCGGCTCGACGTCGTCGATTCGCTGCTGCGGGTCCGGCACGACGCCGCACTGAGCGCGCGCGGCCGCGGACGCGCCGCTCAGGCGCCGGCGTCGCCGCCAGCAGCGCTTGCGCAGCGGCGCCGGCAGGCCGAGCGCGAGCGCCTCGTCGACGCGCGAACCAGCGGCCCGCGCGGCCAGGCGCGCGACGCAGCGGCGCGAGCGCCGCGCCGAGGTCGCGCCGGCAACGTCCAGCGCACCGGCTGCAGATGCCAGTCGAAGTGCGTCAGCACGTGGACGAACGGCGGCGAGCGCCTCGCCGCGGCCGGGCCAGCCGGCGCGTCGCCGCGTCGAGCGCGGCGATCGAGTCGAGCTCGGGCAGGCTCCAGAGCCCGGCCCAGACGCCGCGTCGCGGCGCGCTCGACGAGCCAGACCGCGTCGCGCCAGCGCAGCTCGAGCCAGACGTTGCTCGCGCCGGCCGCGCTTGAGCGCGGCGCGACTTGACCGGATAGCGCTCCTGCGTGCCGGCCTGCGCCGCGGCGCAGCACGCTCGCGCACCGGGCAGAGCAGGCAGCGCGGCGCGCGGGCGAGGCAGACCGTCGCGCCGAGGTCCATCAGGCCCTGCGTGTAGGCCTCGATGTCGCGCGCCGGCAGCAGCGCCGTCGCCGCGTCCCACAGCGCGCGCTCGGCGCGCGCCTCGGCGAGGTCGCCGTCGAAGGCGAGCACGCGCGCGAGCACGCGCTTGACGTTGCCGTCGAGGATCGCGGCGCGCTCGCCGAAGCAGAACGCGGCGATCGCCGCCGCGGTCGAGCGGCCGATGCCGGGCAGCTCGGCCGAGCGCCTCGCTGCGTCGCGGGAACTCGCCGCCGTGCTCGGCGACGACGACCTGCGCGCAGCGATGCAGGTTGCGCGCGCGGCTGTAGTAGCCGAGGCCGCTCCACGCGGCGAGCACGTCGCCGAGCGGCGCGGCGGCGAGCGCGCGCACGTCGGGGAAGCGCGCGAGGAAGCGCTCGTAGTAGGCGAGCACGGTCGCCACCTGCGTCTGCTGCAGCATGATCTCGGAGAGCCAGACGCGGTACGGGTCGCGCGTGCCCTGCCACGGCAGGTCGTGGCGGCCGTGCTCCGCTGCCAGGCGACGATGCGCTCGGCGAAGCCGGCCGGCAGGCTCGCGCGCGCTCGCGTCAGTCGCGGCGAGCGCGTGCCGCGGACGCGGCGTCAAGCCTGGCGCTGCTCGCATCTCCTCGACCGGCACGGCGTCGTCGAACAGCGGCAGGTCGATCTTGACGAGCGCGGCGTCGGTCGCGAGCGGCGCGGCGAAGGCGTGCTCGCGCAGCGCCTCGGCGAGCTCGGCGATGCGCGCCTGGAACTGCTGCAGGCGCTCGTCCTGGGCCTCGATCTCGGCGATGCGCGGCTCGAGCTCGCCGGCGGCGGTCTGGATCTTCTCGAGCGTCTCGCTGCGCCGCTTGAACGCCTTGCGGCGCTCGCGCAGCTGGGCGTCGACCTGCGCCGAGACCGCCTTGTTCCAGAGCTCGAGCTCGCTGCTCGCGTTCTCGAAGACGACGCGCAGCTTGGAGACGCAGCATGCGCCGGAACTGCTCCATGAACTTCGGCTGCGCCAGGCGCAGCGCCAGCGTCAGGCCGAGGTACTGGACGTAGTTGCTCTCGATCAGCTGCAGCTCGCTGCGTGAAGCGGTCGAAGTCGAGCGGCTTGCCGACGCGCGAGGCTGAAGCCGAACTCGGCGTTGAGGCGGCGCGAACGACGCGCCGAGCATCTCGCGGATCTCGCCGTTGCGGCGCTGCGCCGGCGGCGAGCAGCGCGCGCAGCCGCTCGCACAGGGCGACGAAGGCCTTGCTGCGCGCCGAGGTTGAGGAACGCCGCGCCCATCGCGCGCCTGCATCTCGGCGACCTCGTCGCGCAGCGCGGTCGGACGAGAGGTCGACGAGCATGTCCTTCAGCATGCGCGCGTGCACCGCGCGCATCGCCTGCAGCAGCGTCGTGCACTGCTCGAACTCCGCGGTCTCGGCCTCGACGCGCTTGAGCATCAGCGCGGACCTTGGAGCTGTTCTTGCCGCGCAGGCCGCGCAGCTCGAGCGTCTGCTCGGCGAGCTGGCGGCGCGGGTCGCCGATGCTGGCGCGCGACGTGGTTCTCGATCTGCTGCGCGCCCTCCTGGACGACCTGCTCGAGCACCTGGCGCCGCTGCGGCAGCAGCTGCGCGCCGAGCGCGTCCTCGAGCATCGGCAGGCGGCTCTCGTCGAGGCCCATCGTCGTCGCCGCCGACGCGCGCCGCGAGCGCCTGCCGCGCCGACAGCGGGAACACGCGCTGCAGCGGCGACGCCGAGCGTGCGCGCGGTCTCGCGCTGCTGCTGCGCGATCTGCGCCTCGACCTGCTCGAGCGTGGCGCAGCGGGTCGTCCAGCGCGTCGATCTTGTTGAGGACGACGAAGCGCGTCGGCGCGTGCGCGCCGAGGTGGTCGCGCCAGATCGCCAGGTCGGACTTGGTGACGCCGGTGTCGGCGCCGAGGATGAAGACGGTGGCGTGCGCGCTCGGCAGCAGGCTCAGCGTCAGCTCGGGCTCGGCGCCGATCGCGTTCAGGCCCGGCGTGTCGAGGACGACCAGGCCCTGCTTGCAGCAGCGGATGCGGGTAGTTGATGAGGGCGTGGCGCCAGGCCGGCACCTCGACCTTGCCGTCGTCGTCGCGCGGCGGGTTGTCCTCGGGCGTGGTCGTCGTCCCAGAAGCCGAGCGCGCGCGCCTGCGTCCTCGGTGACCCACTCGGTGCGCGTCACCTCGATGCAGCGACTGCGGCGAGCTGGTCGGGCGTCGTCGATGTCGAGCGCGAGGCGGCGCCAGGCGCGCGGCTGGGCGCGCAGCTCGCCGAGCGAGAGGCCCTCGAGGCGCGTCTCGATCGGCAGCAGCAGCAGCGACGCCGGCTCGTCGCCGCGCCAGCCGAGCTCGACCGGGCACATCGTCGTGCGGCCCGGGCGTCGCCGGCAGGATGCGCCGGCCGGTGTCGGCGAAGAAGATGGCGTTGATCAGCTCCGACTTGCCGCGCGAGAACTCGGCGACGAAGGCGACGACGAGCTTCTCGTTGCCGAGCCGCTCGCGCAGCGCGTCGATCTGCTCGGCCGGCGGCGCCGTGGGCGAGGTCGTGCTCGGCGAGAAAGCGCGCCAGCGTCTCGAGCGCGCTCGCCGAGCGCGGCGCGCCAGCCGCCGAGGGCGTCGAGACTGGTGGCGAAGGAGGGCGTCATCGAGGCTGGCGCGAGGGGTTCGGGTCATGGTAGCGCAGGGTCCACGCACGAGCCGCGACGAAACACTTGCTCGACGCCGGCGCGCGGACGTTTCGCACAGCCGGCGCTGTCGCGTGGCGTCGGCGCCGCCGGCGCGCTCAGCGCCGCTGGCAGCCGGGCAGAAGAACGTCGCCCGCTGCGCCCTGGACGATGCGCCGGATCGGCGCGCCGCAGCGCACGCACGGCTGGCCGGCGCGGCCGTAGACCCGCGCCTCGAGCTGGAACTCGCCGGCCGCGCCGTGGGCGTCGCGGAAGTCGCGCAGGGTCGAGCCGCCGAGCTCGACGCGCGCGCGCCAGCGTCGCGCGCACCGCGTCGGCGAGCAGCGCTCGGCGCGCGGCCGGCTGATGCGGTCGCTGCGCGTGCGCGGGTCGATGCCGGCCTCGAACAGCGCCTCGCAGGCGTAGATGTTGCCGGCGCCGACGACGATGTCGCCGCCGAGCAGCGCCGCCTTGACCGCGACGCGGCGCCGGCGCAGCGCGGCGTGCAGGTGGGCGCCGTCGAAGCGCGGCGTCGAAGGGCTCGAGGCCGAGCCCGGCGAGCAGCTTCGCCGCCGGCGCCGCGTCGGCGCGCCGGCGACCAGACGACGGCGCCGAAGCGGCGCGGGTCGGTCAGGCGCAGCGTGCCGCGCGCGGTGACGAGGTCGAAGTGGTCGTGCGGCGCCGGGCGCCGGCGCGCGCGTCGCCGAACGCGAGCGAGCCCGACATGCCCAGGTGCATCAGCAGGCCGCCGCGCTCGAGCGGAGCCAGAGGTACTTGCCGCGCCGCGCTGACCTCGCCGACGCGTCTGCGCCGACGAGCGTCTCGGGCGCGCACGCCGAGCGGCCAGCGCAGCGGCTTGCCGAGGCGCACCGCGGTGACGCGGGCGCCGCGGATGCGCTCGGCGAAGCTGAGCCGGGTGACTTCGACTTCGGGAAGCTCGGGCATGGATGGTCGGGCGATCGCGCGCGGCGAATTGTCACGAGGCGCGGGAATTATCACGATCGGCCGGATCGCATCCGGCGCCGTCTGCAGCGCTCGCGCCGGGCTCGGCGCGCCGCACACTAGAATCGTCGTTCGCCTGAGGAGTCTTCGATGCCGGCGTTTCGCATCGCTTCCGCCTCGCGCCGCGTGCCGGCCTCGCCGCTGGCGCTGCGTCGCGCCTGGCGCCGGCGCCGGCGCCGCCGCGCCGCCGAGCCGCGCCGCGACACGGTCGAGAACTCGACGCTCGACGCGCCGCTCTTCTACCAGCTGCTGCTCGGCGAGATCGAGCTGCGCGACGGCCAGGCCGGCACCGCCTACCAGCTGATGCTCGACGCGGCGCGCCGCACCAAGGACGAGCAGCTGTTCCGCCGCGCCACCGACATCGCGCTGCAGGCGCGCGCCGGCGACCAGGCGCTCGTCGGCCGCGCGTCGCCTGGCGCCAGGCGCTGCCCGAGTCGCTCGACGCGCTGCGCTACCAGATCCAGCTGCTGGTCGCGCTCAACCGCATCGCCGACGCCGAGGAGCCGCTCGGCGCGCTGCTGCGCGCAGACGCCGCGCCCGGCGCTGCCGGCGCTGATCGACGCGCTGCCGCGCTTCCTCGCCCGCGCGGCCGACCGCAACGCGGCCGCCGCGCTGATCGAGCGCGTGCTGCAGCCCTACGCCGACGCGCCCGACACCGCAGGCGCCGGCGCTGCGTCGCCATCGGCCGCGCCTGGCTCGCCGCCGGCGACTCGGCCAAGGCGCTCGCGCTCGCGCAGCGCGCGCAGCGAGCCGACCCGAGCGCCGAAGGCGCCGGCGCTGCTCGCGCTCGACCTGCTGCCGGCGCACGCCGGACGCCGAGGCGATCGTCAAGCGCCAGCTCGCGGCGACGCCCGGCCAGCCCGACGCGTGCGCCTGCTCTACGTGCGCACGCTGGCGACGTCGCAGCGCTCGCCGAGCGCGGCCGCAGCATCGACGTCGCTGACGCAGAGCGAGCCCAACCTGGCGCCGCCGTGGCTGACGCTCGGCGCGCTCGAGCTCGAGCTGAAGCAGCCGAAGCGAGGCCGACGGCGGCGCTGCAGCAACTACGTCCGGCTGGTCGAAGGCGGCGCGGCGGTCGACTTCGGCGCCGCCGCGAGCGCGCCGGCGCGCCGACGGCGACGACGACGACGACACGCCGCCGAACGCGAGCACGGCGCTGACGCAGGCCTGGCTGCTGCTCGCGCAGGCCGCCGAGCAGCAGCAGGACTTCGCCGGCGCCGAGCGCTGGCTGGCGCAAGATCGACAACCCGCAGCGCGCGCTCGAGGTGCAGTCGCGGCGCGCGTCGCTGCTGGCGCGCCAGGGCAAGATGAAGGAAGCGCGCGAGCTGATCCGCCGCGTGCCCGAGCAGATCGCCCGGCGACGCGCGCGCCAAGCTGCTCGCCGAGGCCGAGCTGCTGCGCGACGCGCAAGCATGTGGCGCCGAAGCCGACGCAGGTGCTGGCGCAGGCGAACAAGGCGCTTCCCCGACGACACCGACCTGCTCTACGAGCAGGCGATGATCGACGAGAAGCTCGACCGCGTCGACGAGATGGAGCGGCTGCTGCGCCGCGTGATCGCGCTCAAGCCCGACCACCAGCACGCCTACAACGCGCTCGGCTACTCGCTCGCCGAGCGCAAGATCCGCCTGCCCGAGGCGCGCGACGCTGATCCAGAAGGCGCTCGAGCTGAGCCCGGGCGAGCCGTTCATCACCGACAGCATGGGCTGGGTCGAGTACCGCCTCGGCAACCGCGAGGAGGCGATCCGCCTGCTGCGCGGCGCCTACCAGGCGCGGCCCGACCCCGAGATCGCCGCCCACCTCGGCGAGGTGCTGTGGAGCGTCGGCCAGACGCGAGGAAGCGCGCCGCGTCTGGCGCGAAGGCGCGCTCGCGCGACGCGCAGCAACGACGTGCTGCGCGAGACGCTGGCGCGGCTGCGGGTCGACCTGTGACCGGCGCGGCGCGACGGCGCCGCGGCGCGCTCGCGCCGCGCTGGCGCCGCTGCCGCTCGCCGCGCTGCGCCGGCTGTCGCCAGCCTGCACGACGGCGCCGCCCGCGCCGACGCCGCGCGACGCGCTCTCGGGCCGCCTCGCGCTGCGCGTCGACGCCGATCGGCAACGCAGCGCCGCGCGCGTCGTCAGCGCCGCGTTCGACCTGCGCGGCGACGCGCGCGCGGGCACGCTCGGCCTGTCGACGCCGCTCGGCAGCATGCTGGCGCAGGCGCGCTGGTCGCCCGGCCGAGGTCGTGCTGACGACGCCGCAGGGCGAGCGCGCGCTTCGCCGAGCCTCGACGACGCTGACGCGCGAGGCGCTCGGCGAGAGCGTGCCGATCGCGGCGCTGGTTCGACTGGCTGCGCGGCCGGCCGTGGCCCGGCGCGCCGAGCGCGGCCGCCGCGCCGCCGGCGACGCCGGCTTCGAGCAGCTCGGCTGGCGCGTCGACCTGGCGCGCTTCGGCGACGGCACGGTCGCGGCGCGCGCGCGAGCGCCGCGCGCCGGCCGTCACCGTGCGCATCCAGCCTCGACGGCTCGTGACGGCGCCGATGAGCGCTGCGCGCGCGCTCTACGACGTGCCGGCGCCGGCCAAGCTCAACCTGTTCCTGCACGTCGTCGGCCGGCGCGCCGACGGCTATCACCTGCTCGAGTCGCTGTTGGTGCTGATCGACTGGTGCGACACGCTGCACTTCGAGCGGCGCGACGACGGCCGCGCTGCGCGCGCCACGACCTCGGCGCGCGCGCTGCCCGCCGACGACCTGTGCCTGCGCGCCGCGCGCGCGCTGCAGGCAGGCGTCGGCGACGCCGCTCGGCGCCGACATCACGATCGACAAGCGCGTGCCCTGGGGCGCCGGCCTGGGCGGCGGCAGCTCCGACGCCGCCTCGACGCTGCTCGCGCTGAACCGCCTCTGGGGCCTCGACTGGCCGCTCGAGCGGCTGCTGCCGATCGGCCTGGCGCTCGGCGCCGACGTGCCGTTCTTCCTCGCCGGCCGCAACGCCTTCGTCGACGGCATCGGCGAGCGGCTCGACGCCGGTCGACGTCGCGCCGGCGCTGGTTCGCCGTCGTCAAGCCCGCCGCGGCCTGGCGACACGCGCGAGGTCTTCGCCAGCCCGCAGGTCGCCGAGCGCGTCGACGCTGCTAGAATCGCGGGCTTTTCCGAGGCCGTTCCGGCGTCGATGCCGAGCCGGGGCGCACGGGAAACCGAGCCGGTCGACTCGCCGAGGGCTTCGGGCGCAACGACCTGCAGGCCGCGGCCGAGGCGCTTTGCCCCGAGGTCGCGCGCGCGGCGGCCGCGCTTGCAGCGCACGCTTCGGCAACAGCCGGATGACGGGTTCGGGCAGCGCGGTCTTCGCGCGGGCGGGCGAGCGGCGCCGGCGCCATCGGCAGCGATGCCGAGCGATTGGCCCGCGGGCTGGTCGGGCAGGATGTGCCGCTCGCTGGCAGCGCCATCCGCTCGCCGCCTGGGCCGGCGCGGCGAGCGAAGCGTGAGTTCGAAGGTGCGCGGCGCGAGCCGCGCACCGGTGTAGGGGAGTCGCCAAGTTGGTTAAGGCATCGGATTTTGATTCCGACATGCGAGGGTTCGAGTCCTTCCTCCCCTGCCAAATCTCGCGCTGAATCAGCCGCCCTCCGGAGTCTGTCCCGTGCTGTTCAACACCGTCCTCTTCACCGGCAACGCCAACCCGGCGCTGGCGCAGGACATCGCCACGCACCTGGGCGATCGACCTCGGCAAGGCCAAGGTCGGGCGCTTCTCCGACGGCGAGGTCGACGTCGAGATCGAGCAGAACGTCCGCGCGCGCGACATCTTCGTCGTCCAGCCGACGTGCTCGCCGACCAACGAGAACCTGATGGAGCTCTGCATCATGGTCGACGCGCTCAAGCGCGCGTCGGCGCGCAGGGTCACCGCGGTGATCCCGTACTTCGGCTACGCCCGCCAGGACCGCCGGCCGCGCTCGACGCGCGTGCCGATCAGCGCCAAGGTCGTCGCCAACATGCTCGAGGCGGTCGGCGTCGAGCGGCTGCTGACGATGGACCTGCACGCCGACCAGATCCAGGGCTTCTTCAACATCCCGGTCGACAACATCTACGCCTCGCCGGTGCTGCTGTCGGACCTGCAGAGCAAGCGCTACGACGACCTGGTGGTCGTCTCGCCCGACGTCGGCGGCGTCGTGCGCGCGCGCGCGCTGGCCAAGCAGGCTGGGCTGCGACCTGGCGATCATCGACAAGCGGCGGCCGAAGGCCAACGTCTCCGAGGTGATGCACGTCATCGGCGAGATCGAGGGCCGCAACTGCGTGATCATGGACGACATGATCGACACCGCCGGCACGCTGGTGAAGGCGGCCGACGTGCTGAAGGAGCGCGGCGCGAAGAAGGTCTACGCGTACTGCACGCACGCCGTGTTCTCGGGCCCGGCGATCGAGCGCATCCAGAGCTCGAAGCTCGACGAGGTCGTCGTCACCGACACCATCCCGCTCGCCGACGACGGCAAGACGTGCACGAAGGTGCGCCAGCTGTCGGTGGCGTTCCTGTTCGCCGAGACGATCCGCCGCATTTCGGACGGCGAGTCGGTGACCTCCCTCTTCGCCGAGCAGAACAGTAATTTCTAGACGGACAGCGGGCTTCGCTGCGCGAAGCCCTTCTCGGTTGCGGGGCTTCGCCCCGTTGTCACGAAGCAGCCTGGTCGCGGGCCTTCACTTTTGGAGTCAACATGAAATTCGTCGCTTTCGAGCGCACGCTGCAGGGGACCGGAGCGAGCCGCCGCCTGCGCAATGCGCAAAAGGTGCCCGGGCATCGTCTACGGCGCCGGCACGCCGGCCATGATCGAGCTCGATCACAACGCGCTCTTCTTCGCGCTGAAGAAGGAAGCCTTCCACTCGTCGCTGCTCGAGATGGAGCTCGCCGGCAAGACCGAGCAGGTCCTGCTGCGCGACTACCAGATGCACCCGTTCAAGCCGATCGTGATGCACATCGACTTCCAGCGCGTCGACGCGACCACCAAGATCACGAAGAAGGTGCCGCTGCACTTCGTCAACGAGGAGAACTCGCCGGCGGTCAAGACCGACAACTGCCTCGTCAACCACGTCGTCAACGAGCTCGAATCCAGTGCCTGGCCTCGCAGCTGCCCGAGTTCATCGACGTCGACCTCGGCGAGCCTGACCAAGGGCCAGTCGCTGCACGTCGAGCGACATCAAGCTGCCGCCGGGCACCAAGGTCGTGACGCACGGCAAGCCGAACCCGGTGATCGTCGTCGGCGAACGTCCAGGCGGCCGAAGGAGGAAGTCGCTGCCGCGCGCGCCGGTGGTCGCCGCCGCCGCGCCGCACCGACCAAGGCGCAAGAAGGACGAGAAGCAGAACAAGAAGTGATGCGCCGGCCTCGACGAGGCATCCTCGAAGCCCCGCCTCGGCGGGGCTTTTTTGTGCGCACGTCCCTCGATAATCGCGCCATCATGATTCGACTGCATCGTCGGCCTCGGCAATCCCGGGCCCCGAATACGCAGCGACCCGCCACAACGCCGGCTTCTGGTGGGTCGACGAGCGTCGCGCGCACGCTGCGGCGTCACGCTCGTGCCCGAGCGCAGCTACTTCGGCCTGGCGGCGCGCGTCGAACGTCGGCCGGCCGGCCGCTCTGGCTGCTCGAGCCGATGACCTTCATGAACCTGTCGGGCAAGTCGGTCGCGGCGCTGGCGCGCTTCTTCAAGATCGCGCCGGACGAGATCCTGGTCGCGCACGACGAGCTCGACCTGCATGCCGGGCCAGGTCAAGCTCAAGCTCGGCGGCAGCGCACGCCGGCCACAACGGCCTGAAGGACATCCACGCCCAGCTCGGCAGCGGCGACTACTGGCGCCTGCGCCTGGGCATCGGCCACCCGGGCGTCAAGGCCGAGGTCATCAACTACGTGCTGCGAAGCCGTCGCCCGAGCAGCGCGTCGAGATCGAGAAGAGCATCGAGCAGTCGCTGCGGCGCTCGACCTGCTGCTCGACGGCGACATGGAGCGCGCGATGATGAAGATCCACGCCAAGCCGCCGCGGCCGAAGCCGCCGAAGCCGACCAGCCGGCGACGACGAGCCGCCGAGCCCGGCGCAGCGAGCCGCCATGACGAGAGCGCTGCGGCGCCGTCGCTGCTCGTCGCTGGCGCTCGCCGCTGCCGGCACGCCGGCGCGCCGCAGACGATCTACCGCTGCGGCAACGAGTACACGCAGACGCCCTGCGCCGACGGCAAGCTGGTCGACGTCGGCCGACGCCGCGCAGCGCGCAGCAGCGCGCCGAGGCGCGCGCAGGTCGCGCGGCGCGAGAAGCGGCTGCCGACCGACTGGCGCGCGAGCGCCGAGCGCAGGAGCGCGCGGCCGAGCCGGCGCGCGCAGCGGCTCGCTCGAGCGCGCCGCCGCGGCCGCGGCTGCGCGCACGGCCGCCAGGCGCGAAGAAGCAGCGAGCAAGCAGGAAGCGCCGCGCTCGACGAGGCGCGCGACTTCGTCGCCGCCGTCCCGAAGGCGAAGAAGCCAGCAGCTGACGCCGAGCCGGCGACGGCTGCCGACGGCCTGGCGCAGCCGGCGCGCCTCGGCCTGCAGGCGCCGGTACTTCGCCCACAGCGTCTCGCTGCGATTCGACGTGCGCCGGGTCGACCGGGATGCAAGCCACCGGGCAGACCTGCACGCACTGCGGCTCGTCGAAGTGGCCGACGCACTCGGTGCAGCGGCTGCGGGTCGATGACGTAGATCTCCGCGCCCATCGAGATCGCCTGGTTCGGGCACTCGGGCTCGCAGACGTCGCAGTTGATGCACTCGTCGGTGATCATCAGGGCCATGGCGCTCCGTCACGCTCGGCTCAGGCCTCGGCGCGCTTGACGCGCTGCTGCAGCCGCTCGAGCACCGAGGGCGACACGAACTTGGAGACATCGCCGCCCAGCGTCGGCGATCTCGCGCACGAAGGTGCCGGAGACGAACTGGTACTGGTCGCTCGGCGTCAGGAACACGGTCTCGACATCGGGCATCAGCTGGCGGTTCATGCCGGCCATCTGGAACTCGTACTCGAAGTCGCTGACCGCGCGCAGGCCGCGCACCACGACCTTGCCGCCGTGCTCGACGACGAAGTCGCGCAGCAGGCCGCGAAACGCCATCACCTCGACGTTGCGGTACTTGCGCGGCCAGCTCCTGCGCGATCTCGAGCCGCTCGGCGATCGTGAACATCGTGCGCTTGTGGTGGCCGGCCGCCACGGCGACGATCAGCCGCTCGAACAGCCGGCTGGCGCGGCGCATCAGGTCCTCGTGGCCGAGCGTCATCGGATCGAAGGTGCCGGGGTAGACGGCGGTCAGTCGGGTCGCGGAGGTCACGTCGGTCTCCACGGGCGAGGGCGCGGCGCAGGCTGGCTCGATGCGGCGCAGTGTAGCCGCGCCCTCAGCCCGGCGCCGCCTGCGCAGCAGATGGAAGTGGACCGCGCCGGCGCGCCCGTGCGCCACGGCTCGAGGCCGGCCGCCGCGCGCGGCGGCCTCGACCGGCGCGCGGCGCCTTCGACGTAGACGAAGCCGCCGGCGACGACGAGCCGCGCCGCCGCGGCGAGCGCCGGCGCGAGCAGCGCGGCGTCGAACGGCGGGTCGAGCAAGCACGAGCGTCGAACGCTCGGCCGGCGCGCGCGCGCCAGCCACTGCAGCGCGTCGGCGCGCTCGACGCGCACGCGCGTCGGCGCTGCAGCCGCTGCCGCGTCGCCGCGCAGGCTGCGCGACGAGCGCCGGGTCGCGCTCGAGCAGCACCACCTCGGCCGCGCCGCGCGACGCCGCCTCGAAGCCGAGCGCGCCGCTGCCGGCGAAGGCGTCGAGGCAGCGCCAGCCGGTCAGGTCCTGGCCGAGCCAGTTGAACAGCGTCTCGCGCACGCGGTCGGGCGTCGGCCGCAGGCCCGGCCGGTCGGCGACCGGCAGCTTGCTGCGCTTCCACTGCGCCGCCGATGATGCGCACCTCGCGCGGCAGCGCCGCGTGCGCGCGGCGCGCGCCGGCCGGCTTCACTGGCCGCACCGGCGATGCCGTCGCGCGCCAGCAGCGCCTTGGCCTCGCCGCACCGTGAACTCGCCGTAGTGGAAGATGCTCGCCGCGAGCACCGCGTCGGCGCCGCCGATGCGGATGCCGTCGGCCAGGTGCTCGAGCGTGCCGACGCCGCCCGAGGCGATCACCGGCACGCGCACCGCGTCGGCCACGGCGCGCGTCAGCGCGAGGTCGAAGCCGCTCTTGCGTGCCGTCGCGGTCCATGCTGGTGAGCAGGATCTCGCCGGCGCCGAGCGCGGCCATCGCGGCGCGCCCACTCGACCGCGTCGAGGCCGGTGTTGCGCCGGCCGCCGTGGGTGTAGACCTCCCAGCCGGCCGCGTCGCCGGCGCGCCGCTTGGCGTCGATCGCGACGACGATGCACTGCGCGCCGTACTTGCGCCGACGCGTCGCGCGATCACGCTGCGGGTTCGGCGACCGCCGCCGAGTTGAAGCTGACCTTGTCGGCGCCGGCGTTGAGCAGCCGGCGCACGTCGTCGACCGTGCGCACGCCGCCGCCGACGGTGAGCGGGATGAACACCTGCGACGCCACCGCCTCGATGATCGTGCAGGATCAGGTCGCGCTCGTCGCTGGTCGCGGTGATGTCGAGGAAGGTCAGCTCGTCGGCGCCCTGCTCGTTGTAGCGCGCGGCGATCTCGACCGGATCGCCGGCGTCGCGCAGCTCGACGAAGTTGACGCCCTTGACGACGCGGCCGGCGGTGACGTCGAGGCAGGGGATGATGCGCTTGGCGAGCATGGCGACGTCGTCGGCGTCGCGCGGCCGCGGCACGCCGGTTCAGGCGTTGGCGAGCTCGTCGGCGCGCGCCTGCGCCGCGGCGAAGTCGAGCGTCGCCGCTGTAGATCGCGCGGCCGCAGATCACGCCCTCGATGCCGTCGTCCTCGACCGCGCAGAGCGTCTCGATGTCGGCGATGCTGTCGACAGCCCGCCGGAGGCGATCACCGGGATCGTCAGCGCCTGCGCCAGCTTGCACCGTGGCCTCGATGTTGACGCCGGTCAGCATGCCGTCGCGGCCGATGTCGGTGTAGATCGATCGCCTTCGACGCCGTAGTCCTCGAACTTCTTCGCCAGGTCGACGACCTCGTGGCCGGTGAGCTTGGTCCAGCCGTCGGTCGCGACCTTGCCGTCCTTGGCGTCGAGGCCGACGATGATGTGGCCGCCGAAGGCGCTGCAGGCGTCGTGCAGGAAGCCGGGGTTCTTGACCGCGGCGGTGCCGATGATGACGTAGCTGACGCCGTCGTCGAGATAGCGCTCGATCGTGTCGAGGTCGCGGATGCCGCCGCCGAGCTGCACCGGGATCTCGTCGCCGACCTCGGCGAGGATCGCCTTGACCGCCGCTCTCGTTGACCGGCTTGCCGGCGAACGCGCCGTTCAGGTCGACCAGGTGCAGGCGCCGCGCGCCCGGCGTCGAGCCAGTGCCGCGCCATCGCCGCCGGGTCGTCGCAGAAGACGGTGGACGTCGTTCATGTCGCCCTGCTTCAGGCGCACGCAGTGGCCGTCCTTCAGGTCGATCGCGGGAATCAGCAGCATGGCCGAGCGAACGGCGGTGAGCGGATGGAGGGACGACGCGGCCGCGCGCGGCGCGGTCGGATCGGCGTCAAGGGTTCCAGTGCGAGGAAGTTGCGATAGCAGCGCCAGGCCGGCGGCGGCGCTTTTCTCGGGGTGGAACTGCGTCGCGAAAATGTTATCGCGCGCCACGCGCGCGAGGTAAAGCGCGTCGCCGTAATCGGTGTTCGCCGCGCTGTGGCGCGCGTCCGACGGCCGCGGCGTAGTAGCTGTGCACGAAATAGAAGCGGCTGCCGTCGGGCATGCCTGCCCACAGCGGGTGCGGCCGCGCCTGGCGCACCTCGTTCCAGCCCATGTGCGGCACCTTGAGCGGCTGCCGTCGGGCTGGCGTCCGGCCGTCGAGGCGAAAGCGCACGCACGTCGCCGGCGATCAGGCCGAGGCCCGGCGTGTCGCTGCCTCCTCGCTGCGCTCGAACAGCATCTGCATGCCGATGCAGATGCCGAGGAACGGCTTGGTCGCGCGCGGCCTCGAGCACCGCCGCCTCGCAGGCCGCGAGTCGCGCAGCTCGCGCATGCAGTCGGGCATCGCGCCCTGGCCCGGGCAGCACGACGCGCTCGGCGGCGCGCACCTCCTCGGGTCGGCCGTGACGACCACCTCGACGCCGCGTCGGGCGCGACGTGCGCGACCGCCTTCGACACCGAGCGCAGGTTGCCCATGCCGTAGTCGACGACGGCGACGTTCGTCATGCGCATGGCCGCGCGATGCGGCCTAGAGCGACCCCTTGGTCGACGGCATCGACGCCGCCGGCGCGCGGATCGAGCGTCGACCGCCATGCGCAGCGCGCGCGCGAACGCCTTGAACACGGTCTCGCACTGGTGGTGCGCGTTGTCGCCGCGCAGGTTGTCGATGTGCAGCGTGACCAGCGCGTGGTTGACGAAGCCCTGGAAGAACTCGTGCGCGAGGTCGACGTCGAAGTCGCCGATCATGCCGCGCGCGTGAACGGCACGTGCATGTCGAGGCCCGGGCCGGCCCGGAGAAGTCGATCACGACGCGCGACAGCGCCTCGTCGAGCGGCACGTAGGCGTGGCCGTAGCGGCGCATGCCGCGTCTTGTCGCCGACCGCCTTCGCCGACCGCCTGGCCGAGCGTGATGCCGATGTCCTCGACGGTGTGGTGGGCGTCGATGTGCAGGTCGCCCTTGGCCTCGATCTCGAGGTCGATCAGCGCCGTGGCGCGCGACCTGGTCGAGCATGTGGTCGAGGAAGCGGATGCCGGTCGCGAGCTCGGCGCGCGCCGCTGCCGTCGAGGTCGACGCTGACGCGGATCTTGCGTTTCCTTGGTGTTGCGCTGGACCGTGGCGCGGCGCGGCGCGCGGCGGTCGGCGGGCAGGCGGCGTTCATCGCAGGCTCGCGCGCAGGGCGTCGATCATGCAGCGTATTCTCCTCCGGCGTGCCGACGGTGAGGCGCAGGCAGTTGGCGAGCAGCGGATGCAAGCCGTGCGACGTTCTTGACCAGGACGCCGCGCTGCCTTCAGGCCCTCGAACGCGCGCGCCGCGTCGGGCACGCGCACCAGGATGAAGTTGGCCTCGCTCGGGAACGCGCGCGACGCCGGGCAGCGCGCGCGAGCGCCGCCTGCAGGCGCGCGCGCTCGGCGCGGAGCACCGCCGCCTGGCGCGCGAACTCGTCGGCGTGCTCGAGCGCGAACAGCGTCGCCTCGGCGTTGAGCGCGCTGACGTTGTACGGCGGGCGCACCTTGTCGATCTCGTCGATCAGCGCCGCCGGCGCCGGCGCAGGTAGCCGAGGCGCACGCCCGGCCAGGCCGATCTTGGTCAGCGTGCGCATCACGAGCAGGTGCGGCGAGCGTCGCCGACCCGCGGCAGGCAGCGTGCGCGACGAGAACGGCTGGTACGCCTCGTCGACGACGACCAGCCCGGCGCGCGACGCGGCGACGATGCGCTCGACGCGCGCGCTCGTCGAACAGGTTGCCGGTCGGGTTGTTCGGGATACGCGAGGTAGACGAGCGCCGGCCGGTGCGCGCTCGATCGCCGCGAGCATCGCCGTCGGCGTCGAGCGCGAAGTCCGCGCGCAGCGGCACGCCGACGAAGCGCAGGCCGCTGCAGCCGCGCCGACATCTCGTACATCACGAACGACGGGCACCGGCGCCAGCATCGTCGCGCCGGGCACGTCGCAGGCCGAGCGCGAGCAGCTGGATCAGCTCGTCGGAGCCGTTGCCGAGCATCAGCTCGCAGCCGGCGGGCAGCTCGACGTACGTCGCGCAGCGCGGCGCATGACGTCGCCGCGCAGCGCGTCCGGATAGCGGTTGATCGCGACCGCGGCCGAGCCGCTCGCCCGAGCTCGCGCGCAGCGCCTCGCGGCAGGCGGTACGGATTCTCCATCGCGTCGAGCTTGACCATGCCGTCGCTCGGCGGATCGCGTAGGCGTGCATCGAGCTGCACGTCCTGGCGGATCGACGCGCGCGCATCGCGGCTCGGCGAGCGTCGCGTCGACGCTCACGGCTCGTCTCGCTTCGCAGGCGCAGCTCGGCCGCGCGCGCGTGCGCCTGAGGCCCTCGCCGCGCGCGAGCGTCGCGGCGATCGGCCCGAGCGCCGCCGCGCCGCGCTGCGCTGACCTCGATCACGCTGGTGCGCTTCTGGAAGTCGTAGACGCCGAGCGGCGACGAGAAGCGCGCGGTGCGCGAGGTCGGCAGGACGTGGTTCGGGCCGGCGCAGTAGTCGCCGAGGCTCTCGCTGCGTGTAGCGCGCCGAGGAAGATCGCGCCGGCGTGGCGGAGCAGCGGCAGCCAGCGCTGCGGGCTCGCGACGCGCGAGCTCGAGGTGCTCGGGCGCGATGCGGTTGGCGATCTCGCACGCCTCGTCCATGATGCGCGCACGGATCGAGCGCGCCGCGGCCCTCGAGCGAGGCGCGGATGATCGTCGCGCGCGCGGCATGCGCCGGCAGCAGCCGCTCGATCGCCGCGCGCGACGCGCGTCGAGGTAGCGCGGCGTCGGGCGAGAGCAGGATCGCCTGCGCCAGCTCGTCGTGCTCGGCCTGCGAGAACAGGTCCATCGCGACCCAGTCGGGCGGCGTCGTGCCGTCGGCGATGACCAGGATCTCGCGACGGCCCGGCGATCATGTCGATGCCGACCTTGCCGAACACCCGCCGCTTGGCCGCGGCGACGTAGGCGTTGCCCGGGCCGACGATCTTGTCGACCGCGGGCATCGTCGCGGTGCCGTAGGCGAGCGCGCGCGATCGCCTGCGCGCCGCCGATCGCGAACACGCGGTCGACGCCGGCGAGCGCGCGCCGCGGCGAGCACCAGCGGATTGCGCTCGCCGCCCGGGCGTCGGGCACCGACCATGACGATCTCGCCGACGCCGGCGACCTTCGCCGGCATCGCGTTCATCAGCACCGACGACGGATACGCCGCCTTGCCGCCGGGCACGTAGATGCCGACGCGGTCGAGCGGCGTCACCTGCTGGCCGAGCAGCGCTGCCGTCGGCGTCGCGGTAGCTCCACGAGCGGCCGCAGCGTCGAGCTGGCGCTCGTGGAAGGCGCGGATGCGCGCGGCGGCGGCGTCGAGCGCGTCGCGCTGCGCCGGCGGCAGCGCGGCGAGCGCGGCGCGCGAGCTCGTCGCGCGCCGACCTCGAGCGCGGCCACCGACGCCGGCGTCGATGCCGTCGAAGCGGCGCGTGTACTCGAGCACCGCGGCGTCGCCGCGCGCGCGCACGTCGGCGAGGATCGCCGCGACGCTGCGCCTCGATCGCGTCGTCGGCCTCGGCCGAGTACGCGAGCAGCGCCGCGAGCGCGGCGTCGAAGCCGGCGTCGCAGCTGTCGAGCGCGCGCAGCGCGAGCGTCATGCGCGTCTGCCGCCGCCGCGACCGCCGCGGCGAGCGCGTCGATCAGCGGCTGATCGGCTCGCGCTTCGAGCTTCAGCGCCGCCTGGTTGACGACCAGCCGCGCCGAGATCGGCATGATCTCCTCGACCGCGACCAGCTCGTTCGCCTTCAGCGTGTTGCCGGTGGCGACCAGGTCGACGATCGCGTCGGCGAGGCCGACGAGCGGCGCCAGCTCCATCGAGCCGTAGAGCTTGATCAGGTCGACGTGCACGCCCTTGGCGGCGAAATGCTCGCGCGCGGTCGCACGTGTACTTGGTCGCGACGCGGATGCGCGCGCCCTGCTGCACCGCGCGCGGCGTAGTCGAAGTCGACGCGGCGCGGCGACGATCATCCGGCAGCGCGCGATGCCGAGGTCGAGCGGCTGGTAGAGGCCGTCGCCGCCGTGCTCGAGCAGCATGTCCTGGCCGGCGACGCCGAGGTCGGCGGCGCCGTACTGCACGTAGGTCGGCACGTCGGTCGCGCGGACGATGACGATGCGCAGGTCGGGCGCGCGACGTGCGCGACGATCAGCTTGCGCGACTGTCTCCGGGTCCTCGGCGAGCGCGATGCCGGCGCGCGGCGAGCAGCGGCAGCGTCTCGTCGAGGATGCGGCCCTTGGACAGCGCGAGCGTGATCACGATCGCGACTCCGCGATCGCTCGCGGATGATCACGCCGGCACCCGCTCGACGTCGGCGCCGAGCGCGCGCAGCTTCGCCTCCATGCGGTCGTAGCCGCGGTCGAGGTGGTAGATGCGGTCGATCGACGGTCTCGCCCTCGGCGACGAGGCCGGCGATGACCAGCCCGGCCGAGGCGCGCAGGTCGGTCGCCATCACGGTCGCGCCCGACAGCCGCTCGACGCCCTGGACGACCGCGACGCGGCCGTCGACGTCGATCCTGCGCGCCCAGGCGCAGCAGCTCGTGGACGTGCATGAAGCGGTTCTCGAAGATCGTCTCGGTGATCGTCGCCGCGCCGTCGGCGATGCAGTCGAGCGCCATCAGCTGCGCCTGCATGTCGGTCGGGAACGCCGGGTACTCGCTGGTGCGAACGCTCGACCGCGCGCGGCCGCGCCGTCGGCGCGGACGCGCATCCAGCCGTCGCCGGCCTCGATCGTCGCGCCGGCCTCGCGCAGCTTGTCGATCACCGCCTCGAGGTGGTCGGCGCGCGCGCCGGCGCAGCACGACGTCGCCGCCGGCGGCCGCGACGGCGCAGAGGAAGGTGCCGGCCTCGATCCGGTCGGCGACGATCCGGTGCGCGACGCCGTGCAGCGCGCTCGACGCCGTCGATGCGGATCCGGCTCGTGCCGTGGCCCTCGATCCGCGCGCCCATCGCGATCAGCATCTCGGCGAGGTCGGCCGACCTCGGGCTCCTGCGCCGCGTTCTCGAGGATCGTCTCGCCGTCGGCGAGCGTCGCCGCCATCAGCAGGTTCTCGGTGCCGGTGACGGTGACCATGTCGGTCGTGATGCGCGCGCCCTGCAGGCCGCTCGGCGCGTGGCGACGATGTAGCCGTGCTCGACGACGATCTCGGCGCCCATCGCCTGCAGCCCCTTGATGTGCTGGTCGACCGGCCGCGTGCCGATCGCGCAGCCGCCGGGCAGCGAGACGCGCGCCTCGCCGAAGCGCGCGAGCAGCGGGCCGAGGACGAGGATCGACGCGCGCATCGTCTTGACCAGCTCGTACGGCGCCTCGCGCGAGCGTCACGTCGGTCGGCGTCGAGCGTCAGCGTCGCGCTCGCCGTCGCTCGCCCGTCTCGGCGGCCGACGCCGAGCGTCCGCAGCAGGCTGCGCCATCGTCGCCACGTCGTGCAGGCGCGGCACGTTCGTGCAGCTCGACGCGGCTCGGCCGTGAGCAGCGCCGCGCACAGCTCGGGCAGGGCGGCGTTCTTGGCGCCGGAGATGGCGACCTCGCCTGCGAGCCGGCGGCCGCCGCGGATGCGGAGTTTGTCCATGTGTGAGGCGAACGCGCGAGCGCTCGCGTCAGGCCGGGTGTCGGGTGCTGGCGTACTCGGCGGGCGTGAGCGTCTTCATCGACAGCGCGTGGATCTGCTCGCGCATGCGGTCGCCGAGGGCGCGGTAGACGCGCTGGTGTCGGGCGATCCGGTTCGTGCCCTCGAACTCGGCGGAGACGATGGTGGCGAAGAAATGGCGGCCGTCGCCCTCGACCTCGACGTGCTCGCAGGCGAGGTTGTCGGCGATGAAGCGCTGGATGTCGCTCGGGGTGGGGTCGGCCATCGGCCGATGTTATCGCGCCGGCGCGGGCGGCTCAGGGCTCGGCGGCTGCGCCGCGCGAGCGCCTCGCGCAGCCGCCCGGCCGGCCTCGGCGGCGAGCGGCTGCGAGCGGCAGCGCAGACGCGCGCCCACGCCGGGTCGGCGTAGCGGCCGGCGAGCGCCGCCTTGACGGCGGCGATCAGCGGATGCGCCGAGACGATCGCGCGCAGGTCGGCCGCCTTGCGGACGGCGGCGGCGCCGGCCGGGCGTGCCCTGCCCCGCCCACGCCGCCTGCGCGAACGGCGCCGTCAGGTTGACGGTCGCCGAGATGCAGCCGGCGAAGCCGTCGGCGCCGGCGCTGCCGAGCGCCGCCTTCGGAGCTCGGGAAGACGTCGAAGTCGGCCACCGCGGCGGCGACGGCGCGCGCGTAGGCGAGGTCGCCGGCGCTGTCCTTCAGGCCGACCAGCGTCGCGCCGAGCCGCTCGCGCAGGCGAACGACGACCTCGACCGGCCACGGCACCTTCGTGTTCTGCGGGATGTGATACAGGTAGATCGCCAGGCGCGGGTGGTCGACGCGCCGCGCCAGCGCCTCGACGTAGGCGACCAGGCCGTCGTCGCGGCACCTGCGGATAGAAGAACGGCGGCAGCACCAGCGCGCCGGCGAAGCCGAGCTCGCAGGCGGCGCGCGTCAGCCGCACCGTGTCGTCGAGCGCGCGGCGCCGGTGCCGACCATGAAGCGGTCGAGCGGCAGGCCGGCTGCGGCGACCGCGCGCATCACCGTCGAGGCGCTGCTCGACTGCCGAAGGCGGTCGCCTCGCCGGTCGTGCCGAGCAGGTTGATCGCCGTCGCAGCCGTCGTCGAGGAGCGCGCGGCAGTGGTGCGAACAAGCGCGTCGGCGTCGGGACGCTGCGTCGGCGTCGATCGGCGTGGCGGTGGCGGCGATCACGCCGCGCGGTCGAGTGCGTCAAGCTCAGTCGGTCACGCCGGCCGGGAACGAGGAAGTCGAAGTCGCAGCCTTCGTCGGCCTGCAGCACGCTAGCGGATGGAAGAGCGCCGCGTAGCCGCGCGTCGGCGTCGGCGCGGCGCCGGCGCGCCGTTGCGCGAAGTCTGCGCGCCGGCGCGCCAGCTCGGCTCGTCGACCAGCAGTCGAGGCGGCGGCCGGCGACGTCGAGCCGGATCGCGATCGCCGTTGCGCACGAGCGCGAGCGGCCCGCCGAGCGCCGCCTCGGGCGTGATGTGCAGGACGATCGTGCCGAACGCGGTGCCGCTCATGCGCGCGTCGGAGATGCGCACCATGTCCTTGACGCCCTGCGTCGCGCAGCTTCTTCGGGATCGGCAGGTAGCCGGCCTCGGGCATGCCCGGCGCGCCGCTCGGGCCGGCGTTGCGCAGCACGAGCACGTCGTCGGCGTCGACGTCGAGCTCGGGCGTCGTCGATCGCGCAGCGCATGTCCTCGACCGAATCGAAGACGACGGCGCGGCCGGTGTGCTGCAGCAGCGCGGCGTCGCCGCCGACTGCTTGATGATCGCGCCGCGCGGCGCCAGGTTGCCGCGCAGCACCGCCATGCTGCCGCTGCGTTGAGCGGATCGCGCGCGGCCGGATCACGTCCTGCGCGTCGCGCGTGTCGAGCGCGTCGATCGCTCGCGCAGCGAGCGTGCCGGCGACGTGCGCGCGTCGAGGTCGAGCAGGTCGGCGAGCTCGTGCAGCAGGCGCGGCACGCCGCCGGCCCAGTGGAAGTGCTCCATGTAGTGCGGCCCGAGGGCTTCAGGTCGACCAGCACCGGCACCTCGCGGCCGAGCGTCGAGCTCGTCGAGATCGATCGCGATGCCGAGCCGGCCGGCGACCGCGGTGAGGTGGATGAGCGCCGTTGGTCGAGCCGCCGATCGCCTGCAGCGACGACCAGCGCGTTGCGGAACGCCGCCTCGGTCATCAGCTCGCTCGGCCGCGGGCCGCTGCTCTCGGCCATCGCGACGGCGCGCGTGCCGCTCGCCTCGGCCGCAGCGCAGCCGGTCGGCGTGCGTCGCCGGGATGCTCGCCGAGTGCGGCAGCGCCATGCCCATCGCCTCGACGATGCACGCCATCGTGCTCGCCGTGCCCATCACCATGCAGGTGCCGGCGGTCGGCGCGAGCCGGCCGTTGATCGGCGTCGATCTCGGCTCGCGTCGATGCGGCCGGCGCGGAAGTCGCCCCACAGGCGCCGGCAGTCGGTGCACGCGCCGAGCGCCTCGCCGTGGTAGTGGCCGACCAGCATCGGGCCGACCGGCAACGAAGATCGCCGGCACGTCGGCCGACGCCGCGGCCATCATCTGCGCCGGGATCGTCTTGTCGCAGCCGCCGATCAGCACCACCGAGTCCATCGGCTGCGCGCGGATCATCTCCTCGGTGTCCATCGCCATCAGGTTGCGCAGGAACATGCTGGTCGGATAGGCGAACGACTCGTGGATCGAGATCGTCGGGAACTCCATCGGCAGGCCGCCGGCCAGCATCACGCCGCGCTTGATCGCCTCGATCAGCTTGCGGCACGTTGCCGTGGCAGGCGTTGTAGTCGCTGAAGGTGTTGGCGATGCCGACGATCGGCCGCGCCAGCGCGTCGTCCGAATAGGCCCATCGCCTTGATGAAGGCCTTGCGCAGGAACAGCGAGAAGTCGGCGTCGCCGTACGACGTCAGCCCCTTGCGCATTCCGTTCGAGTCGGTCATCGCTTGATAATAGTGGCCTCGCCGATCTCGGCCATCCCCGGTCTCACAGTGCCGGCGTGGCGGCCCGTTCGAGACCTCGCCCGAGGACACCTGCGCACGCCCCGCATCGTCGCGGACGTCTACGAGTCGGCGACCCGGTTCGCGAGCTCGCCGCCGGCGTAGAAGCGCTGCGACGTTGGCGAACAGCGCGCGCATCTTGGTGCCCAGCGCGTCGCGCGTGCCGGCCGAGATGTGCGGCGTCACGACGACGTTGCGCAGCGCCAGCAGCGGGTTCGATGGCGCCGGCGGCTCGCCTCTCGAACACGTCGAGGCCGGCGCCGCCGAGCCGGCCGCTCGGCAGCGCCTCGGCCAGCGCCGCCTCGTCGATCAGGCCGCCGCGCGCGGTGTTGATGATGATCGCGCCCGGCTTCATGCTGCGCGATCGCGGCGCGCGTCGACGATGTGCCGCGTCGCCGGCGTCAGCGGCACGTGCAGGCGTCAGCAGGTCGGCGCGCGCGAGCAGCGCGTCGAAGTCGACCCGCTCCAGGCCGAGCTCGCGCTCGCGCGCCGCGTCGAGCGGCGCCGCGTCGTCGAAGTAGAGGCCGCGTCGTGCCGAAGGCGCGCAGGCGCTCGGCGACGGCCTGGCCGATGCGGCCCATGCCGAGGTAGCCGACCGTCATGCCGGCGAGCTCGCGCGATTCGGGCCGCAAGCGCGTTGATGTGCCAGCGCCCCTGCCGCAGCTCGGCGTCGGCGTAGGGCAGGCGCTTGCAGACGGCGAGCACGAGCAGCACCGTGTGCTCGGCGACGCCGGTCGTCGTGCCTTCCGGCGTCAGCGCCAGCGGAATGCCGCGCTCGCGCCAGCGCCGCGCCGTCGACCGTGTCGTGGTAGCCGACGCCCTGGTGGTGCACGAGGCGCAGCGCGTCGCGGCGTCGATCACCGTCGCGGCGCAGCGGCGTCGAGGCGACGATCACGACTTCGCAGTCGCGCGACCTTCGCGCGCCGCTCGGCGTCGTCGTCGGCGTCGAGCGTCATCAGCTCGAAGCCGGCGGCAGCTCGCGCGCGGATGATCTCGTAGACCGCCTGCGGTGGCGTGCGAGAGGTAGAGGACGCGCGGCATCGCGTGCGCTCAGTCGACGAAGCGCACGCCCTTGGCGGCGATCGTCGCCTGCACCCAGGCCGCGCTCGCTCGCGCCGGCGCGCACCGCCTCGTCCATCTGCGCTTCCTTGGCGGCGACGGCGGCGAGCGCGGCCGACGACCTCGGCGAGCGCGCTCGCGCGGCACGACGACGACGCCGTTCTTGTCGCCGACGATGATGTCGCCGGACTCGACCGCCACGCCGCCGATCGACGACGGCGAGGCCGATCTCGCCCGGCCCGTCCTTGAACGGCGAGTTCGGCGACAGGCCGCGCGCGAACACCGGAATGCCGACCGCGTCGATGCCGTCGATGTCGCGCACCATGCCGTCGGTGACGCAGGCGACGACGCCCTTGTTGCGCGCCACGCCGAGCAGGACGTCGCCGACGACCGACGCCTGCTCGTAGTCGCCGGTCTCGATCACCATCACGTCGCCGGGCTCGGCGTAGTCGATCGCCGCATACGGCGCCAGGTTGTCGCGCGCGCGGCTGCGCACCGTCAGCGCGACGCCGGTGAACGCGGTGGCGCGGCTGAGCGGCCGGATGCGGTGGTCGATCGCGCCCTGGCGGCCCATCGCGTCGACGACCCAGCCGACGGCGACGCCGGTCAGCGCGCTGCACGTGCGCGGGGTCGGGCCGCGGAAAGTTGCGGCGCACGGTCAGTGCGGGTTCGGCAGCGGCCATGGCGGTCTCCTCGAATCGATGGTCGGCGGTCGACTCGGCGAGGCTCAGTCGAGCGCGATGCCGCGACGCGGCGTCGAACAGGCGCGCCCGCGCCGAGGTCGGGGCGCAGGTGCATGCGTCGCCGACGCGCGACGTTCGGCGTCGCGGCCGAGGCGCGCGCGTCGATCTCGCGTCTCGCTGCCGTCGATCCGCAGCGTCGCGATCGTCTCGGCGCCGAGCGGCTCGACCGCGGTCACCTCGGCGCGCGAACGCGTCGTCGCCGCCGGCTCGACTGCGCCAGGTCCTCCGGCCGCATGCCGAAGATCAGGCGCGCGCCGCGCTCGGCCGCCGCCGAGCAGCGCCGGCGGCAGCGCGAGCCGCGCGGCGCCGAGGACGAGCCGGCCGTCGTCGACGCGCGCCGGCATCAGGTTCATCGGCGGATTGCCGAGGAAGCCGGCGACGAACGTGTCGGCCGGCCGGCGATAGACCTCGAGCGGCGCGCCGATCTGCACGACCTTGCCGTCGTTCATGATGCAGATGCGGCTGCCCATGGTCATCGCCTCGACCTGGTCGTGGGTGACGTAGATCATGGTCGCGCCGAGGCGGTGGTGCAGCTTGATCAGCTCGCCGCGCGTCGAGACGCGCAGCGACGCGTCGAGGTTCGACAGCGGCTCGTCGAACAGGAACACCTTCGGGTCGCGGACGATCGCGCGGCCGAGCGCCACGCGCTGGCGCTGCCCGCCGGAGAGCGCGTAGCGGCTTGCGCTCGAGCAGCGCGGCGAGGCCGAGCGTGGCGGCGACGTCGCTGCACGCGGCGCGCGATCTCGGCGCCGTCGATGCCGCGCCGGCGCAGGCCGAAGGCGAGGTTGTCGCGCACCGTCATGTGCGGATAGAGCGCGTAGCGACTGGAACACCATCGCGATGTCGCGGTCCTTCGCCGGCACGTCGTTGACGACGCGGCCGTCGATCGCCAGGCTGCCGGAGGAGATCGCCTCCAGGCCGGCGATCATGCGCAGCGTCGTCGACTTGCCGCAGCCCGAGGGGCCGAGCAGCACCATGAACTCGCCGTGCGCGACGGCCAGGCTCGACGTGGTCGACGGCGAGGTCGTGCGAGCGCTCGTAGCGCTTGCAGAGCTTGTCGAGCGTGACGGTGGCCATCAGCGATCGCCCGGTCGAGGCGCGGCGCGGCCGATCACTTGACCGCTCCGGCGGTCATGCCCTGGATCAGCTTCTCGGAGAAGAAGGCGTAGATCAGCACCACCGGGATGATCGCGATCATCAGCCCGGTCGAGATCATGCCGATGTCTTCCATCTGGTCGCCCATGAAGCGCTGGATGCCGAGCGGCAGGGTGCGCTTGTCCTCGTCGGTGATCAGCACGACCGCGTAGAGGAACTCGTTCCACAGCAGGATGATGTTGAGGATGATGGTGGTGGAGATCGCCGGCAGCGCGATCGGCAGCGTGATGCGCCAGAAGATCGACCACTCCGAGTAGCCGTCGATGCGCGCGGCCTCGAACAGGTCGTCCGGAATGCGCGCGAAGAAGCTCTCGAGGATGTAGACCGTGATCGGCAGCTGGATCGCGACGTAGACCAGGGTCAGGCCGATCAGGCTGTTGAAGAGGCCGTACTGCACCAGGATCTGGAACAGCGCGATGATCGTGATCTGCGGCGGGAAGATGATCGTCGAGAAGATGATGAAGTAGAAGCAGGCGGTTCAGCCGGAACCGGTAGCGCGCGAAGCAGTGCGCGGCCATCGCGCCGATCAGCGTCAGGATCGATCACCGCCGAGACGACGACGAGCAGGCTGTTCCTGAAATAGACGCCGTAGTTCGAGTTGAACCAGGCGTCGGGGAACTTCTCCCAGTGCAGCGTGTCCGGGCCAGGCGTAGTGGTCGCTGCGAGATCTCGGTGGTCGTGCGCAGCGACATCGTCGCGACCCAGACGAACGGGCCGGCGGCGAACACCGTGTAGAACGCACAGCGCGAGACGCAGCGACGAGCTGCTTGAGCTTGCCAGCCTCGGGGGTGCCATCGTCAGTACTCGAGCTTCTCGCGCTGGCGGAACAGCCAGCGTCAGCGTGAGCACCGAGCCGAGCACGATCACGAACCACACCGAGGCGATGGCCGACGGATAGCCGAGGTCGAAGGTGTTCCACTCGAAGGCGCGCTTGTAGACGTAGGTCGAGACCGTCTCGGTCGACCAGAGCGGCCCGCCCTTGGTCGTGATCCAGACCAGGTCGAAGATCTTCATCTTGCCGATGAACGACAGCACGAGCAGGTTGAGCATCGTCGGCCGGATCATCGGAATGATGACGTAGCACGAGCTTGCTCCACCAGCCGCAGTTGTCGAGCTCGGCCGCCTCGATCACCTCCGACGGCAGCGAGTGCAGCGCGGCCAGCAGCACGACCATGTTGAAGCCGGCCCACATCCAGGTGGTGACGAAGATCAGCGCCGGCAGCGCGGTCTCCGGCTTGCCGAGCCAGGCGCGCGTCCACGCTGTCGAGGCCGAGCGCGCGCAGGCGCGTGTTGACCGCGCCCCAGTCGTAGTTGTAGATCCAGGCCCAGATGATGCCGACGACCACGTACGACATCAGCACCGGCGTGAACCAGGCGATGCGGAAGAAGCGCGCGCCCGGCACCTTGGCGTAGAGCGCGAGCGCCAGCACGCAGCGCGATCGACACCTCGAACAGCGGCGACGTGCAGGCCCAGATCAGCGTGTTGCGGACCGCGCGCCAGAAGATCTCGTCCTGCGCGAGCTCGGCGAAGTTGGCGAGGCCGACGAACTCTTCCTTCGCCGGCAGCACCTTGTGGAACGCTGTTCCACAAGGTGCGCAACACCGGATAGGCGGTGAAGGCGACGTAGAAGCGTCAACGCCGGCAGCAGGAAGACGCGTGACCGCCCGCCACGGCGTGCGCGAGCGCGCGCGCTGACGTCGCCGCATGCCCGAACCGCGCGCGCTGCCGGCAGCCGTACTTCGCGGCGTTCATCTGCTTGACGACGTCGTCGACGCTGATCGACCCGGCCGGCAAGGCGTTGTTGACGACCTGCGTGAACACTTCCTTCGGCTTGCCCTGCATCACCTGCACCGGCGTGCCGAAGTAGTAGTTGTTGCCTTCGTTGGCCTTGGCGAGCTGCTTGAAGTAGCCGGCGTGCGGGCCGCCGATCTTGCGACGCGTCGGTCTTGATGCCGGTCTGCACCAGCACGTTCTCGAGCCAGCGGTTGCCCATCTCCGGCGTGGCGAACGAATTCAGGAAGGCGATGCCGAGGTCCTTGCGCGGCGAGGCGGCATTGACGACGTAGCTGCCGCCGACGGCCAGCGACTTGCACTCGTTGCAGGCGCCGCCCGTTCATCGCCGGCGACTGCATGATGCCGAGCGGAAAGTCGACCGGCTGGCCGCCCTTGTCGGGCGGATTGAAGGCGCGCGACGTGTACCAGCTCGCCACCTGGAACATCAGCGCGCCCGGGTTGGTGTGGAAGTAGATGTGCGACTCGCCGAGCTTCAGGCTGGTGAAGCTCGTCGGGAAGGCGCCGGCGTCGACCAGCTGCTTGACCCAGGTGCAGCGTCTCGACGACGCGCGGGTCGCTCCACGACAGCTTGCCCTTCATCAGCGCGTCGTAGTCCTTCAGGCCCGAGCTTCTTCAGCAGCGCCTCGTGCGTGATGTAGGCGCCCGGATACGGCCGGTCGCCGACGCCCTGCGACATCGGCGTGATGCCCTTGGCCCGGGCCTTCTTGACCAGGTCGAGGAACTGCCGCCTGGGTCGAACTGGCCGTTCGCCGGCACCGTGACGCCGAGGTCGGCCATCAGCTTGGTGTTGTAGTAGACCTCGACCGTCGAGGCCTCGAGCGGAAAGCCGTAGGTGCCCTTGCCGAAGGTCCACGCCTGCTTGGCCCACGGCTCGACGTTGTTCCAGTTCATGCCGGTCGAGAGGTCGGCGAGCAGGTTGTTGTCGATGTAGTCGGTCTGGTCGGGCTCGGCGTAGAAGACGTCGGGCGCCTGGCCGGCGCGCAGCGCGGTCTTCAGCGCCGCGTAGAGCGCCGACTTCTCGTACCAGGTGATCTTGACCTTCACGCCCGGGCTGGCTCGCCTCGAAGCGCTTGATCGCGTCCTCGACGTAGGCGCGCTTGGCGACCTCGGCCGCCCAGTGGCTCCACATCGTGAGCTCCTGCGCCAGCGCGGCGGTGGGCAGCGGCGACGAGCGCCACGAACGACGCGGCGACGAAAGCGCGCCGGGGACTGCGAATGCACGAATCATGGTGTCTCCTCCTGAAGAACGTTGGATCGTCATTGGCGATCGCCGGGCGAGTCGGCCGCGTCGGGCAGCGTCTCAGGGCATGACGCTGCCGCCGTTGACCTCGATGATCTGGCCGGTGATGTAGCTCGACAGCGCTCTCGCTGGCGAGGAACAGGAAGGCGCCGGCGCACTCGTCGGCGCGGCCGAGGCGGCGCATCGGGATCGCCGGCGCGCAGCTGCTCCAGCAGCGCCGGCGCGGTGTGGCCGTCGTGGATCGGCGTGTCGATGACGCCGGGCGAGACCGCGTTGACGCGGATCCGGTCGCCGACCAGCTCCTTGGCCAGCGCCCGCGTGTAGGTCGAGACGAAGCCCTTGGTCGACGAGTACAGGCCCGAGCCGGCGCTGCCGCCGGTGCGCGCCGCCTGCGACGTGACGTTGATGATCGAGCCGCCGCCCTGCGCCGCGCATCATCGGGATGACGCTGCGCGACGAGCGCCATCATCGAGCGCGCGTTCTGCGTGGAAGACCTCGTCGATGATGCGCGTCGTCGGCGTCGGCGAGCGGCACCCGACGGACGAAGCCGCCGGCGTTGTTGACGAGCACGTCGATGCGGCCGAAGCGCGCGGTGCACATCGGCGGCGAGGCGGTCGAGGCTGCGCGCTGTCCGGCGCCTCGGCGGCGAACGCCTCGGCTCGCCGCCGGCCGCCGCGATCCGCGCCGCCAGCGCCTCGGCCTCGGCGCGCCGACTGCGGTAGTGGACGGCGACCGCGCGCGCCGCAGGCGGCGAAGGCGAGCGCGGCCGCGGCGCCGATGCCGGAGCTGGCGCCGGTGACCAGCGACGACCTTGCCGCGCAGATCGTCAAGTGCATGGCGGGGCGTCGTCATGGCGAGGCGTCAGTGCGTGATACGGACGCGCGCAGCTCGCACGCCGGGATTCAGGCGCACGCCGAAGCCGGGCTCGTCGAGCGCGCGCGACCTTCAGCCGGCCGTTCTCGGGCACCGGCTCGTCGAGCAGCAGCGGCGTGAACATCGGCACCACCTTGTCGGCGGCCGGCGCCATCATCAGGAACTCGGCGAACGGGCTGTTGTGGCGCGTCGCGACGAAGTGATAGCTGTAGACCGACGAGCCGTGCGGCACGACGAGCGCGCCATGCGCGTCGGCGAGCGCCGAGATCTTGACCAGCTCGGTCAGGCCGCCGCACCAGCCGACGTCGGGCTGCAGGATGTCGGCGCAGCCCATCTCGAGCAGCAGGCGAAAGCCCCAGCGGGTCGCCTCGTGCTCGCCGGTCGTCAGCAGCATGCCGCGCGGCAGCGCGCGCCGCAGCGCCGCATAGCCCCAGTAGTCGTCGGGCGGCAGGCACTCCTCGAGCCACTTCAGGCCGTGCTCGGCGGCGGCGGCGGCGAGCCGGCGTCGCGTAGTCGAGGTCGAGGCTCATCCAGCAGTCGAGCATCAGCCAGAAGTCGGGCGCCGACCTTGGCGCGCATCGCCGCGAGCTGCTCGATGTTGCGCGCCAGGCCCTTCGTCGCCTTCGGCCGGGCCGTGGACGCAGCGGCATCTTGCCGCCGATGAAGCCCATCTGCTTGCGCGAGGTCGGGCCGCACGCCGGTGGCGTAGAAGACGAGCTCGTCGCGCACCGCGCCGCCGAGCAGCTGGTGCACCGGCTCGCCGCGCACCTTGGCGAGCAGGTCCCAGAGCGCGAGGTCGACGCCCGAGATCGCGTTCAGCACCAGGCCCTTGCGGCCGTAGAAGAGCGTCGCGTTGTACATCTGGTCCCAGATCTTCTCGATCTCGGTGACGCGCTTGCCCTCGACGAAGCGGGCCAGGTGGCGTCTCGACGACGAAGCGCCGCCATGTCGCCGCCGGTCGTCACCGCGAAGCCGACCGTGCCGTCGCTCGCCTCGACCTCGACGACGAGCGTGCCGAGCACGTTGATGCCGAACGAGCTGCGCGCGTCGCGCGGTACTCCGGGTACCTCGACATCGGCGTCGCGATCTGGCCGTCGATCCAGTGCTCGCCGGGCTGGTCGTGATAGTCGGCGCCGCCGCCGCGCACCGTGAAGGCGCTGATCCGGCGGATGGTCGGCGGGCTCGGCACCCGCGCACTGTAGGGGGCCGCCGGCGCGCCG
>CAVSJS010000001.1:715000-1018134 GCA_963728325.1 uncultured Actinomycetes bacterium | reverse complement strand
TGCCTCGGAACCCGCATGAACAAGCGGGTTTCTGCGTTCAAGGGCCACCGATGGGCCAATGGGCGGGCCAATGCCCGGGATTAGCGCTCCTCCGGCAGTGAACAGGACCGAGCCGATGAAGAATGTGACCGCGTCTGCGCGGCCGCCGACGAGCTGCGCGTAGCCCGGAAACGGACCGATCAGGAAGCATGTCGACCCGAGCGCGAAGAAGAGGGCCATCCACCGTTCCCGAGTCATCGGCAGCGCTTTGGCCGAGCTCTTGGGTCGCTCACAAATCCTCCATCCCTCTGGGACCTGCTGCCGCAGTCCGGCGGCTCGACCCGGCGCGATGGCCTGAAAGAGCGATCAGTGACGGCGACCCCACCCAGCCAGGAGCCAGGTCCAAGAACGCTTGCCGCAGCGCGGACAGCGTGTCCAGGAGCGTGCCAGGGTGGCACCGCAATGCCCGCAGGACGGCTTTGGCTTCACGACCATCGCTCAATCCTTCGCCCCGACATCGCCTACTCCGAAAGCCCGGCGGCTTCGAGGGCCTCGTCCCGCTCCTGGTAGTAGGTGACGCGAGTGATGGCGCCGTCGTCGATCGTCCACACCAAGGTTCCGCGAGCCTGGACCTCGATCCCGTCGCGCCCCCGGTGGTAGCCAGTGAAGGGCATCACCACTTGCTCGCCAGCTTCGATGAACTCATCTGCCTCTCTGCGAACGGACTCCCATGGCTCGTCGAACTCCCTCAAAAGGCCGGGCACCTCATCGCGCCCAAACACGCCGCGCTGCGGACCGACCGCCCGCGACCAGTCAAGCTCAAAGTCTGGGGCCGCGTCTGTGAGCATGGCGTCCACGTCTCCCCTGTTGATCGCCTCGAAGGCGGCCCGGACGGTCTCCACGTTCTCCTGCGACATCGGCCTACTCCGCAGCCCGGCGGCTTCGAGGGCCTCCGCCTCCTGATGGAGGAGGTAAGACTCCAACCGCGTCGCAAGGCCCTCGTCGTTCAGCGTCCAGACCGCCCAGATCTCCATATCCAACTCGATGCCGCTCCCGGCCCCTCGGGCCTTGGTGTGCTGGCGCACCAGGACCTTGTTGCCCTGGACGCTGAACTCGAGTGGCTCGATTTGTTGCTCGTCGAAGGCGTCTGGCTCCATCCATGCACGCACCGCCTTCGCGCCTCTAAGCGACGATTGGCCCCCAGGCGGGATGAACTCAATCTCGGGATGCGCCACCGCTATCGCGGCGTCGAAGTCGCCGCGATTGAACGCCTCATAGATGCGCCGCAGGCCAGCGACGATCTCCTCGTCTCGGTCGGACATCGCCCGCGCAGTATCTCGCGACGGGGGGAGGGTCGCCTATGCGCCGTCAGATCGCAGGACGCCCCCGTGTGAGCGGCCTTGCGCTATCTCGGGTCGCGGCTCGACGTCACGGGTTGCAATCGAGCTGGGTCTTCGTCTGGCTGAGCGAGCTTTCAAGCTCGCCAAGCGCAGTCCCGAGCGTGGTCAGTTGCTCTGATACCGGCTGATTCGCGGCCGACTTCAGCTGCGACTGGAAGCTGCTCACTGTGGATTTGAGACTCGATTGCGCCTGGCCGCCGGCTTGAGACGCTGCCGACGAGAGGGCTTGCAGACTCGTACCCAGGGTGAAGATTGCCTGCTTCACCTCGGTCGCCGAGGTGGTGTTCGGATCGAGTTGCTTGAAAGCGCTGGCTGCGGACTGCACCTTGGAGACGTTCGCGCAAACCGCGCTTGCGCTGGTGGTGGTGGCGGTCGTAGTGGTGGTGGTGCTGTTGTCATCACCGCAACCGGCGATGAGCACTGCGGTTAGCGCGGCGATGGCGGTCGGTAGAACGATGGCGTGGCGCACAGGCTTCCCTTCCCCAGTTCGCGGGCTCATCACGAGCCTACTTGGTACGGGCAAACCGCAGGTGAAGCCGCCTACTGGCCCGGGACCACGCGGAAGCTGCCTCGCATGAAGGGATGCACGCGGCAGAAGTAGGTGTAGGTGCCCGGGCTGAGGTTCTTCGGGGTGTCCCATGTGTCGCGGCCGACGGCCGGTGCGCCATAGCCCGCGTAGTTGAAGCCGAGCTGGCCCGAGTCGAAGGTTCTTGGGCCGTCGGCGATCGGGTAGGCGATGCCCGTTGAACGGTTGCACGGCGCTTTGCACCCGGTGATCGTGTGGAAGACGTTCTCCGACTGCACCGAGTCGTGGTTCTCGTAGGTCAAGCTCTGCCCGGCGAGCACTCTCGGCGGGTACGCAGCGCTACCCCCTCCGTACATGTTTCCCTGCTCGTACGCATATCCCTCGATCCCGATCGGGTTGAGAGGCGCCACAGCCGGCAGCGCCCGCGGGTCTGGCAGGCCTATGGGGTTGCCGCCGTGATTGTTGTTCTCGGCCAGATGCCCGTGCGTCAGCACCCCCTGCTGCGGGATCTGGTCGCTCAACGCATCTCTGCCGCCGACGTCGGTCCCGTCGTATACGGCCACGGGCATGATCCCCATGACCTCGTACCAGTCCGCCCGCCCTGTGTCGTAGGTCGCGGCCACGCTCAGTCTGTCGCCCGACTGCAACTTGACGCGCCAACCCGGGGGCGTGGCCCCCATGGCGACATCCCATGACACCGCGCCGGCCGGCTCGTAATAGCGGGCGTCGGAGCGGAACAGCCTCTTGGTCGTGGCTCCGCGGCGGACTCGAAGGCTTGTGCTGAGACCACCCGGATGGAGGTGGCCGGCGGTGTTGATCAGGGTCACCGGGTGGTCGGGCGTCCACGTCTGCGAGCGGCCAATGAAGTTGCGCTGGGCGCCGGTGGCCTGGTCGGGGAACGTGTAGCGGCCGTCCTGGCCCATCCTCCGCAAGGCGTTGAACACCGGGTAGATCGGGCTCGAGACGCCGACCCGCGGGGTGGGCCCGGACACGTCCATCCACCTGGTGCGCACCCGGTGCATGGAAGCCGCGGCGGGGGAGGTGTCCGGCACGAAATCGATCCTCCACACGATGTCCACGGTCGCCTGCGTTCCGACGAGGTCGTGGAGCATGTCGTTGAGCAGCCAGTTGTCGGACGGGAGTGACCGCCAGCCAAACCCCTGCGGCGCCTGGATGATCGTCTTCTCCTCCCCGGCCGCGAACTGCGGACTCCCATTCACGACCCACACCGCGTGGTGGAGGTGCACCACGTCCACGCGAGGGACGGTGCCGTTGGTGTACACGAGCTCGGGGTCGAATCTGGTGATGTACCCGGGCACGCTCGGGAAGAGGTTCGTACCGTTGAGCCGGATGATGTTCTGCCCCGGCTTCACAGTCACGCGTTGGCAGTAGGTCAGATGCTGGACGCCGGCGTA
This sequence comes from uncultured Actinomycetes bacterium, assembly GCA_963728325.1. Taxonomy (GTDB): domain Bacteria; phylum Actinomycetota; class Thermoleophilia; order Solirubrobacterales; family 70-9; genus AC-56. The sequence continues at coordinate 1,014,814 of CAVSJS010000001.1, read as the reverse complement.
CTGCACATGCGGAATCGCGCCGGGCTTGTTCTGGATCGGCGGACAGGCTGCGGCAGCCGTCCCCGGCGACGCGACCCACAGCGCCCCTAGCGCGCACAGAAGCCCTGCCGCCAAGCTCCGAACTACAGGAACCGGCGACCTGCTGCGTAGCGAAAGTGCGAGGCAAGCGGAAACGACAGATCTCCCCTGACCGCGCGTCCGTGCAACACCGGCCATCTGAGCACCGTACCACGCCCCGGCCCGTCCCACGGCCGCCGGCGCCCGCCCTGGAGGCCTCGGACGGCACCCAGCGGGAGCCTGGCAGGGGGTGCCAGGCTCCCGCGACCCCAGCTAGGGTCGCTCGGGCTCGCCGAGGACGACCAGGCCGTGGATGACGATCAGGCAGATCGCGAAGATGCCCAGCGACCAGAACGGGTAGGCCCCGCCCACCGACATCAGCGATTCGATCGCGCCAATTGAGGCGGCCGCGATCCCGATTACCCGCCCGTAGGTCCCGCCGCCGAACAGCGAGAACCCAGCGGTGAGCTGGACCACCCCGAGGATGATCAGGACCCAGCCGAGGGTGTTGAGATTGTCGAATACGAGCCTCGTGTCGTTGACGAAGACGTTCGCATCGTCCAGAGCGCCGAAGCCGTAGATGATGTTGAGCGTGCCCACGACCACCAGCAGGATTGCCGCGAACACTGCGCTACCCGCACCTCTCACCTTGGGTCTCCTTTCGTAGCCGGACCGCCACCCTAAGTGGGCGGCCGGACGGTAAGTGATCAAACCGCATCAAACCCGAGGCGCGCAGAGGCGGCATCACCCGAAACGCGTGAAATCGGCAAGAACCGAGGGCCGCGCTCACACGGCCCGTCCCATCCACGCAGCGATTTCACCCCTTCGGCATGATGCGCGTAGGCTCCCACCCTGGTTCAATTGGACCTAAGGTAAGCGACGAAGGAGGAATCCGAGCGATGCGGATGAGAAGAAGGCCGCTCGTGCGTGCGGCGATGGTTGGTGGCGGCGCGTATGCGGCGGGCAAGGCCCGCCAGCGAGGCCAGGAGCGACAGGCCGACGAGGAGCAGCGCCTCGCCGCCCTGGAGCAGCAGTCGGCGGCTGCCCCGCCAACGCCCACAGCGCCCGCAGCAGCTTCGGGGTCCGGCGATGTCGTCGGGAAGCTGAAGGAGCTCAAGGAGCTTCAGGACTCCGGCGCGCTGACCCCGGAGCAGTTCGAGGCCGCCAAGCAGAAGGTCCTACAGGGCTCTTGACCTCCAAGCGAGAGGAGACGACATGACTATCGGACCGGTCCAGCTGGTGGTGCTCGGCTTCGAGGGCAACAGCTTCACCGGGGAGATACTCCCGGAGCTGAGGCGGCTGCGCGACCACGATGTGATCCGCCTGATCGACCTGCTGTTGGTGAGCAAGGACGAGAGCGGCGAGGTGACGGTGATGGAGGCGAGCGACCTCACGCAGGAGGAGGCGATGGAGTTCGGGGCCACCGTCGGCGCCCTGGTCGGACTGGGCGAGGGCGGGGAGCAGGGGGCCGTCGCCGGCGCCGTCGCGGGGGCCGAGGCGCTCGAGGACGGGCACGTTTTCGACGAGCACGAGATCTGGTACGTGACGGACTCGATCCCGAACGGCAGCTCTGCGGCGATCGCGCTGCTCGAGCACCGCTGGGCGATCCCCGTGAGGGACGCCGTGCAGCGAGCGGGCGGCGCGATGCTCGACGAGTCGTGGGTGCATCCGCTCGACCTCGTAGCCGTCGGCTTGGCGGCAGCGGAGGACGTCGCCGAGCAGACCTGAGGGTCCTCGTGACACTCGCCGCGGCTGACGCTCAGCGCGATGGCTGCGGGCGGGCCGGCTCGCCGTTGGCATAAGAGGCCTGCTTGATCGAGGTCGACCCAGGCTCCTTCTTCGCGATCGTCACGGTGGCCGCAATCGCGGCCGTGACCGTTGCTGTGGTCCCTCGCGCCGTCGCCCCGCCCGTCGTGGTCGTCGAGTTGCTGCTCGGAATCGTGATCGGCCCGCAGGTCCTCGGCATCGCTAGCAGCGACGACTTCATCGACTTCTTCTCGAACCTCGGGCTCGGCATGCTCTTCTTCTTCGCCGGTTACGAGATCGATTTCGAGCGAATCCGCGGCAAGCCACTCAGTCTTGGCGCCTCTGGCTGGCTAATCTCGCTCGCGCTGGCCTACGGGATCGGCGGCATCCTGGCCGCGGCAGGGGTCGTGCTCTCCTTCCTCTACACGGGCTCGGCACTCGCCACGACGGCGATCGGCACCTTGATCCCGATCCTGCGCGATAACGACGAGCTGCGAACCCGCTTCGGCACCTACCTGCTCGCCGCCGGCGCGGCCGGTGAGTTCGGGCCGATCCTCCTCATCACGCTGGTTCTCTCGACGACGCAACCGCTGCACGAGGCGGCGATCCTGATCGCCTTCATCGCACTGGCGCTCGTGCTCGCGCTCGCCTCGGTGCGACTCGCATGGCGTGGCTTCCCAATGCTCGAGCGGACGCTGGAGGCGAGCAGTCAGCTCGCGGTCCGGATCGCGGTCCTGCTCGTCTTCGGCCTCCTGGCCCTGAGCCAGGACCTGGGGCTGGAAATACTGCTCGGCGGCTTCGTCGCGGGGATGATCACCCGTGCGGCATTGCGCGGCCGGGAGCTGGCGGCGTTCGATTCGAAGCTGACCGCGGTGGGCTTCGGCTTCTTGATCCCCTTCTTCTTCGTCGAGAGCGGCATCAGCTTCGACCTCGACGCGCTCGGCTCTGCGTCGGCGCTGCTCAAGCTCGCTCTGTTCTTCGCGCTGTTTCTGGTTGTGCGCGGCGTCCCGGCGATGCTGCTCTACACAAGCGTCCTCGATCCGCGCGAGCGCATCGCCCTCGCGTTCTTCTGCGCCACCGAGCTTCCTCTGGTGGTGGCGATCACCACCCTTGCGACGGAGGCCGGGCACATGAGGTCCTCGACCGCAGCCGGACTGGTCGGCGCGGCCATGCTGTCCACGCTTGTCTTCCCGTTCGTCGGGTTGGCGCTGCGAAGGGGACAGCGCATTACTCCTCCAGGACGCTCCGCTGGCTGAGCACGTACAGGAAGCCCAGCGCCGGCAGCACCAGGACCACGGCGACGCCGAACACGATCAACAACCCGATCAGGGTGTCGTGGCCTGCGGCGCCGGCGGAGATGGTCAGCGTCTCGGGCAGCAGGTACGGGTATTGCGCCACGCCCCAGGCCCAGATCACCGCGGCCACCGCCCCCACCGCCAGCACCCGGGCGCCGCGCCGCGCGCCGCGCTGCAGCAACGCCAGCACCGCCGAGCCCACAGGCGGCCGAGAGAATCACCAGCGGCAGCGCGTCGCCGACGAGACCATCGTAGATGTAGCGCGCGTCGGAGCGGAACACGAGGATCCCGGCAAGGGCGAGAGCGCCAGCCGCAACCGCGGCGCCCAGGGCGCGCATCGTGAAGTAGCGCTCGAGGTCGGCGTCGCCCGCTCTGCGCGAGTCGCTGACCAGGAAGACGGCGGCGAGGTAGGCGCTGGTGGCCACGAACAGGGCGCCGGTCAGCAGCGAGGCGGCGTTGACCCAGCTCGTTATCGGGTCTCCCTCGGCGTTGCCGGGCGGCACCCGGCCCGAGGCGACGGCGCCAACCACGGTGCCCATGAAGAACGGGGTGAGAAGCGACGAGAGCCCGAAGATCGCCTCGGAAACCTGGCGCCCTCGAGCTCCCGGGGCCAGCCGGTGAAAGGCGAACCCGCCGCCCCGGAGGACGATCCCGAGCGCGGCGAGGCTGAGGGGGATGAAGAGCGTGGAGAAAACCGCCGAGAAGGCCGCCGAGAAGGCCGTCCAGAGGACGACCAGGACGAAGATCAGCCAGACGTGATTGGCCTCCCAGACGGGGCCGATTGCCCAGTCGATCAGGGCGCGCACCCGCTTGCCGCGATCTCCGCCCCCGGCAAGCAGCGACCAGAACCCCCCACCGAAGTCGGCGCCGCCGAACACCGCGTACAGGGTTACGCCGACCCACAGCACGCCCGCGACGGCGTCCGCGGCGCTCACTGCGAGCCCCCGGCGGCGGGCGTTGCCGCGGGCGCGGCGTCCCCGGGCCCGTAGGGACCTTCCTCGTCGGGGATGCCCCCTTCGCGCCAGCGACGTGCCATCGAGCGCAGCACGAGTATCGCCGCCGCCCCCAGCGCGGTATATAGGGCGAGCACGAGGCCGAAGGTCACCCAGATCCCGCCGGCGTCCGTCACCGCCTCCTTGGTGCGCATCACCTCATAGACGATCCACGGCTGGCGGCCGACCTCGGTGACGATCCAGCCGCTTTCGAGGGCCAAGATCGTGGCCACCCCTGAGATCGCCACGGCGCGCAGGAACCACTTCGTCTGCGGGATGTCGCGGCGGCGCCACCAGACGAAGCCGAACCAGAGCCCGAGCAGAATCAGTGCCGATCCGACCCCGACCATGAAGTCGAAGGCCAGGTGCAGAAGAGTGTTGGCCGGCGGCCGGTCCCTGGCGGGTACGGTGTCGAGGCCGGTCACCTCGGTGTCGGTGCTGAAGCCGACCAGGAACGAGTCGAGGCCCGGGATGCCGATCCCGTCCTTGACGCCGTCGGAGGTGCAGCGGCCGCCGATGTACTCGGTGACGTCTCTATGGGTGTGCTGCACGCACTCCATCGCGGCGAACTTGATCGGCTGGTCCTTGGCGATCTCGCGCGCCGCCGTGTCGCCGACCATGAACTGGATCGGCGCCAGGATGCAGCCGACCGTGAGCGGGATCAGCAGGCCGAGCCGGTGGTGGCGGTCGCGGCGGCCCCGCAGCATCCCGACCGCGTAGACCGAGGCGACCAGGAAACAGGTGACCAGGTAGGCGGCCAGGATCATGTGCGGGACCTCATAGGGCACTGCGGGGTTGAAGATCACCTTGAGCGGGTCGACATCGGTGACGGCGCCATCGGCGCCCAACGCGAAGCCCTGGGGCTGGTTCATCCAGGAGTTGACGGCGACCACCGAGAAGGCTCCCCCGATCCCGGAGATCGCGACCGGCACGCCCGTCCAGAAGTGCTTCCAGCCCCCCAGCCGCCCCCAGCCAAAGATGTAGATCGTCAGGAAGATCGCCTCGAGGAAGAAGAAGACCCCCTCGATCGTGAACAGGATCCCGAACACCTCGCCGAAGCGCTCGGTGAACTCGGGCCAGAGCAGCCCGAACTCGAACGAGAGCACCGTACCCGTGACGGCGCCGACCGCGAAGGTGACCGCCGCGACCTTCGACCAGCGCCGCGCCAGCTCGAGCGCCACGGGGTCCTCGCGGCGCAGTCCGATGTAGTTGGCGATCAGCATGATCGCCGGGAAGCCGATGCCGAGGCAGGCGAGGATGATGTGGAAGCCGAGCGTAAACGCCATCTGGCTGCGCGCCGGCAGCAGCTGGGAGGACGCCGCGAGTGTTGCCAGCTGCTCGATCACCCGACATCACGCTAGCGCGGGGCCACGACACCCATCGCGAGCCCCGGATAGGGTCCTCGCCGTGAACTTCCTGACACTCCTCCCGATGGCCTTCGTGATGGTCGCCGGGCCGCAGATCCTCAGCGCCATCTTTCTCGCCACCAGCGAGAACTGGCAGCGGAACTCCGCCGCCTACATCTTCGGCGCATCGCTCTCGATCACCCTGATCGTCACGATCGCCTACCTGGTCGGCGGCGGCGGCTCCGGCGGCGGCCCCTCAAGCGACACGCTCTACGTCATCGTCCTCGTGCTCCTGGTCGCCGCCGCGGTGCACACCTACCTGAAGCGGAAGGAGTCGGAGCCTCCGAAGTGGATGGGCAAGCTCCAGACGGCAAACCCGGGGTTCTCCTTCAAGCTCGGATTCCTGCTGCTCGGGGTCTTCCCGACCGACATCCTCACCTCGGTCGCCGTGGGCGCCTACCTCGCAGCTCATGGCGACCCGTGGTGGCACTACCTCCCCTTTGTGGCGCTCACGCTTCTGTTCCTCGGCGCTGCCGTCGCTCCTCCTGCTTGCCTTCCGGGAGCGCGGCCAGGCCTTCCTTCCGAAGGCGCGCGACTGGATGAACACGAATTCCTGGGTCGTCAACGAGGTCGTGATCCTGTTCTTCATCGCGATCACGATCTCGAGCCTGGCGGGATAGCCGGGCCAAACCGGCTCAGTGGGTGACGCTGGTCTTGACCCGTTTGCGCTCTGACGCGCTCACAGGCCCCTTCTGCTCCAGCGTCTTGATTGCCGCGGCGATGTCGCTGTCGAGCGTGTTGACCAGCGAGCGGCTCAGGTTGAGCTTGACCAGGGCGCGCATCATCTTCACGTCCTGGGCGTTCGGCGGCATCGTGTAGGCGGGCACCATCCAACCCCGCTCGGCGGCCAGCTGGAAGGCGATGTCGAACTCGTCGTAGGGCTGCTCCTCGGCGAGGTTGAAGGCGACCAGCGGCAGCGTCTCCTCGCCCGCCCCGACGATCTGGAACTTGCCGATGGCCTCGATGTCCTTGGCCAGCGACTGTGCGTTCTCCTGCATGATCTCCATGATCCTGCGGTAGCCCGCCTTGCCGAACCGGACGAAGTTGTAGTACTGGGCGAGCACCATCGAGGAGCCGGTCGAGAAGTTGAGGGTGAAGGTTGCGTCGGTCTTGCCCAGGTAGTTCTCGTAGAAGACCAGGTCCTCGGCGAGATCGGACTTCTCCCGGAAGATCAGCCAGCCGATCCCGGGGTAGACGAGGCCGAACTTGTGACCGGAGGCGTTGATCGAGCGCACCTGCTCGAGGCGGAAATCCCACTCGGAGTGCGGGTATAGGAAGGGCCAGACGAAGGCGCCGCTGGCGCCGTCGATGTGGAGGGGGACGTCGAGCCCCTTCTCGTCCTTCAGCCCGACCAGGAAGTCGTTGATCCCCACCACGTCGTCGGCGTGGCCGGTGAAGGTGGTGCCGACCACCGCCGCGACGCCGATCGTGTTCTCGTCCACGTGCGGCTCGATGTCCTCGGGGCCGATCGTGTACTTCCCCGCCTGCAGGGGGACGATCCGCGGCTCCACGTCGAAGTAGCGACAGAACTTCTCCCAGACCACGTGGACGTCGCCGCCGAAGACGAGATTCGGGGTGTCGGTGGGCTTGCCGTCGGCCTCGCGGCGCTGGCGCCACTTCCACTTCAGCGACAGGGCTCCGAGCATGATCGCCTCCGAGGAACCCTGCGTGCTCGTGCCCGTGGTTTCGCCCGGCGCATGGAAGAGCTCGGCCAGCATCCGGATGCAGCGCTGCTGGATCTCGAAGGTCTGGGGGTACTCGGCGTGGTCGATGAAGTTGCGATGGAGGTTCTGCTCGATCACGAGCCGCGCCTCGGGCTCCATCCAGGTGGTGACGAAGGTGGCGAGGTTGCGCTCAGGAATGCCCTCCACGGCGAGCTCCTCACCGACCAGGCGCATCGCGGCGATCGCCGTCATCGGGTCCTCGGGGATCGCGTGGTCTGGGGCGCCCTCGGTTATCCACTCGCCGACCGTATGGAGAGCGTCTCGTGTGAGGCTCATCGCATCCTCCTGATCTCGGCCGGGACGATCTGACTGTTCCCGGATTGACACTGGACTAGGCCGACGCGAGGATGCGTCGCTTCTCCCGCTCGAACTCGTCGGCGTCGAGAGCCCCGGCCTCGCGCAGTCTGGTGAGTCTCTCCAAGTCCTCCAGGCGCCTTTCCTCGGGAGGCGCGCCGGCGGCCGGCTCTCGACGGAGCCGGTCCCTCGCCCCCGCGAACGCCGCCCGCACACCTCCCGGCTGCCAGGTCTCGTTCGGGAAGTCCCGTAGGGCCTGGAGGCGCAGCGCCTCGAGGCCGGCGATCGCGAGGGCGATCAGGATCAGCGACGGAATCAGGCGCTGAGTCCCCTGCGTCGGCGCCCACCAGAAGACGAGCAGCAGGATCACGGCGAGGGCGGCATACGCGATCCGGCGCTGGCGCAAGGCGGGGGCCATTCCCCTGCGCAGCTCCATCGCGGCATGGCCCGGGCCCGCCAGCCAGGCGCCGAGCAGGATCACGACCCCATAGCCGATCATCGCGACCCCGATCCCCTCGAGGAGCGAAGTGAGGATGTCCCAGGCGGACTTGGCGGCCGGTTCCACGGCCGCCGTCGTGGTCAGTGCGCCGACCACATAGTTTCCGGCGAGCGAGCGACCCACAATGACCGCGACGCCGATTCCGATGAAGCAGAATCCGACCGTCCTTACAATCTCGCGCCGCCGGCCCTTGGCCAGGGAGATCGCAAGGGCGTAGAGAGCCAGCGCGGCGAGCGGCAGCGCCAAGGCAAGCTTCTGCAGCAGGTCGACGAGGTCCTGGACGAAGCTGATTTCGTCCGAGCGGACGATCTCGAGCTGCCCCACGTCGGGCGGGATCTTCCCAGCCACGTCGACCCCCGCCTGGGAGCCGATCTGCGTCACAAGGGTTCCCAGGTCGAGGGTCACGTCACCGCCCTCCGTGGAGACGACTGCGCCTCCTCCCTGGATCAGGTTGAGGAGCGCCGCGTGAGCCCTTTCGTTGGCCTCCCGCCAGAACTGCTGCACCTGCGGGCGCTGGAGGGCCGCCTGGGCGGCCCGTTCCGCGAGCTGGCGCAGCCCTCCGGCCGCCGGGCCGGCGAGCGCGTCGGCCTCGGGCGGGAGCGCTTTCCTCAGCTGCGCCTCGACGTTGACATTCGCGTAGAGCTCGTCGACCAAGAACGCGGCGACCGCGTCGCGGATGTCCTCATCCTCGAGCAGCTTGGTGCTCGTCTCGGCGTAGGTGTTCGACTCCAGCAGCTGCCGCTTCGCCCAGACCGCGAATACCGAGACGAAACCGACCAGCGTGGCGACTACGAGAATCGCTGTGACGGTGCGCCTCAGGGGCGGGCGGTCGGGCCTCACGAACGCTGCGGCCTCACCGTCTCGCCGGCTCGGAGTCGGCCATCTCGCGAGAGAAGAACTCGAGCGCCGTGCGGGTCTTCGTCTGCTGCTCTCCGAACAGGTTCACCCCACGCTCGGCGAGGTACGCCCGCGACTCCGCGGCGACCTGGAATGCCTCGTTGGGCTTGCACTTCGTGGACAGCTCGAGGATCCGCGAGCCGTCGGGGTACAGCCACAGCTCGACCGCCAGCTTACGGCTGTAGCCCTCCGGTGAGAACTTGAGCTTCAGGACATGGACCGGGCCGAGCACGGCGAGGTCGTCAAGCTCGATCCCGTCGGGGGCGTGCGCGGCGAAGAACGCCCGCTGATCCTTGGAGAACAGCTTGCGCAGCGGGCGGCTCCCAGCCATCGCGCTCCTGACGGCGGCGGTGTCGAGCGCCCCCTTGAAGGAGCCCGAGCAGACATAGCCGCCAGGCAGGGCGTCGACCTCGACCCCGAAGCTCTTCGAGTTGCGCACATCGGTCGGAAGATCCTCCGGAACGACCGGCCGCAGCTTGATCACCGAGTCGTCCGGTTTCTTCTGGGTTCGACGAGCCCGCACGACGATCCCGCTGTGATCGAGCGCCAGGTCCGGCGTGTCGAAGAAGTAGACCTGACGGATCGCGGCATCCAGCGGGTCGAGCCCGAGGGCCCCGACCGTGGAGCGCCGATCCTCGTCGGGCACGGTCAGCTTCAGCTCGACGCTGTCGGCCTGGTTCATCAGTCCGATCATCTCCCGCAGATCGCGATCGGAAAGCTGCGGCGCGCCAACGGTCGGATTCATCATTACTGCACGCTCCATTCTGTCGAGGCCGAGTTGAGCTGGTCCTTGGCGATCAAACGTATGGCATCCAAATCAATCGTGCATCGAGGCGTTCCCGCATCATGCGATGCGGGTGAAATCACGACCGCGCTCGCATGCTGGTCAGCCCGAACGCCGGTTAGACTCGAACCGAGATGGGGGAGACTCACGGACCGTCTGCATCAGGTGGACGGCCTCCGGATGGGGGACCGGAATCGATCCCCGCACGTCTTCTGGGGACCGGGGCACGGGGAGCGCGGCAGGTCGCCAGGGCCACGGGCATCGATAACGCGATCGAGGCGGCCGCGGAGGAAACGGTCGTTCGCGCGGTGGAGAGCCAGGTCTTCGAGCGCGCTCTCGAGCGGGTTCTCAGCGGTCCGCTGATAGAGGAGGCGGTCGAGGATGCCCTGACGAGCCCGGCTGTCGAGCGAGCACTGGCCAATGCTCTCGACAGCGAGATGTTGGACCGCATCTGGGAGCGGCTGCTCGCCAGCGACGAGGCACAGAAGCTCGTCGAGCGGATCGCGGAGGCCCCCGAGGTTCGCGCGGCCGTGGCAGCGCAGGGGGTCGGCCTGCTGGCTGACCTGGGCCGGGGGGCCCGTAGGGTGGCCCGGCACCTGGACGACGCCGTCGAGAGGGTGGTGCGGCGGCTCCTGTTTCGGCCCAGGCGCGAGCAGCCGACCGTCTGCGCCGGACTCGTGACCCGCGGGTTGGCGCTGGCGCTCGACGGTGCGATCATCAACGCAGGCTTCCTCGCTGTATCGGCGCTGGTGGCCCTTGTGGTTTCGGTGGTTTCCGGAGACAGCAACGGCGTCGGTTCCGCAGCGCTGGTGGCCGGGGCAGGGGTCTGGATCGCGGCATTGGCGGTCTACCTGCTCTCCTTCTGGGCGCTCGTCGGACAGACGCCGGGGATGCGCTTCCTGGGCATCAGGCTCGATGCGGGAGGCGAGCCCCAGATCGGATTGCGGCGAGCGTTGCGGCGGCTGCTCGGCGGCGTCCTCGCGGCGATCCCCCTCTTCCTTGGCTTTCTCGGGGTGGTGCTGAACGAGCGACGCCGCGGCTGGCAGGACCAGATCGCCGATACCGACGCCCTCTACGTCCCTGAGGTGCTGCCGGCAGCGCCTTGGTCGGCGCCGGCCGGCAAGCCATCCGCCCATCCCGGCGACAACCGCACGCAGCCCGGTCGCGCCTAGCCTCACCCGTTGCGGAGCTGTGCTCAGCCCGGCGGCTTGGGGTCGAGGCGGACGGTCTGGGTGTCCTTGAGCCCGCCGGCGTCGGTCGCCGTGAGGCGCAGCTCAAGATACGAGGGTGAATCGTGGCTCGGCGCGGTGACGGTGCCGCTGCGCACGCCCACGAAGTTCTGCGGGGGGTGGGTGTGGCAGTCCGAGGGGCAGTGGTGGAGGATGAGCGACCAGGAGAGCGCCGAGGCCGCCAGGCTCCCGTCTTGGGTGTCCGTCGCCGACCCGCGGAAGGCGATCTGGTCGCCCGCGACCCAGGTGAGGTTCGAGGTCGGGTCGGTGATTGTCGCGGTCGGCGGGGTGTTCCCCACCGAGATCGCGACGATGTCCCGGGCTGACGCGCCACCGGGGTCGGTGACCTCGAGGCCCACGCGGTAGACCCCCGCCTTGGTGTACGTGAAGGTCGGCCGGCCTGCGCTCGAGTCGCCATAGGTGCCATCCCCATTCAGGTCCCAGGAGTATCTGAGGGCGCCGCCCTCGCGATCGGTCGAGCCTCTCGCGTCAAAGCTCACGGTCAGGGGGACGTTCCCCGAGGCGGGCGTGGCCTTGGCCAACGCGGCCGGGATCTGGTTTCCGGCGGCGTAGGTGATCCGCCTCACCGTGCCCCCCTCGAGGTCGACGTAGTAGAGGTTCCCATCCGGGCCCAGCTGCAGGTCGATCGGGTTCGCCGCGGGTGCGACGAACGTCTTGATCTTGCTCGGGTCGAGGGCCCAGTTCGAGCGCTCCATCGCCCAGATGCAGTCGCGCGCGTAGTCGGCGAAGAACAGCGCCCCGTTGTACTCCGGCGGATAGGGGCCGCCGGTGTAGAAGCCCAGGCCGGTGATCGACGAGGTGCCGGTGGGGCAGCTCTCGCCGGGGACGACCTTGTCGGAGTGCTTATAGCTGAAGAACGGCGGGGCGACTGCGCCCGACTGCCCGTAGAGGCCCTCGCAGATGTCGAGGCCGAGGGCCTGGTAGGTCGGCTGGGGGGTGTGACCCTCGTAGCACGGCCAGCCGAAGTTCCTGACGGGGGTGGCGGTCGGTTGGACGCGACGGTTGATCTCCTCGACCTTGTTCCACCCGACGTCCCCGATCCAGAGCTCGCTGGTGCCGGGCCGCCGGGCGAAGCGGAACGGGTTACGCAGGCCGTAGGCGACGACACGGCGGGCGTTGGCGTCGGTGCTCGTCGCGAGGGGGTTGCTGGGCAGCCCGTCCCCGGTGCCCGGGTCGACGCGCAGGATCGCCCCACTGAGCAGCCTCGGCTCCCCAGGGGGGCGCTGGAGGCTCTGGCTGCGCAAGGCGCCGCCCTCCGCGCTGGGTGGCTCCTGGGTGCCCCCGAACCCCGCCGGAGGGTCGCCGCACGGGTTGCCGGCGAACTGTCCATAGTCGGTATCCGTGAACCTGGCGCCTTCGCCGCCGCTCACATACAGCGCGCCGCCCGGGCCGAACACCAGGTCGCCCACCGAGTGGCTCGAGTACTGCTGGCACCAGCCCTCGATCAGCACCTGCTCGGCGCCGGTCCTCGCGCTCCCTTTGGCCTGTAGGCGGGACAGCCGGCCGCTGACCAGGCACCCGTCGGCGTCGGGGCCGGGCGGCGTGGGGCAGTCGTCGCTGGACACCCCAGGGCTGCCCCACCGGGGGGCCGTGCCGCCGATCTCCGCGTCGTGGGTGTAGAGGACGTACACGTAGGGCTGAGCCGGGAACGCCGGATTCAGCGCCAGGCCGAGCAGTCCCCGGCCCATGAAGTTGTAGACCTGGGTGCGCAGGTCGGCGAACACGGCGGGGGTGGTGTCGCTGAGACTGTCGAAGACCTTGATCAGGCCGCTCTTCTCGGCGACGAACACACGCCCGTCGGGCGAGAAGCGGACTGCGGTCGGTTCATTGAGGCCGCTGAAGACCACCGACGCCGAGAACCCGGGAGCCAGGCGGGCGCTGGTGGCCGCGAACGTCGAGCTGGTGGTCCGCCCGAAGAAACCGGCCACCAGAACCAGGGCGACGAGCGCGACGGCGACTGACGCCCTACCGGGCGCACCGGCGAGAATCGGCCTGGGCGAGCGGCGCGTCATGTCCTGACCCTGCGCTCGTAATCCTCGCACCTGCCGGCGTGGGAAGGCGCCAGACGCTCCCGCCTGTAACGGCAGGCGGCCTCTGGGGGACCATTCCGAGGAGGCGACCGCTTGAGCACGGCCAATCAGATCACCTGCACGGAGCTCATCGAGGCGATCACGGACTACCTCGAAGGGACCATGCAGGAGGTCGAGCGTCGCCGCTTCGAGGCCCACCTGCAAGGGTGCCCCGACTGCGTCAACTACCTCGAGCAGATGCGCCAGACGGTCGCCGCGCTCGGGGAGCTGAGCGAGGAGTCGATCGGGCCGGGCGCCCGGGAAGCGCTGCTGGAGACCTTTCGCGGCTGGCGCGGCTAGCAGCGCCGCAATGCAAGCGAAGCTGAATGGGCGAAAGGATCGCCCGGCTTTCACCTGCTGTTCATCTGCGGCCGTGAATCTCCTCACCGGTGTTGACGGCCGGATGATCCGCCCCAATCCGAGAGGAGCGAAGATGAGTTCGAGAGAGCCGATCGCGGCTGGCCTGGCCGTCCTAGTCGCGGCGCTGGCCGTGGCGGCATGCGGCAGCGACAACGACAGCGAGGGCAGCTCCAACGCCGGCCTCCCGCAGGGAAGCGAGCCGGTGGACCTGAATCCGGCCGACTTCACGACCGAGATCGACAACCCCTACTGGCCGATGGCGCAGGGAAGCCGCTGGGTCTACCGAGAGACCGACAGCGAAGGGACGAAGCAGCGCGTCGTGGTGACGGTGACCCCGAGGACGAAGAAGATCGCCAATGGGGTGGAGGCCAGGGTCGTGCACGACGAGGTGACCGAGAACGGTCGGCCCGTCGAGGTCACCGACGACTGGTACGCCCAGGACTCGGAAGGGAACATCTGGTACCTGGGGGAGGACACGACCGAATACGAGGGCGGCAAGCCCGTCTCGAAAGCCGGCTCGTTCGAGGCCGGCAAGGACGGAGCGCAACCGGGGATCATCCTGCCCGCCGATCCCGAGGCGGGGATGACTTACCGCCAGGAGTACTACGCCGGTGAGGCCGAGGACGAGGGCGAGATCGTCAGCCTCGACGAGCAGGCCGAGGTGCCTTTCGGCCACTTTTCGAACGCCCTGATGACCAAGGACACCAACCCGCTTGAGCCGAAGGTGCTCGAGTTCAAGTTCTACGCCCAGGACGTCGGCCCGGTTCTGGCCGTCTCGGTATCAGGCGGCAGCGACCGCGAGGAGCTGCTGAGCTACACCCCGGGCCGCACCTAGTTGCAGGCCTTGCCCGCGCAGTCGCGAAGGGAGGCCAGGCGCCGGGCCAGCTCCGCCTCGAGGCGGGCGTCGGATGGCCTACCCGCCAGGTTGTGCAACTCGTACGGGTCCGCGTTCAGGTCATAGAGCTGGCACTCGCCGTTGCGGTGCTCCGCATAGAGGAAGCCGTCGGGGGTCCGGACGGCCGAGTAACCGTTTCGCCCGGCCAGATACTCGAGCACGAGAGAGCGGGTCCCGCCGCCGGCCGGATTGCGCGCCATAGGGAGCAACGAGATCCCGTCCATCTTCAGTCGCGGCGAAACGCCCGCCGCGTCGAGGATGGTCGGAGCGAGATCGATGTTCGCCGCCAGCTGGCCGCGCACCCGGCCGGCGGGCAAACCTGGCCCGCGGATGATCAGCGGCACGCGCACGGACTCCTCGTAGACGTCCCGCTTTCCCTGCTTGCGGTGCTGGCCGAGCATGAAGCCGTTGTCGGAGGTGAAGACGATGTAGGTGTTGTCGAGCTCGCCCGCGGCTCGAAGCTGGTGCACCAGCCCGCGCACCAGGTCATCGACGGCGAGGAGGCTCTCCAGGCGACTCCGGTACATGTTGCGAAGCTGGCTGATCCTGGTGTTGCCGAGCCTGGGCGTGTCGCGCGCGAAGGACGGCTTGTCGGAGAGGTTGGACTCGTTGAACGACGGAGGCCTGGGAAGGGGACGACGATCGAAGCGACCCAGATCGCGGTGTGCCGGCCGGGGATGGCGTCCACGCTCGCGGGGCCCCACCAGGGGGGGACCCTCTTGATGGGGCGCCAGTGTCCCCACGGTGAGGAAGAAGGGCTGGCGTCGGTTGGCGCCGTTGCGGATGAACGCCTGCGCGAGGCGCGCGTAGACGTCGGTCTGGTAGTCCGATCTGGCGAGCCCGTAGCTCCGCAGGTGCCCGTTCTCGTTGAGGCGATAGCCGTACATCGTGTAGTCGGTGTGATCGACCGGGACGTACCATCGATCCCAACCCGGAGGCACAAATCGCCTCATCCCGGGTGACGGTACGCCGCCGTAGTCGCGGATCCCATAGCCGTTCATGTACTTGCCGATGTAGGCGGTGCGATAGCCGGCGTCGTGCAATGCAGCGGGGAGCGCGTTTTCGATCAGCTCCGGCTGGGCGGCGAAAGCGGAGAAGCCACCGTCCGGCGGGTGGCGCGTGAGGACCCCGTGATTGTGGGAGTACTGGCCGGTCTCGAAGCTGACCCTGGACGGGCAGCACTCAGGGGTCGTGGCATAGCTGTTGGCGAATGACACGCCCCTGTCCACCAGCGCTCGCTGGACGGTCGTCATGACCTTGACCGAGGCCTGATCCTGATCGTCGGTCATGACGACGACGACGTTCGGCCGGGTGCCGGCAGTGGCGACGACCACCTCGTCGTGGTGCAGGAGCGGTAGGGCGACGAGGACCAGGAGCCCAACCCCCAGAGCGGCCGCGGTGGCGAGCCGGACGGTCACGGATCCCGCGGTTTGCTGGGCGAGCCCATGAGAGCGCGTGATTGAACCCACTTCCCAGGTGGCACGACTCGGGCTGTCAGCGGGAAGGCCGGGTGAGGCTAGTTGGAGCCGGCGTCGCTGTCACCGGATCCGTCGGCAGACGAGTCGATCACGTTGAAGCCGCGATCGAGGTGCACGTCGACTTGGCTGCCGTCGTTCCTCTTGACCTCGACCTCGTAGTAGCCCTCCTCGTCGCGGACCTCGGTCGCGGTGACCTGGCCGCCGCCTGTGTGCTCGAGCGAAACCGCCTTCGCCCTGTCGAGCGCACTGCCGGTGATGGGTTGACCGGACCCGTCGTCTCCGCCTCCGGCGCCGAGCGCGATCCCCGCGCCGCCCGCTGCCAAAGCGAGAACCGAGCCTCCGACGATCAGCACCTTTCGATTCCTGAGATTCCTCATTGCATGTCCTCCTGTAGCCAAGGGTGCCCGTCCCTTTATACGGAGGCGAGGTGAAATGACCATGAAAGCACCTAGCGTTTGGACGCTGGCGCCAACGCTGGTGAGACCCTCCCCTTCCCGACGCCGCCGAAAGGCTGGTCCTGGCTGCGGCTCCAAAATCGCGGTACCCTTGAGGTCCTTCGTCGTTGGGTTCCTGCGTCTCCCTCCTATCGGCGGCTTCCACAGGAGGCGCAGGAACGAGCTGGCCAATGTCCAGCGATTTGTTGCCGGTTGATGACCGCCCGGCCCCGGTTGATGACCGCCCGGCCCCGGTTGATGACCGCCCGGCCTCCGTGGGCGCCGAAATCTCCACCATGATCGTCCAAGCCCTCCATGAGTACAGCGGGCGCGGACCCACCAGGGCGCACACGACGATCGGGCGTAATGCTGTCCATTGCGTGTTGGGAGACACGCTGACGAAGGCTGAACGTACCCTCGCCGAAGCTGGGTTTGAGGACGAGGTGCTCAAGGGCCGAAGGCGGATGCAGGAGGTGATGCGGCCCCATCTCGTGGTCGAGGTGGAAAAGCTCTTGCAGCGCAAGGTGATCGCTTTCATGAGCGACAACCACCTCGGCCCAGACTTCGCGGTCGAGTCGTTCCTTCTGGCGCCGCAAGAAGGCGATGATGGGCTCGGCTCGGAGGGAGCGCCCTAGACGGAGCGTTGCGAAGCCGCCGGCTGCGGGAGTAGCGCCCTCCCTAACGGAGGTGCCCGGAAGCGGAGTGCCCGGGCCCGCAGGGCGGCGCCTGCTCGGTGCATTCAGCTAACGTCGCTCGTTCGTATCTCCGTCAGAGGGGAGCTAGAGGTGCTTGCCATCACCGAGGATGCCGCGGCGGCGATCGACAGCATCGTCGCCTCATCCGGGCTGCCGGAGGGGGCTGGCCTCCGGATCACGCAGGAACTGAACACGCAGAGCGGCGAAGAGGCGCGGACCGACCTCCGCCTGTCGCTGGTCGAGTCCGCAGAGGAGGGCGACGAGGTGCTGGCGGACGTCCAGATCTTCCTCGAGCCCCAAGCCGCCGACTTCCTGGACAACAAGCTTCTGGACGCCGATGTCGAGGGGGATGAGGTTCGCTTCAGCCTCGACATCCAAGCCGAGTCGCAGTACGGGTCGAGCGACTGAACCTCGCGGTTCGCCCCCGCCCCTCTCCGGCGAAGGTAGCGGCACGGGCTCGCATCGGTTAGGTTCCTTGCCGCAACCAGACCGGAGAGAACATTGGACGAAAGCCTGCTAAAGAAGATCCCGCTGTTCGCCGACGTGCCCGACGACGACCTGCGAAAGGTCGCGACCTTCGCCACCACCGAGGAGTTCACCGAGGGCGAGACGGTGGTCAAGGAGGGGGGCTACTCGAACCACTTCTACGCGATCCAGGAGGGGACGGTCAAGGTGGAGCGGGGGGGCGAGCATCTCGCCGACCTCGGGCCGGGCGACGTGTTCGGCGAGCAAGGGCTGCTCGAGGGACAGGAGCGCTCGGCCAGCGTCGTGGCGACCTCGCCGCTCAGGGTGATCAAGATCGAGCACTGGGAGCTCTCCCGGATGCGCAAGGCGATGCCCCAGGTGGTCGAGGACCTCCAACGCAGGGTCGAGGAGCGCCAGGGCTAGCGACCAAGTCGCGGTAGCAGCGTGTGGACCTGCCGGGTCAGGCCGGCGCCCCAACCCGCCGCATCCGGCTTCGCCGGATGATCGGTCGGCTGCGCCTCCCTAGGAGCCGAAGGCGAGGCTTCCGGCGGAATGATTCAGATAGGGTCCGGCTCACATACGGCCGGTGGTCAAGGGAAGTCCGGTGCAAATCCGGCGCGGTCCCGCCACTGTGACCGGGTAACACGTCGTCGCACGACGTCGGCCGCCTGAGCGATAGCGACGGGCGGCAGTCAGCCACTGGGAACGCCCCGGCGTTCCTGGGAAGGCGCGGCGCGATCCGGAAGCCAGGAGACCTGTCCAGCGGCCAGCCCAATCAACCCTCGAGGAAGGGGTGGCTCGGATGTTCATACCTCGTTTCCGGCTCGGCGGCTCGGCCGCCGCGGTCGTCACTGCACTGATACTGCTCTTGCCCGGCGCCGCGCTCGCCGCCACCAAGGGCGTCGACCTGCGGGTCGTCAGCACCGCGGGCAGGACGCTGGCCGAGCAACGCCAGTACACGGGCTCGGTGAAGATCAAGACCGATCCTCAGGCGAAATGCTTCGGCCAAGGCACCGGAGGGAGGGGCGATCGCGTCGAAGTGAACGGCGCCACGGCCCTCGGCGCCGTTCGCGACGGGCTCGCTCGGGATCGCGACCTTCGTCCCCTGTCGATCACCGATGCATTCCTGGACGACGGCTTCGGCCTCGGCGTTTGCGGCATCGGTGGTTTCGAGTCTCAGGGCTCGAGCTATTGGTACCTGAAGGCCGATCACGTGGGCTCCCAGGTCTCGGGCAGCCAGCTGCGGCTGAATTCCGGTGAGGACGTGCTCTGGTACCTGACCCCGAGCTTCCCGCCACCCCCCGAGCTTGGGCTCAAGGCGCCGGCGCGCGCCCAGCCCGGCGTCCCCTACCAGGTGACCGTCTACTCGTACGCCGACGACGGTACCCGCAGCGCCGCGGTTGGCGCGGCGGTGACCGGCGGCGCGGCGCCGACCGGGGCCGGCGGGCACACGATGGTCACCAGCACCGAGGCGGGGACGGACAGGCTGCGCGCCACCCACGAGCAGGACATCCCATCGAACCGGGTGACGGTTTGCGTCGACCCTGATCCCTCGCGGTGCCCGCGCGTGCACGGCAAACGGATCGTCGGGAGCAGGCGTGGCGACGAGATCAGGGGCACACGCGGCTGGGACGCGATCAAGGCCAGTGGCGGTGGTGACCAGGTCGATCTTCGCCGAGGCGGCCGGGACCGCGTCAACTGCGGTGCCGGCCACGACAAGGTGATCGTCGAGCGCGGCGACCACAACAATCGGATCGCCGCCAGCTGCGAGCGGGTGGCCAAGCGGTGACTCCGGGTCGCGGCCTGGCGG
The DNA here is from genome assembly GCA_963728325.1 of uncultured Actinomycetes bacterium. GTDB lineage: Bacteria > Actinomycetota > Thermoleophilia > Solirubrobacterales > 70-9 > AC-56. The sequence continues at coordinate 995,664 of CAVSJS010000001.1, read as the reverse complement.
CCGCGGCGGCGCTGCTGGCCGCCGCCGCGGCCGCCGGCTGTGGCTTCGGGCCCGGGCCGACGTCCGAGGGGACCGCGACGCTGACGGTGACCCGGGACTACGGCTCGAAGACGCTCGTGGACGAGGCAGAGACCGACCCGCCCTCGTCGGAGACGGTGATTCGTTTCCTCGATCGCGAGGCTGAGATCACGACGCGCTACGGCGGCCGCTTCGTGCAGTCGATCGACGGCCTCGCTGGCACCGAGAGCGGCGGGCGGCGCCACGACTGGTTCTTCTACGTCAACGGGATCTGGTCCGCGGTCGGCTCGGCCGACGTCCACGTCCACGGCGGCGACCGGATCTGGTGGGACTACCGCGACTGGACCGACGCGATGCAGGTGCCCGCGGTGGTCGGATCGTGGCCCGAGCCCTTCGCGCAGGCCTCTGCCGAGGGCGACCACCAGCGGGTGCAAGTCGAGTGCCTGGCCGGCGGCAGCGCCTGCGAGACCGCCGCAAGTCGCCTCGCCGACGCCGGGGTTGAGTCAAGCGTCGAGCGCGGGGAGGGGGGTCCGCGCAGCACCGGGGCGCCCCGACTCCTGGTCGGCCCGTGGAGCGAGGTGCGGGATGACCGCACAGTCGACCAGTTGCGCGGTGGGCCGGCCGCGAACGGGGTGTTCGCGACCTTCAAAGGCCCGATCGACGGCGCCTACCATCTGATCGCCCTCGACTCGACAGCAGCGCCCGTCAGGGATCTCGGCCCCGATGCCGGGCTGGTGGCCGCGCTGGAAGGCGGCGATCAGCCGGCGTGGATGGTCACCGGGTCGGGGAGGTCGGCGGTTCGCCGTGCCGCCGGCTCCCTCGACGCCGCGGCGCTGCGAGACCGCTATGCGGTCGCCGTTCCCGTCCAGGCGCCTCCGGTGGGGCTGCCGCTCCAGTCCGGGGGGGCCGGATGAGGCCGGCGCTCTCCTACGTCCCCCGTCGCACCCCGCTCCACGATGCGAGCGCGGCAGCTGCGAGCGCTGTATCTGGGCTCGTTCGCGGTCGTCGCCTTCGCCTCCTCGAACCCCATCGTGCTCGCCGGGGCGGGCGCCGGGATCGCCGTCGCGGGGCTCGCCTCGGGGGCGGGGCGGGCGCTGCGCGCCTCGGTCCGCTGGGGCGCGACGCTCGGGATCTTCATCGTCGCGGTCAACGGCCTCGTCGCCCAGCGCGGCGACACCGTTCTCGTCCACGGGCTGTGGCTGCCGCTCCTGGGCCCCACGGAGGTCACGGCCGAGGCGCTCGCCGAGGGCGGGGTGCTGGCGCTGCGCATCGTGGTGGTGATGATGGCGTTCGCGGTCCACACGGCCTGCGTCGACCCCGACCGCACGCTGCGCCTGCTGCGACCCCTGGCGCGCCGTTCGGCGTTGACCGCGACCCTGATCGCCCGCCTGGTCCCGCTTGCCGCCGCCGACCACCTCCGGCTGGGCGAGGCCGCCGCCCTCCGTGGCCCGGCTGCCGCGCCCGTGGGACGAGCCGCACTGGCGCGCCGTCTCGTCGCCGGCTCCCTCGACCGCGCCGTCGACGTCGCCGCCACGCTCGAGCTCCGTGGCTACGCACATGGGGCGCCGGGTTCGGCGCGCGGCGATCGTCGCTCGCGCCACGACCGCCTCTTCGGGATCGCGGGACTCGTGATCGCGTCCGCGGGGATCGCGGCCCGCGCCGCGGGCCTTGGAGCGTTCGATCCTTACCCCACCCTGAGCATGGACACCGGATGGCCGACGCTGGTTCTGGCCGCCTGCATCCCGCTCGCGGCGGCGCTTCCGCTGGCGACGACGACCCGGAGGCGAAGCCGCCCCGGGGCGGGGCGGAGGCGGAGCCGTGGCTGAACCGCTGGTCCGGATCGAGTCGCTCTCCTATCGCTATCCGGCCGCCGAGGCCGAGTGCCTTCGCGACCTCGACCTGGAGATCGAGCCGGGCCAGCTGATCGTTCTCGCGGGCCGTTCGGGGTCCGGCAAGACGACGCTCCTGCGGGCCTGCTGCGGGCTGGTGCCTCACTACTACGGCGGCAGTGTGACCGGCGAGATCGAGGTCGGCGGCCTTGACGTCCGCGACCACGGGCCCGCTGAGCTGGGCGGCACGGTCGGCCTGGTCGCCCAGGACCCGGAGACGCAGGTCGTCTCGAACTCCGTCCGCGGCGAGCTGGCGTTGCCGCTCGAGATCCGCGGCGAGCCCCCCGCAGCCCGAGCTCGGGCGGTGGAGGAGGCGGCACTGGCGCTGGCGATCCCGCACCTCCTCGACCGCGCCGCGGACACGCTCTCGGGGGGAGAGCTCCAACGCGTCGCCTTGGCGGCGGCGCTGGTGGGCCGGCCGCGCCTGGTGTTGTTGGACGAGCCGACCTCTCAGCTCGACCCGGTGGCCGGCGACGAGCTGATTGGGTTGCTGCGACGGCTGAACGAGGAGTGGGGGCTTGCCGTGGTCTGCGCCGAGCACCGGCTCGAGCGCTGCCTCTCGGCCGCCGACCGCGTTCTCGCCCTGGTCGAGGGCCGGATCGCCTTCGACGGTGACCCCGGGGACTTCCTCCAGTGGGCGCTGGCCAGCGACAGCGCGCTGGCCACGCCTGCGGCGCGACTCTTCGACCTCGCCGGCCTGCGCCCGCCACCGACCTCGGTAAAGACAGCGCGCGAGCAGCTCGCCGCCCTCGGCGTGGAGGCACCTGGCCAGGCGATGGCTGGGGCTAGCGACGGAGTCGCCGCGGCTCGCCCTGCCGGCGACCTCCCTGTCGCCGGCGACGGCCTCGCTTCCCGCACCGCTGGCATCCTGCTCGCTGATACGGAGGGGCCTGCCGGGTCAGGTCGGCGCCCCAGCCCGGCGGCGGCGCAGCCGAAGGCGAGCCGCCGCCGGAGTGATTCCCGACGGAGTGGTTCCCTGGAGGTTTCCGACCTGTGGGCGGAGCTCGACGACGGCCGCGGGCCACGGGACGTCCTGCGGGGGATCGACCTCTCGCTCGAGGAGGGGGAGCGGGTCGCCCTGATGGGCCGCAACGGCGCCGGCAAGACCACGCTCCTGCGCGCGGCCGCGGGGTTGGTCGAGCCAGCCCGAGGGCGGATCTCGGCGCCGCGTGGCTGCGCGCTTCTCGCTCAGAGCCCGGGTGACCTGCTGGTTCGCGAGCGGGTCGCCGACGAGCTGCCCGGCGAGGCGGGTCTCCAGGCCCTTGCCTCGGTGGGGCTCGGGTGGGCGGCTGAGGCCGACCCGCGCGATCTGTCCGGCGGTGAGCGGCAGCGCTTGGCGCTGGCGCTGGTGATGGCGGGCCGTGCGGGGGACGGACGGCTCCCAGGGCTGGTCAGTCTCGACGAGCCGACGCGGGGAATGGACCGAGCGCGCAAGGAGGAGCTCGCGGCCTGGGCCGGCGAGCTCGCGCAAAGGGGCGCGAGCGTCGTGGTCGCCACGCACGACGTCGAGTTCGCGGCCGTGTTCGCCGAGCGCGTCGTGCTGCTCGGGGACGGCGAGTTGATCGCCGACGGCCCCGTCGCGGAGATCCTCTCTGGCGGCTGGTATTTCGCCACCGAGGTGGCCCGCGTCCTCGGCGCCGCCGGCGCAATCTCACCGGAGGAAGGCGCGGCGACGCTCCGCCGGGCGATGGCTGGGGCCAGCGACGAAGTCACGGTAGATACGTGTGGACCTGCCGCCCCGCCCGCGCCCAAACCCGCCGAGACCGAAGGCAGAGCCGAGGATCTCGGTGGAGTTATTCAGGTGGCGCAGCCGAAGGCGAGCCGCCGTCGGAGTGATGCTCAATGAGCTGGCAGGTGACCGCGTACGCGCTGCTCGCTCTGGTGCTGGCCGCCGGGCTCGCCTGGTACGAGCGCTCCCGTCCGCCGGCGCGGATGGTGGCGCTGGTCGCGGCGCTGGCGGCGCTCGCGGTCGCCGGTCGGCTCGCCTTCGCGCCGATCCCCAACGTCGTCGCAACCACCGACATCGTTCTGATCACCGGCTACGCCGTGGGGGCGGCTCCCGGATTCGCGGTGGGGGCGCTGGCCGCCGCCGTCTCCAATCTCTGGCTGGGCCAGGGGCCGTGGACCCCCTGGCAGATGGCGGGGTGGGGCCTGATCGGGCTGGGTGGTGCGGCACTCGCGGTGCTCACCAGACGCCGTCTGGGGCGCGGCGGGCTCGCCGCCGCCTGCGGTCTTGCGGCCCTCGCCTACGGCGCGCTCCTCGATCTTTCGGTCATGGTCACCTACGGCGGCGAGCAGTCGCTCGACCGCTACCTCGTGATCTCCGGGCGCGGGGTCCCGTTCAACGTCGCTCACGCGGTCGGCAACATCGTCCTGGCGCTGGCCGCCGGGCCGGCGCTGGTGCGGATGATCTCGCGCTACCGGAGCAGGTTTGAGTTCACATGGCGCGACGCGCCGGCGCCGCCCGGGCGCCGGGGAATGCCGGGCGAAGTACGGGCTTCGGCGCGCGGCATGCTCTTGCCGCTTCTCGCCATCGCCGTCGTGGGCTCGCTCGCCGTTCCGGTCCAAGGCCGGGCTGGGGACGCCGCCTCGGCGGGGCGCTGGCTCGAGCGGGTGCAGAACCCGGATGGTGGCTTCGGCGCCTCCCCGGACGCTACCTCGAGCGCGGCGATCACGGGCTGGGCCGTGCTGGGGCTGGAGAGCGCCGGCCACAACCCGCTCGACCTTCGACGGGGCGGGCCGTCCCCGATCGCCTACCTGCGCTCGCAGGTCGCCGGCCTGCGTTCAACCGGGGACCTGGAGCGGACCGTCCTCGCGCTCGAGGGGGCGGGCGTGAATTCGCGCAGGTTCGACGGCCGTGACCTGGTGGCCGAGCTGCGCAAGCGACGCTTACGGAGCGGCTCGTTCGATGGCCAGGTAAACCTGACCGCGTTCGGAATCCTTGCCCTGCGCGCCGCCGGTGTTCCCCCGTCCGCTGTGAATCGCTCTGCAGACTGGCTCCGCGAAGCCGAGAATGGCGACGGCGGCTGGGGCTTCCAGCCGCAGGCGGCCAGCGACCCGGACAGCACTGGCGCTGCCCTCCAGGCGCTGGCGGCGGCCGGGGGGCGGGGCCGGGCGACCGCACACGGGGCGTCCTACCTGCGGCGCGCCCAGCGCGCCGATGGCGGTTTCGCGCTGGCCGAGAGCGGACCCACCAACTCGCAGTCGACCGCGTGGGCGGTCCAAGGCCTGATCGCCGCCGGGTCCAATCCCGCCACTGTGCGCGCGAACGGACACAGCCCCTTCGACTACCTCGCTCACCGCCAGGCCCGCGATGGCCATTACCGCTACTCGTCCTCGAGCGACCAGACGCCGGTCTGGGTCACCGGGCAGGCGCTCCTCGCCGTCAACCGCACGGCGTTCCCGCTGGCCGTCGTGCCTCGCTCGCCGATCGGTGCTCGATCGGGAAGCGGGGGCGGGGCCGGGGCACGCGCCGCCGGCGGCGACCCGAGGCCGAGCGAAGCCGGGGGAGCAGCGACAGGCAGTCAGGTCGCGAGTGGCCGGGGCTCGGGCAAGCCGGGAGGCGCGCCGCGCCCCCCGAGCAGGGCGCGAGGCGAGCTTGCGTCGGGGGAGCCGACAGGGGTATCCGTGGCCCCGGCCGCCGCTGCGACTGACGACACCGGCGGGCTCGACACCTCGGTCTACGTCGGCGGCGGCTTCGCCCTGCTCACCGCCGCCCTCGTGGGCGGGTTCTTCTGGTATCGCCGACGCCTTCCCCCCGGGTAGCACCGGCTACCGTTCTGGCGATGGACGTCGACGCCGCGATTCGCACCCGGCGGACCCACAAGGCCTTCCGGCCGGACCCGGTGCCGAGGGAGGTCTTGGGCGAGCTGTTCGATCTGGCGCGCTGGGCGCCGAACCACAACCTGACCAATCCGTGGCGCTTTCGAGTGCTCGGGCCGGGGGCGCTGGAGCGCCTCAAGCGGGCCGCCGGCGCCGAGGCGGCGTTGAAGCTCGACCGCGCGCCGACGCTGGTCGTCTGCTCGTGTGTCCTCGGGGGCGATCCGGTGCAGGACGAGGAGGACCTCCACGCGACCGCATGCGCCGCCTACATCGTGCTGCTGGCCGCGCATGCGCGCGGGCTGGCCGGCTACTGGCGGACGCCCGAGGTCCTGCGCACCGACGCGGGCCGCGCCGCGGTCGGGCTGTCCGAGAACGAGCGGTTCGTCAGCCTCATCCACCTCGGCGAGCCGATCCAGGAGAAGGAGGCGCCCGAGCGCGCCTCCGTTGCCGACACCGCCACCTACCTGGACTGAGACATTCGATGCTCTCTCGCTCCGACGCACTCGAGGCACTTGGCGGCGAGTCGTTCGACGTGGTGGTGATTGGCGGGGGGATCACCGGCGCGGGGGTGGCGCTCGACGCCGCCTCGCGTGGCTACTCGGTGGCGCTGGTCGAGCGCCACGACTACGCCTGCGGCACCTCGAGCCGCTCCTCGAAGATGGTGCACGGCGGGCTTCGCTACCTGCGGAACTTCGACCTCGGCCTGGTCCGCGAGGCGCTGCTGGAGCGCCAGCTGATGGTGGAGCTCGCGCCGCACCTCGTCTATCCGGTCCCGTTCCTCGTCCCCACCCTTGGCGAGGCGCGTCGCGACTGGCGGATAGGGATCGGGCTGAACATGTACGACGTGATGGCGACCACTCGCGTCGGCCAGGGGCGGCGCGAGCGCCAGGCGCGCGAGCGCGCCTCCAGAGAGCGCGCCCCGCTCGAGCAGGCCGAGAGCGACGACTGGGCGCCCCACCGACACCGCACGATCCCCGGTGACGAGGCGACCGAGCTGATCCCGGCGCTCGCCCCGCGCGACCCCAAGGAGGCTTACCTCTTCTACGACTGTCAGACGGACGACGCCCGCCTGGTGCTCACCGTGCTGGGTGAGGCGGAGCGCTTTGGCGCCGTGTTCTCGAACGGCGCCGAAGTGGTCGAGCTGATCTCCGACGACGGTAGGGCGGCAGGGGTCGTCTGCGCGGACGCCGAGAGCGGCGCGCGCTTCGAGGTCAGGGCGGCCAACGTGGTCAACGCGACCGGAGTCTGGGCCGACCGCATCCGGCCGGAGGAGATCCTCGCCGAGGAGGAGGTCCCGCGGATCGCCCCGAGCCGCGGCACCCACGTCACGGTCCCGCTCGAGAAGCTTTCCCTGACCGAGGCCGCGTGCGTCGTGCCGGCCGGCGAAGAGCGGACGATCTTCGCGCTTCCCTGGTACGGGCGGGCGCTGATCGGCACCACGGACCGCGATTACGACGGGGACATCACCCACGTCCAACCCTCCGGCGAGGACATCGAGTACCTGCTAGAGGCGGTCAACTCGTTCTTCGGGCTGGAGCTGGCGCTCGCGGACGTCAGCGGGGCCTACGCCGGCGTGCGGCCGCTGATCTCGACCGGCGATCCCCGCAAGTCGGTGGACATCTCGCGCAGGGCGGAGCTGTACGAGACATCCTCGGGGCTGTTGACGATCACCGGCGGCAAGCTGACCACCTGGCGGCGGATGGCGAAGCAGGTCGTCGATCGGATGGTCGAGCGCGAGGGGCGCGAGGCGCCCTGCCGAACCGCCGAGATCCCGCTGGGCATGCCGGCGAGCGATCAAGACCTGCAACCGGTTGCCGGCCTGTCGCAGGACGACCTGCCCGAGGGCTCCCTCGAGCTCCTGGCTTTTCGCTACGGGCACGCCGCGCGCAACGTGCTGAAGCTCGCAGGCGAGCGACCCGAGTTGGCCTGGCCGATCGTCGCCGGCCAGCCGGACCTGTTGGCGGAGGCGGTGATCGCAGCGCGGCTTGAGCAGGCGCGCTCGGTGGGAGACGTGCTGCTGCGCCGGACCCGGCTTGGGCTCCTCGCCGCGCCGCAGCTCCGCGACGCCGAATCCGTGCGGCCGGTCGCCGAGGCGATCGGCGGCGAGCTGGCATGGAGCGCCGCCCGCATCCGAGCCGAGGCCGAGGCCTGGGTCGCCGTTTCCGAAAGCGAGGGTATCGATCCGGGAAACCCCGTAAGCTCGGCCAAGTGAGGCTGTTCATCGATACCGGGAGCGTGGCCGAGGTCGAGGAGATCGGCTCCTGGGGGATCCTCGCCGGCGCAACCACGAACCCCTCGCTGCTGGCCAAGGAGCAGGGCGACCCGGGAGAGATCATCCGGCGGATCTGCGATCTGGTTGGTGGTCCGGTCTCGGCCGAGGTCGTCTCCTCCGAGCCCGAGGGAATGATCGCCGAGGGGCGCGCACTCCGCGAACTTCACGAGCACGTCACCGTCAAGGTGCCCTTTTGCGAGCAGGGCCTGTCGGCCACCCACGCGCTGACCGCCGACGGCATCCCCGTCAACATGACCCTGGTCTTCTCGGCCAGCCAGGCGCTGCTGGCGGCCGGCGCCGGCGCAACCTACGTCTCCTGCTTCATGGGTCGCCTTGACGACATCTCGGTCGACTCCGGCCAAGTCGTCGCGGAGATCGTCGAGTGCTTCCGGGCCGGCGGGGTCACCTCCCAGATCATCGCGGCGTCGGTACGCCACCCGGAGCATGCGATCGTTGCCGCCAAGCTGGGGTGCGAGATCGCCACGGTCCCCGCCAAGGTGCTGCGCCAGATGCTCGAGCATCCGCTGACCACGGCCGGAGCGGAGCGCTTCCGCAAGGACTGGGAGTCGCGCCCCGAGTTCGGCGAATGGCTCGGCGACCTGGTCTCCAAGCGCACCGCCGCCACACGCGGCTAGCCCGCTCGGGCTAGCGACGAAGTCGCGGTAGATACGGAGGTGCCTGCCGGGTCAGGTCGGCGCCCGAGCCCGGCGGCAGCGGAGGCCTAGCCGAGCATGCCGCCGGTTGGACGGCCCGGATATTCTGCCGCGGCGATGGCGGAAAAGCTCGCAGAGCTCCATCTGGCCGCGCTTCACGAGCTCGCCGCGGAGCTCGGGGTGCCGCGCTTCCGGCTGCTGCGCCGGGAGCAGCTCGTCGATGAGGTCAAGGCCCGGCTCGGAGCTGACGACCCTGTGGCTGCGGAGCCCGAGCAGGAGCCCGAGCAGGAGCCCGAGCCCGAGCCGGACCTGGAGCCGGAGCCGGAGCCGGAGCCCGAGCCCGAGGCGGAGCCGGAGCGCGAGCCGCTCGAGGAGCCGGCGACCGAGGAGGTGGCCGGAGCGCTCGAGATCACGCCCCAGCGCTACGGGTTCCTGCGCTTGCGCGGGCTCGAGTCGCAGCCCGATGACGTCTACATCTCGGCTTCCCAGGTCCGCCGCTGCGAGCTGCGCCCCGGCGACCAGGTCTCCGGGCCGGCGCGCGCGCCGCGCCGCGGCGAAAGCCACCGAGCGCTGGTTCACGTCGATCGCGTCAACGGAGGCGAGCCGCTCTCGGATCGCCCCGAGTTCGAGCAGCTGACGCCGATCCTGCCGAAACGTCGCTTGGCGCTCGACCACGATCCCTCCGACGTCCTCACCCGAGCGGTCGATCTGCTGACGCCGCTGGCGCTCGGACAGCGGGTGCTCGTCGTGTCGGCCCCGCGATCGGGCCGGACGACGCTCTTGCGCGGCATCGCCAGGGCAGTCGACGCGGCCGAGGGCCCCGAGCTGATGGTGCTGCTGATCGACGAGCGGCCCGAGGAGGCGACGTCATGGCGCAAGGCGCTCCCGGGGGTCGAGATCGCCACCGCGACCGCCGAGCTGGCTCCCGCCGAGCAGGTTCGGCTCGCCGAGCTCGCCCTCGAGCGGGCGCGGCGCCGCGCCGAATCGGGCGCGGACGTCGTGCTGATCGTCGACTCGCTCTCGCGGCTCGCGGTTGCCTCCGGGCAGGCCGCGGAGGTCAAGCGCCTGTTCGGCTCGGGACGTGACCTGGCCGAGGAGGAAGCGGGCTCGCTGACCGTGATCGCCACGGTAGTCGCGGGCGCTGAGGATGACGGGATGGCGGAGCGCGCGGTGATCACCACCGAGAGCTCGCTGATCCGGCTCGACCCCGAGCTGGCAGCCGCCGGCGTGTTCCCCGCGTTGCGGGCCGGCGAGTGCCGGGTTTCGAACGAGGAGGAGCTTCGCGATCCCGATGAGCTGGCTGCGGCGCGGCGGCTCCGCTCGCTGCTCGCCGACCTGCCCCCGGGCGAGGCCGCGAGCATGGTTCGCGAGCGGATCGAGAGCACGCAAACCAACGCCGAGCTGCTGGCGGCGCTCCGCGGCTGAGCGCGGGTCAGCGCCGGTAGGCGAGGCCAGCCCAGGAGGGCTCGCGTGACAGCTCGATCGGCTCGGCGTCCCGCTCGGGCTGCACGTAGCCGAAGGCATGGGTGTCGGCGTCGAAGACGATGTCGAGCTCGCCTTCCTTGACCCGCTGATCGAGCCAGGCACCACGGAAGACGAGCCGACGGATCCAATGCACGAGGCTGCGGCTCGCGGGACCGACCAGCTCGGTCCAATGCTCGTTGATGTGCTCGCCGAGCGATGAGGTCGGCTCGCCGATCTCGCCGTTCACGGCCAGCTCCAGCAGGTCCTGGAGCTCCTCGGCGCCCAGCCCCCCCTCGACGAAGTCGAGCTTCACCGCCGCCTGCTCGACCCGCTCAGCGAAGTCCTGTTCGTTGAAGGAGAACCGCAACTCGCCGTACTCGAGCACGTAGTCCGAGCCCGAGTCGTAATTGCCTCTGCGAGTTGCCTTCTCCAAATCTCTCCTCGATCACCCTTCCCGCGTCCGGACGACTCGAATCTTCTCCGATGCCGGCCGCCCTTGTGTGGGCGCGGCCTTGCCTGAACGACCGTTTGCAGGGCGGCGGCCGGCGCGGGATCCACCGCCGGCGAAATCGGGGGCGCGGGAGCGGGGTCCGGGGTTGTATGCGTCGTGAAGGAGGAGAGGGACAACCGTCCCCGCCGCTTCCGCCGCCAGCCCCGGGCGGAGGTGAGGGGGCGCCGAGTCCCGGTGGCGCTCTCGCGCCGGGCGCGGCTTCTGGGGCTGGCGCTGCTAGACCGCCGGGCCGCCGGCGCGGGGCTCCTGCTCCCAGGGTGTCGGAGCGTCCACACCTTCGGCATGCGCTTCCCGCTCGACCTGGTCTTCCTCGACTTCGAGCTGCGGGAGGTCTCGCTGCGTCGCGCCGTGCCTCCGGGCCGGGTCGCCTTCGAGCGTCGCGCCCAGGCGGTGCTGGAGCTGCCGGCGGGTCGGCCGGGGCCGCAGGGAGGGGCGTAATGCTGCCGCAGGCCCAGCCCGTCGCCACGGTGGTCGTCTGCGAGGACGACGAGCCGACGCTCGAGCTTCTCTGCGATCACCTCGAGGCGGATCGCTTCCGCGCTCTGCCGGCGCCGTCGGCCTCGGACGCGCTTCGCCTCTGCCATTACAAGCAGCCTGACCTCCTGCTGTTGGACCTGCGCCTGCCCGACGCCTCGGGGCTCGATGTCCTCCGGGAGATCCGCGCCTCAGAGGGTGCGACCGGCCGTTACGACCCGGGGCTGCCGGTGATCGTCCTCAGCGGTCGCGGCACCGACACCGACCGAGTGCGTGGCTTCGCCGAGGGCGCGGACGACTACGTCGTGAAGCCCTTCCAATATCAGGAGGTCGCGGCGCGGATCCGGTCGGTGCTGCGCCGCCGCGACTCAAGGCGCGAGGGGCCGCGGCGGGTGGGCGAGATCTTCATCGATCCCTCGCGGCGCCAGGTCCGGATCGCCGATCGCCCGATCAAGCTCGCCAACAAGGAGTTCTCGCTGCTGTGCGCGCTGGCGGCCGATCCAGTGCGCGTGTTCACCAAGGAGGAGCTGCTTCGCGACGTCTGGGGATTTCGCTCCATGGGCCGCACCCGCACGCTCGACTCGCACGCCAGCCGGCTGCGGCGCAAGCTCGACCCCGACAACGGGCGCTTCGTGATCAACGTCTGGGGAGTGGGCTACCGCCTGATTGACGGTTGAGCTGCTCGAGATGGGGCTGAGGAGATGAGAGCGTTCGCCGGGCTGGGCATAGCCCGCTGGCCGTTCGGCGTCACGCTCGTCGCCGCCCTGGTCGGCGGCCGGGTGCGCAAGGCTCGGCGCCGCGCGGCACTCAACCGCGCCCTGCACGAGTTGCGCCGCCCGCTTCAGGCGCTGGCTCTGGCGCCGGCCCCGTCCGGCAAGTCGTCGGCGCCAGCCACGGCGGAGCTGGCGCTCGCGGCGCTCGACGATCTCGATCACGAGATCAACGGCGCTCCGCGCGACCTTGCGCCTCGCCCGGTGGCCTGCCGGGCGCTGGTCGAGGCCGCCGTCGAGCGCTGGCGCGGTCCTGCCGCGGAAGCGCGCCGATCGCTCGAGCTGCGCTGGCGGGCGGGGGCGGTAATGGTCATCGCCGACCCATGTCGCATCGCCCAGGCTCTGGACAATCTGCTCGCCAACGCAGTCGAGCACGGAGGCCTGCGAGTCCGCGTGGAGGTCGCGAACGGCGCCCGCCATGTGCGGATCTCGGTCTCGAACGCGGCGCTCCCGACGCCTGTCCACGCCCGCCGCGACCTTCGGCGCGGCCACGGCCTTCGAGTGGTGGCCTCGATCGCCGCGGCCCACGGCGGCCGCTTCCTCGTTCAGCATCCGGCTGGCGCCTGGGTGGCCGTTCTGGAGCTGCCGCTCGCCGCCACGCCGATCCCGGCGGCGGGGGATGAGCGTGCCGCCGGCAATCTCGCTGCATGAGCAGGCGCGCCCGGGCGATCGCATTCGCCTCCGCGGCCCTGGCATGCTCGGGCCTGGCTGCGGCCGTCGCCGGTGGCTACCGGACCGATCTCGAGAGCCAGCTCGGGCCGCTTCGCCCGGTGGTCGTTGCACGCGGGAGGCTTCCCGCCCACCAGGCGCTTCGGCCGGCGGAGGCATCGAGGCTGCTGGAGGTGCGGCGGATCCCGGAGCGATTCGCACCCCCGGGGGCGGTCAGCTCAGCCGAGCAGGCGGTCGGCCGCGCGCCGGCGGCCGCCATCCCGGCGGGCGCTTACGTGCTCGCCAGCCAGCTCAGGACTCCCGGTGCGCGCCCTGGTCAAAGCGACCCCCCGCGGCTCGGCTCGGGCCGCCAGCCGGTCGAGATCGCGGTCAGCGGGGCCGAGGCGCTCGCGGCCACCGGCGGCGATCCGCGAGGCAGCCGCGTCGACGTCATCGTCACCACCGAGCCGGGGCCTGGCGGCGTCAGCGGCCGCACCTACGTTGCCGCCGAAGGCGTCGAGTTGCTGGGGCTGGGCCAATCCGGCCCCGGCGCCGGCACTGGCCTCCCCGGGCCGGGCGCGGCGGGCTGGACGGCGACCCTGGCGCTGAGGCGGCCGCAGGCGCTGCGCCTGATCCAGGCCGAGAACTTCGCCCGCCAGGTGCGGTTGATCCCGGACTGAGCGCACGATGGTCGGGTTCGCTGCCAGGCGTCGAAATCGACCATCGGTGAGGTCGGCGGTTCCAGAGGCCGCTCAGCCGGCCTCGCCGCCGAGCGCCCCCTCGAACGCCCGGCGGGCATCCTCGCCGAAGACGGCGAACACGACCCGCTCCAGGCCGCCGCCCTCATTCAGGTGACGCCGGACCTCCTCGACCTCGATCCGGGCCGCCTCATCCACGGGGAATCCGCCGACGCCGGTGCCGAAGGCGACCAGCGCCAGCGACTTGGCGCCCAGCTCGTCGGCCTTGGCGAGCGTGCTGGCGGTGGCCGCACGGATGATCTCGGCCGAGGTCGGTCCGCCGAGGTGCATGGTGGCGGCGTGGATCACCCACCTCGCCGGCATCTCGCCGGCGCTCGTCGCCACCGCCTCGCCGAGCCCGATCGGGGCCAGCTCGTCGCTCTCGTCCTGGACGGTCCGTCCGCCCGCGCGAACGATCGCTCCCGCGACGCCGCCCCCGTGCTTTAGGTCGGTGTTGGCGGCATTCGCGATCGCGTCGACCTCGAGCTTCGTGATGTCGGCCTGCTGGACCTCGATCTCCGCCATCGCGTCCGGGCGCCGAGTCTAGATGCCGCGTGCGCGGCCGGGTGCGCCGGCCGGGGGCGCGGCGCCATCCCACGGGGTTGAAGCTGGCGTGGGTGCGGCCGACCGCAACGCGGAGGCGCTGGCCGCCGATCTGCGGCGGCGGCTGGTCGAGCGCCGCCGTGCCGAGGCGGCCGCGGGAGGAGCGCGCGGCGACGATCTTGAGGGCGCCGTGGCGGAGCTGGTCGACGAGCATGCCGCGGTGCTCTCGGAGCGGCGGCGCGCCAGGATCCGCGAGCTGATCCTGCGAGACACGGTGGGCCTTGGCCCGCTAGAGCAGCTGCTCGCCGACCCCGCGGTCACCGAGGTGATGGTGAACGGGGCCGACGCGGTCTACGTGGAGCGCGGCGGCCGGATCGAGCCGACCGAGGTCAGGTTCTCGTCGGAAGGTGGCGCTTCGCGACGCGATCGAACGGATCCTCGCCCCGCTCGGCCGCCGCGTCGACGAGCTCAGCCCGATGGTCGACGCCCGGCTCGCCGACGGCTCGCGGGTCAACGTGGTCATCCCGCCTCTGTCGGTCGACGGCCCGGCGCTCTCGATCCGCCGCTTCACCGCCGCCCGTCCCGGCCCCGACGAGCTGGTCGCCTCGGGCACGCTGACCGCCGAGCTTCGCGAGCTGCTGGCCGCCGCGGTTCGCGCCCGGCGCAGCATCCTGATCTCGGGTGGGACGGGGGCGGGAAAGACGACGCTGCTCAATGCGCTGTCGGCCTATATCGGCCCGGGCGAACGCGTGATCACGATCGAGGACGCGGCGGAGCTTCGGCTGCGCCAGGACCACGTGGTGCGGCTGGAGAGCCGGCCGCCGAGCGTCGAGGGGCGCGGCGAGGTGACGATTCGCGACCTGCTCCGCAACGCGCTGCGCATGCGGCCGGACCGGATCGTGATCGGCGAGGTGCGCGGCCGCGAGGCCCTCGACCTCGTGACCGCGCTCAACACGGGGCACGACGGAGCGCTGTCGACCCTGCACGCGAACTCGCCCGCCGGATGCGCTCCGCCGGCTCGAGACGCTGGCGCTGATGGCCGGCGTCGGGCTCCCGCACGAAGCGATCCGCGAGCAGGTGAGGCGCGGCATCGAGCTCGTCGTGCACCTGGCCAGATCACCGCAGGGACGAGCGCCGTGTGGTCGAGGTCGGCGAGGTGGTGCGGGCTGCCGGCGGCGTCGGCGTCAGGGAGCTGTGGCGACGATGACGGTGGCAACGCCGATCCTGCTCGCCGCCGTGGCGGGCGGGATGGCCGCGGTGGCCGTCAGGGAGGCCGTCCTCGCCAGCCCCGCCTTGGGGCGCTGGCTCGCTGAGGCGATCGAGCCGCTGCGACGCGCGGGCCGCGAGGGTTACGCCCCGACGGAGGCCGAGCGGCGCCGGCTCGCGGCCCTGGGCACCGGCGCGCTACTGGTCGGTGGGCTGTTCGTAGCCGGCCCGGGGCCGGCGCCCCTCGGGGCGGTGGCCGGGCCCGGCGCGGCCGCTTGGGCGGTGGCACGCCGCCGGGCGCGCTACCGGCGCGCCGTCGAGCGCGGCCTGCCGCAAGTCGCCACCGCGGTCGCGGACGCGCTCGCCGGGTGGCCGCTCGGTTCGCGCGGCGCTCGCCTCCGCCGCCGGCTCGATCGACGGACCGCCGGCTGCCGAGCTCGCCCGCCTGCGCGCCGACCTCGAGCTCGGGGCCTCCACGGCGGATGGGCTGGCGGCCCTCGGGGCCCGCCTGCGGTCGGAGCGCGTCAACTCGTTCTCCGCAGCGCTCCTCTCGCAGCAGCTCGGCGGCGGTGACCTCGCCGGGCTCCTGCGACGGTTCGCCGCCTCGGCGGCGGAGCGTGACCGGGTCGCCGCCGACGCCCGTTCGGCCACCGTGCAGGCTCGCTTCACCGGCCTGCTGGTCGTCGCCATGCCGGCCGGAGCGGCGTTGTTCGCCGAGCTGATCGAGCCCGGCTTCGTGGGCGGCCTGCTCTCGAACCGGACCTCGGCCGCACTCCTGGCCGCGGCGGCGGCCTTCCAGGTCGGCGGCTTCGCCGCGATTCGGCGTCTGAGCCGGATCGAGGACGGATGAGCGCCGCGCTCGTCGCGGTCGCCGTCCTGCTCGGCTGCAGCGGCCCTCTGGGAGCTGGCCGGGAGCAGGGGGGAGGAGCTCGGTCGCTCGCATGCGTGGCGTCGCGGCCACCCTGAGCGGCGGGCAGGTGCGGACGCTCGCTGGCGCCGCGTTGTGGCTTCGCATCCCGCAGCGCCTTCGGCGTGCCGGCCTGGCTGAGCGCGTCCCGGTGGCAGCCGTGCTGGCCGGAAAGGCCGGTGGGGTCGCGGTCGGCGCCCTGCTTGCCGTCATCGCCTCCCCGGCGCTGCCCCCTCGGCTGGCGGTCCTGCTCGCCCTCGCTCTGCCCGCCGCCGGCTTCGTGGCCCCGGAGGCGCTGCTGGAGAGGGCCGCGCGGCGCCGCCGCGCGCGGATCGGCGTGGCGCTCCCCGACGCCCTGGACCTGCTGGCGGTCGGAACGGCGGCCGGGCGCAGCCCGGCAACGGTCCTCGGCGAGATCTCGAGCGGCGGGAGCGGACCTCTGGCTGCCGAGCTGGCGGTCGCGGTGGCCGAGATCGAGTGCGGGGTGCCGCAGCGCGAGGCGATCGCCGCGGTTCGCGAACGCGTGCCCGGCGCCGAGCTCGGGGCCTTGGCGTCAGCGCTCGAGCGCTCGCGGCGCTACGGCTCGCCGCTCGCCGAGCAGCTCCACGAGCAGGCGGCGTCGCTTCGCATGCAGACCCGGCGACGGATCGAGGAGCAGGCGGCGCGCGCGGCGCCGAAGATCCAGCTCGTCGTCGCCCTGGTCCTCGTCCCCTCGGTCCTGCTGATGATCCTGGCCGCCCTGGTCGCTCACTCGGACGCCCTGCTCGGCGCCGTCTAGCGCCCCGCCTAGCTGCAACGCAGCTTGCAGATCGGCGGTCTCGGCAGGGGCATGCGGCGCCGGCCGCGGGCGAGTCGCGAAACGGCTTCAGCAAGCCGATTTCGCCCGATCCGAGGCCCGCGTAGCAGTTCCGTCCGACGGATCGTGTCCCATTCCGCGACCACATTTGTGTTGCAAAGTGGGGCTCAGTGGGTTAGCGTGGCGATCCGATTCTGACCCAAGGACCGGGGTGGTGAGGTTCCTCCCACCTCGCCACTCCGGTCCAAACACTTAGGCGGCGCGGCCGCACGAATTCGATCACCCACGCAGGAGAGGACCCCACGGTTGGCATTTCGTGGTCAGTACGAGCACAACCTGGACTCCAAGGACCGGCTCACCGTCCCGGCGCGCTTCCGAGCGGCGCTCGCTGATGGAGTGGTTCTCTCGGCGGGCCTCGACCCCTGCGTCGAGGTCTATCCGACCAGCGAGTTCGCGCGCTTCGAGCAGCAGCGTCCTCGCCGAGCTCAACCCGCTGAGCCGCGCACGGGCGGATGATGAAGCGACGCTTCCACGGCCGCTCGCACGACGAGACCCTCGACTCCGCGGGGCGCATCCGGATCCCCAAGCACCTGATCGAGGACGCCGGGCTCGAAGAGGGCCCCTGCGTGGTGATCGGCGTCGCCGACCACCTCGAGATCTGGAACACCAAGCGCTGGGCCGACCACGACGCCGAGATCGACGCGACCGCCGCCGAGATCGCCGAGGAGCTGGCCCACGGCGGGCCCGGGGCGCCGCGAGCGGCCGGCTGAGGTTCGGGGCGCCGATTCGGAGATGGCCACACTGACGTACATGCCCACCGAGCACGTCCCAGTCCTGGCCTCCGAGCTGATCGCGCTCCTCGACCCTCGCCCGGGTGAGACCGCGGTCGACTGCACCTTCGGCGGCGGCGGGCACGCCCGGCTGGTCGCCGAGCGACTGGGGCCCGGCGGCACGCTCGTCTGCATCGACCGCGATCCCGACCGCCGAGCAGCGATTCGAGGAGCTCGCGGGCGAGCTGGAGTGCGAGACGCGGTTCATGCGAGCGAACTTCGCCGACGCCCTCGCCGAGCTGGCCGCCGAGGGCGTCGCGCGCCGACCTGTCTACATGGACCTGGGGATCTCGTCCCTCCAGCTCGACGCCGCGGAGCGGGGCTTCTCCTACACCTACGACGCGCCGCTCGACATGCGCATGGATCCCGCCGCGGATCTCTCGGCGGCCGAGGTCGTCAACGAGTGGCCGCAGGATCGGCTCGCCGCGGTCATCCGCGAGCACGGAGAGGAGCGCCACGCCCGGGCGATCGCACGCGAGATCGTCCGCCGCCGCCCGCTCGAGACCACGGCCGACCTGGTCGAGGCGATTCGCGCCGCGGTCCCGCCCGCCTACCGCTTCGGGCGCGGCCACCCGGCGAAGCGGACCTTTCAGGCGATCCGGATCGCCGTCAACGAGGAGCTGGACTCGCTCGACCGGGCGCTGCCCGCGGCCTGGGGGCTCCTGCGCGAGGGCGGGCGCCTGGGTGTGATCTCGTTTCATTCGCTCGAGGATCGGCGCGTCAAGCACTTCCTCGCCGATCGCGCCCGAGGTTGCGTCTGCCCACCCGAGCTCCCGGTCTGCCAATGCGGGCGCCAGCCGGAGTCCGAGCCGCTGACCCGGCGGGCGCTGGCCGCGACCCCTGAGGAGATCGAGCGCAATCCCCGTTCGCACTCCGCGCGCCTGCGCGCCGCACGGAAGCTCCACAGGGGCCTGGACGGCGACGACGAAGTGAACGGGACCTGATGGCCACCTCCTCCACAGCGACCGCCCGCCGCGCCGCCGCCGCGCCGGCGCGAACCGCACGCCCCGGTGCTCGCCCTGCGTCGCGGCACAGTCGCTCCGCGACCTCCCGGTCGAGCGGCTCCGTTGCGCGCACGGCGCGCGCGCGTTCCGCGGCGGGGACGGCACGGCCGCGCTCTGCGATGCCCGCCCGGCTCGTCCCGCTTGCGGTGGGACGGACCGCGTTCGCCGTCTCAGGGGCTGGCGGACTCCGGGCTCGTCCACCGGCTGACCCGGGGCAGGCTCTGGATCGTCGTCCTGACCACGCTCCTGGTCGGGATCGTCTCCCTGAACGTGCTCGCGCTGAGCTTCAACGCGTCCTCGAGCAAAGTGGGCAGGCAGGCCGACGAGCTGAAGCGTCAGATCTCGGCATTGCGCGCCGAGATCGCGACCGATGGCGCCTCCAATCAGCGCATCCAGGCGGCCGCGGCGGAGCTGGGCCTGATCGTCCCCGAGCCGGGCTCCGTCGGGTATCTGCGCCCCGGCCACGACGACGCCGCGGTGGCGGCCCAGCGCCTCGCCTCTGGCGAGTTGACGACCCAGGCCTCCTACGCGGCGCCACTGACGGCGGTGAGCGTGCCGACGACAACAACA
Organism: uncultured Actinomycetes bacterium; assembly: GCA_963728325.1. Lineage (GTDB taxonomy): Bacteria > Actinomycetota > Thermoleophilia > Solirubrobacterales > 70-9 > AC-56. The sequence goes on along the minus strand of CAVSJS010000001.1, from coordinate 976,550 downwards.
CCCACCTCCACTCCGGGGACCGACCAGGCCGCGGTGGCACAGCCCACCCAAACGGCGCCCGCAACCGATGCCACGGCCACCCCGACCACCACCGAGACGACCAGCCCGCCTGCCGCCGCGGCCGCGCGGGCAGGAAGGAGACGGGGTCGCGTCCGGTGGCGGCGGAGGGGTGGCGGCTCCTTGAGCCCGAGGCTCGGACGGCGGGCCGGCCGCCGGGCCCAGGGCGAGGTCGATGAGCGATGATCGACCGGCGCATCGGCCTCCTGTTCGCCTGTTTCCTGCTCTTGCTCGTGGTCGCGATCGGCCGCGCGGCCTGGGTGCAGGGGGTCCAGGGCGGCAGACTGAGCGCCGACGCGCAGAGTCAGCAGACCCAGACGGTGACGATCCCGGGGCAGCGCGGACGGATCCTCGACCGCAATCGCCGGGAGCTGGCCGTTTCGGAGGACGCCGCGGACGTGATCGCGACCCCTTACCAGGTCAAGGACCCGGCGCAGGCCGCCCGTCGCTTGGCGCCCCTGCTGGACGTCCCCGAGGCTGAGGTCCTTCGCGCGCTCGCCGATCGATCCTCGGGCTTCGCCTACCTGGCTCGCCAGGTGGGCCTGCCGACCGCCGACCGCGTACGCAAGCTGAAGCTGCTCGGCGTCACCACCGTGCCCTCGAGCCGGCGGGTCTATCCGGAGGGCAAGCTCGCCGCTCCCCTGATCGGGGCCGTGGGTTTGGACTCCCAGGGCCTCACCGGGCTGGAGGCCGCGCGACGACGATCTGCTCGGCGGCGCGAACGGCGAGCGCCAGGTGGTCTTCGACGGGCTTGGCAAGGAGATCGAGCGCGACACGCTCAGCGGTGCCCAGCAGGGCGAGGACCTGCGGCTGACGATCGACGCCGGGATCCAGGCACGAACCGAGGAGGTTCTCGCAGACCTGGCCCAGACCTACCAGCCCAAGAAGCGCCACGGCGATCGTCATGGACCCCCGCAACGCCGAGGTCCTGGCGATGGCCGACTGGCCCAGTTTCGATCCCAGCGATCCGTCCTCGGCTTCGCCGGAGGCCCTGCGGAGCATGGCCACCGGCTTCACCTATGAGCCGGGCTCGACCTTCAAGGCATTCACTGTCGCCGGTGCCCTCTCGGAGCGCCTGGTCACGCCGAGCACCGTCTTCTATCTGCCGGTCGAGATCCAGGTGGCCGATCGAACGATCTCCGACGCCGAGGTGCGAGGCCCGGAGAGCCGCACCGTTGCCCAGATCCTCGCCCAGTCGTCGAACGTCGGGGCGGTGAGGATTGGCCTCGAGCTCGGCGAGGAGCGGTTCTACGACTGGGTGCGGCGATTCGGCTTCGGCGATCCGACCGGGATCGACTTCGCGGGCGAGGAGCAGGGCATCGTCCCGACCCTGTCCGAGTTCTCGGGCTCCACGATCGGCAACCTGCCGATCGGCCAGGGCCTCTCGGTGACGCCGATCCAGATGGCCGCCGCTTACTCGGCGATTGCAAACGGCGGAGTCCTGCGCCAGCCGCGGCTGATCCTCGACGAGGGGGACACGCCCACGGCGACTCCGGATGGCCACCGGGTGATCAGCAAGCAGACCGCCGCGAGCTGAGGCAGATGCTGGTGGGCGTCCTGGCGCCCGGCGGAACCGCGTCGGAGGTCAGCGTTCCCGGCTACACCCTGGCCGGGAAGACGGGAACCGCGGAGGTGGCGGTCGATGGCGGCTACTCGGAATCGCGGTTCGTCGCCTCGTTCGTCGGCTTCGCTCCGGCGCAGCGACCCCCAGCTGCTGGTCGCGGTGGTTGTCGATGAGCCCCAGGGCAGCTACTACGGCGGCGTGGTGGCGGCCCCCGCCTTCGGCGAGATCGCCAGGTTCGCGCTGCCCTACCTCGAGATCCCACCGGATCAGCGGCCATAGAATCGCCGCAATGAAGCTCCGCGAGCTGCTCGCCGACACAGAGGTCGCCGAGATCGCCGGGGACACCGAGGTGGAGATCGCCGGGCTTGCCTACGACAGTCGCACGGTCGAGCCGGGCACGCTCTTCTTCTGTGTTCCCGGGCAGCGCTCGGACGGCCATCGAGTTCGCCGACCGCGCCGTCGAGCGCGGCGCCACGGCGCTCGTCGTGGAGCGGCCGCTGGACGTCGGTGTGCCCCAGGTGCGCGTCGTCGATGCCCGCGCCGCGATGGCCTCAATCGCGGCTCGCTTCTGGGACGACCCCACCGCGCACCTGCGCGTTGCCGGCGTCACCGGCACCAACGGGAAGACGACCACCGCCTTCCTGATCCGCCACATCCTCGAGTCGCACGGGACCCGGACCGGGCTTCTGGGCACGGTGAAGCGGATCGTTGGCGGAGTCGAGGAGGAGGTGGAGCGCACGACGCCCGAGGCGATCGACCTACAGCTCACGTTTCGCCGCATGCTCGAGGGGGGTGATGAGGCCTGCGCGATGGAGGTCTCCTCGCATGCCCTGGCGCTGGAGCGCACCGCCGGCGTCCGTTTCGCGGTGGCAGTGTTCACCAACCTGACCCAGGATCACCTCGACTTCCACGTCGACATGGAGGAGTACTTCCTGGCCAAGCGCTCCTTATTTTTCCTCGCCGGGCGCCGTCGCGCCCGGCTCGGGGAGAAGGCCGCTCCCGGAGATGGCGGTGGTGAACGTCGACGATGCGTTTGGGGCACGGCTGGCGGCCGAACTGCGGGAGGCCGGTGAGCCGCCGTTGCTCACCTTCTCTCCGAGTGGGGAGGAGGGAGCCGACTTCAGGGCCGTGGACGTTTCCTTCGATGCCAGGGGGTCTCGCTTCCGCTGTCTCGCTCGCGGCGGGGAGGTCCAGGTGCGGATGCCGTTGCCCGGCCACTTCAACGTCGAGAACGCGCTGGCGGCGATCGGCGCCTGCCACGCGCTCGGGGTGCCGGTCGCTGCGGCCGCCGCCGCCCTGGCGAGCGCCGGCCGGGTCCCGGGACGTTTCGAGCCGGTCGACGAGGGGCAACCGTTCGCGGTCCTGGTCGACTACGCCCACACCCCCGACTCGCTGGAGAACGCGCTCGGCGCCGCGCGCGAGCTGACCGAGGGGCGGTTGATCGCGGTCTTCGGGTGCGGCGGCGATCGCGACCGGGAGAAACGCCCCCTGATGGGTGCGATCGCGGCCCGGCTCTCGGACGCCTGCGTGGTCACCTCGGACAACCCGCGCTCCGAGGAGCCGAAGGCGATCATCGCCGAGATCCTGGCTGGAATGACCGACGCCGAGCCTGGGGAGGTCGAGGTTGAGCCCGACCGCCGGGCCGCGATCGCGCACGCGTTCGTGCGCCGCAACGCCGGGCGACACGGTCGTGATCGCCGGCAAGGGCCACGAGCAGGGGCAGGAGCTCGCGGGCGGGCGGAAGATCCCCTTCGACGACCGCGAGGTGGCGAGGGAGGAGTTGCGCAAGCTCGGGGCGAGGGCGGCGTGAGGCGGGTCGGGCATCCGGTCTCGGCCACTGGGCGCTCCGAGTGATCGAGCTGTCCCCAGACCGGATTGCCGCTGCGGCCGGAGCCGAGGTGACGCTCGCCGGCAGGGGCGGACGGCCCGAGCGGGCAGTGACCGACTCCCGCGAGGTTCGCCCGGGCGACCTCTTCTTCGGCCTGCGTGGCGAGCATGCGGACGGGGGTGAGTTCGCCGCCCTGGCCCTGGAGGCCGGGGCCTGGGGCGTCGTGGTCGAGCCGGAGCGCGCTCGCTCGCTGGCGCGCGGGGGCACCGACGCCCGGGTCGGCGAGAGGGACGGCTGGGTGCTGGCGGCGCCCGATCCGCTTGGCGGGCTCCAGGCGCTTGCTCGTGCGTGGCGGCGCGAGCTCGGATGCCCCGTGGTCGGGATCACGGGGTCGGTGGGCAAGACGTCGGTCAAGGACATCTGCCACGCGATCCTGCCGCTGCGAGTCCATGCCAGCCCCGAGAACTACAACACCGAGATCGGCCTGCCGCTCGCCGTGCTCGGCGCTCCGCCCGAGACGCAGGCGCTGGTCCTCGAGATGGCGATGCGCGGCCGCGGGCAGATCGCCCAGCTATGCGGGATCGCGGAGCCCAACGTCGCGGCGATCACCAACATCGGCCCTGTCCACCTGGAGCTGCTCGGCGCCCTGGAGGCGATCGCCGAGGCCAAGGCCGAGATCCTCGCCCAGCTCGGAGAGCGCGATCGCGCCGTCATCCCCGCCGACGCCGAGGCGCTCGAGCCCCATCTGCACGACCGGTTGGTGACCATCACCTTCGGCGCCGGCGGCGACGTCTTTGTTCTTCGGTGGAGCGGCGACGGGCGCTCGATCCAGGCCACGGTCGGGACGCCGGCCGGCGAGCAGCGCTTCTCGTTCCCGTTCGGGGAGGCGCACAACCTCACCAACGCATTGGCGGCGATCGCGATCGGCGGAGCGCTCGAGCAACCGCTGGACGAGATGGCACGGCGGGCGCCGGAGATAACCTTCTCGCGCCTGCGCGGCGAGCTGATCGAGCTGGCCGACGGAATCGTCGTCGTGAACGACTGCTACAACGCCAACCCGATCTCGATGCGCGCGGCCCTCGATCACCTGGCCTCGCTCCCGGCCTCCGGCCGCCACGTGGCCGTCCTCGGCGAGATGGCGGAGCTGGGCCCGAACGCACCCGGCTACCACCGGGAGGCGGGGTCGCATGCGCGCCAGCTCGGCGTCGCGCCGATCGTCGGGGTCGGCGAGCTCGCCCGCGACTACGCCCCCGACGCCTGGGCGCCGGACGCAGAGACGGCGGTGCCGCTGGTCGAGGCGATGCTCGAGCCGGGCGATGCCCTGCTGGTCAAGGGTTCGCGCTCGGTCGGCCTCGAGCTCGTCACCGACGAGCTGCTCGCCCGGCGCGGAGCCGGCGAGCGATGAGCCTTCCGCTCGCCGCGCTCGCCAACGCGGTCGCGCCGTCGGCGATCGATCGCGGTCAGATCCTGATCGCCGGGATGGCGGCGATGCTGATCACGATCTTCCTCGGGCCGAAGTTCATCGAGTTCCTGCGGGCCCGGGAGTTCGGCCAGCAGATCCGTGAGGAGGGTCCGGAGGAGCATCAAACGAAGGCCGGGACCCCGACCATGGGCGGGCTGATCGTGTTCGTGGCGATCGCCGTGCCCTACCTGGTGCTCTCGCCGCGGGACACCCAGAGCCTGGCCGTCTTCGGTGTCGCGATCGGCGCTGCCGCCCTCGGCTTCGCCGACGACTTCATCAAGGTCACCAAGCGCCGCTCCCTGGGCCTCCCGGCACGCTGGAAGCTGCTTGTCCAGATCGGGCTCGCGGTGGCGCTGTGGTGGGTGGCCAGCGAGGAGGTGGGGCTCGACCCAAGCCTCCAGGTGCGGATCTCCGACGCCGAGATCTACATCGGGCCGGTGCTCTATGTGATGGTCGTCTTCCTGGTCATCGCCGGCGCCTCGAACGCGGTCAACCTCACCGACGGGCTCGACGGGCTGGCGGCGGGCTCCTGCGCGATCGTGCTGCTCGCCTACACGGCGATCACGATCACCAGCGGCCAGGAGGGCCTGGCGCTGCTCTCGGCCTGCCTGGTGGGCGCCTCGGTCGGCTTTCTGTGGTTCAACTCCTTCCCGGCGGCGATCTTCATGGGCGACACCGGCTCGCTGGGGCTGGGAGCGGCGATCGGGGCCCTGGCGGTGATGACCCAGACCGAGCTCTTGTTGATCATCCTCGGCGGGATCTTCGTGATCGAGGCGCTGTCCGTGGCGATTCAGGTGTTCAGCTTCAAGATGTTTCGGCGCCGGGTGCTGCTGATGGCTCCGGTCCACCACCACTTCGAGATGATGGCCTGGTCGGAGACCAAGATCATGCTCCGCTTCTGGATCGTCGCCGCCGTCTGCGCGGGGATCGGCTACACGCTGTACCAGAACTCCATCGGGTGAGTGAGCGCTCGGGCGTGAGCGCCCCGCCGCCCAATCCCCGCCCGCCGCTGCCCGGAGGGCCGTACCTGGTGGTCGGCCTGGCCCGATCGGGCCAGGCGGCCGCGCGGATGCTGGCCGGGCGTGGGGAAGAGGTCGCGGGCTGCGACTCGGCCTCGCCCGAGGGGGCGGCGGAGCTGGCCGAGGAGGGCCTCGAGGTTCACCTGGACTCGGATGGAGTCGAGCTCCTCGGGCGCGCGCGCTGCCTTGTAAAGAGCCCCGGGGTGCCCCGCGAGGCTCCGGTGATCGCGCGAGCGCTGGAGCTTGGCGTCGCCGTGGTCGGCGAGCTGGAGCTCGCCTGGCGGCTGGTGCCGAACCGGTTCGTGGCCGTGACCGGGACGAACGGCAAGACGACCGTGACCGAGCTCCTCGGCCACGTCTGGCGAACGGCCGCCGAGCCGGTGGCGGTGGCGGGGAACGTCGGCACGCCGCTCGCCTCGCTGGCCGGCGAGGCGCTCCCCGAAGCGACCGTCGTCTGCGAGTGCTCGTCCTTCCAGCTCGAGGACTCCGAGGCCTTCGCGCCCGAGTGCGCGGTGCTGCTCAACGCGACGCCCGACCACCTGGATCGCCACGGGGACTTCGACCGCTACCTGCGCGCCAAGCTCCGAGTCTTCGCCAATCAGGGAAACGACGACGTCGCCGTCTACAACTCCTCCGAGGTGGCGCTGCGCGATCTCGACCTCGGTGGCTGTGGCCGGCGGGTGGCGTACTGCCGCGGCCCAAGCCCGGACTGCGAGTTGTCGCTCAACGACGGCGTGATCTTCGCCGGCGACGGGCCGCTGCTGGAGGCGAGCGAGCTGAGCCTGATCGGCCCCCACAACGCCGACAACGCGATGGCCGCCGCCGCGGCGGCCCTGGCCATGGGCCTGGAGCGCGACTCGGTCCGCGAGGGCCTCCGCACCTTCGCCGGCGTCCCGCACCGGCTCGAGCGCGTTGCCGAGCGGGGGGGCGTTCTCTACGTCAACGACTCGAAGGCCACCAACGTCGCCGCCGCCGTGGCCGGCCTGCGCTCGTTCGACGGCGGCGTGCGAGCCATTTTGGGCGGCTCGCTGAAGGGCGGGAGCTTCAGGGCGTTGGCAGAGCCGGTGGGCGAGAGGTGTGTCGCCTGCTACCTGATCGGCGAGGCCGCCGAGCCGCTCGAGCGGGACCTCGAGCCCGCCGGCGACGCCGGGGTGGAGCTGCGCCGCTGCGAGGGTCTCGCCGGCGCGGTCCGCGCGGCAGCATCGGACGCGCAGGCCGGTGAGGTCGTCCTGCTCGCCCCGGCCTGCGCGAGCTTCGACGCCTATCGCGACTTCGAGCAGCGGGGCGAGCACTTCCGCTCCCTGGTCGAGAGGCTCCCCGCCTAGGGTCGAACCCTGGCTGACCCGGAAGGTTCACGCCTGCTTGGCGCGAACAGACCAGGGAGATGACGGCGCTCTCGCTCAGCCGGCTGGGCCCGCGCACGCGCAGGCGCGCCGGCGCCCAGCCGATCGAATACAACCTGCTGCTCACGGCCACCTTGTGCCTGCTGGCCTTTGGTGTCGTGATGGTGTTCAGCGCCAGCTCGACGACCTCCCTGCTGGGTCAGAGCGGGGACAGCGCCTATTACCTGAAGCGGACCGTGCTGTTCGGGGCCGGGGGCCTGCTGGTGATGCGCGTCCTGTCGCTGCGCGGGATGCGCATGCTGCGGCCGCTGACCTCACTGCTGGTCGCCGTCTCGTTCTTCGGCTTGCTGGCCGTGCTGATCCCGGGGGTCGGCGTCTCGGCGAACGGCGCCCAGCGCTGGATCGGCGCCGGCCTATTCCAGGTTCAGCCGTCGGAGTTCGCCAAGCTGGCCCTCGTCCTCTACGGCGCCCACCTGCTGGCCTCCCGCCCGAGGATGACCCGCAGCATCCGCACCCTGGTGCCCTACCTGGCCGTGGTCGGCCTCGCCTGCACGCTGATGGTGGTTGAGCCCGACCTCGGAACGGCGGTCATCGTCTGCCTGGCGACCGCGGCCCTGCTGGTCGCGGCGGGTGTGAAGATCCGCCATCTGGCGCTTCTCGCCGCCGCAATCGGCGTCGTGGTGCTGCTCGCGATCGTGATCGAGCCCTACCGGATGCAACGCCTCACGGGCTTCGTCAATCCCAGCGCCGACCCGGGTGGCGCCGGCTTCCAGGCGATCCAAGCGAAGATCGCGCTCGGCTCCGGCGGGATCTTCGGCGTCGGCCTCGGCCAGAGCCTCCAGAAGGCCTTCTACCTTCCCGAGGCACACACGGACATGATCGCGGCGGTGGCCGGCGAGGAGCTCGGGCTGGTCGGGCTCTCGATGCTGGTGGGGCTGTTCGGGTTGTTCGGGTACGCGGGGCTTCGAACCGCGCAACGCGCCCGCGACCGCTACGGCAAGCTGCTCGCCGCCGGCCTCACCTCGCTGATCCTGGTCCAGGGGATCGTCAACCTGTTCGCGGTGCTCGGGCTCGTCCCGCTCACCGGCGTGCCACTGCCATTCGTGTCCTACGGCAACTCGAGCCTGCTGGTGATGCTGGCGGCCACCGGGCTGCTCTTGAACGTGGCCCGCGGTGGCCAGGCCGCCGCGCCCGCCCGGCGCGGCACAGGCGCTGCGAGACTGCGGGTGGTCGACGGCGACCGGACACGCACGCGCAGCCGCGCCAGGCCTGCAAGAGGAAGGAGCGTTTCGGGCGGTGCCAAGAGTCGTGATAGCCGCGGGGGGAACCGCGGGGCACGTAGTGCCGGCGCTGGCCGTCGCCGACGCGCTTCGGGATAGGGGCGCCGAGGTCTCATTCCTCGGAACGCGAGAGCGGGTCGAGGCCGAGCTCGTCCCGGCTGCGGGCTACGAGATCGACTTCCTGCGGGTCCGCGGCCTGGACCGCGGCGCGCCCCTGAAGGCGGCCTCGGCGGTGGCCCTGGCGGCGGCTGCGGTGCCGGCGGCGCGGAGGGCGCTGCGGCGCCGGGGGGCTGAGGCGGTGATGGGGGGCGGGGGATACGTGGCCGGCCCCGCCGGGCTCGCGGCGCTGTCTGTGCGCTTGCCCCTGGTGCTGACCGAGGCCGACCGCCACCTGGGCCTCGCCAATCGCCTCCTGGCGCGCCGCGCACGCCGCGTCTGCCTGGCCTTCCCGATCGCCGGGCGGCAGGGAGGCCGCTACATGGTCACCGGCCGGCCGGTGCCGGCGGCGATCGTCGGGGCCGATCGCAGCCAGGCGCGAGACCGCTTCCAGGTCGCTCCCGACGACCGTTGCCTGCTCGTCTTCGGTGGCAGCCAGGGCGCACGCTCGCTCAACCTCTGCGCGCTCGATGCCTTCGTCGGGGACGGCGCCGCGGCCCCGCGCGACTACCACGTGATCCAGATCGCCGGCCATCGCGACTATCCCCTGGCCCGGCAGCGGTTGGATGCCGCCGCTGGGGTTGACAGATACACCCTGCTCGAGTACGAGCCCACCCTCGCCGATCCGCTGGCCGCCTGCGACCTCGTGCTCGCCCGGGCCGGGGGCTCCGTGTTCGAGCTGGCGGCGGCGGGCAGGCCGGCGATCCTCGTCCCCTACCCGCACGCGACGGCGCGCCATCAGGACGCCAACGCGGCCTGGATGTCAGATGCCGGCGCAGCCGTGGTGGTCCACGACTCAGAGCTCGACCCCGGGTCACTGGTCCGAACGGTGGGTGATCTGTTCGCCGACGCGGAGCGCCTGGAACGGATGTCCGCTGCCTCGTGCGCCCTCGCCCGCCCGGATGCTGCGGAGCGAATCGCCGAAGAGGTGCTGGATGCCGCCGGGCGATGACCAATCCATGACCGACTGGAGCCAGCGCAAGCTCCACTTCATCGCCATCGGCGGCGCCGGGATGAGCGGCCTGGCGCTCGTCTGCCACCGGCTCGGGGCGCGGGTGAGCGGCTCGGACCGCACCCAGAGCTCTTACCTCGAGCGCCTCCGAGCGGCCGGCCTCGAGCCGCGCGTTCCCCACGACGCCGACGCCGTTCCGCCAGACGCCGAGGTTGTGGTCTCGACCGCAATCGGGGAGGACAATCCCGAGCTCGCGCGGGCTCGCGAGCGGGCCCAGCCGGTGGTCCATCGGGGCGAGCTGCTCGCCGAGCTGTGCGCCGAGAAGCGCCTGCTGGCGGTCGCCGGAACCCACGGCAAGACCACCACCGCCGGGATGCTTGCCCACGTCCTGCGGGTGACGGGCGCCGACCCGGGCTTCCTGCTCGGAGGCGAGCTGCCGGGCGCCGGCGAGGACGGAGGCTCCGGTAACGCCGGCTGGGGCGCCGGCGAATGGGTCGTCGCCGAGGCGGACGAGTCCGACGCGAGCTTCCTGCGTCTGCGCCCCGAGGTGGCGGTGGTGACCAATGTCGAGCTCGACCACCACTCGCACTGGTCCTCGCGCGCCCAGCTACTCGAGGCCTTCCGACGGTTCTGCGAGCCGGCGCGGGGCCTGGTGCTGCCCGGCGACGGGAGCCTCGCCGGCCTCGCCCGTGAGCAGCGGGTCCTGACCTTCGACGAGGACTTCCCGGGCCCGCCGCTCGAGCTGAAGGTCCCTGGTCGTCACAACCTGCTCAACGCGCGCGCCGCCCTCGCCGCCCTCGAGCTTGCCGGCTTCGAGCTCGAGCCGGCGGCCGCGGCGCTCGCTTCCTTCCCCGGGATCCTGCGCCGGCTCGAGCTCAAGGGGCATCGGAACGGGGCCGCCATCTACGACGACTACGCCCATCACCCGACCGAGGTGGCCGCGGCGCTGGAAGCGCTTCGCGAGCTCGGCCCACGCCGGCTGATTGCGGTCTTCCAGCCCCATCTCTACTCGCGCACCAAGGCCCTCGCCGACCGCTTCGGCTGGGCCCTGTCGGCTGCGGACGAGGTGGGCGTCCTCGACGTCTATCCGGCCCGCGAGCAGCCGGTGGGGCGGCTTGCCGGCGTCAGCGGCCTGGCGGTCGCGCGGGCGGTCGCCGATCGCGCCTCGGGTCGCCCGGTCTGGTGGCTGGTCGACGCCGCCCGAGCCGAGCACGCCCTGGCGCCGCGGTTGCGCGAGGGCGACCTCCTGGTGACGATCGGCGCCGGCGACATCTACCAGCTCGCCGAGGCGCTGGTGGAGGATGGTGCGGAGCCGGGGGCTCCCCGATGATGCCGCAGGTCCCGGAGGGCGTCGAGCGCGACTATCCGCTGGCCCGGCTGACGACCGTGCGTGCGGGCGGGCCGGCCGACCTCTTCGCGCGCCCGGACGCCGAGCAGGAGCTGGCGGAACTGCTCCGCTGGGCTGCGTCGGAGGGGGTCGCCGTGGGGGTGGTCGGCTCGGGCTCCAACCTCCTGGTCTCGGACGACGGCTATCGGGGCCTGGTGCTGAAGCTGGACGGCCGGCTGAGCTCGATTGAGCGCCAGGGGATGCTGATCGTCTGCGGCGGCGGCGCACGGCTCCCATCGGCCGCTGCTCGGGCGGCTCGATGGGGGCTCTCCGGGCTCGAGTTCGGGATCAACATCCCGGGGACGGTCGGCGGCGCGGTGAAGATGAACGCCAACGCCTACGGCGGCGAGCTCGGGCGGGTGCTGGAATGGGTGAACGTGTGCACCCCCGGGGGCGTCGAGCGACGCCGGCCGAGCCAGCTGGGCTTCGCCTACCGGCGCTCGAATCTCGGGCCCGGCGAGGTCATCTCCCGGGCCTCCTTCCGGCTCGGAGAGGGTGATGTCGCGGAGATCAAGGGCACGCTCGCCGAGATGCGCAGCAAGCGGCTCGATGCGCAGCCGTCCGGGATCAAGACCTTCGGATCGACCTTCAAGAACCCTGCGGACGACGCGCGCGCCGGGGGGCTGACGGCTGGGCAGCTGCTCGAGGCCGCCGGCTGCCGCGGGCTGCGGATCGGCGGCGCCCGGTTCTCCGAGAAGCACGCCAACTTCGTCGAGAATGTGGGTGACGCGACCACCGCCGACATCCTCTCCCTGATGGCCGAGGGCCGCCGCCGCGTCCACGAGCGCTTCGGGGTCGCGCTACTTCCGGAGGTCCAGGTGCTCGGCGAGGTGGAGTGGCCCGAAGGCTGGGACCTCAGCGAGTAGCCGAATCCGGGCGGGGCCTGGGCAGGAGCCGCCCCCCATGAGCGCGAATCACCCTCCTGTGAGGACTCCCGCCGCCACCGCTGCCGGCAAGCGGCGCGCCAGCTCTCGCACGAGCCGAGCCAGCTCCGCCGCCCGCCCGGCGAGAAGTCGAGCGCCGTCTCGCCCAAGACGCCCCTCATCGAAGCGCCGCCCCCGGCGCTCCGTGTCCCGCCCGCGGGACCTGATGGCGTTCCTGCGCTCCGCCTCGCTGCGCCGGCGGGCGTTGCTGGCCGCCGTGGTCGCGGGCGCCGTGGCGCTTGGCTACTTCGGCTGGTTCCGCGACTCCTCGCTGGTCGCGGTCCGCGACGTCGAGGTCGAGGGAGTGAGCGGCGCCGATCGCGAGCGGATCATCGCGAACCTGACCGACGCGGCACACGGGATGACCACCCTCCACGTCCAGACCGACCACCTCCAGAACGTGGCCAGGGAGTTCCCCACGGTCGCCTCGGTGAGCGCGGACACGAGCTTTCCGCACGGGATCACGATCCAGGTGATCGAACGCCGGCCGAAGCTGATCGCCCGCGCCGGCGGCCGCGAGATTCCGGTCGGCGGCGACGGCTCGCTGCTTCCCGGGGCCCAGCTGGGCGACCGAGACCTGCCGGAGTTGACCCTCGAGGAGCTGCCGACCTCGGGTCGCTTGAGCGGTGACCCGCTCAGCGAAGCCCTGGCAATCGGGGCCGCGCCGGCGCCGCTTCGCCCGCTTATCGCGGGCTCCTCCGTGTCCGGCGACTACGGGATCGTGGTGACGATGCGAGGCGGCATCGAGGTGCGCTTCGGAAACCGCGACCGCGCCGACCAGAAGTGGACGGCTGTGGCCGCGATCCTGGCCGACCGCCAGCTGACGAGCGTCTCCTACGTCGACGTCAGGGTGCCCGATCGTCCCGCGGTGGGAGGAGCGTCGACGGCAGGCGCCACGGGCGCCACCGACACGGTGCCGTAACCCGAGCCTAGACCCCAGCCTGAGACACGCGGTAAACAGTAAACTCTCAACCCTTCGTTGAGACTCTTGGCTTGCACGATTCCATGCCGCTAAGCTATTCCTGCGTTGACAGGGACCGCCGAATGCCTTACCTTCGCCTTGGACTTGAGGCTGGAAGCGGTCTGCAACTCTCAAGCATCGCTTTAGCCTCGGAGCGGCAAAGACCGAAAGTGAGGACATTCGAGAGTCAATGGTCGAGTCCTCGTACCTCGCAGTAATCAAGGTTGTCGGCGCCGGCGGCGGCGGCACGAACGCCGTCAGCCGGATGGTGGACGCCGGCCTCAAGGGCGTCGAGTTCATCGCCATCAACACCGACGTCCAGGCGCTGCAGGCGTGTGAGGCCGACATCAAGCTCTCGATCGGCCACCAGCTCACCAAGGGGCTGGGCGCGGGCGCCAACCCGGAGATCGGGGGAGGCGCCGCGGCCGAGAGCCGCGACGACATCAAGGAGGCCCTGAAGGGGGCGGACATGGTCTTCGTCACCGCCGGCGAGGGCGGCGGCACGGGCACCGGCGCGGCGCCGGTGATCGCCGAAATCGCCAAGGAGGAGATCGGGGCGCTCACCGTCGGCGTGATCACCAAGCCGTTCGAGTTCGAGGGCAGCCGCCGGATGCAGCAGGCCCTGGACGGGATCGACAAGCTGCGCGCCAAGTGCGACACCCTGATCATCGTCCCGAACGAGAAGCTGCTTCAGGTGGTGGAGCGTCAGACCTCGGTCAGTGAGGCGTTCAAGATGGCCGACGACATCCTCCGCCAGGGCGTACAGGGGATCACCGACCTGATCACCACCCCCGGCCAGATCAACCTCGACTTCGCCGATGTGCGCGCGGTGATGTCCGAGGCCGGCTCCGCGATGATGGGCGTCGGCTCCGCCTCCGGCGAGAGCCGGGCCACCGAGGCGGCGAAGGGAGCCGTCTCCTCGCCGTTGATGGAGGAGTCGATCGAGGGCGCCACGGGAATGCTGCTCAACTTCACCGGCAGCGAGGACCTCAACCTGTTCGAGGTCCACGAGGCCGCCGACATCGTGGTCGCCACCGCCGACAAGGGCGCCAACATCATCTTCGGGACGGTGATCGACCCGACGATGGCCGACGAGGTCAGGGTCACTGTTATCGCCACCGGCTTCGAGGGCTTCGAGACCCTCGCCCGTCGTCCGATCCAGGTGCGCGACCGCGCGCGCCGGCGCGGCGTCAGCGGGCTCGGCGACCGCGAGCGGCGCGACCTAGAGGTCTCCGAGGACGAGATCGACGTACCGTCCTTCCTGAAGGGCCGCTAGCCCACTAGCCTGCGCCCGGTGGCCACCGCGGCGCTCAAACGCACCCCCTTGTACGACGCCCACCTGGCGGCGGGCGCCAAGCTGGTGCCGTTCGCGGGGTTTCAGATGCCGGTGCAGTACGAGGGGGTCCGGGTCGAGCACCTCGCGGTGCGTTCCGCCTGCGGTGTGTTCGACGTCTCGCACATGGGCGAGATCGAGACCTCCGGACCGGACGCCGAGGCGCTCCTTGAGCGCCTCCTGTCCAACGACCTCTCCAAGCTTGCGGTCGGCGGCGCGCAGTACTCGGTCCTATGCCGCGAGGACGGCGGCATCCTCGACGACCTGTTCACCTACCGGCTAGCGGACGACCGCTACCTGACGGTCACCAACGCCGCCAACCACGAGCGCGACCTCGGTTGGTTCGAGGAGCATGCCCGGGACTTCGACGCCGAGGTCAGCGACGCGATCGACAACTACGCGATGCTCGCCGTGCAGGGCCCCGAGGCGCGCTCGATCGTCGGGGAGCTGGCCGATGGCGAGCTGCCGCCGCGCATGCACACGGCGGCGCTCGGGGTTGCCGGCGCCGAGATGCTGGTCTGCGGGACCGGCTACACGGGCGAGGACGGCGTCGAGCTCCTGCTGGCCCCGGAGCGCGCCGCGCAGGTCTGGGGAGCGCTGACGGCCGGGGGCGCCAGCCCGGCTGGGCTCGGCGCCCGCGACACGCTTCGCATGGAGGTCTGCTTCCACCTCTACGGCAACGACATGGACGAGCATCGCAACCCGATCCAGGCCGGGCTGGGCTGGTGCTGCAAGGAGGGGACCGGGTTCATCGGGTCGGAATCCATCGCCGCTGTCCGCGAGCGCGGCACCGAGCAGAAGCTGGCGCCCTTCGTGCTCACGGGGCCCGGCATCCCCCGCCAGGGAAACGAGGTCGTCTCCGGCGGCCATCAGGTGGGCGTGGTGACCAGCGGGACGCTGTCTCCCTCACTCGAGGTGGGGATCGGGATGGCCTACGTTCCCGTCGAGCTCGCCGAGCCCGGAACGGAGGTCGAGATCGACGTCCGCGGCAAGCTCCGATCGGCACGCATAGAGTCGAAGCCCCTATACCGCCGAGCTGAAGCGGCACGGGTGCCGTAACCGGCCACTCCAGTGCCCGATCAGGGCGCGCCGTACATCGCGTTCATGGCTTGGCGCAGATCCTGCGGCGAAAGCGCGCCGAAGCGGACCGGCTCTGCCCGATAACTGAAGCTGCGGGGAGGGTTGAGCGTCAAGCGGAAGGTCCGCTCGCCACCGGGCCTGTAACCGCCGATCACGTTGAGTACCCCCAGTCGACCAGCCAGTTCCCGTTGCCCAGGCGCCGGGCCGAGCCGCAGCATTTGGATACGGGGACGGCGGGGTCAGAAATCGACTCCAGGAGGGTCGCTGTTCCTGCCTGCTCGTCGATCCGGTAGCGCACCGCCCGCGGCGGCTGGCCCGCCTCGCCCCCCAGGTAGGAGCGATTGTCGAACACGGTCAGGGTCCCATCGGCGAGCAGGCGGGCGTCGTGTTGTCCGCCGAAGGTGTACTGACGGGGATCTTGCTTTACCTCAAGGCTCCTGGGCGTGGTCGTGCCGCCCAGCTTCCAGACGATCCTGCCGGTGCTCTTTTCGATCTTGACGACCGCGTCCAGGGTCCTGAAGGAGGCGATCACCGAGCCGCCAACCGGCTCGATCGAGTTCCAGTGGACGAGGTCGTAGCCTCCGGGGGGCGGTTGGTCGGGCCACCAGCGCCGCGGGGTTTCGGCCAGCGAGATGTGGTACCGGCTCTTCCAGTCCCAAACCAGGTCGTGATTGGGGCTCACCTCCTGCAGCTCGGCGTTGACGACGGTGGCGTTGCTCGAGCCGTAGGGCCTCGTGTCGACGTGGCTCTGCTTGACGTAGGCGCCGATCAGATGGTTGCCGTTATCCAGGAGCTGCAGGTCGTGGGCGTCGGCCCCGCGGCCAACGCCATAGAGAGGGCGGATCAGATTTCCATTGAGGCGGTGGACCTCCCATCTGCCGCGGTTGTTCCAGAGGACGTTCCCGTTCGGAAGCACCCTGGTGGCGTAGGCCGGCCCGTGGTACCACCAGACCGGCACCCCGTGGTTGTCGAAGATGATCGCGTACCCCGAACCGCGAGGGTCCACCGAGAAATACTGCGGGGACACCGGTCCGTAGCGGGTGAAGGTGTATGTGGGGAAGTCATTCAGCAGGCAGCGCACGTAGTAGCGATAGAGCTGCGTGCGTCCTACGTCTCGCACCGTGATCGTGAAGGCCTTCCCGGCGCCGAGCGGCACCGCCTCGCTGAAGTCGCCGCTGCGGAAGGGAGGCTCGCCGATCGCCGCCTCCCAGCCTCCGGAGGTGTGGGCCTGGACGGTCACCGGCCCGTTGTTGCAGCGGACGACGTAGTCGTAGATATTGGGCCCGAACTTCGGGAGCAGGCCCGGGGTGCTGCTGAAGCTCACCGCCCCGGGCGGTGGCACCGCTTCGGCCGCGGCACCGAAAAGCCCGGCGATCATGCACGCCGAGGTCGCCACCAGGGCCAGACGACGTCGACGGCTTCCTGCCCGCTTGTTCCTGTTGGCGATGCTCCGAGCCTACCTCGGATCATCCGAATGGGCTTGACTACGCGGTGCCGCCCACAGTCGAAGCCCCGTACCGAAAGGAGAGCTGAGTTGGCAGACGAGAGCTACCCGGAGGATCTGCGCTACCACCAAGAGCACGATTGGGCCCGGATCGAGGACGACGAGGCGACCTTTGGCATCACCTGGTACGCGCAGGACGCGCTCGGCGAGGTCGTCTTCTACGAGCCGCCCGAGGTCGGCTCGCAGGCGTCCAAGGACGAGGCCTACGCCGAGGTCGAATCGGTGAAGGCGGTCTCCGACGTGTACGCGCCCCTCTCCGGCGAGATCGTCGCCGTCAACGAGGCGGTGGCCGAAAGACCCGAGCTGGTCAACGAGGATCCCTATGGCGACGGCTGGCTGGTGCGCGTCAAGCTCTCCGATCCCTCGGAGGTGGAGCAGCTCATGGATGCGTCCGCCTACCGGGGGCTGCTGGCTGAGGAGTAGCTCGAAGCGCTGGCCCCGATCGGGAGTCCGCACCGCCCCCGGCTAGCATCCGGGCAGGAGTGATGCCGGCTTGACCCGCTACACCTCAGCCACCGACGCCGATCGCCGGGAGATGCTCGATGCGATCGGCGTGGGCTCGATCGACGAGCTGTTCGACGAGATTCCCTCCGACCTGAGGCTCGGGCGCCCGCTCGACCTGCCGTCCGGGCTCTCGGAGACCGAGTGCTACGACCACCTGGCCTCGCTCGCCGAGCGCAACGCGCACGCCGAGGCCGAGCTCTGCTTCCTCGGGGCGGGAATGTACGACCACTACGTGCCGGCGATCGTCGACGCGATCACCCAGCGCTCGGAGTTCCTGACCCCGTATACGCCCTACCAGCCCGAGGTCTCGCAGGGCGGCCTCCAGGTGATGTTCGAGTTCCAGACCGCGATCTCGGAGCTCTGCGCGCTGCCGGTGGCCAACGCCTCGCTGTACGAGGGACCGTCCTCGGTGGCTTCGGCCGCCTACCTGGCGCTCGGCGCCACCGGACGCCGGCGCCTGGTGGTCTCGCGGGGCGTTCATCCCCACAGCCGTGAGACGCTGGTCACCTACGCGCGCGGCTTCGGCGCCGAGGTGGTCGAGGTCGGCCTCGACGGCGGCCTCACCGACGCCGCCGAGCTCAGCGCCGCGCTGGATCAGGACACGGCCGCCCTGTTCGTCCAGAACCCGAACTTCCTCGGCGCGGTGGAGGATCTCGAGGCCCTCGCCGCCGCCGCGAAGGACGCTGGCGCGCTGACGGTCGCCGCGGTCGATGCGCTCACCCTGGGTGTGCTTCGGCCGCCCGGGGAGTGCGGCGTTGACGTGGCCGTCGGCGAGGGCCAGCCGCTCGGAGGCAGGCTCGACTTCGGCGGTCCCTCGTTCGGCTTCTTCTGCGCCACCGAGGAGCACCTGCGCCGGATGCCGGGCCGGATCGCCGGGGAGACGGTGGACGCCGACGGGCGGCGCGGCTTCGTGCTGGCCCTCCAGACCCGCGAGCAGCACATCCGCCGCGAGAAGGCGACCCACAACATCTGCACGTCGCAGGCCCTGAACGCCCTCGGCGGGGTGATCTACCTGGCCTGGCTCGGCAAGCGCGGGGTGGTCGAGCTGGGCGAGCTGCTCGCGCAGCGGACCGCCTACGCCCGGGAGCGCCTGGCAGCCCTGGACGGGGTCGACCTGGTGCACGAGGCGCCGGTGGTGCGGGAGTTCGCGGTGCGGCTGAACGCACCCGTGGCCACGGTCTTGGACCGGGTCAGCGAAGAGGGGATCGCCGCGGGCTATCCGCTGGGCCGTGAGTACCCGGAGTACGAGGACGGACTGTTGATCGCGCTCACGGAACGGCGCTCGCGGGCCGACGTCGATCGCCTCGCCGATGCGCTGGGGTCGGCCATCGCCGAATCGCGCGCCAATGGCGCCTTTGTCCCGGATAGCCAAAGAAAGGCACCACCCCGGGAGGTCAGAGCGTGACGGCGCTCAGCCCCTCGCCGCCAACCACGGCCGATACTCCGACACCGCAACAGCGGGAGTCGGCGACCACGATCTTCGCGCGCTCGGTCGCCGGGCGCCGTGCGGCGTCCCTGCCGCCGCCCGACGTCCCCGAGCGCCCGCTCGACGAGCTGATTCCCGCAAAGCTGCGGCGGGAGCGTCCCCCGGAGCTCCCCGAGGTCTCCGAGCCCGAGATCGTTCGCCACTACAACCGCCTCTCGCGCCGAAACTTCGACCTCGACACGGGCCCCTATCCGCTCGGCTCCTGCACGATGAAGCACAACCCTCGGCTCAACGAGCGGGTCGCCGCGCTGCCCGGCCACGCGCGCCTGCACCCTGTGCAGCACCCGAAGCGGGCCCAGGGGGCGCTGGAGCTGATGTGGCGCCTGGAGCGCGCCCTGGCCGAGATCTGCGGCCTCGAGCACGTCAGCCTCCAGCCCTCGGCGGGCTCACACGGAGAGTTGGCGGGGCTGCTCCTCACCCGCGCCTACCACGCCGACCGCGGGGAGCAGCGCAGCAAGGTGCTGACCCCGGACACCTCCCACGGCACCAATCCGGCGTCGGTGACCATGGCTGGCTACGAGGTGGTCAAGGTGGCGACCGACGAGCGCGGTGGCGTCGACGTCGACGACCTGCGCTCCAAGGTCGACGATCAGGTCGCCTGCCTGATGCTCACCAATCCGAACACGCTCGGCCTCTTCGACGAGAACATCGCCGAGATCACTCGGATGGTCCGCGACGCCGGCGGCACCCTGTACTACGACGGCGCCAACCTGAACGCGATCATGGGCCACACGCGGCCCGGCGACATGGGGTTCGACATCGTCCACGTCAACCTCCACAAGTCGTTCTCCCAGCCGCACGGTGGCGGCGGACCGGGGGCGGGGCCGATCGCGGTCTCGGACCGGATCGAGCCCTACCTGCCCGTCCCGCGCCTGGTGCGGCATGAGGGTGGGGACGGCGCTACCCCTGCTTTCGATCTCGACCACGAGCGGCCGAAGGCGATCGGCCGGCTGCGCGGATTTGCGGGGAACTTCGGCGTCTTCGTCCGCTCCTACGCGTACATCCGGAGCCTCGGCGGCGACGGCCTTGCCGAAGCCTCGGAGATCGCGGTCCTGAACGCCAACTACCTGCTGGCCCGGCTTCGCCAGGGGCGAGCGGGCAGATACCTGCCGGTCGGCTTCGACCGCCTCTGCATGCACGAGTTCGTCCTCTCGGGGGCGGCCGGGAAGCGCGAGCTGGGCGTCAAGACGCTCGACGTCGCCAAGCGGCTGCTCGACTTCGGCTTTCACCCGCCGACCATCTACTTCCCGCTGCTCGTCGACGAGGCCCTGATGTTCGAGCCCACCGAAACCGAGACCAAGGAGGGCCTCGACGCGCTCGCCGACGCCGTCGAGGAGATCCTCGCCGAGGCCGAGCGCGACCCCGAGATTGCTCGCAACGCTCCCTACACGACGCCGGTTCGCCGGCTCGACGAGGCGACCGCCAGCCGCCGGCCGGTGGTCCGCGAGTCGCTTTGATCGAGGCCGCCGGCGGCGAGTCGTGGGCGGTCACCCGGCCCTAGGCCGGCAGCCTCTGGCGCAGCTTCAGCACGGCGGCGAACAGGTCGCCGTGCGCCTCGACACGCTCGATTACGTCTGAAGCCTCGAACCTGAGCGCGTCCGGATCCTCCTTCTGCGCGGCGCGCTCGACCTCGTCCCATTCGAGGGGGGTCGAGACGGTCGGCCGCTCCCGCGCCCGCAGGGAGTAGACGGCGACCGTCGTCTTGTGCTGGTCGTTCTGGCTCCAGTCGACGAACACCTTGCCCTTGCGCAGCTTCTTTGCCATCCGTGAGACCACCAGGTCGGGCTCCGCTCGCTCCAGTGTCTGAGCGACGGCATGGGCGAAGGGCTTGGTTTGCTCGTAGGTGGTCTCGACGTTCAGCGGCACGTAGACCTGGAGTCCCTTCGACCCCGAGGTCTTCGGGACGCACTCGAGGTCGAGCTCGCCGAGCAGCTTGCGGAGCCGCAGCCCCACGCGGCAGCACTCGAGGATCCCCGCCGGCTCGCCGGGGTCGAGGTCGAAGGCGAGCACGCTCGGCCGCTCGATCTCGTCGGCGAGCGACAGTGAGGGATGGAGCTCGAGCGCCGCGAGCTGGGCCATCCAGATCAGCGTCGCGCGGTCGTTGCAAAGGCAATAGTCGATGTCTCCCTCGTTGCGCCCGCTCCACACCGCAGCGGTCGCGACCCAGTCGGGTCGGTGGGAGGGGCAGCGCTTCTCGTAGAACGACTGGGCTTCGACGCCGTCCGGGTACCGCTTCAGGGTCAGCGGCCGGTCTCGCAGGTGGGGCAGGATCGCGTCGGCGATCCGCGCGTAGTAGTCGATCACGCCGGCCTTGGTGAACCCGGCCGCTGGCCAGAGCACCTTGTCGAGGTTGGTGAGCTCGAGCCGGTGCCCGTCTACGTCTACTTGGCGGCTTTTGCCCTGCTTCGCGATCTCGATCGGGTCTTGGAGCTCTTGGAGCCGGAGCCGGACTTGGCGGCACTCGTCCGCTTGCGTCGCTTGGCGCCGTCGCGCTTCGACCCGGCGGCCAGCGGCTCTTCCTGGATCGCCGCCAGGCTCTCCTCGAGAGCCGCCATCAGGTCGGGCGCCTTGGTGGGCTTGGGCTCCTCGGATACGGCCTCCACGACCTCCTCGCCCCGCGCCTTTCGCTCGATCAGCGCCACCAGCTCCTCGCGGTACTCGTCGCGGTACTTGTCGGCGTCGAAGTCGGTGCTCAGCGACTCGATCAACTGCTTGGCCATCTCGAGCTCGCGCTTGGACAGCTTGCGGCCGTCCTCGGGGATGACGTCGTCGAGCTCCTCCAGCGAAACGACCTCGTCGGCGAACCGCATCGTCGCCATCGTCAGCACCTGGCCCATCGGCCGAATCGCGGCCAGGTGCTCGCGGTTTCGGAGCACGAACCGCGCCACTGCCACCTTCTTCGCATCGGCCATCGCCTTGACCAGCAGGGCGTAAGCCTTCTCGGCCCCCTTGTCGGGCCCCAGGTAGTAGGGGTGGTCGAAGTAGATCGGGTCGATCTCGTCGAGATCGACGAAGTCCTGGATCTCGATCGCCCGCGTCCTCTTGGGGTCGAGCTCCTCGAGCTCCTCGCGGGTGATCACCACATACTGCTCGGGCGCGACCTCGTAGCCCTTGACGATCTCCTCGTAGGGGACCTCCTCGCCATCGGACTCGGCGACCCGCCGGTGCCGGATGCGCGAGCTGTCGCTCGCCCGCAGCTCGCGGAAGCTCACCGACTTTCGCGATACGGCGCTGTACAGCTTCACGGGCACGTTCAAGAGCCCGAAGCTGATCGATCCGCTCCAAATTGCTCTAGCCATCGTTTCCAACCATAAGACCGTCGGAGGTGATGAAAGTCATCGCTTTGATCAGTTTCCCAAGTTAGCGCCACTTCCTCGTTACCCACCGTGGTGCGGCACGAATCTTGCGTGCGAGGCACCGCTGAGGTCCGGGGTGATAATCACCCGATGCTGTTCGACCTCGAGCGGGTGACGATCGAGCGGGACTCCAAGGTCGTGCTCCAGGAGGTCACGGCGTCGGTGCCAAGGGGGGCAAGCTGCGTCGCCGGGCCGTCGGGGAGCGGCAAGTCGACTCTGCTGCGGCTGCTGAACCGGCTCGCCGATCCGGTCGCGGGGACGGTTCGCTACGAGGGCGCCGACGTGCGCGAGCGCGATCCGCTCGAGCTGCGGCGCGAGGTCTGCCTGGTGCCGCAGCTCCCGGCCCTGCTCGAGGGGACGGTCGAGGAGAACGTTCGCTTCGCCGCCGATCTCGCGGGGCGCCGGCCCGACGTCTCGCGCCTGCTGGACCTCGCCGGCCTCGACGCCTCGTTCGCCTTGCGCGACTCGGGCAAGCTCTCGGTGGGTGAGCAGCAGCGCGCGATGCTCGCCCGAGCGCTGGCCGTCGAGCCCAGGGTCCTGCTGCTCGACGAGCCGACCTCGGCCCTCGACAAGGACGCCCGCGATGCAGTCGAGGCGACCCTGCTTGGCCTGCGCCGGCGGGTCAGGATCTCGACCGTGCTCGTCACCCACGATCTCGACCAGGCGCGCCGGATGTCCGAGTGGGTGGTGCGGCTCGACGAGGGGCGAGTCGTCGCCCAGGGCCCGGTCAAGGAGCAGCTCCCGGCCTAGCCCTGCGGGTGGACTGACCGCGGCGGATAATCCGCTCGAATGACCGGCTCCTCGATCCAGGTCAGCCTCGGAGACGTCGCGGCGACGCTGGCGCTGGTCGCCGTGGCGGTGGCGGTGTCGTTCTGGCGCCGGGCCGATCTCGAGCAGGACATCGGGATCGCGGTCGTGCGCTCGTTCATCCAGCTGACCGCGATCGGCTACGTGATCAACTTCATCTTCGACCAGGACAGCCTCTGGTTCGTGGTGGCGCTGATCGCGGTGATGGTCGTCTTCGGCGCCCTTCAAGCGCGAGCGCGGGCGAAGCAGGTGCCCGATGCTTTGGGGCCACTGCTGCTGGCTCTGGCGCTCGCCGCCGCGGCCACCCTGGGCCTCGTGGTCGCCCTCGGCGTCTTCAAGCCGGAGCCTCGCTACCTGGTGCCGGTAGGCGGCATGGTGGTCGGCAACTCGATGACCGCGGCCGCCGTGGCCCTCAACCGGCTCGGCGACGAGGTCACCCGGCACGCGCGGGAGATCGAGGCCACGCTGGCGCTCGGCGCCACCTCCACCCAGGCGGCGGCGCCGATCGTCCGCCGCAGCCTCCGCTCGGGGATGATCACGCTGGTCGACTCGACCAAGACCACCGGGCTGGTCTTCTTCCCGGGGACGATGGTGGGGATGTTGCTCGCCGGCGCCGATCCCACCGACGCCGTCCGGCTGCAGCTGATCCTGCTCTACACCCTGCTCGGCAGCGTGGCGCTCGCAGGGCTGATCGCGATCACGCTCGCCTACCGGAACTTCTTCACTCCTGCGCACCAGCTCCGGGAGCAGCCCGAGCCGTAGTGGGACACGGGTAAGCCCGCCTCTATAGTGCGCGCCCGCGATGGCGGAGAGGCGCATCTTCAGCGGCATCCAGCCGACCGGTCGCAAGCACCTCGGCAACTACATCGGGGCGATCCGCCAGTACGTCGAGGGGCAGGACCGCGGGGAGGCGATCTACTGCATCGTCGACCTGCACGCGATCACCGTGCCGCAAGACCCCGCCGAGCTTCGCGAGCGTCTGTACGACACCACGGCGATCCTGGTCGCCGCCGGCCTGGAGCCCGAGCGCTGCGTCCTCTTTCGCCAGTCCGACCTCGAGCAGCACACGGAGCTCTGCTGGCTGCTCGGCACGGTGACCGCCTGGGGCGACCTCAACCGCATGCACCAGTTCAAGGAGAAGGCCGAGCAGCAGCGTGAGCTCGTCTCGGCGGGACTGTTCTTCTATCCGGTCCTCCAGGCGGCCGACGTGCTCGCCTATCGGGCCACCGAGGTGCCTGTGGGCGACGACCAGCGCCAGCACATCGAGCTGATGCGAGACATAGCGCAGCGGTTCAACGCGCGC
The DNA here is from genome assembly GCA_963728325.1 of uncultured Actinomycetes bacterium. Classification (GTDB taxonomy): domain Bacteria; phylum Actinomycetota; class Thermoleophilia; order Solirubrobacterales; family 70-9; genus AC-56. The sequence continues at coordinate 952,245 of CAVSJS010000001.1, read as the reverse complement.
TTCGGCGAGACCCTGGTCGTCCCGGAAGGCAGATATCCCGAGGTCGGGGCGCGGATCATGAACCTCCAGGACCCGGAGACCCGGATGTCGACCACCTACGGCTCCGAACAGGGAACCGTGTACATCCTCGACCCCGCTGACGCGGTGCGCAAGAAGGTCCGCAGCGCGGTCACCGACTCCGGCACGGAGATCCGGCGCGGGCCCGACAAGGCCGGGATCGGAAATCTGATCGAGATCCTCTCCGCGGTTCGCGGCGTCGCCCCCGAGCAGATCGAGGGGGAGTTCGAGGGCTCCGGCTACGGCGACTTCAAGTCGGCGGTCGCCGAGGGGCTCGTCGATTATCTGGCCCCTGTTCGGGAGCGCTACGCCGAGCTGCGCCCGGACGAGGCGGGGCTGGAGGCGACCCTGGCCGCCGGTGCCCAGAAGGCGCGCGCGATCGCCTCCGAGACCCTCGCCGACGTCCGCGAGGCGATGGGGATCGGCCCGGCGCGGAGCTAGCCGCGGCCGGGATTACTCTAGGCGTGATGACGATCAGAGCCGCAGAGCTCGACCTGGACCTCGACGTCTTCGCGGGCCCGTTCGACCTCCTGATGGCGGTCGTGCTGCGGGAGGAGGTGAGCCTCGCCGAGGTCTCGCTGGGCGAGATCGTGGTCGCCTACGTCGAGCACCTGGAGGGCGCCGGCGAGCTCGACCTCGACGCGGCGACGGAGTTCCTGGTCCTGATCGCCTCGCTCCTGGAGCTCAAGTCGCGGTTGCTCTTGCCGGCGGCCGAAGACGACCTGCCGGAGTTGGGCCCGCAGGAGGCGGCCGATGAGCTCTTGGCGCGAATGCTCGAGTACCGCCGCTACCGTGACGCGGCCGCCCATCTCTCCGGCCTGTTCACCGAGGGGCGACGCTACCTGTACCGGTCCGCGCCGCTGCCCCCGGAGCTGCGGCGCGCCTCGCTCGACGCCGCCACCCAGGTGTACGAGCCGGTTCGCCTAGCGGAGGCGATCGGCGACCTGCTGCGGACGCCGCCCGCGCCCGACACCAGCCACATCCGTCCCACGGTCTCGCTCGAGCGGCGGCTGGCCCTGCTCCGCGAGCTGCTCGAGCGCCGGGGGCGGTTTGACTTCGACGAGGCATTCGCCGACGAGGATCGGCTGACCCAGGCGGTGACCCTGTTCGCGCTCCTGGAGATGCACAAGCGGGGCGAGGCGACCTGGACGCAGAAGAAGCTGTTCGGCCCGATCGAGGTGGAGGTCGCCGAGTGACCGAGCTCGAGCGGACGATCGAGGCGCTCTTGTTCCTGTCCCCGGAGCCGGTGTCGAGCACCGAGCTGGTCGAGGCCTGCGACGCGAGCGAGGCGGCCATAGACCGGGCGCTCGACGCGCTGGAGGGGGCGCTCGCGGAAGGCAGCCGGGGCGTCGTCCTGCGCCGGGTGGCCGGTGGCTACACGCTCGCCGCCGACCCGGTCGCCGAGGATGCCGCCCGGCGGCTCCTGTCGAAGCCCCGCACGCCGCCGCTCACCCAGGCCCAGGCCGAGACGCTGGCGATCGTCTCCTACCTCCAGCCGGTCTCGCGCCCGGAGATCGCCCGCATCCGCGGCGTCTCCTCCGAGTCGGCGGTGGCGACGCTCACCGAGCGGGGGCTGATCGAGGAGTCGGGGCGCTCCCGCTTCGGCGCGGTCGTCTACCGGACCACGCCGCTGTTCGAGCGCCTCTTCGGCCTCAGCGGGCTGGACCAGCTTCCCGACCCAGCCAGCTTCGACCCGGCGCCCGAGGACGAGCGCGAGCTGCGCGAGCGGCTGCTGAAGGCCGGCGAGCAGCGGGCGAGCTGACTGCTGAGGGGCGGTGCGCCTCGCCAAGTACCTGGCCCACTGCGGTGTCGCCTCGCGGCGCCGCGCAGAGGAGCTGATCGCCGCCGGCAGGGTGAGCGTGGGCGGGCAGACGGTCACCGACCCGGCCCGCGCGTCGACGAGTCGAGCGCGGTCGAGGCCGACGGACGGCCGGTGACCCCCGAGCCGCGCGAGGTCTGGATGGTCAACAAGCCGGCCGGAATCACCTCGACCGCGCGGGAGCCTGGCCGGCGCCGAGCCGTGGTCGAGCTGGTGGCCTCCCCGCGCCGCCTCTATCCGGTGGGCAGGCTCGACGCCGATTCGACCGGGCTGATCCTGCTCACCAACGACGGCGAGCTCGCCAACCGGCTCACGCACCCGCGATACGGGGTGAAGCGCAGCTACAGAGTGAGGCTGCGTCGGACGGCGACCGAGGCCCAGGTTCGTCGATTGCGGCGGGGCGTTGAGCTCGAGGACGGGCTCACGGCGCCGGCCGGGGTGCGCCGACCCTCACCGCGAGTGCTCGAGCTGACGATCACGGAAGGACGCAACCGGCAGGTGCGGCGAATGGTCGAGGCGGTCGGCAACCAGGTGGTCAAGCTGGCCCGGATCCGGTTCGGCCCCATCGACCTCGGCGAGCTGCCCGAGGGGAAGGCTCGCCAGCTCCGCCGTCCCGAGATCCAGCGGCTCTGGAAAGATGCTCGCCCTGATGAGCGATGAACAGCGCCTCTGGGCCGTCCGGGGCGCGATCAAGGCCGAGAGCAACGACGTCGAGGCGATCCTCAGCGCCACCGAGGCGTTGATGCGCGAGCTGATGTCGCGGAACGAGCTCGAGCCGGAGCGGATGGTGAGTTGCCTGTTCACGACCACCGACGACCTGAACGCCGAGTTTCCGGCGGTCGCCGCCCGCCGTCTCGGCCTCGAATCGGTTCCGCTTCTGTGCACGCGTGAGCTCGACGTCCCGGGCGCGATGCGCAGCGTGATCCGCGTCATGGTGCATTACTACGGGCCCCGCGACCACGCTCCGGCGCATACCTATCTCGGCGAGGCGCAGGAGCTCCGGTCGGACCTCCACGCCGCTCAGTAACAATCAACAGATGGCCGTCACCTTCGCCCAGAAGCTCGCCCGCTTGCCTCACTATGAGGCGGGCATGCACGAGGACGCCGCGCGCGATGCGTTCGGCGCCGAGGACGTCGTCAAGCTGGCCTCCAACGAGTCTCCCTGGGGGCCGCATCCGGCGGTGATCGAGGCCGTCGCCGGGGCCACCAAGGGCCTCAACCGCTACCCGGACCAGCACGCGCGCCGTCTGCGCCGCCGGATCGCCGAGCGCTTCGACACCGATCCGGCGCGGGTCGCGGTCGGCAACGGCTCCTGCGAGATCCTGCTCGCCGCCGCCGAGGCGCTGTGCGAGCCCGGCGACGAGATTCTGTTCGCCTGGCCCGCGTTCTCGATCTACCCGCACCTGGCGGCGCTTTCCGGGGCCCGCGAGATCCGCGTCCCCCTGGCCGACGGCTACGTCCACGATCTCGACGCGATGCTCGCCGAGATCACCGCGGCCACCCAGCTCTGCTGCATCTGCAACCCAAACAATCCGACCGGGACCCACATCCCGGCGGCGCGGATCGGCGACTTCTGCGAGCGGGTGCCCGACCACGTCACCGTGGTGCTCGACGAGGCCTACATCGAGTTCCAGACCAACGACGATCCGGATTCGACCGTCGACCTGCTGGCCGGCTTCCCGAACCTGGTCCTCCTGCGGACGTTCAGCAAGGTGCACGGGCTCGCAGGCCTGCGCTGCGGCTACGCGCTCTGCTCGCCCAAGTTCCGCGCCGCCATCGACGCGGTGCGCCAGCCATTCAGCGTCAACGAGCTGGCCCAGACGGCCGCCGCCGAGGCGATCCTGCACTCAGACGACGTCGCCGAGCGCGTCGAGCGAACGATCGTCGAGCGGATCTTCGTCGAGGAGGCGCTGCGCGAGCTGGGCCTCGAGCCCCCCGGATCTGAGGCCAACTTCTCCTGGATCCCCCTGGGCGACAGGGACGAGGCCGAGGTGGTGCGCAGCCTCGGCGAGGCTGGGATCGTGGTCCGGAGCGGGGAGGGTCTCGGCGGCCCCGGCCACATTCGCGTCACCTACGGCACCCGCGCCGAGAACCAGCGCTTCCTCGAAGCCCTGGCGGCGGCGATCTAAGTGCTCGCCGCCGCAAGTACCGCCGCGTTGGGCGGCTGCAAACCTTCGCCGGCCTTCGCGGCGCCTACGGCGCCGACGGCATCCATGCCTGCTCGCTCGCGTGCCATTCAGGCACGCCACACTCGCTGCGTCCTCGCCTGACTCGGTTTTCGCTCGCCCACCCGCGCCGAAACTTACGACGGAGAGCACTGAGTCCGCAATTTGCGCAAATCCGCCCGGCCGTGGTACAAACCCTGGTCGATGAACCGCGCGACCAGGCTGGCTTTCACGACCGCCCCGCAGGGGCTGCGCCAGCGTGCCTGGTTCACCTATTCGCGATTTAGCTAGGCGTCCGGCCCGGCCGTTTTCGGCCCGCCCAGCAGGAGAGCTCCGCCGGACGCCGTAGCTGCGCCCCTACGTGGGGGACCTGCACCGAATCGCACACCACACCCAATCAGACTCTGAAAGGCTTACAAGACGATGATGATCGTGATGAAAGAGGGGGCGACCGGGGACCAGATCGACGCGGTCGTCGACCGGGTCGAGTCGGTGGGCTGCTCGGCCCACGTCTCGAAGGGCGAGCTCTTGACCGTGATCGGGGCGATCGGCGACCGCGACAGGGTCGCGGCGCTGGGGCTCGAGGGGGCGCCGGGCGTCGATCACCTGGTGCCGATCCTGAAGCCGTACAAGCTCGCCTCCGCCCAGTTCCGCAAGGGCGAGCGCACCGTGATCGACGTCGACGGCCGCAAGGTGGGCGGCGATCACTTCGCGCTGATCGCCGGGCCCTGCACGGTGGAGAGCCGCGACCAGACCCTCGAGGTGGCCCGGGTGGTCGCCGAGCACGGGGCGTCCATGCTCCGCGGGGGCGCCTACAAGCCGCGAACCTCTCCGTACTCCTTCCAGGGGCTGGGCGCCGAGGGCCTGCGCCTGCTCCAGGAGGCGAAGGAGGAGACGGGACTGCCGATCGTCACCGAGCTGATGGACGTCCGCGACGTCGCCGACGTGGTCGAGGTCGCGGACGTGATCCAGATCGGCGCCCGCAGCATGCAGAACTACTCGCTCCTGTCGGAGGCCGGGCGCACCGGCCATCCGGTGCTGCTCAAGCGCGGCCTCTCCTCGACCCTCGAGGAGCTGCTGATGGCGGCCGAGTACGTGCTCAAGGAGGGCAACGAGAACGTGATGCTCTGCGAGCGCGGGATCCGGACATTCGAGACGACCTACCGGTTCACGCTCGACCTGCTGGCGATTCCCGCCTTGCGCGAGCTCAGCCACCTGCCGGTGATCGTCGACCCGAGCCATGCGGCGGGACGGCGCGACTGGGTGCAGCCGATATCGCTTGCCGCGGCAGCGGCCGGCGCCGACGGGATCATCGTCGAGGTCCACAACGAGCCCGAAGAGGCGATCTGCGACGGTCCGCAGGCGATCGCCACCGAGCGCTTCGCCGACTACGCCCAGCAGCTCCGGGTGGTCGCCGAGATCGCCGGCAAGGAGCTCTCGACCGTCTGAGTGGAGAGGGCCCAGCCACACGATGAGAATCGCCGTCCTCGGCGTCGGGCTGATCGGCGGCTCGATCGGGCTGGCGGCGAAGCGGCGGCTCGGCGCCGAGGTAAGCGGCTTCGATCCTGACCCGGCCGCCCGCGAGCGCGGGCTGGAGCGGGAGACGGTCGACCGGATGGACGACTCGATCGCCGCGGCGGTCGACGGCGCCGAGCTTGTCTTCTGCGCGGCGCCCGTTGGGTCTCTTCCGGGTCTGGTCTCGGAGGCGCTGGTGTCGAGCGGCGAGCAGGCGGCGATCACCGACGTCGGCTCAACCAAGGGCGCGCTGGTGCGGGAGGTGGGGGGGCCGCACTCCGAGCGCTTCATCGGCGGCCACCCGCTTGCCGGCGCCGAGACCGCCGGGGTCGAGAACGCTCGGGCCGACCTGTTCGAGGGCGCGCGCTGGTACCTGACGCCGACCGAGCGCTCCAGCGGCCTCCTATACGATCGCCTTCAGCGTGCGATCGCCGACCTCGGCGCCCGTCCACAGGCGATCGACGCCGAGACCCACGACCGGCTGATGGCGACCGTCAGCCACCTCCCGCACGTGATCGCCAACGTGCTCGTTCAGCAGGCGGCCGCGGCGGCGGCCGAGGAGTCCGAGCGCCTGCCCGAGATCGGCCCGAGCTTCCGCGACACCACCCGGGTCGCTGGGGCGAACCCGCCGATTTGGGGAGACATCTTCGCCACCAACCGCGACGCGGTGGCGCGCGAGGTCGAGTCGGTCTCCGAGCGGCTGCGCGAGGCGGCCGAGCTGATCCGGTCGGGGGACGCGGAGCGGGTCGGCGCCTGGCACGGCGCGGCCCGCGAGCACCGCCGTCGCCTGCTGGAGGCCGATCTGGTCGGTGGCGAGCTCTACCAGCTGCGGCTCAGCGTCGACAACCGCCCGGGGACCGTCGCCGAGATCGCCTTGGCGCTCGGCCGTGCGGGCGTCAACATCGAGGACATGGCGCTCTACCCGGCGCCCGATATGCGCACCGGCGCGGTCTCGCTCTGGGTCGCCGGGGAGGCCGAGGTCGAGCGCGCGGCCGAGATCGTGCGGGGGCTGGGCCACAACGTGTCCGTCACGCGGTGACGCGGTTCGCCCCCTCCGGGCCCCTGCGCGGGACGCTGCGGCCCCCGCCCGACAAGTCGATCAGCCACCGCGCAGCGCTGATCGGGGCGATGGGGGAGGGGGTAACGGCGATCGAGAGCTGTCTCGACGCGGCGGATACGCGGGCGACCCTCGGCGCGATCCAGGTGATCGGAGCGGAGGTCGAGGAGCTTGGTCCCTCTAGCGAGGCCGGCGGCAACGACCTGAGGGTGCGGGGGATCGGGCTGCGTGGCCCGGGGGAGCGATTCGCCGAAGGCGCCCAGCCGGTCGCGCTGGACGTGGGTAACGCCGGCACCCTGCTTCGCGTTCTGCCCGGCTGGCTTGCCGGGCAGGGCAGGGGCGCGTGGACCCTGGATGGAGACGAGTCGATCGGGCGCCGTCCCGTGGACCGGGTTGCGGAGCCGCTGCGGATGATGGGGGCCAGGGTCGAGTGCCGCGAAGGTCGCCTGCCGCCGCTTCGCGTCGAGGGTTCGGCGCTGCACGGCGTCTCCTACCAGCTCCCGGTGGCGAGCGCCCAGGTCAAATCGTGCGTCTTGATCGCCGGACTGCTCGCCGATGGCGAGACCCAGGTGGTCGAGCCGGCTGCGACTCGCGACCACACCGAGCGCATGCTGGCCGCGGCCGGAGCCGAGGTCGAAGTCACGGAGCTGCGGGCCCTACCGGCCGTGCACAGCGGCCCGGTCCGGCGAATCGCCGTACGCCCCGCCGAGCGACTGGCGCCGGAGCGGATCTCGGTGCCCGGCGACTTCTCATCGGCTGCCTTCCCCCTCGTGGCCGCGGCGCTGGTGCCTCGGAGCCGCGTCCGGCTCGAGCAGGTCGGCCTCAATCCCACCCGGATCGGCCTGCTGGGGACGCTGAACCGGATGGGGGCGGCGGTGGAGGTCGAGGAGGACCACTCGCGGGACGGCCCCGAGCCCCGGGGGGCGATCGTCGCCCGCCATGGCCCGCTGGCCGCCACGCGCGTCCACGGCGAGGAGGTGCCGCTGGCAATCGACGAGCTGCCGCTGGTGGCGCTCGTGGGCTGCTTTGCCGAGGGCAGGACGGTGGTCTCCGGGGCAGGGGAGCTGCGCCACAAGGAGTCGGACCGGATCGCGGCCGTGGTCGAGGGGCTTCGCGGGATCGGGGCGGAGGTCGAGGCGCTCGAGGATGGATTCGCCGTCCGCGGCACCGGCGGCCTTCGCGGCGGGACCCTTGACGCCCGCGGCGACCATCGGCTGGCGATGCTCGGCGCGGTCGCCGGGCTGGCCTCGCGCGACGGTGTCGAGGTCCTCGGTGCGGAGGCGGCCGCGGTCAGCTACCCGCGCTTCGAGGCGGATCTGCGCTCGCTGCTCGGCTGATCTGGACTACGGTTTCTCATCCGCTCCAACCACTGTGAGCCGATAAGCTCGGCCCGCCGGGGCGAAGGGGAGGAGCATTGGAGCCAGGCGACAAGCCCACAGACCGGAAGTCGACCAGAAGGGCCGTGTTCGTCGCGTTGGCAGTGGCGATCGCGACGCTCGCCGCTTCGACCCTCGCGAGCGGCGCGGTTGGAGGTCTCACCTACAGGGGCTGCATCACCGGCGAGACCGAGAGCGGCCCGCCCGGCGGCGGGGGCACCGGCGCCTGCAAGGCGATCCCGGACGCCTCCTCGGACGGGGAGAATTCGGGGCTCGATAGCCTGGAATCGGTGGCGCTGAGCCGCGACGGCAAGTCGCTTTACGCGGCCTCGGGAGACGACGCCGCGGTGGCGCGGTTCAAGCGCGACCGCGACACCGGGAAGCTCACCTACAGAGGCTGCCTCAGCGGCGACGACGAGAGCGCCTGCAAGGAGATCCCGGACGCTACCCCGGGCGGGTTCGGGGAGCAATCCGGCCTCGACAACCTGCAATCGCTGGCCCTGAGCCGCGACGGGAAGTCCCTATACGCGGCCTCGGCTGGCGACGCCGCCGCCGCCCGGTTCAAGCGCGACCCAGACACCGGCAAGCTGACCTACAAGGGCTGCATCACCGGCGAGACCGAGAGCGGCCCGCCCGGCGGCGGGGGCACCGGCGCCTGCAAGGCGATCCCGGGCGCCTCCTCGGACGGTGAGAATTCGGGGCTCGAGGGCCTGCGATCGGTGGCGCTGAGCCGCGACGGCAGGTCGCTTTACGCGGCCTCGGGAGACGACGCCTCCGTGGCCCGGTTCAAGCGCGACCCAGACACCGGCAAGCTCACCTACAAGGGCTGCCTCAGCGGGGACAAGGCGAGCGCCTGCAAGGAGATCCCGGACGCTACCCCGGGCGGGTTCGGGAACGATTCGGGGCTGGCCGGCCTGGAATCGGTGGCGCTGAGCCGCGACGGCAAGTCGCTTTACGCGGCCTCGGGAGACGACGCCTCCGTGGCCCGGTTCAAGCGCGACCGCGACACCGGCAAGCTCACCTACAAGGGCTGCCTCAGCGGGGACAAGGCGAGCGCCTGCAAGGAGATCCCGGACGCTACCCCGGGCGGGTTCGGGGATGACTCGGGGCTCCAGAGCCTGGCATCGGTGGCGCTGAGCGGCGACGGGAAGTCCCTTTACGCCGCCTCCGGCGGCGACTCCGCCGTGGCCCGGTTCAGGCGCGACCGCGACACGGGCAAGCTGACCTACAGGGGCTGCATCACCGGCGAGACCGAGAGCGGCCCGCCCGGCGGCGGGGGCACCGGCGCCTGCAAGGCGATCCCGGGCGCGTTTTCGAACGGGGACAACTCGGGGCTCGCCGACCTGGAATCGGTGGCGCTGAGCGGCGACGGGAAGTCGCTCTACGCCGCCGCCGGCGACGACGCCGCCGTCGCCCGGTTCAGGCGCGACCGCGACACCGGCAAGCTCATCTACAGGGGCTGCCTCAGCGGGGACGAGGAGAGCGCCTGCAAGGAGATCCCGGTCGCTACCCCGGGTGGGTTCGGGGAGCAGTCGGGCCTCGACAACCCGCAGTCGCTGGCGCTGAGCGGCGACGGGAAGTCGCTGTACGTCGCCTCGCTGGGCGACTCTGCGGTGGGCCGGTTCAGGCGCGAGCGCTGAGCGGCCCTAGCTGCCCGGCCGTCGTTGGCCATCGGTCTAGTCCTGGCGGCTGGGGTGCCCGACGCCGGGCCACGGCGAGAGGATCAGCAACAGGCGTGCGTCCTTGGTCGCCCGGACCTCGCGCCGCTCGTTGGGATCGAACTCGGCGAGCAGTCCCGGCCCGCCGCTGATGGCGTCGCCGGCCGACCCGTCGATCTCGATCGCGCCCGAGACGACCAGCAGCCAGGCCCTTTCATAGACCTGGTGCTCCCCAAGGCGCTCACCGGCCGGTAGGTGGATGACGATCGCACGCCCCTCCACCTCGGAGTCAAGGACGGCCGGATTGTGAGGTTGGACGTCCAGCGTCGAGATGTCCCAGCTCCGCATCGGCCCAACTCTATCCTCACCCGCATGGTCATAGCCATCGACGGCCCCGCGGGCGCGGGCAAGTCGACGGTCGCTCGCGCCGTCGCTCGCGCCCTCGGGCTCACCTACCTCGATTCCGGGGCGATGTACCGCTGCGTCGCCCTGGCGGCGCTGCGCGCCGGCGCACGCCTCGACGATGCGGAGCCGTTGGGTCGTCTCGTCCGCGGCCTGAAAGTAACGCTCGCGAACGGACGCGTCTCGCTCGACGGCGAGGATGTGACCGAGGCCATCCGCGCTCCCGATGTCTCGGCCGCTGCCTCGCGCGTCTCGGTGCACCCGGAGGTCCGGGAGGCGATGGTCGAGCGCCAGCGCGCGCTGATCGCCACCGGCGACTATGTGGCCGAGGGCCGCGACATCGGCACCGTGGTCAGCCCCGACGCGACGCTCAAGGTGTTCCTCACCGCGACCGATACGGAGCGAGCCGAGCGGCGGGCTGCCGAGACCGGCGAGCCGCTTGCCGATGTGCGGGCGGCGCAGGCGACCCGGGACGCGCGCGACCGCGACCGGGAGCACGGCGCCCTGCGCGCCGCGGACGACGCGGTGGAGATCGATACGACCGGGCTGAGCGTCGATGAGGTCGCGGGCCGAATCGCGGGTCTCGCGATTGAGAGGGGAATGGGGCGATCGTGACGCCCAGCCGCCTCCCCCAGATCGCCGTGGTCGGCTTCCCGAACGTCGGCAAGTCCACGCTCGCCAACCGGCTGGCCGGCGGCCGCGAGGCGGTCGTCCACCGCGATGCCGGGGTGACCCGGGATCGCAAGGCGCTCGACTGCGAGTGGAACGGCCGCCGGTTCCGGCTCATCGATACCGGCGGCGTCGATCTCGCAGCCGACGATTCGCTGTCCCTGGCCGTCCAGCGCCAGGCGCGAGAGGCGATCGCCGATGCCGACGCGGTCGCGCTGGTGGTGGACGCCCGCGCCGGCCTGCGCCAGGGCGACGTCGAGGTCGCCGAGATCCTCCGCCGCGGCAACGTTCCCGTGGTCGTGGTCGCCAACAAGATCGATGAGCCCGGCGACGCCTACTTGGCGGCCGAGTTCCACCAGCTCGGCCTCGGCGACCCGCATCCCGTCTCGGCCACCCACGGCCACGGAACGGGCGATCTTCTAGACAGACTCGCCGAGCTCGCCAAAGGTGGAGAGGTCCGGGCTAGCGACGAAGAATCAACCGGCGACTCCTCGCTCGACACCGTCCCTGGCTCGCTCGGAGTCGCCGGGCGTGGGCCCGAGCCTGACCCGGCAGGCACCTCCGAATCTACCGCGACTTCGTCGCTAGCCCAGGCCGACTCACCCATCGGCGTTGCTGTGATCGGCCGGCCCAACGTCGGCAAGTCCTCGCTCGTCAACGCCTTCCTCGGTACCGAGCGGGTGGTCGTCTCGGAGATCGCCGGGACGACTCGCGACGCGATCGACACTGAGCTCGACTTCGACGGTCGCCGGCTCGTCCTGGTCGATACGGCGGGCCTGCGGCGCCGCACCAAGGTCGCCGGCACGATCGCCTACTACGCGCAGCTTCGCTCCGAGCGAGCCGCCGGGCGTGCCGACGTGGCGCTGGTGGTCTGCGATGCCTCCGAGGGCGTCACCTCCGAGGACCTGCGGGTCACCGAGCTGGCGATGCGGTCCGGCTGCGCCACGCTGGTGGCCTTGAACAAGTGGGACGTCGGCGAGACCGATCTCGAGGAGGCGACCGCAAGGCTCGAGAAGCGCGTCCGCCTCCGACCGCCCCTCGTCACCTGCTCGGCGCTCACGGGCCGCAACCTGCCGACGCTGCTCGAGCGCTCGATCGAGCTCGCCGATCGTCGCGCCTCCCGCATCCCGACCCCCGAGCTGAATCGCTTCGTCCAGGACCTCCTTGCCAGCCGGCCACCGCCCGCCAAGGCGGGGCGGCGCTTGCGCCTCTATTACGCGGCGCAGGTGGAGCGCCGGCCGCCCCGGTTTGCGATCCAGGTCAACTCCCGCCGCCTGATCACGCGCGCGTGGGCGTTCCACCTCGAGAACCGCCTCCGTGAGGCCTACGAGCTTCAGGGCGTTCCCCTGGTGATCGACTTCGTTCCCCGATCGGGCCGCCGTCGGAGGACCCGGTCTGGGCTAGCGACGGAGTCGCGGTAGATACGCAGGGGCCTGCCGGGTCTGGTAGGCGCCCAAGCCCGGCGACTCCGAGCGAGGAGTCGCCGGTTGATGTCGCCGGCGCCCGAACCCGCCGGGAGCGGAGGCGCAGCCGAGCATCCCGGCGGAGTTAAGTGGGCCCGCCGGTATGTTCCGCCCGTGCGGTTACCTCGCCCTCGACTGCGGCGGCCCGGCTGGCTTCACCTGCCGCGGCCCAGCCGGCCTGACCTGCCGCGGCCCAGCCGTTCACGGCGGCGGCGTCCGGGCTGGCCGCAGCTCAAAGGTCCCAACTTCGCGTCAATCGCCGAGCGGCTGCGGGACGCCGGGTACGCGATCGAGGACGGCGCCTTCGTGGCCGGGCGCACGGCCAGACGGATCCCGGTGGGGATCGGGCGGGGGTCCCGGGAGTTCTGGTTCGACCTGGAGTTCCAGACCCGGATACGCCTCGCCCTGGCGCTGGGCGCCGTGGTGGCCTTGGCGCTGGTCTGGTTGGTCGCAGTTCCGGCGCTTCCGTGCCAGGCGCCAGGCGGGGACAGGTGCCCCCCCGCCGACGACGCGATCCACCTCGTTCCCGAGGACGCGCTGGCCTACCTGCACCTGAACGTAGACCCCGACACCGAGCAGTATGAGGACGCCGCGAAGGTCTTCGAGCATGTTCCCGGGATCACCAAGCAGGCGAGCGCCCTGATGCTGTCGCGGCTACCGGGCGCGGATGGCGCCGCGCCCGATTTCGAACGCGAGATCGAGCCCTGGTTCGGCGGCGAGGCGGCGCTGGCGATCCTGCCCGCGGCGGGCGATGTGGGCGAGGCCGTCGTGCTTCTGGAAGCGAGCGACGAGCGCGGGGCGCGCGAGTTCGCCGATTCGATCGCGGCCGGAAAGCCGCGCACGACGACCTACCGCAAGGTGGATGTGCGCGTGGATCGGCGCGGGCTGGCGACCGCGCTGGTGGCTGGCTTCCTCGTGGTCGGCGCCAAGAGCGGCGTGCGGGGCGCGATCGACGCCGACAGTGGGGCGGAGGGGACGGGCTCTTTGGCGGCCGATGGGAAGGCCAGCGCCGCGAGAGACGCCCTCCCCGACAAGCGCTTCGCCGACGCCTATCTCTCCCGCCGTGGCATCGCGGAGCTCGTAGCCGACCCGCGCGGGCCGCTGGCCACGCTCGCCTCGGTGGTCAACCCGGATGCCAGCCAGGGAGCGGCGGTGGCGCTGGTGGCGGGCGACGACGGGCTCGACCTCGACCTTCGCTCGGAGCTCGACCCGCGCCGCTCCAAGGCCCACCCTGGCTTCTTTTCGGCCTTCCCCTCCTTCGAGCCCGACCTCGCCGGCTCGTTGCCCCCGGACTCGCTCGGCTACGTGGGCATCGGCGATCCTTCCAAGACGCTCCGATCGCTGCTGAAGCAGGCAGGCGCCCAGGCCCCGGGGCTGGCCGAGGCGGTCGGCGACCTGGTCCGGCGGGTGAAGAGGCTGGGCGAGGTCGATCTCGAAAGAGATCTCCTGCCGTCGCTCGGCGGTGAGGCCGCCGTCGCGCTGCAGCCGGCCTCGCGGATCCCGTTCCTCGAGTTGATCGCCTCCGAGGTCGACGCCGAACGGGCGAGCCAGGCGCTCGCTCGCCTTCAGGGCCCGATCGCCCAGGCGCTCAATCCCTCCAAGGCGCTCCAGGCCCCCGTGGTCAGCCAGCAAAAAGTCGGCGGCCTGACCGCGCACAGCGTGCGGCTCTCGCCCACCGTCGACCTGACCTATGCGATCGAGGGCTCGACCCTGGTGGTGGCGACCGACCCCGCCGCGGTCAAGCAGCTGGCCAGCGGTGAGGGCGGCCTCGACGGCGAGGAGCTCTTCGATCGGGCCACCGACGGATTTCCCGGCGAGGTCTCGATGCTCGGCTATCTCAACCTCGGAGGCCTGATCGCGCTCGGCGAGAACGCCGGACTGGGCGAGGACCCGGCCTATGCGACCTTCGCTTCCGAGATCCACCAGCTGCGGGCGCTCGGCTTGGCGATCCAGTCGAGCCCGGAGGAGCTCTCCACGGACGCGAAACTGATCGTGGGAGGGGGCGCCGGCCCACCAGAGGTTCAGGACCCGGAGGGCGTGGCGCCGACCGAGTAGCCGCAACCGGCTGCGCCTTCGCTACAGTCGCGTCGATGACGATCGAGAACCTTTCAGGGGATGAGTTCCTGTTCACCTCCGAGTCGGTCACCGAGGGCCACCCGGACAAGATCTGCGACCAGATCTCCGACGGCGTGCTCGACGCGGTGCTGTCCGCCGACTCGCAGGCGCGGGTCGCCTGCGAGTGCCTGGTCAACACCGGGCTCGTGGTTGTGGCCGGCGAGATAAGCACCGAGACCTACGTCGACATCCCGCGCATCGCCCGCGACACCCTGCGGCGGATCGGCTACGACCGCGCCAAGTACGGGTTCGACGGCGATACCTGCTCGGTGATCACCGCGATCGACGAGCAATCGCCCGACATCGCCCAGGGCGTCGAAACCGCGTACGAGGCGCGCACCGATCCCAACGACGAGGACGAGCTGGATCGGATCGGCGCCGGCGACCAGGGAATGATGTTCGGCTACGCGGCGCGCGAGACGCGGGCTCTGATGCCGATGCCGATTCAGATCGCGCACACGCTCGCCCGTCGCCTGGCCGAGGTTCGCAAGGCCGAGGTTCTTCCCTATCTACGCCCCGACGGCAAAACCCAGGTGACCGTCCGCTACGAGAACAATCGCCCCGTGGAGATCGTCAAGCTCTTGATCTCGACCCAGCACAAGCCGGACATCGATGGCGAGACGCTGATCAAGCCCGACCTCTGGGAGCACGTGGTCGAGCCGATCCTGCACGAGGAGTACAAGGAGCTGTTCACCGACAAGGAGCTCTATGAGAGCTTCCTCGTCAACCCGACCGGGAAGTTCGAGATCGGCGGGCCGCAGGGCGACTGCGGCCTCACCGGCCGCAAGGTGATCGTCGACACCTACGGCGGAGCGGCTCGCCATGGCGGAGGCTGCTTCTCGGGCAAGGACCCGTCCAAGGTGGACCGCTCCGGCGCCTACGCCGCCCGCCACGCGGCCAAGAACGTGGTCGCGGCCGGGCTCGCCGATCGGTGCGAGGTCCAGGTCGCGTACGCGATCGGCGTCGCCCACCCCGTGTCGCTGATGGTCGAGACCTTTGGCACCGGCAAGCTCCCCCAGTCCGATCTGATCAGGATCGTGAGCGAGGAGTTCGACCTGCGCCCCGGCGCCATCGTCCGCGACCTCGACCTGCGGCGGCCGATTTTCCAGAAGACCGCCGTGTACGGCCACTTCGGCCGCACGGACCACGACTTCACCTGGGAGCGCATCGACCGGGTCGATGCCCTCCGCGCGGCGGCCGGCCTCGAGGCCGCCTCGGCCGAGGCCGGCGCCACCGCCGACGTCTAGGCCGTCCTAGTCGAGCCTGGCCGGAGCGGTGGGCTCGTCGCCGAGGCCCGAGGTCGGGGCGGCATGCGTGGCCCTGTCCACCTGCTCGACCACCACTTCGGGATTTGCGACGCCGGCGAAGATGAAGTTGTAGTCGTCGCCGGCGGCGGTGTCGAAGTCCACGTCCCCGACCTGGAGCATGCGCTGTAGCAGGGACTGGTTGTAGTTGACGTTCTGCACCCGCTCCAGCCGGGTTTCCTGGATCTCGCGGGCGATGATGCCCCGCTTGATGTGCAGCCGCCGGGTGGTGATCGTGTAGTGGGTGGTGATCCGCTTGATGAATCCGGCCAGGATGACGACCGCGACCCCGATCACCGCGACCAGGACGACCAGGCCGGTGTCGGTCTCGTCGCCAGCTATTCCGGTGACGATCCCGACCGCGAAGGCGGCGATCAGGATTAGCAGAAGGCCCTTTGCGTAGAAGGCGATGATCGAGCGCCACGACGGATGCCCCTCGAACATCACCTGCTCCCCGGGTGCCAGCCTCGGCGCCACGCCGCAAGCTTAGTGCTCAAGCCCTGCGGCGTCCGCCGCCGCGCCTAGCTTCCCCTGCGCGATGGCGATCGCGAGAGTTGAGCCACTGACGACTGCCCGGGCGCTGCGCGGGCCGTTCGACTACCGCCTGCCCGAGCGGCTGGGCGAGGTGGGCGTCGGCAGCGTCCTGCTGGTCCCGTTCGGCCGCCGGCGGGTGATCGGAGTCGTGGTCGCCCTCGCCGAGTCGAGCGAGCTGCCGCCGGAGCGGCTCGTGGAGCCGATCGAGGCGCTGGCGGCGGGGGCGACTCCCGAGCTCGTGCAACTCGGCCTCTGGGTGGCCCGCCAGTACTGCTCCACCCCGGCTCGCGGACTGGAGCTGGTGCTGCCTCCCAGCGTCGGGCGAGGGGGCCGGGGGATGGGGCCCAGGCTCGAGACGGTTGCCAGTGCGACCGAGGCAGGCCGGGCCGCGATTGGCAACGGGACGCGGCTGGGGCGACGCCAGCGCCTCGCGCTGGAGAGGCTGGCCGGCGAGCGCGCCGCGGTTGGCGTCGAGCTCTCGGCACGACAGCTCGAGGCGGACGACGGGATCGACCGGCAGACCCTGGGACGCCTCGAGGCCCGGGGACTGGTTCGCCTGCGCGTCGAACAGCGCCTTCGACGGCCTCCTGTGGTGGAGGTCGGCGCCCGGTCGAGCCGGCCGGCGCTGTCCGCAGAGCAAAGGGCGGCGCTCGAGGCGGTCGTCGTCGGGATGGATGGCGCCGGGGGCCGCGAGCACCTGCTCCACGGGGTCACCGGCTCCGGCAAGACCGAGGTCTACCTGGCGGCCACCGAGGCGGCGCTCGAGCGGGGGAGGGGCGCGATCGTGCTGGTTCCCGAGATCGGGCTGACGCCCCAGACGATGTCGCGGTTCGCGGCCCGCTTCGGCGACCGCGTCGCGCTGCTCCATTCGCGGCTGGCGGCGGGCGAACGCCGCGACGAGTGGCAGCGTCTGCGCTCCGGCGAAGCGCGGATCTGCGTCGGCCCGCGCTCCGCGGTCTTCGCCCCGGTGGACGACCTCGGCCTGGTGGTGATCGACGAGGAGCACGACGCCTCCTACAAACAGGAGGGCGATCCCCGCTACGACGCGCGCGAGGTCGCCCGCCACCGGGCGGCCGAAGCGGGGGCGGCGGTCCTCGCCGGCAGCGCCACGCCCCGGCCCGAGAGCTGGCTGGAACTGCGACGGCTCGAGCTGCCGCGCCGGGCCGACGGTCGCGAGCTGCCGCCGGCCGAGATCGTGGACCTGCGTGGCAGCTCGCCCCGGTCGGGTCCGCTTCATCCGCGCACCACGCAGGCGCTCGCCGAGGTCCGCGAGGCGGGCGCCAAGGCGATCGTGCTCCTCAACCGGCGCGGCTGGTCGCCGTTCGTCTGCTGCCGAGCGTGCGGGCACGCCTTCCAGTGCCCGCACTGCGAGGTCTCGCTCGTCCTCCACAAGCGCGAGCAGCGCCTTCAGTGCCACCACTGTGGCCGGGCCGAGCCGGCCCCCGAGTCGTGCCCCGAGTGCGGCTCGGTCACCCTCGGCCACCACGGCGCCGGGACCGAGCGCCTGGCCACCCTGCTCGATGAGGCGGTGGCGCCCCTGCCCGTGTTTCGCCTCGACTCCGACAGCGTCGCCTCCGCGGGCGGCCATCTGGAGATCCTGCGCCGCTTCGAGGAGGCGGGGTCGGGCGTTCTGGTCGGCACCCAGATGGTCGCCAAGGGGCACGATTTCCCCGACGTGGTGCTGAGCGTGGTGCTCGACGCCGACGCGACGCTTCGCTTCCCCGACTTCCGCGCCGAGGAGCGCACCTTCGCGCTCGTCGCCCAGCTCGCCGGGCGCAGCGGGCGCGGCCAGCTGGGCGGGCGGGTGCTGGTCCAGACCCTGGCGCCAGAGGCCGCGGCGATCCGCCACGCCGCGGCCCACGACGCCGAGGGCTTTTTGGCCGGGGAGCTCGAACGGCGCCAGGCGCTCCGCTATCCGCCCTTCTCGCACCTGGTGCGGATCGAGCTGACGTCCGCCGAAGCCGAGCGCGCCCAGGCGCTCTCGGAACGGGTTCGCCAGGCGCTGGAGGGCGCGCTGCCGGCCGGCGCCGAGCTGCTGGGGCCGGCGCCCCGCTTCCGGCTGCGGGGTCGCCACCGCCGTCAGCTGCTGGTCAAGGCGGAGCACCGAGCGGAGGCGGTGACCGCGGTCCGCGACGCGGTCGAGGGGCTTGCCAAGGGCCGCGAGCTGCGCGGCGTCTCGGTGAGCGTCGACGTCGACCCGCAGTGACCCGCCGTCCTCCTGACCTAGTGGTACCTCGCTACTAGACTCGCCCCAATGAGCGATTCTCCAGACCCCGCCGCCGTCCGGGAGGAGCAATCGCTGAGCCCCGAGGGCCCCGGCGATGACGCGGACGCGGTTGCCGAGCTCGATCCCTCCACGCGCGAGCGCAGGGCGGCGGCGCTCGCCCATGTCCGGACCTTCGGGGATCCGGTGCTGAAGTCGCTGGCCACGACGGTGAGGAGCTTCGGGCCCGAGCTCGAGCGCGAGGCCGAACAGATGGTCGCGATCATGCGCGATGCGCTCGGCGTCGGCCTGGCTGCGACCCAGCTCGGGATCATGCACCGCCTGGTTGTCGTCCAGGCGGGGCTCGACGCCACCCCCACCGCGATCGTCAACCCGGAGCTGGAATGGCTCTCCGGCGATCTGGCGATCGCCGTGGAGGGCTGCCTCAGCCTGCCTGGAGTTACCGTCGAGGTCGAGCGTCCGCTGCATGCGCGGGTGCGAGGCCGCGATGTCCACGGTGAATCGCTGATGGTGGAGGCCTCAGGTCTCGAGGCCCGAGTCCTCCAGCACGAGATCGACCACCTGGACGGCGTGCTGATCCTCGACCGGACGGAGCGCGAGCAGCGAAAGGGTGCGCTGCGGGCGCTGCGGGAGGGGACCACATACAGCCCTCCGTCAGCGGACGACTCACCAGCCGACGACGGTCAAGAAGTTTGAGGACGGCCTACCTGGGGACCTCGGAGTTCGCGGCGGTGGTGCTGCGCCGGCTCGCCGCCTCGCCGCATCGGCCGGTCCTCGTCGTCACGCCCCCCGACCGCCGCCAGGGGCGGGGAAGACAGCTCGCTCCCCCGCCGGCCGCGGCGGCCGCCGGCGCGCTCGATATCGAGCTTCACCAGACGGGCAGGGTGAGCGAACCGGCGTCGGTGGAGCGGATCCGCGCCAGCGGTGCCGAGGTCGGGGTCGTGTGCGCGTTCGGGCAGCTGATCCGAGAGCCGCTGCTCTCCGAGCTCGAGATGCTGAACGTGCATCCCTCACTGATCCCGCGCTGGCGGGGCGCAGCGCCGATCGAGCGCGCGATCATGGCCGGCGACGCGGAGACCGGGGTGACGATCATGCGGGTCGAGGCGGGACTCGACTCCGGCCCGGTGGCGTTTGCCGAATCCACACCGATCGAGCCCGCCGACGACTACGGCACGCTTTCGGCCCGCCTCGCCGAGCTCGGCGGCGAGCTGACCCTGCGGGCGCTTGACCTGTACTCCGCCGGCCAGCCGGAGCTCACCGACCAGGATGACTCGCTGGCCACCTACGCAGAAAAGATCGCCCCCGCCGAGCGCCGCCTCGACCCCGCCCGACCGGCCGCCGAGCTGGAGCGGACGGTGCGGGCGCTCAACCCACACATCGGCGCGTACCTGGAGTTGGACGGCGAGGGGCGGCTCGGCGTCCGGGCGGCTTCGGCGCAGGACGGGGGGCTGACGCCCGGACAACTGGCCGCCGACGGCCACGCGCTGCTGCTCGGTTGCGGCGAGGGGGTGCTGCGGCTGGAGGTCGTCCAGCCCGCCGGCAGGCGTCCGATGCCTGCCGATGCGTACCTGCGCGGCCACCCGCCGCCGCGGGTGGCTGGTCGGTTCTGAGATGACCGTCGCTCCCGCGCGGCTGGTCGCCTTCGAGGTCGTCCGCCGCACTTTCGAGGACGATGCGTGGACGGACCGCGCCCTTCGGTCCGCCTCCCAACGTCACGGCCTCGAGGGACGCGAGCGGGCTCAGGCTCAGCGCCTCGCCTACGGCGCCGTTCAGAGACGCGGCACCACCGACCACCTGATCG
This sequence comes from uncultured Actinomycetes bacterium, assembly GCA_963728325.1. Lineage (GTDB taxonomy): Bacteria > Actinomycetota > Thermoleophilia > Solirubrobacterales > 70-9 > AC-56. The sequence goes on along the minus strand of CAVSJS010000001.1, from coordinate 932,086 downwards.
AGCGGCTCGCCGACCGGCCCGTCTCCAAACTGGACGCCCCCGCCGTCGCCGCGCTCCGGCTCGGCCTCTTCGAGCTGCTGTTCGCTGACGCGATCCCGGATCACGCCGCCGTCGACCAGGCGGTCGAGCTCGCCAAGGGGAACGCGGGTCGGCGGAGGCAGGCGGCGGCGGGCTTGGTCAACGCCGTGCTGCGCCGTGCCGCCCGCGAGCGGGGGGAGCTGCTCGGCTCCCTGGACGACGCCACGCCGCGAGGTGCCGCGCTGGCGCACTCCTACCCGGAATGGCTCGCCCGGATGTGGTGGGAGGAGCTCGGCCCCGCGGAGGCGCGGGCGTTGATGGCGGCGATGAACGAGCCGGCGGAGACGGCGCTGCGAGTGAACACGATCCGGGCCGATCCGAGCTCCATCCTGGGCGAGCTCCGAGCCGCGGGAGACGAGGTCGGGCGACCCGACGCGCCGCCGCCGCTGGCGACCCCTGAGTCTCTGATCGTGCGCGGCCGACTGGGAGCGCTCGCGCGCCAGCGGATCGGCGATGGCGCCGTCGTCCCCCAGGCGCGCGGCTCGCAGGCGGTGGTGGCGCTGCTCGACCCCAGGCCCGGCGAGCGCGTGCTCGACCTCTGCTCCGCACCGGGGATCAAGACCACCGCAATCGCGGCGCGAATGCGAAACGAGGGCGAGATCGTCGCGGTCGAGCTCGACCCGGCTCGGGCGCGCATGCTGCGCGAGCTCTGCGAGCGGCTCGGTGTCGCCTGCGTTCGCGTGGTCGAAGCGGATGCGGCGAGGGCCGACCTCGGAGGCGGTTACGATCGGATCCTCGTGGATCCCCCCTGCTCCGATCTTGGCGCGCTTGCCTCCAGGCCCGACGCACGGTGGCGGAAGTCGCCCCAGCTGATCGAGCGCCTGGCCCGGATACAGGATGCGATTCTGGCCCGCGCTGCCACCGCCCTGCGCCCCGGGGGCAGACTCGTCTACGCGACCTGCACGATCTCCATGCGCGAGAACGAGCAGCGGATCGCTGCGCTCTGCGAACGCGATCGCGCCCTGGTCGCCGACGATCTTGGCGCCCTCCACCCGGAGCTCGCCTCTCGGAGCCAGCCCCGCTCGCTCCAGACGAGGCCCGACCGCGACCGCACCGACGGCTTCTTCATCGCCCGGCTGTGCCAGGACACCGCAGAGTCCGGCTCGACGGGGGAGCGCTGAGCCGGTGGCCTCGGAAGGGGGAGGGACGACGCTCCAGCGCCCCAGCTGTCCCGGCTGCGGCGAGCCCTGGCTGCGCCCCACCCAGCTGCCTGGCCGCTACCGCTGCGTCTACTGCATGCAGCGCTACGAGCTCGTCTCGCAGTGCCCGAACTGCGGCGAGCACCAGACGATCGCCCGCATGAGCACCTCCGAGGACATGCTCTGCCAGCATTGCGGCAACACGATGCTGAGGTCGATCTGATCGAGGCTGCGACCGACAAGTCCACCGCAACGTCGCCCCGCGAGTTGTTCTCGGGAAGGCGGGTCGCGCCGTCCATCCTCTCCGCCGACTTCTCCCGGCTCGGCGCCCAGGTCGACGAGGTGATGGCCGCCGGTGCCCGGCTGATCCACGTCGACGTGATGGACGGCCACTTCGTCCCGCCGATCACCATCGGGCCGCTTATCGCGGCCTCGATCGCGGACCGGGTCCACGCGGGCGGCGGCGCGCTCGATGTGCACCTGATGATCGAGCGTCCGGCCGATCAGGTGTCCGAGTTCGCGCGGGCCGGCGCGGATTGCATCAGCTTCCACATCGAGGCCGACGCTCACGCCCATCGCACCCTCGGGGCGATCCGTGAGGCCGGTTGTCTGGCCGGCCTGGCGCTGAACCCGGGGACGCCCGCCGATTCGGTGACCGAGCTGACCGCGTCCGCCGATCTGATCCTTTGCATGTCCGTCAATCCCGGCTGGGGCGGGCAGCCCTTCATCGCGTCGGCGCCGGACAAGGTCTCGAGGCTGCGCCGCCTGGCGCCGGCCGCGGTGATCGAGGTTGACGGCGGCCTGGACGCCGAGACGGTCGGCGGCGTCGCCCAGGTGGGAGCGAGCCTGTTCGTCGCCGGATCGGCCGTGTTCCGCGATCCCGAGCCGGCTGAGGCGTACCGCCGGATCGCCGCGGCGGCGGGCGCGGAGTAATCAATCCGCCGCCTCCTCGGCTTCGCCTCCGGGGGCGCCGGGTTAGGGCGCCAGCCGGGTGGACCCGGGCGACTCGCAGCTACCGCGACTTCGTCGCTAGCCCGGTTCAACTAGCTTCATCCGCCGCCGCCAAGCGCGCCTCGAGCTCTTGCGGCGAGCCTGGCTCGACGACATCCGCGGGGCGCGCTGGCGGGCGACGGTAGAGCAGGTAGAGGAGCCCGCAGAGCAGCACCGCCGCGCCGGCGAAGCCGACCTCGACGCGGCGGAACTCGTCCAGCACCGGCAACAGGTTCCAGCCGATGAAGGCGAGCGCGCAGCCGGCCCAGCAGACGGCGGCGCGGCGGACCTGGCCCTGTGCCAGCGCCGCCTGGCTCAGAGTTCCCGACGAGAGGTAGAAGCCCATGCCCGCGGTGACGATCAGGAGGCCGACGCGGTCGTAGTCGAACTTCTTGCCGAAGGCGAGCTGCATCAGCTGCGGACCGGCGATCAAGACGATCAGCCCGACCGCAGCCGCGAAGAGGGCAATCGCGCCAATCGTCATCCGGACCGAGAGCCGGAAGGCCTCCGCGTCGCGCGCGTCCGCGCTGGAGCGCAATCGCGTCAGGTGCGGGAGCAGGCTGGTGGCCACCGCCTGGAAGAGGACGAGCGGGGCGCGGGCGACCATCAGCACGTTGAAAATGTAGCCCGCCGCGGCCGCTCCCTCAGAGCCCTTGACCAGTAGGGGCCCGGCGTTCAGGAGGCTCTGCTCGCTGATCATGATCACCAGCACGGCGGCGGCGAAGCCGCCACCCGCGGCAAGAGTGAACTCGGATTGACCCGATGCCGGTGCTGACGGCGCCGGCGCGGCGCGGCTCCGAGCCACGGCTCGACCCGCAAAGGCGAGCGGGACGACCGCGAGGCTGAGCAGGGGCGCGGCGACGATCCCCAGGGCGACCGCGGTCTGGCCGCTGGCGATCCCCACGGCGACCGCGAGCGCAAACGAGACGCGGGCCGTGGACTCGGCGAGCAGGAGGAGGGCGTAGAGGGTGAAGCGCCGGCTGCCGGCCAGAAAGCCGCGCGCGAAGAAGCTCGCACCGAAGGCGAGCACGGCGGCGACAAGGATCCAATACAGGGTCTCGTTGCCCGACAGGAGCTGGTCTTGGAGGGGATCCCGGAGGGCGAGGGCACAGACCGCGAAGGCGACGGCGACGGCGAGCTGGATCGTCGCCGCGACGCGCAGCGGCTGCCCGATGGGCTGGTCGCGCGCCTGGCGCTCGGCGATCGTTCGCGAAAGCAGCTGCTCGACCGGCCGAAAGAGGGTCGAGATGGTGATGAAGACCGCCGACCACAGCACGACCACCTCGCCGTAGTCGACCCTGCCGAGGATGTGCGAGGCGAGCGAGAAGTAGATGTAGGTGAGAAGGCCCGCCGAGCCGACCCCGATCGAGAGCAATCCGGCCGCGCGCCCGAAGCGCCTCGCCTCCGCCTCCGCTACCTCGCGCGCCATCGGTCGGGCACCTTAGAGCGAGGGGCGTACACTTTGGCTGACTGACCAGTCAATCAGGAGTGGCCGCGCCTGGCGCGGGCCGGGCCCGGGCTGCGACGGCCTACGATCAGGCAGATGCCCAATGTGGTCACAGATCAGGACCGGCTCCACCTCCAAAGGGCGCTGGAGCTGGCTGAGGGCGGCCGCGGCCGGGTGAGCCCAAATCCGCTGGTCGGCGCGGTGCTGGTACGCGACGGCCAGCCGATCGGCGAGGGCTTCCACCGCCAGCTCGGCGGTCCCCACGCCGAGGTCGCGGCCCTCGACGACTGCCGCGCTCAAGGCCACGATCCGTCGGGAGCGACGCTTTACGTGACGCTCGAGCCCTGCGCGCACCACGGGCGTCAGCCGCCGTGCACGGGTGCCATCCTCGCGGCGGGGGTGGCGCGCGTCGTGATCGCCTCCGAGGATCCCAGCGAGAAGGCGAGCGGCCGCGGCCCGGGAATCCTCCGGGACGAGGGCGTTGAGGTCGAGCTGGCGAACGGCCAGGAGGCGGCTTTCGCGCGGCTTCTGAATCAGGCGTTTCGAAAGCACACCCGCACAGCTCGCCCGCTCATCCTCCTGAAGTCGGCCGTCAGCCTCGACGGCCGGGTGGCGACCGCGGGTGGCGACTCCAGGTGGATCTCCAGCGAGGCCAGCCGCGCACAGGTGCACAATTGGCGGGCCGAATCCGACGCCGTCTGCGTCGGTATCGGCACCGCACTCGCCGATGACCCGTTGCTCACGGCGAGACCGGTCACGCCCGCCGCCGATGTTCGCCAGCCCACGCGGGTCGTCTTCGACTCCGAGGCGCGCCTGCCTTTGGACTCCCGGCTGGTGCGCTCGATCGGTGAGGCGCCGCTGGTCGTGATCGCCTCTCCGGCCGCCGCGGGCGAGCGGGCCGAGGCGCTCCGCATCGCCGGCGCCGATCTGATCGTTTGCGACGGGGATCCTCCGGCGCGCGTGGCCGCGGCGCTCGCCGAGCTCGGTCGGCGCAGGATCAGCTCCCTCTTGCTCGAGGGCGGGCCGACCCTGGCAGGCTCCTTCCTCGACGCCGGCGAGGTCGACGAGCTGCGGCTGTTCATCGCCCCGATCGTGCTGGGCGGCGCCGGCGCCAGGCCGCTGGCCGGAGGCGAGGGCGCCGCCCTGATCGCCAACGCCACGCCGGCCCTTGCGATGGACTGGGAACGCTCGGGCGAGGACCTTCTGGTCCGCGCCCGCCTGCGGGAGTGGTGAGGGATGTTCACGGGCATCGTCCGCGAGATCGGAACCGTCGAGGAGCTTCGGCGGAGCGACCAAGGCGCCCGACTGCGCGTCGGCGCCGGCCTCGCCGGGGAGCTCGCCGCGGGTGACTCGGTGTCGGTGAGCGGCGCCTGCCTGACCGTGGCCGCCGCCTCAGACGGGGCCTTCGAGGCCGAGGTCATGAACCAGACCCTGTCCTTGACCACGCTCGGGGGGCTCGAGCCCGGCCGCTCAGTGAACCTCGAGCCGCCGCTGCAGGCGGGGGACCCGCTGGGGGGCCACCTCGTCCAGGGACACGTGGACGGGACCGGCGCGGTGAGGGCGGTGTCGGCGGACGGCCTCGCCCGCCGTCTGCGGCTCGCGGCGCCGCGCGGGCTCGACCGCTTCATGGTCGAGCGCGGCTCGGTGACCGTCGACGGCGTCAGCCTCACTGTGGCCGCCCTCGCCGACGACGGCTTCGAGGTCTCGCTGGTCCCCGAGACCCTGGAGCGGACCACGCTCGCAGGGCTCGCCGTAGGCGACCAGGTCAACCTCGAGGTGGACGTGATCGCACGCTACGCCGAACGGCTCATGCAAGGCTTTCGGGTGGAGGAAAGGAGCTAGATGCCAGACAGCCCGTTCTCTTCAATCGAGGAGGCGATCGAGGAGATCCGCCACGGCCGGATGGTCGTCGTCTGCGACGACGAGAACCGCGAGAACGAGGGCGACCTCACGCTTGCCGCCCAGTTCGCCACCCCCGAGGCGATCAACTTCATGGCCACCCATGGGCGCGGGCTGATCTGCCTGGCCCTGACGCCAGAGCGCTGCTCCGAGCTGGAGCTCGACCTGATGGCGGCCAAGAACGAGTCGGCGTTTCGAACCAACTTCACGGTTTCGATCGAGGCGGCGGAGGGGGTGACCACGGGGATCTCCGCCCACGACCGCGCCCACACGATCCAGGTCGCCATCGACCCCAACACGAGGCCCGACGGGATCGTCCAGCCGGGGCACGTGTTCCCGCTCAAGGCCAAGGACGGCGGCGTGCTCGAGCGAGCGGGCCAGACCGAGGCGGCCGTCGATCTGGCTCGCCTCGCGGGCCTGATCCCGTCCGGGGTGATCTGCGAGATCATGAACGAGGACGGGACGATGGCTCGGGTGCCCGACCTGATCCCGTACTGCGGGCGCCACGGGCTGAAGATGATCACGGTCGCCGACCTGATCGCCTACCGGCGGCGGACGGAGAAGCTGGTCGAGCGGGTCGTGTCCACTCGCCTGCCGACGGCCTTCGGCGAGTTCGCCGCGGTCGGCTACCGCTCGCTGGTCGACGACAAGCACCATCTGGCGATGGTCAAGGGCGACGTCCGTGGCAAGGACGACGTGCTGGTTCGCGTCCACTCCGAGTGCCTGACCGGCGACGTCTTCCACTCGCTGCGCTGCGATTGCGGCGAGCAGCTCGAGGCGGCGCTGGCGATGATCGAGGACGAGGGCTCCGGCGTCCTGCTCTATCTCTCCCAGGAGGGGCGGGGAATCGGCCTCTTGAACAAGCTCCGCGCCTACAAGCTCCAGGAGGGCGGGCTCGACACCGTGGACGCCAATCTGAAGCTCGGGCTCCCAGCCGACCTGCGCGACTACGGCATCGGGGCGCAGATCCTCGTCGACCTGGGCCTGACCAGTATCCGCATCCTCACCAACAACCCGAGGAAGATCCACGGGCTGGAGGGATACGGGCTCTCGGTCGCCGACCAGGTCCCAATCCAGGCGGTGCCGAACCGGCACAACGAGGAGTACCTGCGCACGAAGCGCGATCGCCTCGGCCACACCCTCCATCACCAGGGCCTGCCGCTCGACGAGGAGATGATCCACGAGGAGCATCGCAACGAGGTCGAGCGCGAGGCGCTGGGGGCGAAGGAGTCCGAGCCCGAGGATGGCTGAGGGGTTCTCGGCCGCCGAACGCGAGCTGCTGAGTCGGAGCGAGTTCGCCGTCTGCGTCGGCACCTTCTACGAGGAGATCGCCGAGCGGCTCGTCAACGGCGCAGTGGAGGGCTTCTCCGCAGGCGGCGTCAGCGCGGCGTCCGTTCACACCTTCGAGACCCCCGGCGCCTTCGAGCTGCCCCTGGCGGCGAAGTGGTGCGCGGAGTCGGGCCGGTTCGCCGGCGTGGCCTGCCTGGGCGCAGTGATCCGCGGCGAGACCGACCACTACGACTACGTCTGCTCGGAGGCGGCGCGCGGGATCCAGCAGGTTCAGCTCGAGACCGGCGTTCCGTGCGCATTCGGGGTGATCACCTGCGAGACGATGGAGCAGGCGCTGGCCCGGTCCGGCGGGGACAAGCGCGATCAGGGCCGAAACGCCGCCGTCGCGGTGATCCGGATGGCGCTGATTCGCGAGGCCCTCGGGTAGGTCCTCGCTACCATCCACCGCGCCATGGCCAAGGTTTGCTTCAGCTGCGGCAAGGGCCCGGCGTTCGGGAACTCGCGCAGCCACTCTATGGTCGCCACCCGGCGGCGCTTCAACCCGAACCTCCAAAAGGTCCGGATCCAGGACGGGGCGCGAACCCGCCGGGTCTACGTCTGCACTCGCTGCCTGAAGTCGAACAAGGTCACTAAAGCGGCCTAAGTTAGACTCGCCCGGGCTAGCGACGAAGTCGCGGAGCAAGCGAGTCGATGCCCCACTACGAACGTGCCCGAGCCCGGCGGCAGCGCAGCCGAAGGCGAGCAGCCGCCGGTTGATGATGGTCGACACCTCGATCGAGCGGTTCCGCCGGGTCGTCGAGGCCGCCTACGCGCACCTCGAGCAACGCCGCCAGGAGGTCAACGACCTGAACGTGTTCCCGGTCGCCGACGGTGACACCGGGGACAACATGGCGCTCACCATGCGCGCCGTGATGAGCGAGCTTGACCGCCTCGACGGACAACCGATCGACAGGCGCGCTCGCGAGGAGATCGTCCACGCCGTGGCCCGGGCGGCTTTGATGGGGGCGCGGGGCAACTCGGGGGTGATCTTGAGCCAGATCGTCCGCGGCGCCGCCGAGGAGCTGGCCAGCCGCCCGGGTGAGCTGGTCGACCCGGTGTTGGTCGCGGCGGCGTTCGCAAGCGCCGCCGACGCCGCATACGAATCGGTGCGTGACCCGGCTGAGGGAACGATGTTGACCGTGATCCGCGAGATGGCGCACGCGGCCTCGCAGCACCTCGCGCACATGGACCGCCAGCGCCTCTCCTTCCAGGCAGGCGACGAGGAGCAGGACGAGCTGCTGGCCGAGGTGCTCGCGGTGGCCGCTCGCGCAGGGGAGGAGGCGGTCGAGCGAACCCCCGAGCAGCTGGACGTGCTGGCCGAGGCCGGCGTGGTCGACGCGGGAGCGCACGGTCTGGTCGTGATCCTGGCGGGGATCGTCGCCGGGCTGCGCGGCGAGCTCGATGCGATCCCGGAGGTCGCCCATCACGAGCCCGCCCGGCAGACGCACCCCCACCACTTCGACAGCCGCTTTCGCTACTGCACCAACTTCATCGTCACCGGACGGGAACTCGAGGCGCGCTCCTTCGTCAGGCGCCTGGAGGAGATCGGCGACTCGGTGCTGGTGGTCGGGGATCAGGCAACCCTGAAGGTGCACCTCCACACCGACGAGCCGGAGGTCGCCGTGGCGGTGTTCGAGGAGGCAGGTGACGTGCAGCGCCTCGACGTGGGCGACATGCGTGAGCAGATCGAGGCGCGCGAGCGCCGCCTGGCTCCGGCGCACACCGGGGTCGTCGCCGTAGCGGCGGGCGGCGGGATGAAGGCGCTGTTCGAGACGCTCGGCGCGCACGTCGTCGACGGCGGCCCGACCCTCAATCCCTCGACCTACGAGATCCTGGCGGGGATCCACGGGGTGTCCGCCGAGGAGGTGCTGGTGCTCCCCAACTCGCCGAACGTGATCCTGGCGGCACAGGAGGCGGCGAAGCTGTCCGAGAAGCCGGCTCGCGTCGTCGCCGCGCTCTCCCAGCAGGCGGCGCTGACGGCGCTGGTCGAGCTCGACCCCCAGCGCGACGCGGACGAGAACGCGGAGCGGCTGGAGTCCGCGCTGGAGGAGATCCGCTGGGGCGCGGTCGCGCCGGCCGCGCGCCCGGACCCGCAGGGCCGGTTCGTGCGCGGCGACGCGGTCGGGTTCGCCGGCGAGGAGGTCGTCGCCTGGGGAGGGGCGGGCTCGACGCTGTCGGCGACGATCGAGCGCCTCGCCGATGGGGTCGAGATCGTCACCGTGATCGAGGGCGAGGGTGCCCCGATCCCGCTCGATCAGCTGCCGCTCGAGCTCGCCGAGGGAGTCGAGCTGGAGCTCCACCGAGGCGGCCAGCCGCACTACTGGTGGCTCATTGCTGCGCAATGAATACAAATCCGCCGAAAGCCTCGGCCTTCGGCCTGCGTTTTCGGCGGGCGAGGGCACAGACCTGACCCGGCAGGCCTCTTCGCATCTACCGGGACTTCGTCCCTAGCCCACACGAATGAGCTCGCTGCTGGATGAAGTGCTCGAGGCTCACGGGGGGCTCGAACGCTGGCGCGCGGCGAGCACGGTTCGGGCCCGGGTGCGCTCGGGCGGGTTCCTCATCCGCACTCGGGTCCCGGGCAACCGCTTCGCCGACTACCGGCTCACCGTCGGGGTGCAAGAGCCCCGGGCGGTGATCGATCCCTTCCCGAGGACCGGACAGCGCGGTGTGTTCGACCGCGGCGAAGCGCGGATCGAGAGCGAGGGGGGCGAGGTGCTCGCCTCGCGCGCGGATCCGCGAGCCGTGTTCTTCGGCCGCGCGGGGCTGCGCCGCAACCTGCGCTGGGACGCGCTGGACTCGACCTACTTCGCCGGTTACGCGATGTGGAACTACCTGACCACGCCACTACTGCTGACGAGGGATGGCGTGCGGGTCGCCGAAGGAGAACGGTGGCGAGAAGCAGACCAGGAATGGCGCCGCCTCGAGGTCGATTTCCCTCCCGACCTCGACACGCACTCCGCACACCAGACGTTCTACGTGGACTCGTCGGGGCTGATCCGCCGCCACGACTACACGGCCGAGGTCGTCGGCGGATGGGCGAGGGCGGCCCACCACCTGAGCGAGCACCGCCAGGTCGATGGCCTCACCTTCCCGACCCGCCGGAGGGTACGGCCTATCGGGGCCAGAAACCGCGCCCTCCCTGGGCCGACGTTGGTCTGGATCGAGCTCGATGCGCTCGTAATCCAGAAGGGGTAGCGTCTCGGTCGTGTCGAAGCCGACCCTCTGGCACATCGAGATCTCCAACTACAACGAGAAGGCTCGCTGGGCACTCGACCACAAGGGGATCGAGCACGAGCGCCGGGCCCCGACCCCCGGCGCACACATGGTCGTGGCGCTCTGGCTGACTCGGGGCCGCAGCAAGACGTTCCCGCTGCTCCAGCTCGACGGCGAGGCGATCGGCGACTCCACAGCGATCATCGCTGAGCTCGAGCGCCGATATCCCGACCCACCCCTCTATCCCGAGAATCCCGACGAGCGCCGTCGGGCACTGGAGCTTGAGGAGTTCTTCGACGAGGAGTTGGGTTCCCACGTCCGCCTGCTCGCCTTCCACGAGGCGACGAAGGACCCGGCGACCATCGAGCGCTTCACGGTCGACCTGTTGCCTGGCCGCCTGACCGACAATGGGGCAGTCCGCGCGGGGGCGACGCGCTTCTTCTCAACCTTCGCGGCCCTTCGCTACGGGGTGAAGAGCGATCGCCGGGCGGACCTCGCGAAGGCCAAGATCCTGGCGGCGTTCGATCGGCTCGAAGCCGAGCTAGGCCCGGGCGATTACCTCGTCGGTGACGGCTTCACCGTTGCCGACCTCACCGCCGCCGCGCTGCTCTACCCATTGGTGCAGCCGCCGGAGGGACCCTCGCTTCCCCCAGCGCCCGAGGCATTGGAGCGCTTCAGTGCACCCCTCAAGGAGCGTCCCGGGTATCGCTGGGTGCAGAGGATGTTCGCGAAGCACCGCCGACCGGCTCGGGCTAGCGACGAAGTCGCAGTAGATGCGGAGGTGCCTGCCGGATAAGGCCGAACCCGGACGCGTAGCCAAGGCGAGGCTGCGGCGGAGTTATCCGACCTCGACGATTGCCTCGACCTCGACCGGGACGTCGAAGGGGAGCTCAGAAGCCCCGATCGCCGAGCGAGCGTGACGTCCCGCCTCGCCCCAGAGCTCGAGGATCAGCTCCGAGAAGCCATTGATCACCGCCGGCATCCCGCTGAACCCCGGCGAGCAGTTGACGAGCCCGAGTGCCTTCACCCAGCCCCGGACGCGATCGAGCTCGCCCAGCTCCCGCTTCAGCGAGGCAAGGACGGCGAGCCCCGTGAGCCGCGCGGCCTCGTAACCCTGCTCGACCGTGAGGTCGTCGCCGACCTTGCCCCGGATCAGGACCTCGGCGCCGTCGGTCGGCAGGTGACCGGAGAGGTAGGCGGTGCCGCCGCTCACCCTGACCAGGTCGAACTTGAACTCGACGCCCGGGGGAGCGGCGAACGGCCTCGGCAGCGCCAGCCCCAGCTCGGCGAGCCTGTCCTCGATCCGGCCCATGGCGGTGAACCTTAGTTGGCTAAGGTCTGGGCCAACAACGGACGGAAAGGGGGCGCAGGTGACGGCCACAAACCTGGAAGCGCTTGCGATGGCCTTCGGCCAGCGCCATGCCCCGTTCAACCTCCACATCATCTCGATGTGGCTCGATCCGGCCGACGACGACGCCAACATCACCTGGACGCGCGAGTTCGGTGCCCGGATGAAGCCCTACACGACGGGCCGCGCCTACCTCAACTTCATCGGCGAGGAGGGCGAGGATCGGGTTCGCGCCGCCTTCGGGCCGGAGGCCTATGCGCGGCTTCAAGCGCTCAAGGATCGCTACGACCCGACCAACCTATTTCGCCTCAACCAGAACATCAAGCCCACCGGGCAGATGAGCGACCAGGAGTTGGCCGCGGCGCGAGCTTGAGCATCGCCGGGAGCACGGCGGAGCCCGCGCCTCCGGCCGCCTTTGCCACAAGAGAGCCCCAGGACCGCCAGCTTCTGGGCTCGGTGGCGCTCCGCTCGGCGCCCCGTCCCAGCGTGCTCGGCGCCCCATTGACCACGCTACGCGGCGCCGGTCCCCGGCTCGCGGCCGCGGCGGCCGAGCTCGGGATCGAGACCCTCGGCGAGATGCTGCTGCACGTCCCGCATTCCTACCGGGACCGTTCCGAGCCCCGCCGGCTCTCGGAGCTCGGGATCGGCGAGCAGGCGACCGTCGAGGTCGAGGTGCGCTCGGCGCGCCTGCGGCGGACCCGCCGCCGAGGCCTGGTGATCGTCGAGGCGACGGTGGCGGACGAGTCGGGCCCGGCGAAGGCGGTCTGGTTCAACCAGGCCTGGCTGATGGACCGTCTACAGGCCGGAACGCGGCTGCTTGCGTACGGAAAGCTCGACCGCTCCGGCTTTCGGGTCGAGGCGCACGAGTTCCTGCCGGCGGGCGATGGGACGGCGAAGGGCGCTTCGGCAGCGGGCCCCCGCGGCCTCCACACCACCGGCATCGTCCCCGTCCATCCCGCCTCGGAGCGGCTGCGGGCCTACCGCCTGCGCGAGTGGGCGTGGCAGGTGGTGCCGCTGGCGCGCCACGCGCTCGAGCCACTGCCGGCGGAGCTTCGCACCCGCCGCCATCTGGCGGGCGCCGGTGATGCGCTGGCGACCGCCCACTTTCCGGACAGCCTCGACGAGGCCGAGCGGGCTCGAGATCGGCTCACCTTCGAGGAGCTCCTCCTGCACCAGGCGGCGCTCGCCGCCCGCCGCCAGGGCCGCGAGGCGAGCCGCCCCGGCATCGCCCTGGGTGCGCCTGGCGAGCTGGTCGCCCGCTGGATCGAGTCGCTGCCCTTTGAGCTCACCGGCGATCAGCGGCGTGCGATCGCCGAGATCGACGCCGACCTCGGATCCGAGCGCCCCATGCAGCGCCTCCTGATGGGAGAGGTGGGGTCCGGGAAGACGGTGATCGCGGCGTGCGCGATGCTTCGCGCAGTCGAGGCCGGTTTCCAGGCGTCGCTGATGGCGCCCACCGAGACGCTCGCCGAGCAGCACGCCGCGACGCTGGACCGGCTGCTGGCCGACTCACCCGGTCCCCTTCACCCTTCTGACCAGCGCGACGCCGGCGGCGCGGCGCCGTGAGGCGCTTGGCCGGCTCGCCTCCGGCGAGCTCGGGATGGTGGTCGGGACGCACGCGCTGATCGAGCCCGACGTCGTCTTCGACCGGCTCGCGGTCTGCGTCGTCGACGAGCAGCACCGCTTCGGCGTTCGCCAGCGCGCGGCGCTCGACGCCAAGGGCGCCCAGAAGGCTGCGCCGCACGTCCTCCACATGACCGCGACGCCGATTCCGCGGACCCTGTCGCTGACCGCCTACGGCGATCTCGACGCCACCATCCTGCGCGAGCTGCCTGCCGGGCGCAGGCCGGTCGAGACCTGGGTGGTGGGGGAGGAGAAGAGGGGCGGCGCGTACGAGTTCATCCGCGCCAGGCTGCGAGAGGGCCGCCAAGCGTACGTCGTCTGCCCCCTGGTCGAAGGCTCTGAGAAGCTCGAGGCGAAGGCCGCGACCGAGGAGGCCGACCGTCTGCGCGCCGGCGAATTCGCCGATTTCGAGGTCGGCCTGCTGCATGGGCAGATGGCGCCCCGCTCCAAGCAGGCCGCAATGGAGCGCTTTGCCGCCGGAGGGACCGACGTGCTGGTGGCGACGAGCGTGATCGAGGTGGGGATCGACGTCGCCAACGCGACCGTGATGCTGGTCGAGGGAGCCGAGCGCTTTGGGCTCTCGCAGCTCCATCAGCTTCGCGGCCGGGTGGGGCGCGGCGAGCATGCCTCCCACTGCATCCTGTTCGCGGACGCCGGCTCGGAGCTTGCCCATCGGCGTTTGGCGGCGATCGAGACCGAGCGGGACGGCTTCAAGCTGGCCGAGGTCGACCTGGCCCTGCGCGGCGAGGGCGAGATCCTGGGCACCCGGCAGCATGGGCTGCCGCGATTCCGGGTCGCGGAGCTTCCCCAGGATGTCGCTGTGCTGATCGAAGCGAGGCGCGAGCTGATCGAGCTGCTCGACCGGTACGGCTCGCTGGATGCGCCCGAGCTGGGGCCCTTGCTCCTTGCCGCCCGGGAGCGCTTCGGGGACGAACGCGCCGAGGGCATACCGGCGTGACCATGGCGCAGCGAGGATTCGCCGGTCCATGAGAATCGTCGCCGGTGAGCTCAAGGGACGCCGCCTGGCAGCGCCGCCGCGGCGCTCGGCGGCCGTTCGGCCGACCGCGGACCGAGTTCGCGAAGCGCTGTTCGCGATCCTCGGGGAGGTCGGCGGGGCGAGCGTGCTCGACCTCTACTGCGGCACCGGGGCGTTGGGCCTCGAGGCCCTCTCGCGCGGGGCCGGCCGGGCGACCCTGGTCGATACCCACGTCGCGCTCGCCCGGCGCAACGTGCGCGAGCTCGGCCTGGAGCACCGCGCGGAGGTCGTCCGCTCCGATGCCCTCCGCTACCTGCGGCGCTCCCGGCGGCGCTTCGAACTGATCTTCTGCGACCCGCCCTATAGACTCGCCGACCGTCTTGAGGGGGAACTCGACTCGCTCATACCAGGACGGCTCGCGGAGGGCGGGCGCTTGATCTGCGAGAGCGCATCGCGCCACCCGCTGCAGCTGTCCCTGCCGCTCGCCGCCGAGCGACGCTACGGCGACACCCTGATCCGGATTCACCGGGCGGCGGGACGATGAGCGACGGGCGCGTGGCGATCTGCCCGGGTACCTACGACCCGGTCACCTACGGGCACCTCGACATCATCGGCAGGGCCGCGAACGTGTTTGACCGTGTCGTGGTCGGGGTCGTCAACCAGCCGACACGCAAGCAGCAGACGGTGTTCAGCGCCGAGGAGCGAATGGCGTTCCTCAAGAACGCTGTGGCGGCTCACCCCAACGTCGAGGTCGAAGTCTTCTCAATCCTCTTGGTCGAGTTCGCCCGCGAGCATGGAGCAGGCGTAATCGTCAAGGGCCTGCGCGCGATCTCCGACTTCGAGTATGAGTTCGAGATGAACCAGCTGAACCGAAAGCTGGCACCGGAGATCGAGTCGGTTTACATCATCGCCTCGCCCGACTACAGCTTCCTCTCCTCGACTGGCGTCAAGGAGATGGCCACCTTCGGCGCCGACGTCTCCGACCTGGTGCCGCCGCCCGTCGCGGAGGCCCTGGTGGAGCGCGTGAGGCGTTAGAGTGACCGTTGGCGGCGGGCGGGAGCTTGCAATTCGGCGCCGAAATCACGACTGTCGGCCCGCGTTTCCGCCGCTCCGCGTAAGCTTTCACGATTCTCATGGACGTACTGGTTCTCATCGACAAGCTCGATGACCTGATCCACAACGCGCGGCCCGTGCCGCTCACGGATCAGGTGCGAGTCGATCGCGAGGAGATCTACGACCTGCTCGATCAGATGCGGGCCACGATCCCCGAGGAGATCAAGCAGGCGCGCTGGATCGTCAAGGAGCGCCAGGAGATGCTCGCGGAGGCGAAGCGCGAGGCGGAGCGCGTGGTCAAGGAGGCGCGCGACCAGCAGGCCCGCCTGATCTCGGACGAGGAGGTCTACAAGCAGGCCGAGCGCGCCGCCGAGGAGATCATCGAGGACGCACGCGAGACCGAGCGCTCGATCCGCCTCGGCGCCGAGGACTACGCCGACGAGATCCTCTCCACGCTCGAGGTCAACCTCGAGAAGTTCCTCGCTGCCGTCCGCCGCGGCCGCGACCGCCTCGCCGGGCGCGAGGAAGAGCCGGCCGAGGTCGGCTAAACGATTCGCAAGGCGTCACTCGAGGACGTCCCGCGCCTCGCCGACGCCCTCGCCCGCGCCTTCCAGGACGACCCCGGGTGGTCGCATCTACTGCCGCAAGCGAGCGAGCGCCCGCCCCGGCTGAAGCTGTTCTACGAGACCGAGCTGCGCGAGATCGCCCTCTCGCACGGGCTCGTCTGGACCACGGAGGAGGCCATCGGCGCGGCGATCTGGGCGCCGCCGGGAGGTTGGAGGGTTCCGGCGATGGTGGCCATGCGGGAGGGACCCCCGATGGTCAGGGTGTTCGGCAGGCGGCTGGCGCTGGCGCTGCGCGCGAGGCTGCGGATGGAAGGAAGGCATCCGCGCAGGCCGTCCCATTGGTACCTGGCGACCATGGGCGTCGACCCGCAGTGGCAGGGGAGGGGCATCGGCTCCGAGCTGATGCGACCGGCGCTCGAGGTCCTCGACGCGGAGGGCATGCCCGCATACCTGGAGGCGAGCACCCCGCGCAGCCGCGCGCTGTATGAGCGCCACGGCTTCGCGGTCACCGGCGAGTTCAACCTCCCCTCGGGCGGCCCCACGCTGTGGCAGATGTGGCGCGAGCCGGCGCGGCGGTAGGGCGGCGCGTCAAAGTTCCGTCGCGTGGCTCCCGGCGCGGCCCGCGTCGGTCTTGTCGTAGAAGCGCTCCAGCAGCGCCTTCGTCTCCTCGGGGTCGGCGCAGGTGTAGGCGTTCCAGGCCTCGGCGCGGAGCTGGAAGTCGAGGGGCTGGCCGATCACGTCGAGGATCGTCTGCTTCGCCGAGCGCACCGCGGCCTGCGAGTTGCGGAGGATCTGCTGGGCGACCAGCTCCGCCTCCTCGATCAGCCTCTCATGTGGGACGACCTTGCTGACCATGTTGCACTCGAGGGCGCGCCGGGCGTCGATCGGCTCCGCCGTCAGCAGCATCTGCATGGCGACGCCGACGCCGCAGGTGTTGACCAGCCTCACCAGGCCGCCATCGCCGTGGTGAAAGCCGCGCCGCGCCTCGAAGGAGCCGAACATGGCGCGCTCCGAGGCGATCCGGATGTCGCAGGCCATCGCCGTCTCCAGGCCGCCGGCCAGCGCCCAGCCGTTGATCGCCCCGATGATCGGCTTGGGGATCCGGTGCATGCCGCGGGTGAAGCCGTTCAGCCCCAGCTCGGCGATCTCGCGCAGGCGCGCCGCGTTGCCCTGGTCGATGATCGGCGGGATGTAGGTCTTCAGGTCGGCGCCTGCGCAGAACGCGTCGCCCATGCCGGTGAGGATCGCGACGTCCACCGAGTCGTCGTCGCGGAAGTCGGCCCAGGCCTCGACCATCAGCCGGTGGACGTCGGGATCAATCGCGTTGCGCGCCTCGGGCCGGTTGATGGTCAGGCGGGCGATTCGGTCGCGCTTCTCGTACAGCAGCTTGGACATCGACGTCTCCTCCTCGGTCGCGGGCGGGGCGGATCGTATGGTGCGGGCGGTACGCTGTAGGCAACAGGCGAGTGCCGCGCTCGTCGAGGCGGCCTCGAAAGAGCCCGCCCTCAGCGCGGGCTCTTTTAGTGGTGGATCGGTTCAGCGGGTCAGTGGAGCCGCGCCCTGCGCCGCACCAGGATCGCCCAGATAACACAGACACCACCCGCAACGAACATGAGATCGCCGATCAGGCTGCTGCCGGTGAGCGTGAGCACCAGGGCGCCAATGAACAGGACCGTGGCCGCTGCATAGAGCAGGCGAGTTCGCCTCTCGACCAGTGGCGTCGGCGAGCTGTTCATTGGGCCAGCTTAGGGGGCCATGGAGGCGGCGCGGGCCTCGATGGTCGGCCTGGCACGGCCGCCTCAGCGCCGGCTCGCTCAGTCGTACACGGTGCGGATCACCGCCAGGTCATCGGCCTCCCAGACGATCTCCCCTCCGCACCACTCGACCAGGTCGTCGGCGCGCGAGGGCAAGTCGACCCCCTCCTCCAGCGGCGCCACCTGTGGCTCGGCGATCACCACGTCTCCCATGACCAGCGCCCGGGACTGCTCGCGCACGCGGCGAAACAGGTCCCGCTTCTGCTCGTCGGTGAGGTGGTGGACGGAGAGCACCGAGATCACCAGGTCCCACGGCCCGTCGGGCAGCGGGTCCTCCATTCGCGCCAGGCGCACCTCGATCCCCAGCTCGCGCGCCTTGAACACCATCTCCGGCTGGGAGTCGAGCCCGGTCAGCTCGGCATCCGGGTAGCGCGCCCGCAGCCGGCGGGTGGTCTCGCCGGTGCCGACCCCGAGCTCGAGCACGCGCTTGGGGGAGAACGGGATCGCCGCGATTGTCTCCTCCTGGAGCTCGTCGTAGCGCGGCACCTCGACCCGGATCTCGTCCAGATAGGTCTCGGGATTCAGGTGGAATTGCGCGCTCATGTCGAGGGCCTTCCGTTCCGGCGTTCGATCGCTAACCTCGATCCGAGGAATGGCGGCGGCATATCACAGCATCGATCTGGCGCGTTTCGCCCTGCGGCCCGGCGAGGGTCGCCGCATCGATCTGGCGGCCGACCCCGGGCAGCTCGAGCTCGGCGGCGAGCGGTACACGGTCGCGGGCGACTCCGTGGAGACCCGCCTGGACCTGTCGCGAACGGCGGCTGGATACGCGGTCCGGATGCGTTTCACCGCCCAGGTCTCGGGGCCGTGCATGCGCTGCCTCGAGGGCGCCGAGGTCACGGTCGAGATCGACGCTCGCGAGGTCGATCAACCGGGGACCGAGGACGAGGATCTGCTCAGCCCGTACATCGAGGGCGACGAGCTCGACCTCAGCTCGTGGGCCCACGACGCCCTTGCCCTGGCGCTTCCCATCCAGCCTCTTTGCCGGCCCGACTGTCGGGGCCTGTGCCCGGTATGTGGCGCTTCGCTCAACGACACCGATCCGGAACAGCACCGCCACGAGGCGGCCCCTGACCCTCGCTGGGCGAAGCTCCGCGAGCTTAAGCTCGACTAGCGCCCGGCGGCTTGGGGGCGCTCCGCGTCACGCCACATCGTCGCCACCGTCCGTTTCCCGTCCGGTGTCGTGAACTCGCCCACCTGTCTGAACCCCAACCGCTCGTAGCGAGGGTTGTTGTCCGGGTTGGTCGACTCCAGGTACGCCGGTACCCCTTCGGCGTCCATACTCGCCAGATTCTCGGCGAGAAGGCCCATCCCAAGCCCCCGTCCGCGATAGTCGGGATGGGTTGCAAGCAGGCCGAGGTAGTAGTGCGGACGTTCCCTTGGGTGGGAGGCCTCGAAGCGTTCGACCAGTTTCATGACATCGGGAGCTCGTGGGCCGACGAGCTGGTCGAGGAGCGGTTCGAGCCGTTCCTCCTCGTCCTCGGTCAGCTCGGTGCCGTCCGGGGGGATCCAGACCGACGCGGCGGCGTAGTCGCCACGCACCCATACGCAGGGATACCGCAGCGCGCTGGCGATGTAGAAGCGCCACCAAACCGCCAGGTCGTCCTTGGCGCCGGGAAAGGCCCAACGACCCCAGAGCGGGTCGGTCTCGAATGCTGCGCTGAGGGTTGCCGTAAGGCCGTCCAGGTCAGCGTCCGTGGCAACGCGGGGATCCATGACGCCTCGATTTTCTCGAGTCGGTTCGGTCAGGCGGGCGCGGGCTCCGGCGCGACCAGGGACACCCCGATCACCTTGAGGCGCCTGGTCAGCGCGGTGAAGGCGAACTTGTTCACCTGCTCCGACGTGTAGCCGAGAGCTCCCAGTCGTTCGGGTCCTGGCCGGGTGGCACCAGCACGCCGCTGGCGATCGGAAGCAGCTCCTGGAGGGTGGCGCGCACGCGGTCCGACGCCGCCTCGTTCTGCGCGCAGGCCTGCTTCAGGTACCAGGTGCCGTAGGCGACGTGGCGATGCTCGTCGCGGGCGACGTTCTTGAAGCCCTCGAGGAAGCCGGGCATCTTCCCGGTCTTCTCCCAGTAATCGGTGATCGTCCACTGGCCGGTGAGCGCCAGCGTTCCCTCGATCACCATGTGGTAGGCGGTTATGAAGTCGACCTTCGCCTCGACGTTGGTCGGATCGTCGATCAGCCGCCGGCCCGCCTCGACCAGCGCCTCGTCGAACAGCTTCACGAAGGCATCGTTGACGTTCTCGCGAACCTTCGCAAGGCGCTCCTGGATGTCCGCGTCGGCCATTCCCACGACCTCGCTGTAGAAGCGGTCGAAGAACTGCATGTGCCGCGCCTCGTCGACCTGCTGGGTGGTCAGGAAGGCCTCCTCCTGCTCGTTCTCGTAGGCCATCACGAGCCCCGAGAACTGGGTCGTGACCCGCTCCTCGCCGAGGAAGAACGCCGACATCCCCCACACGAACCACTCCCGCTCTTCATCGGTGAGGTTGGCCCAGTCGGCCTTGTCCTGGGAGAAGTCGATCTCCTGGGAGAGCCACTGCTGGCGCTCCCAGAGCTCATAGAGCTGCTGAGGGCTGAGCAGTTGCACCCGGTCGAGCTTTGAGTCGTCGCTGATCGTGGCGACGTCGCCCTGCTGGGTGAGGTCGAGGAGGGTGGAGGCCATCGCTGCTCCTTCCGGTTGGTCGCGGGCGCTCGAGGCGCTTCCGTCGCCCGCCAGGGGGGCTACGGCAGGCTACCACCCACGCTGACACCATGTCAGGACAGTTTGTCTGACAAATCGACAGCGCACGGCTAAGATGGCCGGGTGGCGGTGCTGTCGAAGGGAGTGGAGGCCGCCGAGCGGCGGCGCGACGCGGAGGCGGCGTTCGTGGCCGCGACCGAGTTGCTGCTCGCCCGGGGAAGCTCGTACGCGGACCTCTCGGTGGAGCAGATCTCGGCCGAGGCCGGGCGCTCGCGCACCGCCTTCTACGTCTACTTCCGGGACAAGCGCGAGCTCCTGATGAGGGCGACCGAGACGGTCGCCGCCCAGCTCTACGACGTGGCCGACCGCTGGTGGTCGGGAGCCGACGGACGGCGCAGCCTCCGCGCTGCGCTCGCCGACATCCTTGGCACCTACCGCGACCACGCCGACCTCCTACTCGCGGTGGTCGAGGCCTCGACCTACGACGAGCAGGTCGGGGAGTTCTGGCGGACCCTGGTCGGGAGATTCATCGAGGCCACGAAGCGGCGGCTGGCGGGCGAAGGCGAGGAGGAAAGCCGTGCCGCGGGCAAGGCCTTCGCGCTCGTCTGGATGACCGAGCGGGCCTGCTACCAGCAGGTGGTGGGCGGTGGGCGGCTGGATGACCCGAAGCTGCACGAGGCGCTGCTCGAGGTCTGGGAGCGCAGCGTCTACGGCCCAGACTGATCGCGCCGGCTACCATCCTCGCCTCAGATGGCCGTCCCGAAGAAGAGGACCTCCCGCACTCGTCGCGACAAGCGCCGCGCCACCCACAAGGTGAGCGCGCCGCGGCTCAACGAGTGCCCGCGCTGCCACAGCCCCCGCCTGCCGCATCGAGTCTGCCCGGTCTGCGGGACTTACGCGGGACGCGAGGTGATCGAGCACGAGATCGCAGAGGCGGCCCCCACCGAGACCGCGGAGGCCGAGGAGTAGCTCGGTTGACGACGGTCGCCCTCGACGGTCGCGGCGCCGAGCGAGGGCCCGAGGCAATCGTCGCCGGCGCCCGAGCCGCTGCCGCCGATGGGATCCGGCTGCGTGTGTTCGGCGATCCCGGCCACCCTGGCCGCCATCGAGGGGATCGACGGCGCGGAGCTGGTGCCTGCGGTCGAGGAGATCACCAACGCCGAAGAGCCGGTCGCCGCGGTGCGCTCCAGGCCGCGGGCCTCGGTCGTCCTCGCCGCTCGGGACGTCGCCGAGGGACGCTCCCAGGCGATGGCGAGCGCCGGATCCACCGGGGCAACTATGACCGCCGCCCTGTTCGCGCTGCGGCGGATCTGCACGGCGTGCGCCGGCCCGCGCTCGCCCTCCAGCTGCTCGTCCCGGGCCGGCCCGGGCCGCCGACGCTGCTGCTCGACGTGGGGGCGAACGCCGACGCCAGGGCCCTTGACCTGGTGCAGTTCGCCTACCTCGGGGCCGCCTTCAGCGAGGCGGTGCTCGGGGTCGCGCAGCCCGCGGGTGGCGCTGCTCTCGGTCGGCGAGGAGGCGAGCAAGGGCTCGGCGGAGGTGGTGGACGCGCACGCCAGGCTCGCCGGCGCCGAGGGGCTCGACTTCAGGGGAAATCTCGAGGGCCAGCGACCTGCTCGCCGGGACGGCCGAGGTGATCGTCACCGACGGATTCACCGGCAACGTCGTCCTGAAGACGATCGAGGGAACGGCGAAGACCGTTGCCGAGGCGGTGCGCGCCGCGGCCCGCTCCGGGCCCCTGGCGGCCGCAGGCGGACTGCTGCTTCGCCCCTCGCTGGGCGGCCTGCGCCGCCAGCTCGACCCCGACACAACGGGCGGCGCGATCCTGCTCGGCCTGCGCGGGGTCGCCGTGGTGGGACACGGCAGCTCCGGGCCTGAGGGCATCGCCAACGCGGTGCGGCTTGCGGCGCGCACGGTCGATCGAGAGCGCCGTCGAGCGAACCGCCGAGCTGCTGGAGCGGGCCGGCGTGACCCGCGGCGGGCTGCGCAACGAGTCGCCGCCGGCCGGGATGCGTGATAGGAAGGAGCCGTGAGCAACGACGGGCGGAGCCGCGAGGACGTGCTGGCCAAGGTGCGGGAGCACCTGTCGACCGAGCTCGAGGTGCCGCTCGACGGGATCGGCGAGTCGACCCGGTTCCGCGATGACCTCGACGCGGACTCGCTCGACCTCTACGAGCTGGTGATGGAGCTCGAGGACACCTACGGGGTCAGCATCTCCGAGGAGCAGGCGGCGAAGATCGAGACCGTCGGCCAAGCCGTGGACTTCGTCGCCCAGCGGCTCGGCGTCGAGCGCCTAGCGCGAGGCGCTCCGTGCCCCGGGGGATTGGCAGGCTCGGCCGGGCGCGGCGGCGGCGCGAGGTCGAGGGCCCGGAAGGCCTCGCGGAGCTGATCGACTCGCTGCCCGACGATCTGCGACGACAGGCCGTCACCCACTCCTCCTGGGTCGACCATCGGGCCGACTCCTACGGCCGGCTTGCTTTCCTCGGCGACGGCGTCCTCGGGCTGGCGGTGGCCGAACACCTGTACCGGCGCTTCGAGCGCGCGGATATCGGCAGGCTGACCAAGGTTCACGGCCAGGCGGTCAGCGGGCGCGCCTGCGTCGAGGTGGCCGAAGCGCTGGGCCTGCCCGCGAGGCTGCGTGAAGCGGCCCCGTCGGACCGCGAAGGCGGGATCGACCCGGAGGCGCTGCTGGCCTCGGAGCGGGCCCTGGCCTCGGTATGCGAGGCGATGATCGGCGCCTGCTACCTGCACCATGGATTCGAGGCGACCGCCGAGGCCACGGCGGCGGCCTTCGCCGCGCAGATCGAACTGGCGTCCGAGACCATGCTGGACTTCAAGTCCGCCCTCCAGGAGCAGCTCGCCCGCGAGGGCGCCCACGTAACCTACGAGGTCGTCCAAGAGGCGGGCCCGCCCCACGACCGCCGCTTCGAGGTCGCCGCCCTCGCGACGCCGAGGTGATCGGGAGGGGCGAGGGGCGGAGCAAGAAGGCTGCCGAGCAGGCCGCCGCGGCCGAGGCGCTGGAGCGTCGAGGGCGGTAGGAAGCCGGCCCGAAGCGACGAAACAGAACACCGTCCGATCCGACAGCGAGCCTACGCTGGGGCCGCAGCCGATTCCATGCATCTGAGCTCGATCACGATCAAGGGCTTTAAGTCCTTCGCGGAGCGCACCCGGCTCGTGTTCTCGCCCGGGGTCAGCGTGGTCGTCGGCCCGAACGGCTGCGGCAAGTCGAACATCACCGACGCCGTGCTCTGGGCGCTCGGGGAGCAGAGCCCGCTCGCGGTCCGCGGTCAGAGCATGCAGGACATGATCTTCGCGGGCGGCGAGGAGCAGTCGCCGCGCCGCTACGCCGAGGTCGAGGTCGTGCTGGAGAACTCATCAACGCCGGCCGCCTCCTCGTCTGCGACTCCGGGGGCGGCCGGGTCTGAGGTGGGAAGCGAGTTCTCGGAGATCTCCATCAGGCGGCGGCTGGACCGCAGCGGCGACGGCGAATACCGGCTGAACGGGGCGCGCTGCCGGCTGGTTGACGTGATCGAGGTGCTCGCCGAGGCGAACCTCGGACGCGAGATGCACTCGGTGATCAGCCAGGGCCGGGTGGAGGAGATCGTCCACTCGAAGCCCCGCGATCGGCGACTGCTGGTGGAGGAGGCGGCCGGGCTCGGCAAGCACCGCAAGCGCCGCCGGCGGGCGCAGCTGAAGCTCGAGCGCACCCAGGAGAACCTCGACCGGGCGCTCGACGTCGAGCGCGAGGCGCGCAGCAGGCTGCGCCCGCTGAAGCGCCAGGCGCATGCGGCGGACATCCAGGCCCGCCTCGAGCGGGAAGCTGGAGAGCTGCGCGCCAGCTTGCTGTCGGACGAGCTCCGCACGCACTCCAGTGACCTCGGTAGCGCCGAGCGCGAAGCCGCCAAGGCCCGGGAGGCACGCCAGCGCGTCCAGGCAGAGCAGGCGAAGGTCAACCGCCGCCGGACCGAGATCGAGGAGCGTCTCGCCCAGCGCGATCGCGAGCGGACCGAAGTCTGGGGTCGGCTGACGGCCCTGCGAGCCGCCCACGAGCGACTCAGCGTCCGCTCCGAGGCGCTATCCGTCCGCCGCGCCGAGCTGGCCGGTGAGCTCGAGCGGCGTCGAGCCGCCCTCGGCGCGCTCGCCGATGAGGCCCCGGCGAGCGGCGGTGAGGGGAACGAGGATCCGGTCGGCTCCGGGCTGGAGCGGATCTCCTCGGCGCTCGAGACGGCGGGCGAGGCCCTGGGGCGGGCCCGTGCGGCGGACAGCGGGAGCGTCCGGGCGACCGAGGTGGCCCGGGTCCGGGAGGCATCCGAGCGGGCGGCGCGGGGCGCGGGGCGGGTCGAGGAGCTGCTGGGTCGGCGCCAACAGGACTCGCTGGAAAGCCGCGTCTCGGCCGCGACGCGGGCTCCTGGAGCGGCTCGACACGCTGCTCGACGCGACCGCCGAGGCCCGCGCCGCGGTTGGCGAGCGCGCCGCGGGACTCGAGAGCCGCATGCTCGACCAGCACGACGCCGACGACGTGACCGCACAGCTCCGCGCCTGCTCTCAGGCGGAGGCGGAGCTTCAGTCAAGGCTGCATGCGATGGGCGAGTCGGTGACCGAGGCCGAGGTCCGCGCCACGCACCTGCGCGATCGGCGCGACGAGTTGGCCGCAGAGCTGGAGCGGCTTGCCCCCCGGCTGGGTCGCGAGGCAGGTCCGGCGAGCGCGGCCCTGAGCTCAGAGGAGCGCGACGAGCTCGAGCGAAAGCTTGAGCGCCTGGCGCGGCGCCGCGAGGCGCT
This sequence comes from uncultured Actinomycetes bacterium, assembly GCA_963728325.1. GTDB lineage: Bacteria > Actinomycetota > Thermoleophilia > Solirubrobacterales > 70-9 > AC-56. The sequence continues at coordinate 907,149 of CAVSJS010000001.1, read as the reverse complement.
GGGCCCGGTGAACCCGCTCGCCGAGCAGGAGTACTCCGAGGCCCTCGCTCACGTCGGCGAGCTCGAGGAGCAGCGCCAGGACCTGGAATCGGCGCTCGCGGAGCTCCAGGGCCTGATCCGCGACACCGACCGCAAGATCCGGGCCGCCTTCGAGGAGACCTTCGAGGCGACCGAGCGAAACTTCGAGGAGCTGATCGAGCACCTCTTCCCAGGCGGCCGCGGTCGCCTGCGCCTGGTCGGCGCGCCCGGCCCCCGGCTGGTCCTCGGTGGCGCTGCCGAAGGTGAGCAAGGTACCGCCGACCCTGCGGCGCCCGGACGCGAAGCGGAGGACGCCGCAGGCATTGATGGCGAGGAGGCGGCCGGCAGTGGTGATGACTCTGCAGGCACCGATGGGGTCGAGATCGAGGTCACTCCAGCCGGCAAGGCCACCCGTCGCCTGTCGCTGCTATCCGGCGGCGAGAAGGCCCTGGTCGCGCTTGCGTTCGTGTTCGCGGTCTTCCTCGCCCGGCCCTCGCCCTTCTACATCCTGGACGAGGTCGAGGCGGCGCTGGACGACGCGAACATCGACCGCTTCCTCCAGCTCGTCCGTCGCTTCTCCGGCCGGGCGCAGTTCGTGATCGTCACCCACCAGAAGCGGACCATGGACGCTGCCGACGTGCTCTACGGGGTGAGTATGGGCAAGGGCGGCGCCACCAAGGTCGTCTCGCGCCGCCTCTCACACGCAGACGAGGCTGAGAGCTCCGCCGCCGCCGCCGAGGCCGCCTGACGCTCACTAAGGTGGCGCGCCATGGCCACCTCCTGGCGCCGCCTCCGCGAGAGCCTGTCGAAGAGCCGGCGGGCGCTCCAGGCGGAGCTCAGCTCGAGCCTCTTCGAGCAGCTCGATGACGAGGCCTGGGAGCAGCTCGAGGAGGCGCTGATCCTCGCCGACGTGGGGGCGCGGACCACCGCCGACGTGGTTCGGCGGCTCGAGGCCGAGGTCGACGCCGGCAGCGTCGGAGGCGCCGAGGCGGTGCGCGAGCGGCTGGTCGAGCTGCTCGCCGAGGTGGCCGGCCAGGACGAGGCGCAGATCGACCTCTCGAGCCGCCCTGCGGTGGTCATGGTGGTGGGCGTCAACGGCACCGGCAAGACGACCACGGTCGGCAAGCTCGCCTGGCATCTGCGGAATGAGCTCGGCCTGTCGGTGATCGTCGCCGCCGCCGACACCTACCGGGCTGCCGCGATCGAGCAGCTCGAGGCCTGGGCCGAGCGTGCCGGGGCCGAGATCGTCCGCGGGTCTCCGGGCGGCGATCCAGGTGCCGTCCTCTTCGATGCGATCGCCGCGGCCCAGTCGCGGGGCGTCGACGTGGTGCTCGCCGACACCGCGGGACGCCTGCACACCCACGCGAACCTGATGGAGGAGCTGGCCAAGGTGCGGCGCGTGGCGGCAAAGCGGCTCGAGGGTGCCCCTCATGAGTCGCTGATCGTGATCGACGCCACCACCGGCCAGAACGGCCTGCGGCAGGCGCAGGTCTTCGCCGAGGCCGTCGATCTGACCGGCGTCGTGCTGACCAAGCTCGATGGCACCGCCAAGGGCGGGATCGCCCTGGCGATCGCCTCCGAGCTCGGCCTTCCGGTGAAGCTGATCGGGATCGGCGAAGGGCTCGACGACCTGCGACCGTTCGATGCCCGCGAGTTCGCCGCCGCGCTGCTCGGCGAGTAGCGCCAGCACGCGACCTGGGGTTGCCCGGCCTGGGCCGCGTAAGCTGGCTTGATGTTCGATCAGCTGTCCGATCGTCTCCAGGAGACCCTCTCCGGCGTTCGCTCGCGGGGCAAGCTGACCGAGTCCGACGTCGACCGGGCGATGCGGGAGATCCGCCTGGCGCTGCTCGAGGCCGACGTCAACTTCAAGGTCGTCAAGCAGTTCACCTCCCAGGTCAAGGAGCGGTGCCTCGGGGCGGGTGTCCTCGACAGTCTCAACCCCGGCCAGCAGGTGGTGAAGATCGTCAACGAGGAGCTGGCGGCGCTGATGGGGGGCGCGAGCCGCGATCTTGCCCTCGCCAGCTCGGGCCCGACCGTGATCCTGATGGCCGGGCTCCAGGGCTCGGGCAAGACCACCGCCTGCGCGAAGCTCGCCAAGCACCTCGCCAAGGATGGAAAGCGGGTCGCGCTGGTGGCCTGCGACACGCAACGACCAGCCGCGGTCGAGCAGCTGGTCACGGTGGGGCAGCGAGCGGGAGCCAAGGTCTATGAGCAGGGCACCGAGCGCGATCCGGTGGAGATCGCCGAGTGGGCGCTGGGCCAGGCCCGGGCCGCCGGCGAGGACGTGCTGATCGTCGACACCGCGGGACGCCTGCACATCGACGAGGAGCTGATGGAGGAGCTGGCGGCGATCCGCAAGCGGACAAAACCCCACGACATCCTCCTGGTGCTCGACGCGATGACCGGCCAGGACGCGGTCAACGTCGCCGAGGCGTTCGCGGAGCGGGTCGAGTTCGACGGTGTGCTGCTGACGAAGCTCGACGGGGACGCCCGCGGCGGCGCGGCGCTGTCGGTGAAGGCGGTGACCGGCAAGCCGATCCTCTACGCCTCGGTCGGCGAGAAGCTCGACGAGCTGGAGCGCTTCCACCCGGAACGGATGGCGAGCCGGATCCTCGGCATGGGCGACGTGCTGTCGCTGATCGAGAAGGCGGAGGAGGTCTCGGACTCCGAGCAGGCCGAGGACCTGGAGCGCAAGATCCGGCGCCAGCAGTTCACCCTGGAGGACTTCCTCCAGCAGATGCGCCAGGTGCGCCGCATGGGGCCGCTCTCCAACGTGCTCGGGCTGATGCCGGGCATGGGCAAGGCGATGAAGCAGATGCGTCAGGTGAACATGGACGAGCGCGAGCTCGATCGGATCGAGGCGATCATCCTCTCGATGACGCCCACGGAGCGTGCGCGGCCGGACCTGATCGACGGATCGCGGCGCAAGCGGATCGCGCGAGGCTCTGGAACGACCGTGCAGGCGGTGAACCAGCTCGTCAAGCAGTTCGGCCAGATGCGCAAGGTGATGGCCCAGCTCGCCAAGGGCAAGATGCCCGACCCCCAGCAGCTGATGCGCGGCATGTAACCTGGTCCGCCGCGGATGGCCGTACGAATCAGACTGAGACGAGTCGGGGCGAGGAAGAACCCGATCTGGCGCATCGTCGTCGCCGACCGCCGCTCGCCGCGCGACGGCCGGACGATCGAGACGATCGGCCACTACAACCCGCAGACCGACCCATCGACGATCGTGGTCGATGAGGAGCGCGCCCGGCACTGGCTCACCCACGGCGCCCAGCCGACCCGCACCGTCGCGGGGCTGCTGCGCACCAAGGGCATCGAGGCGACGGGCTCATAACGACATGCGCGAGCTGGTCGAGTTCCTCGCCCGGGCGCTGGTCGAGGACCCGGACTCCGTGCAGGTAGAGGAGGTGGAGGAGGACGGAGACCTGGTGCTGGAGATCAGCGTCGGCGGCGACGACCTGGGCAGGCTGATCGGCAAGGGAGGCCGGGTGGCCAACGCGATCCGCACGGTGGCCAAGGCCGCCTCGACCCGCGCCGAGCGGCGGGTCCTGGTCGAGTTCATTGAAGCTTGACGTCTTCACCCTCTTCCCCGAGTGGTTCGAGTGGTTCCTCGGGCAGCGGCACGTGCGCAACGCGCGCCAGCGCGGCGCAGAGATCCGCTTCTTCAACTACCGCGATACGACGCCGCTCGGCGGTGGCCAGGTCGATGACTCGCCGTACGGCGGCGGGGCCGGGATGGTGCTGCGGGTCGACGCCGTCGACGCGGCACTGAGCTCGGCCTACGGGGAGAACCGCCAGGGCAGGCGCGTCGTGCTGCTCGCCCCCTCCGGCCGCCAGCTCGACGACGCGCTCGCCGGCGATCTGGCGGCCGAGCCCGAGCTCGCCCTGCTGTGTGGCCGCTACGAGGGGGTCGACGAGCGCGTCAGCGAGCATCTGGTCACCGACGCCGTCTCGGTGGGGCCCTACGTGCTCTCCGGCGGCGAGCTGGCCGCGATGGTGGTCGCCGATGCGGTGATCCGCAAGCTCCCCGGGGCCCTGGGGCACGCCGACAGCGCGGTCGAGGAGTCGTTCTCGGAGGCGCTCGGGGGAGCGCCCGAGTATCCCCACTACACGCGCCCCGCTTCGTACCGCGGGTGGCAGGTGCCCGAGGTGTTGCTCTCGGGCGATCACGCGCGAGTGCGGCGGTGGCGGCTGGAGCAGAGCCGCCAGCGGGGGGCCGGCCCCTCTGACGGCTAGGGACTCTCCGCTACTATTCTGCGGCCGCGCGGGCCTTCGCTGATCGGAGGCCCGTCGTGCGCCAACGGTCAGGCGTCGTCTCCGGCCTCACTCGGGCGGCAAGAGCCCCGGCGCCGCCCTCGTAGGAGCCCATGAGCACGATCATCGAGAGCATCGAGCAGCGTCAGCTGAGGCGGATACCTCGGTTCGCGCCTGGGGATCGGGTGCGCGTCCACTTCCAGGTCGTCGAGGGCAGCCGCCGCCGAACGCAGATGTTCGAGGGTGTCGTGATCGCTCGGCGTGGCAGCGGCGCGAGGGAGACGTTCACGGTGCGAAAGCAGTCGTTCGGCGTCGGGGTCGAGCGCACCTTCCCCGTCCACTCGCCGAAGATCGAAAGGCTCGAGGTGGTGGCGAGGGGCGAGGTGCGGCGAGCCAAGCTCTACTACCTGCGGGGCCGAGTGGGCAAGCGCGCTCGCGTCGCCGAGCGGCGCTGGGGCATCGAGGAAGACCTCGTGATCACGGCCACCGACGGCGAGGCGGTCGACTCGGAGGGTGTCGCCCAGAGCGAGGCCGAGTCGATCCCAGCGACCGAGGAGGCCGACGAGGGCGAAGACGGCGGTGGCGAGGGGGAGGGGGCCAAGGAGGCCTCACAGCCCGAGGGGGACCCTGCGGCCGGCGCGGAGTCCGAAGTGCCCGAGGCGACTGCCGAGGGTGAGGGAGCGCCTGAGCCCGAGCCCCCCGAGGAATCCGAGGCGGATGCCGAGGATTCCGAGGATGAAAAAACTGATCCCCAGGCCGACAACGGGGCGTGGTGCGCTCCTCGAGCTGGTGGTGATCGTCGCCCTGGCGATCGGCCTGGCGCTGGTGATCCAGGCGTTCGTCGTCAAGCCCTACCAGATCCCGTCGCCGTCGATGGAGCCCACCCTCGACGTCGGCCAGCGGGTGCTGGTCAACCGGGTCGGCTACCACTTCAGCGATCCTGACATCGGTGACATCGTCGTCTTCCATCCGCCGGCGGGGGCGGAGAACGGGGAGGAGTGCGGCGTCCAGCGAACCGCCAAGGAGCCGTGCCCGAAGCCGACGCCGGAGCGGTCGGACACCAACTTCATCAAGCGGATCGTCGCCGGGCCCGGCGACGCGCTCAGCATCCACAACGGACATCCGGTGGTCAACGGGGTCGAGGCGGAGGAGGACTTCATCAGGCCCTGCCGGGGCGGAGGCGGGTGCAATTTGCCGCGTGAGATCACCATTCCACCCGACCATTACTTCATGATGGGCGACAACCGTGGGTCGAGCGACGACAGCCGCTTCTGGGGCCCCGTCCCCCGGGACTGGATCATCGGTCAGGCCTTCTTCACCTACTGGCCGCCCCGCCGAATCGGGATCCTCTAACGGCAGCGCGGGCCGAGCCCAGGCTCGCCGCCGCGCGCGCCGCGCGCCTCTTCAGCTTCGACCGCGCGCTCGGGGCGCGGTTCGTGGCCGGCGCCGACGAAGCGGGACGGGGCTCGTTGGCGGGGCCGCTGGTGGCGGCGGCGGTGCTGATCGACTACGGCACCCTGAGCCGTCGCGACCGGCGCGCGCTCTCCGAGCTCGACGACTCGAAGGTGCGCAGCGCGGAGGAGCGCGAGCAGCTGTACCCGCGGGTGGTGCGCGCGGCTGCTCGGGTCGCGGTCACGGTCCGCTGCGCCCCCGGGATCGACGCACGGGGGCTTCACGTCACCAACCTGGCCGCGCTCGGACGCAGCCTGGAGCGCGTCGCCGTGCCCGGAGCCGCCTGCGTGGTCGATGGGTTCTCGGTGCCCGGCTGCTCGGTCGCTCACCGGGCGGTGATCGACGGCGACGCACGTAGTGCGGCGATCGCCGCCGCCTCGGTAGTCGCCAAGGTGACCAGGGATCGCTACATGTGCAGCGTCCACTCGTCCTACCCGGAGTTCGGCTTCGCGGGCAACGTCGGTTACTCCACCCCCGAGCATCGAGCGGCGATCATCGAGCACGGGCCCTCGGCGCTTCACCGCCGCTCGTTCCAGTCGATCGCCTACAGCCAGCTCGAGCTCTGAGCAGCGGGGGGAGGCCCGAGTCAAGCAGGGACTGACCTGGTCGAACGGCCCCCGATTCCCCCACGCCTATGAGGTTTTACGTGTATAGGACGTACAACCTCACCAGGGTTGGCAATCCGTCGTCAGAACGCGCCGCGCACATGCTCCCACTCGACCGCGTGGCCGCGTGAGTCGAGGCGGAGCCCGACCACGTCGAAGCGAAGCGTGCCGTGCGGCGGGACCGAGCCGTCAAGGTCTCGGAGCCAGGCGAGCGCCAGCGAGCGCAGCTTGTGCCGCTTTCGGTGGCCGACCGCAATCGCCGGGCGCTCCGGGCCGGCCAGCGCGGTCGCCCGCAGCGCCTTCACCTCGACGAACACGAGCGCCCGCCCGTCGAGCGCGATCAGGTCGATCTCGCCGCGCACGGAGGAGGTGCGGGCGTTGCGGGCGACGATCCGCATCCCCCGCCGCTCGAGCGAATCGGCGACCAGCGCTTCGGCGGCGCGGCCCAGTCGCTGGCGGGCGTTTGACATCGACGCCCACCGTAGGCGGGTCGTCCACGCGCGGGGCTCCCAAGATGTGCCAACTCGGTGACGCTCGCTTGACCATCGGCGCGCCCCGCGCCAGCCGGCCCGCCCTAGCTTGGCCCCGTGCTCGCCAGCGTCCGCACTTTCGCGCTCTTGGGGATCGAGGCGCGGGAGGTTCAGGTCGAGGCCGATGTCGGGAGCGGCGGCCTGCCGAGCTTTTCGCTGGTCGGGCTCCCCGATCCGGCGGTCAGGGAATCGCGCGAGCGGGTGCGATCGGCGCTCGTCAACTCGGGCTTCAGGTTCCCGATGCACCGGATCACCGCCAACCTGGCCCCCGCGGACCTGCGCAAGGCGGGCCCCGGCTTCGACCTGGCGATCGCGGCCGCCCTCCTCGGAGCGTCGGGACAGCTGGCGCCCGAGCGGCTGTCCCGGATCGCTCTCGCCGGCGAGCTGGCTCTCGACGGCTCGATCAGGCCCGTTCCGGGGATCCTTGCGATGGCGGAGGCCGCTCGGGAGCTGGATGCCGAGGCGATCGCGGTCCCGGCACCCAACGCGCCGGAGGCTGCGCTCGCCGGCAAGCCGAGAGTCGTGCCGCTGGCCAGGCTCGAGCAGCTCGCGCTCCTGGGCACGGATGATGAGCCGCTAGCTCCCCCGCGTCCGATCTGGAGGGCTAACGGCGCCGGGCTCGCGGCCCCGGACCTCGCCGATCTGAGGGGCCAGCCGTACCTCCGGTATGCCCTGGAGGTGGCGGCTGCCGGAGGTCACAGCCTCCTGATCATCGGCCCGCCTGGCGCCGGCAAGTCCCTCGCCGCGCGCCGCCTGCCGTCGATCATGCCCCCGCTGCGCCGTTCCGAGGCGATGGAGGTGCTGCGGATCGCGAGCGCCTGCGGCCGGTCGCCCGGCTCGGACGCTCCACCCACCCGACCCTTCAGGGCTCCGCACCACACGATCTCGACCGCCGGGTTGGTGGGTGGCGGCTCGCCGCCCCGGGCCGGCGAGGTGACGCTCTCCCACCGCGGGGTGCTGTTCCTCGACGAGCTGGGGGAGTTCTCGCGTGAGGCACTCGAGGCGCTGAGACAGCCCCTGGAGGAGGGCCGGGTGACGATAGTTCGTGCGCGTCACGCGGTCGAGCTGCCGTGTCGCTTCATGCTCGTCGCAGCGTCCAACCCGTGCCCCTGCGGCCGCGGCGAGCAGTCCGGCGAGTGCGACTGCCAGCCGGCGTCGACCCGCCGCTATCGCGCCAAGCTCAGTGGGGCTCTCGCCGACCGGATCGACATCGCGATCCCCGTCGAGCGCCCCAGCGCCGAGGAGATGGGCGCGGCGCCCAGCTGCGATTCGGCGAGCGTTCGGGAGCGGGTGATCGCGGCCCGCGAGCGCCAGGAGCAAAGGCTTGGATCCGGACGTTGCAATGCGGAGATGAGCCTGGCCGAGCTGCGCAGCTCATCCGCGATGACACCCGAGGCGACGGCGATGCTCGCCGCCGGCCACGCCCAACTTGGCCTCAGCGGCAGGGGCCACGACAGGGTGATGAGGCTCTCCCGCACGATCGCCGACCTCGAGGGATCTGGACAAGTCTTGGCTGAGCACGTTGCTCGGGCGCTGACCCTGAGACGGCGGAGCCTGGATTGAGCGACGAGCGCGGCCGGGTCTGGGCGATCCGCCGAGACGACCCCGGCTATCCGGCGGCCCTTCTCGACCTCCGCGCCGACGCGCCGGACCGGCTCTTCGGCTGCGGTAACCGGGCGGCGATCGAGGGGCTCGAGCTTGGACACACCGTGACCATCGTCGGATCGCGCCGCGCGAGCTCGTACGGGCTGGGGGTCGCGGAGGAGCTTGCCCGGCTGCTGGCGGCGGCCGGACTCGCGGTGGTCAGCGGGATGGCCCGAGGGATCGACGCCGCGGCTCATCGCGGCGCCCTCGCGGGGGGTGGGACGACGGTGGCGGTGCTGGGGGGCGGGGCGGACGTCGTCTATCCGACCAGCGAGCGCCGCCTGTATTGCGACATCCTGGCGAGCGGCGCGGTGATCTCCGAGGCTCCGCCGGGCCAGCGGCCCGAGGCCTGGTCGTTCCCGAAGCGCAACCGGATCATGGCCGCCCTCGGGGCGATCACGGTCGTGGTCGAGGCCGCCCAGCCATCCGGCTCGCTGATCACCGCCCGGCAGGCGCTGGGGCTCGATCGCGAAGTGGGGGCCATCCCCGGCCCGGTGACCTCCAGGGTGTCGGAGGGCACCAACGACCTGATCGTCGACGGGGCGGGGCTGATCCGCGGGGCCCAGGACGTCCTCGACCGGCTGCTCGGGGTCGGGATCGAGGGAATTCGGCGCTCAGGGCCTCCGCTGGAGCCTGACCTTGCGCGCGTGGCCGAGGCGGTCGAGCTGGGGAACGGCACCTGCGACGCCGTGGCCGTCGCCTTGGGTGTGCCCCCGCAGGAGGCGGCGATCGCGCTCGCCCGCCTCGAGCTGCTCGGCTATCTGCGGACGGACGCCGCCGGGCGATACGCCAGGAGCCCGCTGATCCCGCCGGGCGGTGGCGCAGCACCGTAATACGCTGACCTGATGAGCGAAAGCGGCCAGATCCTGGCCTGTCTCTCGATCGCCGGCTCCGACTCCGGCGGTGGGGCGGGGATCCAGGCGGACCTGAAGGCGTTTGCGCGCTGCGGCGTGCACGGGATGACCGCGATCACCGCGATCACCGCCCAGAACACGGTGGGCGTCGAGATGGTCACCCCGGTGCCGCCGGAGATGATCGTCGCCCAGGTCCGCGCGGTCGCGGACGACATCGGGGTCGACGGGGTCAAGGTCGGCATGCTCGGCGACCAGCCCACGATCGAGGCGGTGGTCGAGGCGCTCGACCTGATCAGCGGCGCGCCGACCGTCGTCGACCCGGTGATGGTGTCGCAGAGCGGCGCCGTCCTGCTCGACCCGAACGCGAAGGCGGCCCTGATCGAACGCGTCCTGCCCCGAGCTACCGTGGTGACGCCCAACCTGCCCGAGGCGCGACAGCTCGCCGGGCTCGGAGGGGAGGCGAGCCCCGAGCAGCTCGCCGAGGCGATCCAGGCGCTGGGGCCCGAGGCGGTGATCGTCACCGGCGGGCATTCCGGCGACGGCGCCGACGTGCTCTTCGACGGCTCGGGCACCCTGCGCATCGAGGGCCCGCGGTACCCGGAAGGCGCCTCGCACGGATCGGGGTGCACGCACTCCGCGGCGCTGGCGGCCTTTCTCGCCCGCGGCACCGAGCTTGCGGACGCGGCTCGGTGGGCGCGGGAGATCGCCGCCGAGGCGGTCGGCAACGGTCTCAAGGGCCTGGGCGCCGGCGCGGGCCCCGTGGACGTGCTCGGACTCGCTCGACGCTGAGCGCAAGTAGGCGCTGGCATAATCCGACTCGTGAAGCTCGTGCGCATGAAGCCCGGGCACGGCGACGTGCTGCTGGCCGAAGGCGACCCAGCGGTTGCCGAGGACGAGGAGCGCCTGATCGAGGAGTTTCGCCGCCAGCTCGACCTCGGGATGTGGGCAGCGGTGCCGACCGCCGATGGCCCGCGGCACGAGGCGACCATGGTGCGCGACTTCTCCGAGATTCCCGAGGACACCGAGCGGGTCGTGTTCTTTCCCCCGGCCGCTGGCGGTTGACGCTCGTCCTCGCCACCTCGCTGATCGTGCTCGGCGCGCTGGCGGTGGTCGGCTTCGAGCCCGTCCTGACCGAGCGCTGGCGACGGCTGCGGACGCGCCGAGCCGCCGACCCGCCCCCGCCGGCATACGACCCAGGTCGGGAGCGTAGGGCGGAGGTGCGGGCGCGCGAGCTCCTGGGCTCGGTCGTCTCGGCCGAGGAGTCGGCGATGTACGCGGAGCTCGGCTTCATCGCGCTCGCCGGCGGCAACGGCGAGCAGGGCTACGGCTACCTGCTCTACCCGCACCGGCCGATCGTCGCCTACGACACCCGCTCCGGCGAGCTGCTGAACGAGTACTGCGTTGGCTTTCCCGATCGCTCCGAGCCGTCGCCCAGGCAGCGGCTGCCCGACGCCGACGACGTTCTCGCCAAGTGGATCTCGCTGCGGGCCGGGGAGCGCGAGTTGATCTCGGTGGCCAACATGCACGTTCCGGGCCGCCAGCTCGACCCCCGCCAGGTGGGGCGGGATCTGATCCGGTTGCGTGAGTGGCGGGCGCGACGCGTCGACGCTGCCGCATGACGCTTCCGCGCCCACGCTCGAGCGCCGTCTTCGACGGTCCGGACCGGGCCGCCGCGCGCGCATACATGAAGGGGATCGGCTTCGACGACGAGGCGCTGCGGCGGCCCACCGTCGGGATCGCCAACACCTGGATCGAGGCGATGCCCTGCAACTTCCACCTCCGCGACCTGGCCGAGGCGGTCAAGGAGGGCGTGCGGGAGGCGGGGGGGACGCCGATGGAGTTCAACTCGATCGCGATCTCGGACGGGATCACGATGGGGACCGAGGGGATGAAGACCTCGCTGGTCTCCCGCGAGGTTATCGCCGACTCGATCGAGCTCACCGTGCGCGGCTACCAGTTCGACGCCGTCGTCGCCCTATCCGGATGCGACAAGACGATCCCGGGGTCGGTGATGGCGCTGACCCGGCTCGACGTCCCCGCGGTGATGCTCTATGGCGGCTCGATCGCTCCCGGCCGGTGGCGCGGCGGCGACGTCACGATCCAGGACGTGTTCGAGGCGATCGGCGCCCATGCGGCCGGCGACCTCTCCGACGCCGAGCTGGCGGAGCTCGAGGGCTGCGCCAGCCCCGGCGCCGGCGCTTGCGGGGGCCAATTCACGGCCAACACGATGGCCTGCGCGTTCGAGGCGATGGGCATCTCGCCGATGGGGTCGGCGATGGTGCCGGCGATGGACGGCCAAAAACGAGATACCGCCCGCCAGGCCGGACGCCTCGCGCTCCAGGCGCTGGCAGACGACCTTCGCCCAAGCAAGATCCTGAGCCGGGAATCGCTGGAGAACGCGATCGCCTGCGTCTGCGCCTCCGGCGGCTCCTCGAACGGAGTCCTGCACCTGCTGGCCGTCGCGCGCGAGGCCGGGATCGAGCTCGAGATCGACGACTTCGAGCACATCTCGCGCCGCACCCCGCTGCTCGCCGACCTGAAGCCCAGCGGCAGATTCGTCGCCACCGACCTCTACAAGGCCGGCGGGGTGGGAGTGATCGTCAAGCGGCTCGCGGAGGCCGGCGTTCTGCACCCCGAAGCGCTTACCGTCACCGGGCGAACGGTGGGCGAGGAGGCGAACGCGAGCGAGGAGACCCCGGGACAGGTGGTGGTCCGGCCCCTCTCCGAGCCGCTAAAGCCCGAGGGCGGCTTCGCGGTCTTGCGGGGGAACCTCGCTCCCGACGGTTGCGTGGTCAAGCTCGCCGGCACCGAGCGCCTCAGCCAGAGCGGCCCGGCGCGCGTGTTCGAGTGCGAGGAGGACGCCTTCGCGGCGGTCTCGGACCAGGCGATCAAGGCGGGCGACGTGGTCGTGATCCGCAACGAGGGCCCGGCCGGCGGCCCGGGCATGCGCGAGATGCTCCACGTCACCGCTGCACTCGTCGGCGAGGGGCTTGGGGACCAGGTGGCGCTGCTCACCGACGGTCGCTTCTCGGGCGCCACCCACGGGCTGATGGCCGGGCACGTCGCCCCCGAGGCGGTCCGCGGCGGCCCAATCGCGGCGATCCGCGACGGCGACGAGATCAGCTTCGACGTCGAGGGCCGCCGGCTCGACGTCGCTCTGCCGGATGAGGTGATCGCCAAGCGGATCGCGGACTACCAGTCCCCGGCGCCCCACTACACAAGCGGCGTGATGGCCAAGTACGCACGCAGCGTCTCCTCGGCATCCGAGGGCGCCGTCACCAGTTAGTCGGCCAGAAACGTCTCCAGCACACGGTTGAAGCGGGTCGGCCGCTCGAGTTGGGGCAGGTGGCCGGTGTCGTCGAAGATCACGGTCCGCGAGTTGCGCAGGCGCTGGGCGAAGCCGACCGCGTCCTGCGGAGGCACCACGCGGTCATTTCGGCCCCAGACGATCAGCGTCGGCACCTCGACCTCGGCCAACTGGTCGAGAATGTCGTAGCCGACCAGGCCCTGGACGGCGGGCAGGAAGCCCGGCCTCCCGGCGCCGTTGTCGAACGTCTCCACGAGCAGTTCGCGGCGCAGCGCCTCGGGGTGCTGGAACAACCCCTTGAAGGTCGCCCAGCGGACGCGCGGTCTTTTCAGGCCGCGTTCCTGGAGCTTGAGCAGGAGCGGCGTCGCTGCCGTCGCCATCCGCGCCACCGTCTCGGCGGGCTGGCGTCGCAGTCGCCCAGACGAGACCCCGGCGGCGGACACCAGGACCAGCTTCTCGAACCGGTCGGGCTGGGCGGACGCCGCCTCGGCCGAGATGAAGCCGCCCATCGAGTTTCCGACCAGGGCGCAGTCGCCGACCGCCAGGGCGTCGCAGAAGCCGTGCAGCAGGCGCCCGTAGCCCTCGATCGAGATCTCCCATTCCGGCATCGGCGAGTGGCCGAACCCGGGGAGGTCGAGCGCCAGCACCCGTCGTTCGCGGGCGAAGTGGGGGATGTTCTCGAGCCAGTTCTGCCAGCTACCCGAGAGGCCGTGGACGAAGACGATCGCCATTCGGGGGCCAGAGCCCAGCTCGACGTAGTTGACCCGGGCTCCGTCGATCTCCACTTGGCCCAGGTGCTTGCGCCAGTCGATCTCGAGCCACTCCGGCTCCGGGTTGCCGTAGGGGTCCGGGCCCTCCGCCGGCGTCGGGTCCGGAAGCGGGCTGGTGGGGGGCGCGAAGGGGAAGAACTCCTCCATGAGCTGCCCCACCAGGGTGGTCTTGGGCGTGTCCTGGCTTCTGGTGCTCACGCGTAGCCCATTCGCTCCAGCACCGGGATCTCGTGGATCTGTATGTCCATGCGGGGAACCTATCGCTCAGGCACGAAATAGACCGCAGGGGGCCGCTGGAACACGGTTGGCGCTGGCGCTTACTGGCGCATTACTGGCGCATTGGATGCCATGAACCCCGGCGCCCCTAATTCCCTGACCAAAGGCGATCTCGACCTGATCGCCGCGAGCTTTCGTATGTCGGCCCGCTTCCAGCGGATGCGCCACACGCGCCGCTGCCCGCGGTGCCGCTGCTTCCTGGCCGTCGACAACACCGACCGGCTTTGCAGCCCGTGTCAGCTCGCCGAGAGCCGCAACGGAGGGCGGCCGTGACCGAGCTCGTCCCCTGCGCCCTCTGCGTCAAGTACCGCGACCCGCCGATCATGGTCTCTGCGACCAAGAACCGGCACAAGAGCGGATATCCCCTCTGCGCCGAGTGTGCGCACTTCCTGAACGGCTCGGACGGTTACGAGCCGTGCTGCGGACCGCATGGTCGAGGTTGTCCCAAAGGGGTCACGCCTCCCGCTCCGGGCGAAAAGCGGTGCCGCAGCTGTCTCGAGACCTTCAAGGCCCTCCACTCGGGACGGTAAGATGGCTTCAGAAAATAAAGCGACCGCCGAGGCACCGCCACGGTCGGCCCCGACAAAAGGCCGCCGGCCCCGCTTGTGCCGCGAGGCGACGCGAGACCAGCCGACGCAAGTCCGCCCAGGTCCGCCTTCACCCCAGACGCATTACGTCGCGCGTTTAACCCGAAAAGGGGTGAAGTAACCGTGAATACACAGGAGCGCATAGAGGCGCTCGCCAGCAAAGCCAAGGCGATCATCGACCGCGGCGATTTAGAGGACCGAGCTCGTACGGCTGAGGAGAACCTGGAGGTCGCTCGGTTGCAGAAGGCGATCAGCGATCTTCGTCAGCGCAACGCCATCGACGAGGCCGGTCGGAAGATCGGCGTCGAGGGCAGCCCGCACAACGACCCGGTAGGCCTGGACGGCCGCCCGGGTGACGCCTTCGTCAAGTCGGAGGGCTACAAGCGAATCGCCGACCCCGCGGCCCGCAGCTCGCGGTGGTCCTCAGGGCCAATCGAGGTCAAGGCGACGCTGCTCGAAGGCGTGCTCGGCACGCCGGGTACGGGCGGGGCGCTGGTGCAGACCGACGTTCGCCCCGGCGTCAAGCCGATCCTGTTCCAGCCCTTGACGGTGGCCGACTTGATCCCGAGCGCACCGACGAGCTCGAACAAGGTCAGAGTCCTCGTCGAGACGGTCGCCAGTGCCGGCTCGATCTCAGTGGTCGCGGAGGGCGCCGAGAAGCCCGAGGCGGCGCTCGAGTTCGATGAGGTCGATGAGCCGGTCAAGAAGATCGCCTCGTTCCTGCCAGTATCGGACGAGCTGCTCTCGGATGCCCCCGCGATACAGGGGTATCTCAATGCTCGGCTCACGCTGTTCGTTCGCACCGAGGAGGAGACCCAGCTCCTGAACGGAGCCGGCAACTTCAACAACTTCCTCGGGTTGTTGGGGCGGGTGCCGGCCGCCAATCGGTTCGTGACCTCGGACGCGGAGGCGCCCAACTCAGCGGACCACATCTATGGAGGCGATCACCGTGGCCCAGGCCAGTTACCTGGAACCGGACACGATCGTCGTGAACCCCGCCGACTGGGCCGAACTGCGGCTGGTCAAGGACTCAACGGAGAACTACATCGGCGGCTCTCCGTTCGGCAACGGCCAGCCCCAGCCGGGCGAGACCCTGTGGGGTAAGCGGGTCGTGGTCACTCAGGCGATCGAGCAGGGCTTGGCCCTGGTCGGCGCGTTCGGGACCGGGGCGCAGTTGTTCCGGCGTGGCGGACTGACGGTTGAGGCCTCGAACTCTCACGAGGACTTCTTCCGGCGTGACCTGGTCGCAATTCGAGCGGAGACCCGCTTGGCCTTGGCCGTGCACCGGCCCGAGGCCTTTGCGACCGCTGATCTAGGGGTGATCTCCTGATCCCCTTCTAGACACGGACTGGACCCCGGCGGCGCTTTGTCGATTTCTCGTCGCCGGGGCTCCGGTCCTAGAAATCGAGCGATAGGAGGTCCGAATGACAAACCTCACCGAAGCACAGAAGGGCGCACTGGCGACCGCGACCATCATGGCCCAGCGAGGGATCGGCTTCACCGTCGACGCCGAGCGTGTGGCCGACCGGATGGTTTGCGACTCGCTGGTCAAGTCCGGCCACCTGGCGGCGGTCGAGGGCGTCGACGGCGGCTACGTCCTCTCCGACGAGATGATCGCCGCCCACGGGATCACCCTGGCCCGTCAGGCCGAGCAGGCGAAGCTCAACTGATGCGCCTACTCCCGCAGCCCGGCGGCTTCGAGGGCCTGAGAGCGCCCCGAGGGGAGGCCGTCCTCATATGCAGCCGCTCATGGAGGTCGAAGGAACTCCATCGTCACCCACGCAGGGCGAAAGCCAAGGCGAGCGTAGAGATGCCTTGGGCCGGTCCTCGGCGTCCGCGGTGATCCAAAGGTCCCGGAAACCGCCCGCCGCGTCGACCGCGGCGCGGGTCAATCGCCGTGCCGCGACCGCCGCCGCGATACTCCGGGTGGACGTACACGTGGGTGATCTCGGCCGCTGCACCGTCGCACTCGAGCTGCGCGAAGGCCACCGGCTCACGAGCCTCTCGCACGACCAAGACCCTATGCGCCGCGGCCGCAGCGAAACCTCGCGCGCGTGGGCGCGATAGTCGCCTGAGTCCCGATCAGGGAAGTCCTCTCGGTGCCTAGGCGAGCCGCAGGTCGTGTACCGCGTCGTAGGGAAGCTCCTCGACGGCAATGTCAGGGCCCGGGGGCATCGACGCTTCGTGTCGCATCCAGAGCTGGCGGGTGGCCTTCCAGTCCTTGCGCCTCGAACTCCGGCTCGCAGCGGCTCGGCGGCATTGACGAGATCGAAGTCCACACGCCGGTGCGCGAGCCCGGCGAGTGCCTGATCCGCGAAGGCCGCGAGCTCCCCCACGCTCATTGCCGGGTCTTCCTCGACCCGAACGACGTTGAAGGCCCAGTAGGTCGGGCGGCTCGTCGCTCGCACGACCGTCCCGTGCGCCCACGGCTCGAGCACGTCACAGACCGACGCATGCAGGGCGTTGCGCCAGGCGCGTGCGCGGACCTCCACGTTCTCCTGCGACATCGCCTACTCCGAAAGCCCGGCGGCTTCGAGGGCGCTCTTGCGTTCCCAGAATGCCTGCACCCGGATGATCTTGCCATCGCGAAGCGTGTAGATAATTCCGAGCGGTTGGTCGATCGCGATTCCGTCACGTCCTCGGAAATGCTCGATCGTGAGCGCCAGTACCCGCTTATCGTCGATTACCCGAATCTCCTCGGGTTCGGTGCGCTGCTCCTCCCACGCCTCGTCGAACTGGCTGAACAGTTCAGCTGCCGCCTCTCGCCCCCGAGCCACTCTCGGAGCGGGCTGCTCAGGCGGCTCTTCGAACACGACGGCAGCGTCGTAGAACCCGAGGTAGGCCTCGGAGCTGAATCCATGCTCGTTGAACACCTCAACTGGCCCGCCGAATGATCTCCACGTTCTCCTGCGACATCGGCTACTCCGACAGCCCGGCGGCTTCGAGGGCTTCGGCGAAGTCGGGAAAGTTCCGTATCCGGATCACGCGGCCATCCTCAATCTCGAAGACCTGACGCCGAAATGCAGCTCGACCGGCACGCCGCTTCCCTTGCCTGTCGCCCGCTGGAGGGTCAGGGCGACAACTCGATTGTCGGGTGCGTCGATCAAGCGCTCGGACTCGATGGACCAGCCCTCGAAGTCCTCCGTCCAGGTCCGCATGAACGCCATGAACCCATCGCGCCCGCGATAACTCCGAGGGTGGCCAGGAAGGCCGGGAAACGGCAACCACTCCGAGATCGTCGGCAACGATGCCGGAATCGAAGAGTGCGCCGGGGTCGCCGCGCTCCCATCCTGCGTTGAAGGCCTCGAACGCCCGCTGCACGATCTCCACGTTCTCCTGCGACATTGCCCGCGCAGTATCTCGCGGCGGGGGGAGGGTCGCAATCACGGAGGCGCGTTTCCCACCGACCGCCGAGCGGCAGACCGGGCGCGCCTACATGCCCACGCTAGGACGAACCCATGAGCGCTGAGAGCCCGACCAAGGCTCTCGTGGAGACGATCCGGGCTTCGCTGCCACCCCGCCACGAATGGGATGAGCGCGAGCTCGCGTTGCTCTCTCTCGCCGAGGCGCAGGCCGCCGATATAGACCGGCTCGAGGCGGATCTCGCCGAGCAGGGAGTACGCATTCCCGCCCGCGGCGGCGAGCGGTTGAACACGGCCTTCGCCGAGGTCCGCCAGGCTCGCGTGGCGCTCGCTCGGATACTGGGCGGGATCGACATTCCCGAGTCGGTGAACACGGCCTCCCTGCATGGCCGAAAGGCAGCAGCGGCACGGTGGGGGAGGGCATCGTGACGCGGGTCCGCGGCGCGACCCGCGCCACCCTGCCGCCGGACGACTTCAACGTCACCTTGGAGTTGGTCGGTGGCCCCGACGAGCACACCGAGGAGGAGCTCCGGCTGGCGTGGGAGGCCTACGGCGGGGTGGTCACCCTCAACTGCCCCGGCACGAGGCCCTGGGGTTGGTGGCGATTCGAGGTTGGCGAGGACCTGCCGGAGAACGAGCCGGTCCGACTGGCCGAACTCGGCCTCCTGGGTGACGATGAGATCGCCGCGATCGCCGAGCGGGCGACCGAGGCCCGGATGCGCGTCGACACCCCCGCCGAGCACTACGGTCCCGACTGCCACCCCGACCGCGACGTCGTGGAGCTGCACGAGGCCGTCAAAAAGGCGCTCGGATGAGCCTGGGCCTCGTGACCCATTTCACGCGGCGGCCCGCAGATATAGACTCAGCGAAGGTGGAGGGCACACCGCCAGATCAGCCACGCCTGAACTATGAAATCCAGGTTCCGCCGGAGCAGGAAGGCGGGCGCTACGCGAACTTCCTGAGCGTCTGGCACACGCAGCATGAGTTCACGCTGGACTTTGCCGTGCTCCAGCCAACGGTGCTGCCTGCTGACGAGCCGCCACCGGAGGAAGTGACCGTGCCTGCCAAGGTCGTGACTCGCGTTCGGGTTCCGCCCACTTTGCTGTTCAGCATCCTGCAAGCTCTGAACGCGAATCTGACAAGGTATGAGGAGAAGTTCGGGCCGATTCACCGCCTAGAGGAAGAGCAGGAATGACCACGCTCACGCGCGATGTATCCAGCGGAGTAGTGCCCGTCGTGGAGGGCGTCGTCTACGCGCTTCCTACGGAGCCGGCTCCCGGGCAGTCCTACACGGTTCCGGCCGGCTTGGCCGTAGTTGCCGAGCACTCGGAGAACCGCTGGGTGTTCCGAGATCTAGTCACAGGTATCTACGGGCAGGGTCCGACGCCCTGGAAGGCCGCGAGTGACTTTCGCACGGCCCTCCGCGAACACAAGGACGTGTTGGAGCGGCAGTCGGAGTTGTCGGCCGCGCTTCAATCGCAGTTGGAATACCTGCGCGAGCGGGTCTAGCGATCTAGCGGCTCAGCGTGTGACGACGCGGCGGCCCGCAGAAGTCGAGCAGGCGTTGCTCGACAAGGGCATGGAGCGCGACGAGTCCCACCATCACATGTTCCGCAAGACGCTGGAGGGGGTCACTCACCTGGTGACCCGGGTATCTCACGGCGGGCGCGAGATAGACGACCGGCTGGGCAAGCTCATGGCGAACCAACTCTGCCTCCAACTCCGAGAGTTCTGGAATCTTGTGGACTGCCCGCTATCCGAGGCGCAGTGGGACGACCTCATTCGGCAGCGGTGTGCAGGCGGCCAGAATCCGTTCCTAGGGCGATAGCCGAATCGCGCGCAATTTGCAGTGATTCCCTTTAGGCCCCCTGGAGCCTGAAAATCCCGCCCGTTTGCAGCGAATAAGTACCCAAACACGAAACTGAGTTTCGTATTCCGGTCGTTGAAAGCTGCGTAACGGTCGTGGTATGGGTCACGGGAAAGCTCGGTCATGATCGAGGTTTTGTCCCCCCGGACAAACGCCACCGACGAGAAGGAGGTTCTTATTTCCCGGGAAATAACACTCACCCTCACCGACACCACCCATGAGCTGGCACGGACGGAGATCCTGAGGCTGGCGGCTAGGGACCTGCGCAGCGCGGGCGAGCAGATCGAGGAGCTTGCCACCGACATTTGGCCGGTGGGATTCCATCGGCTGGACGATGCACAGTGCGCACTCCAACTGGTGCGTGAGAGCCTGGCGGCGGTCGAGCAGATCGGTTGGCCGGACGCGGATGACGGCGCTGCGCACCCCGGGGGCGGTTAGGGTTGCGCACAGATGCAACGCGCCAAGATCGTGATCCTCGCGTCGGCGCTCGCCCTGCTGGGGTCGGGCTGTGGCGGCGGCGACGGCGACAGTGGCAGCAGCGAGGAGGGAGCCGCGGTTCGTGACATCCAAGCGGAGGCTCAGCAGACCGCTGAGTCGATGGTCCTAGAGCTATCCGACTTTCCGAATGGCTGGCGTGCCTCTCCAGCCGAGGACGCCCAGGGCAGTGAGAGCGAACTGCGCCAGTGCATCGGAGTTGACAACTCCGGGTTCACGATCACGGGCGAGGCGGCGTCCGACACGTTCGCGATGGGCGAGAACGCTGAGGCAGAATCGGCCTCGACCGTGTTCGAGAGCGAGCAGGATGCCGCGGACGCGGCCGCGGAGCTTTCGAGTGGCTTGGGGAGCACGGCGGCGGAGGGCTGCTACAGCGATCTGATCACGAGCGCGGTCGAAGGGGAGGACTACGAGGTTGGCGAGATAGATGTCGGCGAGCTCAGCTTCGCGCCTCCTGACAACGTCGAGGACGCGAGTGCTTGGCAGATCGCGATCCCCGTCGAGACTCAGGGAGTCTCGGCGACTATCTACCTTGAGCTCGTGGTACTCCGCGAAGGCAGCGCGGTGGCGCAGGTCCACACTCAGGATGCACCCGATCCGCTAGATCCGGCACTGCGCGACGAGCTCATCGCGGCTGTGGCTGCCCGCATGGCCGAGGCGTCGAGCTAGAGCCTCAACGCGAACTGCGAGAGTGAACGCTCGCGCCGCTGCGCGATGTAGCCTAGGAAGCAGTCGAGGTTCGTAGGTACCAAGACATTCCCCGCCTTCGCCGCCCCTCTCGGGCGGCGTTCGCGGTTGAGGGGACCATCACGTCGTCCGACGAGGGCCTCATGATGGCGAGTGGATTGTCTAGACCTACTTTCACAAGGAAACCTCGATGGACGCGCAGCAGCAGCGTGAGCTAGCTAAACGCAAGGCGCAACTACAGGCCACCGCCCGCGACCTTGAACGCCTCTACGCCGAGAACCCGCTACTGCGGCGACAGAAGGAGATACGGGTCGCAACCATCCGTGAGGCAAAGCGGCGGGGGCACGCTCGCGCCCAGGTTGCGCTAAACGCTCGATACTGGCGCAAGGCGCGTGGTCGCCTTCGCCTGGTTTTCATGCCGCGGGCGACCGGGCGCGAACGGCGGCATGGCTGTAATCAGCGGCAGCGCGGGTCGCGCCGTACCGCCCGTGCTCGCTCGCCCGGTTCTTCCGACGACCCTCACGAATCTGATCCAGATCACGTAGGGAATCCCCGCCCGGCAGGGAGGCGGGGACGATGAGCGCTGCCCGCAAATCGGCTCGCCGCGTCCAGCAGCTCCATCTGGACGTTGCTGATCATCACGATGGCCCGCGTCCGATCAAGTCCGCGATCGGGACCGTTTTGCGGGGCCTTCTGCCTGACGTTTCCGAGGCGGGTGTCCTGTCTGAGCTATCCGGCCCTGAGCGTCGGGACCTCTACGACCTGGCTGGTCTCTCGCCGCTTCACCGTGCCGAGCTCGAGGACGCCGTTCGCCAGGCAATCCGCCGCCGTTACCGGAGGAGGGCGACCTGATGGCGCTGGACTCCGAGAGGCTTGACGCCGAGAGACTCGCACGGCTCCGGCGAGCCAATGAAATCCTCGAAGCGATGCCCCCGGACGGTCGCTCCGACGAGGATCGGCTTCGCCGGTCGGAGTGGCTCGCGCGCCAAGAGTTCGCCCAGAACGGGGCCGAGTCCGAACCAACAGAGCCCTTCGCGCTACCGCTGGATGAGTTCGTCGCCAACAAGCAGGATGCGCCCGCGCCCCTGCTCGGCACCGAGGACGACAACATCCTCCCGGCGCACGGCCTAGGGCTGGTGATCGGCAAGGGCGGCAAGGGCAAGACCACGTTCGTGATCGATCTGACCCTGCACTTGGCGAGCGGCGTCGACTATCTCGGGCTGAAGGTCGAGCGGCCGCTGAACATCCTCCTGATCGAGAACGAGGGACCGCGCGAGCCATTCAGGCGCAAGCTCGAACGCAAGCTCGCATCCTGGCCCCACGAGATCAAGGGCCAGATCGCAATCCATACTGAGAACTGGGGGCTGGCGCGGCTGGATCTGCCTGGAGTGGTCGAGCGGCTCAACGCCTACTGCATCGAGATGGCGATCGACCTGGTCGTCGGAGATCCCCTTGACTCGCTAGGCATGGATGGCGAGGGCTCCCCCTCGGAGACGCGGGCGATGGTGGACCGGTTCAAGGCGGCTGGCCTGTTCACGGAGCGGGCTTGGCTTCTGCCTCACCACTCACGCAAGGAGTCGGTGCAGGACGCCGTCGACGAGGCCGCCGGCGCGTGGGGGGGACGCCCAGACGCGATGCTGACGCTGGAGAAGAAGTCCGAGAACCAGGCGCGGCTCTCGTTCGCCAAGGTCCGCTGGCAGGAGCGGGAGCGAAGGCCTTACATCCTCGACTTCGACCCGGAAACGGACTCGTTCACGTTCGTGAAGGAGGAAGAGGGCGAGGAGCGCGACTACGCGGTCGAAATCGAGGAGTACCTGGATGAGCATCCGCATCAGACCGTGAAGGAGCTCTGCCCCGCCATCGGGGCTAGTGCCGACAAGATCAGGGAGACGCTGGAGGCCCATCCCGACCGCTTCCGGGTGCGGACCGGCGAGGAGGCAAAGGCGGTCGAGCGACACCCGAGTTCCAAGGTCTGGGAGGTGACCTCAGGTGAAAAGTCACCCGAGTCACCTGGCTTTTCCCAGGGGGAGCTGGAAGGAAGGATGGGACAGAGGTGACTCCTGACTTCCCCTGTAAGGGAAGTCAGGTGCACCTGGCCATCCACCTGCTCCCCCCACCTGCTCTGTCTATTTGTGACCGCGGTGCGGAAGTCACCCGATGCACCGCCGCTGATCTCCCCACGGTCGGCGCCGCCGATATGGAGACTTGCCGATGAGCGTCCGTTCGCCAAAGGCACCGACCCCGCCGCTGGCGCTGACGGCGGCCCGCGCGGCCGCCGCGCTGGATATGAGCGAGGACGCCTTCAGGGAGCACGTCGCCCCCGAGCTCCGCTGGGTGCGGTGCGGACGAAAGAAGCTCGTCGCCGTCCGCGAGTTGGAGGCATGGCTCGAACGCAACGCTTCACGGGTGCTCGATGGCGTCGCCTAGGATGGGCTCGGGCGCGGCGACGGGTTGGCTAACGACTTCCCTCGCCGCGCCCTTGACTCTCCGGCTCATCCGTGGAACGCTGGGTGGGTTAGCCAACCCACAAGGGGGAAGTCCATGAGCACAGGAATCCGCAAGCGCGGCGACTCCTACGAGGCCGCCGTCTACCTGAAGCGCGAGGGCAAGAAGGTCCGCAAGACCTTCCCCACCGAGGCTGCCGCCAAGAGCTGGCGGGCCGAGGCGGTCGCGGCCGCGAACAAGGGCGCCCTTCGCGCCCCGAAGCCGACCACGATCCTCGAGGCGTGGCAGGCGTGGCACGAGGGCGCCACGGCGGGCACCGTTCGCAACCGATCGGGCGATCCCTATAAGCCCTCGGCACTTCGCTCCTATGAACGGGCGATGCGGCTGCGAGTGCTGCCCGAGTTCGGGGGGGCCCGCCTGGCCGACGTGCGCCGGGCGGATCTTCAGGACTTCGCCGACGAGCTGCTCGGCGACGGGCTGAATCCGAGCACGATCAAGTGCACCCTGCTCCCGTTGCGCGCAATCTTCCGCCGGGCGATGAGTCGCGGTGAACTGATGGTGAACCAATGCATCGGGCTCGAGCTGCCTGCTGTCCGGGGCGGCCGGGATCGGATCGCCGGGCCGGATGAAGCTGCGGCTTTGATCAGCGCTGTGCCCGATGACGACCGGGCGGTGTGGGGAACCGCGATGTTCGCGGGTCTGAGGCTGGGAGAGCTGCGGGCGCTCCGTGACGAGTCGATCGACCTCGCCGCTGGAGTGATCCACGTCGAGCGCGGCTGGGATGAGATAGAGGGCGAGATCGCCGTGAAGTCGGCGGCCGCCAACCGCAAGGTGCCGATCGCGGGCGTCTTGCGCGATCTGCTGGTCGAGCACCGGATGAGTACGGACCGGACCGGGGGTGAGCTCGCATTCGGGCGGACGCCACGTGATCCCTTCGGCCGAAGATGCTCCAGCAGCGAGCCGATGAGGCGTGGGAGGAAGCTGGGCTCCAGCGGCTGACCCTGCACGAGTGCCGCCACACCTTCGCGTCGCTGATGATCGCCGCCGGGGTCGATGCGAAGGCTCTGAGCACGTACATGGGCCACGCCAACATTGCGATCACGCTCGATCGCTATGGTCACCTCATGCCCGGTAACGAGGCCGAGGCAGCCGGGCTCCTCGACACCTACCTCGACGCCGCGCGCGACCGCTCAGATGAGTTGGTTCGCGGTGCTGGTGCGGCGTTTACTGGCGCATCCACTGGCGCATCATCGGTGCGCGGTGGCTGAAAACCGCTTGAACAAGCCATCACGCGTAGCCCATCCGCTCCAGCACCGGGATCTCGTGGATCTGCGGCGGCTGGAGGTGGTCCCAGAGGATGCCCCGAGGGCGGTCGTACATCCGCTCGACATCGATCACGGCGCGAGGCGTCGCGATCAGGTCGACGGGCAGGTCGTGGTCGGTGGTCGGCAGGTGTTCGCGAAGAATCTGGATCGGGTGCACGGTGGTCGCGATGGATGTGTGATCGTCGATCTTCCCGGCGTCGATCAGGAGCCCGTACTCGAGGTCGGAGAAGCCGCCTCCCTTGCCGATCCGCGCCCCGCTCAGGTTGACGGCCACAGAACCGCAGAGCACGAAGTTGACCTTCGGCATCTCCTCGAGCGCGACGACCCGCCCGTGGCGCAGCGCCCCCTTGATCGTTGCCGCCTCGCGCACCTGCGCCTTTGTGAGGCGCTTCGGATCGAGGACACGGAACGGGTGCTTGTCGCGCAGCCTCGGAACCGCCATCACCAGCTGCTTTCCCTCCTCCAGCGCGAGGCGCCGGGCGTGGGTCTGGGGTGAGTCGGGGTTTGCCTTGATCACCTGCGCGCGCTTCCAGAGGCGATGTGCGGCCAGCTTCTGGGCGGCCAGCTTCGCGCCGGCGAAGTTCGGGATCCGCCCCTCGGCGCCCGGAAACCGCGAGACCCCCTCACGGTCCATCGCCCGCCACACGGCGCGTCGCACCTGGTCCTTGGAGCGCACCAGGGAAACATATTCGCCGCCCCTGGGGGCCGCGGCGCGGGATGTCAGAATGACTCGCCATGGCCGATCAGCACCGCACATCGCTGGGCGCCCCGATCCCCCCGTCAGCCGAGGAACCGGAGGAACAGCCCGGGACGACCGCCTTTCCGATAGCGGTTCCTGAGCGCGGCACGACCGAGACCATGCGGGCCTTGCTGCCGGCGATCGAGCCGGAGCGGCGGCTCAACGACTGGGGCCGCTCGGAGCGGATCGAGGGCGTCTTCGACCGCACGCTGCTCGAGTTCTTCTACCGCTACTGGTTCAGGGTCGAGGTCGAGGGGATCGAGAACGTTCCCTCCGAAAGCGGCGCGCTGCTGGTTTCCAACCACGCCGGCGCCCTGCCGCCGGACGCAGCGATGATCGCCAAGGCGATTCGCGAGGAGCATCCAAACCCCCGGCCGCTGTACCTCACCGTCGAGCACTTCTTCAAGGGCTATCCCGGCTTCTCGATGTTGATCCCGAAGATCGGCGGCGTCGCGGCGCACCCCGCGAACGTGCACCGGCTGCTCTGCGACGAGCGCCAGCTCGTACTCGTCTTCCCCGAAGGCCGCAAGGGCACCGAGAAGCTCTACCGCGACCGCTACAGGTTGCGGCGCTTCGGTCGCGGCGGCTTCGTCGAGGCGGCGATGCGTGCGGAGGCGCAGCTGGTCCCGACCTGCGTGGTGGGGGCGGAGGAGGCGATGCCCGTCTTCGGCCAGGTGGACGTCCTGCGGCGGCTCACGGGGCTGATCTACTTCCCGATCACCCCGACGTTCCCCTGGCTCGGACCCCTGGGGATGCTCAGCTATCTGCCGGCCAAGTTCAGGATCCGCTTCCTGGAGCCCATCGACACAGTCGAGCTGGGAGGGGCGGAGGCGGTCGAGGACAAGGCGTTGGTGCAGACCCTGGCCCAGGAGATCCGCGCCCAGATCCAGGAGGGCCTCCACGAGATGCTGGCGAGGCGGAAATCGGTTTGGCTCGGATGAGCCAACAGTTGAGCGGGGCACTCGCGGGGCTGGCGGCGCCGACGGACGAGCAGACTCGCCGCGTCCTCATCACTGGGCTCTCCACCTATTGGGGTAGCCGCCTCGCGCAGGCCCTGGAGAGCTTCGAGCACATCGAGGCGATCATCGGCGTCGACAATCGGTCTCCGACGCGCGAGCTCGAGCGCACCGAGTTCGTGAAGGTGTCCAACCAGCACTCCCTGCTTCAGCGCATCGTGCGAGCGGCGGAGATCGACACCGTGATCGACACGCGGCTGGTCGTCAATTCGCTCATGGCCCCACCTCGCCTCGCCCACGAGAACAACGTGATCGGGACGATGAACATCCTCGCCGCCTGCACCGGCTCGGATTCGCCGGTGCGCAAGTTCATCTTCAAGAGCTCGACCCACTACTACGGTTCCGAACGGGACGATCCGGCGTTCTTCACCGAAAGGATGCGCCGGCCCCATCCACCGCACTCGGCCCTCGAGCGGGACATCGTGGAGGCCGAGCAAGCGGTGAGCGAGTTCGCGGAGCGGAACCGAGACGTGACGGTGACCGTCCTGCGCTGCGCGAACGTGCTCGGGCCCGACGTGGATACCGCGTTCACGCGCATGTTCCGCCTCCCGCTGGTGCCGATGGTGCTCGGCTTCGATCCTCGGCTCCAGTACGTGCACGAGGACGACGTCGTGCATGCGCTGGAGCACGCCGCCTTCCACGTCACACCCGGCATCTACAACGTGGCCGCCGACGGCGTGCTGGCGCTGTCCGAGATCATCGACCTCCTCGGCAAGCGGCCCTTGCCGGTTCTCCCGCCCTGGGGTACGGGCCTGGTCGCGGGCCCCCTGCGCCGGCTCGGCTTCCGGATCCCCGACGAGGTCGTCAACCAGCTTCG
The DNA here is from genome assembly GCA_963728325.1 of uncultured Actinomycetes bacterium. Classification (GTDB taxonomy): domain Bacteria; phylum Actinomycetota; class Thermoleophilia; order Solirubrobacterales; family 70-9; genus AC-56. The sequence goes on along the minus strand of CAVSJS010000001.1, from coordinate 880,096 downwards.
CTTCGGGCGCGGAGTCGATAACCGGATGCTCAAGGCCACCGGTTTCCGCTTCGGCTACACGACTCGCGAGACCGTGCTCAATCTGGGCGAGCACCTTCGGCTGGCCCCGGTGATCAGAGGCGTCGAACAGACCTACACCTATGAGCGCGAGGTCGAGGAGTTCCTGCGCTGGAGCCCCTACGTGAGGCGCGAGCACCCCGGGGAGCGCGGCGGCGTGGCGGCGGATCGCGAGCCGCTGGGCATCTAGGGCCGTCCACCAGCGGCGCGAGGCGGTCGCAAGTGGGGTTGCGCCGCTTGGCCGGGGCCGATTCCGGGGGGCCCTGGCCCTACTCTTCACCCGGTGGGACGCAGAGTCCAGATTGCCCTCGCCGCCGCGGTCGGTGCGCTGCTCCTGCTCGCGGTGGGCGCCTACGCCCTCGACCGCGCGAACTCGGACGAGATCGCCGACGGGGTGAGGGTCGGAGACGTGGAGGTTGGCGGGCTGTCGACCGAGCAGGCACGCAGGCGGCTCCACGCCCGGCTTGCAAAGCCGCTCGAGACGCCCGTCACGGTGACCTTCGAGGGCACCGAGTTCAGGCTCAGCCCCGAGCGGCTCGAGCTGCGCGCGGACGTCGAGGGCATGGTCGACGCGGCGCTCGACGCGAGCCGTTCGGGCGCCCTTCCCACGCGGGTCTGGCGTTACGCGACCGGCGGCTCGGTCGATCGCGAGATCGCTCCCCAGTTCGGCTACTCGCCGGACGCGCTGGACGCCTTCCTCAGTGACGTCGCCGAGCAGATCAATCGTCCCGCTCGCGACGCGACTGTCAGCCCGACGCCCGCCTCGCTCAACGCCGTGCCCGCCCAGGACGGCGTCACCGTTCGTGCCGAGGACCTGCGCTCCCGTCTGCGGTCGGCGATCGAGAGTCCCAGCTCGGGCCAGCGCAGCGTCTCGGCGCCCGTCGACCGGGTCAAGCCGGAGGTGACGAGCGACGAGCTGGCCCAGGAGTATCCGGCCTACATCACCATCGACCGCGCTACCTTCCAGCTGAGGCTCTGGAAGAACCTGAAGCTGGCCAGCACCTACACGATCGCCGTCGGCGCGGCCGGCTACGAGACCTCCACCGGCGTGTACCACGTAGAGAGCAAACAGGTCAACCCGACCTGGTACGTGCCCGATTCAGCCTGGGCCGGTGACCTGGCGGGCAAGGTGATTCCACCCGGACCCGACAACCCCCTCCAGGCACGCTGGATGGGGTTCTTCGAGGGCGCCGGGATCCACGGCACCAGCGACGTGGGCTCGCTCGGCAGCGCCGCCTCCCACGGCTGCATCCGGATGTCCGTCGCCGACGTGACGGAGCTCTACGACCAGGTCCCCCTCGGCACCCCGATCTACATCGGGAACTAAGGCGCCTGCAAAGCGTCGCCTCGTTGGCTGCAAGCTGGTGGTCTTCGGCAGGCTTGCGATCGCGGCCGCCGAATCCACCATCGTGGCAGCTGAATCCTCGGAGGAGATCAGCCCCGACTGGGAGGCGGCGCTGAACCGGTTCGAGCGCGAGTTGAGGACGCGCGGCTCCTCGCCGCACACCCTGCGGGCCTACGGAGCCGACCTCGCCGAGCTGGCGAAGTGGGCGACCGGGCGGGGGATGGCGCCCGGCCGGCTCGCATATCGGGACCTGCGGGCCTACGCGGCGGCGCTTTCCGAGCGCGGCCTGGCCCGCTCCAGCATCGCCCGCAAGCTCGCTGCGGTTCGCAGCCTTCACGACCACCTGGTGCGCACGGGCGGCGCGGCGCAGAATCCCGCCGAGCTCCTGCCGAGCCCCAAGCGTCGCTCGCGCCTGCCCCGCGTGCTGGGGCCGGACGAGATCGCGGCGTTGCTCGACCGCATTCCAGCCACAGGGCCGCTGGAGGTCCGCGACCGAGCCCTGTTCGAGCTCGCCTACGCATGCGGGCTGCGCGCCGAGGAGATCATCAAGCTCGATCTGGACGCCCCTGACTTCGAGTCGGAGGCCCTGCGCGTGACCGGCAAGGGCACCAAGACCCGCATCGTCCCGATGGGCGAGCCCGCTCAGCGGGCGCTGGAGCGCTATCTGGAGGTGGCACGTCCCGTGCTCGCCCCCAACGGCGCCGAGCGCGCCCTCTTCCTCTCGCGACGGGGACGCAGGCTGTCGCCCTCCGACGTGCGTCGACGGCTGGAGCGGTGGGTCCGCGAGGCGGCGGTTGCCGGCCACGTGTCCCCGCACACCCTGCGGCACTCGTTCGCGACCCATCTGCTCGAGGGGGGTGCCGACCTGCGCTCTATCCAGGAGCTCCTGGGCCACTCGAGCGTCTCGACCACGCAGGTTTACACGCGCGTCGAGCCGCAACGGTTGCGTAGGGAGTACGCACGTGCTCACCCGCGCGCCTGAGCGCCGAAGGATAAGTTTTCGAGTTCAGGGAGCCAGAATGGAGACGAACGTCAAAGCCGTCGAGCTGAGGGAGTTGTGGCGGCGCTACAAGGAAGGCAACGACGAGCGGGCCCGAGAGCGGCTCGTGGTCGCCTACTCGCCCCTGGTCAAGTTCATCGCCGGGCGGATGGCTTCGGGGCTCCCCTCCCACGTGGAGGAGGGCGACCTGATCTCCTACGGGCTGCTCGGTTTGATCGGTGCGATCGAGCGCTTCGACCCGGATCGGGAGATCAAGTTCGAGACCTTCGCGGTCGCTCGGGTCAAGGGGGCGATCATCGACGAGCTCCGCTCCCTCGACTGGGTGCCTCGTTCGGTGCGCGCCCGGGCGCGTGAGGTGGAGAGGGCCAACGCCAAGCTCGAGGCCGAGTTGCAGCGGGCGCCGACCGACGAGGAGATGGCGGCGAAGCTGGAGATGAGCGTCGACGAGTTCCAGGAATCCCTGCTCGCGATCGCCAACTCCTCCGTGCTGGCGCTCGATGACCTGTGGACGTTCGCCGACCCCGAGGGCGGCGGGGGCCAGATCTCGGTCCTCGACACCCTTCAGGACCCCGGCGCCATCGACCCCGAGGCCGAGGCCCAGGCGTCCGAGCTCAAGGATCGTCTCGCCGACGCGATCGAGTCGCTGCCGGAGCGCGAGCGACTCGTGATCGCCCTGTATTACTACGAGAACCTGACCCTGCGCGAGATCGGCGAGGTCTTGGGAGTTACCGAGTCTCGGGTGTCGCAGCTTCACACCAAGGCCGTGCTGGCGCTTCGCCCGCGCTTTGCCGGACGATCTGACGAGATCTGACGGCATGCGGTGACATATATTGCGTTGGGATGGCGCGTAGGCCAGCCGACCGGATCCGCAACGTCGCCCTGATCGGCCACCGGGGAAGCGGGAAGACCAGCCTCTGCGAGGCGCTCCTGTTTGAGGCCGGGGTGATCAACCGGCTGGGCCGGGTCGAGGACGGCACCACCGTCTCCGACTTCGAGCCCGACGAGCAGGAGCGGGAGATGTCGATCGGGGCTAGCGTGGCCTCCTTCGAATACGGCGATCGCAAGATCAACCTGATCGATACACCCGGCGAGCCAAGCTTCGTCGCGGACACGCTCGGCGCCCTGCGCGTCGTCGACGCAGCGGTGGTGGTGGTCAACGCAGTGATGGGGGTCGAGGTACACACCGAGCGCCTCTGGAGCCGCGCCGCAGCCGATCGCCTGGCCCGCCTGCTGTTCGTCAACATGCTCGACCGCGAGCGCGCCGACTTCTTTCGCGCGCTCGACTCCCTCAAGGAGGCGTTCGGCCCCCACGTGGTGGCCACCGAGATCCCGATCGGCTCCGAGCATGAGGTGCGCGGGGTGATCGACCTGATCGACATGAAGGCGTTCGAGTACTCGGGGAAGGAGAGAGGCAATGCCACCGAGTCCGAGATCCCCGACGACCTGCGGGCCCGGGCCGAGGAGTACCGCGAGAAGCTGATGGACGAGGTCGCGGAGAACTCGGACGAGCTCATGGAGCGCTATCTGGAAGGGCGAGGAGATCTCCCACGAGGAGATCGTCACGGCGCTCAAGAAGGGCGTCACGGAGGGGCACCTGTTCCCGGTCACCTGCGGCGTGGCGACCAGGAACCTCGGCACGAACCGCCTCCTGGAGGCGCTGGTCGAGGATGTTCCCTCGCCGGCGATGCGGGGCGCGATCAAGGCGCTCGACGCCGATGGCGAGGAGATCGAGATCGAGCCGGACGCAGACGGCGAGCCCGTCGCCTACGTGTTCAAGACCACCGCCGACCCCTACACGGGGCGGATCAACCTGCTGCGCGTCTACTCCGGCGGCCTGCGCTCGGACTCGCAGGCCTTCAACGTCACCCGCAAGGCGAAGGAGCGGATCGGTCAGCTTGCCGTCGCCGTGCGGCAAGGAGACCTCCACCGTGGACGAGCTCGGCGCCGGCGACATCGGCGCGGTCGCCAAGCTGCGCGAGACGCGTGCGGGGGACGTGCTCGCCGGCAAGGACGCGAGCATCTCGTTCGCGCCACTTGAGCTGCCGGCGCCGGTGATGGCGTTCGCCTATCGAGCCCAAGTCGAAGGGCGACGAGGAGAAGGCGGCCGCCGCCATCCGCCGGCTGACGGAGGAGGACCCGACGCTCGACGTCCACCGCGACCCGGAGACCGGCGAGCAGATCATCGCCGGGCTCACCCAGATCCACGTCGAGGTGATCGTCGATCGGATGAAGCGGCGCTACGGGGCCGAGATCGAGCTGAAGCCGCCGAAGGTGCCGTACCTCGAGACGATCCGCAAGCCCGCCAAGGCGCACGGCCGCTACAAGAAGCAGACCGGTGGGCGCGGACAGTTCGGCGACTGCCACATCGAGATCGAGCCGGCGGAGGTCGGGACGGGGTTCGAGTTCGTCAACGCGATCAAGGGCGGCGTGATTCCCTCCGGCTTCATCCCCGCGGTCGAGAAGGGAATCGCGGAGGCGATGCAGCGCGGGGTGCTGGCCGGCTACCCGATGAAGGATCTGCGGGTGCGCCTGTACGACGGCCAGCACCACTCCGTGGATTCCTCTGAGATGGCCTTCAAGATCGCGGGCTCGATGGCCTTCAAGCAGGCGGCTGCCGAGGCGGATCCGTATCTGCTCGAGCCGATCGTGAAGATGACGATCGCGGTGCCCGAGGACACGGTCGGGGACGTGGTCGGCGACCTCAACTCCCGCCGCGGCCGTCCGCTTGGCATGGAGCCCAAGGGGTCGGTGACCGAGATCCAAGCCGAGGTGCCGATGGCCGAGGTGCTCGACTACGCGCCCGACCTGCGCGCGATCACCGGCGGCCGCGGCGACTACACGATGGAATTCGAGCGCTACGAGGAGGTCCCGGCGCACATCGCCCAGAAGGTGATCGCCGAGGCGCAAGCCGCAGACGAGGAGCAGGTCAAGGCCTGAGGACAGCAATGCTGGCGCCCACCTCGTTCGGTGCGCGTTGCTACGTTGGAGCGCGTGCCGGACCAGCACGACCCGTTCCCCAGCTGTGCCGTCTGCGGCCGGACCATGCTCAAGGGCGAGCAGGCACACGAGTACCTGAACCCGCAGGGCCAGCTCCTGGGCGTCTGCGTGCTGTGCCGCTCGCGCGCCGAGGCGTCCGGCTGGATCCCCGCCGACCAGGCCGGCGTAGCCACCCAGGCGCCGCCGAGCCGAGTGCGGCGTGGGGATGCGCTGCGCAAGCGTTTCGAGCGAGCGGCGTCGCGGGCCCGCTCGAGCACGCGGGGTCGTCGAGACGCCCCAACCGGGGAAGCGGACGCCGGGAACCACAAGAAGCCGGAGCCCTCCGCCAAGCCCGCAGCGGGCGAAGCCGACGCGGCGGGCGCAGCCGAAGCGCCAGCCGACACGACAGCCCGCTGGGGAGGCGGCGCCCAGAAAGGCTCGCCCGCGACGTGGCCCCGAGGCGCTCATGCGTCGCGCCGTCGAGCGGTTCAACGGGAGCGAGGAACGACGCAAGGTCGCCGGCCTGATGCGCTCTCTCGGGGAGCCGCGGGCCGCCGTGCGCCCCGACCCGGGCCGCCAGATGGCGCTGGTCACCATCGCCTGGGAGATCTCCTGGTATCAGTGGGAGGTGATCGACGATGGCGGGGGCGAGCCCGTGCGCGAGGTCGCCAAGGGCGACGAGGTCTCCGAGCTCTCCGATGACGCGCAGGCCTGGAACGCGGCCGTCGCCGAGGACGGCAAGCTGCGCCTGCGGTCGACGTCCCCCCGTCGCAAGGCGTCCGGCAAGAAGGCTTGAGCGCTCCGCGACTGGTCGTCAACGTCGACGGGGGCTCGCGCGGCAACCCCGGCCCGGCGGCGATTGCCGCCGTGGTCGCCACGCCAGACGGCGAGATCCTCGAAGAGGGCTCCGAGACGATCGGCCCGGCGACCAACAACGTCGCCGAGTACCGGGCGCTGCTGCTGGGGATCGAGCGAGCCCGGGCCCTGGGAGCCGGCGAGATCGAGCTGGTCGGCGACTCGGAGCTGATCGTCCGCCAGGTGCAGGGCGAGTACCGGGTCAAGGATGCCAGGCCTGCGCGACCTGCACACCCGGGTCCGCGAGGCGCTCGAGGGCTTCGAGCGCTGGTCGATCCGCCACGTGCGTCGGGACGACAACGCGCGCGCCGATCGCCTCGTCAACGAGGCGCTCGACGCGCGCCGCCTAGGGCGCTCGGGTGGCGGTGGCCAGCGGGGCGCTGGCTAGAATCCCTGCCCTGCGCGGCTGTAGCTCAGTTGGCTAGAGCGTCTGCTTGCCATGCAGAAGGTCGTGGGTTCGAATCCCATCAGCCGCTCTTCTCCGCGCCCTTATCGGTCTCGTGGCAAGCCCGAGGCAGCCGCCGGAAACGCGCCCGTCGGGTGCGAGTGGTAGCTCAGCTGGTAGCAGCGCGGAGTGCGCTGTAGGTGGCTACCTGCCGCTGCCGCTCCTCCGCATCGAACGAGACGCCGTACTGGGCCATGGCAGGCGATCGAGATTTTCGGAGGCCCTGCGCGGTTACAGGAGCACCGAAGAGTCCAGGCGCCCTCTGAGGTCAGTATTGACCACTCGGCGAAAGGAGAAGCGATGAGCGAGTCCACCAACACGGCGGTGCGGAAGCGCCTGGAGGCACTGATCGGCGAACCGGCCACGGAGGCCGGACCACCCGGCGGGCCGCCCTGGCCCGGGGCGGGACGGGTCACCTTCGAGTGGCTCGACGGCGTGCCCCTGGTGATCGAGCGGTCGAACAGAGGGCGCGTCGGGAGGCGGGCGACTCGGACCGGCGATCCGCGGTGAGAAGATGGCGCCATGGGCGCGAAGGCGGAGGCCACGCCGATTCTGCATGACGCCCGGTCGGCGTTCCTCGCCAGCGACTGGGAGAAGGCGCGCGAGCTGTTCGAGCGCGCCCATAAGGAGGAGCCCAGCGCGGCGGCGCTCGATGGGCTCGGGCAGGTGCTGTGGTGGCTCGGGGAGGAGGAGGCGGCGATCGAGACGCGCGCGAAGGCGTTCGCCGAGTACCGAAACGAGGGGGACGCCGATACCGCCGCGAACGTCGCCCTCTACCTGGCGGCGGAGTACCGGATCGCCGGCAACGCCTCGCTCTCGAACGGCTGGCTCGGGCGTGGCACTCGCCTGCTCGAGGGCTGCGGGGATTGCCCGGCGCGGGTCTGGCTTCACATCGAGCGCTCGAAGCGGGCCCCCGCCCCCGAGGAGGCCGAGGAGGAGGCGCAGCGGGCGGTGGAGCTGGCGCGCGCGCTCGGCGACGCCGGGCTCGAGGGCGCGGCCCTCAGCCACGCGGGGCGGGCGCAGATCACCCGGGGCGACGAGGAGGGCGGCCTCGCCCTCCTCGACGAGGCGATGGCGATCGCCACCAGCGTCGAAGCCGAGGACCCGATGGCAATCGGCGACGCCTGCTGCACGACCCTGATCGCCTGTGAGCGCCTGTACGACCCGCGGCGAGCGCTCGACTGGGGACGGGCGATCTCCGAGTTCTTCCGCCGCCGCCGCTTCCTGCCCCTGTTGTCGTGGTGCCGATCCGTGTACGCGGGTTTCCTGATCGCCACCGGACAGTGGGGGGAGGCCGAGCGCACGCTCGAGGCGGCGCTCGAGGCGGAAGATTCGCTGCCACACCCCAACCGCGCCGGGGCGCTGATCCAGCTCGCCGACCTGCGGCTGCGGCAGGGGCGGCCGGAGGAGGCCGAGCGCCTGCTGGCGGGGCTCGAGGACCGGCCGGCGGCACTGGGGCCGGTCGTGCGTTTGCACCTGGCCCGCGGCGGCGCCGAGCTCGCCGCCGAGAAGGTCGACCGCCGGCTCGAGGTGGTGGGCGACGGGGCGACCGCCGCCGCGCCGCTGCTGGCGCTGCGGGCGCACGTGGCGATCGCGCGCTCCGACGCGCCCGCGGCCGGGGATGCGAGCGCGGCGGCCGCTGCGGCCGCAGAGAGCGCCGGCCGCGAGGACCTGATCGCGCTGGCGGCGGTGCTCGTGGCCCGCTCCGCGCGGCTCTCGGACCAGCCGCCGGGCATCGGAGCGCTGGAGGACGCGATCGAACGACTGGCGGAGCTCGGGATGGTCCTCGAGGAGGGCGATGCGCGTCTGGAGCTGGCGCGGGCGCTCGCCGTCGCCCAGCCTCAGTCCGCGATCGAGCAGGGACGCGCGGCCCTGAGGGCGTTCGACGACCTCGGCGCTGCGCGCCATGCGGACGAGGCGGCCGGGTTTTTGCGGGAGATCGGCGCTCCGGGCCGGGCGGCGCCGCGTACCCAGACGGCGCTCACCAAGCGCGAGCAGGAGGTGCTGGCGCTGCTCGGCGAGGGCCTCTCGAATCCGCAGATCGCCGAGCGCCTGGTGATCAGCCCCCGCACCGCCGAGCACCACGTCCGCAACGTCCTCTCAAAGCTCGAGCTCGGCAACCGCGCCGAGGCCGCCGCGTACGTCGCGCGCGAGGGCGCCGACCGCCGCTGAACTCGATCTAGCTCGCAGCCAGCGCCGACAGCTCCCGGGACAACGCGGTGGCGCTCTCGGGCTCGGGGTGCTTGCCGTTCAGAGCGACAGTGGCAACCTGGATCGCGTTGCCGACCCGCCAGGCGTAGGAGTAGACCGGGTACCCCTCGGTCGCGCCCCGGATGCCAAACGCCTGATTGCCGAGCTCGTCGGGCGCCTCGATCTCCTTCGCCGCGCGCGAGCGAGTCCGCGTTCTCCTCCTTTATGGGATCGACCGCGTCCTCGGCGCCGGCCTCGTCCTCGAACAGGAAGACGGTGCTCTCCGCGAATGCGAGCTCGGAGTCTCGGCTGGTAGCGAAGAACTGCGAGATGTAGTCGTCGACCAGCCCGAGCTTCTTCATGCGCGCGACAAGATCGGGGTGCTCGCCGGCGCGCGCGAACGCTCCCGCGCCCGACCGTTGCGGCTGATATTCCATCCGCGGCACCGCATCGCGGGCGAAGCTCAACCCCTTCAGATCGGCGGCTGTGAAGTGGGGCGCCGCCGGCTCGTCGTCGTCGCAGGCCCCAACCCCCACCGCCAGGACCAGGGCGGCACCGACCGCGGTCAGCGTTCGCATCCTCTCGTTCATTTCTGTTCTCCCCGGGTCGTCGGGATGTTTTGGTTCAGGTGGAAGACGTTGTCGGGGTCCCAGCGGGCCTTCGCCGCCACCAGGCGGCTCCAGACGTCGTCGGCGTAGCTCGCCCGGACCCGGTCCGGCCCCTCCTCGCCGAGGGCGTTGACGTAGACGCCGCCGGTGCTGTGGGGGCTCATCGCCTGGAACACCCCCCGGCACCACTCGATCTGCTCGTCGTCGTCGCCCTCCCACCAGGCGCTCACGACCCACACCTGGCGGTTGGCGTTGCGGTGGCCGAATGCGGTCGCGTCGGCCGGGATCCGCTCCACCGCCCCGCCCATGCGGGCGTTGATGATCAGCGACATCGGCGAGGGAACCTCCGCGTGGCGGCGTACCTGCTCGTCGATCGCGGCGTCCGGGAGCTCCTCCAGCCAGTGCGCCTTGTTGTAGTTGCGCATCCCGTGCGGCGCGGTCGGGTCGAGCATCTGCTGGATCGCGACCCCACCCATCGGGCCGACGGCGTCGAGGGCCGGCTTGCCGAACGCGCGCAGCGGCCGCAGAACCTCCTCGCCTTCCTCGATCGGGCCGGCGTACAGGACGCCGAGCGCGAGTACCGGCTGCCCCTGGAGGGCGACCGGGAACGGCTCCTCCGGGGGGGCGGTCGTGAAGGTCTCGAAGACGGCGAGGGCGTCCGGCGCGGTTTCCATGAAGTCGCGGCTGAAGCGCAACGCGTCGGCGGCGCCCTCGAGCGGGTGCACGATCATCCCGGCCAGCGACTCGGGGCCGAACGGGTGCAGGTCGAACTCGAACTCGGTGACGACGCCGAAGTTGCCGCCGCCGCCGCGCAGGGCCCAGTAGAGGTCGGGGTTCTCGTCCGCCGCGGCGCGCACGACCTCGCCCTCCGCGGTCACCAGCTCCGCGGAGCGCAGGCTGTCGACGGCGAGCCCGTAGCGCCGCATCACCCAGCCGACACCGCCGCCAAGGGTGAAGCCGCCGACGCCGGTGTGGGAGATGTGGCCGAAGGGGATCGTCAGCGCGTGCGGCGCTGCCGCCTCGGCCGACGTCGTTCAGCAGCGCACCGCCGCCCACCCGCGCGATCCGTGCCTCCGGGTCGACCGTGACCGCGTTCATCGCCGAGAGATCGATCGTGAGGCCCCGGTCGGCCATCGACTGGCCGGCGATGCTGTGGCCGCCGCAGCGAATCGCGATCTCGAGGTCGGCGTCGCGGGCGGCGAGGATCGCGGTGGCGACGTCCTCGGAGGTCCGCGGGCGCGCGATCAGCGCCGGGCGGTGGTCGATCATCGCGTTCCACAGCGTCCGCGCGGCGCCGTAGCGGGCGTCGGCGGAGCGGATCACGTCGCCGGACAACCGCTCCCCGAGGTCGGGGAGGACGCGATCGGCGCTGGCGCTGGAGGGCATCTCGACTCCTTCTCGCGGTGAAATGGACCGCGCCAGGATCGCAGGGGCGTCCTCCCGATACATCGGTGAACTCCCCTATTTCGCGCCTGGTCTTGGGCAAGGAAAGCGCCCGCCCCTCGGGGACGCGCCCCGTTGCGGTACGCCGAGCATGCCAGCCCGCTCGGGATGAAGGTCCCCCCGTGGATCGGATGGCAGAAACCACAAGCTGAAGGCAACCGCGTCGTCGCGAGGCGGGGTGGGAAGGAAGCCGGAGGCGAAACCGCGACCCTGGGGACACCAACCGCATGGAGGCGGGAGGCCTTGGCGGGGCGTCGGCCTCGACTCGACATCGCCCGACACGGGAGCAGGTCACGCGCCCGCGCTCGCGTCCTGCGCAAAGGAGTAGCGGACGGCCGAAGCGGATCGCTTGCGCTCGGGACGAGGAGGAGATGTCGCACCGACCCGACCCGGCGCTCCTCCTCCCGCGTGAGAGCCAGGAGCGGGGTCGCAGCCATGGGTCAGAGACGGCCGCCGGCTCGAGGTGGGTCAGGTGCTACCAGTCGCGTTGGCCGCCGAACGCGCCAGCAACTGGTAGCACGGCTGGTAGCAGCGTGCCAAAAACACGCATGAACAAGCCCGATGGCGGGGGTTTTCAACACATCAGCCGCTCTTCTCCAGACCTCCGTCGGATCGCGACAGGCGTGATTCCAGCCCGTGGCGCTCTCAAACCGAGCGCGACTGGTAGCTCAGGTGGTAGCAGGGTTGGACGGCAGCCTCAGCCGTCTGCGCGTCGCTTCTCCTGCTCGCGCAAAGCGATTACCGGCCGAGCCAGCCCGGGAGTGACTCCCCAGCATGGTAAGCGACACTTCTCGCGTTAGGTTCCCGCGGGCGTGCTGAAGGCAGGAGAGCCGGGCCTGGCGGGAGGACGGCGCCCCGCTGCGCCGGATGGTGGAGAATCCGGACAATCGAGACTCCCGAGGTGACGCACCTCAGCTACCGGATCGCAACCACTGACAGGAGTGCCGCATGAGCACGCAGGCCGGCAACAAAGTGAATCTCTCGATGTCCGTGTCCGCCGACGGCTTCATCGCCGGACCCAACCAGGACGAGGACAATCCGCTCGGCGTCGGCGGGATCGAGCTGCACAGGTGGCACATCGATGAGGGGCCCGAGAGCGGCGGACACCCCGTCAACAAACAGGTGATGTCGGAGATGATGGACGGGATGGGCGCCTTCATCATGGGGCGGAACATGTTCGGCCCGATCCGCGGCGAATGGGGCGACTCGGACTGGAAGGGCTGGTGGGGAGACGATCCGCCGTACCACGCTCCGACCTACGTCCTCACCCACCACGCCCACGATCCGATCGAGATGGAGGGAGGCACGACCTTTCACTTCGTCACCGAAGGGATCGAGTCCGCCTACGAGCAGGCGAAGGCGGTCGCCGGAGGCCAGAACATCTCCGTCGCCGGCGGCGCCTCATGCGCCCAGCAGGCCCTCAAGGCCGGGCTGGTCGACGAGGTCGACCTCCAGGTGTCCCCGGTGATCCTCGGCGCGGGGGAGCGGCTCCTCGACGGCTTCGAGCCGGGAGAGCCGGAGCTCGAGCTGGTGCGCGTGCTCGAGGCTCCCGGCACGATCCACATCCGCTACCGGGTGGTCAAGTAGCACGCTCGTCCCACTCAGGAAACAGCGACGGCGAGTTGAGCCACCCTCTGTACTCGCGTGTGTCCATCGGTTCGGCCCATAGCTGACGGAAGCGACCGATTCCTCGCACTGCCAGATAGGTCAGCGGCAACAGGATGACCAGCGAAAGTCCGCGCTCGGTAGCGGAGACAGCGATCAATTGAGCCACGCGTTGGCGAGGCTAACCGCGGGGCGTACAAAGGCGCCAATCGAAGCGGCTGCTCAGCTGTCGGTTTCCATGCGGAGGAGTCGCCGGTGGCGCCCGATGCCTCACGACCCCCTTCGCGTGAGAGCAGAAGCGGGGTCGCGGCGGTCGCATCAGTACGGCGCAGGTGCCCACCGCCTACACCGCCGCTCAGAAGTGAATGTTGGGGCAGTGGCGTGGGGCAGCCCGTGGAACTCCTTCATGTACCAACGCCCAGACGGTACGAGCCTCCGCATGAACTTCCATCGGTTCTGGCGCAAGGAGATGGAAGAGGTGCTTGAGGCGCTTGGCGCTTCGATGCCGCGGAAGCCTGCCTCGTCATAGCGCATCCCGAGCCCTAGAATCACCGCGTGTCCGACAAGCCGACCCTGGTCATCGTCGATCTGCAGAAGGCGTTCGATCATCCGATGTGGGGGGAGCGGAACAACCCTGGGGCTGAGGGCAACGTGTCGCGCCTGCTCGCTGCCTGGCGCGCAGCCGACGCTCCGATCATCCACGTTCGTCATCGTGAGACCGACCCCGAGTTCCACGTGTTTAACGAGGGAGACCCGGGGTTCGAGTTCAAGCCCGAGGCGATGCCCATGGAGGGTGAGCCAGTAGTTACCAAGGGGGTCAACTCCGGGTTCATCGGCACTGATCTCGAGGAACGACTGCGTTCATCTGGCGCCACGACGGTTGTCATCGCTGCACTGACGACTGATCACTGCGGCTCGACCACCGCGCGCATGTCGGGCAACCTCGGGTTCGAGACCTGGGTGGTCGGCGATGCCTGCGCCACGTTCGATCGCGAGGGCCCCGACGGCGAGGTCTTCCCCGCCGACCTCATCCATCGCACGACGCTCGCCAGCCTTCACGACGAATTCGCAGACGTCATCACGACCGAGGATGCCCTCTCTCGCCTCTAGGCGGTCCCCGTCCCATCGAGCAACCGTACCCCTCGCTGGGATCGGATTGGCCGCCTGCTTGCTACCAGTTCCGGTAGGCGTCGACGCGCCAGAAACTGGTCGCTCAACTGGTAGCAGCGCGCCCGCAGCCCGCATGAACAAGCCAGATGTCGCGGGTTTTCAACACATCAGCCGCTCTTTTCAGCGCCCTTGTAAGCGCCGCGACAGGCATGAGTTGCCGCCCCGAACCCACGATTTCGGAGCGAGTGGTAGCTCAGCTGGGAGCGAAGCCGAGCTGCGCTGAGAGTGCGACGCCTATCGAGTGTTGGCTAGCTGGCGATCCTGCAGCAAGCGACACAGGTTGGCAATCGCATCGCTCATGTGCTTGACGACACCGGCCAGCGCCGCCTGGATCCGCTCGTCGTCGAGGTGGTCACGCACGTCCCGCCCGATGTTCACCCGCGACCGCCGCAGCCACGCTTGGATGTCCTCCTCCGGACCCCAGGCCACCTCGTTGGCGGCACCGATGTAGGTCGACCATGCCCAGTCCAGGCGGTTGCGCGTACGCGGGTCCGGGTTCGGGCGGGCAAGCCGGTTCTTCTCTACGTCGTCGCGTTCGCTGGTCTCGAGGAAGCCGACCAGTGCTGCGCTGAAGGGCAGCATCCCAATGCGCGTGGGCTGCGGGATGATCCGGTCCCCGTCGAAGATCGGGCGCGGTGGCGCCGAGCCCAGCCCGTGTGCGGTGCAGTCGATGTGCAGTTCCCCTCGGGTCGTGGGGACGGTGCCCTCGTCTAGCACCAGCGCGTCGATCCCGACCCGGCGGACCCGGCCCTTGCGGATCACCTGCGTGATGCGGCGCAGCTGCTCCCGCTCCGCTGCGCTCAGGGTCGCACCGTGGAACATGTCCGGCTCTACCTCGGGGTCGAGGCGGTGGATCTGGCCACACGCCTCGGTACGCGCGTACAGGTCGTCGAGGTCCGAGGCCTCAGCGGCCGCCTCATAGGCATCCGCCAGCCCTTGAACCATCCCGGCGACCAGGCCTAGCGGTTGCGTGAAGGTGCGGTCAAGCGTCCAAGCATCGCGCGGTCGCACCCACCGGATGTCCTCGGGAGCGACCGATTGACAGAGCAGCCAAGTGCAAACGTCCATCGCGGTCTTGCCCGCACCGAGGATCGTGAACCCGTCGGCAGGATCGGCCAGCTCAACCAGCTCGTTCGGGGTGACGACGCGCGCGCCCGGGTCGATGTCGAAGTCGGGCTCGTGGCGGGCTGGCACCTCGGTGTCCAGGTAGGTGGCATCGACCACCTTCCGTACCCGTACCACTGTCTCCTGGCCGGTCACGCGCGACGACAACCGACGACCGTTGGTGTCCGTTCCGACGTACTCGTGGCTCCCGCGCCAGGTCACCTGCCCGGAGGCCAGCAGGTGGTCCAGCACGCGCCGGAAGTAGTCACAGATCTCAGGCCCGCTGGCCTGCTCGTAAAAGCCCGCGTTCAGGCCGGACTCGTCGATCCGATCGTGGCCCAACGGCAGCGAGTTCACCCCATAGAAAGCCGATGGCTGGTGGAGTCGGACGAACGGATAGGCATCGTTCCAGTGCCCGCCCGGCGCGTGACGGCGATCGGCCAGCACCACGGTCGAGTCCGAGTCGGCGATCAGCGCGTCGGTAAACGCCATCCCCGTGGCCCCGGCGCCTATTACCAGGTAGTCAGCATTGATCGGATCCACGAGCCCGTCTCCCGTTTCGATCATTTCAGGCACCGGCGAACTCAGGGAGGCGAACCTGAACCTACCACTCTCGGCATGCCGACCCGACCCTGCACCGCGCACCATTGCGTTGCGCTCGTTCGGTCGCGCAAGCGGCAGCGCCGGCAGCCGGTTCCCAGAATGCCGAGATGGACGAAGAGGATAAGTCGCGCTGAGGAGATCGTGCGCTTTCGCTCCCGCATGAGAGCGGCAGCGGTGTCACGCCAGTCGCATCAATGCAGCGGCGACCAGCAGGACGGCCACCTGCTACCAGTCCCGTTCGCCGTCGACGCGCCAGAAACCAGTAGCCCGGGTGGTAGCAGCATCCCACAGGCCGCATGAACAAGCCAGTTGGCGAGGGTTTTCAACACATCAGCCGCTTTCAGGGAAAGCCCGGCTCAGGCGGGGTTTTCTCATGGATGGAGCTCGCCGGCAGCGGCGCGGAGGGGGGCCCCGGGTCAGCGCCTGGGTCAAACTCGGTCCCGACGCTCGACCCCGCGACAGGTTCGTCCCCGTCGTGCGGCCCCGCCGAACGGCCAGGCCCGAACTGGAGGACGCGCTACAGAGAGTCCATGCGCTGCTCGGCAAGCGGCCCGCTCGGACGGCTCGGTGAGGAGGCAGGAAAGTGAGCCGTCGCCTACTCCCGCAACCCGGCGGCTTCGAGGCGCCCGGTCGATCCTGCCGTCTTTGGAGCGGTTGGACTCGTTCAGCGCGGCCAGCAGAACACTTCGACTCGAATCCCATCGGGGTCGAATGCGAAGAACGCGTAGTAGCCAGGCAGGTCGCGGTCTTCCTCGGGCGGGAAATGAATGGTCGCGCCGCTCGCGAGGCAGCGTGCGTGAGCTTCATCAACCTCCTCTGGCCGGTCAACTTCGACTGCGAAGTGCTCGATACCAACGCCGTAGTAGCGATGGGCGGGACCGTCGGCTGGGCGCAGGCCGAGCCCGCCGAAGTACTCCAGTTCCGGGTCGGCGTCACCGGTCCTTTGTCGCACGAGGTAGATGACCTCCTCCGTGCCTCTGTAGGTCGGATACCTGACCTCTTCGACATATCCCAGCGGCCCGAGCAGGTCGCGGTAGAAGGCGAGCGACCGCTCAACGTCAGCGACGGCGAGATCGACGTGGTGGATTCCTCGCGCTGGCATGGTCCTGCCAGGCTACCTCCCCGTCTCCGAAAGCCCGGCGGCTTCGAGGGCTTGGGCTTTGTCCGCGTACTCAACTGTTCGCGCCCACTTGCCGGCCCGCATGGTGATGACATGCGCCAGTTCCATCTCGATAGGGACCCGGCTTCCAGCCCCGTGACCGCTGAAGCGCAGCCAGACGAACACCTTGTCACCGCTTGCCTTCGCCTCCACCGGCTCGGTCTTGAGATCGGGGTACGCCTCGAGCCAGTTGGCGAACTGCCGCGTGACTGCGTCGCGCCCGCGATGGATCGCCGAATCGGGGTCCCTCGAATCGGTGTGGTACTCCCAGTCGGGCTGCCCGAATGTCGCCATCACCTCGGGCAGCGTCCGCAGGCGCCACTGCAGGCCTCCCTCATCGGCGTTGAAGGCCGCGAACCCCTCCAGCACAATCCTTACGTTCTCCTGCTCCACTTTCTCCTGCGACATCGCCCGCGCAGTATCTCGCGCCGAGGGAGTGTCTCCTCAAGAACTTGGAAAGGGGGCGACGTATCCCTCGCCGCTGAACTCCGGGCTTAGCCCGCCTCCCACGGAGGTTTGCGGTGAAAGCCCTGCACGAACGTCTGGTGGGCGCCCCAATCTTTGGGGTCGAGCTTGTATGCCGCAGTCCTGCGTTCGAGGATCGCGAAGGTGTGCCCGTTTGTGCATCGGACAGTGTCTGGCAACTTGTCCCGCTGGGGATCAGGCCCGCCTTCTTCCAGCGGCGCATCGCAACCAGGCCGGTTGCAAGTGGCCGTGAACCTCTCTTCGTGCACGCCACACCTTTCAAGGCACGAACGCCTGGGCATGAGACCGGGGCGTCCGTGCGTCAGTCGAAGGCTACGAACGTACGCAACGGTGCGAATGGATGCGCCGGTTCCAGCAACCCCGCTGCTACGCCATTGTCCATTGGTGCCCAATGGACGCGAGCCGCAGCCAGAGCGAGATACTGCGCGGGCGATGTCGCAGGAGAACCTGGAATCTCGCGAGCCGGATGATTGAGTGGTTCAACACTCAGGATGTCGAGTCGGCTCAAGCCCACTCGACGGACGACGTTGTGATCGTGCCGTTGCGCGCTGCGATCGAGGACACCACCTACCGGGGGCCCAGGGCGTTTGCGGCCTTCAGGGCCGACAACGAGGAGGCCTGGGAGGAGCTTCGTTTTGACGCCGAAGCGCTTCATGAGGCGGGGAATCGGGTCGTGGCGATCGGGCAGGTTTCCGCGCGAGCGCGCATGACGGGGGCAGATGTCACAACGAGGCTCGCGATGCTCTTCGAGTTCAGAGACGACAAGTTTTCGAAACTCCGAACCTACGTGGACGTAGATGAGGCCCTCGAAGCCGCCGGCCTGCGGGCGTAGGCGATGGCGCAGGAAAACGTCGAGATCGTGCGCAGCGCGTCATGCTGCTGACGCTGTTCGTTTAGGCTCATAACCGGACGCTCCCATGCTCGTGAACGCCTGTGCTCAACTCGGTGGCAGTCAAACCAAATGGAGACCGAGCGGCGGGATAGGCGCCACAGGGGCGCTGCTGGTGGTCGCCCTCGCAGCCCTTTCACTCGCGCTTGCGAATCCGAGCCCGGCAGCGTCCGCTAACCGCTACAAGTGCCACGGCGTCCGTGCCACCGTGGTTGGCACCAAACGCTCAGACAGCATCAGGACCGGCAACGGACGGGATGTGATCGTCGCCCGCGATGGCAACGACCTTATTTGGGCAGGTCGTGGTAATGACATCGTCTGCGGCGGCGGTGGGTCCGACCAGATTCGAGGACACCGAGGCGCCGATCGACTCTACTCCGGACCGGATGCGGACCTCACGCTTGGCCAAAAGGGGGCCGACCGCTTGTTTGGCGGGAAGGGTCTCGACGTCCTTTCCGGCGCCAGGGACAACGACCGGATCTTTGGGCAAGGAGGAGGCGACTTCCTTCTCGGCGGCGACCAACGCGACCTCTGTGTAGGCGGACGGCCGCGCAATGACATTTCCGGCCGTTATTCGGGCGACCTCGCCAAGAGGAGCTGCGAAGAGACCCGAAGCACCTACGAGCTTTGACGGCATGAGAAGGAAACGCCTCCTCTAACCACCCAGATCGCCACGGTTCGCGACGGCCAGATCGTGTGGGTTGACATCTACCTCGACTGGGAGAAGGCCCTCGAAGCAGCCGGGCTGCGGGAGTAGGCGGTGTCGCAGTAGAACGTGTCGATCGTGCGCCTGACCGGCTACACCAAGCTGGAAACGGCGTAGCCCCCCTGTCGGTAGTGTCACCGACGAGCCAGCGTGTTTGGCTACAGAGAGAACGAGGGAGAGGGAGATGTCGAACGTGGAGCCAAACCCATCCCACATCATGCAGGTCGGCATGGGGTTCTGGGCGTCGAAGACGCTGCTCTCAGCGGTGGAGCTAGAGCTGTTCACGCATCTTGGGGACGAGGCGATCACCGGCGAGGAGATCGGGGAACGGCTCGGTTTACATCCGCGAGCGATCTACGACTTTCTCGACACGCTGGTCGCGCTGCGGTTCTTGGAGCGGGACGGGGACGGGAGCGACGGTCGCTATCGCAACACCGCTGAGACCGTGGCCTTCCTGGACAAGCGCAGCCCGGCCTACGTCGGCGGAATCCTGGAGATGTCCAACTCGCGGCTGTATCGATTCTGGGGCGACCTCACCGAGGCACTGCAGACGGGCAAGCCACAGAACGAGATCAAGCACACCGGCAAGCCGATGTTCGACGAGCTCTATAGCGACCCGGGAAGGCTCGAGCAATTCATGAAAGCGATGCAGGGCATCTCGCTCGGCAACTTCCAGGCCCTGGCGGAGAAGTTCGACTTCTCGAAGTACGAGACGCTCTGTGACGTGGGGGGCGCCACCGGCCAGCTCTGCGCGATTCTCGCCACACGTCATCCGCATCTTCGGTGCACGAGTTACGACCTCCCGGTCGTCGCACCGATCGCCGAGAAGGCCATCGCAGCAGCAGGGCTGGAGGACCGCGTGGCCGTCACCTCGGGTGATTTCTTCGCGGATCCCCTGCCGCGGGCGGATGTCATCACGATGGGCCTGATCCTTCACGACTGGAACCTGGATCGGAAGATGCAGCTCATCAGGTCGGCTTACGAGGCCGTCCCCGAAGGAGGCGCTTTGATCATCATCGAGAACCTCATCGACGACGCTCGGCGCGAGAACGTGTTCGGCCTGATGATGTCGCTCAACATGCTGATCGAGTTCGGCGATGCCTTCGACTTCACCGGCAGCGACTTCGCCGGCTGGTGCCGGGAGGTGGGCTTTCGGGAGGTCGAGGTTCTGCCGCTGACCGGTCCGGCGAGTGCGGGCATCGCCTACAAGTAGCCGTTGGCGCTCGGCGCCGACCGCGCAGACGCCGAACTAGAACGTCTCGACGATATGCGCCTCGAAGACCTCCGGCTCGCCCGCGAGCTCGATGCCCGCTTCTCCCATCCTTGGCTTCAGGTCCGCGACGCCTCTTTCGCAACAACGAGGGCTCACTTTTGCGCTGGAGCGAGATACTGAGCGGGCGATGTCGGAGGAAAACGTCGAGCTACAACAGCGAGCCTTCGACGCCTTCAACCGGAGGGACCTTGACGCGTTCCTGGAGCTGGCCGACCGAAACGTTGAGTTCACCCCCCTGAATCTCGAGCTGGAGGGCGGCTCCTACCGTGGCCACGATGGGGTTCGAAGCTTCTGGAAGGACTACCTCACGGTCTTCCCCGACTTCAGCGTGGCGCTCGAGGAGGTACAAGACCTCGGAGACGTGACGGTCGCGCGCGTACGCCTTCGCGGCCGTGGCACCGGAAGCGACGTCCCCTTCGAGCAGCCGATCTGGCAGGTGGCAGAGTGGCGGCGCAAGAAGTGCGTGTGGTGGCACAGCTTCCGAGGAGAGCACGATGCCCTCAAAGCCGCTGGGCTGCGTGTTACCTCCGGATGAAACAGCGTCGAGAACGGACAGGGGGGCGATCGGCGTCCCGCGGGTTATCAAACAGGACGATCGCCCCCCTGCATCCCAAACCCAGTTGTGGCCCAAAAGTTGCTCGCACGCGAGTTACCGCCTAAGCGACCAGCCTCAGCCGCTAGTCGACGACCGCAAGCGCGCCGGCCGTCGGGTGTCCCAGGTCGGCCGGAGCGTTCTGCCGGCGCGACCTGGCGATGAACGGCAGCGAGAACGCCGAGATCGCGCTGGAGAGCAGATAGGAGGCGGGGTAGCCCCAGACGTCGGCGGCGCGACCGAGGATCGGTTGCGCAACGACCCCGCCGCTCGAGCTCATTAACGAGTCGAAGGAGAGGATGGTCGCCCGTTGCTGCGAAGGGATCAGGCCGTTGAGATAGGCCTGGCGAATCGGCATCGTCGCGGCGAACATCAGGCCCCAGACAACTATCAGGCCGATCACCGCCCAGAAGCTCTCGATCAACCCGATCAGCGCCAGGCTGAGGACGCTCACCGACTCGGCGGCGAGCAGGGCGGAGGTGCGGAGCCGAAACAGCTTGCGGACCTGAGGAGTTGCCAGGCCTCCGAGGATCTGGGACCCAGCGACGATCGCGGCCACCAAGCCCGCTACCCCGTAGGCCTGCGGGTCCCCGTAGAGCTCGAGCAGGTACGGCTGCAGGGCGTAGAAGACGAAGATGCCGACGCCGCCGGTGAACGGAGCGGCCAGCATCAGGTACTTGACGGCGGGGACCCGCCAGCCGTACTCAACTGAATTGGCGGCGATGCCCTTGATCTCGGCCCATGGACGGCCGTCCCTCTTGGGAGTGAAGCCGATGTCCCGCATCAGGGCCAGCGCCAGCACGAACATCACCAGGAGGACCGCTGCTCGGAGGACGAACGGCGCGCCGAGGCTGACCGCCTGCGCCAGGTAGCCGCCGCCGATCGACCCGGTCAGCATCCCCACGCCCGTGAGCACCTGCCCACGGGCGAGGACGGACTCCAGCGTTCCCTCGAAGTGGGCGGCGTCGAGCGCGTCGACCAGCCACGCCTCGGTGGCGCCCGAGAAGAAGGTGAAGCCGAGGCCCAGCAGCAGCGATACCGCGGCCCACTCCCAGAACGGCGCCTCGATCTCCCACAGAAGGACGTAGAGCGCGGTCGTCACCGCCAGGGTCACGGTCCCGAGCAGGAAGGAGGCCCGCCGGCCCCACATGTCGGCGACGATCCCGGTCGGCACCTCGAACAGGACCATCCCGGCGGTGAAGAATGCGTTGGCGGCGAAGGCCTCGAGATTGTTGAGCCCGGCGTCGAGTAGGAAGATCGTGTTGATGCCCCAGATCAGGGACGCGGCGAGGGTGTTCCCCAGCAGGAGCGAGTAGTAAGTCCGCTTGATTCTGGTCGCGGTGGGCATCGCGGAGCCTGCGCGCACCGCTTCCTCAGACGCCGCTCTCGGCGAGGAACTCGGCCACCTCACGCGCGCTGCGCCGCGGCTCGTCCGCGTACAGGAAGTGGCCGGCGCCCTCGATCACGATCAGCTTCGCGCCCGGGATCTCGCGCTCGAGACGGTGTGCCCCGGCGACCGGGGCAAAGAGGTCGTTCTCGCCCCATAGGAGGAAGGTCGGAACGTCCAGGGCGGCGAGCCTTCCCTCGTATGGCCCGAGCTTCTCGAAGTCGCCGGAGCGATAGAGCTCGAGGATGCCCCGCCTCCCGCCCTCGGTCTCAAGGGTCTTCCAGTACTCGTCGGCGACAACCTTGTCCATGCCCCGCGAGACCGCCGCCAGCATCTGGCCGAAGCCGTCGCGGGTCATCGCCGCAACCAGCCTCTCGCCCTCGCCCTCGGTGCGGAGTGCCCGCGCCATCCCGTGCCACTTCCCGTCCGGGAAGAACCCGGTGTTGGAGATCACCAGGGCGGCAACCGCCTCGGGGTGCTCGCACGCCCAGCGCAGGCCGATTAGGCCTCCCCAGTCGTGGACCACGAGCGCCACCCTCTTGAGGCCGAGTCCCAGCCGGAAGCGCTCGACCGCCTCGACCTGGCGCTCCCAGATGCCGGGCGGGTCGGGCGGCGAGTCGCCGAAGCCGGGGAGGTCCGGCGCAACGGCGCGCCGCCCCGACTCGGCCAGGGCGGCAATCACGTGTCGCCACATGAACGAGGTCTCCGGAAAGCCGTGCACGCAGAGCGCCGGGACCAGGTCGGAGTGTCCCGCCGGCACGGCCTCGCGATAGGCGATCCCATCGACGCGTGCCGGCTCCACCTCGACCACCAGAGCGGACCCTATCGAGCGCCACCACAGCCCCGGCGGGTTCGCCACAACGCTCGCTACGCTAGCCCTGCACGGCGCCTTGGCGGAGTGGCTACGCAGCGGCCTGCAAAGCCGTTTACACCGGTTCGATTCCGGTAGGCGCCTCTCGCGGAAGCCCCGCTACGGCGGGGTTTTCGCTTGCCTGGTCGGGCTTCAGTTCGTGAAGTAGGTACCGGATAGGTACCGAAGTCTGGGCGAACCTGGCCGACCATCGCGGCGAACGCGGCGAGCGAGTCGCGGGCGGCGGCCAGGTCCGTCACGGCCGCTCCCAACACGAGATACTGCGCGGGCGATGTCGCAGGAGAACGTGGAGTTGGTCCGACGTGGAATGGAGAGCGTGGATGTCTTCTGGGCGATGCTCGATGAGTATGTGGTCTGGGACCTGCAGAACTGGCCCGTAGTCGCGGGAATGGACAGCGTCGTGGTCGGGCGGGACGCGGTGATACAGGCTTCCCGCCGCTACTGGGGCACCTGGAAGGACCACCGCATGGATATCGAGGAGGTCCTCGACGCGGGTCAGAGCGTCATCGTCATTTTTCGCGAGCAAGCCCGCGGAAAAACCAGTGGCGTTCCTGTCGCTCAGCTGCACACGCAACTTTGGACCTTCCGTGCGGGACGGATCATCCGATGGGAATCGTTCCGCACGAGGGCTCAGGCTCTCGAAGCCGCCGGGCTTTCGGAGTAGGCGATGTCGCCGGAAAACGTGGAGGTCGTGCGGCAGCTGGTCGAGGCTGTGAACAACCGTCGAGTGCCTGAGGAACTCCTGGCGCCTGACTTTCACGCTGAGAACGTCAACACCGCGGTCAGCAACAAGGCCTATGACGGATGGGCGGGGGCCCGGGAGTGGCAGGACGACTTCCTTGGCGTGATGGATGAGGAAGCCCGGTTGAACCTGACTGAGATCGTCGGGGTTGGAAACGACTGCGTCGTGGTGATACTGGAGCTGGAGGGTCATGGTCTGAGGTCTGGTGCACCGCTCGTGCTGCGGTGGCCGACCGTCTTTTGGCTTCGCGATCGGCTGATCACGCGGGGTGTCGGCTACTCGACTAGACGAGAAGCACTCGAAGCCGCCGGGCTTTCGGAGTAGGCGATGTCGGAGGAGAACGTGGAGATCGTGCGGCGCATCTACGACGCGTACGTGTCGGGCGACTTCGAAACCGCCTTCTCCCTCATCGATCCCGAGGTGACGTTCGACGTGTCGATCCGCCCCGAGGGCAAGATCTACAGTGGGCACGAGGGGGTGGCCGAAGCACTGCGGACCTGGACGGGAACCTGGGAAGCGTTTCGGATGGAAGTTCAGGAGTTGATCGACGCCGGGGACCACGTCATCGGTGTCGAACACCAGTCGGGGCGAGGCAGGGGGAGCGGTCTCCCCCTCGCCCAGTTGTATTTCTCCGTCTTCACGGTTGGCGACGGTAAGGTCAGCCGGATCGTGTGGTTTCAGAACCGCCGGGACGCACTCGAAGCCGCCGGACTTTCGGAGTAGGCGATGTCGCAGGAGAACGTCGAGGTCGTGCGCCAGCCAATCGCCGTGAGAGCGCATACGCGCCGTCGCCTAGACGAACGCCTGGCATTGCGCTTCCCCCGACCTTTGGCCTTTCTGGCCCGAGCGGTCTGGCGGTTGTCTCCGCGCTCCCGGCTGCGACAGGCGATGACCTTGCACGCCGTGCAGCTGGGCTTCGAGGCCACCAATCGCGGAGACTACGAGGCGGCCTTCGGGCTCTACCACCCTGACTGCGAGGCGATTTTCCCTCCCCAGATCGTCGGGCTCGGCGAGGACCCCGTGTATCGCGGACGTGAAGAGCGCATCGCCGTCCAACAGAGGTGGACTGCTGAGTGGGGTGAATTGCGGTTCGAGCCCGAAGAAATCATCCACCGCGACCCTCGCGTGTTGGTGATTGGACGAATGAAGGGCAGCGGCCTCCGCAGCGGAGCTGCAGTCGACAACGACTGGGCCGTCCTCCTCACAATCTCCGCTGGGCGAGTGATCCGCGACCAGCCCTTCCTCTCCCACGGGGAGGCCCTCGAAGCCGCCGGGCTTACGGAGAGTAGGCGATGTCGCAGGAGAACGTCGAGATCGTGAGGGGTATCTACGACGCTCTCGATGGCGGGGATGTCGGGCGCGCTCTCAGCGCGATTGACCCGGATGTCGTGTGGGACCTCAGCAATCACTCCTGGCCAGTCCCGGCCCGCCTACTCCCGCAGCCCGGCGGCTTCGAGGGCTTCCCCACGGTCCCCGAAGTCCTCCTGTTTGACGACCAGCCCACGCCGGAAGGTGTAGACCGAAAAGACTCTTTGGCTGACGGGAACGCCGCTGACCGTGCCATGCCCGCTCATCCGAGTCACGCCGAGCAGGCGGTCCCCCGAGTCAATCAACTCCTCGGGTTCCAGGGTCCAGTCCTCAAAAGCTTCCAGCACTTCTCGCCACACCTCGCGATACCCCGCATGACCGTGGTGGTGTCCAATCACGTCCGGGGCCACCATGCCCCACGATCCGGCAACGACCCGGAAATCAATCTCCGGATCGAAGCCCGTCAAGAGAACGTCGAAGTCCCTTCGATTCGCGGCCGAGGTCGCCTGGGAGGTGATCCGCGGATGCGTGGGCACCACGACGTAGTCGCCGACGGGAATGAACTCCAGTGGCTCGACTGACATCTCGTCGAAGGCGTCAAGCCATCCCCGCAGCCAGTGCCGCATCCCCTCGTCGCCGCGATAGGTGTCGGTATCCGGGTAGTCGGCGATTTCCACGATCACAACATTGCCGTCCCAGACTTCCCACTCGGGTGCGTCGCTGATGTCCTCTCCGGCCGTCGCTCGCCCCAGAAGGGCTTGAAAGGCCGTATATCCACGCCTGGCCAGTTCCACGTTCTCCTGCGACATCGCCTAATCCCGCAGCCAGGCGGCTTCGAGGGCATCACCGCTGTGTCCGAGCGCGCGAACGGCGCCCTCAAGGGTCAAGTGGTCCTCCCACCGAAAGAAGCGCCCCTGGCGCAGCCAAACGCAATGGTAGAGGTCACCCTCCAGCTTCACACCGCTCTCGCGCCCCTCGGCCCGGATGACCGAGTGAACGAAGACGCGATCATCGCCAACGGGGGCAAGCCTCTTGACCGCGAACTCGTAGCGGTCCCACGCATCCCGGTATTCGGCCAGGAAACGGGCGATCTCCTCAACGCCGTGACACGGCCGTGCCTCCGGGAACT
The DNA here is from genome assembly GCA_963728325.1 of uncultured Actinomycetes bacterium. Taxonomy (GTDB): domain Bacteria; phylum Actinomycetota; class Thermoleophilia; order Solirubrobacterales; family 70-9; genus AC-56. Next base: position 854,153 of record CAVSJS010000001.1, on the reverse strand, counting down.
TTCGCACCGGGTAGAAGTCGGCATCAGGCTCATAGAAGTCACTGGCAAGCCGCAGCATTTCACTCGGGGCCAGGTCGCCCAGTCGGCCGATAAACCTCCGCACGATCTCCACGTTCTCCTGCGACATCGCCCGCGCAGTATCTCGCGGATAGGGAGGGCGCTACTCCCGCAGCCCGGCGGCTTCGAGAGCCTCACGTCGATTTGTGAATTCAGTCACGCGCGTCACGGTCAAGTTGTCCTGATCCCGGATTTCCCAGACCTGCCAAATCTCCATCTCACCCACCGCGCCCGACGTTCGTCCCGTCCCAGCGACCCGAAACCCGGCGACCACGGTTCCGCTAGGGCCCTCCACGTACTCATGCGACGCCGTCCGCGCATCCGGGAAGGTCTCCTGAAAGTCCTCGAAGAACTCGATCACCTCGTCCCGACTCCGCAGCATCCGCGCCTCGGGCCAGGTCGTCGCCAGTCGATACTCGACCTGATCGGGGAGCGCGGCGTAGGCGGTTTTCACGTCGCCCGCGTTCCAGGCTCGATTTCCTTGCTCGAAACCCTCTCGAAATGCTCGAAGGAACTCGGACTCAGCAACTGGCATCGCCCGCGCAGTATCTCGCCGTTGGAACTCGCCCGCTACTCGCCCGGCTTGCCTTCACTCTCGTCCGAAGGCTCCCCGACCTCGAAGTCCCCGCCCTCAAGAGAGGCCACGACGCGGACTCGGGCTTTCTGCGGGTCCGGGGCTGCGAGGCGGGCAACCAGGCCACCGTCTTCTGCTTCGACGTTTTGAATTCCGTTCAACGCCAGCAAGCCAGCCGCTCGGGCTCGGTCACCTGCGACGGGGACAAGGAAGTAGGCCATGCGTCAGGGACCGTAATCCCGCAGCCCGGCGGCTTCGAGCTTACTTTGCCTCTAGCACACCACCACCAAACGGAACGGCTTGTCGGTCGACGTGCCGGCACTGTTCCAGGTGATCACGCTCACGGACTCCGCGTTGCCGGGGGTATCCGTGAGGGAGACCTCCCCGGGCGGCAGGATGGCGCCTGTCGAGGGACCGAGCGTCGCCACCGCGGTGCACGCAGCGATGTTGCGCGCGAAATCGATCTCGTAGTTGCCCGCCCCTTGGCTGGTCGAGGTCACGCCCCCGCCGCTCGAATTGGCGAGCGTGCCGCTGGTGTTCACCTCGGCAAACAGCACCCCGACGTCCTGGTTGGTGAGGCTGAAGTCCGCGATGTCGGCACCGCCGATGCTGCCATTGACGACGTCGGTCCCGTTGACCGCGTTGGCGGCCACGTCCGGGGCCGTGACCTGAGAGCCGGGACCGAGGTCGTCCGACTGCACGGTGTTCGAGCCACCCAACGCGATGGCTGTGCCCCCAGTGAGCGCGACGAACAGCGCGATGGCAGAGGCGACGTTGGCGAAGGTCAAATAACGGCGGATGCGGCGCATGGCTTCTCCCTTGATTGGTGGGGTTGGGCCGACCCTACATCGCTAGCAGGCCGTACTCAGATTCCGCACCTACTCCCGAAGCCCGGCGGCTTCGAGGGCCTCGGGTTATCCGCTGGTCCCCGAGCGCAACGCTTCCGCTCGTTCTTTGGCGCCAGCTCGGACCTCGTCGAGCGGCAGGGCGGCCTGCTCGCAAAGGGTGGCCAGATCGAAGTAGATGCTCTCGCCTGCCATCAGCCCATCGCGGAAGGGAGTGACATTCGCAAAGGGGACAGCGAAGGAGCGCCCCGATGGAGACACGCCCATCCAGTCCCCACCGCTGCTGCCCCTGAGCGTGCCCCACACGACCATGACTTCATCTCCGAAGGCTTGGCCCTCGTCGTCAGGTGCCAGATCGGGAAAGGCCGTGAAGTACCCCTCATAGGCCGTCCGCACCGTCGCCCTTCCCTCACTGCGCAGACCGAGAGGATGGGTCTCGAGGAAGCAGTTCTCCACGAATGTCGCGAGGATCGCGTCGTAGTCTCGCGCCGCTTCGGCGTCGCGATGCTTCTCGAACAGGCGCTGCATCTCTTCCGGGCTCATGGCCGAGAAACGATACTCCGCGTACTAGGGTCAACTCGAAAGGCGCTCGTACGTTCCTGCGACATCGCCTACTCCGAGAGCCCGGCGGCTTCGAGGGCTTCGGCTTCGCCGTCCAGTACTCGCGGCCCCGTGCGCCCTTCCCGTCGCGGATCGTCTAGCGGCGTAGGTCAGCATCGGTCTCCACGCCACTCAGCTCCCTAGCGCGTCCGCTGATCCGCCCGACCGCGATGACCTTGTCCTCTCCCGCGTCGATCATACTCCACCGGCCTCCGATGCGCAAGTCATCGCAACCAGCCGAGCCAGCCCTGCATGTAGGCGCCATAGCTTCCTTGCCGTGCATCGGACCACGGTCGTCAAGCGCACCCTCGGAGGCCCGCGATGTCGTCCGCCGTCGAAAGTCACCATCGACCCAGCTCCAGGTCGCCCACGGTTGAAGGCCGCAGCCGCGTCGCGGACGATCCCCATGTTCTCCTGCGACATCGCCCGCGCAGTATCTCGCGGATAGGGAGGGCGCTACTCCCGCAGCCCGGCGGCTTCGAGGGCTTCGGCGTGCTCCTGATAAATGCGCCAGCGAACACAGAGGCCATCGTGCATGGTGTAGACGTAGGTCGCTCGAACTTTCACTTCGATTCCGCTCTCGGCCGCGCAGATGGACGACATGCGGAACGAGGACATCGTCACCCGCGTCGATGAAGTCCGCAGGCCTCGATCCGGGCCTCTTCCCAGATCCGGATTTCTTCAGCGAATCGGAGTGCTGCCTCCCGGCCGCGATAAACGCCCCTGTACGGAGCTGGCGAGCGCGACCAGTCGATCTCAACGTCGTCATGCATGAAGCCCACACCAGCCGCAACCCAGTCACCGCGATTAACGTCTTCGACGTACGCGCCGCACCAGCTCGATGTTCTCCCGCGACATCGCCTACTCCGAGAGCCCGGCGGCTTCGAGGGCTTCGGATTCGCCATCGAACACTTCCAGGCGAATCGCCCTTCTACCGCGGAACGTCCACACGTGGAAAGCCCGGTCTTCCACTGGCACCCTGCTGCCCTTACCGGTGGCGCTTCGACGAACGGCCACTACGACACTGTTCTCGCCGTCACGATAGTTGGTGGCCTCCATGCGCATGTCGTCCCAACCAGCCAAGAAGCGCTCCATGTAGCCGGCCAGAGCTTCCAAACCGTAGTGAGGCCGCGGAGTCGGGTCGGGGAGGACCGCGACGACGTACGGGTCGAAAATCGACGCATCGGCCCAGTCTCCTCTCGCCCACTGCTTGTACAGCGCCTTCAGGCTTTCCACGTTCTCCTGCGACATCGCCCGCGCAGTATCTCTCGCCGATGCCCATCGCATACTCAGGGGTAGCTAGCCGATGCCGACCCGGCCACGCCTTGGCTCGGCGGCGATCACGAAGCTCGACCCCTATGCGGTGCAGAGCTACATGGGCCATCAGCACTACTCGACCACGCAGCGCTATCTGCACCACAAGCCGAGGCGCGAGGGCGCTGCCCGGTTGGCCGATGCGTTCGGGTACCAATCGGGTACCAATGAGAGCGGAAGTGAGGACAAGAGGGCGCAAGAGCGCACGGCTAAGGACGCCTGAGATGCACCCCGGACAACCCCGGCCTCAGCCTGCAAAGCCGTTTACACCGGTTCGATTCCGGTAGGCGCCTCTAGGCCTGCGGACCACAGCGGGTAGCCTGGAGTAAGGGATCAGGCAATCAGCGGGAACGCCAGGCGACCGCATGAGGAGTGGAGCAAGATGAGCAAGTACTCAGTCGTTAACCCGGCAAGCGGCGAGACGGTCGCGGAGTATCCGGAGATCTCCGACGAGGACCTCTCGGCAGCGATCACGGCGGCGGAGGAGACCCACCGCAATTGGGGGCTGAAGACGTCGCCCGCCGAGCGGGCCTCGCTGGTCAAGAGGGTGGCCGAGCTTCACTCCGAGCGTCGGGAGGATCTGGCCGAGATCATCGTGCGGGAAATGGGCAAGCCGATGGAGCAGGCGCTCGGTGAGGTCGACTTCTGCGTGGACATCTGGGGTTTTTACGCCGACAACGCAGAGGACTTCCTCAAGGACGAGCCGATCTCGCTGCTGGCGGGCGACGGCACGGCCGTGATCCGGCGGGCATCGGTTGGCCCGCTCCTGGGAATCATGCCCTGGAACTTCCCCTACTACCAGGTGGCCCGCTTCGCGGCTCCGAACCTGGTCACGGGCAACCCGATCCTGCTCAAGCCGGCGCACCAGTGCCCGGAGTCGGCGAAGGCGATCCAGGCGATGATCGAAGACGCCGGCTTCCCCGCCGGCGCCTACGAGACCATCCTCGCCACGAACGATCAGATCGCCGAAGTGATCGCCGACCCGCGAATCCAAGGCGTTTCGCTGACCGGCTCCGAGCGGGCCGGAGCCGCGGTCGCGGAGATCGCCGGGCGCAACCTGAAGAAGGTCGTGCTCGAGCTCGGCGGGTCCGATCCGTTCATCCTCCTGGGAGCCGAGGACATGGACGAAGCGGTGGAGGCCGCGGTCGCTGGTCGTCTCGACAACACCGGCCAGTCCTGCAATGCCGCGAAGCGGTTCATCGTCGCCGACGAGATCTACGACGATTTCCTGGAGAAGTTCAAGGCCGCGATGACCGCAGCCACGCCCGGCGATCCGATGTCCGACGACGCCGAGATGGGGCCGCTGTCGTCAGCGTCCGCGGCGGAGACCCTCCAGGACCAGCTCGATCGGGCGGTCGCCCAGGGCGCGGAGATAGTCGCCGGCGGGGATCGGAAGGACAACTTCTTCTCGAGCACTGTCCTGGTTGGAGTCACTCCGGAGAACGACGCCTACCGCGAGGAGTTCTTCGGGCCGGTGGCGAGCGTGTACCGGGTCGCCTCCGAGGAGGAGGCGATCGAGCTGGCGAACGCCACCCCGTTCGGGCTCGGTTCGTACGTCTTCTCCGACGATCCGGAACAGGCCCTCCGGGTGGCGGACGGCCTCGACACGGGGATGGTTTACGTCAACGGGGTAGGGCTCGATGGGGCCGAGCTGCCCTTCGGCGGCGTCAAGCGATCGGGCTTCGGCAGGGAGCTCGGCCGGTACGGGATCGAGGAGTTCGTCAACAAGAAGCTGATCCGCGTGGTGAAGTAGCTCGGGCGAAGCGGCTACTCGCTCAGCTAGCGAGCAGCGCCTGAAATCCAGGCTCCTCGCGAAGAGGATCGAGATCCGAGTCCCCCGCCAAGTACTCCCGAACGCTGCCCGACCTCTCGATCGCAAGCCTCAGATGCTCGATCGCGTCCGCCTTCCGACCCGCGAGGCTCTCGCAGCACGCAAGGTTGTAAAGGAGCGCGGGATACTCAGGGTGCGCCTCGGCCACGTCCCGAGCCTGGTCGGCCGCTTCGGCGTACCGTCCTTCCTGGTAGAGCCGACCAAATGGAGCCCAGAGCTCCCAACCCTCCGGTTCGTACACCTTCCCGGGCGTCGCCCCCACCGCGATGATCGTCGTCCCGGCCTCCTCCGCGAACGCCGTCCGCTTCACACTCGGACGGACGAAGACGAACGTTCCGGCCGGTGCATCCACCCGCTCGCCCCCGAGTTCGAACCTGGCACGCCCGCTCTGGACGAAGTAGAGCTCCTCGTTCTCGCCCTCCTCGTCGTGCTCGTTGATGATCCGATCTCCGGCTTCGCGACCGGTCCACGTATTGATCCCGAACGACGTAATGCCGAAGTGGTGACGAACCGGACGCCACGGTTCGCGGCCGTCGCTGATCTCGCCGATCTCCTCCAGTTGGGCGACTGCGAACTCGCTCATGGACTCCTGTGACATCGCCTGCTCCCCAAGTCCGAGGTCGGCAAACGCCCGCTCGCGGTCCCAGTAGGTGACGAGCCTCGTCACCTTGCCGTCGCGAACATTGAACAGATTCGCCCCCTTCATCTGTATGTCCCCGACATCCAGCCCGCTCGTCTTGCCGCGCCCGCTGAAGTGCATGAACACGAGGACCCGCTCGTCGTCGAGCGCGCGGTACTCGTCGGCCTCGGCACGCAACTCCTCAAAGGCGCTCAGTGCCTCGCGCCATGCCCCTGCCATTGCCGCCAACCCAGTCCAGCTGCCGGGTGTGGGGCCGTCGGCGGCAACGAACTCGATCTCGGAGTGCGCCCACTCGGCGGAGCTGTAGTCGCCGCGCTCCCACGCCGCGAAGATCGAGCGCGCAAGCTCCACGTTCTTCCGCGACATCGCCTACTCCGAAAGCCCGGCGGCTTCGAGGGCCACTTGCTCGTCGCCAAAGGTCTCGAGGCGAGCAACCTTGCCAGCTCGCATGGTGAAGAGGAGGTAGAGGCTGGTGTCAACGTCCACGCCGCTTCCCCTCCCGTGGGTGTGCCAGTCGCAGGTGACGAGCACGCGCCCGCCGTAGTCGCGAAACTCGATTGGCTCACCGCGCTGGTCGATCGCTTCGGGGACCAGCCAGCTCCTGATCGCCTCCTTTCCACGCACGGGCTCGGCGCCGCCCAGCCTCACGAGTTCGACGTCTTCGTCCCAGAGTTCGAGCATCCTGTCGAAGTCACCGTCGTTGTAGGCGTCGAAGCCTGCCTTCAGGTTTTCAATGTCGTCCTGCGACATCGCCCGCGCAGTATCTCGCGCCGGGCGAGAGCTGGGGGGCGACCACAACACAGGGTCCAACCCCCGTAAACCCCGACCTGTCCACTAGTCCTAGAAGGAGTCCGAGCCGGGTGCCAAGGTGCCGGCGGCAGCATGAACCGCCGTCATCTTCCGATCGCCCTGGCCATCGTCCCGGCGCTGGTGCTCCCGGTGGCGGCCGATGCCCAGCCGCTCAGGCACGACGACACCCTGGTGATTCGGTGCCCGCGCTGCATCCGCCAGGTCACAATCACTCAGCGGACACTGGCTGGATCGCTCACCTACTGGCTGCGGATACCGGAGCGCGGCCGGTTGTATTCCTGGCAGGTCGGAGACTGGCGCCGGGTGCGTGGTCACGGGCGCGTCACCCGCAGCCGACTGACGATCCACAACACGGGCGCCCCGGTGCATGTCCGAGTCCGACGCCGCCCCAGTCACCTGCCCGCTCAGGTCCTTGACACCTGACTAGAGGCTGTGCTGGTCCGCCGTGTAACGCCCCGCTAGCTGGCACCGGAACGGTTGGAGGACGACGCCCGTTCCGTGTGGTCTGTGGCTTACTCGACCGTGAACTTCTGTGGGGTGCCGGCCTGGGGGTTGACGAGCTCGTAAGTTGCCCCCGACTCAAACTCGGTGCTGAAGAACACGGACTCGTCCTGAGCAAAGCCAGCACCCCCGTGGAAGGTTGCCGGTGCCTCGCCCTTCAATCCACCCTGGAACCACTTCTCCACGTCGGCGATGTCCTTACCAGGATTGAAGCGCACCAGCGCGAAGTCAAACGGCTCGGCGCCCTCGTTGCGGACCTCCAAGGTCGGCTCGCCGGCGGGTACCGGCGGGACCTCGAAACCTTCCTTGGTCGCGGTGACCACCGCGGACGAATCCGGCGAGTCCGCGCCGCTATCACCGCTGACCGTGAAGGCCTGCCGCATGCCGAGCTCGAGATGGTTCCTGTTCTGAGGGCCAGGGATGAAACAGACGAACGCATAGCTTCCGGGCTCGAACCGCCGGGTCACCGAACTGCTCACCCCGGCGCTTTGCACGCCAAAGCTTCCGACGTCCTCGACCCACTTCGGTGGCTCGCCTCCACGCCTGACCGTCTCGTCGATGGCGGCTGTCAGTTCATCAGCGCTGTGCTGGCTGTCACTTCGAACCAGGGCGTATTCGTGCGGTTCAACCCCCTCATTGACCATCGTCATCGTCACCAGGCCACCCGTGACCTCGTCCGGCATGTCGTAGGCGAAATCAGTCGCGGTGACGACGACAGCCGAGCCATCTCCCGAGTCATCGCCGCATCCAGCAACAAAGGTTCCGGCGGAGACGAGGCAGATGAACGCAATCGGAATCGAAGGATGGCGACGGATGGGGCGCATGATTTCTGCTCGCTAGACGGCTCCAGAGGACCCTATATCGCGGGGCGAACACGCGGCCAGCCCATAAGCTCCATCGCTGGTGGACTTCGAGCTGAGCGATGAGCAGAGGCTGCTGCGCGACACGGTGCGTGACTTCGCGCGCCGTGAGGTGGCGCCGGTCGCCGCGGAGCTGGACCGCGAGAAGCGCTTCCCCTATGAGCTCGTTGCGAAGCTGGGCGAGCTGGGCCTGATGGGGATCCCGCTCCCGCAGGATTACGGGGGTGGCGGTGCCGACACTCTTTCCTACGCGATGGCGATCGAGGAGCTGGGGCGGGTCGACGCCTCTCTTGCGATCACGGTTGCGGCCCATACCTCTCTGGGCACCCTGCCGATCCACCTCTGGGGAACCGACGAGCAGAAGGCGCACTGGTTGCCGGAGCTCTGTAGCGGACGAAAGCTGGCGGCGTTCGGGCTCACGGAGCCGGAGGCCGGCTCCGACGCAGGCAATACCCGCACAACCGCGCGGCTGGTGGATGGAGAGTTCACGATCAACGGCTCCAAGCAGTTCATCACCAACGCGGGCACGGATATAACGGGTTGCGTGACGATCACCGCGCTGACCGAGCAATCGGATGACCGGCGCGAGATCTCCAACATCATCGTCCCCAACGGGACGCCCGGCTACGAGATCGGCGCGTCCTACCGCAAGATGGGTTGGAACGCCTCCGACACCCGTCCGCTCAGCTTTGAGGACTGCCGTGTGCCCGAGTCCAACCTCCTGGGCGAGCGGGGTGGAGGATTCAGGCAGTTCATGCACACGCTCGAGGGGGGGCGGGTCGGGGTCGCTGCGCTGGGGGTCGGTCTCGCTCAGGGTGCGCTGGACGAGGCGATCGCCTACGCCAAGCAGCGCCGGACCTGGGGCAAGCCGATCTCCTCCTACCAGGCGATCCAAGGGAAGATCGCGGACATCTCCTCCCAGATCGAGGCTGTCCGGCTGCTCACCTACAGGGCCGCGGTGCAGAAGGACCACGGCGAGCCGTTCGGGCTCGCGGCGGCTCAGGCAAAGCTGATCAGCGGTCGGCTCGCGGTGAGGGCCACCGAGGAGGCCGTGCAGATCCATGGCGGGTACGGCTACATCGAGGAGTATCCGGTGTGCCGCTTCTACCGGGATGCGAAAATCCTCACGATCGGGGAGGGCACCGACGAGGTGCAACAGATGCTGATCGCTCGCCAACTGGGCTGCTGAGTAGCGCTCTCGTCATCCTTCGGGCCGATGCTGGTCGTTCTCGCGATCGTCGGCCTGCTCCTGCTTCCGTCGCCGTGGGGAGTGGTCGCCGTGGGCGCCGCGGTCGCCGTGGAGGTGCTCGAGGTTCTGTTCTGGAGAAGATTCCTGCGCCGGTACCGACTGCAGGTCGGACCGGAGACGCTGCTCGGGATGCGCGCGGAGGTGGTTCAGCCCTGCTCGCCGGTCGGGCTCGTGCGGGTGCGGGGCGAGCTCTGGAACGCTCGGGCGAGCGCCCCGGTCGACGCGGGTCAGACCGTCATCGTGTCGGGCATCGACGGTCTCACCCTGCGGGTGGAGCCCGACGCCTGACCTGGTTGGCGGGCGGCGGCCACGGAAAAGGGCCCCGGTAAAGGGGCCCTTGGCTTCCGAAGGACGTGCCGCCAGCGAACTCGCCGCTGGCCCGTCGGTCCTTGTTCGAATTAACTTAACACCAAAGTTCGACGAAGGTTGCGCCAAACCTCCGGCCCGGTCCGCCGCCGATCTTCTCGTTCATTTGCAGCGATGTTCCCGAACGGCTAAGGCGGCGGCACTTGCTGTTGCACTGCGGACAACGATCCCTGCGTACGACCCGGCTGACCAATAGCATGCGCCCCGTGGGGTACCTGATCACCAGGTGTTGGTCGAGGCGATGTACGTGAAGGGGCTGATCGCCACGCCGTCTTTCCGTACCGTGCAGCCCACCCCGACGACGTGACGCGCGGAAAGCCGTGGCGCCGGCGCCTCGACGGCGGCCGGCGCCCAGAGGCATGGAGAACGAGGCGGGCCGGAGGATCTTGATGCGAACGATTCCGATCACGCGGCGGAATCTCAGGAATCTGGCGCTGATGACGCTGGCCACTCTGTGGCCACCCAACACGCTTGTGCTGGCCCGGAATGCCGTTGCCCTGCGCCGGCGCGAACCCTGGAAAAACTACGTGGAGAGGGGCGAGGCGACCCTGGAGACGATGGCGGACCAGGCGCTTTCCTGGATCTGCCGCTCTCAAGATCGGGTGGCATCGGGCGGTGTCGGTGACTACGAGTTCCATGGCTGGACGGCCGGGTACCCGGAGGTGACCGGCTACATCATTCCGACGTTTTGGGACTACCATCGGCTGCTCGGCCGGGACGCATTGGCGCAGCGGGCGATCCGGATGGCCGACTGGGAGCTTCGGGTCCAGAAGCCCGAAGGCGGGTTCGAGAGCCTGTACGAAGGCGAAGGACGGCCTCCCGTCGTCTTCAACACCGGTCAAGTCATCCGCGGCTTGACCAGGACCTACGAGGAGACGGGGGAGGGGCGCTACCTCGAGGCCGCGGTGAGGGCCGCGGATTGGGTCGTCGCCAACCAGGATCCGGATGGGAGCTGGACCAAGGCCGGCTACCTGGGCATGAAGCGAACCTATGACGTCTACGCGGCCGCGGCGCTGGCGAGGCTCTCGAATGTGACTGCGGAGGACACCTACGCACGTGCGGCGAGCGCGAATTGCGAATTCGCGCTGCGAAACCAGCACGCGAATGGCTGGTTCGACCTCTGCGACAACATTCCGGAGGGCAACGCTACCCCGAGCACCCACACGCTCTGCTACACGATCGACGGGTTGATCGAAACCGGCGAGGCCCTTGGGGAGGACGGCTTCATCGCCGGCGGGGAGCGAGCCGCGCGCGCGCTCATGGACATGGTCGAGTCGAACGGGCGACTTCCCGGTCGCTTCGACAGCGACTGGCGGCCGGCCTCGCGGTACGTGGTCCTGACCGGCTCGGCTCAGCTCGGCCTTATCCTGACCAAGCTGTACGGGCGCGAAGGCGAGCAGCGCCTGCTGCAGACCGCCCTCAGCCTGGTCGACTTTCTCGCCTTCGCTCAGGAGCTGAACGGCGTCGGTCGGAATCGACGCGGCGGCATTACCGGCTCCTTCCCGATCTGGGGACGTTACGTGCCGCTGAAGCATGCATCCTGGGCAAGCAAGTTCCTCCTCGACCATCTCCTCGGCCTGCGCACAGCCCTGGCGGGCACATCGCCTCCCAGCGCGCCCACCCCGGCTCCCGATCCGGGCGCCGGCGCCGTCGGTCCCTCGTGATTCTCGAGCGTCTCGACTCAAGCCAGGTCGATTGGGAGCGCATGGACGCGTTCGAGGACAGGGTGGTCTTCCAAACCCGGGAATGGGTCGAGTTCGTGTCGAGCTGCCAGGGGGCCGAGCCTGTGATCGCGGCTCTCAAGAACGGGAGCTCGACGGTTGGCTATTTCACCGGGCTGATCGTCCGACGGTACGGAATCTCGATCCTCGGAAGCCCGATGCCGGGGTGGACCACGTCGTTCATGGGCTTCAACCTCGAGGACGGGGTATCCGGCCGGGACGCCACAGAGGCGCTGATCGGTTTCGCGTTCCGGTCCCTCGGCTGTAGGCATCTCGAGCTCCGGGACCGTGATCTCAGCCTCGCCGAGGTCGAGGGGCTCGGATTCGAGCACACGCCCTGGAGGGGTCTAGAGGTGGACCTGCGGCCGTCCGAGGAGGAGATCTGGGCCGGGATGAAGGGTTCGTGCCGGACCGCGATCCGAAAGGCCGAGCGCAGCGGTGTGGTGATCGAGGAGGCGAGCGACATCGAATTCGCAGATGACTGCTATGCCCAGCTCGAGGATGTGTTCGCAAAGCAATCGCTGGTGCCGCCGTACGACGTGGAGCGAATCCGCGAGCTGATTCGCCACGTCCATCCGACCGGGCGACTCCTGCTGCTCCGGGCGAGGAACCCCGAAGGCGACTGCATCGCGACTGGGATCTTCCCGGCAATGAGTCGCAGCATGCATTTCCTCGTCGGAGCCAGCTGGCGAGACCAGCAACGTCTCTCCCCGAACGAGCCCCTGATGTGGCACGCGATCAAGTACTGGAAGGGCCGAGGCGTCCGGGCATGCGATCTGGGTGGCTACATGAGCTACAAGCGCAAGTGGGGTGGCCACGAGGTCCACCTTCCCTTCCTGAGGAAATCGCACTCCCGCACGGTCTCCCTGATGCGGAGCCTCGCCCAGACTGCGTACGCTGCTCGCCAGGGCCTGCGTGGCCGAGTGCGCTCGGAGCGGAGGCGATTTGGGGACCATCCCGGAGGCGCCGACCAAAGATCCGGGCCACGGTAGGGCGTCCCCGCGGGCATTGCTGCCTGCCACACGATGCGAATCCTCATCTTCACGCAGCACTTCGCCCCAGAGGTCACCGCGGCCCGCGTGCGGCTGCAGGCCTTCGCCGAGGGGCTGGCCGAACGCGACCACGATGTCGAGGTCGTCTGTGGGGTGCCCAACCACCCTGAGGGCATCGTTCGCCCGGGATTCGGGGGACGGGCAACCGTGCGCAGGACGATGAATGGCGTCAAGGTGCACTACGTCTGGGTCCGTGCGAGCCCGCGCAAAACGACCCTCAACCGAGTGCTCCTCTACGGGTCCTACGCGGCGATGGCGACCGTCGTGGGATCGACTCTGCGCCGGCCGGACGTGGTCCTAGCTTCCTCGCCGCCCCTGCCGGTCGCCGCCGCAGGCGCTCTCGTGGCCTCACGTCACCGGGTCCCTTGGGTGTTCGACGTGCGGGATCTATGGCCCGAGGCGGCGATTGTCCTCGGTGAGCTCAGCGACGGTCGAGTGGCCCGGATGGCAGAGCGACTCGAGCGTCGTCTCTACCGTCAGCGCGGCTGCGATCGTCACCGTAACGCAGCCCTTTCGAGGCGACATTGCCGAGCACATCGACGATCCCGGGAAGATCACGGTGATCACGAACGGGACGACACGGACCTGGCTCGACATCGGCGCGAGTGAGGTGGACCGAGCGGCGCTGTCCCTTCCCGAGGACCGCTTCGTGTGGGCATACGCCGGAAACTTGGGGATCGCCCAGGGCTTGGACGCGGCGATCGACGCGGCCGACCTCCTCGGTGACGGCTACCAGCTGCTGCTTCTCGGAGACGGGCCCGTGCGCGAGAGCCTGGAGCAGCGCGCCCGGACGCTGAGTCGGGGCTCGGTCGCCTTCCACGGCTTGGTCGAGCCGGTGGTGGCCGCACGCTACCTGCGGGCTGCCGACGCCTTGCTCGTGCCGCTGGACGCCCAGCCTGCGCTGCGAAAGTACGTACCCTCGAAGCTCTTCGACTGCTGCGCCGTGGGCCGTCCCGTGATCGTGGCCGCGGCGGGCGAGCCCCAGCGCTTGGTCGCCGAGGCAGGCGCCGGGATCGCCGTTCCGCCCGCGGACGCCGAGGCGCTGGCCGGCGCCGTGCGACGCCTGCACGATGATCCGGCGCTGGGCGCAGGTCTGGCAGAGGCGGGGCGAGCATTTGCGCTGCAGCACCTGCGTGAGCATCAGGTCGCTCAGCTGGAGGATGTCCTTCGTGAGGCAGCACGGTGAGCGCTGAGACGCCAGTTCGGCTCGCGCCGGCCGATAGATCGAGTGCCGTTCAGCCGCGCCGGGCGTTCAAGTAGCTGAACACGCGGCTGCCGCGAAACCGCCGCATCGCTGGCGAGACCTTGAGGCGAAAGCGGACTCCGTGGTCTGGGTGGTAGACGCCGATCCTGGGCCAATAAAGGGGATCGGGTGGATGCTGCGCGTACAGGGTGCACGCCGCCGCATAGCCAGCCTCACGGGCGGCGCGGACGATCCGCTGATCATGGTCGCCGTAGGGGTAGGCCAGCGATCTGCAGGGCCTGCCGAGGCCCTCTTCGCACTCCCGCCGAGAGGCGGCGAGCTCGTGCGCCACGGACTGATCGTCGAGCTGGGTGAGCATTGGGTGGGTGCGGCTGTGGGAGCCGATCTCCCAGCCGGCTTCCGCCAGGCGGCGGAGCTCATCCCAGGACATCGGCATGAGCTCGGCCTCGTGCGGACCCCCGAGCCACTGGTCGATTCCCGGCCAGGCCATCGGTGCCTCGCCGCCCGCGAAGGCGGTCGGGACGAAGACGGTGCCTCGATGCCCGAGTCGTGAGAGGATCGGAAAGGCGACCTCGAACACCGAGCGATAGGCGTCGTCGAAGGTCACCGCCATCGTCTTCGCGCCCTCCGGTGCAAGGATTGCCTGGGTGAACGTCTCACCGCGGTAACCTCGGTCGCTCAGCAGGCGCAGCTGGCGCTCGAACTCGCGGGGTGTCACCGAAAGCGGTGCGGCCCAGCTCTCGCTGACGGCGTGGTAGCAGAGGACGATGGGGTGGCTCATTGGCAGGAGCAGCGGCCTGGTGCGCAGCGGCTGCCTTTGTCCACGACTGCCAGCATTAATCCGGGCGCCCTGCGCCAAGCCGCGCCCGGGCGGAGCGCGTCGCATTGCGCAGAGCTCGCCGTGCTTTCCCTATCGGCGACGGTCGGATGTGGCAAGAGCGCGGAGAGAGCCCCACGCGCTTGAGCTCGGCGCGGCAGAGATCCAACTCGTAGGGGATGGCGAAGAATGTCGCCAGCCCGGGCCCGAGGTCGAGCGTCAGGAATCGTGCTCGCGCTCGCAGCTCCCACGAACGTGACTGTCCCACCCCGCCGGGATTCAGCAGGACCGGGTCGCCGCCTTGGACGGAGACTGGCTTGCGGGTCGACATCGCCCCGGAGCTGAGACCAAACGCCCAGGAGCGGTGGGTATGCCCGAGGAGGAGGATGTGTGCGTCCGACCCGTCCTGGCTCAGCCTGGTCAGCTGGGGGATGGCCTGCTGCGGCCGTCTCGTGTACTCCTGGGGATCGTCGAGCGACCCGTGCGCCATGACGATCCCACCCGGTGCGGTCGCCCGTAGCGGCAACGAGTCCAGGAACGCGCGCGCGTCATCGTGGAGGACGCTTCGCGTCCAGCGGAGGCTCCGCCGGGCGATCTCGGGGCAGCGCTCGTCGGAGAGACGGTCGAGGGCGATCAGATCGTGATTGCCGGCGATGCAGACGGCATCGAGCCCTGCTACGAGCTCGACGCACTCGTTGGGGTTGGGCCCGTAGCCGACGAGGTCGCCGGCAATCAGGTAGCGATCAATGCCCTCCCGGCCGAGCGCGCCCAGAACCGCGCGCAGCGCATGGAGGTTGCCGTGGATGTCGGCGAGAACCCCGTAGCGCATGGCGGGGTCACCCCGCGGGAGCATCCGGTTTGACGGACGTCGCCTGCGCGGTGTCTCCGCTGTCCCTTGCCCCCAACAGCCGCTTGCGCGCCATCCGACGCAATCGCCACAGCGCCGCCCGGGGAAGGGGCAGGGGGTCGTCCCAGGCGAATCCGGACTTGGCCTCGCACGCGAGGACCCAACCAAGCCATCGCGCCGGCGAGATGCCTTCGGACCGGGCCGCACGGAGGTCGTGTGGGAGGCTGCACCAGGTAACGCCCGGGCGCCAGCGCGCGGATGCCGGTCGCGGGATCCCGGCCAGGTCGCTGTACACGAGCGCGGGAAGGTTGACGCCGGCGAGCGCCCCCGGGTGATGCCACAGGCTGAAGCGCGGATTGATCTCGAGCAGACGGAGAGGACCGTCCGGGTCGCGCTTGAAGTCGAGCTTCGCAACACCCCGCAGGCCGAGCCGCCTCGAGATCTCGCGTCCGAGCGCGGTCACTTCCTCGCTCTGCGTGATCGTGACCGCTGTGCTGTACCCGTAGCGTCGAGGATAGGTTCGAAGCTTGCGGCCGGTGAACTCGCCGGCGATCTCGCCGCTCGCGTCGATGTAGGTGTGATAGCTCTCGATCGAGCTCTCCGGCCCCGGGACGGCCTCCTGGATGAGCACCTCGGCTCCGGTCTCCGCAAGCCGAGGCCAGAGGACGCTGAGCGCGGCCGGGCTCTCGACGTGGATCGCTTTCGCCTCGGCCAGCGGTTTCCACATCTCGGTTTGACGCGTGAGTGGCTTCACCACGACCGGGAAGCGCAGGTCGACCGCGCTCGGGGGCTCGTCAACGGTCGAGAGGCGCAGCGCCGGGGGCACCGGAAGCTCGAGTTGCTCGGCGAGAGCCTGGAACCGCGCCTTGTCGACGAGCGTCTCGACGAGCTCCGCCTCGGCGACAACGAAGCGGAACGCCTCCCGCAGCCGTTCCCGGTGTCGCGAGAGGAGCAGTAGGTCGGCGTCGCCGTCGTAGAAGAACACCGGCGGCTCGGGCTGCGCCCGCCCGAACTGCAGCAGGCGCTCCACGAGCACGTCGGGCTCCTTCCAGGGGTCGATGAACTCGAACGCTGGCACCGCGGCGCGCGAGTAGCGAGCCGGGTAGCTGCGCCGCGCGATGACCGCGGATCGGATGCCGGCCAAGGCGAGTGCGCGGATCAGGTCGATCTCGCCAAGCACGCAGGCAATCGGGCGCCCGTCCTTGGCGACGATCTTCGACGCCCTGCCCGCCCTCCGTGGCACCCGCATGCGCTTATGTTCGCCGATCAGGGATCTCAAGCCCTCCACCGTCACGATATCGGCCCCTGAGCCAAGCGCCCGCAGTGGGTTTTGTGACCCCCTGCCCTTCGATCGTTTCGAACAAAGAAGCTATGCTCGGGCCGAGGGCGCTTAGCTCAGTAGGGAGAGCGCCAGCTCGACAAGCTGGAGGTCGCTGGTTCGAGCCCAGCAGCGCCCATGGCTTGACCAAGCCAGATCTGGCAGGTCGAATGCCGCGAGGAGGAGGAGCCGACGCGTGTTGAGCAGCGAGACCGAGCTGCTCCGCAGCTATGCGGAGACGGGCGACGCGGCGCTCAAAGAGGAGCTGGTTTGTCACTTCCTGCCCCTGGCGCGATCGCTCGCGTTCCGCTACCGGGGATCGAGCGAGGACATCGAGGATCTGATCCAGGTCGCCAGCCTGGGGCTGGTCAAGGCGCTCGACGGGTTCGACCTCGAGCGCGGAAGGTCGTTCATCGCCTACGCGGCGCCAACGATCCTTGGCGAGCTTCGCCGCCACTTTCGCGACCGCGTCTGGGAGGTGCGCCTGCCCAGAGGGCTCCAGGAGCGGACGATGGCGGTCAACGAGGCCGCCGGGGCGCTCAGCGACGACCTGGGCCACACCCCGACGGTCCCCCAGATCGCCGAGCGCCTCGGCCTCAACGACGAGGAGGTCTCGGAGGCCCTTCAGGCCGACGAGGCGCGTCGCACGCTGTCGCTCGAGGTGCCGAGAAGCAGGGAGGACCTTGGGTCCGCCACGATCCTGGAGACGCTGGGTGAGACCGAGCCGGGCTACGACGCGGTGGAGGCTCAGCTCGCCGCCGAGGACGCTCCGCTCGACGAGCGCGAGCACCGCGTGCTCAGGCTTCGCTTCGAGGAGGACCTGAACCAGTATGAGATCGGTCGCCGCCTCGGCGTCTCCCAGATGCAGATTTCGCGGATCATGCGACGGGCGCTCCGCAAGTTGCTCGCGGCGGTGCAGGCGAGGGCCGCCGATGAAACTCTTGACCGCCAGGCCTGACGCCAGAGCGGACTGACTCAGCACCCTGCCGGTGTATCGTGCCGTTGATCCGAGATGCCGCCACTCGACGTAGCCACGGAGCAGCATCCTGGGCACACCCGGGTCATCCTGATCGGCGAGCTCGATATCGCGAGCACCGGCGAGCTTGACGAGCGGTTGGCCGCGATCGAGGTCGATTCGCCGGCAACGCTGTTACTCGATTTGCGTCGCGTGGATTTCATCGACTCGACCGGGCTTCGGGCGTTGATCGCCGCTGACGAACGCGCTCGCTCCGAGGGCCGGCGCCTGGCGGTGGTTCGCGGCCCAGACGCCGTCGCGCACCTGCTGGCGGTAACCCGGCTCGATCAGCGCTTTGAGATGGTGGACGATCCGGACGCCGTGGGCGCCTGACGGCCTCAGCGAGGGCCCAGAACCAGACAGAGCAGCTCCCCGTCGCCCGCGCTCTCCACCATCCGGTGCTCCGTGAGCCGCTCGAGCACCGGCGGTAGATCATCCAGCGCCGAGGCCTGGATTACTTGCGTGGCCCCGCCTTCCGCGAGGGGCCCGACGCGAACCACGAGCTGCCCGTTCGGACGATCGATCCCGAGCTGGATCCTGTCGCCGACGATCGCCCGTGGCGCGTGCGCCGCGACGGCGTCGGTGACCAGCTCCGCCTCCGAGATGCCCTCGAGCGAGAATTCCGCTCGCGCCGCGAGCATCGCGATCACGCGGCCCAGCACCGGCGCTGCCAGGGGGCCGGACGAGACGGCGATCGAGAGCTCGCCGGGGGGTGGGCGGGTGTCTGGCCCGTCCCCGCGGTCTCCGTTGGGCATCGCCTCCGGGCCGCCATCGAGCGCGAAGCGCATCCGGACCCTGGTGCCCTCTCCCATGCCGCCGAGGAACTCGACGCGGTCGGTCAGCGCCTGGATCAGCGACAGCCCGAGGCCTTGAACCTCGAGGTCGGGCTCCGGCACGTTGGGCCTGATGCCCACTCCGTGATCGCTGACGGTTACCTCGAGCTCGGTCGGCTGGATCCACAGGTAAACGTGCATAGGCCCTTCCGTGCCCTCGTAGGCATGGACCACGACGTTGTTGCAGGCCTCGCTCACGGCAGCGTTGATGTCGAGCAGGCGTCCGTCCCCCAGCTCGAGAACGTCCACGACCCCGCTCAGCGCCCGGCGGACCAGCGCGACGTTTTCAGCCCGGCTGGGCACGACGAGCCGAAGCTCGGGTTCGGCGCTCGTCTTGGTGTCCTGCTCCATGAGGGGAGTGGTGCTCAGGGTCCTCATTCCGCGGTCCGGGTGTGAGGGCCTATGGATGCTCTCGAAACCGAGCTACCCCGCCCCGCCTCGCGCAAACCCATCTGTAGTCGTAACGCGTCTGGGCCAAGCCGGTCCGAGCGCTCGTAGCGCTGAGCGGTGGCGAGTCCTACCCCGTGGGGTCGACCACCTGCACGTTGTCGATGTCCAGCTGACATCCGAGCGGGCGCGGGCACCGTATCGGCGGGTCGTGGTACAGGCCGATTCGCAGATGAGACGGGATCGCCTCGCCCGCGACGATCCCGTCGGGGCTCGTGCCGGAGATCTCGGTCTTCAGGGTGTAGGTCCGGGTGGTAGGGCTCCGTTCCCCGGCGTCGCGAGCGTCGCCGTCGCCGTTCTTGTCAACGTAGACCCTGATCGATCCGAGCAGGGGATCGTTCGAGTAGGTGATGTCGAACGCGAACCGGGTCCACCTGCGTTTGCGCGCCCGGGTCGACCAGATCTCGCGGGCGCCCGTGCTCGGCCCGCTCGAGTCGCTCTGAGAGAGGCGCCAGCGGCCGCGAAAGGCCTGCAGCTCGACCACCGGCGTGCCGCCACCGTTTGCGGCGGGTTGTGTCTGCTTCATCTGCAGCACCGTCTGGAAGTCGTGGGTCTGCAGCGGAAACTGCCTCGGGAGGCGAAATGACGCGAAAGTCAGGCGCCGCTCGCCGGACGAGAACAGCGAGAACGTTCCCCGGCCTCCGTCCTCGCCGAAGCGGTGCTCGTTGTTGCCGAGCTCGCAACGCTCGCCCGAGACGTTGTCGCCGTCGAGGACCTTGATTCGGCGGTAGCTCCGATTGCCCTGGCGACCGCCGGTCGCCGTCCGGTGGAGGTCGCCGGCGCCCCGGCCGCGGCGTAGCCGACGATGAGAGGCGCAGTCGATGCTTCCCCAGAGCGGCTCGGGGTTCGCCGCGCGGGCGGTGTCGCTCGCGATCAGCGTGCACCCCCGGGCACGGAGATGGGCGAGGTCGGGCTTGCACGACCCCGATCCATTGGAGGTGGAAAGGGACGCCAGTCCCACGAGCACGCCGACTGCGAGGCATGCGATGAATGCCCCGGAGTACAGGAGAATGCGGCTCTTCCGGTGCGCGTTCAAATCCCGCCGGTTCGGCCGCCTGGCGGCTCGAGGACTGCGTGCGCCGACCGGCGCCGTGCGGGAGTGTAGCGGGGCTTGGACCCGCCCCAGCCCGGGTTCTCGCAGTACCGGGAATGGGGGCGCAGAACAGTTCTCGCGCCGGCGCTGGCGGCGCCTTTATGCTCGCCGGCCAATGCTCGGGACCTATGCGTCCTTCCTATCGATCGTCGCTGCCTCGCTCGTCGTCGGGCAGGGGGTATTCGCGGTCTGCGGGAGGCGTGAGTGGTCGTGGCTCGCGCCGCCGGTCGGGCTCAGTGTGATCACGGCGGTCGCCTGGGGCACGGTGAGGCTGCCCGGCGAAGGAGCAAGCGCTTTGGTGGCGGTCGCTTTGCTCCTTCTGGCCTCGTTGACGCTCCTGCGAGGACATACCGAGGGGCTCCGCGACGCCATGCGCATTGGTCTGCCGGTGGCCGGTGCGGCCCTGCTGGCCGCCTCAGTGCCGTTCTTGGTCGAGCAGCGATTCGGGATCCTCGGTACGGGCCTCAATCCCGATATGTCCCAACACCTTTTTGCGGCCGACCGGCTCGCCGATGGCGAGGCGGGGAGGCTGCTGAGCCAGGGGTACCCACTCGGACCGCATTCCCTTGTGGTGGCCACCACAAAGGGGACCGGCGCCAGCCTCGTTCAGGCCTTCAACGGACTGGCGCTCGCCATCTCGGTCATCGCTGCGCTGACCCCGCTGGCGCTCTTCGCGCGGATCCCCGGGTGGCGGCGAGTTGCCGGCGCCCTACTCGTCGGGCTGCCGTACATGGTGGCCTCATACCTGATCCAGGGAGCCCTCAAGGAGACGCTGGAGGCGCTGTTCGTGCTCGCTTTCTCGGTCGGGTTGCACGAGCTGGCGCGCGGGAGGCTCACCTCGGATGGCAGGCTGGGCGTTCGGCAGACCCGCCGGCCTGCGCTGGCCGCCATTCCACTCGTGGCGCTCGCCGCCGGAAGCGCCTATTCCTACAGCTTCCCCGGGCTCCTGTGGCTGGCCGGCGCCGCCGGGCTCTGGGCGCTTGTGGAGCTCGCCCTGGTTGCAGGCCGCCATTCGCCTGCCGCAGCCGTGGCGCTCGCCCGGCGGGCGGCACCCGCGACCGGGGTCGCGGCCGCCGCCTTCGCTCTCGCCGTCGCGCCAGAGGTCGAGCGCATGCTCGACTTCGCGAGCTTTGAGACCTTCGATCCCTCAGGGGCCGGGTTGGGCAACCTCTTCAACCCGATCTCGCCGCTCGAGGCGCTCGGCATCTGGCCGTCGGGGGACTTTCGCCTGGACCCAGGCGCCGGCGCGATGCCGGCCGCCGGCTTCTACCTTGGCGCCGCGCTGGCCGTGATGGCGCTTGGCTACGGCGTCGCCTGGTGGCTGCGGCGTGGCGAGCGCGCGGTCCCGGCGGCGCTCGCCGTCGCGGCGGCACTGTTCGCCTACGCGCACTTCTCCGGCACGCCATACCAGGAGGCGAAGTCGATCGTGATCGCTTCGCCGCTGGCGATGCTGATCGCGGCCAGGGCGCTGCTGGACGGCAAGCCGCTGATCGCAATCAGCGGCGTGACCGGCGTGATCGCACGTCGGCGGGCCGGGCTGCCCGGGATCGCTGCGCGCCTGGCGATGCCTCTCCAGACCGCCCTCGCCGTCGCCTTCGTGGCCGCGGCGGCCGGCTGCAGCCTGCTCGCGCTCGTCAACGGCCCGGTCGGCCCCACCATGTATTCGCCCGAGCTCACGAAGCTGCGGCCTGCGCTCGGCGCCGACTCGACCGTCGTCCTCGCCCCCAAACATCTGCTCGCCGACGAGCACGGCCGCGACTACCTCGTCTGGGAGCTGCGTGGCGGGCGCGTCTGCGTCGATCAAGAGGGCGCGCCGTCCTCATCCCCGCCCCCCCACGGAGCCGCTCACGTGATTACACAGGGCTCGGGAGAAACGCCCCCGTTCACGGACCTCGAGCTCGTCCGTCGTGCGGGCCCGTACGCGCTCTGGCAGCGACGGCCCCTCCCGCGAGGCCACGGCTCTTGCCCGCTGATCGCCGTCGGCCAGCGGGCCAACCCCGCGGCGGGGTAACCCACCGCAGCACGCTTGTAGTTCGGGGCGCCCGGATAGCATGGCCGCGGATGGCGTCATTGACGGTCAGGCTCCCCGACGACTCCACGCTCGAGCTGGAGGACGGCGCAACCGGCGCCGATGCGGCCGCCGCGATCGGCCCGCGCCTCGCCAAGGACGCGCTCGCGGTCAGCGCGAATGGCGAGCTCCGAGACCTCTCCGCGCCGCTCGCTGATGGGGAGCGCATCGAGATCCTCACCTCGGATCGCGACGAGGCACTGGAGGTGCTCCGCCACGACGCCGCCCACGTCCTCGCCGAGGCAGTGGTCGAGCTCTGGCCCGGCACCAAGGTCTCGATCGGGCCCCCGATCGAGGGCGGCTTCTACTACGACTTCGAGTTTCCCGACGGCTTCCGGCCTTCTGACGCCGACCTGGAGCGGATCGAGGAGCGGATGGCGGCCCACATCGATGCGGATGAGGCCTTCGAGCGCACCGAGATCGATGTCGAGGGGGCGATCGAGCGCTTTCGCGCCGAGGAGCAGCCGTACAAGGTCGAGCTGATCGAGGACCTGGTCCGCGACGAGGGAGTGGCGGAGGTCTCGCTGTATCGGAACGGACACTTCGTGGACCTCTGCCGGGGACCGCACGGGCCGTCGACGGGGCGGATCAAGGCCTTCAAGCTGAGCTCCATCGCCGGCGCCTATTGGCGCGGTGACGAGAATCGCCAGATGCTCACGCGCATCTACGGCACCGCCTTCTTCTCGAACAGCGACCTGGAGAAGCACCTCGAACGGCTCGAGCAAGCGCGGGCGCGCGATCACCGGCGGCTGGGGCCGCAGCTCGGCCTCTTCATGCTGAACGAGGAGGCCCCGGGGATGCCCTTCTGGCTGCCCCATGGAACCGTGCTGCTGCGCCTGATCGAAGCAGAGGTGCGCGGGCAGCTCGACCGTCGTGGCTACGTCGAGATCAAAACCCCTCACGTCCTCGACGAGGAGCTCTGGCACCGATCGGGTCACTGGGACAACTACCGAGAGAACATGTTCTTCACCTCGGTCGAGAAACGCCAGTTCGCGCTCAGGCCGATGAACTGTCCCGGCGCGTGCCTCGTCTACGCGGCCGGCCGGCACTCCTACCGAGACCTGCCGCTCCGGCTCGCGGAGTTCGGCCTCGTCTCGCGAAACGAGCGCGAGGGCGTGCTCCACGGCCTGCTGCGCGTGCGGGCGTTCACCCAGGACGACGCCCACGTCTACTGCACGCCCGAACAGATCGTCGGGGAGGTGGATGCGATCTGCCAGGCCATAGACGAGCTGTATGAGCGCTTCGGCTTCGAGGAGGTGCGGGTGGAGCTCTCCACCCGGCCCGACAGGTACATCGGCGCCGAGGAGCAGTGGGAGCACGCCGAGGGCTCGCTGAGGGAGGCTCTGGAGCGTCAGGGACGGGACTATGAGGTGAGCCCTGGTGAAGGAACCTTCTACGGCCCGAAGATCGACTTCCACATCACCGATGCCCTGGGGCGCTCCTGGCAGTGCGGAACCTGCCAGCTCGACTTCCAGATGCCCGAGCGCTTCGACCTCACCTACCAGGGCGCGGACAATGCGGAGCACAGGCCGGTGATGATCCACCGGGCGCTCCTCGGCTCAATGGAGCGGTTCGCCGGCATCCTCACCGAGCACCACGGTGGCCGGTTCCCGGTCTGGCTGGCGCCCGTTCAGGCCGCGATCCTCCCGGTCGCCGACCGCCATCTGGGCTATGCGCATGAGGTCGAGGCCAAGCTGCGCGAGGCGGGTGTGCGCGTGCGGGTCGACGAACGCTCCGAGTCGGTGGGCAAGAAGGTTCGCGACGCGGAAGAGGCCAAGCTCCCCTACATGCTTGTGGTCGGCGACAGGGAGCAGGAGGCCGGCGCCCTCTCCGTTCGCACCCATGGCGAGGGTGACCATGGCCAGATGACCGTCGAAGAGCTTGCGGGCCGGGTCACATCTCAGGCGTAGATCCGGCGGCCGCGGCAGACGATCGCTCGTGTTGATGCGAGTGCAGCCAGTGTCGCAGGCATGGCCTCCCTCCCGTCTATACTCATCCGCGATGAAGGGCACCCGTACCACGCGCCGCCGCTGAGCGCTCGTGCCTTTGCTCCCTTGCCGTCTCGTCTCTCCAACCCCGTCAGAGCATCGCTAGCTTGACGAGCCCCGTCAACTCGATCTAGTGGCGAACCCGCGTTTCGACCGGTCGCCCCCCGAGCGTGACCCGACGCGGATCAACGAGCGGATCCGCGTCTCCGAGGTCCGCCTGATCGACGAGGATGGAATCCAGGTCGGGATCATCCCCACCAACGAGGCCCTTGCGCTGGCCTCGGAGCGCGACCTCGACCTGGTCGAGGTCGCGCCGGACGCGAAGCCCCCCGTCGCCCGTCTGCTCGACTACTCGAAGTACAAGTACGAGCAGGAGCAGAAGGCGAAGGCGGCCCGTAAGCACCAGCAGCAGGTCAACGTGCGCGAGATCAAGCTGCGACCGAAGATCGCAACCCACGACTACGAGACCAAGAAGGGCCACGTCGAGCGCTTCCTGCGCCAGCAGGACAAGGTCAAGGTGACGATCATGTTTCGCGGCCGTGAGCAGGCGCATCCGGAGCGCGGCCGCGCCCTGCTTCAGCGCCTCTACGACGACATCGAGAACCTGGCGACGATCGAGCAGGAGCCCGAGCAGGAGGGGCGCAACATGAGCATGCTGCTCGCCCCGGTGAGGGCGAAGGGCGGCGACGCTGAGCGCCCCGCGGCGGCTTGAGAGCACCTAACGCGCTCTAGCCAGCCCCAGGCTCGTCTGCTTCAATAGCCGTCCGATGCCGAAGATGAAGACCCATTCCGGCACTAAGAAGCGGTTTCGCAAGACCGCCAAGGGCAAGCTGCGCGGGCGGCGGGCCAACTCCAGCCACATGCTTGAGAAGAAGTCTCCGAAGCGCAAGCGGCGCATGCGCCAGCCCACCGAAGTGGCGCGCCCCGACCGCAAGCGGGTGCGGACCCTGCTGGCTGGAAGGACGCGCTGAGGTGAGCCGGACAACGAACGCGGTCGCCAGGCGCAGGCGGCGCAAGAAGGTGCTCGCCCAGGCGAAGGGCTACTGGGGACGCAAGCACTCCAGCTACCGGCTCGCCAACGAGCAGGTGATGCGCTCGGGCCGCTACGCCTACCGCGATCGGCGCGCCCGCAAGCGGGAGTTCCGCCGCCTCTGGATCGTGCGGATAAACGCCGCCGCGCGGCGCGAGGGAATGAGCTACTCGGAGCTGATCCACGGCCTGGGCAAGGCCGGGGTCGAGGTCAACCGCAAGATGCTCGCCGACATCGCCGTCCGCGACCCGGAGGCTTTTCGCCGATTTGCCGAGCTAGCCCGGGAGGCCACCGCGACCTAGACGCGACTGGCTCATACCCACTGACTCCCGGGCGGCTCACGATGTGGACCGCCCGTTTTTTACGACCAACCAGCGACGAGGGACCCCAGGCAACATGATCACCTCCCCTGACAACGAGAAGCTGAAGCGGATCCGGAAGCTCCGCTCCCATCGCGAGCGCGAGCGCACGGGCATGTTCGTGGTCGAGGGCGAGGACCTGGTGGCCGCAGCGGTGGCCGCCCGGGCCGAGCCCGAGCTGGTCCTGGTCGCTGGAGAGGACATCGAGCCCGGCCTGCTGGACACCCTGAGCACGCTCGGCTCGGGGACACGGGTGGTCGGCGTCTATCGCCAGCGCTGGGCGGAAATCCCTGGCCAGGAGGCCACGGCGCAATTGTCTGTCTACCTGCACGAGGTCGCCGACCCGGGCAACATCGGCACCATCGTCCGGGCCGCGCACGCCCTCTGCGACGGCCCCGTCGTGCTCGGGCCGGGCTGCGCCGACCCCTATTCGCCGAAGGCGGTGCGAGCGAGCATGGGATCGGTGTTCGCCCGTCCGCCGGCCCGGGCGGAGCTCGCTGCGCTGACCGGGACGAAGCTGGCGCTGGACGGCGGGGCGGCAACGTCGCTGGCCGACCTGGAGCTCCAGCCGCCGATCGTCATCTGCCTCGGTGCGGAGCGCGAGGGCCTGCCCCCAGAGCTGTTGGCCGGGGCCGACGCCCGCGCTCGGATTTCGATGCGGCCGGACGGCCCCGACTCGCTCAATGTGGCGATGGCCGCCACCGTGGCGCTGTACGACCTGGGTCATAGGATGGCCGCTCATGCCTGACGTCCAGGGAAGAATCGGGGAGCTTCGCCGCGACGCCGAGGCGGCGATCGGCGCTGCCTCGGACGTCACCGAGCTGGAGGAGCTGCGGGTTCGCTACCTGGGGCGAAAGGCCGAGCTGACCGGGATCCTGCGGGGGATAGGCTTGCTCCCAGCAGAGCAGCGGGGCCCCGTGGGCGCGGCCGGAAACGAGGCCAGGGAGGCCCTGGAAGAGCTGCTTGTGGGGAGGCGGGCGGAGCTCGAGGCGGCGGAGCTCGCAGACGGGCTGACCGCCGACGCGGTCGACGTGACCCTTCCAGGCACCCCGGCGGTGCCGGTCGGCTCTCGCAGCCTGCTGATTCGAACCCAGCGCGAGATCGAGGACGTCTTCGTGGGGCTTGGCTACCGGGTCATGGAGGGTCCCGAGGTGGAGCTCGACTACTACAACTTCACAGCCCTCAATCACCCGCCCGGCCACCCGGCGCGGATGGCCCAGGACACCTTCTACGTCGACCCGGCCAGCCTGGACGCCGGCCTGCGCATCGAGCCGGCACCGGCCCTTCCCGGAGCCGAGGTCCGGGGGCCCGCGCTTGCGCCCGGGCCCGAGGACGTGGTCCTGCGCACCCATACCTCGCCGATGCAGGTGAGGGCGATGGAGGAGCAGGAACCGCCGATCTTCATCGTCGTACCCGGTCGCTGCTATCGCAGCGACCCCTTCGACGCCACGCACAGCCCCGTCTTCCACCAGGTCGAGGGCCTCGCGGTGGCGGAGGACATCACGCTCGCCGACCTCAAGGGGACTCTCGACGAGTTCGCGAGGGCTCTGTTCGG
The DNA here is from genome assembly GCA_963728325.1 of uncultured Actinomycetes bacterium. Lineage (GTDB taxonomy): Bacteria > Actinomycetota > Thermoleophilia > Solirubrobacterales > 70-9 > AC-56. The sequence goes on along the minus strand of CAVSJS010000001.1, from coordinate 827,159 downwards.
GCCCGGGCGCGGGGTTCGCTTCCGTCCCGGGTTCTTCCCCTTTACCGAGCCCAGTGTCGAAGTCGACGTCTCCTGCTTCCGCTGTGGCGGCTCGGGGGAGCTCTCCGACGGCTCGCGGGACTCCATCTGCAAGGGCACCGGCTGGATCGAGATCCTGGGCTCAGGGATGGTGGATCCGAACGTATTCGGCTTCGTGAGCGCCAACGGCTACGACCCGGAACGGGTTCAGGGCTTCGCGTTCGGAATGGGGGTCGAGCGGATCGCGATGCTCAAGCACGGCGTCCCCGACCTCCGCAAGTTCTTCGAGAACGACGTCCGAGTGCTGGAGCAGTTCCGATGAGGGTTCCCCACCGCTGGCTCCTCGAGTATTGCGACCCCGACCTGACCGTCGAGGAGCTCGGTGAGCTCTTGGCGCTGCGGACCACCGAGGTAGAGCGGATCTCCTACGTGGGACCTCCCTCGGCCGAGGGCTTCGTGGTCGGCCAGGTCCTGTCCGTCGAGCAGCACCCTGACGCCGAGCGCCTCAGCGTGTGTGAGGTGGACGCCGGTCGATGGAAAGCGCACCATCGTTTGCGGCGCTCCCAACGTCGCCCCCGGGCAGGCCGTCCCGGTGGCACTCCCCGGCGCGGTGATGCCCGGCGGGGAGAGGCTCGGTCGCGCCAAGCTGCGCGGCGTCACCTCGGACGGGATGATCCTCTCGGAGGCCGAGCTTCAGATCGGCGACGACGCGGAGGGAATAATTGTGCTGTCCGAACCGCGGCCCGCCGCCTCCTCGCCTGCGACTCCGGGGGCGGCGGGGTCTGATGAGGGATGTGCTCCTGGTACCCCACTAGAGCGGGTCCTGCCGATTGCCCAGCCCGTCCTCGAGCTCGAGGTCAACTCGAACCGCGTGGACTGCCTCGGCGTCTACGGGGTGGCGCGGGAGGTGCACGCGTTCAGCGGTGCTCCGTTGGCCGAGGCGCCCTGGGAGGACGATGCAGACGCCGCCGGCGAGGGCGAGGCGTCGGACTACGCGTCGGTCACCGTCGAGGTTCCGGAGCTCTGTCCGCGCTTCAGCGCCCGGGTGTTTACCGAGGTGACGGTCGGCCCCTCGCCGTTGTGGCTGAAGGCACGGCTCGTCGCGGCCGGCCAGCGGCCGATCAACAACGTCGTCGACATCACCAATTACGTGATGCTGCTCACCGCGCAGCCGCTGCACGCGTTCGACCTCGATCGGGTGCCGGAAGGGCGGTTGATCATCCGCACCGCGGCCGACGGCGAGAGGATGACCACGCTCGACGGGGTCGAGCGTACCTTCGACGCCGAGGCGGTCCTGGTCTGCGATCGCGACGGGCCCTCGGGCATCGCAGGGATCATGGGCGGTCAGGCGTCGGAGGTCTCCGAGTCGACCACCCGCGTCCTGCTCGAGGTCGCGACCTGGAACGGGGTCAACATCCTGCGCACCTCCCGGAAGCTCGGCTTGCGATCGGAGGCGTCCAACCGGTTCGAGAAGCAGCTCCATCCAGAGCTCGCGATACGCGCCCAGCACATCGCCTCACGGCTGATGGTGGAGCTTTGTGGAGCCAAGCTCGTGCCCGGGACGATCGACGTCGTCGCGGAGCTGCCGCCGCCACGCCAGGCGCGGATGCGCGCGGATCGCGCCGAATCGCTGCTCGGAATGCGGATCGAGCCGGAGCTTTGCGCCACCTACCTGGAACGCCTCGGCTTCGGGGTCGAGCGCGAAGGCGACGACCTGACCGCCGAGGTTCCCGTCCACCGACACTATGACGTCAGCCGGGAGGTCGACCTGGTGGAGGAGGTGGGGCGCATTCACGGCTACGACGAACACCTCCCCGCCACCCTGCCGCGGGCGGGAAGCCAGGGGGGTCGGTTGAGCCGCGACCAGGCGTTGCGCCGCCGCGCCGAGGACGTGATGCGGGATCTGGGCTTCGACGCCGTCGTCAACCTGAGCCTCGCCGACCCGGGGCTTCCGGGGCGGCTGCGCCTGCCCGATGGTGATCCCCGGCGGGCGCCGATCCGTGTCTCAAACCCCCTCTCCCTGGAACAGTCAGAGCTGCGGACCACGCTGCTCTCCTCGCTGCTCGACGCGGCGCGCTACAACGCCGCTCGTGATGCCGAGCGCATCGCCCTGTTCGAGTCTGGGCGCGCCTACCTGGCCAAGGGGAAATCGGAGGCAGCGGGCGTGCTCGGTGGCGAGTTCGCGGGCGAGCGCCGGCCACCCGCGTTCGAGCCCCACTGCATTGCCGCCCTCGCCCTGGGCCCAGTTGCCGTGCAGAGCTGGGGGGCGGACGAGCGACCGACCGACTTCTTCGCGCTCAAGGGTGTCCTCGAGGCGCTGGCCGGCCAGCTCGGGGCAGAGGTCGCATTCGAGCAGGGGGCACAGCCCTTCCTGCATCCCGGCCGGGCGGCGAGGGTGCTGATCGCCGGCCTCGAAGCGGGATGGCTTGGCGAGATCCACCCGGTTGTCTGCCGCCAGTGGGATCTCGATCCGGCGGTTGGGTTCCAGATCGGGCTTGCGGAGCTGGTGGCCGGATCGTCCTTCGGCCGGGAGCAGTACGAGGACGTCACCACCTACCCGGCCGTTCATGAGGATCTGGCGATCGTGGTCGACGAGGGGTTGCCGGCCGCCAGGGTGCGGGAGGCCGTGGTGGCGGGCGGCGGCGAGCTGTTGCGCAGCGCAACGGTCTTCGACCTCTATCGCGGCAAGCAGGTGGGTGAGGGGCGAAAGAGCCTCGCGCTGCGGCTCGAGTTCCGCGCTCCCGATCGCACGCTCACCGACGCCGAAGTCGCCGAGCGGCGAGAGGCGATCAAGGGCGCGCTCGCAGAGATCGGCGGGTCGCTCCGTGAGTGAGGTGCGAGTGCTCGTTGCCGGCGCGTCCGGCTACGCCGGCGCGCTGGCTGCGGGCCTGGTCTGGAGGCACCCACGCCTCGAGCTCGCGGCGGCCACCTCGCGCGGCGAGGCCGGTACGCGGCTCGATCGGCTCTACCCGCGCCACCGCGTCCCGGTCGAGCTGGAGCAGCTCGATCTCGAGCAAGCTGCCGGATATGACGCCGCCCTGGTCGCCTATCCACACGGCGCAGCCGCGGAGCTCGTCGGCGAGCTCCGCGGAGCGGATCTGCCGGTGGTCGACATCTCCGCCGACTTTCGTCTCCACGACCTGCCGACCTATGAGCGCACCTACGGCGACCACGGCGCGCCTCAGTTGCTGGGGGAGGCCGTCTACGGGCTCACCGAGCTGCACCGCGAGCCGATCCGCGAGGCGAAGCTGGTCGCCAACCCCGGTTGCTACCCGACAGCGGCCCTGCTCGCGCTCGCCCCGCTCGCCGAGGCCGGGCTGGCGGACGACGTCGTGATCAGCGCCGCGTCGGGAGTCTCGGGGGCCGGACGGGGTGGGGGGGAGCGCCTTGCGTTCGTCACGGTGGACGAGAACTTCAGCCCCTACGGGGTCGATGGCCATCGCCACGCGCCGGAGATCGTTCAGGAGCTTGCGGAGCTGGGCAGCTCGGCGCCGGTGTCCTTCGTTCCGCATCTCCTGCCGCTCGACCAGGGCCTGCTGGCGAGCTGCTACGTCCGCCTGGCTCGGAGCGTGGGGGAGGAGGAGCTCAGGTCCCTGTATGAGGAACGCTACGTTGACGAGCCGTTCGTGGAGCTCGTCGACGAACCGCCCGGGGTTCGTGACGTCCGCGACACAAACCTCTGTCGACTCCACGTCTCGCTCGACGGGGGAGGCCGGGCGCTCGTCTTCGCCGCGATCGACAACCTCTGGAAGGGGGCGGCCGGGCAGGCGATCCAGAACCTGAACCTGATGCTGGGGTTGCCCGAGACGGAGGGGCTCGGATGACCTTCTTCCGCTCGCGCTGGGTGGACGCGCCGGCGGGCGTCGAGGAGCTCGATCCCGCCGAGCTGGCGCCTGGATTCAGGGCCGCGGGCGTCGCCTGCGGCCTCAAGGACGGCGGCAGCACCGACCTGGGCCTGCTCGCCTGCGACGCCGACCGGGTCGGCTCGGCCCTGTTCCTGACCCGCAACGCCGCCGCCGCCGCTCCGGTGCGGGTATGCAGGGAGCAATGCGACCGCGCCGGGATCCGAGCCGCGGTCGTCAACTCGGGGAACGCGAACGCCGCCGTCGGCGAGCGTGGCTACCGGGACGCCCTGGCGATGCGCGGCGCCGCAGCGGAAGCGCTCGGACTCGATGCCCGCTCGGTGGCGATCGCCGAGACCGGCCCGATCGGCGTTCCGCTCGCGATCGACGCGGTTCGTCGCGGCGTGACAGAGGCAGCCGGCGCCCTGTCCGGGCGCGGCGGCGACGACTTCGCGCGGGCGATCATGACCACCGATCGCGGCCCGAAGCGCTGCACGGTGCGAGGCGACGGCGTCACCATCTCCGCCCAGGCCAAGGGGGCTGGGATGATCGAGCCGCGCTTCGCGACCATGCTCTGCTTCCTCCAGACCGACGCCGAGGTGCCCGAACCCGAAGCGGCCCTCGGGACCGCGGTCGCCGACTCGTTCGAGCGGATCACCGTCGACGGTCAGATGAGCACCAATGACACGGTGCTGCTCCAGGCGACGGGGTCGTCAGGCCGGCCATTGCCGCCCGGGCTCCTGGATGCCGTCCTGCTGCAGCTCGCACTGGAGATCGTCGCCGACGGAGAGGGTGCGACGCGGGTCGGCCGAATCGAGGTGACCGGAGGTGCCTCGAGCGAAGAGGCGGAGCGGGTGGCGCGGGCAATCGCCAACTCGCCGCTGGTCAAGACCGCCTTCTACGGGCGGAACCCCAACTGGGGCCGGATTGCCCAGGCCGCCGGAATGGCGCTGGCGGGAGAGGAGCTCGAAGAGCTCGGCCCGGACGCGATCGAGGCCGCGGAGCTGGGCTCGAATGCGGCCGAGGCCGAGATCGGGCTCCGCCTCGACCGTGGCGACGGCGGAGCTCGGATCTACTTCTCCGACCTCACGCCTGGCTACGTTGAGCTGAACTCGGAGTACTCGACTTGAGCGCCAACATCCAGACCCTGCTCGAGGCCCTCCCGTATATCAGGGAGTTTCACGGCAGAACCGTGGTGATCAAGTACGGCGGCGCCGCCATGCGCGACGAAGAGCTTCGCGAGGGCTTCGCCACGGACGTCGTGCTGCTCAAGTACGTGGGCCTGAACCCGGTGATCGTCCACGGCGGCGGACCGGACATCACCAGCTACATGGAGCGGCTGGGGATGGAGGTCCGGTTCGTCGAAGGGGTGCGCGTCTCCGACCCGGAGACGGTCGAGGTGGCGAAGATGGTCCTGCTCGGCAAGGTGAACTCCGACATCGTCAGCCGGCTCAACCGGCACGGCCAGCCCGCGGTCGGGCTCTCGGGTGAGGACGGCACCCTGTTCGAGGTGCGGCCGCATCCCAATGCGGACCAAGTCGGGTTCGTGGGCGAGGTCGAGCGCGTCGACGTCGACGTCCTCACCCACATCGCCGAGGACTACATCCCGGTGGTCGCCTCCGCCGGCACCGACCGAGAGGGCAACTCCTACAACGTCAACGCCGACACCGCCGCCGGCAAGGTCGCCGCGGCCCTCCGCGCCCACAAGGCGATCTTCCTCACCGACGTTCCCGGGTGGCTCGCCGACCCCGACGTTCCCGGCTCGCTGGTGACGCGCGCCACCGTGAGCGAGGTGACGACCGCGCTCGGGGAGGTCAAGGGCGGCATGCGGCCGAAGCTCGGGGCCTGTATCGAGGCGATCGGCGGTGGGGTGCAGTCGGCGCACATCATCGACGGCTCCAAGCCCCACTCCCTGCTCCTGGAGCTGTTCACTGATGCGGGGATCGGCACCATGGTCGTCCCGTCATGAGCCTCCAGGAGCTTCAGGCGTTGGAGGAGAGGTATGCGATGCCGACCTATGCCCGGGCGCCGGTCGAGTTCGTGCGCGGCCTGGGCGCCCGGCTGTGGGACGCCGAGGGCAAGGAGTACCTCGACTTCTTCGCCGGGCTCTCGGTCCACAACGCGGGCCACTGCCATCCGCGGATCGTCGCCGCGATCAGTGACCAGGCGAAGCGGCTGGGGGGAGTCTCCAACCTCTACTACACGGAGCCGGCGATGCGGCTCTGCGAGCGGCTCGCCGGCTCGACTCTCGGCGGCAAGGTCTTCCTCTGCAACTCGGGCGCGGAGGCGAACGAGTGCGCGATCAAGCTCGTCCGCAAGCGTGCCCACGCTCGGGGGGTGCAGGCACCGGAGATCGTCGTCCTCCAGGACGCCTTTCACGGTCGCACCCTCGGAGCCCTTGCGGCGACGCCGAAGCTCGCTCGCCAGGACCTGTTCGGGCCGCTGCCCGCCGGGTTCGTCGTCGTCCCGCGCGACGATCCAAACGCATTGCGCGCTGCTTTCGGCGACGCCACGGCGGCCGTGATGATCGAGCCGATCCAGGGCGAGGCGGGCATCTTCCCGGTCGCCGATGAGGTTCTGCTCGCGGCGCGCGAGAGCTGTGATGCGGCCGGCGCGGTCCTGATCCTGGACGAGATCCAGTCCGGGATGGGGAGGACCGGATCGCTCTGGGCCTACGAGCAGCTCCCCGTGCGCCCGGATGCGATCACGGTGGCGAAGGCGCTCGGGGGAGGGCTCCCGGTCGGCGCTTGCGTGACCACGCCCGAGCTGGGGGAGGTGCTGGGCCGCGGAGATCACGGCTCCACCTTCGCCGGCGCCCCGATCGCCGCCGCCGCCGCGCTCGCCGCCCTCGAGGTGATCGACGAACCGGGGCTGCTTCGCCGCGTCCGCGAACTGGGCGCCCGCTTGATGGACGGGCTGGCGGCGCTCGACGGCGTCGGCGAGGTTCGCGGCCGCGGCCTGATGGTCGGCGTTTCGCTGGCCGGCGGTCTCGACGCGGGCGAGATTGCAGCCCGCGCCCTCGACGCCGGCCTCATCCTCAACGTCCCAGCACCAGGCATGCTGCGATTCCTGCCGCCGCTGGTGATCGCCACAGAAGACGTCGATTCGGCGCTCGCGATCCTCCGCGATGTCCTCGCCTGAGCGACCGCCTCCGCCGCCCGACCCTCGTCGCGTCCTGGCCGAGGGAGGGCTGACGCCGAAGCCGCCACCGCCCGACGACGGCCCGTCACGGCGCACGACGATCGCTCTGATCCTGGTCTCCGCCCTGGCGGTGGGCCTCGGCGTCGCCGTTGCGGTGATCGTCGCGTCGGGACCTGAGAAGGAGGTGGTGACGCGCTCGACGACCATCACCAATGTGAAGACGGTGGAGCCGACGACGACGGTCGTGACCACCGTCCCGACGATCACGACGACGGTCAAAAAGACCATCGAGACTGTGACGGATACGACGACCGCCACCGTCACGGAGACGAAGCCGACGCCCAACGGGCCGCCCCCCGGCAACCCGTGAGAGATCCGAGACGGCGGGGAATCTGGCCGCAGCGCCACATACACTCGCCCCGTGCACGAAGATCCGACCCGCTACATGGGCCAGCCTGAGCCGTCTCCCGGCCCGCCGCCAGGCCAGTCGCCACCGGGCGGCATGAGCCGCGGCGTCAAGTGGGTGATCGCACTGCTGGTGGCGGCCGTGATCGGCCTCGTCGTCGCGCTTGCCGTGATCGCCGCCGACAGCGGCGACAGCGAGACGACCACCGCAACGGTGACGCCGACAACGAGCACGCCGACGGTCCCCACAACCACGTCCACGGCGCCCACGCCACGACGGCGCCCACGACGACGACCACGACCACCACCACGAGCACCGAGACCGACACCGGCGGCAGTGGCGGCACGTCGTCGCCGTAAGCATCAGCGCTAGAAGCTCGCCCGAAGGATGGTGATGGGCGGCACGATCGCCTCCACCATTCGTCCAGCATCCAGGGACGAGGGGTCAGGCCTGCTCGAGCCTGCCGATAGCACCATTGAACGGACCGGAGGCCTCGACCGCCTCCACGAGAAAGGCAAACCGGCCGCGAGGCGGGGGCGCAAAGCAAGAGGTCTCGCCGCGCGAGACGGCTCGGCTGCCGAAAGGGGGGAGGTCACCCGTGCCCAAGGGGCGGCGTATCCGGATTCACTCACTGCTTGCCGCTTCTGGGATGGTCGTCGCGGCGCTCCTCGTTGCTCCCGTCACCCCCGCAGACGCTTCGCGCAGCGCCTGCAATCACCATGAGCACGGATCCGGTGCCGGTGAGACCCTGACGGGCACCCGCAACCGCGACCTCCTCAAAGGGGCCGGCGGGGGCGACGTCGTCAAGGGTCGATCCGGGTCCGACTGCCTCTATGGAGGAAACAGCGCCGACACGGTAAAGGGGGGCCCCGGCCGGGACCGCCTGAGCGGCGGGCCCGGTCACGACAGGATCGTGGCCCGGGACGGCCGGCGCGACGTGATCGCCTGTGGGAAGGGCGATGACATGGCCCGCGTCGACCGAAGCGATCGGATCGTGGGCTGCGAGCAGACGGTGCCGAAGCTCTCCGCCACGCAAAGCTCGAAGCCTCGGACGGGCGGAGGCGGAACCACGGGAGGCGGAACGACCTCGAACTGCGAAGTAGCCGTGGCGGGCGTTCCCCTCACCGTACCCGTTCCGGCCTGCGCTCTCGTGGCCCGGGACACGGCTCAGGACTCCGACCCCCTGCCGTTCTGGGGGAGCATCCAGTGTCAGAAGAGCTCGCGCTATACGTACTCTACGAGCGGCGGCGACACGCACGCGGCGGCCGGTGGCCTTCCGCAGGGCAACAGCGCCTACAGGCGCCTGACCGTGCGCGACGGTGACGACTTCTACGGCGAGCGCTGCGAGCTGGGAGAGAACGACCTCCGCAGCGGCCCGACCGCCTTCTACCGCGAGGGCCAGCATCGGCTGACCTACATCTCCTACAAGCTGGGCGACGACTATCCGCTCGCCAACCACAGCTGGCAGGTCGTGATGCAGATGAAGCAGGCCCAACCCTCCGCGAACGGCGGCGGCACGCCGGTGATCTCGCTGGAGGCTCGGAACGGGCGCTGGAACCTGATCCAGTCAGACTCTGCTGGCTCCAGTTCGGACACGCACGTTCTTTGGTCAACGCCGGCGGAGACCGGGGTCTGGACCCGGTTCGCGTTCGACGTCGTCTATTCACAGGACCCCGCGGTTGGCTCGATCCAGCTCTCCGTCGACCTGAACGGCGACGACGACTCGCTGGATCCGGGTGAGCAGAGCCCCAACTTCGAGACCTACACGCTGAAGCGCGAAACGACTGACAGCGAGTACCTGGACGCCGGCGACTCGATTCCCTCGCACCTGCGGGTGGGCGTTTACCACGACTCCTCGATTGCCTGCCCCTCCACGGGGAGCTGCTCCGACGGCGTCGACAACGTCCAAGTCGTCCGGGCGAGCTAAACCCCGATCCGCAGAGCTCCGCCGAGCAGGGCGGGAGAATATGCCGCTCGGCAGATGAAGGGCGAGCTTCACGACAGCCTCGAGTCGGTACTTCCCGAGTGGGAGGAGTTGTTCGGCGCCGACCTCGAGGCGACTCCGTTCATGTCGCCTCACTGGGCGCGAGCGTGGTGGCCGACGTGGGGAGGTTCGGGCAGACCGTGGATAGTCGCCGTCCGCGAAAACGGACAGCTCGTCGGCCTCGCGCCGTTCATCCTCCGCAGGCGAGGCCCGCTCCGGGTGCTGGGGCGGCCAGGTTCGCACCCGAGCCAGGACGTCCTTGCCTTGCCCGAGCTGAGGGCGGATGTGGCGGAGACGGTCGCGGGCGCGATCGCCTCCCGGCGCAAGGAATGGGACCTCCTGGCGATCAGCAGCTTTCCCGAGGACTCGGCCATCGAGCGCTCGATGAGGCAGCAGGGGCTGCACGTCCGGCAGCGCCGTACGGCCACCTACCCGCGGATCGAGCTTCCGGCAAGCTTCGATGAGTACCTGGAATCGCTTCCACGCAAGCGCAGAAAGGATCTTCGGCGCCACCTTCGCCGCCTTGACGACGGCGAGCTCGAGATCCGGCAGGTCAGCGAGCCGGCGGCGATCGGCGCCGCGATCGAGCGCTGGCGTGCCCTGAAGCTGAGCTGGTGGGAAGCCAAGGAGGATGCGGAGATCCACGCTGGGCAGCGGGGCCCAACGTACGCCGAATTCCTCCGGGATCTGATGTTGCTGATGATTCCCGCGGGGCTCGCCGAGGTCTGGGAGCTCCGACACTCCGGCCAGGTGGTGGGCGTCGAGGTCAGCCTGCTCGACCGGCGCACCTTCTACTCCTGGCAGGGAGGCTACGACCTTGCGGTCGCTCAGCTGGGACCGGGAAAGGTGGCGATCGGGGAGGGCATACGGCTTGCGATAGCCGGCGGGCGCCGCTACTACGACCTGATGCGCGGCGCGGAGACCTACAAGTACTGGTACGGAGCCCGCGATCGCGAGAGTCACGCTCTGTTGATCGGAAACGACCGCCTGACCGCGCGCGCCGCCCTGCTCGCGATCGGCCCCTACGAGCGGCTTCGGGGCTCCTCGGGAGCCGACTCGGATGAGGCGGCGGGCTAAGCGGCCGCCGGGCGGTCATCCTCGAGGCCGGGGCGGGTGCCGCGACGGCGAAACCGCCGCGTCACCGCTCGTGAGGCGAGCAGCAGGCCCGGCAGCGGGTCGTCGGATGCCCACGCCGACCCCGCTCCGGCGGGCGCCCGGCGATTCAGCAGCCGCCGAGGCGACCCTTGGGCGGCGGCCGCCAGGTCGCCCTTGAGCCAGCGGTAGGTGACCCCGACCGGGTAGGTGCCAAGCGGCGGACGCGGGCCACCGGTGGCAACCGCGTGCCACGCCAGGGGAAGGTTGACCCCGCACGCGAGCGCCAACGGGAGGCAGGCGTAGAAGCGGGGATTGACGTCGATCAGCGTCATCCCGCGCACGTCGTCGACGAAGTCGAGCTGGGCGAGCCCCCAGTAACCGGCCCGTCGCAGGAATTGAGCGGCACGCTCGACGAGTTCGGGGTCGGGATCGACGCTCACGGCATAGCTGATCGATCCGGCATTCGGCGGCCACGTCTCGCGAGCGAGCCCCTGGAACCGCGCCGCCACCTGCCCTTCGCGATCGAGGACGAGCTCGAGCGAGACCAACGGGCCGGACGCGTGTTCCTGAACCAGGACCCGCTCGTCCGAAGCCACGCGCTCCGTGAGAACCTCCTGTAGCTGCTCCTGACTCTCGACCACCCTCGCCGTGCAAAAAAAACGACCGACCGGGGCGGCGGGCTTGATCACGCTTGGAACCGGTATCGAGGACTCCAGAAGCTCGCCGGCCGTCGCTTCGACGATGGTGGCGGGGGACCTCAGGCCGACCTCGGCCGTGAGCGCCCCAAGCCGGGGCTTCTCCCGGATCCTGCGCAGGGCATCGGTCGTGGGGTAGGGGAAAACGACCTCGGGCGGCAGCTCCGCCAGGTGGTCGAGGATCGCGTCGATGCTCTCCTCCCGGCTTGGGTAGACAACGAGCGGGCCGCGCTCCCTTGCAACGCGCGCGATCTGGGCGACGTACCCCGCAGGGCTCGCGACCGCGTCAGGGCCGACCTCACGCTCCCGCGAGTAGCGCGACCAAAGCCCCGCGGCCGATCGATCGGGCCCGAGTGCGATCACCCCGATGCCGCCGCGACCCAACCCTCTCACCCCGGCAACCGCGGGGGCCAGCTGTACATCCGTTACCAGGGCGTCCAATTGGCGAGAAAGCGTACGCTACGCCCAGCGGCCCCGGACTCGAACCTCCTCAGATGGCACGACGCCCTCGCATAGTTGTGATCGGCGCCGGAATAATCGGCACGAGCATCGCCTCGCGGCTCGCGGCTCGTGGTGCATCCGTGACCATGGTCGAGGCCGCCTTCCCGGGCGCCGGGACGACGGGCACGAGCCTGGCCTGGGTGAACGCCAGCAGTAAGCTCGATTCGAGCCGGGAGTACTTCGACCTCGCCGTCAGGGCGACGGCTGAGCACCATGCGCCGGCGGGCGCTGTTGGCGAAACGCGCTCCTTCTATCCCACCGGCAACCTTGAGATCTCCCACGAACCCGCGGATGCAGATCGCCTCAGGTCGAAGGTCGCACGGCTACAGGAAAGGGGATACCGAGCCGACCTCGTCCCCATCCGAGAGCTGGGACAGCTGGAACCGGGGCTCAAGTTGCCGGCGACAGCCGTTGCCGCTTATTACGCCGACGAGGGGTGGGTGGACGGACCGGCGATGGCACTGGCGCTGCTGGAGCGCGCAACACGTTCGGGGGCAGAGGTTCTCCTGCAAACGGCGGCGAAACAGCTCGTGCTCGAGAAGGACGCAGTCACGGGAGTCGCCCTGGCAGGTGGGGAAGCCGTCCGCGCAGACACCGTCGTCATCGCGACCGGCCAATGGACGCAGGATTTCCTTGCTCCCCTCGGTGTGGACGTTCCGCTGGCGCAGGTCGAGAGCGAGGACTCGAAGACGTTCGGCCTCCTCGTCACGGTGCTACCGACGGCGGGAAGTCCGCGCACGGTCCTGCATAGCCGCGAGGTCAACTGGGCGCCCCGGCCTTCAGGGCACGCGGTCCTCGCGAGCGCCGGAGCGGATCGCGTGATCGCGCGTGATCGCTCGGCTGAGACCGTCAGGGCTACGGCGGAAACGCTCCTGGAGCGGGCGGCGGATCTGAGCGCGCGCTTCGCCGGTGCAGGCTTCGAGCAGGCGCAGATAGGCTTGCGCGCCCTCCCGATCGACGGATCGCCGGTCTGTGGTTGGATCGACTCGATCGGCGGTCTCTACGTCGTTGTGACGCACAGCGGGATCACCCTCGCTCCGCTCCTGTCTCAGCTGGTCGCGGAGGAGATCGTCGAAGGAGTTGAAGCATCCATCCTCAGTCCCTTCCGGCCTTCGCGGTTCGATGGCGCCGCCGGCGAGCGCGCCGCCGCCGACTAGCGGCCTCGGTGCCGACCCGCGCGATCACTCACCGCCGGGAGACCTTGCCTCGCAGCCAGGCGCCGAACGGGCCGAGGTCATCCCGAGCAAGCCAATGCAATTCCTGGACTCCACGGACCGATTTGATCCACTCGCGCACGCTGACGCGATCCTTCCCCCGACTGGGGAAGACGGCGCGGAGGTCGCGCTCGTCGAGCCACTTCCTCCCATCCTGAGCCGCCGTATCACCCATCGGCTGCCCGGAAAGGTCTTGGTAGCAGAGACGAACGACGTCGAGACCGTTGGCGCCGGCGAACAGGCGGAACACGCTGCTGACCCGCGCGTTGACGTCCAGCAACTTGTACATGCCGTCACGAACGTCCTGACGCCATCCAACCCCAACGCAGCCGCGATATCCCAACGCAGTCATGAAACGGTACGTCTGACTCGCAACCGTGTCGTTCGACTCACACACCGCCAACGATGCGGTTCCCATCGAGGATAACTGGCGGAGCTTCCTTCCGGTGAACACGACGCCATCACCGTCGTGGCGTCCGAAATAGCCGTTACACATCCAGACGTTGTCGACACCGCCTGGAATGGACTCCTGCAATATGAAGTTCCAGGAGCCACGGGACATCGCTTCCTCAATCGTGTCGTCCAGCTCGGCCTGCGATCGAGCGACCGTGTTTGCTGGGGCAGGCAGAAACGGATCGGCCGCTTTTACGACCAGCGGAAATCCCGTCTTTGCCACAAATTCGTCGACCTCCGCGCGAGAGGTTGGTTGCGAGGTGACAGGCGTTGGAATGTCATGCTGGGTCGCCAGCACGTGCATGTCCCACTTGTTCAGCAGCCTCCCGACAATTGAGGAGGCAGGTCGAGGAAACTGGAAATAGTCGGCCAAAGTGTCGCTGTGGCGTTCGAGAAAGATCGCAACCCAGTCGTTGGTCGTCAAGACGATCGGGCGCGAACCGTGCTTCGTGGCCAGTCTCGCTCCCATCTCCCGAAGAAACTCAACCGAATCCAATTCGGGTCGTCCGAAGAAATCCCATACCGACTTGTCCTCCCAATAGCGCGACGAAAATACGGGTGACAGTGCCGTACCTTCCGGCGCGACGGGATATACGGAGACTCCGAGGCGACCGAGCGTGCGGGCAATGGCGAGGGGTCCGTAGCTCTGGCGGCCACGAAACACGACCACGACGGGTACTTGAGTATCGACCACTGGAACTTGAGTATGGGTCAAGGTCTAGCCCAATCGCTGAGCTTCGAGAGCCGCCTCGGCGCTGTACCACCTGATCAGGTCGTCCAGCGAGGAGATCCCGTGGTTCTGCGGAGTTGGGAGATCCGCCATGTCGGGTCCTTCCAGTCGGCCGCCGACGAGGTAGACCTTGTCGATAACGCCCTGCGCCCACGAAATGACCTCATCGATCATCGGTGTCTCGACCGCGACGATATCTGCGAGCGCACGGGTGATCACCAGCCCGTAGGGGACATCCTCGGTCAGGGCGCGGTATTGGAAGTTCGGAGTGAATCTCCCGGGAGTCAGCTCGATCATCGGTGTGCGCCGCTCTTGAATGGGGCCGGTTCGAAAACACGTCGCGACCGTGCTCGAGTCGGCGGTCACCTGAGCGTATGACGATCGCAGCCAGTCGTGAACGGACTGGACGTGGTCGAGGCACAGTGCCCTTTTGGTCTCGTCCCTCAGCGTAAGGGCGACAGCAAGTGCCTCGGAAGACATGCGTTCAACGACCTCTCCCATCTGATCAGTCGCCTCTGCGTACAAGAAGGGAACCGAATCGGAGTCGTACTCCTCGCCGCTCCAGGACCGAAAATGCCCGTACATCAGACCTGGATGTATGACCTGGCCCTGGTTGCCGAGAGTCAGACTCAGGAAGCTCGCTGCAGGCGCGAGCCGCGTTCCGAAGATCTGGGACAGCTTCCGCGCCAGATGTTCACCGGAATCGGCTGGCAGCGATGCGAGGGTCCCCTCTGCCTTCGCTGCGCCGATGTTCACGACTTCGCCCGGCTTCACAACCCTCGTCGACCAGGGGAGCGTTTGCAGGCCAAAGATCGTGCGGCGCCTGGAGCCGCGACGAGGAAGATGCCGCGCAGCCTCGAACTCGAACCCACCTCGCGTCGGCAGGCACCCGACGGGGGTTGCATCGCCGAGGTACGTCCCTATCCGGCGCAGGACCTCGGCGTGAGCAAAAGCCGGTACGGCCAGCAAAACCATGTCGGCGTTCGGGATCACCTCCGCGGGATCTGAGGAGATGGTTCGCAACCGATCCGCCTCGGCGGTGATGACCCCCGTGGAGCGGAGGCCGTCGCGTGACCAGCCGCGGCGAAGGAGGTCGGCTCTCTCTGGTGAGCTGACCAGCCAGTCGACGTGGGCGGTGAAACGCTGCGAAAGGACTACCGCCAGAGCGTGCCCAGCATTGCCGCCCCCGCAGATCGTGATGAACCGGGTTTCCTCGGCTGAAGCATCTGTTTCGCTCATCGGGCGCCGAACGCCTCCGTTCCGCCGCACTGGCCTTGCATGCGCACGATCATAGGTGGCTCTGCGGCTGATCGTGCCGCTCGCCGGGTGCCGGCGCCAGCCGGTGTCCCTTTAGGCCGGCTAAAGGTGGGCACGCGAACCTGTCCTGGTTAGGACGGGCTGGAGCGGGTACCAGTTTGTAGGGCATGAGCAGGGACGAAACAGAAGTCATTCGTAATCACTGGGATCGGCGCGCGCCGACCTTCGACGAGCAGGCTGGCCATGGGCTTGTCAGCGACGACCAGCGACGCGCCTGGCTCGAACTGTTCGCCCGCTTCTCAGAAAGGCCGCGCGAGGTCCTCGACGTCGGATCTGGAACCGGTTTCATCGCTCTCAGATTCGCCGAGCTCGGACACAAGGTCACGGGCATTGATCTTTCGCCACTGATGATCGACCGCGCGCTGAGCAAGGCAAAGCGGGCGGGATTCGAGATTGACTTCCGCGTCGGAGACGGCAGCGCGCTCGACTGCGAGGATGAGGCCTTTGACATCGTCGTCGCGCGCCATGTCGTTTGGAACCTGCCCAATCCTGAGCGAGGCGTGGCGGAATGGCTGCGCGTGCTTCGCCCTGGAGGTCGGCTGATTGTCATAGAAGGAAAATGGGCCGACAATGAGGACCTGGCAACGAAGAGCCGGCACAGGAAGCGGTTCAGGGAGAGCCTCAAGGACGCCATCGTCGAAATCTCCGTCCGAAGCGGTATTCACCCCAAGCGACTTCGAAGAACTCACCGTTTCTACCGCCGGGTGGCGCGGGAATTGCCATTTTCGGGTGGACCACCAGCAGACCGCCTGGTCGACTTACTAGAGCGGCTTTCTGTGGTCGATATCGAAGTCGAGTCCCTCATGGATCAGACTCTGTGGGATGAGCCGCTGGAGTTCCCGCGGTACCTGATCTCGGGGACCCGGCCGGGCTCAGCGGCGGGCCTCAACCCGAAGGCGACCCAGGCTCTGGCGACGCTGCGCACCGGGTGAGCCTGCTCAAGAACGAGAGCAAGCTGCACCCCGGAGGCCTCTAGGGCAGTAACTCTCCTCTCGGCCGTTTCCACACTGTCGAACGCTCGTTCTCGCTAGGGTACGCCGCCGTGACCTCGGACGGCAATCCTCCCGTGGTCACCTTTGGCGGACAGGGCATCGCGTTTCCGGTTGTGCGAAGCCTCGACCGGGCGGGCGTGAGGGCCTACGCCGTCGGGGGTAGCCCGGAGTACAACCCGATCGCCTACTCCCGCCACTGCGCGGGGTACACCGACCTGGGCAGCAAGGAGGGGGTGGTCGACCGCTGGCTCGATTGGCTGGCCGGCAGCGCCCCGCCCGGAGCCGTGCTGATGCCCTGCAACGACGATGCCCTGGACCTGATCGTTCGCCACCGGGCCACGCTCGAGGGGCTCGGATACGTGCCGGTCGAAGCGGACGACGAGGTGTTGGCGGCGATGCTCGACAAGGAGAGGACATATGAGCTCGCCCGGGCCGCTGGCGTCCCCACACCCCGCACCTGGACGATCGCAAGCGGCAGCGAGCTCGACGCGTCAATCGAGGAGATCGGTTACCCCTGCGCGCTGAAGCCCCTCCACACCCACCTGTTCGCTCGCGTCTTCGGCGTCGGCCAGAAGCTGCTGGTGGCGAATGATCGCCGCGAGCTGGAAGAGGGACTCAGCCGGATGGATGCCCTCGGTCTCCAGATGGCGGTCACGGAAATCATTCGGGGGCCCGAGAGCGAGCTGCTCTCGTACTGCGGCTACCTGGACGAGCGTGGCGAACCACTCACCCACTTCACATTCCACAAGCTCCGGCAATACCCGCCTCACTTCGGTCTGGGCTGCTACGTCGTCAGCGATTGGAATCAGGAGGTGATTGATGCCGGACTGCGCTTTCTGCGCGGTGTGGGACTTCGCGGGCTGTTTCACGTCGAGTTCAAGCGTGATCCCCGTGACGGGGAATTGAAGCTGCTGGAGTGCAACCATCGATTCACGATCGAGGCGATGTTCGCCCCCGTCGATCTGGCGTTGCTGACCTACAATCGCCTCCTCGGCCGTCCCCTGCCGTCCGCTCGCCCCTACAAGAGCGGCATCCACCTTTGGGACCCGGTGCATGACGTTCTGGCCTTCCGCGTCTACCGGCGTCGTGGAGAGCTCACGCTCGGACGCTGGCTAGGAAGCCTGTTGCGACCTCAGCGCTTTCATGCCTTCAGATGGGACGATCCGCTCCCTATGGTCCGGCACCACCTCACTTTGGTGGGTCGGTTCCTACGTCGGCTGGTCTTCGGACGGAAGCAGGTCCGGGGGGATGATCCGCTGCTGGCGTCGGGGCGGTGACGGTCTCCGAGGGAGACCAGACCTCCGGATCAACGTAGATAGTGAGCTCGAACGCGGACCTGCACCGCTTATCGAGACTTCATCTACAGCCGATGCAGAGGGCGGCCGGTCATCTGGTCTTGGCCGGCGACGTCCGTAGCCCGTCACGAGACCTGCCGGCCTCTAGGGTGCGACGCGGCCAATGAACGAGAACGATTCCAAGGCTCCATCCCGCCTGACCGGGACGGTCGTGCGCGGTGTCGGCTTGGCCGGGAGCGGCTACCTGATTTCTCAGGTACTCAACCTCGCCATCTACCTGGTCTTGGCAAGGCTCGTCACGCCGACCGACTTCGGCCAACTGGCGGCGGGCGCGGTGGTCGTGATGGCAGGGCTCACCCTCAGCGATTCCGGCCTCAGCGCCGCCGTCATCCAGCGCCGAGACCGGGTCGAGGAGGCAGCGAGCACGGCCGTGGTCGCGGTCGTGCTCGCCGGCATCTTGTTCGCGGCCGCGGCGCTTGCGGTCTCCCCGCTGATCGGCTACCTGTTCCACAGTCACGAGGTGATGCTGGTTGCGGCTGCATCCTCGGGCTGGATCCTCGTCCGCGCCTTCGCGTTCATCCCGGACGCCATGCTTCAACGGCGCTTCTCGTTCGTGCGCCGGGTGGTGATCGACCCTCTTGGCATCGTCGTATTCGGAGCAGTTGCGATCCCCACCACCGCGGCGGGGCTGGGCGTGTGGGGGCTCGTGCTGGGGAACTACGCCCAGTTCACGACCATGTCCGTCTCATCTTGGGTGTTGGGCAGGTGGCGACCGCGGATGCAGCTTGCGTCAGTAGCGATGTGGCGGGAGCTGGTCGGCTTTGGTCGTCACGTGATGGCCTCGAACGTGCTGATGCAGATCAGTGGGATGTTGCAGACGGGGGTCATCGGGCGCTTCTTCGGCACCGACACGTTGGGTCAGTTTCGCTACGGGGGCCGCGTCGTTTCGTCACCCCTGGGTGCGCTGATGAACGCGGGTTCCTATGTCCTGTTTCCGGCCTTCTCCCGGATCTCGGACGACGCTCGGAGATTCGAGCGCGGATTCCTACGTTCTGTCCGACTTACCTCCGCGACCGCGATGCCCTTGAGCTTCCTCCTGCTGCCGCTCGGAGTCCCGCTCGCGGTGGTGGTCTTCGGAGCGCAGTGGCGTGAGGCCGGCACCCTGATAAGCGCGATGTTCGCCTACTCCGGAGCGCGCTCCTTCATCTCGACCACGAGAGAGGCGTTCAAGGCATCGGGCCGGACAGAGCAGCTCACGAAGCTCCAGCTCATCTCGGGCGGGCTCACCGTTGGACTCATAGTCTCTTTCGCATGGCTTGGACCCATCGCCGTGGGCGTCTCCATCTCCCTCAGCTCGACCGCCACGGCGGTGTACGCGGCGCGCGCCGTCGCCCCGATTACGGGGGTTCCGGTTCGACGAATCGTGGCCGAGATATGGCCGCCGGTGGCCGCGTCGGCGCTGATGGCAGGCGTGGTCTATATCGCGCAGCTACTGGCCGACCCCCAGGCTCACGGCACCGCGTTGGGCTTGGCGTTGCTGGTCGGAGAGGGATTGTTGGGCGCCGCTGTCTACCTCGGAGCACTGGCTGTGATCGCGCCTGCCACCGCACGGGAGATTGTGGAGATCGCGAGCCATCTTCGCGACCGGCTGCGACGGCGCCGCGTATCCGATCCCATGGTCGAGCCGGAATCCAACGAACCTCTGCCTGGCCCCTGAGAGCGCCGGCACGTCCCTACCCGTCGTCGGAGCGGTCCTGGCTCAGTTCGGCCGTTTGGCCGTCCTCGGACTGCCTGATCGTCCTGTCCCAAGGAAGACGACCCGCGAGGACTCGGTTGCGTGGGAGCAGGATCCGGAAGACCGTCTTGCCGGCGAGGGCGCGCGTCCTGCTCAGTCGCTGCTCCAGGTAGCCCTCGAACACCGAGGCGGCGCTCGCGAACTCGGGACGGTTGGTCAGCAGCGCCATCGCCTTCAGCTGCTCTATGTGAAGTCGGTGATAGGCGGGACTTGCGACATTGGTCACGGGGTGGGGGAACAGGTCGTAGCGTGACCAGTAGCCGGTGTCGTAGCGATCAATGATGGCCGCGAGCGTGTCGACGCTGGCGTCGCGGAGCCATTTGGCATCCGAGTCGCCGAGGGCGCGGGCGACGTCGAAGCAGCCCCAGATCGCGAACATCCCGCCGTTGAGGACGCAGGACGGCGGATCGGTCGGATACTCCTCGAGAAAGATTCCGCGATCCAGCCGGGCCATCGCACCGCCATCGCGCGCTGTCAGGCGCAGGGGTCGTATGGCGCGTATGGCAGCCTCGGCGAATTGTTCGTCGGACGTCTCCTGGTAGATGCGGACGAGCAGGCTCGCGCCCTCGCCTTGCGCCATCGCGGAAACCCATGGCGGGCGGATGGGGAATGTGTGACGAAAGGTGTAATTGTGCAGCCAGGCTCCGTCGGCCCGCCCGCCGCTCTCCTGGCGGCTGATCAGCCACTCCGCGGCGGCGGTCGCGGTGCTGCGCCAGGCTTCGCCTTCGCCGGCGACATAGCGTTCGTAATAGCCGAGCCCACGTTGAGCGACCGAAACGTACGACTCGAGGTGGGATGCCAGCCAGGACGGAGGCCATTCGGGTGACTGGGCCTTGACGCGAAAGTCGATTGGGTAGCCTCGGGCCTCAACAGTGCTCAAATGGGAGCCCATAGGCAGATGGAACGAATACAGTTGGCGGCGCAGGCTGTGACGCATGCGACGTCAGAGTAGACGGCGGATGAGCGTCACCGTCAAGGAACGAAAGCTTCGCCACCTGACCCTGGTCGACAGGATCGGTTCGTTCGGGGGGGGCGAGCGTCTCGCGGTCGAGATCTCCAAGCGACTATCGCCCGACCGCTTCGACAGAAGTCTCTGCGCGACTCGCTGGGGCCCCGAGCTTGAGTCGCGGCCGACCCGAGCGAGAGCCCTCGAGGAGCTCTCCGGGCACGGGGTCAGGTTTGTCGGCCTTCAGCGGAGATCTGCCCTCGGCCTGCGGTCGTGGCGACAGCTCGTGATGTTCATGCGCCGGGAGCGGATCGACATCCTGCACGCGCACAAGTTCGGGTCGAATCTGTGGGCCGCACTATTGGGGCCGCTTGCGCGCGTTCCAGTCATCGTCGCCCACGAGCACACGTGGTCGTTCGACGGTGGCCGTGCGCGGCGCCTCATCGACCGCCATGTGATCGCTCGCCGCTGCGACGTGATGGTCGCGGTCTCGCGCGAGGACCGGCGCCGGATGATCGAGATAGAGAGGATCAACCCCGACGACGTCATCTATATCCCCAATGGGATACCGGCGCCACCCTCCGCTTCCGGGGCCCTTGGGCGCCGGGAGCTCGGCCTGAGTGACGACCATCTGGTCGTCGGCATGGTGACGGTGCTTCGGCCGCAAAAGGCAGTGGACGTCTTGGTCAGGGCGGCGGGGATCCTCCGCGCCGAGTTCCCGTGGCTGCGCGTACTGATCGTGGGCTCTGGGCAGGAGCGGGAGGCGCTGGAGAGGCTGATCGCCGAGCTGGACCTCTCGAGCACCGTCAGCCTGCTCGGCTTCCGCACCGATGTCCCCGAGCTGCTGCCGATCTTCGACGTGGCGGCTTCCTCCTCGGACTTCGAGGGCAGTCCCCTGTCGGTCCTGGAGTACATGGAGGCTGCCCTGCCTGTGGTCTCGACCCGGGTGGGTGGTGTCCCCGACCTGGTCGAGGACGGGGTCACGGGCCTGCTGGTGGATCGTGGGGACCCACAGGCGCTGGCAAACGCGATCGCCGAACTTCTCCGGGATCCGGAGCGCCGCGTCCAGATGGGTCGCATCGCACGGGAGCGGCGCAGGAGCAAGTTCGACATCGATCTCACGGTCGAGCGCATCGAACAGCTATACGAGGAGCTCTACCGGGGCAAGAGGAGGCGGGACTAGCGGGGCCTCTCACAACCTTCTGACACCCCACTAGTCCGTCGCGGGCCGCTCCTCGGTCCGGCCGGCGACCGCCAGCAACGCTGGTCCGAGCGCGAGCAGCAGCCACAGCTGCTTCGAGTACTGGTCGGAGACGAAGAAATCGGCGGCGAGCAGGGCCAGGATCGCAACTATCACCGCGCGGGCCACGAGCTCGAGCTCATGGTCACCCGCGCGGGCGAACCCGCGCGCCGCCAGGCCTGCAGTTCGCAGCGACCCTCCAACGATCAAGAGGAAGAAGCCGAGGCCGACGATTCCGAGTTCCGCGAGGAAGCCCAGGTAGATGTTGTGGGCGACCTTGGGATCGTCCACGACGTACCTGTCCTGCTCGAGCGCTCCGGGCTCGACCAGCAGGTAGTGAATCGAGCTAATGGGGAAGTTCCCGGCCCCGACGCCGGTGACCGGCTTCGCCTCCACCATTCGCCACCCGACCTTCCAGATGTCGGTGCGCCCGCTGCCGCCATCAGCCGCGAGGATCCTGTCCCGCGCCCCGGCCGGCGCCACGCCCGAGTAGTACCCGATCGCGGTCACCGCGACGAGCAGCGCCAGCAGGGTGGCCGCGAGGCGGTGCCCCCGGGCGACGAGGATGGTGGCCACCATCGCGGCCGCAAGCGCGAACAGGCCACCCCGGGAAACGGTGAAGAAGATGCCAGCCAATGTAATAGTGGCGGCGGCCGCCGACGCAAGCCGGATCGCGGACGAGCGACGGGCACTTGCGGCGATCGCGGTCGCGAGAATGAAGCCCACCACCAGCACCGAAGCGAGCTGGTTTGGGTCGCCGATCGTGCCGGCGAGCCGGTTCAGGCCGCTGGCGGATGTCAGGCCTGCGGCGGCACCCGCCGCGCTGGGCTGCACGGCGATGCCGTAGAGGCCCGCAAACACCGCACCGACGACGAGCGCCCCGATCAGGGCGCGCACGTGCTGCCGGCTCTGGATTGCCGTGAAGACCACCAGGAAGAGCGCCGCGTTGAGCGCGTAGCGGAAGGCCGCCGAGAGCGTGTCGCTGGGCTGTTCGGCCCAGATCGCGCTCAGGGTCACCCAGAGGAGGAAGAGCGCGATCACCCAGGTCATCCACGGGTGGGCCGCCCAGAACAGGTCCTCCTCCCGCTGCCGGGACGCAATCCTGGCCAGCCAGGAAATCGCCAGCGCGAGCCCTGCAAGCTTGACGATGGTCACCGCCAGGCCCAGTCCTGGCGCCAGATCGAGAAAGGTGAGCAGCGTGAAAGCCACGAGCCCCGAGGCCAGGTCCACGGTGGCGAGCAGCAGAAAGCCGAGGCCGAGCGCCGCGGCGATCGCGAGCGTTGGGTCGTTGCCGGCGAGGAGGCCGATGAACGCGGCCATGGCTCCGAACCCCGCGGCGAGTCCCAAGTTAGGCGCTGCCAGCCTGCCTGTCATGGTGGCGGGCCTACTCGGATTGGGCCCCGCCGCTGCGTACCGGCTCCCCGGCCGCGGCGGATAGGTCGCCGCCGGTCAGCGGCTGCAGCTTCTCCTGACTCCGGCGGCGACGCTGGTCGGCGTAGTAGTGGTAGTCCGATCGCTTCGGCTTCGGCGTGCCAACCACCGCGAACCCGGCGGGCTTGATGCCGTGCTCGGCCAGCAACTCCCCGAGGTGGGAGAGCTTCCTGAGATCAGTCCTGCCGATCCCTGCGACCAGGAGTACCTCGTCCATGTAGCTGGCGAGGGGTAGGGCGTCGATCACGTCGCCGAGGGGGGCGGAATCGACGACTACGTAGTCGGCCAGGCGGCGAGCCTCCTCGATCATCTCCCGCGCGGCCGGCAGGGAGAAGAGATCGCTGATCCATCCTCCCGCATAGCCGGCCAGGAGTAGCCCGAAGTTCGACCCGAGGGTGGACGTCGCCACGAGCGCGTCCTGAAGCGCCACGCTGTCGATCAGGACACTCTCGATCCCGTACTTGACCTGTACGTCCAGTGCCTCCGCGATCGCGGGTCGTCGCAGGTCCGCTTCGATGAGTATCACGCTGTGGCCCACCGAGGCCAGGGAGGACGCCAGGTTGATCGCGGTGGTCGTCTTCCCCTCGGAGGAGGAGCTCCCGGTGACCAGGATCGCGGAGGAGTCCGAGCCCGAAGCGCGGCGCGACGCGGCGAGCGTCCCCCGGAGGGTCCGGTAGGCCTCCAACTGAGCCAGCGAGAGGTCCGTCGGAGTGAGCGGCTTGGAGGCCCGTCGCTGTTTTTTCGGGATCCGGGTAAGGATCGGGAGGCGGTACAGACGCTTGAGCTGCTCCTCGCGCCGCAGGCGCGGGTCGAGCAGCTGGAAGGCGAATGCGCCGCCGATGCCCAACACCAACCCCGCGAGCAGCCCACCGGCGATGCTGAGCTTGGTCTTTGGCGAGCTCGGGCTCGACGGGGCCTCGGCCTTGGTCTGGATGCTGAGGGTCGGATCTGGGCCGCTTCGCAGCGTCTCAAGCAATGTGATCGCGTCCCGCAGGTCCCGAAGCGAGGTCGGGCCTCCGGCTACGACATCTTTGGCGCGGGCCTGTAGCCCGGGCAGGATCCGGTCGATCGCAGTGTGGAGCTGGGCCGACTGCTCGACAACTGCCTGAGCTGCGAAGGCGTTGGCCAGGTCGCGTGCCTCCGTCGGTGAGCCTCCCTCCGCGGTGACGGCGACGATGTTGCTCTGCGCGACCGGTTCCGCCGTCACCTTCGCCAGCAGGGCGTCCGCGCTGAGCGGTGAGTCGGTCGTCTCCTTGACTCGTTTGGCAACGTCCGTGTTCGTCACCGCTTGAGCGGCTGTCTCGACGTCGCGAGTGGGATCGGATGACGCGCGGATCAACGGTAGTCCGGCGACCAGGGAAGTGTCGGTCCCGACTGGAGTCACCAGGAGATCGGCGGTGGCCTCGTAGACCTTGCTCGCTGTGGCTACGTACAGGATCGCGATACCGGTGGTGATCACGACCGCCGCCACGACGAGCCAGATCCGCTCGCGCAGGGTCTGGATGTAGTGGCGGAGGCCGGTCTCCTCCTCGGCAGGCTGGAGCCAGTCGCCCGTCCCTGCTTGCCGCTGATTGGGGTTCGGCCCGTCCATGGAGACAGGATTGTTGCATTGGTGGCCGGGTGGCCTGGGTATCGGCTTGCGGCCTGGGCGGCAGCCGGTGCGCGGCGGATCGGATTCCGCCTCCAATTGCTCCAAGCTGTCTCGGGTGCGGGTGGCCGTCTACACGGACTACGTCTATCGCCGGGTGGACGGGGAGGTATTCGCCGAGCGTGCGTTCGCTCTCTTTCTGGCGCGCTTGAGCGGCGTGCTCGATCGCCTCGTCCTGATCGGCCGAGAGGCTCCGGAGCCGGGTCGCGCCCGCTATGCGATCGGGGCCGGCGTCGAGCTCGTGTCGCTGCCCTACTACGCGCGGCTCTCGGACCCATGGACCGTCCTGCGCTCCTCGCTGGGATCGCTGGCGAGATTCTGGCGTGCGCTTTCCGGAGTCGATTGCGTCTGGCTGCTCGGCCCGCATCCCCTGGCGATCGCCTTCGCGGGGCTCGCGGCGGTGCGGCGCAAGAGGGTGGTCCTCGGGGTGCGCCAGGACCTGCCCGCCTACGTCGACTCGCGGCACCCCGACCGGCGCCTCCTCAAGTTCGCCGGCTGGGCTCTCGAGCTCACATGGCGAGCGCTCGCGCGGGTGTTCCCGGTCGTCGTCGTCGGACCGGAGATCGCGGCGCACTACGTTCACGGCAGGTCGGTGCTCGAGATCGGCGTCTCCTTGATCGACGCGGATGACCTGGTGCCGCCGGCGGTCGCGCTCCGGCGCTCCTACGACGGCGAGATCCGGGTGATCAGCGTCGGCCGCCTCGAGGCCGAGAAGAACCCCTTGCTGCTCGCCGACGTGCTCGCGCGCCTGCGCGAGGACGACGATCGCTGGCGCCTGGTCGTCTGCGGCGAGGGCGCGATGCACGAGGCGCTCCAGGATCGCCTCCACGAGCTCGGCCTGGCGGAGCACGCCGAGCTGCTCGGCTACGTTCCCTTCGGCCCGCGCCTCCTATCGCTCTACCGAGAGAGTCACGCGCTGCTCCACGTCTCCTGGACGGAGGGCCTGCCCCAGGTGATCGTGGAAGCTTTGGCCGCCGGTCTTCCGGTGGTCGCGACCGACGTCGGTGGCGTGGCCGCGGCCGTCGGGGGCACGGTGCGCCTCGTCCCGGCCGGAAACGCCGATGCCGCGGCGACCGCCCTTCGAGAGATCGCCGCCGACCCCGGGCTGCGGGAGACGCTGGTGCGGGCCGGCCACGAGCACGCCGCGGCGCGGACGGCCGGCGTCGAGGTGGAGCGCGTGGCCGAGTTCCTGCGCCGCGCCTGAGGCTGCTCGGCCTCAGTCCCTAGTCAGCTGCGATCCAGGGACCCGTTGAGTCGCGGGACCGCAAGCCCGGCGGCGTCCAGCATCGCGGCGAGGCCGTCACGGAGGCTGACTCGCGGCTCCCAGCCCAGGTCCCCTCGGATCTTGGTCGTCTCCGCGAGCGTCCGGGGCACGTCGCCCGGCGCGGGCTCGCCATACCGGACGTCGACCAAGCGGCCGCTCAGCTCCTCGACTACCGCGACAGCCTCGCGGAGGCTGGCCTCGCTTCCGGCGCCGACGTTGTAGACGGCGCCGGAAGGTGCGCGCCGCATTGCGTCCACCGTCGCGGCGACCGCGTCGCCGACGTAGGTGAAGTCTCGCGATTGGTGGCCGTCTCCGTAGACCTCGAACACGGTCTCCTCGGCTAGTGCGCCGATGATCCGTGAGAAGGCCATGTCGGGCCGTTGGCGGGGCCCATAGATGCTGAAGTAACGCAGCGCTACGAGGTCGAGTCCAGCGTTTCTGTGGTGGGCGGCGGCAAGCTGTTCGCCGGCGAGCTTTGTGACGCCGTACGGCGAGACGGGTGCCGGGATCGTGTCTTCCGGCGTCGGATAGGCGAGGGCGTCACCATAGATCGAGGAGGACGAAGCAAGCACCAGCCGGACGCCGCGCGATGACGCCAGCTCGACCACGCGGTGGGTGCCGAGCACGTTGTCCTCGACGTACGCGTGGAAGCTGGGACCCCAGCTGGCTCGTACGCCGGGACGGCCCGCGAGGTGAAAGATGCCGTCGACGCCGTCCAGCACCTCGGGCGGCAGCTCTGCGAGGTCGTAGACGGCCAGGGTGAAATCGGGGTGCGATCGCGCCGGGGCGATCGCCGCCTCCTTCAGCGCACGGGGGTAGTAGTCGTTGAAGGAATCAACCCCGACGACTTCGCAGCCGTCGGCGAGCAGCGCGTCGACGAGGGTCGAGCCGATGAAACCGGCGCACCCGGTGACGAGGTAGCGCAGCATCGGGGTACCTTAGCCAGGGTGGCGTTCCCGTCGGCGACCGTCCGCCTATGGGTCGTGCCACTTCTGGTTGCCGAGCGCGAAGAAGCTGACCTCCCTGAGCTTCGCGAACGCGGCGATCCGCTGGGCGGCGCTATACAGCGGGTGGCAGGCCGTGAGCACGAGCCGCTCGTAGCCGACCCTGTGGATGATGTTGACGGCGGAATCGTCCACCACCCTCGTCTTCTGGACCCGGTAGGCGAAGTTGGCGTACGGCATCTCGATCTCGATCTCGTCGCCCCGCTTCAGCTGGTCGAGATGGCGAAACGGGGCCAGGTAGGTTGTTCGGTGTCCGGCCACTGCAGACGTTCCGCCCTGGCCCGGGAATGGCGTCTCCGGGTAATGACCCGGTCCCGTCTGGAGGCTGGCGGTGTCCGTGCCCTGGACTGCGACCACGTCGAGGTCGATGCTCGGGATCTTGAGTCGGCCGATCGCCTCGCCCTTGTGGACGCGCTTCGCGAACAGGCCGGCGAGAATCTCGACCTTCTTTCGGATCCCCTGTACGTGCTCGACCTCCCGCAGGTCGGACCTGGCCGGGAACTCGCTCTCCAGCTCCGCTAGCTGGTCCTCCGCCTTGCCCTGCTGGATCGACCCGTAGACGGTCGATACCGGCTCCTTCCAGGCCAGGGTCGTGGCCACGTCCGCAAGCACCACCAGGCCTGCGGTGATCAGCGACACAGAGACGATGCGAAGCGCTCGACCCACGGCGCCAATGATTGCGGACCCGCGCGGGCGCCGGGGCGCTTCTCCGCCGCGTTGGGGCGTGCGAGACTTCGCGCCGTGACCGAGCATTCCGCGGAACGCACCGCCTCCTACGAGGCCGACCCCGAGCAGATGGGGCGCGTCCTGCTGCTCTATTCCGGTGGTCTCGACACCTCGGTGATGCTGCGTTGGATCCAGGAGCGCTACGGGGCCGAGATCGTCACACTGACCGTCAACCTCGGCCAGCCCGGGGAGGACTGGGAGGTGGTGGCCGGCAAGGCACGCGACCTCGGGGCGCTCGACGCGATCGTGGTCGATGCCCGCGAGGAGTTCGCGCGCGACTACGTGCTGCCGGCGATCAAGGCCAACGCGCTCTACGGGGGCGGCTATCCGCTGTTCACGGCCCTCGGGCGGCCACTGATCGCCAAAATCGCTGTCGAGCAGGCCCGCCGCGCGGGCTGCGACACGGTCGCCCACGGCTGCACGGGAAAGGGCAACGACCAGGTGCGGATCGAAGCGACCTTGGCGACGCTCGATCCCGAGCTGGGAGTGATCGCGCCGGTGCGTGAGTGGCGGATGGGGCGTGAGGAAGAGATCGCCTACGCTCGCCAGCACGGGATCCCGGTCAAGGGTGGCACCGAGGCGCCGCCCTACTCGATCGACGACAACCTCTGGGGACGCTCCTCGGAGGGTGGCGCGATCGAGGACCTGGACGAGCCGCCCCCCGACGACGTCTTCCAGCTGGTGGCGCGCCCCGAGGACGCCCCGGACCAGCCCGAGCTCGTCCGGGTCGGGTTTGACGGCGGCTGTCCGGTGTCGCTGGATGGCCGGCGGCTCGGCCTCGTCGAGCTGCTCGAGCGCGCCGCTGAGCTGGGGCGGCGGCACGGGGTCGGGATCGTCGACCAGATCGAGGATCGGGTGGTGGGGCTCAAGGTTCGGGACCTGTACGAGGCGCCGGCGGCGGCAATCGTCCTCACCGCCCACCGCGAGCTCGAGAAGCTCGTCTCGACCATCCACCAGAACACCTTCAAGCGGGCGCTGGAGGACAGGTGGGCGTACCTGTGCTACGCGGGGCTGTGGCACGAGCCGCTGCGCTCCGACCTCGACGCGTACATGGACTCGGCGAACGAGCTGGTCACCGGCGAGATCACCGTGAGGCTCTACAAGGGCTCGGCTACCGCCGTCGCCCGCAGCTCGCCGCACGCGCTCTATGATCGCTCGCTCGCCTCGTTCGGCGAGTCGGGAGGTGAGTTCAGCCAGGCGGCCAGCCCTGGGTTCATCGAGTTGTTCACCCTTCAGAGCCGGATGGCGCACCGGATCCGCGCCCGGGCCAGCGAGCAGCGAGAGCGAAGGAAAGAGGAGTGATGGGAGTGATCTACGAGCTGATTGGTCGCCTGGTGGTGCGGTTCGTCCGGGTCCGCTATCGGCGCCAGCTCCGCATCGCCTTCGGCATCGGCGTGGCGGGGATCGTGGCCGGCGTCTACCTGGCGGCGACCCGCGAGCCACCCGAGGGCTAGCGGCAGGGCAATCCACGGGCTCCTTGGCGCCCTCTTCCGCGCGGCTCGTGCCTGCGTTGCAGGATGTCTTGCAGCGGCCACCTTCCCAATGCTGGCTTCATAACTTGCTAACGATTCGCTAGGATGCCGCGCTTGACACCGCCGAGCTTCCCGGGGTCTCCGGGGGGGCGGGGGAACCACTGAGGCGGCAGATTGCCCACCTCGGGGCGAGTCGCGGCGACCACCGCGTAGCGCCAGTCCTTCGGCGCGAGCCCGTCAGCTAACCCCGCAGGCAGCGAAGGATGGATCCCAGGCACCTGACAGCAGCCGTAAGCTCGAGCGCCGGCGCACGCCGGCGCCACCGCCGTGCTGGCGTGGTCGCACTGGCGGTGGGCATGGCGTTGGCGCTGCCGGTTGGCCACTCGGGCGCCCAGAGCGTCGACGAGCTGAACGCCCAGATCTCCTCCGCCCAGTCGGATGCGCAGAGCCTCGGCGCCGAGATCGACGCCAGCACCTCGCAACTTGCCGTGGCCCGCTCCCAGGCGGCCGCCGCGGCGGCGCGGGAGGCCGAGCTCTCCGCCGTCCTCGCGCAAGGCCAGCAGCGTGAGGCCCAGCTCGACGTACGGGTCCAGCAGGCGACGGCGCAGCTCGCCAAGGCTCGAGCCCGCCTGCATCGCGCCCTCGGGGCGCTCTCGGCTCGCCTCGTATCGATCTACAAGGGCGACGCGCCGGACGCGACCGAGCTCCTGCTCGACGCGAGTGGCTTCGACGATCTCGCCAACCGCGCCGAGCTTCTCGGCCGAATCGAGGACGCCGACGCCGCACTCGCCGTGCGCGTCCGCCAGCTCCGCAACCTGGTATCGGCGCAACTCGCCGAGGTGAAGCAGGCTCGCGCTCAGGCGATCGCCTTCAATCAGCGGACCGCTGCCGCCCGTGATCAGATCGCCAGCGTCCGCGCCGACGCGGAGGCCCAGGCAGGGCAGCTCGAGCAGGCTCGCGCCGAACAGGCGGCGGCGCTCTCCAGCCTTCGCTCCCAGGTGGCCAGCTGGGAGCAGCAGGTCTCCGAGGCGCAGCAGGTCTCCGCGGCGCAGGCGCAGGAGGCGGTCGCCGGCTGGTTCGGGGACTGGGCGATTCCGCAGGCGATCGTGATGTGTGAGTCGGGCGGCAACTTCGGCGCCGTGAACCCCTCCTCGGGGGCGGGCGGCGCGTACCAGATCCTGCCCTCGACCTGGCGCCTCTACGGTGGCCGCGGAGCGCCCCAAAGCGCCTCGCCGCAGCAGCAGAGCTCGATCGCCTCGCAGATCTGGGCGGACTCCGGGTCGAGCGCCTGGGCGTGCGCTCAGTAGCCCGGCTCTAGGGCGCTGAGCGCGACGCCGTTTCCGGCGTCTCGAGGGCACCCCCGCCGGGCGTCCTGGCCGCCGCCGCCCCCGGCAGCAGGCCCCCCGCCGCAGCCCCCAGGTCCTCCACCGGCTCTCCGCGCCATCTGGCCCGGGAGAGCGCCACGGAGGCGACCGCCAGCACGGCCAGAACGCCCGCCCCGGCGACCGCGTAGCTCGTCCGCGGGCTGAAGATCGCGGCCACCGCGCCCCCGATCACGAATCCCACCCCCGGCATCGCGGCAGCCAGGGACTCCAACAGCGAGATCACGCGGGCCTGGTAGTCAGCGCTCGTGAGCTGCTGGACGGCCGTAATCAGGGCGACCCACTGGATGCCGTTTCCGGCGCCGCCGACCGCGGATGCGATACAGGCGGCGAGCAGCGTGGGTGCCGCGCCGGTGGCCAGATAAGCGCAGCCGATCGCCAGGGTGCTGGCCACGAGGAGGATGCGAAGCGGGGTGCGTCGCAGGACCACGAAGGCAAGTCCGCCGACGACCATGCCGGCGCCCCAGCTGGCCAGCAGCGCGCCATAGCCGGCGTCGCCGGTGCCCAGGGTGCGCTTGGCGAACACCACCTCGATCGGGATCACTATCGCGAAGGAGACGAAGGCGAACGCCTGGGCCGCGAGCAGCAGCCGGAGCTGCCGGTGCGACCTGACGTAGCTCAGTCCCATCCGCAGTCGCGTCCTCCACGCCGCAACCTCCGGCTTGGCTCGCGGCAGGCTGGAGGCGGTCGCGAGCAGCAGCGCCACCACGCCGAAGGAGGCGGCGTCGGCGAATAGCGCCGTGCGCGGCCCGGCGGTGGCGACGACGACGCCGGCCAGCGCCGGTCCGGCGGCCGCGCCGACCGTGAAGCCGATGTTGAGCAGCGCGTTTCCCTCGCGCAGCAGCCCGCGCGGCGCAAGCACGGCCGCCGCCGCCGCGCGAGTCAGCGCCCGCCCGGTGACCGCGAGAGCGCCGGCCAGCGCCGACAGGGCGATCACCGGGGCCAACGAGAAGTCGGTGGACAGGAACGCGAGACCCGCGAACGCCGCTGCCTGTACGGCGCTCAGGACGGGCAGGCTGACGCGGCTGTGGAGCGACTCCAGGCGGGCGACGAGCGGCGGCGTGACCAGCGCCGGCGCGAACTGAAGCGCCAGGAACAGGGCCGCGACCGCAAGCGGGCTTCCGGTCCGATCGAAGACCAGCACCGCCAGCGCGATCTCGCCGAGCCAATCGCCCAGCTCGTCGACGAAGCGGACCAGGGCCAAACGGCGGAAGGCGGGCAGCCGAAGCGGGCGGAGGGCGGCGGGCACGGCGCTACCACCTTAGACCGAGGTAATGACAAGTTTCACCGAGGTAGTGACAAGTTTCCGACGAGTTCGGTAAGGTTTCGCAGGTAAGCAACGGACCTCTCAGGGATGGGGTCCTTTCACGGACGGAAGGAACTGGTCATGGGTTATCGCGGTCACTGAGCACCAATCGTCATAGGACAAGCTAGTTGCGGGCCCGGTCGGGGCTCGTAGGATTTCTGGATTCGGTGAAGCTCTATCCGACCCTGGCGGCGCTGACGAAAGCGTCAGGCGACGCCAGAGAGCGGGGCGACATCAGGGAGCGGCTCATATCGGGAGCCGCGGGCCCTGCGTCGTGCCGGCCGTCGCATATTCGTGGATTCGCCGGTCGAGCGCCAGCTCGGTCTCGAAGTCCGCGTCCTCGCCGTGGCGGTAGGGAAGGTCCTTGTCGACCAGCAGATCGGCGAGGATCTCGACGTAGGTCGGGTCCAGCTGGGTGCCTGCGGAGCGGCGTAGCTCACTGACGGCCTCGTAGGTCCCCATCGGCTGTCGATATGAGTCGCGCGCGGTGAGCACGTCGTAGGTGTCGGCGACGGCGATCACCTTCGACAGCATCGGGATCTCGTCGCCGCGGAGGCTCATTGGGTAGCCGAGGCCGTCGAGGCGCTCGTGGTGGGCGAGGATGATCTCCCCAACCGGCTGATAGCCGTCGATCTGGGAGACGATCCGGGCGCCCTCGTACGGGTGCTTGCGGATCTCCACCCAGTCCGCTTCGGTCAGCTCCTCGTTACCCTTCAGGATCCGGTCGGGGAGGATGAACTTGCCGATGTCGTGCAGCAGGCCGGCCGTGTGGGCAAGTTCCTGCTCCTCCTCGGAGAGACCGGCGGCGGCCGCGATCTCCCTCGCGTAGCGGGCGACCGCGGCGCTGTGGCGGGCCGTCATCCGGTCGCGAAGGTCGAGAGTGCGCAGCAGGGCGCTCAGCAGGGCGACCTGGAAGCCGGCCAACTGCTTGGCCCGCACCTGGAGCTCGTCGGCCCGCTGCTGGGAGACGAGCAGTGCTCCGATCAAATACTGGAAGACGATCACTACGACCGCGAACAGGGCGACGGTGGGAAGACCCAACTTGACGTAGAGGTAGGCGACTCCCACGGCCAGCAAAGCGGAGGCGAGCTCGGAGGGAAGCAGCGGGGCGAGCGCTCGGCGCGTCCTGGCCCAGAGCGAGGTTCCCTCCACGTAGCTGAAGTAACCGGCGATCAGGATGAAGTCGATGGCCAGGGCGAAGACGAAGAGGCCGAACACGAACAGGTAGAAGAGCGCGTCCATCTGGCTGATCCCGGCCCCCTCGAGGGCTGCCGAGAAGGCGATCCCGGAGAGCAGCGGGAACCAGGCGTAGGTGACCAGGTTGATGAGCAGGGTCGTCGGGGCGTAGCGGAACCGGAGCCATCCGGCGCCGATGGTCGCGACCCCGATCAGCGCCGCCGGGGCCTCGCCCAGGAAGACCGTCGCGGTGACGATGGTCAGGAAGCTGGACGAGATCGACATCCGGCTGGCCGGGGTGTGCACCGCTGTCAGGTCGCCGATGACCGAGGTGGCCAGCAGGATGGCGAACAGCGGCAGGTCCCAGTTCGAGTCGCCGTTGGACCAGACGGCGACCGCGAGCGCCGCGGCCAGCGCGGCCAGCTCGAGGGTTACGACCCTCTTGGTCGGGCGACCTGGCATGCGGTCGTCTAGCCGCGCATCGCGGCGACGGACCGGCCGTTCGCCGAGGGCTCACGCATCGACCGGATGAACCCGTCGAGGTCCGCGGTCGAGAAGCGGCGCTGCCCGCCAGGCGTCCGGTAAACGGGAACCAGTCCCTGGTTCGACCAGCTGCGCAGCGAGGCGGCGCTGACGCCCAGATAGGCGGCCGCCTGGCCAACGTTCAGTAGTCGCATCTGTCCTCCCATCAGTATCTCGTCCCGAACTTTCAAGGTGTAAATCGCATTAAGGGCCCGTTTGGTGCGGTTTCTGGCTAAGTTTTGCGCAGTTTACGCAGGGTTTTGCAAGTTCTTGGTCGGTCGAGCCTGCGATCGGCAGGCTCACTATCGTCGAATTGGCAGCTTGTGTGCGCCGTTTGGGGCCCGCGAGTCGCGGGGCAAGAGTTCGGTCATCCGCGTGGTTACACTCGCAAGCCAGGTGGTGGATCTGGAGCGAGAAGACGCCGCTGCCGGGGCTCCGGCGGACCCGGAATCGCCGGTCCCGGGCGACGAGTGGGCGAGGAGTGCCGGGGGCTCCGGCGAGGGGGACCCGATCCTCGGTGCGACCCTGGATGCCCTGAAGCGGGCCGCGGAAGGGGTGGAGATCGAGCGGCGGGTCGCCGAGACCCTCCAACGAAGCCTGCTGCCCCGGCTGCCCGTGGTGCCCGGCCTGCGGTTGGCCGCCCGCTATCGGCCCGGGAGCGCAGAGACGAGGATCGGAGGCGACTGGTACGACGCAATCCCCCTGCGCGGCGGGAAGGTCGGGATCGCGATCGGTGACGTGGTTGGTCGCGGCGTCAAGGCGGCGTCGCGGATGGCGCACCTGCAAAGCGCCTTGCGCGCCTATGCGCTCGAGGCCCTTCGACCCGCCCTGGTGCTGGAGCGGATGAACGGCTTCGTGCTCGAAGGAGAGCAGGGCGGCATGCTCACTCTTCTGTACGCGATCGTGGACCCGGACGGGCACACGGTTCAGGTGGCCAGCGCGGCCCATCCGCCGCCGCTGGTGCTCGATCCGGGCGGCGGCTCGACCTTCGTGGAGGCCCCGGCCGGCAACCCGCTGGGGGTGGCGCGCTACGCCGCCTACGAGGAGAGCACGACGACGCTCGACCCCTGGTCGACCGTGCTGCTCTACACCGACGGTCTCGTCGAGGGTCCGGAGTTGCCGCTCGGCCAGGGCTTGGAGGGACTGCGCAGCTCCATGGAGGACGGGCCGCGCGAGCCCGAGGCGCTCTGCCACGCGGTGCTCGATTCGCTCGACGTGCGGGCGGGCTTCCGCGACGACCTCGCCCTGCTCGCGCTTCAACTGACGCCGCCCGGCGAGACCCTCGCCCTCGCGCTTCCGGCCTTGCCTTCCTCGCTTGCCTCGATGCGGCGTGCGGTAGCGCAATGGCTGCGGCTTGCGGGGGCTGGGGAGGACGAGATCTACGAGGTGCTGGTCGCCTGCGGCGAGGCCTGCGCGAATACAGTCGCGCACGCCCATCCCGCCCTCTCCGATTCGTCGTTCGAGCTCCGCGCAGCACGAGAGGGCCCGGAGGTCGAGATCACGGTTCGCGATACCGGCCAGTGGCGAGCCCCGGGCGAGGAGGGCCCGGGGCGTGGGCTCGCGGTGATGCGGGAGCTGATGGACGACGTGGAGATCGAGCCCTCGGAGCGCGGTACGACCGTCAGGTTGCGGCGGCAGTTGCGCGGCGACGGTGCGACATGAGAGACCCTCTGGCGGAGCTGAGCTTCGAAACGGCCGGCAAGATCGTCGTGGGGCGCGTGGTGGGAGAGATCGAGAGCGTCAACGCCCAGGAGATGAGCAACGCGCTCGCCGCACAGTTGACGACTGACAGGGCCGGGCTGGTCATCGACCTGTCGGGGGTGAGCTACCTCGACAGCGCCGGAATCGAGCTCCTCTTCGACCTGGCACGAAGATTGCGGACGCACCGCCAGCAGCTGCGACTGGTGGTGCCGGCGGATGCCCCCATGCGTCGCGTCCTCGAGCTGTGCGATATCGACCGCGCCGCCCCGATCGACGCCACCGTCGAGGGCGCGCCTCGAGGGCCTGGGCGAGTCGTCCGCCTAGGGTCTACGGCGCGCCGGCCGCCGACCAGGAGGCGCGGAAGCGCTCCAGCGTCTCCTTCAGCCTGGCCGGCGGATCGCCGCTCGTGGACGCCAGGACCTCGCCAACCCGGTTCGCGAACGCCTGGAGCAGCAGCAGCTCCCCTCGCCCAGTGAGCCTGCTCGGCCGCGTCGTCAGGCAGATCACACCCACGAGCCTGCCCGACGAGACCATCGGTGCGTAGATCGTCGACCGACCGCGCGCGTCGCCGGGGGAGCCCGAGCCGCGAACCAGTTGCGCCCGGCGCTCCAGCGCCGCCCGGCCCAGCGCTCCCTGTCCGAGCGAGACCTGCTCAGGATGATGGTGGTCGCCGTTCTCATCGGCATCGCCCTGGATCGCGGCGCGGCGCAGGGAGAGCCCGTCCTCCTCAGCGAGGAAGACCGTGCCCCCATCGACGTCGTAGAGGGACACCAGCCCCGCGAGCAGGGTCGTAAGGGTCGCGTCGGACTTCCCGGCCGCCAGGTTCGCCCTGGCACGCGACCGGCCGCCGGGCGTGGTCGCCGTTGGCCCCGATCCGGGTTCTGAAGCCGATGCGGAGGCGTCCGCCGCCACGTCTGGCCTGATCACCGATCTCGTTGCGCTGGAAGGCGAGCGCGACCGCCTGAGCCCGGCTGGAGGCGCCGAGCTTGGACATCGCATTTCGGATGTGGGTACGGACCGTCTCCGGCGACAGCACCAGCGCCTCGGCGATCTGGGCCCCGCTGTCGCCGCCGGCGATCAGCCCGAGGATCTCCCGCTCGCGAACGGAAAGAGGCGCTCCCTGGCCATCGCCGCGAGCGGATCGGTTCCTGTCTTCAGTCAACTGTCCTCCGTCTCGCGGGCCCGCCGTCCAACTCGACGGCGAAGCTTAGCTTCCGCGGAGGCTACCACTAACCGCATTGCGGTAATGCAGCAGCGATTTCTAGGTAATTCGTGCCCAATCCGTTGACTATGGGCACCCACTCTGGTGAATCCTGATCGTGTCCCGAAAATCCAGGTGGGGTGGATCCCAGGCAGGGGTTGCCCCCGTCCCCCGTCATCCGCAATCATCGATTGCGGGACCCGGGGGTAACAGCGTCGTCGTTGACGGCAGGAGATAAGCATGTTGAATCGAATACGTAGGCCAGCGTCCACGGCCTCGGTGGGGATTGTGGATCGTCTTGGCGCTCGCCATCGTCGCGCTCGCGGTTCCGTCCGCTTCGCTCGCTGGTTCCCCCAGCGACTCCCAGTACGACACGACCAACCATCAGATCGCGGCCGCCGGCGGCGGCGGTGGGCCCTCAGAGCCCTCCGGCCCCTCGGGCGGCGACGATGACCCGTGATCAGTGGCCTTCCGTTCACCGGCTTCGATGTCGGAGTCCTCGCGCTCGCGTCGGTCGCCCTGCTGGGCTCCGGCCTGATGCTGCGACGGCTGTCGGATCCGGCCAGGCGGTCGTCCTCCTAGACGCGGAGGTCGAGGGAGCAAGGAAGCGAGAGGGAGCCGCGGAGCGAGCGGAGGGGGGAGAGATGCCTGATGCAGCAAGCAACACCGGGTCGTGCAACACCCGGGTCGTCATTCCCGTCGCGCTCCGCGCGCTCGAGGCCCAACGGCTGGTCAATCTGATCGCCTTCAAGGCGAACCCCGCCATGGCGGCGGGGCTGATCGCCTACGTGCACACGGGCGATGCCGGCTCCGGCGCTCCTGGTCGCGGCCGCGATGCTCGGTGCGCTGCAGCTCGTCGAGCGCTCCACGCTGCCGCTCGGGTTGATGCCCGCGGCGCGGCTCGGGTTGGCCCTCTGCGCTCCGGTGCTCGGCGCCGGCGCCGCCGCGGCGCTTGCCCTGGCGGCGGGCCAGCCGATGGCGCTCGCCGAGCTCCAGGCGCCGGTGGCCGCCGCCTGGCTGATCATGGCCCTCGGGGCCTGGGTGATGAGCCGGTTCGACGACGACCGGCGCGCGCGGGTTGCCGTGATCGGGTCGCCGGGCTTCGCCTCCGATCTCGCCGAGGAGCTCGACGCCGCCGGCATCCGCGCCTACGAGGTGATCGGCTGGTTCGGGCGCGAGGCTCCCGGGCCGGACACGCCCGGTGTGCTCACCGGCCGCCTCGACTACCTCGGCGGTCTGGGCGACGTTCGCTCGGCAGTCCTGGAGCGGCAGATCGAGTTGCTCGTCTTCGGCCGGGCAGAGCCCGTCGATGCCGACCACGGCGCCGATCCGGATCGCGACCCCTATGCGCTGATCGCCGATTCCTGTCTCGACCTCCCGGTGCGGATGCTCGAGGCGAATCAGCTGTACGAGGACCTGCTGGGGCACGTGCCTCTCGGGACCACGGACGCAGCCTGGTTCCGCTACATCATGCATCCGCGCTTCCGGCCGACGTCGCCGCTCTGGAAGCGGTGCTTCGACCTCGCCAACGCGGCCTGGATGGCCGTCATCGTCCTGCCGCTGATCGGGATCGCGGGGGTCGCGATCAAGCTGGCCGACGGCGGGCCGGTCTTCTATCGGCAGCGGCGCGTCGGCGAGCGCGGCAGGGAGTTCGAGATCATCAAGCTGCGGACGATGGTGCCGGACGCGGAGGCGCGCGGCCCGCAATGGTGCGAGCCCGGCGACGTGCGCGTCACCCGCCTCGGCAGGTTCCTGCGCCGGACTCACCTCGACGAGCTGCCGCAGCTGTGGAACGTCCTGCGAGGCGAGATGACGCTGGTCGGCCCGCGGCCCGAGCGTCCGGAGATCTGCGCCGAGCTCGAGAACCGGTTCCCGCACTACATCCGCCGGCACCTGGTGAAGCCGGGGATCACGGGCTGGGCGCAGCTTCGCTGCGGCTACGCCGGCTCGGAGCTGGGCACCGCATGGAAGCTCTGCCACGACCTCTACTACATCAAGCGACGTTCGATCCTGGCCGACTGGCTGATCATCGTCGAGACGGTGTTCCAGGCGGGGCGGGACGCCCATCGGGCGCTCCGCGCTCCGCGACACCGGTTCATTGTCGGAGAGGTCAGTGAGTAGCTCCAGCCCACAGCTGGCCGGCGCCACGGGCCCTGACCAGCCGTTCCGGCCCAGCTCGCGATCCTGGTCGTCGACGACCAGCGACGCTGTCTGGAGGCGAATCTGGCCGCCTGCCGGCTGCTCGGCCTCCCACGGACGGCCGCACTCGGCAGGGCGGTGGACGACTTCCTGACTTCGGGCATGCGCAAGCGGCTCGATCATGTCTGGCACGCCTTCCGCGAGGGAGGCGGACACGCCGGGCCGTTCGAGCTCAACTCCCAGGCCGCCGAGGCGCACGAGGTCAACCTGAGCGTGGTGGCCAACGTCCTGCCCGGCCGCCACCTGTTGCTCCTCTCGGCGACCGAGTCGCATCCGTGACCAGGTCGAAGCCACCCAGCAGGTCCAGCCGGATGCACCGGCCCGCTCCAACCGCGTCAACAGCGGCGCCCGCTTTGGCCGGGGCGGGCCGACCCCGCGCGAGCGGGAGGTGCTCGGGCTGCTGGCAGCGGGGGCGACCGACGAGCAGATCGCGGAGATGCTCGAGCTCTCGCCGGCGACCGTGCAGACCCACGTGCGAAACGCCAAGGCCAAGCTTGGGGCGCGAACGAGGGCCCAGGCCGTGGCCATGGCGCTCCAGCACGAGCATGATCAACCTCAGCTGACCAAGCTCCCGGTCGGTCCGCATGGGCCGGCCCCTTGGCCGGGCCGCTCAGCGTCGGTCGCCTCGTTGCTCGGCGAATCTCTCCTCCAGGGCCAAGACCTCGGGGTCGTAGGGGTTCAGCCGCTTTGCGATCGCCAGCTCGCGGCGGGCGAGTCGAGGCGAGCTCCGGGCGTAGAGCTCCGCCAGGTTGTAGTGCGACGCCCATTCCTCGGGAAGCTTGTTCGCGGCCTGGCGGAAGGCGTCGATCGCTCGGGCGCGATCCCCGTTGGCGCGGGCGATGGCGCCCTCGGCGAGCACCGGATCGGCGCTCAGCGGGTTCAGCGCCTCGGGCCCGGTCGAGGTCGTCGTAGGCGCCCGAGGGGTCGGACCGCCATTCGCCATAGGCGTCGTTGACGTAGCGCTGGCTGAGATAGGGGGGGACCGCCGAGATCGCCAGCACCACGGCGCCGGCGGTCAGCCAGAGCCGACCGTGACCCCGCGGAGCGTCACCGGCGATCCGGAGAGCCGGTGCACAGGCCGAGCCGAGCAGGGCAAAGACGGGGGCGGTGATGGCCGGGTAGGGCCAGAACCAGTCGAACGAGGCGTGCGCGAGCCAGTAGGCGGCGGCCGTCAGGGCGATGATCGATAACCAGGCCGGCTTCGGGCCCGAGCCGGCGCGCCCGCATCGCCCCGAGGCCGGCTGCCGCGATCGCGCCGACGAACAGCAGCAGCCCTGGATAGCCGAACTCGGACAGATTCTCGAGCGCGACGTTGTGCGCATCGTGAACCGAGACCGGGCTGTTCTCGTTCCCGTTCGCGCAGATAGCTGTATAGAAAGCCGCCACCACCCTCGCCGAGCAGGGGCTCCTCGCGCGCGTCGAGCAAGCGCCACCCGCCAGATCGCAGGGCGCCGGGTGGCGGCGTTCAAGGAGGAGAAACGGCTCGATTCGGCCGCCCAGGTCTGGCGTCCTGTCCGCTGCCCAGCTGGGAGACGCGCTTATCGATCCAGTCGACGGGATTGCCGACCGCCGCGACGAAGACGATCGAGCCGGCGAGCACCGCCGCCACGAGCCCGGCGAGGGCGGCACGATTGGCGATCTCGACCCGCCGCGGTGAGGCGGGAACGCGCCTGCCCAGCAGGGCGGCCGACGGCGCCGATCGCCAGCGAGCCGACGCAGGTGAGCGCCACCGCGCGCCCCGCCCCGCGCAGCTCGCCGAGCGCCGAGTGCAGCGGGGCGTCCGCATTCGCGGCGC
Source organism: uncultured Actinomycetes bacterium (assembly GCA_963728325.1). Taxonomy (GTDB): domain Bacteria; phylum Actinomycetota; class Thermoleophilia; order Solirubrobacterales; family 70-9; genus AC-56. The sequence goes on along the minus strand of CAVSJS010000001.1, from coordinate 786,668 downwards.
GGTAGAGATCGATCAGGGCAGGGAGGATCAAGAGCGCCGGGAGAACGGCCAGCGCCAGCCACCCCATCCTGCGGGCCCGGTCCTCCGAGAAGAGCAGATAGACGCACAGCGCCGCCGCGCCGCCTGCCAGGGATCCCCGGCTCTGGCTCAGCATCGCCAGCTCGAGGCACAGCGTCGCGGTCGCCAGCGCGACGGCGCGCACGGGCCAGGCGCTGGCGCGGTGCGACGCCAGCCCCAGCGCCGGCCACAGCGCGATCGCGAAGAATGCCGCGTTCGCGTTCCGGTAGCCGAGCGGGAACTCGAGCGTTCCGTCGCCCTCGAGGTAGCGGCCGACGTCGTCCCCGGTGAGCAGGCCGACCACGGCGACGATGCCCGCGAACGCCCCGGCGACGGCGAGCGGGACCAGCGCCAGGTGCAGCGCGGCCGACCAACAGGTTGCAGAGCCAGATCCCGAGCCCGAAGGCGAGCGCGTAGGTGAGGATCCGCTGGCCATCGCTCGACCGCGACGTCCGGGGTTGGGCTCCAGAGCGCCGACAGCGCCGCCCAGGCGCCGAGCCCGGCGAGGGAGGCGAGGGCGATGGTCGCCGGCCGCGAGGAGCGCAGGCTGCCGCGCCAGGGGGCGGTCCAGGCGAGCACGACCGTGGTGGCGCAGAGCAGGATCGTCCCCGGGAGCAGCACGGTTCCGAAGAACGCGCCGTCCTTCGCGGCCCACCACGACCAGACGATCGCGAGCACGGCGAGCAGCAGCAGCGCCGCCGGCTCCACCCGCCGGCTCCCCGCCGGGGCGGCCTGGCCGTCGGCGGGCGCGGCGGGGGCAGCGGGCCGGGCAGCGTCGCGGGCCGGCCTGGCATCGCTAGGCGCGAAACTACTGGTCGACTAGGCGAACAGAAACCGCGGTCGCCCGCAGCCCCTGCTCGAGGGTGGTCCGGGGCCGCCAGCCCAGCTCGCTCGTCGGCGAGCGCGCTGTCGATCGCGATCCGCTGGACCTCCCCCGGCCGCGGCGGAGCCATCTCCGGATCGAACTCTCGGTCGCAGACGCCCGCCAGCAGCCGGCCCAGCTCGAGCACGCTCGTCTCGACCCCGGTGCCGATGTTGTATGTCCCCCGCGCCTCCGACGCCGCCCCCGCCAGGAACGCCTCGACCACGTCGCCCACGTAGACGTAGTCGCGCGTCTGGTGTCCGTCGCCGAACACCCGCGGGGTGCCGCCGCCGAGCAGCGCCCCGCAGAAGATCGCCACCACGCCGGCCTCCCCGAGCGGGTCCTGTCGCGATCCGTAGACGTTGCCGAGCCGCAGCGCAACCGCAGAGAGCCCGTAGAGGCGGCCGTAGAGCGACAGATAGCCCTCTGCCGCGTACTTGCTCTGGCCGTAGGGGGCATCCGGCCTGCATTCGGCCTGCTCGTCGAGGGGGAGCGGGCGCCCGGCGCCCTCGCCGTAGATCGCCCCTCCGGTGGAGGCGAGGATGAAGCGCCGCGCTTCCGTCTGCCGGGCTGCCTCGAGCAGGTTGAGCGGTCCCCGCCGACGTTGACGCCGAGGTCGAAGACCGGCTCGGAGACGGAGCGGCGCACGTCGATCTGGGCGGCGAGGTGGAAGACGACCTCCGGGCGGCGGGTCTCGAAGGCGTCGGTGACCGCGGCCGCATCGGTGACGTCCGCCTCCAGCAGCACGGCGCCCTTGGCAAGGGCGTCCTCGAGGTTCTCGCGTCGCCCGGTCGACAGGTCGTCGATCACCACGACCCGGTCGCCGCGCTCGAGCAGAGCATCGACCAGGTGAGAGCCGATGAAGCCCGCCCCGCCGGTTACCAGCGCCTCCATGAAGGGTGGCAGCTTAGTGCCCTCCCGCCCGGGCTCTGCTAGCGCGGGTCGGCGATCGCGCCCAGCTGCGCCGGGGTCAGCAGGGCGATCAGGGTCCCGTCCTCGATCGCGGCCAGACCGCCCTTCCTGAGCTTGACCCTGGCGCCCGTGGCCGCCTCGATCGCGTGCGAGAGGTCGGGCTCGTGACCGACCAGCAGCACGTTTCCGGCCTCGCCCGCCGGCCGCCGGCCTGGCCGGCCACCTGCTGGGGATCGAAGTCGCCGCCGGCAAGCAACTCGGTCTCCTCGACCTCGACGCCCAGCTTGCGGCAGGCGATGCGCGCCGTGTCGCGGGCGCGGACCTTGGGGCTCGTCAGGCAGGCGCCGACGCCGGCATCCAGGGCCTCGAGGGCCCTACCGGCGGCCTCCGCCTGCCGCTCGCCGCTCTCGGTCAGCCGCCTCGCCGCGTCGTCCTCGGCGTCCTCCTCCGCGTCCCCGTGCCGCAACAGCCAGATCATTGCGGCCTCCAGGCTACCGGCGGAATTTGCGGGAAGGCGGGCGGTGGCATCTGGGCCGATTGAAATGATCACTTCGTGAGCGGGGAAGTGGTTCACCTGCACGTCCACAGCGAGTACTCGCTGCTCGACGGCGCCTGCAAGATCGCCGCCAAGGACGCCGACGGCCCCGACCGCGGGCTGGCCGCGCGCGCAGCGGAGCTGGGCATGCCGGCGCTCGGTCTCACCGATCACGGGGTGATGAACGGGGCGGTCGAGCACTACAAGGCCTGCCACAGCGCACGGGATCAAGCCCATCATGGGGCTGGAGGCCTACCTGGTCGACGATCGCCGTCGCGCCGACCAGCGCGGCGAGCGCAACCACCTCACCCTGCTGGCCTCCACGGACGCCGGCTTTCGCAACCTGGTCAAGCTCACCTCGGCCGGCTTCCTCGAGGGCTTCGGCCGGGGCAAGCCGAGCGTCGACCTGGAGCTGCTCGACCGGCACGCGGAGGGCGTGATCGCCCTCACGGGCTGCCTCCAGTCGCGCCTGGCCCGCCGCCTGGTAGAGGAGCGGCCGGCGGACGCCCGTGCCCACCTGGACGAGCTGCTCGGCGTCTTCGGGCCCGAGAACGTCTACTTCGAGATCCAGGCCAACGGGCTGGCGGAGCAGGAGAAGGCGAACGAGGGCATCGTTCGGGCGGCGAAGGAGCTGGGCCGGCCGCTGGTGGCGACGGCCGACGTCCACTACCTGCGCCGCGAGGACTACTCGAACCACGCGGCGCTTCTCTGCGTGCAGACCAAGTCCACCATCGAGCAACCGAAGCTGCGCTTCGAGACCAACGAGTTCTTCCTCAAGAGCCCCGCCGAGATGGCCGAGTCGTTCTCGCGCTGGCCGGAGGCGGTGGCGACGACGCTCGAGGTCGCCGAGCGCTGCGAGGTCGAGATCGAGCTCGGCCAGCTGCTCTTGCCCCGCTTCCCGACCCCCGACGGCGAGGAGCCTGCCGCGATGCTGCGCCGGCTTGCCACCGAGGGCCTGCGTCCGCCGCTACGGGGATCCGGCGCCGGCGGAGGCCCGCGAGCGGCTCGAGTTCGAGCTCTCGGTGATCGCGGAGATGGGGTTCGACTCCTACTTCCTGATCGTCTGGGACTTCGTCAGGTACGCCAAGGAGAGCGGCATCGCCGTCGGCCCGGGACGCGGTTCCGCGGCGGGCTCGATCGTCGCCTACTGCCTCAACATCACCGACCTCGACCCGCTCGCCAACCAGCTGCTCTTCGAGCGCTTCCTCAATCCGGCGCGCAAGTCGATGCCGGACATCGACATCGACTTCTCGGTCCGCGGTCGCGAGCGGGTGATCCGCTACGTGGCCGAGAAGTATGGGCGCGAGTCGGTGGCGCAGATCATCACCTTCGGCAAGATGGCGCCGCGTGCGGCTACCCGCGACGCCGCTCGCGTGCTCGGCTTCGACTACGCGACCGGCGACCGGGTCGCGAAGCAGATCCCCGAGCCCGTGCTCGGCCGCAATCCGAGCTTCAAGGACTGCCTCGCCGATGGAGAGGAGCTCAAGCGCACCTACGACTCCGATCCCGACGCACGCCGCATCCTCGACGTCGCCCGCGGGCTCGAGGGGATCGTCCGTAACAACTCGATTCACGCCGCCGCGGTTGTGATCGCCGACCGGCCGCTGGCCGAGATCGTGCCGCTCCAGCTGGCGGACGACCGCGGCGGCACCGGCGACCGCGACGCGAACGGCGTTCGGCCCTCAGAACGGCGGCCGCGCGGAGCGCTCGTACAAGATCGTCACCCAATACTCGATGGGGCCGATTCGAGGAGATGGGCCTTCTGAAGATGGACTTCCTGGGGCTTCGCAACCTGGACGTGATCGAGGACGCGGTCGAGATCATCAAGCGCTCGCGAGAGGTGGAGATCGAGATCGAGGAGATCCCTCTCGACGACGCCAAGACCTTCGAGATGCTCTCCCGTGGGGACTCGATCGGCGTCTTCCAGCTCGAGTCCGACGGGATGCGCGACGCCCTGCGTCGGGTGCGGCCCGACCGAGTTCAACGACATCGTCGCGCTGGTCTCCCTGTACAGACCGGGCGCGATGCGCTTCATCGACGACTACGCCAACGGCAAGCTCGACCCCACGTCCGTTCGCTACGCGGACCCCCGACTGCGCTCGATCACCGAGTCCACCTACGGCTGCTGCATCTACCAGGAGCAGCTGATGGAGATCGCCAAGCGGATGGCCGGGTTCAGCCCCGCCGAAGCGGATGACCTGCGCAAGGCGGTGGGAAAGAAGAAGCGTGACCTGATGGCGCAGATGAGGGACAAGTTCCTGGCCGGCCTCGCCGAATCGGGCACCGATCGGCGGGTCGCCCAGGACCTGTGGTCGCTGATGACGGCCGCGGCTGACTACAGCTTCAACCGCAGCCACGCGGCCTGTTACGCGCTGATCGCCTATCGGACCGCCTTCCTGCGGGCCAACTATCCCGCCGAGTACATGGCCGCTGTGATCTCCTCGGTGATGACGACCAAGGACAAGGTGCCCTTCTTCGTCAATCGCTGCGAGGAGATGGGGATCGACGTGCTGCCCCCAGACGTCAACTCGTCCGCACCACGGATTCGTGGTCAGCGGCAAGTCGATTCGCTTCGGGCTCGACGCGGTCAAGAACGTCGGCCACCAGGCGGTGGAGGCGATCATCGGGGCGCGCGAGAGCGGCGGCCACTTCTCGTCGATCTGGGACTTCTGCGACCGGGTTGACGCCCGGGCGGTCAACAAGCGGGCGATCGAGTGCCTGATCAAGTGCGGCGCGCTCGACTCGACCGGCGGCAGCCGCAAGGGGATGCTCGAGGTGCTTTCGCAGGCGCAGGCGAGCGCCTCGAAGTCGCAGGAGGACGCGCGGCGCGGGCAGGGCTCGATCTTCGATCTCGGCGGTCGAGCCGGCCAGCTGGCGCGGGGCCGCCGGCCAGCGGTGGGCCGGGCGAGCAGCGGCCGCCGATCCCGAGCGACGAGTTCGACCAGCGTGAGCTCCTGCGGCTCGAGAAGGAGACCCTCGGGACCTTCCTCTCCGCACACCCGCTGGCCGAGGTTCGCGACGCGCTTCGCGAACGGGTCGACTGCTCGCTGGAGGAGGTGGCCCGCAAGGAGGACGGTGCCTGGGTCACCGTGGGCGGGATCGTCAGCGAGCGCAAGCGCGTGCGCACGCGCAGCGGCGCCTACGTGATGTTCGCGACCCTCGACGACCTGGAGGGCCGCGTCGAGCTGTTCGTCCGCGACGCGGCCTCGGAGGCGGCGGACCGGATCGAGCTCGATCGCGTGGTCCTGGTGAGAGGCCGAGTCGACCACAAGGGCCGCGGGGAGATGAGCCTCGTCGTCGCGGAGGCGGAGCCGTTCGAGCCCGGCGAGGACGAGCTGGCGGCGGCGCGGGCGAAGGCGAAGGCTCGTCACCCGGATCGGATCCTGCTGCGGGTCAGCGCCGCCGAGTTCGGGGCCCAGTTGGTCGAGGAGCTGAAGTCGGTGTTCCAGAGCTTCCCGGGCGAGTGCGAGGTGGTGCTCGAGATGGAGACCCGCGAGGGTGCCCGGCGGCTCCGCTTCGGCCCCGAGTACTGCGTCACCCCGTCTCAGGCCCTCCGTGCCGAGCTCGACCACCTGCTCGGCCCACGGGCGCTGGCGGCTTGAATAACTCCGCCGGAAGCCTCGCCTGCGGCTACGTTTCCGGCGGGCGAGGGCGCCAACCTCACCCGGCAGGTCCACACGCCTACCGTGACCCGGTCCCTAGCCGTTGTTCGCGGGTCTAGACTTCTGACATGCCGCTCAAGCAACGAGAAGGGGAGGGCATCCGGGCCGGCGAGTGCCGCCAATGCCGAACCTTCTGCGACCGGCTCGTCGACCCTCGCGGTTGCCTCGAGCTTCGCTGCGGGTATCTCTACAGCTACGTCGATCCGCTGAGCGGCGGCCACTACATGGGCTGCATGCGCAAGGTCTTTGGGGCCGAGATCGACCTGGCATGTTCGAGGCGGCGGAGCGAAACGGCGGCTACGGTGGCATCAAGATGACGGGCGAGCCGCTGCCTCAGTGCCAGTTCCGGGTCGAGCCGGCCTACGAGCACGTCGGCCCCGCCCACGCATGCGTCAACCCGGGCTTCTTCGACTGCGGCGACGCCGCGCGGCGAGCCGCGCGCATTCGACCTGCGCGACGCCCTGGCATAAGAACCACTCCGGTGGCAGCCTCGCCTTCGGCTGCGTTGCCACCGGGTTAGGGCACCGGCCTGACCCGGCAGGTTCCCACGCGTTTACCGGGACTCCGTCCCTAGCCCGGGCGGGCTAACCCTTGGCGCGGTTGGCTAGCCCTTCCTTGCGTAGCCGCTTCGCCGTCCTGCACCTCCCTGCGATCCGGGCCCTTGCCGTCGGGCCCCGGGGACTCGATCAGCGCCGGCAGCTCCTCGAACCGGGGCTCGGAGAGGAAGGGGCGAAGGCCCTTGCGCCCAGCTCTCCCTCGCCGAGGTTGGCGTGCCGGTCGCGGTTGGAGCCCAGCGGCACCTTGGAGTCGTTGACGTGAAGGCAGCGCAGCCGGTCGAGCCCGACCTTGGCGTCGAAGTCGTCGACCACCTCGGCGAGTGCTGCTGGCGAGCGGATCTCGAACCCCGAGGCCAGCAGGTGGCAGCAGTCGAGGCAGGCGCCCAGGCGGCTTGCCGCCTCCGGCGGCGTCGATCAGCTCGGCGAGCTCGTCGAAGTTGCGGCCGAGCGGCCCCTGCGTGCCGGCGGTGTTCTCGAGCAGCAGCGGAGCAGCGCTCCGAGCTTTCGAGCGCCTCAGCGGATTGCCTTGCCGGCGCGCCTGCACCGAAGGTCCCTAAGGCTCTCCCTTGCGCGCCCCGGCGTGCAAGACGACCCCGGCTGCGCCGATCCCATCGCCGATCCGCAGTGCGTGCTCGAGCGAGGTCAGCGACTTGCGCCGGATCTCGCGCTCCTTGCTGGCGCAGTTGATCAGATAGACGGCGTGGATCACCACGGCCTGCAGCGACGAGTCGGCGATCGCCTCGCGAAACGCTTCGAAATCCTCCTCGGTGTAGGCGGTCGGCCGCCACATCCGTGGGCTCTGGTGGAAGATCTGGATCGCATCGCAGTCGCGCTCGACTCCGCGCTCGACGGCGTTCGCCAGGCCACCCGCGGTGGAAACATGCGCTCCGATCAGCACTGAAAGCCCCCTTTCTCGGCCTGTTACAGAGACCCCAGCTCGCAGCCTGCCGGATTTGGCGCGAGTTGGGCCATCGAGTTTTGCCGCAACTGATCGCACTCTGACGGGTTACAAGGCTCACCCGCCGACATGACCCTAACTTGGAGGCCACATTGGACAAGCTGACTACACCCGACGCCGCACCGCAGGATCGCCCGCGCCTCGCCGCTCGAGGCCGGATGCTGATCGTGTCGGCCGTGATGTCCGTTGCGCTCCTCGCTGCCCTTCCGGCGGCCGCGGCGCAGGCCTCCAGCCCCACGTCGGCCCAGTACGACACGACCAATCATCAGTTCGCGGCCGGCGGCGGCGGCGGGCCTTCCGACCCCTCGGCCGGCAACGACCCCGTGATCAGCGGTCTTCCGTTCACCGGCGTCGACCTCGTGCTCCTGGCAGTCGTGGCCCTGGCGCTCCTCAGCGCGGGGATCGCCCTTCAGCGACTGAGCAGGACCGCCGAGTCAGATGAGCGCATCTGAACAGCACTGTTCAGGCTCAGGGCATCGTCGAACAGCCTCGTTTCTGGAACCTGGGCCCCCTGAACGCGCGTCGCCTGCTGGACCTGGTCGCGCTCGGGATCGCGCCTGCCGCCGCGGCCGGCCTGCTCGCATTCGCACACACCAACCGTCCCTCCTGGGGGTTGCTCGTCGCGATCTCGATCCTGGTCGTGCACCAGCTCGTCAGCCGGACGAGGTATCCGCTCCACCTGATGCCGATCGCGAGGCTCGCCACATGCGCCCTGACCCTGTTGCTGGGGGCCCTCCTGGCGTGGGCGGCCTCTCTCTTCGTGGGGGTGGGTTCGCTGGGCGCCTCCCTGATCCCCGCCGTCATGGGCGCCTTGCCGGTGGCGGCGCTCGGGTGCTGGCTCAAGGCCCGCTTCGACGGGCACGTGGCGGTGCGGATCGCGGTCATCGGCGACCCCGAGGTGGCGGAGGGGCTCGACCGGGAGATCGCCGTGGCGAAGATTCGCGGCTACCAACTCGTCGGATGGATCTCCGTCGGTGGCCGGACCTCCGATCGAGCTTTTCCCCGGCGTCTCCCGCCTCGGGTCGATCGAGGAGCTGCGCCGGATCGTCCGCACCCACGGGATCGAATTGCTCGTCCACGCGCAGGGCCCTTCCGGGGAGGTCTCTCGCCTCGACATCTTCGAAGGCGTCGGCGCCGCCTGCCTGGATCTCCCGGTGAGGTTGATCGAGGCAAGCCAGTTCTACGAGGAGCTGTTGGGGCACGTTCCTGTCGGTCAGATCAATGCGGCCTGGTACCAGTACCTGATGCACCCGCGCTACCGTCGTACCCCGCCAATCTCGAAGCGGCTCTTCGACATCGCCTTCGGCGCCACGGCGCTGATCGTCGCCGCGCCGCTGATTGCCCTATTCGCGGTGGCGATCAAGCTCTCGGATGGTGGGGCCGTGTTCTACCGCCAGCGACGGGTTGGCGAGGGTGGCCGCGAGTTCGAGATGATCAAGCTGCGCTCAATGCGTCCCGGGGCGCAGGCGCACGGCGCGCAGTGGTCGAGCCGCGACGACGATCGCGTTCTGCCCGTCGGCCGGTTGATGCGCAAGCTGCACATCGACGAGCTTCCCCAGCTGTGGAACGTGCTGCGTGGTGACATGACGCTGGTCGGCCCCCGGCCCGAGCAGCCGGAGCTCGTCTCGGAGCTCGAGTACCGCTTTGCCCACTACGAGCGCCGCAGCCTGGTGAAGCCCGGCATCACCGGCTGGGCCCAGGTGCGCTGTGGCTACGCGGGGACGAAGGAAGGCTCCGCCTGGAAGCTCTGTCATGACCTCTACTACTTGAAGCACCGCTCGCTGCTCGCTGATCTGATGATCGTCTGCGAGACCTTGCGGACGTTCGGACAGCGAGCCCAGTTCGACCTGGAGCCGCCGAGCGAGCAGTTCATAGTCTTGGCGCAACCCGACCCCGCTTTCAGCGTTCCCGCACCGGTGTTCCCTCCCCGGGCACCCGCCCCGGTGGAAGCGCCCGCGATGGCCGCTGTCGGGCCCCGGTGGAAGGCCGCGATGGCCGCTGTCGGGCCGGCGAGCGAGCCGGCCCTCCAGCGCGTTGCGGACGGCGCCGCGATCAGCGTACTGCGCCCGTAGTCTCACGCGTAGATCGCAAAACGCAAAGGGAAACAGCACGCCTGCTGTGGAACCTGCGCGCTGATCAGCATGATGAGCAGCCCTTCGCCGCCCCGCCTTCGCTTCGCCCCCTCGCCGACGGGAGCACTGCACATCGGTGGCGCCCGCACGGCGCTCTACAACTGGCTTCTCGCCAGGCACTCGGGCGGCACGCTCGTGCTGCGGATCGAGGACACCGACCGCGAGCGCTCCGTGCCAGAGAACGTCGAGCAGATCCTGGACGCTCTGCGGTGGCTGGAGCTCGACTGGGACGACGGCCCGCTGAGCCAGTACGAGCGCCGCCAGCGCCACCGCGAGCGGGTGGGGGAGCTGGTCGAGGGCGGTCACGCTTACCCCGACCCGGCCACCGCCGAGGAGGTTCGCTCCTGGAAGCAGGCGCACGGTGGCGCCGGCTACCGGGGCGAGCCCCGCGACGAGCCCGGCGCGGCGGTCCGCCTGCGCGTCCCGGATCGAGGGCGTGACCGTGGTCGAGGACCTGATTCGCGGGCCGGTGCGGTTCGAGAACCGGACCCAGGACGACTTCGTGATCGCGCGGGGCGACGGCACCCCGCTGTACAACCTCGCGGTCGCGGTGGACGATGCCGACATGGGGATCACCGATGTGGTTCGCGGCGACGACCACCTATCGAACACGCCGAAGCAGTTGCTGGTCCTGAGCGCCCTCGACATCGCCGCCCCGCGGTACGCGCACCTGCCGCTTCTGCACGGGCCCGACGGGCGCAAGCTGTCAAAGCGACACGGCGCCGCCTCGGTGCAGGGGCTGCGTCAGCAGGGCTACCTGCCGGCCGCGGTCCGCAACTACCTCGCCCTGCTCGGCTGGGGGACCGAGGACGACACGACGATCCTCAGCACCGACGAGCTGATCGAGCGCTTCTCGATCGACCGGGTGGGACGCTCGTCGGCGATCTTCGACGAGCGCAAGCTTCGCTGGCTGAACGGACGCTTCATGCGCGAGCTGCCGCTGGAGGAGTACGAGCGGCGACTGGTCGCTCACCTTCGGCTCGGCGGCGAGGCCGACGCGGACGCTTTCGTGGCCGCCGAGCCCGAGCGGCGGAGCTCCGCATGCCGGATCGTTCAGGACAAGGCCCAGACGCTCGACGAGGCCTGGCCGTTGATCCGGTTCCTGTTCGCGGGACCGGCCGACGATCCGGCCGCCTGGGAGCGGGTGATGACGCGGGAGGCGCGCCCCGTGCTGGTCGACGCGCTCGAGGCTCTGCGCTCCGCGGACGGCTTCGACCCGGCCTCGATCGAGGCGGCGTTGAGCCCGGTTGTGGATCGCTCCGGCCGCAACGCGAAGGCCGTCTATCAGCCGATCCGGGTTGCGATCACCGGAACCACCGTGTCGCCGGGGATCTTCGACTCGCTCGCCGCGCTGGGGCGCGACGAGTCCCTGCGCAGGATCGAAGAGGCGCTGAAGCGGCTCGGCTGAGCCCTGTTAGGGGCTCCCCCCAAGGTGCGAATCGGGGCACGATTGTGATGACCGGCTAAACAAGGCGGGCCACCCTGCCGATCATGGAAGCGGGTAAGGATGCCCTTGACTCAGGTTGCCACCAAGCGGCGGCGCGCGGCAGCGCCGCAGAAGCGGGCCGCGAGGCCCTCCCGAAAACCTGCGCGTCCTCAGGCGCCCGCCAAGACCCGCAAGACCAAGGCGCGCAAGCCGAACGGTGCTGTGTCCAAGCCGGCGCCGACCAACCAGCCCGCAGGCGCGGCGGGCGGCCGCCGACTCGCCGACGGCATTCGACGCCGCCTCCCGTCTGCCGGCACTGGCCGAGTCTCGCCGGCGCCTGATTCGCGCCTCCGAGCGCGAGGCATCATCGCCCGGTGAGCTCGCCGAGGCGATCGAGTCGGATGTCGCCCTGACGGTCGCGGTCATGCGCGCTGCTGGCGACGCCGCCGAGGCCAAGGGGAGAACCGGGGGAGTGCGGCAGGCGATCGAGGCGCTGAGCGCAGCGGGCGTGCGAGAGATCGTCGCCTCGATCGACATCTACGATCCTTTCGATTCGCCGAGCCCGGCGGCCGACCGGTACGAGCGCTTCCGGCGTCACGCGGTGGCCACCCGCCATGCGGCCGACCGAATCGGCGAGTTGGCGCGCCTTGGGGAGCGAGACGAGCTGGCGGTCGCGGCCCTCGTTCACGACGTCGGGCGCTTGGTGCTGTCGGAGATGTATGGGCAGTTCGAGCAGCTGGATGACCGGAGGCTGGGGCCCGACGCGCGGGTGCGATGCGAGCGCCGGGAGCTTGGTATCGACCATGCCCTGGTCGGCGCGGTCCTCGTCCGGCGCTGGGGCTTCCCTCGCGGCGTCGCCGCTGCGGTGGAGCGACACCACACGCCGAAGGCCGGCGGTCATGCGGCGGCGATCCGGCTCGCCGACCTTGTTGTCCACCATGCACAGGGCGACGCCGCTCCCGCCGAAGCGATGGTCGAGGCGGCCTCGAAACTCGGCTTGGAGCGCAAGCGAGTGACGCCGCTCCTGTACGAGTTTCCCCACTCGGGACAGGCTCGCCCACGCTCCTCGGACCCGTGTCCGCTGTCCGTCCGGGAGGTCGACGCTCTCCGCGGGCTCGCCGAGGGCAAGGTCTACAAGCAGATCGCCTCCGAGCTGTCGCTTTCGGTGAGCACGATCCGCACCCACCTGCACAACGTCTATCGCAAGATCGACGCCGTCGACCGCGCACAGGCGGTCCTGATCGCGCGCGACCGCGGCTGGATCTAGGAAGAACCATTCCGCCGGAAGCCTCGCCTCCGGCTACGTTTCCGGCGGGTTAGGGCGTGGGGCCTGACCCGGCAGGTCCACACGCTGCTACCGCGACTTCGTCGCTAGCCCGAACGAGCTTGTGGCTACTCGATCAGTGAGGAGCGAAGGGCGATTGCTACGGCATGGGCGCGATCGCGGGCGCCGAGCCGGGAGAGGATCGCCTTCGTGTGCGTGCGGATGGTCTCGGCGCTGAGGCCGAGGCGCCTTGCGACTCTCGCGGTCGACTGGCCGTCGGCGTAGAGCTGAAGGATCTGGCGCTGGCGGCGCGTGAGCGCAGACCGGTTTCCGGAGCGAGCGGCCGCCGGGTCGACGAAGGGCTCGAACTCCACGGCGGCGTCCACGGCCCGGTTCAGCTCCTCGACCGGCGAGCTCTTGACCACGTAGGCGGTGGCGCCTGCCCTGATCGCCTCGGTGGCGGCGTGGTGCTGAGCTTGGGGTCCATGAGCGACGATCCCGAGGCCCGGCCGTGCTTTGCGCAGGGCGCGGATCGCCGCCATTCCTGAGATATCGTCGCCTCGCTCGTCGCCGTTGGCGCGACCCAGATCGACGATCGCGACGTCGAAATCGCCGATCGAGGTGAGCAGCTCGAGGGCGCTGTTCCCGTTCTCGGCCTCCTCCACCTCATAGCGGCGCCCGAGCACCTCGCGCACCCCCTGGCGCACGATGGGCTGGGCGTCTATGACCATGCAGCGTAGGTCCTCGCTCATAACTCTCACTCCGGCCACGACCCCGCGACAAAGCCACGGTCGTTTGCTCCCCGAGAGCACGACACCGGCCATCCAGGCCGGCGCGTCGCATCCTAGCGGCGGTCGCCGGACCGTGGCGGCAGCCGAGCGGAAACAGCGGCCTTTTTCGACGCCGCCGATTCCGGTACAAAGGCCTCGGATGATCTCCGTCACCTCGAAGTCTCGCTACGCGGTGGTCGCCCTCGCCGAGCTGGCGCGCTCCGGGGAGCGGCCGGTCCCGATCGCACAGATCGCCGAGCGGCGAGGCATGCCGGTGCAGTTCCTCGAGCAGCTGTTCACGACCCTGCGTCGCGATGGGCTGCTGCAGAGCCACCGCGGCGTCAAGGGCGGCTACACGCTCGCCCGGCCCGCCCCCCAGATCACCGTGCTCGAGGTCGTGCAATCGCTTGACGGCAAGGTGGGGGAGGAGGGCAAGGAGGCAGGCGGCATCTGGGAACAGGGGGTCGAAGCGCTTCGCGACGTCTTCCGAAGCACCACGATCGCCGACATCGCCCGCCGCGAGGCCGAGGAGGCCGGGGCGGGGATGTACCACATCTGAATCGCCCCGCTTAGACAAGCGGAAACCGCTTGGACAAGCGAAGTCGCCTCCGGGTGGGCCCGCTATCTCCGGTGCTAGCGCAGAATCGTCAGGTGCACGCGCTGGACCGAACCCTGGTCGTTCGCCGCTTGAATGGTCGCGACGCCTTGGGCACGGCGAAACTTGCCGGTGCCGCCGACGATCGCGAGCCGGTTTTCCACCGCCTGAAGCCGAAAGTTGCCGGCGAGCTGTATTCCACCCCGATGCCGCCAAATGAGCGTGGACTGGCATTGGGCACCAACAGGAGGCGCCAACGTACACGCGCTCGAGTACTTGCCCACCTTCTGTCCGCGATGACGCAGCTGGCCTGAAGAGCCGAACAGGTCGCCCCCGGACTGCCCGCTCGAATTGTTGTCGACAGAGTAGCCGTCGCCCACCACGAGCCGCACGGTGCGCTCCTCGCGAGGACTGGTGTTCCTCGCTCGAGTGCTTGGTCTTCGGTGGGGATTCGCGCCTCTGGTTCGCCTTCCTGCGGCGCTGCTTTCGAGACGGCTCCGCGAGATACTGCGCAGGCGATGTCGGAGGAGAATGTGGGGATCGTGCGGGCGGCATATGACGCCTTCGAGAGGGGGGACCTGGACGCGGTTTCCCAACTTCAAGACCCCGCCATGGCGTGGCAGACCAGCGCTGAGGACCCGGACGCGGCCACCCACAGGGGGCGGGTCGCGGTGAGGCGCTATTTCGAGGGATACATGGAGACCTTCCCCGGACTGCGAGCCGAACTCGAAGAATGCATCGGGGCACCCGATGGCCGGGTGTTCACCACGGTCCGGTACACCGGGCGAGCGACGGCGAGCGGCATGGACATGGACTGGCGACAGTCGGTCGTCTACACGGTCGAATCCGGGCTGTGTGTCCGAGCAGAGGAGTATTTCGACCGTGACGAAGCCCTCGAAGCCGCCGGGCTCAACGAGTAGGCGATGTCGCAGGAGAACGTGGAGCGGGTCCGGAAGGCAGTGGAGGCGATGAACGGCGGTGACTTCGATGCTGCCCTCAATCTCGCGCATCCCGACATCGAGTGGCAGACGCTCGATGCGTTTCCGGATGCCGGGACATATCGCGGGCCCGAAGAGGTCCTGTCGTTCTTTCAGACCTGGCTGGACACGTTCAAGGGGTTTCGGTTGCACCTGGAGAAGTGCGAAGCGCTGGATGAGCATCGTGTCCTCGCCATGCTGCGAGTCAGTGGCGAGGGTGTCGAAAGCGGGGTTGAGGTCGAGTCGCCCTCGTTCTTTCAGCTGCTGGAGTACCGCGACGGCCTGCTGATTCGCGCTCGAATGTTCCAGACCGAGGGTGAGGCCCTCGAAGCCGCCGGGCTTTCGGAGTAGGCGATGTCGCAGGAGAAAGGGACGATCGAGAAGACGATCGTGATCGACCGCCCCATCGAAAAGGTCTGGGAGTACATCGCTGATGGGCGAAACGATCCGCAGTGGTGCGACAAGGTCGTCTCGGTCGACCAGGTGGCCGGGGATGGCCCAGGACAGAATGCCACCTACCACGTGGTACACCGCCCGGTCCGGCTGAAGAAGCGCAAGGTGCTGGCGGTCACGGTTGAGGAGTTCGACCCACCGCGCTGGATGCGGATACGCGAGGAGGATGATGACGGGGTCTTTAACGTCGCTTATGACCTTGAGCCCGCTGGCGAGGGAACTCGGCTGACGCAGCGCGATCAGATCGAGTGGAAGATTCCTAGGTTCCAGGTTCCAATCGCGCGTCGGATGGTGAGCCGCGATATCGAGAATCAGTTGTCGGCGCTCAAGCGCGTGCTGGAAGGCGCGGAGTAGGCGGTGTCGCGGGAGAACGTGGAAATCGTGCGTGAGCACATCGAGGCGTACCGTCGCCAGGACGTATCGGTCGCTCTGTCATTTATCGACCAACACGCCGTCCTCGACATGAGCCGCGCGTGGGAGTAGGCGACCTAGCGGGCCTGTGGTTGGGCGTTCTCGCGTGCGGCGAGACTAGACTCGGCTGATCGCCGCCGACCGCAAGCAGATTGTTCGCGACTCCTATGCCGCATTTGCAGCCGGCGACCGCAGATTCTTCGAGCACCGCCTGAGCGATGACTTCCTCTTCTCCGCCCCTCCCGACCCGAAGCTCGACCGTGAAGGCTACTTTGAGCGTTGCTGGCCCGGGGCGGGGCGGGGCCAGGGCTTCGATTTCATCCGGCTGATCGAGTCGGGCGACGAGGTAGTCGTCACCTATGAGAGCGACGTCTCAGGCGGCGGCCGGGGACGGAACACCGAGGTCATTACCTTCGACGACGAGGACAAGATCGCCCGCACCGAGGTCTACTTCGGCTGGAACCTCGAGTAGGTGCTCTAGCCCGGCAGCCTCGCTCTCACCTCAACGGCTAAGCCATTGAACGGCGATCTCCGGGCGCAAGCGCGCGGCAAGCCCATGCTTGCATTGGCTCATCGAGCCGGCTCGCTGGGCACGCGACCCGTCCGAGCGCCGCCTCACCGGATACTTTTGGCTGCGATCGTGGGTGGAGAGCCGCACACAGCAGGGGGACTTGGCGCGATCGCGCGGGAGGCGTCGAGCACGGTCGGCAACACGCCGCTCGTTGTCCTCGGGCGGATGGCTGAAGGGCTCGGGGCCGAGGTCGTCGCCAAGCTCGAGTACCTGAGCCCTGGCGGCTCTGTCAAGGACCGGATCGGGGTGGCGATGATCGACGCCGCCGAGCGCGAGGGGCTGGTCGAGCCGGAGCGCTCCGTGATCGTCGAACCGACCAGTGGCAACACCGGAATCGCGCTGGCGATGGTCTGTGCGGCCCGCGGCTACGAGCTGGTGCTTACCCTGCCTGAGGGGATGACGCGGGAGCGGACCGCGCTGCTTCGCACCTTCGGCGCCGAGGTCCACGAGACCCCTTCGCTCGGGGGCATGAACGAGGCGGTGGAGCTGGCGGAGCGAATCGCGGGCGAGCGCGGAGCATTCATGCCTCAGCAGTTCAACAACCCCGCCAACCCCGAGATCCACCGTCGCACGACCGCCGAGGAGATCTGGCGCGATCTCGACGGCGAGGTGGACGCGCTCGTCTGCGGTGTCGGCACCGGCGGCACGATCACCGGTGTGGGGCAGGTGCTCAAGGAGCGCCGCCCCTCCGTTCGGGTGGTCGCGGTGGAGCCGGCGACCTCGGCGGTGCTCTCCGGTGGCCTTCCGGGGCCGCACAAGATTCAGGGGATCGGCGCCGGCTTCATCCCCGAGGTGCTTGACCGCTCGGTGATCGATGAGGTGATCCCGGTCGACGACGAGACCGCGCTTCGGCGGGCGCGGGAGGCGGCCCGGCGCGAGGGCCTGCTGGTCGGGATCTCGGCCGGCGCCGCGATCGAGGCGGCGCTGGAGCTTGCCGCGCGCCCCGAGCTGTCGGGGAAGCGGGTCGTGGTGATCATCCCCGACGGCGGCGAGCGCTACATGTCGCTGCCCTTCTTCGCCCCGGAATGGATTCGTCCCTAGCCCGTACGCTTTAGCCATGCTCGGCCTCGGCACCCTCCAGCGCGTGGTCAAGGAGATCCGGGCGGATGTCGCCTTGGCGCGCGATCGCGACCCCGCGGCGCGGGGCGTCGGCACGGCCGAGATCCTCCTGAACTGGGCCGGGGTGCAGGCGATCCTCACGCACCGCATCGCCCACGCCCTGCATGAGTCCGGGGTGCCGCTGGTGCCGATGGCTCTCTCCTACGCGAGCCGGTCGGTGACCGGGGTCGAGATCCATCCGGCCGCGAGGATCGGCGCCGACCTGTTCATCGACCACGGGTCCGGCGTGGTGATCGGCGAGACGGCAGAGATCGGTGACCGGGTGACGCTGTACCAGGGCGTCACCCTGGGCGGCACCGGGTTTGCGCGCGGCAAGCGACACCCGACGGTCGAGGACGACGTCTCGATCGGCTCCGGCGCCAAGCTGCTGGGCCCGATCACGGTGGGCCATTGCGCCAAGGTCGGCGCCAACACGGTCGTGATCCAGGACGTGCCGCCGAACTCCACCGTGGTCGGCAATCCCGGCCATCCGGTCCGGGTCGAGGGTCGCAGGGTCGAGGGACCCGATGCCGATTGGATCCACCTGCCGGACCCGGTTGCCGACGCGATCAAGGGCCTCGCGGAGCGGATCGGCGAGCTCGAGCGGCGGATCGGCGAGCTCGATGGCAAGCCGGTCGAGGGCGAGGTGCACGAGCTGAATCCCAAGCGCGGGCCCTCCACGGCCGGCGGCTGAGCGCGCCGCGGCCGTAGCTATGCTCGCTTGGTGGCCACCGAGACCGAGCTGAGGCCGACCAAGCCCGGCGCGAGCCAGGTCGAGCGCCTGCTCGCAGAGCTGAACCCGCCGCAGCGCGAGGCGGTCACGCACGGCGAGGGGCCGCTCCTGGTGCTCGCCGGCGCCGGGTCCGGCAAGACACGGGTGCTCACCTACCGGATCGCCCACCTGCTGGCCACCGGGCAGGCGCAGCCCTCGGAGATCCTCGCGATCACCTTCACCAACAAGGCCGCCGGCGAGATGCGCGAGCGGGTGGAGGAGCTGGTCGGCCGCGTCTCGCGGCTGATGTGGGTGATGACCTTTCACTCGGCCTGCGCGCGGATCCTCCGCGCCGATGCCCAGCGCCTTGGCTACAAGCGCGCCTTCACGATCTACGACGAGGCCGACTCGCTGCGGATGGTGAAGCGGTGTCTGGGGGAGCTGGACATCGACCCCAAGCGCTTTCCGCCCCGCGCCGTCCGGGCGCAGATCTCGGCGGCCAAGAGCCAGCTAGTCGACGCCGAGGAGTACGGCGCCGCCCAGGGCTCCTACTTCGAGCGCACCGCGGCCGACGTCTACCGGCTGTACGAGCGGCGGATGCTGGAGGCCAACGCGATGGACTTCGACGACCTACTCGTGCGGACCGTCAACCTGCTGGAGCTGTTCGAGGACGTCCGCGAGCGCTATCGCCGCGCCTTCCGCTGGGTGCTGGTCGACGAGTATCAAGACACCAACCACGTTCAATACCGGCTCCTCCAGCTTCTCTGCACCGAGCGAGGCAACCTGTTCGTGGTCGGCGACGAGGATCAGAGCATCTATCGGTTCCGCGGGGCCGACATCCGCAACATTCTCGAGTTCGAGAGAGACTTCGCCGAGACCACAGTCGTGCGGCTGGAGGAGAACTATCGCTCGACCCAGGTCATCCTCGACGCGGCGAACGCGATCGTGGCCAACAATCAGGATCGACTGGGCAAACGGCTTTGGACCGGGCTCGGCCGCGGCGAGCCGGTGACGATCGTCGAGCTGGAAGACGAGCACGCCGAGGCGCGCTACGTGGCCTCCGAGGTGGAGCGGCTGGTGACGGACGAGGGCGTGTCGCGCGACGAGATCGCGGTCTTCTACCGGGTCAACGCGCAGAGCAGGGTGCTCGAGGACACCCTGGTGCGCTTCGAGATCCCCTATCAGGTGATCGGGGGCACCAAGTTCTACGAGCGGGCCGAGATCAAGGATGCGATCGCCTACCTGAGCCTGATCGTCAATCCCGCCGATGCAGTCTCGTTCGCGCGGATCGTCAACTCGCCGCGCCGCGGGATCGGCCAGACGACCCAGGGGCGGCTGCTGTCACACGCCAACACCATCGGGCAGGACATCTGGGAGGTGTTCTCCCAGCCGGAGCAGGCGCCCGGCCTCGGCGCGGCGGCCTTGAAGGCGGTGCGCCGCTTCGCTGAGACGATGCGGGGCCTGCGCGAGCGTGCGGAAGCGAGCGACGGGGGCGGCTCGGTAGCGGAGCTGCTCGAGGCGGTACTCACGGACAGCGGCTACCTCGAGGCGCTCCAGGCTGAACGGACGATCGAGGCGGAAGGCCGGGTCGAGAACCTCCAGGAGTTGGTTGGCGTCGCCGGCGAGTTCGACGCCAACCGTGAGCTGGAGGGGGAGAGCGAGGTGGGGCCGGTGGAGGAGTTCCTGGCCCAGATCGCCCTCTATACAGATCAGGACGCGCTCAAGGCCGAGGAGAGCCTCTGCACGCTGATGACCCTTCACAACGCCAAGGGTCTCGAGTACGAAGCGGTGTTCATGATCGGCTGCGAGGAGGGGGTCTTCCCGCACATGCGCTCGCTCGAGGAGGGCAACCTCGAGGAGGAGCGCCGGCTCTGCTACGTGGGAGTGACGCGGGCGAGGCAGCGGCTGTGGATGACCTTCGCGCGCCGGCGAAGCCTGCACGGTGGTCGGGGACACAACCTGCCCTCCCGTTTTCTGAGGGAGATCCCTGACGAGCTGGTTGAGCGCCAAGGCGCGGCATCGCCGACCGGCTGGGCTGCCGCCGCCGGCCTCGGCGCACGGATCGGGATCGGCAGGCCCGGCCGCCGCGAGCCGCAGCCCTCACCGCTCGAGTTTCGAGCCGGCGACGACATCGTGCACGCCACCTTCGGTGAGGGCGTGGTCATCGCGGTGGAGCCGGGACCGGTGGTCGTGGTTCGCTTCGCAGGCGACGCAACCGAGCGCAAGCTGATGGCGGATTACGCGCCGTTGAAGAAGGTATGAGGCCTGAGGTCGCGGGTCTGAGGTCAGGTGTGACCGCGACGGTGATAGACGGCAAGGCCGTCGCGGCCGAGCTCCGCGCTCGAGTGGCGGCGTCGGTGAAGCAGTTCGCGGCTGCGAGCGGCGGCCGGGTCCCGGGCCTCGCCACCGTGCTCGTCGGCGACGACTCCGCCTCGCACGTCTACGTCGCCAACAAGCGCAAGCAGACCGAGGAGGTGGGCATGCGCAGCGTCCACCACGGGCTGGACGCTTCGATCCCCCAGGGCGAGCTGCGTGCCCTGATCGACGAGTTGAACGCCGACCATGAGGTGGACGGGATCCTGGTCCAGCTGCCACTGCCGCGGCAGATCGACCAGGACGCCGTGATCGCCGCGATCGACCCCGCCAAGGACGTCGACGGGCTGACCGCCGCAAGCGCCGGACTGCTGGCCCAGGGCCGGCCGGGCCTGGTGCCGTGCACGGCGCAGGGCGTGATGGAGCTCCTCCGCCATGCCGGGGTCGAGCCGGAGGGCGCGGAGGCGGTGGTCGTCGGGCGCTCGATCCTGGTCGGCAGGCCGCTGGCCAGCCTGCTTCTGAACGCGAATGCCACGGTCACCGTTTGCCACTCGCGTACCCGGGATCTGGCCGACGTCTGCCGCCGCGCCGACATCCTGGTCGCTGCGGTCGGCTCGCCCCGCCTGGTGAAGGGGGACTGGGTGAAGCCGGGCGCCGCGGTGGTCGACGTCGGCGTGAATCGCACCGATGACGGCCTGGTCGGCGACGTCGACTTCGAGGCCGCCCGTGAGGTGGCCGGCGCGATCACGCCGGTGCCGGGCGGGGTCGGTCCGATGACCATCGCGATGCTGCTTCAGAACACGGTTTTGGCCGCCAGGGCCCGCTCCGCCTAAACGGCCATTTCCCCGTTATCCAACTGATGTGCGCTATACGCTGGCCGCTAGCGCAAGGCAGCCTGAGGTTGGGGAGGATCGAACCGCCTGGGGTTGAATGAAGCAGAGTTCATCCACCAGAGGAGACTCAATGGACTTCACGAGACTGACCCAGGGCGAGAAGATCGCCGGGGTATCGGGCATTGCGCTGATCCTGATCATGTTCATATTCGACTGGTTCGGCCTCAAGTTCACCGGGGGCGCTGAAGCGTTCGGGGTTTCAGTCGAGGGGTCACGTAACGCATGGGGCTCGTACGGCTTCATCGACATCGTGCTGTTCGTCACCGTGGCGGCCGCGATCGGACTGGCGCTGATCAGCGCTTCACAGACCGACCTGGGCTTGCCGGTCGCCGCGAGCGCGGTCGTGGCCGGCCTGGGGATCCTGTCGGTCGTTCTGATCGTCTTCAGCATCATCAGCCCGCCGGACTTCGGCGCGGACTTGTCGGGCACGGGCATCGAGCACACCCGGAAGATCGGCGTCTGGCTGGGGCTGATCGCTGCCATTGGTGTCGCCTACGGCGGCTGGCGCGCGATGCAGGAAGAGGAGGCCACATCCTTCGGCGATCAGGCGGACCGCTTCCGCGGTCCCGACGAGGGCCCCGGCGTGGCCCCGCCGTCTCCGTCCTCGTCGGTTCCGCCTTCGCCTCCGCCGCCGAGCGGGACTCCGTAGCAACGTCCCGGGATGCGCAGGTCCCGGGAGAAACGGTTGAATTGCGACGGCCGCCTTCGGGCGGCCGTCGCTCTAGCTCAAACGATTGGCAAGCTGGCGCGCGACGCGCGAGGCCATCGCGATGATCGTCATCATCGGGTTGACGCCGATCGAGCTGGGCAGCAGGCTGCCGTCGGCCACGTAGAGGCCCTCGGCGCCGTGGACGGCGCCGTCGGTGGCGACGACGCCGGCCTCGGGGTCGGCGTCCATTCGTGCCGTGCCCATCGGGTGGAACGCCTCGAGACGCAGTGCGCCGGCGCCCGGCGGCGAGGCCTCCAGCTCGCCGATCCGGTCCTTTGGGATCGTCGGGATGCCGGCGATCTGCGGATAGACCTCGCGGGCGCCCGCCGCGTAGAGGAGCTCGGCCGCGCGGGCGATTCCGAACACGAGCCGAGCGGCGTCGTCGTCCGTGAGGCGGTAGGTAATCCGCAGCGAGCCGTCGCCCGCCAGCCCCACGCGCCCGCTTGACCGATCCGAAAGGTGGACGCCGGTCGAGGCGATCCGGTCGTAGGCGAGCACCCGCTCGGAGTGCTCGATCCCCGTTCCCGGCAGCCACTGCGCGCCGAAGGCAAGCGGCGTGAAGGTGGCCTCGAGCAGGATCCCGCGATCCTCCCACTCGCTGACCGCATAGCTCTGCATCACCCCATCCCAGCCCCGCACCTCCTCGGCGAAGCGGGCGCCGACCCAGCAGGCGGGATGGATGCGCAGGTTGCGGCCCAGCTGGCCGTTTCGCGAGCGGAAGCCTGATCGCAGCAAGAGCTCCGGAGTCCCGAAGGCGCCACCCGCAAGCAGGACCGCCCGCCGGGCCCGGAGCTTGAATGGGCGCACTCTGCCGTTGGCTCGCGCCAGGCAGTCGACTCCCGTGGCCCTGCCACGCTCGAAGACCAGCCGCCGGGCCTCGACCTGCGCCCGCACCCGCGCCCCCGCAGCGACGGCGCGCGGCAGGTAGGACACGTGCATTGCCTGCTTGGCGTCCAGGCGGCAGCCGGACGGACACGAGCTGCACTGGAAGCAGGCACCTGCGTTCCGGCGCAGAGGCTCGTGGCGGACCCCGAGCGCCTCCGCGCCCTCGCGCAAGAGCTGGCCGTTTCTGCCCATCCGCTCGGGATCGACGGGACGCACGCGGAGCATCTCCTCGGCCGCCTCGTATTCGGGGGCCAGATCGCTTGCCCACTCGATCCCGTGCTCGGTGGCCCAACCGGCGAGCACCTGCTCGGGCGCCCGGAAGCAGGTGCCCGAGTTGATCACGGTCGTCCCGCCGACCGCTCGGCCGACCGGCGTCGGGATCGCCGGGCGACCCTCGGCGATCGTCAGGCCGCCGTCGCGGTAGAGGGCGGTGAGCGCGGCGAGCGGCTCCTCTGGGTACGTATGCCGATCCATGTACGGGCCGGCTTCCAGCACCACGACCTCGAGCCCGGCCTCGGCGAGGATCGCCGCCGCGACCGCACCGCCGGCCCCCGAGCCGACGATCGCCACGTCGCACTCCTCGCCGCCCGCAGGCGGGCTCAGCTCGCCGAGGCCCGGATGGGGATCGGGATCGGAGGTGCCGTCAGCGACCTCACAGCGCATCTCGTAGCCGACCGCCGCCTGCACCCGCGCGGTCGTTGCCGTACCCGAGGCCGGTCAGGACCTTGAGGAAGAGCAGCAGGTCTGCCGGCGCGCGGAAGGCTCGAATCCTCGAGATGGCGGAGGAAGTCCTGACGCGCCTCGAGGCTGGCCCGGCTGAATCGCCACGGGAAGGGGAGCCATTCGAGGACCCGGAGGGCGAGCTTCACCTGCCTGACGCTGCGCCTCGGCAGGCCCGCGAGGTAGCGGTTGATCGGCTCCGCGACCTCGACAGCATCCCTGCGCTGCGAGTGCGGCAGCCCGCCCGGGCTGGCCGCCGGAGGAAGGGCCCCGAAGCCCGGCGCCATCGCCTCGGCGAAGGCCCGCAGGATCCGCAGCTCGGCGGCGCCCAGCGGGGGCGCCGCGTCCGCCCGCCCCCGGCCAGGCGCGCCTTCAGGAGGGGGCGGCGGGCTCTCCGATCCGGCCGGCCACCGACCACAGGAGCAGCGCCACCGCGGCCAGGAAGCCGTCGACGAGGAAGTTGAGCAGGTAGATGAAGACGTCCTGGTCGAAGAGGTAGAAGCCGAGCGCGGCGAGCGAGGAGGCCGTCTTGCCCGCTGCCAGCACCAGGAGCAGCGGCCGGTAGCGAGGCACGTCGGCCTGGACCACGAGGCAGATCCCCGTGATCACCACCATGTACGCGAAGGCGAGCGCCAGCCAGAACTGCTCGGTGGTCTCCGGCGCGCGGGTGAACTGTCCCAGCGGCAGCGAATTGCCGAGGTCGGAGATCACGTCCAGAACGCCGTCGGGCGTGGCGATGAACAGGATCCCGACGATCGCGAAGCTCGCCGCCAGCAGGCGGAGGTTGAGGACGACGAATCGCTCCGCCCGCTCTCCGGTCATCACGATTTGGTTCGCGCCTCGCCCACGGTCAGTTCCCTTTGTAGAGCTCGGCGCTCACAGGCGGGAGCATCCTACCCGGCCTAGAATCCGCTTCATGATCGATCGGGAGCAGGTCCTGCACGTGGCTCGGCTGGCGCGGCTTGAGCTGACCGACGAGGAGGTCGAGCGGATGTCGGGCGAGCTGACCACGATCCTCGACCACGTCGAGCGGATGAACCAGCTCGACCTGGACGGGGTGGAGCCGACCTCGCACGTGGTCGCTCTGGAGAACGTCCTGCGCGCCGACGAGCCGCGCCCGAGCTGGCCGCGGGAGCAGGTTCTGGAGCCGGCGCCCGACCCCGCCGAAGGGGCGTTCCGCGTGCCCTCGCCGCAGGCGTGAGCACCGACGTCCTCGAGTTGAGCGTCGCCGAGGCGCTGCGGCGGATCGAGGCCGGTGACCTTGCCGCCGACGACTACTTCGACGCCTATGCGAAGCGGGCGGCCGCCGACGAGCTCGGCGCCTACCTGTGGCGGGCGGAGCCCGAGATCCGTCAGGCCGAGGCCGTGGGGGAGCTTCGGGGAACGCCCGATCGCCGTCAAGGACATCTTCTGCACCGAGGGAATCCAGACCACCGCGGGGTCGCGGATCCTGGAGGGCTACCGGCCGCCGTACACGGCCACCGCGGTGCGGAGGCTCGCCGACGCCGGCGCCCGCCTGCTCGGCAAGACGAATATGGACGAGTTCGCGATGGGCTCCTCGAACGAGAACTCCGGCTACGGCCCGGTGCTCAACCCGTGGGATCGCGAACGGGTCCCCGGAGGATCGTCGGGGGGCTCCGCGGCGGCGGTCGCCGGCCGGTTGGCGCCGTGGGCGATCGGCACCGACACCGGCGGCTCGATTCGCCAGCCCGCCTCGCTCTGCGGGTTCGTCGGCCTCAAGCCCACCTATGGAGCCGTCTCGCGTTACGGGATGATCGCCTTCGCATCCTCGCTCGACCAGTGCGGGCCGCTGACCCGTGACGTCACCGACGCGGCGCTCGCTGCTGCGGGCGATCGAAGGCCGCGATCCGTGCGACTCGACCTCGGTCGGGATCGAGGGCGGGGTCGAGCTGCCGTCGCGCGAGAGCCTCGAGGGACTTCGCTTCGGTGTGCCGCGGGAGCTGTCGGCGGAGGCCGAGGGGATCGAGGCCGGCGTCTCGGGCGTCTTCGAGCGCACCCTCGGCGTGATCAGGGAGCTGGGCGGCGAGGTGGACGAATGCGGGCTTCCTCACGCCGCGCACGGTCTCTCCGCCTACTACGTCCTGGCGCCGGCCGAGGCCTCTGCGAATCTGGCGCGCTACGACGGCGTGCGCTTCGGCCCTCGCGCGGACGCGGACGGAGACCTGATCGCAATGTACGAGCGCACCCGCGCGGACGGGTTCGGCGCCGAGGTGAAGCGGCGGATCATGCTCGGCACGTACGCGCTCTCCTCGGGCTACTACGAGGCCTACTACGGCCGCGCGCAGCGCGTCCGCACGAAGATCGCAGACGACTTCCGAGCCGCGTTCGAGCGCTTCGACTACCTGGTCACGCCGACCTCGCCGACGGTGGCCTTCAGGCTCGGAGAGCGAACCGCCGACCCCGCTGACGATGTACATGTCGGACTTCTGCACCGTGCCGATGTCCCTGGCCGGCATCCCGGCGATCTCGATTCCAGCTGGCCTCGCCGAGCCCGATGGCGGCGGCCCGGAGCTGCCGGTTGGCTTCCAGATCGCTGCCCCGGCCTTCGCCGAGTCGGGCCTGCTCGATGCCGCTCACGCGCTGGAGCGAGCGATCGGTTTCGACACCAGGCCGCCGGGGGTGAGGCCGTGATCGTGGAGGACCCGCACGGATGAGCTTGCCGGATGGATACGAGGCCGTGATCGGGCTCGAGATCCACGTGCAGCTGAGCACGCGGACGAAGATGTTCTGCGGTTGCGAGCTCTCGTTCGGAGACGAGCCGAATACACACACCTGCCCGGTCTGCCTCGCCCATCCCGGCGTTCTGCCGGTGATCAACGAGCAGGCCGTCCGCTATGCGCTTCAGATCGCGCTGGCGCTCGAGTCGGAGGTAGCGCCGCGGTCGATCTTCCACCGCAAGAACTACTTCTATCCGGACAATCCGAAGGGCTACCAGATCAGCCAGTACGACATTCCGCTGGCCCGGGGAGGCCAGCTCGGGGACGTCCGCATACACCGCGTGCACCTCGAGGAGGACGCTGCGAAGCTGACTCACGTCGGCGAGTCGGGGCGCATCCACGGCTCCGCGACCTCACTGGTCGACTTCAACCGCGGCGGCACGCCCCTGGTCGAGATCGTCACCGAGCCCGACTTGCGCGACCCGGCCCAGGCGCGGGAGTGGGCTCAGCTCCTGCGAACCACGGTCAAGCAGCTCGGCGTCTCCGACGTGAACATGGAGGAGGGGAGTCTGCGTTGCGATGCCAACGTCTCGGTGCGACGCGCCGGGGCCGAGGAGCTGGGGACGAAGACCGAGCTCAAGAACATGAACAGCTTTCGCTTCCTGGAGCGGGGAGTCGAGGCCGAGCTGGAGCGCCAGGGCGCCCTGCTCGAGGGCGGCGAGCCAGATCGAGCAGGAGACTTTTCACTTCGACCCGCGGGCGGGGGCGCTGACACCGCTGCGCTCCAAGGAGTATGCGCACGACTACCGCTATCTCCCGGAGCCGGACCTGGTGCCGCTGGCGCCCACCGAGGAGATGTTGCGCCTCGCGAGCGAAACGCTTCCCGAGCTGCCTGCCGAGCGGCGCGAGCGTTACCAGGCCGAGCTCGGGCTGTCCGAGGTGACCGCTCGCCAGCTCGCCTTCGACGCGGAGCTGGGCGATTATTTCGAGCGCGCTCTTGACGCCTCGCGCAAGAGCGCGGCTGCGGAGGGCTCCGCGCCCGAGCCTACGACGATCGCCAACTGGGTCACCGGCGAGCTCGTGGGCCGGTTGCGGGAGGCCGGGGACGGAGAGGTGGACCCGGCGAGCTCCAAGGTCTCGCCGGAGGCTCTGGCGGCGCTCGCCGGCATGGTCCAGGCCAAGCAGGTCACCACCGGAGCCGCTCGTCAGGTGCTGGCGACGCTGGTCGCCGAGGGCGGCGATCCGGCCGAGATCGTCGAGCGCGAGGGCCTGGCGCAGATGTCCGACTCCGGCGAGCTCGAGGCGATCGTCGAGCGCGCGATCGAGGCAGAGCCTGGGGCAGCCGAGAAGGTCCGAGCCGGCAACCCGAAGGCGATCGGCCCGATCGTCGGCGCCGTCATGCGGGAGACCAAGGGCCGCGCGGACGGGGGAGAGGTGACACGCCTGATCAGGGGGAAGCTGGGGATCGAGTAGCGCTTCAGCGCTGGCGCGCTGGCTAGCGCCGATCATCACTTGTAACAAGTTGTTACAAGGGTGGTAGGCTCGGTGCGTGGCCTGGAACGTCGTCATCGCCGGGGGTGGATTCGGGGGCGCGCACGCCGCCCGCCAGCTCGAGCGCCTGCTGCCGAAGCAGTCCGCGCGCCTGATGCTCGTCAACGACGTCAACTTCCTCCTCTACACGCCGTTCCTTCCCGAGGCGGCGGCGGGCACCCTGGAGCCGCGCCACGTGGTGACGCCGCTTCGCGACATCCTGAAGCGAACGTTCCTGCGGCTCGGTGCGGTGACCGCGCACGACCCGGCGGCGCGCACGGTCCAGATCCGCACCCACGAGGGCGAGACGGAGGAGCAGCGCTACGACCAGCTCGTCCTCGCGCTGGGCTCCGTGTCTCGACTGCTGCCCGTCCCCGGCCTGGAGAACGCGATCGGGTTCAAGAGCCTCGCCGACGCGATCTGGCTTCGAAACCATGTGATCGAGACGCTCGAGGCCGCGAACGCGAGCGAGGACCCCGAGCGCCGCGAGGAGCTGCTGACCTACGTGTTCGTCGGCGGCGGCTACGCCGGGCTCGAGGCTCTCGCCGAGCTCCAGGACTTCGCTGCCGACGCGATGGACTCCTACCCCCGGGCGCGCCTTCAGGGAATGCGCTGGATCCTGGTCGAGGCCACCGACCGGGTCCTGCCGGAGATCGACCTGAAGCTGGCCGACTACGCGGCGCGAGAGCTTCGGGGTCGTGGGATCGACATCCGCCTCGGCACTCGCCTCGAATCTGCCGAGCCCGGCGCGGTGACGCTCAGCACCGGCGAGCGGATTCCAACCCGGACGGTGGTCTGGACGACGGGCGTCGCGCCGCACCCCAGCCTCGCAGAGCTGAGCGTGCCGCTGGACGATCACGGCCGGGTGCGGGTTGATCGAGTACATGCGGGTCGAGGGCATGGACGGCGTATGGGCGCTCGGCGACTGCGCCGCGGTCCCCGATCCCTCGGCCGCGATGGCCGACCGTCCCCGCCGACCGCTCAGCATGCGATCCGCCAGGGCAGGACCGTGGCCCGAAACGTGGCCGCCGAGCTCGGCGTCGGCACGGCCGAGCCATTCAGGTATCGCAATAGGGGCGCGTTCGTCAACCTGGGTCGCTACAAGGCGGTAGGCCGGCTGGGCCGGTTCACGTTCTCGGGATTCCCGGCCTGGTGGATGGCGCGCACGTACCACATGAGCCAGATTCCGGGCACGGCCCGCAAGATCCGCGCCGTCGTCGACTGGACTGTCGGCCTGCCGTTCCAGCCGGGACGTCGCCGAGGTCGGCTCGATCGGCCACCCGCGGCCGCTCCGCGCCGAGGAGTACGAGCGCGGCGGCAGCCATCGCCCGGTCTCCTGACCTGCCCGCCGGTCTCGCCGCTGCGCCAGAATCCGGGCATGGCGGCGCCATATCTGATCATCGCCCTGTCGTTCGGCATCGCCACCGGGGTCATCGGGCGCGCCAAGGGCAGCTCCTTCTTCATCTGGCTGATCGTCGGCTCGGTGCTGCCGGTCCTCGGCCTGATCGCGGTGGTCCTCTACCGGCCGGAGGTCGACGAGCCCGAGCGCCGCTGCCCGCGCTGCGGCAAGGTCCACAAGCTCTACGTTCAGGTCTGCACCCGCTGCGGCACCGAGCTCTACCTCCCGGATCCCTCGGAGGTCAGGCAACCCGGCCCCAGCCATCCGGTCTAGCTCCGGCTCCCCCGGTGGTGAACCATCCTGCCTAGCCCTCGCATAGCGAGGCCTATCCAGGACGGCGCCGCGATTTCGATGCCCGAGGCCGCCCGTGCGACCTCTGCCCAGCCCAGCCCGCGTGGATGAATGCGAGGCGGCTCGGCCTACCGCAACCAGGTTCGAACGATCGCGTTCGCGAAGCCGAGCCCGTAGCGGACCACGGCCGGCTTCTTCGAGTGGCCGTGCATGCGGCGGGCGACGGTCACCGGCACCTCCTTGGCGGGAATGCCGCGCCTGAGCGCCTCGATCAGGAACTCGGAGGTGTGGAACTGCTCCTGGCGCAGGACGAGCTGTGGCAAGACGTCTGAGCGCACCGCGCGGTAGCCGTTGGAGCAGTCGCTCACCTTTGTGCGGGTGATCAGCGAGACCATCCGGTTGAAGAACACGATCCCCAGCTCGCGCGCGTAATGGCTCGGCTCAGCCTTGCCGAGCACGCGCGAGCCGTGCGCCACCGCGACCTCGCCGGAGACGACGGGCTGCACGAGGCGCTCCATCTCGGATGGCAGGTGCTGGCCGTCTGCGTCCAGGGTGACGACGATGGTGGCGCCCGAGTCGGCGAGCAGCCGGTACCCCGTGCGCAGCGCAGCTCCGCCTCCGCGGTTGATCAGGTGTCGGGCGACCGCCGCACCGTGCTCGGCGGCGATCTCCCCGGTGCCGTCCCGCGAGCCGTCGTCGACGACCAGGACGGCGGTCTCGAGCCCGCAGACCCCGACCGGAATCCGGTCGAGGACGTAGCCGATGCTGTCGGCCTCGTTGTAGGCGGGGACCAGCACGCCGATCTTGTCCCGGAACCGCTCTGGATGGCCGGCGGCCACGAACTGCTCCCAGGCAAGCCCCTCGAGCACCGCCGAGAGCTCACGCGTGATCCGCGATCCCTGAGACAGGGCCCGCACCACGAGGACGAACAGGACCAGGATGGCGATCACGGCCACGCCCACGATCCGGGTCCCGTTCTCGCGCTTGAACGAGAAGGCGCCGAGGATCGCGTCGAGGAGCTGCGTGCCGGCGACGATCGCCAGGCCGAGCGCCACCAGCAGCAGGATCAGGACGTCGACGTTTCGCAGCGAGCGCCGCCGCCAGATCGCGAAGGCGGCCAGCCAGCTGCGGCGATCACCAGCCCCGCGGCGCGCAGCGCCGTCAGCTCGGGCGGAAACAGGGTGGAGGGTGTCGCGACAACGCTGGACACGAGCGGCACGAGGATAGATGCGCGACCGGGCGCGGTATGTGCTCCGCCCTGCAGCGGCCGGTTCCGCTGCCTGGCGCTGGGCGGTCCGCTACCCTCGCGCGACCATGCGGGTCCTGATCCTGGGCGGTGACGGTTACCTCGGATGGCCCACCGCGATGCGGCTATCGGCGCGCGGCCACGAGGTCTCCGTGGTCGACAACTTCTCGCGGCGACGCTGGCACGTGCAGCACGCGACCGGCTCGCTGACCCCGATTTGCTCCCTCGTCGACCGGGTCGAGGCCTGGCAGCAGGTGAGCGGCGAGGAGATCGGCATCTTCGTGGGATCGATCGAGGACGGCGACTTTCTCGACCGGGTCATCGCCGAGACGCTGCCCGAGGCGATCGTCCATTACGGCGAGCAGCCCTCGGCCCCCTACTCGATGAAGTCGCGAGCGACCGCCGTCGAGACCCAGTACACGAACGTGATCGGGACCCTCGAGCTGCTGTTCTCGATTCGCGACCGCGTGCCCGACTGCCACCTCGTAAAGCTCGGCACGATGGGCGAGTACGGGACCCCGGACATCGACATCGAGGAGGGGTTCATCGAGATCGAGCACAAGGGCCGCCGCGACACGCTGCCGTTCCCGAAGATGCCCGGCTCGCTCTACCACCTGTCGAAGGTGCACGACTCGCACAACATCCACTTCGCCTGCCGGGTCTGGGGCCTGCGCGCCACCGACCTCAACCAGGGAGTGGTCTACGGGATCGAGACCGAGGAGTCCGCCCGGGACGAGCGCCTGATCACCCGCTTCGACTACGACGAGTACTTCGGCACCGTCCTCAACCGCTTCTGCGTGCAGGCGGTGATCGGACACCCGCTCACCGTCTACGGCGAGGGCGGGCAGACGCGTGGCTTCCTCAACATCCGCGACACGCTCCAGTGCGTCGAGCTCGCGGTAACCCATCCCGCCGAGCTCGGCGAGTTCCGGGTCTTCAACCAGTTCACGGAGCAGTTCTCGGTCTCCGAGCTGGCCGAGCTCGTGAAGCGAAGCGGCGAGGAGCTCGGCTACGCGGTCGAGGTGCGGAGGTTTCCCAACCCGCGGATCGAGGCCGAGCAGCACTACTACAACGCCACCAACACGAAGCTGATCGACCTCGGGCTGAAGCCCCATCACCTCGGCGAGGAGCTGGTCCGCTCGATGCTGCGGATCATCGAGCGGCACAAGGGCCGGGTGATCGAGCGCGCGATCCTGCCGACCACTCGCTGGAAGCCGGGAGAGCTGATGGGCGAGGTCGAGGCCGCCGAGCGGCCTTCCTGAAGACGATGGCGGAATTCCAGTCGGCGACCGAGTTCCGCGAGGTCATGGACCGGGCCTTCACCCTGATGAGCACCGACCCCGAGATGGGGCCGAAGCTCCGAGACGCTCGGGTGCCGCAGCGGTTCGAGTTCCCCGACCAGGACGCCGTGGTGAACATCACCCACGACGAGGAGGGCGGCGAGCAGAATCTCCGCTGGGAGTGGTCGCGACGACGTCGCCTGGGAGCCCAAGGTGGTGATGACGATGAGCTCGGAGGTCGCCAACAGGTACTTCCAGGGCAAGGAGAACGTGCCGCTGGCCCTGGCGAGGCGCCGCATCAAGAGCTCCGGCGACATCAAGTCGGCGCTGAAGCTGATCCCGATCACGAAGCCGGTGTTCGCGATGTACCGCGAGATGGTGGAGCGCGACTACCCGCACCTGGTCGTGTAAGCCGCCAGCGGCGTTGTTCTACTGTTCAAGGCCATGAGGGCGGCGGACGCAATGTGTGAGGCGCTCAAGGCCGAAGGAGTCGAGCACGTCTTCGGCATCCCCGGCGGCGCCAACCTGCCCACCTACGACGCCCTCTACGACGCCGACCTGATCCACATCCAGTCGCGCCACGAGCAGGGGGCCGGGCACGCGGCGGAGGGCTACGCGAAGGCCTCCGGCCGGGTCGGCGTCGCCTTCGCCACCTCGGGACCCGGGGCGACCAACCTGGTGACCGCGATCGCCGACGCGATGATGGACTCGGTGCCGACCGTGTTCATCACGGGCCAGGTGCGCACAGAGCTGATCGGCACCGACGGCTTCCAGGAGGCAGACGTCACCGGGATCACGATGCCGGTCGTCAAGCACTCCTTCCTGGTCACCGACCCGCGCCAGATCCCCGCCTACATCCACCAGGCCTTCCACATCGCCTCCACCGGCCGCCCGGGCCCGGTGCTCGTGGACGTCCCTCAGGACCTGTCCCGCGCCGATATCGAGTACGAGCCGGCCCAGGGCCCTCCCGACCTGCCCGGCTACAAGCCGCCGACCGAGGGCAACATCAAGCAGATCCGGATCGCCGCCAAGGCGCTTGCCAACGCCCGGCGACCGGTGATCTACGGCGGCGGCGGGATCGTCAACGCTGAACGCCTCCGAGGAGTTCCGCGAGTTCTGCCTCTCGGACCGGCTTCCGGTGACGCTCACCGTGATGGGCCTGGGCGCCTTCCCGGCGCCGCACGAGCAGTGGCTGGGAATGCTCGGCATGCACGGCACCCGGACCGCCAACTACGCGATGGACAACGCCGACCTGATCGTCGCCGTGGGTGCCCGTTTCGACGACCGGATCACCGGCAAGCTCGCCGAGTTCGCGCCGCGAGCCAAGTTCGTCCACATCGACATCGACCCGGCCGAGATCTCCAAGAACGTCCCCGCCCACATCCCGATCGTCGGCGACGCCGCCGACGTGCTGCCGAAGCTGGTCAGAGAGTACGAGCGCCTGAAGGCCGATCCCGAGCGGCTCGACCCTTGGTGGAAGCAGATCCGCGCCTGGCAGGAGGAGTACCCGCTCGGCTATGAGGACTCCGAGGACTCGGAGATCAAGCCGCAGCGGATGATCGAGGCCCTCTACAAGGTCACCGAGGGCGACGCGATCATCACCTCCGACGTCGGCCAGCACCAGATGTGGTGTGCGCAGTACTACAACTTCTCGAGGCCTCGGCGGTGGATCAACTCGGGCGGCCTCGGCACGATGGGCTTCGGCCTGCCGGCGGCGATCGGCGCCAAGGTGGCGAAGCCTGACGAGACGGTGGTCTGCCTGGCCGGAGACGGCAGCCTGGTGATGGTCTGCCAGGAGTTCGCAACCGCGGCCGTTCACGAGATCCCGGTCAAGGTCTTCCTGATGAACAACGGCTACATGGGGATGGTCCGCCAGTGGCAGGAGCTGTTCTGGGACGGTCGCTACAAGTCGGTCGAGATGGGCGACAGCCCCGACTGGGTGAAGCTGGCCGAGGCGTTCGGCTGGACTGGGATGCGCTGCACCGACAAGAACGAGGTCGAGGACGCGATGCAGACGGCGCTCGAGACGGATGGCCCCGTGCTGCTCGACGTGCAGGTGACGAAGACGGAGAACTGCTACCCGATGATCCCCGCCGGCGCCGCGGCGCGGGACATGGTGGGCTAAGGGCCATGGAAGCCGGGACACCAGAGCTGATCAAGCTCGAGGACCTCCAGGTCGGCAGCGGTCTCACCGGGCGCAAGCACATCCTCTCGCTGCTGGTCGAGAACAAGCCGGGCGTCCTGGCGCGGATCGCGGGGCTGTTCGCACGTCGCGGGTTCAACATCGACACCCTCGCCGTCGGCCCCACCGAGGACCCCGAGGTCTCGCGGATCACGCTGACCCTGGACGGCGCCGTTCACCCGATCGATCAGGTCACCAAGCAGCTCCACAAGCTGGTCAACGTGATCAAGATCCGGGACATGGAGCCGGATCAGGCGATCTCCAGGGAGATGGCGCTGTTCCGGGTTCAGGCGGCGGTCGAGAGCCGGGCCGAGATCATCCAGTTCGCGGACATCTTCAGGGCCAAGATCGTCGACGTCTCCCGCCGTGCCGTGACCATCGAGGTGACCGGGTCGAACGAGAAGATCGACGCCTTCGAACGCATGGTCAGGCCCCATGGCCTGATCGAGATGGCGCGGACCGGCGAGGTCGCGATCACCCGCTCCCGTCCCGACTAGTGCGTTCGCTTTGATCGCGGCGACCGCCGCCCTCGAGTCGCTGGAGGCGCTGCTCGTCGAGGCGGGGCGGAGGCGGCGTCTGGTCAGCGTCACCGTGCCGGTGGAGGTCTCGGACCCAAGCGCCACGGTGTTCGCGTCGCGGCTCGCCGGTGATCGCTGGTTCTGCTGGGAGCAGCCCGATCGCGACGGATTCGCTCTCGCCGCGCTCGGCAGCGCGCACGAGGTCATCTCCCGCGGCCCCGAGCGCTTCCACGACCTGGTTGCCGCTTGCGCGGAGGTGGCACGCGGGCGTCTCAGCGACGAGCCGGATCGGCTTCCGGCGGGCGCCGGCCCGATCTGGGTCGGCGGGTTCGCGTTCGGGCCCGATGGCGGGCGGGCAGGCCAGTGGTCCTCGTTTCCCCCC
Source organism: uncultured Actinomycetes bacterium (assembly GCA_963728325.1). Classification (GTDB taxonomy): domain Bacteria; phylum Actinomycetota; class Thermoleophilia; order Solirubrobacterales; family 70-9; genus AC-56. The sequence continues at coordinate 751,690 of CAVSJS010000001.1, read as the reverse complement.
GCGCTGCTGGTGATGCCTGAGCTGGCGCTCCATCGAGCCGCCGGCCGAACCCATCTGACGCTGTCTGCGCTGGCCGGCCCCGGCGTCGATCCGGGTGCCGTCTCACGGCGGCTGAGCGCCCGGCTTGCCGCTCTGAGCGACGCGCCCCTACCGCTCGCCGATCCCCACCCGACGGGCGAGTCCCGGATCGCGAGCGTGCTTGCGCCGGGGAGGTTCGAGGAGTCGGTGGCGCAGGCGGTCGAGCAAATCCGCGCCGGCGAGCTGGAGAAGGTGGTGCTTGCGCGGGAGGTGGTGGTGGAAGCCCCTCGGGCTCACGAGCCGGCGGCCATCTACGCCGCGCTCCGGGAGCTGTTTGCGTCCTGTTTCTGCTTCTGCTGCGGCTCGCCCGAGGCTGCCTTCCTCGGCGCCAGCCCAGAGTTGCTCGTCCGACGTACCGGGGCGGGGGCGGCGACGGTTGCGCTCGCCGGCTCGACCCGGCGCAGCGCCGACCCCGCGGTGGACGATCACCTCGGCGAGCAGTTGCTGCGTTCCCCCAAGGACCGTCGCGAGCACGAGATCGTCGTCCGGCGGATCGAGCGCGCCCTGCGCAGCCAAGCGGTCTGGGTCGAGGCAGCGCCCGAGCCGGGCCTGGTCAAGGTGGCCAACATCCAGCACCTGGCGACGCCGATCCGCGCGCAGCTCTCCGAGCCGCGGTCCGCCGTCGAGCTGGCTGGGCTGCTGCACCCGACTCCTGCTGTCGGGGGGGAGCCTCGCGGCCGTGCGCTCGCCACGATCGCCGAGCTTGAGGAGCTCGACCGCGGATGGTACGCGGGGCCTGTCGGCTGGATGGACGCCGCCGAGGACGGAGAGTTCTGCGTAGCGATCCGCTCCGCGCTTTTGCGCGACCGCACCGCCCACCTGTTCGCGGGCAACGGAATCGTGATCGACTCCGACCCCGAGGCCGAGCTGGCCGAGACCGAGGTCAAGCTGGGTGCGCTGCTGCCGTTGCTCTCCGGCTGAGCTCACGCACCGTGGCGGGCGCCCAGCGCCTCGCCGACCCGCTCCGCGATCCGCTGGTGAAGCTCCACGTTTCGGCGACGGTCGACCGGGATCTCGATCAACGCCGTCCCCCGGCCGGCGGCGTCCGCCAGCCGATCCAGCCGCTCGACGCGCGTGTGAGGCAGGTCGTACACCGCTGGCGATCCGAGCCGGGTCCACCCCCAGCGGGGTCCCGAGCAGTGCCTCGAACTCGTCCCGATCGAGCTGCTCGGCCTGCGGCAGGAACTCGAAGATCCCGCCGCCGTCGTTGTTGAGCACCACGATCCGCACCGGGGCACTGGCGTGGCGAAGCGCGGCGAGGCCATTCATGTCGTGGTGGAGGCCGAGGTCGCCTGTGACGATCCAGGTGGGGCGGCCGCTCGCGGCGGCGGCGCCGATCCCCGATGAGATCAGGCCGTCGATCCCGTTCGCGCCGCGGTTGCTGAGGAACCTCACCTCGGTGGGGGCAGACGGCACGAACGCCTCCTGGTCGCGGATCGGCATCGAGGAGGCCGTGTAGACGAGATCCCCGTCGGCGTACAGGCGCGCCAGGGCGGCGTGCACCCCGGGCTCCGTCGGCTCCTTGAGCGTCTCCAGCTCGGCCTCGATGGCCGCCGCCGCCCGCCGCCCCGCCTCCATCCAGGCGGACCGCCACTGCCGCGGTTCCGCCGCCAGGCGCTCGGCCATCCCGTGGGCCAAGGACCGCGCCTCGGCCCGCACGATCGTCTCCGCCTGGTTCGAGGGCTCGTTCCAGCCGAACACCGGGTCGATGACGACCTGCCGCAACTCGGGAAGCGAGGCGAGCCACTGGCGAAGCGCTTTGCTGGTCGGCATGTCGCCGAAGCGGACCACCAGCTCGGGCGCCAGCTCCGGGGGACGCAGGCGGGCGATCGAGTCGTACGGCCAGACGACGAGCTCGCGATCATGGACTCCGAGACGGAGCTGCGAGGTCGGCTCGGCGAGGATCGGGTACCCCGCCCGCTCGGCCATTCGGGCCACCGGCCCGGCGAGCCTCTCGTCGAGCTGCCGGCCGGCGACGATCAGGCCCCGGGGCGAGGCCGAAACCCGCTCGGCGAGCTCGTCGATCAGCGCCTCGTCGGCGAGCGGCGGGTCCGAGGCGACCGCGGTCAGTGGCCGCTCGCCGCGGCCGCGGAGGGCGAGGGGCGAGGTCGCCGTCAGGTCCTCGGGGTGCGGCTCGGGCCCCAGCGGGTCGCGCCAGGCCAGGTTCAGGTGGACCGGCCCCGGGCGCGGCTCGCCGCGGGCCGTCGCGTAGGCACGGCAGGCAACGGAGCGAAAGTGGAGCAGGCCGGAGTCGTCGGCGTCGTGGTTGCCGACCTCGCAGAACCACCGCACGGCGGATCCGTAGAGCTTCAGCTGGTCGATCGTCTGTCCGGCGCCGATCCCGCGCAGCTCGGCGGGGCGGTCAGCGGTGAGGACGATCAGCGGGATGCCTGCCTCGTCGGCCTCGGAGACCGCCGGATGCAGGTTGGCGGCCGCGGTGCCCGAGGTGCAGAGGATGGCCACCGGCCGGCCCGTTGCCTGGGCGGCGCCGAGCGCGAAGTAGCCCGCGGAGCGCTCGTCGACGATCACGGCCACCTCGATCGCCGGCTGGCGCCACAGGGCGAGCCCTAGGGGGGTGGACCGGGAGCCCGGAGCCAGCGCCGCGCGGCGGACCCCGCAGCGGGCCAGCTCCTCGACCAGCGCCGAGGCGAGCGCGGTGTTGCGGTTGGTGGGGTCCACCGCACCGAACGGTACCCGCTACAGACGGTGCCGCTCGAGGGCCGGTTCGTCGATCACGACCCCGAGCCCCGGCCCCTCGGGCAGGTGCAGGAACCCCTCACGTACCTCGCACTCGACCGAGGCAATCGTGCCGCCGTACAGCTGCTGTGTGGCGAGCCCGTGCGCGAGTCCCGGATCGTCGTGATCGCGGTAGAGCGCCTGGGCGGCGTGAGCTGCGGCGGCGATCCCCACCGGTCCGTCGAGGGAGCTGGACAAATAGACGGGCAGCTCGGCGGCGATCCCGGCCGCGGCGCCGATCCCGCCGACCTTCGACAGCTTCACCGTGGCCAGACGGCAGGCGCCCGCCCGCGCCGCCTTCTGCGCCTGCTTGGCGGTGGTCACGCTCTCGTCGGCGGCGATCGGGATCGCAGTCGCCGCCGCGACGGCAGCCATCTCCCGAAGGCTCGCGGTGGGCTGCTCGACCAACTCGATCCCGAGCGGCTCGATCTCGTCCAGCACGGCCACCGCCTGATCGGTGCTCCAGGCGCCGTTGGCGTCCACTCGCAGGCGCGCATCCGGGCCCACCGCCTCCCGGACCGCCTGCGCCCGTTCGGCATCGTCGCCGATCCCGAGCTTGAGCTTGAAGGTTTCGAAGCCGCGTTCTCTCCAGGCGGTCGCCTCGGCGACGAGCCGGTGCGGCGAGTCGGCGGCGAGCGTGGCATTGCAGCGCACCGGCGCCGAGGTCTCGCCGCGCAGCATTCGCCAAAGCGGAGTCCCCGAGATCCGACCGGCGAGGTCGAAGAGGGCCATCTCCACCGCCGCCTTGGCCGGCGGGGGCAACCGTCGCCCGGCTGCGACGTGGATCACCGCGTCCACCGCGGCGGCAAGTGGCTCCTCTGAGGCCATCGCCGCCACCTCCAGCCTGGCCAGACGCCTGGCGATCCGTACCAGTGACCGCTCGACCCGGCGCGGCGTGTCACCGCCGCGCAGCGATAGCGGCACGGCCTCGCCGAGGCCGACGATGCCCGCCTCGGTTCGCAGCCGCAACAGGACCATCTCGCGCCGCTCGAGCGTCCCGCGGGCGGTCACGTAGGGCCGCTCCAGTGGGAGCGCATAGGGAATGATCTCGACCTCGGCGATCCGCATGGGCCCCGGTGCTCTCAGGTGGCGATCCACAGGCCGACGGCGAGCAGCGCGCTGAAGGCGGCGAGCAGGGCGCCGGTGCCCGCGAGGGCCCCGTTCAGCGAGGGTCCATCCGTCCGCGTCATCACGGCGCTGAGCGGGCCCTGCACCAGGGGCGCCGCCAGCAGAACGAGCAGACCCCAGGCGGGCCCGTCCGCCGCGAGCAAGGTGAGCGGCACCGCCGCGAAGGCGGCGACGATCAGCAGCGCGTACAGGTTGCGGGTTCGCCGCCTGCCCAACCGCACCGCCAGGGTCATCTTTCCGGCCCGCCTGTCGGTCTCGAGATCACGCACGTTGTTTACGACCAGGATCGCGGTGGCGAGGAAGCCGATGGCGAGTGAGAGGCCGAAGGGCAGCCAGTCGAGCCGCTCGAGCTGGATGTAGTAGGAGCCATTGACGGCCACCAGGCCGAAGAACAGGAACACGAACAGCTCCCCGAGGCCCTCGTAGCCGTACGGACGGGGGCCGCCCGTGTAAAGCACCCCGGCGAGGATCGAGGCGGCGCCGACGATCAGGATCACGACGCCGGCGACGGTGGCCAGGTAGATGCCCGCAGCCACGGCGACCGCGAACGCGACCCAGGTCGCGACCAGCACCCGCCGCGGCGCCACCAGCCCGGAGGAGGTGACCCGCACGGGTCCCAGCCGGTCGGCCGTGTCGGCGCCTCGCCTGGCGTCGGAGTAGTCGTTGGCCAGGTTGGTCCCGATCTGGATGAAGACACTGCCCACCAGCGCCGCGATGAAGGCGCCGAGGTGGATCTCGCCGCTGACCTCCACCGCGGCCGCCGTCCCCACCAGCACCGGTGCGATCGCCGCCGGCAGCGTGCGCGGCCGCGCCGCCATCAGCCACAACCTCACCGGCGACATGCTCGTCTACGACTCCGCTGTCGCCGGGTTACACAGGGTTCAAGGACGCTTCGGGAACTTGGAGAAGTCGGGGCGCCGGCCCTCGACGTAGGCGTTGCGGCCCTCCTGTCCCTCCTCGGTCATGTAGAAGAGGAGGGTTGCGTCGTGGGAGAGCTGCTGGAGGCCCGTGAGCCCGTCCTCGGCGGCGTTGAAGCTCGCCTTCAGCAGCCGCAGGGCAAGCGGCGAGAGGCCGGACATCTCGCGGCACCAGGCGACGGTCTCACGCTCCAGCTCGGCGAGGGGGACGACGGCGTTGACGAGCCCCATCTCGAGCGCCTCCTGGGCGGTGTAGAGCCGGCACAAAAACCAGATCTCCTTGGCCCGCTTGACGCCGACGTTGCGTGCCAGAAGCGCCGCCCCGAAGCCGCCGTCGAAGCTGCCCACCCGGGGACCGGTCTGACCGAATCGGGAGTTGTCGGCTGCGATCGTCAGGTCGCAGACGAGATGCAGGATGTGGCCTCCGCCAACCGCATAGCCGGCGACCATCGCCACGACCGGCTTCGGCGTGCGGCGGATCTGGACATGCAGGTCGCCGACGTCGAGGCGGCCGACGCCTTGCTGGGCGACCTCGTCGTCGCCGATGTAGCCGTCGTCGCCGCGGATCCGCTGGTCGCCGCCAGAGCAGAAGGCGTCGTCCCGGCGCCGGTGAGGATGATCGCCCCGACCTCGAGATCGTCGCGCGCGCGGGCGAAGGCGTCGCGCAGCTCGGCGAGCGTCTGCGGGCGGAAGGCGTTCCGCAGCTCTGGCCGGTTGATGGTGAGCTTGGCGATCCCCTCGGCCTTCTCATAGAGGATGTCCTCGAACTCCGCCGCCGGCCGCCACTCGATTGGCGCGTAAAGCTCGCCGGTGGAGGGTGCGTCCTTGTGGGGAATCGGCACGTAGGGGATTATCCCTGGCGATGCACCTCGACAACTGGCTGGCCCAGCGCGCCCAGACCTGCCCCGACCGCGCGGCGCTGATCGCCGACGGGCGCCGCCTCACCTACGAGGAGCTCGAGGCCGAGGCGACGTCGGCCGCCCGCCGGCTCGCCGCTCACGGCGTCCGGCGCGGCGCGACGGTGACCCTGGAGCTACCGGTGGGGGCCGACTACGTGATCCTCCTGCACGCGCTGATGAAGCTGGGGGCGATCGCCGAGCCGCTGAACACGCGACTGGCGCCCGGGGAGCGTGAAGCCGAGCTCCAGCGCGCGGCACCGGTGCTCGCCGTCTCGCAAGCCGGGGACGCGGGTGGGCCCGAGGCGGACCTGCCACTGCTCGGCGAGCATGATCTCGACGCCATCCACTGTCGCGTCCTGACCAGCGGCACGTCCGGGCCTCCACGTCCGATCGGGCTCACCTACGGAAACCACCTCTGGAGCGCGGTCGGCTCCGCCTTCAACCTGGGCGTCGACCCATCCGACCGGTGGCTCTGCTGCCTGCCGCTCTACCACGTGTCCGGGCTGGAGATCGTGATGCGCTCGGTGATCTACGGGACGGGCGCCGTGGTCCACGACGGCTTCGCGGTCGAGAGCGTGGGGGAGGCACTGGAGCGTGACGGGGTGACGCTGATGTCGGTCGTCACCACGCAGCTCACCCGCCTGCTCGAGGCCGGGGTTGACCTCTCCGGGCCGCGCGCGATCCTGGTCGGCGGCGGACCGGTGCCGCTGGAGGTGCTGGAGGAGGCGATCGGCAGGGACGCCGCCGTGGTCCAGACCTATGGCCTCACCGAGACCGCCTCGCAGGTGACGACGCTCGCCCCGCAGGAGGCGCGACGCAAGCTCGGCTCGGCAGGGCGGCCGCTGCTCACCACGCATCTGCGGATCCAGGACGGCGAGATCCTCGTGCAGGGCCCCGTCGTTGCGCCAGGCTGTGCCGACGAGGACGGCTGGCTCCACACCGGCGACCTGGGCCGGATCGACGACGAGGGTTTCCTCTACGTCGAGGACCGGCTCGGCGACGTGATCGTGAGCGGCGGCGAGAACGTGCTCCCCGCCGAGGTCGAGGAGGTCCTGCTGCGTCACCCGGACGTCGCCGACGCCGCCGCGGTCGGCCGCGCGGACGCCGAGTGGCAGGAGGCCGTGGAGGCGGTGGTGGTGCTGCGAGACGGCGCCGCGACGGGGGCCGCCGAGCTGCGCCAGCACTGTGCCGAGTCGTTGGCCGGCTACAAGGTCCCGAAGCGCTTCGAGTTCGTCTCCGAGCTGCCGCGCACGGACTCGGGCAAGCTGCTGCGCCAGGCGCTGCGCTGACCCGTTCTGCTGTAGTCCGCAGGCCAACTTACGAGGAGGAGGTAATGGACACAGACGCCGTCGCGCGCTGGCTGACTGCCTACATCGAGGCCTGGAAGTCGTACGACCGCGAGCAAATCGGCGCCCTGTTCAGCGACGCCGTGAAGTACCGCTACCACCCCTTTGACGAGCCCCTGGAGGGCCGCCAGGCCGTGGTCGAATCGTGGCTCGGGGAGGGACAGTACGAGGGCGCGCCTGGGAGCGGGACGAGGAGGGCACCTATGACGCCTCCTATGAGCCCGTGGCGGTGGACGGGGACGTCGCCGTGGCGACCGGGACCAGCACCTACACCAGGGAGCCTGGCGGGCCAATCGAGAAGGTCTACGACAACTGCTTCGTGATGCGCTTCGACGACGACGGGCGCTGCCGGGAGTTCACCGAGTGGTTCATGAAACGGCCCGACGCATAGAGTTTCGGTGATGAGCGCTGAAGACGGGATCTACTACGACGCCGACGCCGACCTCGAGCACCTCAAGGGCAAGACCATTGCGATCCTCGGCTACGGGTCGCAGGGGCACGCGCACGCGCTCAACCTGAGGGACTCGGGATGCGAGGTGGTGGTCGGCCTTCGCCCCGGCTCGTCCAGTCGCGCCGCGGCCGAGGCCGAGGGGCTGACCGTGCTCGCTCCCGGCGAGGCCGCGAGCCGGGGCGAGGTGGTGATGATCCTGCTCCCCGACGAGAAGCAGGCCGAGGCGTGGGAGGCCGAGATCCGCGACGGGATCGCGCCCGGCAACCTGCTGATGTTCGCCCACGGCTTCTCGATCCACTTCGCCCAGATCGAGCCGCCGCCCGGGGTCGACGTCGGCATGGTCGCCCCCAAGGGCCCCGGCCACCTGGTGCGACGCCAGTTCACCGAGGGCCGCGGCGTCCCCTGCCTGATGGCCGTGCACCAGGACGCGACCGGCAACGCCAGGGACCTCGTCCTCGCCTACGCCAGCGGCATCGGCGGCGGCCGCGCCGGGGTGATCGAGACCACCTTCAAGGACGAGTGCGAGACCGACCTGTTCGGGGAGCAGGCGGTGCTCTGCGGCGGCGCCACGGAGCTCGTCCGGGCCGGCTTCGAGACCCTGGTCGAGGCCGGTTACGACCCTCGCCTCGCCTACTTCGAGTGTCTGCACGAGCTGAAGCTGATCGTCGACCTGATGTACGAGAAGGGGATCCAGGGCATGCGGGACTCGATCTCCAACACGGCCGAGTACGGCGACATGACCCGCGGTAAGAGGGTGATCACCGCCCAGACGCGAGAGGCGATGCGCAAGCTTCTCGCCGACATCCAGTCGGGCGAGTTCGCGAAGGAGTGGATCGCCGAGAACCGCGCCGGCGCCGAGAACTTCCAGCGCCTGCGCGACGAGGCCGCTGGCCACCAGGTCGAGCAGGTCGGCAAGGAGCTTCGCAAGATGATGCCCTGGATCGAGGCCGAACCCGGTTAGCCGCCGGGCCGCGTGCGATCATGCGGCCGCTTCGTAACCGAAGGGAGAAGCCATGACCGAGACGCCAGAGTCGCCAGGGACGCCAGAGACCCCGACCGGCCCCCCCGGGGGAGCCGAGCCACCACCACCGCCGCCTCCACCGTCGCCCGAGATCGCGGCTGAGCAGTACCCGCTTCACGCGGACATCGCGCACCAGCCCGAGTACAGCCGATTCATGCCGCTCGTCAAGTGGCTGCTGGCGATCCCGCACTACATCGTGCTGATCCTGTTGGCGATCGGCGCCTTGGTTGCGATCCTCATCTCCTTCTTCGCGGTGATCATCACCCGCCGCTACCCGCGAGGGCTGTTCGATTACGTGGTTGGCGTCTCTCGTTGGGCCTGGCGAGTACAGGCCTATGTGTTGCTGATGGTGGACCCGTATCCCCCGTTCACGCTCCAGGACGACCCGGACTATCCGGCTCGTTTCGAGATCGACTATCCGGAGGACGGCGTCGCCAGGTGGCGGCCGCTCGTCGCCTGGATCCTGGCGATCCCCTATCTGATCATCGCGTCGATCCTGTTCTATCTCGCGGAGATCCTCACCTTCTTCGCCTTCTTCACGATCCTGTTCGCGAAGAAGTACCCGGAGGGGATGTTCAAGATCGCCCTGGTCGGCCTGCGTTGGCAGGCGCGCGGCAACGCATATGCGTATTGGTTGACCACCAAGTACCCGCCCTTCGTCTGGGCGTAGCTCCGAATCTGCAGAGCTAGTCGCCGAGCACCATGGCTGGCGACGTCAACCGGCGCCCTGGGGGCAAGCCGCGATCTTCCTTGCGTTACTGCGTTCCGTAACTCCAGGCGGTCCCTACCCGCACCCACTACGCGAAAGTGCTGGACCGCAGAAAGTCATGATTGACGCGCGGCCGAAATGTGTTGAGACTCGCTTAGCAAGAGGTGAGGAGATCAAAGAAAACCTTCGCCGGACTCGTCGCTGCGCTCGTTTTGGGCGTTGTGGCGGTGTCCGCCCTGGGCCACACGACTTGGCGCGTCACGATCGTCGAGCCCGACGGGGGCCAGCACGTCTATGACGTGAGCGCCGAGTCCGAGGATGCTGCAAAGGACCTCGCCTGGCGGCAGCTACGTGCCGCCTCGACGACCAGCGCGGTCGAGAGTACGACGTCCTGCCACGTGACCGCGGGGAACGATCCCTTCGCCGTGTCTGTCCCGTCCTGCGCCGTCGTGGCCCAGGACACGGCTGAGGACTCCGATCCGCTGCCGTTTTGGGGGAGCATCCAGTGTGAGAGCAGCTCGCGTTACACATACCTAACGAGCGGCGGCGACCCGCACCCCGTGGCCGGTGGCTCTCCGCAGGGCAACGACGCCTACAGGCGCTTGACCGTGCTTGACGGCGACGACTTCTACGGCGAGCGCTGCGGGCTGGGAGAGAACGACTGGCGGACCGGCCCGACCGCCTTCTACCACGAGGGCAGGCATCGGCTGACCTACATCTCCTACAAGCTCGGCGACGACTATCCGCTCGCACGCTCCGACTGGCAGGTCGTGATGCAGATGAAGCAGACCCAACCTTCCGCGAACGGCGGCGGCACGCCGGTGATCTCGCTGGAGGCTCGGAACGGGCGCTGGAACCTGATCCAGTCAGACTCCGCTGGTCGCAGCTCGGATACGCACGTGCTTTGGTCAACGCCGGCGGAGACCGGGGTCTGGACCCGGTTCGCGTTCGACGTTCTCTATTCACAGGACCCCGAGGTTGGCTCGATCCAGCTCTCCGTCGACCTGAACGGCGACGACGACTCCCTCGATCCGGGTGAGCAGAGCCCCACCTTCCAGACCTACACGCTGAAGTACGAAACGACTGACAGCGAGTACCTGGACGCCGGCGACTCGATCCCCTCGCACCTGCGGGGCGGCGTCTACCACGACTCCTCGATCGCCTGCCCCTCCCTCGGGGTCTGCTCCGATGGGATCGACAACGTCCAAGTCGTCCGGGCGGGGTGAACGGCATGCTCTGTGGGGTGGCCGCCGGCGCATTGTTCGGGGTCCGCGAGATCGCGCTCAAGTAGACGCCTCCTTAGCCAGCGACAGAGGAGGTTCCGGTGTACGCCGTCGTCGTCAGGGTCACGATCAGCGACCGCGAGGTCGCCGAAGGCCATCTGCGCGAGCAGGTAGTGCCCGGCGTATCGCAAGCCCCAGGGTTCGTAGCCGGGTACTGGACACGACAGGACAACTCGGGATTGGCGATGGTCGTCTTCGAGTCAGAGGACGCCGCCAAGGCCATGAGCGAGAGGGTCCCATCGATGGTTACTGATGTGGTCACGCTTGAGGACATCGAGGTGCGCGAGGTCGTAGCGCACGCCTGACCTTTTGGATCAGGGCCCCGGCTCTATTCGCCGAGAACCTTGATGATCAGCCGCTTGGGCCTCCCACCGTCGAACTCGGTGTAGAAGACCTGCTGCCAGGGACCCAGGTCGAGCTGCCCTTCGGTGACCGGCAGGATCGCTTGGTGGTGGACGAGCAGGTTCTTGAGGTGGGCGTCGCCGTTGTCCTCGCCGCCGCGGTGGTGGCGGTAGTCGCCCGGGTCGGGGGAGAGCTCCTTCGCCACCTGGTTGGCCGGCTCCTGCCAGCTCGGTGGCGCCACCTTGTCGAGCCATTCCAGCGTGTCGGCGTGGAGGCCCGGCTCGTCGTCGTTGACCCAGACGCCGGCAGTGATGTGCATGGCGGAGACCAGGGCCATCCCCTCGGTGATCCCCGCCTCGTCGACGACCGCCTGCACGTCGTCGGTGATGCGGATGAAGGCGCGCCGTTGCTCGGTTTCGAACGTCTTGTAGACGGTGTGGGACTTCATCCGCGCCGCACGCTAGCGAGAAGCGCGGTGCGCTATGGGCCCGTCTCTCCCGAGGCGGCAGTGTCCGGCCGCCCTGCGGGGCCGAACGGAGAGGTCTCGCCCTCGGGAAGCCGCCCGTCGCGGCCCACATAGCCGCCCCTGCCACCCACGACCACGTAGACGGCGTCCTCGTCGCTCACGTTGCGCACCTTGCGCACGGTCGAGGCGTCGACCCGGGCGGCGGCGCCGGGCTCCAGCGGATGGGCGGTGCCGTCGCCGAACTCGATCTCGATCTGTCCGCGATGGCAGAAGTAGAGCTCCTCCTGCTCGTCGTGGAAGTGGCGCCCGGTCTCGTATCCGGGCGGCAGCACGATCGCGTTTACTCCAAAGCCCGTCACCCCGAGCGCGCCGCGGATCTTCCGGAAGCCGTAGTGCTCCCCCATCTGGTCGATGTGCCCGACGGCGTAGCCGTCGCCCTCGGTGACATGTTCGCTCATGCCATCGATCCTACGTGGCCCGGGCTAGGGACGAATTCCCGGTAGCTACGAGTTGCCCGGGTCCCCGCGGTTTGAGCCCGAACCCGCCGCCCCCGGAGTCGTCGACGAGGAGGCGGCGGAGTGGTTCTTGGTCCGCGCCCCTCCGTATCCTGAGCGAATGGCCGAGACGCCCGACATCTTCGCCAAGCAGTACATGCTCACCGCGGGACCGACGCCGCTACCACCTCGCGTCTCGCAGGTGATGGCGGAGCCGATCCTCTATCACCGTGCCCCGGCGTTCGTCGAGATCTACGCGCGGGTGTTGGAGCGGCTGCCGCTGGTCTTCCAGACGCGAAACGAGGTCCTCTGCTTCGCGGCCACGGGAACCGGCGCGATGGAGTCGGCAGTCGCCAACCTGATTGGTCCCGGCGACCCTGCCGTGGTGGCTTCATGTGGCAAGTTCGGCCAGCGCTGGGCCGAGATCTGCGACGCCTACGGCGCCGACACCGTGCACCTGGAGGCCGAGTGGGGCGAGAAGGTGGACCCGGCGCGGCTGGATCAGGCGCTCGCCGGCCTCGGCCGCCCGGCGCGGGCGGTGTTCACGACCCAATCGGAGACCTCGACCGGCGTCGTCAACGACATCCGGGCACTCAACGAGCTGACGAAAGCGCACGGCTCGGTGCTCTGCGTGGACGCCGTGTCGGGTCTCGGCGCAGTGAACCTGCCGCAGGACGAGTGGGGGGTGGACGTCGTGGTTGCGGGCTCCCAGAAGTCATTGATGTGCCCGCCCGGGCTGGGATTCGCCTCGGTCTCCGAGCATGCGATGGCGCTCGCCGCAGAGCATCCGGGCCGCCGCTACTACCTCGACTGGGGGCGGGCGGCCGCCGGTCAGAAGGAGGATCCGCCCAACTCGGCGTTCACGCCGGCCGTGACCCTGTTTCGGGCACTCGACGTGGCGCTCGAAATGCTGTTCGAGGAAGGCCTCGAGGAGGCCTTCGCCCGCCACGCGCTGCTCGCACGCGCCGCGCGAGCCGGGATCGAGGCGCAGGGGCTGGAGCGGTTCGGCCCCGACGACGAGAACGCGAACGTGGTCACCGTGGCTGGACTTCCAGAGGAGATCGACGGGGCCAGGTTGCCGAAGCTGATGCGCGACCGCTACGGGGTCACGATCGCCGGCGGGCAGGGTCGTCTGAAGGGGAAGATCGCGCGCATCGCCCACTGCGGCTACTACGGGGCATTCGACATCGTGGTGGCCCTCACCGCGCTCGAGATGGCGCTCAGCGACCTCGGCCACGACGCCGAGCCCGGCGCGGGCGCCGCCGCGGCCCAGCGGGTGTTCGCGGCGGCTGGCACTGCCCCGGCCCCGGTCGGCTAGTGACGGAAGGCAAGGTCGGCTGGTGACCGACGGCAGGCCGAAGGTGCTGGTCAAGGAGAGGATCGCCGAGTCCGGCGTCGAGCTCCTGCGGGGCGACTTCGAGGTCGAGCTCGGCCTCGAGATGTCCGACGAGGAGCTGGGTGAGCGAATCGGCGAGTTCGACGGGATCGTGATCCGCTCACAGACCTTGCTGACCGCGGACCTGATCGAGCGCGGCTCCAAGCTGAGGGTGATCGGTCGCGCCGGGACGGGTGTCGACAACGTGGACGTGAACGCTGCCACCAAGCGAGGCATCGTGGTCGTCAACGCACCCGAATCGAATTCGGTCGCCGCCGCTGAGCACACGCTTGCGCTGGCGCTAGCCCTGTGCAGGAACGTCCCCCAGGCACACTCCGCGCTGGTCGGGGGCGATTGGGCGCGGGCGCGATTCGCCGGCAACGAGCTGTACGGCAAGACGCTCGGCGTGATCGGCTTCGGGCGGATCGGCCAGCTCGTCGCCCACCGCGCCCAGGCCTTCGCGATGGAGGTGGTCGCCTACGACAAGTTCGTCGCCGCGGAGCGCTTCCGCGAGCTGGGCGTCGAGCGTGCCCAGACCAGCGACGACCTGTACGCGAAGGCGGACATCGTCACCATCCATCTGCCGAAGACGCCCGACACGGTCAACTGGATCGATGCCGAGGCGTTCGCGAAGATGAAGGACGGGGTGCGGATCGTCAACTGCGCGAGAGGCGAGCTGGTCGACCTCGAGGCGCTGGAGGTGGCGCTCGACTCGGGCAGGGTCGCCGGGGCGGCGCTCGACGTCTTCCCCGAGGAGCCCCTCACCCATCACCCGCTCTTCGGGCGTGACAACGTCGTCGTCACCCCGCACCTGGGGGCGGCGACGGCCGAGGCGCAGGACCGCGCCGGGACGATCACCGCCGACCAGGTGCGCCGCGCCCTGTCCGGCGGCGTGGTCACCAACGCGGTCAACATCGCCGCCGTCCGTCCCGAGGAGATGGAGGCGCTGGCTCCGTTCGTGCCGCTGTGCGAGAAGCTCGGCCGACTGGCGCAGGGACTCGGCAACGGCTCGGTCGACCGCATCTCGGCGGAGTTCCGGGGCCGGATCGCCGAGCACGACACCCGGCTGCTCGGCCTCGCCGTCCTGGTGGGGATCCTCTCCGGTCACACCGAGGAGCAGGTCAACCTCGTCAACGCCCCCACCCTGGCCGAGGAGCGCGGCATCGAGCTGACCGAGCTCAAGGACACCGTTTCGGACGAGTTCACCGAGCTGGTCACGGTGAGGATCGAGTCCGGGGACGAGGCCGTCCAGGTGGCGGGCACCGCGGTCGGGCCGAGGAACCTGCCGCATCTGGTGAGGGTCTGGGGCGAGAGCTTCTACATGCCGTTATCCGACCACCTGGTCGTGTTCCGCTACAGGGACCAGCCGGGAATGATCGGGCGCATCGGAACGATCTTCGGCCAGCACAGCGTCAACATCGCCTCGGCTGCGGTCGGGGCCGAGGAGTCGGGCGATCAGGCCGTCCTGGCGCTGACCACCGACGCCCCGGTCCCCGAAGGGGTGCTCGACGAGATCCTGCGGCTGGACGGCTTTCACGCCGGCCGCGCCGTCGATCTCTGAATGAATCACTCCGGAAGCAGCCTCGCCTTCGGCTACGTTGCCCCCGGGCCAGGGTCCAAGCCTGACCCGGCAGGTCCACACATATCTCCCGGGACTGCGTCCCTAGCCCGGACCAAGCCGGCATAGGGTCAGCGTCCCTAGCCCGGACCGGGCGGGTATAGGGTCATCGGGATGCGTGCGGTCGTGATAACGCGGCACGGGCCCCCTGAGGCCTTGCAGGTTCAAGAGATGCCCGACCCGCCGGTTGGGCCCGGCGAGGTGCGGATCGCGGTCAAGGCCGCCGGGATCAACTTCGCCGACACCCTGGCGCGGATCGGCCTCTATCCCGATGCGCCCAAGCTCCCCTGCGTGGTGGGCTACGAGGTCGCGGGTGAGATCGAGTCGGTGGGGGAGGGGGTCGACTCGCACAAGGTCGGCGACCGGGTGATCGCGGGCACGCGCTTCAACGGCCAGGCGGAACTGGTCACGGTGGCCGCGGACCAGGCTTTCCCGCTGCCCAAGAAGCTGTCGTTCGAGGAGGGCGCCGCGTTCCCGGTCAATTACGCCACCGCCTACGCAGCGCTGGTGATCATGGGTGGCCTGAAGAAGGGTGAGCGGGCGCTGATCCACGCCGCGGCGGGCGGTGTGGGAACCGCCGCGACGCAGGTCGCCAGGGGGATCGGGGCGGAGATCTTCGGCACGGCGTCGGCGTCGAAGCACGACGCGATCCGCGAGCAGGGAGTCAAGCACGCGATCGACTACCGAAACCTGGACTTCGCCCAGGAGGTGCGGAGGATCACCGGCGGGGAGGGGCTGGATGTGATCATGGATGCCCTCGGCCCGACCTCGTTCCGCAAGGACTACAGGCTGCTGCGTCCCGGCGGGCGGCTGATCATGTACGGGCTCTCCGAGGTGCAGAGCGGCAGCGGCAGGCGCGACATCCCGGCCACCCTGCGAAGCCTGGCCCGGATGCCGCTGGCGACAATGCCGTGGTGGAAGAGCCTCGCGGTGATGAACGAGAACAAGGGAGTCTTCGGCCTCAACATGCTCGCCTGGTGGGATCGGGAGGGCGACTTCGACCGGGCGCTGGAGCCGCTGCAAGAGGGCCTCGAGAAGGGCGACCTGAAGCCGGTGGTGGCCGAAGCGTTCCCCTTCGACCGCGCCCCGGACGCCCATCGCATGATCGAGGAGCGGCGCAACATCGGCAAGGTCGTGCTCGTTCCGTGACCGCTCGCCGCATCCACTGAGTCGCCCGCCACGCCGCTACGCTGCGGGCCGTGCTCGTCCTCGCCAGCGTCGGCAGCCTGTATGAGCGGGCGATCGTCGACACCGGTCGCCAGCCCGAGTTCCTGTTCTTCGTCGCCTTCCTGCTCACCTTCGGCTTCATCCGCACCAGTGCCCACCTGATTCGGGCCCAGGTGAGCTGGTGGCCGGGCAACGTGGAGGTCGGTGGGACCCACATCCATCACCTGGTCTGGGGAATCCTGCTGTTACTGGCAGCTGGCTATGTAGGCGTCGTGATCGCGCCGCCCTCACCCTGGCACGAGATCGTCACGATCTTGTTCGGGGTCGGCACCGGCCTGACTCTCGACGAGTTCGCGCTCTGGCTCAACCTCCAGGACGTCTACTGGTCTGCGCAGGGGAGGCGCTCGATCGACGCGGTGATCGTTGCCGCTTCCGTGACCGGGATGGTGCTGGTGGGCTTCACCGCCTGGGTAGACGTGGCGACCGAGGTCGAGGCCGCCGTATTCGCGGCTGTGGGCGCCCTCAGCGTGATCACGATCTTGGCGGCGGTGGTCAATCTGGCCAAGGAGAAGTTCGGGATGGCGGTCGTCGGCCTGCTCATCCCCCTGGTGGGTCTGGTGGGCGCCCTGCGCCTTGGAAGGCCGAACTCGCTCTGGGCGCGGCTTTACCGTGAGCGAAAGATGGCGCGGGCGCGGGCGCGGTTCGGCGAGCCGGCCCGCCGGCCGGAGCCCAGTCAGTCAGTCGCCGGCTCGGGGTGACTGACAGCTTTGACTGCGGCTTGGGCCTGGATCCGGGTGGCCTCCACGGCATGCGGTCCTGAGGAGGATGGTTCCCTGCGTGCGCTAGAGTCCCTGCCGTCGATGACCCCCCGGCCCCAGAGCCTGGCGCTCCTTCTTCTCCTCCCCCCGCGGGGGGATTAGCGCTGGGCGGCCAGGTAGCCGCGAGTTCAGAAGGTCATCGGAGTTTCAAGGAGAAGGAGGACAGGCCAATGAGCGGCCCCGGATCGGTACCCGAGCAGGATCGGGTTCATATCTTCGACACCACGCTGAGGGACGGCGAGCAGTCGCCGGGCATCTCGCTCAACACCCAGGAGAAGGTGGAGATCGCCCACCAGCTCGCCCGGCTCGGCGTCGACGTGATCGAAGCCGGCTTCCCGATCACCTCCCCCGGCGACGCGGAGGCCGTCGAGGCGATCGCCCGCAACGTGGAGGGCCCGGTGATCTGCGGTCTCGCTCGCACCCACAAGGCCGACATCGACGCAGCCTGGAGGGCGATCAAGGACTCGGAGCGTCCCCGGATCCACACCTTCATCTCCACCTCCGACATCCACATCGAGCACCAGCTCCAAACCACGCGTGACGATGTGAAGGGCCAGGCCAAGGCAGCGGTGACGCTCGCCAAGTCCTACACGGAGGATGTCGAGTTCTCGCCCATGGACGCGACTCGCGCCGATGTCGAGTTCACCGCCGAGGTGTGCGCGATCGCGGTTGCGGAGGGTGCGACCGTCGTCAACATCCCCGACACCGTCGGCTACACGACGCCCGAGGAGTTCCGCGGCTACTTCGAGCGCCTCTACGAGCTCGTGCCCGAGCTGCGCAAGGTGCGGCTCTCCGTCCACTGCCACGACGACCTTGGGTTGGCGGTTGCCAACTCGTACGTCGGCGTGCTGGCCGGCGCCCGCCAGGTGGAGTGCGCCGTGAACGGGATCGGCGAGCGGGCCGGGAACTGCTCGCTGGAGGAGATCGTGATGCTCCTGCGGACCCGTCGCGACGTCCACGGGCTCGATACCGGGGTCAACTCGCGCGAGCTGGCGCGGACCAGCCGCATGGTCTCGCGTTTCACCGGCTATCCGGTGCAGCCGAACAAGGCCGTGGTCGGCCGCAACGCCTTCGCCCACGAGTCGGGAATCCACCAGGACGGAGTGCTCAAGGAGCGCACCACCTACGAGATCATGGACGCGCGCGAAGTGGGTCTGGAGTCGAACTCGATCGTGCTGGGCAAGCATTCGGGGCGGCACGCGCTGCACGATGCCCTCGCCGAGCTCGGCTTCAAGCTCGAGGGTAACGCGCTCAACCAGGCGTTCGCGCGGTTCAAGGAGGTGGCCGACAAGAAGAAGCAGATCACCGCGCTCGACCTCGAGGCGATCGTCTCCGAGGAGATGCGGGAGTCGGCGGAGCGCTACACGCTGGAGTCGTTCGAGGTTGCGGCAGGCTCTCACCGCTCACCAAGCGCCAAGGTGGCCGTCAAGGGCCCCTCGGGCGAGAAGGTGGTGGGCGAGGCGACCGGCGACGGCCCCGTGGACGCGATCTTCGTCGCCATCCAGAAGGCGACCGCGGTGGACTCGGAGCTTCGCTCCTACACGGTCTCGGCGGTCACCGAGGGCGAGGACGCACTGGGCGAGGTGACCGTGATGCTCCGCGCCCACGGCCGCCTCGCCAGCGGCCAGGGGGTTGCCACCGACATCCTCGAGGCCTCAGCCCGCGCCTACGTCCGGGCGCTGTCGAACGCGCTCGAGGGGGCCGCGGTGCGCGAGGCCGAGGAGGTCGCCGCGGAGGCGGCGGCCGAGCCGGCGACGCCGGGGCCGTAGCCCGCCATATAGTGGGGCGATGGCCGGTCCGCTGGAAGGACGCAGGGCGCTGATCACCGGCGCCTCGTCGGGGATCGGCGCGGCGACGGCGGAGGCGATGGTCGCCGAGGGCGCCGCCGTCGCGCTCGGAGCACGGCGCAAGGACCGCCTCGACGAGCTCGCCTCGCGAATCGAGGCCGGCGGCGGCAAGGCGGTGGCGATCGAGGCCGACATCGCCGACGAGGCGCAGGCCAAGTCCCTGGTGGAGACGGCCCACGGCGAGCTCGGCGGCCTCGACACCCTGGTCAACAACGCCGGCGTGATGCTGCTCGGTCCGCTCCAGGGCGCCGACCCGGCCGAGTGGCGAACGATGATCGGGGTCAACTGCCTCGGGCTCCTCTATTGCACCCACTATGCGCTGCCCCTGATCCGCGACGGTGGGGGAGGGGACGTGGTCAACGTCTCCTCGGTCGCAGGGCGGGTTGCCGCGCTCGGCTCCGGCGTCTACAACATGACCAAGTGGGGGGTGGTCGGGTTCTCGGAGTCGCTGCGCCAGGAGGGCGCCCACATCGGCGTCCGGGTGACCTGCGTCGAGCCGGGCTTCGTCGACACCGAGCTTCAGGGCCACAACGAGAACCCGATGGTGGTCGAGCAGATCGAGAAGATGCGCGAGGCGACCGGCAAGGTGCTCGAGGCCGCGGACATTGCCAATGCGGTGGTCTACGCCGTCTCGCAGCCCAAGCACGTGAGCATCAACGAGGTGCTTGTGCGCCCGTCGAGCCAGGCGCGCTGATCGATCCGCAGGTCGGCCCAGCCGGACCATACGTTTGTACGTGATAACGTACGGAACGTGAGCGCGGCCGCAACGCTGACAGTTGCCCCGAATGGCGATCTTCCTGTCGTCGGTTCCCGGATTCGTGCCCTGCGCGAGGGGATGGACCTCTCGCTGCGCGACCTGGCGGAGCGGAGCGGCGTCAGCGCCCCGATGCTGTCGCAGGTGGAGCGTGGGGCGACCAGTCCCACGCTGGCCGTCGCGGCGCGGATCGCCACCGGCCTCGACCTGAGCCTGTCGCAGCTCTTGCGCCTCGACGAGGACCGCCATGTGGTCATCGTGCGTCGTGGCCAGGGCCGCAAGCGCAAGCGCGGCGGCCATCGTGTCGAAGAGCTGACGCCGCCCCTTCCGGGCCAGCGCGCCGACGTCTCGCTCCACCGGCTCGTCCCCAGGGCGGTCACGGGCGGGGCTGATGACCCGCCGATCCACGAGCCGGGAAGCCGCGAGACCGCCGTGGTCTTGGAGGGCACCGTGACCCTCGCCGTGGACGGCGAGCGTCACCAGCTGCGAGCCGGAGACAGCGTCACCTTCGACGCCGACCTCTCGCACCACTTCGTGAACGACGGGGAGCAGCCGGCCGAGCTCCTTGCCGTGGTCGCGGCCGGCCTCCGCAGGAGCTGACGATGCCGAAGACCATGTTCGACAAGATCTGGGATGCCCACGAGGTCACCGACGGCTTGATCTACGTCGACTTGCACCTGGTCCACGAGGTCACCTCTCCGCAGGCCTTCGACGGGCTGCGGCTCGAAGGCCGGAAGGTGCGCCGCCCCGACAAGACGGTCGCCACCGCCGACCACAACGTGCCCACCGACGGCACGCCGGTCGCTCGCCTGATCGCCGACGAGCTCTCCCGGGTGCAGGTCGAGACCCTGGAGCGCAACTGCGCCGAGTTCGGGATCCCGGTCTACTCGCTGGGCTCCGATCGCCAGGGAATCGTGCACGTGATCGGTCCCGAGCTGGGGCTGACCCAGCCGGGCCTGACGATCGTCTGCGGCGACAGCCACACCGCCACTCACGGCGCCTTCGGGGCGCTCGCGGTCGGCATCGGCACCTCGGAGGTCGAGCACGTGCTGGCCACCCAATCCCTGGTCTCCAAGCGCCCCAAGACGATGCGGATCGACTACTCGGGCGAGCTCGGCCACGGGGTCACCCCCAAGGACCTGATCCTGGCGACGATCGGCCGTCTCGGCGTGGGGGGGATGGTCGGCCACGTGGTCGAGTACGCCGGCCCGGCGATCGAGCGGCTGTCGATGGAGGGTCGGATGACGATCTGCAACATGACCATCGAGGGTGGGGGCCGCGCGGGGATGATCGCGCCCGACGACACCACCTACGCCTACATGGACGGCAGGCCCGGGCTGCCGCAGGACTTCGGCGATGCGGTCGAGCGCTGGCGGGCGCTGCCCACCGACGAGGGCGCGAGCTTCGATCGCGACCTGAAGCTGGACGCTTCGGCGATCTCGCCGATGATCACCTGGGGCACGACGCCCGGGATGGTGGTCGAGGTCACCGAAGCGGTCCCGGACCCCGCCCGGCTCGACTCCCCGGTCGGCCGTGAGACGGCCGAGCGCGCCCTGGCCTACATGGCGCTCGAGCCCGGAACTCCGATGCGGGAGATCCCGCTCGATCGCGTGTTCATCGGCTCCTGCACCAACTCGCGGATCGAGGACCTGCGCGAGGCTGCGACCATCGTCGAGGGCAGGCGGGTCGCGGACTCGGTCCGGGCGATGGTCGTCCCGGGCTCCCAGCAGGTCAAGGCGAGGGCCGAGCAGGAGGGGCTCCACGAGGTGTTCCAGGCGGCCGGGTTCGAGTGGCGGACGGCCGGCTGCTCGATGTGCCTCGGCATGAACCCCGACATTCTGGCCGAGGGCGAGCGGTGCGCGTCGACATCGAACCGGAATTTCGAAGGGCGCCAGGGCAAGGGAGGGCGGACCCATCTCGTGAGTCCGAAGATGGCGGCTGCAGCGGCCGTCGAGGGCCACTTCGTCGACATCAGGGAATGGTCGTGACCGCGTGCGGCCCGTAGACGTCATAGAAGGCCGCGTCTCGGTCCTCGACCGGGCCGACGTCGACACCGACCAGATCATTCCGAAGCAGTTCCTGAAGCGGGTCGAGCGAAGCGGCTTCGGCGAGTTCCTGTTCTACGACTGGATTCGCTCGGGCGAGGTCGAGCTGGAGCCCAACCCGATCTTGGTCACGGGACGCAACTTCGGCTGCGGCTCGTCGCGCGAGCACGCTCCCTGGGCGCTCCAGGACTTCGGCTTCGAGGCGATCGTCGCGCCGTCGTTCGGCGACATCTTCTACATCAACTGCACCAAGATCGGCCTGCTGCCGGTGATCCTCGACGAGGCGCATGCCAGGGCCCTCGCCGAGGCAGGCGAGGCGCGGATCGACGTCGACGACCAGACGGTGACCTTCAGCGGCGGAGTGGTCGAGTTCGAGATCGACCCCGACGTCAAGCACCGGCTGCTGCACGGGCTCGACGAGATCGGCTTGACACTTCGCAGCGAGGCGGCGATCGCGAGCTTCGAGACCTCCGGGGGCGCTGACCGCGGCCCGGTTACGACCGCGCTGTGAGCGACGCAGAGCCCACCTCGGGTCGCACCGTCGATTGGGACGCGGCCAGCTATCACAGCCTCGCCGATCCGCAGGAGGAATGGGGCCGCGAGGTGCTGGAGCGACTCGCGCTTCGAGGCGACGAGACCGTGCTCGACGCCGGCTGCGGCAGCGGCCGGGTGACGCGGCTTTTGGTCGAGCGACTCCCGCAGGGGAAGGTGGTCGCGGTGGACGCCTCACCGTCGATGGTCGAGATGGTGCGCAGTGTGTTGCGGCCCTCCGACCAGGCGTTGCTCGCCAACCTCACCGAGCTCGAGCTGGACGAGCCCGTGGACGCGATCTTCTCCAACGCCACCTTCCACTGGGTGCTCGACCACGACCGGCTGTTTCGGCGGCTCCACGCGGCGCTCCGCTCCGGCGGGCGGCTCGAAGCGCAGTGCGGAGGCGAGGGCAACGTGGCCGAGTTCGAGCGGGCAATCGAGGCGCTCGGCGGTGACGAGCGCTTCGCGCCCTATCTGCGCGGGACCCTCCAGCCCTGGAAGTTCGCCGGGGTGGGGGAGACGGAGGTGCGGCTCGAGCGCGCCGGCTTCGTGGCCGTCCGCCTGTGGCTCGAGCGAAAGCGCTTTCAGCCTCGCGATCCGCGCGGCTACCTGCGCGCATCGGGCCTCGCCTCTCATCTCGATCGCCTTCCTGAGGACCTGCACGAGACATTCGTGGATGCGGTCACCGGCTCGATGCCGCGCCCGCTGGTGCTCGATTACGTGCGGCTCAACATCTCCGCGCAGCGGCCGTTCACCGCTGGGTAACCGGCACGCCGGCCATCAGCTGCGAATATGCTCGCGCGGTGAAGGTGCCTTCGACCGGGACACTGAGGGGCTCGCGAGCCTTGGCCTTGGTCGCGATCGTGCTGACAGGCGGCGGGATCGCGGCTGGCGCGGCGACGGACATCGGCGTGATCGGCCCGGATAACCGAATACAGCCCAACGGTCGGAAGCTCAATCCGGTTGGCAAGCTGACCAGGCTGGGAAATGCCCCTGCCGGCGGCGCCCTGACCCGGGACGGCCGCTACCTCTGGACCCTCTCGGCGGGCCGTGGGCAGAACGACATCCGGATCGTCGCGGTGCGTCCGGCCAGCGGCGAGGTGGGGAGGGTGGTGCAGACGATCGTCATGCCAGGTCTCTCCGGGGGGATCGTCATGGACCCGTCGAGCAACGCGGCGTACGTCTCCGGTGTCGCCGAGTCGGACGACTCGGATCTCCAGGTCCCGGACGGCGTGCCCGGCAAGGGGGGGGACGTGATCCACGCCTTCAATTACGACCCGACGACGGGGCGGGCGGTCCGCCGCGGAGTGATCCAGGTGCCTCCGCCGTCGGGGGCGCCGCCCTATCAGGACTTCCCGCCCAACAATACCCAGAGGCGCTCCTGGCCACGCGACCTGGCGATCAGCGCCGACGGCAAGACCCTGCTGGCGGCGCTCAACCTGGCGGACCACGCGGCGGTGATCAACACCTCGACGCGACAGGTTCGCTACGTCGAGGTCGGCCACTACCCCTACGGGGCCGCGATCACCCGCAATGGCAAGGGGCTCGTGACCAGCGAGACACAGGGAACCGTGTCGGTGATCAATCTGGCATCCGCGTCCGTTCAGAAGACGATCCAGGTCGGGCCGCACCTCTCCCATCCCGAGGGGATGGCGATCGACCCGAGGCGGCCTCGAGCGTACGTGGCGCTTGCCAACGAGGACCAGGTGGTCGTGATCCACACCGGCGAGATGGCGGTCCGACGAACGCTCTCGGTTGCTCGCCCGGGAGGGAAGGGTACGACGCCGGTCCACGTCACCGTCACCGCCGACGGCTGCTACCTGATCTCCTCCGACGCCGGCGAGGACGCGCTCGCAATCTTCGCGCTCCCGACCCACCTCGGCAAGACCTGCCAGGAGCCGGGTGTGCCGCGACCGCGCCCGTACCAGCTGTTGGGCAGGGTGCCGACCGCCGCCTACCCCGTCGCAGCGGGCAGCACCCCGGACAGCCGGCAGCTTGCCTGGATCGCCTCGAAGGGGCTGGGCGTGGGGCCGAACAACATCGGCCAGGATCCCGAAGCCTTCCGGTATCTGCCCAAGTACGTGTTCGGTCAATCGGGCATCCTGCCCTTCCCCAGCCAGCAGCGGATCCGCGAGCTGACGCCGCGCGCCGACCGCGAGATCGTTCCGGTGAACACGCAGACGCCGCCGGCCGGGACGCCGATCCGGGCGAACGGCCCGATCCAGCACGTCTTCTACGTCGTCAAGGAGAACCGCACCTACGATCAGGTGCTCGGCGACGACCCGCGTGGCGACGGCGCCCCGGCACTGACCCTGTTCGGCGAGAACATCACCCCCAACCTGCACGCGCTGGCCCAGCGCTTCCCGCTTCTCGACCACGTCTACGCGAACTCGGAGGCCTCGATCGACGGCCACTACTGGACCGCCGCCGGCGCCGTCTCCGACAACGTGACCAAGAGCTGGCCGCACAACTACGCCGGCCGCGGGCGACCCTATGACTTCGGCTCTTACGAGGTCAGTGCGCCTCCAAAGGGCTACATCTTCGAGCGGATGCTCGACGCCGACGTCCCCTTCTTCAACTACGGCGAGGCCCTGGCCGGCTTGTCGCCGCTTCCCGACAAGGACAGGACCGAGGAGCAGGAGCAGCGCGCGGCGCAGGTGCTGGCCAACTCCGACATCGGAACGCCCCAGCCCGGCTGCTACGACAGCGACCTCTCCAACAGCACGGTCCTCTCACAGGGGCAGATCCAGGTCTACGACTCCTCACTTCCCCCGGGCGCTCCGGCCACCGCGCACTCCCGCTTCGACTGCTTCCGCACCCGGTTCAACGCTCAGGTTCTGGGCGGAACGGTGCCTGCGTTCAACTACCTCGTCCTGCCCAACAACCACACCGAGGGAACGACCCCGGGGCGCCGGACTCCGAACGCGCAGATCGCCTCCAACGACTGGGGACTGGGCCAGATCGTCGATCTGATCTCTCACTCCTCGATCTGGGACAGCTCGCTGATCCTGGTGATGGAGGACGACTCCCAGGACGGTGCCGACCACGTCGACGCCCACCGGATACCGGCGCTGGCGATCAGCCCCTACGCGAGGGAGGGCGCCGTGATCCACGACCGCTACGACATGCTCTCCTTCCTGCGCACTGCGGAGATCGTCATCGGGCTGAAGGCGGCATACCTCGCGGAGGCGCTTGCCGTGCCCCTCTATCGCGCCTTCACGTCCGAGGCGCTCAACGACGAGCCGTACGACGCCATCGTGCCGAGCGTGGACATGACGGAGCTCAACACGGCGTCGAGCCCGGCGGCCGAGGCCTCCGCGGAGCTGCCGCTCAACGCCCCCGACCGGGTTCCCCAGCGGGAGCTCGACCGGATTCTCTGGAAGTACGTGCACGGCCAGCACGCGGTGCCGCCCCCGCCGGGCCCGAACGCCTCCGGGTGGGACGAGGATCCCGGCGAGGACATCCCGCTGCCGCGAGTCGGTGGCGGGGGCGACGGTTAGCCTTGCCTTTGTGAGCACGCCCAGGATTGCCCTGCTGCCCGGGGATGGGATCGGGCCCGAGATCGTCGCGGCCGCGCGCCGGATGATGGAGGCAATCAGCGGGTTCGAGTTCGAGGAACATCTCGTCGGTGGCGCCTCAATCGACGCCCACGGGGCCGCGCTTACGGATGAGGTGCTGGAGGCCTGCCGGCACTCCGACGCCGTCCTGCTCGGCGCCGTCGGCGGGCCGAAGTGGGACACGACCGACCCGGCTGCGCCGCGCCCCGAGCAGGGCCTGCTCGGCCTGCGCAAGGGCCTCGGCCTGTACGCAAACCTCCGCCCGGTGCGCCCGAGCCCGGCCCTCGTCCACTCCAGCCCCCTGCGCTCCGAGCGGATCGCCGGCACCGACCTGCTGGTGGTCCGCGAGCTGACCGGTGGGATCTACTTCGGTGACAGCGGACGCCAGGGAGATCGTGCGCATGACACCTGCGAGTACTCGGCCGGGGAGATCGAGCGGATTGCAGCCGTAGCCTTCGAGTCGGCGCGCCGCCGGGCGCCGGGCAATTCAGGGACGCCGCGAGTGACCTCGGTCGACAAGGCCAACGTGCTCGAGACCTCGCGCCTGTGGCGCGAAACGGTGGAGCGCGTGGCCGGCGGCTACCCCGAGATCGAGCTTGAGCACATGCTGGTCGACAACGCCGCCATGCAGCTGGTCGCCGATCCGGCTCGGTTCGACGTCATCCTGACCGAGAACCTGTTCGGCGACATCCTCTCGGACGAGTCGGCGATGCTCACCGGCTCGCTGGGGATGCTGCCGTCGGCGAGCCTGGGCGCAGACGGGCCGGGCCTGTTCGAGCCTGTGCACGGCTCGGCGCCCGAGATCGCGGGCAAGGGCATCGCCAATCCGCTCGCCACCTTCCTCTCGGTGGCGATGATGCTGGGCCAGGGGCTCGACAGGCCGGCCGGAGCGGCTTCGATCGAGGCGGCGGTCGAGGCAGTTCTTCAGCGCGGCCTTCGCACGCCGGACCTCGCCGCAACACCGGCGGCGGAGACCGAGGTTGGGACCGAGGAGATAACCGACGCGGTGCTGGAGGCGCTGCGCCTGGCCGGGTGAAGTCGACCACGGCCGGTGAGACGGCGGTTTTGATCGGGCATACTTGGCGGTCAGTCGCAACCCCGAGACGGAGGGCACTTTGGAGAAGTCAGAGTGGATCTGGACGAATGGCGAATTCGTTCCCTGGGAGGACGCCAAGGTCCACGTGCTCACCCACGGCCTCCACTATGGCACCGGGGTGTTCGAGGGCATCCGGTGCTACGAGACCCAGAGGGGACCGGCGGTCTTTCGGCACTCCGAGCACCTCGAGCGCCTCGGCAAGTCGGCGGCGCTCTACCACCTGGAGCTGCCATATGCGCTCGAGGAGCTGCGCGACGCCACCCACGAGCTGATCCGACGCAACGGGCTGGTCAGCTGCTACATCCGCCCGATCGCCTTCCGCGGCTACGGCGAGATGGGGCTCTACGCCCAGGCCGCGCCGGTGGACGTGGTCATCGCCGTCTGGCCCTGGGGGGCATATCTGGGTGAGGAGGGACAGCGCAACGGGGTGCGGGCCAAGGTCTCCTCGTGGCGGCGAATCTCCCCGGACAGCTTGATTCCGCACGCCAAGGCGTCCGGCCAGTACCTGAACTCGATCCTCGCCAAGACCGAATCGGCCAAGGCCGGCTACGAGGAGGCGATCCTCCTCGACCAGCGAGGCTTTGTGTGCGAGGGCTCGGGCGAGAACATCTTCGTCGTCCGCGACGGCCAGATTCTGACCCCGCCGCACGGCGCCTCGATCCTGGACGGGATCAACCGCAAGTCGGTGATCCAGATCGCGCGCGACCTCGGTTACACCGTGGTCGAGCGAGACATCGCGCGCGCCGAGCTCTACTTGGCCGAGGAGGTGTTCCTCACCGGCACCGCCGCCGAACTGGTCCCTGTACGGGAGGTCGACGATCACGACCTGGGCGAGCCGGGCGAGATCACGCGCGTCGTGCAGGCGAAGTTCGAGGACGCCCTGCATGGGCGCGCGCAGGAGTACCTCGAATGGCTGGACGTGGTTGAGCAACCGAGTAAAGTCACCTCCTGATGCGCATTCTGATCGAGGCGATCGGGCGAATTAGCGGCGCCGCAGCCGCCTAGCGGCTCGCGGCCAGCGCGGCATGCGCCGCGCGCACTCCCGGCCCCCCATGGGCCCCGTCCGCCCCCCGAACCAGAAAGGCATCGACTTGACACAGGTGAAGATCTACGACACGACCTTGCGCGACGGCATGGGGGGGCAGGGGATGTCGCTTTCGGCCGCCGAGAAGGTCCGCGTGGTCCAAGCGCTGGACCGCCTCGGGGTCCACTACATCGAGGCCGGCTTCCCCAGCTCGAACCCGAAGGAGGCGGAGCTGTTCCGGCTGCTCGCCGGGGTCGAGCTGGAGATCGCCCAAATCTGCGCCTTCGGCATGACCCGCAGACGCGGCCTCGCCGCCGAGGACGATCCGGCGCTAGCTGAGCTGGTCGCCTGCCAGGCGCCTGTGTGCACCCTGGTCGGCAAGACCTGGGCGCTCCACCTGGACAAGGTGACCAAGGCCTCGCCTGACGAGAATCTCGGCATGATCACCGACTCCGTCTGCTTCCTCGCGGCGCATGGCAAACGCGTCGTCTACGACGCCGAGCACTTCTTCGACGCCTGGCGTGAGGACTCGGGCTACGCGCTCGAGTGTCTGCGGGCGGCGGTCGCGGCCGGCGCCGAGAACGTAACCCTCTGCGACACCAACGGCTCCAGCCTGCCGGCCCAGGTGGCCGAGGCGACCGCCGAGGTGGTCAAGGCGCTCGGGGAGCGGACGGAGGTGGGTATCCACACCCATAACGACGCCGAGTGCGCGGTGGCCAACTCACTCGCCGCGGTGGACGCCGGGGTGCGCATGGTGCAGGGGACCATGAACGGCTACGGCGAGCGGTGCGGCAACGCGAACCTGGTCTCGATCCTCCCGGCACTCCAGCTGAAGATGGGCTACGACTGCGTCCCGCCCGATCGCCTGCGGCGGCTGACGGAGACATCCCATTTCCTCGACGAGCTCTGCAACCTGCCGCCCGACCCGGATCGGCCCTACGTCGGCCGAAATGCCTTCGCCCACAAGGCCGGCATGCACGTGGCGGGGGTGAAGGCCGACGTGCGCACCTTCGAACACACGGATCCCGGGCTGGTCGGTAACAGCCGCGACGTCTTGATCTCCGAGCTGTCGGGCAAGGGCTCGGTCATGAGCCGCGCCGAGGGCGCCGGCATCGACCTCGACGCCGACGCGGCCAAGCGCGCCGTAGAGCGGCTCAAGGAACGCGAGCACCGCGGCTACCAGTACGAAGCGGCCGACGCCTCGTTCGAGCTGCTGCTGCGACGCGAGACGGGCTCCTACGAGCCTCTGTTCCGGCTCGAGGGCTTCCGGGTGATCACCGAGAAGCGCGCCGACGGCAAGGTCGAGACGGAGGCGACGATCAAGATCTGGGTGGACGGCCGCCGCCACGTGCGCACCGCCGAGGGCAACGGGCCGGTGAACGCGCTCGACCGGGCTCTGCGCGACGCGATCACAGAGCTCCATCCGCACCTGGCCGAAATCGAGCTGGTCAACTACAAGGTCAGGATCCTCGATGTCCACCACGGGACGGGGGCGGTGACGCGCGTCCTGCTCGACTCCTCCGACGGTCAGGAGTCCTGGGGCTCGATCGGCGTCTCGGAGAACATCATCGAGGCGTCCTGGGAGGCGCTCGTCGACTCGCTCGAGTACGCGTTCCAGCCGCGGCGCAGGGCGGAGGGCGAAGAGCAGGCGGCCGAGTCGGCTTCCCAGCGGGCTCCAGCTCCTTCGTGAGCGACGGCGAGCCGATCCCGCTCGCTCGTCCCGACCTCGGTGCGCGCGAGGAGGAGCTGGCGCTCGAGGTGCTGCGCTCGGGGCGGCTCTCGCTGGGGCCGGTGTTGGAGCGCTTCGAACGGGACTTCGCCAGCTGGCTGGGGGTCGAGGACGCCGTCGCCGTCTCGTCCGGCACCGCTGCCCTCCATCTGGGCGTCCGGGCGCTCGGCTGGGGCCCGGGCGACCGGGTGATCACAACCCCACTCAGCTTCGTCGCCTCCGCCAACTGCCTGCTGTACGAGGGCGTCACCCCCGTCTTCTGCGACATCGACCCGCTGACCCTCAACCTCGACCCGTCCGCGGCCCGCTCCGCGGTGACCGACCGCACGGTCGGCCTGCTGCCAGTCCACATCTTCGGCTACCCGGCGGCCCTGCCCCAGCTGGAGCGCCTGGCCGAGGAATTCGGCCTGGGCATGCTCGAGGACGCCTGTGAGGCTGCCGGCGCTGTTGACTCCGAGGGGGTTCGGATCGGCGGGCGCGGCCATCTCGCCACCTTTGCCTTCTATGCCAACAAGCAGCTGACCACGGGCGAAGGCGGCATGATCGTCCCCTCCGCGCCGGAGATCGCGGCGCTACTGCGCAGCGAGCGAAACCAGGGGCGAGCCGAGGACATGGGCTGGCTCTCGCACGATCGGTTGGGGTTCAACTACCGGCTGACGGATCTACAGGCGGCGCTCGGAATCGGGCAGCTCGAGCGGGCCGACGCCCTGCTCGGAGAGCGCGCCCGCGTGGCCGCGCTCTACCGCGAGCGCCTGGCCGCGATCGGCGGCAGCCCCGCCGGCGAGGGCGACCCCGAGGGCCTCGTGCTGCCCTGCGAGGACCGCGGGGCCGAGCGGCGGAGCTGGTTCGTGTACGTGGTCCAGCTGCCCGAGGACGCGGACCGCGAGGCTCTGATCGCCGCGCTCGCCGAGCGCGGCGTGGCCGCCAAGGCCTATCTGCCCTGCATCCACCTGATGCCCCACTACCGGGAGCGCTTCGGGCTGCACGAGGGACAGTTCCCCGTCGCCGAGCGGGTGTCGGCGCGCTCGCTGGCGCTGCCGTTCTTCACGGCGATGGGGGCGCCGGAGGTGGAGCGGGTGACGGCTGCGCTGGCGCTGGCGCTGGGCCTTCCCGCGCCGGCCTGACCCCAGGGATCTCAGAGCCCGTGATTGGGCCACTCGGGGTCCCGGCCTTCCTTGAAGGCTCGGGCGCCGATTGCGTGCGAGTCGCGGCGAAGCCACATCGAGATTGTCGCCTCGGCCTCGCTTCGGAGCTGCTCCTCGAACGTCCTGCCGACGTTCCGGATCATCGTCTCCTTGTCGGTGCGGATGGCGCCCTGGGGGAGTGAGGCGATCTCGCGCGCGAGCTCGACCGCCCGCTCGAGCGCTCGGCCCTCGGGCACGACCTCGTTCGCAAGCCCGATCCGCAGTGCCTCCTCGGCGTCCACCGGGCGGCCGGTGATGATCAGCTCCATTGCCTTCGCGTAGCCGACCGCCAGCGGCAGGCGCACGGTCATGCCGTCACCGGCGACGATGTTCCAGCGTCGCTCCAGCGCCCCGAACACGGCGTTCTCGGCAACGATCCGGATGTCGGCGAGTAACGCCGTCTCGAGGCCGGCTGCCACAGCCCAGCCGTTGACGGCTGCGATCACGGGCTTGAACACGTCGACCTTGCGCGTGTAACCACATGCCCCAGGCAGCTCGTAGACGCTGCGGCGAAACTCGTCCCACTCCGGCATCGGCCACTCGGCCGCGTCGGCCAGATCCCACCCCGCACAGAACGAGCTGCCCGCCCCCGTGAGCACGAGGACGAATGCGTCCTCATCATCGCGAAAGCGGCGCCATGCGTCGTGGAGCTCGGCGTTCATCTGTCGACTGATCGCGTTCCGCTGTTCCGGACGGTCCAACGTCAGGACCGCGACCCTCTCGGCGAGCTCGTATCGCAGGGTTTCGTAGGTGACGGCTAGACCTTGCCTTCCTCGATCATCCAGCGCACCGTGCTGCGGATGCCCTGCTCCCAGGGCCTGAACTCGACGCCCAGCTCGGCCTGCGCCTTGGAGCTGTCGGCCCGCGCCTGCCAGAGCAGGAAATGGAGCTGGCCGGCGCCCAGCAGGGGCGGTCGTCGGATCAGCCTCGAGATTGCTTCGCCCGTGGTCGCCATCCCCTTCGCGAGCGGCACCGGGAGGGTCGGCGGAACCCAGCCTCGGCCGGCCTCCTCGACCGCCACCGAGAGCATCTCGCGCATCGGCGCGTAGCCGTCGGCGAGCACGTAGCGCTCGCCCGGCCTGCCGCGCTCGAACGCCGCCAGGTGGCCGGCGGCGACATCGTCTACGTGGACGAAGGTCATTCCCCCCGGCGGGAGGGCAGGCAGGCGGCGGCGAATCGCGTCGCGGATCGCCCGGTCGAGCCCGGTTCCCTGCCATGGGCCAGGGCCGTAGACGCTCGACGGGTTGGCGATCACCAGTTCGATTCCGCTCTTCGCCTGATCCAGCACCAGTTCCTCGGCACGCTGCTTCGAGCGCTCATACGCGGTGCCCTTCGGGTAGTCGGCGACAGCGCTCTCCGACACGGTGCCGCCGGTCTCGGCGTGGAAGACGTCGAAGGTGGAGGTGTGGACCACGCGCCTGGCGCCCGCTTCGCGGGCGGCCGCGACGACGGTGCGCGCCCCCTCGGCGTTCACGCGGTCGAAGATGCCCCGATCGGCGAACCATTGCTCGAACAGCCCCATGCAGTTGAAGACGCCCTCCGCGCCCTCGACCGCCCTGCGGATCGAGTCGGGGTCGGTGACGTCGCCGCGGGCAAGCTCCACCCCAGGTGGAAGCAGTTCGCGGGCTTTCGCCGGATTGCGCACCAGCGCCACGACCTCATCCTCACGGTCGACCAGTCGCCGCGCGACCGCGTTGCCGATCTTGCCGGTGGCGCCGGTGATCAGGAACCTCATCGGCGGGCCAGCCTATCCGCTTCATACACTGGCGCGCATGGCCCGTTTTCGCGACCCGCCCGACCCACTGTTTCAGCGCCTCAACGCCTCGATCGGCTTCGACCGGCGCTTGGCCCCGTACGACGTCGAGCAGTCGAGGGCGCACGCGCGCGCCCTGCACGCCGCGGGGGTCCTGGACGACGACGAGCTGGGCCAGATGGAGCAGGGCCTCGAGACCATCGCGGATGAGCTCCAGGGCGGCTCCTTCCCGATCGAGGGAGGCGAGGAGGACATCCATATGGCGATCGAGCGGCGCCTGATCGAGATCATCGGACCGCTCGGAGGCAAGCTCCACACCGGCCGCTCGCGTAACGACCAGGTGGCGACCGACGTCGCCCTCTACGTCCGGGACCACGCGGGGCGGGCGAGAGAGCTCACCGGCTCGCTGATGGGGCGCCTGCTGGAGCTGGCCGAGCGCCACGCGGATTGGCCGATGCCCGGCTACACGCACCTCCAGCGCGCCCAGCCCGTCTACCTGGGGCACCACATGCTGGCGTACTTCTGGATGCTTGGGCGGGACGCGGGGCGGTTCGCCCAGGTTCGCGAGTCGGCCGCTGAGCTGCCGCTCGGCTCGGGGGCGCTGGCCGGGCTGAATTGGGACCTCGACCGCGGGGCCGTCGCCCGTGATCTGGGTTTCGACTCGGTGGCGCCGAACTCGATCGACGCGGTCTCAAACCGCGATTTCGTTCTCGACTACCTCGCCGCAGCATCGATCTGCGCGATGCACCTTTCGCGCCTCGGGGCCGAGATCGTCCTCTGGTCGAGCACCGAGTTCTCCTTCTGCGAGCTGGCCGAGGACTTCTCCTCGGGCTCGAGCATCATGCCGCAGAAGAAGAACCCGGACGCGGCGGAGCTCTTGCGGGCCAAGGCACCGCGGATCGCCTCGGGCTTCCTGACCCTCGCCGGGGTCATGCACGGGCTGCCGCTCGCCTACTCGAAGGACCTCCAAGAGGACAAGGAGGCGCTATTCGACGCCGTCGACAGCATCGAGCTGTGCCTCGAAGCGGCGGAGCGGATGCTCGGGGGCCTGAGCTTCGATCGTGAGCGGCTCGCCGAGGCGGCCGCCGACGAGTTCGCGGCGGCGACCGACATCGCCGACCTCCTGGTCCGCAAGGGGATGCCGTTCAGAGAGGCCCACGGCGTGGTCGGTGGGCTGGTGCGCGAGGCGCTCGAGCAAGGCAAGGCGCTGTCCGAGCTGACGCCGGAGGAGCTGCGCCGCCACTCGGACCTGCTTGACGACTCCTACTACGAGGCGTTGCGGCCGGAGCGATGGCTGGAGTCGAAGGCCTCGGTTGGCGGCACCGCGTCGAGCCGGCTCGCCGAGCAGCTCGAGGCGGCCAGGGCCGCCCTCGAGGAGATCCGGCGGTGAGCACGCAACTGCTGGCTTCGAGGCGGCTCGAGGCCGGGTTCTTTGATCGCTCGGTGCACGACGTCGCTCGCGACCTGATCGGCTGCGAGCTGCTGTTCGACGGGGTCGGCGGGGTGATCGTGGAGTGCGAGAGCTATGAGCGTGACGATCCCGCCTGCCACGCGCACGTCGGGCTGACGGGGCGAACCGAGCCCCTGTTCGGGCCACCGGGACGCGCCTACGTATACCTCTCCTACGGAGTCCACTCCTGTCTCAACTTCGTCTGCGAGCCCCAGGGCGCGGCGGCCGCGGTGCTGATCCGGGCGCTGGAGCCCCATTCGGGGATCGAGCAGATGTCCCGGCGTCGCGGCCGCGATCGGATGCGCGAGCTGTGCTCGGGGCCCGGCAAGCTGACCGAGGCGCTGGGCATCGGGCTGGAGATGGACCGGGCGCCGCTCACCGAGCCCCCCTTCGAGCTGCGCGGCCGCGACCACGGCTGGCGCGAGGTGGCGGTGGCGACCGGGCCCCGAATCGGCATCAGCCGCGCCGCCGAGCTTCCCTGGCGCTTCTGCGCCGCCGGCAGCGAGTACCTCTCGCGGCCGCTGCGTTAGTGGGCCGCTAGCCGGGGGTGACGCCGCCACTGGACGGCGGCGATCCGGCGGGCGGCGACTGCTGGCTGGGTGTCCCCCTGGGTCCCAGATTGGGCCGGCGTCTCGGGCGCGGGCGTCTCGGGCGCAGGCGCCGGGGTGGTCGGGACACCGGTGCTCGGTTCCTCGTCGGTTGCCCGGTCGGGGCTCAGCTGGTCGAAGGCGAGCACGACGTCGTGGAAGATCAGAGCGGGGATCGTGCCGCCGTCCACGGGCGCCCCGCCGAACTCGGTCAACATCGGCTTCACGGAGTTGGCGTGTCCGACCCAGACGGCGACTGTGACGTCCTGGGTGGCGCCGACAAACCAGGCGTCGCCGTTGTTCTCGGTGGTCCCGGTCTTGCCCCACTCGGGGGAGGCGCCGGTCGAGGCGCTGGTGCCGGTCCCCTGGGAGACCACCGTGCCGAGGATCGACCGGGCCGTGGCGGCGACCTCGGGCGACACGACCTGCTCGGTCTCCACCCTGTCCTGGCCCGGATCGCCGTTGTTGGTCTCGATCAGGTCGCCGTCCATCCCGGGCGGCTCGTCGCTGACCTTCTGGATCCCGATCGGGCCGTCGTCCGAGGTGGCCATCGTGCCGCTGACCCGCTGGCCGTCGTGGGCCAGGGTCTGGAAGGCGTGAGCCATGTCGAGTGGCGTGACCCCCTGCTCCAGACCACCGAGGATCATCGCCGGGTTGGTCGAGATCGGCGTCTCGATCCCCATCGCCTGGGCCGTCTTGGCGATGTTTTCGGTGCCGACGTCCAGGCCCAGCTCCGCATAAACCGAGTTGTCGGAGTAGGTCGTCGCGGTGGCGATCGAGGCGCTTCCCAGGTAGCTGTCGTCGTAGTTGTGGACCTCGAAGGCCTGTGGCGCCTTGACTCCCGGCGCCTGGAAGGGGAGCGTCTTCGGCTGCGAGGAATAGACGGTGTCGGGCGAGATGCCCTGCTCGAGCGCCGTCACCAGCGTGAACGGCTTGAAGGCTGAGCCCGGCTGTCGCTGGCCCTGGGTGGCGAGGTTGAAGGGCTGCTCGCGGTAGTCGTAGCCGCCGACCATCGCCCGCACCCCGCCGGTCACGTTGTCGAGTACGACCACGGCCGAGCTCAGGCCGACCCCGGCCGTGCGGTCGGCGGCGATCTGCTGCGCCTCATCCTGGAGCGAGAGGTCGAGGGTTGAGGTGACGTGGAGGCCGCCGCCAAACGCTTCGCCGGCGCCGTATTTGTCGACCAGCTGCTGGCGGAGCCACGAGGTGAAGTAGGGGGCCCTCGAGTCCTCCTCCGGCGTCTTGATCTGTGAGGCAGCCGGTGGTTCCTCCCGTGAGTACTGGTCTGCCTCCTCTTGGGCGATGTAGCCCTGGTCGGCCATGTTCTGGAGCACGAGGTTCCGTCGCCCGGTCGAGGCGTCAGGGTCGATCTTGGGGTCGAAGCCGCTGGGGTTCGAGATCATGCCCGCCAGCATCGCCGCCTCCCAGGGGAGGAGCTGCGAAGCGCAGCGCTCCCCGACCCCACCGCAGCCCGGGTGATTCCAGCCGAAATAGGTCTTCGCCGCCGCCTCGATCCCGTAGGCGCCCCCGCCGAAATAGATCTCGTTCAGGTACTCGGTGAGGATCTTGTCCTTGTCCCAATTGCGCTCGAGCTGGTAGGCGAGGGCCGCCTCGCGCAGCTTCTCGAACACCGTGCGGCTGCGCTGAGCGCGTAGCGCGTTCTTGACGAACTGTTGAGTGATCGTCGACCCGCCCTGCGTCGCGCCCAGGTGGAGGATGTCCTGGAAGACGGCGCGGCCGATGCCCTCGTAGTCGATGCCGCGGTGCTCGTAGAAGCGCTGATCCTCGATCGCCACCGTCGCCTCCTTCATCACCGGGGCGATGTCCGCCGAGTCGACCAGGATCCGTCCCTGGTTATTGGTCAGGGTGGCGATCCTCTCGCCGTTGATGTCGTAGACGACCGAGTTCTCAGCGTTCTCGAACTGGGCACGGCTCTCGAGCTGGGGCAGGTCGCCCGCGACCGCCATCATGATCCCGAAGATCCAGGAGACGAAGGCGAGCACCGAGAGGCCCAGGAAGACGAGCGCGAAGCGCAGCTTCTTGAGCTTGGGGCGCGGGGTGGGAGGCTCCGGCGGGGGCGGCGCGGGCGAGGGCGGCTCGCCGGCGTCTGGACCCTTGCCGCCGGGCCCCTCTCCGTTGACGCTGGCTGGCCGCCGGCGGGCGTCCGAAGGCGGGGATTCCGCCTCCTGCGTCCCCTGGTTGGGGAAGCGGCGTCGGGGCCGTCTGATCCTAAGAGGCATCTGGTCTCGCTGCGGTGGTGGCCATCTTGGGGGAAGCCGCTCGGC
>CAVSJS010000001.1:0-710000 GCA_963728325.1 uncultured Actinomycetes bacterium | reverse complement strand
CCGCACCCATGCCTCCGAGAAAAACCTCTAGGCAGGACGCTCGTGCCCGTACCGAGAACCAACACAGGTGGACAAGTAGAGAATACTCAGGTGAGCGAGCTAACCCTCGTTAAGGAACTCGGCAAAATCGTCCCGTAACTTCGGGAGAAGGGACGCCCCGGTAGGGTGAAGCCACTTGCTGGCGGAGCCCGAGGGGGCCGCAGTGAATAGGTCCAAGCGACTGTTTACCAAAAACACAGGCCTCTGCTAAGTCGAAAGACGACGTATAGGGGCTGACGCCTGCCCGGTGCCGGAAGGTTACGCGGAGTTGTTAGCGCTTCGGCGCAAAGCAGCGAAGCTAAGCCCCGGTAAACGGCGGCCGTAACTATAACGGTCCTAAGGTAGCGAAATTCCTTGTCGGGTAAGTTCCGACCTGCACGAATGGCGTAACGACTTGGACGCTGTCTCAACGAGGGGCTCGGTGAAATTAAAGTCTCGGTGAAGATGCCGAGTACCCGTGGCAAGACGGAAAGACCCCGTGAACCTTTACTGCAACCTGATATTGGAGTTTGGGGCATCTCGCTCAGGATAGGTGGGAGGCTATGAACCGGCGGCTTCGGCTGCCGGGGAGCCGTCCTTGAGATACCACCCTTGGTGTTCTGGGTTTCTAACGCATCGCCGTGAACCGGGATGCGGACAGTGTCAGGCGGGCAGTTTGACTGGGGCGGTCGCCTCCCAAAGAGTAACGGAGGCGCCCAAAGGTTCCCTCAGCACGGTTGGAAATCGTGCGCAGAGTGTAAAGGCACAAGGGAGCTTGACTGCGAGACCGACGGGTCGAGCAGGAACGAAAGTTGGGCTTAGTGATCCGGCGGTTGCAAGTGGAAGCGCCGTCGCTCAACGGATAAAAGGTACTCCGGGGATAACAGGCTTATCGCTTCCAAGAGTCCACATCGACGAAGCGGTTTGGCACCTCGATGTCGGCTCGTCGCATCCTGGGGCTGGAGTAGGTCCCAAGGGTTGGGCTGTTCGCCCATTAAAGCGGCACGCGAGCTGGGTTCAGAACGTCGTGAGACAGTTCGGTCCCTATCTGCCACGGGCGTTGGAGAGTTGAGAGGAGTCATCCTTAGTACGAGAGGACCGGGATGAACGCACCTCTGGTGTACCTGTTGTCCTGCCAAGGGCAGTGCAGGTTAGCTACGTGCGGACTGGATAACCGCTGAAAGCATCTAAGCGGGAAGCCAACCTCGAGATGAGCTCTCCCATCCCCTTGAGGGAGTAAGACCCCTGGTAGACGACCAGGTTGATAGGCCGGCTGTGCAAGCGCGGCAACGCGCTCAGCAGACCGGTACTAATGGGTCGAGGGCTTGACGGTATTTATTTCCCTTTTGGCCTGCGTGCAGTTTTCAAGCCCCGCCGGGACCGCCGCGGTCCCGAGCGATTTCGGTGGCCATAGCGAGGGGGAAACACCTCTTCCCATTCCGAACAGAGCCGTTAAGCCCCTCCGCGCCGATGGTACTTGGTGGGCAACTGCCTGGGAGAGTAGGTCGCCGCCGGCCTTGATTGCATCAAAGAGCCGCCCCCGAGGGCGGCTCTTTTGCGTTCCTGGGCGGCGCGGCGAGAGCACTGCCGAGCCCCTGCGAGGCGGCGCAGGGGCGGGCTAGCCAGGTGGCTCGCGGGGCTCAGGCGCGGGCGCTCGTTGAGCGCCGTGCCCGGCAGGCGCCGCGGCGGGCCCTAGCGAACGCCTCCCATCCGGCCGTGCGGCGAGAGGACGGTGCGTGGCCGGGCCGTTCGCGAGGCCCGTCCGCGGGTATCGGCTCGAGGCCGTACTCGCCCAGCGTCGCGAGGTCGATCGCGAGATCGGCCGCGCTGAGCAGGCGGTGGCCGAGCGCTTGTCGCCTGTCGAACATGAGTGCGAGGCTAGGGATGGGGGCGGACGTACGTTCGCCCCTGCAACGGAACTTGCATCGGTCGCACGTGGCCGCTCACCTCCCACGCGTGCCGAAGCTGTGTGCAGCGGGCGCGACGGCGGCGAGATCGGCCGCGTCCGCCGCCGACCGCTGGCCGCTCGCGCGCCTGCCGGTCTCGCGCTCCGCGGGCGGCTCGATCTGCCGCACGTCTGCGCGTGGCTGGTCGGGCGTGGCAAGCGCACGCACGGCCGAGGCGACCACGTTGACCACCCCTGCGCGGCGCTCCAGCTTTCCGCTCACCTGCGAGAACGAGGCCGTTCTCACCGCCAGGCGATGACGCCGGTAGACGGGTGGGGGGACCACCACGTTGATCGTTCCCAACTCGTCCTCGAGCAGCATGAAGACCACCCCGCGCGCGGTGGCGGGCCGCTGGCGTGCGACCACCATCCCCGCGACCTCCACGGCCCTGCCGTCCGAGATCCGATTGAGGTCGGCGCTCGAGGACACCACATGCTCGAGGCTCGGCCGCAGCAGCGCCATCGGGTGCTCGGCGATCGCGATCCCGGTCGACGCGTAGTCGGCGACCAGCCGCTCCCACGAGTCGAGCTCCCGCAGCGAGGGCGCCGCGGGAATGGGGAGGGGGAGCGAGAGCTGAACGGCCGCCGCCGGCAGCCGCCGCCCGCCGGGGGCGACGCCGAGCTGCCACAGGTCCTCTCGCCGACGCAGATCGTCCCGCCCGCCGATCGCCTCGCATGCCCCCGCCCAGGCCAGGCGCTCGAGTCCCTCGCGGCCAACGCCCGACCGCGAGGCCAGGTCGGCGAGGCTCGTGTAGGGACCGCCGCGCTCGCGCTCCTCAACCAGCGCGCGGACCTCGTCCTCCCGTAACCCGGTTATGTAGCCCAGGCCGATTCGCACCGCCAGAGGGGCAGGGAGCCCCCCACTCGATACCTCCACCGTGCACTCGACCCCGCTCCGGTTCAAATCCGCCGCCAGCACCTCGATCCCCCTCCTCTGCGCCTCGTGGACCAGCGCGTCGGGCGGGTAGAACCCCATCGGCTGCTCGT
This sequence comes from uncultured Actinomycetes bacterium, assembly GCA_963728325.1. GTDB lineage: Bacteria > Actinomycetota > Thermoleophilia > Solirubrobacterales > 70-9 > AC-56. The sequence continues at coordinate 707,050 of CAVSJS010000001.1, read as the reverse complement.
TCAGCAGCGAGCAGAGGAACTCGGGGGCGTAGTGGACTCGCAGCCAGGTCGACTGGTAGGCGAGCAGCCCGAAGGCGACCGCGTGGGCCTTCGGGAACCCGAATCCCGAGAAGCCGCGAATCTGCTCGAAGACGCGCTCCGCCACTCCCGGCGCCGCCCCGCGCTCCATCGCCCCGGCGATGAACTGATCGCGATAGGCGAGGATCGCCTCCTCGGAGCGCTTGCGGCTCATCGCTCTGCGCAGCCCCTCGGCCTCGCCGGCGCTGAATCCGGCAAGCGCCATCGCCGCCTGGATCACCTGCTCCTGGAAGACGATCGTCCCCAGCGTGTCGCGAAGGATCGGCTCCAGCGAAGGGTGGTCGTAGGGAACTCGGAAAGAGGGATCCCTCCGCAGCCGCTCGCGACGCTCCAGGTAGGGGTGCACGGCACCGCCCTGGATCGGCCCCGGGCGCACCAGCGCCACCTGGACCGTGAGGTCGTCGAGGCTCTCGGGTCGCGTCCGCGGCAGCATCTGCATCTGCGCCCGGCTCTCGATCTGGAACGCTCCGGTGGTGTCCGCCGCCCGGATTATCCGGTAGGTCTCCGGGTCGTCCATGGGGATCCGGGAGAGGTCGATCCGCTCGCCGCGCGCGCGCGCGATCTCGTCGATCGTGCGCTCGACCGCCGACAGCATCCCCAGGCCCAGCAGATCGATCTTCAAGAAGCCGGCATCCGCGCACGAGTCCTTGTCCCACTGGACGAGCTGGCGCCCCTCCATCGCCGCCGGCTGGACGGGACAGATATCGACCAGCGGCCTGGTGGCGATCACCATCCCTCCGGGGTGCTGAGAGGGATGGCGCGGGAGCCCCCAGGCGTCGCGGGCCAGACGGGCGAGCGCGCGCCAGCGGACCGACGCGGCGCGCTCCGCGCCGATCGCCACACCCATGTCCGACTCCACCGAATCGGGGCGGTCGAACATGTCGACCGTCCGAGCCACTCGCTCGATTTCTCCGGACGGCAGGCCAAGCGCCCTGCCGAAGTCGCGGGTCGCGCCGCGTGACCGGTAGCAGGCGAACGCCGCGACCAGCGCCGCGTGCTCCTCGCCGTAGCGCCGATGGACGCGGGGGATCAGCTTCTCGCGAATGTCGCGCGGGAAGTCGAGATCGATGTCCGGTGCCTCGGCGATCTCCTCGTTCAAAAAGCGCCCCAGGAACAGCCCGTTGCGGACCGGGTCGACGTGCGAGAGCCCGGTCAGGTAGCAGACGATCGAGCTGACGCTCGAGCCACGCCCCCGCCCCGGCGGCAACAGCGCCCGCGCGGAGTCCGGCCCCCGGACCTCGGCCGCCACCTCGCGGGCCAGCTCGAGGATGTCGAAATGGAGCAGGAAGAACCCCGACAGCCGCAGGGAGCGGATCACCTCCAGCTCCTCCTCCAGCCGCCGCCGCGCCTCCCGGCGCTCACGCCCACCCGTGTACCGGTGATCGAGCCGGGCCTCACAGATCTCGGCCAGCGTCCGGTCGGCGTCGGGGTCCTCCGAGCCCGGGTACTGATAGCCGAGGTCGCGGGTCAGGTCGTAGCCGAGCCGCTCGGCGATCCGCGCGCTCTCTGCGACGGCATCGGGATGCTCCGCGAAGCGGGCGGCCATCGCCGCCGGCGCGGCGAGATACGCAGACGCGTTTCCCCGCCGCTCGGGCTCCGTTTCCTCCAGCGTCCCCTTCAGGCGCACGGCGACCAGCGTGTCCTGAAGCGGCGCCCGAGAGGGGTCATGCATATGGACGTCGCCACTCGCCACGCACCGAACGCCGAGTCGCTCAGCGAGACCTGCCAGCCAGCGGTTGCGGGCTCGGTCATGGCGCCAGAACGGCCGCTGCAGCTCGACCCGGAAGCGGTCGGGCCCGAAGGCACCCGCCAGTCGTCGCCCCAGCGCCCCGGCGGCTTGCGCCTCGGCAGCAGACGGCCGGCCGCCCGCGCGCTCGAACGCCCCCGCGAGTGCCCCCTCGCGAGCGCATCCGGACAGGCAGACGAGCCCCTCGGCCCGCTGCTCCAGCGAGGCCAGCGGTAGGGCGGGGGGAGGGGCTCGCGATCCGGCTTGGGCCGCGTTTCGCGATGAGCCTCGGTGATCAACCGGCAGAGGTTCCGCCACCCGGTGGCGTTCTCGACCAAGAGCGTGAGATGGAATGGCATCAACCGGCGGCCTTCGTCCAAGCGGCCGCCGGGTTCGAGTGCGGACGGGGCGGCAGGTCCACACTGATCTTCCGGGACTTCGTCCCTAGCCCGTGCCGGAGTCACCGTCAACTCGGCGCCCACGATCGGACGCACCCCGAACGCCTTGCACGCCTGCGCGAACTCCATCGCTCCCCAGACGCCGTCGTGGTCGGTCAGGGCGAGGGCCGGATAGCCCAGCTCCGCCGCCCTCCGCGCCAACTCCTCCGGCGCCGACGCCCCGTCGAGGAAGGAGTATGCGGAGTGGCAATGGAGCTCGACGTAATGCTGACCGAGCGGCAGGCTCATGCTCTCTGGAGAAACCAGCGACCGCGTCCGCATCCGAGCTTGCTCGGATGACCGGCCGCCCTTCGGGTTTCCTGACCGGACGACCGGTCGCCTTCGGCTCCCTGAGCGGGCTCGCAGAAGACCACCACGTTGCGGCCGTCGGCGAGCACGAGCTCGAAGTAGCGGCGGCGAAGCGGCCTCGGAGTCCACCAGCGGTCCTCGACCAGCCATTCCTCCCGCACCGTGTTCACCGCCACCGACTCGACGGCGCTCGGCACACCGTCGGCTCCTGCCTGCACCTCCACCGGCACGGGCCAGTAGATGTTCATCGCCGACGGCTCCTCGGCTTCGCCTGCGGAGCCGTCGGGTTCGGGCGCAAGCGGGGCGGCAGGCCCTTGCGCAAGCACCGCGACTTCGTCGCTAGCTCCAACGATCCTCCTGGAATGGAGTCAGCATGCATCGCCGCTCGGGCACGCGCGACTCCGAGTCGACCTCGAGCACTCGCAGCACCGCGTCCTTTCCGGCGACCGCCCGCGCCTGGCGAACCGCCTCGGCGAACCGCCTCCGCCTGTTCTGAAGCGCGGATTCGTCCAGCGCCGCCTGGTCGCTCGCGGGTGGCCCCGTCTCGAGCGCCAGCAGGCTCAGCGAGGCGGCGGGGCCGGGAAGCTCCTCCAGCTTCGGGAGCAGCGCCAGGCGCAGGCGCGTCGGATCGGCGCTTGCCCGGCGCAGCGCCGCCGTAGAGCGCCAGCTCCCGCCCCCGGCCAGCCGCGCGCCGAGCCGCAGGCTCCGCAGGCTCCGCCCATGGCGCTCCGGGTGTGCGAGGAGGCGGTCGATGAGCAGGCCCAGCGCCCGTTCCAGCTGTGGGCCCGAGGCAGCCTCGTGAAGCTCGAGCCGCTCCACCAGCTCCTCGTGCGCCCGGCGCTGGCGCAGGGGCTCGTCTCCGCCGCGAGCCATACGCAGCGCCCTCAGGCCCGTCTCGCCGAAGCGGTCGGCGATCGCCGCGTCGGGAAGCACCGCGAGCTCGCCGAGTGTGCCCACCCCGAGGCGCTCGAGCTTCTCCGGCAGGTCGACAGACTCAATGCGCGCCGCCTCCTCGGCTCCACCTCGCGAGGCGGAGCGGTTGCTGGACAGCCGATCGCGAAGCAGGTCCACCGGCAGGGGCGCGAGGAAGGAGCGCGTCATCGCCGCGGGGACGATCAGCGGCGCCCTGCGCGGGCGCGCGCGAAGCGCGGCGGCGTAGGCACAGAGCCGGGTCTGACCCGCCCCGAGACGGACGGACGGGCCGATTGCCTTCCGCGCCCGCCTCAGGACTCCCTCCAGACTTCCGCCCCAGAGCCCCCGCAGGCCCGCGGCCTCGAAGAAGGCCTCGCCCGGCCGCCCCGACTCGACCGCAGCGCCGATCGCCTCCAGGCGTCGCAGCGCCTCCTCCCAGGCCGCCTCAGCGCGCTCGGGATCGGGCGGCACCAGCGCCAGCTCGGGACAGCGGGCGAGCGCCTCGCCCAGGCGCATCCCGGCGCGCACGCCGAACGCCTCGGCGGGCCCTGACGTGGTGCCGACAACCTGCGGCCCGCCGGGCTCGGGAGCGAGCGCCAGCGGCCGCGAGAGGAGCTCTCGCCGGCGCTCGCCGAGGGTGGCGAGGAGGGCGAAGCGGAGGACCAGCGCACAAGCGATCATACGAACACATGTTCGTATCAAATCCGTAGGATGTCAAGGGAGACTCTGCGACCGCGTGTCGCTCGCGATAGGCCCCGGCCGGTGTGAGATTCGCCTCACCGATCCCGAGCGCGCATACTGGACAGGTGGCTCCACGAGGGTTCCTGGCGGGCATCGTGATCATGATCACGCTCGCGGGGTGTGGGGGAGGAGGCGGACACGAGAGCGGCGCTGAGCCGAAGATCGCCGGCGATGCCGATCCGGGGGACGTCCGCGTGATCGACGCTTGGGTGACGGCGCTTCGCCGCGGGGACGTGGACGCCGCCGCCCGCTACTTCGCGATCCCCAGTGTGGCCGAGAATCCCCCTCTGCTGGTCCAGATCCGCAGCCTCGACGACGCCCGCCGCTTCAACGAGTCGCTCCCCTGCGGCGCCCGTCTCGTGCGCGCCGCGACCCAGGGCCAGTTCACGACCGCGACCTTCCGCCTCACCGAGCGTCCCGGGCCCGGCATCTGCGGGCCGGGTGCCGGCAACGCCGCGAAAACCTCGTTCGTGATCCGCGACGGGAAGATCGTCGAGTGGCGCCGCATCGGCACCGGTGCCGGTGGCGGCGGCCAGGACGTTCCGAGCCAGTCCGCGTAGCGCAACTATCCTGATTGGCGCCATGGAAAGCACCACAATCGCCGTCCCCGTGGGACCCGGTGGCTGAGGGCTGCACCTGGTGCGGGCAGGCCGTCGACGCCGGCGGCGGCTTTCGGCTCTATGAGCCCGCAGGCGACCGTCGCGCGGCCTTCTGCCGGCTCGAACACGTGATTCCCTGGTCGATCCAGGGGGCTCATTGGGAAGCCGGCGAGATGACCGAGCCCGCGTCGATCGACCAGGGGCCGACCAGCTGCTCGCAGTGCGGCGAGGAGCTCGGCGAGGTACATGTCCTGCTCGTCCGCCACCGCGGCGAGCACCGCATCCCCGACGACTTCTGCAGCGTGGACCACCTGGTGGAATGGGCCAAAGCGGGCGGCCGCTGGCACTAGCCGTGTGGCGCCGTATTGCCGGTATGCGGCAAGAAAGCGCGGCCGACTATCTCGTACTGCCGGCTCCCGTGGCGAACCGGAGGATGAGACGGGTGGTCCGAGCGGGCTTCTCGACGTTCGGAGAGTGGCCCGCGCCGGGGATGGTCGTGATCCGCGCCCCCGGGACGTCACCGTAGGCCTGGGCGGCCGCACCGGGGTCGTCGTAGAGCTGGTCCTCGCGGCCGAAGATCACCAGCAGCGGCACCGCGGCGCTGCGGATTCGCTGGTCGAGGGGCAGCTCGTTCTCGTAGTCGTCCTTCTCAGCGGGGGAGCGGTCGTACGAGGTGTACGTCATGGCCCGGAAGTCGTCGACGACCTGGTCTGAGAAGTCGCCGAGGTCGTAGCCGGGAGCGAAGGCCGACTCGTAGCCGTCCTTGATAGCGAAGTCGGGCGCGATCCGCCGCAACGCCTGCCCGACCACCGGGGTGAAGTTGAGCCTGGCCAGGAACGGCAGCCCGCCAAAGCTGGGGTCCGGGGGGTCGTCGATGTCGACCAGGCGGTCGACCAGCTCGCTGGACTCGCTGGCGAGCGCGGTCGCCACGTCGAACCCCATCGAGTGGCCGACCACGACCGCGCCCTGCACCTGGAGCCTGCCAAGGGCGAGGGCGACGAGGCGCGCCTGGTCCTCCATCGAGTAGCCGCTCTTCGGCTTCTCGGAGCCGCCGAAGCCGAGCAGGTCGATGCGGATCACCCGATGGCGCTTCGCCAGCAGGGGGACCATCCGGTCCCACCAGTGAAGGGAGCAGCCGAAGCAGTGAAGGAGCACGATCGGCGGCGGGGCGGCGCTGTGGCGCCGAGTGACGTGCGCGACGGTCGGCCCCTGCTCGACCACCTGCACCGCGCCGCCGGTGAGGTCCAGGATCCGTCCCCCGCTCACCGTCACGCCCGCGGGCTTGGTTTGCTGGTCGAGCACGATCGTGTTCACGACGAGCAGGATTGCCAGCGCGACCAGAACGCCGATCAGGATCTTCCAGCGGCGTTTCACGCAGGCAATTGTGGGCGGGCGAGGCCGAGGTCATCGGCCCGCTCGACCATCGCGTCGATGACGAGCTGGATGTGCTCGTTCTCATCGACACCGAGCTCCTCGATGCCGCGACGGATCTGGTCGCGGTCGACCTTGGCGGCGAACGAGGGCTGCTTGAGCTTCTTGCGCACGGACTTCGGCGTCATTCCTTCGATCCCAGTGGGACGCACCAGGGCGCAGGCGGCGATGAAACCCGACAGCTCGTCGACCCCGTAGAGCGTCTTCGCGAGCGGCGTCTCGCGGGGCACGCCTAGGAACTCGGCGTGGCCGGCGACAGCATCGATCACCTCCCCGGGATAGCCGCGGGCCTCGAGTTCCTTCAGGGCATGACGGGGATGGCCCGTCTCCAGATCGGGGTAGCGCTCATAGTCGAGGTCATGGACCAATCCGGTGATCCCCCAAAGCTCCTCGTCCGAACCATCCTCGCGGGCGTAGGCACGCATCGCCGCCTCGACCCCGAGCACGTGCTTTCGCAGCGAGTCTGAGGAGATCCACTCACGGACCAGGTTCCAGGCGTCCTCGCGCGTAGGTTCGGGCATCTGCCGTTGTTACCCTAGCCACCACCGCCCATGGAGAAGTTCGTCATACAGGGAGGCGGTCCGCTCTCGGGCGAGATCGTTGCCGCCGGGAACAAGAACGCGGCCCTGCCGGAGATCGCTGCCTGCCTGCTCACAGACGAGGAGGTGGTGCTGTCAAACGTGCCGCGGATCAGGGACACCGAGGCCCAGATCGCACTGCTCGAGCGGCTCGGGGCGAAGGTCCAGTGGAGCGGAGAGAACGAGATCCGCCTACAGGCCGACGCCGTCACGGACACCACGGTGGACGAGGCTCTGGCTGCTCGGATCCGTGCCTCGTTCCTGCTCGCCGGCCCGCTCCTGGCGCGCTTCGGCCAAGTCCGGATGCCCCCGCCCGGTGGCGACTTCATCGGTCGGCGCCGCCTCGACCCGCACCTCGACGCCTTCCGGGATATGGGCGCCCGGGTGGATGGCGATCGCTGGATCGAGATCGACGCCCCGGGTGAGGGGCTGAAGCCGTGTGCGGTGTTCATGGACGAGCCCTCCGTGATGGGCACCGAGAACGCGCTGATGGCGGCAGCGCTGACCCCCGGGCCAACGACGATCGGCAACGCCGCCTGCGAGCCGCACGTTCAGGACCTCGCCCGCCTGCTGGTGAAGATGGGCGCGCAGATCGACGGCGTCGGTTCGAACGTTATGACCGTGCATGGGCGCGACAAGCTGGGCGGCGCCGAGCACCGAGTCTGCGCCGACCACATAGAGGTCGCGAGCTTCATGGCCCTCGCGGCGGCGACCAAGGGAGAGCTGCGTATTCGTGATGCCGAGCCCGAGGACCTGATCGCGATCCGCCGGGTGTTTCGCCGCCTGGGCCTCCAGTCGATGGTCGAGGGGCGCGATGTCCTGGTGCCGCCGGAGCAGGCGCTGGAGGTGAAGACCGATCTCGGCGATGCGATCCCCAAGATCGAAGACGGCCCGTGGCCGGCCTTCCCCGCGGACCTCACCTCGATCGCGCTGGCGCTCGCCACCCAGGCCCGCGGCACGGTGCTGATCTTCGAGAAGATGTTCGAGAACCGGCTGTTCTTCGTGGACAAGCTGGTTGCGATGGGCGCTCGGATCACGCTCTGCGATCCCCACAGGGCGATCGTCAGCGGTCCGAGCCGTCTTCACGGCGAGCGGGTCGACAGCCCCGACATCCGTGCCGGCATGGCGATGCTCATCGCCGCGCTGGCCGCGGATGGCGCCTCGGAGATCGGCAACATCGCCCAGATCGATCGCGGCTACGAGCGCATCGATCTGCGGCTTCGCGACCTCGGCGCCCGCATCGAACGCGTCAGCGTGGAGCAGGTCCCGGCGTAACGGGAACCACTCCACCGGAAGCCTCGCCTTCGGCTCCCAGGGAGCCGCGCCGAGCGATCACCACATATCGACGCTCGTGACTTTCGACGTCTATAGGACGTTCAAGGTCATAAGCGTCGGCCCGGCAACGCTGCACGTCGGCCTCCTTCGTGCTGGCTCCTTTGCGGGCAAGCTGCTCCCCGGAGCGGCGGCCGAGATTAGGAATCAATCATTTAGCCCATACCCTGCATCGTGATGACACATCGCATCCCCCCAGGCACGCGGGACGTGCTTCCCGACGAGATGCGGGAGCTGCGGCGCCTCGAGGGCTCGCTGGCCCAGGCCTTCGAGCGGTTCGGCTACGGCGAGGTGGCGACGCCGACGATCGAGTACCACGAGGTGCTCGCGCGCGGCGACGACCGCGGCGCGCCCGCCGCCTACCGCTTCTTCGACGAGGGCGGTGAGCTGTTGGCGATGCGCTCCGACATGACGATCCCGATCGCGCGCTTGGCGGCGACCCGGTTCGGCGACGCCGAGCCTCCGTTCAGGTTCTCCTACATCGGTAACGCCTACCGGGCGATCCGCCCGCAGCGAGGCCAGATGCGCGAGTTCACCCAGGCCGGCGTGGAGCTGATCGGGACCGAGGCCCCGGAGGGCACCGCCGAGGTCGTCGAGGTACTGAGCGCGGCGCTGGATGCGGCCGGGCTGACGAGGGCCGTGATCGGCCTCGGTGACGCCGACCTGTACCGCCAGCTCCTCGACGAGCTGGGCGTGGCGGACGATCGCCGCGACCGCATCCTCGAGGTGCTCGCGATGCATGATCTGGTCGGACTCGCGGCGGAGGTCGACGAGCTCGAGATCAGTGATGACGCGCGCCAGACGCTGCTGCGCCTTCCGAGCCTGCGCGGCGGCCCCGAGGCGCTGGATCGAGCCCACGAGCTCGGCGGCGGGGCGGTCGAGCGCGCGACCCAGCGCCTTGCCTCCACCTATGAAGCCCTGGCGGCCCGGGGCGTCGCCGAGCGTGTCAGCCTCGACCTGGGCCTCCTGCGGGACCTCGGCTACTACACGGGCGCCATCCTCGAGGTCTACGACCCGGCGCTCGGGCACGTGCTCGGCGGTGGCGGGCGCTACGACGAGCTGATGGGGCGCTTCGGGCGACCGCTCCCGGCCGCGGGCTTCGCGCTCTACCTGGAGCGGCTGCACATAGCCCAGGCGGAGGAGCAGCGACTGGGGCAGGAGACCAGCTCGTGAGGCTGGCCGGGGTGGAAGCTACCCGACCGCGAGCCTCCGGGCCCCTGAAGCTCGCCGTGCCAAGGGGGGCGCTGTTCGAGGGCACGCTCGATCTCCTCGACAGGATCGGCACCGATACCGGCGAGTTGCGCGGAGAGTCGCGCTCGCTGGTCTTCGAAGCCGATGGGCTGGTGCTGGTCACGATGCGTCCCTCGGACGTCCCCACCTACGTCGAGGCTGGCGCAGCCGATCTCGGCATCACGGGCAAGGACGTGTTGCTCGAGCAGCGCGACCGCGCGGTGTACGAGCTTCTCGACCTCGGCTACGGGGCCTGCCGGATGGTGCTCGCCGGTCGCAGGGGGGACGAGAGCCTCGATGAACTGGAGCGCCGCCTCGGCGCGATGCGGATCGCGACCAAGTATCCGCGCACAACGGAGCGCTACTTGCAGGAGACCGGTCGCCAGGCCGAGGTGATCGAGGTCAAGGGGTCGGTCGAGCTGGCGCCGATCGTCGGACTCGCCGACGGGATCGTGGATCTGGTCAACACGGGGAGGACGCTGACCGAGAACGAGCTCGAGGTGCGGGAGGAGATCGCCCGCTGCACGGCCCGCTTGGTCGCCAACCGCGTGGCCCACAAGCTGCGCGCCGCCGAGGTGGACGGCCTGGCCGAGCGGCTGCGGGAGGCGACTCGGGAATGAGGATCGAGCGTGCGGACTGGGACGGGGCCGACGCGACCGGCTTCGCGGGCCGGCTGCGAGCGCTGGCGCCGGCGCTCGGCGAGGTGACGGCCGAGGTGGAGCAGATCGTGGACAGGGTTCAAAGCGGCGGGGACGCCGGGCTGCGAGAGGTCGCCGAGGGTCTCGGGGAAGCGGTGCCGGAGTCGTTCCGAGTCGATCCGGAGGCCGTGGCGGCCGCACCGGGGCTGCTCGAGCCCGAGGTCCGCGAGGCGATGCGCGTGGCGGAGCGGAACATCGAGGCGGTGGCGCGCGCCGAGCTGGAGGCGCGGACGCGCCCGGCGACCGCCGAGCTGCCCGAGGGCCACCGGGTCGAGGTGCGCGAGGAGCCCGTCGCCACCGCCGGCGTCTACGCGCCTGGCGGCAGGGCGGCTTATCCGTCTTCGGTGCTGATGTGTTGCGTTCCCGCCCGCGTGGCCGGGGTGGCACGCACCTGCGTGGCGAGCCCGCCCGGTGCCTCCGGACGGCCCAACGCCGCCGTGCTCGCCGCCTGCGCGATTTCGGGCGTGCGCGACGTCTACGCGGTCGGGGGAGCCCAGGCGATAGCCGCCCTGGCGTTCGGCACCGAGACGATCGACCCGGTCGACCTGATCGCCGGACCAGGGAATCGCTACGTCACCGAGGCCAAGCGGCTGGTCTGGGGGCAGGTCGGGATCGATGGGATCGCCGGGCCCAGCGAGCTGATGGTGGTCGCCGACGGCACGGCGAACCCGGACTGGATCGCGCTCGACCTCTGCGCCCAGGGCGAGCACGGCGACGACAGCCCGCTGATCGTGGCCTCTCCAGACATCGCGCTCCTGAACCGGATCGAGGAGCTCGTTTCCGAGCTGGCCCCCGAGCGCCCCAGCGTCGCCGAGGCGCCGCTCGCTCTGGTCGCCACCCGCGGTCTCGAGGCGGCGCTGACCCTCGCCGACGCGGTGGCCCCCGAGCACCTCGAGCTCGCCTTCCAGGGGGCGGACGAGACCGCCGCTCGGGCACGAGTCGCCGGCTGCGTGTTCGTCGGGGCGGGCGGGGCGGCGGCGTTCGGTGACTACGCGGCTGGCTCGAACCACGTTCTGCCGACCGGTGGCGCGGCGCGTTTCGGCGGTCCGCTCGGACCGGGGACCTTCCGGCGCCGGCTTTCGGTCGTCACCCTGTCCGGCGCCTCCGCGAGCGCCCTTGCCGCCCATGTGGGCGCCCTGGCCCGCGTCGAGGGCTTTCCCGTGCACGGCGAGTCGGCCGAGGCTCGCGTCCGAGAATGATCCGCGAAGATGCCCTGTTTGCAGGTGGTTTCAGAACCCAGATGAGCCGGACAGCGAGATGAGCCGCAGAGCCGAGATCTCACGCAAGACCCGCGAGACGGAGGTCAAGCTCGTGCTCGACCTCGACGGGGGAGAGGTGTCGGCCTCGACCGGGGTGGGCTTTCTCGATCACATGCTCGAGTTGCTCGGCGGCCACGGGCGGCTCGGACTGCGGGTGGAGGCGACCGGCGACCTGGAGACCGGGGCCCATCACACAGTCGAGGATGTCGGCATCGCGCTCGGGCAGGCGATCGACCGGGCGCTGGACGACCGCGCCGGGATCCGCCGCTACGGGTACACCGCGATCCCGATGGACGAGGCGCTCGGGATGTGCGCGATCGACGTGTCCGGGCGGCCGCTTTGCCTGTTCGAGGCCGACCTGCCGCCGGTTTCGATCGCCGGCTTCGACGCCGAGCTCGCGGAGGAGTTCTTCCGGGCGGTTGCCACCAACGCGAAGCTGACCCTGCACGTCGGGACGCGCTATGGCTCCAACGCCCACCACATGATCGAGGCCTGTTTCAAGGCGTTCGCCAGAGCCCTGCGCCAAGCCGTCGAGATCGACCCGCTCCAGACCGGAATTCCTTCCACGAAGGGGACCCTCACCTAGTGGGCCAGCAATGACCAAGATCGCGATCCTCGATTACGGCATGGGCAATCTGCGCTCGGTCGAGAAGGCGCTCGAGCGGGTTGGCGCCGAGGCCTCGATCACCAGCGATCGCCGGGCGGCGCGCAGCGCGGACGGCGTCATCCTGCCGGGCGTCGGGGCGTTTCCGGCAGCGATGCGCCGGGTGCGCGAGCTGGAGCTGGATGCGCTGGTCGCCGAGCGCTTGAGCTCCGGCACACCCGTGCTCGGCATTTGCCTCGGCCTCCAGCTCCTGCTCGAGCGCTCTACCGAGCAGGGCGGGGCGGAGGGGCTCGGCCTGATCCCGGGTGAGGTCGCGGAGCTCGAGGCGGGGGGGTTGAAGGTGCCTCACATCGGCTGGGAGCCGGTTCGCTGGGAGAGCTCCTCGGAACTCACCGACGGGCTGGCGACGGAGACGCCCTTCTACTTCGTGCACTCGTTCGGAGTTCGTCCGTCCGATGGCGCCGACGTGCTCGGGACCGCGAGGTGGGGCGAGCGCTTCGTCTGCGCCGTCGCCCACCCGCCGCTCTACGGTGTCCAGTTTCATCCGGAGAAGTCGAGCGCCGCCGGTCTGCGCCTGCTGGCGAACTTCACCGAGATCTGCGCCTCCGTGCCGGCCGGACGTTGATTCTCTACCCGGCGATCGACATTCGGGGCGGGCACGCCGTCCGCCTGGAGCGTGGCGAGTATGGCCGCGAGACCGTCTACGACGCCGACCCGGCGGACGCCGCGCGCCGGTGGGTCGAGCAGGGGGCGAGCTTCCTGCACGTCGTCGACCTCGACGGGGCGCGCTCGGGCGCGCCCGAGAACCTGGAGCACGTGAGGCGGATCGCGGCCGAAGTCCGCGCCCCGATTCAGCTCGGGGGCGGGTTGCGCGACGCTGAGACGGTCGGCAAGGCGCTCGCCGCCGGAGCCGAGCGGGTGGTCCTGGGAACGGCAGCGCTTGCCACGCCGGAGCTTGTCGAAGGCCTTGCCGTCGAGCACGGAGAGCGAATCGTCGCCGGCGTCGATGCTCGCTCGGGCCGAGTCGCGATCGAGGGCTGGGAGCGCGAAACGGCAGCGACGCCCGGCGACCTGATCGCGGAGCTTGCGGGCCGCGGCGTGGGGCGCTTCGTCTACACGCCCGTGGAGGTGGACGGGACGATGGAGGGGCCTGGCATCGAGGGCCTTCGCGCCGCCGCCGCGGCGGCGTCTGACGCCGGTGCGGAGCTGATCTACTCGGGCGGCGTCGGCTCGCTGGACCACCTGCGGGAGCTGGTCGGGTTGGGCCTGGACAGCCTCGCCGGAGTGATCGTCGGTCGTGCCCTGTACGAGGGGCGGTTCACCGTCACCGAGGGCAAGGCGGCGCTCGGGGAGTAGGTTCCGGCCATGCCCGGGCCTATGAGCAGGCTGGTGACGCGCGGAAGGGCGATTCCGTGGCTGGCCCTGTACGAGAGCGGCAAGTGGATCTACGGTCGCGGGAGGCGGGCCTGGGAGCACCTCGAGCCGACCGAGCGCGAGCGGCTGGGAGCACTGCTCCGCAAGTCAAACGGCCGGCGCTCGAACCTCAGCGCGCGAGAGCGCGACGAGCTCTGGGCGCTGGTCAAGAAGGCGGTCACTCCGAGCGGATAGGCCGCTACCCTCGCGGGGTGGCTTTGAAGCGCGTCATCCCCTGCCTCGACGTCGATGCAGGCAGGGTGGTCAAGGGGACCAACTTCGTCGGCCTGCGCGACGCCGGCGACCCTGTGGAGCTCGCGGCTCGCTACGACGCCGAGGGCGCCGACGAGCTGGTCTTCCTCGACATCACCGCCTCGCACCAGCGCCGCGAGACGATCGTCGAGCTGGCACGGCGGACCGCCGACAACGTCTTTATCCCGTTCGTGATCGGCGGCGGCATCCGCTCGCCGGACGATGCCCAGGCCGTGCTCGATGCCGGCGCCGACAAGGTCTCGGTCAACTCCGCCGCACTGGCGCGACCCGAGCTGATCGGCGAGCTTGCCGAGGTATTTGGTCGTCAATGCGTAGTGGTTGCCATCGATGCGAAGCGGCGGGACGGCGGCTGGGACGTCTACGTCGATGGCGGTCGCACCGTGGTCGAGGATCGCGAGGCGGTCGCCTGGGCTCGCGAGGCGACCGAGCGCGGGGCCGGTGAGGTGCTGCTGACGAGCATGGATCGCGACGGGACGACGGACGGCTACGACCTCGAGCTGACGCGCGCCGTTGCCGACGCGGTCGCGGTGCCGGTGATCGCCTCCGGCGGCGCCGGGGAGCTACGCCACCTGTCGGAGGGCATCGTCGAGGGCCGCGCCGACGCGGTGCTCTGTGCCTCCATCTTCCACTACGGCAAGCACACCGTGGGGGAGGCCAAGGAGCACCTCCGCGACGCCGGAATCCCGGTGCGCTAGCTACGGCCGGCTCAGCCCTGCTTGCCGCCTCGGCCCTTGCCGCCCCCGCCATCCTTGCCGCGCCCGGAATGGCGCGGCTTCGGCTTGAAGGCGCGGATCGTCGAGGCCCCGGTGAGATAGATCTTCTTGCCGTCCGAAATCACCGGGTTGTACTCGCCCTGGTCGTTCTCGAACACCTTCTTGCCCTTCCTGACGTTGTAGCCGATGGTGCCGAGGTTCGGCCCGATCATCGAGACGTACACCGTCTCTCCGACCACGCTGGAGGACCCGAGCACCACGCCGTCTAGCGGGTGCTCCCAGCGCAGCTCTCCGGTGCGGGCGTCGAGCGCGTAGAAGTGCTTGTCCTGCGAGCCGGCGTATACGGTCGGCGGCGAGTGCCGCGTGTCCGCGACGGCGGGCGACGGATAGACCTCGGCGCCGGTCGAGTGGCTCCAGGCGAGCTCGCCGGTCTTCTCGACGTAGCTGTAGATGCGCCCGTCCAGGCTGCCGAGGTAGACGCGGCCCCAGGCCACCGCCGGCGTCGAGTAGACGCCGCCGCCGCGCAGAAGGCCTCCGCCCTGCGTGTGCGCCATCCACCTGACCTGGCCGTTCGAGGCGTCGATCGCGTAGATCTCACCCGCGTAATTGCCGGCGAACACCGTGCCGTCGTGGAATGCAAGGCCACCCTTCACGGGGCCGGCGGTTGGCACCGTCCATTTGGTCTTGCCGGTTTTCTCGTCGAGGGCGAAGATGTCCCCCGACTCGCAGCCGAAGATCACCTTGCCACCATGAATCAACGGCGAGGACTCGCTGCGCCCAGGCAGCGGATGGCGCCACAGGATCTTGCTTCCGTGCTCGTTGGGGCGCAGCGCCACCGCCTGGTGGGGCTCCAGGCTGACGGCGAACAGCCGTCCATCGGCATATGCGGGTGCGGACGCGTTCAGCGATCCGATCTTCCGCTTCCACTCGACGCGGCCCTTGTCTGCGCTGAGCGCGTAGAAGGTCCCGTCCTTGTCCATGAAGTAGATCCTGTCCTTGACAACGATTGGCTGGAACTCGAGCAGCTTTCCGGCCTGGAAGCTCCACAGCGAGGAGCGGAAGGGCGGGTTCAGGTCCTTGCCGGGCAGGTAACGCGTGCGTGCGAGGTCGTGACCGTAGAGCGGCCAGTCCACCGTCTTGATCCCAGCAGGCTTCTTGTGAAAGGCGGCGTCGGGATTGGAGACGTCCTCGGGCCGCTTGGTGATCAGGTAGACAGCGATCACCACGCCGCCCACCGCGATGGCGGCGCCGCCGGCCACGGCAAGCTTGCGCCGCAGGCTCCAGGAGCGCCAGATATCGAGCAGGCGAGCCATCCGCGAAGCCCGTCATGGTAGGGGACGGGTCCGAAGGTCCCATCGCGAGCCCCGATGTCGCCCCCCAATGCCAAGATCGAGCCCGAGCGACTCGCGGAACGCCTGGCGACGCTTCCAGGTATCGAGCGCTTACGTGAGGCTGCGGCGGGGATCGCCGCCTATCTGGTCGGCGGGGCCGTGCGCGATCTCCTGCTTGGCCGCGACAGGGCGGACATCGACGTCGCCGTCGAGGGCGAGGTGGCCGAGCTGGCTCGGCGGCTGGGTGGGGAGGTGCGGAGCCACCAGCGCTTTGACACTGCGGCCGTGCGCGTGGACGGCCTCGAGGTCGACCTGGCGGCCACCCGCAGCGAGACGTACGCTCACCCTGGCGCGCTGCCCGAGGTACGCCCCGCCCCGCTGGCCGCCGACCTGCACCGCCGGGACTTCACTGTCAACGCGATGGCCGTGGCGCTGTCCGGCGATCCGGAGCTGATCGATCCCCATGGGGGGCTCGAGGACCTGCAACGGGGCGAGCTGCAAGTGCTGCACCCGCGCTCGTTCGAGGACGACCCGACGCGCTCCCTGCGAGCCGCGCGGTACGCGGCGCGCTACGGGTTCGCGCTGGAGCGCGCAACCGAGGAGCTGATCCGGCACGCGAACCTCTCCACGGTCTCCCGCGACCGGGTCGAGGCTGAGCTGCGAAAGCTCGCCGCCGAGCCCGAGGCGCGCCGGGCGTTCGAGCTGCTCAGCGAATGGGGGCTGCTCGAGCTTCAGCCGGGAGCTCTGGAGCTGGCGGCTGCGGTAGGCGAGCTGACGGCTTCCGAGCCGTGGCTCCAGGTCGCCGGTCGCGCGGATGCTGTGCTCGCTGCGACGCTGGGCCGGGGAGTTGCCGAGGCGCGGCAGCTCGCCTCCGCCGAGCCGGCGCGCCCCTCCGAGGCCGTCGAGCGGGCGGGGGGGCGAAGCGGCGTCGAGCTGGCGCTCGCCAGGGCGCTGGGCGCCGAGTGGCTCGACCGGTACGTCACCGAGTGGCGAGGGGTCCGGCTCGAGATCGATGGCCGCGCCCTGATCGCGGAGGGAGTCGCCGAGGGCCCCGCGGTGGGACGTGGCCTGCGCGAGGCGCTGCGGGCCAAGCTCGACGGGGAGGTCCATGGCAGAGAGGAGGAGCTTCGAGCGGCCATTGCCGCGGCGCGCGAAAATGCCTCCTAGGAGGAGGTTGGCGCCACTCCCGGTTCGCCACCCTCGCCGCGATGACCGATCCCCTCTACGACGAGCCCAGCTACCTGACGGAGCTTCCAGAGGACCTGAAGCGCAAGCGCGCCGCGGCGGCACGCCGCCGGCGCTGGCGGCGCCGGCTCGCGGTCGCGGCGCTGGTTGCGGTCGTGGGGGCGGTCGGGGCGCTGCTGGCCATGGGCCTGGGAGGAGAGGAAGGCTCCGAGCCGGTCAGCTCGGAGGCGCCAAAGACGGAGCCGCAGGGCGCCGGCCCCGAGAGCACCGGGCCGACCTACCGGGCAGACTGGGAGCCGCATCCGGGCCCCGTCCCGATCCTCGAGTACCACGCGATCGAGACGCCGACCACCGGCGAGGCCTTTCCGGAGCTGTTCGTCCGGCCTCAGGACTTCGAGTCCCAGATGCAGTGGCTCGACGACCAGGGTTACGAGGCCGTCACCCTCGAGGAGGTCGAGGACGCCTGGTACGAGGGGGGGCGGCTGCCACCGAAGCCGATCGTGGTCAGCTTCGACGACGGCTATCCCAGTCAGTACGCAAGCGCTTTCGGGGTGCTGGAGCAGCATCAGTGGCGGGGCGTGCTCAACCTGCCCACGCACGGCTCGGAGCTGCCTGACGCCGACGTCGAGAGGATGCTCGAGGCCGGCTGGGAGCTGGCCTCGAAGGCGACCACCGACGTTGACCTGACGACCGTCGACTCCACCACGCTGGAGCGCGAGGTGGCGGGCTCGCGGCGGATCCTGCGGCGGCGCTTCGGTGTGCCGGTGGACAACTTCTGCTATCCGTTCGGCCGCTACGACACCGGCGTGATCTCGGCCGTCCACCGAGCGGGCTACGTAGGCGCCCAGACCGAGCTCGCCGGGATCGCGGACGCGGCCCACCCCTACATCATCGATCGAATCGAGATCCTGCTCTCAGACGGCCTCCCGGGCTTCACCTCGAAGCTCCAGTCCGCCGAGGGGCTCTAGACGGGCTCCGAGTTGCGCTGGCGCGAGCGAGAGGAGGTCCGGTGGCTGGAGGCCGATCTCCCCGGCGCGCGGGCGGCATTCAGCGCTCGCCTCGGCGGCGTCAGCGACGGTCCCTTCAAGAGCCTCAACCTCGGGCGCTCGACCGGGGATCGGCCCGACGCGGTGCGCAAGAACCGTCTCCGTCTGGCCGCCGCCGTCGCGATCGAGCCGGAGCTCGTTGTGATCGGCAGGCAGGTACACGGCGCCGAGGTGGCCCGGCACGATCAGCCGACCGAACCGGGGGCGTACGCGAATCCGGCCCCTGGCCTGCCGGCGTCGGATGGCCATGCCACTGCCCGCCCCGGCCTGGTGCCGCTCGTGTTCGTCGCCGACTGCCTGCCGGTGGCACTCGTGGGGCCCGGGGGCGTGGCGATGATCCACTGCGGCTGGCGTGGCCTGGCGGCGGGGATCGTCAAGCGGGGCGTCGACGAGGTCCAGGCGCGAGCGGCGGCTGTCGGCCCCGGGATCGGCCCCTGCTGCTACGAGGTGGGCGACGAGGTGCTGGCCGCCTTCGAGTCGCTGGGCGCCGATCTCGCCGAGGGCCGGATGCTCAACCTGCGCCAAGCGGCCGGGCGCCTGCTCGAGCGGGCCGGAGTCGAGTCGGTTGAGGTCTCCGAGGAGTGCACGAGCTGCCAGCCGGAGCTCTTCTTCTCACACCGTCGCGACGGTGAGCGAACCGGCCGCCAAGCGGGACTCGTATGCCTGGATTGATCCGTGGCCTGAAGGCAGAGCGGGTCCGCGCAAACCTCGAGCGGGTCCGCGAGCGAGCAGGCCCGCGGGTGGAGGTCCTCGCGGCTACCAAGTACGTGCCGCACGACGAGATGGGAACCTTGGCGGAGGCGGGGGTGACGCTGGTCGGCGAGAACCGGCTTCAGGACCTGGAGGCAAAGCGGGAGCGCTGGGGCGACGCCTTTGTCTGGGACTTCATCGGCAACCTTCAGAGCCGCAAGGTGAAGCGGATCCTTCCCCTGGTGAGGCTGATCCACTCCGTGGCCAGCGATTCCGCCCTGGTCCAGCTCGATCGCCACGCCGAGCCCGGGACGGAGGTTCTGGTGGAGGTGAACGTCGCCGGCGAGGAGGGCAAGGGTGGGATCCGGCCGCCCGAGCTCCGCGATTTCATCGATCGCTGCCCCGTGCGGGTCGCCGGGCTGATGACCATGCCGCCGTTCAGCACCGACCCGGAGGCCTCGCGCCCCGCCTTCGCCCGCCTCGCCGAGCTGGCCGCCGAGCACGGGCTCGATCGGCTCTCGATGGGCTCAAGCCAGGACTGGGAGGTGGCGGTCGAGGAGGGGTCGACCATCCTGCGGCTGGGCACGGCGCTATATACGTACTGAAAGGCAGGTAGGGGCCTCCGAGGGCGCCGTCTCCGCCAGGCACCGTTTCCGCCGTGGAGTCGTCACAATCCGTAGAGGAAAAGTTCGACCAGAAGCGAACGTACGCTGAGCGATGGCCTTCCGCGATACATGGCACCGTGCACTGGTTTATTTCGGGCTCGCCGAGGATCCCGAGTACCAGGAGTCCGATCTATACGAGCCCGATACGGGGACGCAGGGCGAGTACTACGAGCCCGCTGCGCGCTCCGGGACGGTCAGCCCGATCCGACAGCGTCGTCGGGCACGGGACGAGATCGACGACATCTTCGCCGACGACGAGCCGGTGGGCGGTGGTCGAACACGCACGCTGCAGCCAGTCGGCGGCAACGGAGGAGCCGACGTACGCGTCCACCTGGTGACGCCGTACAGCTTCAACGACGCCCAGGAGGTCGCCGACAAGTTCAAGCAGGCCGTTCCGGTGATCCTCAACCTGCAGACCACCGAGGCCGAGCTGGCCAAGCGACTGATCGACTTCACCTCCGGCCTCACCTACGCGCTCGAGGGCGGCATGCAGAAGATCGCCGACAAGACCTTCCTGCTGACGCCCCGCAACGTGGAGGTCTCGGCCGAGGAGAAGGCCCGTCTGATCGAGAAGGGCTTCTTCAACCAGTCCTGAAGCTCGCGGCGGCTACGCTTCCCCGGCTATGAGGGTTGGGTTTGCCGGCGCCGGAAACATGGCCGCGGCGATGGCGCGCGGCTGGGCCGCGGGCGACGGCGGCCCAGAGGCGATGCTGTTCTGCGACCTGGAGGCGGAGCGCGCCCGGGCTCTGGCCGCAGAGGTAGGAGGCGAGACGCGCTCAGGGCTCCGGGAGCTTGCCAGCGACTCGGATCTGCTGGTGCTCGCCGTCAAGCCGGCCGCGCTCGATCAGGTCGCCACCCAGCTCGGGGGGGCGGCACCAGCCCTGATCACCGTCCTCGCGGCGACACCAACCGAGCGGATCGCGGAGGCCTTCCCCGGGGTGCCCGCGCTTCGCGTGATGCCCAACCAGCCTGTCGAGGTCCGCCGCGGAGTGCTCTGCTACGTGAGGCCCGAAGCGATGCCGGACGAGCTGAAGGAGAGCCTTCTCGCCCTCTTGGGACTGCTCGGCACGCTGATCCCGGTCGAGGAGCGCCAGATCGACGCGGCGATGGCGATCATGTCCAGCTCGCCGGCGTACATCGCGCTGGTTGCCGAGGCCCTCGCTCGGGGCGGGGAGCGGGAGGGCCTGGAGCCGCGACTCGCCGGCGAGCTCGTCGCCGGGACGCTGGCTGGCACCGCGGAGCTGCTCTTGAAACGCGACCCGGCCACGATCCGCACCGCCGTCGCATCGCCGGGCGGGGCGACCGAGGCGGGCCTGGCCCACCTGGAGGGCGTGGTCGAAGAAGCCTTCGCGAACGCCATCAACGCCTCACTGGAGCGGGTCCGGTGATCCTGCCGCCGGCGGTCACCCGCGACACGGTCGCCGACTACGTCGGGGCGCTGTTCCTGGTCTACCTGATCCTGATCTTCATCCGCGTGCTCCTGAGCTGGATCCCGCGCATGCCCTACAACCGCTACCTGCGCGCCGCGGTCGGCTTCGTCGAGGAGGTCACCGACCCGTACCTGAACCTCTTTCGGCGCTTCCTGCCGCCGATCGGCGGGGGTGGCTTCGCGCTCGACCTGAGCCCGATCGTGGCGATCATCCTGTTGCTGATCATGCAGGGCCTGGTGGTCGGGCTGATTCGCGGTTGAGCTCGTCGCAGGAGAGCGAGGCGATCGCGGCTTGGCGCTGGGCGCTCGCCACCTGCGGCGCAGTCGTCCTCGTGGACCAGGTGACCAAGGCGATCGTCGTCTCCTCGCTTGCCATCGGCCAGAGCGAGAGCCTCGTCCTCGGTTTCGAGCTCACCAACACCGCCAATTCCGGGCTGGCGTTCGGGATCGGCCAAGGGCAGGGATTCGTGCTCGCCGTGACGATTGTCGCCCTGGCGCTGGTGCTCGTCTGGTTCGCACTCGATCCTCGCCGGCCGGGCCTCTGGCTCTCCGTCGGGCTGCTGGCCGGCGGCGCGCTCGGCAATCTCGCCGACCGGGTGCGCGCCGATGCGGTGACCGATTTCATCGACTTCCCCCTGTGGCCCGCATTCAACCTCGCCGACGTCGCGATCACCTTGGGAGCGCTCGGGCTAGTCCTCTCGACGGTGGGCGTGGCCGGGCAGGGTGATCGCCCGGCGGGGCCCGGCTCGGCGTGAGCCTCGAGCCGCGCATCGTGCAGGCGGATGACTGGCTGGCGGTGGTAGAGAAGCCCGCCGGCCTTGTCGTCCATGCGGCTCCGGGCCACCACGGCCCGACGCTGGTCGACTGGCTGAAGGATCTGCTTGCCGGTGGCGAGGATCCACACAGGCCCGGAATCGTCCATCGCCTCGACAAGGACACCTCCGGGCTGATGGTCGTCGCGCGCGGCGACGCGGCCCACCGCAGCCTGGCGCGGCAGATCAAGGCGCGGGAGGTACGGCGTGCCTATCGGGCGCTGGTCGAGGGCCATCTGCGCTCGCGGACCGGGACGATCGACGCCCCCCTGGGACGCGACTACCGGGCTCCCGAGCGGCGGGCGGTCGGCGGCCGCGGGCCGCGCGAGGCGCGCACCCACTTCACGGTCCTCGAGCTGCTGCCGGCGGACGCCCTGGTGGAGGTTCGCCTGGAGACCGGGCGCACCCACCAGGTCCGCGCGCACTTTGCCGCGATCGGCCACCCGGTTACGGGAGATCCGCGTTATGGGCATGCGGGGCGCCACGGCCTCGCCCGCCAGTTTCTGCACAGCGCCGAGCTGGGGTTCCGGCACCCGTTCACCGGCGAGGAGCTGGCGTTCGAGTCACCCCTGCCGGCCGATCTCCGTGAGGCGCTGGCGCGGGCGCGCGGGAATCACTCGTCTAATATCCCCGCCGACCCGTAACCGACCCCTGGAGGCAGGCGCGGGGCCCTGCCCGGCACGAGATACGCCGGGTCCTCGCGGCGCCGCCAGGAGAGCCAAGCGAACCTAGACAAGGGAGCCTGATGTCCGAGCCTGGAACAAAGGAGTTGCTGGAGGCCGGTCTCCACTTCGGCCACCAGACGCGGAGGTGGGACCCGCGCATGCGCCCGTACATCTTCGGGGAGCGCGACGGGATCCACATCATCGACCTGCTTCAGACCGAGCATCTGCTCGCCGAGGCACGGCGGTTTGCCGCCGAGGTGGCGAGCAAGGGTGGGGCCATCCTCTTCGTCGGCACCAAGAAACAGGCACGCGACGCGATCAAGGAGTGGGCCGAGCGTTGCGGCATGCCGTACGTCAACCAGCGTTGGCTCGGCGGACTGTTGACCAACTTCCACACCATGTCGGCCCGGATCGAGCGCCTGCACGAGCTGACGGCCCTGCGAGAGGAGGGCCAGCTCGACCTGCTCCCAACCAAGGAGCGGATGACACGGGAGGCCGAGCTGCAGAAGCTCGATTACAACCTCGGTGGGGTGCGCGGGATGAAGCGCCTGCCTCAGGCCGCGCTGATCATCGACCTGAAGACCGAGACGATCGCGGTGCGCGAGGCCGAGCGGCTTCGAATCCCGATCATCGGCTTGGTGGACTCGAACGTAGACCCGGTGTCGATCGACTACCCGGTCCCCGGAAACGACGACTCGATCCGATCCTGCGAACTGGTCATCCGGACGATTGGCGAGGCCGTGTATGAGGCTGCGCAGTCCTGGCGCCAGGCCGAGGCCGAGCGCCACGCCGAGGAGGAAAACCGCCGCCGTCTCCAGGAGGAGGAGCGCCAGCGCGCCGAGGCCGAGGAGCGCGCCCGCCAGGAGGCCGAGGAGGCGCAAGCCGCCGCGAGAGCGACCGCGGGGGAGGCTGAGGCGACGCCGGAGGGAGCCGGAGAAGGGGCGAAGGGGTGAGCGACGCGACCGCCGTCTCCGCGGCCGACGTCAAGGAGCTCCGGGAGCGAACCGGGGCGGGAATCATGGACTGCAAGGCCGCCCTCGCCGAGGCGGGCGGCGACACGGAGAGGGCGATCGAGATTCTCCGGGTGAAGGGGCAGGCGTCGGCCGCGAAGCGCAGCGGCCGGGCGACCAGCGAGGGCATCGTCGTCTCCTACATCCACGCGACCGGCAAGGTGGGCGTGCTGGTCGAGGTCCAGTGCGAGACCGACTTCGTTGCCCGCAGCGACGACTTCCAGGAGTTCTCGCGCGAGCTGGCGATCCACATCGCGGGCGCCCCCGCGCCGCCCGTCTTCGTGTCGGCGGAGGAGATCCCCGACCAGCTGCGCGACGCGGAGCGCTCCGTGTTGGAGGAGAAGGCGCGCCAGGAGGGAAAGCCCGACGAGGTGGTTGCCAAGATCGTCGACGGGCAGCTGGCCAAGTGGGCGAAGGAGGTGGCGCTGCTCGAGCAGGAGCATGTGCGCTCCGACCGCCATGAGGGTAGGACGATCGAGGATCTGCGGGCCGAGCTGGCGGCGAAGACCGGTGAGAACGTGCGCATCGCCCGCTTTGCCCGCTTCGAGGTCGGGCAGGAGTGAATAACTCCCGCAGGAGCGAGCTCCTGCGGGGTTGCAACGCAATCGGTGTGGACCCCGGCAACTGTTTGTGGACCGGGACTTCGTCCCTAGCCCGGGCGGCTTAGGCTTCGGGTGCTGATGGCCGAGTCGTCGTTCAAGCGCGTCCTCCTGAAGCTCTCGGGCGAGGCCCTCTTGGGTCCCCTCGACTACGGGACCGACGCGGACCGGGTGGAGCAGATCGCGATGCAGATCCACGAGGTCTCCGCGCGGGGCGTCGAGATGGCGCTGGTGGTCGGCGCCGGGAACATCTACCGCGGCCTCCAGGGGGCGGCCCGCGGGATGGACCGGGCGACCGCCGACTACATGGGGATGCTCGCCACGGTGCTCAACGCGCTCACCCTTCAGGACGCGCTCGAGAAGCGAGGCACGCACACTCGGGTGCTGTCGGCGATTCAGGTCACCGAGGTGGCCGAGCCCTACATCCGCCGCCGCGCGATCCGCCACCTCGAGAAGGGCCGGATCGTGATCTTCGCGGCAGGCACGGGAAATCCGTTCTTCACCACCGACACGGCGGCTGCGCTGCGCGCCCTGGAGATCCACGCCGAGGCGATCCTGATGGCCAAACACGGTGTCGAAGGTGTCTACGACGCCGATCCCTCGGAGGTTCCGGACGCCACATTCCTGCCCGAGATCACCCACCGCCAGGCAATCGAGCGGGGCCTGCGGGTGATGGACTCGACCGCGCTCTCGCTGTGCATGGACAACGGCCTGCCGATCTACGTCTTCAACATGGCCGACGAGCGCAACATAGATAGGATCGTTCGCGGGGAGCGTGTCGGCACCCTGGTCTCGTCAGACGGCGCACTGACCAGGATCGCAAGCGAGGAAGAGGCCTGATGAGCGAGTTCACCGACGAGCTGCTCGCCGACGCCAAAGAGCGGATGGCCAAGTCGGTGGAGGCCTTCCGGCACGAGCTCGCCACCGTGCGTACCGGCCGCGCTTCCCCGCACCTGCTCGACCGCGTGGTGGTCGACTACTACGACACGGAGACGCCGCTGCGCCAGCTCTCCCAGATCGCCGCCACCGACGCCCGGCTGCTCACCCTGACGCCCTACGACAAGAACGCGATCAAGACCATCGAGAAGGCGATTCTCGAGTCCGACGTCGGGCTCACCCCGTCCAACGATGGCAACGTCATCCGCCTCCAGATCCCGGAGCTCAACGAGGAGCGACGCCGCGACCTGGTCAAGGTCGTGCACAACGTGGCCGAGGAGTGCCGGGTCGCGGTGCGCAACATCCGGCGTGACGTCATGCATGACCTGCGCGAGCTGAAGAAGGAGGGCGAGGTCGGCGAGGACGACGAGCGCCGAGCGGAGGCGGAGCTCCAGAAGCGCACCGACGGCGCAATCAGCGAGATCGAGGCGCTGCTGAAAGCCAAAGAGGAAGAAATTCTCGAGGTGTAGCTGGCTCGCTCGGGCTAGCGACGAAGTCGCGTTAGATGGCTGCTGATGCCTCAGTGCGCTCGCGCCCGAACCCGTCGCCCCGAGAGGGGCCGACGGCGAAGTATGTGGCCGTGATCACGGACGGCAACGGCCGCTGGGCGCAGAGGCGCGGGCTGCAGCCGATCGAGGGTCACGAGGCCGGCGCCGACGTGGTCAAGGAACGGCTGCGCGACGCGGTCGAGTTCGGCGTCGAGGAGCTGACCGTGTTCTCGTTCTCGACCGAGAACTGGTCACGCCCGCAAGGCGAGGTCGAGGGCCTGATGCGGATGTTTCGCGAGCGAATCGATCGTGAGACGCCGGAGCTGCACGACGAGGGCGTCCGGATCCGGTTTCTGGGCCGCCGCGATGGAATCGACCCCGAGCTGGTCGAGCGCATGGAGTGGGCCGAGGAGCTGACCGCGGGCAACTACCGGATCAGATTCTTCGTCGCCTTCAACTACGGCGGCAGGGCCGAAATCGTGGACGCGGCCGCCGCTTTTCAAGGCTCCACGGAACAGGAGTTCCGGGACCAGCTGTACGCGCCCGAGATGC
Source organism: uncultured Actinomycetes bacterium (assembly GCA_963728325.1). GTDB lineage: Bacteria > Actinomycetota > Thermoleophilia > Solirubrobacterales > 70-9 > AC-56. The sequence goes on along the minus strand of CAVSJS010000001.1, from coordinate 681,309 downwards.
ACGACCCGGATCTGCTGATCCGAACCAGCGGCGAGTTGCGGATCTCCAACTACCTGTTGTGGCAATGCGCCTACTCGGAGCTGGTCTTCCGCGACGAGCTTTGGCCCGACTTCAGCCGCGAGGCATTCAAGGAGTCCCTGGAGGAGTTCGAGGCGCGCAAGCGCCGTTTTGGAGCACGGTAGCGCCGGCGGCCGGGGCCCTGCCGTTAAGGTCGCGCCCCACGATGGACTTTCCGCCCCGGCCGCCGCGGCAAGGCCCGACCGAGCCACCCGTTCCGCAGGAGCGCCCGCCGCGACGGCGGGGCCTGCGGCTAGGGGCCCGGAGACCGGCTCCCGGGGGGCCTGAACGAGCCAGGCTAAGGCGCCCTAGGAGGGAGACCATGGCCCGGATCGGGGTCGCGGTGCCGTGGATCGTGCTGGCGATCTTGATGATCGCGGTCGGCGGCCTCCCGTTCGCGCTGGCGATGATCGGCTTCGCCGTGATCGGCCTCGGCGAGCTGTTCCGGATGACGCGCCGGTATCGCCCAATGGTCCCGGTCGCCATCGCCGCCGTCGCGGCGATGGTGATCGCCGCCCTCTACGGCTCCCAGTTTCAGATGGTGCTCGTCGGCGTGGCGACGTTCCCGCTCATGTTCGCCTTCGCCCTGGTCCGGGGCCCTCGGGATGGCGTCACCCGCTCGATGGCGATCACTCTGTTCGGAATCGCCTGGATCGGGCTCCCGTTCGCCCACGCGGTCTTGCTGCGCGAGCTGCCCGTGCACGGTGGCGCGCTGGTGATCGACGTCCTGGTCGGCACCTTCCTCACCGACACCTCCGCCTACGCCGGGGGTCGCCTCTTCGGCCGCCGCAGGCTTGCCCCCCGCCTGTCCCCGAACAAGACCGTCGAAGGCCTCGTGATCGGCTTCGTCGGCGGCACGATGGGGTTCTGGTTCGCGGGGCTCTACCAGGACTGGCTGTCCGGGATCGATGCCCTGATCATGGGCGTTTGCATCGCCGCCCTGGCGTCAGTCGGAGACCTGTTCGAGTCGATGGTCAAGCGCGACCTCGAGACCAAGGACACGGGCCGCGCCTTCGGGCCCCACGGCGGCCTCTTGGACCGGCTCGACGCAGTCATGTTCACAATCGTCGCGGGCTACTACCTGGCGGTGGGGCTCGTCTACTGAGCCGCCCGAACGAACGCGTGTAGCAGGTCGAGAGCGAGGATATCCGGGCCTCAATCAGCTTTAGGCGGCCCGAACCGTCGTCCCTACACTGCTGTCGGGATGAAGAAGCTAGTGATCCTCGGCGCCACCGGCTCGATCGGGGAGCAGGCCCTGGAGGTCGTCTCCGGCTCGGATCAGCTCTCCGTCGTCGGGCTCGCGGCGGGCTCCAATTGGGAACGCCTGGTCGAGCAGGCGCGCGATCACGGGGTGCCCACCGTCGCCCTCGGCGATCCGGAAGCGGCGCTCCAGGCCCGAGGGGCCTGGAACGGCCGCGTGCTCGCCGACGACGAGGGAATCCGCGAGCTGGTCGCGGCTTCCGGAGCCGACCTGGTCCTCAACGGCATGGTCGGGTCGGCGGGCCTCGGTCCGACGATCGTCGCCCTCACCGAGGGCATCGACGTCGCCCTCGCCAACAAGGAGAGCCTTGTGGTTGGCGGCGAGCTGGTCACCGCGCTGGCCGAGGCCACCGACGCACGGATCATCCCGGTCGACTCCGAGCACTCGGCGTTGTTCCAGCTGGTCGGGTCGGAGCGGCCCGGCCACGTGGAGCGACTGGTCCTCACCGCCTCGGGTGGTCCGTTCCGCGGACGCACCGACCTCTCCGGCGTGACGCCGGATGAGGCGCTCGCGCACCCCACCTGGGACATGGGCGGCAGGATCACGATCGATTCGGCGACCCTGATCAACAAGGGCTTCGAGCTGATCGAGGCCCATCACCTGTTCGGCCTCGGGTACGAGAGGATCGAGGTCGCGGTCCACCCGCAGTCGATCGTCCATGCGCTGGTGCACCTCAACGACGGTGCCTCGCTGGCCCATCTTGGCTTGCCCGATATGCGGGTGCCGATCTCCTACGCGCTCCACTACCCAGAGCGCGCCGACGTCGAGCTGCCCACCCTCGACCTGGCCGCGATCGGCGAGCTGAGCTTCGAGGAGCCTGATCTCGAGACCTTCCCGTGCCTGCGCCTGGCGCGCGAGGCCGGCGAGGCGGGGGGGACCGCGCCGTGCGTCCTCAACGCCGCCGACGAGGTGGCGGTCGAGGCCTTCCTCGCCGGCAGGATCCCGTTCACGACGATCGCCGAGGTGGTCGAGCGCACGCTCGAGGCGCTACCGGCGGCTACGCCGGGCCACTTCGAGGACCTCTACACGGCGGATGCCGAGGCTCGTGACCATGCCCAGGCCCTGATCGACCGAGCCGGTGTAACGCGATGAGCTACGTGCTTGCCGCGGCCGGCTTCGCGGCGCTGATCATTCTGCATGAGCTGGGGCACTTCACGGCCGCCAAGGCCGTGGGAATGCGGGTGGAGCGCTTCTACCTCTTCTTTCCGCCCGCGATCGCCAAGTTCCGGCGCGGCGAGACCGAGTACGGGGTCGGCGCGATCCCGCTTGGCGGTTTCGTGAAGATCAGCGGCATGAACCCCGACGAGGAGCTGCCGCCCGAGGTCGCGCACCGCGCCTACTACCGCCAGCCGGTCTGGAAGCGAATCGTCACGATCGCCGCCGGCCCGGCGATGAATCTGCTGATCGCCTTCGTGCTGCTGTTTGCGCTCGCCTTCGGCGCGCGACAGCTCAACGACACCGTCGGCGAGATCGTCCCCGGCTCACCGGCGGCCGCGCACCTTCGAACGGGCGATCACATCCTGGCGGTCGACGGCAAGAGCTTCCCGGAGGCGTCCACGAATCAACGCCTGGCGCACTTCGCGCGGCTGGTCGGCGACCACAAGTGCCCCGGCAAGCAGACCGACGGGTGCCGGGCCAAGACCCCGGTGCAGCTCAGGATCGAGCGCGACGGCCAGGTCCGCAGCTTGGCGATCAGGCCGGAGTACGACGCCGCGATCGAGCGATCACGGATCGGCTTCGCGTACGGCTCGCGGTCGCTCGACCCAGGGGTGGCTGAAGCCGCCGGCGACTCGGCGCGGTTCATGTGGGTGGTCACGAGCCAGACGGTCGGCGTGATCGCCCGCCTGTTCGATCCCGAGGAGCGCAAGCAGCTCTCGGGGGTGGTGGGGGGTTACGAGGTTACGCGCCAGGCGATCGGGTTCGGAGCGCGCGAGGCGCTGACCCTGATCGCCGTCGTCAGCCTCTCGCTTGCGGTCATCAACCTGTTCCCGTTCCTGCCCCTGGACGGCGGCCACATCTTCTGGAGCCTGGTGGAGAAGATCCGCGGCCGCCCCGTCCCGTTCAGCGTCATGGAGCGCGCCGGGGCGGTCGGATTCCTGCTCGTGATGCTCCTGTTCGCGGTCGGCCTCTCGAACGACATCGGCAGGCTCACAGGGGAGGGGTTCAACGTCCGCTGAGCGTTTGCGTCGCCGAAGCGGGGACCACCAGGTTCGGGATAGGCTTCGGCGGGGATGGGGGTAGAGACAGTCGCAAGGAACACCCAGCGGCCCGCCGGGCTGGACGCGCGGACCGCGTGTGAGGCCTTCCAGGCGACGGCCGCGGCGCACCCCGACCGACCGGCGATCCGCACCCGCGGCGACGATTTCACCTGCACCTGGGCCGAGTACGCCGCCCGGGTCGAGGCGATTGCCGCCGGTCTCGCGGCCCACGGTGTGCGGCGCGGCGACTCGGTCGCTCTGATGCTCATGAACCGGCCCGAGTTCCACTTCGCGGATGCCGCGGTGATGCATCTGGGGGCGACCCCGTTCTCGATCTACAACACGTACACGGAGGAGCAGATCGCGCACCTGGTTCGCGACTCCGCCAGCCGGTTGGTGATCACCGAGCAGGCCCACGCGGACAAGATCCTTGCCGTGCGTGAGGCGGTCGAGGGCCTCGAGGAGGTGGTCCTCGTGGACGGCGAGCCGTCGGCGGGAGCGATCTCCCTCGACCAGCTCGCCGAGGACGCTGCCGGCGGCTTCGACTTCGAGGCCGCATGGCGGGAGGTGCAGCCAGCCGACGTGCTGACGCTCATCTACACCTCCGGCACCACCGGTCCGCCGAAGGGGGTGCAGATCACCCACTCCAATATCTGCATGACCGTGCGCTCCTACGACGAGCTGATCCAGTTCCCCGACGGAGGACGGATCGTCTCCTACCTGCCGATGGCCCATGTCGCGGAGCGCAACGTGAGCCACTACCTGCCGATGCTCTGCGGGTTCACGATCACCTGCTGTCCCGACGCGCGAGAGGTGATGGAGTACCTGCCCGAGGTCCGCCCGACCTGGTTCTTCGCCGTGCCGCGAATCTGGGAGAAGCTGAAGGGCGGGCTCGAGCAGGTGATCGCCGCGGCCCCGGAGACGGATCGTGTGGCCATGCAGGAGGCACTCGGGGCGGCGCTCGAGAAGGTTCGGCTGGAGCAGCGGGGCGAAGCGGTACCGGACCAGCTCGCGGTGCGGGTGGCCAAGGCAGACGATCTGGTCTTCTCGAAGTTCCGCAAGCGCCTCGGCCTCGACCAGGTGGAGGCTTGCAACGTCGGCGCCGCCCCGACCGCGCCGGAGGTGATCGAGTTCTTCCACGCCCTCGGCATCCCGCTCTCGGAGCTGTGGGGGATGTCTGAGACCACCGGCGCCGGAACCTGCAACCCGCCCGAGAGGATCAAGATCGGCACCATCGGGCCGCCGGCGCCAGGGGTGGAGGTGAAGCTCGCCGAGGACGGCGAAATCATGATCAAGGGGCCGGTGGTGATGAAGGGCTACAGGAACCTGCCCGAGAAGACCGCCGAGGCCTTCACCGAGGACGGCTTCCTGCTCACCGGCGACATCGGCGAGTTCGACGAGGATGGCTACCTGCGGATCGTCGATCGCAAGAAGGAGCTGATCATCACCGCCCAGGGCAAGAACCTCTCACCGGCCAACATCGAGGCCCGGCTGAAGCAGATACCGCTGGTCAGCCAGGCGGTTGCGATCGGCGACGCTCGCAAGTACATCGGCGCCCTGCTGACCCTCGACGCCGAGGCCGCGGGAGCCTGGGCGAGCGAGCAGGGCCTAGACGCCGACCTGGCCACGCTGTCCGAGAGCGAGGAGCTGGTGGCGGAGGTGCAGCGCGGCCTGGACGTCGCCAACCAGGACCTGGCGCGGGTCGAGCAGGTGAAGCGCTTCGTGGTCCTCCCGGCCGACTGGGAGCCGGGCGGCGACGAGCTGACGCCGACGATGAAGCTGAAGCGCAAGCCGATCGCCGAGAAGTACGCGAGCCAGATCGAGACGCTCTACGACGGCTGAGCCGGGGCGATCGCTCTCAGGGTCAGGTGGGAGCTGGGAAGACGACCGAGTTCGCCCGACAGACCTTGCGGTCACCGCGCCGGCCGAACGTGGACTTGGCGACCCTGGCCCTTAGTCGGTCGGTTCCCGTCAGGTCCGCCTTCGTCGCCCAGGCTCCGTTGAAGCTCGTCAAATCGATGTCGAGCAGCTTCGTCCTGCCGCTCGGGTAGTGGCCGATCAGCTTCACGAGCCGTAGAACGCGACACTGGAACCGGGGCGAGCTCAGATGGCCACTGTCCACGTAGAAGCCCCCAGCACCCAGCGCCACGGAGCCGTCGTGGGTGATCGTGGTCCGGAAGGACGTTCGCGCCACGGCGCTGCTTGCGAACAGCAGGACGGCGCCCGTCGTGGCGAGCGCCGCCAAGTACCTGAGCTTCACCTCTGCCCCTTTGGTTGGCGGCTGCCTTGGTTCCACCGGAATGTAACCGGTCAGGCCGGACACGTCCGGTCGCCTGCCCAACCGGTGGCTCCAGGGCCCTCGGTACCCTGTGGGCGATGGCCTCCAAGCGCCAGATCTGGGTCGGGGACGTGCCGATCGGGGGTGGAGCCCCGGTTGCCGTGCAGACGATGACCAAGACCGAGACCGCGAACGTCGCGGCAACCATGAAGCAGATCCACGAGGTCGCCGAGGCGGGCTCCGACCTGGTTCGCGTCGCCGTGCCGCGCGAGGTGGACGTCGTAGCCTTGAAGACGATCGTCGGCTCCTCGCCGATCCCGGTGATCGCCGACATCCACTTCAACTACACGCTGGCGCTGAAGGCGATCGACGCAGGGGCCCACTGCATCCGCCTCAACCCCGGAAACATCGGCGGGCCGGACAAGGTCGCGCAGGTCGCCGAGAAGGCGACCGCGGCCGGGGTGCCGATGCGGATCGGCGTCAACTCGGGCTCGCTGCCCAAGCACCTGCACGAGCTCGAGCGATCCAATCCCGTGGAGGCGCTGGCGCAGGCCGCGGTCGAGTTTGTCGAGCTGATGGAGGGGCTCAAGTTCGAGAACTTCAAGGTCTCGATCAAGTCGACCAGCGTCCCCGACACGATCGCCGCCAACCGCCTACTCGCATCGAAGGTCGAGTACCCGATCCACCTCGGGATCACCGAGGCGGGGACGAAGTGGTCCGGGTCGCTGAAATCGGCGGTCGGTCTGGGGACCCTGCTCGCCGACGGCGTCGGCGACACGATAAGGATCAGCCTCTCCACCTTCCACGCCGAGGAGGAGGTGAAGGTGGCCTGGGAGATCCTCAAGGCGCTCGGCCTGCGGGAGCGCGGTCCCGTCCTCATCGCCTGCCCGACCTGTGGTCGCCTCCAGTTCGACATGGACACGGTGGTGTCCGAGATCGAGCAGCGGCTCGAGCAATACACGGAGCCGATCGAGGTAGCGGTGCTCGGCTGCGCGGTGAACGGGATCGGTGAGGCCTCGCACGCCGACTTCGGGATCACCGGCGCCAAGAACGAGGGTCTGATCTTCGCCAACGGCAAGGCGCTGCGGAAGGTCCCGCAGGCCGAGCTTGTCGACGCCCTGTTCGAGGAGATCGACAAGTCGCTCGACCGGGGCACGATCGACGTCGACGCCTCCAAGGCGGCCGAGGGTGCCGCCTGGCTTCAGGAGATCGAGGACGAGAACGCCGACGAGCTGACCCCCGAGCGGATCGCCAAGATGGAGGCCGCGGCTGCCAAGGAGGCGGGCAAGGACATCACCGGCGAGCCCTTCCTGAAGCCGGTCGGCAAGCGCGCCGAGCTGGACGAGGAGACATCGCCTGTCTCCGGCCGCCGCTTCACTCGCGCATAGCGGCCGATCCCGGTTCGAGCATCTCGCGGCCGCGATGCCCACGCCGGCGGTCCTGGAATCGATCATCTAGGCTCGCCGTTCTGACCATCCCATGAACGACTCGGAACGAACGAATCCCCTGGAGGCGTATTTCCACGCCAATCCGGGCCACCGCATCAACAAGTGGCGCCACTACTTCGACATCTATCACCGCCATTTCGAGAGGTACCGGAACGAGGAGATCGCGGTGGTCGAGTTTGGGGTGGCGCATGGCGGGTCGCTCCAAATGTGGAAGGAGTACTTCGACCCCCGTTCGAGGATCTACGGAGTGGACCTGGATCCGGGCTGTAAGGCGGTCGAGGAGGAGCGGATAGCGATCCGAGTTGGCGACCAAGAGGACCGTGCCTTCCTCCGCCAGCTTCGCGACGAGATCGGCGAGATCGACATCGTCATCGACGATGGCGGTCACACGATGGGTCAGCAGATCACCACCTTCGAGGAGATGTTCCCCGGCCTCGTCTCGGGCGGCACGTACCTGGTCGAGGACGTGCATACCAGCTACTGGGATAGCCACGGGGGCGGCTATCAGAGGCCCGGCACCTTCGTGGAGTACGCGAAGCACCTGATCGATCAGCTCCACGCTTGGCATTCGCGAGATGAACCGCGGTTGGAGGTCGATCGCTACACGCGCCAGATCCGAGGCATCCACATCTACGACAGCGTCGTCGTATTCGACAAGGGGAGGGTCAAACGGCCTCGGCGCACGCGAACAGGCCAGCCGGCCTTCGAGCGCAACCCGCGTAGAGTCGAAGACGGCTAGATCTCGATGTCCCGTCTTTCCCGATACTTCCTGCCCACCCTTCGCGAGGACCCCGCCGACGCCGAGGCGGTCTCCCACAGGCTGATGGTGCGCGCCGGCCTGATCCGCCAGCTTGGAGCCGGGCTATGGACGTTCCTGCCGGCCGGCTATCGGGTGGTGAAGCGGGTCGAGCAGATCATCCGCGAGGAGATGGACGCGATCGGCGGTCAGGAGATGCTGATGCCCGTCCTCCAGCCCGCGGAGCTGTGGCGACGGACGGGCCGCTACGAGATCGACGAGCTGTTCAAGCTCCTGGACCGCAAGCAGGCCGAGCTGACGCTGGCGATGACCCACGAGGAGAACCTCACCTTCCACATAGCCCGCGAGGTTCGCTCCTACCGCGAGCTGCCGATGATCCTCTACCACGTGCAGACCAAGGAGCGCGACGAGCCGCGCCCGCGCGCCGGCGTGCTGCGTACGCGCGAGTTCACGATGAAGGACTCCTACAGTTTCGACCGCGACGCCGAGGGGCTCGACCGCACCTATGAGCTCCACACCCTGGCCTACGATCGGATCTTCGACCGGTGCGGGCTGCGCTGGTACCGGGTCGAGGCCGACGTAGGCATGATGGGCGGTTGGGGGGCTCATGAGTATCTGGCGCCGTGCGAGGCGGGGGAGAACGAGGTGGCGGTCGCGCCCGGGTATGCGGCGAACGTCGAGGTCGCCTCCGCCGAAGCGCAGCCGATCGAGTTGCCGCCCCCGCTGGACGAGCCTCGCGAGGTGCCGACGCCCGGCCTGACCACGGTCGAGGAGGTCTCCAATGCCCTCGGTGTCCCGCGTGGGGCCACGCTCAAGGCGATTCCCGTGGTGGTCCCGGTCCGCGGCTTTGCACTGACCCTGGTCCGCGGGGACCACCGCCTCAATGAGACCAAGCTGCAGAACGTCCTCGGCTCCGACTTTCGCCCCGCTCGCCCCGAGGAGATCGAGTCGGAGCTGGGGCCACCGGGATTCATCGGGCCGGTGGGCGCCCGGGTTCCGGTGCTCAAGGATGCGGCGATCCAGGGCGGCGGGTACGTCGCGGGCGCCAACAAGCCGGACGCGCACCTGATCGGCGTCACCCCGGGGCGCGACTTCCCCTTCGAAGAGGTGGACATCCGCTTCGTGGAGGCGGGGGACGTGTCGCCTGGCGGGCACCCGATCGAGATCGAGCCGGCGATCGAGGTGGGCCAGATCTTCAAGCTCGGGACTCGGTACTCGGAGCCGCTGGGCGCCAGCTACGTCGACGAGCAGGGAAACGAGCACCCGATCGTGATGGGCAGCTACGGGATCGGCCCGGCCCGCACAGTCGCAGCGGCGATCGAACAGGGCGCCGACGAGCGCGGGATCGTCTGGCCTCGCTCCATCGCCCCCTGGGACATCCATCTGGTGGAGCTCGGTAAGGGCGGTGACGAGGTCAGCGAGGCTGCCGACAGACTCCACCAGGAGCTGCGGGAGGCCGGCGTAACGGTCGTCTACGACGATCGCGACGCCGGGCCGGGGGAGAAGCTCACGGACGCGGAGCTGCTCGGCTGCCCGCTGCGGATCACGGTCGGGCGCAGGGCGCTCGCCGACGGAGTGGTCGAGGCCCAGGTCCGTCGCAGCGGCGCCGAGGAGCGCCTGCCGATCGCCGAGGCGGCCGCCGAGGCGCTCAAGCTGCTCGATGGCCTCGACTGAGCACGACCGCGCCTGCGCCGGTGAGCACCACTAGGCGCCTCTTCGGTCTCGACCGCTCCGGCCCAAAGCCGAGGGAGACTCGGCGCGGCCAGCCGCTGCGTCCGCTGACGATTCCCAACCTGGTCGGCTACGCGCGGTTGGCGGGGATTCCCGTTTTCCTCTACCTGGCGCTTGGCTCCGACGATGGGCGGACAGCGGCGGCGTCGATCCTCTTCCTGGCGATCTCGGCCGCCGACTACCTGGACGGATTCCTCGCCCGGGCCACCGGCCAGTACAGCCGCATGGGCGCCCTGCTCGACCCGGTCGTCGACCGCCTCACGATCCTGGCCGGGATCGTCGTCACCTGGAGGTTCGAGCTGCTGCCGCGCTGGGCGCTGGCGGTGCTTGCCGTTCGCGAGGTGATCACCCTGGTGCTCGCTCAGCTCGCCCTGCGCCGCGGTGTCGACCTGGAGATCAACTGGGTCGGGCGATGGTCCGTGTGGCTGACCATGGGCGGGATCTTCCTGGCGCTGGCGACCGACGCCTGGATCGGACCGGCGATGTTCCTGGTCGGCCTGGTCGGCTCGCTCCTCGCCTCGGCCCTCTATCTCAAATCCGGATTGGCAGAAGCCCGTCAGCACTAGCGACGCAGTCGCGGTGGAAACGTGTGGACCTGCCGCCCCGCCCGCGCCCTAACCCCGCGGCCGCCTGGATGAAGGCCGCGGGATTTGAATTTCATATCTCTCAACCTCTACTTGACCTTTGCTGATGCGCCTATAATCGCCGGGCGGCCAACGAGAAGAGGGAGCGCATCAGTGGACGAGACCTTTCCGGATCTCAGCGCGATGAGCGAGAAGGAGCTCAAGGAGCTGATCAACGAGCTCACGGATGAGGAGCGCGAGCTGTCCTACCGGCGCCGGCTTCTTCACGGCAAGATCGACATCCTGCGCGCCGAGCTGGTCAACCGCCTCCGGGCGCGGCGAGAGGCCGGCGACGAGCTGATCACCGGACAGGACGTGCAGCAGCTGACCGACATTCTGCTCGGCAACGTGGTCCCCACGACCGCTGAGGAGGAGGAAGCGTAAGCGTGGCCCTGCACTGCTCCGAGTGCGGATTCGTCAATCCTGAGGGCGCCAACTACTGCCAGAAGTGCGGCGCGTACCTGGCGCGCCCCGAGGGCGAGGACGCCTCGACGATGGCCTACAAGGTGGGTGAGACCGGCGAGTACGAGCCGGTCGACGTCACCGACGAGGTCGACAGGGCCGGAGCAGCCCTGGTCGTCCGTTCCGGCGGCGGGCGTGCCGGGGAGAGCTTCACCGTTGACCGCGACCGGATGAGCATCGGGCGCACCCCGGATGCCGCGGTCTTCCTCGATGACGTCACCGTGTCGCGCAACCACGCTCTGATCGTCCGCCGCGACGACGGTCTCTACATCGACGACCTCGGCTCGCTCAACGGCACCTACGTGAACCGGCGCCGGATCGAGTCCCACAAGCTCGACGATGGCGACGAGATCCAGATCGGCAAGTACAAGCTCAGCTACCTGGAGCGCTGACGATGGCGGTGGCAACCACCAGGGACGAGGGGAACACCGCCCGGGCAGGCCGGGAGCGACCGGCGGGCCAGGACAGCGGCTCGGCATCGCGCCCCCGCAAGGCGCTGACCATCGGCGCGGTGGCCAAGATCTTGAGCCAGGACTTCGACGACATCTCGATCTCCAAGATCCGCTACCTGGAGGACCAGAAGCTGCTCTCGCCGCGGCGCACCCAGGGCGGCTATCGCCTCTACAGCCAGACCGACGTCGAGCGCCTGCGGGCCATCTTGCGCATGCAGCGCGACGAGTTCCTGCCCCTGCGGGTGATCCGCCAGGAGCTGGCCACCGGCGATTTCACGGGCTCGCGGCGCGGGAGCGAGGCCGCGGCGACCAGGCGTGCGGCGTCCGTGGAGGCCCCTGTCTCGATGCTCAGCCCGGAAGAGCTGCTCGACCAGGCCGGGGTGTCGGAGGGGCTGTTGCGGGAGCTCCAGGAATTCGGCATCGTCCAGCCCGATCGCCGCGACGGGCGATCGGTCTACGACGAGACCGACCTCGAGATCGTCCGCGCTGCCGCGGAGCTGTCCCGGTTCGGCGTCGCAGGTCGCAATCTGCGCGTCTTCGTCAGTTCGGCGGATCGCGAGGCGGCGCTGCTCCAGCAGCTCGTCGGCCCGGCACTGCGATCGCGCAGCCAGGCTCGCCGCAAGGAGGCGATCGAGAACCTGGAGAGCCTGGCGGCGGTTTGCGGACACCTGAAGCATCTTCTCCTCGTACGGGACCTACGCCGCCTCAAAGGCACTTGAGGACGCTGCAAAGCGTCGCATCTTGGCGTCCTCGGCCGGCTGACTCGCTTACGTACGTTTTGAGTACGCTCGCTTCGCCAGCCGGCCTGCGTCCACCGATCTGCTCGCTTTTCGCGCCCTGCCATCGACCATGCCACGGGTTTCACGAAAACGAGTGATCGCCGCGCCGCGCGAACGGGTCTGGGCACTGGTGTCCGATCCTCACCACCTGCCACGGTGGTGGCCGCGGACGGTGCGGGTGGAGGACGTACGCCAGGTTCAAGGTGGGCGCCGCAGCCGCTGGACGACCGTGCTCGGTACGGAGCGCGGCACCGGCGTGCGGCTCGACTTCCGTTGCACCAGCGCCGCCGCCGGAGAACGCTATGTGTGGGAGCAGGACATCGAGGGGACGCCGTTTGAGAAGATCCTGCGCTCTGCGGCGCTCGAGATCCACCTCCAGGGGCGGAATGGAGGCACGGTGGTGACGCTGGCCGGCAGCGAGAGGCTGCGTGGCCTCTCCCGGCTCGGGTCGCTGATGATGCGGCGGGCGATCGGGCGGCGACTCAACGAGGCGCTGGACGGCATCGAGCGCGCGCTGACGTGACATGAATCACGTCGCCAGCCCAGGCGCGCCCGCGATGAAGTGGTGGGGGTGGGGAGATTCGGCGAAGAGGGCCGAGCTCGGCCCTGAGGCCCTGGACATGCTTCGCTCCGAGCTCGGCGAGGCCGAGCCTGCAGAACGCGTAGAGGTTGAGCAGGTGGTTGCGTCCGCGCCGCGGCCGCTTCCCACGGCGATTGCCGGCGCGGTCGGACCGGCGGCGGTCCTGGACGGTCATGAGCACCGGGTGCGGCGCGCCGCCGGCCGCAGCTATCCGGACCTGGTCCGGCTTCGCACGGGCAGGCTCGAGGACGCCCCCGATGCGGTCGTGCTGCCCGGAAGCGTGGCCGAGGTCGAGCGTGTGCTGGAGATCTGTTCGCGCGAGGGCATCGCCGTGGTGCCGTTCGGGGGTGGGACGAGCGTCGTGGGCGGAGTCGATCCGCTGCGGGGAGGCTTCGAGCGGCTGCTCTCGCTGGACCTCCGCCGACTGCACGACGTTGCGGTCGATCGGCACTCGTTGACGGCGACGCTGGGTCCCGGGCTTCGCGGTCCGGAGGCCGAGGAGGCCCTCAACGCCAAGGGGGTGACGCTGGGGCACTTCCCGCAGTCGTTCGAATACGCGACGATCGGCGGCTTCGCCGCCACGCGCTCCGCCGGGCAGGCGTCGAGCGGCTATGGCCGGTTCGACGAGCTGGTCACTGCGATCGGCCTCACCGCGCCGGCGGGCGATCTGCGAACGCTCGAGATCCCTCACAGCGCAGCCGGCCCGGCGCTGCGCGAGCTGGTCCTCGGCTCCGAGGGAACGCTGGGAGTGATCACACGAGTGACCGCGCGGGTTCGGCCCCTCCCGGAGCGCCGCCGCTACGAGGCGTGGATGGCGGCCGACTTCACCTCCGGCGCCGAGGTGGCGCGCGCGCTCGCCCAGGCCGACGCGCTCCCGGACGTGGTACGGATCTCCGACCAAGGGGAGACGCGGTTCTCGCTGGCGCTCTCGGGGGCGGCCGGCGCCAGGCGAGCCCTGCTCTCGAGCTACCTGCGATTGCGCCGCCGGGCCGGCGGCTGCCTGATCGTCTGTGGCTGGGAGGGCGAGCCCGAGGCGGTCGAGCGGCGCCGGGCGCTGTCGGCGAGGGTGCTGCGCTCGGGCGGGGCCGCGGCTTTGGGCGGCGCGCCGGGCCGTGCCTGGGAGCGCGGGCGCTACGAGGCTCCCTACCTTCGCGATGAGCTGCTCGACGTCGGCTACCTGGTCGAGACGCTCGAGACCGCCCATACCTGGAGTCGCCTCGGGCACCTCTACGAGGAGGTCCGGGCGGCGATCGGCGCTGCGCTCGCCTCCCAGGGCACTCCCGGGATCGTCATCTGCCATCTCTCCCACGCCTACCGGGACGGCGCCTCGCTTTACTTCACCTTCCTCGCTCGCCGCCGGGTGGGTGCCGAGATCGAGCAGTGGCGCCTGGTAAAGGCGGCAGCCTGCGAGGCGATCGTCGAAGCGGGGGGGACGATCACCCACCACCATGCGGTCGGCCGCGATCACGCTCCCTACATGCGCGCCGAGGTCGGGGAACTGGGGGTCGAAGTACTTCGAGCGGTCAAGGAGCGCCTCGACCCCGCCGGGATCATGAACCCCGGCAAGCTGCTTCCGGCGAACTAGATCCGATCGAGAGGGCGCAAAGGGCCTAGCGGCAGGGCTTCCAGGGCCTGGCGTTGAGCGAGTAGTCGCCCGCCTTCCTGATCGAACTGGTCCCAAGGGCGGCCGCCCTGTCGCAGAAGCGCCTGCGGGGGATCCCGTACTCGACCTGGAACACGGCCTTGCCCTCGCGAATGAAGGTCCGGTACCCGGGAGGGGGGTTGGTCGTGCACTCGTGGTACTGGAAGCACTGCTCGTTGATCGCGTAGTCGAAGTGGGGCTCGAGACGTTTCAGCTGCCCGAGGTCGTTCTTGAGCGCCACCGAGAGGCCGTTGCGGTGCGCGATCCGCGCCAGCGCCCTGTTGAAGACGAGCTGTGTATGCGGCCTGATCCGCCAGCCCGTCACCTTCCTTCCATGGGCGTAGGCGTCCACGACGTCGTACTCGACCCCGTCGAAACCGGCCCTGGCGCACTTCTCGGTCCGCGACTCGACTCGCCGCAGGATGAAGTCGCGCTGGCCGCGACCGTTCCCGACGTTGAGCCAGAACTCGTTCGAAAACCGGTTGCTGAACGGCCTGCCGATCAGGCTGTGGTGATGGCGCCGGTCGAACCTGACGTACCTGTGGTAGTCGGGGCGGAAGCGCTCCGCGGTTCCCGCTGACAGGTAGCAGATCGCGCGTGCGCCACGGTCGTGGATCGCCTCCACCGCCGCCGTGTTGATCGTGTGGTTGTCCTGAGCCACTCCCCCGTCGACGTAGAGGTCGATATCGAAGGCGTCGGGACGCACGCAGCCTCCGCCGGCGGGGGGCACGGTGCAGATGTCGACGTCGATTCCGCCACTCGAGGCGAGGTCGCTGTTGGCGCTCTCGAGCTGATACTGCCAGCGAGCATTGAGAGGCGGTTGCCAGCGCCCCTGTTCCCCGGTCCTCGCCGCCGATCCGCCCGCCACGGCGAGGAGCGCCGCGAGCGTCCCGAGGATCGGCGCCGCCCCGGAGACCACGAGCATCGGGCGCTAGGCAAGCACGAACCAGACGATGTAGACCGAGCCTTGAGGCGGCTGCTCGACCCCGGTCAGCTTCAGCTGGAAGAACGGTTGGTTGGCCCCCGCCAGCCCAAGGGCGGCGGCCCCAGAGCCCCGGACACCCGCGCTTGCCTCGAGCGGAATCGGGATCACGCGGTTGCTGGCGTTTGCGGTGTTGACGATGCCTGTGAAGGACGACTGACCCTTGACGGGAATGATCGGTTGCCCGCTGTTGACGGCGTCTCTGATCACATCGGAGACCACCTTCTTCCTCGCCAGGGTTACGTAGACAGCCTGGGTACGAGGCAGCAACGACTGGAGGGCCTGCCGGATCCTGAACGTGTCCTCGAAGTTGCCGGAGCTGTCGATCTGAACCTCTGTGAGCGGGAACCCCTGGGGGCCCGTATTCGCGGCGGTAGTGGTGCCGGTGGTCGTCGACGGGGCGCTGGCGTCATCGCTGTCGCTGCTGAACGCTCCAGCGACCCCAAGCACGATCATCACCACCAGCACCGCGGCGCTGCCGAGCCCCACTATGAGCTGGGTCTGGCGCCTGGACAGCGTGGTGCGCGAGCCCCCCGGCGTCGCGGCCACGGCGCCCGGGGCGCTCTCGGGCGCCTCGTCCGCCGATCGCCTGCGCCGCAGGCGGTCGGGAAGCGGGAAGCGGGACAGCGCGGCGCCCGGGGCGCGGCGCGGTCGCGGGCGGCGCTCCTCGCCCGGAAGCCTGGGGAGCTCCGCAGCGGGGGCGATCAGGCGGATCTTCTGCGCGATCTCTTTCGCCAGCTCGAGGTCCGCCGGATTGTCCTTCAGGTGCCTTACGGCGTCGGCTCGTCCGATGGGGTCCGCCTGGCCGAGCAGGTAGTCGGTGAGGCCGACCTGGTGGTCGGGGTCGGCACCGGCAAGCTCGGCGAGCGTGGCGCGCGCCCGGGCCCGCACCTCCGCCTCGTCGACCCCGAGCAGCGAGGCAAGGTCGGCGTAGCTCTGCCCACGCTCCAGGAGGAGCTGAAGCATCGCCAGCTGGTCGGCCGAAAGGGCCACGCAGAAAGCGTACGGAGTTGGGGTGCTGGGCAGCCCAAACCACCAAAGGGGCCTGGTCCTCTGCACGAAACCGCCCTTCATGGTGGATTGATGGCCAAGGTCGGCTTCGTCGATCGCCAGCTAGGCTCCCGGGCGTGCCGGAGGAGGGTGAGCTGCTCGGACGCGACGGGCTCGGGGAGCTGATCGGCATCGAGTACCAGGACGTCGGGGCCGAGGAGGTCCGCGCGCGGGTCGAGGTGACCGACGACGTCCGCCAGCCCGTTGGGCTCGTGCACGGTGGGGTCTACGGGGCGCTGGCCGAAAGCATCTGCTCGAGCGCCACCTGGCAGGCGGTCCACGGTGACGGGATGGCTGCCATGGGCCAGGCGAACAGCGCGACCTTCCTGCGCCCGATCACCGAAGGTCACGTCAACGCGGTCGCCCGCCCCCGGCACCGCGGCCGCACGACCTGGGTCTGGGACGTCGAGATCAGCGACGACGAGGGACGCCTCTGCGCCCTGGTCCGGATGACGATTGCAGTCCGCCCTAGCCGCGGAACCGGTTCGTGATCGGCAGCCGGCGGTCACGCCCGAACGCCTTCGGGGTGATCCTGATCCCGGGTGGCGCCTGGCGGCGCTTGTACTCGGAGCGGTCGACCATCGCGACCACTTCGTCGACGACCTCGGCAGGGAGCCCATCCGAGACGATCTCGTCGCGGCCGCGGTCCTCCTCGACGTAGGCGGCGAGGATCCGGTCCAGAATCTCGTAGGGCGGTAGCGAGTCCTGGTCGAGCTGGCCGGGGCGAAGCTCGGCCGACGGCGCCCGCTCGAGCACGGACTCCGGCACCAGCTCGGCGTCCGAGAGGCTGTTTCGGTACCGGACCAGCTCATAGACGAGCGTCTTGGGTACGTCCTTGATGACCGCGAAGCCGCCGGCCATGTCGCCGTAGAGGGTCGCGTAGCCGACCGACATCTCGCTCTTGTTGCCGGTCGTCAGCACCAGCCAGCCGAACCTGTTCGAGAGAGCCATCATCAGGTTGCCGCGTATTCGCGCCTGGATGTTCTCCGCCGCCAGCTCCGTCCCGGCGCCGCCGGTCTCGATCTCGCGTGCGGACTCCGTGCCCGGACCGGGGGCGCCGGGCGAGGGAGCTGGATCGTCGCCCGGTCTCGCCAGCAGCTCCTCGTAGGCGTGCATGGCGGGCTCGATCGGGATCTCAATCAGATCGGCCGCGAGCGCACGGACGATCGCCCGCGCGTCGGCCTGCGTCTCGTCGCTGGAGTGCGGGGAGGGCATGACCACGCCGCTGACCCGCTCCGGGCCGAGCGCGTCAGCGGCGATCAGAGTGACGAGCGCCGAGTCGATTCCGCCCGAGACCGCGACCAGCACGCGCTCGAAGCCGTTCTTGCGCACGTAGTCGCCGAGGCCGAGCTTCAGCGCCTCATAGACCTCCGCCACGGGCTCCAGCGGGTCGGCGAGCGGCGGCTCGACCTCGCCGCTGGGCACGGTTGCCTCGAGCCGGGCGAGCACGGGGGCGGTAGCCCCCGCCGGCCCCGCATCGACTCGTGGCCCTTCGGCGCGCGGCGCGCTGCTGGCTGGATTCGCGGCGAGCTCGAGGTCGCACACCACGAGCTGCTCGACGAACTGGGCCCCGCGAGCCAGCGTCCGGCCCTGCGCCGAGACCACCACACTGTGTCCGTCGAAGACCAGCTCGTCCTGGCCGCCGACCAGATTGCTGACCGCGAACGCGGACCCTGTTTCCCGGGCTCGGTCCTGCACCAGCCGCTCCCGATACGTCCCCCGTCCGCGGTGGTACGGCGAGGCGGAGGGATTGACGATCAGGCTCGCGCCCGCGAGCGCCTCGACCGAGGCGGGCGGCCCCGGGTACCAGATGTCCTCGCAGATCGTCAGTCCGACCCGCGCCCCTGCGACCTCGATCAGCGCCGGGGTGTCGCCCGGCTCGAAGTAGCGGCGCTCGTCGAAGACGCCGTAGTTGGGAAGCAGGACCTTGCGGTAGACGGCGCGAACCTGGCCGTCCCCGAGCACCGCGACGGAGTTGTAGGTGGCCGCATCCCGCTCCGGGAAGCCGACCACGGCCACGATCGCCCCGACCCCGGCGGCGATCGCATCGACCGCTCCGCGGGCCGCGTCGAGAAAGTGCGGCTTCAGCCACAGGTCCTCGGCCGGGTAGCCCGTGACCGTCTGCTCGGGGAACACCACCAGTTGCGCGCCGGCCTCCCGAGCCTTCGCGATCCAGGCCGAGATCAGGCTCGCATTGCCCTCGATGTCTCCCACCGTGGGGTTCACCTGGGCGAGCGCGATCCGCAGCCTGACTGCGTCGTCGGCCATCAGGCAGAGTATGCCCGCGCGCCCCTCAGGCCCGACCGCGGCTGAGGCCGCCGACGATCACCGCTACCACGGTGACCAGGTAGATCTGGCCGATCAGCGCCTCGGCGATCGCCACCGAGCGCCCCAGGTCGGTGGCCGCGGAGAGGTCGCCGTAGCCGACCGTGGTTATGGTCGCGAAGCTGAAGTACAGGTAGTCGGATATGTCCGGGCTGGCCCCAGAGGCGAAGAAGGGCTCCGACTGGGCATCACCAACGAGGGCGTAGGCGTAGGAGAACAGCATCCCGATCAGCAGGTAGATGCACAGGACCCCGAACATCGTGTGCATGGTCACGGCGCCTTCCGTGCGGACACCCTGGACCACTCCCTTGACGATCGCGACCGGGGCGAGGGCGACGAGGAGCACGGCGACGATCCGCCCGGCGGTGGTCCCGAACTCGCCGAATCCGATCAGGGCCGCGGCCGAGCCGAGCACGGCGAGCGCGACGATGACCGTAGCCAGCCGCGCGATCAGCGGCCGCGCCTCCGACGCGTACAGGGCGAAGACCAGGGTTGCCCCCTGGAGCGCGATCGTCACCACCCGTGCCCAGTCCTGATCAGAAGCGGCGAGCTGGAAGACGAGCGAGCAGAGGATCAGCAGCAGGACGATCCCGTACCGGTGCTCCCAGCGGGTAAACGCGGCGCCGATCCTCATCGAACGAGAGGATCGCCACAGGGCCGGACGGGAGCGGCCTCAGACGTCGTCTGCGGGAATCCGAGCCCGCAGACCCGGGAGGCTGGCCTAGACCTGGTGCTCCGCTTTGGCCTTGAGCCGACGCTTGCGGCGGCTGGGCTCACCCGCCGCGCCGGTGCTCGACCGCGCCGCCGCGGCGAGCTCGGCGATTGCGGCGTCGAGGTCGTCCGCGAGCGCGTCCAGGTCCGGCATCGCGTCAAAGTCCCCTGTGAGGCCGAAGTTGACGCGTCCGTTGTAGCTCATTAGCGCGAAACAGACGCCCTGGTTCTTGGCCAGGGGCACCATCGGGAAGACGTCCTGGAGCTCCCGGCCGAGCAGGTAGAGCGGGAACTGTGGTCCTGGGACGTTGGTGACGACCAGGTTGAAGAAGCGCTGGCGAGACTGGAGCCGCGCCGCCTGGGCGGCGATCGTCGGCGGTGCGAAATCGGTCACCTCGCTCAGTAGGCTGGCGCCAACGGCCTGCTTCGAGGACTTCAGGTCTCCCATGGTCGTGGTCACCAAGCGCAGGCGTTCGATCGGGTCCTCGCACCAGATCGGCAGCGGCGCCATCATCGCGGAGACGCGATTCCCGAGTGCCCCGTGCTCGTCCTCAGCGCGGACGCTGATCGGCACCATCGCCCGCAGGGCCAGGTCCTTGGTCGAGTGGCCGCGGGCCCGCAGGTAGCTGCCCAGGGCGCCCGAGACCGCCGTCAGGACAACGTCGTTGACAGTGCCGCCCATCAGATTCTTGATCTGCTTCAGCTCCGAGAGGTCGGTGCGCACCCAGGCAAAGCGGCGGTAGGGCCCGATCTCGACGTTGAACACCGAAGCGGGGGCGGAGAGGCCCGTGCGAGCGATCGAGCCAGCCGCCCCAAGGCCTTCGATCGCCGCGCCGGCGGCCTGGCGCGGCGCCCGCAACAGCGCTCGGACGCCTCGCGCGATCTCTGCCGGGCTGGTGGCGCGCTCGATCAGCGCCTCGGCCAGCAGCTGCGTGTCGCTGGGCTCCGGATCGGGAAGCCACGGGTCGGGCTCGGGCGCCGGTTCGGGGTCGCGGTCGAGGTCGAAGAGGACCTGTGTTATGTCAACCCCCGAGATTCCGTCGACGAGGCAGTGGTGGGTCTTGGCGACGATCGCAAAGCGGTCGCCCTCCACGCCGTCGACCAGCCAGATCTCCCAGACCGGCTTGCTGCGGTCCAGCCGCTGCGAGAAGATCCGCGCGGCAAGCGTTCGCAGCTGATCCTCGCTGCCCGGGGGAGGGAGGGCGGTATGGCGAACGTGGTATTCGAGGTTCAGGTTGGGATCGTCGATCCAGACGGGGCGACCCTGGCCGAAGGGAACGAAGCGCAGCTTCTGCCGGAATCGCGGCACCAGGTGAAGCCGCGAGGCGAGGTGGTCGCGAAACTCCTCGTACTCGGGAGCCGGGCCCTCGAACAGGGTGGTCGAGGCGACGTGCATGTGGGCAGGGCCGTCCTCCAGGTGAAGGAAGGAGGCATCCAGTCCGCTGAGCCTGTCCCCGTGCGCCACGGCCCCAATCTTCTCACGTGACCATAGTCACCGTGGTCCTTGTGACAAAACCCCATGTGTCACGTAGTAGAGAGGGGGCGAAGAGGCCTTCCCGGCCCATCCGTATGAGGTTGAGCGTCCTATACATGTACAAAACCACGAGCGTCTGCCCGGCGTGGGGTTTCGCGTGAGACTGGCGCTTGTGCTCGCCCTCGCCGCCGCAGCGGCGCTCGGATCCGGCGCCGCTGCGCACGCGCACGACCATCAAGTCCCGCACGCCATCGTCCATGTCAACAAACAGGTTAAGCAGCCCCACCTGTGGAGCTCCACCTGGGAGCGCCGGACCGGGCCCAACGAATGTGTCGCGCAGGTCGGGGATGGAGTCCCGGACTTCAGGCCCAAGGTCGAGGTGGACCACCTGCACGCAAAGCCTCGGATTGTGTTCCGCAAGAAGCAGCGCCCGCGCGGCGTGCGCGTGTTGACCGCGGACCACCTACGGAACGGCTACTTGGCGCGGTCAGATCGGCGGAACGTGAGCCTGCGCAAGAGCCACCGGCAGGGGCGTCGCGTCTGGATCGCCAGGTTCCGGGTGCGTGTGTCCGAGCGCCTCTTCATCGACGTCGAGGCGAATTGGCAAGACGTCGAAGGGTGCGGAGGCAACCAGAGCGCGAGTTGGAGCTTCAGGCTGAGGCGCTCCGACTAGATACCCAGGCTGAGGGCTTGCTGGTCCGCGCCGGGATCGGCGGCATTTCCTGCCTCTCCCGTCTCGGAAACCAGCCCGCCGACGCCAATCCCCAGCAGCCGCACCGGGGCGTCGAGCTCGAACTCGGAGAGCAGCCGGTGGGCCACCGAGCGCACCCCCTCGGGGTCGCGGATCGGCGCTTCAAGGGTGCGTGAGCGCGTGTGGGTACGGAAGGGGCGCAGGCGGATCTTCAGCGTCACCGTGCGACCCGCGTGGCCGCCCTCGGCGAGCCCGCGGCAGAGCGAGCCGGCGAGGCGGTCGAGCGTGTCGCCGAGGATTGCCCGGTCGGAGACGTCGGAGGGGAAGGTCGTCTCGCGGCTCTCCGACTTCGGCTCGCGCTCGGTGACCACCGGCCGGTCATCGTGGCCCTGCGCGCGGTCCCGAAGCTCGTGGCCGAGCCGAGGACCGAAGGCCCGCTCCAGCGTCGCGGCCTCCATCCTGGCGAGCTCGGCCACGGTCCGGACGCCGAGCTGGGCGAGCCGCTCGGCCGTGCGCGGCCCGACGCCCGGGATCAGAGTCGCCGGGCGCTCGCCGACCGCCTCGATCATGTGCTCCGGGTCGAGGCTGCAGAGGCCGTCGGGCTTTTCGAGATCGGAGGCAATCTTCGCGAGCAACTTGTTGGGCGCCAGTCCGACCGAGCAGACGAGGCGCGTCTCGGCGCGCACTTCGCGCTTCAGCTGGCGGGCGCGTGCCTTCGGCGCCGGGCAGTCGGAGAGGTCCAGATAGGCCTCGTCCAGGCCGGCGACCTCGACCCGATCACTGAACCGGCGCAGGATCTCCATCACCTTGCCCGAAGCGCGCCGATACAACCCGATGTCGCGCGGGATCAGCGTCGCCTGCGGGCAGCGCCGGTGGGCGATCGCAAGCGGCAGGGCCGAATGGACGCCGTAGCGGCGCGCCTCGTAGGAGGCGGCCATCACCACGCCGCGGGCGGCGGCGTCGGTCCCGGTCGCGACCACGACCGGCGTTCCGCGCAGCTCGGGACGGCGCAAGAGCTCCACGGAGACGAAGAACGCGTCCATGTCCACATGGGCGACGACTCTCCGGCTGTCCCTCTCGAGCTCGGCGCTCACGAAACGATCCTAGGAGGGGGGGAGGATGGCCCGGCCGCGGTACATTGGGGCCGTGAGCGGCGCCGAGGCCAAGAATCTCGAGGCGATCTCGCGGGCGATCGACCAGCACAACGCCAATTGCCCGTTCCCGGCCTCCGAGGTGCGGATGAACCCGTTCGAGATCGAGCGCCTCGGTTGGGAGGAGATCCGCGGCTTGCCGATCTTCGGCGATTCCTCGCTGGGCACCGGCCGCTTTCGGATCGTCTGCTCGCGCGACTCCGACGGCGGCGAGCTCGAGGAGGTCGAGGCGGTCGGTAGCCCAGTGGAGGTTGGGGCCCCGGAGCCCGAGCCAGGCTGAGGCGGTTAGGGGTCGAGGCCGAGGTCGCTCGTCAGCCTCTGTGCCTCCACGTTGAGCTGGAAGAAGTCGCCGGTCAGGATCAGGACGCCCATCGCGATCAGGGTCCCGCCGGCGACGGCCATGATCGCCGTGTAGTGACGCCTCACAGCCTCGAAGGCGGTGGTCATGCGGGAGAAGGCGAGCGCGGTGACGAGGAAGGGGATGCCGAGACCGGCGGAATAGACGGCGAGCAGGAAGGCGCCGTGGGCGGCGGAGCTCGATAACGAGGCGGCGGTCAGGATCGCCCCCAGGGTCGGCCCGATGCACGGGGTCCAGGCGATCGCGAACGCCATCCCGGCCAGCAGCGGGCCGCCCTTGCCGGCCCGGGACATCAACGCGTCGACGTGCCATTCGCGGTTCAGCCGGACGACGAAGAGGCTGGCGACGAACAGGACGCCCATGGCGATGATCACCGACCCGGCGATCGTTTCCAGGGTGTCGCGGTGGTCCTGGAGTGCCTGCCCGATCCCAGTCGCGGTCAGGCCCAGGAGGATGAAGATGGTGGAGAAGCTGGCGACGAAGACCAGACTTGGTACGAGGACCCGGTGCCGCTCGGCTCGATCCAGCTCGCTGACGGAGACCCCGGTGACGGCCGAGAGATAGCCGGGGACGAGCGGCAGGACGCAGGGCGACAGGAACGAGACCAGGCCCGCTCCGAGCGCCGCCAGGATGCCGACGCCCGATGCCGGATCGCTTTCCATCGCCCTGAACGCTAGCCCGTGCGGCCTAAGCAGGCCCTAATCACGGAATCAGAGCAGCGCGGCGGCGAGGCGGCGTCGGTGCTCTCGAGCCAGCGGGTGATCCGCGCCCAGCTCGGTGAAGATCGCCACCATCACGCGGCGCACCAGGTCGCGCCGCTCGGGGTCGCCGGTCTCTGCGATCGCCTTCTGGAGGCTCTCGAGCGCTTGCTCCAGATCGCCCACGTCCCAGGCGGAGAAGCCGCGTGAGAGAGCCGAGTGGGCCGTTGCGCCGTCGGCGCCGTCGGCGCCGCCCTCCGACGCAAGGCGGGCGCGCGCAGCGAGGCCTTCGGCCTCGAAATCGCCCTGAGCGCCGTCGAGCAACTCGAGCGCCTCGGAGGCTTCACCTCGCGCCAGCAGCAGGCGTGCCAGCTTGCGCGCGGCGGCGGCGCTGCGCGGGTCCAGCTCGAGCGCCTTCCTCAGCGACTCCTCGTCGTCCGCTGCTGCGAGCCTGTCGGCGGGCGAGGGGACGATCCGCGCCACGAACTGCTCGATCTGCGCCGGGGGAATCGCGCCGGTGAACTCGTCGACGACCTGGCGATCGCGGAAAGCCTTCACCGCTGGGATGCCGCGGATCCCGAAGCTCGCGGCGAGCGACTGGTTTTG
Organism: uncultured Actinomycetes bacterium; assembly: GCA_963728325.1. Lineage (GTDB taxonomy): Bacteria > Actinomycetota > Thermoleophilia > Solirubrobacterales > 70-9 > AC-56. Next base: position 656,995 of record CAVSJS010000001.1, on the reverse strand, counting down.
GTCCACGTCAACCTTGGCCAACTCCAGCTCGCCGTCCCGCTTCCCAACCGCCGCCTTGAGCGCGGGCCCGAGCACACGGCACGGCCCACACCACTCGGCCCAGAAGTCCACGACCACGGGGACCTCTCGCGAGCGCTCGATCACGCGGGCCTGGAAATCGCTCTCGTTGACGTCGAAGGTCACACTTCGAGCTTAGCTAGGCGGGCTTCGCAGGCACCCGGCCGCCAATTGGCGAGAGAATGAACGGTCATGGAGGAAGGCGGCATGGAGGACTCGCTGCGCGGCAAGCTGCTGATCGCCTCGCCCACGCTCGCCGACCCGAACTTCGCCCGCACGGTGGTCTTCATCACCGAGCACAACGACGAAGGTGCAATGGGGATCGTCCTCAACCGGCCCTCGGAGACCTCGGTGGAGTCGGTGGTGCCGGAGCTCGCGGAGATCGCCGGTGGCGAGCCTGTCTACGTCGGCGGCCCGGTGCAGCCCGAGGCGCTCGTGCTGCTGGCGGAGTTCGCCAACCCGGAGGCGGCGGCATGGATCGTGGTTGCCGACGTCGGCCTGGCGTCCGCCGACGTCGACCTGGGCGAGCTCGCGGACGCCGTCCGCCGGGGACGGGTTTACGCCGGTTATTCAGGCTGGGGGCCGGGCCAGCTCGAAGCGGAAATGGAGATCGACTCGTGGATAGTGGAGGCCCCGCTTCCGGCGGAGCTGTTCCCTGAGGACCCGGGAACGCTGTGGAGCGACGTCCTGGCCCGAAAAGGGGGCCAGTACGCGCTGATCGCACGAATGCCGGCCGATCCGTCGCAGAATTAGGGCGGAGCCCGGCAGTCGCGGATCCTGCGCACGCTAACTTCGATTATGGAAACCTAGGACGCCACTCGGTCGCCCTGGACCGCCCCCAAGAGCTTGCGGAGCGCGCCTCGCATGATCCGCGAAACCTGCATCTGGGAGACGCCGAGGCGGCGACCGATCTCATACTGGTTCAGGTCCTCCTCGAAGCGAAGCCTGAGCACGCGGTGCTCGCGCTCGTCGAGCGGAGCGTCCTCGGCGGCGAGCTGAGCCTCCACCGCGTCGTAGCCCGGCTCGGTCCCACCGACCGCCTCGACCATGGGCACGGACTCTCGATCCTGTCGGTTTTGCGGCACATCGAGCGACAGGGTGCGACGCGCCTCGTCGGCCTGAAGGGCCTCCGAGACCTCGTCGTCGTCCAGGGCCAGGCGCTCGGCGATCTGGGAGACCGTCGGGGTGTGGCCCAGGTCGTCGCTGAGCGCCCCGGCGGCCTCGTTGACCGCCATCGTCCGCTCCTGGAGCCCTCTGGGCAGGCGCACCTCCCAGACGCGGTCGCGAAAGTGGCGGCGAAGCTCGCCAAGGATCGTCGGCGCCGCGTAGGCGATGAACGACCTTCCGCGCTCGAGGTCGAACCCGTCGAGCGCCTTGACCAGCCCCAGGCTGGCGACCTGGACCAGGTCCTCGAACTGCTCGCTGGCGCCGCGGTAGCGCAGCGCCAGGGACCGCGCCAGGGGCAGGAAGCGATGAACCAGCTCCTCCTTCAGCGCCGGATCCCCCGTCGTCGCGTAGCGCTGCAGCAGACCGGCCTCGCTGTCCGTGGCCGGGGTGCTCGCGCCGATCGTCTCGGCTGGCGTTGGCACCTGTCGGGTGCCGCTTGGCGGAGGCATTGCCCCTTTCTCCGAGGCGGCTCGAAGGTCCTGGCGAATGACCCGTTCAGTCGCCTACCTGACGACGACCCTCAGCGGCCGGGTCGCGGGCGCTGCAATGGGAGCCACCTCAGCGCTCTGGTTTCCGGGTAACCGAGTTGTATGTTAGCGAACACTCAGCGAACGCTCACACGGCAAACCTGGCCTTAATCTGCGGACCGACGGGCGTGGTTTTCTGGCGCACGGCGCCGGGTAGTGGTTCCTCTGTGCCGAGGCCATCCACCGCCAACAATCAGTCGGCGACGGACGGGAACCGCGTTGACCTGCTCGAGCGGGACGTGGAGCTCGCGCGTGCCCTGCCATCGGCGATGCGCCACGGCCACGAAGGGCCCCTCTCGGCCGGCGTGGTGAAGCTCAAGCGCGGCGCCTGGGAGCCGGACGAGCGGGAGCCCTCGGTCGACCACCTCGGATTGCTGGTGCTCGACGGTATGGTCGCGCGCCGGGTTCTGGTGCCCGAGCGAGGTCGGAGCCTGGAGCTGCTCGGGCGGGGCGACCTGTTCCGTCCCTGGCAGGACGAGTCCGCATCGTTCGAGCGGCTCTCCTGGACGGTGATCGAGCCGGCGGCGATCGCGGTTCTCGACGAGTCGCTCGCAGCTCGCGCCAGGGAGGTGCCCCAGCTCCTGGAGGCGCTCACCGATCGCGCGCTGCGGCGATCGCGCCGGCTCGCTGTCAGCGCAGCGATCGCCAACACCGTCGGGGTCGAGGAGCGCCTCCTCCTCAGCCTCTGGCAGCTCACCGAGCAGTGGGGGCGGAAAGCCCCAGAAGGGGCCGTCCTGCCCTTCCGGCTCTCGCACCAGACGCTTGCCGATCTCGTCGGTGCCCGGCGCCCGACGGTCACCGTAGCCCTGCGAAATCTCTCTCAGCGGGACCTGCTGAGGCGCGGCGAATCGGGCCACTGGATCCTGGTCGGCGACCCGCCATAGCCCTGGTCGCCGGGCCTCAGTGCGAAGCGGCCTAGTGGCGCTTCCAACCGCCTCCGAAGAGGCGCCCAAGGCGCCCCGCGCGCGGGTTCGGGCGGAAGGTGGGCGCGGCGCGCTTCGGCGGCGGCAGCGAGGCCGCCTCGGCCGACGTGATCGCCAGCGTGACGCCGCGCTCGGCCGTCCGGGCCACCTCCGGGCCGTCCGCGAACCGCAGCTCTCGATCCGGAGCCTCGATCACGATCCCGTCGAGAATGTGCTCCCGGTAGTTGTCGACCACCTCGTCGACCTTGCCGACCACAACCCCATCGGAGCCGTAGACCGGCGTGCCGCGCTTGACGGCCGCGTAATGGATCGCGTTGCCATCGTCGATCATGGTCGGCGAAGCATACGGGGCACGGGTTACCGGGTTGCGTAGCCTGCGGGCCCGATGCTCTTGTCTCCCGGGTTGACATAAATGGCGGGCTATTCCGACACCCCGCTGCCCCGCAAGCTGGGAATCGCCGCAGGCCGCCGGGTCGCGTTTGCCGGCGCTCCGAATGATTTCCGGCATGCGCTGGGCCCGCTGCCCGACGGAGTCGCGGTTCGCACCCGGGTCCGCGCGCCGCTGGACGTGATCGTCGCCTTCTTCATCGGGCGCTCCGCGCTCGAGCGACGCTTCCCTCGGCTTGCCGCGGCCCTGGAGCCGGACGGCGGGCTGTGGATCGCGTGGCCGAAGGGTTCCTCGGGCGTGACCACCGACCTGACCGAGGACGTCGTGCGCGCGATCGCGATCGCCAACGGCATGGTCGACAACAAGGTGTGCGCGATCGACGACACCTGGTCCGGGCTGCGGCTGGTCTACCGGCTGCGCGATCGCCCACCGCGGTAGAGGGCAATCCCCTCTATCGGAGTCTCTCCGCGACGCCCGGCTCAGCACAGAACGAGGCGATCTCGCGCGACAGCCTGCCGCCCTGCCAGGCCAGCGGGGACTCGCCCTCGGCCTCGCTGATCAGCCGGGCCTCGGGAAGGCTCTCCGCATAGGCGGCGGCCACGGAATAGGGGTGGCCCGGATCCGCCGCGTCGTGGCTCGCGACCACGAGCGCCGGCAGGTCACAGAACTCGAGCTCGGAGATCGCCTCAAAGGGCGCCGAGCGCGGTACCTCCCGGAGGGCGCGCGCGACCGCGTCCGGATGGCGGTGCTCGAGCATCCGCCGGCGAGTGAAGCCCAGGATCCTCTCTCGCCAGGCCGGGTCCAGCCCCCGATCGTAGGCGTCCATGAACCCGTCCACCCCACCCCGCTCCAGCCCGTCGGCGAGACGGTCCCAGCCGGCCAGCGCCTGCTCGTTGACGAAGCCCATGTAAGTAGGCCCGATCACCACCAGGCCGGCAAGCCGGTCGCCGCCCGCGAGTGCGTAGGAGACGGCCGTGTGAGCCCCCATCGAGTGGCCGGCAAGCATCACGCGCCGGTCTGGAACCTCGGCGTCGAGCATCGCCTCCAGGTCGGCTACCAGCTCGGCGTACGAGTAGCCGCCATGCCGGGGGGCGGGGTCGGACTGGCCGTGGCCGCGCGCGTCGTAAGTGATCTGGCGATACCCGCGCCGAGCGAGGACCTTCGAGCCGTGGACCACGTAGCGGCGGGTGGCCGTGATGCCATGCAGGAGCACGACCGGCGGGCCGTCCCCGATCGACTCACCGGCGAGCCGGTGATCCTCCCGCTCTACCGCGAGCTGCGCTGGCTCGATGGCGCCGGCCACGATCCTCGCGTGCTCGTCCTCAGGCCGGCGCCTCGGCCCGCGCGCGCTGGAGTGATCGCTTCAGGTCGTCGACGTCCTGGTAGTGGAGCCCGAGCAGGGCAACCTGGCGGTAGCGCACGATTCCCTGGGGATCGACGATGAAGATCGAGCGGCGCACCATGCCGCCCGGCCCGAGGACGCCGTAGGCGCGGATCACCTCCCGCTCGGGGTCGGCGAGCAGCGGCACGGTGAGGCCGTGCTTGGCGCGGAAGCGCTCGTGGGAGTCGAGCGTTTGCGGTGATACGCCGAGCACCTCGGCGTCGAGCTCGTCCAGCCGGTCTGCTGCGTCCCGATAGGAGCAGAACTGGCGCGTGCACACGGGCGTGAAGTCGCCGGGATAGAAGGCGAGCACGACCCAGCGTCCCCGGAAGTCGGCCAGCCGCACGGTGCGACCACCGGTTCCCTGAAGCTCGAACTCCGGGGCGCTGTCGCCCACCTCGATCCGAGCCACAGCGCTAACCCCCGCTGATGGTGATCTTCCGAATTACGACGGGGGCCAGGGGGGTGCCGGCGTCGCCGCTGGCCGGGTCGCCGAGCTTCGAGATCCGATCGACGACTTCTTGTCCCGAGCTCACCTCGCCGAGCAGCGCGTACTCGGGTGGCAGGCCGGCGTCGGCCGCGGTGACGACGTAGAACTGGCTTCCGGAGCGGCCCGGTGGCTCGAACGCCGTCTTCGCCATCGCCACCGTCCCCTTCGTATACACGGTGTTGCGCGGCGGCTCCTCGTCCACGGAGTAGCCCGGCCCTCCCCTCCCCGTGCCCAGGGGGTCGCCGCCCTGGATCACGAACCCTGGCACGATCCGGTGGAAGAACGTGTCGTCGTAGAGGCCCTCATGCGCCAGGTGGACGAACGAGCTCACCGTCTTCGGCGAGTCCCGGGTGTCGAGCGCGATCTCGAAGCTGCCACAGGTCGTGTCGACGGCGGCCACCAGGCTCTGGCTTCGCCCCACCTTCCGCTGCGGCGGCTTCAGGTCGACCCGCTTGGGGGGCGGCGTCTCCGCCTCCTGGCAGCCGCTGGGAAGCGTCGCCGAGGTCGATTCCTCTTCGTCTCCGCCTCCGCAGGCCCCCAGCACGAGCGCCGCGGACGCCGCCAGGACGGCTGGCGCCAGCGCAGGTGGGAGCCCCTTCAGCGGCATCGGTTGGTCAGGCTAGCGGGGCGCGGCGGCGCACCGCGCGGCACGGCAAGATGTCCTCAGTGAATCCGGCCTGGACCCACCCCGAGGCGGGCGCCTGATGACGACCTCTGAGCCGACGACCGACGCCCGCGCGGATCCGCGTCACCGGCCGCATGCTGAACCGGCTGATCGTGCGGGCACCCTGGGCCTGGCCGGCGCTTCGCGGCCCGATGCGGCGCTTCTTCGATCGCTCAGCTCCTGGCTGGGACGGGCGTACGGGTGCCGGCTCGGTGGAGCACCTCGCCCCCCTGGCGGCCGCACTCCTCTATGTGAAGCCCGCGCCCGAGCGTGCACTCGAAGTGGGCACCGGCACCGGCGCGGGAGCGCTGCTTTTGGCGCGCGAGTTCCCGCAGGCGAGCGTTCGCGGTGTCGACATCTCCGAGGAGATGATCCGCGCCGCGACCGGCAAGGTCGGCCTCGATCCCTCCGGACGCGTGGCCTTCCGGGTCGCGGACGCAGCCGACCTGCCGTATGACGATGAGTCCTTCGACCTGGTCGCCCACCTCAACATGCCGCCCTTCGTCGGCGAGGTGGCCCGGGTCCTGCGCCCCGGGGGCCACGTGGTGGTCGCCTCGAGCTGGGGGGAGGCGACCCCCTTCTACACGCCCGAGGCCGTGCTCGACTGGGCCTTCGCGAAGCGCGGGATCGAGCCCGCGGCCGCCGGAGAAGCCGTTTCAGGCACCTACTGGCTCGGGCGCAGGCCTCGCCCCGGCTAGATTGCCGGAATGGCCGACGCCGCGCGCCATCTGGTCATCGTCAATCCCGCGGCGGGCGGTGGCCGAGCGCGCAAGGTGCTGCCCGAGCTGGAGGCCGCCCTCCACGCCCAGGGACTCGACTACAGGCTCGTGCTCACCACCAGCGTCGATCACGGCCGGGAGGAGGCACTCAAGGCCGCTGCCGCGGGTGAGATCCCGGTGGTGATGAGCGGCGATGGGCTGATCGGGCAGATTGGGGGCGTACTCGCCGGCGGGGACGCGCCGATGGGCGTGATCCCGGGTGGCCGCGGCAACGACCTGGCGCGTGTACTGGGGATACCCACCGAGATTTCCGGCGCGGTCGACCTGCTCGCCGCCGCCCCGACGCGGGCGATCGACGTCGGCGAGGTCAACGGCAGCCGTTTCCTGGGCATCGCAAGCTGCGGATTCGACTCCGACGCCAACCGGATCGCGAACCAGGCTCGCCTCCTGAAGGGACACTTCGTCTACCTCTATGCCGCGCTGCGCGCCCTGGCCGCCTGGAAGCCGGCCCGCTTCGAGGTCGTGCTCGACGGCGACCTCCATGGGTTCACCGGCTACTCGGTCGCCGCTGCGAACAACAAGGCGTTCGGCGGCGGAATGTTCATCGCTCCGGACGCGGAGCTCGACGACGGAAAGCTCGATGTTGTCTGGGTGAGCGAGGTGGCCAAGCTCCGGTTCCTGGCTAACCTGCCGAAGGTGTTCAAGGGCCGCCATGTCGACAGCGAGGAGGTGACCGTGTTGCGCGCCGCCGAGGTCACGATCAGCGCCGACCGGCCCTTTGCCGTGTACGCGGACGGCGACCACCTCGCCGATCTGCCGGCGACGATCCGGCTCCTTCCGCGCGCGCTGACGGTGATTGCGCCGCCCCGATGAGCGGCATGTTCGGCCCCAAGCTCGCCCTGGCGCGGGCGGCGGGCGCGCTCAGCCGTCGCAGCGGGCGCGGCGGGGGGACCACGCTGCCCGGCCGCCTGCTGTTGCGCCTGGCGCCGGATGCGATCTCGCGGCTGGGCGCGCAGCTGCAGGGGGGTTCCGTGATCGTCAGCGCCACCAACGGCAAGACGACCACCGCCGGGATGGTCGCCGCGGCGCTGCGGGCTGCGGGCCGCGCGCCGGTTCACAACCGCGCCGGCTCGAACATGACCTGGGGCGTGGCCACCGCGCTGCTGGAGCAGCGTGGCGAGGAGGGCCTGTTCGAGGTCGACGAGGCCTGGCTGCCCCAGATTGCGGCCGAGCTGAAACCGCGCCTGATCGTGCTCGGCAATCTGTTCCGCGACCAGCTCGATCGCTACGGGGAGCTGGAGCATCTCGCCGACGAGTGGGCGGAGATGGTCGCCGCTCTCGCTGGCCAGACCGGCTTCGTGCTCAACGCCGACGACCCGCTGATCGCCGACCTCGGCCGCGACCGCGACCTGGTCCGGCGCTCCGGCGTCACATACTTCGGAATCGACGATCCCAGCCAGGCGCTGCCGGAGCTCCAGCACGCCTTCGACGCCAAGCACTGCCGCCGCTGCGGTGCGCCTTACGTCTACGAGCGGGCCTTCGTCGGGCACCTCGGCCACTACTCGTGCCCGCGCTGCCACGCCGACCGGCCGCAGGCCGACGTCGCCGCGACACGCATCGACCTGGAGGGAATGCGCGGCTCGCGCGTCACGGTGCGGGCACCTGAGGGCCAGGCCGAGCTGCGCCTTCCCCTCCCCGGTCTCTACAACGTCTACAACGCGCTCGCCGCGCTGACCGCCGCGCTGCGCCTCGGCATTCCACTCGAACGGGCCGCCGGCGCCCTCGGAGAGATGGAGGCGGTGTTCGGACGCGTGGAAACGATCCAGGTCGACGGCAGGGCGGTCTCGATCCTGCTGATCAAGAACCCCGCCGGCGCCAACGAGGTGCTGCGCACCCTGCTGCTCGAGGCACATGCGAGCGGCAACGGTCGCGGCCTCGACCTCTGGATCGCCCTCAACGACCGGATCGCCGACGGCCGTGACGTCTCCTGGATCTGGGACGCCGACTTCGAGCTGCTGGCCGGTCAGGTTCGCCACGTGGCCTGCACGGGCACCCGGGCCGCCGAGATGGCGGTGCGCCTCAAGTACGCCGGTCTGCCACCGGAGGCGATCACGGTCGATGAGGCGATCGATCGATCGATCGATCGAGCGGTCGCCGAAGCCGACGGCTCGTTATTCGCACTGCCCACCTATACGGCTCTGCTCGAGCTCCGAAACCTGCTCGCGAAGCGAGGCCTCGCACGAAGGTATTGGGCGTGAGCTCAGCGGCCGTCTGGCACGACGTGGAATGCGGCGGCTACGCCGCAGACCTCCCGGTCTGGGAGCGACTCGCATGCGCCTCCGGGGTCCGGTGCTGGAGCTGGGCTGCGGGACGGGCCGCGTCGCCCTGAGCCTGGCGACTCGCAAAGACGAGGTCTGGGCGGTCGATGCCGACGCCTCCCTCCTCGAGGTGCTCCGGGCACGGGCGACAGCGCAGGGGCTTTCGGTCCGCGCTGTCTGCGCCGACGTTCGGGCTCTGGACCTCGACCGCGAGTTCGAGCTGATCCTGGCCCCGATGCAGCTCCTCCAGATGCTCGGCTCGGCGGGCGCACGCCGGGCGACTCTCGAGCGGGCGGCGGACCACCTCGCGCCCGGGGGCCGTCTCGCAGCCGCGATCGTCGAGCCCCCACCCCCCTCGCCGGACGGCCCTGCCGCTGCCCTTCCCGACGTCCAGGAGCGCGACGGCTGGGTCTACTCGAGCCTTCCGGCCGTCCTGATCACGGGCGGCGGCGACCTCGAGATCCACCGGCGCCGGCAGGCCGTGTCCCCCGACGGTTCGCTGAGCGAGGAGGAGCACACGGACCGCCTCCACGCCCTGGACGCAGACGCACTGGAGGCCGAGGCCGCGACGCCGGGCCTGCGGCCGGCGGGCAGGCTCGAGGTGCCGGCCACCGACGGCTACCTGGGCTCGACGGTCGTGCTCCTGGAGCGGCCCTGATGGAGCTCCGCGCCGTGGCTCTGTACCCGGAGCAGATGAACATCTACGCCGACCGCGGCAACATCCTGTTCCTGCGGCGGCGCTGCGAGTGGCGCGGGATTGACTTCTCGTACGCCGCCGCGGGGGCGGGCGAGCCGCTCGACCCGGCCGCCCACGACCTGATCTACGTCGGCGGGGGCCAGGACCGCGACCAGCGGATCGTCGCCGAGGACATGGTTGCCAGCAAGCGCGACGGCCTGGCCGAGGCCGTCGAGGACGGCGCGGTGGTGCTCGCCGTTTGCGGCGGCTATCAGCTTCTCGGCCACAGCTACGAGCTCGCCGACGAGCGAATTCCCGGTCTCGGCCTCGCCGACCTGGAGACGGTGCGCCAGCCCGGGCCGCGGCTGATCGGCAACATCGAGATCGAGGTCGACCTCGGCGACGGACCAAGGGAGCTGGCCGGGTTCGAGAACCACGGCGGGCGCACCCACCTCGGCGACGGCGCGGAGCCCCTGGGCCGCGTGGTCCGCGGCCATGGCAACAACGGCAGGGACGGCCTCGAGGGGGTGAGGCGTCAGAACATGATCGGCACCTACCTGCACGGCCCCCTGCTGCCCAAGAATGCCTGGCTCGCCGATCGCCTGATCCAGCTCGCTCTTGCCCGCCGCCACGGCAGGGAGCCTGAGCTTGCACCGCTCGACGACGCACTCGAGGCGGCCGCCCACGAGGCTGCCCGGCAGGCAGCGCTTCGCGGGTTGAGCCTTCCCGATCGTTGGCTCGCGGTTCAGCGGCCGCTGGAGCCGAAGCCGCCCTCGCCCCTGACGGGGCCCTCACCGGTCGCCGTGGGCGTGCTGGCGGGCAGTTCGACCAGATCGACCGCCGCCACTGGCTCCGCCGCGGCGATCCGCGTCACGAGCAGCTGTGCGATCCGATCGCCGGGATTGACCTCGAACGGGCGAGCGCGGTCTGTATTCAGGAGCAGCACCCGGACCTCCCCCCGGTATCCGGAGTCGATCAGCCCAGGTGAGTTGACCACTGCGATCCCGTGCTGGTCGGCCAAGCCGGAGCGTGGAAGCACCAGCCCCGCGTGGCCGGGAGGAATCTCGACCGCGATCCCGGTGCCGATGTTGGCCCGCTCCCCCGGCCCGATGGTCGCGGGCTCCACTGCATGCAGGTCGAGGCCCGCGTCGTCCAAGTGGGCGCGACTGGGGAGCCTGGCACCTCTCCGAAGCAATCGGACCGCGAACTCCACTGTGCCAAAAGAGGGTAGAGCGGGCCCTGGACGTTCGCGTTGAGGCGTCGTGGCCTCGCTAGAGGGTCTCGTCCGGGACCGAGCCGGGACCGGCGCCGTTTCGCGCAAAGTCCGCGAACCGGTGGGCCAGCGCGGCGGGGATCCGGGCCCTGACCACGACCCCCTCGGCGCGGTCCTCGCGCTCGAGGTCGCCGGCCAGTTCGTGCAGCTCAGCGAGCGCCGCGCCCTCCGAGTAGGGGAGCAGCAGCTCCACCGGCCGTAGCGTCTCCTCGAACGCTCCTCCAATCCGATCGCGCAGCTCCTCGAGTCCCTGTCCGGTCGCAGCCGAGATCGCGATCGCCCCGGGCTCGCGAATCGTCAGCTCGCGCGCCTCGGCGGGCTCCAGGACATCGATCTTGTTGAGGGCCACGAGGCGGGGGGCCTCCCCCGCCCCGATCTCCTCGAGCGCCGAGTCGACGGCGGCGACCGACTCGCGCCGCCACTCCTCCGTCTCCGACGCGTCGACCACATGGACGATCAAATCGGCGAGCACGGTCTCCTCCAGCGTCGCCTTGAAGGCCTCGACCAGCTGGTGGGGGAGCTTGCGGATGAAGCCGACCGTGTCGGTCACCAGGTATCGGCGGCCCTGGTGGCGATAGGCCCGCGTGGTGGGGTCGAGCGTGTGGAAGAGCCTCTCGCCCACCCCCACCCCGGCCCCGGTGAGCGCGTTCAGGAGGGTCGACTTGCCCGCGTTCGTATAGCCGGCCAGGGCCACCGTCGGGAGCGCCGAGTCACGGCGCCGCGCGCGCATCACCTCGCGGTTTCGCTCCAGGCGCTCGAGGCGCCGGCGCAGGGTCGCGATCCGGTCGCGGGCCAGGCGGCGATCTGTCTCGATCTGGGCCTCCCCCGGGCCGCGGGTCCCGATCCCGCCGCCGAGCCGCTCGAGGTGGGTCCACAGGCCGCGCATGCGCGCCAGGTTGTACTCGAGTTGCGCCAGCTCGACCTGGAGCTTCCCCTCCGCGCTGTGGGCATGGTCGGCGAAGATGTCGAGGATCACCGCGGTGCGATCGATCACCGGCACGCCGAGCGCCGTCTCGAGGTTCCGCTCCTGGCGGGGCACCAGCTCGTCGTCGCAGGCGACCAGGTTGGCCCCGCTGCGGGCGATCTCGGCCTTCGCCTCGGCCAGCTTGCCTCGTCCGAGGTAGCGGTCGGGGTCGGGCTGCGCCCGCACTTGGACCTGCTCCCCGGCGGTCGCCACTCCAGCGGTGCGCAGGAGCTCCTTGAGCTCGGCCAGGGGGTCTTCGTCGCGGGGCGAGGCGGTGAGGACACCGACGGCCAGAGCGCGCTGGCGTGCTCGTGGGTTTTCTACCCCGGCTCCACCGGCCCCGTAATGGGTCTCTGTGGTGCGCCCTTGGCGGGTTCTCTGCACTGATTCAAGTGTAGGCCGCTCGATAGGCTTCGGCGCGGATGAGGGTCTTCGTCACCGGAGGAACCGGCTTCATCGGCGGTCAGGTGGTTCGCATGCTGCGCGAGCGGGGCGACGAGGTGCGGGCACTGGTCCGCAGCCCCGACAAGGGACGGGCCCTCGCCGACAGCGGCTGTGAGCTCGTCTCCGGCGCCCTCTCGGACAAGGAGGCGATCGGTGCCGGGATCCAGGGTTGCGATGCGGCGATCCACGGCGCGGCCGTGTACGAGGTCGGGATCCCCGAGTCGGAGCACCGGGCGATGTACGAGGCGAACGTGATCGGCACCGAGAACGTGCTGCGTGCGGCGCTCGAGGCGAAGCTCCCCAAGGTCGTCTACATCTCCACCGTAGGGGCCTTCGGCAACACCAAGGGCCAGGTCGTCGACGAGAGCTACGTGCATCCAGGGACGAGCTTCACGTCCTACTACGAGGAGACGAAGCTCGAGGCGCACCGGCTCGCCAAGCGCCTGATCGCCGAGGAGGGGCTTCCCTGCGTGATCGTCCAGCCGGGCGGCGTCTACGGGCCGCGGGACCATTCGGCGATCGGCCAGCAGATGAACCAGTTCCTCGCCGGGCGGATGCCGCTGATCGCCTTCCCGGACCTGGGCTTCAACATGGTGCACGTCGACGACGTCGCTGCCGGCGTCCTGCTCGCCCTCGACAAGGGCAAGCCGGGCGAGGCCTACGTGCTCGGCGGCCAGATCACGACGATGCGCGAGCTGATCCAGACCCTTGCCAAGGTCGCCGGCAAGAAGGCGCCCAGGCGTGCCCTGCCGACCCCGCTGATGAAGGCAATGACCCCGTTCGGGCCGATCGTCGGCAAGGTGATGGGCCAGGGCCCGAACCTCCGCGAGCTGATCAGCTCCGCCGACAACGTCACCTTCTGGGCCAAGCACGACAAGGCAATGGCGGAGCTCGAGTACTCGCCGCGTGGGCTCGAGCAGGGGCTGCGCGACACGCTCGAGGCCGAGGGCAAGCGGGCCGCTTAGCCACCTGCGAGGGGGGGCGCTACGCCTGGGCGTTTGCGGTCCGGCGCGGTGCGGGCATCAGCGCCACGGCCACGATCACGGCGGCGAACGCGAGGCAGCGCGCTACCACGTCGAGCGGGCCGTCCCCGACCGGGTCACCGAAGACGAGGATGCCGCCGACGATCGAGGCGCAGTTCGCGGCCACGGCGGTGAGCGCGATCACCGGGATCGCCTCCCCAGTCTGCATTCCGCGGGCCAACCCGAAGAAGGCGCCGATGCCCGCCACCACCGCCACCAAGGTCCAGGGGCTGATGATGGTCAGCAGGTCACCTGGAACCGTGCCGGTGAGCGCCTTGACCGAGACGTTGGCGACCCCGAGCAGCAGACCGGCGGCCACGGCCAAAAGTGGCCCGCTGGAGCGCCCCAGAGAGCCCAGGGTTCCGGAGAGCAGCAACAGCACCCCGATCCCCACCGCGCCTGCCTCGAAGGAGATCATCGCGGCGGTCGAATAGCTCGCGCTGCCCGCCCCAGCCTCCACCGAGGTCACGGCCAGAAGCGCCAGGCCAACCGCACAGAGGCCGAGGCCGAGCCATTCCCGGGGCCCGACGCGGACCCCGAACCAGCGCTGGGCCAGCCAGGCGAGAAGCACCAAGCCGCCCGAGATGGTCGTCTCGACCAGCGAGATCGGGGCCACGGCCAGTGCTGCGACGTGAAGGCACCAGGCACCGACGGCGATCCCGAAGCCGATCGCCCACCATCGAGAGCGAAACAACGCCGCTCCGCTCCGAAGCGGCTGGCTGAGCCGCACCGCGGGCGCCGCCACCGCGCCGCGATGCTTGCAGAGCATCGCCACGTTGGTGGCCAGGGCGCAGGCGAGGGCGAGCAGGGTGCCGAGTTGAACCATCGGTGACTGGATCGACCAGTCCCCCAGACCGGCTTGAGGAATCGCCACGGTAATGGACGTGACTCAACGCCAGGTTGAGCATTGATCAAGCGAGGTGCTCGCGGATCCGCGTCATCGCCTCGACGATCCGATCGTCGGGCGTGGTCAGCGAGATGCGGAAGAACCCCTCGCCGCTTGGCCCGTACATCGACCCGGGCGAGACGACCACCGAGGCCTCCTCCAGCACCAGCTCGGCGAAGGAGGCGGACGTATGGCCGCCGGGGACGGGCGCCCAGACGTAGATCGTCCCTCTGGGCGGCTCGATCCGGACGCCGATCTCCCTCAACGCTTCCACGACCAGGTCGCGACGGCGCGCGTAGACCGCGTTCATCTGCTCGATTGGCCCGCGCGGCCAGCTGAGTGCCGCGGCGCCCGCCAGTTGCACCGCCTCGAACAGGCCAGAGTCCACGTTCGTCTTCAGGCGCCAGTAAGAGGCGATCGCATCGGCGTTTCCCAGCACCGCCGCGCAGCGCCAGCCGGTCATGTTGAAGCCCTTGGACAGCGAGAAGACCTCGATCCCCACCTGCTTGGCGCCCGGGGTCGCCAGGAAGCTCGGCGCCACGTAGCCGTCATAGGTGGTCTCCGAGTAGGAGTTGTCGTGGACGACCAGGACCTCGTGCTCGCGGGCGAGCTCGACCACACGCCCAAAGAAGCCGTCGGGGACCACCGCGCCGGTGGGGTTGTTGGGGTAGTTGAGGAACAGGAGCCGGGCGCGGGCCAGCGCTTCGCCCGGGATCGTGTCAAGGTCGGGTACGAAGCCGAGCTCCGGGCGGAGTGGCATCAGCACCGCCTCGGCGCCGGCCAGTGCGGGGCCCGCGCTGTAGACGGGATAGCCCGGGTCGGCGGCGAGGGCGACGTCGCCTGGATCGAGGAAGGCGAAGCAAAGGTGGTAGATGCACTCCTTGGCGCCGATTGCGGGCATCACCTCGGACTCGGCGTCGATCTCGACCCCGAAGCGCTCGGCGTAGAAGCCCGCGCAGGCACGGCGGAACTCCTCGCGGCCGCGATTGGTCGGATAGCGGTGGTTGGCGGGATCCGCGACCGCGGTCTGCATCGCCTCGACGATGTGTGTGTAGGTGGCGCGATCGGGGTCGCCGATCCCGAGGCTGATCACGTCGACGCCCGCCTGGCGCTTCTCGGCGACTCGCCGCTCCAGCTGGGCGAACATGTACGCGGGCACGGCCTCCAGGCGCCGCGAGGGCGAGGTCAGGGGCCGCTTCTCGGTGTCGGAGGTTGCCATCGGAAGGCGAAGGGTAAGCGCCCGCGAGGCGCCCTGGCTATGCGCTCTCCAGGGCGTCCACGAGCTCCGGCGAGAGCTTCCCCCGGAACACCGGCTCCGCGGTCCCGGTCAACCGCACGTCAAGGTCCTCCCCCACCTCCACCGCCAGCTCTCCCCCGTCCAGCTTCACCGCGATCGGGCTGGCCGCGCCACCGAGAACGGCCGCCACCGCCGCGCCGCTCGCGCCGGTCCCGGAGGAGAGCGTCTCCCCCACCCCGCGCTCGAAGATCCGCGCCCTCACCACCGAGCCCTCGATCCGAATGAAGGAGACGTTGGTGCGGTTCGGAAACAGCTCGCTGCGCTCGATCTCGGGGCCGATCGTGCCCAGCTCGAGCTCCTCGAGCTCCCCGCCCGCCTCGATCACGCACTGCGGGTTGCCGATCGAGACATGCTGAAAGCGCCAGTCCCGTCCCGCTGCGGTCAGCGAGCCGGTGCCATCGGGGCCGCCTGAGGGAAAGTCCGGCGAGCTGAGTAAAGCCCTCCCCATGGCCAGCGTCGCGGTGTCCTCCGATCTGATCGTGGGGCGAATCTCGCCCGCCGCGGTCAGAATCGAGAACTCGTCCTCGTCCGTCCACCCGGCGCGCCGCAGATAGAGCGCCGCCTGGCGGGCCCCGTTGCCCGAGAGCTCGGCCTCCGAGCCGTCCGGGTTGAAGATCCGCAGCTCCGCTACCTGGCGCGCCTCCTCGGCTCGGGACAGCACCAGGACACCGTCGGAGCCGATCCCGAAGTGCGGTTGGCAGAGCCGCCGAATCCGCTTCGGGGTCAGCTCCCACGGCAGGCCGTCGGCCTCAACGATCAGATAGTCGTTGCCGAGCGCCTGCCACTTCTCGAACCACATCGTCGAGAAGCTATTCGATCCTCGGCTCAGCCTGATCGCGAGCCTCGGAAGCCGAGAGCTCGGCGACGATCTGCTCGGCGACGCTGCCGTCGTCGCGGCCCGTGCGGTCGATCAGCTCGACGCCCGGCATCTTGCGCAGCCAGGTGAGCTGGCGGCGCGCATAGGCGCGATGGGCGCGCTTGACTCCATCCAGATCGCCGGCGCAGAGCTCCTCGAACCCGAGCGCCGCCCGGGCGGTGCGAGAGGCGCCGGCCTCGGCCGCCCGCTGCGCCTCCTCGGGGGCTCCCGCGGCCACCATCTCCTCGACCCGTGTCTCGATGCGACGCCGAAGCTCGTCGCGGTCGATCGTCAGGCCGACGAGGACGGTCGGGCGGCGAAGCTTCGCGGTCCACAGCTGCTCGCTGCCACGCGGCGGAGCGATGCCCGCGCGCTGTAGCTCGAGTGCCCGAGCGACCCGCTTGCGGTCCCTGGGATGGACCGTCGCGGCGACGTCCGGGTCGAGCTCAGCGTGTAGCGCCTCCGAGCCGCGGGCGGCGATCTCGCGCTCGACCTCGTCACGTACCTCCGCTGGGACAGGGGGTCGCAGCTCGAGATCGGCGAGCGCGGCGCGCAGGTAGAGGCCGGTCCCGCCGACCACGATCGGCCGCCGCCCCTCCGCGAGGAGCTGGTCGATCTCCGCATGCGCAAGGGTCGCGAACTGGCCGGCGCTGAACTCACCGCTCACCTCCACGAAGCCGACCAGCCGGTGCTCGAGCCGCGAGCGCTCCTGGGGGGTCGCCGTCCCGGCGAGCGTCTCGAGGCCCCGGTAAACCTGGATCGCATCGCAGGAGACGGCGACCACGTCTTCGCCGACCCGCCGCAGACGATCCGCGACGGCGATCGCAACCGCCGTCTTCCCGACCCCGGTGGGGCCGAAGATCGCCAGGACCTTCAGCAGAGCCGGTCGCCTTGGGCCCGGCCAGGCATCAGCTCCCTCAGCTGAGCCTGGCGCTCAGCAACTCATGTCCTGACAGGGTGGTTGACGTCGCTTGGGTGATCTCGACGTCGACCAGCTCGCCGGGCTCGGCCGTGCCGTCGAAGTTGACGGTCTTGTTGTGGCCGGTGCGGCCCCGGAGCCTCGCCGGGTCGGTCCTGCTGGGGCCTTCGACCAGCACCTCCATCGTTCGCCCGACGAAGCGCTGGGCCCGCTCGCGGGCCTGGCTCTGGACCAGCTCGACCAGGCGCGCCATCCGCTCCCGCTTCACGGGGTGCGGGACCCGGTCCGCCATCGTCGCCGCCTCGGTTCCTCGACGCGGCGAGAAGATGAACGTGAAGGCGCCGTCGTAGCCAACCCCCTCGACCACCTCGAGGGTCTCGGCGAAGTCGTCTTGCGTCTCGCCGGGGAAGCCCACGATGATGTCCGTGGTCAGGGCGCAATCCGGGATCTGCTCACGAATCTGGGCGACGCGGTCGAGATAGCGCTCCCGGTTGTACGTTCGCCGCATCGCCTTCAGGATCCGGCTGGAGCCTGATTGCAGGGGCAGATGTATGTGCTCGCAAAGCGCCGGCAGCTCGGCGTGGGCGCGAATCACGTCCTCGCGGATGTCCTTGGGGTGGGGACTCGTGTACCGGATCCGCTGGACGCCCTCGATCGCGTCCACGCGGGCCAACAGCTCGGCGAACGTGGTCCGCTCCTGCTTCGGCAGGTCGCGCCCGTAGCTGTTCACGTTCTGGCCGAGCAGGGTCACCTCGCGCACCCCGTCGGCGGCAAGCGACTCGATCTCGGCGATCAGCTCCCCGGGCCGACGACTCACCTCGCGCCCGCGTGTCTGCGGAACGATGCAGTAGGCGCAGGCGCAGTTGCAGCCAACGGAGATCTGGACCCAGGCCTGGAACTCACGCGCCCGCTTCGCAGGCAGGTGGCCGGAGAAGTCCTCGAACTCGAAGTAGCCCTGCGCCGTGAGGGAGTCCTGAGTCAGGAACTCGGCCAGCCGGTGGATCTGCCCCGGCCCGAACGCGACGTCGACGAAGGGGAACCGCTCGAAGACCTCGTCCTTGACCGACTGCGCCCAGCAGCCGCCGACCCCCACCACCCGCTCGGGGGCCTCTGACTTCAGCCGCTTCGCCTCACCGAGGTGGGCGATGAAGCGGTTGTCCGCCGACTCGCGGATCGAGCAGGTGTTGAAGAGGATCAGGTCGGCCGCCGAACGCTCCCCAACCTCCTGGTAGCCGAGTGTCTCGAGCATCCCCTTCATCCGCTCGGAGTCGTGCTCGTTCATCTGGCAGCCGAAGGTGGTGACGTGGTAGCGCTTTCGCAGCATGACGGCTCTACTCCCCCAGCCCGGCGGCTTGGAGGGCTTCGGCTCGGTCCATGTAGCCCTGGAGGCGAACCACCAGTCCGTTCCGCACCTCAGCGACGACCGCCGTATCGGTCTCGAGCTCGACTCCGCTGCCCCTCCCGCGTCGGAACTCGTGCAGGAGCACGACGACGCGGTCGCCTGCGTCGATGAACTCCTCTGCCTCCAGCCGGCGCTCATCCCAGGCTTCGGAGTCCTCTTGCTCGTATTCCTGCCTGATCTGCTGGAAGCCCCGCGCGACACTGCCCTCCGAGAGCCCGCCGACAGTGCCGTGCAGCTCAACGTCCGGATCGTGCAGCTGGGCTGCTTGGTGCCACTGGCCTCGCTGAACGGCTTCGTAGGCTCTGCGAACGATCTCCACGTTCTCCTCCGACATCGCCCGCGCAGTATCTCTGGCTACTTGACCGTGAGGGTTCCCACCATGCCGGCCTCGCGGTGCCCGGGCACGGTGCAGTAGTACACGAACCTGCCGGGCTCGAGGTCCGCGGTGGCGGTCAGGGTGGTGTCGGCCGCGATCTCGCTTTCGTCGAGCGTCTCCCCGCCCGCCTCGATCGCGACGCTGTGGTCGACGGGCGACGGGTTGTCGTAGTCGATCGTCACGCTCCCGGCCTTCGCCGTCAGCTTGCTCGGCTCGAAAACAAGAGAGCCATCCGCCGGGGAGCTCAGCTTGAGGGTCTCCCCGCCCCCCTGCGCCGGCGGAGTGGTCGTGGTAGTACCGGTGGTCGTCGTCGTAGCCGTGGTTTGCTCGTCGCCGGCCGGCACGGCCGCGGCGGTCTCGGCATGCTCGGCATCTCGCTTGCTCTGTTCGTCGCGGGCGTTGAGGACGGCGAAGGTGCCTGTGGCGCCCACCAGCGCCACGAAGTAGGCGACGACCCCCGCAAGCACGACCCGGCTCGAGGGAAAGCTCTCGCTGCGGAGGCCGAGCGCCGAGACGCCGAGCGCCGAGAGCACCAGCGCGATCCCGAACACGTAGAACAGGGTCTCGTCCATGCGGCCGGAAGCCTATCGTCGCCCCTAGCTGGCGATCGAGGTCGAGCGGCTCTCGCGGATCACCGTGATCTTGACCTGGCCTGGGTACTCCATCTCCTTCTCGATCGCAGCCGCGATCTCATGCGAGATCAGAGCGGCCCGCTCATCGTCGATCGTGCCCGGATCGACGATCACTCGGACCTCACGGCCGGCTCGCATCGCGTAGACGCGCTCAACGCCGTCGTAGCGAGAGGCGATCCCCTCGAGGTCCCGCAGGCGCTCGACGTACTCCTCCAGGGAGTCGCCGCGGGCGCCCGGACGCGCCCCCGAGAGCGCATCGGCGGTCTGGACGATCACCGCCTCGATCGTGCGCGGCTGGACCTCGTTGTGATGGGCCTCCATTGCGTGTGCGACTGCCTCTGGCTCGCCGTGGCGGCGAGCCAGAGAGGCACCGACCGCCGCGTGCGGGCCCTCGACCTCGTGGGTCACCGCCTTGCCGATGTCGTGGAGCAAGGCCGCGCGGCGTGCGGTCTCCACCGACGCTCCGAGCTCCCCGGCGATCAGGCCGGCGAGGTGTGAGCACTCGACCAGGTGGTCGAGCACGTTCTGCCCGTAGCTGGTGCGGAACTTGAGCTGGCCGAGGAGGCAAATCAGCTCCGGGTCGACGCCATGCACCCGCGCCTCGAGAGCCGCGCGCTCGCCCTCCTCGACGATCCGCTCGTCGATCTCGGCCCTGGCGTGCTCATAGGTCTCCTCGATCAGAGCCGGATTGATCCGCCCGTCGGCGATCAGCCGCTCCAGGGTGATCCGGGCGATCTCACGGCGTACGCCGTCGAAGCTCGAGAGAACCACAGCGGCCGGCGTCTCGTCGATGATCACGTCGACGCCGGTGAGCTTCTCAAGCGTTCGGATGTTGCGACCGTCACGGCCGATGATCCGGCCCTTCATCTCGTCGCTCGGCAGCTCGACCAGGCGCGTCGTGCTGTCGCCGGCGTGTCTCGCCGCCAGTCGTTGCATCGCCACCGAGAGGATGTTGCGGGCGCGGCGCTCGGCCTCCCGCTTGGTCTCGGCCTCTATCTCCTGCAGCCTGACGCCGGCCTGGTGGCGAGCCTCCTGCTCGACGTCGGCGAGCAGCATCTGCTTCGCCTGCGAGGCGCTCAACCCCGAAATCCGCTCCAGCTCACGCTGCTCGACGCGCTTGGCGCGCTTCAGCTCCTCGGACTGCTGGATCAGGTTACGCTCGCGGTCTTCCAGCGCCTGGGTGCGCCGCTCGAGGTCGCCACGCTGCACCTCCAGCGAGTCCGTCTCACGCAGGGCCCGCTCCTCCATCCGGGCGATCTCAGCCCGGCGCGCGGCAAGCTCGTCCGGCACGGAGCCCACGGAATCCTCGCGCGCCTCCACGCCGTGATCGCTCCTGGGCTCCCGCCTCCACGGTTGCAATAGCGCGCGTATCTCCATCGGTACTCCCTTCCGGGCCGGCTGATTCGCTGTTGGACTCAGGGCCCCGCCTCTGCTCGGCGGGCCCGCAACCGGCGGTGCCGGAGACACTCATGTCCGCTATGTGATCGTCGCCCCCCGCCGCGGTTAAGGCCGCATCCGGTGGGAGAGTTTGTGTGCTTGCCGCGAAGCCGGCCTCTAGGGCACCAGCCTCCGCGATGGCCGTTCGGATCTATGCGTCTTGTCTGTCAAAGTTGGAATAGCGCTCAATTCGTGTCTTCGGGCGACCAACGGTCGCTATATGGATCGTAGACCCGGGACCGCCTTCTGGCAAGCCCTACCCGCTCTGGCGAGCGGCCAGGCGGATCGCCTCGTAGGCGACCTCGTAGTCGTAGCCGCGCCGGGTCAGAAAGCCGAGCGCCCGGGCTCGATCGGCGTCGGCGTCCAGGGGCTGGCCGCGCTGGGCGAGCAGGTCGCTCGCCCTCCCCACCTGAGCGCCATGCGAGTCTGCCTCCAGCGCGGCCTCGACGTGGGCGGAAGCGATCCCTCGTGAGGCGAGCGCCTCGCGGATCCGCTCGGCGCCCCAGCCGCGCAGCTCGCGTTTGTCTTCGGCGTAGCGCCGCGCGAAGCGCTCGTCGTCGAGCTCGCCAACCTCCGTCAGGCGACCGATCGTCGCCTCGATCTCCTCCGATTCAAAGCCGCGCGTTGCGAGCCAGGAGCCGAGCTCGGCGGTCGCCCGCTCCCTACGTCGCAGTGCGGCGAGCGCCACCTCGAAGCGCGTCTGGCGCCCGCCCGGCCACGACCACTGCTAAGCGGCCTTGCGCTCCGGCTCCTTGGCCTCCGCGGTGCCATCGGCGATCGGCGTCGCATCAGGACCCTGCCCGGATGACCGCTCGCCTTCGGGCCGGCTGGCCGCCCCTTGCCGCTCGATGCCGAGGGCGTCCGCCAGCTTCGTCTCGATCTCGCGGGCGGTCTCCGGGTTCTCGGCCAGGTACTGCTTGGTGTTGTTGCGACCCTGGCCGAGGCGAAGCTCGCCATAGGAGAAGAACGAGCCGGACTTCTGCACCAGGTCGTGCTCGAGTGCCAGGTCGAGCAGGCAGCCCTCGTTGGAGATTCCGGTCCCGTACTCAATGTCGAACTCTGCCTGGCGGAAAGGCGCGGCGACCTTGTTCTTGACCACCTTCACCCGGACCCGGTTCCCGACCGCCTCGGTGCCCTCCTTGAGTGTCTCGATGCGGCGGATCTCCAGTCGCTGCGAGGAGTAGAACTTCAGCGCCCGGCCGCCGGGCTGGGTTTCGGGCGAGCCGAAGGTAACCCCGATCTTCTCGCGGATCTGATTCGTGAACACGCACACCGTGTTGGCCCGGCTGAGGTTCCCGGCCAGCTTCCGCAGCGCCTGCGACATCAGCCGCGCCTGCAGGCCGATCTGGGTCTCCCCCATCTGGCCCTCGAGCTCGACTCGCGGGGTCAGCGCCGCCACCGAGTCGATCGCGACCAGGTCCACCGCGCCGGAGCGAACCAGGACGTCCACGATCTCGAGCGCCTGCTCTCCGTAGTCGGGTTGAGAAACGAGCAGCTCATCGACGTCGACGCCGATCCGCCTCGCGTAAATCGGGTCGATCGCGTGCTCGGTGTCGACGAAGGCGCAGATCCCGCCCTTCGCCTGGGCCTCGGCGATCAGGTGATAGACGAGCGTCGTCTTGCCCGAGGACTCGGGGCCGAAGATCTCGACGATCCTTCCCCGCGGCACCCCGCCGACGCCAAGCGCGAGGTCGAGCGAAAGGGCTCCGGTGGAGATCGCCTCGACCTGGACCGCGCTCTCGTCGCCGAGGCGCATCACCGACCCCTGGCCAAACTGGCGCTCAAGATGGGTCACCGCGGCCTGTAGGGCCGCATCCTTGGCCTTCGCCTCCTTGGCGCCGGCGCCATTCTTGGAGCCGCTCGAGGAACGTGCGGTCGTCTTCTTCTCATCTGCCATCGTTTCCATCACCTCATCTCCGCCTCGGCGGGCGGCAAGTCGAGTTCGGCCAGGGACACGTACTCCGCGCCGCTAGGCCGCAGGCGCGAACGGTAGAGCGTCACTCGGACAGCATCAAAGGGCTCCAGCAGGTCCGCCGGCAGCGGCCCTGGGGGCGCCTCGACGCGCATCGGGGTGCCTCTCCGGCGCCCTCGCCGATCGGAGGCGGAGCGCTTGGAGGGCTTGATTCGGGCGACGGTCACGTGGGGCCAGAAGTCGCGTTTCTCGGGCTTGTAGAAGCGCTCGGCGACGAGCGCGTCTGAGAGCTCCGCCTGGAGCTCGATTGCAGCCTCGCTCTCCGCGTCGGCCGCGAACAGGCGAGGGCGGTTCGGGGGAACCGCCACCGGCTCCTCCCCGAACCGGGCCTGGATCGGCCGCGCGCCGACCGAGCGCATGACCTCGGCGATCCGCTCGATCTCGCGCTCCGGTTGGTAGGCGAGAAAGCAGAGGGTCACGTGCAGCGCCTCGGCGGCGACCGGCCGCAACGCCGGGTCGGTGAGCGCTCCGTGCTGCCATGCGACCAGCCCCTCGCGCACCCGCAACGGCAGGTCGAGCGCCACGAACAGCCGCGCCCGCGGGCTCTTCAGCCTCTCCTTGGTCATCTCAGCCCAACCTATGCTCTTCTCAGTCGCACAAGTCCCACGGTTCGCCAATAGATTGCAGCCGATGGCCGACGACTTGCCTCCCCTCGAGGGCGTCGAACACCGCTTCGTCGACGCGAAGGGGCTGCGAATCCACCTCGCCGAGGCAGGCCCAAGCGGTGCCTCGGAGCCGCCGCTCCTCCTGCTCCATGGCTGGCCCCAGCACTGGTACATGTGGCGTCAGGTGATCGGCGCCCTGCGGGACGAGCGCCGGCTGCTCGCTCCGGACCTGCGCGGCTTCGGCTGGAGCGAGGCGCCGGGATACGGCTATGACGGCGAGACCTTCGCCGCCGACCAGGTCGCGCTGCTCGACGCGCTCGGGATCGAGCGCGCGTTCGTCGTCGGCCACGACTGGGGCGGCTGGACGGCGATCCTGCTCGGCCTCATCCATCCGGATCGGATCGAGCGCATGGTGGTCTTGAACGCACCGCATCCGTGGCCGCAGATCACTCCGGGGCTGATCGCCGAGGGCTGGCGAAGCTGGTACACGTGGACGATCGCGACGCCCGGGCTCGGCCCCTGGCTCGCGCGGCAGGGCTGGATCGCGCGGACCATCCTCTCGCGCGGCAACTTCGGCGCTCCGTTCACGCCCGAGGAGATCGAGCCTACGTGGACAGCTTCCGGGAACGCTCCCGCGCCCTCGCCATCAGCAACCTCTATCGCAACTACCAGCGCACCTTTCGCGAGGTCATCGCCGGCAGGTGGCGCGACCATCGGCTCACGGTGCCCACCCGGATCCTGTTCGGCGAGCGCGATCGCTACGTGTCGCCGAAGCTGCTCGCCGGCTACGAGCCGTACGCCGACGACATGGAGGTCGAGCTGGTCCCCGACTCGGGCCACTTCATCGTCGAGGAGAAGCCGGACCTCGTCGTCGCCAGGCTGCGATCGTTTTTCGGCTAGCTGCGCTCGGCGCTCTCAGGCCGGGATCAGCTCGTTGGGGTTGAGGACGAACTTGCGGGCCACGCCGGAGTCGAAGTCCTGGTAGCCCTGCGGCGCCTCGTCGAGCGTGATCACCGTCGCGTTGACCGCCTTGGCGATCTGCGCCCGGTCGCTGAGGATCATCTGCATCAGCCCGCGGTGGTAGCGCATCACCGGGCACTGGCCCGTAGTCAACGTGTGCGACTTCGCCCAGCCGAGGCCGATCCGGATCGACAGCGAGCCCTGCTTGGCGGCCTCGTCGACCGCCCCCGGATCGCCGGTCACGTAGAGGCCGGGAATCCCGAGCCTGCCGGCCGCGCGGGTGACCTCCATGATGCTGTTCAGCACCGTGGCGGGCGCCTCCTGCTCCGCGTCGGAGCCGTGGCCGCGGGCCTCGAAGCCGACCGCGTCGACTGCGGCGTCGACCTCGGGGACGCCGAGGATCTGCTCGACCTGATCCTTCGGCTCGCCCTTCGAGATGTCGAGCGTCTCGCAGCCGAACGAGCGGGCCTGCTCGAGGCGTTCGGGAATCCGGTCGCCGACGATCACCACGGCGGCACCCAGCAGCTGAGCGGAGTAGGCGGCGGCGAGGCCGACCGGGCCGGCGCCCGCGATGTAGACCGTCGAGCCCGGGCCGACGCCGGCGGTGTAGACGCCGTGGAAGCCGGTCGGGAAGATGTCCGACAGCATCGTCAGGTCGAGGATCTTCTCCATCGCCTGCTCGCGGTCGGGGAACTTGAGCAGGTTCCAGTCGGCATAGGGCACCATCACGTACTGGGCCTGGCCGCCGACCCAGCCGCCCATGTCGACGTACCCGTAAGCCGATCCGGGGCGATCCGGATTGGTGTTCAAGCACACCCCCGTGTTGCCTTCCTTACAACTTCGACAGCGCCCGCAGGCGATGTTGAACGGCACCGAGCACAGGTCCCCGACCTTGATGAACTCGACGCCGGGCCCGGCCTCGATCACCTCACCGGTGATCTCGTGGCCGAGGATCAGCCCCGCCGGCGCGGTCGTCCGCCCGCGGACCATGTGCTGATCCGAGCCGCAGATGTTCGTCGACACGATCCGCAGGATCGCCCCGTGCGGGACCTTTCGTCCGACGTTGTCGGGATGCACGCCGGGCCCGTCCTTGAGCTCCAGCTCGGG
This sequence comes from uncultured Actinomycetes bacterium, assembly GCA_963728325.1. Taxonomy (GTDB): domain Bacteria; phylum Actinomycetota; class Thermoleophilia; order Solirubrobacterales; family 70-9; genus AC-56. The sequence goes on along the minus strand of CAVSJS010000001.1, from coordinate 631,533 downwards.
GAAGTCGATGTCCTGAACCTCGACCTTCCCGGGCTCGATATAGGCAACGCCTCTGTTGTCGGCCATGATCTCGCTCCTCGGCTAGTCCTCGGCTAGAAGGCGGCGACGCCGGCCTCGGCAACCTCGTGGTCCTGCTCCACGCTGCCGCCGCTGACGCCAACCGCGCCCACCACCTGGCCCCCCGCCTCCAGCGGGATGCCGCCGGCGAACACGATCAGCCGGCCCTGATTTGAGGCCTCGATGCCGTACAGCGACTGGTTGGGCTGCGCCAGCGGCGCCAGCTCCTGGGTCGACATGTCGAAGCTCCGCGCCGTGTACGCCTTGTTCTGGGCGATGTCGATGGAGCCCAGCCAGGCGCCGTCCATGCGGGCGAACGCGGTCAGGTTGTTGCCTTCGTCGACGACGGCGATGTTCATCGGTACGCCGATCTCCTCGGCCTTCGCGCGCGCCGCCTCGACGACGGTCTGCGCGGCGCTCAGCGTCACACTCTCCGCCACTCTCTCCTCCTTCGCTCTCCGTTGCTCGAACGAGGTCCGAGGCTCACAATCCGAACCTCGCATCTCAGGGCGATCATAGGCCCTGCGCCGCGGCGGCGGAGGGCTCCTGGCTGGCCCACCGCGGTCCGTAGAGCGCCTCAGAGGCCGGACAGGAACGCGACCACGTCGTCGGCCAAGAGCTCCGGCTCCTCGAAGGCGGCGAAGTGGCCGCCGCGCGGCATCTCAGTCCAGCAGCGCAGGTCGGAGAAGATCCGCTCCGCCCAGTCTCGGGGTGCCCTGACGATCTCGGCGGGGAAGTCGGCGGCCGCCGCCGGGACCTCGATTAGCTCCCCCGGGCCGAGCCGCCACCGATCGCGGCGCTCCCCGAAGTACAGCCGCATCGACGACGCGATCGTCCCCGTCGCCCAGTACGCGGTCAGGAAGTCGCACAGCTGGTCTTTCGAGAACCGCCTCTCCACCTCGCCGTCGCAGTCGCTCCAGCGCCGGTATTTCTCCACCAGCCAGGCGGCGAGCCCGGCGGGTGAGTCGTTGAACGCCACCCCGACAGCGTCCGGCGCGGCCGAGTGTACGAACAGGTGGAAGCCCTCGCGGCGGCGCCATCGCGATCCGGCCTCCGCGTAGGCCTGCTCGGCAGCGCTCAGCGGCGGCTCGGTGAGGTCACCGGGGATGGGGAGCACCGAGACGGCGTTGACGTGCACTGCCGCCACGGTGTCCGGCGAGTCGAATGCCATCCGGGCCGAGATGTTTGCGCCCCAGTCGCCTCCCTGGACCGCATAGCGCTCGTACCCCAGGCCGGCCTCCATCACTGCGCGCAGCCTCTCGGAGACCGCCGCCACGTTCAGCGGCCGGCCCGGGTCGTCCGACCACCCGTAGCCCGGCAGCGATGGCACGACCACGTCGTGGCCCGCCTCCACCAGCAGCGGAATCAGGTCACAGAACTCAAACGGCCCGCCGGGCCAGCCGTGGATCAGCATCACCGGGAGCCCATCTCCCCCGCTTCGCTCCCAGATCAAGTGGAGGCCGTTCCAGCGCCGGTTCGGAAAGCGGTTCAGCCGTGACTCGAACGCGCGCCAGTCGTACTTGTTCGCCCAGTGTCCGCAGAGCTCGCGCAGGTAGGCGACATCGACGCCGAGCTCCCACCCCTGATCGGCCGGCTGCTCCGGCCATCGGGTCCGACCCAGGCGTGATCGCAGGTCGTCGAGGACCTGCTCGGCGACGCGGACCTCGAACGGCTCGAGGGCAGCGGGCACTAGAGGGGTGCCTCCCCGCCGCCGAGCAGGATTCGCAGCATGTGGAGCCCGACCAGCGCGGAGCGCTCCCGGATGTCCTGGCGGCCGCCCGGGATCACGGGGTCGCGGGCGAGGCTCGGCCCGTCGGCAAGCTTGGCGCAGAAGCAGACGTAGCCGACCGGCTTCTCCTTGGTGCCGCCCCCGGGGCCCGCGATCCCGGTGATCGAGACGGCGGCGTCGGCGCGGAACCGGTCCAGCGCACCGTCGGCCATCGCCTCGGCGACCTCGGGCGAGACGGCGCCGTGGCGCTCGATCAGCTCGGGATCGACCCCGAGCAGGTCCGACTTCGCCTGATTCGAGTAGGCGACCACGCTGCCGGCGACGTACTCCGAGGCGCCCGGGAGCGCCGTCAGCCGGGCCGCCAGCAGCCCGCCGCTACACGACTCGGCGAGGCCAACCCGTCGGCCGCGCAAGAGCCGCGCCACCTGGTCGTCGATCGTCGTTCCGTCCTCGCTGAACAGATAGCGGGCATGACGCTCCTCGACCGCAGCGCGAACCGCGTCGGCCGCGGCATCCGCCCCTTCGCGATGGCGGACGTCGATCTCCAGCTCGCCGCCGCGCAGGCAGGTCGTGATCTCGAGCGCCGAGAGGTCCGTGTGTCGCTCGACCACGCGCAGCGTCTTGGCGATCTCCGACTCGGGAATGCCGATCAGGCGTAGGGTGTAGCCCCGAAACGGGGTTGCGTGCGAGAGCACCGCCCTGACCGGCTCCGACTCGACCGCCGCCGGCCACATCGCCTGGAGCTCGCGCGGCGGCCCCGGCAGAACGACAACCACGGGACCCTCGGTGGGGACCACGAGCCCGGGCGCGGTCCCGGCCGGGTCGATCGCGATCGCGCCGCGTGGCACCATCGCTTGCTTTCGATTGGCCTCGCGAAGGGCCTCCGGGTCGAAGCGCAGCCGCCGAGCGAACTTGGCGAGGATTCGCGCGATCTTCTCCTCCATCCCCTCGTCGAGGACCAGCTCGCGGCCTGCGAACCGGGCGACCACCTCGGCCGTCAGATCGTCGGCCGTGGGGCCGAGCCCGCCGCTGGTGGCGATCAGGTCGGCGCTCTGGGCGGCAAGGAACCGCAGTGCCGCCTCGAGGTCGCCGGTGCGGTCTCCGACGCAGAGGATGTGGGTGACCTCCACGCCCAGCTCGCCGAGCCGCTCCGAGATCCACGGACCGTTTCGGTCGCTCACCCGGCCGGTCAGGACCTCGGTGCCGGTGACGACGATCCCGGCCCGAACCACGTCGGCATTCACCGGCACTCGCTCACGGGCAGTCGGGGCCCTTGAAGGTCGTGGGTTGAACGCCGCGGGAGCTGATCTGGTAGCTCGCCGCCCCCTGTGAGCGCACCGGGGTCGGCTTGCCGTCCAGGGTCAAGGTAAGCGCGCCGCCGGTCGGAAGGTCCAGGCGGTAGTTGCCGGCCGGCGGCTGGAAGGGGCCCTCCTCACTCCCCGAGCTCAGCGTCTGCCCGTCGATCAGCGCCCGCCCGTCGCCGCTCACCAGGCAGACCTCCATGGAGTCGCGGGTGACCAGCGTCACCGTCACCGGCTGGGAAGGGCCGCCGTCTTGGTTGGAGTCCCCCCCGCTCGCTTGCTTCGCCTTGTCGTGCTTGCCCTTCTGACGCTGGGCATTGTTGCCCTCGTTGTCCGACCCGGTCAATCCGAGGACCAGCAGCACGACCACGACGGCCGCGCCGAGGGCGCCCACCACCGACGCCCTCACCGGCCAGCCGCGGCCCGGCTCATCGCCCGGTCGGCGGCGGCGCTCCAGCACGGGCTCGCTGAACTGATACGCGCGGTCGGCTTCGAGCGCCGCCTCAACCGTGCGCCGGTACTCGTCGACCAGGGCGTCACCGTCGAGGCCGAGGAATTGGGCGTAGGTTCGCAGGAAGCCCTTGGCGTACGCCGGCCCAGGGAGCACGTCCCATTCCTCGTTCTCGAGCGCCCTCAGGTATTTGATCCGGATCTTGGTCTGCTGCTCGACGGCCCGGATGTCGATCTTGTGGCGGGTCCGGGTCCGCTTCAGGACCTCGCCGATCGGCAGCGCCTCTCCTTCATCCCTGGTGGCCATGGCGGCGCATATTCTCGCCGCCCGCGCGCCGCCGCGCCGTCCGGGGCGAGTGGCTCAGCCGCTGAGGGGCTCCAGCTCGGCCCCGGTGTCAGGCTCGCGATCGCGCTCGACGCCCTCGGGTGACGGAGCGTCGCCGTCGGAGGAGGCCCGTTCGAGCATTCGCCCAACCTCCCCCTCCGAGACCAGGACCTGGCGGGGCTTCGAGCCCTCATACCCGGAGATGACCCCCCGCCGCTCGAGCATGTCGATCAGGCGGCCGGCGCGGGTGTAGCCGACGCGAAGCCGGCGCTGGATCATCGAGACGGACGCCGTCTGACTCTGGGCGACGATCCGCGCCGCCTCGCCGAGTAGGTCGTCGTGGTCCGGTGACAGCTCGTCGTCGCGCTGATCGCCGGTTCCCTCGCGCACCTCGAGCAGCGCCTCGTCGAACTCGGGCTCGCCCTGGCGGCCCCAGTGGGAGACCAGGCGGGCGATCTCGGCCTCGGACACGAACGCCCCCTGGAGGCGCTGAAGCCTCGAGGTCCCGACCGGCCGGAACAGCATGTCGCCCTGGCCGAGCAGGGTCTCGGCGCCGCCCTGGTCGAGGATCACGCGGGAGTCGACCTGTGAAGCGACCGAGAAGGCGATCCGGGCAGGGATGTTGACCTTGATCGTCCCGGTGATCACATCGGTCGACGGCCGCTGAGTCGCCAGCACCAGGTGGATGCCGACTGCCCGCGACTTCTGGGCCAGCCGGATGATCGAGTCCTCGACCTCCGCGGGGGCGACCATCATCAGGTCGGCCAACTCGTCGATCACGCAGAGGATGTACGGCAGCGGCGCCTCGCCTGCCTTGCGACGCGTCTGGTTCAGCTCGAGCAGGTTGCGGGCCCGTGCCTCGCTCATAACCCCGTAGCGGCTCTCCATCTCGCCGATCAGGTTGGCGAGCACGTTGGCGGCCATCCGCGGATTGGTGACCACTGGGGTCAGCAGGTGCGGGAGGCGCTCGTAGTGGTTCAGCTCGACCCGCTTCGGGTCGACCAGCACCAGGCGAGCCTCGTTCGGCGAGGCGTGCAGGAGGACCGAGCACAGCATCGCGTTGATGCAACCCGACTTGCCCGACCCGGTGGTCCCGGCGACCAGCGCATGCGGCATCGGCGCCAGATCGGCCCACACGGCTTGCCCGGAGACGTCCTTGCCCAGCCAGACGGCGAGTGGCGAGGAGCCCTTCGGGAGCCCCTCATAGATGTCGCCCAGCCGAACCAGGCGCCGGCGCTGGTTGGGCACCTCCACGCCAACCGCCTTCTTGCCCGGGATCGGCGCCAGGATGCGGATGTCGGTGGAGGCGAGCGCATAGGCGAGGTCGTCGCGGAGCCGCGCGACCTTGGAGACCTTCGTACCCGGCGCGAGCTGGAGCTCGTAGCGGCTCACGTGAGGGCCGCTGACGACCCCCAGCAGTTTCGCCTCCACGCCGAAGTGACGGAGCGCGTCCAGTAACGCCTTGGCGACAGCCTCGCGGTCCTTCACGTCCGGACCGGGGTCCCCCTTGCCCCGCTGCAGCAGCTTGGTGGCGGGAAGCGTGTAGTCGATCTCATCGGACTCGGTAACCGCGCTTCGCCGGTTTCCCATCGGGGTGAGGTCGCTGCCGGTTGTCGCTTGCCCATTGCCGGGCGCGACCCCATCGACCTCGCCATCGGCTTCCCCCCCGGCCGGCTGGTCGGCCGGGAACTCGCCCGCGTCGGGAGCCTCGACCTCCTCCTCTGCCCACTCAGGGTCCTGGTGGTCGCCACCGACTCCGCTCTCAAGCTCTCCCGTGTCGGGCTCGTCTCCCAGCATCGGAGCGGCGAGCGGCTCGGTCGGGCCGGCGCGCGTGATCGCGATCTCTTCGCCGCGCGGATCGAAGCCCTCGACGCCCTGGCGTCCCGAGCGCACCGTCTTTGCCAGCTCGCGGGTTCCGGCACCGGCGCTCCGCGCGACCCGCCCAGCGCGGGAAAGGAGGCTCGCGACGGTGGTCCCGGTGAGCAGCAGCAGGCCGCTGGCGAACATCAACACAGCCAGGATCTGGGCCCCGAGCCGCTGGAAGAGCGTCGTCGCGGCCCAGTAGAGGGCCTCGCCGGCGGCTCCCCCGTGGACGGTGAAGAAGCGCTGCTCGAAGTAGCCGTGGCGGGCGGGATGCTCGGGCCCCAATCCGGCGGTCTGCGCCGCGAAGGCCAGGAGCAGCGAGGCGAGCAGCAGCACCGCTCCCGCGTTCAGAGCCCCGGGAGCGGCAACGAACGGGCGCATCACCAGCGCCATGCCCCAACCGGCGAGTGCCAGCGGCGCCACATAGGCGATCCGGCCGGCGACGTTCTCGAGCGCCCTCTGGAGCCACTCCCCCACCGGGCCGCCATCCCAACCCACGTAGAGCACACAACCCAGGTAGACGCCTGCGGCCACCAGCCCGAGTCCGATCACATCGAGGTGGCGCTGCTCCAGCCCGGCGATCAGCGTGCGTGCATTACGAGGTGCGGGGCGCGGTCGTTCGCGCGAGCGCGCCCGTGAGGGCGAACGCGACCGCTGGTAGCCGGTAGGGCGGCGCCGCTTGCGACGGCGCTTGCGTGTCCAAGGAAACATCAAATCCACCAGCCTGTCGCGTCGCCTGGCGGCTCCGCGCCAGAACCTCTTGATGCGCTTTCGACGCCACGCCGTTGACCCCTGCGGGTAAACCCGGGGTAAAGATCGCCCGTGTTTGTCGTTTCCAGGGCTAACCTGTTTCTGATGCTTGCCACGGACAGCGTCACCGGTCGTGTCCTGGTCGTCGAGGACGACGCCGCGATCGCCGACGTCCTGCGCCGGCTGCTCCGCCAGGAGGGCCACGAGGTGCGCTCGGCGGAGGACGGCGTCGAGGCGCTCGAGCTCGCCGAGAGCTTCGTGCCGGACCTCGTGATTCTCGATCTCGGCTTGCCCAAGCTGGACGGAGTCGAGGTCTGCCGTCGTCTTCGGGCCGAGAGCGACGCGCCGATCTTGATCCTCACCGCCCGCACCGATACGGACGATCGCGTCGAGGGCCTCGATTCGGGAGCCGACGACTATCTGGTGAAGCCGTTCCAGCGCCAGGAGCTCCTGGCGCGGATGCGGGCTCTGTTGCGGCGGCGGCCTCCCAGAGGAACGGCCTCGTTGGCGGTCGCCAACCTTCGTCTCAATCCGGACACCCGTGAGGTCTACCGCGGCGATCGGCCGGTCGAGCTCACGAACCGCGAGTTCGAGCTCCTGGAGTACCTGATGCGGAACGAGCGGCTGGTCGTCTCACGCGAGCGGCTGCTCGAGGAGGTCTGGGGCTACGACCCCATGGCGATGACGAACACGATCGACGTCTTCATCTCGAACCTGCGTCGAAAGCTCGAGGCCGGCGGCGAGCCGCGGGTCCTGCACACCAAGCGTGGCGCCGGGTACGTCATCAGGGCAGCTCGGGATGAAGCGGCTTGAGCGCATCCTCGCCGCGCTGACGCCGAAGCGCTGGCCGGTCCGCTGGCGGCTGGCGGCGGTCTCGACCATCTTGACGCTGGTCATCCTGGTCATCTTCGCCGTCGTGGTCGGTCGGCTGACCTCGAATCGCCTGCAGAGCGACTTCGACGACGAGCTTCGCGACGACGCTGCACGCCTTGCCCTGGACCCGCAGCTCACCAGCGACCCTCATCTGGCGTCTCAACTGCGAGACTTGACGCTCACGGGGAAGGCCGCCGTCCGCGTGGTCACGCCGGTGGGCTCGGTCAAGACGCCTGCTGCGCCGCCGCTCGGGCCGACGACAGACGGGATCCGCGATATCGGCACGATGCGAGTGGCAACTGTCGGCACGTCCACCATCGCGGTCCAGTACGGCCGCAGCACGGACAACCTCGACGCGACGATCAACAAGCTGTGGCTGTTCCTCGGGGGCGGCGTGCTCGGCGGCACACTGCTCGCGGCTCTGGCGGGAATCGCGATCGCGGGGCGCGCAATGCGGCCCGTGTCCGTGCTCACCGCCAGGGCGCGGGAGATCGCCTCCACGCGAGACCCTTCGCTCCGCATCCCCGAGCCGGAGACCGACGACGAGGTCGGCGAGCTGGCACGGACCCTGGAGCTGATGCTCCGGGAGCTCGACGCGGCACGATCGGAGACGGAGCAGATGATGCAGTTGCAGCGCGAGTTTGTCGCCGACGCCTCGCACGAGCTGCGAACCCCACTGACCAGCATCCTCGCCAACCTGGAGCTGTTACAGGAGCGGCTCGACGCGGCCGAGCGCCGCGGCGAGGAGGGCGAGATGATCGAGTCGGCGCTCCAATCCTCCAAGCGGATGGGCCGGCTGGTCTCCGACCTGCTGCTGCTCGCCCGCGCCGACGCCGGCCGTACCGGTACCCGGCACGAGTGCGACCTCGCGGCCGTGGCGGCCGCGGCGCTCTCCGAGGTGCGGCCGGTCGCGGACGGTCACCGCCTGACCCTGGTCGACCGCGGCACCGTGCCGGTGAACGGAAACCCGGACGAGCTTCACCGGCTGACCGTCAACCTGCTCGACAACGGCGTGAGGCATACCCCCGCCGGCACCGAGATCCGGGTGGCGGTCGAGCGCCGAAACGGCGATGCGGTGCTCGAGGTCTCGGACGATGGCCCCGGGATCCCGCCGGAGATGGAGGAGCAGGTCTTCTCCAGGTTCGTTCGCGGCACCGGCCCCGCCGACGTCGCCGGGGACGGCGGCGCCGGGCTCGGCCTCGCGATCGTGAAGGCCGTCGCGATATCCCACGGCGGCGATGTCGATGCGGGCCCCTCGCCGGCCGGGGGGGCGCGCTTCACGGTCCGGTTGCCGCTGCCAAAGGCTTAGTGCCTTTCGTTCGCCCTGCGGAAGTCCTGGCTGGCAAGCGGGAGTTTTAGGAATCGTTTACACGATCCCTATACTTTTCCCTTGGACGAGACAACCCACCCGTCGAGGACACCCCCCGACACCATCTCGACGGGTGGACATTGGCCAGTCTGAGCCAAAACGACCCGCCGGTGTTCCCCCTCCCTGACGCCGGCGGGTCTGTCTTTGGGCTCAGGGGCAGCCGGCGACGGAGATCCCGCGCTGGGTCTCCATCTCGGCGCAGATCTCGTCCTTGTTCGCGCCGCCGCTCGAGGCCTGATCCGCGGCGATCAGCGCCACGACCGCGTCGTCGAAGGGCTCGTTGGTCGCGTACATGAACTGCGAGGACAGCACGATCGTGTCGAAGGCCTTGGCGCCGACTTCGTTGCGCAGGTCCCACAGGGCGCTGGACCAGACCTCGCCCACGCAGTGGATCTCGTCCTGGCAGCTGGTCTGGGCCTCGAACAGGGTGTCGTCGCTGTCCGCGCGCCGGCCGCACTTCCGGCCGAAGGCGGGGATGAATCTTCCCCAGCCGACGCCGTCCCACTCAAAGATGCAGACGTCGTCCGTGTTGCTCGTGCCCGGTGACCGGGAGGACATCACGGCCGCCCAGTAGTCGCCGAAGCCCTCCCCGATCGCCCCGGCTTGGTCGCCATGCCCGAATCCCCGAACCTGGTCGTCCTGAATCGCGTGGCCGTATTCGTGCAGGATCACGTCGGCGTCCTCGGCGTCGTCTACGCCCCCGCTGCCGTACTCGATCCTCCGGGTCGCCGGCGAGAACATCGAGTTGTCGTCCCTGAACCCATCCGCGACCGCGACTTGGGGGCGATCGTTCACTCCCTCCACGCCCCCGGTGCCGAACCCGAGGTCCCTGATGTAGCGCTGGGCGCGATCGATGTGGAAGTAGGTCATCAGGGCCTCGAAGCGGCTCTTGGACCGCTTCACCCCCCACCAGTCGAGGCCCCGCGTGCAGACCTCCCTCGCCTCGCGGCCGAGCTTGGCGTGCACCCACTTGCCGCGCAGGCACCGCTGCCCTCCCCTGATGTCGTGAAGCGTGACCGGCCGCCGCAGCCGGGTCAACAGCCGGGTGTTCCTGTCCCGCTTGTCGCTGCGCAGCCCGGAGGAGCCGTTGTTCTCGACCACCGGGTTCGGGTTGTAGAGCTGCGCGTGGCCTTGCCTCGAGTGCTGGAGCAGGTCCCGGATGCGCACCACACGGCCCGAGACGGCGTCGATGAGAACCTCGAAGTCGCCCAGGGGTCGGGCGGCGGGGATGACGATGCGCCACACCAGCGTCCCGCCGTCCCCGGGCTGGATCGCCAGGCCCGCCGACCAATGCCCTCGCAGGCGCCTCACCCCAGCGCTGCGAAAGGCGGCCTCGATCGCGGGCGCCCTGCCGACTCGCGGGGCGGGCGGGCCCTCGATGCTCGGCTTGCTCGAGTCGGTCACCAAGTCGGGCGGCGCGCCGCTTGGGTCGCTGATTACCACCTGGCCGTTGAGGACCTTCACGCCCGAGACGCGCTGCTGAAAGCGATACACCGTTGCGCCCCCCGGAAGCGGAATCGCGGCCACCGGCTTCAACTCGCTGGCCGGGGCGCTGGCGGCCTCGAGCTTCGCTGCCGCCTTCCGGGGCGTCGCAGAGGCGGACGCCGGGACGGCCAGCGCCGCCAGCAGCCCGACGGCCAGTGCCGCGCGGCGAACCGTGCGGGCACCCCTCACCGCGCCCGCTCCAGCTTCCTTGCCGGTCCCCCCGGGCATCGAAAAACAGTCACGCCCGCTCAGACCTCGACGATCACCGGCAGCACCATCGGCCGGCGGCGAAGCCGCTCGTAGACGAAGGCGGCGATGTCGTCGTGCAGGCCCTGCTGGAGGATCGCCGCCTCGCGCTCCTCGTGCCTGGCGGCCTCGGCCAGCGAGTCGCCGACCACCTCGCGCAGCTCCTCGACCAGCCCGTCGGCCTCCTCCACGAACGGCACCCCCCGGAAGATGATCTCCGGCGGCGCCACCTGGGACCCGTCGTCGGAGGAGATCGTGGCGACGACGATGAACACGCCGTCGGCCGACAGCGCCCGGCGGTCGCGCAGCGCGACATCGTCGGGATCGCCGATGTCGACGCCGTCGACGAAGATCATCCCGGCCGGGATCTCGAGGCCGAGGCGGGCCCCGGACTCGTCGAACTCGAGCGCCAGCCCGTTGCGGCCCTTGAAGATCCGCTCCGGCTCGATTCGCACCGACTCGGCCAGGGCGGCGTGGAGACGCAGGCGCTTGTGGTCGCCGTGAACCGGCATCACGTACCGCGGTCGGGTCAGGTTGAGCATCAGCTTCAGCTCCTCCTGCCATCCGTGGCCCGAGGCGTGGATGGGCGCGTCGGCCGCGGTCACAACCTCGGCGCCGATCTCGAAGATCCGGTCGATCGTCTCGTTGACCGAGCGCTCGTTTCCGGGGACTGGCGTCGCCGAGAAGATCACCGTGTCGCCGGAGTGGAGCTCGACGTCGGCGTGGTCGGCATGAGCCATGCGCCGCAGCGCGGACAGGGGCTCCCCCTGGCTCCCGGTCGAGATCGCGACCACCTCGTGGTCCGGGAAGGACTCGATCTCGCGCGCCGGAATCAGGAGGCCATCGGGAGCATGGGCGATGCCCAGGTTGGAGGCGATGTTGAAGTTCTTGCGCATCGAGCGACCGACCAGCGCCACGCGTCGATCGAGCTCGGCGGCAGCGTCGATCACCTGCTGGACCCGGTGCACATTGGAGGCAAACGAGGTGATGATGATCCGGCCGCGACAGCGAGAGAACAGATCGAGCAGGGCGGGACCGACGCTCGACTCCGACGGCGCAACCCCGGGCCGGTCGGCGTTGGTCGAGTCGCCGAACAGGCAGAGCACGCCCTCTCGGCCCAGCTCGGCGAGCCGCGAGACATCGGCCGGCCTCCCGTCCACCGGGGTTTGGTCGAACTTGTAGTCACCGGTGATCAGCAGCGCACCGAGCTCCGTGCGCAGGACAACCGCGCGCGAATCCGGAATCGAGTGCGCCATGTGGACCAGCTCGAGCTCGAACGGGCCGAGTTGCACCCTCTCCCCGGCCTCCAGCACCTCGAGGGGAGCCTCGCGGAGCCGGTGCTCCTCGAGCTTCGAGCGCACCAGGCCGATGGTCAGCGCACCACCGTAGATCACCGGCGGCATTCCGACCTCTCGCAGGACGAAGGGCAGCGCCCCGACGTGATCCTCGTGACCATGGGTTAGGACGATCGCCTCGATCGCGTCGGCGCGATCGCGAAGGTAGGAGAAGTCGGGGAGCACGAGGTCGATTCCCAGCATCTCGGCGGTCGGGAACATGAGCCCTGTGTCGACCACGACGATCCGCCCGTCTTGCTCGACGGCGGTCATGTTCTTGCCGATCTCGCCGAGCCCTCCGAGCGGCAGGACGCGAAGCGGAGCCGTCACCCGGCGGTGCCCTCGCGCGGCGCCAGGTGCTGCTTCGCCACTAGTGGTCGCGTCCGTAAAGACGGTTGTGTTTGGGCGGGCGAAAATCGAGCATGGCAAGGACGCAGGGAGGCCGAATAGTGAGTGCTATTCGGCCGACCGAGGACGAAGCCAGGCGAAGATTTGCAGCCGATCCAAACGCGGGCGTATTTGCGGACGTGACCACTAGGTCGTGCCGCCGGCGACCAGGAGGCCGTGCCGCTCCAGCGCCGTCCTGACAGTGGCCCGTTCCTGGTCGCTGGCGGGGACCATCGGCAGCCGTAGATGGCCCTCGATGATGCCCAGCATCTCGAGTGCCGCCTTGACCGGGATCGGATTGCTGGTCACGGCGGTCGCCTCGTAGATCGGCTGAAGCTCGGCGTCGAGCTCGTGAGCGCGGGCGTCGTCACCGGCGATCACCGCCTCGTAGATCGCCCGCATCTCCGTCCCGACCAGGTGCGAGGAGACGAGAATTCCACCGGTCCCCCCCAGCTCCAGGCAACGCAGGAAGACGGTGTCGTTGCCGGCCAGCAGGTCGAGCCCCTCGATCGGCCCGAGGTCGTCGTCGTTGGCCTGCTTGACCGCGGCCAGGTTGGAGATCTCGGCCGCCAGCTCGGCGAGGAAGGCGGGGGCCAGGTTGATGACGCAGCGCGAGGGAATGTTGTAGAGGATCACCGGAGTGTCGCCCGCGGCCTCCGCGACCGCAGCGAAGTGAGCGCGCAGGCCGGCCGGGTTGGGCTTGTTGTAGTACGGGGTGACGACCAGCGCGGCGTCGGCGCCCCGGCGGCAGGCCGCCTGGGTCAGCTCGACTGAGTGGCGAGTGTCGTTCGAGCCCGTGCCGCAGACGATCGTGGCCCGGTCGCCGACCTCCTCCTTCACTGCCTCCAACAGGCCCAGCTTCTCCGCATCCGAGAGGGTCGGCGACTCACCCGTGGTGCCGGCGACAACGAGCCCGTGCGAGCCGTTCTCCATCAGGTGCCGGGCCAACCTGCGCGCGGCATCGAGGTCGAGCGCGCCATCCTCCGTGAACGGCGTCGCCATCGCGGTGAGCACGCCCGAGATCGTCGCCATCGTCCCTAGTATCGCTCAACCGGCGGCGGCGAGGCCGGTGGATCGTCGCTCATCGTTCGCGGGGCGGTATGCGGCTCAGGTCCATGGCATTGCGGGTCATCGGGTCGCGCAGGCGCGCCGGGAGCAGCCGCGCCAGACGCAGCTTCGCGTGCTCGCGGGCGGGGAAATGGAGGCTCTCTCGCCGCCGGAGGGTCGCCATGTAGATCCGCTCGGCGGCGTCACGTGGGTTGATGGAGTAGGCGTGCTTGAAGGCGTTGGCCCGGAACATCGGCGTGTCCACGAAGCCGGGGAAGGCCGCCGTGAAGGTGATCCCCTGCGGCTCGAGCTCCGCTCGCGCCGACTCCGTGATCGCCGCCAGGGCAGCCTTGCTGCCGCTGTAGGGGGCTTCGTAGGGCATCCCGACCAGCCCGGCAAGGCTCACGATCGCCGTCACGTGGCCGCCGCCGCGCATCGCCATCGCCGGGGCGAGATGCGAGAGCAGCACCAGGTTGGAGAGCGAGTTCACGGTGAAGTCGTCACGCGCCTGGCGCCAGTCGAAGCCGAGCAACGACTGAGCCCGGTCGAGGCCAGCGCCGGCGATCATCAGGTCGATGTCCGGATGCTCGGCGACCAGCTCCGCCGTGGCCGCATCCACTGCCTCCAGGTCGGCGAAGTCGAGCTGGAGCCTGCCCACCTCCACCCCATCCCCCAGCTCGGTCGCCAGGCTCGACAGCCCATCCGCGTCGCGGTCGAGGAGCACGAGCGAGGTTGCGTCCTCGGCCAGCAGCCGGCAGAGCTCCCTCCCGATCCCGCCGGCGGCGCCGGTCACGAGCGCCTTTCCAAAGCGCTCTTCGGCTCGCCGCCGCGCCGGGGTGCGACCGACGAGGGGAGCGAGCCTGGGGGTCGCCCGGGGGCGGAACCCCATCTGCTTCTCGTACCAGGGCTCGACGTGGAGCAGCTCAACGCTGAAGCCCTGATCGTCGTTGACGTAGACGACCGACCAGGCCCCGAGCCGCAGCGGAGGGCCGTTGGCCCTCAACCCCGCCTCGAGGCAACGCCGGTGAGCCGCCTCGAATTCGGCGCGCCGACGGAACCCGAAGGCGATGTTGAGCAGGCCCTGGTCGGAAATTCGGTAGCCCGGCGGCCGCGGCCTTCCCGCCGGCTCGGTGTAGTGGACCAGCTCGACGAGCATGTCGTCGGCCCATAGGAGCGCCGACTCGCGCTTGGCCCCTTCCAGGCCCCAGAGCGCCTCGTGCTCGGGGCCGTGCAGGTCGAGACCATCTGCCGCCTCGAGGCCCAGCGTCCCGGCGAAGAATCGCCACGCGCGCTCCAGGTCCGGCACCGAGAGCGTCACCGAGCGCGCCACGGCGCCGGGCCCGGCCCGAGGGCGCTCGCGGCGCTCGCGGCCCCGTGGGTCGTCCTCCATCAGCTCGATCAACACTCCCTCGGGATCGCGCACGCAGGCGCGCCTGGCCCCAGGCTCGCCAACCGGATCGCTCAGCGGCGCCGTGCCGGTCGCTGCGGCGCGCTCCAGCGTCCGCTCGAGATCGCCGACGCAAAAGGAAACCGTCGTGTAGCCGATGTCGCACGGTCGCCAGTCCCGCGGCAGCGAGCGCACCAGGGGGCTCCGGAACTCGAACAGCTCGATCTGGAAAAGGTCCTGGCGGTCGACCAACCACCAGCAGGTCGAGGCGGAGCGCGGGACGCCCTGCACCATCGAGGCGAGCGGGCCGGCGAACAGGTTGGTGCCGCCGGCGGGCTCCAGGCCGAGCACCTCCCGGTACCAGCGCTGGGCCCTGCGCAGGTCGGTGACGCTGACAGCGATCTGGGAGAGGCGCACGCGGGAAGTCTGCCAATGCCGGGCGCCAGGGATGGCGCCGGTTTCGCAGATTGGCCCTTCGGATGCCTAGATCAGGCTCTCGAGCCCCACCGTGAGCGGGTCGGGGAGGTCGGCGATCTTGCGGACGGCGAGCAGGACGCCGGGCATGAACGAACGGCGGTCGGTCGAGTCGTGGCGGATCGAGAGCGTCTGGCCCTCGCCGCCGAAGATCACCTCCTGATGGGCGACGAGGCCCGGCAGCCGCACCGAGTGGATCGGGTCGTGCACGTTGCCACCGGCGTCGCGGATCAGGTCCGCGGTGCGCTTCGCGGTCCCGGAGGGAGCGTCGAGCTTGCCCTCGTGGTGGAGCTCGATGATCTCGCACTCGGGCATTTGGGAAGCGGCCTGGCGCGACATCTGCATCATCAGCACTGCTCCGATCGCAAAGTTGGGGGCGACGAACACCCGGGCGCGCTTGTGGTCGCGCGCCGCCGCCTCGGCGTCACCGCGCACTGAGTCGAGCTCGAACCCGGTGGTGCCGACCACGGCATTGACATCAGCGGCGAGGCATTCGCGGACGTTACGGATGGCCGCCGCCGGCGTCGTGAAGTCGACCACCACGTCCGTACGCCCAAGGACCTCTGAGAGCGGCACCTCGAGAGAGGGGTCCGCACGACCGACAAGCTCCAGGTCGTCGGCCGCTTCCACCGCCTCGCAAACGGTGGAGCCCATGCGCCCCGCGGCCCCCGAGACCGCGACCCTGATCATGTTGCGGAAAGCGCCTCGCTGACCGCGGCGGTCGCCTCCCGGAAATGTCCCTCGTCGGGGCCGATGCAGGCGGTGGAGAGCCGCTCGGGGTCATACAGCTCGGCGGCCAGCTCGGCGACGTCTTCGGCACTGACCTGCTCGATCCGCTCTAGCATCTCGTCGAGCGAGAGCAGCGGGACGCCGAACAGGATCGCGCGAGCGAGCCGCGACATCCGCGCCCCGGTCGCCTCCAGCCCGAGCACCATTCGTCCCTTGATGTGCTCCTTGGCGCGCTCGAGCTCCTCGGCGCTGACACCGTGATCGCGAAGCGTCGCGAGCTCGCGGCCGATGATCTCACACGCCTCGCGCACGTTTTCCTCGCGGGTGCCGACGTACATCCCCACCATGCCGCCATCCACGTACTGCTCGCTGTAGGAGCCGACCGAGTAGGCGAGCCCGCGCTTCTCGCGCACCTCGCGGAACAGTCGCGACGAGGTGGAGCCGCCGAAGATGGCATCCAGGGCTCCCAGCGCGAAGCGCCGCTCGTCGGAGCGCGAGATCCCCGGCCCCCCGAAGCAGATGTGGTACTGCTCGGTCTCCTTGACTTGAAACGCGAACCGGGGCACGGGGTCATAGCTTGCCTGGCCGGGGACCCCGTTGGGCTCGCCGGGGGACGGGCTCAGCTGCCGCTGGGCCAGCTCGACTATCTGCTCGTGCTCGAGGTGGCCCGCCGCAGCGATCACCAGGTTCGGCCCCGTGTAACGGGCGTCGTGGTAGGACATGATCTCGGCGACCGGGATCGAGCCGATCACCTGCGCGTCACCGAGCACGCGGCGGCCCAGGGGGTGCTCGCCGTGAATGGCGGCCGCCAGCACGTCGTGGACGCGGTCCTGGGGCTCGTCGTCGTACATGGCGATCTCCTCGAGCACGACCTCGCGCTCCGAATTGACCTCGTCCTCGGGCAGGGAGGGGCGGAGCAGCATCTCGGCGAGCAGATCGAAGGCTTCCTCGGTGTGCTCGTCCAGCAGCCGAGCGTGCAGCTGCGTGGATTCCTTGCTGGTGGCGGCGTTGGCCGCCGCTCCCATGCCATCGAACAGCTCCGAGATCTCGATCGCCGAGTGGCGCTCGGTGCCCTTGAACAGCAGGTGCTCGAGGAAGTGGGAGACGCCCGCCTGCGCGGGGGCCTCGTCGCGGGAGCCGGTCCGCACCCACAGTCCCAGCGCGACCGAGCGCACCGAGGGCACCACCTCGGTGATCACGCGCAGGCCGTCCGGAAACTCCGTGTAGGAGACGCCCTCAGGGAGATTGGTCGGAGCTAGGGATGAAGGCGCGGTTGGGCCTGCCGTCCCGCCTGTGCCCGACCCCGCCGAGACCGGAGGCGAAGCCGAGGATCTCGGCGGAGTTATGCCGGTCAACGTCGCCCGCGTCCCCCACCTCGCCCGCGCCCGCCATCGAGGCGCTCGCGGTCGCGCCGGCGGCCGCCGCCATTGCCTCCCCCACGCGGCCCGGAATCGCCCGTCCCGACGTTGCTCAGCTCGCCGGGGGCCTTGCCCTCGACCGCAGGGTCGCTGGAGAGCCGCAGGCCGATGCGTCCGCGCTCGCGATCCACTTCGACCACGGTGACGTCGAGCTCGTCGCCCTGCGTGAGAACATCCTCGACCGCGTTGACGCGCTCGCCCGGCTTCACGTTGGAGATGTGAAGCAGGCCATCGGTGCCCTTGGTCAACTCGACGAACGCCCCAAAGGCGGTCGTCTTGACCACCTTGCCGGTGAACCGGTCGCCAACCTCGGCCTCCTTGGTCATCGCCTCGATGCGCGCGATGCACGCATCGACGAGAGCGCCGCTGGGCGCGTAGACCTGCACCGTGCCGTCGTCCTCGACGTTGATGTCGGCCTCGAACTCCTCCGACAGGGCCCGGATCGTCTCGCCGCCCTTGCCGATCAGGGCGCCGATCTTCTCCGGGTCGATCTTGATCTGCTCGATCCGCGGCGCGTAGGACGACAGCTCCTCGCGCGGCCCCGGGATCGTCACCCGCATCGCCTCGAGGATGAACAGCCGTCCGCGGCGAGCCTGCTCGAGCGCATCGCGGAGGATGTCGAATGTGACCCCGGAGATCTTGATGTCCATCTGTAGGGCGGTGATCCCCTCGGAGGTACCGGCGACCTTGAAGTCCATGTCGCCGAGGTGGTCCTCGACGCCGGCGATGTCGGTGAGCACGACGTGGTCGTCGCCCTCCTTGATCAGGCCCATTGCGACCCCGGCCACGGGGCTCGAAACCGGCACGCCCGCGGCCATCAGTGCCATCGAAGAGGCACAGACCGAGCCCATCGACGAGGACCCGTTCGACTCCAGGGTCTCCGAGACGACCCGAACCACGTAGGGGAAGTCGTCGGGCCCCGGGATCGTGGGGACCAGCGCTCGCTCGGCGAGGGCGCCGTGGCCGATGTCACGGCGCTTCGGGCCGCGCATGAAGCCGGCCTCGCCGACCGAGAACGGCGGGAAGTTGTAGTGGTGCCAGAAGGTCTTCGACTCGACCAGGCTGAGGTTGTCGATCCGCATATCCATGCGGCTCGTGCCCAGTGCCACGTTGGAGAGGATCTGCGTCTCCCCGCGGGTGAACAGCGCCGAGCCGTGCACGCGGGGTGAGATGTCCAGCTCGCATTCGATCGGCCGGATCTCGTCCTCGGCGCGCCCGTCGGGCCGCTTCTTGTCGACCGCGATCCGGTGGCGGATCATCTCCTTCTCGAGCGCGTCGAAGGCGCGCGAGACCTCGGCGTGCTGTCCGGGGTCCGGGTCCTCGCCATCGGAGGCGCTCGCGTACTGCTCGAGCACCTCCTCCTCGACCGCCTTGGCGGCCTCCTGACGGGCGAGCTTCTCGGGCACCTGGGTCGCCTGATCGAGCCTCGCCCCGTGCGAGGAGCGGATCCGCTCGACCAGCTCGGGGTCGATCTTCGGCTCCTCCACCTCGAGCTTCTCCTTGCCCGCCTTGCCCCGCAGCTCCTCGATCGACGCGCAGATCTTCTTGATCTCCTCGTGGGCGATGTCGAGGGCGTCGAGGACCTCGGCCTCGGTGACGCCGTTCGCCCCGCACTCCACCATCAGGATCGCCTCGCTGGACCCTGAGACGACGAGGTCCATCTCCAGCTCGTCCGCGGTCTCCTCCGCGGGGTTGAGGACGAAATCGCCCTCAAGCTTGCCGATCCGCACCGAGCCGACGTGGGTGGGCACCGGGATCTGCGAGATGGCGACCGCCGCCGAGGCTCCGTTCATGGCCAGGATGTCGTAGCTGTGTTCGTACTCGACCGACATCGGCTGGCAGACGATCTGGGTCTCGTAGTGCCAGCCCTTCGGGAACAGCGGGCGCAGGGGCCGGTCGATCATCCGGGCCGTCAGGGTCGCCTTCTCGCCGGCCCTGCCCTCACGCCGGAAGAAGGAGCCGGGGATCTTCCCGGCCGCGTAGTGGCGCTCCTCGACGTCGACCGTCAGGGGCAGGAAGTCGACGTCGCGGAGGTTCCCAGCCGTCGCCGTGCAGAGGACCATCGTGTCCCCGGATCGCACCACGACTGCTCCGCCCGCCTGGCGGGCGAATTTGCCGGTCTCGAAGGAAATCTCCTCGCCGCCTACCTCCACCGAGACGCGGCTCACGTCAAACAGGCTCATCTATGTCTTTCCCTCCGGCCGCCCGGTTGGCGGCCAATCTCATCCAGAACTCTCGTTCTCTAACGGCGACGATCTTACAGATGCCGCTGGGAATGCCTTATGGGCCGAGGGCCCGTAAGACCGAATCAGACGCTCTCAGCTCAGCGCGCGCAACGATTCCGCGATCTCCCCGCCGACCGGCCTGCCGGCGACGAACGCCGCCGGCGTCCCGGCGACCCCAGCTCGGATCCCGCTCTCGAAGTCCCGGCGGACGCGCTCGGCGACTGGCTCGGAGCGGCGATCGCGGTTGAAGCGGTCCAGGTCGAGCCCCAGCCGGCGGACCCGGTCCCAGAGGTGAGGATCGTCCACCCTCCCCTGGTCGCTGAAGATTGAATCCACCATCTCCCAGAAGGCCGCCTCGCGCTGGAGACCCGCCGCCTCGGCGGCAGCGTGGAGCGCCGGCGCGCGAGGATGCTTGGAGGCGATTGGAAAGTGGCGCAGGACGATGCGCAGCGGCAGCTCGCCGATCCGCGTCCAGGCGACCGAGCACCGGGGACAGGCCATGTCCAGGTAGACGATCACCTCCGGCCCCTCGCCCTGCACGTGATCCTCGCGCCCCGCGGCGGGGACCGGGGAGCTACGCAGGTCGGTCACGTTAACCGCTGAGAGTCGCGGTCACTGTCCTTAGTGCGTCGTAGACGCGAGGGCATCGAAGATCAGGTTGGCGCCGGGGATCTCGAGAGGCGTGGGCGACTCGTGCGCCCAGCTCACGATCCCATCCGGGCCGACCAGCACCAACGAGCGGTTGCCGTGGCCGGCCCCCTCAAGATAGGCGTCATAACTGCGGATCACCGCGCCCTTGGGCTCGAAGTCCGAGAGCAAGGTGATCGTGATTCCGAGCTTGTCGCGAAACGCGCGGTGCGCCCATGAAGAGTCGACGCTGATCCCGACCAGGGTGGCGCCCTGCTCCTCGATCTGCGGCAGGACCTCCTGGTAGATCGAGAGCTGGTCGGTGCACACGGGGCTGAAGTCGAGCGGGTAGAAGACCAGCACGACCTTGCGGCCCCGGTAGTCGGCGAGGCTGACCTGCTTGCCCTGGTGGTCTGGCAGCGAGAAGTTTGGCGCCCTGCTACCCGCGGCGATCAACGACGCAGGCCGAGGTCGGCCACGACCTTTCGATAACGCTCCAGGTCCGCGCTCTCCAGGTAGCGGAGCAGCCGCCGGCGCTTGCCGACCATCATCAGCAGCCCCCGGCGTGAGTGGTGGTCCTTGCTATGCGCGCGCAGGTGCTCCGTCAGGTGGTTGATGCGCTCCGTGAGCAGGGCAACCTGCACCTCTGCAGAGCCGGTATCGCCTGCCTCGCGACCGAACTTGCCGATCAGCTCCTGCTTGCGGTCCTTGGTCAGCGGCATCAGGGAGGAGTGAAGCTAGCACAGAGCTCTCGAGCCGCCTCGACGTCGCAATGCATCTGAGCGATCAGCTCCTCCACGCCTGCAAATCGCCGTTCACCCCGTAGCCGGCTGATGAACGCGATCCGCAGCGTCCGGCCATAGAGGTCCCCGTCGAAGTCGATCAGGTACGCCTCGACAAGCAATCCGCGACCGGTCTCGAAGGTCGGCCGGACGCCCACGTTGACGGCCGCCGGGCGGCCGTCGGCGAACGCCGCGTAGACGCCATGGCCGGGGCAGACGAGGTCGTCGGACGGCACGATGTTGGCGGTCGGAAAGCCGAGCTTGCGTCCGCGCTCGTCCCCCTCGACAACGGTCCCCTCGAGTAGGAAAGGCGCGCCCAGGCACCGGGCCGCCGCCTCCACCTCACCCGCCGCGACCAGCGACCGCACGCGGGTCGAGGAGACGATCTCGCCGTCGACCTCCACCAGCGGCACGACCCGGGTCTCGAACTCGTCGCGTGATGCGAGCATCTGCGGGTCCCCCCGTGCCTTGGCGCCGAAGCGGAAGTTTTCCCCCACTGAGACGCTCTTTGCGCTCAACGCCTCGACCAGGATCCGGGAGCAGAAGTCCTCGGGGGCGATGGAGGAGAACTCGTCGTCGAACGAGATCACGATCAGCTCCTCGACTGCCAGGCCCTCGATCACGTCGCGTTTGATCTCGAACGGCATGATCAGCTTCGGAGCGGCATCGGGATGGAGCACGCGCACCGGGTGCGGCTCGAAGGTCAACACCGTGTCCGCCCCGTCGATCACCTTGCGGTGGCCGACGTGGACGCCGTCGAAGACGCCGATCGCCACCTGTCGCGATCGGGCCTCTGCGCCGGCAAGCTGCGTGACCTTGATCTTCATCGAAACGCGGCCGGGAAGCCTTTCACGGGAGCACCACTTACCGCTACGCGAGCACCACTTCCGGCCGTAGCGCGGCCTCGCAACGCCGGGCGACGGCGAGCAGGCGCCCCTCGTGGGTGAGCCTGAGCGGACCGTCGGCCTCGCCGGCAGCCGGCACCCAGCCCCCGTGGGCCACGCGCTCGGCCTCGGCCGCATCCAGGATTCGCTCCGGCAGGAAGGCGAGGGCTGCCCTGACTGCAAGCGGCTCGCCGGTCGCGGCCTCGACTCGGAAAGGACCGATGGCGATCCGCCTCAGCCGCTGGCAGTAGGCGTCGCCGAGCGTTTCGATCAGGGTGCGCACGTAGGTGCCGGTCGAGCATTCGATCTCGAACTCGGCGCTGTCGTCCTCGCGCCGCACGAGCTCGGCGCGGTAGACCTCGACTTCGCGCTCAGGCGTCTCCACGCTCTCGCCGCGGTGGGCGCGCCTGTACAGGCGCTCGCCCTGCACCTTGACCGCCGAGGTCATCGGCACCCGCTGGCGGACCAGCCCCGTTGGCAGCTCCAGCCGCTCGGGCACGACACCCGTGTGGCTCAGCTCGCCGTCGGGATCGCCCGTGGTCGAGCGCCAACCGAGCCTCGCCGTGGCCCGATAGGTCTTAGGCAGCGGCAGGAGGTAGCGCTGGAGTCGCGTGGCTCGTCCCAGGAGCACCAGGAGCAGCCCGGTGGCGAAGGGATCGAGGGTTCCGGCATGGCCTGCCTTCTGGCCGCGCTCGCGACGAACGCGCTCGACCACGTCGTGGGACGTGTCGCCAGCCGGCTTGTCGACCAGCATGATCCCGGCCGGCGGCCGAGATGCCGCAGCTGACGGCGCCTCAGCGGTCACGGCGGCGGGCGAAATCGCTAAAGCTGCGCCCTGATCTCGTCACAGAGGAACTCGACCAGCTCGGGGTACTCGAGGTCGGTCGAGAAACCGGCCGCCCGCCGGTGCCCGCCGCCGCCGCGTTTGCGGGCGATCGCGGAGACATCCACTCTGCCCATCGTCGAGCGCAGGCTCACCTTGCGCGCCGAATGGCCGCCGTCGGTCTTGTCGCGGATCATCGCCGCAACCTCGATCTCCTCGAGCGCGCGCACGTGGTCGATGATCCCTTCGGTGAGGACGTCGCTCGCGCCCGTCTCCGCGTAGTCGTCGGCCGAGATGTAGGTGACAGCCAGATCGCAGTCCGCATAGCGCTCGATCCGCTCGATCGCGCGAGCGACCAGGCGCAGCTTCTCGAGCGGCACTCGCTCGTACAGGCGCCGGTAGGTGTCGTGGACGTCCACCCCGGCCTCGATCAACTCCGCCGCCATCCGATGCGTGGCCGCCCCCGTGTTCTCATACATGAACCGGCCCGTGTCCGTGATCACCGCCACGTAGAGGGCCCCGGCGATCTCGGGAGTGAGCTCCGCGCCGAGCAGCTTCGCGAGCCCGAACAGGATCTCGGCAGTGCATGAGGCCTCCGTATCGACCAGGTTCAGGGTCCCGAAGCGGGTGTTGTCGTGATGGTGGTCGATGTTCAGGATCCTGGCCTCGTCGCGGTGCAGGAAGCCGACGGGCATGCGGTCGATGTTCCCGCAGTCGAGGAAGACCAGGACCCGGTCGACGACGTCGACCGGCGGCTCGTGGAAGACCTCCTCCAAAGGCAGGAAGCGGTACTCGACGGGAAGCGGAAACTCCTTCGCAGCCAGGAACATCACCGAGTCCTTGCCCAGTTGGGTGAGGATGTGGTGCAGGGCGAGCAGGGAGCCGAGTGCGTCCCCATCCGGGCCCTCGTGGGTGGTGAGCAGGAAGCGATCCCCGGCTCGAAGCTCCTCGGCGACCTCCTGGAGCGATGCGTCCTTGCGCTCCGCCGTCGCGGCGACCGTCTCGCTCATTGGTCGAGCAGCCTGGAGACGCGGACACCGCGCTCCGGAGTCTCGTCGTAGTGAAAGCTCAGCTTCGGAGTGCGCTTGATTCGCATCTCGCGGGCGATCGTAGCCTGGAGCACCCCGTGGGAGGATGAAAGCCCGGCGAGCGTCGCCTCGCGCTCGCCCTCGTCGCCGAGCACGCTGACGTGGACGCGCGCCGAGCGCAGGTCCGGGCTTGTCTCCACCGAGGTCACGGTCACGAATCCGATCCGTGGGTCCTCGAGCTCCGTGGAGATCGCCGACCCGATCACCTCGCGCATGACCTCGTTCACCCTCCTCATGCGCTCGGTGGGCATGGTCGGGCGACTATAGCTCAGGGCAATCGGCCAACTGGGCGGTCTCAGCCACGGATGTCGGTGAGACTGAGGAGGTCGCGCTCGAACGCGCACCCGTCCGGACAACGCGTCTCGACGAACCGCTCCAAGTCGTCGGCGCGCCGTCCCACCTCACCC
This sequence comes from uncultured Actinomycetes bacterium, assembly GCA_963728325.1. GTDB lineage: Bacteria > Actinomycetota > Thermoleophilia > Solirubrobacterales > 70-9 > AC-56. The sequence goes on along the minus strand of CAVSJS010000001.1, from coordinate 607,473 downwards.
CCGCCGACCAGGGCGCAGACCAGGGTCGTCCGCTGCCAGGTGTCGTGCCCGTCGACCTCCGCCACCGAGGCCCCGAACCGCTGCCGCAGCTGCGCCTTCAGCGAGTGCAGGACCTTCCGCTTGCCCTTCAGGTCGTGCGAGTCGTTGAGGTGAAGCCGCACCTCGATCAGGCACACGTACGCGCGCACTCGCCAAGGGTACGCCGCGTGCGACGCCGCGGTCGCTACTCGAGCGTCTGCTCGACCTGCTTGGTCTCGAACAGCTCCAGGACGTCGCCGACCTTGACGTCCTGGTACCCCTCGAGCACGACCCCGCACTCGAGGCCCTCCTCGACCTCCTGCACGTTGTCCTTGAATCGGCGTAGGGAGCCGATCCTTCCCGTCCACACCACCGTGCCCTCGCGGACCAGGCGGACCTGTGCGGTTCGGGTGACCTTGCCGTCGGTGACCAGGCAGCCGGCGATCGTGCCGATGCGCGAGGCCCGGAACAGCTCCTTGATCTCGGCCTGGCCGAGCGTCTCCTCGACCTCCTCCGGCTCGAGCAACCCCTCCATCGCCGCGCGGAGCTCCTCGGTGACCTTGTAGATGACCGAGTAGGTGCGGATCTCGACCCCCTCGCGCTCGGCTGCCTTGCGGGCCTCGGCCAGCGGTCGGACGTTGAAGCCGATGATGATCGCGTCGGAGGCCGCCGCGAGCATCACGTCGGACTCGGTGATCCCGCCCGGCGCGGCGTGGATCACGTCGACCAGGATCTGCTCCTGCGGGACCTTGGCGATCTCGTCCTGAAGCGCTTCGAGCGAGCCCGAGACGTCCGCTTTGAGGACGATGTTGAGCTCTTGGAGCTCACCCTCGGTGCCCTTCGAGAAGACCTCTTGGAGGCTGATCTTGCGGGCTTGCTGACGGGCGAGCGACTCGGCCTTGAGGCGCTGGCCGCGCTGCTGCGCGAGCTGCCGCGCCCGCCGCTCGTTCTCCACCGCCTCGACCCGCTCGCCGGCCTCGCAGACGCCATCAAGCCCGAGCACCTCGACCGGATCGCCCGGGTGCGCCTCGTTCAGGCGGGCGCCAGTGAAGTCGAGCATCGCTTTCACCTTGCCCCAGTTCGCGCCGGCGACCAGGGCATCGCCGACCTGAAGGGTGCCCCGCTGAATCAGCACCGTGGCGGTCGGGCCGCGGCCGGGGTCGAGGTGGGACTCGATCACGACGCCTGACGCTGGGGCGCTCGGGTTGGCCTTCAGCTCCTCGAGCTCGGCGGCCAGGACGATCATCTCGAGCAGGTTGTCGAGCCCCTCCTTGGTCTTTGCGGAGACGTCGCAGAAGATCGTCTCGCCGCCCCAGTCCTCGGGCGTGAGCCCTTGCGAAGCGAGCTCGTTGCGGACGCGGTCGGGCTGGGCGTCGGGCTTGTCGATCTTGTTGACCGCGATCAGGATCGGCACACCGGCCGCCCGGGCGTGGTCGATCGCCTCCACCGTCTGGGGCATCACTCCGTCGTCCGCAGCGACCACGATCACCGCGAGATCGGTGACCTTGGCGCCTCGCGCGCGCATCGCCGTGAAGGCCTCGTGTCCGGGAGTGTCGAGAAAGGTGACGAGCTTGCCGTTCTGGTGCACCTGGTAGGCGCCGATGTGCTGGGTTATGCCGCCCGCCTCACCCGCGACGACCTCGGCCTCGCGGATCGCATCCAGGAGCGAGGTCTTGCCGTGATCGACGTGACCCATGATCGTCACCACGGGCGGCCGTTCCGCGAGGTCCTTCTTGGCGTCCTCGTGAACGGGCTCCTCCGGCTCCTCCTCCGCGGCGCTGACGAGCTCAACCTTCTGGTTGAGCGCAGCGGCCAGGGCCATCACGGCCTCATCCGAGAGGGTCTGGGTGAGCGTCGCCATCTCGCCCAGCTCCATCAGCTTCTTGATCACCTCGGCGCTTCCGAGGCTGAGGCTCTCCGCCACCTCGCGCACCGTCGCGCCGGAAGCGATCTTGGTCGCATCCGGCTCCGGCGCCTCGCTCAGCGGCCTGACCGGCGGCTCCTCGAGCAGCGGCCGGCGACGGCGCCCACCGCGGCGCCGGGGAGGTCGGTGTGGCGGCGCCTGCGGCATGTGCTCGCGACGCGCCGCCTGGGAGTCGATTACGACCCGGCGGCGCTTGCGCCCGCCCGAGCCGGCCGCAGCAGCGTTGTCGCCCGTCTCAGGGCGAACCGCGCCGCCGGAACGGGACTCCTCGGCCACGGGCTTTCCGTCAGCGTCCTTGGGTGCCGACCGAGCGGCCTTCGCTTTCGGCTTCGAGCCGTCCTTGGGCGGCTTGCGCTCGACCGTGGCGCCGGCGGCGGCCATGGCCTTCAGGGCGTCCTCTTCCTCGACGCTCGAAGCGGCCACCTTCCCCTCGATGCCGGCCGCGCTCAACGCCGCGACCACATCCTTGCTGGTCACGCCCTCCTGCTTGGCTATCTCGTGGACGCGCTTCTTCAAGATTCCTCGGAATCGTGTCCCTCGGAATCCTCGCCTCCCGGTTCGGATTCCTCGGAGGACTTGACCCCGACCGGCGCCGTTTCCCCAGCGGGCCCCGCGTCCTCGGGGCCTTCCGCAGCGGCGTCTTCCGCCAGCGCCACCTCGGACTCCTCCTCATCCTCCGTGCTCTCCTCGGCTTCTTCCTCCTTTTCTCCCTCGGGCTCAACCTGGGCCTGCTCGAATTCCGCCTGCGCGCGCTCGACGAGTGGGCGGACCTCGCTCTCGTCGGCGTCGGAATCGGCCAGTTTCTGGATCTCCTCGTCGCTGAGCGGCGTCAGCACGGTCACCTGATTGGTCCCAAAGCGCGCCAGCGCCTGGTGCTGCGGGAGGCCGCAGTAGCGCGAGCCGGCAAGCGCCGCGTTCGGGCACCGTCGCCCGGCGGAGAGCACCGCGGCGCAGCGGCCATCCGCCTCCTCGCCTTCCTCGTAGGTGAGCTCGTCCTCTTCCTGGCTGAACTCGGTCTCGGACTTGATGTCGACCTTCCAGCCGGTGAGCTTCGCGGCAAGTCTCGCGTTTTGGCCTTCACGCCCGATCGCCAGCGAGAGCTGGTCGTCCGGCACGATCACCGTCGCCTCCTGCTTCTCGTCGTCGACCAGCACCTCCCGCACCCGAGCGGGGGACAGCGCCTTGGCCACGAAGCGGGCGGGCTCGTCGTTGTAGGGGATGATGTCGATCTTCTCGCCGCGCAGCTCGGACACCACCATCCGCACCCGGGAGCCTCTCGGCCCCACGCACGCCCCGACAGGATCGACCCCGTCGGCGTGCGAGATGACGGCGATCTTCGAGCGGTAACCGGGCTCCCGAGCCACGCCAACGATCTCCACGAGGCTGTCGGCGATTTCCGGGACCTCGAGCTCAAACAGCTGCTTGATCAGCTCGGAATTGCGCCGCGAGACCACGATTCCCGGCCCCTTGCCCTCCGCGTTGACCTCTGTGATCACCGCCTTCACCCGCATGCCGTGGTCGTAGCGCTCGTTCCAGACCTGCTCGGAGCGCGGCAGGAGCGCCTCGACGCGCTCGCGCAGCTGGACCAGCGTGTAGCGGTTGTCGGACTGCTGGATGATCCCCGTGACCAACTCGCCGACCCGGTCCTGGTACTCCTCGAACATCATGTGTCGCTCCGCCTCGCGGATCCGCTGCAGGATCACCTGCTTGGCGGTTTGTGCGGCGATCCGACCGAAGTTCTCCGGCGTGACGTCGCGGGTCGTGATCTGGTCCTCGTAGGGGGCCAGCAGCTCCGGGTCGAGCTCTGGCTCCTCGGGTTCGCGCAGCTCCCCGGTCTCCGGGTCGATGGTCTGCTCCTGCTCCTCGATCGCCTGCGCCATCAGCTTCTCCTCCAGCTCCGGCGGCAGGATCAGCTCGAAGACGCGGAAATCGGCGGTGTCGCGGTCGAGGTCGACGCGGGCGTACTTGGCGGCGCCCGGCGTCTTCTTGTACGCGGACAGAAGCGCGTCCTCGAGTGCCGCCATCAGCGTCTCGGCATCGATCCCCTTCTCCAGCTCGAGGCCCCTGATCGCCTCGACGATCTCGCGGCTCATCGGGCTCCCTCCACCGGGGTCGAGAGGTCGGGCACAAGATTCGAGCGGCGGATGCGCGAGAGCGGGATCTCGACCTCGCCCGCGGGGGCGTCGAGCCGGACTCGGCGCTCATCCGCCGCCGTCAGCGTGCCCGTGAAGCTGCGCTGGCCCTCGATCGCCTCGCGGGTGCGGACCCTGACGCGCCGTCCCATGAAGCGGCGGAAGTGCTCGGGCTTCGTCAGTGGCCGATCGGCCCCGGGCGACGAAACCTCCAGGGACCATGCCTGGAGCAGGTCGCGCAGCTGGTTGGTGACCCGCTCGCAGAGGGCCAGGTCCACCCCATCCGGATGATCGATGTAGAGGCGCAACGTCTCTGCGGCCGGGCGTTCCAGCGCGATCAACTCGACCGCGGGATCGAACTCCCGAAGCCTCGACTCGATCTGCTCTTGAAGCTCTTCCAAGTTCGTCCTTCTGACTCGATTCGTGCCTGTTCCAACCCCTTCCGCGCCGAAAAAAAGGCGGGCCCGTGCCCACCTCCAACAGGGTTCGGGTGAAAAAGAGGTGATCTGAGTATAGCCTCGGCCTCGCGCGCCGGGCAAGCGTGGTGCGAGCGGCGGGCGACCCGTTGCGGGCGCCTGGTTCAGACCTCCAGGATCAGCGTCACGGGCCCGTCGTTGACCAGTTCCACCGCCATCCGGGCCCCGAAAATGCCCCGCCTTGCGCCCAGGCGCTCCGAGAAGCACTCGTACAGCGGCTCCGCCAGCTCAGGCTGGGCGGCACGCGTGAAGCTCGGCCGGTTGCCCCTCCGGGTGTCGGCGTAGAGGGTGAACTGGCTGATGCACAGAACCTCGCGGTCGGCGAGTGGCTCGTTCATGCGGCCGTCCGCGTCGTCGAAGATCCGCAACGCCCTCACCTTGTCGGCGAGCCTGCCCGCCTCCGCCTCTGTGTCCTCGGGCGCGACGCCCAGCAGGATGAGCAAGCCCGGTCCGATCGCCGAGACCTGGCGCCCGTCAACCGACACAGACGCCCGGCTGACGCGTTGGACCAGCGCCCTCATCGAAGGCCGCTACCGGCTGCGCGCCAAACGCTGCCTGTAGATGCGGTAGTCCTCGCGCTCGGGCCGCAGGTTCGCCGCGATCGCCAGGTGGCGTCGGGCTCGGTCGCGCTGGCCGGTCAGGGTCAGCGCCCTGCCGAGGCAGAAGTGGGCGAAGTCGTTGACCGGGTATCGCTCCACCACGGCCTCGAACTCGCGCGCCGCCTCCGGGTAGTGCCGGCTGTGGAAGTAGGCGCGGCCGAGCGCCTCGCGAATCGAGCTCTTCTCGGGCGCCATCCGGGCCGCCTTCGAGAGCGGCACGGTGGCCTGCGCGAAGTCGCCGGACTCGAGCAGCGACATCCCCTTCTGATACAGGCCGTAGAGAGAGTCGCCCGCCGCTTCAGCCACGGGTCCAAGTGTAGGGAGGCCCCCCACTCGGTTCTCGTGGGGCGAAAGCTGCGGCCGCGACGCAATTGGGCTGGGTAGGTGCGGCGCCGGCCGCCCCGGTCGAGCCCCTGGTGAACCGTCCTGCCTAGCCCTCGCATAGCGAGTCCTATCCAGGACGGTGCCGCGATTTCGATGACCCAGGCCGCTCCTGTCTTGCCTACCCTGCCCAGCCCGCGCGGGTTTCACCCACTTAAGAGGCGAGAGGGTGAGAGCCCGACTAGGTGCGTGACTCGGCGGCGCTCCGGATCGCCTCCACCCGGTCGAGGATCGCGGCGGCGACCTCTTCCTTGGGCGCCAGCGGGACCCGCCGCTCATCGTCGCGCTCCACGATCACCACCTCGTTGAGCGCCGAGTCGAAGCCGATCTCTGCCCGCGAGACGTCGTTGAAGACGATCGCGTCCAACCCCTTGCGATCGAGCTTCGCGCGAGCCCGCTCGATCGCCTGGGCGCCGTGCTCGGCGGCGAAGCCGACCAGTGTCTGGTCGTTGCTCCGCAGCGATGCCAGATCGGCCAGGACGTCCTCGGTCTGCTCCAGGCGAAGCTCGATCCCGCCGCTCCCCTCGCGGGCGATCTTCCCTGCCTCCGCCCGCGCCGGCCGGAAGTCGGCGACCGCGGCGGCCATCAACAGCACATGGCAGCCGGCGAACTCCTCCCTTACTGCCTCCGCCAGCTCGCCCGCCGTTTCGACGTCGATCCGGCGTACGCCGGCCGGCTCGGAGATCGAGACGTTGGCCGCTACCAGGGTCACCTCCGCCCCGCGCCGCGCCGCCTGCTCGGCCAGCGCCAATCCCATCCGTCCGCTCGAGCGGTTACCGATGAAGCGGACGGAGTCGATCGGCTCCCGGGTCCCGCCGGCGGTGACCAGCACGCGCACTCCGTCCCAGGGTCCTCGGGCCGTGGGCAGGAGCACCTCAACCTCGGCCAGCAGGCGGTCGGGCGATGGCAGCCTGCCGACGCCCGTCTCGCCTCGTGAGGCGAGCGCGCCCTCCTCGGGCTCGATCACTCGCACGCCGCGCCCAGCCAGCGTCGCAAGGTTCGCCTGGGTGGCGGCGTCCGAGTACATGCGGTCGTTCATCGCCGGCGCGACGACGCGCGGCGCGGGGCAAGCCAGGAACGACGTGGTCAGCATCGAGTCGGCGATCCCGGCGGCGAGCTTGGCGATCGTGTTCGCAGACGCCGGTGCGACCAGGTACAGGTCAGCGTTGGCGGCCAGCTCCAGGTGACCGATCGGGTCGTGATCGGGGAGCGGGTCGCCCGGAAAGGAGCCCCGAAGCGGATCCCGCGCGAACTCGTCGTCGAGCACCGGCGCGCCGACGATGCCCTCGAAGGAAGCGGAGCCCACGAACCGCTGAGCGGCCGGGGTCATGAGCACCCGAACGCCGTGCCCAGCCAGGGTCGCCAGCCGCGCCAGCTCCAAGGCCTTGTAGGCGGCGATCCCGCCGCTCACACCGAGGAGGATGCGGGCCATCCCTGCGGCCTCACCCCCGCGCCGGTCTAGGCGCGGTAGCGGTAGTTGATCTTCCCCGCCGCCAGCTCCTCGAGCGCGATCGTGAGGTAGTTGCCCGATGGCGTGTCGACCATCGGCGGCGTGTACTCCTCGTAGCTGCCCTCCCCGAGAGCGCGGTAGTAGCTGTTCAGTTGCCGGGCCCGCTTAGCCACCACCACCACGGCGGCGTAATGGGAGTCGGTCCGGTCCAGCAGCTTGTCGACGCGCGGCTTGATCATCTCCTCACCATTCTAGGGATCGTGCCCCAACTCCTCGCGCACGATCCGTTCCAGCTCCCCGGCCGCACGCTCGATCTCATCGTTTATGACCACGTGCTCGAACTCCTGCTGCGCGGCGAGCTCGAGCTCCGCCGTTTGCAGCCGCTCGGCGATCGCTTCGCGGGAATCCGTGCCCCGGCCCTCGAGCCGCCCGCGGAGCGCGGCCGGATTTGGGGGGGCGATGAAGACCTGAACGGATTCCGGCATCGCCGCTCGCACCTGGCGAGCGCCCTGCACCTCGATCTCCAGAACCACCGACCGGTCCTCGGCCAGCCGCCGCTCGACCTCCGAGCGCAGGGTTCCGTACCGGTTGCCGCTATAGCTGGCGTGCTCGAGGAACTCTCCTTCGCGAGCGCGCCGGTCGAACTCCTCGCCCCTGAGGAAGTGGTAGTCGCGGCCGTCCACCTCGCCCTCTCGCGCCTCCCTGGTCGTCGCCGACACCGACAGCTCCAGGCCGGGAAGCCGCCGCAAGAGCTCGGAGATCAGCGTCCCCTTACCCACGCCGGACGGGCCAGTGATCACGAAAACCTTCGGCACGACGCCAATCCTTGCGTACCCACCGGCGCCCAGTCCGCTCCAGGTGGAACGAGTTCCCGACGCGCCTGCCCAAGCTCCGCTACGGGCTCGGGTGATCGTCAGCGCCGGTCGAGTTTCGCTCGATCCGCGCCTGGCGGTGCGACCTGCGACCTAGCGCCGGAGCTGGGCGACCAGCTCGCCGCGCTGGCGGGCCGAGAGTCCGCCGATCGTCTTCGAGGGCGAGATCCGGCACTGGGTGAGGATCTTGTTGGCCTTCACCCGGCCGTACTTCGGGACCGCCAGGATCATGTCGAAGGCCTTGGCGGAGAGCACATAGTCCGGGGGGTCGCGCAGCAGCACCTCGACCTTGACCTTGCCCGCCTTCAGATCCCGCTTCAACTTCGCCCGCCTGGACCGGATCTCGTTTGCCCTTCGAAGAGCCCGCAGCCGCTGCTCGTGTGTTCTCTCGGGAACAGCAGCGGCGGTGTCGACGGAGGACGGGGCCATCGGCGGCGGCGATCATATACCCGCTGCGGCGGCCCACACAAGGGGGGCGGGGCTCTTTATTCCGAATTCGGTTCGACCTTAGGTTGAGGTCGACGCCAGCACCCGGCGCCTCAGCTCAGCGATCGGACCAACCCCGCCCGCCACCAGCGCCGCCTCGAGCTCCGCTCGCACCCGGTTCCCGGCCAGCGGGTCGCGGAAGTTGGCGGTTCCGACGGCGATCGCGGTCGCCCCAGCGGCCAAAAAGGAGAGCGCGTCCGCTCCCGACTCGATCCCCCCCATGCCGATTACGGGGACAGACACGGCAGCCGCGACCTCGCGCACCTGGCCGAGGGCGAACGCCCGTATCGCCGGGCCCGAGAGCCCCCCGCCGCCGCCGGCGCCGAGCCAGGCCTCGAGGGTCGCCGGGTCGACCGCGGCGGCCTCCAGGGTGTTGACCAGGGAGACCGCATCGGCACCGCCCTCCTCGGCCGCCCGCGCGACCGTCGCAGGCTCGGCGACGTTGGGGGTCAGCTTGACGATCAGCGGCTTGGTGGTCCGGGGACGCAGGCCTTGGATCAGCGCCAGGGTCTCCTCGGGCTGCTGCCCGATGATCAGCCCCGATTCGACATTCGGGCAGGAGACGTTCAGCTCCAGGGCCGCTACCTCGGCCCGGTCGGCGACCCCCTCGACCAGGCGCGCGAAGTCCCCACGGCTCGTGCCCATCACCGAGACCACCAGCGGCACCGGAAGCTCGGCCAGGAGCGGCAGGTCCTGGTCGAGGAACCCATCGAGCCCCTTGTTGGGGAGGCCGATGGAGTTGATCATCCCCGAGGGGGTCTCGAAGATCCGCGGCGGCGCATTCCCGACCCGGGGCTCGGCGGTGATCGTCTTGGAGACGAACGCCGAGAACGGAAACTCATCCAGGAGCGCCTCGCCGAAGGCGCGCCGGGCGGCGATCGCGTCGAAGGTCCCAGACCCGTTTAGCACCGGGTGCTCGAGGCGCAGACCGCAGAGCTCGACCCTCAGGTCCATCAGATTCTCAGTGTCCCGACCCCGGCACGAGCGCTGTCTCGACCCGGGCGGCATCGACCACCGGGCCGTCCACGCAGAGCCGCATGTAGCCACCGTCGGACAGCGGCACCGCACACCCGAAGCAGGCCCCGAAGCCGCAGGCCATCGGCGCCTCCATCGCCAGCTCGGCCGCGACGCCTGCCTGCACGCACATCGTCCGCACCGCCTCCAGCATCGCCGGCGGCCCGCAGGCGTACACGGCGCCGCTGCGCGCTTCGTCTCCCTCGAGCAACACCGCGAGCAGGTCGGTGACGTAGCCGCGGCGGCCCGTGTGCCCGTCCTCGCTCGCCAGCCTGACCTCCGAGCAGTCGAACAGCTCCTCCACTCCGCCTGAGTGCTGGCGATCTCGGAACCCGAGCAGCGTGCGTACGGCGACGCCGCGCTCGCCGAGCTGCCGCCGCCAGATCGCCAGCGGCGCGATCCCGATGCCCCCGCCGACCAGGATCGCCCCGGCGGCATCCGCTACAAGCTGACTCGGCACCGAGAACGGCTGCCCCAGCGGCCCGGTCAACCACAGCCCCTCGCCGGGACGCAGCCCCGCCAGCCGCTCCGTCCCGGGCCCGACGGCCTCGACCAGGAAATCGAGCCGCAGTGCGCCGTCGGCCGGCCGCGCCTCGGCCACCGAGAAGGCCCGAGGCAGGTAGGGCCGTCCGTCGCGCTGGCCCCAGCCGTCGGCCGCCCCGAGCATGTAGAACTGGCCGGCGTCAGGCTCGGCTCCCGAACGATCGAGCGCCGAGAAGATCCGGTAGCCACCCGACTCGCGGTTGTCCGTGACCTCGCACAACCGCCGCCCCGGTGGCGCCTGCCGGCGCCGTGCCGGCGGTGTCGTCAGGCGCGGGTCAGACAGCCGTTCTGTGTCTCGAGCCTTGGGGCCTGTCATGAAGCTCCTGGAGCGATCGCGGCTCTGCACCTTGCTCGCGCTGGGCGAAGATCGCCCTCGCGGCCGCCGAGGCCCCGGTCATCGTTGTCACGCAGGGAACCCCTTGGCGCACGGCCGCGGTGCGGATCTCATAGCCGTCGCTGCGGGCGCCGCTGCCGGTCGGCGTGTTGATCACCAGGTCGACCTCGCGGCTGCGGATCAGGTCGACCACGTGGGGTGAGCCCTCGGCGATCTTGTTGATCCCCTTCACCGGCACACCCATCCGTGAGATCGCCTGCGCCGTCCCTCGGGTGGCGATGATCCCGAAGCCCAGGTCGTGGAATCTGGCGGCGAGTTGGGTGGCGGCCGGCTTGTCCGTGTCTGTCACGGTGATGAACACGGTGCCGGCCCGCGGCAGGGCGATGCCGGCCGCCTCCTGGGCCTTGCCGAAGGCGGTCGGAAAGTCGGAGGCTATTCCCATCACCTCGCCGGTCGACTTCATCTCCGGGCCCAGCACCGAGTCGGCGCCGGCGAAGCGCGCGAACGGCAGCACCGCCTCCTTGACGCTGACATGGTCGCCGGGCACTTCGGGCAGCTCTTGGTCGGCGAGGGCCTCCCCCAGCATCAGCCGGCAGGCGATCTTGGCGAGCGGGGCGCCGATCGCCTTGGAGACGAACGGCACCGTCCGCGAGGCGCGCGGATTCGCCTCCAGCACGTAGAGCTGGCCGCCTGCGACCGCGTACTGGATGTTGATCAGCCCGACCACGCCCAGCTCCAGCGCAATCCGGCTGGTGGTCTCGCCGATCTCGGCGAGCATCTCCTCGCCGAGGCTCATCGGCGGAAGCACGCAGGCCGAGTCCCCGGAATGGACGCCCGCCTCCTCGACGTGCTGCATGATCCCGGCCACCCGAACCTCCTCCCCGTCAGCGAGAGCGTCGACGTCCACCTCGATCGCCTCCTCGAGAAACCGGTCGAGCAGCAGCGGGTGCTCCTGGTCGGCCTTCACGTTCTGCTCCAGGTAGGCGGCGAGCCCCTGAGGCCCGTAACAGATCTCCATCGCCCGGCCCCCGAGCACGTAGGAAGGGCGTACCAGCAGGGGAAAGCCGACCTCCTCAGCGATCACCGCCGCCTCGTCGGCCGACAGCGCGGTGCCGTAGGGCGGGTGCGCGATGCCAAGCCGCCGCAGGAGCGCCCCGAAGCGGCCGCGATCCTCCGCCAGGTCGATCGCCTCCACGGGCGTGCCCAGCAGGCGCGCGCCGGCCTCCTCCAGCGCCCGGGCGAGCTTCAGTGGCGTCTGGCCGCCGAACTGCACCACCACGCCCTCGGGGCGCTCCGCCTCGATCACCGCCAGCACGTCCTCGGCGGTCAGGGGCTCGAAATAGAGGCGATCGGAGGTGTCGTAGTCGGTCGAGACCGTCTCCGGGTTGCAGTTGATCATCACCGCATCGCGGCCGGACTCCCGCACGGTCATCGCTGCGTGCACGCAGCAATAGTCGAACTCGATCCCCTGGCCGATCCGGTTCGGGCCCGAGCCAAGAATGACCACCGAGGGGCGATCCCCCCTGCGGACCTCGGAGTCGGGAGCGCGCTCATACGCCGAGTAGTAGTAGGGCGTGCGCGCCTCGAACTCCGCCGCACAGGTGTCAACCGACTTGAAGGTGCGAACCCCGGAGGCGGTTCCGTCCCCCTCGGTCGCCAGGGCCCTGAGCTCGCGCAGGAACCAGGGGTCGATCGAGGTTCGCTCCCTGATGCTGACGGGGTCAGCGCCACGCCGGAACGCCTCCAGGATCAGGTCGTAGCGGTCGGGTGCCGGGGTCACCAGGCGGTCGAGCAGCTCATCGGTGTCCTCGGGTATCTGCGCCTGGGAGTCGAGCTCGCGCGAGCGCATCGCCTTTGCGAACGACTCGCGGAAGGTGCGGCCGATCGCCATCGCCTCCCCCACCGACTTCATGTGCGTCGACAGACTTCCCTCGGCCCCAGGGAACTTCTCGAACGCGAACCGGGGCATCTTGGTGACCACGTAGTCGATCGTCGGCTCGAACGAGGCGGGGGTCGCCTTGGTGATGTCGTTGGGAATCTCCTCGAGCGCGTAGCCGACCGCCAGCTTGGCGGCGATCTTGGCGATCGGGAACCCGGTCGCCTTCGATGCCAGTGCCGAGGAGCGTGAGACGCGGGGGTTCATCTCGATCACCACCACCTCGCCCGTTCGCGGGTCGACCGCGAACTGGATGTTCGAGCCGCCGGTCTCCACCCCGACGGCGCGGATCACCCGCAGCGCTTGGTCGCGCAGCTCCTGGTAGAGGCGATCGGTGAGCGTTTGGGCTGGGGCCACGGTGACGCTGTCTCCGGTGTGGACGCCCATCGGGTCGACGTTCTCGATCGAGCAGATGACGACCACGTTGTCGTTGCGGTCGCGCATCACCTCGAGCTCGAATTCGCCCCAGCCGAGCACCGACTCCTCGACCAGCACCTGGTTGATCGGGCTGGCCGCGAGGCCTTCGGAAACCACCTGCTGGAGCTCGGGTTCGGTCCGCCCCACGCCCCCCCCTTCGCCGCCCAGCGTGTACGCCGGCCGGACGATCGCGGGCAGCTCGATGCGCCCCTCGGTCAACGCCCGCTCCGCCTCGCCGACGGTGCGCACGATCTCGGACCACGGGACCCGGAGTCCGGCTCCCTCCATCGTCTCGCGGAAGACCTCCCGGTCCTCAGCGCGGCGGATCGCCTCGTGGTCGGCTCCGATCAGCTCCACGCCGCAGCGCTCGAGCACCTTCGCCTCGTGGAGCGCCGTGGCGAGGTTGAGAGCCGTCTGGCCGCCGAGGGTGGGCAGCAGCGCGTCGGGCCGCTCCCGCTCGATGATCCGCTCCACGGAATCCGGAGTCAGCGGCTCAACATAGGTGCGGTGGGCGAACTCGGGGTCGGTCATGATCGTGGCCGGGTTGGAGTTGACGAGCACCACCTCGTAGCCGTCGGCGAGCAGCACCTTGCATGCCTGGGCGCCGGAGTAGTCGAACTCCGCGGCTTGGCCGATGACGATCGGCCCGCTCCCGATCAGGAGGATCTTCCGGATGTCGTCGCGCCTAGGCACGCTGCGCCTCGCGTGCCGCACTGAACGCCTCGTCGTGTGAACCGTACGCGGTGAGGCGTTTGACGAGCCCCCCGTGGAACTCGTAGACAAGGCCGAGGTCCTGGCCGACCGGGACGGCGCTGCCACCCCCGGCACCCTCGAGTCGGGTGAGAACAACGATCAGATCGTCGGTCAGGGGGTGATATTCCGGCGGTCCATAGCGAGCGTCTTCGAGCATCTCGGTGAGCTCGCGAAAGAACGTGCGCAGTCCTTCGTGCCCGTGATAGGTGCGTCGCTCGACCTCTCGGGCCAGCCACGGGGAAAACTCGACCTCAGGATCGAAGATCTCATCGATGAGATCCCGGGCGGGATCGAGACCCCTCCCTTGGTACGTCCCGTACCACCTCTGAATGCTCGCGAGGTTGCTCTCCAGCGCCGTCATGCCAGGGCCAGCTCCAGAAACTGGTCGAAGAGGTAGCGGGCGTCGTGAGGTCCGGGGCCGGCCTCGGGGTGGTACTGGACGGTCGCGCTGGCGACGTCCTTGAGAACGAGGCCCTCGACCGTGCGGTCGTAGAGGTTCAGGTGGGAGAGCTCGGCGGTTCCGAAGGGTGTCTCCCAGCGGACGGGCTCGTCGCCCTCGATCTTCGGCTCGCCCCCCGGCCCCTGCACGGCGAAGCCATGGTTCTGTGAGGTGATGTCGATCTTGCCGCTCCGCAGGTCCTTGACCGGGTGGTTGGCGCCGCGGTGGCCGAAGGGCAGCTTGAAGGTCTCCAGGCCCACGGCGCGACAGAGAAGCTGGTGACCCAGGCAGATGCCGAACACGGGCCGCTTGCCGACCAGCTCGCGGACCGTCTGCACGATGTAGTCGAGCGCCGCCGGGTCACCGGGGCCGTTGGCGAGCAAGACCAGATCCGGGTCCCTCGCCAAGACCTCGTCCGCGGTGGCTGAGCACGGGAGCAAGGTCATTCGGCAACCTCGCTCGCGAAGTTGCCGAATTATTGACAGCTTGATCCCGGTGTCGATGCCGACCACGTGCGGGCCCGCGGTCTCAGAGGGCGCTGAGCCGCCCAGCTCGACGGGCTCGGCGGGGGTCACCTCGCGTGCGAGGTCGGCGCCGTCCATCGGCGGCTCCGCCTCGATCCGATCCCGGGCCTCCGCCTCGGCCAACGCGGTGGGAAAGATCCCGCCGCGCATCGCCCCCCTGTCGCGGATGTGGCGTACCAGGGCCCGCGTATCCACCTGGTCGATCGCGGGCACCCCGCAGTCGCGCAGCCAGTCGAGCCAGCCGCCCTCGGCGTCGGCGGCGTCCTCTGAGTTCTTGGCCTCGCGCATGATCACGGCGCGCGCCTGGGCACGATCGGACTCCATCGCCGCCTCCGCGACGCCGTAGTTGCCGATCAGCGGGTAGGTGAAGATGATGATCTGGCCCGCGTATGAGGGGTCGGTCACCGACTCCTGGTAGCCGGTCATCCCGGTGTTGAAGACGACCTCCCCCGTGACCCAGTCGCCGCGCCCGCGGAGCTGGCCGTCGAATCGCGCGCCATCCTCCAGCAACACGTACCCGCTCATGAGGGGCTTGGCGCGTAGTCGAGGACCGCCTTCTGCACCTGCTTGAACTCGTCCGTCCCGGCGCGCCCGACGAGCTCGAACAGCGCCGTCTCGACGCTGGTGATCACCGCCCCGGCGCGCTCGGCCCTGTTCAGGCCGACCTCGCAGTTCTCGTGGGAGCGCGACCCGACCGCGTCACGCACAACGTGCACCTCTACCCCCTCGCCGAGCAGGTCAAGCGTCGTCTGACTGACGCAGACGTGCGCCTCGATCCCGCAGACGAGCGCCTGGTCTCGGCCGGCGAGGTCGAAGCCCTCGGCCTCCGGGGCCGAGAAGCAAACCTTCTCGATCGGCGCCAGGCCCTGAGGCAGCTGCTCCGCGATTTCGGGCACGGTGTGGCCGAGACCCTTCGGATACTGCTCGGTCACCACGATCGGAATCCCGATCGCCTTCGCCCCCTCAACCAGGGCGACGGTCGCGCGGGCGACCTGGCCGAAGCTGGGCACGGCCTTTCGAAACCCCTCCTGAACGTCGATCACCACCAAGGTGGCCCGCTCCGGGTCGAGCTTCCGCGCGTTCATGCGACCCCCATCGCAAAGCTGCGCTGGCGGTAGGCGACGCGGCCGGCAACCACGGTCATCAGCACCCGGCCGCGCAGGGCCCGGCCCGCGAAGCAGGAGTTGTGCGAGCGGCTCTCCCAGCCCTCGGCGCCGGCCTCCCACTCGGCCCGGGGGTCGAACAGCACCAGGTTCGCCTCGCTTCCCGGAACCAAGCTGGGCAGCTCGAGCCCGAAGGGTGCCGCCCCGGCGCTCATCCGGTCGACGAGGACGGGGAGGTCGAGCACCCCCGGCAGGACCAGGTCGGTGTGCAGGACCGCGAACGCCGTCTCGAGCCCGGTCACCCCCATCGCCGCCTCCTCGAACGGGACTTCCTTCTCGTCCACCGAATGCGGCGCGTGGTCCGTGGCGACGCAGTCGATAACGCCGGAGCGCAGGCCGTCGATCAGCGCCTGGCGGTCGTCCTCGGAGCGAAGCGGCGGGTTCATCTTGAAGCGCGCGTCCAGGCCCCTGACCGCCTGGTCGATCAGCGTCAGGTGATGCGGCGTCGCCTCGCAGCTGATCTCGACTCCTGCCCCCTTCGCTGCGGCCACAGCATCCACGGACTCGCGCGCGGACAGGTGCTGGATGTGTACCCGTGCGTCCTCGTAGGCGGCCAGCGTGGCGTCACGGGCGATCATCGTCGATTCGGCGATCGAGGGGATGCCGGCGAGGCCGAGCGCGGCCGAGACTGGTCCCTCGTGCATCGCGCCTCCAAGATGCGGCTGGTGTGGCCCGGCGGGCCGGGAGAGGTCGTGGTCCTCCTCGTGGAGGGCTATTTGAGCTCCGACCAGCCGCTGGTACTGAAGCGCGCGTCGCAGCACGCGCGCGTTCGAGATCGGCAGGCCGTCGTCTGAGAACCCGACCGCCCCGGCATCGCGCAGCTCCGCCATCTCGGTGAGCTCGACGCCCTCCATGTCCCGGGTGACGCAGGCCAAGAATCCCGCCGGGACGGAGGCCTCGTCGGCCGCCCGCTCGCGCAGGGCGCGAATGTCCGCGGCCGTCTGGACGGGCGGCTGCGTGTTCGCCATCGCCAGGATCCCGCAGTAGCCTCCCGCAGCGGCGGCGCGGGTACCGGTCTCGATGTCCTCCTCGTCCTCGTCGCCGGGCGTGCGAAGGTGAACGTGCGGGTCGAAGAAGGCCGGGAAGACGGACCTGCCCTCGGCCTCGATCAGCTCGACTTCACCCCCGGCCGATGACTGTGGCTCGGCGCTTCCCGGATCCGCCAGCTCGGCGATCTCGCCGCCTCGCACGACAACGTCGTAGGTGCCGTCGATGCCGGCCCGAGGGTCGAGCACCGAGGCCCGCCGCACCACCAGGTCGCCCCCGGGTGCGCCGTTTCCGCCTCGCCAATCCAACGACGCGGTCGATCTCGATTCGCTCAAGCCGGCTCCTTGATCGGCGTCGGCACGGGCAGCTGGTCGGGGTCGCCGGCGCGGGCGCCGCCGGGGCGCGGCCGTCCCCCCGCCAGCAGCTCGTAGAGGATCGCCATCCGCACCACCAGCCCGCTCTCGACCTGCTCGGCAATCAGCGAGTTGGGGCCGTCGATCACCTCGGGCGAGAGCTCGACGCCCCGGTTCACGGGACCCGGGTGCATCAGCAGCTGGCGCGGGCCGAGCCGGCGTGAGTTGATCTGATAGCGGGCGGCGTACTCGCGGATCGAGGGGACGAAGGACTCACGCATCCGCTCGCGCTGCATGCGCAGCGCATAGACGACGTCGGCCTCGCCGAGGTCGTCGAGGGTGTAGGAGACCCGGCATCCGAGCGCCTCTTCGAATCCGCGCGGGATCAGCGTCGGTGGGCCGCAAACCGTCACCTCGGCACCCATGGCGCCGAAGGCGAGCACGTCGGAGCGCGCGACGCGGCTGTGCAGCACGTCGCCGACGATCCAGATCCGCTTGCCCTCCAGCGAGCCGAGCCGCTGCCGCAGCGTGTAGACGTCGAGCAACGCCTGGCTGGGGTGCTCGTGCTTGCCGTCCCCGGCATTGATCACCGCGGCCTCGGTCCAGCCGGCGACGAGCTCGGCGGCGCCGGCGTGAACCGAGCGAATCACGATCGCCTCGGGCCCGTAGGCGCCGAGGGTGGCAATCGTGTCCTTCAGCGACTCGCCCTTGTCGATCGAGGAGCCGGCCGCCTTGATCGAGACCACGTCGGCCGAGAGCCGCTTCGCTGCCAGCTCGAACGAGGAGCTGGTGCGGGTGCTCGACTCATAGAAGAGGTTGATGATCGTGCGCCCACGCAGCGTCGGCACCTTCTTGATGTCGCGCCGCCCGACCTCGGCAAACCCCTCGGCCAGGTCGGTGATCCGCTCGATCTCGGAGCGCTCCAGGTCGGCGATCGCCAGCAGATTCCTCATCGCCGCGCCTCCACGGTGGTGGAGATCGTCACCTCGTCGACCTCGTCCAGCTCCTCGACCCTCACGTAGACGCGCTCCTCGCGGGAGGTCGGCAGGTTCTTGCCCACGTAGTCGGGGCGAATCGGGAGCTCGCGGTGGCCGCGGTCGACGAGCACCGCGAGCTGCACCCGCTCGGGACGCCCGTAATCGAACAGGGCGTCGATCGCCGCCCGCACCGTGCGGCCGGTGAACAGGACGTCGTCGATGAGCACCACGGTGCGCCCGTCGAGGTCGAAGTCGAGATGCGAGGCGTGCACCACCGGTCCGGCGCCGGGCTGGCGGTCGTTGACGTCGTCGCGGTAGAAAGAGATGTCGAGGTCGCCGAACGGCACCTCGAACCCGGTGAGCTCGCCGACCAGCGCGTGCAGCCTCTCGCCCAGGATGGCGCCGCGCGTGTGGATGCCGACCAGCGCGAGTGGGTTTGAGCCGGGGCTCTTCTCGACGATCTCGTGCGCGATCCGCACCAGTGTGCGGCGCAAATCGTCACGGTCGAGGACGACCTTGTCCTTGCTGCTCACACTCGCCCCTTCCTGGCCTCTCTGGACCGGGTTAAAGGAACCGACTGGGCGAGACTAGCAGCCGTCCTGGATGAGAGGATCACACCGATGCGAAGCGGTGAGCCAGAGCGATGAGCGCCCGCGAGGACGCCCGCGAGGCGATCGACGTCCATCGCGCCGCCGGCCGGCGCTTTACGGCCGGGGGCACGACGAGCTTCGTTCGCGAGCAGGGACGAGGGGCGCCGGTCGTGCTCCTGCACGGCGTCCCCTCGAGCTCCTTTCTCTATCGCAAGGTGATCCCACCGCTTGCCGAGCAGGGGCTTCGCGGCATCGCCTTCGACTTTCCGGGGCTCGGACTCGCCGACCGTCCCGTCGACTTCGACTACTCGTGGTCGGGCCTGGCCCGCTGGACCGGCGAGGCAATCGACGCGCTCGGAATCGAGCGTTGCCACCTAGTCGTGCACGACATCGGAGGTCCGATCGGCGTCGAGTGGGCGATCCGCAACCCCGAGCGGGTGCACTCCCTGACCGCGCTGAACATGATGCTCGAGGTGGCGGGCTTTCGGCGGCCTTGGACGATGCGCCCGTTCGCGGTCAGGGGGCTGGGCCAGATCTGGCTGCGGACGCTCTCCCGCTTCGCCTTCTCCGAGAGCTTCTACCTCCAGGGCGTCGCCAACCGGCGCGCCGTGCCGCGGCACGAGATCTACGCCCATTACGAGCTGCTCAAGCGCACCGATGGTGGGCGTGCCTTCCTGCGGATCATGCGCGGCTTCGAGCTCACCGAGGAAAAGCAGCGCTTCCTCTGGGACGGCCTGGCCGAGCGGCCGCCCTATCCGGCCCGGATCGTTTGGGGCGAGCGCGACCCGGCGCTGGGGCTCGATCAGATGCGGGTGGTTCAGAGGGTGCTGGGGGTCGACGACCCGATCCTGCTTCCGGCCAAGCACTACCTTCAGGAGGACCAGCCGGTGGCCGTCGCCCAATCGATCGCCGACCTGGCTGCCCCGCTGGGTTAGGTCTGCGTGGGCCCGGCCGCCCGCGCCCCGTTCTCAACCAGGCGCGGCTCGCCACGCTCTCCGAACGGGATCTCGACCAGGTCGAAGTCGCGCGGCGCCTCGGTGGCTGAGAAGGCCTCGCGTGCCTGGACGAGCACGTCGCCGACGTCGTAGCGCGAGGAGACGTGAACCAGGGTCAAGAGCTTGACGCCCGCCTCCCGTGCCAGCTCCGCGGCCTGCCGCGCGGTCGAGTGGCCGGTCTCGACCGCTCGTTCGAGCTCATCTTCGGCGAAGCTTCCATCGTGCACGAGCAGCTCGGCCTCGTGGGCGGCCACTCGGGTCATCTCGCAAGGCGCGGTGTCCCCGGTGATCACGACCTTGCGGCCCCGGCGCGGCTCGCCCATCACCTGCTCGGGGCGAACCGGACCGTCGCCCCCCGACACCACTTCGCCCGCCTGTAGCCTGCCGAACTCGGGGCCGGACTCGACCCCCAGGCTAGCCGCCAGCTCGGGGTCGAAGCGCCCGGGCCGCTGGTCCTCGACCAGCGCATAGCCATGGGCGCGAACCTGATGCTCGACCCGGAAGCAGCGGACCTCGTAGCCCTGGTGGCGAATCGCCTCGCCCTCGTCGAGCTCGATCAGCTCGATCTCGTAGGAGATCCGGCCGACGATCCTGCGGAGGGCCTCGAACAGGCCCGTCAGCCCGGGCGGCCCGACGATCCGCAGCGGGCGCTCGCGGCCCTGGAGGTCATAGGTCTTCAGCAGCCCCGGCAGGCCGAGGTAGTGGTCAGCGTGATAGTGGGTGACGTAGATCTCGTCCACCTGCACCAGGCCGGTGGATCGCTGCATCTGGCGCTGCGACCCCTCGCCGCAGTCGAACAGCAGCCGCTCGCCGCCCACTCGCGCCAGTAGGCAGGCAGTGGCGCGCCGCGCGGTGGGCACAGAGCCGCCGGTGCCGAGGAACACGACCGAGAGGTCCATGCCCCTACGGTATCCGCGCTGCCCGGGCGGCGGGCGGGGAGCTGCGTGGCGGGGCGGGAGACAATCATGCGACGGATGTTCGCCTCCCACCCCTCAGCCGGACGAGCCCCTTTCGGCGGTCGAGCCGCGGAAGTGGAGCATCCCGACATCCAGGCCACGCGCTGCGCAGCGTGGGCAGCAGGGGGAGTCGCCGCCGAAGCGGGGCTGCCTCGCGCCACGCAGGCGTGAGCAACCCTACTCTCTCGCCGAGGACTCGCCCAAATCAACCTTCGTCCAGGCCTGGGAAACACCCGCATCGTGCGTCGGGCTGCGGCGGCGCGCAGGGCTAGACTGAGGCCTCGGCGCCCGTAGCTCAGTTGGATAGAGCGCGTGCCTCCGGAGCACGAGGTCACAGGTTCGAGTCCTGTCGGGCGCGCTCGCCTTTTGGGGCGCATTCAGTGGCTGTCGCGCTGGCGAGCCCGCCACGCCTCCGCCATCTCGATTCGTTCCATGATGCTCGGGTGAGTGTCGATCAATAGGCCCGCCCACCCCGGGGGATCGGGCTGCACCAGCGCGATACGGGTGAAGCGGCGAAACAGCGCTTTCGTCGCACCGGGATCGCGGGTGGTCTCCAGCGCAACCCAGTCGGCCTCGGCCTCCAGTCGCTGCGAGAAAGCGTGCTGGAGCGGCGATAGGAGGAACAGCAGCGCCGCCACCACGAAGATCGCAATCGGCACAGCCGCGGGCTCGAACAGTCCGCCGCGACGCCGGGTCGTCAGCGCCACGATGCAGGCGAGCGGGAGCGCCAGCAACGCCATCCACCCGAACGTCTTCAAAATATGGTGCCGCGAGAGGTGCGCGAACTCGTGCGCCAGCACGACTCGGACCTCTGCCCGGGGAAAGCTCTCCACCAGGGTGTCCCAGAGGATTACGCGCTTGCTGGGGCCGATGCCTACCGCCTCGGCGTTCGGCCCGCCGCCCAGGTTGCCCGTGTTCTGGACACGCACGGTAGTGCCGGATATGCCCTCCTCCGCGGCGAGCTGCCGGGCGTCGGCGGCGATCCGTGGGTCCCGGAGCGGATCCAGGTCGGGAATCAGGTAGGGCTGGGCGAAGGCGAACAGCAGACTGACCGCCACCAGGGCGGGCGCGGCGGGAAGCCACCAGCGGCGGCGCCACACTCCCGCGAGCGCCATCACGATCAAGAGCGCGAGCGAGATGAACAGGAACCCGCCGCCCACGCTCAGGAAGTTGCTTATCGCCCAAGCGACGTAGCCCTGGCTCGAGATGTCGTGTTCCCGCTCCCACCACAGGGCGGCGAGGCCAAACGGGAACCGCGCCAGCCACACGAAGCCCAACCCGAGCATGCCCAGCAACATCCCAGTCCCGATCCGGCCCGCCGCCGACTCCCGCGCGAACCGAGCGCCCTTGGCGGCGTAGAAGCCGAGCGCGACCAGGGTTGCCAGTGTGGCCAGCAGCTGGTCGACACGGAGGAAAGCCTCATAGTTGGCCACACGGTCCAGCTGAGCGTCACCGAAGTAGCGGTGCGCGTCGAGACCCGGGAGGCTCAGGTCTCCTGGGACGCTCGTGCGCCAGAGCCGGATGGCCGCGAACAGCCAGGCGCCGGCCAAGGCGGCGACGCCGAGCCCCGCAAGCACGCGGCGGGCCGCGCGCGGCGATCCCGTCAACCCGACTGTGGCGCCGGGACGGCTTCGGGCCGGGGCAGCTCTAGCGACGGCCCGGCGTACGGGTAGCGATCCGTGAGGATCCAGACATACGCGGCGACCTGGGCGTGGTAGCGCAATGCGAACACACCCAGGTTGCGCAATCCACGCGGCATCCGACCGAGGATCAGACCGACGAACCACCCGAACAGCGCCACCAGCGCGAGGGCGTTCCCGAGCGCCCCCACGACGATCAGCCCCGGGATGGCGAGGATCAGCCGGAACCCGGTCTTCCACCGGTTCTGCCGAGCGGGCGGCGCGATCTGGAGATCGACCGGATAGCTGCCAGCTCGCCCGGTGAAGCCAGGGAACGGATTCGCGACGAGGTAGAGGAACGCCGTCGTGTGCGTCCAGTAGCGCAGGTAGCCGGCGATGAACCGATGCAGCGCGCTTGCCGGGCGCCCGGCAAACAGCGTCACGAACCAGTTCGCGAGCACCGCGAACGCCGTTGCGACGCCCCACAGGATCAGCCACACCAGGTGTGGCAGCCAGAGAAAGAGCCGGAAGAAGACGGTGAGGCGCGAGCGCCGTAGGTCATCGTCCGTGGAGATGCGGATCGGATGGTCGGGCGGGGGCTGTCCGTACCGCGGTGCGAGCGGGTCGCTGTCCGGATAACGGTCGGTGACCAGCAGGACGTACGCGGCCACCTGCACGGAGTATCCGAGCCCGTAGACGATCAGATCGCGCAGGCCCTGCGGCATACGAGCACGAACCAGCGAGGCGAACCAGCCGAGGAAGGCGGCGGCGGCGATGATGCCGAAGGAGGTCCGGAAGTTCCCGCCCCCCACCTGAGCGCCCGCGGCGCCGAAGGTGGAGGCTAGGAGCACGGCCGGAAAGGCCAGCACGAACCGAAAGGCCGTCTTCCACCGGTTCTGCCGCCGCGCCTCGGAAACCTCGACCTCGATGGGGTAGCTGTCCGCGTCGCCTCCGAAGCCGGGGAACGGGTTGGCCGCCAGGTTCAGGTACGCGTCGACGTGCGTGAAGTAGCGCAGGTAGCGGACCTGTAGGTCCCCGCCGACCGTCCGCCCGCTGAACAGGATCGCGAACCAGTTGATGATCGCCATCAGGAGCGCGACCAGGCTCCATACCCCCAGCACGATCAGGTGTGGGAGCGCCAGGAAGAACCGGAAGAAGACTGTGAGGCGCGAGCGGCCCAGATCGTCTCGAACGACGATCTGGGCCTGCGGGTTGGCGCCCGGCGCCTCGTCGCCGCGAGGCTCGGCGGTTTCCTCCCCGTTCATCTGCTCGCCAACTCTAGCCCCGCCCTCCGAGCGCCGGGGCTCGGGCCTCGGGATGCGCGCGGTACCAGTCGATCGTCCGACGCAATCCTTCCTCGAGGTCGACCTCGGGCTCCCAGCCCACCAGCTTGCGGATCTTCGCCGGGTCGACGTACTGGCGGTCGATCTCCCCGGCCGGGTTCCCGGTGCCGCGAACTTCCGGCTCGACGCCCGTGCCCGCCAGGCGCGCGATCAGCTCCACCACCTCGCCCACGGCACGCGAGCGACCGCCGCCCGCGTTGAAGGCCTGGCCGCGCACCTCGTCGCGGTCGAGGGCGTCGGCGATCGCCAGGTAGGCGCGGGCCGCGTCCTCGACGTAGAGGAAGTCGCGCTCCGGCGAGCCGTCGGAGCGAAGCACGGGCGGGCGGCCGTCGAGCGCGGCGCTGACCGCCTCCGGGATCAGGCGCGAGAAGTTCGTGTCCCCGCCCCCGTAGACGTTGGCGAATCGAGTCACCGCGACGGGCAGCCCGTAGGAGTGCCAGTAGCTGCGCGCGATGAGATCGGCGGCGGCCTTGCTGGACTCATACGGCGCCGTCGGCCGCAGGGCGAAATCCTCACGGTACGGCAGCTCGTCGTGGGCGCCGTAGGCCTTGTCGGAGGAGGCGACCACGACCCGCTCGACCCCCTGCTCGCGGCAAGCCTCGAGCAGGGTCCAGGTGCCGCGGACGTTGGTCTCGAAGGTCGGGGCGGGCGAGGCGGCCGCGGTGCCGACGATCGTCTGCGCAGCGAGGTGGAACACGACCCTCACCTGGTGGCTGGCCAGCATGCGCCCCAGGAGGTCCGCGTCCAGAATGTCGCCCTCGACCTCGGCGACCTGGTCCTCGATCCCCAGCAGAGCCAGCGCCGAGGGCCGGCCCTCGCGGGCGGCCCGGTCCAGCGAGACAACCGGTTGGCCGCGCCCGAGCAGCTCCCGGCAGAGCCAGGCGCCGACGAACCCGAGTCCGCCGGTGACCAGGGCCGGGCTAGCGCGCACCGGCCTCGGTGGCGGCGTCCCGCTCCCACACGGCCCACGGCGCCTTGCCCTCGCCGCACAGGTCGTTGAGCATCACCGCGTCCTTGTAGGTGTCCAGACACTCCCAGAAGCCGGTGTGCCGGAAGGCGTGCAGCTGCCCGGCGGCCGCCAGGTGGCGGAGCGGCGCCTCCTCGAGCACGCTGTCGGGGGCCAGGCAGTCGAGGAAGCCCGGCTCGAAGCAGAAGAACCCACCGTTGACCCAGTGCTCGAGGCGGGGCTTCTCCTCGAACCCCAGGACGCGATCGTCCGGGCCCAGCTCGGCGACGCCGAACTGGGTCCGAGGCCTGACCACCGTCACCGTGCCAAGCTCGCCGTGGCCGCGATGAAAGGCCATCAGCGCCTCCAGGTCGAGGTCGGCCACCCCGTCGGCGTAGGTGGCGAAGAACGCCTGCCCGGTGAGGCGCTCGCGCGCCAGCGCGATCCGTCCCCCAGTGGGGGTGTCGAGCCCCGTATCGACACAGTCGATCTCGACCGGCTCAGGCCATTCCGTCGTGGCCACGAACTCTTCGATCATCTCTCCCAGGTAGCCGGTGAGAAGCAGGAAGCGACGCAGGCCCTGGGCGGCGTAGATCCGGATCACGTGCCAGAGGATCGGCCTGTCGCCGATCTCTACCAGCGCCTTGGGAATCGCCTGCGTGTGCTCCTGCAGGCGGGTGCCGCGTCCGCCGCAGAGGATGACCACCGGGCCCGTGCCTTCCACGGCCGGCAGGGTATGGGATGCCGGAAGCGCCGAGCCGGCGAACCTATTGCTTGCCGCCGGCGACGGCGGGCAGGATCGTCACCTCGTCGCCGTCTGAGAGCTCCGTTTCGAGCCCCTCCTGAAAGCGGATGTCCTCACCCGAAACGTAGACGTTGACAAACCTGCGCAGCCCTCCGTCCTCGGTGATCCGGTCGCGAAGCTCGGTGTGCTGCTCGAAGACGGCGTCGAGCGCCTCGCCCACCGTCCCCCCGTCGACCTCGATCTCGCTCTCCCCCTCGGTCACGCCGCGGAGTTGCGTCGGGATCTTCACGGTCACAGCCATCGGCCCGCGAACCTTAGCGAGTGGCGGCGGGCTCCAGCTCGGACTCGAACGCCTCCAGCGTGGGCTCGATCTCCAGCATCCGGAAGCTATCCCGGGTCGCGTCGAGCGTCTTCAGCCCCTCGCCGGTGATGTAGATGACTACGCGCTGGGAGGGATCGAGGTCGCCGCGTTCGGCTAGCTTGGCCAGCACGGCGACCGTCACACCGCCGGCCGTCTCGGTGAAGATGCCGGTCGTCTCGGCCAGCAGGCGGATGCCGTCGCGGATCTCGTCGTCGGAGACCGAGTCGATCACGCCTCCCGTTCGCCGCGCCAGGTCGAGGGCGTAGACGCCGTCGGCGGGGTTGCCGATCGCGAGACTCTTGGCGATCGTCTCCGGTCGCTGCGGCTTGCAGGCATCCCAGCCTTCGGCAAACGCGGTGGCGACCGGGCTGCAGCCCGCCGCCTGGGCGCCGTTGAAGGCCGGCAGCTCGCCTTCGACCAGGCCGAGCTCCAGCCACTGAGCAAACCCCTTGGCGATCTTGGTGAACAGCGAGCCGGAGGCGATCGGGCAGACGATCTGGTCGGGTAGCGACCAGCCGAGCTGCTCGACGGTCTCGTAAGCGAGCGTCTTGGAGCCCTCGGAGTAGTAGGGCCGCAGGTTGACGTTGACGAACGCCCACGGCCGCGTCTCGCAGAGCTGGGTGCAGAGGCGGTTGACGTCGTCGTAGGTGCCGCGGACGCCGACCAAGCGCGTTCCGTAGACCCCGGTGGCGAGCAGCTTCTGCTCCTCGAGGTCGGCAGGCACGAACACATAGGAGTCCAGGCCGCACGCCGCGGCATGGGCGGCGACGGCGTTGGCCAGATTGCCAGTCGAGGCGCAGGCGACGGTCTCAAAGCCGAGCTCGCGCGCCTTCGCCAGGGCGACCGCGACCACGCGATCCTTGAACGAGTGGGTCGGGTTGGCGGCGTCGTTCTTGACCCACAGCTCCCCGAGCCCGAGGCGCTCGGCGAGCCGGTCGGCGCGGACCAAGGGGGTCAGCCCGGGCTCGAGTGGATCGCGGGGGCGCTCGGAGAACGGGAGGAAGTCCGCGTAGCGCCAAATGCCTCGCGACCCGGCCTGAATCTTCCGGCGGGCCTCGCCTGGTTCGAGGTCGGAGAAGTCGTACGAGACCTCGAGCGGGCCGAAGCAGAGCTCGCAGACAAAGCGAGCCTCCAGCGGGTAGCGCGTTTCGCACTCCTTGCAGACCAGTGCCTCCAGCGCCATCGCCTCTAGCCTCTCTTTCTGTCCCGTGGCTTGCTTCTCAACTAATAAGACCTCTGCCTGGCTAGTGAGCAGAGGTCCTGTCGGGACTTCCCCTCACATCTCCCAGGCTCTCTACCTGCTGGAATTGGCACCTACCCCTTCGCGTTAGCTCGGGGGGGTTGCCGGGGTTTCTGCGGGCCAGTCCCTCCACCCCTCTGGATGTGGTGGTTTATGTGACCGAGGACTATACCAACCGGCAGCACCTCGGCAACACAAACCGGCAGCTCCTCGGCTTCGCCTCCGGGCTGCCCGGTGCACCGCGATCCGCGTGGACCCGGGCAACTCGCTTGCACCGCGACTTCGTCGCTAGCCCAGGCGAGGGGGGCGACTGTACCCTTAGGGTAACGATGGACGAGCGACCGAGCGAGACGTCAAGCGATGCCGAACCTCCCGAAGCCGAGGCTGAGAAGGTTGGCCCGGGCCGGCCAGCTCGTCGCCCCCGCGCCTGAGCCCAAGGAGCGCAAGCCCAACGTCGAGACGATCACGGCAGAGGGGCTGCGCTGGGTCAACATCGAGAGCCCCTCGCCGCTCGAATGCGCCTGGCTCGAGGAGCAGTTCGGGTTTCACCCCCTCGACCTCGAGGACGTCCTGTCGCGCAACCAGCGCCCGAAGATCGACGAGTACCCGGACTACCTGTTCATCGTCCTGCACTTCCCGGTCTTCGACCGTGCGGTCGGGCGCCTGAACGCGGGTGAGCTCGACATCTTCGTCGGCCAGAACTACCTGGTCACGATCCCCAACCAGCCGCTTCAGCCCGTGCAGTACCTGTTCGAGCGCTGCCGGCAGAAGGAGGAGCTGCGCGAGCAGCATTTCTCCAAGGGCTCCGGATACCTGCTCTACCGAATCGTCGACGACAGCTTCGACTACTGCTTCCCGATGCTGCGCAAGATCGGCAACAAGCTGGATGCAGTCGAGGACGAGATCTTCTCCGGCCGTTCCGAGGAGGTCGTGCGCGACATCTCCAACGTGAAGCAGGAGATCATCAACTTCCGCAAGGTCGTCCGCCCCCAGCGAACCGTGCTTCGCGACCTCGAGAACGCCAAACAGCCCTTCCTGGCGCCCACCGAGGGCGACCTGGAGGTCTACTTCGACGACATCGGCGACGCCCACGAGCGCATCTGGGACATGCTCGAGAATTACAAGGAGGTCGTCGAGGCGTTGGAGGACACCAACGAGTCGGTGATCTCGCACCGTGTCAACGACATCCTGCGCTTCCTGACCGCCATCAGTGTGATCGTGCTCCCGCTCACCCTGATCGCCAGCATCTGGGGAATGAACGTCGGCGTTCCGGGTGAGGGCGACTCCGAGGACTTCTACGTGGTGGTCGGCGCCATGTTCGTCCTGCTGGTCGGGATGGTCACGTTCTTCCGCCGCCGCGGCTGGCTGTAGCGAACGCGGACCGCCCTGATAGCGCCTTCGCGGTCACCCCTACCGCGATCGTCGGCGAGGGAGGTCGCTCAGTCCCAATCGGAATCCGAGAAGCCGGTGAGCCTGGCGCGTAGGCCGGTCTCTAGATCCTCCAACTCGAACACGAAGGGCGCGCGTTTGCTGATCGCCGCACGATTCACCCAACTCCTCGCGGCGGCCACATCTCGGAAGGGACCGAAGCGCTGTTCGAGCCCAGCACTGACGCAGACCTCGGGCGGGTGGCGACCCTGCCTGCAGTCGTGACACCAGCGGATGAGTTCGTAGCGCCCCTGATTCACGGGGTCCTCGATCCCCGCCTCGCGGGAGTCGATGTAGACGACAAGCTTCACGATCTCGTCCAGGCTCTCTGCAGTGGTCTGGATGTCCTCCTCCAGGTCCCGTCCTACCTCGGCAAGCAGCCGAGCGTGCGTGTCCTTGGCCAGCTCGTCGCTCAGGTTCTCGCCGATGTTGGCGCGTAGTGCCGGCGCCCCTTGCTCGGCGACGATCCGCCGCGCCTCGCGGAGCCAGCCTGGGAACTGGAGGTCTGGAGGAGGCATCAGTCCAAAGTACCGAGCCGCGGTTGGGGCGATGGCTGCAGCTGTGCACTACCTGCTAGATATTGGACACGATGGAGACCGCAGCCGTTAGGCATCCTGGGCCGGCTCTTAACAGCCTCGCGGTCAGCGCCACGGCGCATTGCCTCATCGGCTGCGCAGCGGGCGAGGTCACGGGGATGGCGATCGCGACCGCGCTCGGTTGGGGCAACGCCGGCCAGATCGGGCTCGCGGTCGGGCTCGCCTACCTGTTCGGCTTCGGCCTGACGGCGCTACCACTCGTGCGCGCCGGCCTTGCTCCCGGGGCGATCGTCTCCACTGCCATAGCGTCGGACACGATCTCGATCACGATCATGGAGGCGGTCGACAACCTGTTCGTGATCCTGGTTCCCGGCGCGATGGACGCCGGCGTCGGGGAGGCGCTGCTTTGGGCGAGCGTTGCCGGAGGCTTCGTGATCGCGTTCCCGTTCGCCTTCCTCGCCAACCGCTGGCTGATCGCCCGCGGCAAGGGCTGCGCCCACGCGCATCGCTGAGCTGGTCAGCTCACAAGGTCAAGAGTGCCGTAACGCCGCGTATCGGGTTGGCACCGACACAAGACCGATTGCTTACTTATTGCGTTTGCGGCCCTTCTTGCTGAGATCGCGTGCCGCGTAGGCAGCCTGAGCGGCGAGCATCGCGTCGAGCACCGCAAAGCCGATAACAGCGGGAGACATTGAGCAGAATCCTCCTTCTCTCGGTCATGCCCAGTATTCGGCATGCGAGGGCGAAATCCGAGCCTCTGACGGACCTTTTAGGAACTTCTTAGCTGCGAGTGTGCCGTCGACGCGAGGTGCAGGAGCGTAGGATCGACTTGACGGTCGCTGGCTCGCCGGGATCGCCCAACTCCAACGCCTTCTTCCTGAGCGACTTCTAAGACGTTCCTCGAACGTGCCACGCCACAAAGTCGTGGCTGCCCTCGGTGAACGTGCCCCGGGTGATCGTGTACGGCCCGACCCAGGTCGCTCCGTCGTTGTTGAGCGAGGTGTTCTGGAACTTTCGGTTGTTGACCACCAAAAAGGCGTGGCCCGAGCGCCCGCCGCTGCCGTCAGGGTCGGGATGGTTGGCGACGAACACCCCGCTCTGCGACGAGTTCCACGGCTCGAGTATCCCGCTCCACCTGCTGGGAAGCGTCGCGGTGGACGGCGTGGGTACGTCCCAGCCCGCGTGTTGCAACACCCACGCGACGGTGCTGGAGCAGTCGAGGCCCGGGTCGGGCACAGCCGGTGTGTCGTGGTCGTGGCCGCCGCCCCATCTGTAGGGCACGTTGATCGCGTCCAGCTGATCCGCCGCGCGGGAGACAGCCTCCGTGGTTGCCTGTGCGTTCTCCTTATCCCCGCCGCACGCGGGCAGCCCAAGGCCAAGGCCCAGCAGCGCGACGATTCCTATTGACGCCAGCCTCAGTCCCATGACCTGCCTACGAATGTACTCCCGCCACAGGTCCCGGACGTTAGGAACGCTTGCGGCAGCTTGTCAGCCAGGCGATGTTGTCCCGCAGCGCCCTTGCCCCTGCTCGTGGACGATTCGCCGCGCCTCGTGAAGCCAGTCTGGAAAACTGAGCTCCCGGCGAGGCATCAATGCAAGGTAACGGAGCCGCGAGTGTCGAGCTGGTCCTCAGGAGCGCCGGGGGTCACCGAGCCGCCGTGGGTACGGCGTGGGGACGGGACTGACCTCGACTGACCTTCACTGACGCCTGTTAGCTGCCGACCGCCGTGCCTGGCGCATACGATGGGAGGTGTGGCCAACTATCGGATCTGGGCGCCGTGGCGCCTTCCCTACGTGAGGGACGCCTCGAAGGACACGGAGTCGGAGTGCATCTTCTGCACCAAGCCGGCCGAGGACGACGACGAGGCGAACCTGATCGTCCGCCGCGGGGAGCGCTGCTTCGTGATCCTCAACCTGTTCCCCTACACCAACGGCCACCTGATGATCGCCCCGTTCGAGCATCTGCCGACGCTCCAAGAGCTGGACGCCGACACTCTCGCCGAGCTGATGGCCCTGGCGCAGCGGGCGATGGCGGTGCTCGACCACAAGTACGAGCCGCACGGCTACAACGTGGGCGTCAACCAGGGACGGGTGGCGGGCGCCGGATATGAGGGACACATCCACCTGCACGTGGTTCCACGCTGGGCGGGCGACACCAACTACATGCCGGTGCTCGCCGACACGCGGGTGATGCCCCAGTCGCTCGAGCAGAGCTACGAGGCGCTGAGGGGCGCATTTTGATCCCTGGCGACGCAGCCGGGACCACCGTCCCGCCCGGGATCTTCAAGGCTTACGACGTCCGTGGCCTCTACGGCGAGGAGATCGACGGCGACACCGCCTACCTCGTCGGCCGCGGCTTCGCGCGAGTGCTGGGCCACCTACGAGCAAAGGAGCCCGGTGAGCTGCGGGTGGGACTGGGCCGGGACATGCGGATCGAGGCGCCGGAGATGGCCGGCCGAGTGCGCGAGGGCCTGGTGGCGGAGGGCTGCGCCGTCCTCGACGCCGGCATGATCGCCACCGAGATGCTCTACGAGCTGGTCGGCTCGCGCGAGCTGGACGGCGGCGCCATGGTCACCGCCTCGCACAACCCGAAGGCGTACACCGGCGTCAAGCTCGTCCGCGAAGGGGCGCTGGCTCTCTCCGGCGAGGCCGGAATCGGCGACGTGCGCGCCACCATCGAGGCCGGGCTTCCGAAGCCGCCAGGCGGGGGATCCGTCGAGGCGGTGGACGTCTACGACGACTTTCACCGCCGGGCGCTCGGCTTCATCGAGCCGGACCGGGTAAAGCCCCTGCGCGTGGTCGTCGACGGCGGCAACGGGATGGCCGGACCGATGGTCGGCCCTCTGCTCGAGCGCCTCGGCCTCGATCTGGTGACCAGCTACTGGGTACCCGACGGGGAGTTCCCGGACCATGAGCCGAACCCCTTGGTGGCCGAGAACCGGCGGTTCATCATCGACAAGGTGCTCCAGGAGGGGGCGAACCTGGGGATCGCCTGGGACGGAGACGCCGATCGCTGCTTCTTCATCGACGACCGCGGGCAGTTCGTTGACGGCGACTTCCTGACCGCGCTCCTGGCGCAACAGCTGCTGCGCAGGGAGCCCGGCGCGGTGATCCTTTACGACGTTCGCGCCAGCCGCGCCGTGCCCGACATGGTGCGCGAGCTGGGCGGCAGCTCGCACGTGAACCGCGTCGGACACGCCTTCTTCAAGATCGCGATGCGCGAGCGCGCCGCCGCCTTCGGCGGCGAGGTCTCCGGCCATTACTACTTCCGCGACTTCTGGTGCGCGGATTCGGGAACGATCCCGGCGCTCCTTGTGCTCGAGCTGCTCTCCGTCGAGGGCCTGCCGCTGTCCGAGCTGGTCGGGGCCTTTCGCGAGCGATACTTCATCTCCGGCGAGATCAACTCCGAGGTCGCCGATCAGCAGGCCAAGATGCGGGAGTTGGCGGAGCGCTACTCCGACGGCGAGGTCTCCTGGCTCGACGGTGTGTCTGTCGACTACCCGGAATGGCACTTCAACGTGCGGCCCTCGAACACGGAGCCGCTCTTGCGGCTCAACCTCGAGTCGCTCGTCTCGCATGAGGACATGGAGCAAAAGCGGGATCAGGTGCTGGCCCTGATCCGATCGTGACGCCGGAGGAGGCGCTCGGACGCGCGGCCGAGGCCGGGATCCACCGGCTGCAGATCCCGACCCCGTTCGCGGTCGGGCGAGTCAACTGCTACCTGATCGAGGACCGGCCGCTGACCCTGGTCGACACTGGGCCCAACTCGGGCAAGTCGCTGGACGAGCTCGACCGCCAGCTCTCGGCGTTGGGCCGCTCGCTCGAGGAGATCGAGCTCGTCATCCTCACCCACCAGCACATCGACCACCTGGGGCTGGTCGAGATCATCGCCTCGCGCTCCGGAGCCGAGGTGGCGGCAATCGACGTCGTCGCCCCATTCATCGAGAACTTCGGCGACGACATCGAGCTCGACGACCAGTTCGCGGCCTCGCTGATGCTCCGCCATGGGATCCCCGAGGATGTGGTCACGGCGTTGCGCTCCGTTTCACGCAGCTTCCGCGCCTGGGGTGCGCGGGCCAAGGTCACCCGGCCGCTTCACGACGCGGAGGAGCTCCGCCTCCGCGACCGCGCCCTCGAGGTTCAGCACCGCCCGGGCCACAGCCCCTCCGACACCCTGTTCTGGGATGCCGAGCGGCGAATCCTGCTCTGCGCCGACCACCTGATCGCCCACATCTC
Source organism: uncultured Actinomycetes bacterium (assembly GCA_963728325.1). Taxonomy (GTDB): domain Bacteria; phylum Actinomycetota; class Thermoleophilia; order Solirubrobacterales; family 70-9; genus AC-56. The sequence goes on along the minus strand of CAVSJS010000001.1, from coordinate 574,700 downwards.
CTCGAATCCGCTGATCTCCCGCCCACTCGACGGCTCGGAAGACCGCCCACGGGCGCTGATGACCTATCTGGAGTCGCTGCGCCGGACCAGGGAGCTGCCGGCGCAGATCGTGCTCCCGGGACACGGCGAGCCGATAGTCGACCATCGCGCGCTGATCGACGAGCGCTTTGCGCTCCACCGCCGCCGAGCGGAGAAGATCTTCAATCTGATCGCCGAGCACCCTCGCACCGCGTATGAGATCGCCCAGGAGCTCTGGGGCAACGTCGCGGTGACGCAGGCCTTCCTGACCCTCTCGGAGGTGGTGGGTCACGTCGACCTGCTGATCGAAGAGGGTCGGGTACGCGAGGCTCCCGACGGCGACCTGGTCCGGTTCGAGGCGGTTGAGTAACGTCCGCCCGGAGGAAGGCTCGAGAGTGCCAGCCGACTCCATCACGATCGATGCCCCGCCGCGAACCGAGGCGTCCGCGAACGGCGCCGGATCGGCTGAGGGCGCCCGCAAGAAGCGGATGCTGATCATTGTCAACCCCTACGCGACCACCGTCTCCGACCGGCTCAAGAACCTGGTCGTCTACGCGCTCCAGGGCCGCTACGACGTCGAGGCGGTGTCGACCGAGGCGCAGTACCATGCGATCGAGATCGGCCGCGAGGCCCGAGAGGGCGGCTACGACATCGTGGTCGCCTTCGGCGGGGACGGGACGCTGAACGAGGTCGCCAACGGCCTCGCCGGCACCGACGTCCCGGTTTCGGTGCTGCCCGGAGGCTCCACCAATGTCGTCTGCCGCACGCTGGGGATCCCCAACGACGTCGTCGATGCCACCGAGCATCTACTCGGCCTCGCCGACGACTTTCGGCCTCGCAAAATCGACCTGGGGCTCGCCAACGGCCGCCATTTCGTGTTCGCCTGCGGGGCAGGCCTCGACGCCACGGCGGCCAGGCGGGTCGACTCCAGCCCGCGCTTGAAGGCCCGGGGCGGACGCTGGTTCTACACCTGGGCAGCGATCTCCGGCTTCTACATGCACTACCTCCGCAACCCGATCCGCATGCGCCTCGTGGCGGATGGGAACTCAGCGGAGGGGGTGACCGCGATCGTCCAGAACTCCGATCCGTTCACCTACTTCGGGAGCCAGCCCCTCCGGGTCTGCGAGGGCGCAGAGCTCGACAACGGCACCCTGTCGGTCGCCATGCTCGGCCGCGCGGCCCAGCGCGACATGCCGACGATCGCGGCCCGGGTGCTGCTGGACAGCCTTCGCACCCCGGGACACCGGCAGATCGATCACTATGAGGGCGTCGTCGAGGGCAGGATCGAATCGGTCTCGCGCGACGCCGGGGGCAGCATCCGCCCCTTCCCGGTCCAGGTGGACGGGGACTACATCGGGGATCACGGAGAGCTCGAGATCGGCATCGAGCCGGGCGCACTGACGATCGTTGCCTGAGTTGCGGTCGCTGACCGACGGCTGCCGCTTCTGCGCGATCGTCGCCGGCGACGAAGCCGGGCACGTCGTCTTCGAGGACGAGAGATCGCTCGCCTTCCTCGACCACCGGCCGCTCTTCCCGGGCCACTCGCTCCTCGTCCCCCGCGACCATCACGAGACGATCTGGGACCTGCCAGACGACCTGATCGGCCCCCTGTTCGCCAATGCTCGATTCCTGTCGTCCGCCATCCGCACCGCGATGGGCGCCCAAGGGGCATTCATCGCCCTCAACAACGTGGTCAGCCAGAGCGTCCCCCACCTTCACGTCCACCTGGTTCCGCGGAACCGCAAGGACGGGCTGCGCGGGTTCTTCTGGCCGCGGCACAAATACGACAGCGAGGAGCACGCCCTCCAGACTGCCGAGGCGATCCGCGCGGCCGTACGAGAGCTGAGCGACTAGAGCGCGTGAGCGTTTCCGGGACTACGCGCCTGGCGCGCGGTTGCTCGCGCGGTAGCCGAGATTATGGGCGATCAGGCCCAGGCCGTCGACAACGCGAAACAGGGCCGATTCGACCCGGCCCCGGATCGCCAGCGCAGCGGTGTCGCGGGCCGCGCCGCCGAGCCCCCTGACGAGCGGCCAGCGCGGCGAGGAGCCCGGGTAGCGCTCGTTGAGCCAGCGGGCGCCCGCCCCGTAGCGCGCGAGCATGGCCAGAAACGCGGGCAGGCCGTCGCGATGGTGGTGTGCGACCACGGCGGCCGGCCGATGCTCGACCGCCCATCCGGCGGTGCCCAGGCGCCGCGACAGGTCGATGTCCCCACCCGACCGGATCCCCTCCTCGAAGCCGCCGACCGCCTCGAACGCGGCACGGCGGACGAGCACGTTTCCGGCCGGTGTGGCGTCGTGGCCGAGGAGGCCTCGATCGACGTCGAGGAAGTGTCGTGACCTGGCGTACCTGGGAAGCAAGCCCCGCTGAGTCGGGTCGCCGACGATCAAGCCGGAGATCGCCCCGCAGTCGTGCGAGACCGGCTCGGCGAAGTAGGCGTCCAGGAGCCCGGGGGCCGGGACACAGTCGGCATCCATGAACAGGAGCCAGCCGTTGACGGCTCCTCGCGCGCCCACGTTCCGGGCGTGGTAGGAGGAGCGCTCCGCGGTTGCCCGCGCGACGCGCAGCGGCGCCAGTTGCTGCGGGTCGCTGCGCAGCGGCGCCAGGCGCTGCGGGTCGGGGCGCAGCGGCGCGCCCGCGACACCGCCGACCACCCCCCCGGTCGTATTGTCGGCGACGATCAGCTCGTCGTCCGCCAGCGTGCGAAGCCGAGCCAGCCGAGCGAGCAGCCGCACCGCCTCCTCTCTGCGGCCGAGGAAGGGGACCACGAGGCTGACCGGGGGCCTAGCCAGTCGGCGTCACGCGGTAGGCGTCGAACACCGAGTCGACGTTGCGGAGCCGCCCGATGCACTGGCGCAGCTGATCGCCGTCACCGACCTCGACCACGAACCGGTTCTTGACCATCGGGTGCTTGGTGGTGCAGAAGGCATCGATGATGTTGACCCCGGTTTCGGCGAAGGTCCGCGAAAGGTCCTCCAGCAGGCGGGTCCGGTCCCAGGCGTCGACCTGGAGCTCGACCCGGTAGGAGGCCGCATTGTCGCCCTCCCAGGCGACCTCGGTGAACCGCTCCGGGGACCTCCTCAAAGCCTCCATGTTCCGGCAGTCCTCGCGGTGGATGGTGATCCCACGGCCGAGCGAGACGTAGCCAACGATCGCGTCGCCCGGCACCGGGCGGCAGCATTTCGCGAGCCGGACCATCACGTCCTCGACGCCCTTCACGTTGATCCCGTAGTCGGAGGCCTCCTGGGTGCGCCGCTGCCGCTCGTCGCGGCCCTCGAGCACGCCCGCCAGGCGGGCCTCTGTCTCGTCCCCGGCCACCGCCTCACCCTGCTTGAGGCGCTGGAAGACCTTGTTGGCAACGGTCTTAGGCGAGATCTTTCCCTGGCCGACCGCGATGTAGAAGTCGTCGGCCTTGCGGAACCCCATCTCGCGGGTGACGTCGGCGAGCAGCGGCGATGCCGCGATCCGCTGCGGTGGCAGGCCGCGCTTGCGGATCGCGGCCTGGAGCTGCTCGCGCCCGCTGCGCTCGGCGTCCTCGCGGCTTTCGCGCGTCAGGAAGGCGCGGATCTTGTTTCGCGCGCGGCTGGTCCGTACCAGCGCCAGCCAGTCGCGCGAGGGGCCCCGTTCCTGTTTCGCGGTGAGGATCTCGACGATGTCCCCGGACTTGAGCTGGTAGTGCAGCGGGACGATCTTGCCGTTCACCTTCGCGCCCACGCAGCGGTGGCCGACGTCGGTGTGAACGGCGTAGGCGAAGTCGAGGGGGGTCGAGCCGGCGGAGAGGTTCTTGACCTCGCCCTTGGGCGTGAACACGAACACCTCGTCCTCGAACAAGTCCACCTTCAGCGATTCGAGGAATTCGGCCGGGTCCTGGTCGCCCTCGACCTCGAGCAACTGCCGCAGCCAGGTCATCTTCTCCTTCTCGGGGTCGCCCTTCTGGCGCGTGCCCTCCTTGTAGATGACGTGGGCGGCGATCCCGTACTCGGCGGTCTCGTGCATTTCGGGGGTGCGGATCTGAATCTCGAGCGGTCGTCCCTCGGGCCCGATCACCGTGGTGTGAAGCGCCTGGTAGAGGTTCATCTTCGGGGTCGCGATCAGGTCCTTGAACCGCCCGGGCAGCGGCTTCCAGATCGAATGAGCGATCCCGATCGCGCCGTAGCAGTCCTTGACCGAGCCCACCAGCACCCGCATCGCCGTGAGGTCGTAGATCTCGTTGAACTCGCGCCCCTTCTTGGTCATCTTCGAGTAGATCGAGTAGAAGTGCTTGGCGCGACCTGAGATCTCGGCCTCGATCCCCACCTGCTTCAGCTCGCGCTTCAGGAATTCGCCGGCGTCCTCGACGTACCGCTCGCGCTCCGCGCGCTGCTGGGACACCAGCTTCTTGATCTCGTCGTACTTGCGCGGGTGCAGGCGCTGGAAGGAGAGGTCCTCCAGCTCCCACTTGATCGCGTGGATCCCGAGCCGATGGGCCAGTGGGGCGTAGATCTCGAGCGTCTCGCGGGCCTTCTCGATCTGCTTCTGCTTCGGCAGCCCCGACAGGGTGCGCATGTTGTGGAGGCGGTCGGCGAGCTTGATCAGGATGACCCGGAGGTCCGTGGCCATCGCCACCATCATCTTTCGATAGTTCTCGGCCTGGCTCTCGTCGCGGCTCTGGAACGTGATCCCGGTGAGCTTGGTGACCCCGTCGACGAGCTGGGCGACTGAGTCCCCGAACAGCTCCTCGACCTGATCCAGACTGGCGCTCGTGTCCTCCACCGTGTCGTGGAGCAGCGCCGCACACAGAGTCTCGGTGTCGAGACGGAGGCCGGCGCAGATCTTCGCCACCTCAACGGGGTGGGTGATGAAGTCCTCGCCGGTGCGCCGCCGCTGATCGGCGTGGCGCTCGCAGGCGAAGGCGAATGCCCGCTCCGTAGCCTCGGCGTCGATCTGTCGCGATCCCTCGACGCTGTGCTCCTCGATCACCGCCAGGAGGTGGCCCAGCAAGGCGCGCTCGTCGTCGGCCAGCTCTTGGGCGCGGTCGGTGAGCGGCGCCACCGGCGCGCCACCCCCTCGGCCGGTGCCCACCCGTGTATGACCCTGGCGGTCGGCCGGAACCATGGCGCCGTTGGGCCGGCGCCCGGCCGGCTTCGAGGCGCGTGGTGCGGCGCCCTCGGGCTTCTCTAGCTCGGTTGTCTTTGCCTGCTTAGGAATCGCCTGCCCTCCTCGTAGCGGTCGCGGTAAGCGACGAACGCGTGGAGTAGCTCGAGATCCTTCGTCTCCGAGGATACGACGCGCAGGACAGGTGTGGTGCCGGACGGCTGCCAGCGAACGACACCCGCCTCCTCGAGCACGCGCAGGCGGCGCCCGGCCACCTCTGGGGAGCAGGGATGGCGCCCGGCACCCTGGAGGGCCTCGCGAAGATCTCCGCCGGGATCGCTCAGCGCCCGATACAGCGACACCAGCGCCGGGCGCCGGGGCCATTCCCCCTCGTGGACTCGCAGGGCCATGTCGGTCTCGACCTCCCCCCAGGCCCGGTGGAGGAAGCCGCATCGCCGCCCCCCGACGGCGCTTGTGCCTACCGACGCCAGCTGCTCCAGGTGCGGAAAAGGGGGCGGGTCGATCAGCACCAGGTGCTCGAAGCCGGCAACCATCGAGGGCACCCGGGCCAGAGCCGCCCAATCAGCCAGGAGCACACCGCAGCCCGCCTCGCCCAGCTCGGCGACGGCGGCCCGAATAACCTCGTCGGCGAGCCGCCCGGAGGCGATCGCGACCCGCCCGCCGCCGAATCGAGCCGGCGCCGCGGCGCGCTCGACCAGCTCGCGCCGGCGAAGCGCATCCGCGCACAGCACCAGCACCGAGTCGCCGCTGGAGGCCAGGGCGGCGACCGCGGCCACTGGAGAGCTGCCGCGGCGCTCCACGACCTGGCGGCGATCGGCCGCCTCGGTGACCCCGACGATCTGCCGCGGCGGCCAGTCGTCAAGCGGCGCCTCGCGAGCGGCGTCCAGCCGGCGCCACCATTCCCCGTCGGTGGGATACGTTCGCTCCACGGCCTGCGCGGCGGGACCTTCCGGATACAGCTCTCCCAGCACCACGCGGGGCTCCACCGCCCCGTTCCACTCGTTCAGCTCGAGCTTCAGGGAGACATCCACTGCGTCGTCGAGCTCAGGCCCCGACAGCTCGCCGTTGACCCCGAACGCCACCCCGAGGGCGCTGCGAGAGCCGCTCACAAGGCGGAAGCGGGCGTGCCTGTCCCCGTCGCCCATCGGCCGCACCTCGCAGACCCGCGCCGAGGGCACCAGGAGGCGCACGCCAGGGTTGCCGATCCCGAACGGCGCCAACCGCTCAAGCTGCTCGGCGACCTCGTGACCGAGGCTCTCGCCCCCGACCACCGCGTCGATGACCTCGGTGCGGACGAGGTCGCGCTCGCCGAGCATTGCGCTCGCCTGGGCGACGAAGGCGGCGCGGAAGTCCTCCACGCGGCCGGCCTCGATCTCGAGGCCGGCCGCCGCGCGGTGGCCCCCGTAGCGCAGCAGGTGCTCCCCGCAACCCTCCAGCGCGGCCAGCAGGTCGAAGCCCGGGACGCTCCGCCCCGAGCCTCTTCCCTTGCCCTCGCCGTCGATCCCGATCAGGACGACCGGCACCCAGTGGCGCTCGGCCAGCCGCGAGGCGACGATCCCCACCACCCCCGGATGCCAGCCCTCACCGGCCAGCACCAGCGCCGGGGCGGACGCGAGCTCGGCCGGGAGCGCCCCGCGTGCCCGCTCCGCGAGGCCGAGCACGTGCCGCTCGGCGTCACGGCGCTCGCGGTTGACGCGGTCGAGCTCGATCGCGATCGAGGTCGCCTTGCGGTCGTCTGCGGTGAGCATCAGCTCGACGCCGGCGTCGGCGCGGTACAGACGGCCCGCGGCGTTGATCCGCGGGCCGAGGCGAAAGGCGAGGTCGCCCTCGTCGAGGCGCTCGGGCCGAACCCCGGCCGCGGCGCACAGAGCCCGGAGCCCCGGCCGGCGTGCCTGGCGTGCCGCCCGGAGGCCGGCCTGGACGAGGGCCCGGTTCTCGCCCCGCAGAGGGACCAGGTCGGCGACCGTCGCCAGCGCCACCAGGTCGAGGTCGGCGGCGGCCCGCTCGGCCCCAAGGAGCGCCGCTGAGAGCTTGTGGGCGACCCCCGTCGCGCACAGCTCACCGAACGGATAGCTCGACAGGCGCGGGTGAAGCAGCGGGCAGTCCGGAAGCTGCTCGCCAGGCTCATGGTGATCGGTGACGATCACCTCCATCCCGGCGGCGCGCGCTGCGGCGACCTCGTCGGCGCAGGTGATCCCGCAGTCGGCAGTCAGGAGCAGACCGGTGCCGCGGGCGGCCAGCCGCTCCACCCCGCCAATGGTCAGACCGTATCCGTCGCCGAGCCGGTCGGGTATGTACCAGTCGCAGCTGGCCCCCAGCTCGCGCATGGCCCTGACCAGGATCGCGGTCGAGCAGACACCGTCGCAGTCGTAGTCGCCGTGGACCGTGATCGTGCGCCCGTCCGCGATCGCGCTCCTGATCCGCTCGGTCACCTCCTCCATCGAGTCGAACTCGAACGGATCGTGCACCTCGGTGGCCTCGAGGAAGGCGCGCGCCTCGTCGACCGTCCGGTAGCCGCGTCGCACCAGCGTCACCGCCACCGGCTCGGTGAGCGCGAGCGCCTCCATCAGGGCGCTGACCTCGGCGTAGGAATACGGCTCGAGCCGGAAGGCTCGGCCCAGGGCCTCGGTATCGGACGCTTTGGTGGCCACCTCGGCCAGGCTAAGAACGGGCGGGGACGGAACTCCCCCCGCGTCGCAGAAGGCCGGCCTAGACCCCTTCCGGCTCTTCCCGGCTGATGCCGAGAGCGTAGATCGCGGCCAAGCCGATCAGGGTCCCGGGGATTGCGACCAGCGCGGTGGCGATATCCGTCTGGCCGATGCTCGACCCCGAGGCGATCTGGGCGACCGCGCCGGTGACCATGGCGCCTGCAACCGCGCCGAGGAGCGCCCCGACGATCCCGCCCCAGAAGCGATCGGGCACGAACACGGTGAAGTGCCAGATCGCGAGCCCGACCGTGAACCAGACGACCGCCGCCATCAGCCCCTGACCTCCATCATCGATGCCTCCCGTGCTTGCGACGCCGCCGCTGCTGGCGCCGCTTGCTCTGTCGCTCGGGGGGGGCCGGCCGGGTCCGGTCGGCCTGCGGGCCGGTGACCAGCGGCTCGGCCTCCGGTGCCTCGTCCGCCGTCTCCGCGCCATCGCCCGCCGTCACCGACGATTGCGAGCCGGCCTCGACCGGCTCAACCGGCACTGGCCCAGCGGGCTCGGGCGCACCCGCCCGCGAGGGCACCGTCTCGCCGCGCGACGGCGCCGGCGCGACCGGCGCCGGCTCGCCGTCGGGGCCGACCTTGGCGACCACGTTGTCCTCGGGCATGGTGGGCACGTAGCCCATCTCCTCGATCAAACGGCCGCGGCGAGCCCGGTAAGCGGGCTCGCGCTCCTTCCAGTGGGTCAGCACCGGGGTGGCGATGAAGATCGACGAGTAGGTCCCTGAGAGGACCCCCACCCCCATCGCGAAGGCGAAGTCCTTCAGCGTCGCGCCGCCGAAGATGAACAGCACGGTGATCAGGAACACTGTCGAAAGCCCGGTGATCAGCGACCGCGTGAGCACCTCGCTCATCGACTTGTTGGCGATCTGGGAGAAGGCGGCGCGGGGCATCCGGGGCACGTTCTCGCGGATCCGGTCGAAGACGATCACGGTGTCGTACATCGAGTAGCCGAGGATCGTCAGGAAGGCGGCCACGGTGCCGCTGGTCAGCTCCCGCCCAGTGAGCGAGTAGATGCCGCCCGTGATCAGGATGTCGTGGACCAGGGCGATGATCACCGGGATCGCGTACTTGGCCTCGAACCGGATCGCCACGTAGGCCGAGATCACGATCAGCGAGAAGATGATCGCGATCACGGCGCTGCGCGCCACCTGGGCACCGAAGGTCGGCCCCACGCTCTGGCTGTTGAAGCCGTCGCTTCCGCCGCGAACCCCGAAGCTCTGCTCGAGCGCGTTCTTGACCTGGGTGTTGACCTCGTCGACCGGGATCTTGCCCTGGACTTCGATCACGTTCGGGCCCAGCTTCGGATTCTCGACGGTTTGGATCTCGGCGCTCGAGGCGTTGGTCACCTTGGCGTCGGTGAGCGCCTTGCGGACGTCATCGACGCTCGCATCCTGTCGGAGGCTCGCCGTCACTTTGGCCCCCGAGGTGAAGTCGATCCCCAGGTTGAGCTGCTCGGTGGCCATCGCCACTGCGCCGATCGCCAGGATCGTGCCCGAGATCGAGAAGAACCAGCGGCTGGCGCCGGAGAAGTCGAAGCGCCAACGGACCCTTGCCGGACCGGCGCCGAGGGCCCGCGGCGAGTGCAGGATCCGCGACCGCCCCAACGAGCCCAGGATTGCCTGGGTGAACAGCACAGCCGTGAGCAGCGAGACGATCGTGCCGACGCCGAGGGTGAACGCGAACCCCTTGACGCCCGCGGTTGCGAGCACGAAGAGGATGAACGCCGTGAACAGGGTGATCACGTTCGCGTCGACGATCGTCGCGATGCCCTTGCGATAGCCCTGTGCGATCGCCGACATCGTCGAGCGCCCCGCTCGCGCCTCCTCCTTGATCCGCTCGAAGATGACGATGTTGGCGTCGGCCGCCACCCCGATCGTGAGCACGAGCCCCGCGATTCCAGGCAGGGTGAGCGTGATCGGAATCAGCTTGACGAGGGCGAAGAAGATCACCCCGTAGACGCCCAGGCCAATGGCCGAGATCACCCCCAGCAGGCGGTAGTAGGCGATCAGGAAGAGGATGACCAGGATCAGGCCGACGACCCCTGCCCGCAGCCCCTGGTCGAGCGCCTGCTGGCCGAGGGTCGCGGAGACGGTGCTCTGGCTCTCCAGCTGCAGGTTGATCGGCAGCGCCCCGATGCGCAGGAACTCCGCCAGATCCTGAGCAGCGCCGATCGAGAAGTTGCCTGAGATCTGCGCACCCTGGCGTCCGTCGATCCCGTCCGGGTTCTCGAAGAAGTTGATGATCGGCTGCGTGACGACCTGGCCGTCCAGCACCACTGAGAAGTGCTGCGAGTACTGGTCGGCAGCCGTGCCCGCCGCGCCGGGCGGGGCGGTCGCCGCGCCTCGCTGAGCGATCGCCCGGGTGACCTCCTGGAACGCAGACTGCCCGGCATCGGTGAAGTCGAAGGTGACGTTGGGCTGGTTGGTGGTCGGATCGAATTGCTGCTCGGGGTTCTTGATGTCGTCGCCGGACAGCGCGGGGCGATCCTCGAGCACGTAATGAGGAGTGGCGGAGACCTCGCTCGGGCTCTGGGAGAGGGTGGGGTCCTCCGACTCCGCCTGGACGACGACCGTTCCCTGGGGCACGGCGATTATCTGCGTGCCCGGCGGCTGCTTTTCGTTCCGGAACTGCAGGAACAGGTCGTCGGGCTTTGCCGCCGGACCGGCGAGGAGCTGGTGGGAGTCGCGATCGAACAGGTAGGACGTCGGCCCGTTGGTCGTGCACTGCTCCTGGAAGCACTCGGGCTTTCGCTCGGAGGCGAACTTGACCGCGTCGTAGAGGTTCGGGAAGCTGTAGATGTTTGGGTTGGGGTCCGGCTCTGCCGCCGGGTCCTTCGGCGCACCCGTACCAGGCGGAGGCACCACGTTGCCCTCGAAGTCGTAGAAGTAGAGCTGCGAGGTGGTCCCGATCTGCTTGATCGCCTGCTCGGCGTTCTGGACGTTGGGCAGGCCGACCTGGATCCCATCCTGCCCCAGGCGCGAAATCTCCGGCTCCGAGACGCCGAGCTTGTCGGCGCGCTCGCGGATGATCTCGATTGCGCGGTCGATGTCGTCGGGCGTGATATTCGGCGTTCGCGCCGTCTCCTCGCCCTTGTAGATGAGTTGGGTGCCGCCGCGCAGGTCGAGGCCGAGCACGGTCGGCTTGGACGCGATCACGATCGCCGACGCGGCCGTCAGGCCGACGATGAACAGGAGGATGAGGAGATTGCGGCCGCGCCTACCCATCGGCGTGCCTCACCGCGGCGTCAGGACCAGCAGCAGTCCGCCGTCATCGTCGTAGCCCGGGAAGACGTCGGCAACCGCTTCGGCCGGGAGGTCACCCTCGGCATTCACCCGGACGCGCTTGCCGAGCGAGCGCACACCCCACTCCAGCGTGGTCTCGATCGGGTCCGTGGTGCCGTCCTGGTTCGTATCAGCCGAGCCTCCTCCGTCGCCCTCTTCCACCCAATGAAGCCCGAGCACGTCCTGGACCTGACGGCCGATCACGTGCTCGTCCTTGAGCCCGGTGAGCTCGAATCCGCCCTTACCGACGTCGAGCAGCCGTCCCTCCTGGTCGCAGACGAAGAAAGCCGCCTCAGGGGCCGGGTAGTAATCGTCCAGCAGCTCGAACAGATCGCTCCCCCCGCACCGCGAGCATGCCTTGGGACGATTCGACATCCCCGCGCTGCGCTCGCTCGACAGCTCACGGTTGCCGCAGTTCGGGCAGATGAAGAAGGGCACGTCGAGAGGGTAGTAAACGGCCGCCCCATGGTCACGCCGGCTCCGTGGACAGTGACCGGGCTCAGAACAGGCTCGCGGCCCCCTCAGGAACCGGCAGGCCCAGGTGCTCGAAGCCGCGAGGCGTGATCACCCGCCCCCGGGGCGTTCGCTTGATCAGGCCCTGCTGGAGGAGGTATGGCTCGTACACGTCCTCGATGGTGTCCTGCTCCTCATCCACCGCGGCGGCCAGGGTCGAGAGGCCCACCGGCCCACCCGAGAACTTGCTCGCAATCGTCTCGAGGATGGTGCGGTCGTGGCGATCGAGCCCCGCGGTGTCCACCTCGAGCAGGCCCAGCGCCTCACGCGCGACCTCGCCGGTGACGACGCCCGTGCCGCGCACCTCGGCGAAGTCCCGGACGCGCTTCAGGAGCCGGTTGGCGACCCGCGGGGTGCCGCGGGAGCGCTCCGCGATCGCAAGCTCGCCCTCGGGCTCGACCTCGATTCCCAGGATGCCGGCCGAGCGCCGCACGATCCGCGCCAGGTCTTCGGGGTCGTAGTGCTCAAGCCGGTGGCAGACCCCGAAACGGTCGCGAAGCGGCGTCGTCAGCAGGCCCGTGCGAGTCGTGGCCCCAATCAGGGTGAACGGCGGCAGGTCGAGGGTCACGGTGCGCGCGCCGGCGCCCTGGCCGAGCACGACCGGGAGGCGCCGCTCCTCCATGGCCGGATAGAGCGTCTCCTCGATCGCGCGACTGAGGCGGTGGACCTCGTCGATGAAGAAGACCGAGCCGGGCTCCAGTGCTGTGAGGAAAGCGGCGATGTCGGCCTTTCGCTCGAGCGCCGGTCCGGCGGTCTGCACCAGCGGCGCGCCCAGCTCGCCGGCCACGATGTTGGCGAGCGAGGTCTTGCCCAGCCCGGGCGGACCGGCCAGCAGCACGTGGTCGAGCGGCTCGCCGCGGCGCCTGGCGGCCTCGATGAACACTTCGAGCTGCGCCGTCACCTGCTCCTGGTTGACGAAGTCGCCCAGCCGCTTGGGGCGAAGCGAGCGGTCGAGGTCCTCCTCGTCGCCCGCCAAGCGGGCGTCTGCGAGGCGCTCCTCGGCGCCGTTTTGGGCCTTGGCATCGGCGGCGGCCTGCTGCGCCTGCTCGATCCCGGGGTCACGCGCGATGCTCATGTCCTCGCCCCGCTTCCCTCGGCGGCGCGCCGAAGCGCGGCGCCGATCAGCTCCTCAGCGCTGTCGCCCTCCGCCCCGTCGAGCAGCCTCTCGGCCTCGGTCAAGGTGTAACCGAGATGCATCAGCCCGTCGCGGGCGAGGCCGCGTTGATCGCCGTCGGTGGCCGCTTGTCCGGCCGCCAGGCCCTCGGTCAGCTCCCCCGCCACCTTCTCGCGCAGCTCCACGATCAGCCGTTCCGCAGTTCGCTTGCCGACTCCCGGCGCAGCCTGGAAGCGCTTCGCGTCCCCGGCGGCGATCGCTCGCAGGAGCTCCCGCGGCGCCCCGCCCGAGAGGATCGCGATCGCGACCTTGGGGCCGATTCCGGAGACCGAGGTGAGATGGAGGAACAGGTCGCGCTCCTCCTCGTTGGCGAACCCGTACAGCGACAGCGAGTCGTCCCGCGCCACCAGGTGGGCATGGAGGGTCGCCTGCTTGCCGCGCGCAGGCACTGACTTGAGCGTCTCCGCGGAGACCGCCAGGCGGTAGCCGACGCCGCCCGACTCAATCACCACGTGGTCGGCACGCCGGACCAGGACCTCCCCTCGAACCGAGGCGATCATCCGACTCGGACCTCCCGCTCGGTGGCCTCGACCGCCTGCGCCGCGCGGATGTGTCCCGCGTGGCAGATCGCGACGGCCAGCGCGTCGGAGGCATGGTCCGACTGCGGGGGCTGCGGCAGGTCGAGCAGGGCGCCGACCATGCGCTGAACCTGGCCTTTGGCCGCCGCGCCGCTCCCGCAGACCGCCATCTTGACCGCCTGCGGGGTGTATCCGAAGCACGGCACGCCGCGCTGGCCGGCGGCCAGGAGCGCCACGCCGCGCGCCTGGCCGACAGCGATCGCCGAGCGCACGTTCTTGCCGAAGTAGACGTCCTCCAGGGCCACCGCGACCGGCTGGTGCTCACTCAGAAGCTCGGCGATCGCCTCGTGGATCCGCGCCAGGCGACCCTCGGTGGGCTCGTCCGGTGCCGCCTCGATCACGCCCCCGTCAACGGCGCTCATCTTGCTGCTGCCCCCGACCCGCACGACCCCGAAGCCCGTGCTCGCCACGCCTGGGTCGATGCCCATAACGACGATCATTCCTACTGATTCTGAGTCGGCACCCGGATGCCTCCCGGGGGGCGCCCATGCCTCCCGCCTCAGACGGCCGCTTGCTCGAGGACCTCGGCGGGGATATCGAAGTTGGCGTGCACGGCCTCGACGTCGTCGTGATCGTCGAGGGCGTCCATCAGCCGCATCAGCGCCGAGGCGTCGCCGCCTTCCACCGGGACCACGCTCTTCGGCTCCATGGTCAGCTCTGCCGACTCGATCTGCACTCCCGCCGCCTCGAGCGACTCCCGGATCGCGGTCAGGTCCTCGGCCGCGCAGAGAACCTTCAAGGAGTCGCCGTCCGCGCTCACGTCGTCGGCCCCAGCGTCGATCGCAGCGATCAGGTCGTCCTCCGAGTAGCGGCCGGCGTCGATCAGGATGACGCCCCGCTTCTCGAACACCCAGGCCACCGAGCCAGGCTCGCCGAGGCTCCCTCCATGCTTGTCGAAGGCGTGGCGGATATCGGCGCTCGTCCGGTTGCGGTTGTCGGTCAGCGCCTCGACCAGGATCGCGGCGCCGCCGGGGCCGTAGCCCTCATACAGGACCCGCTCGATCGCGTCGGCACCGCCCGTCGCGCCGACGCCACGATCGATCGCCCGCTGGATGTTGTCCTTGGGCATCGAGTAGTCGCGCGCCTTCTGGACCGCCGCCGCCAGGGCGAAGTTCCCCTCCGGGTCTCCCCCGCCCTCTCGCGCTGCGACAGTGATCGCGCGCGCGAGCTTGGTGAACAGCTGGCCGCGGCGGGCGTCCGTGACCGCCTTTCGGTGCTTGATCTGGGCCCACTTGGAGTGGCCGGACATGGCCCAATACTAGGAACCAGGCGGCGACTCGGGGCTTCGCCGCCGGCACGAATGCAGCGATCGCCCGGGCCGGCCGCTAGGCGGCCGGGTCCCGGACGCGAAGGCGGCCGGGCCCCGGCCCGGCCGCCAATGGCATCGGCATCCCATTGCTTTGATCCGACACCAAGCCCCTGGCACTGAAGCCTTGATCGGTGTCGCGTCCCCCCAAACAGCGCCGGAACCGGAAAGTTGCGGAGTTTTCAGTTGTTTGATTTCAGACCAGGAAGCGCCCGTTTTCCTGGAACGCCTCGCCGTCGAGCTCGATCCGGCCTCCTCGACGCAGGTCGCAGACCAGGTCCGTGTGAACGGCGCTCTCGTTCTCCCCGCCGCACTCCGGGTAGCTCGCCCCAACTGCCATGTGCACGGTGCCGCCGATCTTCTCGTCCAGCAGGACGTCGCGAGTCCCCCGGTCGATCCCGTAGTTGGTGCCGATCCCAAGCTCGCCCAGCCGGCGGGCGCCCTCGTCGGTGTCGAGCAGGCTTATCAGGTACTCCTCGCCGCGCTCGGCGCCGGCGTCCACGACGCGCCCGGCCTCGAAGCGAAGCCGCACGCCCGCGACCTCGCGCCCGCCGACCATCGCCGGCAGGTCGAAGCTCACCTCGCCCTCGACCGAGTCCTCGACCGGCGCCGTGAAGAACTCGCCGTCCGGCATGTTGCGCTTGCCGTCGGCGGGGACGAACTTTCGCCCCGCGATCCCGAGCTTGATGTCGGTGCCGGGCGCGGTCACCCGCACCTCCTCGTGCCCCTCGGCCCAGCCCGCAAGGCGCTTGCACTCCTCGGAGGCGCGCTGCCAGGCGCCGAGCGGGTCGGGATCAGTGGCAAGGCACGCTCGGTAGTAGAAATCCTCGAACTCGGCCAGGCTCATCTCGGCATCGGCGGCGTAGCCGTTGGTCGGGAACAGGGTGTAGACCCACCGGTGCGTCCCCTCGGCGTCGCGCCGCAAGGTCTTCTCCATCAGATGGCGAGTCGCCTTGCGGCGCTTCGACTGGCGCTCGGGGGGAACTCCGGACAGCTCCCGAGTGTTGGTCTCGGCGCCGATCCCGATCCGGCAGTCGGACGCGTCGGCCGCCCACTCGGCAAGCGGCGAGACCCACTCGAGCTGTGCGTCCGAGGCATGCTTGAAGAAGGTGGCGGCCTGTCCGTCAACCGAGATCGCAACCACCGGATGCCCGCCTGCCAGGAGAACCTCCTCGTAGACGGCGGCGATCAGGGGCTCGCCGGCGATGGGCCCTTCGATCAGGCAGGTCTCGCCCTCCTTGACCTCGGTCGAGTAGCGAACCAGTATCTGGGCCAGGCTGTCGACGCGAGGGTCTCTCATGCCTCGCCGCTCACCGCTGGCTGCGCGTCGCTCGCCGAACGGTCGCGGGACGCGGTGGCGAGCGCCATCAGTAGCGCGTGCAGGCGCGAGTCGTCGGTGAGCTCCGGATGGAAGGCGCAGAGCACGATCTGACCCTGGCGGACGACCACCGGGTGGCCGTCGACGCGCGCCAGCACCTCGACCTCGGCGCCGTGGTCCTCGATCCACGGCGCTCTGATGAACACGGCGCGCATCGGATCCGGTCCCACCGCGCCGACCTCGAGCTCGAGCTCGAAGCTGGCGATCTGGCGGCCGAACGCGTTGCGGCGAGCCGTCGCATCCACGAGCCCGAGATGCTCGCGATCGCAGATGATCATTCCGGCGCAGGTCCCCAGGATCGGACGTTCGGAATCAGCGTGGGCGAGAATCGCCGACTCGAGCCCGTCGCGTTCGATCGCCTTCGCGATCGTGGTGCTTTCGCCACCGGGAATCACCAGCCCGTCGAGGTCGCGGAGCTGCTCGGCAGTCCTCGCCTCGACGGGGTCCGCGCCCAGCGAGCGCAGCATTGCCGCGTGGGCCGCGAAGTCGCCCTGGCTGGCCAGGATGCCGATCCGGAGCGGGTGCGCTCCCCTGCGCTCGGGCGGCAGGGGGTCGCCGTGAGCCACTCCTAAACCCCGCGCTGCTGGAGCAGCTCTCCTTCGGCGGCAAGCTGGGCGATGTCGTCGCCGCGCATCGGCTCTCCCAGCTCCATCGACGCCGCTGCGACGCGCTCCGGATCCTTGAAATGGGTGGTCGCCTCGACGATCGCCCGGGCCCGGCGCTCCGGATCCTCCGACTTGAAGATTCCCGAGCCAACGAAGTTCCCCTCGGCGCCCAGCTGCATGACGAGCGCCGCATCCGCCGGGGTCGCGATGCCACCGGCGCAGAACAGCGGCACCGGAAGCCAGCCGCTCTCGGCCACCTCCTCGACGATCTCGAGCGGCGCGCCCAGCTCCTTGGCCTGGGCCGAGAGCTGCTCGTGGCCGAGCCCGCCAAGATGCTTGATGCCGCCGACGATTCCCCGCAGATGGCGAACCGCCTCGACGATGTTGCCTGTCCCGGCTTCGCCCTTGGAGCGGATCATGGCCGCACCCTCCGCGATCCGCCGCATCGCTTCGCCGAGATTGGTGGCTCCACAGACGAAAGGAGCATCGAATGCGTGCTTGTCGATGTGGTGCGCCTCGTCGGCAGGAGTCAGCACCTCGGACTCGTCGACGTAGTCCACCTCCAGCGACTGGAGCACCTGGGCCTCCGCGAAGTGGCCGATGCGCGCCTTGGCCATCACCGGGATCGTCACCACCTCTTGGATCTCCTTGATCACCCTGGGGCTGGCCATCCGCGCGACGCCGCCGGTGGCGCGGATGTCGGCCGGGACGCGCTCCAGCGCCATCACCGCAACCGCGCCCGACCCTTCGGCGATCCGAGCCTGCTCAGCAGTGGTCACGTCCATGATCACCCCGCCCTTGAGCATCTCGGCGAGGCCGCGCTTGACCCGGAATGTGGCCCTTTCGGCCATGCCCCAAATATACGGGGAGATGCGCGGTAGCCCGGCGGAGCGCCCGGGCTACCGACGAAGTCGCGATAGCACGTGTGGACCTGCCGGGTCAGGCTCGGACCCTAGCCCGGCGGCAACGTAGCCGAAGGCGAGCCGCCGCCGGTGTTATTTGGATCCGCGCGCGCCCTTCGGTGGTTACTTCAACTTGAAGGCGCGGATCCGGTCCTTGAACGCCGCCTTGTCGCGCGCATAGACGCCGTGGGCGAGCGCCTGGACGACTCCCAGAAGGGCAGCGTTGGAGCGCGTGAACGAGGGGCTGTTCGAGGAGTAATAGAGAGTCAGCTCGGCGTGCTCGCCGACCTCGGAGAGGGTGGCGTCGCTGATCGAGAGCGTACGAGCGCGGCGGTGACGGGCCAGCTTCATCGCCCTGACGACGAGCGGGTGGGCGCGACCGGCGGAGAAGGCGATCACCAGGGTGTCCTCGTCGACCCGGCCGAGCCGCGTGATCGAGTCCTGGCGTGGGCTCGCGATCACCTCGGCGCGGATATCGAGCAGCGCCAGGAGGTGGCGCAGGTAGCTGGCGAAGAAGGCCATCTGGTCGACGCCGACGATCATCACCCGGTGCGCCGAGCCCAGCGCTGACACGCAGGCCTCGACCTGCTCGCGGGTGAGGTTGCGAGCGGTGTCCTCGACGTTCGTGTGGTCCGCGGCCAGCGAGGACTCGAACTCCGAGTGGTCGAAGTCGAACAGCTGGCCGGCACCGTCCTGCTCCTCGGCGCGGTTGCGGTACTCCTCGATCGCCGCCTGTTGAAGCTCTGGATAGCCCTCGAACCCGAGCGCCTGCGAGAAGCGGACCACCGTCGAGGACGAGGTGCTGGCGCGGCGGGCCAGCTCCTCGGCGGTCTGGAAGGCGGCCTCGTCGAGATGGTCGACGATGTAGCGGGCGACGTCCTTTTGAGAGCGGGAGAACTCGTCGAAGCGCTCGGTGATGTAGGTGGATAGCGTCTTCCCGTTCGGCCGCGCCTGGCGACCGTTGCGCTGCGAACGTGACTGTGCGCTGCGAGTGCGCGGCTGAGCCGGGCGAGACTTCGTGGCCGTCTTGCTCACGGCGGCATGATTCGCCCCGCCGGGGGTTTTCCCTGCTAGTTCCCGGTGCTGACCCTCGGCGCAAGCGGCATGTGGCCGAGCAATGTGGTTGGATCGCTTCCGTGAATGTCGAGCGCGCTCTGCGCCTCACCAACCGCAACATGATCGCCTTCGACCTGGTGCTCGGATCGGCCGCCATCCTTGCGCCGGGCGCGACGCTTGCTGTGCTCGGGCACGACGAACCCTCGCCCGACGCCGAGCATCTGTTCCGCCGCTGCGGACCGATCTGGCTCACCTTCGCCGTGGCTCATGCGGTCGCCGATCGCCGCGGCGACCCCCAGGACTGGTGGGCCCTGGCCTGGCTGCGAAGCACGGAGCTGGCGACCGACGCGCTCTGGTCGCGCTCGCCCGCCTTCTCGCGGCCAGGGGCGCGGGCGGGAATGTGGCTCGCGGCAGCAGGCAACCTGGCGATGACGATCGGCTTCGGATGGCTGGCCCGGCGCGAGCGAGGCGGGCGCCGGCGCCGAAGCCGGCGGCGGCGTTAGCCAGCGCCCTACTGGCCGGCGCTGCCGCTCTGCACCACGCTGCACTCGGTGAAGCCGACCGCCTCGGCGAGCTTCAGGCGGCGCAGCTGACCGGCGGCGATCTTGGCCTG
Organism: uncultured Actinomycetes bacterium; assembly: GCA_963728325.1. Taxonomy (GTDB): domain Bacteria; phylum Actinomycetota; class Thermoleophilia; order Solirubrobacterales; family 70-9; genus AC-56. The sequence goes on along the minus strand of CAVSJS010000001.1, from coordinate 555,473 downwards.
GGCGCCGGCGTAGGCGCGCGCGTCCCTGTCCCCCGCCGCTTCGAGACCCTGCTCGAGCAGGGCGATCCCCTGCTCCCGAGCCCGTAGGTATCGGTCGAGCGCCCCTTGGACCTCCGCCGGCGCGTCGAGGGCGCGGATCTGGCTCAGCTCGTTCTCCGAGATCTCGATCAGGTTCTGCGTCAGCGCAACCGCCCCCTCGGCGCTGTTCGGCGGGTTCGTCTGCAGCTCGGCGAACTGGTCATGCGCCCGCTCGCAAACCTGATCCCCATCGGCGGTGAATTCGGCCTTGGTCAGCGAGGTGCCGTCCCCATCTCCAAACGGGCCCAGCTCGAAGACGGCTGCGAGCGCCACGAGCACGGCCAGCAGCCCGAGTGCCCCAAGCGCCGCCACCGCTGGACCTCGAAGCGTGGATCGCCCGCCCTCCGGCTGCATCCGCGGAAGCGTAGTGACGATGCTGGTCTTGGCGCGGCGCTGGCTACGCCGGCGGGATGTTCTGATTCAGCCGGAAGAGGTTGTCCGGGTCCCAGTGGCGTTTCAACCCTTTCAGGCGGTCGTACTTCTCCGCCCCGTACGCCTCACGGACCCGCTCCTCGCCCTCGTCCATGAGGAAGTTCACGTAGACGCTCGCGTGGTAGGGCTCGAGCGCTGACCAGAAGCTGCGCGCCCACTCTCGCTCCTGATCGAAGCCGTCGGCGCCCTCGGTGGTGACGCTGATGTTGAACGTGTGGCCGGCGCTGCGGCCGTTGAAGGCGGTCTCATCCTCACCCACGCGCGCGACCGCACCTCCCATCTGCCAGATCGGAAATCCGGTCAGCGGCGAGCGGATCCGCATCGAATGGTCGACCGTGATGTCGATGACCTCATCGGTGAGCTCCGCCACGTCGCAGGCCCGCACGTAGTACCACCAGCCGTGCGGGAAGCTCGGGTCGAGCATCGCCTGATGGGCCACATACGGCTTGGGCTCGCACAGATCGAGCACTGGTGAGCCGAACGCCTTGAGCGGCCGCAACACTCGCTCGCCCTCATCAATGGGTCCCGCGTAGCAGCAGGCGACGACCACCACCAGCTCGCCGTGAAGCTCCTGGGGCACAAAGTCGAGCGGCGGGGCCTTGCGGTGGATCACCACCGTCATCAGCTCGTCCGGCGCCTCGGCGATCCAGTCGCGATAGAAGCGCAGGAGCTTGGGCGACTCCGCGATCGGGCCAGAAGATCGGCCCGGCGAGCACCGTCGGGCCCACCGAATCGAGGCGGAACTCGAACTCGGTGACGATGCCGAAGTTGCCGCCGCCGCCGCGAACCCCCCAGAAGAGCTCGGGGTTCTCGGCCTCGCTCGCCTTCACGAACTCGCCCTCGGCGGTGATCAGGTCCACGGACAGGAGCCGGTCGATCGTCATTCCGTGCTTCCGTTGAAGCCAGCCGATGCCGCCCCCGAGCGTCAGGCCCGCAACCCCCGTGTGGGTGACGATCCCGCCCGTTGTCGCCAGCCCAAACTCCTGGGTCTCGCGGTCGAGCTCGCCCCAGAGCACGCCTGCCTGAGCCCTCGCCGTGCGCGCCTCCGGATCGACGCGGATGCCCTTCATCGGCCCCAGATCGATGACGATGCCGCTGTCGCAGACCGACAGTCCGGGAAAGCTGTGTCCCCCGCCCCGGACGGCGACGTCGAGCCCGGTCTCCCTGGCGAACCGCACCGCCGCGATCACGTCGGCGACCCCGGCGCAGCGGGCGATCAGGGCTGGGTAGCGGTCTATGGAGCCGTTCCAGACCTTGCGGTGCTCGTCGTAGCCCGGATCTCCTGGACTGACCAGCTGCCCCCGGAAGGCGCCCTCGAGCTCGCTGAGCGCCGTCGCGTCGAGCTTGACCTCCGAGGTGCCGATGCCCCCAGGCACAGACGGGATCATATGGCCAGCCGCTGGAGCCAGACACATCGGTGGGGCGCACCTCCGAGGGCATAGGCTGCGCTTGGCGGATGGACTTTCTAGTCAAGCGAGATGGCCTCAGCGAGTGTCGCGTCGCCGACTCTGCGGCCATCGAGCTCGAGCCCGGCCAATCGCTGCTCGAGGTCAGCGCGTTCGGCCTCACGTCGAACAACATCACCTATGCCGTGTTCGGCGAGGCGATGTCTTACTGGAGCTTCTTTCCGGCCGAAGAGGGCTGGGGTCGCATCCCGGTCTGGGGCTTCGCCGACGTCGCCGCCAGCAAGCACGACGACCTTCCCGAGGGCACCCGGGTGTTCGGCTACCTCCCCATGTCCACCGACCTGGTGGTGATCCCCGACCGCGTCGACCAGCGTGGGTTCGTGGACGCGTCACCGCACCGATCCGGCCTCCCCTCCGCATACAACGGCTACGCCAGGGTCGCGGCCGATGCCGCCTACGACACCCGGTACGAGGACCAGCAGATGCTGCTGCGGCCGCTGTTCATCACCTCGTTCCTGATCGATGACTTTCTGGACGACAGCGGATTCTTCGATGCGAGCACTGCCGTGCTCTCGAGTGCCTCGAGCAAGACCGCGATCGGGATCGCGTTCCTGCTCGGCCGGCGAAACGGGATCGAGGTGATCGGCCTGACCTCGCCGGCCAACGCCGGCTTCGTCCAAGGGCTCGGCATCTACGACAGGGTCGTCACCTATGACGCGATCGACTCGCTCCCCGAGGGGACGGCGGTCTACGTCGACATGTCCGGAAACGCTGCTGTGCGGAGCGCCGTCCACCACCACTACCGCGAGGGCCTGAGGCACGATTCCGTGGTGGGCGACACTCACTGGGACGACCCCGGAGGCGGCACCCCGGAGCTCCCCGGGCCCCAGCCGGCGTTCTTCTTCGCCCCGGACCGGCTCGCCAAGCGCACGAAAGAATGGGGCCAGGAGGGCTTCGATGCCCGACTGGGTGAGGCGTGGCACCGCTTCGTCCACTGGTCCGGTCAGTGGCTCGAGGTCGTTCGCGGCAACGGGCCGGAAGCCGTGGAGCGCGTATATCTCGAGCTGCTCGCCGGACGAACCGACCCGTCGGTCGGTCACGTCCTGTCGATGCAGGTGTGAGGTCGACATGGGGCCGCGGAGCGAAGCGCTTATACAGGAGCAACGATGAAGCGCCTATCGGTCTCGGCCATCCTCGCGGCTGCCTTCGCCCTCCTCACCGCGCCCGGGAGCGCCCTGGCGGCGAACGCACGGCCGGTCTCCTCCTCCGCATTGGACTTTCCGGCTGGCTTCACGGTCACGCCCGGCGGCACGCACATCTTCTACGGCGAACGCTTCACGGGCAGCATCCGTCGGCTCAACCTCGCCACGGGGACGAGCACGCCGTTCTTCAAGGTCCCCAACGTAGCGTCCACTGGCGAGCAGGGGCTGCTGGGCCTGGCCCTCCATCCGAGCTACCCCAATAACACTCGAGTGTGGGCGTTCGTCACCCGCACCGTTTCGGGGAAGGCAACGAACCAGCTCCTACGAATACGTAGCGACGGCACCGGCTTCACAGTCCTGCGGAGTTTCTCGGCCGGCGGGAATCACAACGGCGGCCGGATCATGTTCGGCCCCGATGGCAAGCTCTATCTCGTCATCGGGGAGAACGGCCTGCCGTTCCGTGCACAGAACCTGGCCCTCCTGGCCGGGAAGATGCTGCGGCTGAACGAGGACGGCACGGTGCCCTCCAGCAACCCGCGGGCGGGCAGCCCAGTGATCGCCTACGGCATCCGCAATTCGTTCGGGTTCGCCTTCGATCCGCAGACGGGGCACCTCTGGGAGACGGAGAACGGCCCGTCCTGCAACGACGAGGTGAACCTCGTTCCCCGCCTCGCGCTCAGAAACTTCGGCTGGGGGCCCTCGCAGACCTGCAGCTCGCCGCCCCCGGCGCCGCGAAACACGAACCAGGACGGGCCCAGCCCGGTGCTGCCGAAGCTCTTCTTCTCCTCGCCGCCGTCGCTGACCGGGGCCGCATTCTGCCGCCAGTGCGGGCTCTCCAGCAACGGCCAGCTCTTCTTTGGCGACTTCAACACTGGGACGATTCGCCGCGCCACACTGACCTCCCCGCGCACCGGCATCGCCTCGCGGGCGCCGCTCTACAACCATCCCGACGGTGTGATCTCGCTGGAAACGCCGATCAACGGCGGCCCGATCTACTTCAGCACGGCGAAGAACATCTTCCGGCTGAACCCCTGACCCCGTCGTGGAGGAGCCAAAACGCATCTATGCGGGCGAGACCGGGGCCCAGTACCAATGCGCCCATTGCGGCAGCTGGTCGAAGTTGCAGCGCGACGTGGACGAGCGGGCCGTTGAGCGCGAGCAAGTCGACGGCGGCGCGATCATCTCGGAGCACGCCACGCCACCCGACCTCAACCCGCCGCCCCTGCCGACGGCATACCGATGCCCGCAGTGCGGGCACGTTCACGCCACGCTGCCAGCTACGGACTGAGACTCGCAGACCCTCGCCGTCGGGCGCGGAGCTGCTCTGACATGGTGGTGAGATGCGGCGCGGGCGGTCATCTCCAGCGGTTGGAAAGGGGTACGTGGTTTCGGGTAGACGGCGATTTGCAGGCGAAGTGCCCGCGGTAATCTCCAAAGAGGGCCCTGGGAGGAGGGGTGCGCGAGGGGAACGATCGGTTTCGGGATATCCCCCTCGCCCGCCGGGAGCGTCGCTCGCACCGAGTGGCGACGCTCCCACCTGCGATGGACCACTTTCCTGATTCGCTCCGCCGTGAGGCGGGATACTGCGCGGACGATGTCGCAGGAGAACGTGGAGATCGTGCGCCGGGGGTTCGAGACCTGGGAGGAGGGAGATTTCGGGGCGCATCTTCGCCTTGTTCACCAGGACATTGTTTGCTCTCGGGTCGCTCCCCTGATCAACCCCAAGACCTACCACGGTCTGGACGGATACCTCGAGTTCGCTGGGGAGTGGCTGGCTCCGTATGACGACCTGAGATTCCTACCCAGCGAGTACACCGAGGTTGGGGGCAGGATCTTGGTCGAAGTCCCGCAGGAGGGTCGCTTGGCCGGGAGCAACCAGGTGGTCAAAGGGACGTTCTGGTTTCTCATGTCGCTCCGCGATGGGAAGATCATCAGGGTCGACACCTACGGCGAACGTGACCAAGCCCTCGAAGCCGCCGGAGTGTCGGACTAGGCGATGTCGGAGGAGAACGTGGAGGTTGTGCGGAGGACCTTTGAGTCATTCGAGGGCACCAACCTCGCTGCGATCGACTGGAGCGCCTCGGCGCTTCGCGAGGCCCTTGGACGCGCTTACTCCCCGGACATCGAGCTGAGAACTCTGGCGTCCGGTCTCGGCAGCGGAGTCGGCGAGTTCTACCGAGGTTTGGACGGCTTGGTTCGGTACCTGCGGGAGTGGTTGGAACCCTTCAGCGAGTATCAGGTCGAGAACCTCGACTACATCGAGGCTGGCGACTGCGTCCTCATTCCAAGTCGGCAGTGGGGTGTTGGGAGCGGGAGTGGTGCTCGGGTCGAACTCGAGCTCACCACCCTCTACGAGCTGCGGGACAGCCGAATCGTACGGGTCCACCAGTTCGACACCACAGAAGAAGCCCTCGAAGCCGCCGGGCGGCGGGAGTAGCCCTCCACCGTTTGCCCGCCTACGCGCACCTTCCTTTGGCCTCCGCCCGGGCGTCCCTCTTGCGTCCGCTGCGCCGCCTGTTGACACCAGCTTCGGGTCGGGGTACGGTGGCGAGGTTGGGTTGGACTCGTTCGAAATGGACACTCGCGGGGTGCGCGACAGCGCTCATGGGCCTGTTCGTGTTTCCCTCGGCCGGCTCGGCCGTGACTATCGGCAGCAACCTCAACGGAACGCCGGGGATTGGCACCGGCTATGGCTGCGGGGTTGGGGGTGACCCCTGTTCGCTCCTTCAGGTCTCGCTTCCGGGTGACCCTCACGAGACCCGGGCGCCGTTCAGCGGCGTGATCCGCAAATGGCGCTTCCGCACGACCAACGACAGCCTGACCTATCACTTGCGCCTCAGGGTCGCTCGCAAGGTCGGGGACGGCGAGTGGCGCTTCATCCGCCACACAGGCTTCAGACAGGTGGGACCAGATGCAGGCACCTACGCGTTCGGGGCCCACCAGCGAATCCGGAAGGGTGACTTCATCGCCCTCGATCTCCCCCCCCACACCGAGGCGGACCCGTCGCAGTTCTATGTCCCGCATGCGAACGCCCGGTTCAAGGAGTGGTTCCCGGCCCCACTCGACGGGCCGCTGACGACGCCGGACTACCACAAGACTGGCACCGAGTACTTCTACAACGCGACGGTTCGCCATCGTCGTTAGCCCCTGAGAAGGGGTACCTGCTTCATGGACTGCTCGCAGGCCCTCGAAGCCGCCTGGCTGCGGGAGTAGGGCGCTTCCCCACGTTGGCCGACGTAGGGTGAGCCCAGGACGCAGCGAGCGCCCAGCCGTCCCGTGGGCCGGGCGCTTCGCCTAAGCGGCTGTGTGCAATAGGAGATGCCAGCCAGAGTGCCGATCCCGAGGTAAGCACCGAATCGGCGGCGGAGTGTCGGGGTTATTACGGGTGATGGGCAACTCCGCCACAACGTTCAACGACGGACCACTCACCGTCCAAGTGGAGCAAGCTGGCGACGAGCTCAGGCTTCGCGCCAGCGGGGAGCTCAGTCGCTCCACCGCCGAGAGGTTCGAAGCAGAGTTGCGACGGGCGATTGACGGTGACGCCTCAACCGTCGTCCTGGACCTCAGCGGCGTGGGCTTCATCGACTCCACCGGCCTGCGATCCGTGCTCCGGATCGCGAACCTTTCGCTTCGGAACGGAGGCCGGCTTCGAATGCGGAATGCATCGGCACCCGTCCACCAGGCGATCGAGTGGGGCGGCTTGGAGCGTTTGGTGCCGTTGGTCTGACCCCCTTCGCGAGATACTGCGCGGGCGATGTCGCAGGAGAAGGTGAGGCTCAGCGCTTTTATCGTCGTGGCCTCAATCCTCGTCTTGGGCTGCGGTGCCGACGACGGGGTCCACCCAAAGTTCGCCGAGGAGGGGGACGTTCGGAGCATCGTCCGCCAGTTTCAGAGTGCCATTCAGACGAAGAACGACCGATGGGGCTGCTCGCTACTCACGGACAGCCTGGAGCGCTCCCGAGCCAGTTCCGGACGCGGCTGCGGCGTTAGCGGCTTCAAGGGCATCGCCAGGGCGCGGACATTGAACGTGAACGTCTCAGGGGAGGAGGCAACCGCCGAGCTAGCGGGAGGCCGGAGGATCAAGCTCCAATTCGTGGGTGGAGAGCCGGGCGACAACTGGGAGATTTCCAAACTTCCCGCTGGTTGATGTCAGTCTCGTTCTTTTGAGGTCGCAGGCGGGGATGCCCCGCCCAGCGCGCTTTTTGTTCACGACGCCCGCCAGGGCACGCCACCAAACCCGTCCGGCGACTCGCTCTGGGACCAGTCGGCCTTCAGCACCGCCTTGGGTCCGGGTCAAGCCCGTGGTCGAATGTCGGTGCCGGGTCATCGCCCTGTCCGCAGTCGATCTTTTCGTCGCGCCGTTCGTCCTTGGCGTGAAGCTCGTCGCGGCCCAGGCCACCCGCCAGACGATCCCTTCCCCGGCCGCCCACGATGAGGTCCTTGCCCTCGCTTCCCAGCAGGTCGTCGTCACGGGGACCGCCGAGAAGCCTGTCCCTGCCCTCTCCGGCGACCGCTTGATCCGCCCCGCGTCCACCGGCGAAGCGGTCGGACTTGCCCCCGGTCCGCGCTGAATCACGACCCGGCCCACCCTTGATCACAGCCCTCACGTCGTCGGTCTCGAAGGTGTCGTGGCCGCGCCCGCCAAAAAGGAAAGTCTTGACGCCGGGCGGGGGCAGGAATGTCGAGTTAGAGCCTCCACCGATCCCAAACGTATCGTCCCCCTTATGCCCCCGGAACACGATTCGCTTCAGCTGGGCGTCGGGGTTTGCGCAATAGACGTAGGGCTGGCTGGCGGAGTGCGTGCAGCCGTTCCCGGCCTCGATCTCGGCGGGCCGCCCGTTCGCGTGGACCAAAACGTAGGGATCCTCTTGAAAGGTACCCCGAAAGTAGTTGACCCCGATGTGGTTGTCCTCGCCGCCCCTGGCCTTCCCGGCGTCGACAAAGAGAGTCCTGCCGTCTGGGAGCACTTCCACGGTCGTCGGGTTTGCCCCAGCCTGCGCGGTCGGCGAGGCTGGTAGCAGCGCAGCGACGAGAACGGCAGCGAACCAAGCCAACGGCCCCAGCGTCGGGCGAATCGGCTTCACGAAGCCGAGTGTACGCCGGTTTCCGCCAGGTGTTGCCTAGACCCACCCGAGCACCCGAACCGGCCCCGCCCAGCGCGGTTTTCACGCACGCTGCGTCCCTAGCGTCCGGGACCTGTGGCCGGAGTACATTCGTAGGCAGATCATGGGACTGAGACTCGCGTCAGTGGGGATTGTCGCGCTACTGAGCCTTGGCCTGTCCGCCTGCGGCGGGGATGACAACCAGGTCGCGGGAAACCCCTCCCAATCTGGAGCGAGCCGTCTTGACTGTGGCGAGAGTAGAGCCGGGAGCGAACATGCCCTTCGGCAGTTCGCAGCAGTGCTGCGACGCGGCGATGCGCAGGAAATCCTCTCCGTCCTTGCCAAGCCTGGACGGTTCGAATGGATCACGGTAGGTGACGCTCGCGGTCCCGATCTGTCGGTGCGAAACGACCGCGAGAGAGCCGCCGAGGCGGTTGCCCAGCGCGGTGGCCTCCCCATCAAAGTCACCCGCTTTACCAACTCGGAGCCTCCTCACCGCACAACGGACTTTGGCTTCGAAGGGATTTGGGACGGCACTCGACCCTTCACGGGAAAGGCAGCTTTGGACTGCCAGGTCGGAAAGGCGCGCGTCATCAGCATCGGCGTCCCGCCGCCCCACCGACGCCAAGTGCGAGCGAGTGTTCTCGACGGAGTCAAGAAAGACTTCCGAACAGTGCGAGAGCTGACGGGGCTTTCCAATGCCGGGTTCAAGGAGTGTTTCTTGCGGGGCTTTGAGGCCAAGCTCACCGACAGCGAGTTGAACAGCCTCATCCAAACAAGGCAAGAGCGAGGTCAGCCTGCCACCGCTCGGGCATTGAACGCGATTGGCGTCTCCGTTGGCGACGAGTGCGGGGGCAGGCAATACGTGCCACAGTTGATCGCAGCCTCTAACCGTTTACCGGACTAGACCCACCCGAGCACCGGCTCCGCTTCAGCCCTTCTTGAACAGGAGCACGTCTGATCCGCGCCAGCAGACGTAGCGTCTGACCAGGCTCGGGTCTTTCGGGTCAAACCGCACCCAGCAGGTCCAACCCGTCGGTTCGGATGGAGTGGAGTGCGCGGAGGGACCGGTCGCGAGCCACGGGCGGTACACCACCTCCCGAACCTTGTGGTAGCCCCCGAAGGGGGGACCGCCGAGAGGGAGTGGAAGCGCCCGGCCCTCCTGGCAGGAGATGCCAGAGACCATGACATCGAACCCGCCCACTTCGGGTCTGTCGCCGCAGCGGGTGAGCTTGGGGCGGGCGTACAGCAACCCGCAGGAGGAAGGACCTTTGTCCCCGGTTAGCTCCGGCGGGCAGGTAGTGGTGACGGACGCTGGCCCTGAAGCTGGCTTCTTGTCAGCCTTCGCGACCGGAGGAACAGAGTCGGGTCGGCATCGGCTAGCTGCCTCCGAGTATGGGATGGACTGCGGCGCGAGATACTGCGCGGGCGATGTCGCAGGAGAACGTGGAGATCCTTCAGGAGTCCTTCCGCCGCCAAGAGGCCAACGATGTCGACGGCATTGCAGCTCTTTTGCATCCGGAGATCAGGAGCACCGCCGTTCGGGGATGGCCCGAACCGGGGCCCTTCTTGGGACGGGATGCCAACATCGCGCAGCTCGAACGCAACCTGGCTGACTGGGAGGAGCACCACGTCACCGACCTCGACGTGGTCGCGGATGAGGGAGACTGGGTCGTGGCTGAGTTCCGGTGGCAGGTACGCGGCGCGGGAAGTGGGATCGAGACCCACTTCGATGTCGCTGTCGCCGTTCGGGTGGAAGATGCCCGCATCATCGAGTGGCACTACCGCTGGAGCCGAGACGAAGCCCTCGAAGCCGCCGGACTCTCGGAGTAGGCGATGTCGCAGGAGAACGTGGAGATCGTGCGGCAGGCCACCGAGGCGTTCAATGAGGGCGATGTCGAGGGATCGATAGCGCACCTCGCGCCGGAGTTCGAGTACGTCGCCACCGGGAGCATCCCCGGTGCCGAGGGGGCGTATCGCGGACCTGAGGGATGGAGGCGGTTCTTGGACTTGTTCTGGGGCGAGTTCGACGAGGCTCATATTGAGATCCGCGACCTGGTCGCGTCCGATGACCACGTCGTAGCCACCCAGACGTTCCAAGGCCGTGGCAAGCAGAGCGGCGTGGAGACCAGCTGGGACCTCTGGCTGGTGTGGACGCTGCGGGACGGCAAGGTGGTTCGCGGACAGGGGTTCACCAGCGAGTCGGATGCCCTCGAAGCCGCCGGGCTTTCGGAGTAGCCGATGTCGCAGGCGAACGTGGAGATCGCGAAAGCCGCCTTGGCGGCGTGGAATGCGGGAGACATGGACGCCTTTCGTGAGCTGTGCGACCCCGAGATCATCATGCGACCCCCGGAGCGTTGGCCGGAGCCGGGGCCTTTCGTAGGTCGGGAGGCGGTCATGCGCCAGTGGCACCAGACCCGCGAAACCTGGGATGCCGACACCGTGGAACCGATCAGTGACTTCATCGACGCTGGCGACCGAGTTGTCGTGAGGCAGATCTGGCGTGGGGTAGGCCAAGGCCCTGAGTCGAACATCGAGACCACGAATGTCCTCACGGTGCGCAAGGGCAGGATCGTCCACCAGGAGTTCTTCTGGGATCACGCAGAGGCCCTCGAAACCTTGGGGCTGCGGGAGTAGGCGATGTCGCAGGAGAACGTGGAGATTTGGCGCAGCTACCTCGACGACCTGCTCGCAGCGAATGAATCCAACTGGGAACAGTGGCTGGCGAGGATTCCCGAAATCTTGGACCCGGAGATCAAATGGGACGCTTCCCAAACGCCCGTACCAGACCTCGCCGGGGTGTACCGAGGCATCGAGGCCGTGGTCCAGTGGTGGCGACAGTGGCTCGCCGCATGGGAAACGACCGACTACGAATATGAGCTGGTCGACGCGGGAGACCAAGTCGTCCTGCTCCTGGACCAGCGGATGCGCGGTCGCTCCACGGGGATCGAGGTGGCATTGGGGGAATACGCACAACTCGCCACCTTCAAGGAAGGCCGGATCGTCCACTGGAAGGCCTACGACGACCAGCGGAAAGCCCTCAAAGCCGCCGGTCTTTCGGAGTAGGCGATGTCGCAGGAGAACGTCGAAGCCCTGAAGCGGTCGATTGAGGCCTACAACCGGCGCGACATCGGGCCGCTCCTGGAGATGTCCGACCCCGAGATCGAGTGGTACCCCTTCACTGCACAGGTCGAGGGCGACGAGGCCTACCACGGTCACGAGGGCCTGAGGCAGTGGTGGGCGAACGTAGACGCCGCCTTCGAAGAGTTCGAGGCGAGTATTGATCAGATTCGAGACCTCGACGACACCGTTCTCGCGCTCGGCCACCTTCGCGCCCGGTTCAGGAGCGGCGTCACCCTGGATACCGAGATCGGCTGGGTTCTCCGCTTCCGCGATGGCCTCGGCGTGTGGGGTCGTGCTTACCAAAGCCATACCGAGGCCCTCGAAGCCGCCGGGCTGCGGGAGTAGCAGACGCGTCATAGGATCCGGCGAGGCGAACGAAAGGACTTTTCGATGGCTACGTACGTGATCACCCACGAAGTGGACGATGTTGAGCACTGGCTTAGCTCGCCGAAGCGCGAGGAGGTGTTCGGTCCCATGGGAATCACGGTGCGCACCTTTCGGGACCCAGGCGGATCAAACAGGGCCGCGCTTATCGCCGAGATCCCCGACATGGAGGCGTTCCAGGACTTCATGAAGAGCGACGAGGCGGCGGATGCGATGAAGCACGACGGCGTCCATCCGGAGACCGTCGTCGTTCTGAGAGAGGGTCAGTAGCAGCGCGAAGGGTCTCGAAGCCGCCGGGCTGCGGGAGTAGGCGATGTCGTGGAGGTCGTGCGACGCCGTATGAGGCGTTCGCTAGCGTTTGGGACGCTTCGGCTTCTTGGGGCTCCTGGGCAGCGACGGCACCGGGGTCATCTGGGTCTTCCCGTATGCCGGGTGCTCGGAAGCCTTCTTGTCTACAACCTTCAGGGCCATAACTACAGATCGTAGATCGGCTCCAGCGCAAGCCGTTCCGGATCCGCAAGCGCCGACGCCACTGATACGCAGCAGCTGCTGCCGCACCACCGGACTCGATAGCAGTAGCTCGGTCGGCGTCGGGTAGCTGCCGCGGATGGTCGGCTGGGTCATCGAAGCTCCTCCGAATTCAGCGGCGCGGCCCCAGGGGGAGTTGCAAGACAACCCGTGGTGACCGCGCCTTCCGGGCACACTAGCTGCCCCTCTATGGGGTCACGTTTGGGGTCAAGTTGCGACCCCGCACAAACCGAAATGGCTACTAGCAGGAGGTTTCTAGTGGGCCGGGGAGGATTCGAACCTCCGACCGACGGATTATGAGTCCGCTGCTCTGACCAACTGAGCTACCGGCCCGGATGCGTTCCGAGCGTAGCGCGACCGACTGGGCTCGGCTGGCTGTGGCCTCGGGCGCATCGACGCCTCCGAGCCGTACTCAGCGCGGACGGGCGCTTGGACGCTAGCCGGCCACCTGACGGACGGCGTTCTCCAGCTCCGAGGCGTCGAAGGCGCCCTCGATCCGGCTGCGCACGATGCCCTTGCGATCGATCACGAATACCCAGGGCTCGGTCCGGAGGCCGAATGCGCGCAGCTGCGGCCGGTAGCCGTCGCTGGCGTTGTTGTTGTTGAAGACCTCCATGTGGATGAAGTTGACCCCGGCGCCCGCCTCGTGCTCGACCTGTTCGGCGACGTCGACCACCGGCCCGCAGACGCGACTCTGGCAAAGAGCGGGCGTCGCGAACACCACCACCACTGGCTCTCTCCCGAGCACGTCGGCGAAGTCCACCTTGTGCATGTCGTCATGCGGGGAGCGCGTGTCGATCTGTCCCACGTCGCCGCCGACGTCGGAGACCGTCGGTGTGTGGATCGGGGGCGGGCGCTCGCCGACCGCGGGGATGTCGTCGAAGCCGCCCACCTTGATCGTGGGTATGAGAGCGGCTGTGTAGCCGCTGCCCGCGCGAAACAGCGCCAGCAGGTCCCAGTTGCCCTCACGGTCGAACTTGACTGTGGTGACGTAGACGGCCTTTGCCGAGTCGGGGTCCAGGTCAGTCGTCTGCGACTCGAACTGGGGCTTGACCGCGAGGCTCTCGACCCGAGCAGGGAAGGGGCCAATTGCCTGCCCCCCGCCGCTGGGGGCGGCGTAGATCGCAACCTGGGAGTCCACCACCTGCTGGCGAGAGACCGTGAAGATGCCGAAGCCGAAGCGGTTCTCGCCCTTGTCGTACACCGCGCCGGTGGGGCTCACCACCAGATTCGAGCGCTGAGCGCCGGAGGCGCCAAGGATCTGAGAGAGGGTCTTGCCGTTCGCCGAGGGGAAGTCCGAAGCCGCCGGAGCCGGACTGGCCCCTGGGTCGCCGCCGGGGCCGTCCCCGCCGCCGCAGCCGGCGGCACCCAGCGAGACTGCGGCGACCGCGGTCACCACAACCAGGCCGGGCCCGACCATCGTTCTGAGACGGGACGGCCGGGGTCGGGTGATGACCCATGATGCGCTCCGGTGCCGACGCTCGGCCACGCGCGAATCCTATGGAGGAGGACTAATCCCCGGGTAAGCGACCGGGCGGTAGGGTCTCGCTCCCGAGGACGACGAGAGGAGATTGGCTTTGGCGGAGCGAGCGGCGCTGGTAACTGGTGGATCGAGCGGGATCGGGTTGGCGATCGCCCGCGCGCTGGGTGAGGACGGCTACGGCGTGACGATCTCGGCGCGACGCCCGGAGAAGCTCGACGCGGCTGCCGAGGAGCTGCGCAACGCCGGGATCGACGTACATTCGGTGCCCGCCAACATGGCCGGCGAGGACGCGGTCGCGGGTGTCGTACAGGCCCACCGGGAGCGGTTCGGGCGACTCGACGTCCTGGTCAACAACGCGGGCGTGGGGATCGGCGAGCCGATGGCGGAGATCAGCACCAAATACCTCGACATGCAGCTTGGGGTGAACCTGCGAGCGGTCGTCGTCGCGACCCGGGAGGCGCTGCCGATGCTGCGCGAGGCCGGGGCCGAGCACGGCAAGGCGCTGATCGTCAACATGGCATCGATCGCTGGCAAGACGGGCCAGGCGTGGCTGTCCGTCTACTCGGCGACCAAGGCGGGGGTGGTCGGCTTCAGCCAGGCGACGCAGAAGGAGGTCGCCGACCAGGGGATTCAGGTGACGGCGTTCTGTCCGGGGTTCGTCGACACGCCGATGACCGAGTTCGTCAAGGAGCAGGTGAAGGCCGGAGGAGATGATCCGGCCCGAGGACATCGCCGAGTCGGTGCGGTTCCTGCTCAAGACGTCGCCGGCGTGCCTGGTGCCGGAGATCGTCTTCACCCGGCCCGACGAGCAGCTGGGCGGCTGAGCGCCGCGGAGCGTTGCTCGGCAAGCTGCTCCTCGGCTGCGGCGAGCAGGTCGCGGTACTCCTCGTAGCGCCGAGTCGGCCGCATCCAGGACCAGCGCAGGCGGTCGCGGAGCTCGTGCGCTCGGTGACGCTCGCCGGTGTCGAGCCGAGTCGACGCACCCGGATCGGGACCTCGTCGGGTCGGGGCGGAGTCGGCCGGCTCGGCCGAATCGCCCGCGAACGCCTCCCGCTTGGCGATCGCGGCCCGCTCGCGAGCGAATCCGGGCGGCCGCCTCGACCATCGAGTCGAGGTCGCCGAGTCGCCGCCCAAGCGGCTCGCCTCGAGCAGGGATCGGAGCGTGCGAAGCTCGCGCCGGGTCGCCAGTCGCGGGCGCTTGGCGCCGGTGTAGCGGTCCCAGGCGCGGGCGAAGCTGGCAAGGCTCGTGCGCCCGCCGTTTCGGTGCGCGGCGAGCATCGGGCAGACGCCGCCGTCACGAGTCAACGTAGGCGCCGACGATGATCGGGTTCGAGTCGATGCCCTTCGAGCATCGCCTCTCGAGTCCGGGTGGGCAGGGCCTCGACGGCGAAGCGGAGGCGTTCGGTGGGGTTTCGGTCGCGGCGGCCCATCGACGAAGGGATAGCGCGCGCGCGGCGCTTGGGGCAAGCGAGGCGGAGCGGCGCGCAACGGGGGTTGCATTGAAGTCGCGGAGGTTCCGGTTCTTGGTGGCGGCGTTCGGAGACGCTGGGCACGCCTTTCCGGCGATCGCCCTGGCGCGGGCGCTGCGGCGGCGCGGGCACGAGGTGTTGGTCGAGACATGGGAGCATTGGCGCGAGGCGGTCGAGGCGGAGGGTCTCGGGTTCACCGCGGCGGAGGAGTACAAGACCTTCCCGCCGCCGGCGCCGGATTCGGCGGATGGCGCCTCGGCCGCCGACGCGGCGTTGGCGCTGGTGCCGCTGATGGAGGAGTTTCGGCCGGACGTCGTGGTCAGTGACGTGCTCACGCTGGCGCCGGCACTGGCGGCGGAGAAGGCGGGGCGGCGGCGAGCGACGCTGATCCCGCATGTATATCCCGTCCACGAACCGGGGATGCCGTTCTTCGCCTTCGGCGCGCAGCCACCGCGGACGCCAGTCGGGAAGGCGATCTGGCGGGCGTGGCTCCCGGTGCTGACGGCGGGGTTGAAGCGCGGCAGGCGGGAGATGAACGAGATGCGCGCGGCAGTGGGGCTGCCGCCGCTGACCGAGCTCCACGGAGGGATCAGCGCCGATCTGGCGCTGGTGGCGACGTTTCCGCAGCTCGAATATCCGCGGCGCTGGCCGGCCGGCGTTCGGGTGACCGGGCCGATGGAGTTCGAGATCCCCCATCCGGAGGATCGAGCTGCCGGAGGGGGACGAGCCGCTGGTGCTGGTGGCACCGAGCACCGCGCAGGACCCGGAGCTGCGGTTGGCTGAGGAGGTCGCTGGAGTCGCTGGCGGAGGAGCCGGTGCGGGTGGTGGCGACGGCGAACCGGCGGCAGCCGGGCGGGGCGCTGCCGGAGGCGCCGGCGAACGCGGTGGTGGTGAATTGGCTGTCGTACTCGCAGGTGATGCCGAAGGCGGCGCTCGTCGTCTGCCACGGGGGGCACGGGACGGTGGCGCGGGCGCTGGCGAGCAGGGGCGCCGCTGCTCTGCTGCCCCGCGGTCGGGGACATGGCGGAGAACGCGGCGCGGGTGGCCTGGGCGGGCGCGGGGCTGATGCTGCCGTGGCGGTTGACGGGCGCCGCGCCGCTGAGGTGGGCGGTGCGGCGGATCCTCGGTGACGACCGATTCAGGACGGCGGTCAGGGCAGATCGCGGACTGGGCGAAAGCCCACGACGGGGCAGAGCAGGGCGTCGCGCTGGTCGAGCGGCTCGCCCGCTGATCACACAGAAAGGCGGCCCGGAGGGCCGGCCTCAAGCTCCGGGGGCGGGACTCGAACCCGCAACCCTTCGGTTAACAGCCGAATGCTCTTCCAGTTGAGCTACCCCGGACCGGTGTAAGCCGCCGCGCTACCTCGCAAAGCTCGGCGCTGCATGGCGCACGAACTGTAGCGAGGGTGCCTCAGCCCGTTCCCGCCGTCTCCCAATGCGCGATCCGCTCGGCGAGCTCGGCGCGGCGGCGCTGAAGCTCCACCGGCGGGTCCCCTCCCCCCTCCTTGGCCGCTTGGATTCGTCCCTCGAGCAGCGTTTGCTCGAGCTGTAGGAGGTTGAGCTCCATCGCCTCGCGCCCCCCCGGCTCGCGCTCGGCCCTCATCACCAGCTGCGTGATCATCGAAACCAGCTCCTCGTCCTCGCGCGGCAGGCCGCGCATCGGCTCGTCGAGATGCTCAGCCAGCCAATCCCTCGCCCGCGCCACCACCGGCGACGACAGGTGCTCCGCAGTCAGCCGCTCCAGGAGCTCGCGCCCCTCCCCCGGCGACGCGATGCACATCGCGAGCAGCGCCTCCTCGCGGCGTTCGCGCGTGCTCAGCGACCGTGGGGGCGCAGCCGGCGCGGGCCCCGGCCCACCCTGATCGGGCTTCGGCGCAACGCCGGCCCCGGGCGCCTGGCCTCGCTGGCCCTCCCCTGCGACTCGCCTCATGACCAGCGCAGGATCCGCGTCCAGCCGATCACCCACCAGGCGCGTCAGCTCGTTGCGACTGATCGACTCTCGCATCGCCGCCAGCACCGGCACCACCTCGTCCAGCGCCCGGTCCCGGCCCGCCGGCGACGACAGATCGGCCTCGTCCAGCGCCAGCCGCACATGAAACTCCGGCAGCTCCACCGCCTCCTCGATCAGCTCTCCGAGCCGTCCCGCCTCCCCCGCCTCCAGCATGTCCGCGGGGTCCTCGCCGGCAGGCATCGCGGCGACCCGCAGTCGCAGCTTTCGACTCCCCGCGACGCGCTGGGCCCGCAGCATCGCGGCTCGCCCCGCCCGGTCCGCGTCCAGCGCCAGCACCGCCTCCTCCGCGTGTCCCGAGAGCTGCTGCAGCTGCTCCGGCGTGATCGCCGTCCCCATCACGGCCACCGCCTCCTCGATCTCCGCCTGATGGGCGGCGAGCACGTCCATGTACCCCTCCACCACCACCGCCCGCCCCGCCTTGGCGATCGCCGATCGCGCCCGCTCGATTCCGTAGAGGGTGCGGCTCTTTCGATACAGCTCGCCCTCCGGCGAGTTCAGGTACTTCGGCTTCGAGTCGGGACGCAGCGCCCGCGCGCCGAACCCCTGCACGCGCCCGCGCCCGTCGCGCACCGGGAACATGATCCGCGCCCGGAAGCGGTCGTAATGGCCGCCCTGCCTTCCCCTTCTGAATCAGTCCAGCCGCCGTCAGCTCCGCGACGCTGAAGCCTGCCCGCTGTCCACGCGTCAGCACCTGGTCCCAGGCGCTCGGCGCGTAGCCCACCCCGAATGCACGCAGCACCTCGTCGCCGAGGTCCCGCGACGCGAGGTACTCGCGCGCCTTGCCGGCCTCACCCGACTCCCACAGATAATTCGCGTAGAACTGCGCCGTCCGCTCGAGCGCCTCCCCGAGCCTTGCCCGGCGCTTTCGGGTCTCCTCCGCCCGCGGGTCCTCGCGCTCCCGCTCGACCTCCACCCCGTAGCGGTCCGCAAGCGCCTCCACCGCCTCACCGAACCCGAGACCCTCCTTCTCCTGCACGAAGCGGAACACGTCGCCCCCCGCCTCGCAACCGAAGCAGTAGTAGAGCTTCTCCCGGGAATCGACCGAGAACGACGGCGTGCGCTCCTCGTGGAACGGGCACAGCCCCGTGTAGCGCTCGCCGGCCCGCCGCAGGTCCGTGTACGCAGAGGCGATCTCGACGATGTCGGCGGCGTCCTTCACCCGCTCGACCGTCTCCGCCGTGAACCGGCCGCCCGTCAGAGCCGCGACTCCTCGGGCAGAGCGAGGCGCTTGAACGTCGCGATGCAGAAGCGATCCGTCATCCCGGCGATGTAATCGGTTATCCGCTGGGTCTCGTCGGCCGCCGCCCCGCCCTCGGGGACGTCCTCGGGATGCTCGCTGTAGTGGTCGAACAGGCCCCGCACCGTGCGGTGCACCCGCTCGTGCTCGCTGCGCGCCTCGGCGCCCAGGTAGACCCGCTCGAACATGAACTTCCGCAGCCTCAGCATCGCCCCCCCGACCTCCTCGCCCTGGACGATGTCCCCCGCCTCGCGCAGAGCCCTCGACGATGTCGGTCGCGAGCCTGTCTATCCGCTTCGCGCCAGTCGGGCCCAGGAGCTCGATCTCCGCCGCCGGCAGGTCGTCCGCGACGATGATCCCCGCCCGCAGCGCATCGTCGATGTCGTGGTTTATGTAGGCGATCCGGTCGACCAGCCGTACCAGCCGCCCCTCCAGCGTCGCCGGCTGCTCGGACCCGGTGTGGTTGAGGATCCCGTCGCGAACCGCCTCGGTCAGGTTCAGCCCCCGCCCATCCCGCTCCAGCACGTCCACCACTCGAAGCGACTGGCGGTTGTGGCGGAAGCTCCGCCCGGCGCGCTCGTCGCAGCGCCTCGTCGAGCGCCTCCTCGCCGATGTGACCGAACGGCGGGTGGCCCAGGTCGTGCCCGAGGCCGATCGCCTCGGTGAGGTCTTCGTTCAAGCCCAGGGCCCGCGCCACCGTGCGCGCAATGCCGCACGTCTCCAGCGTGTGCGTGAGCCGAGTTCGGTAGTGGTCGCCCTCCGGGGCGATGAACACCTGGGTCTTGTGCTTCAGCCGCCGGAACGCCTTCGAGTGGACGACCCGGTCGCGGTCGCGCTGGAACGGGGTCCGGATGGCGTTGTCCGGCTCCGGCTCGCGGCGGATCGCCGGGTAGGACGGCGTCGCCCTCTCCCACAGGTACTCGCCTTCCCAGGCGCGCACCCGGTCCTCGAGCGACCTCTGCTGAGACTGTTGGCGACTTGCTTGCTGCGCTGGACACTCGAAGAGAGAATAGGGTCAGGCGATGCGCGAAACAGCCCTAGTCACCGGCGCCTCTTCGGGGATTGGCGAGCAGTTTGCGCACCAGCTCGCCGCCCGCGGTCACGCCCTGGTGCTGGTCGCGCGCCGGGCCGAGCGCCTGGAGCGCCTCGCCGCGGAGCTTCCGACCGACGCGCACGTCATCCCCTGCGATCTCGCCGCCGACGCGGCATCGCTGCCGGAGCGGGTCGCGGAGCTTGGAGTCGAGGTCGAGTTGCTGGTCAACAACGCCGGCTTCGGCACCTCGGGCCCGTTCCTGGAGCACGACCCCAAGCGCGATGCCGAGCAGGTGCGGCTCAATTGCGAGGCGATCGTGACCCTCACGCACGCCTTCCTGCCGGGCATGGTGGAGCGGGGGCGCGGCGGGATCATCAACGTCGCCTCCACCGCCGGCATGCAGCCGATCCCGTACGAGTCCGTGTACGCGGCCACGAAGGCGTTCGCGATCAGCTTCACCGATGCCCTGCACGCGGAGCTGAGGGGCTCCGGCGTCCGAGTCCTCGCGGTCAACCCGGGGCCGGTTCCGACCGAGTGGCAGCAGGTCGCCGGCTACGAGGCGGGCCGCGTGGGCGTCGTTCCCGGCCGGATCCCGGCCGAGCAGGTCGTGCGAGAGTCGCTCGCCGCCTACGACCGCGGCCGCCGCTCCGTGATCCCCGGCCGCGCGATCCGCTGGTTCATACGCGCCACCCGGCCCTCGCCGCGGGCGATTCAGCTCCGGGTCACGGAGCGTCTCTACCGGCCAAGGTCGTAGCCGGCGAGCGGAGGCGCCGCGGCTACGCCGCCGCCCGCAGGCGCACGTGGGCGTGGTGCTCGAGCGTCTCCGAGACCGCGCGCTCGGCCTGGCGCAGGGCGCGATCCGAGGCGCTCGGGGCGGAGGCCAGCGGGCTGCCCAGCGCCTCGACCATGAACGTGTGCGCCTCCCGGGAGAGCTCGAAGGCGCCCCGCTCGCAGGCGGCGCAGACGACGCCCCCGGCGGCGCCCGAGAAGCCCACCAGCCCGTCCGACTCGCCGCAGCGCGCGCAGGAGACGAGCTCCGGGGAGAAGCCGGCGGCCAGGGCGAGCTTGAGGCGAAAGGCGAGCGCCACCGACAGCCCCGCGGCGCCATCGCCCGCCCCGTCGCCGCGCAGCGACTCCTCCCCGTCGAGCAGCGCCAGGTAACGGCAGAGCAGGTTGTAGGCGGGTGTATTGGCCTCGGCGGAGTCGAGCAGCCGCAGGACGGCGTCGCAGCCGCGCGCCGCCGCCATCAGCGCCGGCCCGCTCGAGCGCAGGCCGGGGTGGGCGGCGACGGTCGACGCCGAGGTCACGGTGGCCAGCTCGCCCCGTCCCTCGTGGAGGACGAGGTCGAGCCGGAAGAATGGCTCCAGCCGCCCCCCGAAACGCGAGCGCGGCCGCCGCGACCCCTTGGCGATCGCCCCCACCCGCCCCCGGGTGGCGCTGTACAGGTGCAGCACGCGATCCGCCTCGCCGTAGCGGATCGACCGCAGGACGACCGCCTCGGTCTTGTAGGTGCCGGGCATGGATCGGAAAGCTTGCCCGTCAGGCCGGACGCGGAGAGGAGCCGGACAGGTCCGGATCTATGGAGTCGCGGATCGCCGCGGCAGTGACGGTCGCTGCGATGGTGCCGATCGAGATCGGCCCGAAGCGGTCGGTGGCACCGTTACCCGACGAGAGGCAGAAGACGACGTCGCCGTCGACGTCCGAGTGGACGGGGTCCACCGCCCGGGCGACGCCGCCGCTCGCCATTCTCGCCACGCGTGCGCAGGCCGCCTTGTCGAGAGTCGCGTCGGTCATCACGCAGACAAGCGTCGTGTTGCGCTCCTCGAGCTTCGTCCAGTCGGGTGGCCCCTCCATCGCCGCGATCACCTCGGCGGTCGACAGGGCCTCCCCCTCCTCTCCCCTCGGCCCCGCCAGCACTCGCCCGTCCTCGCCGATCACGTCGCCGAATGCGTTGACGACCGCGAGCGCGGCGACCGTCTCACCGCGGCCGCTCCGAGCCGCGGCGTAGCCGATCCCTGCCGGCCTCGCGCGCTCCCGCCCCCGGATCTTTCCGACCGCTGCCCCCGTCCCGGCGCCGACCCTGCCTCGCTCCGGAAGGCCGGCGGCGGCCGAGGCGCAGGCCGCGTAGCCGGCATCCGGCCCCGGGCGCGCTCGCGGATCGCCCTCCGCGAGGTCATAGACGACGGCCGCGGGGACGATCGGCACCAGCCCCGCCGGGGTCTCATAGCCCCGCCCGCTCTCCTCGAGCCAGCGCATCACCCCGTCGGCCGCCGCCAGCCCGAAGGCGCTGCCCCCGGTGAGCAGCACGGCGGTCACCTCGCTGGTGCCGGCGAGGGGGCCGATCACGTCGGTCTCGCGCGTGCCCGGGCCGCCGCCACGGACGTCGACGCCGCCCCGGCTCCCGGCCGGCGGGATCACCACGCTGCAGCCCGTCGCACCCTCGGCGTTTGTCCAGTGGCCGACCGCGAAGCCCTCGGGTGGGCCAATCGACTCGTTCACGCGGTCTCCTTGCCGGCCGCCCGGCGTCGCGCCGCCCGCCGTCGCGCCGGGCGCCGAAGACGGCGCTGGCAGGAAGCGCAGAAGTAGGTCGACCGGCCCGCTACCACGATCCTCCGGATCTCGGCGCCGCAGCGAGGGCAGGGCTTCCCCTCGCGCCTATGGACCAGGAACTCGTCCTGCATCGTGCCCCGCTCGCCGCGCGCGTCCAGGTAGTCGTCGACCGAGGCGCCGCCGCCCCTCAATCCCGCCTCGAGCGTCTCGACGATCCCCGCCCGCAGCCGCTCGCAGTCATCGGGCTTCATCGATCCCGCCGGTGAGAGCGGGTGGAGCTCGGCCCGGTGAAGCGCCTCGTCGGCGTAGATGTTCCCGATCCCGGCGATCCCGAGCTGGTTCAGCAGGAACGACTTCAGGGGCGCCCGGCGCCCGGCCGCCAGCCGGCAGAGCTCCTCGGCCGTGAGCGCCTCCGACAGCGGCTCGATCCCGAGCCGGGCTGCGAAGTACTCCTCGAGCGCCCCATCGTCGAGTACCACCGCCTGCCCGAACCGCCGCACGTCGGTGAACAGCAATCGCCCGCCTCCCTCGAGCCGGATCACCGCCCGCAGATGGCGAGCCTGGGGCCCAGCCTCCTCCGTGTCGAACAGCAGGTTGCCGGTCATCCGCAGGTGCATCGCCAGCGCCCGGCCGCCCTCCAGCCGCAGGAGCAAATACTTGCCGCGGCGCTCCACCCCGTCGATCCTGCGACCGGCCAGCGCCCGCTCGACCTCCGCGGGAGGTGCCGGCCGCGTCCAGCGCTCGTCGAGGACCTCGGCCGACTCGATCCGTCGCCCGCGAAGCGCCGGCTCGAGCTGGCGCCGGATCGTCTCCACCTCGGGCAGCTCGGGCATGCCGTGATTCTCACAAGGCCGCGAAAACCGAGTAGTTCGGTGGACGCAGGAGGCCTTATTTGGCCAGGGCGCGCGGATGGGCCTTGAAGTAGACCTCCTTGATCCGCTCGCCGGACAGGTGGGTGTACAGCTGGGTGGTGGCGACATCCGAGTGGCCGAGCATCTCCTGCACCGAGCGCAGGTCGCAGCCTCCGGACAGCAGGTGGGTGGCGAACGAGTGCCGCAGCGTGTGCGGGCTCATCCTGCCCTCCAGGCCCACCTCCTTGGCGTGACGTCGGATGATCTTGTAGAGGCCCTGGCGGGTCAGCGGGCCGCCGCGGAAGTTGACGAACAGCTTCGACTGCGGACGCGAGCCGATCAGCTCCGGGCGACCGGCGCGCAGGTACCGCTTCACTGCCGCGGCCGCCTCGCGGCCCAGCGGGACCGTGCGCTCCTTGTTGCCCTTGCCGTGCGGGCGCACGAAGCCGCGCCGCAGGTCGACGTCGTTGACATCCAGGCCCACGGCCTCCGAGGCCCGCAGGCCGCACCCGTACATGACCTCGAGCAGGGCGCGGTCGCGAAGCGCGATCGCATCGCCGCCGCCGACGCTCTCCAGCAGCTGATTCACCTCGGCGTATGAGAGCACCCGAGGAAGCTTCCGGCTCTTGCTCGGCGGCGACAGCGCCGCCGTGGGGTCATCGTCGACCAGCTCCTCGCGCCGCAGATGCCGGTAGAAGGACCGCAGGCACGCTGCCTTGCGGTTGATCGTCGCCGGCGAGCAGGTCGGGTGGCCGTTGCCGGTCGCAAGATCCGCGAGGAAGTCGGCGACGTCGGTTCGCTCCGCCTCCGTGGCGCCGCGGTGGCGCTTGGCCAGGAAAGTCCCGTACTGGAGCAGATCGCTTCGGTAGGCCGTGAGCGTGTTGCGCGCCAGGCCACGCTCGAACTCCAGGTGGGCGAGGAAGTCGAGCACCAGCGCCTCGAAGCGCGCCTCGACCGCGCTGCCGCGCTCCTCGCCGCTACCGACTGCGACCGCCATGCCCGCCTGTTCTCCCCGCCACGAGGAATCCCCTGCCGCTGCAACCGCGGAACCAAGGCCGCGACTTCGTCGCTAGCCCGTGCGCAGCTCCCTGAACAGCAACAGGCCGATCAGCGACTTCGCGTCGGCGCACTCCGCGATCGCCCGGTCGAGATCCTCCAGCGGCCAGTTGACGACCTCAAGCCGCTCCTCCGCGTCGGGCTCGGCGTCGGCCCCCTCGAGCCCGGTCGCCAAGTAAACGATCACCTGCTCCTCGGCGAATCCGGGGCTCGTGTAGAAGCGTTTCAGCTCGCGCCATTCCGAGGCCGCCTTGCCGACCTCCTCGGCCAGCTCTCGCTTGGCGCACTCGATGGGGCTCTCGCCGGGCACGTCGAGCTTGCCCGCCGGCAGCTCCAGCAGCGCGTCCTCCCCCACCGCCTCGCGCGGCTGGCGAACCAGATACAGGAAGCGCTCGTCGTGGGCGACGATGGCCACCGCTCCCGGATGGCCGATGACCTCGCGCGTCGAGGTCGAGCCATCGGGATAGCGAAACTCATCGATGCGAACGCTGGCGATCGTGCCCTCCCAGACGGTCTTCGAGCCGATCCGCTCCATCGCTCAGCTCCTCACCCGAACGGCGCCCGCCAGCCCTGCGCCGGCGGCGAGCGGGGCGGCGAAGAACAGCGGGTCCTGGGCGATCGTCCGCCCCATCGTCCGCGCCGGCAGCCCGCTGGCCGCGTAGGCCTCGAGGTCGACCGGCTCGACCGCCACGTCGTGGCGGTCGTTGCAGGCCTCGTGCAGCGCATCCAGAACGCTCGGCAGATCGACCCCGCCGAGCCCCTCGTCGCCCGTCGGCCACCCCTCGAGCTCGATCTCCGGCACCGGGATCCGCACCGAGGCCAACAACAGCTCGAGCACCGAGGCCGTGTGGTGGCTGAGCCCGCGGTGACGGGGACGCGGGTCGGCCCCGGAGAGGCGCGGCGAGAGCAGGGTCGGCAGGCCCAGGGCAAGCGCGGCGTGCGCGCCGTCGAGCGCCGCCAGCCCCCCATGCCCGTAGGACGTCGCCGAGCCGAGGATCCCAGGTCCAGGGCCGCAAACGATCGCCTCCCACCGCAGCCGCCGAAGAGCGGCGTCGAGCGCCCCCACCAGGCTGATCGCCTCGTTCTCGCCCCCGTACGCCGGTCCGGCGGTGACGTGTCCGGCCAGCAGCCCGCGGTCCCGAAGCTCGGCGACGTCGCGCGACATCGTGCCCGGAAGCGCGCCACCCGCGGTCTGCACGTAGCCGACCCGGAGCCCGGGGGTCGCTTGGGCCGCGGCCCAGCAGGCTGGGGCGAGGTGTCCGTGGAGCGGTATGACAAGTACGGGCGGCGAGGGTGAATCGGCGCCGGCCTCCACTTCTGCTGCCACCTCGACCGGGTCGACCGCGTGCTGGAGCGAGGTGTAGTTGAGCTTCATCACCCGCTCACCTCCGGTCCGGCCGCCACCCAGGCCTCGAGTCAGGTTGACGTGCACGACGTCGAACCCGCCCGAGCCGAGGTCGAGGTCGAGGGCCTCCGTGTTGACGATCACCTCGTCGCCTTCGGCCGCCTCGCCGACCAGCGAGCGGTCGGCCCACGCCGGGCGTTCCTCCCCGTCCACATCGACGATCAGAGGATCCGTGGTCACCACCACCCCCCGGCGAAGCTTCAGCATCGCTCAGCCGCCTCCTCAACGATCGCCTCGCAGACCGCGAGCATCTGCACGATCCGCTCCGTCGCGACCCTCTCCTCCGGCGTGTGGTTCGCCTCGGTCCCGTTGGCGAGCAGCACGCACTCGAATCCGGCGGCGCTGAGAGCGTTCGCGTCGCTGCCGCCGCCGGTCGCGACCTCACGCGCCTCCAGGCCGCAGCCCTCGAGCGCCGCGGTGGCAACCCGCACGGAGGTGGCGCTCGACGGCAACCGGTAGCCCCGGAACATCTCCCTCAACTCGATGTCGACGTCGCATTCGTGCTCGCTCGCCGCCCATGTGCACGCATCCACCATCGCGCCGATCGCCTTGCTCGCCTGCTCGTCGTCGAGGCTTCGTGCCTCACCGTCAATCCGACAATGGCCGGGGACCACATTCGACGCCGTGCCGCCGGAGATCACGCCGACGTTCGCGGTGGTCTGGGGGTCGAGGCGTCCCAGCCTCATCGCCGCGATCGCGGCAGCCGCCGCCGCGATCGCGCTCCGCCCGTCCTCGGGACGGATGCCGGAGTGGGCCTCTGTGCCTTCGAAATCAGCCACCAGCCGCTTGTAAGTGGGGGCTGCCGTGATCACCTCGCCGATCGGGCTCGCGTGGTCGAGCACGAAGCCGAACGGCGAGCGCAGCGATCCGGGGGCGACCTCCTTCGCTCCCCGCAGCCCATCCTCCTCGGCGACCGTGAACAGGATCTCGACCCCGATCGGCGGCGGGCTATGCGCGTGCCGGGCGGCGAGCTCGATCAGCACAGTGACCGCTGCCTTGTTGTCGGCGCCCAGAATCGTCTCGCCGCGGCTTCGGTAGACCCCCTGGTCGAGGACAGCTTCGATCGGGCCGTCGTGCGGGACCGTGTCCAGGTGACAGCCGAACATCACCCATGCATCGCGTTCGCCGGGGACCCGGGCGATCAGGTTGCCGGCTGCGGCTCGCGCCGCCACGGCCGCCGAGTCCTCCGCCGCCTCAACGCCGAGATCCCGCAGCTCGCCGAGCACCGCGTCGGCGACCGCGCGCTCCTCCCCGGTCGGGCTCGGGATCTCGCACAGCCGCACGAAACGATCGAGCATTCGCTGGTCGTCCGCCACGCCTCAAGGCTATGCGCTTCGCCCCGGCTCTGGGAGCATCGCTTGACGTGACCTTCACCCCGCCATAGGGTGGTGATTACCCTAGGAAAGGAGCAGCACATGGCGTGGCGCATCTCAGGGACCTATGTGGCGAGTTGCTCGTGCAACCTGATCTGTCCGTGCCCGGCCGACGGCCCTCCTACCAGCCCCGATGGTCAGTGCCGCGGAGTCGCCGTCTTCCACATCGCCGACGGCAACCTCGACGACACCGATCTCTCCGGTGTCAACGTCGGCTTGGTGAACCACTTCCCGTCCAACCTCACCGCGGGAGGTTGGAAGCTCGGGATCGTCGTCGACGCAGGCGCCTCCGACGAACAGGCGGGAGCACTCGAGCGCCTCTTCAATGGTGACGAGGGCGGGCCATTTGCCGACTTCGCCGGCCTCACCGAGGAGTGGCTCGGGATGGATCGCGCCGCGGTCACCTTCTCCGACGGCGATCGCCCGTCCGGCTCGATCGGCGACAGCAGCTGGACATTCGAGCCGCTGCCGGGCCCCGAGGGCAGCAACGCGCAGACCACGGTCAAAAATGCCGCCTTCGGCTTCGCCGAGGAGTTCCGGGTTGGCAAGGCCCCCGGTCACCTGAGCGCGCACGGAATCGAGTTCGACGCGATCTACGGTGAGACCGCCGACTACGAGTTCGCCAGCGAGATGGCGGAGGGCGCCGCTCGCGGTCGCGGCTAGCCGCACCTTCCCGAACCTATCGGCAATGGAATCCGCGACGCTACGCCGCCCGCCAACGCTACCTGCGGCGATCCAGCTTGGCCTGATCGGGCTACTCGTCGTCTTGGCCACTGTCGCGTGGGCGGCCACCGACGACCGGATGAGCGGCATGGATGCCGGGCCCGGCACCGACCCGGGGACGCTCGGGTTCTTCATCGGCGTTTGGGTGGTGATGATGGCCGCGATGATGTTCCCGTCGATCGCGCCGATGGTCCTGATGCACCTTCGCATCCAGGAGGGAAGGCGCGACCGAGGTCAGCCCGTCGCCGTGGGGGCGACGACGCTCTTCGTCGCCGGCTACCTGATCATCTGGGCGGTGGCTGGGCTGGTGGGTTACGCGCTCTTCCAGCTCGGAGAGGCGATCTCAGGCGACCTCTTCTCGTGGGACAGCGGGGGTCCCTACCTGGCCGGCGGGGTGATCGTCGCGGCTTCGATCTACCAGCTCACACCGCTCAAGGACGCGTGCCTGCGCAAGTGCCGCAGCCCGTTCATGTTCCTGATGACGCGCTGGAAGCCTGGACGGCTGGGTGCCGTGCGCATGGGCGTCGAGCACGGCGGCTGGTGCGTCGGCTGCTGCTGGATGCTGATGGCTGCCCTGTTCGCGCTCGGGGTGATGAGCCTGGGCTGGATGGCCTTGATCGCCGCCCTGATCGCGACCGAGAAGCTCCTGCCGTGGAAGGCGCTCGCCAATCGCGGCATCGCCGTGCTGCTTTTGGCGCTCGGCCTCGCGGTCGCCTTCACGCCCGGCGACGTGCCCGGCCTGACCCTCCCCGATTCGCCTCAGGCGAGGCAAGCCATGCAGTCGATGGGAATGGAGGAGGACGAGTCGATGGGCTCCGGCGGCGGGAGCATGCACGACGACCAGTCGATGGGCTCGGGCGGCGGGGGCATGCACGGCGGCCAGATGCCCTGAGCGCTGGGCGCCGCTGAGGCTAGCTCAGAACTCGTCCTCGCTCGACCATTCGAACGGCATGTGCTTGGCCGAGCGCCCGGCCCAATCGAACTTGAACCCGAACGCGTCCGCCTCGTTCCTGCTAGCGATCCCGTAAGTCGTCTCTCCGCTGGTCGGCCCGGCCTCGGCGCCTGGAATGTTCGTCACTCGCACGTGCTCGCCCGGCCGTGTCGTGGGCCCCCTGATTACCTCCGCCTCGCCCTCAACCATCCCGGGGACCTTGAGGCTCCACGAGCTCGCGTCGTCGGCGATCTTGAGTTCGATCGGCGCGAACTCCATGCCGACCGGCTCGCCAAAGACGGTTTCGGCAAGCACTTGCGGCCAGCTCCCGGCCTGCCCGCTGAAGACCGTTTGCAGCGCCTCACGCTGGGCATCATCGGCGCTTTCGTCCATGATCAGCCCATCGCCCTTGGTGCGCACGTCCGGGTCCCAGATGTTGCCCTCGAACTCGGAGATGGCGACCATGTTGAGGCCATCGAGCTCGACGTTGCCGTAGTTCCCCTCGCGAATGTGAAACGCGATCACGCCCTGGCAGTCACCCTCGGTCGGGGGGCGCCCCCAGGAGCATGGGCAGGGCACCGCGCACTTGCAGAAGTCGATGAAGTCGCCCTTGATCCGCCACTGCTCAGCCATCGCTCACTCCTTGCGGTCGGGGTCCCAACCCTACCCCGACACTAGCCGGGGCGGCGAACCTGGAGCTCGTCCTCGACCGGCTTGGGATCCTCCGCCGGATCGGACGGCTCCGCCGAGCCGCGCTCGGCGGCGCGCTTCGCCGCCGCGCCGACGAACTCGCGGAACAGCGGCTCGGGCCGGGTGGGGCGGGACTTGAACTCGGGGTGAAACTGGGAGGCGACGAAGAATGGGTGGTCGGGGAGCTCGATCACCTCGACCAGGCGCTCGTCGGGCGAGGTGCCGCTGGCCACCAGTCCCTCGTCCTCAAGCCGTCGCCGCAGCATGTTGTTGACCTCGTAACGGTGGCGATGGCGCTGGTAGATCACCGCCTCGCCGTAGATCTCCCGCGCCCGGGTGCCGTCGTGGAGCTTGATCGGATCGGCGCCCAACCGCATCGTCCCGCCCATGTCGGTGACCTCCTTCTGCTCGGGCAGCAGGTCGATCACGGGATAGGGCGTCTCGGGGTCGAACTCGGCGGAGTTCGCTCCGTCCATGCGGGTGACGTGGCGCGCGAACTCGACCACCGCCATCTGCATCCCGAGGCAGATGCCGAGGAACGGGATGTTCTGCTCGCGGGCCGCTTGGGCAGCGCGAACCTTGCCCTCGATCCCACGCTCGCCGAAGCCGCCCGGGATCAGGATCCCGTCGGTGGCCGCGAGCGCGGCCTGATCGAGGTCCTCCGAGTTGACGAGCTGGACCTCGACGTCGACCCCATGGTGGTAGCCGCCGTGGTTGAGCGCCTCGACCACCGACTTGTAGGCGTCGGCGAGCTGCACGTACTTGCCGACCAGGGCGATCCGCACCGTCCGCTCGCAGGCGTCGGCGCGCCGTACCAACTCCTCCCACTCCGCAAGCGCCGGCGGCCCCGCGTCGAGGTCGAAATGGTCGAGCACCAGGTCGTCCATCCCCTCGGCGCGCAGCACCAGTGGCACCTTGTAGATGTTGTCCACGTCGCGGGCCGAGATCACCGCCTCCTCCGGCACGCTGCCGAAGAGCGCGATCTTGCGGCGGATCTCACGCTCCAGCCCGCGCTCCGACCGGCAGACGAGCGCCTGCGGCTGGATCCCGATCCGCCTCAGCTCGTTGACCGAATGCTGCGTGGGCTTGGTCTTCAGCTCACCGGCATGGCCGACGTACGGCACCAGGGTCAGGTGCACGAACATGCAGCGCTTTGGCCCGAGGTCCGTGTACAGCTGGCGGATCGCCTCCAGGAAGGGCAGCGACTCGATGTCCCCCACCGTGCCGCCGATCTCCGAGATCACGAAGTCGACCGCCTGCGACTCGGCCAGGATCAGGATCCGTTGCTTGATCTCGTCGGTGATGTGGGGGATCACCTGGACGGTGGCGCCCAAGTAGTCGCCGCGGCGCTCGCGTCTGATCACCGAGTTGTAGACGGCTCCGGCGGTGACGTTCGAGGCTCGCGAGGTGTTCTCGTCCGTGAACCGCTCGTAGTGGCCGAGGTCGAGGTCGGTCTCCGCACCATCCTCGGTGACGAAAACCTCGCCGTGCTGGAAGGGGCTCATGGTCCCCGGATCGACGTTGATGTAGGGGTCGAACTTCTGTAGCTGGACCCGGAAGCCGCGGCTGACCAACAACCGCCCGATCGAGGCCGCGGCGATCCCCTTGCCGAGCGAGGAAACCACGCCGCCGGTGACGAAGATGAACCGGGTCTCGCCGGGCTTCATCTTCTGGGGTCTGCCTTCTGTCCCTCGGTCAACCTGCCCAGCGAGTCTAGAGAGCGAAGCAGCGGAACCCTCTCGATGGTGCGCGAGATCGAGCGAAACTCGCCGTAGAGGTTGAGCGCGGCGACGACCGCCAAGGCGACCAGCCGGGCATCTTCCGGGAGCACAACCAGCAGCGAGATCCCCGCCAGCGCCCCGATCAGATTGGAGCCCGTATCGCCGAGCATGGCGCGCTCGCGCAAGGTGAACACGGAGCCGACCAGGACGGGGCCGATGAAGATCCCCAAGAGGTAGAGCGGGGCGACCGTCCAGGCACCGAGACAGAGGCCGGCGAGCAGCACGGCGAACGCCTTCTCGACCCGCCCCGGTCGCAGGTCGAGGAGGTTGAAGAGGTTGGTGGCCAGGAGCAGCAGCGCCAGGTCGGCGAGGTAGTCGAAGCTCTCGCGCCCCCGCCCGGAGACGGCATAGGCGGCGAGCGCCAGCGCTCCGACGCCCTTGATCGCCCCGGTCGAGAACCGCCCCGAGAGCACCGCGTCGGCATGGCCCCGCCAGCCGCGCGGGGCCCCCACCACCGCGCCGCGGCCGAGGGCGTCGTCAAGCAGCCCGAGCAGTGCCACCCCGAGCACGTAGACCGCCCAGCGCCGCAGCTCGGGGTCGAGCAGGTCGAGATCGGCGCGATCGTCGAGCAGCGCGAGCGGCGCCAGGGCCACCAGCGAGCAGGCGAGGAGGACCGCGCCGGCCGGGAACGCGACCGATCGGCCCCGGTAGTTCTCCCTCGTGAGTCCGGTCCGCTTCATGTCGCGCAGCCAGGGACCGGCGAAGCCGAGGGCGACCGCGGCGGAGAGCGCCAGCCCGGCGAGCCTCACCGGAAGCCGGGGCCGGCGACCGGGGCGGTTGGCCGGCGCCCCAGCGCCGGTAGCAGACGGTCGGCCGAGGCCTTGATCCCATAGTCGCCCTCGACCCCGTTCAGCGCGTAGGCCAGCGCCACGCGCCCCGACATCAGGTCGATGCTGTCGACCGTCGCGGAAAGCCCCTGGGAGTCGTAGAAGCCGATCTGCGAGCCGTCCGAATCGGAGCGCTCCACGCCGACGACCGGGATACCTCCGGCGCTCTGGATCCCGTCCACGAGCCCTTCCTCGAGGGCGTCGGTGGCGGCGGATTGGGACGAGCCCAGGTCACTCGGGCGGTCGCGGACGATGATCACGGCATCGATCCCTCCCGGCCGTCCACTGAGGTCCACCAGCAGGGCTTCCTGGAGGCGATCGAATGGAGGTCCTCCGCTGACCAGCGATAGCCCGGCGCGCCGGGCGAGGGCCGACAGCGCCTCCGAGTCGCGGCCCACCTTGCGGGCGGGACTTCGAGCGGGGGCCGCGGCCGCCAGCGCCCGCAGATCGGGGGGCTCTCGCACGACGGCGAACTCGCTCAGCCTTGCTCCCGTGGGGCTGTCGCCGCCGACCACGAACTCGATGTCGCCCTTCATCTCCTGAGGCAGCGAGCCGAGCGCGACGACCGCGATCCGATCGCCGAGCAGCAGGTCGTCGACCAGCGCGGGGAAGATCTGGGTCGAGAATTCACGCTCCCGGGTCAGCTCGCTCTGGAGATCCTCAGCGCTGGAGCGGGCGTCGGCGAGGTCGCTGTTGAGGCTCTTCTCAAGCTGCTTCGTCGTGTCCTCGACCACGTTGTCGCCCAAGCCGACACCGAGCAGGATCCCGATCGCCAGCGCCAGGAAGACAGCGGCCAGCGATGCGGCGTGGTAGCGCCCCGAATACCCCATCAGCTAGCTGATGCCGAGGATGATCTTGATCGTCATTCCGTGCGGAAGACTGGCACGTCAGGCAGGGAATAGCCCGCTGGGACCCGCTCGGGCACGGGTTGGGCCCAGCGCCCAGGAGTCGATCAGCCGGCGAAGGGTCTCGACGTTCTCCTGCGACATCGCCCGCTCAGTATCTCGCGGTTGAAGGGACGACTAGCGGGCGCCGCTACGCCTGGCAGATGGCGAACGCTGTGATCTGGCCTGGGTCAGTGAAGGAGTAGTTGTCGAACTCGCCCTGCCACCCATCGTCCAGCCTTCCGTTCGGGTCGGCATCGTCAAAGGGGCTCGAGATCGTCATCGCGTTGCCAAGGGCACCGCTGGCCGCGGACATCCCTCCGCCGACGAGGCGACTCCTACCCGGACAGTCGGCGAACGCCTCTCCGAAGCTCTTAGGGGACGCCGTGCCTTCGCCCACGCCGTACTTGAGCTGAGCGGACCCGCAGATCGCGGTCACGGCCATGTCGACCTGGCGCTCCTCGACGCCCCCCGTGGCCTTCCAGCCGTCATCGGGCTTGGCGCCCACGTCGTTGCCGTCGAACGGCGCCGATGACCTCAGCCAACCGGCGTCGTCGTAGGACACAGGGAGCCGCACGCCCCCGCCTATGACGTGAGCTCCGTTTCCACATCTCATCCGCCCGGTAAAGGTCTGTAGCCCGCCTACGCGAAACGCATCCTTCACGTAACTCGGCTTGTGGCCGGCGCAGATCGCGAACATGGTCAGCGTATTGTCGGCATCGAAGCTGCGCACCGAGGACTTCCAACCATCATCTGGCGCCCTGCCGCGGTCGCGGCCATCGTATGGGGTCGACGTCACGAGATTCGCCTCGTATAGGCCCGAGAACACGTATTGGCCGCCGCCCAGCACATGTGTGCCGTTCGGGCAGTCCGTCTTCGCCGAGCCCTGGCCACCGTCGGGCAACGCCTTGGGGGGAGCCTGCACGTACCTGATCCGCGCTTGGGCCGTCGACTCAGCGAAGCTGAGCACGACCCCCATCGTGAGGGTTCCAGCGCCGGCCAGCGCCAAGACGATGCTGAAGCCACCGCAGAGTCTCGTGTGGCGCCTACGTTTGATCCTTTCAGCCCTTCCCTCGGACGACCACTTCCAGGCGACCCTATACAAGCCCACGGTGCACCGTCGCGGGAAAGGGCTCAGAGATTGAAGATGATCTTGATCTTCAGCCAGATCAGGTCCACGAGGTCGCTGAGGGCCGGAGTCTTCGCCACCACAATCGCAAGAAGGATCAGCAGGGCGGCGAGCAGAAGCGCCATCTCACGGCCGCTGACGCCCGGGTTGTAGAGCCGGCTCACCCCCTTCGCGTCGACCAGCAGCTCGCCGACCCGGAGGCGCGTCAAGAAGGTCGAGGACATCCCGCCGCGCGCCTTGTCGAGGAACTCGACCAGGTTGAAGTGGGCGCCAACGCTGACGATCAGCCCGGCGCCCTTCTCCGATGCGAGCAGCATCGCGACGTCCTCGCTGGTGCCCACGGCTCGGATGGTCTTGTGCTCCAGGCCGAGGCGCTCGAGCCGCGCGCGACCCGGCGCGTGCCCATCCGGATAGGCGTGGACGACCAGCTCGGCGCCGCAGCGCAGCGCCTCGTCGCTTGACGAGTCCATATCGCCGAGCACCAAGTCCGGCCTCAGCCCCTCCTCGAGGATCGCGTCGGCGCCCCCGTCGACTCCGACCAGAACCGGGCGCACGTCGCGGATGTAGGCGCGAAGCGCGCGCAAGTCCTTGCGATAGGTGGTCCCCCTGACCACGATCAGCACGTGACGGTCGCGGAACACGGTGCGGGTGCGGGGCAGCTCGATCCGGCCCGCCAGCAGGTCCCCCTCCTCGCGGAGATGGGTGATCGTGTTCTCGGCAAACGCGGCGAGCGCCTCGTCAATTCGCTGGCGGTGCTCCGACAGCTCCTCGGCGAGCTCGGGGGCGCCTAGCACCCGGCCCGCCGCCAGCACGGTCCCGTTGCGGCGAACCTCGCCACCGATGATCGCCACCGGATCGCCGTCCCTGAGCTCCTCGAACAGCGGCGCCGCGGGTGCGTCGACCAAATGCACGCCCGCCCGCGCTAGGAGCAGCGGGCCGGCGTTCGGATAGCGGCCCGTTGAGAAGGGCGAGACGTTGACGACCGCCCGCACTCCGCTCGCCACCAAATCCTCGGCGGCGATTCGATCGAGGTCGGCGTGATCGATGATCGCCACGTCGCCGGCGTCGAGGCGCTTGACGAGTTGCTTGGTCTTGCGGCCCAGCCTGGCGCTGCCGTGGATGGAGGCACCGCGGCCAGGGGCGGCGGGGCCGCTGCCCCTCAGCCAGCGCCGCGCACGAGTTCGGACGGGCGTCGCCATCGGACGCCCTGATTATCCGGAAAACCGGACCTCCTCGGTCTCGGGCTCGCCCAGCTGTCCTGGCAGCGGATCGCCGGGGTCCTCCAGCGGCACCGCTTCCGGCAGCTCCTCGGGCTCCGGCGGTTCCGTATCCGGGTCCTCGGGCAGCTCCTCGATCTCAGGCGCCTCGGGGGTCTCGGTCTCCATCACGCTCCTCTCGCGGTTTGAGCCCCGCTACCCGCTACCGGGACCAGGAAACCCAGCCCGCATTCCGAGCACTCAGGCGGCGGCCAGCAGCTCGCGGGCGTGGCGGCTGGCGGCCTCGTCGTCTCTCTCGGCGCCGAGCATGCGGACGATCTCGGCCACCAGCTCGTCGCCGTTCACCCGGTCGACGCTCGCCTTCGCCTGGCCGGCGTGGGCTCGCTTCTCGATTCGAAAGTGCGCCCCGGCCAGCGAGGCGACCTGCGGCAGGTGCGTTATGCAGATCACCTGACGGTCAACGCCCAGCCGCCTCAATCTCTCCGCCACCGCGCGGGCGGTGTGGCCGCCGATCCCGGCGTCGATCTCATCGAAGACCAGCGTGCCCGCGCCGGCCCCCGGGCCGAGGCCGGTGAGCGCGAGCATGATCCGCGACAGCTCCCCGCCCGAGGCGGCGTCGCGAAGCGGTGATGCGGGGATGCCGGGGTTGGTCGCCACCCGCAGCTCGACCGACTCCGAGCCGTTCGGTCCGAAGCCTTCGGGGTGGGGATGGAGCGACACCTCGACCGACGCCCCTTCCATGGCCAGCTCGGCGAGCTCCGCCGCAACCCGCTCGGACAGCTTGCGGGCGGCCTGCGCCCTCGCCTCGCCGAGCTCGCCGGCAAGCGCGGCGCGCCGCCTGCTCGCCTGTTCGAGTCGGCGCTCCAGCTCGCCGCTCAGCTGCTCGGCGTTCTCGAGCCTGTCGATCTCGGCGCGGCAGCGGTCCCTGTGGGAGAACACCGCCTCGATCGAGCCCCCGTGCTTGCGCTTCAGGCGGTCCACGGCGTGCAGGCGCTCGTCGACCAGCTCGAGGCGACCGGGCTCGGCCTCGATCCCCTCGAGGTAGGAGCGCAGCGCGCTCGCCGTGTCGTCGAGCTCGATCGTGGCAGCGCGGACTCGCTCGGTGATCGCGTCGAGCGAGGCGTCCACCCCGTCCACCGCCGCCAGGTCCGTCTCGGCCCCTCCCAGCAGGCCGCGCGCACCGCCCAGATCGTCCTCGGCGCCGGTGATCGCTGCCAGCGCCGCCGACGCAGCCGCGTGCAGGCCCTCCGCGTGGCGCAGGCGATCGCGCTCGGCTTCCAGCGCGCACTCCTCATCCGGGTCGGGGGCTGCCGCCTCGATCTCCGCCAGCTCGAAGCGAAACAGGTCGAGGTCACGCTCCCTCGCTCCCTCACGCTCGCCCAGCGCGGCCAGCTCGCGCGACAGCGCCACGATCTCCGCGTGGGCTTCGCGGTAGCGGCCTCGGCGCTCGAGCTGCTCGGCGCCCGCGAATCCGTCGAGGATGTCGAGCTGCGCCGAGGCCAGCACCAGCCTCCGGTGCTCGTGCTGCCCGTAGAAGGCCAGTAGCCGGGAGCCGAGCGCCCGCAGGTCGCTCGCCGATGCGGAACGCCCCTGCACGAAGGCGCTCGTCCGCCCCGAGGCCGCGATCCGGCGCCCGAGGACGATCTCGCCGGTGTCGGCGGGAAGGCGCTCGCGCAAATCGGCCAGCTCGGGATCGGCGAGCAGCCGCTGGGGAAGCGCGAAGACCCCCTCGACGTAGGCTTCGTCGGCTCCGGGGCGGACGATCTGAGGGCGTGCCTTTCCGCCCATCAGCAGGTCGAGTGAGTGGGCGAGGATCGTCTTCCCCGCCCCGGTCTCGCCGGTGATCGCGTTCAGCCCGCCCGCGAAGCGGAGCTCGGCGCACTCGATCAGCAGCAGGTTCTCGATCCGCAGCTCGTGCAGCACCGAGTCCTTACTAGCAGCGGGCAGGGACGGATTCCCGAAACTCCGCCGCGGGGCCTCGTCCCGGGCTCAACCCGCCACCGACTCCGCAACGGGCGGGCCGTCATGCTCGTCAACGAAATCGCGAGATCGCACCAACACGAAGCCGAGCACTGCGCCGGCGATCGCGACCGCAGCACCGACGATCAGGATCTCGTTGAGCCCGCTGATGAACGCCTGATTTGCCGCGGTGGCGAGCTCCGTGCGGCTTCCCGGCGGCGCCGCCTGGATCGCGGCCTGGGCGCCTCCCGACGAGACGGCGTCGGCGAACCCGGGCGGCGCGGCGGGCGCCAGCTGCGAGAGCTCGGAGGAGATCCGCGACTGGAAGATCGCGCCGAGCGTTGCCACTCCGGTCGCGATTCCGACCTGACGGAAGGTGTTGCTGATCCCCGATGCCATGCCCGCCTTCGCCGGCGAGACCACCCCGATTGCGGTCGAGGCGATCCCCGGGTTGACCATGCCGATCCCGGCGCCCGCCACCAAGAAGCCCGCCAGGAGGGTGGTCCAGTCGTCGCCCAGGTTGATCCCGTGCATCAGCAGTAGGCCGCCACCGACCAGCGCCAGGCCCAAGCCCAGCAAGACGCGAACCGGTATCCGGGTCGAGAGCCTGCCGGCGATCGGGGCGACGAAGAAGGAGAGCAAGGTGAGCGGCAGGAAGCGCACCCCGGTTTCGAGCGGCGAGTATCCGAGCACATCCTGGATGTAGAGGGTGATGTAGAGGAACATCGAGAACATCCCGGCCGAAAGCGCGAAGGCGACCGCCGAAACGCCGACGAAGGCCGGCTTTCGGAACAGGGAGAGGTCGAGCATCGCCCGATCCTGCCGGTACTCGACGACGAAAAAGGCGACCAGCAGCACCGCCGCGGAAGCCAGGGAGCCGACGATCAGCGGACTCGACCATCCCTCCGGGTTGCCGCGGATGAGGCCGAAGATGAGCGCCAGCAGGCCGAGCGAGAAGGTCGTCAGGCCGGGCCAATCGATCGGCTCAGGGTCGGGAGCCTTCAGGTTGGCGAGCTTCGTGGTGGTGAGGACGATGGCGCCGACCCCGATCGGCACATTGACGAAAAAGATCCACTCCCAGCCAAGGCCCTCGGTCAGCACGCCGCCGACCAACGGACCGACGGCGACGGCGCCCCCGATCGTCGCGCCCCAGGCGCCGATCGCGGTGCCTCGCTCGCGGCCCTGGAACTCCTGCGCGATCAGCGCCAGCGAGGTCGCGAACATCGCCGCCCCGCCGACGCCCTGCAGCCCCCGGGCGAGGTTTAGCAGCGTCGGGTCGCCCGAGATCCCGCACAGAAAGGAGGCGAAGGTGAAGACGGCGAAGCCGATGCTGAAGATCCGGCGGCGCCCGATCCGGTCGGCGAACGAGCCCGCTGTGAGCAGGAAGGCCGCCAGGGTCAGTGAGTAGGCGTCGACGACCCACTGGAGGCTGGAGAAGCTCGCGTGGAGGTCCTTCTGAATGTCCGGAAGCGCGACGTTGACGACCGTGATGTCGAGCAGCAACATGAAGGTCGCCAGGCAGACGGCGACCAGGGTCCACCACTTCCGATCCACCTCCTAGCCTCCCATCCGGTGTGGTCGCGCCAGCCTCGCCGCTCAGTGGGCGATGCGCCCGAACTTGTGGCGGATTCGGCGGTAGAAGTTGGACCCGGGGAGCTGCGCCAGCCGCCCGACCGCCCCGCGGAAGCCGACCTCGATCTCCTCCCCGCTCCGAAGCTCGCCCACGTACTCCCCATCCAGGACCACGTCCACGGCCTCCCGACCCGCCGCGTTGCCGACCTGGAGTACATCGTCCGGCGCCACGACGAGCGCCCGGGCCGTCAGCGTGTGCGGCGCGATGAAGCTGACCACGTAGCCCTCGACCCCCCAGGCCAGGATCGGGCCCTGGTTGGCGAGGTTGTAGCCCGTGGAGCCCGCCGGGGTGGCGGCGACCAGGCCGTCGCAGCGCACGTGGCCGACCTCCTGTCCCCCGAGCCGGTAGGAGAGCTCGGCGACCCGGCCATGAGGGCGGCGGATGAACGAGACGTCGTTGAGGGCGATCGGCCGGGCGACGTCGATCTCCGCCCTCAGCCCCGGGAGGTGCATGACGTCGAAGTCTCCGCCGAAGGCGCGCGACAGCCCATCGGCGAGCTCCTCTCGCTCGGCCGCGGCCAGGAAGCCGACGGTGCCGAAGTTGATTCCGAACACGGGCACATCGGTGCCCGCATAGCGGCGGAGCCCGCTGAGGATCGTGCCGTCCCCGCCGAGCACCAGGCAGAGGTCGGGGTGCTCCGGGAGGTCTTCGCGGACCTCTATCCCACCGGCGGCCTCGCCATGCTTGTCGAGCTCGTCGGGGGTCGTCGCCAGCGAACAGGAGACGCGCTCGGCGGCGGCGACCGCCTCGCGCAGGGCGGCCGAGGTCTGTTCCGGATGGGTGTGGGTGAGGACGACCGCGGTGCGCACTGCGGCGGCGGCCTCCGCGCGTGCGCTCACGGCTCGACCTTGCGCGCCGCGGCCTCCAGGTCCTCAACGCCAGGGCCCTCGGCGCCGCACCAGATGAAGCTCTCGCGGTTTCCCTTCGGCCCGGGGAGTCCGGACGAGGCAAACCCCCTGACCGCGAGGCCCAGCTCCCGTGCAGCCTGGGCCACCGACAGCAGCGCCTCGCGCCGGTCGTCCGCCGAGCGCACGACCCCGCCCCTGGCCCGACCCCGCCCGAGCTCGAACTGGGGCTTTACCAGCGCCAGGACCTCACCGCCGTCCGCCAAACAGGCGGCCACCGCGGGCAGCACCTTTGCCAGCGAGATGAAGGAAACGTCGATCGTCGCCAGGCTGGGCTCGTACGGGAGGTCGGCGGGCGACAGCTTGCGCGCGTTCTTACGCTCGATCACCTGCACCCGGGGATCGTTGCGAAGGCGCCACTCGAGCTGCCCGTGCCCGACGTCCAGGGCGATCACGCGCCCTGCGCCGCGCTGGAGCAGGCAGTCGGTGAAGCCGCCCGTGGAGGCGCCAACGTCAAGGCAAAGGCGGCCCTTTGCCTCGATCCCGAGGGAGTCGAGGGCGTGCTCGAGCTTCAGGCCCCCGCGAGAGACATAGCGAGGAGGCGCCTCGACCGCGAGCTCAGCATCGTCGGCCACGAGCTCGCCGGGCTTCGTCGCCCGACGACCGCCGCCGCCGATCCGCACCCTTCCGGCGCGCACCGAGGCCGCCGCGCTGGTGCGCGAGCCGGCCAGGCCGCGCTCGGTGAGCAGGGCGTCGATCCTGCGCCGCTCCATGGCGCCAACGGTACATGGCCCAAGCTAGGTAAAGGCACGGCCAGCAGGCCTTTAGGTGATAGCTTGGGGTCAGGACGGTTGGCTAAGGGACTTTGCGGGACGCCAGCCGTCCTTCTACTGCGCGTTTCTTTTTCTCTGGTTGGGGTAAGCGCGGCTTGGACGGCCGGTCATGTATGGGGAAGCCCGGTCGTCCACTACTGCCGTATGACAGGCAGGCGGCCTAGGCCGTGGGCCGGCGGCTACAGGAAGCGGTCCAGCGGGAACGCAACCTCTGTAGCGCAGGTTGTTCCGGATGCCTCGCAGGCGTTGGAACGACTGGCTGATCCCAGCGGCGTTCGCTCGCCGAACGCTAGGTTCGCTGGGAACCGGGGGCGCTCTCCGCCAGGGCTAAGACGTTCGGAAAGCGCCGTGGAAGGCAGCTTGCCGCCCTCGAAGTGCGTGCTGGCTATGGCTATCGCCTGGTCGCAGGACGCCCCCCAAGTTGGACGATCTCGCCCGTGGCCGGGCCGAACTGGTGCTCTCCGCAGTAGCCGGGCTTGATCACCAGCCTGATGTCTGTCTGTTGCACCGTCGTCGCTTCGCGGGTCGGCTGCGTGCAGAGAAGGACTATGTGTGACCGGGATCACACATGCTCAATGGCTGTATAAGCAGAAATCTTCAGAACCTCTCTCCGCGAGATACTGCGCGGGCGATGTCGGAGGAGAACGTCAAGCTGGCCCGGCGTGGCTATCACGCGTTCGAGAGTGGCAATCTCTCCGAAGCCCTCGAAATCTTTGCCCCCGAGATGGTCACTCACGTGGCACAGCCAATTCCTGTGGCTGGAACGTACTACGGGCCGGAGGGCTTCCTGCAAGTCATGCTGGACTGGGCCGAGGGCTTCGACGACCTGGAGCAGACCGGCGAGGAGTTCATTGACGCCGGAGACCAGGTTGTGGTCCGGACCCTGCACAGCTCTCGCGGTGCCGAGAGCGGTGTGCCCGTCAAAACCAACCTCTGGTACGTCTGGACCGCTCGCGGCGGAAAGGCAGTGCGACTAGACATCTTCAACGAGAAGGCCGAAGCCCTCGAAGCCGCCGGGCTTTCGAAGTAGGCGAAGCGCGACGAAGCTCTAGGGGCCGCTCCCAACGTCTTTGGCCTGCAAGGGCGAAGGAACCCCCCGCGTTGTAGTGCCACACGTACTCGTCCAGATAGCACTGCAACCAGCGGACGAATCTCAACCAGGCCGCATGTCGGGAGTGTCCGCCCTGCTGGGGATGCTTGTCGGTCGCCGCTAGACGGCGGCCCCGCTCCTGCCGCGCTTACACACGGCAGGGCGGGCCAACCGACAAACGGAAGGAGGTGGTGCCTCAGCCATGGCCAAAAACAGCCAAGCACTCTCGATAAGTAGGCCTCTGGCGCATTAGTCCGGTCAGGGGCCTACATCCAACTGATCGTGCGGGTCTTTCGCGGCCCGCACGATCATTCCTTCCGCGATCCGTGTCCAGCGACTTGACAACGTCCGACGTGTCAAGTATCTTTACAGCATGCCTCCCGCGAACCGCCACGATCCCAAGCGGGCACCTTCGTCGGATTCCGACTACTCGGTTACCGAGTTCCTCCGGGAGTTCCCCGACGATGCGGCCTGCCTAGAGCATCTGTGGCGCTCGCGCTACTCGCCTGACGGCGAGCATGCCGAGTGCCCCAAGTGCGAGCGGGAGCGCGTCTTCAAGAAGTACGCGACCAAGCAGGGACGCCAGTCGTGGACCTGCAACGGCTGCGGGCACCACATCCATCCGACAGCCGGGACGATCTTCCACGGGTCCTCAACCTCGCTCCGCCTGTGGTTCCACGCCATGTATCTGATGACGAGCACTCGCTGCGGAGTCTCCGCCAAGCAGCTTGAGCGCGAGTTGGGCGTCGCCTACATGACCGCGTGGCGGATGATGAACAAGATCCGCAACGAGCTTATGAACGACGAGGCTGGCGAGCAGCTGGCCGGGGACGTTGAGATTGACGAGACCTCCTGGGGCGGGCGGCCACGCCGAAAGCTCGGCTCCTACTCGGAGGTTGCGAAGTTCCGCGAGGCCAAGCCGACGATTCTCGGGATGGTCGAGCGGGGCGGGCGAGTGCGCCTGCGCGTCATCCCGTCGCGGCGAGGGCCTGCGCTCAGTAGAGAAGTCCGGGCGAACGTCAATCCCTCCGCGATCATCTTCACCGACGAGTGGCAGGCCTACAAGCCGCTTAGAGGCGAGTTCCTTGATCACCGAGTCATCAACCACTCGGCGGGCGTCTACGTCGAGGGCGATATCCACACGAACTCCATCGAGGGGCTGTTCGGCAACATGAAGACCGGGATGCGCGGCGCGTACAAGAAGGTCTCGCGCAAGTGGCTTCAGTCCTACCTGGACGAGTATGGCTGGCGCTACTCGCACCGCAACGGCAACCAGGCGATGTTCTTTGCCCTGCTGGACAGGGCCGCACAATGACCGACGCTGACACCGCCATAAAGAGCATCCGGCGAGCCGCAAGGCGACGAGCGCGAGCCGATGCGACTAGGCGCAAGGCGACCGACGAGCTACGGCGCTATTGCCGCGAGGCACAAGCGGCCGGGGTCTCGATCAGTCAGATCGCTCGGGAGGCCGGTCTTTCGAGGCAGGGCGTTTACGACCTGCTCTCCCAACAACCTTCTCGACGAAGCTAAAGAACTCGGCGCGCGTGGGTACGAGGAGTTCGTAGCCCTTGGCGGTCTTCTGCTTAGGCTGCGGTTTGTCGTCGGCCATGTGAAAGCGAGGTTAGCGAGTGCCTTCCCTGCCAAGCCATTGGCGACGATTCAATCGGGCGCTCGACCACATTCAGGCTCTTGACCACTCCATGTGCCGGTGGCTTAGCGGTGACGCGTATCGCATTGTCAAAGAGCACGACGCCAAGGCCCGGAGGACCGCCTACGTCGCCCGGATCAGCTCGATACCGGATAACTGGAGCGAACTGGTCAGCGATGCCGTTCACGGACTGAGAAGCGCTCTCGACCACCTGGCCTTCGCCCTCAACGAGAAGGGCTGTGCCGATACACATAACGGGGCCTCTCTCCCCGCAAAGGATGCGAACGCTTCCGCATTTCCGATCTTCGGGAACGAAAGCAACGAGGGAAAGCCGATGGACGGAGAGCACGCCTTCCGCTCCGCTGTCGGCACATACCGGCACATTCCCGCTGGAGCGCTCAGTCGTATCGAGGAATTGCAGCCGTACCAGCGTGGGGACGACTTTCGGCGCGATCCCCTTTGGGCGATCCATGCCCTCAGCCGAGTCGATAAGCACCGAATAGACCTTGAGATCACGGCGAGCCAGCCATCCATGGATATCGCGCGGGCCTACATTCCGGAAACCAGCGACGCTGCCATTGGCATCGGGGGGCCGGTTTATGACGGCAAGGAACTCACCTACTGGGTGACCCCCGAAGGAGCCGACGAACCCGACCTCGATCCATACTTCGCTCGCGGCGTAGCGTTCGGCGAGCGAACGCCGCTCGGGGATCAGCCAGTCATTCCAACCCTGCGAGGCATCCGGAACTACCTCCGCTACAAGGTTGCGTTCCCGCTGGACCGTTTCCTGTAGCTCGCGGCCCATCTAGGCCGCCGCGCCGCTTATACAGGGATTGAGCATGTGTGACCGGGATCACACACAAAGCGCACATATGTTCGTATCTTGGAATTCGTCATGGGAGCCTCACGAGCAATCCCCCTCTCCGCCCACGCCGCGATCGAGATGGTCGCAGCACCCGCGATCATGGCCGCCCCCCTGCTGCTCGGGTTCGGCCCGGCCGCTACCGTGGTCGCCTTCGTGATCGGGGCGCTCCTCCTGGGCCTCGCCGTGCAGACGGCGGGACCGGGGCGCACGATCCCGCTCTCGGCCCACCCGGGATTCGATTACGTGCTGGCGGCGGTCGCCGGGATCTCCGGACTGGCGATCGGGATCGCCACCGGTGAGTGGGCACCAGGAGTCTTTTTGGTCGGCATTGGCGTCGCCATGGTGGCGCTGACCGCCTCAACGCGGTTCAGCGTCCCAGCAGGC
Source organism: uncultured Actinomycetes bacterium (assembly GCA_963728325.1). Taxonomy (GTDB): domain Bacteria; phylum Actinomycetota; class Thermoleophilia; order Solirubrobacterales; family 70-9; genus AC-56. Next base: position 511,312 of record CAVSJS010000001.1, on the reverse strand, counting down.
GCCTAAGCGGCCGGCCTACCTCCCAAATACACAACACATATATCTCTCCTCCCTGTACCCCGAGGCGCCCCGCAAAGTGCGGGGCGTTTCGACTTGTGCTTGCTACAGCCGTTTCTGGCCGGACCGCTTACCAAAGGTAAGCGTGAAGACAGGCCCGTGCGCCCCACGGACGGCTATGCCGCCGCAGGGACCGGCGCTTCGAGGTAGGCGTCCATCCGCTCCCGGACCTCATCGTGCGACCCCGGCATCAGGTGGCCATAAGTGTCGAAGGTCGTCTGAATCTTCGAACGACCAAGGAACGTCTGGATCGCCTTCGGGTTGGCTCCCGAGTCGATCAGCAGTGAGGCGAAGGTGTGCCGACACTCGTGCAGCGTGATCGGTTCGAGCGTCGCCGCCTTCCATGCCTTCGTGGCGCGCTTCCCGATCGCCATCGGGGCGAAGGGCGTCGATGCCGCCCGGCCGAACACGAGCGCGTCACCGTCCCGCTCGACCCCGAGCAGGTGCTCGTCCAGGTAGTCGCGCAGGATCGCTAGGAGCGGGACGCTGCGCCTGCTCGCCTGCGACTTCGGCTCGATGACACCTTCCTCCTGATCCCACCCGCGCTCCACGCGGATGATGCTGGCCCCCAGGTCCACGTCCATGAGCCGGAGTGCCTGCAGCTCGCCACGGCGCAGCCCAGCGTAGAAAGCGGTTGCCCACAGCGGTCGGTCCTCGCGCGGCAAGGCGCCGATCAACCTAGCCGCCTCCTCCGCGGAGGCGATCCGCTTCGGGCGCGGGTCACCGTCCTCGGGGATGTCGATCCCCTTGGCGACGGCAAGAGGCCGCCCAGAAGATCATCATTTTCGAATCGCCGCGGCGATCCGCTTCCGCGTACTCGGCGCGGGCGCGCTCGAGCCCCGCCTGCGCGTGGGCCTGCTCGATCCGGCTGATCCCGCGCGCCACCCGGACGGGGCGGTCGGCGATCGTCGCTCCGGGGCGTCGCCTACTCTGGGCCATGCCTCGACGACTTGACCGTCGTGGCCTCGACGGGGCCGGGATCGTCCTCCCGGCTCTCGTCACGAGTAGCAGCGGGAACCGTTGCCAACCTGTCCAGGATGATCGCGCGCGCCTCCCCGGCCACGGAGCGATGGTGCTCGTGAGCGAGGGCCGCGATCAGGGTCATCGCATGCGGCGGTATCCGAGTAAAGATGGCGGCGGTGTTTCCCATCGCGATCGCAACGAAATGTTGCCACCGCCGTCGGACGGCCCAGACGGTGCGCCGTGCCCTCCTCGACCGGCCCCCAGACCCTAGGGATCGGGCCGGACACCCAGGTGTCGGCGACCATGGACGGCCCGGAGCGCCCGCGTCAGGACCACGATCCCGACCGCCGGGACGAGCCCGACCTGGCCCAGGAGGCAGACGAGCAGAAAGCCGCGGAGGAGGATCACGAGTGAGGGCCCTACTCCCGCAGCCCGGCGGCTTCGAGGGCTTCGTCGCGGTCGAGAAAAATCTGGATGCTGCTCACCTGACCATCGATAAGCGTCCAGATGGCCGCGCCGCGCAGGGACATCTCGATGCCACCGGCCTTCGGTCGGGCATGCATATCGACCAGGGCGAGGACACGGGAATCCACGAGAGGGAGAAGATCCTCCACGTCCAGTCGACAGCTCTCCCACGCCGACAGCCAGTCGCGCCACATCTCACGGAAGGCATCGATCCCCCGGACCACGCTCGCTGTGTCGCTCAAGCCTGCGTACCGGCGATCCAGAATCACTTCGAAGCTCGGGTGAATAAGGGGAAGCAAGGGAGCCTCGTAACGGGTCACCGCATCCTCGTCGGAAATCAGCTTGGGAATGTCCACGCTGCTGCCCGGATAGATGCGCGCGACGATCTCAACGTTCTCATCCGACATCGCCTACTCCGAAAGCCCGGCGGCTTCGAGGCCTTCCTCCAGGTCGTTGAAGTACCGCTCGCGGACGATCCGTCCGGTGCGGACCGTGTAGAGGCCGATGAGCGGACCGCTCACTGGAACGCCGCTTCCTCTTCCCCCCGCAGTCATCTGCCCGACCACGAGCAGCCGATCGCCCGCGTCGATCATTTCCTCGGGCCGAACATCGACATCCCAAGGATCGTGCATCGTGGCCCACACGCGCCGGAAGCCGTCGTGACCGCAATAGGTGCCTTGAAGATCCGGGAACGCCGCGCCGCCCCTCTCGGGCCAGCTGATCTCGACCTCGGGGTCATATCCACAGAGGGAGAGGTCGAGGTCCCCTCGGTTCGAGGCTGCCCACGCCCGGCGGATCAGCCGCGACAGGAACGTCCTCCGAGGCCGGGAGCCGGTCCGCAGGCGCATCACCGCGGATACGAGCCGTGGAAGAAGCATCGGAAAGCGAACGTAGAGGCGCTCATCGAGGGTTCGGCGTTGAGCGGCTCTCTCGCTGAGAGGCGGCAGCGCGATTCGGACCCCGCGCACCACCTCCACGTTCTCCTGCGACATCGCCCGCGCAGTATCTCGCGCCGGGGCCAGCCGTGACCGACCTCGCTGAGCATTTCGCGTGTTCGCAGCCCTTCGCCGTGCGCCCATCGTGCGCCCCACCCCCTCCCCATCGAGCGGTCCCGAGCGGTCCTGAATCGGCTTGGTAGAGCGACACTCGCTTTGTGAAGCCATGCGCGCCGGTTCTCTCCTCCGTGTACCCCGAGGCGCCCCGCAAAGTGCGGGGCGTCTTGTTTTTGGCATTCCATTGCGGGTTTGACCGTGATTTCGGCCCTCCGACCCGGCACGAAGTGCTTGAGGTGGCTCGCCGCTTAGCGAACGGTGGTAGGTTCGGAAGCTCAAGCTCGAATCGCAGCTTCTTGTAGTCACCATGAGGGGGTGTACCCATGGCCATCCTGGATCGGGAGCGTAAGGCGGGTGGGCTCGTGGTGCAGCTGGAGCAGGAAGGTGAGCGAGTCGTTGTTCGAGCCTGGGGGGAGCTCGACGCTACCTCCGTGACGGGATTCGAGACGGAGCTCCGGGAGGCGATACAAGCGAGCTCCTCGGGCGTCACCCTCGACCTGGGCGGCGTGACCTTCATCGACTCAATCGGGCTACGGATCCTGATTGCGGCGGCGACGCTGTCCCACGCGGGCTGGCGCGAGTTCAGCCTCGTACGGGCATCGGTGCAGGTCAGGCAAGTGATCGAGGCGAGCGGCGTGGAGGACTTGCTGCCCCTGGTCGACTGAGCATCCCTCGGCGCGAGTTACTGCGCGCCAGAGAGGGGGTTCGAGGGCCCGCCGCAAACCCTGGACGAGCCTAGAAGCGCGCTAGGTGCAGGTCTGCGATTTGTTCACCGTCTGCGTGCCGGCGGGAGTCGCGTAGGTGAACGTTGCCCGCAGGTTCCACTGCCGGTTGCCTGCGGGTGGATCGACGCAGCTGGCGCGGACCCAGTTAGCCCTCATGATCCGGACGACGTTGAGACGGACCAGGCGCATCGGCCCGTTGGAGACGTTGTTGAGGTCGATCTGACATCCCCGCCGGGGACCCGGTGCCGAGCAGTTATCGGGATCCGTGTAGTCGACGCCGATGGCCGGGTTCGCCTTCAGGTCGCCGCTCACCAGAAAGCTGGTGTCACCGTCGGTGTTGCTCGCCGGGCCTCCGCAGTCGATGGGGCCGGCGAGCTGGTCCACCTTCACCCGGATGAACAGCAGGACCTCGGACGTAGAACCCGAGCCGTTGAACACCAGCACGCAGGCGGTGGGGCCCTCGGAGCCGAGCTCGAACTGCGCCGTCCCGTTGCTGAAGTTCGCGGCCGCGGGCCACAACCAGGCGTTGTTGGCAGCCCCGGCGGCGGGCCCGCACTCCTGCAACGCCTGCTGCATGGTGATGTTGCCCGAGATGTCCGCCGGGTTGCACTTCGGGAACGAGTCCGGGTTGAACTGGAAGTCGTCGTCGAAGTTGAGCTGTATCCGCGTCGTCGTGTCGGTGGGGCCCGTGTAGGTCGCGTTCGTGCCGAAGTGGAGCCGGCCCGAGGTCAGCACGCCGTGCGGGTTGCTCGGCGTGAACGAGAAGACCGACACGGTCGAGGATGCCGCCGCCAGCGCGATGCCCGTCGCGGCCGAGACCCCGGCGATCGCCAAGGCGAGGACTACGGCGGGTCGCCTCCATCGCTTGGTGTAGGCCCGGTGAGGGCGAGGTCCTCGACCCATTGGAGGTAAGTCTCTCACTTCGGGCGCGCGGGGTCAACCTAGAGGTTGCGACTGAATCTTGGGTTGCCCCTCAGATCGGCGTCTCCGCGTTTGAGCTAGGCTCGCGTCGTGCCGGGGTCACGCACTGACGGACTGCGTCGCAGCATCGAGCGCGCGCTTCCAGATCGTCCCTTCACGATCGAGCTCTGGGACGGGTCCCGCGTCCCGTCGACGCGCCCCGGCCCCACCCTGACGGTCCACTCGCCGCGGGCCATCGGCCACCTTCTGCGCGCACCGGGCGAGCTCGGGCTCGGCCGTGCATACGTTTGCGGTGAGATCGACGTCGACGACCTGGACGGGGTGATCGCCCTGCTCGGCCGCTGGCATGCGCCCGCGCTCAGCCTCCCGCAACGACTGCGGTTCGGTGCTGCGGCGCTGCGGGCGGCGGGACTCCATCGCCGGCCCCCACCCCCCGCCGCCGAGCTGCGCACACGTAAGCGACGCCGGCACACAAAGCGCCGCGACGCGGAGGCCGTCCGCCACCACTACGACGTCTCGAACGAGTTCTTCGCGCTGTTCCTGGATCGGACGATGACCTACAGCTGCGCGCTGTTCGAGCCCGGGACCGAGACGCTGGAGGACGCCCAGAGCGCCAAGCTCGAGCTGATCTGCCGCAAGCTCGAGCTGGGGCCCGGCCAGCGCATGCTCGACATCGGCTGCGGCTGGGGAAGCCTGGCGATCCACGCCGCGCGCGAGCACGGCGCCTCGGTCTGGGGAATCACGCTCTCGGAGCCGCAGGCGGAGCTGGCGAGGGAGCTGGCGCGCGAGGCCGGAGTGGACGACCGGGTCGAGTTCAGGGTGATGGACTACCGCGACCTCCGGGAGGAGCGTTTCGATGCGGTCGCCAGCATCGGCATGGTCGAGCACGTCGGCGAGGCGCAGATCGACGAGTACGCGCGCCAGATCGCCCGCGTGCTGGAGCCCGGCGGCCGAGTCCTCAACCACGGCATCGTCGTCGTCCCGCCTCAGAAGCGCGGCGTCCACATCGGCGGCGAGTTCTCGAATCGCTACGTGTTCCCCGACGGGGAGCTGCTCAACCTGTCGCGGATGATGCTCGCCTTCGAGCGGGCAGGCTTCGAGGCGCTCAACATCGAGAACCTGCACACGGACTACGCGGAAACGCTGCGCCACTGGACGACCCGCTTGGAGCAGGATCTCGACGAAGCCGAGCGCTTGGCGGGCACGGAGCGCCTACGCGTCTGGCGCCTCTACCTGCGCGCCGCCCGCAACTCGTTCGAGACCGGCCACAACGCCGTCTATCAGCTGCTCTGTAGCCGGCCCGCTCACCGAGGGCTCCAGCTCCGCCCCCACCGGTGCCCGCCGCGAGCCGGCTCGCCGGCGAGTTCCCCCCGAGCGCGTCCCGGCCTGAGCAAGCCGGTCCACATCGGCTGCTCGGGCTGGAACTACCGCGACTGGCGCGGGGTCATCTATCCGGAGGGCCTGCCGGCCCGGCGCTGGCTGGAGCGCTACGCGGAGCTCTTCGACACGGTCGAGGTCAACGCGACCTTCTACCGGCTGCCCTCCGAGAACGCCGTCAAGACCTGGGGCGAGCAGACGCCGCGGCGGTTCGTCTTCGCGGTCAAGGCGAGTCGATACCTAACCCACGTCAAGCGGCTGAAGACGATCGGCCCCGGCGCCAAGCGATTCTTCGATCCCCTCGAGCCGCTGGCCAAAGCCCGCAAGCTTGGCCCCGTGCTGTGGCAGCTACCAGAGAACTTCCAGCGCGACGACGATCGTCTCGGGGAGGCGCTCGAGGGGTTGCCGAGGGGTCGCCACTGCTTCGAGTTCCGCCACCCGAGCTGGTTCACCGAGGAGGTGTATGCCCTGCTGCGCCGCCATCGCGCCGCGCTGGTGATCGGCGACCACCCCGAGCGCCCGTTCCAGACACACGAGATCACCGCGGGCTGGACCTACATTCGCTTCCACTATGGCCGTCGCGGCCGTCGCGGCAACTACTCGCAGCGCGAGCTGGAGAGGTGGGAACGCCGGATCGCCTCCTGGCGCTCCGAGATCGAGGTCTTCCTCTACTTCAACAACGACTGGGAGGCCTTCGCCCCCCGCGACGCCCTCTGGCTCGCCGAGCGTCTGGGCTAGCCGGACACCGGGTGCGGAGCGCGAAGAGCGGTCAGCACCCGCTCGGCGACCGCCTCGCCGGTGAAGCCGACCTCCTCGCGGAGAAGCGCCGGCTTGCCGTGGGTTACGTAGCGATCGGGCAGGCCGATTCGCATCACGCGCGCCCGGGACTGCGGCGAGACGAACGCGTCCTCCAGGTGCTCCAGCACTGCGGCGCCGAAACCGCCGGGAAGGACGTTCTCCTCGATCGTCACCACCAGCTCGTGCTCGCGCGCGAGGCGCTGGACGAGCTCTGCGTCGAGCGGCTTTGCGAACCGGCCGTCCGCGACCGTGACCCTGTGGTCGTGCTCACCGAGGATGCCCGCGGCGCGCAGCGCGACCTGGACGCCGTAGCCATAGCCGAGCAGCGCGACCCGCTCGCCCTCGGCGAGCAGCTCGCCGGTGCCGATCGGGATCTCTCGCGGCCGATCCGGCAGGGAAGCGCCCTCAGCGGCGCCGCGCGGATAGCGGAAGGCGATCGGGCCGTCGTCGTGGACCAGCGCCGTGCGCAGCATGTGGACCAGCATTGCCTCGTCGCGCGGCGCCATCAGCACGACGTTGGGGAGCGGGCGAAAGTAGGAGACGTCGAAGGCGCCGTGGTGGGTGGGGCCATCGTCGCCCACCAGGCCGGCCCGATCCATCGCGAAGACGACGTTGAGGTGCTGGAGGCAGACGTCGTGGACGATCTGGTCGAAGCCGCGCTGGAGAAAGGTCGAATAGATCGCGCACACAGGCTTCGCCCCCTGTAGGGAGAGGCCAGCCGCGAACAAAACGGCGTCCTGCTCGGCTATCCCGACGTCGTAGTACTGCTCCGGCACCTCCTGGCTGAGCTTGTCGAGGCCCGTCCCCCCCGCCATCGCGGCGGTGATCCCGATCACCCTGCGATCGCGCCTCGCCTCCGCCACCAGGGCGTCGGCGAACACGGCCGTGTACTGGGGCGGCGACGGAGGCGCCGGCTGCTCGAGCTTCTCGATCGTCTCCGGCGAATCGGTCTCTTGTACCGGCGCGGGCCGTCCCTTAGCCGACCCGGCCGCGCCCGGGTCTCGCTTCGCGGGATCACCGGTCGCCTTCGGCTGAGTTGCGGACGAGGACGCGGCCGGCACTCTGTTGATAATCGACCTTGGCTTCGCCGCGTGCCACTTCTCCATCCCCTCGAGGCCGCCCTCCTCGGCGGCGGCGAAGCCCTTGCCCTTGACGGTGTGAATGTGGACGACGACCGGCCGCTGGGCGCCGAGGGCGTCGCCGATCGCGCGGCGCAGCGCGCCTACGTCGTGGCCGTCGACCACCCCGACGTAGGCGAGGTCGAGCTCCTCGAACAGGAGTCCCGGCGCGGCGTAGGCCTTGATCGCCGACTTGATCTCCGGACCCAGTCGCTCAATCGTCTCCCCCAGGCCGAGCGGCAGCCGAGTGAGACGCTCCTCGACCCCCTCGCGAGCGTGGTAGAGCCTCGGATTGAGCCGGAAGCGCTGGAAGTACCGGGCGAGCGCCCCGACGTTCGGTGAGATCGACATCCCGTTGTCATTGAGGACGATCACAATCGGGGTCTCCAGCCCGCCGGCGTTGTGGAGCGCCTCGTAGGCGACGCCGCCGGTCAGGGCCCCGTCCCCGATCACGGCGATCACTTGGCCGTCGGTGCCGATCCCCTTGCGCATCGCCTCCTTGAGCCCGACCGCATAGCCGATCGAGGTCGAGGCGTGGCCGGCGCCCATGATGTCGTGCTCGGACTCGAACACCGAGCAGAACGGCGCCAGGCCGCCGTACTGTCGGATCGTGTCGAGCCGCTCGCGCCGGCCTGTCAAGACCTTGTGCGGATAGGCCTGGTGGCCGACGTCCCAGATGATCTTGTCGCGCGGGGACTCCAGCAGGCTGTGAAGGGCTACGGCGAGCTCGCAGGCGCCGAGATTGGCGCCGAAGTGGCCTCCGATCTCGCCGATCACATCGATGATCAGCTCGCGAATCTCCTGGGCCACGGCCTGAAGCTCGCCGTCATCCAGGCCCTTGAGGTCCTCCGGGCCGCCGATTTGGTCCAGCAGCTTCAACTGCTCGTCGCCGGCTGCTCGTCGCTCGTCGTTCATCCGTGTCGGGTGTAGATGAAGTCGGTGATCTGGCTCAGGTCCCGGGGGTCATCGCGCACCGCGGAGAGGGCCTCGTGCGCCTTTCGATGCGACTCGGCGGCGAGCTCGCGGGCACGCTCGAGTCCGAACAGGCTGACGTAGGTGAGCTTGCCATGTCGCTCGTCGCTGCCGTGCGGCTTTCCGAGCTCCGTCTCGCTTCCGGTCACGTCGAGGATGTCGTCGACGATCTGGAACAGGACACCCAGCTCCTCCGCGAAGCGGCGGTAGGGAATTGTGTCAGGTTCATTCGGGCCCGCCAAGACCAGCACGACGCCGACGCTCGCAGCGATCAGCCGGCCCGTCTTCAGCGCGTGCTGGCCTCGTAGCTCGCTGGCTGCCTCGGCGCCCGCCACCTCCGGAGCGCCCTCGGCTCCCTGCGAGGAGGCGACGGGGATTGACGTCGTCACGTCGAGGTACTGCCCGCCCACCATGCCATCGACGCCGATCGCCCCGAGGAGCTCGCGAAGCGCCGCCAGCACCGAGATCGGCTCTCCGCCCTGCTTTTCCGTGAACAGGCGGAGCGCCTCGGCGAACAGCCCGTCGCCGGCGAGGATGGCGACGTTCTCGCCGAAGACGACGTGCGAGGTGGGGCGGCCGCGGCGCAGGTCATCGTCGTCCATCGCCGGGAGGTCGTCGTGGATCAGCGAGTAGGTGTGAATCAGCTCGATCGCGCCGGCCGTCGGGAGCATCGACTCCGGCTCGACCCCCAGCGAGCGCGCGGTCGCCAGCGCCAGCACCGGCCTGATCCGCTTGCCGCCGGCGAGCAGCGAGTACCGCATCGCCTCGTCGAGCCCCTCGGTCTCGGGGATCGCCGAGAAGCGCAGCCCGGTGAGGTAGTTCTCGACCAGCTCGCGAAGGTCGTCCGGATAGCTGCTCACGGACCCTCTCGCGAAGCGATCTCGCGCAGGGCGCTCTCGATCTCCGAGCTCGCCTGGCTGACCAGCTCCGCCGCCTCGCGAGCGAGTCCTTCGGCTTCCTCCTCGGGAAGGTCGGGGTCGCGAAGGCGCGCCGCGATCTCGCGCAGCCGCTCCGCATGCTGCTCGGTGGAGCTCATGCCCGAAACGCTAGCCGGATTCGGCCTTGGCGGCGGTTCCCAGCACGCCGTTCACGAACCCGGGCGCATCGGCGCCGCAGTAGCGCCTGGCGAGGGAAACGGCCTCGTCGATCGCCACCTCGGTCGGCACGTCGTCGCGGTGATGAAGCTCGTACAGGGCGACCCTCATGATGCTCTTCTCGAGCGACGCGATCCGGTCCAGCTCCCAGCCGCGAGCCAGCCGGGCGATTTCGGCATCGAGTTCGGCGCGGTGCTCCTCCACTCCCTCGACCAGCTCGCGCGTGAACGGCTTCGCGTCCTCGAGCGCCTCGGCGGGCGGGCGGGCGGTCACCTCCCCCTGATAGAGGGCGAAGACCGCTGCGCGGCGCTGGTCGGAGCGTCGCATTCCCTCGACCCGCCGCCGACCGCTCAGGCGCGCGAGACGTACTCGCCGCTCCTGGTGTCGACCCGGACCCGGTCGCCCTCGTTGACGAACAGCGGCACGTCCACCCGCACGCCGGACTCCAGGGTGGCCGGCTTGGTGCCTCCACCCGAGGCCGTGTCGCCCTTGACGCCCGGTTGGGTGTCGGTGACGGCCATCTCGACGGCGCTCGGCACCTGCACGCCCGCAGGGCGTTCGTCGACGAACAGCACCTCCACCTCGGAGTTGGGAAGCACCCAGCGCATCGCCTCGCCGGCGAGCTGCCTGGGGATCTCCAGCTGTGAGTAGTCGGAGTTGTCCATGAACACGGCGGTCTCACCGGAGTCGTAGAGGTACTGCATCCTCCGCGCCTCGGTCCGCACCGGCCGGAACTTCTCCCCCGCCCGGAAGGTCTTGTCCTGGACGCTGCCGTCGTCGAGCCTCCGCAGCCGCGTGCGCACGAAGGCGCCGCCCTTGCCCGGCTTCACATGCTGGAACTCGAGGATCCGGTAGATGATCCCATCGACCTCGATGTGCGTCCCGTTCTTGAACTGGTTGGTGCTGATCACGCCGGTTGAGCGTAACGACTGGAGATCGGCCGCCGATCGGCCACGTGCGGACACCTAGGATGATTGGCGTCATGGCCACCGAGACGGGCACGCGCGCTCCCCGGCTCAGCGCCGCGCTGCGCGAGGGGGAGCGAGTGATGCCACTCGAGCTCTTCTTCGACCTCGTCTTCGTGCTGGCGCTCACGCAGTGCACGGCGCTCATGTCCCATCACCCGACTTGGTCGGGGCTGGGCCAGGGTGTGCTGGTGCTCGCGGTGCTCTGGTGGTCGTGGACGGGCTACGCGTGGCTGACCAGCGTGGTCGATCCCGAGGAGGGCGCGGTGCGGATCGTGATCTTCGCCGCTATGGCCGCGTTCTTGATCGTCGGGATCTGCGTCCCCGAGGCCTTCGACGAGCTGGCGCTGGAGTTCGCGCTGGCCTATGGCGTGGTGCGTGCGGCGCACATTGCGTTGTTTGCGCTGGCCAGCCGCGGCGACCCCGCACTCCGCCAGTCCGTTACCGCCCTCGCGGTCAGCACGGCGATCGGCGTGGGGTTGCTCGCCTGCGCGTCGCTTCTCGATGGCCTCGGGCAAGCTGGCCTCTGGGCGCTCGCCCTCCTGCTCGACATGGGCGGGCCGTACCTGTTCGGGGCCGAGGGCTGGAGGCTCGTCCCCGGCCACTTCGCCGAGCGACACGGGCTGATCATCATCATCGCCCTTGGCGAATCGATCGTCGCGATCGGCGCAGGCGCGGCGGCCAGCCTCACCGTGGGCATCGCCGCGGCCGCGGTCCTGGGCATCTCGCTGGCGGCGGCGTTGTGGTGGATCTACTTCGACGTGGTGGCCCTGGTTTCCGCGCGGCGCCTGAGCCGCGCGGCCGAGGGGCGCGAGCGAAACGAGCTGGCCCGCGACTCATACTCCTACCTGCATTTCCCGATGGTCGCCGGGATCGTGCTGGTGGCGCTGGGCCTGAAGAAGACGCTGGCGCACGTCGACGACCCGCTCGCAACCGTGCCGACCTTCGCGCTCCTCGGCGGCCTCGCCGTGTACCTCCTCGGGCTGGTCGGCTTTCGCTATCGCCACGTGCACACGATCAACCGGCAGCGCCTCCTGCTGGCCCTGGTCCTGTTCGCGCTGGTCCCAGTGGCAACCGAGCTGCCCGCGCTCGCGACCCTGGCCATCGTCACCGTGCTGCTGAGCGCGATGATCGTCTACGAGACGATCAGCTACGGGGAGGGACGCGCCCGCGTACGCCACGATCAACAGCTGGCCGCCGAGCAGACCCCTGCCCAGTAGCGGCCCTTGCACGCTCCCCTGGCCGCCCAGCAGCCCTGCATGCAGTAGCAATCCTTGCGCCGTCAACTAGTTGCTATAATTGACTCAGCAATCAACTGACCGAGAGGAAGGCTTCATGACGCGGATTCCACCCGCCGCGCGTGATGGAGCCCGCACGCGTCGCAGCCGCGGTTCACACGCGGCCAGATCGACACCGAATCGTGTCGAGCGACGCGCAAGGACTCATCGCGCCGAGAGCACCGAGACAACCGACAGCTTCCAGCTGTTCCTGAACCAGGCTGCCCGCTATCCCCTGCTGACCGCGGAGGAGGAGATCGAGCTGGCCCAGCGGATCGAGCGCGGGGACCTGGAGGCCAAGGAGCGGCTGATCAACTCCAACGTGCGGCTGGTGCTCTCGATCGCCCGCCGCTACCAGGGCCTGGGACTGTCGATGCAGGACCTGGTCCAGGAGGCGATGCTGGGCTTGATCCGGGCGGCCGAGAAGTTCGACTGGCGCCGCGGCTACAAGTTCTCGACCTATGCCACGCTCTGGATTCGGCAGGCGATCCAGCGCGGCCTGGACAACTCGGGCCGCGCCGTTCGCGTGCCCGCCCACGTCGCCCAAAGGCAGCGAAACGTGAATCGGATCGCCGCCGAGCTCACCGGCAAGCTCGACCGCGAGCCCAGCGACGAGGAGATCGCGGCCGAGGCCAAGCTGCCTCTCGACGAGGTCAAGGCAGTTCGCGACCTGACCCGGGTCACGACCAGCCTCGACGCGCCGGTCAGCGAGGACGGCGAGGCGACCCTCGGCGAGCTGCGCGCCGACGAGGCGCCGCCGGTCGAGGACGAGATCGCCGATCGCCAGCGCGAGCGAACCGTCGAGGCGGCGCTGTCGAAGCTGCCGGAGACGGAGAGGCGCGTGATCGAGCTGCGTTTCGGCACCGGTGATGAGCCGGTTGCGACCCTGCGTGAGGTCGGGCGAGAGCTCGGCGTCACGCAGCAGCGCGTCCGACAGCTGGAGGAGAAGGCGCTCAAGCGCCTCGCCTCCGACGGTTCCCTCGCCGCCTGGCGAGAGGCTGCCTGATCTCGTCCATACTGCCGCCCGTGGCCGAAACGCCCCAACTGCTTGAGGACCTGCTGCGGGCGCCGGCTCCCTCCGGCTACGAGGGCCCGGCAAGCGACGTCTGGCGGGAGGCGGCCTCGTTCGCCTCGCTGAGCACGGACGCCCTCGGCTCCTCGGTCGCTCGGATCGGCGCCGAGGGAGCGGCTCCGCTGCTGGCCGTGGTCGGGCACATCGACGAAATCGGCCTCGTGATCACTCACGTCGACGAGAAGGGCTTTCTGTACTTCGCGCCGATCGGTGGCTGGGACGCCCAGATCCTGATCGGCCAGCGGGTCCAGGTGCAGGCCAAGGGCGGCGCGGTCCCCGGCGTCGTGGGACGAAAGCCCATCCACCTGCTGAAGGAGGAGCAGCGGAAGAAGGTGGTCGAGCTTCGCGACATGCACATCGACATCGGCGCCGCCGACGAGGAAGAGGCGCTGAACGCAGGTGCGGGTCGGGGACCCGGTCGTGATCGCCGCCGACCCGGTGCGGCTCGCCGGCGGGCGGCTGATCTCCCGGTCGCTCGACAACCGCCTCGGCGCCTACGTCGCGCTCGAGGCGCTGCGCCGAGTCCACGAGCGCGGCGGCTTGGCGGGCCAGATGGCTGCCGTGGCGGCGGTCCAGGAGGAGATCGGCTCCAAGGGCGCTGCCACGACGGCGTTCTCGCTGTCTCCCGACCTGGCCCTCGCCGTCGACGTCACCCACGCCACCGACGCGCCGGGGGTCGAGGAGAAGGAGCTCGGCCGCCACCCGCTTGGCTCCGGGCCGGTGATCGGCCGCGGCTCGACGCTCTCGCCACAGATCTTCGAGCTTCTCTCCGAGACCGCCGAGCGGCTCGACGCCCCGCACAGCATCGAGGCATCGGGGCGCGCCACATGGACCGACGCGGACGCGATCCAGATCTCGCGTGCCGGGATCCCGGCCGGGCTGATCTCCATCCCCCTGCGCTACATGCACTCTCCCGTGGAGATGGTCGACCTGGCCGACGTCGAGGCTGCGGTCGAGCTGGTCGCCGCCTTCGCGTCGGCGCTCGAGCCGGGACTCGACCTCAACCGCTAGCCGACGACCCGCAGATCCTTTGGGAAGTTGCTGAGCTTCCGGCAGCCGTCTTCGGTGACGGTCACCAGGTCCTCGATCCGCACGCCAAAGCGGCCCGGGAGGTAGATCCCCGGCTCGACCGTGACCACGTCGCCGACCTCGAGCGTCTGATCCGACCTTTGCGAGAGGCGCGGCGCCTCGTGGACCTCGAGCCCCACCCCATGCCCGAGCCCATGGCCGAAGTGCTCACCGTGGCCCGCCCGAGCGATTGGGTCTCGGGCGGCGGAGTCGGCGTCGCGTGCATCCACGCCTGCCCGGATCGTCTCCAGCGCCATCGCCTGGGCCGAGCGCACCAGCTCGTAGACCTCGCCCGCCTGGTCGTCGATCTCGCCCGCAGCGACCGTGCGCGTGCAGTCGGAGCAGTAGCCGTCCACGGCCGCGCCCATGTCGATCAGCAGCAGCTCGCCGGCGCCCACCTCCCGCTCGGAGGAGCTGTGGTGCGGCAGGGCGCTGTTCTCGCCGGCGGCGACGATCGCCGGAAACGAGGGTGCGTCGGCGCCGAGCTCACGCATCCGCTGATGGGCGTCGAGCATGATCTCGCGCTCCGTCCTCCCCACAACGCCCCGATCGAAGACCCACCCGTAGACCTGATCGGCGAGCCGGGCGGCCTCGGCGATCGTCCGCAGCTCGCCTGCGTCCTTGCTGCGGCGAAGACGCTCGACGAGGCCCCCGGCCGCCACCAGCTCCACCCCTTCGGGGATCAGCTGCTCGAGCTCGCGAAGGTTTCTGACGCTGGTCTGGGCATCGTCGTAGCCGACCCGGCCGCGCAGTCGCTCGACGGCGCCGGCGAGCAACTCGCGCTCGGCGGTTGCCCGCTCGAACTCCGCCGCCACCTCGTGCTGGGCGCGCTCGACGTAGCGGAAGTCGGTCAGGAAGACGCGATCCTCGGCGCCCACGATCGCCAGGCCGCTGGTGCCGCTGAACCCGGTCAGCCAGCGCAGGTTCGAGATCGCATCGGGAGCGGAGTCTCCGGGGCGGACGAGGTCGCCGACCAAGAGCTGGTCCAGCCCCGGCTCCGCGAGGAGGGCCGCCAGTCGATCGGCGCGGCTCGAGCCACTCACCCGAGCGCCTGCTTCAGCATCTCGAGCGCCTCGAGGTAGCCGTCGGGCCCCTTTCCCGACACGGCCCCGACGGCGACGCCCTCGAGCACGGAGTGACGGCGCCACTCCTCGCGCGAGCGGATGTCGGAGAGGTGGACCTCGACGGCCGGCAACGCCGCGACCTCGAGCGCGTCGCGGATCGCGTAGCTGTAGTGGGTCCAGGCCCCGGGATTGAGCAACGCCCCATCGGCGACCTCGGGCAGGCGATGGAGGTGCTCGACGAACTCGCCCTCGTGGTTGGTCTGGAAGAACCTCACCTCGAGCTCGAGGCCGTGGGCGAAGCGCTTGATCTTCACCTCCAGCTCCTGGAGCGTGATCGTCCCGTAGTGCTCGGGGGCGCGGCGCCCGAGGAGGTCGAGGTTGACCCCGTGCATGACCTCGACCCGGTTCTTCATCTCAGCTCTTCCACGGCTGCGCGGACGCCATCGGGGTCGACGCGCTGGCCGATCGCCGGTTCGCCGGCTCGCTCGAGGAGCACGAAGCCGACCCCTTCGGCGGTGCGCTTCTTGTCGCGCTCGATCGCCGCCAGGACGGAGCCGACGTCGATCGTGGGGTCGAGCCGGGTCGGCAGGCCGTGGCGGTCGAGCAGGTCGCGGACCTCGTCGCGGAGCGCGTCCGCGCCCGAGAGCCGGAGCGTGGCCAGCAAACCGAGCCCCACCGCCTCACCGTGGCGGTAGCGCTCATAGCCGCTCGCCGCCTCGATCGCGTGACCGACCGTGTGACCCAAGTTGAGCACCGCCCGGCGGCCGCTGTCGCGCTCGTCGGCGGCGACGATCTCGAGCTTGGTGCGCACGCAGGCAAAGATCACCTCGCCGAGCTCTGCCGGATCCAGCTCCCCGAGGGCCCGCACCCGCTCCCACGGCCGACCACCGGCGATCAGCGCCGTCTTCACCACCTCGACGAAGCCCGCCGCCATCTCCTGGGCCGGCAGGGTGGCGAGCGTGCCCGTGTCGGCGATCACCGCGCTGGGCAGGTGGTAGGCGCCCACGTAGTTCTTGGCCTCGGGCAAGTCGACGCCGGTCTTTCCCCCGTATGCGGAGTCCACCTGGGCGACCAAGGTGGTGGGCGCCTGCACGACCTCGACCCCGCGCTGGTAGGTCGCCGCACAGAAGCCGGCCAGGTCGCCGACCACGCCGCCGCCCAGCGCCACCAGGTGGTCGGCGCGCGACATCCCGAGCTGGGCCAGCTCGCGCATGACGCGCTCGGCCTCGGCGAGCGTCTTGGCGCGCTCACCCGGCTCGACCTCCACCAGGCTCGCCAGCGGCTGCACCGCATCGGCGTAGAGCCCGGCGACCGTGGAGTCGGTGACGCAAAACCGCCGGCCCTCGAGTGGCCAGTAGCCCGCCGCCAGCAGACCCTCGCCGACGTAGGCCGGATACTCACCCGACTCGCTCGACGCCCATGCCATCCGCGTTCCGTGCGGGAGCTCGCGAAGCCCGACCAGCGAGGGCAGTGCCCGCGCCACCATCTGCTCGTCCCCGGGGGGGAGGATCGCATCGGCGAGCTCCGCGTAGACCGGCTGGCGCTCGGCGTGCAGGGCCTCGAAGCGGCCGCGGTCCTGCGCCAGAGGCCGATCGCTGCCCTCCACCCGCCGCCATGCCTCCTCGGCCGATACCTGGAGCCAGACGACGATGTGGCGACGGAGCTCTCCGCGGACCCGCTCCGAGCACACCGCCCCGCCGCCCAGCGCGATCACGCCGCCATCGGCGTCCTCGAGCAGCCGGCTCACCTGGGCGGACTCGAGGCTCCGGAACTCCTCCTCACCGCGACGGCCGAAGAACTGGGCGATCGGCATCCCGAGCTCACCCTCGAGCAGCTCGTCGGCCTCGATCGCCTCCAAGCCGGCGGCGCGCGCGGCATTGGCGGCGGCCGTCTTGCCGGCGCCCATGAAGCCTATGAAGACGATCGCCGGCCGCCGGGCCACCGGAGCGCTAGGGCCCGCGGCCTGCCCCTCTACGCGTCGCCACCCGATCCGCTCCCTGTAGGCCGCCAGCGCGCCCAGCGCGTCGTCGACGTGATCGCCCCCGAACTTCTCGCGGTAGCAGCGGGCCAGCACCAGGGCGGTCATCGCCTCGCCCACCACGGCGGCGGCCGGGACCACGGTCGAGTCGGTTCGCTCGCGAAGCGCCTCGGCGGGCTCCTTGGTCTCGGTGTCAACGGAGCGCAGCGGCTTGGTCAGGGTCGAGATCGGCTTCAGCGCCGCGCGCACGAATAGCGGCTCCCCATTCGACATCCCACCCTCGACGCCACCGGCGCGATTGGTCTCCCGGTGCCAACCCTGCTCCTCGGACCAGAAGATCTCGTCGTGCGACTCGGAGCCGGGCTTGCCCGCAACCTCCCAGGCCTCCCCCACCGAGACTCCCTTGACGGCCTGGATCGAGACCAGCGCCTGGGCCAGGCGTGCGTCCAGACGCTCCTCCCAGCCGGTGTGGGAGCCCAGCCCGGGCACCAGGCCGAAGGCCCTCACCTCGAAGATGCCGCCGAGGCTCTCGTTCGCCTTCCGCAGGCGATCGATCTCGGCCACCATCGCCTCGCTCGCATCCGGGTCGAGGCAGCGAACCGGCGAGGAGTCCACGTCGCCGAAGTCCTCGGCGCCGAGGTCGTCGCGCCGAGGGGCGCGCACCGACCCGATCTGCACCACGTGGCTGTGCACGATGACGCCAAAGGCCGCCAAGAGCTCCTTGGCGAGCGCCCCGGCGGCCACTCGCGCCGCCGTCTCGCGGGCGCTGGCGCGCTCCAGGACGTTGCGAACGTCGGAGTGGCCGAACTTGAGCAGGCCGGCGAGGTCTGCGTGGCCGGGACGCGGGGTATGGACCTCCTCGACCTCGGCGTCCACCGGCCAGGGGCTCATCCGCTCCTCCCAGTTGGCGAAGTCGCGATTCGCGACCAGGACGGCGACCGGACTGCCGAGCGTTCGGCCGTGCCGCACGCCGGAGCGGATCTCGACCGAGTCGCTCTCGATCTTCATCCGGCCGCCGCGCCCGTGGCCCAGCTGGCGGCGAGCCATCTCGCGGTCGAGGCGCTCGCGATCGAGCTCGAGGCCCGCGGGAAGGCCCTCGACGATCGCGACCAGGCCAGGGCCGTGAGACTCGCCGGCGGTTGTGAAGCGGAACGACATGGCCCGCCTAGGCTAACCCGCGAGCGCCCTTTCGCGACGCTGCGCCCGGATCGCCCGCCTTTCGCAAACGGCGTGGTTGGGTCCCGAGCTAGCCGCGGGTCTTCTTGACTACCACGTCCCTGATCGCCAGCAGCCGGAGCTTGTAGGTGAGCGTGTCGGGTGCGTACTCGAAGCTCGCTACCTCGCCCTCCTTCAGGGTGAGGAACTGACAGGTGGGCGTCGTGGCCAAGCAGGCTCCATCACCGCTGACCGCGGTGACGTCGCTCGAGACCAGGAAGAAGGCGCGCCCTCCGCTCTCGCTTGTTCCCAGGAATATGACCACGGGAGTGTTCGAGCTCGGCAGCATCTTGAGTTGCTCCACGCCGGTCTTCTCCACCAGCTCTCCCTGCGGCCCCACCTTGACGTCGATCCGGCGCAGGATCACCTCCCTGATCGGCTTCTGGGCGTCGTCCGAAGGCTCAGAGGGCGGGGACGCCGGGGTGCTGGCGCCGGGCGAGGTGCTCGACGTGGACGTGGTTTGGCCCGTCGAGGACGTCGAGGCCGATCCGCCTCCGGATGTAGAGACCGCGCTCACGGAGCTGGACGGCTCGCTGAGCGACGACTGCTGGACTTTCGAGGTCACCTCGGGCAGCGTGAACTGCTGGTGGAAGGGGTTCTTGTCGTTGAACCGCTCCAGACGCCTGCGGTAGGCGGTGACCCCTAGTTGCCGGGTCAGCACCGCGGGCTGGGCGGCGGTCTCCCTGTCGGGCTCGCTCGTCGCCGGGTCGGTGACCGGCGTCGTCGGCGACGGGGTCGCGGAGGTCGACAGGGCCATCGGCACTGCGATCAGGGCGATCGCGAGCGCCAGCGCAGGCACCAGCAGCCGGCGGTCGCGCAGGTCGCGGTAGAGGTCGGTGAGAATTTGCGGCGTTCGCACGTTCTTCATGGCGTCGGAGCTGGTGCGCTCGAGGTCGGAGCCGTGGAGGTGCTCGTGGTGGTGGCTGGGTGACCGGCGCCGGCGTAGCGGGCGCCGGACCGCTCAGCGTCGCGCCCGCCGTGACCCCCTGATCAGCGGGGGTCAGGTAGGTGGTCACGGAAAGACTGGCTGTGAGAGTCGGGGTCGCGCTGAGGGGTGCTCCCGCCGTGCTCTCCTCGGGAGCCAGCGCGAACCCGTCGACGGTCAGCAGGCGACCGGTGATGTCGACCTCGCCGTGCGGCATGTGAACCATTTCGTCGAGGCTCTCCAGGAAGCTCGCGATCTGAAAGTAGTCGCCCGTGAACTTGAGGCTGTAGGGCATCACCGGCAGGCCGGCCGGGCCCACCGAGGCGCCGATGGGCAGCGTCGCCGCCACCGCTTCGGTCGGCGTCGCGGTCGGAGCGGAGGCGGCCGGGGTAGCGGTGTCCTCGGCAGTACCGGTCGCGGGCGCGACCGGCGGTATCGGCGACACGGACGAGTCGGAGCTGGAGGGAGGAGTCGTCGGCGTGGAAGCGCTCTGCGCGCTCGACGTGAGATCGATCGATTGGAACCCAACGCCCGAGCGGTCGGCGAGCCGCTGGAGCTGGACCAGGAGGCCCGCCTGGTCGCCGTCCGCCGGCACCGCCTTGCCGAGCACCACCAAACTGCGGTAGTTGGCCCCGAAGTCCTCGCGGGCCTGCTCGCCGGCGGCGGCGGCCTGCTGTGCCTGCTCCAGCGACGACTGAAGCCCGTCTATGTCCTGCTTCAGGCTTGCGGCCTCGTCTCGCTTGGGACTGATCACGACCAGCCAGAACGCCGCGATCATGCCGACGACGACCACGGAGAGGAGGATGGTCAGCTCGCTCCGCCTCATGGCGCCGTCGCCGTTCCCGTCGAGACCTGGCTCTGATCGGCCGCGGACGCCGTCGATCCCGATTCCGCCGGCTCCGAGGTCGCGGGGGGCGTCGCAGGCACCTCGGTGCTCGCGCTGACCTGTACGGCGTCGAACGCCGCCACGATGCTGAACTTGGAGATGAAGTCGCGCGTGGCACACTCCCCCGACGCGCCGCCGGAGCCCGCGGCGGCAGCCGATGAATCCCCGGTCGCGCTGGAGGGATCCGGCCGATCCGAGCTCAGCACCGAGACGCGAGTCACGCCACCGATGTCTCTGAGTGCTGCCAGAAACCTGGCCACGGCCTCGTGACCGTCACCGCAGCCCTCCATCTGGAGCGCCGGGCCCTGGACGCTGTCCAAGCCCGCGACGCTGGAGCCGGAGCTGGAGCTGGAGCTCGAACCGGAGTCGTCGAGCTGCACCTCCGGGCTCACGGTGGCCGTCAGGTGGGTGAGCCAGACGTCCTCCGGAATCACGATCGCCAGCTCGCGGAGGACGCGCTCCCAGTCGAAGCGGCTCTGGGCCAGGGTCGTGACCGTCTGCTCACGGGCGTGCTGGAGGGAGGCGAAGCTGGCGAAGGAGCTGACACGCCTTGCCTGGGCCTCTGCCTCCGCGACCTGGCTCTCGAGCCCGGACTTCTCGGCCTTGCGGTCGGAGACCTGGTTGCTCGCGAGCACGAGGCCGGTGACCCCGAGCAGGGCGACGGCGAGCACCGCAACGATCACGTAGGAGAGGGCGCCCGTGCGCATCGGCGCCTTCTCGCCACGGCGGTCCTCCGGGGGGATCAGGTTGACCGGACGCACGCCTTACTCTCCCAGGGCAAGGCCGAAGGAAAGAGTCAAACGAGTTGCCGCAGCCTCGTCGAGGTGAGCCAACGCCCGGGGCCGACCGATCTCGAATCGCTGACCGAGGTCGCGCTGGAGACGCTGGGCGAGTCCCCGGATGGTGGTTCCGGGGCCACAGGCGACGATCCCCTCGATCGGCACGGCACCCTCCTGCGCCGCGTAGTACTCGAGCGACAGGCGAAGCTCGTCGACCAGCCGTGCGGCGCCCTCAGCAAGAGCGTCGCGCGCCGCCGAGACGGTCTTGTCGTCGCCCTCGATCTCCTCGATGGGCTGCTCGAGGCCCACATGGACAAGCCACTGGCGGGCATGCTCGAGGCTGAGCTGGACCCGCTCGGCTAGCTTCTGAGCGATCCCCTCCACCCCGAACGGCGAGACGCGTGTGAACAGGCAGGTCCCACCTCGCGCCACCGCGAGGTTCGTGACGTCGCCGAGGCTGCAGTAAAGCTTCGCCGGGACGCCCTCGGAAGCCGAGGCGGCCGCCGAGCCCTCTTCCTGAACCTGCCCGGCGATCCGCTCCTCATAGGACGACGGGCCGTACCCCGGGGCATCGACGAAGCTGCCCGGCTCGACCGGGGGATAGGACTCGTGGCCGAGCGCGCGAATCATCCCGAACGCCGAGAGGTCGACGCCGACCGGACGCAGGCCTGCGCGGCTCAAAGCCTGCATCAACCCGCCGAGCGTGTCGCGGCGCGCAGCAACCGCGACAACTTCGAGTCTGGCGCTCGCCGTTCTCGCCGGTCGGATGCCCGACCACCTGCCAGTCGAGCACCGCCTGCTCGAGCGGCATCGGGATGTGGTCCTGGGCCTGGAAGCGGATCGCCGTCTCGAGCTCCGCGTGATTCTCGATCAGCGGCAGGCGCAAAGTTCGCACGGCGACCCTCTGGCTCGCCAGGCCGACGCGCACGCTCTTCGAGAGCTTGTTCGTCGCGAACAGCTCCCTGAGCGCGTCTCCGAGCGCCTCGGGGTCGGACACCTCACCGTCGCTGAAGACGCCGGCGCCAAGCGGGGCCACGCCGAACTTCGAAACCGCCGCGTCGCCGTCGGAGGCGACTTCCGTGGCCGCCGCGCTACCGGCCTCCAGGTCGAGACCCACCACTGCCTTGTTCTTGGTCGTCGAAAGCATCGTTGCTTCAACCCGCGGACGCAGGAGGCGTCACAGACCACTAGATCGACCGAAACATGCGATCCCTTGAAGCCTGAAAAGCGACAGCCCGCCGCTATTGCTGGAAGAAGGCGTCCACGTACCAGTCGACGATCGCGTCGCCGAACCACACGCCGATCACCCCACCCAGAGCCAGGAACGGCCCGAACGGGATCGCCTGCTTGCGCGCAGCTGCGCCCCGGAGCGCAATCAGGACGAGCCCGACGAGGGCACCGGCGGCGAAGGCGATCAGCACCGCGGGCGCGACCGCGCGCCCCAGATAGAGGCCCATCACCGCGACCAGCTTGACGTCGCCCATCCCCATCCCGCGGGGGTAGACGAGTGCGACACAGAACAGGAAACCGCCGGCCCCGGCGGCCGCGATGCCGCGCTCGGCGAGGCTACCCGGGTCAGTGGCTGCGGCGATCGCCACCCCGATCACGGCCCCGACCAGCAGCACCGCGTTGGGGATCACGCGCCGCTCGAGGTCGGTGAGGGTGATCGTCACCAGCATGGTGCAGAGCGCGAGACCCAGGGCGAGCTCGCCGACGTCGTCCGTGCCGAGGATCAGGACGGTGGCCACGAACAGCGCGGCCATCGCCAGCTCGGTGAGGGGGTAGCGCACGGAGATCCGCTCGCCGCAGCGGCGGCAGCGGCCGCGTAGGAACAGCCAGGAGAGCACCGGCACGTTGTCGTAGGCGGCGATCGTCGCACCGCAGCCCGGGCAGCGGGAGCGGCCGCTGACGATCGACTCGCCCCTCGGCACCCGGTGGGCGACGGCCGTTGCGAAGCTGCCGAGCGCCAGGCCGGCACAGGAGAGGAGTGGGAGGAGCGGCGTCATGATCGGCGGGCGGGCTAGCGATGCTCGCCCTCGAATCGGACGAGACGAAGGCAGCTCTCAGGGCAGCGGCGTGGAGGTCTTGACCTCCAGCCGCGACGGATAGTCCGGGTGGTCGTACATGAACTGGAGCACGTCGCCGGTAGTGCCGTTGCGGCGCACGGCGATCTCGACCCCCACCCGCTGTCCCGTCAGCCGCTGTGGTCGACGAGAAGCTCATCGGGAAGCGCTCGCCGCAGTCCAGGCGCCGGCTGGCCATGGATTCTCCGAGTAGACAAAGTAGGCGTTCGGCGGGTTCGCGAGGTCGATCAGCTGCGTGTCGCAGGGGGGAGGCAGCGGGTTGCACTCCGCAGTGGTTTCCTTGCGAATGAACACGAAGACGCAGATCGTCCCCTGCGCATTCACGTCGTTGATCGTCCGCGTGTAGAACTCGAGCGTCGCCTGCCCGCTCATCTGGAAGTTCTGCGCCAGGGGCTGGCTCACCCAGCGATGGATCTTGTACTGGGGGCTGCTGCCGCCAGTGAAACTGCAGCCGTTGACGTCTTGGCGAAGGAGCTGGAGGCCCTTGTCCTGGCCGGGATTCAGGCTCGGCTCGACGTCGTTCGCATAGTCGTAGAGCAGCGGGATGGCCGGATCGTTCGGGTCCGGGTCCGATGGGGCCTCCGTGTAGAGGCCGTCCGGCTTCTGCGGATTCGGGTCGCCACAGGTTCCCCAGGTCTGGTGCTCGGCATGGTCACCGGTGACGTCGTGTCGAGTTGAGTTGTTGCAGGTCGTATCGGAGAGGAAGAACTGCTGGGCAGTCAGCGTTGGTCCGCCCGCGCCCGGGTCGTTGCTGGTTTGGGTCGTAGCGTCCGGGTCGCTGAAGTTGGACTGGGCCTCGGTGTACGCGCGGGTGAACGAGATCGGGGCGTCATCGAGTTTGACGACTACGACCACCCGCTTGTAGTCGTGCGGGCCCGGACAGGCATCGATGGTGCTGTTCGGGACCTTCTGGCAGCTCGGATCGTCACGCCAGACCACGTAGCGGTAGACCTTGCCGCTGACGTCGCCGCTGGTGAACGAGGTCGGCCCCGGGTTGACCGATCCGTCGGTGAGGCCGCCGATGTTCTTCACCACCATCTCGGCGTAGTCGGAGCGAGTGGTGCCGTCCCAGCCAAGCGCGAAGTCGCTGCCGCTGACCCGGTAGCGGGGGTCCTTGGGATCGCTGGAGGCGGCTGGGGTGGTCGTCAGCGCGACGTCCTTGTAGGGCAGCTGGCGAATCTGCTCGAGCTCCCGCTGAGCCCGGTTGATCCCCACCTGCGTCTGCTCGGCGCGGAAGGTATTCCGGGTCGAGGCATCGAAGACGCCCAGCACGGCGATGGCGCCGGTGGCGAGGATGAGGATCGCCACCAGTACCTCGACGACCGCGAAACCCTGCTCGCGTCTCATCGGTTCCTCAAATCCACGCCATCCTCGAGGGTGACGGCGTCGTCCCCGCCCTCCGCAGGAAACACGAGCCGCATGGTCACGTAGTCCGGATTCGCGCTGTCGGGCGAGTAGCCGAACACCGCGCTGCTCGACAGCCCGCTGACGAGCTGGTCGGTGGTCGTGGATCCCGGCTGGCCCGACAACGGCGCCTCCGTGCGGTTGCAGGTGCCAGCGGTGCAGGTATAGGTGACCTTGCAGGCGATCGCGGGCATGGTCGGGTCCGCCTGGACCGCGCCGCCACACTGGGTGCGCCGCGCGTAGGTGTCGAAGGTCATCGACGAGGAAGTGGGCGCCGGCGTTTGCTCCACGAGGGAGCTCTGGCGCAGTTCTCGAGCGAAGCGCTCCTGTAGCGCTCGACCGTCCTGGATGGCGAAGTTGCGATCGCTGATGCGCGGTTGGCTCTTGACCGAAGCGATCAGCAGCGCCGATCCGGCGGCGAGCACGAAGAGAAGCATCACCATGAAGACCAGGAGCTCGGCAAGCGAAACGCCCCGCTCGCACTTCAGCGTCTGCACCCTGCTTTTCACCGTCGCTTGGTCCATGGTCAACCGACCGGCGCCCTGCGCGGTCCCCTCATTGATCGGCCGGGAACGGCTGATGCTGAAGCCCGCAGGCGCCACCCATCGACGAACCGGCTGCAGGAAGCGAAAGGGCGGACCCGAGGGCCCGCCCTTCGCTCCAGATCCGGCCTGCTGCCGGGTACCTACCCAGAGCGGCTAGTCCCAGTTTCCGCCTGTCGGGCACCCAGCATCCCCGCCTGTGGTACAGGTGAGGTCGGTAGTCCCGCCGGCGTTCCGGGTGACGCTGAACGTGTTCCCGGTATCCGACGTCGCCGTGACCGTGTACGTGTCGGCAGTCACGTTCGACACCCCGAGCGTCGCTCCGGTGAGCGTCTCCTCGACGTTCTGCAGGTTCGCGACCGTGACGCCGCCGGCACCGTTGTACGCGCCGTCGTTGTCAGTCGCGATTGTCTCCGCGGCCGTCTCGGCCGTCCTTGCGTAGGTCTTGGCCTGCGCGTCACGAGCCTTGTCCCTCTGGTTGAAGAACGCCGGAATCGCGATCGCGGCCAAGAGGCCCAGAATGAGCATGACGACCAGGAGCTCGACCAGTGTGAAACCGGATTCGTCCCGCGCCATCCTCTGACGGAGCTTGATGAGCATCTAGTCCCTCCCTTGGAACCGTTTCTTACCCGCCAGAGCCCCTACGCCGTTAGCCGGAGAGGACTGGCCCTTACGTCCCCCTTACTCGGTTTCTGGTACCTGGACCTTGAGTTTCGTAGGGGGTACATCCGTCCAGCTAGGGGCTAGCGCCTAGACGTACACGGGCCGGGCTCCGCGAAGCCGCGAGCACGATTTCGATCGCACGGACTAGCGGATCTTGTCGTAGAGACTGAAGATCGGCAGATACATCGAGATCACGATGAACCCGACCACGCTGCCGACCATGATGATCATCAGCGGCTCGATCAGGGCGGTGAGGGACTTGATTTTGGCGTCCACCTCGGTCTCGTAGAAATCGGCGATCTTGGTCAGCATCGTTTCGAGCTGACCCGACTCCTCCCCGACGGAGATCATGTGCTCGACCATCGGTGGAAAGATCTCGTGCTGTCCGATCGGATAGGCAATTGTCCCGCCGCGCTTCACCGAGGCGTAGACGTCTTCCATCGCCTCCGTGATCACCGCGTTTCCGCAGGTCTCACCAGCGGTCTCGATCGCCTGGAGGATCGGGACGCCGGAGGCGATCATCCCCGAAAAGGTGCGCGACCAGCGGGCCAGCGCCACCTTCTGGACGACGTCGCCGATCCGCGGGATGCGGAGCTTGAAGCCATCCCACTGGCGCCGTCCGCGATTGGACTTCTTCCAGCGAATGAAGCCGTAGACGCCGGCCGCGGTCAGCCCGATCAGCAGGTACCACTGGTTGGTGACGAAGTCTGAGACGCTCATCGTCATCTGCGTCATCAGCGGGAGGCTGGTGTCCTCATTCGGATTGTCGGCTTTGATCTCGTCGAAGATCCCAACGAACACCGGCACGATCACCGCGACCATGACGATCATCACCACAAGCGCCAGGCTGAAGACGACGGCCGGGTAGGTCATCGCCGAGCGCACCTGGCGGCGCAGGGCGTCGAGCCGCTCGAGCTGGTAGGCGATCCGGTCCAAGGCCTCGGCGAGACGTCCAGAGTCCTCACCCGCGTGCACGACGGCGCGGTAGAGCGGATCGAACACCCCCGGCTGTGACTCCATCGCCTGGGCCACGGAGCTTCCCGCCTCGACGTCCTCCCGCACGCCGACGATCGCCTTCTTGAGCATCTCGTCCTCGGTCTGCGCCTCGAGCGTGTACAGCGAGCGCAGCATCGGCATGCCCGAGGCGATCAGGGTGGCGAATTGGCGCGAGAAGACGGCGACCGCACGCAGGTTGACGCTCTTGAAGCGCTGGAAGATGCTCTCGAGCTTCAACGCCTCGCGCTTCTCCGAGACGTCGAGGACGATCAGGCCGCGTTGGCGAAGCTGCTCCGAGACCGCTGTCTTCGACGAGGCCTCCATCTCGCCGCGCGCGGGGACGCCGGCGAGGTCGACGGCACGGAAGGCGAAGGTGCTCATTCCCCCCCGCCCCCGATCACGCCACGGCCGCCGGGACCTGGGTGACGCCGGCGCCCATCAGCAGTCGCTTCAGCTCCTCCGGGACGGATGCACGCTGCTCGGCCAGCGACCGCGTGATCTTGCCCATCCTCACCAGCCGGGCCAGGTGGGAGTCCATGGTCTGCATCCCGATCGCGCCCGAGGTTTGAAGCGCAGAGTAGATCTGGTGCGTCTTTCCCTCGCGGATCAAGTTGCGGATCGCGGGCGTCGGCACAAGCACCTCACAGGCGACAATCCGGGCCGAGCCGTCGGCCGTCGGCAGGAGCTGCTGCGTGACGATGCCCTGTAGGGCGATCGAGAGCTGCATCCGCACCTGCTGCTGCTGATGCGGCGGAAAGACGTCGATGATCCGGTCCACGGTCTGTGCCGTGGACTGGGTGTGGAGGGTGGCGAATACCAGGTGGCCGGTCTCGGCAGCGGTCAGCGCCGTCGAGATCGTCTCCAGGTCGCGCATCTCGCCGACCAGGATCACGTCGGGGTCCTCGCGCAGGGCCGCCTTCAGGGCAACCGCGAAGTCGTGAGCGTCGGCGCCGATCTCGCGCTGGTTGACGATGCACTTCTTGTGTGAGTGGAGGAACTCGATCGGGTCCTCGATCGTCAGGATGTGCTCCTCGCGCTCTTCGTTGATCATGTCAACCATCGAGGCCAGGGTGGTCGACTTGCCCGAGCCGGTCGGCCCGGTGAGCAGCACGAAGCCGCGCGGCTTGCGCGTGAACTCCTCGAGCACCTGCGGCAGGCCGAGCGATTCGAGGCCGAGGATCTCGGTCGGGATGAGGCGGAAGGCGGCCGAGATCGCCCCGCGCTGGAAGAAGCAGTTGACGCGGAACCGCGCCACCCCGGGGATCGCGTAGGCGAAGTCGAGCTGCTGCTCGTTCTCGAACCGCTTGCGCTGGGAGTCGTTGAGGACCGAGTAGACGATCTCCCGCGTCTCCTGGGGGTTGAGCGGCGGGTAGTCGTCCATGGGGACGATCCGCCCGCGCACGCGGACGGCGGGCGGGAACCCCGGCGTCAGATGGACGTCCGAGGCCCGCACCTTGACCATCTTGGTGAGTACGGCGGCGAAATCGAGGCTCATCGAACCTCTAGATCGTCGGCAGGGGCGGGAACCTTGAGCTAAGCATCTCCGCGTAGCGCGAGCTACGCGGAGACGCGGGCGATTTCTTCGATCGAGGTGACGCCGTCGCGGACCTTCCGGAGGCCGTCCTCGCGCAGGGTCAGCATGCCCTGCTCGCGAGCCGCCGCGGCGATCTCGGCCTCGGCCGAGCCGCGGACTGTGAGCTCCTTGATCTCCTCGCTCATCGGCATCACCGAGAACAGGCCGATCCGGCCCCGGTAGCCCGTGTGGCTACAGCGGCTGCAGCCCACGGGCTCGTAGGCCTCCAGGTCCGCGCCGATCCGGAAGCCCGCCCCGAGCAGCGCATCCTGGGGGATCGCGATGCGCCGCTTGCAGTAGGTGCAGAGCTGGCGCGCCAGGCGCTGCGCGACCACGCAATCAACCGCCGACGCGGTGAGAAAGCCCTCGATGCCCATCTTGGTCAGGCGCGCAACCGCCCCGGGGGCGTCGTTGGTGTGCAGGGTCGTCAGCACCATGTGGCCGGTGAGCGCGGCCTCGATCGCGATCCGGGCCGTCTCCTCGTCGCGGATCTCGCCGACCATGATCACGTCGGGGTCGGCGCGCAGGATCGAGCGCAGGCCGGCGGCGAAGGTGAGCCCCGCCTTGCGGTTGACGCCGAGCTGGTTGATGCCCGAGATCCGGTACTCGACCGGATCCTCGATCGTGATGATGTTGCGCTCCACGGCGTTCAGCTCCTGGAGCGCCGCGTACAGCGTGGTGGACTTCCCAGAGCCGGTCGGCCCGGTCACCAGGACCGCACCGTAGGCCTTCCTGAAGGCGGCCTGGAACCGCTCCCGACCCTCGCCCCCCATCCCGAGCTCGTCGAAGGTCCGCATCGCCTGCTCCTTGTCGAGGATGCGGATGGTGCAGCCCTCCCCGCGCTGGGTCGGCAGCGTGGTCACGCGCAGGTCGATCTTCCGCTCCTCGACGTTGACGCCCACGCGACCGTCCTGGGGCAATCGCTTCTGGGCGATGTCCATGTCAGCCATCAGCTTCACGCGCGAGACAACGCCGGAGATCATCCGCTTCGGCACCCGCGCCGTCTCATGCAGCACGCCATCGACCCTGAATCGGACCCTCATCTCACCTTCGTCCGGCTCGAAGTGGATGTCGGAGGCACCCTCACTGACGGCTTGGGCGAGCACCGAATAGACCAGCTTGATCACCGGGGCGTCGTCCGCCGACTCGCGCAGCTCTGTGACCTGGGCCTCGCCCTCGAGCTCCTCATCTTCGGAGACCGCCTCGGAAACCGCGCTCTCCAGCGTGTTCATGCGCCCGATCAGAGCCTCGATGTCGTCCTCGGCAGCGACCGCGACGCGGCAGTTCAGCCCGGTCATCATCTGGATGTCGTCGACCGCCAGGACGTTGGCCGGGTCGGCCATCGCCAAAAGCAGCGTCTCCTGGTTCACGTATCCGACCGGGATCGACTTGTAGCGCCGCGCGGCGGCTACGGAGAGCAGGTTCGTGGCGCCCATGTCGACCTTGTAGAGGCCGAGGTCGAGGTGGTCGAGGCCGTAGCGCTCGGCGATCGCCCGTGAGAGCTGATCGGCGTCGATCACATTGTGCTCGCGCAACAGCGCCTCCGGGGACCTGCCGGCGACCCGCGCCTCATTGATCACCTCGTCGACGCGCTCGCGAGCCGCGTAGCCGAGCTCGACGATCACGTCCGTGACGAACATCCCCGAGTGGCCGCGGTGCATAGGCGCGGTGAGCCCGTCGTTCGCGGCCTCGGCACGGCCATCGTCGAGCGGGCGGGCGGTCGCCGCGCCCGTGTCGGGCACTGGTCTCAGGTGGTGTGGGCGCCTCAAGATTCTCATCTGGCCCTGGCGGCCCGGCGCATCGTCTCGATCGGGGGGTCCTGTCCCGTCCAGATCCGAAGCGACGCGGCCCCCTGGTGAACCAGCACCTCGAGCCCGTCGACGACCGTGGCGCCGTGCCCTCTCGCCGCCCTGGCGAGCTCCGTCTCGTCGGGCCCGTAGGCGAGGTCCACCAATTGGTGTGTCTCGCCCAACGAATCGGCACGGATGGGCAGGCTCTTGAGGCCTGGGGCCCCTTCACCCGGCCCACCCATGCCCACGGTCGTGGTATTGACGATCAGGTTGAAGTTGGCGCTCGCCAGTCGCTCGTCGCTCGAGGGCAGCGCCGAGGCGCCCATCTCCTCCGCGAGGCGCTCGGCCTTCTCGGCGGTGCGGTTCCAGATCGATACCTGGGCGCCCTCGGTGACCAGGGCCCAAGCCACCGCGCGCGCCGAACCGCCGGCGCCGAGCACCAGGGCGCCCTTGCCCGCCGGCGGTGCCGGGAGCGCGTCCAAGAAGCCCCGCGCGTCGGTGTTCTCGGCGACGATCCCCCTAGGCGAGAAGCTGAGCGTGTTGGCGGCGCCAATCGCCCGCGCCTCCTTGCCAACCTCGTCGGCCAGCTCGAGCGCAGCGACCTTGTGCGGAACGGTCACGTTGGCGCCCACGAAACCCTCGGCCACCATCCGGCGCAGCAGCGCCTCGAAGTCCGGGGGGGCAACCTCGATCGCCTCGTAGGACCACTCGCCGGCGAGCCCCAGCTCGGCCAGAGCCGCGTTGTGCATCGCCGGCGAGCGGGAATGAGAGATCGGCTGACCGAGGACGGCGAGCCGCTTGCGCGTCACGGGCAGTTGGCGGGGGTGGGCGCGTTGCCCCCGTTTGCTGCGCGGGCCTGGTCGTAGGCGGCCTTGGCCCGGGTGAACTGGACTTCGGTGGTGGCGAAGCTGTGCTCGCCGCAGGTGTTGGGCTTCACCACGTAGTACAGGTACGACACCCGCGCGGGATGGGCTGCCGCCTCGATCGAGTCGAGGCCGGGGTTGCCGATCGGTCCCGGCGGGAGCCCCGAGTTCTCATAGGTGTTGTAGGGCGAGTCGATCTGGAGCTCGGAGGGGCTGATCGGCTCGGTGAAGTTGTCGCTCGCGTAACGGACCGTGGCGTCGATCTGGAGCGGCATATCGTTGTGGAGGCGGTTGTAGATCACCGCCGCGACCAGCCTTCGCTCCTTGGGCACCTGGACCTCGCGCTCGATCATCGAGCCAATGATCAGCAGGTCGTAGGTGGTCAGGTTCTTCGAGCGCGCGTAGCCCATGTTCACCTGGGAGATGTTCTGCTTGAAGGCGGCCAGCTGGCGGGCCACCAGGTCGTCGTCGGTCGGGCGGCGCGGCAACTCGTAGGTCGCCGGGAACAGGAAGCCCTCGAGGCTCTGCGGGCTCTGCGCCCCGTACCTCGCCGGGTCGAAGCCCTTGAAGTTCTCGCTGGCCTTCAGGTAATCGCCGCGCAGGCCGGCTTGCTTGGCGATCTCGGCAACCTGGCTGCGGTCATACCCCTCGGGGATCGTGACCGTCTTGGCGGGACTCGCCTGGGTCGCCACGGTGGTCTCGCCTGCGTTCCTGAACCCGCGGATCGCTGCCACGGCCGCGACCACGAGCGCAGCCGCAGCCACCAGGGCTCCGAAGGCGAACAGCCGCCGGCGCCAGTAGACGTCGCCCCGCGGGCGCGGCGGGTCCGGCTGCGGAGACGGAGGAGTGTCCGGCGCGGACGGACCTGGCTTGAGCCAGTCCTTGACCCGGTCGCCGAGCGCGTCCCGCGTCTCGCGCCGGCGCTGACCACGCTCCCGCCTGCGAGCCTCGCGCTCGACCCGTCGGCGCTCGCGCTCCCAAGCAGCGTCGTCCTCCTGCATCATTTGCCCGCGACGTCGTCGGTAGTCCGGGCGTGCGCTTGGAGGTACGACTCCAGCAGGTGGGCGGCGGCGAGCGCGTCCGGCGGGGCGCTCGCCCCGGCGCGGGCCGAACGCTCGGCCAGGCGCGTGGTCAGTCGCTCGTCGTAGGTCTCCACCGGTAGGTCGAGGATCACGGCGAGGGCGTCGCGGAACGCTCGCGCCTCACTTGCCTGCGGTCCCTCGGCCCCGCTGAGGGAGACCGGCAGTCCCACGATCACAAGCTCCGCCTGATGTGAGGCCGCCAGCTCCGCGACCGCTCGCGGGTCGGGTGGCTCGACCACTCCCAGTGGCCGCGCGATCGTGCCGGTGGGATCCGAGATCGCGCAGCCGGCGCGGGCGGACCCGTGGTCGATTGCCAGGACGCGCATCGGATCGGTGCGGCGGCTACGCGCCGAGCCCGCGCCTGATGGCTTCGCGAGCCACTCGCAGCGCCTCCTCCAGGCGACTCGGGTCCCTTCCTCCGGCCTGGGCCACGGTCGCACGGCCCCCTCCCCCGCCGCCTACCACCGCTGCCGCTTCCTTGACCACGTCGGCCGCAGAGAGCCCCCGCTCCACGGCGCTCTGGGTGAAGCTGGCGACCAAGGCGACCTTGCCATCCTCCACGCCACCCAGAACGACCGCCGCGTCGCCCAGCCGCGCCTTGATCCGGTCGGCGAGGTCGAGCAGGGCGCCTTGATCGGCCCCCTCCCCCTGACTGACCACGATCCTGACCCCGGCGATCTCCTCGCCCTCATCGCCGAGCCGGTTCGCCTGCTCCTTTGCCTGGCGCGCGTCGACCTCCGTCTTGAGCTGCTCCAGCGCCGCCAGTCGGTCGGCGGCGCGGCGCACCGCGGCAAGCGGGTCGCTGACCGACCCGAGCAGCGCACCGGCCTGATCGAGGACAGCGCTTCGCTTCCGGAACCAGTCGATCGCGGCCGGACCCGTGAGGGCCTCGACTCGGCGAACGTTGGCGGCGCTCGAGCCCTCGGAGACGATCGCGAAGATCCCCGCCTCCGCAGTGTTGGCGACGTGTGTGCCTCCGCAGAGCTCGCGCGAGACCTCGTCGACCTCGATCACCCGTACCCAGTCGCCGTACTTCTCGCCGAACAAAGCCATCGCGCCGAGTGCCTCGGCCTCGGTGCGCTCCATGTGCATTGCGCGCACCGGGCGGCTTGCCTTGATCCACTCGTTGACGCGGTCCTCGATCTCGCGCAGCTCGTCGGTGGCGAGCGGCGCGCCATGGGTGAAGTCGAAGCGCAGCTTGTCAGGACGCACCGCCGAGCCAGCCTGGCGGACATGGGTTCCCAGGCGCTCGCGAAGGGCCGCATGCAACAGGTGGGTGGCAGTGTGGTTTCGCATCGTCGCGTGGCGGGTCGCGTGCTCGACCTCGGCCTCCACGCGCGTGCCGGGGGCGGGAGCGTCGCCCTCCAGCCGGATCACCTGGTCGTTGCCGACGCGATAGACGTCGGTGACCCGCGTTCGAAGGCCGTCCCAGCGAATCGAGCCGGAATCGGAGACCTGGCCGCCGCCTTCCGGATAGAACGGGCTCTCCTCGAGCTTGGCCAGGGCCACCGCTGGGCCGCCGCTTTCGGCCAGCTCCTCCGCGGCGATCACGGCGGTCTCGGCATTGAGCGTCTCGTAGCCGACGAACGTGGACGCCGGCGCCGCGGAGGCGAACGAGATCACGGCCTGGTGGCGGTCACGGATCGCGGGCTCGGCACCCGTGCGGGCGCGGTGGCGCTGCTGCTCCATCAGCGCCTCGAATCCCGAGTCGTCCACCGACAGCCCCTGCTCGGCGAGCAGCTCCTTGGTCAGGTCGTAGGGAAATCCGTAGGTGTCGTGGAGCATGAAGGCGTCGGCCGCATCCACCCACGAGGTTCCCTGCGCCTGCGCCTCGGCTACAAGCTGCCCCAAGAGCTCCGAGCCGCGGTCGAGCGTCCGCCCGAAGCTCTGTTCCTCGTCGGAGACCCAGCGAGCGACCGTCGCGCGCTCCTGGGCCAGATGGGGGTAGGCATCTCCCATCAGCTCGATCACTCGCTCGGCGAACCGCTCCAGGAAAGGGGGCTCGAGCTCGAGCACCCGTCCCTGCTGAATGGCGCGGCGCATGATCCGCCGCAAGACGTAGCCGCGGTCCTCGTTCGAGGGCACGACCCCGTCGGCGATCAGGTTGACCAGGCCGCGAGAGTGGTCGGCGAGGATCCGCATCGCCCGCGTCGTTTTCGCGTCCTCGCCGTAGGAGCGGCCGGAGAGCTCCGCAGCCAGCTCAACCAGCGGTCGCAGCAGGTCGGTGTCGAAGACCGAGTCCACCCCCTGCTTGATGGCCGCCATCCGCTCCAGCCCGAGCCCGGTGTCGATGTTCCGCTTCGGCAGCTCGGTGAGGGTGCCGTCCTCGTGCAGCTCGTAGCTCATGAAAACGTGGTTCCAGTACTCGAGGAACCGGTCGGTGTCATCGCCGGGACGGTCGCCGGCGGCGCCAAATCCCTCGCCTCGGTCGAGGTACATCTCCGAGCTGGGGCCGCAGGGCCCGCTCGGGCCCGCCTGCCAGAAGTTCTCCGAGCGGGGCAGCAGAACGATCCTCTCCTCGGGGACGCCCAGCTCGCGCCAGAGCTCGATCGACTCGGCGTCCGGGCCGAGCCCGAGCTCCTGGTCGCCGCCGAACACACTCACCCAGATCAGCTCGGGGTCGAACTCGAACCCCTGCAGCGACAGCTCCCAGCCGAAGCCGATCGCTTCGGGCTTGAAGTAGTCCCCGAAGCTGAAGTTGCCCAGCATCTCGAAGAAGGTCAGGTGACGCTTGGTCCTGCCAACCTCCTCGATATCGACGGTCCGGAAGCATCGCTGGCAGCTCGTCAGCCGAGGCCTCGGGGGTTCCTCGATGCCTCGGAAGAAAGGCTGGAAGGGCTGCATCCCGGCCGTCGTCAGCAGCACCGAGGGATCGTCCACCGAGGGCACCAGGGAAGCCGACGGCCGGCGCAGGTGTCCCTTGCCCTCGAAGTACGACAGGTAGGTGTCGCGGATCTCGGCTGACTTCACGGCATCCGCAGTCTACGAGCGCGTTACGTGCTCGTAGGCAGCGATCGTGGCATGCCCGACGACCAGCTCGCCGTCCATCAGGCAGGCGGTCTGGCCAGGGGCGACACCGTAGGCCGGCTCGGCCAACTCAAGGCACAGCTCCGGGTGCCGGCCTACGGTGCCCTCGACGGCGCAGCCGATCGGGTGCGAGCGGTAGCGGAGCTTGACCCGGTCGACGCGGTCGCCGTCGCGAAGCAGGATCGCGTTCCGGACCTGCACCCGCTTCCTGGCCAGGGCCGCGCGCGGTCCGACCACGACCCGGTTCGCGGCCGCGTCGGTGGTGAGGACGTAGAGCGGCTCGCCGGCGGCGACACCCAGGCCCCGGCGCTGCCCGACGGTGAAGTTGTGGTGACCCCGGTGACGCCCGACGACCCGGCCACTGCCGTCGACGACCTCACCCGCTCGCTCGCGGAGGCCCGCGTGCCGGGCGAGGAAGGAGCGCTTGCCCTCGCCGGCGAGAAAGCAGAGGTCCTGGCTCTCGCGCTTGGTGGCGACCCGGAGGTCCGCTTCGGCGGCCAGCTCGCGTACCCGGGGCTTCGTCAGGCCGGCGAGCGGGAAGCGCAGGGCGGCCAGCGACTCGGGCCGCAGCGCGGAGAGCATGTAGGTCTGGTCCTTGGCTGCGTCGGCCGGCGCGGCGAGCAGAGGCCCGGCGCCGTCGTCGACGATGCGAGCGTAGTGCCCCGTGGCGAGCGCGGACGCCCCGACCCGCCTCGCCAGGGCGAGCATGGCGTCGATCCGCACCTCCCCGTTGCAGACCACGCAGGGGTTGGGGGTCCGCCCCGCCTCGTGCCCGCGCAGGAAGCCCGCGACCACGGTGTCGCGAAACGCGTCCTCGAGGTCGAGCGTCAGGTGCGGCAGCCCGAGCCCGTGGGCGACCGCCCGGGCGCCGACAACCGCCTCCGGCGAGCAGCAGCTTCGCGCCCCGTCGGTGTGCCGGTCGGCCCACAGCTTCAGCGTCACCGCGACCACCTCGGCGCCGCGCCGGCGCTCGAGCAGCGCGGCGACGGCAGAGTCGACGCCGCCGCTGACCGCCACCAGCACGCGGTCTCCGCTCGCCGGCGGGTCCGAGAGGCCTTCGCCCGACGAGGCCGCGGCACCGAGCGCCCGGTGGAGCGCGTCGGCGGCCAGCTCGGCGGCGTGACTGCCCTGCGGCGAGAGCCCGCCCAGCTCGGCGGAGACCCCCCCGGGCCCGATTCGCGCCACCTCCAGCACGCTGGCGCCCTCGGCCGCCTCGGCGACCGCGGCGCCCGCGGCGATCGCCGCCGCGCAACCCTCGGCGTCGAAGCGCGCCCTGACGACACGACCTCTCTCGACCGCGAGCGAGACGCGGACGAGGTCGCCGCATGGGGCTCCCCCGGCGGCGCCGCTGAAGGCGCCGTCGGGCGCTGGGCCGCGTCGCGAGTCGTCGCTGAGGTAATGCTCGAAGGCCTCGAAGCTCATCCGCAGGCTCCGAGGCTATCGCTCGCGCGGGGGCTACTTCGGGTAGTACGGCAGGTTGCTCGGGCCCTTGTAGAGGGCGTTCCTGATCGCCTGGTCGACGCTTTCCGGTCCCCGGACGCCGTAGCTGACGCTCGCCGTCGGCGTCCCATGCGTGAGGTGTCGCGGCCGCAGCACGATCAGCGCGGGGACACGGTCCACGCTCACACCCTGCGTGATCCTGGAGTAGCGGGCGATGTGCCCGGCGTTGGTCACGAACAGCGCCAGATCGCTTCGCCCGCGTAGCTGCTCGACGTTTCGTCGCAACTCGTCGTCATCGATCCCGCGGTGCTTCAGGACCAGCAGGACGACCGTCTTGTCGTCCGCGTAGGCCTGGACCACCGACGCGGGAAGCCCTGGCCCGGCCACGAACTTGCCGACCGGAGCGTCGCTCGCCGAGCCGGTGGGCGACACGGTCGCGGCATCGCTCGAAGTGGATGGCGCCGGATCCGAGCTGGTGGCGGGGGGAGTCGTGCTCGGCACGGTCGAGGTGTCGGAGGCCGTTGGCGAGGCGGCGGACGAATCGCCACCGCTCTTGCCGGCCACCCTGGTCAGCAGCAGGAAACCGACGAGCACCGCCAGCACGCCGAGCACCGCGATCTGCGCAACCGGGTTGTCGTTCAGGGCCTTTCTCACGAGATGCCCCCCGGCGCCGGCCACAACCCAGCTGGAAAAAGAGAAGGCCCCAACTTGCCGGCGCCGCTCGGCCTGAGAACCCTTCTCAGAAGGTGGGCGTCTACCGGCTGGGCCACAAATGGCACGCCGGAAACCGACTCCCAAGCCGATTGTGTTGGCTCACAATAGGAGCAGCTATCGAACAAGCTCGAGCCTTGCATGACCATACCAGTCACTGGCTAGCTCGACAGACGGCAGCCAAAGCTTGAGGGCGGCCCGCTGCAACCGGACCCACTCGGCGCGAAATCAGGCCCGCCGCCGGAGCTCGATCCCCAGCTCGCGAAGCTGCGCCTCGTCCACCGGCGCCGGTGCACCGGTGAGTGGATCGGCGCCCGAGGCGGCCTTCGGGAAGGCGATCACGTCGCGGATCGAGTCCGTTCCGTGCAGCTCGGCGACCCAGCGGTCGAGGCCGTAGGCGATGCCCCCGTGCGGAGGCGCTCCGAAGCGAAGCGCCTCGAGCAGGAAGCCGAACCGCGACTCGGCCTCCTCCGGGCCGATGCCGATCACCTCGAAGACAGCGCGCTGAACATCCGGCCGGTTGATACGGATCGAGCCGCCCCCCAGCTCGACGCCGTTCCAGACCAGGTCATAGGCGAGCGCGCGCGCCGGCGCCGGGTCGGCGGGGTCGAGCTCTCCCGCGGGTGAGGTGAAGGGGTGGTGGAGCGGGTCCCAGCGACCATCGCCCTCGCTCCATTCGAACAGCGGCCAGTCGACGACCCAGCAAAGCGCCTGGCTCCCGGCCGGCACCAGGTCGAAGCGCTCGGCGAGGCGTTGGCGAAGCGTCCCCAGGACCGTTGAGGCCACCGCGGGCCGGTCCGCGACCAGGAGCACCACTTCGCCCTCGGAGGCCTCGAGCACCTCGCTCATGGCCGCGATCTCCTCCCGCGACAGGAACTTGGCCACCGGCGAGCGCCACCCCTCCGCCTCCACCACCGCCCAGACCAGTCCCTTGGCGCCGAGCTCCTGGGCCTCGCCGACCAACCCATCGAGCTCGGCGCGCGACAGCTCGCGCCGGCCGGCGTTCAGGCCGCGAACGGCGCCGCCATCCTCGATCGTGGCGCGGAACGCGTTGAACTCGGTCTGACGAAGGTGGTCCGTGAGATCACGAAGCTCGAGCCCGTAGCGGGTGTCGGGTTTGTCGCTCCCATAGCCCGCTATGGCGTCGTCGTAGGGAATCCGCCGAAACGGCGCCGACACCTCGATCCCGAACCCGCCGAGCACCTGGACCAGCAGGCGCTCGTTGAGGTCGAGCACGTCCTCCACTCCGACGAACGACATCTCGATGTCGAGCTGGGTGAAGTCGAGCTGGCGATCGGCGCGCAGGTCCTCGTCGCGAAAGCAGCGAGCGATCTGGTAGTAGCGCTCGAAGCCGGCGATCATCAGAAGCTGCTTGAAGAGCTGGGGCGACTGGGGAAGCGCATAGAAGGAGCCCCGCTGAAGGCGGCTGGGTACCAGGAAGTCGCGCGCCCCCTCGGGCGTCGAGCGGGTAAGGACCGGGGTCTCGATCTCGAGGAAGCCCTCGCCGTTCATGAACTGCCGAATTGCCTGGGTGACGTCGTGGCGAAGCTCGATCGCAGCCCGCATCCGGTCGCGGCGCAGGTCGAGGTAGCGGTGGCGAAGCCGCATCTCCTCCCCCACCTCTCCGGAGAAGCTCTCGATTTCGAACGGCGGCGTCTCCGCGTGCGCCAGCCGCGCCGCCTCGGCGACGCGAACCTCGAATTCGCCCGTCGGCAGCTCGGGGTTGACGGTCTCAGGGTCGCGGCGCACCACCTGGCCGGCGACGCTGACGACATCCTCGGCGCGCAGCTCGTGGCCGAGTTGGAAGGCGCCGCCGGCGGCGTCCGGGTTGAAAACGAGCTGGACGAGGCCCGTGCGGTCACGAAGGTCGACGAAGATCAGTCCACCGTGGTCGCGCCGCCGGTGAACCCAGCCGGCCACCCGGACCACGGACCCGACCCGATCCTCGAGCGCCTGGCCACACCAGGCGTCGCGGTAGCCATTCGGCCGCAGAGCGGGAAACCCGGATGCCGGCGCGGTCACGGTCGGGCGAGCTCCTCGACCACCCGCGCCAGGTCGATCTCCCGCTGTTCCCCGGAGCTCATGTCGCGAAGCTGCGCGCCGCCATCGGGGTCGAGGATCACGGCATGGGCGGCGCCGAGCCGGTCGGCCTGCCTCATCTGGCCCTTGAGGCCGCGGTCGGCGAGGTCGAGCTCGGCGCGCAGGCCCGCATGCCGTAGCTCGGTGACCAGCGCCAGCGCCCGATCTCGCTGACCATCGGTGGCGGCTATGAAGACGACGTGTGGCCGGGCCTCCTTCTGCTCGCCGAGCGCCAGCAGGATGCGCTCGACGCCGACGGCCCAGCCTGCCGCGGGGGTCGGCGGCCCGTCCAGCTCCTCGA
The DNA here is from genome assembly GCA_963728325.1 of uncultured Actinomycetes bacterium. Lineage (GTDB taxonomy): Bacteria > Actinomycetota > Thermoleophilia > Solirubrobacterales > 70-9 > AC-56. The sequence continues at coordinate 471,986 of CAVSJS010000001.1, read as the reverse complement.
TCAGGCGGTCGTAGCGACCGCCCCCGCCAACCTCGGACTGGGCACCCAGCCGCTCGCACTCGAACGCGAACACGGTGCGCGTGTAGTAGTCGAGGCCACGAACCAGGGTGCCATCGAGCTCGTAGGCGATCCCGGCCTGGTCGAGCAGGTGGCGTACCGCGGCGAGGTGCTCAGCGTCGTCGGCGTCCAACCGCTCGAGCATCGTGGGCGCCCCGGCCATCACCCCCCGCGTGCTCTGATCCTTGGAGTCGAAGGCGCGTAGCGGGTTCTGCTCGAAGCGCTCGCGGACGTCCTTGGCGAGCTCATCCTGGTGCTCGCGCAGGTAGGCCACGAGCTCCTCGCGGTAGGAGGCCCGCGCCTCCGGCGAGCCCAGGCTGCCGAGCCGCAGCCGCAGGGCGGGGACCTCGAGGCTGCGCAGCAGTTCGTCGAGCAGCATGATCAGCTCCGCGTCGACCAGCGGCGAGGAGGAGCCGATCGCCTCGGCGCCGATCTGGTTGAACTGGCGAAAGCGACCCGCCTGGGGGCGCTCGTGACGGAAGTAGGGGCCCAGGTACCAGAGCTTCACCGGCTGCGGCAGCTTCTGCATGCCGTGCTCGAGATAGGCGCGGGCGATCGGGGCCGTTCCCTCGGGGCGCAGAGTCACGCTGCGGCCGCCGAGATCGTCGAAGCTGAACATCTCCTTGCGGACGATGTCGGTCGACTCCCCGACCCCGCGCGCGAACAGCTCGGTGTCCTCGAAGACCGGCGTCTCAATCCGTGCGTAGCCGGCGCGCTCGAACAGCTCCCGCGCCGCTCGATTGACTCGCTCGCGAGCTTCGGCGTCCGCCGGGAGGATGTCGAAGGTGCCCTTTGGGGCCTGGAAGCGCTTCGCCATTTCGGCGCGAGCTTAATCGGTGGGCGAGCGGCTACCGGGCGAGCTCAGCGAGAAACGGGTTGGTGGCCTTCTCGGCGCCCAGCGTCGTGATCCCCATGTGCCCCGGGTAGACCGTGGTCTGCTCGGGAAAGCCCTCGACCAACCCGCGGATGCTCTCGAGCAGGGTGTCCCAGTCTCCGCCCGGAAGATCCGTGCGCCCCACCGACCCCTTGAACAAGACGTCGCCGGAGAACAGCGCCGAGCGCTCGGGGATCGCGTAGGTGACGTGGCCGGGGCTGTGCCCAGGGGTGAAGATGACGTCGATCTCGAGGCCGGCGACCTCCAGCTGCTCGCCTCCGGCGACCGTCTCGTCGGCCTCATAGCTCTCGTACGGGCCGAAGCCGGGCCAGGGGACGTAGGACATGATGTCGGCGAGCACCGGTACCTCGATCTCGGGGCAGTACACGGGCGCCCCGGTCGCCCTCGCCACCGGGGCCACGGCGCCGATGTGATCGAAGTGACAGTGGGTGAGCAGGATCGCCTCGATCGCGATCCCGAGCTTCTCCACCGCCTCCAGGATCCGGTCGGCCTCGTCGCCTGGGTCGACGATCAGCCCGCGATCGGCGTCGTCGCGACGGGCGACGTAGCAGTTCTCGGCAACCGGGCCGACGGTGAAGGAGCGAACGTCCACGGCTCCTCTGAGGGTAGCGGCCGGGCGCGGGGCGACGGGCGCGGGTGACTCCACCCAGGGGCCGGCGTCAGTCGCTACTCGCCGCCGGCGCGACGCTCGCGCTCGCGCCGCCTGGCCGCCTGGCGGCGGTTGTAGAAGAAGCGATCGATGAAGTGGCCCATCGGGATGTAGATCCCGAGCATCAAGGCGGACAGGACCCCGGACGCGAGGATCGGGCGGCCGAAGAGGGTCACCAGCAGCACGAAGAAGAGCCCGGCGCCCAACAGGCCCCTGGTCACCGCGCTGGCCCAGGTCGGCGGCAGGTCGCGCTTGGAGCCCATCTGTCGCTTGGCGCGGGCGCGAGCCTCCTGGCGGCTGCGCGGACGGCTCCTGCGGCCGCGCCGGTCGATGCTGCCCGATTGGGTTCCGCGGTGCTTCTTCCGTCGGCGAGTCTGGGCCACGTCGGGAAGATACCCTCCGAGCCGACGACCCCGGACCGGGAACTGAGCTGAGGTGAGAAATGGCGGCTGATGCAGCGAGCGCGGAGCGCCTTGGACGAGAGCTGGAGGCGCTGCTCGAGGTGGAGAAGTTTGCGCCCCCCGAGGACTTTCGCCGACAAGCGCTGGTCAGCGATTGGTCGCTCCACGAGGAGGCCGAGCGAGACCTGGAGGGCTTTTGGGCGCGGCAGGCCGAGGAGCTCCTCGATTGGTATCGAGAAGCCCCAGAGGACCCTGAACGAGTCGGACGCCCCGGTCTACAGGTGGTTCGAGGGTGGCACGCTGAATGTCTCCTACAACTGCCTGGATCGCCACGTCGAGGCCGGCAACGGCGACAAGGTGGCGTTCCACTGGCGGGGCGAGGAGGGCGAGGAGCGCGAGATCACCTACGCCGACCTGCACCGCGACGTGCAGCGGTTCGCGAACGCGCTGCGGGACCGCGGGATCGGCAAGGGGGACGTGGTCGGCATCTACCTGCCGATGGTTCCCGAAGCTGGCGGTCGCGATGCTCGCCTGCGCGCGGATCGGCGCCCCGCACAACGTCGTCTTCGGCGGCTTCTCCCCGGACGCCGTCAAGGAGCGGATGGAGTTCTCGGACGCGAAGGCGCTGGTGACCATCGACGGCGCCCGGCGCAAGGGCAAGACGGCGCCGATCAAGCAGCAGGTGGACCAGAGCATCGGCCAGGTCGCGTCGATCGAGACGATCTTCGTCGTCCACCACACGGGTGAGGACTGCGAGATGGCCGAGGGCCGCGACATCTGGTTCCACGACGCGCTCGAGGCCGCCGATGATCGGTGCGAGCCCGAGGCGCTCGACGCCGAGCATCCGCTGTACGTGCTCTACACCTCCGGATCGACGGCGAAGCCGAAGGGCGTCCTGCACACGACCGGCGGATATCTGGTCGGCGTCAGCTTCACGCACCGCTACGTCTTCGACCTGAAGCCCGACTCCGACGTCTACTGGTGCGCCGCCGACGTCGGATGGGTCACCGGCCACAGCTACATCGTCTACGGGCCGCTCTGCAACGGCGCCACCAGCGTCATGTACGAGGGAGCGCCCGATTATCCGGACAAGGACATCTGGTGGTCGATCGTCGAGCGCTACGGGGTGACGATCCTGTACACGGCGCCAACCGCGATCCGCGCCTGCATGAAGTGGGGAGCGGAGCATCCGGGCAAGCACGACCTCTCCTCGCTGCGCCTGCTCGGCTCGGTCGGCGAGCCAATCAACCCGAAGGCGTGGCTCTGGTACCACAAGGTGATCGGCGGCGAGCGCTGCCCAATCGTCGATACCTGGTGGCAGACCGAGACCGGCCACATCCTGATCAGCCCGCTCCCCGGCGTCACCGAGACCAAGCCCGGATCGGCGACCCGGCCGCTGCCGGGAATCGACGCCGCGGTGGTCGACGAGAAGGGCAACGAGATCACCGACGGCAGTCAGGGACTGCTGGTCATAAGGCGGCCGTGGCCGGGAATGCTGCGCACGCTCTACAAGGAGGAGGAGCGGTACAAGGAGACCTACTACGGCCGCTTCGGGAGCACGACCTACCTGGTCGGCGATGCCGCCCGCAAGGACTCCGACGGCTACCTCTGGATCCTGGGACGGGTCGACGACGTGATCAACGTCTCGGGTCACCGGCTCTCGACCGCGGAGATCGAGTCGGCGATCGTCTCCTACGCCAAGGTGGCCGAGTCGGCGGTGATCGGCCAGAGCGACGAGACGACCGGCCAGGCGATCTGCGCCTTCGTGACCCTCGAGGGCGAGCTCGAGGGATCGGATGAGATCGCAGGCGAGATCCGCGAGCACGTCGCCAAACGGATCTCGAAGATCGCGCGGCCGAAGCGGATCATCTGGGCCGGCGACCTGCCGAAGACCCGCTCCGGGAAGATCATGCGCCGCCTGCTTCGCGACATCGCCGAGGGGCGCGAGCTCGGCGACGTGACGACGCTCCGCGACCCCGATGTGATGGCGCAGCTAGAGCACAAGATCCAGGAGCGCCAAGCGAGCGAGGACGGGGGCTGAGGGGCGGCCCAAGAGCCGTCCCCGCCTAGGGGGGCGGCTTACCCACCTCGCTCCTGACCGATCAGGGTCGAGGAGACCCGATCCGAATCGGCCACCAGGCGCCGTAGCGCTTCAGTTGCCACATCGGTGGGGGCGGCTCCGGAACTCTCCGCACCTGCTGAATGTGCCGGTAGACGGCACAGGCGGCGGCGACGTTGTGGCCGTCGGTGTTACCGGTGCAGAGCGTTTTCCCGCGCCCGCCTGCCGCAGGGTGGCTGCCCTGGCCGTCGAGATATGTGTTGTCGCCCAGGCCCGCGGTAAGCAGGTCGTTGCCGTTCCCCCAGTCGGTGCCGTCGCTGGTCAGCGCGTAGCTGTCGCCGTAGAGCCTGTTGTCGCAGCCACGGCACTTCTCGTGGTAGTCGCCGCCCGTCGCGCCGTGCAAGTCGTCATTGCCGCCGCCGCTCGCCGTGCCGGCCAAGGTGGCCGAGTCTCCGATCATCAGAACGGAGTCGAGGGCGTGGTTCAGGACGTCGTCACCGCCGCCGTTCGTGCCTCCGCGTGGCGAGAAGGAATCGCCGATCACGAGATCGTCGCCCTGCATCGCCGCCACCCAGTCGTCAGCCTCCGCCGCTCGCGCTGCCGCTGCCAGTCACGGCGCTGTCGCCGACTGATCGTCTCACTGCCGACGTTTCCGCCCAGGCGATCGGGCTTGCCTCCGGTCGCATCCCCTCCGGCGAGGTTGTCGCCGACGATTACCTCGTTGCCGCGTCCGCCGTATAGCGTGTCGCGCCCAGCGTCGCCGATCGCGTCGCCGGCGCGGCTATAGCGGTCGCCCACGATCAGATCGGCCCCGCGACGGCTGAAGACCCGGTCGTTGCCCGGACCGCCGACCAGGATGTCATCCCCGACTCCCCCCTCGATCTGGTCCTTGCCGGAGGCGCCGCAGATGATGTGGCGGGTGTGGTCACCTCGTGCCACCTTGATCGTGTGGCCACGCTTCCCCCGCGCGACGACGACCGCATGCGGCTTGGCGACGATGCGGGACTTGGGGCTGACCTGGGTCGCGCGTACCCCGGCGCAAGTCGGCCGCGAGCGCGCAGCGGAGGCCGTCGCATCCAAGGCGACCACCGTCAAGATAAGGCCCGCCAGAAGACAGGCAGGCAGGCACCGTGACCCACCCCTGCCGACAAAAGAACGCATACCTCGTTCGTCGGCGCCCTGGCCCGGTCCTCAAGAAGCGGGACAAAGCACCGGTCAGGCGTCCAGGCCCCGGCGATTCTGAGCGCTACACGGGTATCCGCCGCTCGATCACGTGCTGGGCGGGGTCGAAGCCGATCAGCGGCGGGTCTTCCGGCAGGCCTTCGAGAGCAGCCTCGGGCACGAGTCCGACGATCTCGGCAGCCACCGGGCGCGCGCCGTGCTCTGCGGCCAGCTCACCTATCCGCTCGATCACCTGCGCGAGCGGCACCGCGATCGGGTCGTGCACGTTGGTCGACACCTGGGTCCGCCCCCGGCCGAGATCGATTCCCAGCGCCCGCACCCCGGGCATCCCGCCGCCCGACTCGCGGAGGCGGTCGGCGATCTCGCGGGTCGTATCGATCCCCGCGCCCTCCAGCTCGACGTTGAACGCGGCCAGCGGCGGACGAGCGGTGACCAGGGTGGCGCCGGCGCTGGGGTGCGGCTCGGCGGGGCCGAAATCGGGGCGGAGCTCGCCGGAGTTGAGCCGCCGGCGCAGCTCGACCAGCCCCCCAGAGCGAAAGTAGGCGCGCTCGCGACGGGAGGGCTGCGAGGCCAGCTCTCCGTACAGGAACACCGGTACACGCGCATGGGCGGCGATTCCGCGGGCGGCCGCCAGCGCCTCGTCCCGAGCGGCCTGGCGGTCTTCGGCGCGCAGCCAGACCACCGGGCAGACGTCGAGCGACCCGATGCACGGGTGCGCCCCCTCGTGCCGCCGCATGTCGATCGCCTCGGCACACGCCTGGGCCCCTTTTGCGAGCGCGCCCGCGAGCGAGTCGGGGGGGCCTCTTAGGGTCAGCACGGTGCGGTTGTGAACCGGGTCGGAGTGGGTGTCAAGCAGCGCTGCACCGGTCGCGAAGGCGGTCGAGATCGCGTCGATTCGCCCGGCGTCGCGGCCTTCGGAGAAGTTCGGCACCGCGAGGAGCACGGCTCATTCCGCTCAGACGACCAGGGTGCCGTCGCGGACCACGGGCTCCCCGTCCACCGTGACGCCGGGCTTCAGCACCAGGCAATCGAGGTGAACCGGGACCTGCACGGTGCCGCCGATCGCCGCCGACGCCCCGAAAGCGACGTGCGCCGTGCCCAAGAGCTTCTCGTCCTCGAGGATCTCCCCGCTCAGGATCGCCTTCTCGTTGGTGCCGATCCCGAGCTCGGCCACATTTGTGCCATCTGGGCCGGCCACGGTCAGCAGCTCCATCAGCCGCTCGCCTCGCTCGCCGCCGGCGGACACGAGGTGGCCGCGCTGGATCTCGAGCTCGACCGGCTCATCGCCCAGGCCCACGGTCGCGATCGTGCCATCGACGACCAGGCGCCCTTCCGTGGTCCCCTCCACGGGCGCGATGAACCCTTCTCCGCAGGGGAGGTTCCCGAAGGCGCCGGGCTCGCTGAGCTCACCGGCGTCGGGGATGCCCGTGCGCCCCTCGAGCCCCAGCCTCAGATCGGAGCCGTTTCGAGCACTTGATCCTCGCCTCCGATCCCGCTGTCAGGAGCTCGGCGATCGCCCGGCCCTTTCTCCGCAGTGCCTCCATGTCGGCGCTCATCAGCCGGGCCAGCATCTCCTCGGTCACCCCCGGCAGGGTCGCGGTCCGCACGCCCGCCTCCGTCGCCGCCTTGCGGGCGGCGGTGTGCGAGAGCGACTGGACGGTGGGCGCCAGGACGACGTCCGCCGCTGCCATCGCGGCGGCGATCGGCGCCGGCGGCTCCGCCGCATGCGAGACGCGCTCCGCCATCACATTCAGCACCCCCTCGGCGCCGGCCGCATCGGCCTCGGCACGCAGCCGCTCGCCGAGGCTCTGCGTGGCCGGGTTGCAGACCACCAACACGTCCTCCCCCTCGCGCACCCCGAGGCAGTCGTGGACCACCGCCCTGACTGCCTGATCGAGCTCACTCACCGACCCGCAGCCTAGAGCTGGCACCCTACGATTCGTCCTCCCGCCGGAGTAGCTCAGCTGGTTAGAGCAGCGGAATCATAATCCGCGTGTCGCAGGTTCGAGTCCTGCCTCCGGCATCGCCTGATAAAGCCATTTTCGGCCGTTTTCGCCGGCTGGCATGGCGCTGGGTGGCAGCCCAGGCGGCGCCATCTGCGCGATCGATGAGCGGCCCGCTCCCGCTTTCACGTGAAGGAGGCGTGCTGCGCTACGCGTTGAGCAATCCTCCCAGCCGGGCGCAGATCGAAGGTAAGCCCGTGCCCTGGTCTTCCCCACCCGCCTGCAGCAGACCTATCCTCGACTCGAATGGCCGGGTCCTTCAGAGCCCAGATTGGTACTTGCTGGTGGTGCGGCAGCGCTGCCGACAGCCGTGAGCACAAGTTCAAGCGAACGGATATCGAGCGGGCGTTCGGTCGCGGCCCATACCGGGACGGCCGGACCCTCGTAGTCGCCCGTAACGCACACGCACAGGGCCTCCCTCCCACCCTCGCGCGTCCGATGGGCGCGGGACCCCTGGTTAGCGCATCTGGGTAAAGGATCTTCCCGGTTGACACCGGCTGCACGCCCCAGGTAGGGTCGGCTATTCGACAAGAGGAGGTCAAAATGTCCAAGGCGACTCGCTCTCGTCCTCCGATCGGGCGGCCCGCGAATCGATACCGCGCTGCGATCGCCGCAGCACTCACGGTCGGCCTCGCGAGTGTCATCGTGGTCTCCGCGGCGAACGGGTTCTGGGCCGGCTGGGTCACAAACCGTGCCTCTGGCTGCTCCGCTCGAGTTCAGACCCCGTATGTGGATCAGGGACAGGTAACCGCCTACACAGAGGTCTTTTGTCCCAGGCCAACGCAACTGACACTCAGGTCACGGTTGCGCTCGGATTACGCGTTCAGAGATCTGACGGTGGCCCAGGAGGGATGCCTCCGAGGCAGCAGCTGCGTTGTAAACCAGCCCAAGGGATACGCGTTCTACAAATTGACTTGCCCCAAGAGCGCCAACACGCGAAACAACCAGCGCTACTACACCACGGTTGTTCTGTTCCCGGGCACTAACGCCGATGCCGCCACCAGGGAGAGGTCGGCGAGGACGGCGCTCTCACCGTTCTGCGCCTACTAGTGAGGATGCGCCTCGAAGCAGGCCCAAACGCTCAGGAATAGGCTGATCCAGCTGGATCGGCCGCGCTCGCCCCGACGGTCGCGCACCGGTACACCGTCGGGGCGGGCGAAGCCTGTCCCCGAAAGAGCACGGCCCGGGTGGCTACGGAGCAACGTGGTTCGTCTGACACTTGTGACGACCTCGGCGTTCATGATCGCCGGACTCTTCAGCCACGCCGATGCGGCGCCACCGCCTGGGGAGGTCAGTTTCGGCACCACCCCGAGTCTCTTTCCGAAGTTCGCGCCCAAAATCCACGACTACGTTGTCCGTTGCAACAACCAGCCGGTCACGATCCAGGGCCACACATCAGAAGGCTGGGAGATGCGGATCGGTAAGCGTCCTTTTCACAGCGGCGACTTCAGCGAGGTGGTGCCGCTCGGTGCGGGGCAGGCCTTCAAAGTCAGCGTGCGCCGGGTTCGGACCACGCAGCTCTACCCCTACTACGTGCGCTGCTTGCCCAATAACTTCCCCAAATACACCTTTACCCGCTATGCGCCGGTGTCGCCGCAGTACTTCTCGGTGGATCGAGCCTTCTCGTGCATTGCCCGCTGCTACGGGATCATCTTCAGCAAACACGGGGTCCCGATGTGGTGGGTGAACACTCCAACCTGGGCCACCAGGGTGCTCCTGAACGGCAGCATCCTCTCGTTCGAGCGCTCCCTGTCGCCAGGCAGGTGGGGGACCTATGGCCTCAACGGGCGGATCAGCCGCACATTCGATGGCGTGGGCGTGGTGCCCGACGCCCACGATCTGCGATTACTCCCCGACGGCAGTCACCTGATTGGCGCCTATGTCAAGCAGGCGAACGTTGACACGAGCGCCTTCGGCGGCTCACGCGGCGCCACCGTCATCAACGCCGCGTTACAGCAGGTTGGGCCGCAAGGCAGACTGATTTGGGGCTGGCGAAGCCAGCACCACATCTCCCTGGCTGAGACCGGGCGCCACTGGCCGCGGGTGATCCGTCCTGGTCCCCGGCGCTATGACCTCGTTCACTGGAACTCGATCGAGCCGGCGAGCAACTCCGTGATTGCTTCGTTCAGGCACCTCGACGCCGTCTACAAGATCGAAAAGAGCATCGCCGGCAACATCGCCTGGAAGCTGGGTGGCACGCGGACGCCCGAGAGCCTGATGGTGAGAAACGATCCGCGCCGCTACACCTTTGGGGCCCAGCACGACGCGCGCTTGCTCCCCGATGGAACCCTGACCGTGTTTGACAACCGCACCTATCTGGACAACCAGAGGCCTCGGGCTGTGCGGTTCAGGATCGACGAGGGGAGTGGGACGGCGACCCTGCTGCAATCGATCACCGACCCCGCCGTCTCCAGCTCGGGCTGCTGCGGCTCGGCCCGGCGCCTTGGCAACGGAGACTGGCTGATCTACTGGGGAGGCCCAAGCAATCTGACCGGCGGCTACAGGCCCAACGGCCAGAGGACCTTCACGTTGAGAATCCATGGCAGTTATCGGGCGGAGCCTGTGCCCCATGGCGTGCTCTCCGCTCAGGAGCTGCGTCAAGGCATGAACACGATGTACGGCGCGCCCTGACACGCGGAGCCCGTGGCTCGCCATTGCAAACCAGTTCGCGTTGCCCACCGTTGCCACCCTGTCTGAATCCCGTACATAGCGCCGGCTTGTGACCTGACGCGGAGAAGGAGTTCCAGCGTATAGGCGGGATGTTGCAGCCCTAGGCCTGGTGCTAGTCAGCCCACCAGTCGCGCTGTCCCTCGACGTCTTCACGCGGAGCTTCGCCGAGATTGGGAGCGCCAATGACGATGATCTCGAGGCCCTCCGGCCCGGCCTCGTAGCCTCGCCACATACCGGGCGGGACGCGCACCGCGTCCCACTCCTTGAGCATGACGATCTCGTCGTCGAGCTTCATCCGCCCGCTCCCGCGCACGACCAGGTACACCTCCTCCTGCTTCTTGTGCGTGTGGCCGTACGGAAAGCGATAGCCGGGCGGAACGCGCTGGTAGCTCAGGCCGGATTGCTCGAGCTCGAGTGCCTGGGTCGCCAGGCGGAACTCCAGGTCCGGCGCGCCGTCGAACCTGGACCCGAGGTCCTCCAGGTCCTCCTTGAAGTTCCTGAGCGTGAATGGCACGGTCGCAATCCTACGATGCCTGGCTGGGGTCGCCGATCTGATGCATCAAGCGCCGCGGTGCCAGCGGATACAGCCGGGCGGAGACTGAACGCGAACCCGCCGCACCGCGTAGGCAAGCGGAGAGCCGGACCCAGGCGGACCCTACCCGAGCAGTCGAGCGCGATCATGATCCGCGTGTCGCAGGCTCGAGTCCTGCCTCCGGCATCCTTGACCAAGCCGTTTGCGCCGGATTCCACAGAGCGGGATTGCCTCGGGTGGCAACCAAAGTGGCAACCTGCTGGCATCGTCCACCCCCTTGGAGGCGCCCGGGGGGTCGCGGAGAACGTGGAACTCGTGCGCCGGATGCTCGAGTGGTTCAACACTCAGGATGTCGAGTCGGCTCAAGCCCACTCGACGGACTACGTTGAAATCGGGCCGGTGCGTCGCGATCGAGGACCGACTACCGAGAAGCATTACTCAGCTTCGGGGAAGTCGCATGATGGCGGATTGTCCGGTCGGGGGATGGGTAAGGCAATTATGGCCGGTGTCATTGGGTCCGTTCAGATTGTGCCTCACCCCACTCGTCTTTTCGGTCGCCCTCGTACTCTCGATCTTCGCCACTGGAGCCGCTACGGCCGCGCTCGCGCACCACGGGGGCGCGAGCACCGTTCGAGGCCACATCGAGGAGGACTCCGTTGCCCATGACCCGGCTGCGGAGCCGAGGCTTGAGCGCCGCACCAGGGCGGCCACCGCGAGCGACGCCGAGGCGGCGGCGGCAGCGGTCACCGGCGACGAGAGCCAAGTCGGTCAGTGGGGCCCTGTCGTTGATTGGCCGGTGGTGGGCGTGCACGTGGCGCTGCTCGAGAACGGGAAGGTGCTCGCGTACGACTCGGTGGGCGACAACGCGGCCGAGACCTACCCGGTCCACGACCACACCCGCGCCACCGTGTGGGACCCCGTCACCGGCACCCAGACGCCGGTCAATGTGACCACGGGCTACAACGTCTTTTGCAGTGGCCTGGCCCACCTCATGGACGGGTCCCTGTTCCTCGCCGGCGGGAACAAGAACTCCGAGCTCGAGGGCATTGTCCAGACGCACGTCTTCGACTCCGCGACCAATACGTGGAGCCTTGGGCCGAACATGGCGGCTGGCCGCTGGTACCCGAGCGTCACCCCCCTTCGCAACGGGGAGATGCTGATCACCGAGGGCGGGCCGGACATGCCGGAGGTGCGCACGACCGACGGTGGCCTGCGCGCGCTCAACACGGCCTCGCTCAACCTACCGCTGTATCCGTGGATCGACGTCGCGCCCGATGGCCGCGCCTTCTACTCGGGTCCCGACCAGACGATGCGGAGCCTCGACACAGCCGGAGGAGGCTCGTGGCAGAGCTTTGGCCAGCGCGACTCCTTGAACCGCGGCTACGGCAGCCACGCCCTCTATGACGTGGGCAAGATCCTCGTCGCGGGCGGAGCGTCCTCGAGCAGGAATGCGCGCGTCATCGACCTGAACGGGGCGACGCCGCAGGTATCGGCTACGGCGCCGATGGCGACCGGCCGCCGGCAACATAACCTCACCGTGCTGGCGGATGGCACCGTGCTCGCCACCGGCGGCAATTCGTCCGGGGCCCCACTCGTGGACCTGGACAACGGCGTCTACCCGGCCGAGCTCTGGAACCCCGCCACCGGGCAGTGGCAGACGCTCGCGGCGATGCAGGTGACCCGCCAGTACCACTCGACCGCGCTGCTCTTGCCCGACGCGCGGGTGCTGTCTTCAGGCGGCGGCATCTGCGGCACCTGCGACTCGGTGGGCTACCTGGCGAAGAACGCCGAGGTGTTCTCCCCGCCCTACCTGTTCAAAAAGGACGGGTCAGGTGAGCTCGCCCCACGGCCCGAGATCACGCTCCGCCCCCGACGAGGTGACCTACAACGACCCGTTTGCAATCTCCACGCCGGACGCCGCCTCGATCAGCAAGGTGGCGCTAGTCCGGCTGGGCGCGGTCACGCACTCGGTGAACATGGAGCAGCGCTATGTACCGCTCTCCTTCACCGCTGACAGCCAAGCGGTCAACGCCACCGCCCCGGCCAACGCCAACATCGCACCGCCAGGCGTCTACATGCTCTTCGTGATCGGCGCGGACGGCGTGCCCTCGGTAGCGAGAATGGTGCGGGTTGGCAAGGAGCCAACCACGACGATAACCAGCGGTCCAAACGCTGGGACCAACGACCCGACCCCGACCTTCACCTTCTCCTCCCAGCCGGGGACAAGCTTCGAGTGCAAGCTCGACTCGGGCTCCTATGCGCCCTGCAGCTCGCCGCAGACCACCTCATACCTCACGGACGGCTCCCACACCTTCTACGTCCGGGCCGCCGACCCGGCCGGGAACACCGACCCGACCCCTGCCTCGCGCACCTTTACGGTCCGAACCGCCGCGGTCAGCGTCACGGGCTCGACTCTGATGGTCACCGCTGCGGCGGGGGCCAAGGACAACCTGTCGGTCACCCAGCCCTCCTCCTCGACCCTGCGCGTTACCGACGTCCCCGGCGGCGCCTACACCGGCTCCGGAGTCCACACTGGCGCGGGTTGCACCCGAAGCGGTGACTACACAGCCAACTGCACGGCCGCCGGGATCACCCGGATCCAAGTCGCCGCAGGCGACCAAAGCGACAAGGTGGTCAACTCCACCACGGTGCAAAGCTCGCTCTACGGCGGGACTGCGAACGACGTCCTGACCGGCGGCTCCGCCAATGACACCCTCGCCGGGGGAGAGGACGCCGACGTGATGACGGGTATGAACGGAAACGACGAGCTTCTCGCCCGCGACCTCGCCTCCGATACGACCATCAACTGCGACGGCGGGAGCGCCCCGGGCACGGCCGACAAGGCCGACCTCGACCTGCTCCCCAAGGATCCCAACTCCGCGGTCACCAGCTGCGAGACCAAGACGCGGCACTAGGAGGAAGATGCGCCATATCCGATCGCACCTGACCTACGCCAACGTGATGGCGACGATCGCCGTCTTCCTTGTACTCGGCGGGGGCACCGCCGTCGCTTTGAATGGGTCGAACACGGTCTTCTCGGACGACATCGTCAACGACCAGGTGTACAGCGCGGACGTGCGCAACGACACCCTGCCGGGCGGGGGCCTCGCCGCATCCGACCTCAGGGACATAACACGCTCGATCGAGATCTCGGCGGCCGAGCTTAACCCGGCCTTTGCATACAACGTCCCCACGACTACCGGGCTGATCGGGGGTGCACCAGGGCTTCACTTCGACGCTGGGGCCAGCTCTGACGTAGTGACCACAATCGAGGTTCCCCCGTCGTATACCCCGGGAACGGACCTGACGGTGCGGCTCGCGTGGGGTCCACTGACCGGCTCCGGCGGCAATGTTGTCTGGGAGGTGGGTGCCATTGCGATCGCGGCCGGAAGCTCGCTGGCACAACCCACTAACTACGCCGAGGTGACCACGGCCTCGCCAACGACCGCTGGTGTGCTGGCAAGGTCACACACGATCGTTGATGCGACATCAGCAAGCCTCGACCCCGGCGATTTGCTGATTCTTGATGTGTCCCGGCCAAACGAGACTCCCGACACGGCTCCCGATGTTCGGCTGGCGCAAATGGAGATTCGGTACCAGGCGCAGCGTTGAGGCCCGGGCAATCCCAGGCACGAACTCGGCGATCCAGACTCCGACCGGACCCTAGCTGAGCTCATCACGGCGCCCGGTTGAAGCGCGCCAGCGCGTCGCTTACAGCGGAGGCGACGTAGACGCTCTTCCCGTCGGCGCTGACCGCCACCGATCGCGGGCCGTCGAGCCCATGGCCATTGACGCACGGCCCCGCCCCAGTCTCGCTGAAGCAGCCGGCGGCTCCCGGCGGGCTGGGTGATCGCCCCGGTGGTCGTGTTGCGGTCAAGGCGCGCCACGGCGTCGCTGTTGTACGAGGCAACGTAGACGCTCTTCCCGTCGGGACTGACCGCCACCGAGACTGCGTCGATGAGCCCATGGCCGTCGGCGCACGGCCCCGACCCGTCCTCGCTCACGCAGCCGGCGGTCCCGGCGGGCTGGGTGATCGCCCCGGTGGCCGTGTTGCGGATAAGGCGCGCCACGGCGTCGCTGCTGGAGTGGAGGCGACGTAGACGCTCTTTCCGTCGGCGCTGACCGCCACCGACTCCGGGACGTCGAGCCCATGGCCGTCGGCGCAGGGCCCCGACCCGTCCTCGCTCACGCAGCCGGCGGTCCCCGCTGGCTGGGTGATCGCCCCGGTGGTCGTGTTGCGGATAAGGCGCGCCACGGCGTTGCTGATGTACGAGGTGACGTAGACGCTCATTCCGTCGGCGCTGATCGCCACCCCGTTCGGGACTTCGAGCGCCGTGGCCGTCGGCGCACGGCCCCGACCCCGTCCTCGCTCACGCAGCCGGCGCGTGCCCGGCGGGCTGGCGTGATCGCCCCGGTGGTCGTGTTGCGGATAAGGCGCGCCACGGCGGTCGCCGTTGTACGAGGCGACGTAGACGCTCTTCCCGTCGGGGCTGACCGCCACCGAGTGCGCGCCGTCGAGCCCATGGCCGTCGGCGCACGGCCCCGCCCCCGTCTCGCTGACGCAGCCGGCACTCCCGGCGGGCTGGCTGATCGCCCCGGTGGTCGTGTTGCGGTTGAAGCGCACCACGGCGTCGCTGAGGATCGAGGCGACGTAGACGCTCTTCCCGTCGGCGCTGACCGCCACCCTAGTCGGGTCGTCGAGCCCATGGCCGTCGGCGCACGGCCCCGACCCGTCTCGCTCACGCAGCCGGCCGTGTCCCGGCGGGCTGCGTGATCGCCCCGGTGGTCGTGTTGCGGTCGAGGCGCGCCACGGCGGTCGCCGTTGTACGAGGCGACGTAGACGCTCTTTCCGTCGGGGCTGACCGCCACCGAGAACGCGCCGTTGAGCCCATGGCCGTCGGCGCAGGGCCCCGCCCCCGTCTCGCTGATGCAGCCGGCGGTCCCGGCGGGCTGGGTAAGGTCGCCGGTCACCGCGAGCGCCGCCGCGGTCACCAAAAGCAGCACCAGGCCAGCCAGCCAGAGGGCGGCCACCTGTCGGCGCGCTAGTCGCTTCAAGGACCGGTGCGAGCCGCTCCTCTCGACGCTTCGCTCTCCCATAAGGCCCTCTCGTTAATCAGCCTTCTGGCCCACCCTACTCCGTGGCGCGGGCCGCAAGCCGACGTGCGGTTTACGAACTGGCCGCCCCGCCCCGATGCATGGCGGCCTCAGCGCTCTCCCAGGGCGCAAAGCTCAGATAACGCCGCGGTTCGCTCAGGTCCCGGGTCAGCCGTGCAGTTCCGCCCCCCGGCATCGTGCCCAGCCAGTCGTTCCTTCCACTCGTCCCTTGGTGGCAGGGGTGACTCTATGCGCACCTGGCGCAGGTCATCCCCTGTCCGTCATCAACCGGTGCGAACATGTGTTCGTGTCGGACGAGGCCACGATCCTGCACGCCGACCTGGACGCGTTCTATGCCTCGGTCGAGCAGCGAGACGATCCTCGGCTCCTCGGTCGCCCGGTCATCGTCGGGGCGGGGGTCGTGCTTGCGGCCAGCTACGAGGCGAAGGCCTGCGGTGTCCGGACGGCTATGGGTGGTGCGCAGGCGCGTCGGCTGTGCTCGCAGGCGGTGGTCGTGCCGCCGCGGATGTCGGCGTACGCCGAGGCAAGCACGGCGGTGTTCGAGGTGTTCCAGCGGACCACGCCGCTGGTCGAGGGGCTCTCGATCGACGAGGCATTCCTCGACGCTCGCGGGCTCGAGCGGATCTCTGGATCGGCAACCGAGATCGCCGCGCGGCTGCGGGGCGAGATCCGCGAGCGCGTCGGCTTACCGATCACGGTCGGGGTAGCCAGCACCAAGTTCCTCGCCAAGGTGGCCAGCGGAGTGGCCAAGCCTGACGGGCTGCTGGTGGTACCGCCCGGCGGCGAGCTCGACTTTCTCCACCCGCTCGCGGTGGAACGGCTGTGGGGCGTGGGCCCGGTGACCGCCAGGAAGCTGCGGGAAAGGGGCCTGGCGACCGTCGGCCAGGTGGCGGAGCTCGGCGAGGCGGCACTGGTCGCGATCCTGGGCCAAGCGGCGGGCCGCCACCTCCACGCCCTCGCCCACAACCGCGATCCCCGGCGGGTGCGCGGAGGCCGCCGACGACGCTCGATCGGGGCCCAGCGCGCCCTCGGGCGCTCGCCGAGATCATGGATCGCCCTCGATGCAGTCCTCGTCGGACTCGTCGATCGCCTCGCCCGCCGGCTGCGGGCAGCCCGGCGGGTCTGCCGCACCATCACTCTTCGGTTGCGCTTCGGCGACTTCTCTCGAGCGACTCGATCGCACACTCTGTCGGAGGCGACCGCGCAGACGCAGGCCATTCTCGCCACCGCCAGAGGGCTGCTCGCCGCGGCCATGCCGATGATCGAGACTCAGGGCATCACGCTGCTCGGAGTGGCGCTCGGCAACCTCGAGGACGACAGCGCGATCCAGCTCGCGCTCCCGCTCGGTCAGGCGCGCCCGAGTGCGCTCGACGCCGCACTCGACTACATCCGCGACCGGTTCGGATCGGCCGCCATCACCCGGGCCGTACTCATCGGCCGAGACCAGGGCCTGACCGTTCCGCTACTCCCCGACTAGGCCGCTTTTGCCGGGCCGCCCACCGCAGGCTGCATCGGGGGCTTGTTGGCCCGCGCTCAGCCCGGCCAGCCCTGGTGGTGCTCGCGCACCATCGCGACCTCAGCGACATTGCGCGGTCCATGGGTCGCGTGCTTGCCGCCAACCTGACGCCGAATGTCCTCGAGCTCGTCGCGGGTGAACTTGCAATCTCGGGTGGTCGGCTCGACACCGTAGACGCGGGCGCCGTTCAGTCCCAGCACCTTGGCCTTCAGCTCGCGCGTCAGCTCCGGATACCCGTAGCGCTCCTGGAACTCCTTCGAGATCTCGAATGAACGGAAGGTCTGGATCTGGTCTTGAGGAGAGCCGTAGAAGATGCAGTCGGTGCCCCAGAGGACGTTGTCCTCGCCGACGTACTTCAGCAGCTTCCCCAGCACGTGCGCCGACTGCGTTGGGTCGCGCATGATCGTCCACCACGTCGAGCCGAGCTCGGTGTAGACGTTTTCGTTCGGGCCGACCCCGGCTCGTTTCATGGCGGAGATCAAGCGGTTGACGCCCAGGTGCGCCGTTCGCTGGGCGTACGGGCCCTCCGGGGGCCCCGTCCGCTCGTATCCCGAGTGGTAGACGATGAAGCTGACGTCTTGGAAGTCCCGAGCCGCGAAAGGCACATCGTCAGGAGTCGCGTACTCGCTCCCACCTCCGAATCCCTTGTGGGCGCAGATGATCTTCACATCCAGGTCGCGCGCCTTCTCGATAAACGCATGCCCCACCTGAGCAAGGCTCGGGTCGCGGTCATCAAGCCGCCAGGCGTTCCCGGGGTCACCGAAGGCGTCGGGGAAGTTCGTGAACACCTTCCAGGCGGCAATCGGGTACTGGCCCGCGTTTCGTTCCATCTCTTCAAGGTTCGGCTGAAGCGAGCCGTAATTCGGGAGCGCCTGGGCGTGCAGGAGTACCGACTCCCATCCGCACGCCAACTCCGCTGTCACGCGCGTCTCCTCCATGATCGCCGCGGACAGCGGGCTGCCCTGGGGTGCGATGGGCAGAGCCGATAGCGTGACCATGTTGGTATCGCTGCGAAGGAAGAACTCCTCGAGGAACACCTCACGCGCGAAGCAGGCACGTGGGTCGTCCTTCCCGCAGTTGACCTGAGGAAAGACGGCACCGAAGAACGGCTCGCCGGGCGCGTCCCGCATCAGGTCGTACTCGAGGTGGTGCCCCTGGACGTCGAAGATGAACTCCTCCCCGGCGAGCGCCGAGCGCGCGGCGTCGGCGTCCTTGCCGGCCTCTTTCGGGACGCCGTACCCCCCGCCCGAGGTGTCTTCGCCACCGTCGCCCAGGCACCCCTGGAGCACGAGCAGCGTCGTCGCGGCAGCGCTCGCCGTGAAGAGGAACTCGCGCCGGGACATGCCTACGGCGCGAGCGTTCGCGTCGCACTCAACCCGCGCGCGCCTGATTGCCTCGCGTTCGACGGCGGTCAGCGGCGCGGGTACGAACTCGCCGTTCGAACAAGGGCCGAACTTGATCGGAAGCCCGGGATCTTCAGGCATCCGGGTCACAGTGGCTCACTTCGTCAAGCAGGGGCAGCAGAGGAAGTAAGGCCCCATCACCTGATCGCCGGTGGAACACCCTCTGCCGTGGCCGCGAGTGCGGGGTCCCAGTCACAGACCGCGCAGGCGTGGCGGAAACCGGATCGCGCGAATTCCAGCGCGAGGGCCTGCGGATCGGGGCTCTCCCGGATGTCCTCCCAGTCGAGCAGGTACTCGCCGAGCTGCCCGTCCCAGCGCGCTGCGGCCGGGCTCAGGTCCGCCTCGGCAAAGCCATCAGGTGCCGGGTGTGCGAGGCAGAAAAAGGCCGCTCGATCGCGGTTCTGATCCCCGGGCCACCACCCAATCTCCACCTGCTGGGCATCCCCTCCGTTGCGCATGATGAAGTCATCCGACGGCGGATCGGCCGGCCGTCCCGAGAAGAAGCTGACCGCAAGGTCGAACGTCCCCCACCAGGCGTTGACCGGCGTCGAACGGCCCCGAAACGGAGCCCGGAATTCCGCAAGGACGAGCGCCGCATGGGTGGCGGCCTCGAAATAGGTCGCCACCTGCTCTGCGTCATAGGTTGCGTGCTCGTCGTCCTCGTCGAGCGGAACCTGCCATGGCACCTCCTGAGGGGTGGGATTGATCTCGACGGGGCCAGCCAGGCGCCGCACGGCCTCGAGCACCTCGCGCGTCACCTCGGCGACGGAGCGGTTGGGCGTCAGCGCAATCCGTGTCTCTCGGCCATCGCTGTGCTCGACCACGGCCTCGTGCATGTGCAGGTCAAGCGCTGCGACGATTGCGCCGGAGCCGTCGGGCGCCGGCAGGGCGAGCGTCTCCCAGCCGCGCGCGCTCAGTCGCAGGGCGGCGTGCTGTAGCTGCGGCTCGGCCGGCGCAAGCTCCACCGCGAGCTTTCCGAGCACCTGCGTATGGGCATGGAGCGTGTCGCAGGTCGCACTCCACGGCTCGTAGGCGAGCGGTGGCCACTGAGTGGGCATGGTTGAACGCTACTCCCCCGGGTTCGCTCGCGGTGCGAGACGGCCCGGAGCCCATCACGTGGCCAGGTCCCACTTGAACTCGTGATCACCGGGCCGCAATCTGCGCGGTCAGGTCTTGCTAGTTGACGTAAGCGATCAGCAGCTCGGCGAGATCGTGCTGGCTCCTGGTCCCCGCTGAGTTGCGCACGTAGATCTTGACCGTCGCGTTGTTGGCCTCCGCGACGCTGTCGACCTCAGGCAGTGAGACCGTGTCGGTTACGTAGGTCGACGTCGAGCTGTTGCAGGAGACCGGGCTTCCCGCGCTGCCGTGGGTGCCGATCAGGCTGGCGCCGTCGTAGACCTCGAGGTAGTAGCACGTGGTCCCCGAGGTGGCTGAACGGTAGGCGTGCCTGAAGCTCACGCTGTTCATCGTCGAGCTGCTGGGGACGTAGGAGGGGAAGGCGAGCGTCAGGTAACGGGAGCTGGAGAACGCGGACTGCCAGTTGTTCGTGCTCTGGTAGAAAGCGCCGTCGCCGGAGGCCGCGAGACCCCACGGGCTCGCGCTCGCCGTGCCGCTGGAAGCGTCCGTGGTGACCGCGTCGTAGAGGGCGAAGGCGTCGCCCGAGACGGTGCCCGAGACCGCCGAAAGGTCCCGCGTCACGCCGCCGAGGAGACCGTTGTGGAGGAACACCCTGACCCGCAGGTCGTTGGCAATGTCGCTGGTCGTGACCTCGGGCAGGGCTGTCGACGTGGCCCCCAGGCTGGTGCCGGACCGGCAGCCCACCGGGCTCCCGCTGCTGCCGTGCGTCCCGATCACGTTCCCGGTCGAGATGCGGCGAACGTCGAAGTAGAAGCAGGCGGTATCGAGAAGCCCTCCGGCCGAGAAGTTGAAGTCGAAGTTGACGCCTGAGACGCTCTTGCCCGGCTGCAACGAGGAGTTGAGGTCGAACTGGAGGTAGCGCGAGGTGTTGAACGAGGTCCCGAAGGTGTAGCTGGCGGTACGGCCGTCGTTCGCGAATGCCCCGACGTCCGATTGGTTCGACTCCCCCCCCGAGGACGCGTCTCGCACGTTCCATGCCGACGTCGCGACGTTCGTCGGGACGGCCACGCTCAAAGCGGCGGACGCCGTGTCGCTGCCGCTGCCGATCGCGTAGACCGTATGGGAGCCGTTCGCCGTTCCCGACGGGACCGTCACTGAGACGCTCGCGGTGCCGTTGCTCGGCACGGGGCTCGGCGTGATGCTGCCGCTGAGGACTGTGCCAGTCGTGGGGTTGTCAAGCCGGAAGGTCACGGTCTGGCCGTCGTTGAAGTTCGTGATTTGGCCGGTGACCGTGGCCGGCAGGCTCGAAACCGAGGAGGAGTCGAGGGTGAGGGTCGCCGTCCCCACGGTGACCGAGCTCGACCGGGCGCTCTCGGACCCCTGCCAGTTGTTGCGAAGGGGCATCACGGTGTACTGCCAGTTGCCGGAGGGCACATGGTTTTCGGTGCACGTGAGTCCGGTGACTGTCCCCGAGCAGTTGGCGCCGACGGTCTGCACGCCTCCGCCGGTGGCATAGCGCTTGACGGTGTAGCCGTCGACCGGGACTGCGCCGCCCGGCGCCTGCCAGCTGAGGCTCACGTTTCGACCCGAGACGCTCGCGGCCGGCGCGTTGCCCGCCGCCATCGTCTGGGCGCCAGAGTAGGCGAATCCCGAACCGGCACCGTCCCAGCTCGCGGCCGCGCTGCCAGAGCCCGCGAGCGCCGCCAGCGCGATCGCCGGTATCAAGGGCCAGCGCGGCATCGCTATCACCGGGCTTTCACCTTGACCCGGAAGCGCAGCGGGAACCTCGCACCCTGACAGTCATCGAGCGCCCTACGGCGCATCCTGATACGTACCCGAACCCGGCGTGTGCGGTGCGGTGGGACGCGCACATGCCGCCAAGCGCCGCCTCTCAGCTGACGAAGTCCGCGGCTCCATCGCGCCACGAGGTTGTGGCGCGAGCAGCTCGGGCCGGCGTCCTTAACCCTCGTCCGGATCCAACGGACCCTGACCTGGTCATTGAACGGGTTTTGCACCCGGACCCACACCCGCCAATGGGCGCCCGGATAGAGCCCCCTCACGCTCGCGGCGGCGCGCAGGCGCGGCGAGCTCTTGGCTGCGCCCATGGCCCCGGACGCCGGATGACTGCCGTTGCCATCCACGACCGCGGCGTAGGCGAGGCCGCCGACCGCCAGCGTGATCGCAAGCGCCAGATATGACGTCCTCAGCTTCATCGTTCCGCGATCAACCCCCCCACCCGGCGCCGCGGCCGCCGGGTGGGAGGACTGGTCGAGGCATCGCCCGACTTGGGAGCGCGCAACCATCCCGGCTTGGCTAGGGAGCGTTGCTGTTGCCGGCGAGGCTGACGGGGATCGTGAACGTCGCTCCCTGGCAGCTGTTGTCGGACGCGTTCGACATGTGAGCCGCGCCCGTGAGCGTGACCTGTTTGTTCCCGTTGCCGTCGCCGGTATCGGTGGTGGCGTTGGGGACGTCGATCGTCTGACCGGTCTGGTTCGTGAACGTCACCCCAGTCGGATGGCTGCCATCCGAGCCGCAGGTCGCGTGGCCGGCGTCGGCGGTGATCGTGCCATTGCCGGTCACATCGGTGACGCGGACTGGGTAGGGGTTCGGATTGTGGATCTTGATCAGCACGTTGCCGTCGACGCCCGGGTAGAGCGTCGCGGTGGTGCTGGCCGAGACGTCAACGGTGCTCAGCGCCTGGGAGGTGCCAGCCTTCGCGTATCCGGAGCCACCACCGGTGGCGGTCCAGGCCGCGTAGACGAGGCCGACCACGCCGAGCACGAGAACGGTGATCGCGGCGCCGATCAGGCGCTGCTTGCGAGACAGGTTGCGCATGAGCGCTCCTTTCGTTGTGAGAGGTCCCTTAAGCGGCTTCACGAGGAGCAACTGCGCTCCCGTTGTCTGAAGCCGATATCGGCGAGCGGAGGGGACAGCTCAAATCTGGTGCATCCCTCGATGCCCCCGAGTCGAGCCGCTCGGTGGGCCGGTGGCGATGAATTTGGTCGCCCCGGCTTCACTCCCTGGGTCACTACGCCGATAAGGGGAAGGTGAGCGACGGGACCAGCGCCCGCCCAGCGATCCGGGAGATGCCCGGGATCACCCCACCGGCCAGCAACGGGCGGCGGCGGCTCGGCGATGTCGTGGTCGAGCTCGGCTTCGCCGATCGCGAAACGGTTGAGGCGGTGGTAGTCCAGGCGCGCGAGGGTGGACGCCCGGTCGGCGAGGTGCTGCTGGAAAGCGGCGCCGTGAGTTCCAACCAGCTGGCCCATGCCCTCGCCGAGCGCAACGGGCTCGACTACGTGGACCTCAACGTCTTTGAGGTCGATAAGGGGGCGGCCAACCTGGTCAGCACCGCCGAGGCCCGACGCTTCCGGGCGGTTCCAGTCGCCTTCCTCGATCCCGACACGATCCTGGTCGCCACCTCGAATCCGGCAAACCTGCTGGGCATCGACGACATCGCGATGAGCACCGGCTACAAGGCTCAGCTCGCGGTCGCTTCGCCCGAGGACATCGAGGCCGTGATCAGTCAGCTCTCCAACCTCGAGGAGTCCGTAGAGGAAGTGGATAAGGAGACCCACGACGGAAATGGCGGTGCCCCGGTGATCGAGCTGCGTGCATCGGCCGAGGAGGCGCCGGTCGTGAAGCTCGTCCACTCGGTGATCGCCGACGCCGTGGCGCGTGGCGCCTCCGACATCCACTTCGATCCTCGGGACGGCGATATGCGGGTCCGTTTTCGGATCGACGGGGTCGTCGTCGACTCCGCCACGGTGCCCAGGCGCCTCGCCCTCGGTCTCGTCTCCCGGATCAAGATCATGGCCGAGCTCGACATCGCCGAGCGCCGCGCCCCCCAGGACGGCCGCGTCGGCCTCAGGGTCGACGACCACCACATCGACAT
Organism: uncultured Actinomycetes bacterium; assembly: GCA_963728325.1. Lineage (GTDB taxonomy): Bacteria > Actinomycetota > Thermoleophilia > Solirubrobacterales > 70-9 > AC-56. Next base: position 448,532 of record CAVSJS010000001.1, on the reverse strand, counting down.
CCGCGTCACGACGCTGCCCTTGGTCCGCGGGGAGTCGGTCGTGATGCGCATCCTCGACAAGCAGCGGGTGGTCACGGATCTCGACCTGCTCGGGATGGAGGCGGCGGATCGAGGACTGCTGGAGCGCTCGATCAAGCAGCTCCGGGGCGCGGTGCTCGTCACAGGTCCGACCGGCGCCGGCAAGACGACGACGCTATATGCAGCCCTGAGCGACATCAACACGCCGGACAGGACACTGATCACGATCGAAGACCCCGTCGAGTACGAGCTCGAGGGCGTCAAGCAGGTTCAGGTGAACGCAGCCGCCGGGGTCACGTTCGTCCGCGGCCTGCGCTCGATGCTCCGCAACGATCCTGATGTGCTGATGGTTGGCGAGATCCGCGATCGAGAGACCGCTCAGACCGCGATCGACTCGGCGCTTACCGGACACCTCGTGCTCTCCACACTGCACACCAACGACGCCGCGATGGCGCCTGTCCGGCTGATCGACATGGGGATCGAACCGTTCCTGGTCGCCACCGGGCTCGAGTGTGTGATCGCGCAACGGCTGGCCCGCCGGCTGTGCGAGGACTGCCGACGACCGGTGAAGATCACCGCTGAAGCACTGAAGAGCAACGGCTTCGAGCAGGCCCGAGCGGCGATCAACGCCTACGAGCCAGAGGGCTGCGTGCGCTGTGGCGGAATCGGCTATCGCGGCCGCATCGGACTCTACGAGGTGATGGTGCTCTCGGGGGAGCTCCGCTCGCTGATCCTTCGAAAGGCGTCGGGCGAGGAGATCGCGCTCGCCGCGGTGGCCGCGGGGATGCGCCGGATGCGAGAGGACGGCCTCGAGAAGGTCCGCCAGGGCATCACATCGATCCCCGAGGTGCTGCGCGTCGTCGGCACGTAGCTGAACAAGCGCGCCGCGCGGAAGGGAGAGCTCGATCCCATCTTCGGCCACTCCTCTTACGCGCACTTGGCGCCTTTCTGATTGCGTACTGACTCATAAGAAACCCGGTTTCGCAGCCCGACACCACTCCCCGCTCGGCGCAGCCTGATCGGGGTCGCCTGCTGCTGGCTGGCGCGCTTGCTATTGGGCTTGCCGGTCTGGTGCTGATCGTCCTGCTGGCGGGCCATGGGAACGGCGGTCCCGCCGAGGCCGCCGACGCCCGGTGCCTGCGCGACTGGAACTCCGACCCGGATGCCGTCGGGTTCGGAGCTCATCTGTACGGCGGCCACGGCTACGAGCGCGTTCAGGTGACGCGGCTGGCCGAGGATGGTGGGCCGCTTGATGCAAACGAGCGCGGCTTTTGCGTGGTTGCATTCGCCGCTGGTGCCCTGGACCCCGAGCCGGAGGCCGCGGCGCAGATCTTCGACGGCCGCTCCTGGAACCCCGTCAGCGCACTGCCACAAGGAACGCCGGAACGGCTCGGCGCTCTGCAGAGAGAGGCGGCCGCCGCCGCAAACGCGGCGCTTCAAGTCGATGGCCGGCTCGCCCCTCTCTAGGTGGGCCGAGCAAAAGGAGCGGCCAGCCGTTGGTGGATCAAACGCGTCGCCTCTGCCGTTGGCGAGGGCTCGATGGCGGTTCGACCGGTCTCCGCCACACCGGCTCCGATTTGCCGGTCTTCGCCGCTCACGGCTGCGTCTCACCCTGACCCGGGCGCAAGGAGGCGGCGCCCGCGGCATCTCCTTTCTCGAGCATTGCGGGCACGAGCTGGGCGAGCTGGCGCCAGTGGCCTTCCAACCGCTCTCCGCCCACGAAAAAGGTCGGCGTCCCGTGAACTCCGGCCAGCTTGCCGCCCGCGATGCCCTCGAGGACGTGTTCTCGAAAGCTGCGCTCGCGGAGGGCCGACTCGGCCTCCTCGACGTCCAGCTCGAGCCGCCGCGCGACCGAGAGCAGATCCTCCGTCGAGAACTGCTCGCGGCCGGCCAGCAGCAGGGAGTGCGACTCCCAGAACTTCCCGTGGACCGCCGCCAGCTCGGACAGCTCCGCAGCGAGATCGGATCCAGGATGAAGCTCCGGGTCCGGAAAATGACGCCAGACCAGGCGCAGGGCGTCGTAGCGATCGAGGAGCGACTTCACCGGCCGACTGGCGGCGAAGCAGAAGGGACAGCCGAAATCTCCGTACTCGACGAGCGTCAGGCCGGGCTCCTCGGCGCCCCGGACGTGGTCGCCGTCCCCAACGGGGACCAGCGCGCTGGAAGCCGGGTCGGTCATCCGCCGATGACCGTCAGCTCCCCGGCGTCCACGGGCTCCCTGCATGCGGCGCAGACGGTGAGCGGGTGAAACTCGGCGCCGCAGCTGTGCTCCACTGCTGTTGACTGTAGCTCACGACCGAATCGAGTTGCTACGTCAGGTTGAGCTGTGCTGCTGACCGCGCCACCCAAGCATCTCTGTTTAGATCTATCGGCCTTGGGCCCCCGCCGTGGACAGATGGCTTCGCCGCGCGACACCTCCGATGCCGAAGCGCTCCTGCCACCGGCCTGGATCGCTGACTCACCGCTCTTCGCACAGGCGTACTCGCTGGCCGAGGCGGCCCATCGCTCCCAGCGGCGGCCCACCGACGGTCGTCCCTTCCTCGATCACGCGACCGAGGTCGCGACCTTCCTTCACGAAGCGGCGTTCGACGACGAGCTCGTCGCGGTTGGCCTTCTGCACGATGCGGTCGAGCGCGGGACGCTGAGCGAGGAAGAGCTGCGGAGCGAGATGGGCGAGGCAGTCGCCTCACTCGTCCTGGCCCTCACCGAGGACGCAACCATCGACTCGTTCGAGGAGCGCAAGGCGGCACTTCGCGACCAGGTCAGGGCCGGCGGCGGATTGGCGGTGACGGTGTTCGCCGCCGACAAGCTCTCCGACATCGTCGGGCTGCGCCGCGGCATCCAGAAGTTCGGCGAGGCGATCGAGGAACGTATGGGAACAACGGTCGCCGGGATGGCCGGCCACTACCGCGAATCGGTGGAGCTGATCGAATCGGCCCGGCCAGGATCGGCCTTCCTGCCCGCGCTTCACGTCCAGTTGGACCGCCTGGCGGCCGAGGCCTCCACCTCCTGGGTCGGACCCCGATAGCCCTCGCCGCTCAGTACCTAAGAGAGGGACGTAGTCTCAGTCGGTGAGCAGGTAGGGACCGCAGGGGGTGGAGCCGTCGGAGTCGAGAAGAATGTTTCCGTCCTCGTCCTTGTACTCGACCTTGAGCTTGTCCCTGGTGACGGTCACCTCCCCATAGCTGTTCTCCCCGCCCTGGGCGCAATCCATGCCGACGCCGCTCGGCGGCTGCGGCTTGAAGAAGGCGTTCGAGATCAGCTGGCCGCTGCCCGGGTCGCCGGTCACGTCGTCGATCTCCTGCCAAAACGGCTTCGTCGCCACCGGGCCGATGACGAAGTCCTGGTAGGGCGTGTTGACCGGTGCGGTCGCGGGCGCGTTTGAGGGCGCCACGTCCCCGGACAGCGTCCGCTCGCGGACGACGTTGGCGAATCCGGCGTGCGTGTCGGTGGTCAGGAAGAGCGAGGTGGTCGATGTTCGCGTACTGCAGCGCGTTCAGCAGCTGGAGCCGCTCGTACGCGTAGCCCTCCCAGCGGTCGTAGGGCAAGCGCATAGAACTGCTGCATCGGGAGTCTCGTTCATGACCACCTTCCACGTCGCCGTCGAGCTCTTGACGGCGTTGAGGAACCGGTTGAGCTGCGGCTTGCCGAGGAAGGTGCGGTTCGGGCTGTTGATCCTGTTCTTGCAGGCCTGCGATACGGGCTGGTCGAGGGAGGGAACGAGGATCGAAAAGAGGTTGCGCGTGCTCTGCGGCGCCGTCGGCGCCAGGTCGGGCGACGCCCGTCTCCGGGTTGTCACAGGTCCCATCAGCCGATGCCTTGGCGCTTCGGAACGAGCGCTGGTCGAGGAAGAAAACCTCCAGGTTCTTGCCCCAGCGGAAGCTTCGGTAGATGCCGCGCTCGCCGCTGTACGTGACCGGCATGTAGTTGCGGAACGCCCGCACTCCCCGGTTGTAGAGCGTCCGTCCGTTCTCGGGGATCGGAGAAGTCGTTGATGAACTCGTGGTCGTCCCAGTGGTTGTAGAGCCCGGTCGCCTTGCGAATCCTCTGCATGTTCTGGACGGCGAGCTTCTGCCGATAGTAGGCCCACTTCTGCCCCACCCCGAGAGCGGTCGGCGCGCCCGGGACCTCCGGGTCGGAGTAGATCGTGTCGCCGAAGTCGATGTTGAAGTGGTTGTTCTCGGCCACCATCGAGCTGAGGGCCTTGAAGTTCCCCCAGAACGGGTCGGCGTCCCCCGGCTGCTTGAAGCCGGTCTCGTCGCCCGAGTACGCGAACCTGATCGGCGTGCGGACGTTGGGCGGCGGAGCGGTCTGGAACCTGCCCACGGAGCTGCAGCCGCTTCCGCCCGAAATGCAGAAGCGATAGTAGTAGGTGCTGCTGGGCTGGAGCCCGGTGAACCTGGTCTGGACTGTGTTGTTGTTGCCGGTGACCGCACGCAGGATCCGCTTCCTGTACAGGTTCTGGAAGGAGTTGCTGCGGGAGACCTGGGCCTGTACAAAACCCTGGTTGGCAGCGCGACCCCAGACGATCGCCGCGTCGTTGGTGATCTCACCGGCGGTCACCCCGCTGGTGAACTTCTGAGCCAGCGCCGAGGCCGGCGACAGGAGCGCCACCGGCTGCGATGGCCGTGGCCAGTCCTGCAAAGTAACGGCGACTCCTCCCCACGAACACGGAGTCTAGTCGAAAACGCGCTTGCTCATCGGGCCATGGGCCTGATCCGAGGGCAGACGTTGATCGCGACTGCAACCGGCTACATTGAAGAGCGCAGGGCCGTGCTCATGGCGTAGGGCCGTACTCATGGAGGAGCGTGGCAGTCTCAGAACGCCCAGCGGTTGACGTAGCTCAGGCGGCGGAGCTCACCGGTCTCTCGACGGATGCGATTCGTGCCCGCATTCGGCGCGGCGACTTGGCGTCGGACCTTCGCGATGGCCGTCGCAGGATTCCCCTCGCCGAGTTGCAGCGGCACGACCTCCTCGTGGAGGGCGGCCGCTACAGGTCCGCACTCGAGCGAGCCGAATCCCTGGAGGCCCAGTTGCGTACCGCGCTCGAGTCCGGCGAGCGCGTCCAGCAGGAGCTCGAGGAGGAGCACGGAGAAGGTCCGCATGATGTGGAGCATGGCCCAGGAGAGAGATTGGAAGCTACGGGTCGCCCGGAAGAAGCGGCCGCGTTTCCGCTGGCCCTTCCGGCGGGACCCAGGCGACGGCGCAGCATCCTGATCCGAGGCTGGCCCGTCCGGGTACCGGGTCATTCCGTTAGCCGCGGCCTCAGCGGTCTCGTCGCGGCTCGTGGCCACGGCACTTGGTAACCGGCAGGCGCGGGTAGCGCGGATAGCTGGGGTCGGTGCGCGAGCGCTCGCAGAGCGAGAAGCTCGAGCCGCGCGTCGTGCGAACGATTCGCTGGTGGACACAGGAGTCGCAGAGGCCGGCGGGCGGGCGCGGCGGCATGTCTGAAGTATCGCGACGCCCGACAGGGACGAGGCCGACGGGCGGCGACTCAGCAGTAGTCGTTCGGGTGGGTGCCGGCGCCGGTGGGCATCGCGCCGCCGCTGCACTCGACGTAGCGCTCACGGTGATAGACGATGCTGATCGGAAGCTGCGCCTGGCCGGCGCGATCGTCGTTGAGGAACTTGGCGTTGCCGCCGACGGTGAGCGTCTTGCCGGCAACCGCGCCGAAGTAGGTGGTGCTGCCCCACAGCTCGACGTCGGTCTGGGGGGCATAGATCGTCATCTCGCTCCCGGAGTTGCCGGTGAAGTGGGCCTTGGTGGGTATCGACTCCGAGCCCACCATGACGATGCGGAGGTCGTACGGGTTGCCGCTCGTGGTGACGAACTCGCGTGTTGCCGCCCATGTTTATCTGCGTCACCGGATTGCCGGTCTGGCCGCAGGTCTCGGGCGAGTGGAAGATGATCGTGACCACGGCTCCCTGGGCGACGATCAGCTGGCTGTTGCCGGTCATGTTGAGCTTGCAGAAGCTGTAGGGCTTATCGCTGGCGCCAAGCGTGACCCTGCCGCCACCGGTCATGGTCATCGTCCGCGTTGTGGCGTCCCAGGTCACGTTGCCCTGCTTCGGATCCTGGGCGAAGAAGCGGCCGTTGGAGTTGTTGGTCCAAGCGGTCCCCGGATCGACGGGCGGCAGCGAGAGTTCCTCCTCGAAGACCTGGTAGCCCGAGCACTGGGTGCCGCTGAACTCTTCGCCCAGGCCGTGCTTGGCATCGCCACAGAGGTAGCCGCTGCCCGCGGTGGTGATGTCTCCGTTGCTGGCAGCGTTGGTGGTCGTGGTCGCGTTGCCGATGTTGCTGCTGCTGTTGATCGACACGCGATCGCGGCCCACGGCGCTGAAGTTGCCGAAGACGCCGCTGCCGTCCTTTGCGCTGGCGACGACGTCGACCCTGCGGCTGACGTTGTCGGCGCTGCCGACGGAGACGACCGAGAGCTGGCGCTTGACGCCCGTCTGCGTGGTCCCCACGAGAGTCCAAGGTTTGACGCGGTACGTGTAGGAGCGGCCGCCGACCGTGCCCGTCCAGGCGGGGCACCAGCCATCGGCAAGCGTCAATCCCGGAACAAGGCTCCCGCCCGACCCGGGCACGACGCAGGGCAGAACGCTGGAGGTCGCGATCTTGTTCTGGCGGTAGAGGGCGAGCTGCACGCCGGCGTCGGCGGCCGCGAGCGCGTCCTTTGAGTCCTCGTCGCGGACGCTCCCGCTCTGTGCATGGATCGACGCAACCACGGCCGCGCCCGAGAGACCAAGGGCGGCGATGATGATCATCAGCACCGTGGGCAGGGCGAAGCCGCGTTCGGAACGCCACAAGCGGCTTAGCGCCGCGCGCATGGTCGACTGCCGGCGCATCGCGGTCTGCACTCCAATCGGCCGGTTAGCGGCGGCGCTTGAGGCGTGCTCCGCTGGGCTCGGCCCTTCGTTGGCCCGGCACGCCTCCGCTCGCGGCGGGTCGCAGAGCGTGGTCGCAGGCCCGTCGCCAAAGCTGTCGCCCGCGCGTCGCCCACCCTACTTCACTTTGTATAGTCAAACGCCGTGACCACCTTCTGGCGGCTGCTCGGTTTCCTTCGCCCCTACCGTCGCGCGGTGGTCGGATCGCTCGTCTTCGCCTGGCTGGCGATGGGGATGACGGTGCTGATCCCGTGGCTGGTCGGCAACGCCGTCGACGCGATCGACGACCAGCAGCGCCCTGACATGCTGCCGCTGGCCGTGGCGATCGTCGGCGCCGGCGTGCTGCGGCTCGGGTTGACCGTGATCCGGCGGCTGATCGCGGGCAAGGTCTCGGTGGCGGTCGAGTTCGACCTGCGGGAGCGGATCTACTCCCACCTCCAGGCGCTCGAGCTGGGGTTCTTCGACTCGCAGCAGACCGGGCAGCTGATGTCGAGGGCGACGGTCGACCTCCAGTCGATCCGCTTCTTCCTCGGCTACGGGCTGATCTTCCTGACCCAGAACGCGCTCACGCTCCTGCTGGCCGGCGCCGTCATGTTCGCGATCAAGCCCTGGTTGGCGGCGCTGGCGCTGCTGCCGGTGCCGTTCGTCGTCCTCACGGCCGCCCGCTTCAACCGCCTCTCCCGCCCGGCGGTGCAGGAGGTGCAGCAGCGGATCGCCGAGCTCACCGCCGAGGCGGAGGAGAGCGTCTCGGGAATCCGGATCGTGAAGGCGTTCGCCCGCGAGCAGCACATGCTGGGGCGCTTTCGCCGCTCGGTGGCCCGGGTGTTCGACCAGAACGTCTACTCCACCCGCCTGCGCGCCTTCTACTCGCCGATGCTCGGCTTCATCCCCAGCCTCGGGCTCGCCGTGGTGCTGCTGATCGGCGGCCGCCAGGTGATCGCCGGCGGGATGACGCTGGGCGAGTTCACCGCCTTCTACACCTACCTGGTGATGCTCGTGGGGCCGATGCGAATGCTGGGCATGGCGCTGGGGATGGCGCAGCGGGCGGTCGCCTCGGGCAACCGGATGTTCGAGATCCTCGACCGCGAGCCGAGGATCGCCAGTCCGCCGGATGCCGTCCCCCTTCCGACGGGAGCCGGGGCGGGTGGAGCTCCACGGCGTCACCCTGCGCTACAACGGCTCCGAGCCGGCGCTCACCGATGTGAACCTCGAGGTCGAGGCGGGCCGAACCGTCGCCCTGGTGGGCCCGACGGGGTCGGGGAAGACGAGCCTGGTGGCGCTGATCGCGCGCCTGTACGACCCGAGCGAGGGAGAGGTGGTGATCGACGGCGCCGACGTGCGCTCGGTCGACCTCCGCTCGCTGCGCCGGGCGATCGCCTTCGTCGCCGACGACAGCTTCCTGTTCTCGGCGTCGGTGGGCGAGAACATCGCCTACGCCCGCCCTGACGCGACCCGGGAGCAGATCGAGCAGGCGGCGCGGCGCGCCCAGGCGCACGGGTTCATCGAGCGGCTGCCGGAGGGCTACGAGACGCTCGTCGGCGAGCGCGGGCTGACGCTCTCAGGCGGACAGCGACAACGGATCGCGATCGCCCGGGCGCTGCTCGCGGACCCGCGGATCCTGATCCTCGACGATGCGACCTCGTCGGTCGATGCGACCACCGAGGCCGAGATCAAGCGCGGACTCGCGGAGGCGATGAAGGGCAGGACGACCCTCGTCGTCGCCCACCGGCTGTCGACGATCTCGCTCGCCGATGAGATCGTGGTCATGGACGGCGGTCGGATCGTCGACCGGGGCACGCACGACGAGCTGCTCGAACGCTCCCCGCTCTACGCCGAGATCGCCGAGTTCGGCTACGAGGACGTGCTCTTCCTGCAGCGCGACCTGGAGGAGCGCGAGGAGGTGGCGCGGCTGTGAGCCGGATGAGCGAGTTCCGCGGCGATCGCCGTGGGCGTCCGGGCCGCGGGGAGGACCCGGCGACCGCCGATCCTGAGGCGCAGGGATCGGACGTCGCCGAAGACACCGAGGACCAGGCGAACCAACCCGGGCGGTTCGCGGGCACGCTCCTTCTGCTGCGCGACCTCTGGCGGCTGATCAGGGGCGAGGACCAACGCGGGCGCAAGCTGCGCTGGTTGCTCGGCCTGCTGCGCCCCTACCGGGTCCAGGTGGCGCTGATGATGGTCGCGCTGGTGATCGCCACCGCGGCGGCGCTGGCGCCGCCCTACCTGGCCGGGAAGGCGATCGACGACGGCATCCGTGCCGACGACGCCGGGGCGCTGACCCTGATCGTGGTCATCTTCCTCGCCTCGGTCGTGGTCCTGTGGGCGGCGACCTACGCGCAGACCTACCTCGTCGGCTGGGTGGGGCAGCGGGCGCTGCAGGACCTGCGGGAGCGGATCTACGCCCACCTTCAGGGAATGTCGATCGGGTTCTTCACCCGCAACAAGCCCGGGGTGCTGATCTCGCGGTTGACCAACGACGTGCAGGCGCTCGACAGCCTGGTGACCGACGGCGTGGTGACGCTGTTCTCGAGCACGCTGACCCTGCTGGGCGTGATCGTGATCCTGCTCGCGCTCGACGTGCCGCTGGCGCTGGTCACCTTCCTCACCTTCCCGCTGCTGGCGATCGGCAGCGTGATCTTCCGGATCGTCTCCGCCGGCGCCTACCGGCTGACGCGGGAGAAGATCGCCAACATCACCGCCTACCTCCAGGAGACGCTCTCCGGGGTGCGGGTCGTGCGGAGCTTCGGTCGCGAGGACCGGCATCTGGAGCGGATGTCGGAGCTCAACGAGGAGAACCGGGTCGCGAACATGCGCACGGTCTACCTCAACGCCTCCTACTTCCCGGCGGTCGAGCTGCTGTCGGCGATCGGGACCGCGGCGATCATCCTCTACGGCGGCTACCAGGCCCTCGACGGCAACGTCGAGATCGGCGTCGTGGTCGCCTTCATCGGCTACCTCCAGCTGTTCTTCGACCCGATCCAGCAGATCTCGCAGCTGTACACGACCTACCAGCAGGGGATGGCGGCGCTGGACAAGATCTTCGACCTGCTCGACACCCGGCCCGACATGGTCGACAAGCCCGACGCGGTCGACCCGGCGAGGCTGCGGGGTGAGGTCCAGCTCGACGACGTCTGGTTCTCATACGCGGGCGGTGGCGACGCGCCGGACGCCGACGGCGATTGGGCACTGGCGGGGATCGACCTGCGCATCCCGGCCGGACAGACGGTGGCGCTGGTCGGCGAGACGGGAGCGGGAAAGTCGACGCTGGCGAAGCTCGTGGCGCGGTTCTACGACCCGCAGCGCGGGCGCGTGCTGGTGGACGGCCGCGACCTGAGGGATCTGCGCGCGGGGTCGCTCCGCAGCCAGCTCGGGATCGTGCCCCAGGAGGGCTTCCTGTTCTCGGGCACGATTCGCGACAACATCGCCTTCGGCCGTCCGGATGCCTCCGAGGAGGAGATCCGCTCCGCGGCGGCGGCGGTCGGCGCCGACACGTTCGTGGACCGGCTCGCGGATGGATTCGAGACCGAGGTCGGCGAGCGCGGAATCCACCTCTCCGCCGGCCAGCGGCAGCTGGTCGCGTTCGCGCGGGCGCTGCTGGCAGAGCCGCGCATCCTGATCCTCGACGAGGCGACCTCGAACGTGGACGTGCGGACCGAGCGGATCATCGAGCGCGGGCTGGAGCGGCTGCTGTTGGGACGGACGGCGATCGTGATCGCCCACCGGCTATCGACGATCAGGCGGGCGGGGCGGATCGTGGTGCTGGAGCACGGCAGGATCGTCGAGACCGGCACGCACGAGGAGCTGATCGAGGCGGGCGGGGCGTACTCGCGCCTCTACGGGGACTGGGCCGAGCAGGCGGCGTAGGCGGTGGCGGCGTCCGCTGGCCGCGCCGGTCGTCTCCTCTTGTCGAGTTGCGCCTGCATAGCCGACGCACGTCGGCCACCGATGGGACTACGGCGAGACGCCCCCGCCCGTGCCTCCGGTACCGCCCCCGCCCGTGCCGCCGCCCCCGCCCGTGCCGCCTCCGGTGCCGCCCCCGCCCCCCGTGCCGCCGGTCGGCGGCGACGGGGCGTGGGCGTGGTCGGGACCGTGGCGGTCGGGGTGGTTGGGGTAGTCGGGGTGGTCACGGTCGGGACGGTTGTGGTTCCGCCGGCGGGCGGGGCCTCGCTGGCGTTCGCGCAGTCCTCGAAGCCGTACTCCAGAGCCGCTGCCTGGGCGCTGGACGCGGCGCTGCTCGCCTCCGCGTCAGCGGAAGCGGGGTCGTCGCCCTGGTCGACCGCTGTCTTCTTGCGGCTCAGGGCGTCCACCTGGTCCTGGAGCGCGGACAGGAAGCTGTCGAGGACGGAGCGGTCCTGGTCGGGCGGGGTCAGGGATTGCAGGGACTCGAGTTCGCTGCGCGTGATCTGGAGCTCTTGCGTGGCCTGGAGCTTGGGGTCGCTCTCCCACCGTGTCGGCGTCGAGGGCCGCGTTGGCCTCGCCGCAGATCGCGTCGCCCTGGGCGATGAAGGCCTTCTTGCTGAGGGCGGTTGGCCCCTGGTCGCCACCGGCGCCCTGCACGGGCTCGATCGGCGCCGAGTCATCGCCGCCGCAGCCGGCGGCGAGCAGCGCGGCCGCCGCGAAGACGCCCGCGAGCAGGAGGTATGCGCGCTTGCCACTCACTGCGCGTCAAGGTAGCAAGGGCCCTATGGCGACACGCTCTGGCGCGCGTGCGTGACGATAGGGGCACAGGAGCCTGCTATTGCGAGGGCGCAACTCAGAACTGCGGGCCAGGGACTTGAACCCCGAATTTCCGCTCCAGAGGCGGACGTGTTGCCATTACACCAGCCCGCACCGTGCTGGGTTCGAATAGTTCGCTCGCAGCGACAGCTCCGACCGCAGCGTTCTAAGACTAGCCGGATCCGACCTCTTCCAGATCGGTGTCCACGTCCGCCAGCGCGTCCTTCTGCCCCGACACGTCCGCGCCCGACTCGAGCAGCCTCCGGGCGTGCGCGAGGTCCTCCGAGCGCCCGACGCTGAGCGCCGCAGCCACCTTGCCGCCCTCGAGATACCAGACGCTGAACTCGCCCGCATCCCGGTCGCCTCGCCAGACGATCTCGTCCCACCTCTCCGCCGGCCCCACGTACTCGAGGCTCGTCCAGTCCGCCAGGTCGCTGAAGAAGTACGGCACCACGCTGTAGGGCTCCGCCTCGCCCAGCAGCCCGCTCGCCACGTGCTGTCCCTGCTGCAACGCGACGTCCCAGTGCTCGATCCGCAGCCGCCGGCCATGCACCACGCTCTCGTACGAGCACACGTCCCCGGCCGCGTAGATCCCCTTCACCGACGTTTCGAGCCTCGAGTCGCAGACGATCCCGTTCTCCACCTCGAGGCCGGCGCGCTCGGCGAGCATCGTGTCGGGGTGCACCCCCGCCCCCACCACCACTACATCGCCCTCGATCTCGCGCCCGCTCTTGGTGCGAATCGCCCGCACCCGCCCCTCCCCCAGGAACGCCTCCAACTGATCGCCCGGCACAAGCTCGATCCCCCTCGACTCCAGGATCTCGTGGAAGTAGCGCCCCACCTCCTCGCCGAAGGCCCGCGACATCGCCACGTCCTCCAGCATCACCATCGTGCACTTGGTCCCCGTCGCGGTCAGCGACGCCGCCACCTCGCTGGCGATGTAGCTGCCGCCGATCAGCACCACGTGCTCGGCACCCTCCGCCTCCTCCCGGATCGCCTCCGAGTTCCCGAGCACGCGCAGGTAGTGGATCCCCTCCAGCCGCGCTCCCTCCAGGTGATGCAGGATGTTGACCCGCGCTCCGGTGGCGATCACCGCCTTGCTGAACCCCACCACTTCCTTCGTCTGCAGCGTCGCCGTCCGCGCCCCCAGGTCCAGCGACATGACGCTCGTACCCGTGAGCAGCTCGACGTCGTTGTCCTCATACCAGCCCGCCCCGTTCACGTAGGCGTCCTCTCGCTTGCTCTCACCGCGCATGTACTCCTTGGACAGAGGGGGACGCTCGTACGGGGGGTCCGGCTCTCGTCCCACCAGCAGGATCGACCCCTCGGCCTCACGCCTGCGCATCTCCGCGGCGCAGTGGGCGGACGCCATGCCGCCCCCGACCAACAGGTAATCGACCCTGCGGTCGCTCATCCGCCCGCTGCGATCACTCCGCCGAACCGCCGTCCGGGCCAAAGTACGCCTTCAGCTCCTCCTCCAAGCCGGGATCGAGCACCGCGAGCACCTCGTCCCCGGGCTCGAGCACCGTGTCGTGCCCGGGAACGAAGCCGGTCCCCCCGCGCAGCACCGAGATCAGCAGGCTGCCCTCCGGCAGCTCCAGGTCGCCCACCCGTTGACCGGTCACCGGCGACTCCTCGCCGAGCAGCAACTCGATGATCTCCAGGCGCTCCTGCGGCAAATCCAGCAGGTGAATCAGGCCGTACTTCGGCACCTCGTGCTCGATCAAGCGCAGAATCAGGTCCGTCGCCGAGACGACCGGGCTGATGCCGAGCAGCTCGAACCACTGCTTGTTGCGGGGGTTGTTCACCCGGGCGATGATCCGCTCGACCATGTACTTCTCCTTCGCGACCTGGCAGATCAACACGTTGTCCTCGTCGTCCCCGGTGACCGCGATCACCATGTCGGCGCGCGAGATCCCGGCCCGCTCGAGCACCCACAGCTCGGTCGCGTCCCCGTACTGAATCGAGTGCTCGAGCTCCTGCTCGACCGTTCGGTAGCGGTCGCGGTCCTTCTCCACCAGGGTCACCTCATGGCCCTTCTCGAGCAGCTCACGCCCCAGGTTCCATCCGACCTTCCCTGCTCCGACGACGATCGCGTACATCCGGCTGCCCTCCTACGCGCCGCCCGCGACCTTCGCGGCGGCTTCCTTGACCTCGGCCTCCAGCATCTCGATCGCCACCCGGGTGGGGCAGATCGTGTGCAGCCCCTGCTGCTCGTACCACTCGGCCCGGTAGGGATCGAGGATCCGCGCGACCACGGTCGGCACGTTGAAGCGTCGTTTGGCGATCTGGGCGATGACGATGTTCGTGTTGTCGCCGTCGGTGGCCGCCACGAATGCGTCGGCCTGCTCGATGCCCGCTTCCTCGAGCGCCTCGATCTCGAGGCCGGTCCCGACCGTGAACTGGCCACCCATGTCCTCCCAGGGCTTCTCCAGGCCGATCTCCAGCCGTGCGTGCGACTCCGGATCCTCGTCCAGGCACGAGACCTGATGCCCCTCTCGGAGCATCGCCCGGGCCAGCGACGAGCCGACGCGACCCGCACCGACGATCAGGATGAACATCGGCTGGATGCTACCCCTCGCACGCCGACGGCTAGGGCGCGGCCAGCTGATTAGGATGGCCCCCGTGAGCGACTACGAGATCAAGAACCTCCGCGAGGTCGAGGACATAGCCGTCAAGCACGGCTTCTCCGAGACGCAGGAGGCACGCTTTCCACGCCAGGAGCTAGGCGCCATGGACGCGATCCGTATCGCGCCGCACGTGACACGGGCGTTCGAGGCAGGGCCGGACGGGCTCGAACTTCTCGTCTTCGGGCCCCATCATGCTCGCGACTCCGAGATGGTGCAGGAGTTCTGGGCCGACTGACGAGGCCCCTTGGAGCGTTGGAGCTTAGAGCGTTAGTCGCTCTCAGCCCTCCGGCGGGGCGGTGAGCAGGACCCTGCAGGGCGCCTTCCTGAGCACGTACTCGGTCACCTCGCCGACCTCCGGCGGGCGGGTCCCGCCGATGCCGCCGAGGATCGCCCCGCCGCGCACCCGGGTGGGCGGCTCGCCGCCCATCACGATCACCTCGACGTTCCGCCGCCGGGCCTCGTCGACGATCGCGGCGCCCACGCTGCGCGCCCGAACCAGGCCCGTCTCGACCTCGACTGTCTCGTACTCCTCGCCCACCTCCCGGGCGCGCTCCAGCGCCGCCTCGGCCGCTTCCAGTCGCTCCTTCGGCGGCGGGGCGTCGAGCGGCACCGTGAGCGGCATGCCCAGCACGTAGATCACCGCGAGCTTGGGGGCCTCCTCGCCGGGCTGGTCGGCGGCGTCGGCCAGGCGGCCCGCGGTACCGACGATGTCGTCGTCGAGCTTGGTCCCGAACACGGGCACGAGGATGTCGCCGTACTCGGCCTCGCGGACCTCCTTGCGCAATGCCTCCTCGGGCACCGAGACCCGCTTCGTCAGCGACGTCCTCTCGACGAACCGCCGGTAGACCACGTAGGCGACCAAGCCAAACAGCATCCAGCCGCCCCCCACCCAGCGCGCGTTTCCATGGAAGGTGAGCACCGCGATCCAGAGCAGCAGCATCAGCGCGGCGCCAGCGATCGCCGGCAAAGGAAGCTTGCGCCCCCGGACCACGACGTCGAACGGCATCCGGAACGGACGGTCGTGATCGGGGTCCGTCCACCGCAGCCGGACCACCGACAGATGGGCAATGGCGATCGCCAGCGTGGCGCCGAAGGCATAGATCCCGGCCAGCAGGCGAATGTCGCCCGGGACGGCGATCGCAAACGCGATCACCGCCGCGCCCGAGATCGCCACATACGGAGTCGAGCGTTGCCCGAGCTTGCCCAGCCAGCTCGGGACCTGGCGGTTGGTGGCCAGCACGTACACGTGTCGGGACAGCCCCAGCATCGAGGTGCTCGCCGCCCAGGCCAGCACCGCGGGCGCGACCGCCACCACGGCCACCTGAAGGACGGTGGAGAGCCACGAGGGGTCGTAGCTCATCACCACGCCGAGGACCGGCTCCTCGATGAAGCGCTCGCCGAGCTCGGTCTGCGGCCCGTCGGGACCCGGAACGACGGGCACCGCCATCAGCGCGACCGCCGCCATCCCCGCGTAGATCAGGGGGAGCAGCACGGCGGTCGAGCTGACGACGCGGCGCAGGTCCCTTGGCTCCCACTTCAGGTCGGGAGCCAGGTCGGAGGCCGCCTCGATGCCCGCGAAGGCGAGCGTGGCCACCGCCAGCGCCTCGAAGATGTGCCCGGCGGAGGGGGTCGTGAAAAGGTCCAGGTTCGAGGTCAGCAGATCGGGGTGGAATACGACGACGGCCCCGACCGCAATCACGACCACCTGAAGGACGATGTCGGCCAGCGCCAGCACGATCAGGCGACGCTGGCGGACCTGCCCGGTGAAGCCGGCGATGTTGACGGCGGCGGTGAACACGATCACCGCCGCCGTCACGGCAATCTCCGCCCACCCGTGCGTGAAACCGCCCCAGATCGGGCTCAGGTAGTGAGGCACCGAGACCGCCGCCAGCGCGATGACGATGATGTAGTCGATCAGGATCGCCCAGCCGGCGATGAAGCTGATCAGCTCGTTGAAGGCGTGACGCGCCAGCATCGCCGACCCGCCCCGCTCGAGGAACATCGCGCCTCCCTCGAGGTAGCTGAGGGTGGCGAGCACGAACAGGAAGCCTGCGGCCAGGAAGATCAGCGGCGTCAGCCCGAGCCCGCGTTCGGCGACCACCCCGATCGAGAAGTAGAGAGAGAAGCCGACCGCCGCATAGGCAACGGCAAAGAGCCATGGCACGCCGACGATGCGCCTCGTCAGGGGGCCATCGCCGAGCCTCAGGAGGGGCAACCGCCAGCGGCCGGGACCCCCGGAGCCCGGGTTCGCTCCACCGTCGCCTCCCTGCGGCGGCTGCTCGGTTGGCGGGCTCTTGCTCAACCGCCCGACCGCAAACCGAGATAGAGGCGGGCCACCCCGAGGGCGGTGAACAAGAGGCCGATCAGGAAGCCGGTGGAGAGCGGACCGCCTCCGTTGGCCAGCGTGACGACCAGGATCGCGAGGCCGAAGCCGATGATCACCACCGAGAAGATGCGAGTGACGCCGCGGTAGAGCTGGTCGGGTGGCGCCATTGCGGCCCGATTCTAGGCCCCGTCCAGGCCGGCTCAGATGCCGGCTGGACGCGTGAAACCGCTCGCCTGGCTACGCCGCGGCCCGAAGCCCCTCCCCCGGCTGGGCGGCGACGATCACGCGGCAGGGTCGCTCCGCGAGCACGGTCTGAAGCGTCTTCCCGTACAGCGGCGTCCCGTTCCGGTAGCGAAGCTCCATCACGATCGCGGCCGCCTTGATCGCGCGAGCCTCCTCGACGATCGCCTGGCCCGCCTGGCCCGGGCGCACCCTCTGCACGCTGCCCGTCACCCTCATGCCGCCGATCAGCTTGGCCTGCTCGATCTTGCTCTGCGCCTCGCTTTCCTGCTCCTCGAGTGGCGCGTCCAGCGGCAGGTGGGTTGGCACGTTGACGATCGCCAGCACGTGGATCCCTCGTCGCCGCCGCGCCGCCAGCCGAGCGGCGGTCGCCACCGCCTCCTTCGAGAAGGGCTCCTCCTCGAAGGCCACCAGCACGCTCTTGTACTCGACCTCCTGCACCCCCAGCGGCTCGGGCGTCACCACCTTGACCGTCTGGACCAGAGGCAGCTCGCAGTGGCGCCGGTAGAAGTAGTAGACCGCGATCCCGAGCAACATCCAGGCCGCGCCGACCACCAGCGTGCGCAGGTTGAGCGCCATCACCACGATCCAGGCAGAGAACGTGCCCAGGCCGCCGAGGATCGCCGTCAGAGGCAGCTCCACGCCGCGAAAGCGGATGTTCCAGGCCGGCTTCCAGCCTCGTCTCATGTCGGGGAAGCGCTGCCGTAATCGGAGCACGGAGACGTGCGCGACCGTGAACGAGAGCATGGCGCCGAACGAGTACATGGTCGCCAGGAAGTCGGTCTGGCCCGGGACCATGGTCAGCGCGGCGACCCCCGAGAAGGCGAGGATCGCGACATAGGGGGTGTTGAAGCGAGGATGAACCTGGCGCAACCGCTCGGGTAGCTGGCGGTAGTGGCCCATCGAGAAGGTCAGCCGCGAGACGCCGATCAGCGCCGCGTTGGTGGCGATCAACAGGATCACCGCCGCCAGAACTCCGACGTAGATCCGCATCGCCTCCCTGAGACCCGCACCGAGCCCCAGGTTCTCGACGATCCCGAGCACCGGGTCGTCGGCGAACGTCGTCCCGAGCTCGGTCGAGAAGTGACCGGCCGGGTTCTCGGTCACCGGCATCGCCGACAGGGCGATGACCGGCAGCAGCACGTAGAGCCCGAGCACCGCGAGCACCACCAGCTGCGTGCCGCGAGGCACGGTTCGCTCCGCGTCGCGCGTCTCCTCCGCCATGTTCGAGATCGTCTCGATCCCGGTGTAGGCGATCATCCCGACCGCAATCCCCAGCGCGGCGTCGCCCCAGGTTGGCGCGACGCCCAGGTGAACGTTGTCGACCAGGGTCGACGGGTCCAGCACCAACGCGACCCCGATCACGACCAGCAGGATCTGGGTGGCCAGGTCGCCGATCGCGAGCACCAGGTTGAGCCGCGATGACTCCTGGGTCCCCTTGACGTTGAGCGCCGCCAGCATCGCGACCAGGACGATGCCGGCGATCACGTCCCCGGGGCCGTGGCCCAACGCCGGCCAGAAGACCGCCAGGTAGTGCGGCACGAAGAAGGCCGAGATCGCGGCCGTGATGATGTAGTTGAGCATCTGGCCCCAGCCGGCGATGAAGCTGACCACCTCGTTGAAGGCGTGGCGGGCGAAGCTCGCCGATCCTCCGGCTTCCGGATACATCACCGTCGCCTCGATGTAGGTGGCAGCGGTGAAAGCGAAGATCAGCCCGGCGATCATGAAGGTGACCGGGGTCAGGCCGAGCGCGAAGCGTCGCCACGACCCCGAGCGCGTAGTAGATCGAGGAGCCGACGTTCCCGTAGGCCGCCGAGAACAGCGCCCCGACGCCGTGAACGCGGCGCAGCGACTCTTCCCTGGGTCTCCGCTCAGCCATCACACAAATACCTTCGCGCTCGGCCCGGCATCATCCGCCTTGCTTGAGCCTCGCGCTCAGAGCCGACTATAGGCGGCGCCCAAGCGGCCCGGGCACCCTCAGCAGGACCGCTGCACGTGGGCGCGCGAGACCGACTCCGGCGCGGGGCAGCCGCAGAGCGCCAGCGCCAGCTCGAGCTCGTCGCGGAGCAGCTCCAGGACCCGCCTGGCGCCGTCGGTACCCGCCACCGCCAGACCCCAGAGGGCGGGCCTGCCGACCAGCACCGCCCGGGCGCCGAGGCCCAGCGCCGTTACCACATCGGTTCCCCGCCTCACCCCGCCGTCCATCAGCACCTCGACCCGGTCTCCAACCGCCTCGGCCACCTCGCCGAGCACGTCGACGGTGGCCGCGACGCCGTCGAGCTGGCGCCCGCCGTGGTTGGAGACGATCACCCCGGCCGCGCCCCGATCGGCGGCCAGCACCGCGTCCTCGGCCGTCATCACCCCCTTGACCAGGACCGGCAGGCTCGAGTCCGAGACCAGAGCCTCGAGGTCCGCCCAGCTGAGCGCCGGATCCACCAGGCGGAGGACGTCGGCGACGCTGATCGGCCCCTGGGCCCCGGTCGCCTTGCGCGACGCTCGGCACGCCGAGCTCGGCTGGCAGCTGGAAGCCGCTCCGCAGGTCCCGCTCCCGCCGCCCCGGGCGCGGGGCGTCCACCGTCAGCGCCACGGCGCGGAACCCCGCCTCGACCGCTTCGGAGAGCAGCGCCCTGGTCACGCCCCGGTCGCGGAAGCAGTAGAGCTGGAACCACAGCCGCGCCCCGGGCGCCGCGGCCGCCACCTCGCCCGGTCGGGCCGTGGCCAGGGTCGACACGCACATCACCGTCCCGGCGCCCGCCGCCGCCCGCGCCATCCCGGCCTCCCCGTCCGGATGGGCGAGCCGCTGGAAGGCGACCGGGGCGACCAGGATCGGCATCGCCACCGGCTCGCCGAGCACCGTTGTGCGGGTGCTCACCTCGGACGACGTCGACGAGCACCCGCGGCCGCAGCCGCCAGCGTGCGAACGCGGCCACGTTCTCGCGCAGCGTCCGCTCGTCCCCCGCCCCGCCGGCGAAGTATCCGTGCGCGCCGGATCGAGCACCTCCGAAGCAAGGCGCTCGTAGTCGGCAACGCTGATCGGCCCAGGTCCCTCCTCGACAGCACCCACGCCGAAACCCTACGTTGGACGAGGCTGATCAGGCCCCGACGGGGGTCAGAAGTGAACGATCGGGATGATCAGGATCGCGACGATGTTGGCGACCTTGATCATCGGGTTGATCGCCGGGCCGGCGGTGTCCTTGTATGGGTCGCCGACGGTGTCGCCGGTGACGGCGGCCGCGTGGGCCTCGGAGCCCTTGCCGCCGTAGGCGCCGTCCTCGATCAGCTTCTTGGCGTTGTCCCAGGCGCCGCCGCCGGCGGTCATCGAGATCGCCATGAACAGACCGACGACGATCACCCCGATCAAGAGCCCGCCCAGCGCGTCGACGCTGATCAGGCCGACGATCAGCGGCACCACGATCGGGATCAACGACGGCGCGATCATCTCCCGCTGGGCGGCGGCGGTGACGATCCCGACGGTTCGCCCGTACTCGGGCTTCTCGGTCCCCTCCATGATCCCCGGGTGCTCGCGGAACTGGCGGCGGACCTCCTCGACCACCTGGCCGCCCGAGCGCCCGACCGCTTCGATCGCGAGGGCGACGAACAGGTAGACCATGATGCCGCCGATCAGCAGCCCGATGAGCACGGCCGGGGTCCCCAGGTTGAACAGCGCGCCGAGGTCGAAGCCGGTCGGCGCCTCGTCAGCGAGCTCGAGCTTGAAGGCGCTGAACAGGACCAGCGCCGCCAGCGCCGCGGAGCCGATCGCGTACCCCTTGGTCACGGCTTTGGTCGTGTTGCCGACCGCATCGAGCGGGTCGGTGACGTTGCGGACCTCCTCGGGAAGGTCGGCCATTTCGGCGATCCCGCCGGCGTTGTCGGTGATCGGTCCGAAGGCGTCAAGGGCGACGATCAGCCCGGTGAGCGAGAGCTGAGCCATCACGGCGACGGCGATCCCGTAGATCCCGGCGAGCTCGTTGGCGGCGAGGATCGCGAGCGCGATCAGGAGCGCCGGCGCCGCCGTCGACTGGAGGCCCTGGGCGAGCCCCTGGATGATGTTCGTCGCGTGGCCTGTGACCGAAGCTCGGCTGATCGTCTTCACCGGCCGGAACCGCGTCGAGGTGTAGTAGTCGGTGATCACGAACAGGCCCGCTGTGACCGCGACCCCGATCAGGCCGCAGATCCACAGCTCGCCGACGCTCGGCGCGTTGCTCAGGTTCGCCGCCTTGAAGCTGATGTCGTCCATCAGCCACTTGGTCACCGGATAGAAGGCGGCCGCGGAGAGCAGCGCGGAGACGGCCAAGCCTCTGTAGAGGGCCGCCTCGACGTTGCCGGTCCGGGTTCGAACCGAGAGCGCCCCGACGATCGAGGCGATGATCGCGACCGCTCCGATCACCAGCGGGTAGATCGCGACCTCGCGCGACTCCGCGAAGGTGAGCACCCCGAGCAGCATCACCGCCACAGAGGTAACGGCATAGGTCTCGAAAAGGTCGGCGGCCATCCCGGCGCAGTCGCCGACGTTGTCGCCGACGTTGTCCGCGATCACGGCGGGATTGCGGGGATCGTCCTCCGGAATCCCCGCCTCGACCTTGCCGACCAGATCGGCCCCCACGTCTGCGGCCTTGGTGTAGATGCCGCCTCCCAGGCGGGCGAAGACGGAGATCAGCGAGCCGCCGAACCCGAGGCCGACCAGCGCATCGACCGCCTCCTTGTCGGTCTTGTCCGCGAGCACCAGGATCCCGAAGTAGCCGGCGACCCCGAGCAGCGCCAGGCCGACGACCAGCAGCCCGGTCACCGAGCCTCCCTTGAAGGCGATGTCGAGCGCCCCCGGAACGCCACCCCGCGCTGCCTCGGCGACGCGAGCGTTTGTCCGCACGGAGACGTTCATGCCGATGAACCCGGCCGCGCCGGAGAACACACCGCCGATCGCGAACCCGATCGCGGTGTCGACGTCGCGAAGGATCGCCAGCAGGATCGCGAGCACGACCGCGACCACGGCGATGATCGTGTACTGCCTGGTCAGGTAGGCCCGCGCTCCCTCCTGCACGGCGCCGGAGATCTCTCGCATCCGCTCGTTTCCGGGTGAGCGTGCCATCAGCCGCTGTGTGACCAGGGCGCCGTAAACGACCGCGGCGCCGGCGCAGGCGAGTGCGATCACCACTCCGTAATCGGTCAGGAAGTCGGTCAAGTCTGAGTCCTCCGTGGGCTGCGAATAGCCGATCGCGACCGGACATCCGGCCGCAAAGCGGGCCGAGTCTAACGGGGCGGGTTGCTCCCGGGGGGCGTCCACAGCCTCGAGGGGCCGCGTTTCGCGCTCTCGTCCGGCGGCGCCTCGCCGCCGCCCGGCGGCACTTCGCCACCGCCCTCAGGCTCGGCGGGACCGCCTCCCGCGTACCTCGCGTAGAGCATCTGGACCTCCGAGAGGGCGCTTCGCACCTGCTTCGCCGGCTCGTCGTCGAGCAGGCCGACGACGGCCCGCACCGCCTCGATCCCCACCCGGGCCTGCTCCAGGTCGCGCTCGTCCTCCTTCCCGATCCGGCGGGCTGAGAGGTTGATCACGCTGATCACGCTGTCGAGCAGCAGGTCCTGTACGCGGACCTTGCGGAGCTGCTCCTCGATCCGCTCGCGAAGCTCCTCCTGGCTCGGTTGCGGGCCACCCTCGGTTGGTCCTGGCGCCTCACTCGGCTCGCCGTCGCCTCGCGAACCCTCTTCGTTCATAGCCTCGAGACCTCCTTCAGGTTGGCATTCCCGCTTCGTCGCGGGTCGGTGCGTAGGTCCGTTTCGTCTCCGCCACCGCGTCGCCGTAGATCTCCTCGATCGAGGCGCCCCCGTCGAGCGCTCGCCGGGCCCGCCTCGCTCCGTTCAGCTCCGGCAGCGTGAGGTCGAGCCCCAGGGACTTGCGGGCCGGCGCGGTCCACTCCAGCAGGCGCTCGACCGCCTCGGCGGTCGGCGTCTGGACCCCGCGGTCGAAGTCGATCATCATGCCGTCCATCCCGTGGCGGATCGCGCGCCACAGGTTCTCCTCGATCTCGCGCTGGCCCAGGGGCTGCGGGAGCCGGCCCTCGTCATAGTCGAGCGCGCTCTGCGCGACGCAGGCGGTGATCAGGGCGGCAAGCGCGAACGACTCCTCTCCTCCCGTCTGCGCGTCGCAGATCCGTACCTCGACGGTGCCAAAGATGTGGTGGGGGCGGACGCTCCACCAAAGCTGCGTCGCTTCGACGATCGACTGGGTGCGTATCAGGAGATCGATGAAGTCCCGGTAGACCTTCCAGCTCCCGAAGGGCTCGTGGACCCCGCAGCGCGGAAAGGTGCGCGTGAAGATCTCCGTCCGCACCGAACTGAGGCCCGTGTCGTGGCCATCGAGGAACGGCGAGTTCGCAGACAGCGCCAGCAGCACCGGCAGGACACCCCGCAGGTGGTCGCAGACGGCGACCGCGCGATCCGCGCCCCGCACGCCCACGTGGACGTGGAGGCTCCAGGTGTTGTTTCGCTGGGCGACCCACCGGAGCTCCTCGCGAAGCCGCGCGTAGTGGGGCGTGTCGATGATCCGCTGATCCAGGTAGCTGGCCCATGGATGCGTGCCGGTGGCGGCGAGGGCGAGCCCCATCCCCTCGGCGAGGGCGAACAGGCGCGCCCGATGCTCGCGCTGAAGCTCCGTTGCCCGGGCGAAGCTCGTCCGCGCGCCCGGAGCGGATCTCGATCTCCGAGGCGATCAGCTCCCCGGCCGCCGACTCGGCCAGCAGCTCGTCCTGCAGGCAGGCGGCGTAGAGGTCCTCGAAGCGGTGGCGCAGGTCGAGGCTCTCCGGGTCGACGATCGCGAACTCCTCCTCGAGGCCGATGGTGAAGTCGGTGGAGGCATCGAACAGCTGCTGTACACGATCGAGGTCGAGGTGGCCAGCATCCTCGGCGTCTGTGCGGCCTCTGTTCTCCATCATGATGCTCGCACCTCGCCCAGGATCAAATCGCTTCTCGGAGCTCGGTGCTCCCATCCACCCCTGGCGTCAGGTCAGGTAGAAGTACAGGGCATACAGTAGGTCGACCGCAGGGCTCGAGGTGTGAACGGTCACGTCCGGGGGCACCTGGAGCAGCTGCTCGGAGTAGTTGAAGACGATCTTGACGCCGGCGCCGACCAGCCGCTCGGCGACCTCCTGGGCCGCCGAGGATGGGACCGCCAGCACGCCGACGACCACGTCCTGCTCCTCGACCACCCGCTCCAGGTCGGCGACGCCGCGCACCTCGACCTCACCGAAGCGCTCGCCGACCAGCTTGGGGTCGACGTCGAAGATGGC
Organism: uncultured Actinomycetes bacterium; assembly: GCA_963728325.1. Lineage (GTDB taxonomy): Bacteria > Actinomycetota > Thermoleophilia > Solirubrobacterales > 70-9 > AC-56. Next base: position 424,435 of record CAVSJS010000001.1, on the reverse strand, counting down.
GACGATCTGGAAGCCGTGGTCGGCGAAGATGTCGGAGCTGGCGATCGCCTGGCCGAGGTGCCCGGCCCCGAAGAGGACGATGTTGTGCTGGCCGGAGCTGCGGAGGATCTTGCGGATCTGCTCGACCAGCGCATCGACGCGGTAGCCGACACCGCGCTTGCCGAACTTGCCGAAGCCCGACAGGTCGCGGCGAATCTGGGTCGAGTTGATGTGGGTGTACTCGGCGAGCTCCTGGGAGGAGATCGTCTCCTTGCCCATCTTCCGAGCCTGAATCAGGACCTGGAGGTAGCGCGACAGCCGCGCCGCCACCCCGAGCGAGAGGCGGTCGCCATCCGACAGGGCCAGGTCCGCTGCGGTGTCCTCGGCCACGGCGTCCTCACTCATCGGGTCTGGAGGCGCGGCCAGTTCTCATCGCCTGACAGTATCGAGACTGGCCCGCAGCCGGTCGAGCTTGAGCTCCAGCTCGGAGACGACCTCCCCGTCCACCGCGACCACCGGGATCCGCTCGAGGTAGCGGGCCAGCAGACCGTCGTCGTGCTCGATGTTCACCTCGGTGAGCTCGAACGGCGGCAACTCGTCACGCAGCGCCAGGATGGCCTGGCGTGCCTCGTCGCAGAGGTGGCATCCGGGCCTCGTGTAGAGCGTTATGACCGTCATGCGAGGACATCCCAGCTCAGGTAGGCGGGGTACGGGGCCGGCTCCAGGTAGCGGGCGGCGGAGGCGATCATGGCGGCGTTGTCGGTGCAGAGCTCGGACGGCACGAGCTTGAGCCGCAGTCCGCGCTCCGCGCAGAGCAGGCCGGCTCGCTCTCTGAGCAGCGCGTTGGCCGCCACGCCCCCGCCCAGAGCCACCGCCTTCCACTCGCCGGCCTCGAGCGCCCGCTCGAGCTTGGCGACCAGCTGGCCGACCACTGCCGTCTGGTAGCTCGCGGCGAGGTCGGCGCGGCACCCCTCGACCTCGCTCTCGTCCAGCTTCCGGATCGCGTAGAGCAGCGCCGTCTTCTGGCCACTGAAGCTGAAGTTCAGGCCGGGATCGCGTGCCATCGCCACCGGGAACTCGAACGCGTCGGGGTTGCCCTCGGTCGCCAGGCGCTCGATCGCGGGCCCGCCCGGGTAGCCGAGCCCGAGCAGGCGGGCGCCCTTGTCGAGCGCCTCTCCCGCGGCGTCGTCGAGCGTCTGGCCGAGCACCTCGAAGCCGCTGTGGTTCGTCACCCCCGCGAGCAGCGTGTGGCCGCCGCTCGCGATCAGGCAAAGAAATGGGGGCTCGAGCGGCTCCGGCTGGAGGAAGTTGGCGGCCACGTGGCCGTGCAGGTGGTCGACCCCGATCAGCGGCTTGCGGGTCGCGGCGGCGAGGGCCTTGGCGGTGGTCACGCCCACCAGCAGCGCGCCGATCAGGCCCGGTCCGCGGGTGACCGCCAGCGCCTCGAGATCGCCGAGCTCGGCGTCGGCCTCGGACAGCGCCGCGCCGACCACCGCGTTGACCAGTTCGAGGTGGTGTCGCGAGGCAACCTCCGGGACGACGCCTCCGTAGCGCTCGTGCACGACGGCCTGCGAGGAGATGACGTTGGAGCGGATCCGGCCGCCGTCGGTGACCGCGGCGCAGGTGTCGTCGCAGGAGGTCTCGATCCCAAGGATCAAATTCCGTCGGCTGCTCGTTGTGCTCCCGACTCCGCGCCGGACGGGTCTGCGGCAGGACGATCAGGCCTCCACCGGCGCTGGCGCCTCCAGCCACATGATCAGGGCGTCCTCCCCGTTGTCGTGGTAGTAGTGGCGGCGGTGCCCGGCGGGCTGGAAGCCGAAGCGCTCGTACATCGCGATCGCGCCGTGATTGGAGGTCCGCACCTCGAGCGTGTACCGGGCGTCGGGACCGGCGTCCTCGAACAGGCGCTCCAGCAGCCGGCTGGCGATTCCCTGACGGCGCCTGCCGGGCGGCACGGCGACGTTCATCAGATGCCAGACGTCGGCGTAGCGCGAGCAGACCAGATACCCGACCAGCCCCCGATCGCTGTCGGCCGCAAGGCAGATCCCGGAGGGCTTGGAGAGCTCGAGCACGAACATCGCCAGCGACCAGGGCGTGTCGAACGAGCGGCGCTCGATCGCCAGCGCCGCCGGCAGGTCGCTGTAGACGAGGCGTCTAACGCGTATCTCGCTCAAGCCAAAGCTCCGCGTCGGGTGGTCTCAGATAGATCGGTTCGATCGACTCGGGCAGCACCGGCCTCCCTGCCCCGGCCAGCAGGCAGATGTGTCGTGCCGATATCCGGTGCGCCGGCTCTGCGTCCGGGAGCACCTCGGCGCCCGCGGCCTCCAGCTCATCACGAAATCCTATCGCCCCCGAACCGGCGGCCAGCGGCGGCTGCGGGAGCGCCGCAACGCGCTCGGCGAGCTCGCCCGGCAGGGCGACGAGCGGCGGCCACAACTTCTCGTTCCCCGGCCCGTGCAGCGCGGCGAACGCCTGGCCGCGGCGGGCGTCGATAACCGCGAGCCGCGCCCGGGCCTCGGCCCCGCTCTGCTCTCCGATCCCGCACGCCAGCGCATCCAGGGTCCCGACGGGCACCACCGGAGTCGCAAGCGCCTGGGCCAGGGCGCGCGCAGTCGCCACGCCGATCCGCAGCCCGGTGAAGGAGCCGGGTCCCACCCCAACCGCAATCAAGTCGATGCCCGACCAGCCACCGACCGGCTCGACGGCCGTCTCCAGCTCCGGCAGCAGCTCCGCGGCGTGTCGCGGACGCCCGCCACCGGCAACGTCTCTCGAACGCTCCGAGACCAGCTCCGCGCTCGACCTGGAGATGCCGAAGCGGACCAGCGCCACGGCAACGTCGTCGGTCGCCGTGTCGAATCCGACGACGAGCGTCACCCCTCGTCCCCCAAGGACTGGTCGTGAAGGATCACCTCGCGACGATCGCCGCCGGCGTGGCGGAGCTCGACCCGCCGGGCGATTCGTCGCTCGCCAAGCACTGGCTCGACCCCCACCGGCCACTCGACGAAGGCGACTGCGTCGGGCGTCAGGTAGTCGTCGAGCAGGGCCGGGTCCTCGTCGGCGAGGCTATCGAGGCGGTACAGGTCCAGGTGCGAAACGCGTACCCGCCCGCGGTAGCGGCGACCAATCGTGAAGGTGGGCGAGGTCACCTGCTCGGTCACGCCCAGCTCCCGGCAGGCGCCGCGGATCAGAGTCGTCTTGCCGGCGCCGAGCTCGCCGCGGACCAGCACCAGATCGCCGGGCCTGAGGCCGGCGGCCAGCCGCGCCCCGACCTCCTCCGTCTCCGCCGGACTGGAGCTGAGCTCTGTCGTCAACCGAACAGGTCGAGCTGGTCGGCGCGAGCGTCGGTGCTTCCAGCGAGCTCCGCCGCCGGCGATCCAATGGCGCCCTCGGGGGCCGGCTGCTTCGAGAAGCTCGTGCAGCTTGCCGAAGTCCTCGCGCAGGATGTCGACGAGCGAGGGTGTCCGCAGCGCCGCCGCCGGATGGAAGAGCGGCATCAGGAAAACCGTACGGCCGGCGATCTCACGGAGTTGCGGCGTGCCGCGCACGCGGCTGATCCCAACCCTGCTCCCGGTGAGCAGCTTGGTGGCGAAGTTGCCAAGGGTCGCGATCACGCGCGGCTCGATCAGCTCGACCTGGCGATGCGTGTACGGCTGGCACGATTCGATCTCGATCGGCTGCGGATCGCGATTGCCGGGGGGCCTGCACCTCAGTACGTTCGTGATCCAGACCTGCCCGCGGGTCATGCCAATCTCCTCGAGAAGCTCGGTCAGCAGCGCCCCAGCGCGACCGACGAACGGCAGTCCCTGGCGATCCTCCTCGGCGCCCGGCGCCTCGCCGACGAACATCAACTCGGCGTCGGCGTCGCCGCTGCCGAAGACGACGTTGGTGCGGGTCTCGGCCAGCGGGCACTTCGTGCATACCGAGGCCTCTTGGTAGACCTCGACCAGCCGCTCGCGGCGTTGCTCCCGTAGCTCGCTCACGCACCTCGTCCCGAAGCGGGGATCGGCATGGGCCGATGGTAGCCGCGGCAGCCGCTGGAGCTAGTGCGACGGGGCACCTAGCGCGCCCGCCCAACGCGTTCTCGTTCCGTGCCCGACAACCCCGCGACCACGAGGTCGTAGCTGTCCTCGAGCAGCTCAACGAGGGTCTGGTCGGGGACCGACCCGTCGAGGGTGATCGTGAGCCAATGGCGCTTGTTGAGGTGGTAGCCCGGCTGGATCGCGGGATAGGTGGCGCGCAGTCCCTCCGCGAGCTCGGGCTCGCACTTGAGGCTGACCCGCAGGGGGTGCGACTCGAGCGCGCTGAGGGCGAAAATCTTGCCACCCACCTTGAACACCGACGGCTGCTCGCCGAACGGGAACTCCTCCTTTGCCCCCGGGCGCGCCAGGCACCACCGTCGAAGCGCGTCCGCGGTCATAGCCCCAACCTATACTTACTGGTGGCCGCGACCTGCTGGGCGTGGACCACGGCCACCCGGCCATCTTCAACCGGAAACCAACGCCAGCCGTCTGGTATCTCCGATGCGAGAACTGGAACGAGACCCTTCCGACGCCACCGCCCCCCGCGCGGACAATTGGTTGCCGCCGCTCGCGGTCGTGGGCGCCGGCAGAGCGGGACGGTCGATCGCCGCCGCGGCCGAGCTCGCGGGCGTGCGAACCGAGCTCGCCGACCGCGAGGATGCTCTCGAAGCCTGCCGGCGGGCCGAGGTGGCCCTGCTGTGCGTGCCCGACTCCGCGATAGCCGAAGCCTGCGCGACAATCGTCGCCGCGGTGCCGCCGCTTCGCTTCGTCGGCCACCTGAGCGGCGCCACAACCCTCGACACCCTGGCGCCGGCACGCGAGCGAGGCGCCGAGACCTTCTCCCTCCATCCGCTGCAGACGATCCTCGACGGCAACGCCGACCTGACCGGGGCGCCGGGCGCCGTCTCGGGCTCGAGCGCGGCCGCGCTCCGCCTCGCCGAGCGGCTCGCCGAGCGTCTCGGAATGCGTCCCTTCGAGGTACCCGAGGAACGGCGCGCCGCATACCACGCCGCCGCCTCGATCGCCTCCAACCTGCTGGTCGCGCTCGAGGAATCGTCGGCCGAGCTGCTCGATCGGATCGGAATCGAGGATGGCCGCGAGCTGCTCGCGCCGCTCGTGCTCCGCACGGCGGCGAACTGGGCAGAGCGCGGCCCCGAGGCGCTCACCGGCCCGATCGCGCGCGGCGACGAGGCCACCGTGGAGCGACACCTGGCTGCGCTTCGCGACATAGCCCCCGAGCTGCTGCCGCTGTATGAGGCGCTCGCCGACCGGGCCGGTGAGCTGGCGGCTCGGGCGACGGAGGCGCCGGCATGAGGGTTGTCCGCAGCAAGGCCGAGCTGCGCGAGGCGCTCGAGCCCGCCGCGGCCAGGACGCGCACGATCGGCCTCGTGCCGACGATGGGCTCCCTGCACGAGGGCCATCTGTCGCTGCTGCGCGCCGCCCGCCGTCGCTGCTGACGTGGTCGTGATGAGCCTGTTCGTCAACCCGGCCCAGTTCGGGCCGGGCGAGGATCTCGAGAGCTATCCCCGCGACGAGGCCCGCGACCACGAGCTCGCCGAGCAGGGGGGCGTCGACCTGATCTACGCCCCACCGATCGACGAGGTCTATCCCGAGGGCTTCGCGACCAGCGTCGAGGTGGGCGGCGAGCTGACCGACGTGCTCTGCGGCGCCCCTGACCGGCGAGGCGCCGGTCACTTCCGCGGCGTCACCACCGTGGTCGCGAAGCTGCTCAACTCGGTCGCTCCAGACGTCGCCTTCTTCGGCCAAAAGGACGCCCAGCAGGCGATCGTGATTCGACGCATGGTCCGCGACCTCGACTTCCCGGTCCAGATCGAGGTCCTGCCGACCGTACGCGAACCCGACGGGCTCGCGATGAGCTCCCGAAACGCCTACCTGAGCCCTGAGGAGCGCCGGCGCGCAGCGGCGCTGATCCGGGCCCTGCGGGCGGCCGAGGAGGTCGCGGCGTCGGGCGAGACACGCCCCCAGGTCGCCCTCGACGCGGCCAGGGCGGAGCTCGAGCGGGCCGGGATCGAGCCGGAGTACCTCGAGGCCCGGGACGCCGAGGGCCTCGCCCCGGCGGAGAGCTTGAACGGGCGGCCGGTGCTGGTGGCCGTCGCCGCACAGGTGGGGCGGGCCCGCCTGATCGACAACCTCGTGATCGGAGGCTGAATGCAGAGACAGATGCTGAAATCGAAGATCCACCGGGCCACGGTCACGGGCTGTGACCCGGACTATGTCGGCAGCGTGACGCTGGACCCCGAGCTGATGCGGAGCGCCGACCTGCTCGCCAACGAGCAGGTGCACGTCTGGGACATCGATAACGGCGCCCGCTTCGTCACCTATGCGATCGAGGGCGAGCCCGGCTCTCGGGGTCGTGCAGGTGAATGGCGCCGCGGCGCGCCTGGTGAGCGAGGGCGACAAGGTGATCGTCGCCTCGTTCGGCGCCTACGACGAGCGCGACCTCGAGGCGTACGCTCCGGTCGTCGTCCACGTGGACGACCGCAACGCGATCGCCGACGTCGACTCCCACCCCGAGGTCCTGCTCGGCTCGCCGCTCGCCTCCGAAGCGGGGGCGTCGTGAGCACCCAGCTCGAACGCCCCGACTGACCGCCCGCCCGTCACGCTGCCTCGGCTGGCCGAGATGAAGCACAACGGCGAGCCGATCGTGATGGTCACCGCCTACGACTTCCCCTCCGCCCAGCGTGGCCGAGGAGGGCGGCGTCGACATCGTGCTTGTCGGCGACACCGCGGCGATGGTGGTGCTCGGGTACGACGCCACCACTCCGGTCGGGATGGACGAGATGGTGACCATGGCCGCCGCGGTTCGCCGCGGGCTGCGCACGCCGCTCCTGATCGGCGACCTGCCGTTCGGCTCCTACGAGAGCTCCAACGAGCACGCGATCGAGAGCGCGCAGCGATTCGTCAGGGAGGCCGGCTGCGACGCTGTCAAGCTCGAGCGGGGCGGCGTCTCGGTGGAGCGGGCGCGGGCGATCGCCAGCTCGGGGATCCCGGTGATGGGCCACGTCGGCCTGACGCCGCAATCCGCCAGCGCGCTGGGAGGCTTCAAGACGCAGGGCCGGACCGCCGAGTCGGCGGCGCAGATCGCCCGAGACGCGTCCGCGCTCCAGGCGGCCGGCTGCTTTGCGATCGTCTTCGAGGCGGTTCCCGCGGCGGTCGCGGACGCGCTGATGCCGCACATCGAGGTGCCGGTGATCGGGATCGGAGCCGGGCTCGCGACGGACGGGCAGGTGCTCGTCTTCCACGACCTGCTGGGCATCAGCACCGGGCCGCACAGCCCGCGGTTCGTGAAGCGCTACGCCGAGATCCACGACCGGATGGTCGAGGGAGTACGCGCCTACGCGGACGAGGTGCGGGCGCGCCGCTTCCCGGACGCGGAGCACGTGTACTCCGTCGACCCGGCCGAGGTCGAGGAGCTGAAGCGCTACCTCGACACCGAGAGCCTCACCACTGCGCCCTGGGACTGGTAGCCGCGCGAACCGCCCGGCGGGCCGCAATGCACCTGCTCAGCGGCGAAATCCCGGGTAACCAGGCGTTTTCAGCGGTGTATCCTTCGTGACGATTCGCACGAAGGGTGCGGATCCATTCTCAGGAGGTAAGGCATATGGAGATGCTGAAGAGGCTGGAGCCACTGGCTCTGTTCTTCGTCATCTGTGGCGCCCTCAACTGGGGCATCCTCGGTGTCACTGACGGGGACACCAACGTGCTCTCCGAGATCTTCGGGAGCGGCACGCTGCTGAACGTGGTCTACGTGGTCGTAGGCGTCGCCGGCTTGCTGTTCGTCCCCAGGTTGATGGACGCGCTTCACATCGGGCGCCCCCATCCGAGAGGGGCCTAGGGCATAACTCCGGCGGCTCCGCCTTGCGGAGCCGCCGGGTCCGGGCTCAGGCGGACCGGCAGGCCCAAGCTTTCTGAACCGCGACTTCGTCGCTAGTTCGAGCGGGGCTTCGGTACGGTCCGCCCGTGCCCGTTCACACCGCCGAATTCCGCCTCTCGACCAGCGGCGACGCCGAGATCGTCGACATCACACAGGGCGTCCAGGCGGCCGTCGCCGAGGCCGGAGTCGGCGAGGGCCAGGCGACAGCCTTCGTCCGCGGCTCGACCGTGGCGATCACGACCATGGAGTACGAGCCGGGCGGGATCCATGACCTTCAGGCTCTCCTCGACCGACTGATCCCGGCCCGGGGGGACTACGAGCACAATCGGCTCAACCACGACACCAACTCCCACGCCCACCAGCGCGCCTCGATCATCGGCCCGTCGGAGGTGGTTCCGGTCCAGGACGGCCGCCTGGCGCTCGGAACCTGGCAGCAGCTGGTGCTGATCGACTTCGACGATCACCCGCGCGAGCGGACGGTCCTCGTCCAGGTGACGAGCTGAGTGCGAAGCCAAGGTATTGCTGCAACTGCGGCGTGAGCGCTCCGCACCGTCGCGTTTACCCGATCGACGATGAGTTGCGGCGCACATGGGGCTTGTCGACCACACTCACTGGCCTGTTCAACCGCCGTGAGGGATCGATCTGCCCTCGGTGCGGGGTCAATCTCCGGGGCCAAGGGTTAGCGAAGGCGATTCTGGAATCCAAATACGGCTTCGGCGAAGCGTCACTGAAGGCGTGGGTGCGAGCAGCGAACGCGAATCGCCTCGCCGTGTGCGAACTCAACAAATGTCATGAGCTGCACCACACACTCACCGGCCTCCAGAACCTCACCTATGCGGAGTACGGCACGGAAACTCAACAGAACATCGAGAAGATGTCGTATGAGAGCAACAGGTTCGATCTCCTCCTGCACAGCGAAACGATCGAACACGTGAACGACGCGGATCGAGCGGCTGATGAGTGCCGGCGCGTCATCAAGCCCGACGGCCTCGTCCTATTCACGACGCCGGTCATATGGAACAGAAAGACGCGTCGCCGTGCGAGCTCAGACGGCGATTCGATTCGCCACATTCTCGAGCCCTCGTACCACGATCGCCCGACCGTGGACTACCTCGTCTTCCACGAGTACGGACGGGACATGGACGCCCTATTAAGGGTGTCGCTGAGCGGGGCGGACTGGCGAAATCAGAACTACGTCTTCAGTTCGCGTAAGACTCCGTCGAAGATACGCTCGCTCACGAAACTAAGGCTCGCGATGCTCGAGAAGCTCGCGGAAGCCATCCAGGTGGTCACGGGCCGACCGGGACTTTCGCGTGGAGCTCGTCGACCGCCCAGCGGCGACCCTGCCTGACAAGAGAAACGGTCAGTCGCTCCCCGTTGTACGTGCCATCCGATGGAACGACCACGGCTGTTGCCCGATTGCCCTCGACCCGGAGGTCCTTGAAGTCGAACTGGTCAGCCAGGGGAGGGGCCTGGGCGCAGGCATGCGGGCCGCTGTAGGCCTGGAAGAGGAAGTCGGTGGTCACGAAGCGCTCGCACCGACGGCTCGCATCGCTCGAAGTGAGGAAGGCCTCAACCGCCGTGCGCGGATCCGTTGATTGTTTCCGCTGTCGGCTGTCGCCCCCGCCATCACCCTCGTTGGTGCTGGTCGTCGTCGTGGTTGGGCTCGAGGCTGTCCCCTGGGCAGCGGTCGTGCTCTTGGTCTGTGGCGAGCCCGCCGTGTCGTCCCCGTCGCCTCCGCATCCGGCAAACGCGGCGGCCAACATCGCGACGGCGAGGGCCAGCCGCAAACTACTTCCCCTCCTCGCGACGGAACTCGATCTCCTTGATCACCTTCGCCGGGATCCCCGCGGCGATCACTCGCGGCGGCAGGTCCTGGGTGACCACCGAGTTGGCACCGATTACGCAGCGCTCGCCGATCTCGACCCCGCTGGTCACGACGCAGTTGACCCCGAACCAGCAGTTCGATCCGATCCGGACCGGCCCCTTGGAGGCGAATCCCTGCCAGGTGATCGGCTTCTCGGGGTCGTCGAAGCGATGGTCGGCGTCGCCGACGAAGCACCCGTTGGCGAACATCACGTGGTCGCCGATCTCGATTCGCTCCAGGGCGGCGAGCATCACGTTGCGGTTCAGGAAGCAGCCCTCGCCGATCTCGATCCGGGCCTGGGGCGAGAGCGTCAGCCAGCATCCGGGCTCGAGCAGGGTGCCCTCGCCGATCACCAGCCGGTCCTCGTCGAGCGCCTCCAGCACCTCCCCCTCGACCGGAAAGCGAACGAAGGCGCCGGCGCGGGCCATGTGCCGGTTGATCCGCCAGCGCCGGACGAAGCGCCGGTTGCGCTCGTACCAGCGCCGCTTCAGCCACCAGAGCCGCCAGCCTCCGAGCTCCGCCACCCTGGCTACCTCGGCTCGAGCGCTTGCACCCGCTCGCCGCGCCCCACCAGCACGTCGCTGACCAGCTCGGGCCCGAAGAGGCCGTGCTCGACCAGGCCGGGTGTCGCCGCAAGCCGGGCGGCGAGCGCCGCCGGGTCGCCGACCGGTCCCAGGTAGTCGGCCAGCAGCCCCCCGTCCGGGGTCGCCGGGGCATCGCGCAGCTCGGCCGCGCCCAGCGCGCGAAGGGTCGCTCTCAGCCCGAAGGCCGCGAGCTCCAGCGGGACCGGCGGGGAAAGCTCCTCCACCGGCTTTTGCGAGTCGACGATGACAACGAATCGCTCCGCCGCCGCAGCGACGACCTTCTCGCGGAAGTGGGCGCCGCCGCCGCCCTTGACCACCCAGCCGTCGGGTGCCACCTGATCCGCGCCATCGATCGCGACGTCGAGCGCGTCGAGCCGGTCGAACGGCTCGACCTGGAGCCCGAGCTCCCGTGCGGCGCGCTCGGTTGCGGGCGAGGTGGCGACACAACGGATGCTCAGCCCTCGCGCGGCCAGCGGGGGCAGCAGATGCGCGACCGTGGACCCCGTGCCCAGGCCCACCGTCATTCCGTCCTCGACCAGCTCGGCCGCCGCCTCGGCGGCGGCTCGCTTCTCTCGTTCGGCCTCGGGGCCCGATGGCACGGCGTGGAATCTACGCGCTCGCCTCCCTTGACGGCCCACGCTGCTGACGGTCCACTAGCATCGGCCGCTGAGATGGCGACGATCGCTCAGCCCAAGGCGACCGACCTCGACACCCTCTGCATCAACACGATCCGGACCCTTTCGATCGACGCGATTCAAAGGGCCAACTCCGGCCACCCGGGCACGCCGATGGCGATGGCCCCGGTCGCCTACACCCTCTGGCAGCGCTTCCTGCGTTTCGATCCCGCCGTTCCGATCTGGCCCAACCGCGACCGCTTCGTCCTCTCTGCCGGGCACGCCTCGATGCTGCTCTACTCGCTGCTGCACCTGACCCGGGCACAGGCAGTCGACCCCGAGTACGAGACGCTCGGGGAGCCGTCGGTCAGGCTGGAGGACATCGAATCGTTCCGCCAGCTCGGCTCCAAGGCGGCCGGCCACCCCGAGTACCACCTCACCTCGGGGGTCGAGACGACCACCGGCCCGCTCGGCCAGGGCATTGCGACCACCGTGGGGATGGCGATCGCCGGCAAGTGGCTCGGCGCACACTTCGGCTCCCAGCTGTTCGACTTCGACGTCTACGCGATCTGTGGCGACGGCGACCTGATGGAGGGGGTCTCGGGAGAGGCCGGCTCGATCGCCGGCCATCAGCGCCTCGACAACCTCTGCTGGATCTACGACAACAACCACATCTCGATCGACGGCCGCACCGAGCTCGCCTACAGCGACGACGTCGCCGCGCGCTTCATCGGCTACGGCTGGAACGTCACCAGGGTGGGCGACGCCAACGATCTCGAGCTGCTCACCCGGGCGTTCGAGGTCTTCAAGCAGGAAGAGGGACGGCCGACGCTGATCGTGGTCGACAGCCACATCGGCTACGGATCGCCGCACAAGCAGGACACCGCCGAGGTCCACGGAGAGCCACTCGGCACCGAGGAGGTGCGCGAGACGAAGCGCGCCTACGCCTGGCCCGAGGACGCCGAGTTTCTGGTCCCCGACGGCGTCTACGAGCATTTCGCGGACGGGATCGGCGCTCGCGGCCGCAAGCTGCACGACGAATGGGAGCAGCGCGTCGCGGACGGCGACCCGGCGCTCGCCGAGCAGATCGACCAGATGCAGCGCCGGGAGTTGCCGGAGAGCTGGGACGCCCAGATCCCGAGCTTCGACGCGGATCCGGGCGGGATTGCCACCCGCAAGGCATCGAACGAGGTGCTGAACGCAATCGCCCCGCAGGTGCCGTGGCTGGTGAGCGGCTCGGCGGACCTCACCGGGTCGGCCTCCAGCGGGCTCACGTTCGACGAAGCCGGCACCTTCTCGCCCGAGGATCGCTCGGGCCGCATCCTCCATTACGGGATTCGCGAGCACGAGTCGGCCGCGATCTCCAACGGGCTGGCGCTGTGCAAGCTGCGCCCCGTCTGGTCGACCTATCTGATCTTCTCCGACTACGCCCGCCCCGCGATCCGCCTCTCGGCGCTCATGGAGCTGCCGGTGATCCACTGGTTCAGCCACGACTCGATCGGCCTCGGCGAGGACGGCCCGACCCACCAACCCGTCGAGCAGCTCGCCTCCCTGCGCGCGATGCCCGGGCTGAACGTGATCCGCCCCTGCGACGCAAACGAGGTCGCCGAGGCCTGGCGGGTGATCATGCAGCAGAAGCACCAGCCCACGGCCCTGGTCCTGACCCGCCAGAACGTGCCGGTGCTCGACCGTTCCCGATACGCCTCCGCAGAGGGGCTTCGGAACGGCGGCTACGTGCTCGCCGACTCGGACGGGGATCCGGAGCTGATCCTGATCGCGACCGGCAGCGAGGTATCGCTCGCGGTCGACGCCTACGAGGAGCTACGGTCAGACGGCGTGCGAGCGCGCGTCGTCAGCTTGCCCTCCTGGTACCTGTTCGACCTCCAGCCGGCGGAGTATCGCGAGAGCGTCCTTCCGGAGGCCGTCCAGGCGCGGGTCGCCGTGGAGCAGGCATCGACGCTCGGGTGGGACCGGTACGTGGGGCCGCACGGCCAGATCGTCGGCATGCACACCTTCGGCGCCTCGGCGCCGCTGAAGGAGGTTCAGCGAAAGTTCGGCTTCACGCCGGAGCGGGTGGCGAAGGCGGCGCGGGAGCTCCTGGCATGAAGCCCACGCAGCGCCTGCACGAGCTGGGGCAGAGCCTGTGGCTCGACAACATCACGCGCATGATGCTGCACGAGGGCACGCTTCAGCGCTATATCGACGAGCTCTCGATCACCGGGCTGACGTCGAACCCGACCATCTTCGACAAGGCGATCAGCGGGGGCGACTCCTACGACGAGCAGATCGTCGAGCTCCACGAGCGGGACCTGGAGCCAGAGCAGCGGTTCTTCGAGCTGGCGCTGACGGACCTGCGCGAGGCGGCGCGGATGTTCGAGCCGATCAACCAGCGAACCGACCGCGTCGACGGCTGGGTCTCCCTCGAGGTCTCACCGCTGCTGGCCGATGACGCAGCGGCCACGATCGCGCAGGTCGCCGAGCTGCACTCCCGCGCGGCCTGCAACATCTTCATCAAGATCCCCGGCACCGAGGCGGGGCGAGAGGCGATCGAGGAATCGATCTTCGCCGGCGTCCCGATCAACGTCACGTTGCTGTTCTCGACCGAGCAATACCTCGGCGCGGCGGAGGCGTACATGCGCGGCTTGGAGCGGCGGATCGAGGCGGGGCTCGACCCCGCCGTTCCCTCGGTTGCGTCGCTGTTCGTCAGCCGCTGGGACGTGGCGGTGGCGGACGAGGCTCCGCAGGAGCTCCGAAACCGGCTCGGGATCGCGGTCGCCAAGCACGCCTATCGCGCCTATCGCGAGCTGCTCGACTCCAAGCGCTGGCAGCGCCTCGCCAACGAGGGCGCCCGGCCGCAGCGCCTGCTCTGGGCGAGCACCGGCACCAAGGACCCCGACGCCCCTGAGGCGCTCTACGTCGAGGCGCTCGCCGCCCCCTTCACCATCAACACGATGCCGGACAAGACCCTGCTCGCATTCTCCGAGCACGGGGAGGTCGGTGATCAGCTCCCGGCCGAGGGCGGCGACGCCGATCAGGTGCTGGCGGAGTTCGAGGCCGCCGGCGTCGAGGTGGCCGGGCTGGCGGCGCGCCTTCAGCGCGAGGGCGCCGAGGCGTTCGACGCGTCGTGGAAGGAGCTGCTGGAGTCGATCGAGGAGAAGAGCCGAAAGCTCGCCGCAGCCGGGTGAGCTCGGGGGACATCTCCCCCTGAGCCACCGCCGATCTGGAAAGGAGCCTGGAAATGCAACTCGGAATGATCGGATTGGGGCGGATGGGCGCGAACATGGTCCGGCGCCTGATGCGCGCCGACCACGAATGCGTCGTCTTCGACCTCGACTCCGCCGCGGTCGAGCAGCTGGCGGGCGAGGGCGCGACGGGTGCGAATTCCATGGAGGATCTGGTCTCGAAGCTCGAGGCCCCCCGGGCCGTGTGGCTGATGGTGCCTGCCGCGTTCGTCGACAGGGCGCTCGACTCGCTGGTGCCGTTGCTCGAAGGGGGCGATGCCGTGATCGACGGGGGAAACTCGTACTACCGGGATGACCTTCGCCGCTCGGCGCGCCTGGCCGATCACGGCATCGACCATGTCGATGCCGGCACCAGCGGAGGGGTGTGGGGGCTCGAGCGTGGGTACTGCCTGATGATCGGCGGCCCCGACGAGGCCGTGAGCCGGCTGGAGCCGATCTTCGCCTCGCTCGCCCCGGGGGTCGACTCCGCAGCCCGCACTCCGGGCCGCAACGGCGAGCCGACGCCGTCGGAGCACGGATATCTGCACTGCGGGCCGAGTGGCGCGGGCCACTTCGTGAAGATGGTCCACAACGGGATCGAGTATGGGTTGATGGCCGCCTACGCCGAGGGGCTGAACATCCTGCAGAACGCCAACGCCGGCAGGGCCGAGCGGGAAGTGGACGCCGAGACGGCCCCGCTCGAGCATCCGGAGTACTACCAGTACGAGGTCGAGATCCCCGAGGTCGCTGAGCTGTGGCGAAGGGGCAGCGTGATCGGCTCCTGGCTTCTCGACCTGACCGCCGAGGCGCTTCAGGAATCGCCGGACCTCTCCGACTACGCCGGACACGTCTCGGACTCTGGCGAGGGGCGCTGGACGTCGATCGCGGCGATCGAGGAGGGCGTTCCGGCCCCGGTGCTGAGCGCGGCGCTCTACTCCCGCTTCGCCTCCCGCGGCCTCGACGACTTCGCCGACAAGGTGCTTTCGGCGATGCGCAAGCAGTTCGGCGGCCACGCCGAGAAGGCCTAACACCGATGGCCAGGGTGACGGTCACCGACACCGCGCCCGAGGCGACCGACCTGGCGGCCGAGCGGCTGGCCGATGCGATCGGCGCCGGGCGGCGGCAGGGCCGGACGGTGCAGCTGTCCCTGGCCGGGGGCACGACGCCCGCGCGCGGCGTATGAGCGGTTGGCCACCCTGGTGGACGACTGGGAGGCGGTCAGAGCTGTGGCTTGGCGACGAGCGCCTGGTCCCGCCCGACGACCCGGAGTCGAACTACCGATTGGTGGCCGAGACCCTGCTCCAGGGCACCGGGGCGACGCGCCCACGCGGTTCCGACCGGCGGCTCGGCGGAGGAGGCCGCGCGCGCCTACGCGGGCGAGATCCGGCGGCGCGTCCCGGCGGGGCCGGACGGCGTGCCCGCGTTCGACCTCGCGCTGCTGGGCCTCGGCGAGGATGGCCACGTGGCATCGCTCTTCCCCCACGCCCCGGCGCTGGATGCCCGGGGAGAGGTATGCGTGGCCGTGCACGACGCGCCCAAGCCGCCGCCCGACCGAGTGAGCCTGACGCTCGAGGTGCTGCGGAGCGCCCGCTCGGCGCTCGTCCTGGCGGTTGGCGAGGGCAAGGCGCGCGCCGCAGCGGCGGCCCTCTCCGGCCCCGATCCGGGCGTGCCCGCCAGCCTGCTCGCCGACGGGGCGCTGGAGCTGATCCTCGACCCTGCCGCCGCCCGCGAGCTCCCTGTGAAGCCGGCCGGGACGGCGTAAGGCGAAGGAGGTCGAACTGGCCGCCACCATCACCCCGCTCACCCAGCGCCCTGCCTGGGTCGCGCTGGGCCGCCACCTGGAGGAAGTCCGGAGAGTGCACCTGCGCACGCTGTTCGCCGAGGATCCCGGCCGCGGCGAGCGGATGACGGCCGAGGCCGCCGGCCTGCACCTCGACTACTCCAAGAACCGGGTCACCGACGAGACGCTGCGGCTGCTCGTCGCGCTGGCGCGAGGAGTGCGGCGTGTCCGAGCGCCGCGAGGCGATGTTCGGCGGCGAGCGGATCAACGTCTCCGAGGAGCGCGCGGTCCTGCACGTGGCGCTGCGGATGCCGCGCGATCGCTCGCTGATCGTCGACGGCGTCGACGTGGTCAAGGAGGTCCATCAGGTGCTCGACCGGATGAGCGACTTCTGCGAGCAGGTCCGCGGCGGGCAGTGGCGCGGCCACACCGGACAGGCCGATCCGCAACGTGATCAACATCGGGATCGGCGGCTCGGACCTGGGGCCGGTGATGGCGTATGAGGCGTTACGCCACTACTCGGCGCGCGAGATGAGCTTTGGCTTCGTCTCCAACGTCGACGGCACCGACTTCGTCGAGGCGACCCGCGACCTCGACCCCGCGGAGACGCTGTTCATCGTCTGCTCGAAGACCTTCACCACCCTGGAGACGATGACCAACGCCCGCACGGCACGCGAGTGGGTCCTGAGCGCGCTCGGGGACGAGGCCGCGATCGCGAAGCACTTCGTCGCCGTCTCGACCAACGCCGAGGGCGTCTCGAAGTTCGGCATCGACACCGACAACATGTTCGGCTTTTGGGATTGGGTCGGCGGGCGCTACTCGATGGACTCGGCGATCGGTCTCTCGACCATGCTCGCGATCGGGCCCGAGCGGTTCGTGGAGATGCTCGCCGGCTTCCACGCCGTGGACGAGCACTTCCGGGAAGCGCCGATCGAAAGCGCAACCTGCCGGCCTTGCTGGGACTGCTCGCGGTTTGGTACGGGGACTTCTTCGGCGCCCAGACGATCGCCGTGCTGCCCTACGACCAGTACCTGCACCGCTTCCCGGCCTATCTCCAGCAGCTGACGATGGAGTCGAACGGCAAGCACGTGACGGTCGACGGTCGGGCGGTGGAGTACGAGACCGGGGCCGTCTGGTGGGGCGAGCCCGGGACCGACGGCCAGCACTCCTTCTACCAGCTGATCCACCAAGGAACGAAGCTGATCCCCTGCGACTTCGTCGGCTTTGGCCGCTCGCTGAACCCGCTGGGCGAGCACCACGATCTGCTGATCGCCAATCGTCTTCGCCCAGACCGAGGCGCTCGCCTTCGGCAGGACCGCCGACCAGGTGCGCCAGGAGGGCACGCCGGAGCACCTGATCCCGCACCGCGTCTTCGAGGGCAACCGGCCCTCGAACACGATCCTCGCCGAGCGGCTCACCCCGCGCACCCTCGGCTCGCTGGTGGCGCTCTATGAGCACAGCGTCTTCACCCAGGGCACGATCTGGGGTATCGACTCCTTCGACCAGTGGGGAGTGGAGCTGGGCAAGGTCCTCGCCAAGCGGATCGTCCCCGAGCTCGAGGCCGACACCGACCCCGAGCTCGCCCACGACAGCTCCACCAACGCCCTGATCCGGCGCTACCGGGACCTGCGAGAAGCCTGATCGGGGTGGCGGTCTCACCGTCGCCTCGGTGCTGTAGCGTGGATCCTTGAGCGGCATGATCGCCCGTGGCGGCATCGACCTCGGTGGCACCAAGATTCAGACCGTCGTCGTGAACGGCAGGTGGAAGGTGCTTGGCGAGGCGCGCCGGCCGACCCCGACGAGCGGGAGGCCCCGAGGACGTCGCGCGAGCAGATGGCGGAGGCGATGCGGGAGGCAGCGCAGGCCGCGGGAGTCGAGCCGGGGGCGCTGGCCGGGGTCGGCGTCGGCTCCCCGGGGATCGTGAACGAACGCACCGGAGCGGTCTCCCAGGCGCGAAACCTGCCCGACTGGGAGGAGGAGTTCAAGCTCGGGGCGTGGCTCCGCGACAGCCTCGGAACCCCGGTTCGGGTGGGCAACGACGTGCAGGTCGCCACCGAGGCCGAGTTCCGCCTCGGGGCCGGTCGTCCCTATAAGTCTCTGGTCGGGGTGTTCTGGGGCACCGGGGTCGGCGGCGGGCTGATCCTGGACGGCAAGCCCTGGCTGGGGCGCGGCGGGGCGGGAGAGATCGGCCACATGGTGGTCAAGAAAGGCGGCGCGCACTGTCCCTGCGGCCGGCGGGGCTGTCTGGAGGCCTACGCGGGCCGAGCGGCGATGGAGGCAGCGGCGCGGCGGAAGCACGAGGACGGCCGCAAGACGGACCTGTTCCAGATCATGAAGAAGCACGGCCGCGATCGGCTGACGAGCGGGATCTGGGAACGGGCACTGGAGGCGCGAGGACCCGCTGGCGACGGAACTGATCGACCGGGCCGTCGTGGCGCTCGGAGCGGGAATCGCCTCGGTGATCAACCTGCTCGACGTCGAGGCCGTGATCATCGGCGGCGGGCATCGGCACACGGCTCGGCGAGCCCTACGCCGAACGGATCGTCGATGAGATGGGCAAGCACCTCTTCAACGACGACAACCCGCCCGCGGTCGAGGTCGCTGCGCTCGGCGACCTCGGTGGCGCGATCGGCGCCGCCCTACAGACCGAGCGCTAGGCCGCCGGCGCCAGCATCGTCGCAGCCACCTCGAGGGCGCCCGAGTAGCCGCGCGCGAACAGCGGCATCGGCTGGAGCGCCTCGGCGAACAGGTCCCGTTGGTGGCTGGTTGCGGCCCCGCGGCCGATCCTCACCTCGTCCGTATCGGTTCGAAAGGTCAGCCTCTCGATCCCCCCGCACCCCCGCGCCTCGGGCTCGCGCACCAGTGACAACGCCACCATCCCGCCGCCGGGCCGCTCGGCCTTTGTGCGCGGCTCGCCCATCGTCGCGCTCGAGCATCCCTGGGCGCCAGCCCGCACGCGCCGCCACCCATCCGGCCAGCAGCAGGCCGGCGGACAGGGCGTCGCCCTCATAGCGGACCTCGAGGCGCGCGACCTGGGACAGCAACGCCCGGCGCTCGGGGGGCTCGAAGGCAGCGGCCGTAGACGCCCGCCAGAACTCCAGTCGGCCCCAGGCCAGGTCGTGGATGCGGGCACCCCGCGTCAGCTCGCCGAGCCGTCGAAGCGCGGCGCCGTCGCCAGCCGTGGAGTCGACCAGGACCTGCTGAGCCCGATCGAGCAGGCCCGGGTCCGGAATCGGGGAATCGGGCTCGGGGAGCCAGAGGACCGTGGGCAGGTCGCTGAGCAAGAGCGGCGCGAGCAGCGAGGTCAGCGTGCGCCAGACGAGAGTCGTCGGCGGTCAGCGTCACGCGGTCGTGGCAGACGCCGACCCGGCCGGCAGCGTCGGGCAGCTCGCCCTCGATCACCAGCTCGGCGTCGAGCCGGTCGGAGCCGTGCCGGCGCAGGACCAGCGTCCGCGAAGGGCTGTGGGCGCCGAGCCTCGTGAGAGCCTCATCGATCGCCTCGGCACCCCGGGCGGACGCGGGCGCAACGACGAGGTTCAGAATACGGGCCACGGCCTGTGCGCGGCCGTCCTCCTGGAGGGCGCGGTGCAGGCGAGCGAGCTCCGCGACCACCTCGTCGAGGCGAACATCCTCGCCCCTCCACCGGCTGCGCTCCGCCACCGCTCTCACAACTGCCTCCAGGTTCGCCCGCGGACCGCGAGCAGCTCGATCGGCCTCCTGCGGCCCCTGGCTGCCCGCCTCGTACACCGACGGCCCCGGCCCGGACTCCCACGCCTCCAGGATCGGCTGCACGATCCGCCACTCGGCCTCGACCTCGTCGGCCCGCGTGAACAGCGTCGCGTCGCCGAGCAGGGCGTCGTGCAGCAGCCGCTCATAGGCCTCGGGCGAGTCGCCCAGGAACGAGGTCCCGTACTTGAACTCCATCTGCACGGGCCTGACGCTCAGCGTCTGGCCGGGAACCTTGGCCAGCAGCCGCAGCGAGGCCCCCTCGTCCGGCTGCACGGAGAGCACCATCTCGTTGGGCTCAACGTCTCCGATGTCGGACCCCGCGAACGGAAGGTGCGGCACCGGGCGGAATCGGACCGCGATCTCGGTCACCCGTCGCGGCAGCCGCTTGCCCGTGCGGACGTAGAACGGCGTCCCCGCCCAGCGCCAGTTGTCGACCTCGACCCGCATCGCGACGTAGGTATCGGTCCGCGAATCGTCGGCGACAGCCTCCTCGTCCAGGTACGCCGGAACCTCCTCCCCACCGACCCAGCCGGCGCCGTACTGGCCGCGGACGACATAGTCCGGGACGTCCGCGGGCTTGTAGCGGCGGACGGAGCGCAGGAGCTTCACCTTCTCGTCGCGGATCGTGTCGGCGTCGAAGCGCACCGGTGCCTCCATCGCCACCAGGGCGAGCAGCTGCATGGCATGGTTTTGGATCACGTCCCGAATCGCGCCGGACGAGTCGTAGTAGGCGGCGCGATGGCCGATCCCGAGGTCCTCGGCGACGGTGATCTGGACGTGCTCGACGTAGCGCCGGTTCCAGATCGGCTCGAGAATGCCGTTGGCGAAGCGCAGCACCTGGAGGTTCTGCACCGTCTCCTTGCCGAGGTAGTGGTCGATGCGGAACACCTGCGACTCGTCGAAGGCGGAGGCCACCTCGGCGTTCAGTTTCAGCGCCGAGTCGAGGTCGTGCCCGAACGGCTTCTCGATCATCAGGCGAGTCGGCGGATCGGCCCCGGCGCCGAGGCCAACCGCGGCAAGCCCCTTCGCGATCTGGCCGAAGAAGCGCGGGGCGACGGCCAGGTAGAAGACGTGCTGGGTGGGCCCCAGGCGGGCGTCGTCACGGCCGAGCCGCTCGGCCAGGCTCTCGAACAGCTCCGGATTGGAGAAGTCGCCCTGGA
Source organism: uncultured Actinomycetes bacterium (assembly GCA_963728325.1). Classification (GTDB taxonomy): domain Bacteria; phylum Actinomycetota; class Thermoleophilia; order Solirubrobacterales; family 70-9; genus AC-56. The sequence goes on along the minus strand of CAVSJS010000001.1, from coordinate 403,587 downwards.
CGACCTCCAGTCGGGGCTCGATCGCCTTCCAGGCGTCCTCGTCGAAGTCGGTCCGCGAGTGGGCCTCGATCGCCTCGCGGGCGACCTTGCGGAACGAGTGCACGTCGTGCCGTCGCGCGACGCCGAGCACGCGCATCTGGTCGGGGAGCAGCCCGGCGAGCGACAGGTTGTAGACGGCGGGCAGCAGCTTTCGCGCTGCCAGGTCCCCCCCGGCGCCGAAAATGATCAGGGAGGTGGGGCCGGGAAGCGGCTGGGCGACGTCCTGGGCGAACGGATTCGCCGGCGCCGTCTCCACGCTCATGCGGGCTCCGTCTCCCGCGGCGCCACAAGGGCCTCGTTCGTCCTCGACAGCTCCAGTCCGGCGAGCAGCGCGGCACCGCGAACGCCCGCCCTGCTTCCGTGTCGGGCAAGCCGGATCTCGGTCCGCTCGCCGACCCCCGGCAGCGCGAAGCGCCGGGCGACCTCCGTCGCAGGTTCCAGGAGCAGCTCGCCCGCGATCGAGACCCCACCCCCGATCACGACCTCGTCGGGATCGAAGATGTTGAGCGCGTTGGCGATCCCGATCCCCAGGCGCTCCCCCAGTGTGCGCACCGCCTCGATCGCCTCGGGATCGCCGCCCTTCGCCGCCATGACCGCATCGTGGCCATCCACCTCCCTGCCCCCGGCGGCCAGCCTCCCCAGCACTGAGGAGGGGCTGTCGGCGGCGACCTTCGCCGCCAGGTGGTCCAGGATCCGGCCAGAGGCCAGCGACTCGAGCGCGCCGCGCTGCGGAAACTCGAGCGACGGTGGAACGCCCTGGCTGACGTCAACGCCCACCAGGGTGTGGCCTAGCTCCCCGGCGGCGCCGGTCGCCCCCCGATACACCTTGCCGCCGAGGACCAGCCCGCCGCCGATGCCGGTCCCAACCGTGAACATGACCAGGTTCTCGACCACCGGCCGGCCCGACTCGTCGAATGCCTCGGCGAGTGCCGCCAGGGTCGCGTCGTTGTCGACGAACACCGGCAGCCCGAGACGGTCCCGGAGCGCGCCACGGATGTCGAAGTCGGCGAGGCGCAGGTTGACACTGGATCGCACCCGGCCGGTGGCGAACTCGATCACCGAAGGCATCCCCACCCCGACCGCCGCGGTGCGAGCGTTGCGCACCTCGTCGACGCCGGCGACGATCTCCTCAACCAGCCCCTCGGCGCTCGAAACGTCGGTGGGCCTGAGGACCGAGTCGCTGAGCCGGGCGTCCTGGAGCGTCGCGACGGCCACCTTCGTGCCGCCCACGTCGACGCCGATCAGCTGGCCATCGAACACCGTCGCTCAATGTACCTGCCCCGCACGCAGGCTGAGGCCGAGGATCCAGAACTCCTCCGATGCGACACACCGCGTCCTCTCGTCTGGGCGGCCGTCGAACCGGGTGGCCTGAGCTACGCTGGCCGGGAGAGACTGGATGGAGCAGCCGGAGACCAGATATGCGCAGAACGGCGACCTGAGCATCGCTTACCAAGTGGTGGGCGACGGGCCCCTGGACCTGGTCTTCGTTCCCGGTCTGATGTCGCACATCGACGTCGCCTGGAGCCTTCCGGCGCCGGTTCGCTTCTTTCGTGGGCTTACATCGTTCTCCCGGCTGATCCTTCTCGACAAACGAGGACAGGGCGTTTCGGACCCTGTCTCGGAGCCGCCGACGCTTGAGGACGACATGGCGGACCTGCTCGCCGTACTCGACGCAGTGGGCAGCCAACAGGCGGCGCTCTTCGGGTATTCGGAGGGCGGACCGATGAGCGCTCTCTTTGCGGCCACGTATCCCAGTCGGACAGCTGCGCTGATCATGTTCGGGAGCTTCGTCGATACCGGCCCCCAGTTCGACTGGAGCAACACATACGAGCGGCTCGATGATGCAATCGAGCACTGGGGTGAGGGTCGATCGCTATCGATCTTCGCGCCCAGCATCGCGACCCCGGAGCGGGCGCGGCTATTCGGCCAGTTCGAGCGAGCGGTGGGGAGTCCGCGTCTGATCAGGTGGCGAAGCGACACAAATCGCGGAATTGACGTAAGGCCTGTGCTCTCGAGCGTCCAAGCCCCGACCCTCGTGCTGCATCGCACGGGCGACGTCGTCCCAGTTGAAGCCGGCCGCGAGCTGGCCAAGCTCATCCCCGGCGCCCGGTTCGTCGAGCTACCCGGGCAGGACCACATCCCTTGGGTCGGTGACTCCGAGCCCATCATCGACCAGGTCGAGGAATTCCTGACCGGTGCCCGCCACTCCCGCGAACCCGATGGAGTGCTCGCAACGGTGCTCTTTACGGATATTGTCGGCTCGACGGAGCGCGCCGCAAGCTTGGGCGACCGCCGCTGGCGGATGGTTGTGGAGGAACACGACGACCTCGTTCGCCACCAGCTCGACCGTTTCGACGGTCGTGAGGTCAAGACTATGGGGGACGGCTTCCTGGCGACATTCGACGGACCTGCACGGGCGATTCGCTGCGGCCGCTCGGTCGCCGACCAGATTCACGCGCTGGGAATCGACATTCGGGCGGGGCTCCACACCGGGGAGTGCCAACTGCATGGGGACGACGTTGCCGGCATGGCTGTCAACATCGGTGCCCGTGTGGGCGCCAAGGCCGCGCCCGGAGAGGTGCTCGTCTCGAGCACCGTCAAAGACCTGGTCGTGGGGTCGGGGATCGAGTTCGATGACCGCGGATCGCACTCCCTCAAGGGAGTGCCCGGCGAGTGGCGCCTCTACGCCGTGACCGGCGCCTAAGTCTTACGTATCGGTCGAGGAGCCGCCTACCTGGCCGCTTTTGCATTGCGCTAGGAGCGGCCGGACTGACGACCAGCTCGAAGCCAGTGAACTCGGTGATCTGGTCGCTCTAACCTGCATCTCATGAGGGAGATCTTCGGCCCACCGCTGCGCGCGGCGGCGGTGTGTGCGCTCGTCACCGGCCTCGTCCTGCTGCTCATCAACCCCCCATCGCTCGCGGGGCTGGGTGGCCTGCTTTCGCTGCTGGTCGGTGCCGTCGCAATCGTGCTCGTCACCGCCTGGGCGACCGTGGCGCTGATCGGCCGGGAGATGCCCGAGCCGGCGTTCCGACGACTGGTCGATCGCAGCGAGGCGCTCGCCTCGTTGCCGCCCCCCGACCAGCCGCCGAGCGAGTTCGACGAGCTCGTGATGGAGGCGCTGGACGACCTGCCGGAGCGGTTTCGCGAACTGCTGGAGCGGACGCCGGTGGTCGTCTCCAGCCGTGGTCACGAGCACCATGCCTATGGCCACTACATCGGCGGCACCGTCGCCCGTGACATCTATCCGGACCGCATCGTCATCTACCAGGACACGCTGGAGCGAGACTTCGGACACGATCCGCAGCTGTTGCGGGCGCAGGTCGAGCGCACCGTGCGCCACGAGCTGGCCCACCACCTGGGTTGGGACGAGCGCGGGGTTCGCGGCCTCGGTCTCTGACCGGCGATTAGTCCGGCGGCCCGTCGCGGTCTTAAGAACCGGTTCAGTCAGAAGGCGTCGGCGTGCCCGGCGCACAACGAAAGGAGACGGGATGGGACAGCCGGTAGTCCACTTCGAAGTGATCGGTAAGGACGGTGAGACGCTTCGCAACTACTACTCCGAGCTGTTCGGCTGGGAGTTCGGCGACGTAGTCGGGCCGACGAACTACGCGGTCGTCCCGCGCGACGGGAACACGAACGCCGAGGGAGTCGGAATCGGAGGCGGCGTCGGGACCGCGCCCGAGGGGTACGGGGGCCACGTGACCTTCTACGTCGAGGTCCCCGACGTCGAAGCCGCGCTGGCCAAGGCGGAGAGCCTCGGCGGGACGCGGATGATGGGCCCGGACAAGGTCCCCGAGGTGGATATCGAGATTGCCCTGTTCACCGACCCCGAAGGTCACGTGATCGGGCTCGTCAAGTAGCACTCGCACCTTGTCACCCGAAGGGCCCCGCGGGGCCCTTCGGGGGGACTACGGCGCCTCCTGGCGCCACCCGCCGGAGGCGTAGCGGGCCAGTCCTTCCAGCATCTCGCCGGTTTGAAGTGTCGCCATCCCATGGCGGTATTCGTTCGCGAGGGCGTCGTCGAGCCCAAGCGACCACTGCTGATACGAGGACCGCCGGTCGCTACGCAGCGCGGCCTGGGGACGGCCCGCCACTTCATGCGCCAGCGCCAACGCCTCCGCCAGCGCCTGCCCGGGGGCGGCGAGCCGGTTCGCCAGGCCCATCCGAAGCGCCTCCTCGCCGCTGACTCCACGCCCGGTGAGAATCAGGTCGAGTGCGTGGCTGTGCCCGATCAGCCGTGCGAGGCGAATGGTTCCGCCATCCATCAGCGGTATGCCCCAGCGGCGGCAGTAGACGCCGAAGACGGCGTCCTCTGCGGCGACCCGCAGGTCGCACCAGATCGCCAGCTCCAAGCCACCGGCCACGGCGTTTCCCTCGACGGCAGCGATCACCGGCTTCTGCAGCAGCATTCGCGTGGGACCAACGGGGCCGTCGCCGTCGGGCTCCACCCGACTCGCCCGGGGGGCGCCCGGCTCCTGCATGGCCTTGAGGTCCGCGCCCGCACAGAACTTCCCGTCCCTCCCGGTCAGCACGGCGACTGCGGCCGCGTCGTCGGCATCGAAGCGGCGGAAGGCATCGGCCAGCGCCTCCGCCGTCGGGCGGTCGATCGCGTTTGCCACCTCGGGCCGGTCGAGCGTGACGATGGCGACCAGCCCGTCTGCGTCGTAGCGGACGGTCATGGGGGCTAGGCGGCGACCGGTTCGCGGCGTCGCCCGGCAGGCCGGCGGCGGGCGGGACGCTCGGCGGGCTCGACCAGGCTGCGCAGGAACTGACCGGTGTAGGAGGCGGTGCTGGCGGCGATCTGCTCGGGAGTCCCGGTCGCCACCACCTCTCCCCCGGCGTCGCCGCCCTCCGGCCCCAGGTCGATGATCCGGTCGGCCGACTTGATCACGTCGAGGTTGTGCTCGATCACGACCACGCTGTTGCCGGCCTCGACCAGCCGCCCGAGCACCTCGAGCAGGCGCTGCACGTCAGCGAAGTGCAGGCCGGTGGTCGGCTCGTCGAGGATGTAGAGGGTGTCACCGGTCGCCACCTTCGACAGCTCGGTGGCCAGCTTGATGCGCTGCGCTTCGCCGCCCGAGAGCGTGGTCGCCGGCTGGCCGAGCCGGATGTAGTCGAGGCCCACGTCGTGCAGGGTCTGTAGGCGGCGGTTGATCTTCGGGATGTGGGCGAAGAACTCGACCGCCTCCTCGACCGACATCTCGAGCACGTCGGCGATCGACCTTCCCTTGAACCGAACCTCGAGCGTCTCGCGGTTGTAACGGCGCCCGTGGCACTGCTCGCAGGGGACGTAGACGTCCGGCAGGAAGTGCATCTCGATCTTGATCTGACCGTCGCCGCGGCAGACCTCGCAGCGCCCGCCCTTGACGTTGAAGCTGAACCGCCCCGGCTTGTAGCCCCGCACTCGCGCCTCCTTGGTGCGCGAGAAGAGGTCGCGGATGTGGTCGAAAACCCCTGTATAGGTCGCCGGGTTGGAGCGAGGCGTGCGGCCGATTGGCGACTGGTCGATGCTGATGATCTTGTCGACCTGGTCGAGGCCCTCGATCCGGTCGTGGGCACCGGGGCGGAGCCGCGCCCGATGCAGGCGGTTGGCCACGGCGCGATATAGGACCTCGTTGACCAGCGTCGACTTGCCCGATCCCGAGACCCCGGTGACGCAGCAGAAGACCCCGAGCGGCACGCTCACGTCGGCGTCCTTGAGGTTGTGCTGACGCGCCCCGCGCACCAGCAGCTCGCCACGGGGGCTGCGGCGAAGCTCGGGCGTCGGGATGCTGAGCTTGCCGTTCAGGTAGCGACCCGTCAGGGAGCCAGCCTGGCGAGCGATCTGGGTGGGCGTTCCCTGAGCGACCAGCTCACCCCCGTGCTCGCCGGCTCCCGGGCCGAGGTCGACGACGTGGTCGGCGGCGCGGATCGTTCCTTCGTCGTGCTCGACCACGATCACCGTATTTCCCAGATCGCGCAGCCGCCGCAGCGTGTCGATCAGCTTCGCGTTGTCGCGCTGGTGCAGGCCGATCGAGGGCTCGTCGAGGATGTAGAGGACGCCCACCAGCGAGGAGCCGATTTGGGTCGCGAGCCGGATCCGCTGCGCCTCGCCGCCCGAGAGCGTCGCGGCGGCGCGCTCCAGCGACAGGTAGCCGATCCCGACGCTGTCCAGGAACCGCAGGCGCTCCGCGATCTCGCGCACCACGAGGCGGGCGATCGCACGCTCGGTCTCGGTCAGCTCCAGCGCCTGGATCCACTCCAGGGCGGCCTGGGCACTGAACCGCGTGTACTCGTAGATGTTGAGCCCGCCCACGGTGACCGCGAGGCTCTCCGGCCGCAGGCGCGCACCGCCGCAGGCCGGACATGGCCTGAGGGCCATCAGCCCCTCGATCCGATCCCGGGTGTTCTCAGAGTCGGTGTTTTCATATCGCCGTTCAAGGCTCGCCAGCATGCCGTCGAACCGCACCGTGTAGACGCGGCGGCGCCCGAAACGGTTGCGGTAGGAGACCGTGTGACGCTCGTCCCCGGTCCCCTTCAGGAGCAGCTGGCGATCGCGTTCGGAGAGGTCGCGCCAGGGGCGGTCGACGTCGATCCCGTTCGTCTCCGCGACCGCCTCCAGCAGCCGCCGGTGATAGACGGAGGCCGCCTTCGTCCACGGATCCAGCGCCCCCTCCGAGATCGAGAGCGTTGGGTCGGGGACGATCAGCTCGGGATCGATGACGCGCTGGAAGCCGAGCCCGTTGCAGCGCTGGCAGCACCCGTGAGGCGAGTTGAAGGAGAAGATCCGCGGCTCCAGCTCGGGCATCGACGTGCCGCATTTGAGGCAAGCGAACCGCTCGCTGAACAGCATTACGGTTCCGGCCGCCTCCTCGGAGGGAGCCGAAGGCGACCGGTGGTCCGAGCTTGCTCGGGCTACTCCGGGGGCGGCCGGGTTCGTGGCGGGACCCTTTCCATCGACGGCCTCGATCTCGACCAGGCCGTCGGCGAGCTGGGAGGCGGCCTCGACCGACTCCGAGAGGCGCTTTCGCACCCCCTCCTTCATCACCAGCCGATCGACGACCACCGAGATGTCGTGCTTGAACTTCTTGTCGAGCTCGATCCGCTCGTCGAGGCGGCGCAGCTCGCCGTCGATTCGCGCCCGCGCATAGCCCTGGGCCCGCATCTCCTCCAGCAGCCGCCCGTACTCGCCCTTGCGCCCCCGGACGACCGGCGCCATGACCATGAACCGGGTCCCGTCGGCCAGGGTGAGCACGCGGTCGGTGATCTGCTCCAGTGATTGGCCCGAGATCGGGGCGCCGCAGTTGTAGCAGTGGGGCTTTCCGATCCTCGCCCACAGGAGGCGCAGGTAGTCGTAGATCTCGGTCACCGTCCCGACCGTGGAGCGCGGGTTGCGGGAGGTCGTCTTCTGGTCGATTGAGATCGCCGGGCTAAGGCCCTCGATCGAGTCCACGTCGGGCTTCTCCATCTGGCCGAGGAACTGGCGTGCGTAGGCGGATAGCGACTCGACGTAGCGGCGCTGCCCCTCCGCGTAGATCGTGTCGAACGCCAGGCTCGACTTGCCCGATCCCGAGAGGCCCGTGATCACGACCAGCGCGTCGCGCGGGAGCTCGAGGTCGATGCCCTTGAGGTTGTGCGCTCGGGCGCCGGAAATGACGATCTTGTCCGAGAGGGCCACCAGAATCAGTGTACGGGGGCGAACGGGCGTTCCCGTCCGGGCGCGCGGTACGCGATCACGTTTTGTATCGGGATCGCAACCCTAGGGTGACATGAGCCGGGGTAGTCTCAGCGCGTGCCCGAAGCGCCTCCGGTCAGCGGCATCTCCGAGCTGGTGCTTGAGGTATCCGACCTCGATGCGGCGCGTCGCTTTTACCGCGACCTGCTCGGCTTCGAGGAGACCCTGTACGGGGAGGGACGGGACGATCGCCTCTGGTATCTGATCGGCTCCAGCGCCCGGCTCGGCCTCTGGACGCCGCAGGTCGGGCTCGCCGGGGGCCGTGGTGGCGCACACGTCCACTTCGCCTTCCAGCTCCCGCGCGAGGCGCTCGACCCCTTGCTCGAGCGCCTGCGGGCGGCCGGCGTCGAGGTCGAGGGGCCGGTCCAGCTCGGCGCCGACCGGGCGATCTACATCACCGATCCCGACGGCAACGTGGTCGAGTTCTGGACACAGGACATGGCGCAGTACAGCGCGGGTGCACGCGCCGGCGGCGAGGCGGGAACGTTCAGACGTCCGGAGTGAGCCCGGCGGCGGCGAGAGCCTCACCGCGGTCAAGGAACATCTGCATGCGCACGATGCGACCGTCCTGCAGCATCCAGAGGTGGGACTCCTCCGTCTGCACCTCGAGGCCGCTGGTCCGGCCCCTGCCGCCCATGTCGCCGACCACCACGAAACAGCCGTCGCCCATCAGCACCTCCTTCGGCTCCCACCTGAAATCGTCGAAGGGCTCCCTCCAGGCCCGGACCTCCTCCTCGGCCTCCGTCGCGCCCCGGTACACCCCGGCGGTCGGGGCGTGCTTGGGGGGAATCCACTCCACGTCCGGATCGACAGCTGGGTCGTCGAGACTGATCTCGCCGCGTAGAAACGCTGCGTAGCCACGCTTGGCCGCCGCCAGGGCGACGGACGGGTCCCCGCCTCTCGTCGCTGCAACCAGGTCACCGAGGGGGCTATTCGGGCTGGGGGCCGCCACTCCCGGCCTCAGACTCAGCCTTGGACGCGCGAGTAGACGTCCTCGAGAAGGGCGTCGAGATCGGCCAGGTCGTAGTCCGTAGCGAGCTGCCTACGGGCTTCCTCGCGAGAGGTGCCGTCGAGGGCCAGCTTCATCGCCACCAGGCGCGCCGCGCCGCCATCGTCGCTGTGCACCTCGTTCGACGGAATAGCCACCGGCTCGGGCTCGCGCGCTTCGGGTTCCGACTCTGAGGCCTCTGACTTCGCGGCCTCCGGCGCCGGCTCGGTGCCCGACTTCCGTGGCGCGGACCCCGCACCGAGCCCCGCTTCCAGCCGTTCCAGCGCCTGCCGAACCTGGTCGAGCCGCTGGCTCGCCTCGGCTTCGGCTTCGCCGCGAATTCGCTGCGCTTCGGCCTCGGCCTCGCGAACGATCTCGTCGGCCCGCCTCTGCGCCGCCTCCAGCGCGGTGCGCACGGCCTCGCTCGTTTGCTTGATCAGCTGCTCGGCGTCCATGGCCGTCTTGAGGGTACCCCGCGTCAGTCGCCGGTGTGACAGGCGGCGACCGGCCGCGTCGCCGATCTCGCCACCGATGCGGCTTAAAGCGGGGTGTGGCAGACGGCCTCGACGCTGATCAGCCGCCTTCGAGCCGCTCTCGGAACGACGCGGCGGGCTCCACGGTGGCGCCGGCGACGCGCACACGATCGGCGAGCCAGCGGTCCGAGGTGACAACGCGAACCTCGCCGGGCTCTGGATCCGCCGTAAGGCGGCGAACGATCTCGTCGTCCGCGGAGTCGGAACGTGGCCGGGGGGCATGCGCGACCTCGATCACCGTGGAGGAGATCGGTGGCCGCGGCGGCTGCTCGAACACCACCACGACGTCCTCACCGCTGGCGGCAACCCAGCGCTCGAGCAGGTCGACGAGCCGAACCATCGCCGCATGGCGGTCCTTCCACCAGGCGTCGGGACGCGTTCCGATCACGTTCATCCCGTCGATTAGCCAGCGCACGGAGACCCAGCGTACGCGAACTGCGGACTCCGACCCGAGGTCTTCCGGCCCGAGGAATGGGCATCCAACGGACCGGTTCGCCATGCTGCGCGCCGCGATGCGAACGAGCCTCCTTCGGAGCCGCGACTTCCGCTTGGTGGCAGGCTCGGTCGGCCTGTCGGCGCTGGGCGACTGGGTGGCGATCGTGGCGCTCGGGCTCCAGGTCAAGGAGACGACGGACTCCGGGTTTGCCGTAGCGGGTCTGTGGGTCTGCCTATTCGGCCCCTCCGTCGCGGTCGCCGGCCACGCTGGAGTGCTGGTCGACCGGGTCGGGGCAACACGGCTGCTGACACGCATTTCCGTGCTTGGCGCCGTGGTGGCGGCAGCGCTCGGCCTGATGACGGCCACGGGGGTGGGTGCCAACCGGCCCGGTCGGCCCGCCGCTGGGCACCGCGGGCGGAAGCTCCGAGCCGCCCGGCCCCGCGCAGCCCGCGCCCGAGGTGGAGACAACCGCGCCCGTCACAGCCGAGACCGACGCCGGCTAGGTCGACGTCCCCTAGGCCCGCAGCGCCTCGAGGTCGCGGCGCAGCTCCTTGAGCTCGTCGCGAATCCGGGCCGCCTCCTCGAACCGCAGGTCCTCGGCAGCGGCGAGCATCTCCTCCTCGAGCTCGACGATCAGCTTCTCGAGCTCTTCGGGGCTGCGGATCGCCTCCCCGTCACGGTGCGCGCGACGCCGGCGCGCCGGCGTCGCGCGCGATTCCATGGCCAGGAAATCGCTGATGTCCGAGATCCCCTTCTGGACCGTCTCGGGTGTGATCCCGTGCTCGCGGTTGTAGGCGAGCTGGATCTCGCGGCGACGGTCGGTCTCCCGAATCGCCGCCCGCATCGCCTCCGTCTCCCGGTCCGCGTACATGAGCACCGTCCCACGCACGTTGCGCGCCGCCCGCCCGATCGTCTGGATCAAGCTGGTCTCGCCCCGCAGGAAGCCCTCCTTGTCGGCGTCCAGGATCCCCACCAGCGAGACCTCCGGTAGGTCGAGGCCCTCGCGGAGCAGGTTGACTCCGACGAGGACGTCGTACTCCCCCAGCCGCAGATCGCGAATGATCTGGATCCGCTCCAGGGTGTCGATCTCCGAGTGCAGATACCGCACCCGGAAGCCGTGCTCCAGGAGGTACGCGGTCAGGTCCTCGGCCATCTTCTTGGTCAGCGTCGTGACCAGCGTCCTCTCCCCCGCCTCGGCCCGCCGGCGAACCTCGTTCATCAGGTCGTCGATCTGGTTGCGCGTCTCGCGGACCCGCACCTCGGGATCGACGATCCCGGTCGGCCGCACGATCTGCTCCACCACCCGCACCGAGGAGCCGCGCTCGAAGTCACCCGGGGTCGCCGAGACCATCACCATCTGCCCCACCCGGGTGAGGAACTCCTCGAACCGCAGCGGCCGGTTGTCGAGCGCCGAGGGCAGACGGAAGCCGTGGTCGACGAGCGTCTGCTTGCGGGAGCGATCGCCCTCGTACATGCCGCCGAGCTGCGGGATTGTCTGGTGCGATTCGTCGACGAAGACGACGAAGTCGTCGGGGAAGTAGTCGATCAGGGTGTGCGGCGGGCTCCCGGGCGCTCGCTCGTCGATGATCCGCGAGTAGTTCTCGATCCCCGGGCAGAAGCCGAGCTCCTTGAGCAGCTCCACGTCGTACTCGGTCCTTTGCTGCAACCGGTGGGCCTCGAGCAGCTTGCCGCGGTCCTCGAGCCACCCGACGCGCTCGTCGAGCTCCTGCTTGATCTCGACCACCGCCCGCTCGATCGTCTCCTCCTTGGTCACGTAGTGCGTTGCCGGCCACACAGCGACGTGGTCGATCTCGTCGAACACCTCGCCGGTCAGCGGATCGAAATGCTGGATCCCCTCGACCTCGTCGCCGAACAGGGCGATCCGGTAGGCGGTCTCGGCATAGGCGGGAAAGACCTCCAAGACCTCACCCTTGACCCGAAACGTCCCGCGAGTGAGGTTGGTGTCATTGCGCCCGTACTGCATCCCGACCAGCTTTCGGAACAGCTCGTCGCGCTCGACCCACTCGCCGACCTTGAACAGCTGCATCTGCTCGCGGTAGAGCTCCGGCGACCCGATCCCGTAGATGCATGACACCGAGGCGACGATCACGACGTCGCGCCGGGCAAGCAGCGCCGCGGTCGCCGAGTGGCGGAGCCGGTCGATCTCGTCGTTGATCGAGGAGTCCTTCTCGATGTAGAGGTCCTGCGCGGGCACGTACGCCTCGGGCTGGTAGTAGTCGTAGTAGCTGACGAAGTACTCGACCGCGTTGTCGCCGAAGAACTCGCGGAACTCGTTGCAGAGCTGCGCCGCCAGCGTCTTGTTGTGGGCGATCACCAGCGCTGGCCGCTGTACCCGCTCGATCACCCCGGCCATCGTGAACGTCTTCCCGGTGCCCGTGGCGCCGAGCAGGGTCTGGAACCGCTCGTCGGTCCCGAGGCCTTCGGCGAGCCCCGAGATCGCCTGCGGCTGGTCCGCGGTCGCCGTGTAGGCGGGGTTGAGCTTGAAATCGGGCACAGATCCACGATAGCTGGGGATCAGGTCGGGGCTGGCACCCGAGCGGCCCAGGCGACCGGCAGAGTCACTCAGCGGCGACGCTCGGGGTCAAGGGAGCCCCAGGTCACCCGCGTACTTGTCGCGGTACTCCTGACGCTTGTCGAGGACCTCCTCCACGTAGGCGCGGGTCTCCGGGAACCCGATCCCGTCGAGCTCGAGGCTCGAGCCGCCCCACTCATCGACGTGGGAGGGTCCGGCGTTGTAGGCGGCGAGGGCTGCGACCTCGTTGCCGCCATAGCGGTCGAGCAGCTCGCGGAGGTGGAAACTGCCGTAGCGGATGTTGATGTCCGCGTCGAAGAGATCGTGGACCACGAACTCGGTCCCCTCGCTCTTCGCGGCGATCTCCAGGGCGGTTGCCGGCGTCACCTGCATCAGGCCGCGGGCTCCGGCCACGGAGCGCTCCCGCTCGCGGAACTTGGACTCGGCGTAGATGGTGGCCGCGATCAGCGCCGGATCCAGCCCCTTCTCGTCGGCCTGCTGGCGAATGATGTCGTCGTGCCGAAGTGGCAGCGTCACCTCGCGGATCGCCTCCTCGAAGTCGATCCGGCTGATCCCGATCGCGGCCCCGGCACCGAGCACGGCCGCTGCGCCGATCGCCAGCCAGCGGCGGCGGCGGGAACTGGGGCGGGCAGCCGTGCGCGCTCGGGACCGGCGTCCGGGAGCGGCCGTCCTCGCCCGGCTCACGCCGCTCCCCGAGCCAGCGAGGCCAGCGCTGGCACCAGTCGCGCCACCCGGTCCTCGAGCTCGGCCAGGGAGCCATTGTTGGAGATCACGTGGGTCGCTCGAGCGGCCTTCTCGTCCTGAGAGAGCTGGCGGCCGCTGCGGGCCTCGAGCAGCTCGGTCCCGCGGTCACCCGCTCGCGCCGCCCGGGTGGAGTCGTCCGCGACCACGCACACCGTGGCGTCGAACGCGCCCTCCATGCCGGTCTCGAACAGCAACGGCACCTCGACCACTGCGAGCGCTGTCTCCGCGGGAAGCGACTGGCGCCATTCGACCACCCGCTCGCCGACCAGCGGGTGCAGCACCGACTCGAGCCACGCGAGCTCATCGGGCCGCCCGAAGACGATCTCGCCCACCCTCGCGCGCTCCAGGCGGCCGTCGACCAGCACCGCCTCGCCCCAACGCTCGACCAGCTGCTCGCGAACCTCGGGGGCGTCCAGAAGCTCGTGAGTCACGGCGTCGCTCGACAGCGTCGCAGCGCCGAGCCGCGCGAAGGCGGCCAGGGCTTCCGACTTGCCCGAGGCGACCGCGCCGGTCAGACCAACAAATGCCGGCGCGGAGCCGCCAGTGGACGCGACAGGCTGGTGCCGGTTGATGTCAGGCGGTGGGGCCACCGCCCGCCGATCAGGAGCCCTCGTCCTCCGAGGGCGGTTCGGCGTTCTCTTCGCCCCCTTGGGCCTCCTGCTCTCCCTCGGGCTGCGGTGGCGGCTCCGGAAAGACCTCCTCGGATACGTCGAGGTCGGGCACTTCCTCCGGCGTCGCCTGCGCCTCGCCGGTCAGCTCGGGCGGCATCAGGTCTCGGAGGGGCAGATTCTGGGGCTCGGCGCGCTTCACGCTCAGCGAGATCCGGCGGCGGTTCTCGTCGATTTCGATGATCCTGACCCAGGTCTGGTCGCCGGGAGAGACGACCTCGCTCGGGTTCTCGACGTGATGCTCCGCGAGCTCCGAGATGTGTACCAACCCCTCGACGCCGGGAACGATCTCGACGAAGGCGCCGAACGCGACCACCTTCGTGACCTTGCCCTCGAGCACATCGCCCGGGCCGTATTCCTCGAGCACCCGGCGCCACGGATCCTCCTGCGTCTGCTTCAAGCCGAGCGAGATGCGCTGGCGCTCGCGGTCGATGTCGAGCACCTTCACGTTCACCGTCTCCCCCACCGAGAGCACCTCGGAGGGGTGGTTGACATGGCTCCAGGAGAGCTCGGAGATGTGGATCAGCCCATCGATCCCGTCGAGGTCGACGAAGGCGCCGAAGTCGACGATGTTGGAGATCGTCCCCTCAACCACCGCGCCCGGCTGGAGGCGACCAAGGATCTGCTCGCGAACCTCCTTGCGCTCCTCCTCCAGCACGGCGCGGCGCGAGAGCACCACGTTGTTGCGGCTGCGGTTGAGCTCGATCACCTTGCACTCGAGCGTCTGGCCCTTGAACTCGTCGAGGTTGTGGACGCGGCGGATGTCGACCAGCGAGGCGGGCAGGAAGCCGCGAACGCCCAGGTCGAGGATCAGCCCACCCTTGACCACCTCGATCACCGTTCCCTCGACCGGCTCGCCCGACTCGGCCGCCGCCTCGATCTTTCGCCAGGCCTTCTCGAAGCGGGCGCGCTTCTTGGACAGCAGCAGCCGTCCCTCCTGGTCCTCCTTGGTGAGCACCAGCGCATCCACGCGTTCCCCAAGCGAGACCTCCTCGGCAGGATCCACCGAGCGCCGGATCGAGAGCTCGGTCGAGGGAATGACCCCCTCGGACTTGTAGCCGATGTCGACCAGCACCTCGTCCTTGTCGATCCTGACCACCTCGCCGCTGACCACGTCGCCCTCCTCGAATGGCTTGATGGTCGCGTCGTAATTGGGGACGAGCTTGCCGTCGACCTCGATCAGGAAGTCGTTGGAGCTCTCCGCAGGCGACTGCTGGACGTCCTGCTGGGCAGCTTCGGTAGCTGTCTCGGTCGCGGGCAAGGCGGCTAACTATGGCAAAAGTGGGCTTGAAGTACTCTCGCCTGCGATGCCAACGCGACGCACGAAGCGCGGCTCGAAGCGAACACCGCTGCAGCGCGACTGCGACGTGCTGATCTGTGGGGCGAGCTTCGCGGGCCTCGCGGTGGCGCGCGAGCTGGCGGGTTCGGGAGCCCGGGTTCTGATCGTCGATCGCTACGAGATCGGGGAGCGCCAGACCTCAGCCTGCGCCGCCCCCACTGAGTGGCTCGATGCGATGGGGGGCGGTGCGTCGATCAAGCAGACCTTCCGCGACCTGGTGATTCACACCCCCCAGGTCACCACCCGTATGCATCTCCCGTGGACGTTCTCGACCTTCGACTACCCGGCCCTCTGCGAGCTCCTGTTTCAGCACTGCGACGCCGAATTCGAGACCGCAACAATCAAGGGTCCCGCCGCCTCCGGTGAGGTGATTCGGGTCGAGACAGATCGGGGCGAGCTGCGGGCGCCGCTGGTCGTGGACTGTCTGGGTTGGCGCCGCGTGCTCGGCTCCCACGGCTACCAGCCCGTTGAGGCGCCGCTCTCGCGGGGGCTCGAGGTGCACCCGAGCGGAGCCTCCGACGACCTGGAGATCTGGATCGATCGCGGCTACGTGCCCGCCGGATACAGCTGGAGCTTCCCCGCCGACGACGAGGTCCGTGTCGGCGTCGGCTCGTTCGACCCCCGCGTCGGTGTCAAGGACTCGACTGTCCGGCTGGCGCGCGACCTGGACCACGATCCGGTCCGCTACCAGGGCAACTGGATCCCCCACAAGCTGCGGGACGCAACCGAGGACGGGCTTTTCTTCGCCGGCGACTCGGCGGGACACTGCCTGCCGCTCACGGCCGAGGGAATCCGGACCGCGTTCTACTTCGGGATCGCATGCGGCCGAGAGCTGCGCCGGGTGACCGTTGGCCGGGCGACGCGGGAGACGGCCCTGCGACGCTACGCGGCCTTCTCTGCGCGTCATGATCGGCACTTCCGCTGGCTGCTCCGCGTGCAGCGGCTGGTCCCGAGGGTGCCGCCACGGGCGCTTGCACCCGCCCTGCGCGTCATGAGCCGCGACGACTTCGTGCGGTGGTCGTTCGGCCATTACCTGCGTATCGCCGACCCCGCCTACGCGCGCGAGGTGGCGGCGCCAGCCGAGCCGCGCCGCACGATCGCAGCCGCGGCCTAGATCAGCGCACGATCAGGTAGGTGCCCGCGAGCAGCAGGACCACGCCGGCGATCCGCGTCGCGCCGAGGGGCGTCTGCTCGAGCCCCAGGATCCCGAGCCGGTCGATGACCACGGCCGCCGTCAGCTGGCCCGTGACCGTCGCCGCCGCAACGCCGCCGGCGCCGATCGAGCTGACCGCGATCAAGGCCATGGTCACGTAGGCGGCGCCGAGCAGGCCACCGATGAGGTAGTACCAGCGCACGTCGAAGGTCGAGGAGAGCCCCCCTGCCTGCCCGATCAGCGCGACTATCAGGGCCAGGAGCAGGGTTCCGACTGCAAACGAGACCAGAGCGGCCGGGAGACTGCCGGTCGCGCGGCCGAGGCCGGCGTTGATCGGCGGCTGTAGCGCAATCAGGCCGCCGACCGCGGCGGTGAGCAGCACGGCGAGGCCTCGGTCCATCGTCGCGTGATGCTAGTGGGCCGTCACACAGTGGCCGGATCAGCGGGGCGTGATCCTGAGGACAGCAGCACCGATAAGTGGATCCCTTAGGCTCACACCGCGATGTCTGAGGAGAACGTCGAGGTGCTCAGGGCCGTCTATGAGCGCTGGGGCGAAGGCGACTTCCGCTCCAGCACCGATGTGTTCGATCCGCTTGTGGTGTTCGTAATGCGGCCGGAGTTTCCTGACGCTGGGGCTTACCTCGGCGCCGAGGGGCTGGCGGAATACATGCGAGGCTTCCTTGAGGCCTGGGGCCACATCACGATCGAAGCGGAGGCGATCACCGACGTGGGCGACAGCGTGATCGTGGCTGTGCGTCAGCGCGGCGTCGGAGCCGAGAGCGGCGCTGAAACCGAGTTTGGCTACTTCCACGTCTGGACCTTCCGGGGCGGAAAGGCGATCCGCCTCGAAAGCGTTCGGGAACGCCGCGAAGCCCTCGAAGCCGTGGGGCTGCGCCCCTAGGCGCGGCCCGACTACTTCGCCGCCAGCCAGTCCCTGCCGACGCCGATGTCGACGGTCAGCGGGGGGTCGAGGTCGAAGGCGGAGCACATCTGATGGCGAACGAGCTCGGTGGCGGAGCCCATCTCCGCGGCCGGTCCCTCGAACAGCAGCTCGTCGTGGATCTGGAGCACGAGCCGGCTCTCCATTCCCGCCTCGCCAAGCGCGCCGTGACAGCGCACCATGGCCAGCTTGATGATGTCTGCAGCGGTTCCCTGGATCACCGTGTTGACCGCCAGCCGCTCGCCCAGCGAGCGCCGTTGACGTTGCTCTGAGCGCAGCTCGGGGATCGCCCGGCGCCGGCCCATCAGGGTGGTCACGAACCCGTCCCGCTCGGCGCTCGCAATTGTCTCGTCGATGAATCGCTTCACCGCCGGGAAGCGCTCGAAGTAGCGCTGTATGTAGACCGCCGCCTCCTCGCGGGAGATCTGAAGGCGATCCGCGAGTCCGAATGCGGAGAGGCCGTAGGCGATCCCGAAGTTGACCATCTTCGCCTTCGAGCGCTCGGCAACCCCGACCTCGTCGGGCGAGATGCTGAACACCTCCGCCGCGGTCGCAGCGTGAACGTCCTCGCCCGAGGCGAAGATCTCGCGCAGCACGTCCTCGCCGGCGACGTGGGCCAGCACCCGCAGCTCCACCTGGTTGTAGTCCGCCGACAGCAGGCGCATGCCGCGCTCGGCGACGAAGCAGGCCCGGACCGGTCTCCCGATCTCGGATCGGATCGGGATGTTCTGGAGGTTCGGGTTGACGCTCGAGAGGCGCCCCGTGGTGGTCGCGACCTGGTTGAAGGTGGTGTGGATGCGCCGCGTCTCGGGATCGATCAGCTCCGGCAGCGCGTCGAGGTAGGTGTTCTTGAGCTTCGTCAGCTCGCGCCAGCTCTCGACCTTGGCGATGATCTCGTGCTCTTCACGGATCTGGGCCAGCACGCGGGCGTCGGTCGAGAAGCCCGTCTTGCCGCGGCGCTTCCTGCTCAGCTCGAGCTCCTCGAACAACACCACACCGAGCTGCTGAGGCGACCCGATCGTGAACTCGTGCCCGGCAAGTTCGAAGATCTCGCGCTCCAGCGCGGCGATCCGCTCGGCCATGCCCTGGCCGATCTCGGCCAGCCGCTTGGCGTCGAGCTTGACGCCGGCGCGCTCCATCGCGGCCAGGACCTCGATCAGCGGCATCTCGACCTCGCGCAGGAGGCGGGAGAGCCCGAGCTCCTCGAGCCGCTCGCGCTGGCGAGCCGCCAGCTCATGGGTCAGGCGAGCGTCCACCGTGGGATCGCCGGCGGCCTCCCCGTCCTCGGCTGCCAGCGAGAGCTGCCCCGGCTCGGCGCCCGCGGGGGCTGCCGCCAGGCCTGCATCAGCGGCGAGCTCGTGAAGGTCGTATGTGCGCCTGGCCGGGTCGATCAGGTAGGCGGCCACGATCGTGTCGTGCTCGAGCTCGAGGCTGCCTGGTGGGGCGACCGCGAGCAGGCCGCCACGCCCGCCCCCGCCCAACGACTTCGCGTCATGCGCGATCAGCGACCGGCCGCGGAGCTCCGCAGCTAACGCGACCAGGTCCGGCGCCTCACCCGTCACCACCCGCTCGCCGTCGGTCGCCGCCCAGTGGCCGGCGGCGACCGCGATCGCGATCTCGCCGGCGGCGAGATCGCCGGGGCTGCCCTCCTCCGCCTCGACCGCGATCGTCTGCTCGACTCTGCGCTCGGGCACGATCTCGCCGAACTCCTCATCAAGCCGCTGGATCACGGCCCGCAGCTCGAATTCGGCCGCAAACTCGCGCAGGCGGCTGCGGTCCGGCGTCGAGCGGGCGATCTCGGAAACGTCGATCGGCACCTCGACGTCGTACTTCAGGGTTGCGAGCTGCTTCGAGACCCGGGCGTCATCGGCGTGCTCGGTGAGGTTCTGCTTCCGCTTCGGCCCGGAGATCTCGTCGACGTTCCCCAGCACCGCCTCGAGGGAGCCAAACTCCTGCAACAGCTGGGCCGCGGTCTTGTCGCCGATCCCGGGGATGCCCGGGATGTTGTCGGAGGTGTCGCCCTTGAGGCCGATCAGGTCCGTGACCAGCTCCGGGGCCACGCCGTAGCGCTCGACCACCCCCTCGCGATCGTAGATCTTCGTCTCGGTGACCCCCCGCGAGGTGGTCATCACCCGAATCCCCTCCCCCACCACCTGGTAGACGTCCCGATCGCCGGATACGACCATCACCGGGATCCTCGATTCGCGGGCTTGGCGGGCCAGAGTCGCGATCACGTCGTCGGCCTCCCACCCCTCGACCTTGACGTTGTGGAAGCCGAACGCCTCGGCGAGCGGCCACAGGTGCGGCCACTGCTCCGACAGCAGGTCGGGGCGCGGTGGCCGCTGGGCCTTGTAGTCCGCGTACTCGAGCTCGCGACCCGACATCCCGGCGTCCCAGGCCACGATCACTGCGCGGGGGTGGTGGTCGACCAGGATCTTGGCCATCATGGAGGCGAAGCCGTAGATCGCGTTCGTCGGGCGTCCGTCGGCGGTCGCGATCGACTCCGGGAGCGCGAAGAAGGCCCTGTACGCGAGGCTGTTGCCGTCGATCAGGAACAGCTCCCCGTCGCCCTCGAACGCCTTCGTGGACCCGTTCGGCTTCGTCTTCGTGGCCGGCACACATCCATCCTAGGACCGCGCCCGGCCGCGGACGGGTCCACCGCCGAAATACGCGAGGAGGGATTGGCGCGGCGCCCGCGCCGGACCCACCCCGTGCCTATGATCTTGCGCCATGCCTGCGATCCCTTCGGTCAGCGCCCAGTTCTCGGTCACCGTTCGCGTCGAGCTCGATGCGCGCCAGGAGCCCTTGGGCAAGCTCACCGCCCAGATCGCCGAGGCGGGCGGCGCGCTCCAGGGCGTGGACCTTGTTCCGGGCGCCGGCAGCGAAGGCAAGCGTGTCCGCGAGTTCACGATCGACGCCCGCGACCAGGCGCACTGGGAGGAGATCCTGCGGGCGATCGGCTCCACCCGTGGCGCTCGGGTGCTCGACTACGTGGACCGTACGCTTCAGATGCATCGCGGCGGCAAGATCGAGCAGCAGAACAAGTACCCGCTGAAGACCCGCGACGACCTCTCGATGGCCTACACGCCGGGCGTCGCCCGCGTCTGCCAGCAGATCGCCGCCGATCGCTCCAAGGCGTTCGAGTACACGATCAAGCGCAACACGGTGGCCGTGGTCTCCGACGGCAGCGCAGTGCTCGGCCTCGGCGACATTGGCCCCGAGGCAGCGATGCCTGTGATGGAGGGCAAGGCGATGCTGTTCAAGGAGTTCGCCAACGTGGACGCCTTTCCGATCTGCCTCAGCACCCACGACCCGAACCAGATCGTGGACACGGTGACGCTGATCTCGCCGACCTTCGGGGGAATCAACCTGGAGGACATCTCGGCGCCGCGCTGCTTCGAGATCGAGGAGCGCCTCAAGGCGGAGCTCGACATCCCCGTATTTCACGACGACCAGCATGGGACCGCGGTGGTGGTGATGGCGGCGCTCTTCAACGCGCTGAAGATCGTCGGCAAGAGCCTTGAGGACCTGCGGGTGCTGGTCGTCGGGCTGGGCGCCGCGGGCGTGGCGGTGACCAAGATGATGCATGCCTCGGGGGTGAGCCGCGTGATCGGTTGCGACCGTCAGGGAGCGCTGTCCACCGAGCGGGAGGATTACGCGGCCGGCGAGATGAGCGAGATCAAGCGCTGGTACGCCGAGAACTCGAATCCCGAGAAGCTCCAGGGCCCGCCTGCCGAAGTGATCGAGGGCTGCGATCTGTTCATCGGCGTCTCCGGCCCCGGGATCATCCCTGCCGAGGCGTTGGGGAAGATGTCCGACGACGCGATCGTGTTCGCGATGGCCAACCCCAACCCCGAGGTGATGCCGGAGGAGGCCCAGCCCTACGTGCGGATCATGGCCACCGGCCGCTCCGACTACCCCAACCAGATCAACAACGTGCTCTGCTTTCCGGGGATCTTCCGCGGCGCGCTCGACGCCGGGGCGCCCCGGATCACCGAGGAGATGAAGCTGGCTGCGGCCCAGGGAATCGCTGAGGTGGTCAACGAAGAGGACCTGACCGAGGACTACATCATCCCCAGCGTCTTCGACCGCGACGTCGCGCCCGCGGTGGCTGCGGCGGTGATCGAGGAAGCGCGTCGCGAGGGGATCGCGCGCGTCTCCGAGGAGACAGGCACGTTCTCGACGCTCGAATAGCGGCTCCGACCGCAGGGAGGTAGCGATGCGCGTACTCGTAACCGGTGCCAGCGGCTTTCTCGGCTCGGCCGTCTGCGACGCGCTGCTGGCGCGCGGCGACGAAGCCGTCGGATTGACCCGCGACCCGCAGCGGGCCCGCCAGGGAAATCCGACCGTCACCTGGCACGCCTGGAATCCGGTCGCCGAACGTCCGCCCGCGAGCGCCCTGGCGGGCGCCGACGGGGTCGTCAACCTGGTCGGCGAGCCAATCGATCAACGCTGGACAGAGGCCGCCAAACAACGCATCCGCGACAGCCGCGTGCGGTCGACCAAGAACCTGGTCGATGCGATCAGTGCCACCGAGCCGCGCCCGAAGGCGTTGGTCAGCCAGTCGGCCGTGGGCTATTACGGCGATCGCGGGGAGGCGGTGGTGGACGAGTCCACCGGGCCGGGGTCGACGTTCGACGCCGAGCTCTGCGTTGCCTGGGAGGCGGCCGCCCACGCAGCCGAGACGGTCGGGGTCCGCGTGGTCGTGGTCCGCAGCGGGTTGGTGCTCGATCCCGAGCATGGGCTGCTCAAGCAGCTCCTCGTCCCCTTCAAGCTCGGCGTCGGCGGTCCGCTGGCGGGTGGCGGCCAGTACATGCCCTGGATCCACGTCGACGATGAAGTCCGCCTGCTGCTCTGGGCGCTGGACACAGACGGCGCCTCGGGCACCTACAACGCAACCGCGCCCAACCCGGTCACGAACCGGGAGTTCTCGAAGGCGCTTGGACGAGTGCTGGGCCGCCCCGCGGTCATCCCGCTGCCGAAGCTGGCGCTCAAGGCCAGGTTCGGCGGCGAGCTGGGCGAGGTCGCGGCCGGCGGCCAGCGCACGATTCCCCGCCGCGCCCTGGACGCAGGCTTCGAGTTCCGCCACCCCGAGCTCGAACCGGCGCTGAGCGACCTTCTCGGTCGCTAGCGGCGACTACGGCACCCGCAGCGCGATCTGGAATCGCGGGCGGCCGTCGGCGAGCCGGTATCCGGCGAGCCGGCCGAGCGTGGTGTCCCCCACCTCGTCGATCGAGTAGGCGCCGAGCACCGAGTCGCGATCGTTCGTCTCGAAGAAGGCGTCGACCACGGCATCGCGGTCGTCGCCCTGATCGCCGGCGCGCTGGATCGAGTCGAGCACCACCGCCATCGCCTCGTAGCCGTAGGCCGCGTAGCGCCCCGGCTGGAGGCCGTAGCGCTTCGTGAAGGTGGAAACGAACCGCTCCCCATCCGGCGGCAGCTGCGAGGGATCCTGAGCGGCGGAGGTGACGAGGAGCCCGTGCGCCGGCCGACTCGTCGAATGCACCAGCAGGGCATCTGAAGCCATCACCGCGTCCGTGGGGATCTGGGTCAAGTCGGCCGGCATCCGCTGCGGCCCGCCGCCGTAGTACAGGAGGTCATCGCGGCCGCCCGTCAGCCTGGTTCCCTGCAGGCTCTGGCGAAAAGCCCTCACCATCGTCTGGCCGAACTCGGAGCCGTCCGAGACCGTGCCCACCCGCCGGGCGCCGAGCCGCTTCGCCCATCCTGCGGCCGCCTCGGCCTGGACCTCGTCGCTGGGGATCACGCGGCCGAAGGTGCGCTCGCCGGTCGCCTGGACCTCCTCGGGGACCCGGTCCCCGGCACCCAGGAACGGCTGCACCAGGTCGACCGCGGCGCTGGCCGGGGAGACCTGGAGCATCCGCGCCTCGTTGGTGATCGGCAGCGAGGCGCGGGTCGCGCCGGAGTCGAAGTCACCGAGATAGGCGATCGCTGAGGAGTCCTCCGCCGCATTCCGGGCGTTTGCGGCGGCGACCGCCTGGCTCCAGCGAGCGCGGGCGCCGCGGCCACTCGTGTCGTCGAGATAGACGGCGCGCACCGCGAGCTCCCCCGCCCTTCCCTTTGCATCGGCGAGGGCGAGCTTGGCGCCGCGGACCACGTCGCGGCCATCGACCTCCCCGGGACCGCGCAAGGGCATGCTGACGTAGACCGTCACGTGCTCGCCCGCCTGGATGCCTGAGCCGGGCGTCTCACAACCCGGCGTCGTACCCCCGACGATGATCAGCCCCACTGTCGCCAGGGCGATCCGGGCGGTGCGGCTCATCCGAAGAACGGCGCAGCGACCTCGTATTCCTCCGGAGGGACGGTGCGTAGCTTCTCCACTGCGTCGCTGAGGGGGACGAGCTCCACTCGCGTACCTCGCAGCGCGGGCATCGTTCCCCACCGGCCCTCGTGCGCGGCGTCGATTGCGGCCACTCCCAGCCTGGTGGCAAGCACGCGGTCAAAGGCGGTAGGGGTGCCGCCGCGCTGGGTGTGGCCGAGAACCACCGCGCGCGTCTCGAAGCCGGTTCTCTCCTCGATCTCGCGCTCGAGCCGCTGGCCGATGCCGCCGAGCCGGACGTGCCCGAACTCGTCCTTTTCGCCCTCGCTCAGCTCGATCGTCCCGGCGGCGGGCGCTGCCCCCTCGGCGACGACCACGATCGAGAACACGCGGCCCCGCGAGTGGCGGCGGCGGATCAGCCGGCAGACGTCCTCGATGTCGAACGGACGCTCGGGGATCAGGATCACGTCGGCGCCGCCTGCGAGGCCCGAGTGGAGCGCGATCCACCCGGCGTGTCGCCCCATCACCTCGACCACCATCACCCGGTGGTGCGACTCGGCCGTGGTGTGGAGGCGGTCGATCGCCTCGGTCGCCACCTGGAGGGCGGTGTCGAAGCCGAAGGTCATGTCGGTGGCGGCAAGGTCGTTGTCGATCGTCTTCGGGACCCCGAGGACCGGCACCCCGTGCTCGGAATTGAGACGCGCTGCGGCCCCGAGCGTGTCCTCGCCGCCGATCGCGATCAGCCCGTCGAGGTGGAGGGTCTCCATCGTCTCGCGGACGCGCTCGGGCCCGTTCTCGTGCTTGAACGGGTTGGTCCGAGAGGTACCGAGGATGGTTCCACCGCGAGGCAGGATGCCGCGAGTGCTCTCGACCGTGAGCTCCTCGTGCAGGTTCTCGAGCGGCCCCCGCCAGCCGTCACGAAAGCCGACGATCGCGTGCCCATGGTGATCGATGCCCTTGCGGACGATGGCGCGGATGGCGGCGTTGAGGCCGGGACAGTCGCCGCCTCCCGTGAGCACACCAACACGCACGGGCTTAGGGACGCAGGCGCTCGATCAGCGGCGCTGACACGCGCGCCAAGACACCGACGAAGAGGATCGCGAGGAAGATCAAGAAGCCGACCGCCCCGCCGAGCCCA
Source organism: uncultured Actinomycetes bacterium (assembly GCA_963728325.1). Lineage (GTDB taxonomy): Bacteria > Actinomycetota > Thermoleophilia > Solirubrobacterales > 70-9 > AC-56. Next base: position 379,064 of record CAVSJS010000001.1, on the reverse strand, counting down.
AAGGCGTAGGCGACCATCATCGCGCTGAGGGCGACCACCGTGAACACCACCAGCTGCACGGCCGGGAATCTACTCGACCGGGCGACCGCGGTCGCTGATCGCCGCGCGAGTCGCGCGAATGAACTCGCTCACCACCTCGACCGCGGGCCCGGCGCCCTCAGCCTCGGAGACCGCCCGCACCAGCCGGCTGCCGATGATCACCCCATCGGCGATCCGCCCCACGGCCGCAGCCTGCTCCGGAGTGCCGATGCCGAATCCCACCGCGGCGGGCACCGATGCGTCGCCGCGCACTGCGGCGACGAGCTCGGCCAGGCCTTCTGGCAGCTCGTCGCGCTCGCCGGTCACTCTGGTACCGGAGACCACGTACACGAATCCCTCGGCGCGCTCGCAGATCCGTCGACGGCGCTCGTCGGGCGTCGTCGGGGCGACCAGCGGCACCAACGCGATACCGGCACCGCTCAGCTCCGTCCCGATCTCCCCCGCCTCCTCCAGCGGCAGGTCCGGGACGATCACGCCGGCCGCGCCGGCGTTCGTGAGCAATCGCGCGAACTCGCTCGGGCCGCGCGCCAGGACCATGTTCGCGTACACCATCGGCACCACCGGGAGGCGGCCGGCGAGCTGCTCGCAGATCGACAGCACGTTCTCGAGCGTGGCCCCGGCCGCGAGCGCTCGGGTTGCTGCGGCGTGGATCACCGGCCCGTCGGCCAGCGGGTCGGAGAAGGGAACTCCGAGCTCGATCAGGTCCGCGCCGGCCTCGGCGTAGGACCCCGCAACCGCGAGCGAGGTGCCGGCGTCGGGGAAGCCGCCCATCAGATACGGCATCAACGCCGCCCTGCCCTCCCCGCGCGCCGCGGCGAACGCCGCGGCGATGCGTTCGCTACCCATCGAGCTGCTCGAGGCGCTCCAAGGCCTCTGCGAGATCCTTGTCCCCACGCCCACTGAGGCAAACGACGTCAAAGCCCGCCGCTTCCTCGTCTTCCAGGGAGCCCGTAGGGCGACCGATCATCCGGCCACGGCCGGATGCGGGAGCGGCGGGGTCGGTGGAGAGCCCGGGATTCGAAAGAAGCCAGGCGATTGCGTGGGCGGGCTCAAGCGCGGGCAGGATTCCCTCAATCCGAGCCAGCTCCCGGAAGGCACGCAGCGCCTCGGCGTCCGTAACCGCCTCGTAGCGCGCCCGACCGGTGTCCCGAAGGTGAGCATGCTCCGGACCGACCCCCGGATAGTCGAGCCCGGCCGAGACCGAGTGGGCCTCGAGGATCTGGCCCTGGTCGTCGGCCAGAACCGAGGACAGCGTTCCGTGCAGGACCCCGGTTCGCCCAGCGACCAGCGAGGCGCCGTGCCGGCCGTCGAGCCCGTCGCCCCCGGCCTCGACTCCGATCAGCTCCACGCCCTCGTCGTCCAGGAAGGCGTAGAAGGCCCCGATCGCATTCGAGCCTCCGCCGACGCAGGCGATCACCCTTGCGGGAAGGCGTCCTTCGGCCGCCTGCGCCTGCACCCGGGCCTCGTCGCCGATCACCCGCTGTAGGTCGCGCACCAGCGCCGGATACGGCGCCGGCCCAACTACGGAGCCAATGATGTAGTGCGTGCTGCGCACGCTGGTGACCCAGTCCCGGATCGCGGCGCTGACGGCCTCCTTCAGGGTCCGTGCGCCGGCCTCGACAGGGACGACCTCCGCGCCGAGCAGGCGCATGCGCTCGACGTTCGGCGCCTGGCGCCGTATGTCCTCGGTGCCCATGTAGACGACGCACTCGAGGCCTAGTAGCGCACATGCCGTCGCCACCGCCACACCGTGCTGACCGGCCCCGGTTTCGGCGATCACGCGCGGCTTTCCCATCCTGCGGGCGAGCAACGCCTGGCCGATTGCGTTGTTGATCTTGTGGGCGCCGGTGTGGGCAAGGTCCTCGCGCTTCAGGTAGACGGGCCGCCCGATCCGCTCCGAGAGACGGTCGGCGCGGTACAGCGGAGTTGGCCGCCCCACGTAGTCGTGAAGCAGGGCGTCGAGCTCCCCCCTGAACTCCGAGTCGTCGCGGGCGACCGTCCAGGCGGCGGACAGCTCCTCGAGCGCGGGGATCAGCACTTCGGGGACGTAGCGCCCGCCGTAGGCGCCGAAGCGCTCCTGGACTGCGACCGTGCTCACGCCACCACCCGCGGGTCGACCGATCCCTTCTGGGCGCTGTCGGCGAACTTCGCCATCAGCGCGTGGTCCTTGACGCCCGGCTCGGCCTCGACCCCGGTGGCCACGTCGACGGCGAAGGGGCGGGCCGCGGCAACCCCGTCAGCGACGTTCTCGGGAGTGAGGCCCCCGGCCAGGATCAGCGGCACGTTGGAGCGACGGCCCGCCAGCAGCTCCCAGTCGAAGGTCTCACCGGTGCCGCCGGACGTTCCCGGCCGGTGGGCGTCGAGCAGGTGGAAGTCGGTGCGGTACGCCTCGGCGCCCCCGATGTCGGCGCCGCTGCGCACCCGCAGCGCCTTGATCACCTTGCAACCCGTTCGCCGGGCGGCCTCCTGACAGAAGGCGGGCCCCTCGTCGCCGTGGAGCTGGATCATGGTCAGCGACTCGTCCTCGGCGGCGGCGGCCACCTCGTCCAGGGTCGGGTTGACGAACACGCCGACGACCTCGAGCTGGCGCTTGAGCGCGGCGCCGATCTCGGCCGCCACCTGTGGCTCGCAGAAGCGCGGGCTCTCAGGGTGGTGGTTGAGCCCGATCGCCCAGGCGCCGAGACGCGCCGCCTGGCGCCCGTCGTCGAGATTCGTGATGCCGCAGAACTTGACCCTCATCCCGAATAAAGATACGTGGCGCCCGCCCGGGCTAGGGACGGAGTCCCGGTCACTGCGTGTCAACCTGCCGGGTCAGGTGTGTGCCCGCGCCCGCCGGAAACGTAGCCAGAGGCGAGGCTTCCGGCGGGGTGATTCAGCTTCCGGCGGAGTTATTACCCCTGGGCGTTCGCCGGCCGGTTGCCGAGGGTGACCGTGACCGTGCGCTCCTGGTCGCCGTCGGCGAGCCTCAGCTCCACCTCGTCGCCGGGCTGCTTCTGGTTCACGACGCCGATCACGTCATCCATGCCGGTCACGGCCTTGCCGTCGATCGCCGTGATCACGTCGCCGCCGGTGCGGACCCGCTGGCCGCCGATCGAGGTGGTGGCGTGGCCCCCCTTTACGCCAGCCTCGTCGGCGGGCCCACCGGCCACAACGCTCTGCACCAGCGCCCCCTGCTTGACCGGGAGGTTGAGGACGTCGGTGAGCTCCGGGGTGAGGTCGGTTCCGGTGATCCCCAGGAACGCATGCTCCACCTTGCCGTTGGCGAGCAGCTGCTGGACCACCTCATGGGCGGTGTTGATCGGCACGGCGAAGCCGATGCCGACGTTGCCGCCTCCTCCGGCGGACTCGATCTGGGAGTTGATCCCGATCACCCGTCCGTCGGCCCCGAGCAGCGGCCCGCCGGAGTTCCCGGGGTTGATCGCGGCGTCGGTCTGGATCACGTTGTTGATCGTGAACCCGTTGGGGGCCTTGATCTCTCGCTGTAGCGCGGAGACGATCCCCGTGGTCACCGTCCGATCGAGTCCAAACGGGTTGCCGATCGCAACCACGGGCGTCGCCCACCTGAAGCTGGGTTGAGTCCCCCAGGGGCAGCGGGTGGAGCTGATCGGAGGGCGCGTCGACCTCGAGCAGCGCCACGTCAGTGGAAGGATCCTTGCCCACCACCCGGGCGCTCACGGGCTGCGAGCTGTCGGTGCTACCGAGCGTCACCTCGATCTTCTGGGCTCCATCGACGACATGCGCGTTGGTGAGGATGTGGCCGGCGTGATCGATCACGAATCCCGAGCCGGTCGCGGCGCCGCCGCCACCTCCGAATGGGTTCAGCGGCGACGGAGGCCGCGGCGCAGACTGGGCCTGTATGAACACGACTCCGGGGGAGTCCTGCTCGTAGATCTGATTCACCGTGAGCCCCTTCCCGCTGGCCAGGTGCGGGGCGGGCTGGGGGAGCGGCGTCGCGGTGAGCGCCGCGACCTCATCGCCGCCCGACTTGACCCAGCCGGCGGCGATCGCGACCAACCCGACGACGGCGACGACGAGCCCACCGGCCACGGCAGCACCGAACGAGGTGCGGACGAATCGTCCGAGGGCGTCGGTCACGAACCTCACCTTGCTCATGCCCCGAGCTTCGGCGATCTCGCTTAACGCCGGCTAACGAGAGCCTTCAGCGATGGTAAGAATCCGCCTCGAGAGCCTCGAGGTCACTCCTCAGAGGCGCGCTCGAGATAATGCTCGCGGGTGGCCTCCTGGTCGCGCGTCAGCTCACGGACGAGCTCCTCCGGGTCCTCGCCTCGCATCAGCGCCTCCCCGACCAGCACGGCATCGACGCCGATCCGCTCCAGCTCGTCGAGTTGCTCGCGGCCTGCGTAGCCGGACTCCGAGACGACGGTCTTGCCGGCGGGGACGTCAGTGAGCAGCTCCACGGTCGTCTCGACGTCGACGCTGAAGTCTTCGAGGTTGCGATTGTTGATCGCGATCACGTCGGCGTCGATCATCAACGCCCGCTCGAGATCGCGCTCGTCGTGAACCTCGATCAGGCAGTCCAGGTCGACCGCCCGCGCCTCCCCGTAGAGGGCGGCGAGCACCTGGTCGTCGAGCGCCGCGACGATCAGGAGCACCGCATCCGCCCCGTTCGCCGCCGCTTCGTAGAGCTGGTACGGCTCGACGATGAAGTCCTTGCGCAGGATCGGGAGGTCGGATGCCTCCCGGGCGGCGCGCAGGTCGTGCAAGGAGCCTCCGAAGTAGCGCTCCTCGGTCAGAATCGAGAGCGCGGCGGCGCCGCCTCGCTCATACGCCCTGACCGTGTCGGCCACGCCGGCGCCGGGTCGGATCTCGCCTCCGCTCGGCGAGCGCCGCTTGAACTCGGCAATCAGCGAGAGGCCGGGGCGCACCAGCGCCTCGTTGAAGGGACGGGCGCCGTCGCGGGTGCCCAACCTTGCGCGCAGACCCTCGGGCGGGACGTCCTCACTGCGGCGCCGGGCATCCTCTCGCGCACCCGCGACCAGCTGATCGAGCCAGCTCATCACCGTCAAAGGCTAGTCTAAGAGTGGGCCAACTCGCCGGTCAGCTCGACCAGCCTGGCGAGCACCTCCCGGCCTGCGCCCGAGTCGATCGCCTCGCCCGCGCGCTCGATCCCCTGCGTGAGGTCGTCGGCTCCTCCGCCGACCAGGATCGCGGCTCCAGCGTTGAGCACCACGACGTCACGTGGCGGACCGCGTTGGCCCTCCAACACGCGGCCGACCGTTGCCGCGTTCTCGTCGGGCTCACCGCCCGCGATCCGTTCGATCTGCGCGCGCTCGAGACCGAGCTCCTCCGGCCGCACGAACCACTCCTCGGTGCGGCCTTCCTTCACCTCGACCACCCGCGTCTCGGCGCTGATGCTTATCTCGTCGACATCATCCGCGGCGCAGACGACCAGCGCTCGCTCGCAGCCCAGCCCGACGAGCGCCTCGGCGATCGTCTCCTGGTAGCGACGGTCCGAGACACCGAGCAGCTGCCTGGCGGCCCCGGCGGGGTTCGTGAGCGGACCGAGAAAGTTGAAGATGGTCCGCACCGCGAGCTCCTTTCGCACCGGCATCACGTGCTTCATCGCCGCATGGTGTCGGGGGGCGAACATGAACCCGAAGCCGATCTCGTCGATGCAGCGGGCAACCTCCACCGGGCCGAGGTCGATCCGCACGCCGAGCGCCTCGAGCAGGTCGGCGGAGCCGCAGCGGCTGGTGTTGGAGCGATTGCCGTGCTTGGCGACGGCGCAACCGGCGCCCGCGGCGACCAGCGCGGCAGCGGTCGAGATATTGAAGGTCGACGGGCCGCCGCCGGTGCCGGCGGTGTCGACCAGGTCGTCGCGCCCAGCCGCGACCTGGGCGGCCAGCCGCCGCATCGTCCTCGCCAGGCCGACCAGCTCGGCGACCGTCTCGCCCTTGGTCCGTAGCGCAACCAGGAAGGCACCCGTCTGCACGTCCGGGGCCCTCCCCTCCATGATCTCGTCGAGCACCGCCGAGGCGTGGTCGGCGGTCAGGTGCGTCCCGGAGCAGACGGCGTCGATAGCGCGTGTCAAGACATCGTTCGGCATCAAGCGTGGCTGGTCAGCTGCTCGTGACCACTAGGAGAGGAAGTTGCGGAGTATGTCCTTTCCGTGGGGCGTCAGCACGGACTCGGGGTGAAACTGCACGCCCTCCGCCGGCAGCTCACGGTGCCGCACGCCCATTACCACATCTCCAAGCGTCGCGGTCTGCTCGAGCTGATCCGGAAGCTCGGGGTCGGCGACCAGCGAGTGATAACGGCCCGCGCGCAGCGGGCTGTCCAGCCCACGCAGGACACCCCTGCCGTCGTGCTCGATCTCGGCGTCCTTGCCGTGGATCGGCTCGCCGCGGATCGTGCGCCCGCCGAACGCCTCGACCAGCGCCTGGTGGCCGAGACAGACGCCCAGCGTCGGAATGCCGTCCGTGGGGAAGGCCCGCGCCGCCTCGATTGAGACGCCGGCTTCCCCAGGAGTGCATGGCCCCGGCGAGATCACCAGCCGATCGGGGCGCCGACCGAGCAACTCAGCGACCGTGGCCTTGTCGTTTCGGATCACCTCCGCCTCCGCCCCCAGCTCGCCCAGGTACTGGACCAGGTTGTAGGTGAAGCTGTCGTAGTTGTCGATCACGAGAACCCTCATGGCCACTCCGGCTGGCTCACCGCCAGCTGCACTGCTCTGAATACCGCCTTCGCCTTCGTCACCGACTCCTCGTACTCGTAGTCCGGCTTCGCGTCGGCCACCGTGCCGCCGCCGGCCTGGACGTGAACGACGCCGTCCTTGACCACCACAGTACGGATGTGGATGGCGGTGTCGAGGTCGCCGTTGAAGCCCACATATCCGATCGCTCCGCCGTAGGAGCCGCGCTTGTGAGGCTCTAGCTCGTCGATGATCTGCATCGCCCTGACCTTCGGCGCCCCGGAGAGCGTGCCCGCCGGTAGCACGGCCCGCAAGGCGTCCATCGCCGTGACCTCGGGTCGAAGCTGTCCCGAGACCTGGCTGACGATGTGAAGCACGTGCGAGTAAGCCTCGACGGCCATCAGCTCGTCCACCTGCACCGACCCGTACTCGCAGACGCGGCCGAGGTCGTTGCGCCCCAGGTCGACGAGCATCACGTGCTCGGCGCGCTCCTTTGGGTCGCGTAGGAGCTCCTGGGCGCGGCGACGGTCCTCCTCCTCGCTCGCCCCGCGAGGGTAGGTGCCGGCGATCGGCCGCGTCTCGACACGGCGACCGGTGATCCTGACCAGCGGCTCCGGCGAGGCGCCGGCGAGCTGGAAGTCACCGAAATCAAGGAAGTACATGTACGGCGACGGGTTGATCGTGCGCAAACCGCGGTAGATGGAGAAGGGCTCGACCGGCGCGGGAGCCGAGAAGCGCTGCGACGGGACGACCTGGAAGGCGTCGCCGGCGTGGATGTACTCGATGATCCGCTGCACGTTGGCCTCGAACTGCTCGCGGCTCATGTTCGACCTGAACTCCGGCACCGCACCCCGATCGACCCTCGGCACGGCGGCGTCCTCGGCCACGTCTCCGGACGGCGCCGGTATGGGCGCTCGAGGGACCGGTCCCCGAAGGCGCTCGCGCAGATCCGCAAGCGTCTCTGCCGCCCTCGCGTAAGCCGTGTCCACGTCCGTCTCGGGGTCCAGGAACGCGTACGCCAGCAGGGTCAGCTCATGGCGCATGTGGTCGAAGACGACCAGCACGTCGCTCACCATCAGCGCCATGTCCGGGAGCCCGATCGGGTCGGGATTCGGCTCCCCCAGCGGCTCGACCGTGCGAACGAGGTCGTAGCCGAAGAACCCGACCGCGCCACCTGCGAACGGCGGCAGGTCGTCTACCGGAGCCAGCCGGTAGCGGTCGAGGTAGCCGCTGACCGCCGCATAGGGGTCGGGAGCACGGTGGCGGGCGCTCGGCTCTGCGTCGGCGGTCGCATCGCCCGGCCACTCGCTCAGCACCCCGTCCTGCCAGCGCAGCACCGCGCGGGGACTGAAGCCGAGGAAGGAGTAGCGGCCGAGGCGTCCCTGCTCGGCGGACTCGAGCAGGAAGCAGGGGCCCTGTGTGCGGAGCTTGAGGAAGGCGGAGACCGGGGTCTCGCAATCGTCGACGAACGACATGCGAACAGGGATCGCATTGCCCTCGCGGGCCAGCTCGCGCGCCTGCTCGATGCTCGGCTCGAGGTCGAACTCGGCCTCAGCGCTGACGGCCATGGGCCCGGTGTCCCGGTCGCGGACGCTCACCGGCGACGGCCATTCAGCGTCTCCAGCACCGATGCGATCGAGACGTCGCGCGAGGCCAGCAGCACCTGCAGGTGGTAGAGCACGTCGGCGGCCTCCTCGGTTACCCGCTCCGCGGATTCGGAGTCAGCGGCGCGGGACACCTCGTCCGCCTCCTCGCGCACCTTGTCGGCGATCCGCGGCGGGTCGTCGAACAGCTCGACCGTGTATGAGCCAGCGGGACGGCGCTGACGGCGGTCGTGCAGGGTGCGCTCCAGGGCGGGCAGCGCCTCGTAGGTGGCGAGGGCGGGCTCGCCGTCGGCCGGCGGGGCGTCCGGAGCAGGGTCGGCGCTCCCCTCGAGGTCGCGGTAGAAGCAGGAGCGCTGACCCGTGTGGCAGGCGGGACCCGCCGGGTCGACCAGGGCGACCAGCGCGTCGGCGTCGCAGTCGTAGCGCATCTGGCGCACCCGCTGCACGTTGCCCGAGGTCTGGCCCTTGTGCCAGATCTCGCCCCGGGAGCGGCTGTAGAAGTGGACCTCTCCCGTCTCCCGAGTGCGCTCGAGCGCCTCGTGGTTCATGTAGGCGAGCATCAGGACCTCACCCGTGCGCCAGTCCTGCGTCACGCAGGGCACCAGGCCGTGCTCATCGAAGCGGACCGCCCCAGGCGGCGATGAGTGCTCCATTTGGAGCAGTTTACGAGCGGGAGATCTCGGCAATCATGATCGCGAGCAGCGACAGCTCCATGCCGGGCGGGTCCACCCAAGTACGAGCTGATCCGCTGGGCCCACGGCCGCGAGAGGTGACGCGCGACGGAAGTTCGCCCATCCCGTGGCCCGAAAGGGCATGGCGTGCTCCGCCAGCCTGCTTCGCCGCGTACATGGCTTGGTCGGCCTCGCTCATCAGCTGGTCGAGATCGACGTCGGGATCGGTGGTGAGGACGATTCCGGTGCTGGCGCTCAGCGAGACCTCGTTACCGTTGATCAGGAACGGCGCCGAGAAGGCCTCGGCGATCCGGGAGGCGATCCGCTCCGTGGCCTCGGTGTCGACCCCTTCGCAGAGCAGCGCGAACTCGTCGCCGCCGAACCGGGATACCGTGTCGCTGGGTCGAAGGACCGAGCGCAGCCGGCCCGCGACGTCGATCAGCAGTCGGTCGCCCCCGTCGTGCCCGAAGCTGTCGTTGACAACCTTGAAGTCGTCGAGGTCACAGAACAGCAGCGCCAGCGAGCCGCCGCGCCGCAGGCGCGCCTTGGCGAGCTGCATCCGGTCGGTGAACAAGGTGCGGTTGGGCAACCCGGTGAGGGGGTCGTGCAGGGCTTGATGAGCGAGCTTTGCCTCGACCCGCTTGCGCTCCGTGACGTCCTGCATCTGCGCGATCAGATACAGCGTCTTCCCATCCTCGTCGCGGATCGGAGAGAGGCTGAGCGAGATCCAGACGAGCCGCCCGTCGGCGCGGAGGCAGCGCTGCTCGGTCAGGTATCGCCGCCGCTCGCCGGCGACCAGTTGATCGAGGGCCTCGAGCTCCGCGCCCAGGTCGTCGGGGTGCGTGATGTCCGCGACGGACATCCCCTTGAGCTCGCCCTTGGTGTATCCCGTGAGCTCGGCGAGCGCCTGGTTCACCTGCATCCACTCTCCCTTCGTGCTGACGATCGCCATCCCGGCGGCGCTGTCGTCGAAGGAGCGGCGGAACCGTTCCTCGGCCTCGCGCAGCGCCCGGTCGCTCTTCCGGCGCTCGGAGATGTCGTGGAGGAAGGCATTGAGCCTGTAGCCACCGTCGGTGGGCAGCGCCGAGACCGTGATCTCGACCGGGAACTCGCCGCCGTCGCGGTGCATTGCCTGCATCTCGAACCGCCGGCCGAGGAGCGTGTGCTCGCCGGTGTGCAGGAGATGGTCGAAGCCCGCGCTGTAGACCCCCCGGAACCTCGGCGGGATGACCGTCTCGGCGAACTGGCGCCCGATCACCTCGTCGCGGGACCAGCCGAAGTCGCGCTCGGCCTGCTGGTTCCAATCCACGATCCGGCCATCGGCCTGGGCCGAGATGAACGATTCGTGGGCGGTCTCGAGGATCGATCGGTACTCGATGAAGCGAGCGCGAACCTCGAGCCCGAGGCGGTGCACCGTGAGGCCCAGGACGCCCGCAATGATCAGCCAGAGGAAGGCCTGCACCAGCTCTTCCCGGGGCGGGTAATCCGGAGCTCCGGCGATCAACGCGGGTGCGGCAAGGGTCACGAACACCCCGGCGACGGAGACCAGCAGCTGGGCGCGCGTCCCGTAGAGCGCGAACCAGAACACCGGCAGGATCACCAGCGCGGTGAAGATCGACGTGTCGGCTCCCGCGGCGTCGCGCAGCAGCGCGACGATGGCGAAGTAGAGCAGTGGCGGAGCCGCCTGCGCCCAGGTGGGAAGCCTCCACCACGGCACCAGGTAGACCGAGCCGATCAGGGGGGGACCAGCAGTCCGGCGGCGATCAGCTCGCCGGCGGGCGACCGGGTGCCGATCAGGATCATGGCGACGAGCGCGGCCATGGCCACGGCGGCCACGGCGACGGCGATGGCGGCGAATGGCGCAACTCGTCTGCGCTCGCCGGCCTCGAGCGGCCGTTCGACCGACCCCTCGCCGAGCAAGCTCTGGCTCTCGCTCGGAGTCCGTGATTGGTCCGGTCCCATCAGCAACTCCTCAGACCGATCCGACTTCATCGTCTGTATCGGCCGAATCCCGGTTCGACCGATACCCAGGTTTACGGCACGTATCGGACGGGGCGCGCTTCGGTCATTCGACGCCGGAGCCCGGGCGCTATTCGATCCCGATTCGGTCGAGCAGGGCGTCGTCGCGCCGCCAGTGCTCGCGAACCTTGACCTGAAGATTCAGGAACACATGGGCGCCGAGGTCGCGCTCGAGCTCCTTGCGCGCCGCGGTGCCGATCTCGCGCACCATCCGCCCGCCCTTTCCGACCAGGATCCCCTTCTGCGATTGCGTCTCGACCCAGATCTGAGCGTGCACCTCGATCAGGCTGCCGCGTTCGGCTCCCTGTTCCTGGCGCCGCACGACTTCCTCGACCGCCACCTCGACCGCATGGGGGATCTCCTCACGAGTGCGCCGCAGCACCTGCTCGCGAACCAGCTCTGCGAAATGGACCTCGCTCGGAAGGTCGGACCGGTCCTCGGGCGGGTAGCCGAACGGCCCCTCCGGGAGCAGCGAGGCCAGGTGAACGATCAGCGGCTCCAAGCCCGCTCCCGTCCTTGCGCTGATCGGGAACAGCTCGTCCACGGCCTCGAGCTCGGCGGCAGCGGCCAGCGCGGCAGCGGTCTGCGGCTTGCGGAGGCGATCGCACTTGTTGACCACGCAGACGACGGGCGTTCCCTGCTTTGCACCCAGCAACGTCTTGGCGATGAACCTGTCCCCGGGACCGATTCCCTGATGGCCATCGACGACGAGCAGCGCGGCGTCGGCGTCCGCCAGCTCCCGCTCGACGCGACGCTGCATCCGCTGGGTGAGCGAGTCGCGCGGACGCTGCACTCCCGGCAGGTCGACGAGGACCATCTGCCAACCGGCGGGCCGGTCGGTGGCGATGCCGCGAATCGCCCGGCGGGTGGTCTGAGGGCGGTCGGAGACGATCGCCACCTTGGCGCCGACGATCGCGTTCACCAGTGTCGACTTGCCGACATTGGGGCGACCGGCGAGGCCCACGAAGCCGGCTCGCGTCATCGTGGCCCCTCGCCAGGCCTCAGCGACTGCATCACCGTGTGTTCCAGGGCCAGCATCTCCCCCTTGTCCGCTTCGTGGTCGTAGCCGCAGAGATGGAGGACGCCGTGGACCGTCGCTTGGTCGAGGTCGGCGGCGTGCTCGGGGCAGATGACGACGTCCCCGAGCTCGCGCGGCCCGGCGACCCCCCCGGCCCCGTCGATCGGGAACGAGAGCACGTCCGTCGGCTCGTCGCGCCCGCGGTGCTCGCGGTTCAGGTCGCGGATCCGGCCCGGCGGGACCAGATCGACCGAGAGGTGCCCCTCGACGACCCCCGCGGCGCGCAGGGCGGCGTCGGCCGCTTCTCGCAGCTCCCCGGGAACGTCCGCGAGGTCCAAGCGCACTAGTGATCGCGTCCGTGAGTACGGTCGTGTCACTGGGTCAGGCCCCTTTGCGGCTCTCCCGCTCATAGTCGCCGTAGGCGGCGACGATCCTCTGCACGAGCTGATGGCGAACTACGTCCTCGCCGCCGAACCGCACGAAGGAGATGTCGGTGACCTGCGCCAGGATCTCCCCGATCACCACCAGTCCCGAACGCTGGTCGCGCGGCAGGTCGATCTGGGTTATGTCACCGGTGACCACCATCTTGGAGCCGAACCCGAGCCGGGTCAGGAACATCTTCATCTGCTCGGGGGTCGTGTTCTGAGCCTCATCCAGGATCACGAACGAGTCGTTGACCGTGCGTCCGCGCATGAACGCCAGCGGCGCAACCTCGATGATCCCGCGGTCGAAGTAGGTGCTGACCCGCTCGGGATCGAGCATGTCGTATAGGGCGTCGAACAGTGGCCGCAGGTAGGGATCCACCTTTGCCTGGATGTCGCCTGGCAGGAAGCCGAGGCGCTCTCCCGCCTCGACCGCCGGACGGGTGAGGATGATCCGGCTCACCTCCCGGGCGTCGAGCGCCGCCACCGCCATCGCCACCGCGAGGAAGGTCTTCCCGGTCCCCGCGGGGCCGATTCCAAAGGTCACCGTATGCTCGCGAATCGAGTCCACGTAACGCTTCTGGTTGACCGTTTTCGGAGCGACCTTGATGCTCCGGTGCCGCCAGATCACGTCGTCCAGGATCTCGGCAGGCCGCTGGCTGGCGTCCATCGCGCCGGCCACGGTGTCGATCGTCGCCGGCGCCATCTCGTGCCCGCGCTCGATCAGGTCCACCAGCTCCTCGACCACCGCGGCGGCGTCCTGAACCTCGCCCTCCTCCCCGTCGAGCGTCAGCACGTTGCCGCGCAGACGCAGGTCGCAACCGATCCTGCCTTCGAGCTCGCGCAGCACCGAGTCCTCGGATCCCGCCAGCTCGGCGGCGACCGTGTTGTCGAGCGTGAGTTGCCTGCGCGCCAATGCCCTTCCCGGTGGTCTAACCGCTATCGAGGCGCTCCCGGACCGCCCCGCTGACCCGCTTGCCGTCGGCCCGCCCCTGGACGCGCGGCATCACCAAGGACATCACCTTGCCCATCTCGCCCGGCCCGGATGCGCCGGCTTCCTCGATCGCTGCGCTGACCAGCTCGCCCAGCTCCTCCTCGGAGAGCTGCTCCGGCAGGTAGGTCTCGATCAGCTCCGACTCGGCCTCCTCCGTCGCCGCTCGATCCTCGCTGCCCCCCTTGCGGAACGCCTCCGCCGCCTCGAGCCGTTTCTTGCGCTCCCGCTGGAGCACCCCGACCTCGTCGTCGGTGCCGAGCTTCGCCTCCTGCTGGAGAGCATTGACGAGCATGCGCAGCGCGCCCACCCGATCGCGCTCGCCGGCCTTCATGGCCGCTCGGGTGTCGGCTTGGACTCGCTCCAGGATGCTCACGGGTAAAGCGTAGTGCCCCGGGGTCAGCCCGCCTGCGCGGGCGAGCGTCACCAGACCGCGGCTGGCGTCAGTGCTCCAGCTCCACGTGCTCGATCTCACCGAGCGGCATCTGAAGGAAGCGGGTGCCCAGCTCGCGGAACGCATCCACGTCGCCTGTGCAAAGGAAGCGGTACTCGCCCTCCCGCTCGGTCTCCGTCTCCAGGCCCTGCGCCTCCAGCGCTCGCTGTGCGGAGGCGGCCACGGCGTGGCCAGCGGTGACCAGGCGCACGTCACGGCCAAGCATCCTCTGGAGCATCGGGGCGACGAGCGGGTAGTGAGTGCAGCCGAGGATCAGCGTGTCGACCTCGGCGCGCTTCAACGGCGCGCAGTAGGAGCGCACGGTGTCCATCACCCGCTGATCGAACGGGAATCCGTTCTGGATGATCGGGGCGAGATCAGGTGCGGCGACCTCGGTCACCTGCAGCTCGCGCCCCTGCGCGTCGAGGGCACGACGGTACGCGCCCCCCTGCACCGTGGTGGGCGTGGCCAGCACGCCGATCTGGCCGCTGTCGCTGATCGCCGCCGCAATCTCGGCCTCGGGGTCGACCACGGTCAGCACCTCCACCCCGTGCTCCTCGGCGGCCTCGCGAGCCACATCCCCGCCGGCCGAGGTCGCCGAGTTACACGCCACCACCAGCAGTTTCGAGCCTCGGTCGAGCAGGAAGCGCGTCGACAGCGCGATCCGGGGGCGGAGCCAGTCCAGAGACTTGGTGCCGTAGGGGAAGCCGGCGGTGTCGCCGAGATAGAGGTAGTTCTCCTGCGGCAGCGAGACGAGCAGCTCGTGGAGGAGCGTCAGCCCGCCGATCCCCGAGTCGAAGACGGCGATCGGCAAGGACGCACGCGGATCGCTCATGCTCGCATTGTCACGCCGCCGCCGGCTGTGAGGCGGTTGACCCGGTCTCAAATGAGATCGCCATCCAGTCGCCCTGGGCGCGCCTCAGCCGCTCGGTGAGGCCGTATCTGGCGAACGCCCGGCGAACGTCATCGGCCTCCCCCGCCAGGAGCCCGGAGCAGATCAGCCGCTCGGGCGCTTGCTCGAGACGGCGGGCGATCTCGCGCAGGATCGGCTCTGTCAGATTGGCGACGACGGTTGGCGCCTGAGGCGGTGGCTCGAGGCGCAGGTTCGCGCGACGCAGCTCGATCTCGACCCCGTTCGCACGGGCGTTCGCGCCGGCGGCCTCGAGCGCCGCCGGCTCGTGGTCGCAGGCGACGACCGGGGCGAAGCCCAGCTTCGCGGCCGCGATCGCGAGCACGCCCGAGCCCGTGCCCCAGTCGGCGAGGGTGCCGTGGGCGCCCCCCGCATCGGCCAGCTCCAGCAGCAGCTCCAGGCACATCCTGGTGGTCGGGTGGGCGCCGGTGCCGAATGCCTGGCCGGGATCGACCACGATGTCGATGGCTTCCGGGCGGGCCTCGGCCCACGACGGCCGTACCCAGAGGCGCCCGCCGACCTCGAGCGGTTGGTGGAAGTCCTGCCAGCGGTCCGCCCAGTCGTCGGGAATCTCGGCGGAGGTGACCGCGACCAGCCCGTCGCCGGCGACGGCCTCGAGATCCGGCAGCGCCGGCAGCTCGCCGGCGGCGCCATAGATCGCGTACTCGACCCAATCAACACCTGCCGCCTCCTCGTCTTCCAGGGAGCCCGAAGGGCGACCGGTCATCCGAGCTTGCTCGGATGCGGGGGCGGCAGGGACTCCGCCGACTTCTTCCACGCCTCCCGGCGCCAGCTCGACCAGCTCGGCCAGCACCCGCTCGGCGAGCTTCGGATGACAGCGAATGGCGAGGCGGATCACCTGCCACGCCTGGCCCGGTCGCGGCGCCGCGACCGTGAGCTTCCGTCGCCTCGCGAGTTGGCCGAGCCCAGCGACTCATCCAGCCGCTCGGCCAGCTCCCGCTGCTCCTTGCTCAGGTCGGCGGGCACGTGGACGTCGAGCACAACGTGCAGGTCGCCCCGCGCCGCGCCCCGCAGCGATGGCAGCCCCATGCCCCGCACGACGATGGGCTCTCCGGGTTGCGCCCCCGCCGGGACCTCGACCTCGCGCTCGCCGTCCAGGGTCGGCACGGTCGCCGTGCCGCCGAGCATCGCTCTAGTGGCGGTCAGCTCGACGACCGTAACCAGCTCCTGGCCGTGGCGCTCGAAGCGCTCGTCCTCGACGACCAGCACCTGCACGTAGAGGTCCCCGGGCCTGCCACCGGCATCGCCCGCATGCCCGGCGCCGGCGATCCGGATTCGCTGGCCCGACTCGATCCCCGGAGGAACCTCGACTTCCCAGGAGCGCATGCGAACGGTCCGTCCCTGGCCTGCGCACTCCTTGCAGGGCGTCTCCGGCACCTTGCCCTGGCCACCACAGGTAGGGCAGGCGCCTGTCCGCATCACCTGACCGAATGCAACCCGGGCCACTTCGCGCAGCTCGCCGCTGCCGCCGCACGTCTCGCAGGTCCGGATCGGGGTTCCGGGCTCGGCGCCGTTGCCCCGGCAGCGCTCGCAGGTCGAGACCGCCTCTACCGACACCTCGCGAGAGGCTCCCGTGAGTACCTCGTCGAGGCTCACCTCGACTCGCGCCCCGACGTCGCCGCCGCTGATCGGCCCGGGCGGGCCGAACCCGAAAAGCTCACTGAACAACGGGTCGCCGCGCCCGAAGAACGCGGACAGCACATCCTCGAAGCTGCCGAAGGCATCGGTGCGCGGCGCCCAGCCGCCCGAGCGCAGGCCCTCGTGGCCGAAGGTGTCGTAAGTACCGCGGCGGTCGGGGTCGGAGAGAACCTCGTAGGCCTCGGCGGCCTCCTTGAACTTCTCCTCCGCCTCCGGATCGTGCTTGTTGACGTCGGGGTGCAGCTCGCGCGCCAGCCTGCGGAACGCCGTCTTGATCTCCCCGTCGCCGGCTCCCCGGCCCACGCCGAGGACCTCGTAGTAGTCGCGCTTCACCTCTCGTAGACCGTTTCGAAGAAGCGGGAGAGCTGGCCCGCCGCGTCGCGCACCGAGGCGATCGCCGTCGCGTAGTCCATGCGCAGCGGCCCGACCACGCCGACCGTGCCCAGGTTTCTGTAGCCGAGCCCATAGTTGGCGCCCACGACGCTCACCGAGCGGAGCTCCGGGGCGGGGTTCTCGTCGCCGATCCAAAGAAATACGGAGCGCTCCTCGAGCGCCGAGCGCAGGATGCCGAGCAGGCCCGCGCGGCGCTCCAGCGCACGCATCAGCGCGTCCACGTGCGGCAGGTCGCCGGCGTGGTCCTCGGAGAGCAGGCGCGCTGCCCCCTCGACGTAGAGGTCCGCCTCGGCACGCTCCTCGAGCCCGGTGAACGCGTCCTCGATCTCGCCGATGAATGCCGCCTCGGCCCCACCGAGCTCGGGATCGGCGAGGCGGTCGGCGATCATTCGCGCGCCGAGTCCGAGCCCCGCCAGGCGCTCGTTCAGGTAGCTCGACGCCCACTCGACCAGCCCGGAGTCCACCGGCGCGTCGAAGGTGAAGACGCGCTTCGTGACCGCCCCGTTGGAGGCGATCGCGACCACCATCACCACGCGCGGCTGCAGCAGCAGCACCTCGATGCGATGGATGCGAGCACTGCCGGCGGGAGGGGCCGTCGCGACGGCGAGCAGGTCGGTGATCCGCGACAGCTCGGAGGTCGTGTCGCGCATCGCCTCGTCGACCTGGCGGCGCATTTGGGTCAGATCGAGGCCAGGCCCGAGCGGCGCCTGGAGCCGGCGGCCCGAGGCCAGCAGCGAGTCCGCGTAGAAGCGATAGCCGGAGTCAGTGGGCAGGCGTCCCGCCGAGGTATGCGGGTGGGCCAGAAAGCCGGCGCGCTCGAGCTCCGCGAGCTCGGCGCGCACGGTCGAGGGGCTCCAGTCGATGTCCGAGCGCTCGGCGATCGCCTTCGAGCCCACCGGCGTCCCCGACTCGAGGTAGGCATCGACAAGCAGGTTGAGGATCAGTTGCTGGCGCTCGGAGAGCATGCTCAAGGTCGATTTTAGGCCGGGACCCCGATCGGCCCGGCGCTTGGCCTGCGCTAGTCCAGCTCCAGCTCCGCCTCGGCGTTGCGGATGATCCGGTTATCTCCCTGGGCGGCGACCGTATCCGTGACCAGGCGGCCGTCTCCGGCCTCCTTGACCGTTGTCGTGACGACGATCTCCTGCTCCGGGAACCCCATGCCGCGGAACTGGACCGAGAGCCTCTTCAGGGCTCGGGGGTCGCCGGCGGCGGCTTGGGTGTGGGCGCGCGCAACCTGCGCCATCGAGTACAGGCCGTGGAGGATCACTCCGGGCAGCCCGACCGATTTCGCGAACTCGGGATCCGTATGGATCGGATTCGGGTCGCCCGACGCTTCCGCGTAGCGTTTGGTCAGGCCGGCGTCGGGGGTGACCCTCAGGTCCGGCAGGGAGTCGCCCTGCTTGAAGTCGCTCATCGATGCGCTCCGATCAAACTCCGCGGACGATGTCGGTCCAGATGCCCCGAACCGTTTCCTCGCCCTCCTGGTTGGTGGATACGGACTCGAACACGTAGAAGCCTCTGCCGTCCTGCTCGTAGATCTCCTTGCAGCTCGCGGTGGTGGTGATCACGTCGCCGGCGCACACCGGCTCTCCCCACTGGAACTCCTGGCCGCCGTGGACCATGACCGGGAGGTTGATTCCGACCTCTGGGTCGAGGATGGCCGGCCCCAGCGCCGGGGCGCTGTAAACGACGCAGAACATCGGCGGCGCCACCAGATCGCGAAAGCCGGCGGTCCTCGCGGCCTCGGCGTCGTGGTAGATGGGGTTCTCCTCGCCCACGGCGTTCGCGTACTGGTTGATCCTCGCCGCCTCGACGTCGAATGAGGCGGGCGGCCACTGCTTGCCGACAGCTTCGGTCTTCACGGCCATCGCCGCGTCAGAATATCGGCGTGCTGTCAGCGGCCGATGTCACGGTGGGGATCGACCTTCCGGGAGGGAGCGGTCGCCTGGCGGGGTTCGTGCTGCTGGTCGCGTTCCTGCTCTCGTTCGGGTTCATCCGCATGAGCACCCGGCTGATGCGCAGCCCCAAGGTGCCCTGGTGGCCGGGAAGCATCAAGACGGGGGGCATCCACGTGCACCACCTCGTGTTCGGGATCGTGCTGCTGATGCTCGCCGGGTTCCTCGGGTTCGCGCTCCAACCCCACAGCCCCTGGCTCGAGATCCTGGCCGCAGCCTTCGGGGTGGGGATGGGCCTGACTCTGGACGAGTTCGCGCTCTGGCTCCACCTCGAGGACGTCTACTGGGCCGAGCAGGGTCGCCAGTCGGTCGATGCGGTGATCGTGGCGACCCTGCTGGGTGGGGCGCTATTGCTTGGCTTCACACCATGGGACAGCCACGACGCGAGCTCGGTGCTGGCGGCCACAGCCACGGTCATCGCCGTCCTCGCGATCTCAACCATCGCGGCGCTGAAGGGCAAGTACACCTCGGCGGTGGTTGGCGTCCTGGTGGCGCTGGTCGGCCTGGTGGCGGCGATCCGCCTGGCGAAGCCGGGATCTCCCTGGGCGCGGCGTCGCTACGCCGAGGGCAGCGGCAAGCTGGCGCGGGCGACGGCGCGAAGCGAGCGCAGCCGCAAGCGATATCGCCGCTGGCAGGATCGGATCGGCGGGGCCCCGTCCCCGGTCGAGCCGCCGGAGCGCGCCTGAGACACGGCAGCGCGTGCCCGGGGAGGCGCCACGCGGGTCACCCCGGTGCGTGGGGTCGTGGGGTCACTGATCGAGCTCCAGCACCGACAGAAAGGCCTCCTGCGGCACCTCGATGCGGCCCACCTGCTTCATTCGCTTCTTGCCCGCTTTCTGCTTCTCCAGCAGCTTCCGCTTTCGGGTCACGTCGCCACCATAGAGCTTCGCCGTCACGTCCTTTCGTAGCGCCTTGACGGTTTCGCGGGCGAGCACACGCGAGCCAACCGCGGCCTGGACAGGCACGTCGAACAGCTGCCTCGGAATCGTTCTCTGCAGCCGCTCGACCAGCGCCCTGCCCGCCTGGTATGCGTCATCGGAGTGAACGATCACCGACAGCGCATCCACCTGGTCCCCGGCCAGCAGCACGTCGAGCTTCACCAGGTCTGAGGCGCGGTTGCCGATCTGCTCGTAGTCGAGTGAGGCGTAGCCGGCGGTCCTCGACTTCAGCTGGTCGTAGAAGTCGAGCACGATCTCGGCCAGCGGCAGGTCATAGCCGAGCTGGACCCGCTCCGGCGACAGGTAGTGCATGTCGACGTGGGTGCCGCGCCGGCCCTGGCAGAGCTCCATCACCGCTCCCACGTAGCCGGCCGGCGCGATCACCGTCGCCCCGATGTACGGCTCGAGGATCTGCTCGATAGCCGCCGGATCGGGCATCTCGGCAGGGCTTCGCACCTCGACTCGCTCGCCGCCCCGCAGCACGACCTCGTAGCGGACGTTGGGGGTGGTCGCCAGCAGCTCGAGGCCGTACTCGCGCTCCAGCCGCTCGCGCACGATGTCCATGTGCAGCAGGCCCAGGAAGCCGCAGCGAAAGCCAAAGCCCAGGGCCTCGGAGGTCTCAGGCCCGTAGCTGAGCGCGGCGTCGTTCAGCGCCAGGCGGTCGAGCGCGTCACGCAGGTCCTCGTAGCGGTCGGTGTCGATCGGGAACAGGCCGCAGAAGACCACCGGCTTCACCTCGCGGTAGCCCGGCAGCGGCTCTGACGCCAACCGCTGCCTGGAGGTCAGCGTGTCGCCGACTCGCAGCCGGGCGACGTCCTTGATCCCGGTGATCACGTAGCCGACCTCCCCCGCGCCCATCCCCTGCGCTGGTCGCATCTCCGGTACGAAGAAGCCGATCTCGTCGATCTCGGCTTCGGTCCCCGTCTGCATGGCCGTGATCCGCTCGCCCTTGCCGAAGGCGCCGTCCACGAGGCGAACGTAAGCGACCACCCCCCGATAGGGGTCGAACTCGGAGTCGAAGATCAGCGCCCGCGGTGGGGCTTCCGGGTCTCCGCGCGGCGGCGGGATGCGGGCGACGATCGCCTCCAGCACCCGCTCCACGCCCTCGCCCGTCTTCGCCGAGATCCGCAGCACCTCGTTGGGGTCGCCGCCGACCAGGTCGGTGATCTCGGCCGCCACCCGCTCCGGCTCGGCGCTCGGCAGGTCGACCTTGTTGAGCACCGGAATCAGCTCCAGCCCGGCCTCGACCGCCGCGTAGGTATTGGCGACCGTCTGCGCCTCGACACCCTGCGCGGCATCGACGACCAGCACCGCCCCCTCGCAGGCGGCGAGGCTGCGCGAGACCTCGTACGAGAAGTCCACGTGCCCCGGGGTGTCGATCAAGTGAAGGTCGTAGGTCTCGCCGTCGCGCGCCCGGTATGCGACCCGCACCGCCTGTGCCTTGATCGTGATCCCGCGCTCGCGCTCGAGCTCCATCGAGTCGAGGAGCTGCGGCCGGTGCTCGACGCCGACGGTCCCGGTCAGCTCCAGCAGCCGGTCCGCCAGCGTCGACTTGCCGTGGTCGATGTGGGCGATGATCGAGAAGTTGCGGATGCGCTTCATGGCGGGCGGTTGAGTATGGCGGGCGGTGCGTCGGAGGTCGCTCAGAGCGCCTTTCACAATGACGGTGTGCCCGGGGTGGCCCAGACGACCGTGGGCCACAAGTGCGCTCTCAGGCGTTGCGGCGGCGGAAGAGCCGCCAGATCTGCTCCGCCTCCGGGATCCGGAGCAGGGTGATCGCTGCGGCGTAGACCCCGGCGCCGACTGCAAGGCCACCGAGCAGCGACACGATCTGACCTTCCAGCCCGCGGCCGAGCCCGTGATCGAGCACGTCCCAGACGCCGTAGCTGGCCGCCGCGAGTGCCGCCGCGGCGACGCTTACGCGCGTCGTTGTCCATAGAAGGCGCCCAAGCTCGAGCCGGCCGAGCTGGCGGCGCAGCACCACAGTCTGGGCGAGCACGCTGGCGGCGGTCGCGATCACGGTCGCAGCAACGATCCCGCCGACGCCGAAGGGCCCGTAGAGCGCCAGGGCCGCGACTCCGGTGATCGCCAGATTGATGCCCGAGATCGCGGTCGGGATCCAGGGGCGCTGGAGGCTGAAGAAGGTCCGCGTCAGAAGCAGGAAGAGGCCGTTGAAGGGAAGCGACAAGGCAAACCAGAAGAGCGCGGTGGAGACCAGTGCGGTCGCGTCGGAACCGAACTCACCGCGCTGGTATACGAGGCGCACCATCGGCTCCGAGAGGACCAGGATCGCTGCCGCGGCCGGAATCAGCAGGAGCACGATCTGGCGCATGCCGTTGGCCATCGTCGCCCGCAGGTCCTCGAAGTCGCGCCGCGCCGCGAGTCGAGCCAGGGTCGGAAAGAGGACCGTGGTCACCGCAACCGAGAAGATCCCCTGCGGCAGCATGTAGATACGAAACGCCTTGTCGATCGCGGCGGGCGCGTTCTCGGACACGAGGAACCCCACGGTGCTGTTGATCAACAGGTTGAAGTTGATCAGCCCGAGGCTGAGCGTCACCGGCAGCATCAACAGCAGCACGCGACGCACGTTCGAATCTCGCCAGTCGGCCCTTCGAACGCGGAACGGCGCGGTCAGGGCACGTCGCAGGCCGAAGGGGGTGTTGCGCAGATCGAAAGCCGGCATCGCGAGCTGGATCACGGTCCCGACCAGCACTCCGATCGCGTAGGCGTAGATCTCCTTGTCCTCCGGGAACGCGGGCGCGAGCCCGACGAGGACGGCGATGATCGCCACGTTCCAGAAGAAGGGCGAGATCGCGAACACCCCAAAGCGGTCGTAGCTGTTGAGGATGCCCACCACCATCCCAGTCACGCCAAGCAGGACCAGGATGGGAAATAGAACGCGTGAGAGGCCCACGGTGAGGTCGGTGACCGCTACGTACTTGTCGGGCACGAAGAGCGGCATCAGCACCGGCGCCAGGAGGATGAACAGGGCGGTAAGCGCGCCGAGGATCAAGGCGACCAGGAAGATCAGCGTGGAGGCGAGCCGGAACGCCTCGCGCCTGTTTCCCTTTTCCAGCTGCTCGGTGAAGACCGGTACGAACGCGGCCTGGATCGCCGCGTCGGCGAACAGGCTCCGGACCAGGTTCGGCACCTGGAAGGCGACCGTGAACGCCGACATCGGCCCCTTGACGCCGAAGTAGCTGGCGGCGACGACCTCTCGCACCAGGCCGGCGATCCGCGACAGGCTGGTGGCGAACGAGAAGAAGGCCGTCGAGCGGGCCAGACGACCGGCGCGCGCCTGCGAGGACTCGCCGACGGCAGTCAGCGCCACGGTGCCGGGCTCCTCGGCCGCGACCACGTCCACCGGACCCGGGTCCAGCCCTCGCCCTCCGTATAGGCGCTCGCGGGCCCGGCGTTCGTCCTCTCTGCGCTGGTCGCGTTCCTCGCGTTCCATCAAGGGGCCACCGCTATAGTCCGCCGTCGCCGATGGCCAACATCGCCTCACAGCGCAAGCGCATCCACCGCTCCGAACGTGAACGGCTCGAAAACCGCCGCCTGCAGAGCGCCGTCAAGACCCACTTCCGGCGCTTCGAGCGCGCCGTGGACTCCGGCGATGCCTCCGCGATCACCGAGGAGCACCGCCAGCTCGTCTCGCGGATCGACAAGGCGGTCCAGAAGGGCGCCCTGCATTCGAACAACGGCGCCCGCAAGAAGACTCGCGCCGCCGGCCTCATGACTCGCGCCGCCGGGTAGAGCCGGGCGCGACCGCCGCTGGCTCGCTGCGGCGCGCTGGGACCTCAGCCCGCACCGGCGCCGACGCCGGCCGCTCGCCGCACAGCGAGCGTCAGCGCCACGTCGTCCGGGTACTCGGAGCCGCCACGGGTCCACCACTCCAGATCGGCGATCGCGCCGGTGGCGGCGCGAAGATCGGCGGGCGAGGCTCCCCGCAGGCGTCGCACCAGCATCTTCGCCGCGTAGGGGTGCATTCTCAGCCTTGCCTCGACCTCCTGCTGCGGGCTCCCCGCCTCCAGATCCAGGAGGGCGCCATGGGCTTCCCGCAGGCGTCGCGCCGCCTGGTAGACGAGTGGTGTGACCGCCTCGCCCTGGGCGGCGAGGCGCTCAGCGGAGCGGAGGGCCGTATCCGGATCACGGGCGACGATCGCATCCGAGAGGATCCAGGCAGCCTCCTCTGAGGTGTCGGCCACCATCGCCTCGAGGTCGGCAACCGTCACCTCTCCCTCCGGCTCCGCCCATAGCGCAAGCCGCTCGAGCTCGTTGACCAGTCGCAGCGTGCCCTCCCCCAGGCGCTCGACCAGGAGCCGCGCCGCCGCGGGCTCCAGCCGGTAACCGCGCTTGCTCGCCTCGGCGACCAGCCGGGCGGGCAGCTCGCGCGCTTTGGGCGCCTGGTAGCGGAGCACCTCGCCGCCAGCGGCCTCGACGGCGTCGGCAATGCCCTTGGGCGACCTGGTCTTCGGCGACAGCTCCCGGGCGACCAACACCAGGGTGAGGTCAGGCGGCAGCGCGCCGAGCTCGCCGATCACCGCCTCAGCCTGTTTTGCCGTCCACCGCTCGACGCCGTCGGCCAGCAGGTAGCGTCTAGATGCCATCAGCGACATCGAGGGGATCGCGGCAATCAGCGCGTCGGCGTCTGGCGCCTGGGGACCGGTGGCAGGCGTGAAGCTCTGAAGCGCGCCGGGACCGCCCTCGCGCTCCGCCCGCGCCCGCAGGCGGGCGAGCGCGGCCTCGATCTTTCCTTCGTCCGTGCCGGCGATCAGATAGGCGGGCTTGATCGCACCCGAGCCACTGGCGCTCTTGCCGCTGGGGTTCGACATGGCCGCCGAGTGTATTCGCAGGCGCGGCCGCCTCATGGAGGGCGCCTGGCCACGGAGCCTCAGTCGATGGTCAGACGTTGGCGATCAGGATGCTGAGCCCGCCGATCACAACCGCCAGGGCGGCAAGCTGGAGGGCCAACCGGCCACGCCGCCCCGTGATCACGAAGGACAGCGCCGCAAGCGCGGCGAGACCCGCGATCGCGCCGCTGGTGCCCTCGAGGCCGAGTGTGACCGCCTTCTGAAGGGGGGAGCCGCTGAAGCACTCGCCGGCCGAATTCGCCGCCGCGAGCTCATCGCAGGTCGGAGTGCTGGCGATATCGCTCATCGCGACGAACATCACCGCACAGCCGAACGCGAGCACGGGCGCTAGCAGTACCCCCACCACACGCCAGGCGACACGGGTCCTCCCTTGACCCAATGACGAGGCTTCCAACGCCTAGAACGGTAGCGCGAAGACGCCCGGCACGCTCTTCTCCGCCGCCCGCAGGCGCTCATCCATCCTCGGTTTCGACCCGCCAACCACCCCGTCTGACGTCAATCGTCACCTCGCCTAGCTGGTCCGTGCGGAGGGTCGGTATCTGGTGCTCGGCGAGGGTGGCAAGCGTGGCGGCGCTCGGATGCCCGTAGGGGTTGTCCGCCCCTACGGAGATCACTGCGAGACGCGGCATGCTGCGGTCGAGCAGCGCCTCGAGGCCGGCATCGTCCGAGCCGTGATGGGCCACCTTCAGCACCTCTATCGGCCCGGCGTCGATGGGCACCGACTCGGCCTCGGCGTCAGCGGTGAGGAGCATGCCGAAGCGCCGCCAGCGAGCCAGGAGGACCAACGCCGCCCGGTTGAGGTCGTCCGGCGGAGGCCCTTCCAGCAGTGCCCGCGGCGGCCACAGCACCTCCATCCGCAGGCTCCCCGAATCGACCTCCGATCCCTCGGCGATCGGCATCGCCCGGACCCCGGCGGAGCGGGCATCCCGGATCAAGTCCGGGCCGCGCTGCCCGTAGAGCAGCCGATGCACTGGGAACGAGCCGAACAGCTCGGCGATCCCGCCGGCGTGGTCGGACTGGTCGTGGGTGACGACCGCGGCCGCAAGGCGCGAGACTCCCTCCTCCTCGAGCTGGCGACGCAGGTCAGCGCCGGGTGGGCCGCCGTCGACCAGCACCGGCTCACCGTCAGCCGGGTCGAGCAGGATCGCATCGCCCTGCCCCACGTCGAGCACCACCACGCGCAGCCCAGCCACGGGCTCGGCGGTCGTCCCACCAGACCACCGCAGGCCGACGACCGCGAGGCCCCAGACCCCGAGGCAGATCGCCAGGACGAGGGTCCTGGTGCGGGCCGACGGCCTTCCCAGCTGCGCCCGGCGGCGCGCCCAGCCGAGCACCACCCACAGAGCCACGGCGAGTGCGATGTACGCGGCCAGCACCTCGGCCGGGCCGGCGAGCGAGACGCTCGCCGTAGCCCACCCCGGCGAGCCGAGCCAGTGGGCGACCTGAGCGACGTAGGCTGCGAGCAGGCCCGCGAGACCGGTCAGCGGCTGCACCGGGAGCCAGGGCAGCTGGCCGACGAGCGCGGCCAGCATCCCCACCCACATCAGCGGCGCCACCGCGGGCAGCGCGAGCAGGTTCGCGGGCAGAGAGGCAAGCGAGACTGCCCCGAAGTCGTGCGCCATCAGCGGGGCCGTGGAGAGCGTCGCGGCAATTGTCACCCCTGCACCCTCGGCTAGGCCCCGCAGCCACCCGGCGACTTGTTTGTGATCGCCGCCGTGTCCCAGGGGCCCGAGGAGGCGGTCGCGGATCGGTTTCGCCCAGAGCAGGATCCCGATCACGGCGGCGAAGCTGAGCTGCCAGCCGGCGTCGCCGCTCGCCCGGGGGTTGATCGCCAGGGTGACGAAGGCGGCCAGGAGGATCGCGTACCAGCGCGTGCGTGGTCGTCCCGCGAGCGCGGCGACGACCCCCGCAGCGCCCATCACGCCGGCGCGCTGAATCGAGGGGCCCGCGCCGGTGAGCGGCACGTAGATCGCGATCAACGCCAGAACACAGAGGAGACGGGCACGGACCGGGATTCCAAGGAGCGCCAGCAGCGGCATCGCCAGCAGGGCGAGCAGGATCACGTTCTCTCCGGAGACGGCAAGAAGGTGGGCGAGCCCGCTGCGCTTGAAGTCATCGACGGTGGCCGCGTCGATGCGGTCGTCCTCGCCCAGCACGAAGCCCCGCAGAAGCGCCGCCTCCGCCTCCGGGGTGCCGCTTCCGAGGGCGACCTCGGCCCGATCGCGGATCCGATCGACGAGTGCCACGGGACCGCGGCGCCGCCGGCCGGTGAGCCGCAGCCGGTCGGCGGCGAGCACCTGGCGGATGCCGTAGCGCGCCAGGTAGGCGGCCTCCCAGGGCGCGGGATCTCGAAGCGTGCCGGTGGCCTTCACCTGGCTGCCAATCGGAAGATCCCCAACCGGCTCGGGGGACTCGACCGCGAGGCGGCCATCGTCGGTCTGGATCCGGGCCCGCACCTGGCCCTGCGATCGGCGCGGCACCGCGGTCACGAATCCCCGAGCCGTCGTCGGCCGCCCCACCGGTCCGCGGAAGGCGCCGCGGTCGATCGCTGCCAGGCGAAGAGCGCCCACGGCCAGCCCGCAGGCCGCCGCTGCGAGGGCGAAGAGCGCCAGCCAGGCACTGGGCGCCGCGCCACGGTCGCCCGGACGGGCGACGACCAGGCCGACCGCCGCGGCCAGCCCGAGCGCCAGCATCGCCCTGGCGATGCCCGCGCTCCCCGCGGGGGCCGCCGGCGACAGCGCCAGCCCTCCGGTGGCGCCACCGAGCACGGCGAAGCGCCAGGCGATCCCGCCGTGTTTCACGAGCGATGCCATCTCCGGAGCCCGGCTATGGCTGGAGCCGGGCCCGGAGGGCGTCCATGGTCGCCGGGCCGATGCCGTCGATCTCGTCCAGCTGGTCGACAGACGAGCTGCCGCCGTGCTCAGCTCGGAAGTCGATGATCTTCTGGGCGGTCACCGGCCCGATCCCCTCGATCGTGTCGAGCTCCTCGACTGTCGCGGTGGCCAGGCCGATCGGTGCGTCGATCGCCCCGGCATCACCCGAGCCTGCAACGACCCCGGCAGGGCCTGCGGCCGTGCTGGGCATGACAATTTGCTGCCCGTCGGTGAGGCGCGCTGCGAGGTTGAGCCCCTCGACCTCCGCCCGTGCGGTGGGACCGCCGGCGCGCTGCACGGCGTCGTTGACGCGCGACCCCGCCGGCAGCCTGTAGACATCGGGCTCACTCACGGCTCCCGCGACGTAGACGACAACGTCCTCCCCTTGGGCGTCGACGCCGAACGAGCCGCCGGAAGGGCCGAAGGAGTCGGACGCGGGTGAGAGGCTCACCCCGCCGGCAGTCGAGCCCGGCTCGTCGGCGGAACGGATCCAGCGCGCTCCGACCAGCAGCAGCGTGACGGCCACCGCGCCGTAGACGAGCAGTTGGGAGCGGCTCAGAGAGCCCATCGGCGTGATCGTGGGGGGGCGCGCGCCACACGGGGCTCGCCTCGTGTGAGCGATCGGGGGCGAGATCGCGCCGACTTCGCGACCTCGGCAGCCCCGGTGCTAGCGGATCCGGAACTCCGTCAGGCCCTCGGGCTCCTCCTCCGTGGCCTCCACCCGCTCGACGATCGCGCCGCGCGGTCCCTGGCGACACCAGTGGACCAGCGCGTCGACCGCCTCGGCCTCGCCCTCGAACACGGCCTGCACCATGCCCTCCGGCGCGTTGCGCACCCAGCCGCCGAGCCCGCGCGACTGCGCCATCCGCCGCGCCGTGTCGCGAAAGAACACCCCCTGGACGCGCCCATGAACGACGACCCGTTTACGAATCACGGGCGCTGCGGTCGTTGATCGCTGGGCGGTTGATCGCTGGAGCTAGCGACGAAGTCGAGGTGCAGGCGAGCTGCCCGGGTCCACTCCGATGGCGCCCACACCCGCCGCCCCCGGAGTAATCCGAGCAAAGCTCGGATCACCGGTCGCCTTCGGCTCC
Source organism: uncultured Actinomycetes bacterium (assembly GCA_963728325.1). Lineage (GTDB taxonomy): Bacteria > Actinomycetota > Thermoleophilia > Solirubrobacterales > 70-9 > AC-56. The sequence continues at coordinate 350,525 of CAVSJS010000001.1, read as the reverse complement.
ATCCGAGGAGCCGCCGGTTGATGCTTTATTCGTCTTCGTAGTCGTCGTAGTTGGCGGCCTGCGCGGCGAGGCGGCGGCTGTAGAGCTCATCCGCGGACACAGCGGGCGACTGAACGGAGACCAGCGCCAAGGTTTCGGCGTCGTCGTTGGCGACGGCATGATCGGTCGCGGGCGGGATCAGGACCAAGTCGCCGACGTCGAGGCGCTGCGTGTCGCCCGTGGCCGACATCGTGCCGCTGCCGTGAACGACGACATAGACCTGCTCGGCCTCCTCGTGCGAGCGAAGCTCCTCGGAGGCACCCGCCGGGACCTCCAGCCAGTTGACCGACATGTTGCGCGCCCCGAGCTCACCCGCGTCCATGAGGATGTGTGGCCGAAGGCGGTGCCATTCGGTGACGGCTGCGTCCGAGAACCGCCTGACAAGCATGCGCCGCCTTTCTAGCAGACCGCCGGCGGCCGCGTGTTGCCGCTCAGCGAACCACCAGGTTGACGAGCTTGCCCGGGACCACGACCTCCTTGACGATCTCCTTGCCGTCGAGATGGCGCTTCACGGCATCGGCGCTGAGCGCCAGCCGCAGAAGCTCCTCCTCGGGGGCGTCCACGGCGGCCTCGACGCGGGCACGGAGCTTGCCGTTCACCTGGACCACGAGCGTGAACGTGTCCCTTTCCAACAGGGTGGGATCGGCCTTTGGCCAAGGGTCCTCCCAGACCCTGCGACCCTCCAGCGCCTCGTAGACCTCGGCCCCGAGGTGCGGCGCGAAGGGGAACAGGAGCGAGCCGGCCGTGGCGGTCGTGAAGCGCAGCGCGGCCTCGCCGACGGGATCGCCGTACAGCCCGTCCTTGAGCCGGTAGGCGTCGTTGACGAGCTCCATCACGGCGGCGATCGCGGTGTTGAACGCAAAGCCGCGCTCGATGTCGCGGGTCACCTTGTCGATCGCCCAGTGGGACTTCTCGACCAGCCTTCGAGCGTCCCCAGCGGGCTCGTTGCCGGTTGCCGGCTGCTCGTTGCTCGGCTCCGGGGCGGTCCGCGCCGCCACCTCCTCCTTCAGCCGCCAGAGCCGCGCCAGGAAGCGGTGGACGCCCTCGACGCCCTTGTCGGTCCAGTCGGCGTCCTGGTCCGGGGGGCCGATGAAGAGCAGGTAGCTGCGGGCGGTATCGGCGCCGTAGCGCCCGACGAGCTCGGCGGGATCGACCACGTTGCCCTTCGAGCTCGACATCTTCGCGCCCTCGCGGGTGATCATCCCGATCGTGAACAGGGCCTCGAAGGGCTCCTGCACGTCGAGCAGGCTCATGTCGGTGAGCGCTTTGACGAAGAAGCGGGCGTACATCAGGTGCAGGATCGCGTGCTCGACGCCGCCGATGTACTGGTCGACGGGCATCCAGCTGCGCACCACATCGGGGCCCCAGGCGGCCTCGTCGTTACGAGCGTCGCAGTAGCGCAGGAAGTACCAGGAGGAGTCGACGAAGGTGTCCATGGTGTCGGTCTCCCGGCGGGCGGGCCCGCCGCACCGCGGGCACTCCGTGGCGACCCAGTCCTCGGCGCTGGCGAGCGGACTCTTGCCCTTCGGGGCGTAGTCCTCGATGTCGGGGAGCGACACCGGGAGCTGGTCTTCGGGGACGGGGACGATCCCACAGCCGTCGCAATAGACGACCGGGATCGGGCAGCCCCAGTAACGCTGGCGGGACAGCAGCCAATCGCGCAGGCGGTAGTTGACGGAGAAGCGGCCGCGACCGTCCTCCGCGAGCCACTCGGTGATCGCCCGGGTCGCCTCGGGCGAGCTCATGCCGGTGAAGTCGCCGGAGTTGATCAGGCGCTCGTCAACGGAGTGGCCGATGAACGCCCCCTCGTCCGGAACCTCCTCGCCGGTGGGTTCGACGACGCGGCGGATCTCGAGGCCGAAGGCGTGGGCGAAGTCGTGGTCGCGCTGGTCGTGGGCGGGCACCGCCATGATCGCGCCGGTGCCGTACTCCATCAGCACGTAGTCGGCGACGAACATCGGGATCTGCTCGCCGTTGACGGGATTGGTCACCGTGCGGCCAAGCGGCACGCCGGTCTTCGGGCGCTCCTCGGCGCTGCGGTCCTCGGCGGACTCGGCGATTGCTCGGTTGACGTACTCGTGCACGCGCTCCTCGTCGGGCGTGCCGGCCGCGAGGCGGAACACGTCGGGGTGCTCGGGGGCGAGCACGAAGAAGGTGGCACCGAAGAGCGTGTCCGGGCGGGTGGTGAACACCGGGATAGTCGATCCCCAGCTCCTCGCAGCGGAAGGTCACCTCCGCGCCCTCGGAGCGCCCGATCCAGTTGCGCTGCATCGTCTTCACGTGCTCGGGCCAGTCGATTCCCTCGAGGTCGTCGAGCAGGCGGTCGGCGTAGTCGGTGATCCGGAAGAACCACTGCTCGAGCTGGCGCACTTCGACCGGGGTGCCACAACGCTCGCAGCGCCCGTCGATGACCTGCTCGTTGGCGAGCACCGTCGCGTCCTTCGGGCACCACTTCACTGCCGCCTCCTTGCGGTAGGCGAGCCCCCGCTCCAGCAGCTTCAGGAAGATCCACTGCGTCCAGCGGTAGTAGGACGGGTCGCTGGTCGACACCTCGCGCGTCCAGTCGATCGAGATGCCCCAGCGGCGGAACCAGTGCCGGTAGGAGGCGATCGAGCGCTCGGTCGCGTCGCGCGGGTGGACGCCGGTCTTGATCGCGTTGTTCTCGGCCGGCAGGCCAAAGGCGTCATAGCCCATCGGCTGCATCACCCGGTAGCCATTACGGCGCCTGTAGTGGGCGATCGCGTCGCCGATCGAATAGACCTTCAGATGGCCGATGTGCGGCTCTCCCGAGGGATAGGGGAGCATGACGAGCACGTAGCTCTTCGGCTTCGTCTCGTCGAACGTCGGCTGCCCGGGGTTGGGCACCTCCCAGGTGCCCTCGTCGGCCCACACCGTCTGCCAGCGGCGCTCAATCTCCTGCGGGTCGTAGGGCTCCACCGTCGCTGAGTTTACGAGTCACCGGCGCGCGTATATTGGAGCGGGAGCAACCGCGAGGAGGACAGATGGCGCGTTTGATCAGGCTCGATCGCACGGGGCACACCACGCTCGCCGAGTGGACCGACGGGGACCCGGCCGCGCGGGAGGGCGCCGTCCAGGCCTTCCGGCGCGAGCTCGACAGCGGCATGCTGGCCAGCGTCCCTCGCGCGGACGGCAGCGCCGAGGTCGTCAGGGAGCTGCCGCTCGACGCGGAGCTGGTGGTGCTGCGCCGCCCGATCGCCGGCGGCTAGTGGAGGCCACGCGTGGCCTCCCGGCCGGGCCGGCCGGGCGACCAAACCTCGCTGAGGCGGCCGCGCTCTGGTGGCGCGAGGATACGAGCGAGCGGACGCTGCGCCGCGACGGGCGGCGGTGGACGGCGTGGACGGGGTGGATCGTGATCGCGTTCACGACCCCTGGGATCGTCCTGCTGCTCCTCTCCCCGCTGACGCTTCCGGTCGCGCTTGGTTGCTTCGCGCACGCCTGGATCGTCCCCTGGCTCCAGGCGCGCCGAGGAGCACGCTCGGTGGTCCCGCTCGGTAGCGAGCGAAGCGCAAGCCGGCTCGGCGGCGGCCGTCCCGAGGCGGACGGCGTGGCGCTGGGGCTGCTCGCCGATCTGGTCGCTCACACCGAGCGCGAGCTGCTGGGGCGATCGGGTCTGGTCCTCGAGCGCGGCGAGCTGGGTGCGTGGCTGGTCGGTGAGCGGGGGGCGCTCCTGGTCAGGCCCCAAGGGCGTCGTGTCGACTGCTGGTGCGTTCGGGTCGCCGAGCAGGACGGGCTGCCGGGGGGCGACCGCGTCGCCCACCTGCTGCTGGCGCTGCGCGAGGACGAGCGCGGCTTCGCGAAGGTGGCGAATCTCGGCTTCTCGGGTGCGGCGTGGCGAGTTCGGCGAGGGATGCCCGAGCGCTCGCGCGCGGCGCTCGACGCGGCGCGGGCCGCGGCTCGCGTCCACCCCTGACGATCGTGGGTCAACCGATGTGGGATCGACCTACGACGGCAGGGCTTCGACGAAGTCGACGAACTTCTTCGTGTCGCGGAGGGGCGGTCCGTGGCCGAAGAGGACGAGCTTCGGCTCCAGGGAGGCGAGCTTCCTCGCCGAGCGGCGATTCTGGTCGGGGTCGGGGGTCAAGTACGGCTTTGGCACGTGGAGGCCGGGGATCGTCGTCAGTTGGTCCATGTTGACCAGCACGTCGCCGATGATCAGGACCCCGTCCGACTCGCGCCAGAAGACGACGTGGCCGGCGGAGTGGCCGGGGACCTCGAGGACCTTGAAGCCGGCAACCTCCTCGCCGTCGTGAAGCTTGCGGTCGACGGGGTGCCCGGGCCCGATGAAGATCTTGACGTAGAAGCGGGCGACCGGGTGGCTCGGCTGACGCTCGCGGATCAGGTCGGGGTTCTCGGCTGCGTCGGCGTCATGCTCGGGGACCCAGAAGGGGATGCCGAGCGCCTCGCAGACCGCGTGGCTCGAGCCCTGGTGGTCGGGGTGGGCGTGGGTGAGGGCGTGGGCGCGCACCTCGTAGCCGCGTAGCTGACGGAGGATCTTTGTGCGCGACTGGCGGGTGCCGGCGTCGATCAGGACGTCCTCCAGCAGATAGGCATTGACGGTGTTCGGCACCGGGAGCGTGTTCAGATGCCAGACGCCATCGGCCAGCTGCTTCACGCGGCGGAGCGTATCCGAGCAGGAGCGGCCGTCGTGGCAGCATTGGGGGTGCATGGGAGAGCGCTATCAGCGGCCCGGCTGGTTCACCAAGCACGTCTTCAATCGGATGGTGGCCGGGCTCACTCGTCTCGGAATCAGCGTTGCCGGCTCGCGCATTCTCGAGGTGCGCGGGCGAAAGAGCGGCGAGTGGCGGCGCACGCCCGTCAACCTGCTCCAGTTCGAGGGCCGCCGGTACCTGGTGGCGCCGCGTGGGAACACGCAGTGGGCGAGGAACCTTCGGGCGAGCTCGGAAGGGCGCCTGCTCGTCGGCCGGCGGGCCGAGCCCTTCACGGGGGTCGAGGTGCCGGACGAAGAGAAGGTGCCGCCGCTTCGCGCCTATCTGAGGCGATGGAAGTGGGAGGTCGGGGTGTTCTTCGGCGGCGTTGGGCCCGATTCCAGCGACCAGGAGCTGGAGCGCATCGCGCCCGATCACCCGGTGTTTCGCGTCGAGAGCAAGGCGCAGAGCTAGGGACGCACCGCTGTCCGGCGGGGGCTGGAGTGATCAGCCTGCGCGCAACTGCACAGGGCCGGACAGCTCGCCCGTGATCAGCTGGCGCACCATGGGCTCACTCGAACCGAAGACCGCGTCGGCGTCGCCGCTGGCGACGATGCGGCCTTCGTGTATTACGGCCGCGTGGTCGGCGAGCTTGCGCGCCGCCGTCATGTCGTGGGTTGAGACGAGGAAGGTGGCGCCGATGCTGCGCTGCGCGTCTCGGATCAGCTCGCAGAGCAGCGCCAGGCGAACGCCGTCGATCGCGCTGTCGAAGTCGTCGATGATCACGATGCGGGCCTCGAGTGCGAGCGCCCGCGCCAGCGCCGTTCGCTTGCACATCCCGGCGGACAGTTGCTCGGGCATGTCGTTGGCGCGATCCCGGAGCCCGACCATGTCGAGATGAGCCAGCGTCACCTGATCGATGCGCTCGGGTGGCCAGCGTGTCCGGGCACGCAGGGCGAAGGCGACGTTCTCGTACACGTTCAGCGAGTAGAAGAGGCCGCAGGTGAATGGCAGGGTGCCCTGGAGCACGACGCTCATCGCGCGACGGAGCTCGTAGAGCTCGGCTTCCGAGATCGCGGCGAGGTCCTTGCCCTCGATCTTCACCACCCCCGCCGAGGGTCGCATGAGGCCGACGATGTGCTTGATGGTGACGGTCTTGCCCGCCCCGGACGGGCCGAGCAGCACGGTGATCGCGCCCGTGGGCACGGCAAGGTCGACCCCATCGAGGACCCGCTCGGAACCGAACTTCTTGATCACGTTCGCGAGCTCGATCGCGGGCCCTGACTGTCGGTCGGCGGGCACGTCCCAATCATAGGTCGCCTTCGGCCTTTCGACGGTGGTTGACCCGTATTGGCGACGTCCCGCGATGGCCGCCCAGGAGGTTCGCTTCTCGTCTAGAGTCGCGCCCACCATGAAGGCGGCGGTGATCTACGAGAACGGCGGCCCGGACGTGCTGCGCTACGAGGACGTAGCCGATCCCGAGTGCCCCGACGGCTGCGTGGTGATCGAGGTCGAGGCGATCAGCATCGAGGGCGGAGACCTGCTGGCCCGCGCAGGATCGCCGCCGCCGTCCGTCCCGCACATCGTGGGGTACCTCGCCGCTGGGACGGTCGTCGAGGTCGGGGTAGGCGTCGAGGACCGCGCGGCCGGCGATCGGGTCGTGACTCTGAACATGTCGGGCTCGCACGCCTCAAAGCGGGCCGTGCCCGCCATCTCCACCTGGCCGATCCCCGACGGGTTGGACGCTGCTCCCGCCGCGTGCGTCCCGGTCGCGTTCGGGACCGCCCAGGAGTGCCTGTTCACCGCCGCCAACCTCGAGGCCGGTCAGACGGCCCTGATCCACGCGGGAGCGGGAGGCGTCGGGATGGCCGCGATCCAGCTCGCCAAGCAAGCCGGCGCGACCGTGATCTCGACCGCGTCCAGCGACGAGAAGCTCGAACGCCTCAGGGAGTTCGGGCTCGACTACGGGATCAACTACGCCGCCGAGAGCTTCGTCGAGCGAACGCGCGAGCTGACCGACGGCCGCGGCGTTGACGTGATCCTCGACTCGGCTGGCGGCCAGACTCTGGTCGACAGCATCGGCGCGCTCGCCTACCGTGGGACACTCGTCAGCGTGGGGGTGGCGGGCCGCGCCGGCTCCAACGTCGAGGCCAGGGACCTATGGGCGCAGAACAACACGCTGCGGGGGGTCTTCTTCGGCGGGGCGCTGCTGACCGAGTACCCCCGCGTCCACGGAATGGTCGGCGACCTGTTCGAGCGGGTCGCAAGCGGCCGGGTACGCGTCCAGATCGACCGGACGTTCCCGCTCGCCGAGGCCGCCGCCGCACACGCCTACATCGAGAGCCGCCAGGCGTTCGGTCGCGTCGTGATGACGCCTTAGGCCTATGCCTTGCCGATCGGTGCGGGATGGGCAACGGACTCAACGACCTCCGCAGTGGAGATCAGCCGCACGCCTATGCTCTCGAGTTCGTGACGACCCTTGTCGTAGAGGCCTGAGACTGCATCTTTGGCCAGCACCACCCGAAAGTCGCGCTCGCTGGCCTCATAAATGGACGCGCGCGGACAGTTGGGGAAGTTGCAGCCGCAGAACACGATTGTGGAAACGCCGTGTCGTCGCAGGTGGTCTTCGAGCGAAGTCCCATAGAAAGCCCCCCAGCGCGGCTTGTAGATAACGACCTCCCCCGGCCCCACTTGCTGGAGACGTCCGTCGAGAAGCTCGTCCGCTTCGAGTTCGAGGCTTGGATGCTCGACGATCTCGGGCGCAAGCTGTGAGCCGCTCGACCCGGGTGCGAGGATCTCCGCACCGGCTTCGACTATCGAGCGTCGACAGATATCGACGTTGCTGCCGTCGCTCCGATACAGGCGGACCACGTGCACAATCGGCCTGCCGGCATCCCGGAAAGCTGCGGCGAGCGCCACGATCTGTGGGACGGCTGCAGAGGTTCCCGGAATCTCCAGGGGTTGCCCGTCAAGCGTGTCGACCTGGGTGTCGATCGTGACCAAGGCCGATGAGCTCCAATCGGGCGCCAGGTAGTCCATGCCCGAGCGATCTTAGGTCGATCGAGGGCCGCTAGTCCACCAGGTCGACGACGAGCGGTACCCCCGTATCGAACCAGTAGCGTCGTTAGGTAACGCCGGCGCGAGCTACTCGGCGATCGGTAGCTGGGCGTGCGCGGGGACGAGGCGTACGCAAGGCTTGCCGCGGCGGGTGATGAGGAACTCCTCGCCGGCAACGGTGCGCTCCATGTACCAGCCGAAGTGGTTGCGGAACTTGTGGGCGCCGACCTGCTCCATGCCAGGGTTCTCGGTGGGATGCGAGTGGAGCTGGTGGGACTCGAACCCACGGCCTCCTGCATGCCATGCAGGCGCTCTGCCCAGCTGAGCTACAGCCCCAGGCATTTCGTGATCGCGGGCCCAGTGTAACGACGCTCGCTGGCCATTCCGGGCCGCTGCAAGGCGGAGGCTCAGGCCCCTCATGCCATCAAACAGCGACACCGGCAGCAGATAGCAGCGGTCGAGATCCTGGCAGTAGACGGCAACAGCATCCACCTCGTCGGCGCTGTACGTGGTTCGGATCTGGTCGCCACCACTGGTGTACCGAGCGCTCACGAGACGCACGACGATCACCTCGTCCTTCAACGGCGCCCACTTGCACTGGACCCGTAACAGCCGCGGCCTCAGATCGAAGACGAGGTCGTAACGCGTGTGCTCGACCAGCGGCTTCATCACATCGACGCCGAGCTTGATCGCGGCCGCTGCGATCGCGGCCTCCGCCACGTTTCCCTTGTGGTTGGAGCTGTGCACGAACGTATGTTCGCGCATCGATCGTCACGCGTGGCGCGCGGTATGTGCCGAGAGCGCTACGGGACCGAGTCGAAGGCTCGGGCGCGGCCCGCGTTCGCGACGATCAGATCCACGAACCGTGGCCACAGCTCGCGCGGCAGGTCGTGGCCCATGCCCTCGATCAGCTCCAGCTCCGCCCCTGGAATCGCCGCGGCCGTCGCCTTCCCTCCCGAGACATCGATCAGAGGGTCGTCCATCCCGTGGATCACCGCCGCCGGCACGTCCAAGCGCCGCAGCCCCTCGGTCCGATCGCCCGAGGCGAGGATCGCCACCAGCTGCCTCCCGGTGCCCTCCGGGTAATAGCCCCGATCGAAGCTCGCCCGCGCTCGCTCCCTGAGCTTCTCCTCGTCCGCCTCGAACCCCGGCGAGCCGATGATCCGGAAAGCGCCCACCGCGAACTCGGCGTACTTCTCCCGATCCGCTGACGGCCTCGTCAGGAGCGCCGTCAGCGCCTCCGGATGCGGCTGCCCAACCGCCCGATCCCCGGTGCTCGACATGATCGAGACCAGCGACAACACCCGCCCCGGGTGTCGGATCGCCAGCGTCTGGGCGATCATCCCGCCCTGTGAGGCGCCCACTACGTGCGCCGCCTCCACCTCCAGATGGTCCAGCAGGCCGGCGCAATCGTCCGCCATCTCGTCCAGCGTGTAGCTCGCCGAGCTCGCGTCGCCCATCGCCGCCGCCATCAGGTCCGGCGGTCGCCCGCCCTCGATCTTCGTCGATCGCCCCACGTCCCGATTGTCGAAGCGCACCGCATGGAACCCCCGCCCCGCCAGCAGCTCGCAGAACTCCGCGTCCCAGCCGAGCATCTGTACCCCCAGGCCCATGATCAAGAGCACCGTCGGGTCGGCTGGATCGCCGAACGCCTCGTAGGCGATCTCTATCCCGTTCGACGGCGCGACCAGCTCCATCCCTCGCCACACTAGTGGGGTGTGGTCCCGCTCGGGCCGCGGTGCGACTAGGCAGCGACGTCCAGGACGACCCGGTCCGAGCACCTGTCCCGGACCTTGAACTCAAACGGGGCCCGCTGCTTGAGCTCGTCCAACAGCTCGACCGGCTGCTTGAACCTCATCGCCAGCGTCGCCCGTCCCTGCGTGAAGCGCGTCACCGAGATCTCCGACATCGAGCCGATCCCGCCCGCCGCGTCCTCGAACCCAACCAGCTGCGAGAAGTCGCTCAACGGCCCCACCTCCACCTCGACCAGCCCCTCGAACAGCTCGCCCGGCCTCCGCCGGGCGTAACCGTTCGCAGCCGCGATTCAGGCCGGACGGGTCGGGGCTCTCCTCCTCGTCAGCGTCCGCGCCAACTCGCTCGATCGCCTCCTGAAGCGACTCGATCAACTGCTCGCGCACTTCGCCCTGCTGATCGCCCAGCTCGCCGATTTGCTCCGTCAGCTCGGCGGCCTCCCGCAGCGCCCGCAGCCGGATCCTCGTGGCCTGGCCCCGCGCCTGGCGCCGCACGCCCTTCAGGTCATCCGCCAGCGTGGTGAGTGTCCGCTGGCTCTCCTCGCCCCACTCGCGCGCTCGCGCGAGCTCTGCCCGCAGCTCGCGCAGCTCCCGCTCGCGCTCCACCACCCGTTCCGCAAGCCATGCGGATACCCGCTCGCGCTCCACCACCCGCTCCGCAAGCCATGTGGATCCCCGCTCCAGCTCACGGATCCGCCCCGCGCCCGTTTCCACCTCCACCCGACGAGCCTCGAGTTGCGCGTCGCGCTTGGCGATCGCCTCGTCCACATCGCGCGGACGGTAACCAAATAGAGATCTCCTCAAGCGAGCTTTAGTGCCCATCCTGCTCCTGGCCTCGAGCACCCACGATACGCCAACGCTAGGGGGCCTGCCGGACGGCACCCAAGCCTGTCAGCTCGGCGCCGCAGTGCGACCGCCGGCGCCCGTCCCGGCGCCCAGCTCGAGCCGCGGCGCCTCTCCCCAGAGCACCTCCAGGCGGTAGCGCTCCCGCAGCTCCGGCACGAACACGTGGAACACGCAGTCGAGGTAGTCCGTGAGCACCCAGCGCGCCGACTGCTCGCCTTCGACCGTGGCGGGCAGCAGGCCCAGGTCCTGCTTCAGCCGTTGGTGGACCTCCTCGTGTATCGCCTTGGCCAGGCGCTCGTTGCGCGCCGTGCAGATGACCAGGAAATCCGTGTAACCCACCAGGCTCCGCATGTCCAGCACGACCACATCCTCGGCCTGCTTGGCGTCGGCCACCCCCGCGATGCGCCGCGCCAGCGCCTCCGAGGAGAGCCGATCCCGGCCCCTGTCGGGCACCGCGCTCACGCCCTGTACAAGCCCCGCTCGGCGATCAGGTCCACGACGGCGTCTGGGACGAGGTGGCGGATCGGCCGCCCCGCGGCCACCCGCCGGCGAATGCCCGTCGAGGAGACGCCGATCTCGGGCATCCTCACGATCTCGGCCCGCTCGGCGCCCCCGAGTCGCTCGAGCGCCGCCTCGGCCTCGTCCAGGACCGTCCCCGGCCGCGCGGCGATCCCGAGACGCGCGCCAGCTCCATGCATGCGCCGCGGCTCACGCCAGCCCTCCAGGCCCGCCGCCACGTCGGCCCCCATCAGGAAGACGAACTCGTCCTGGGTGCCGCGCGTCGCTCAACAGCTCCAGCGTACGGAAGGAGAACGACGGCCCCTCGCGGCTCGTCTCGACGTCCGAGGCCTCGAGCGCGGGGTCGGTTGCCGCCGCCAGCTGCGCCATCTGGAGTCGCATCTCGCGGCCCGGCTCGGGATCGATCCGCTTGTGCGGCGCCTCGCCGGACGGCACCAGCAGCACCTCCTCCAACCCGAGCTGGAATGCCGCCTCCTGGCCGAGCACCAGGTGCCCGATGTGCGGCGGGTTGAACGCGCCCCCGAGAACGCCGATCGCGGCGACCGCTCCTATTCCCCTTCGGCCTGCTGGCTCAAGCCCGAACCTGGCCGTCGCCGTGGACGACGTACTTGAAGGTGGTCAGCTCGCGCAGGCCGATCGGGCCGCGGGCGTGAAGCTTCTGGGTCGAGTTCCCGATCTCGGCCCCCATCCCGAACTCGAAGCCGTCCGTGAACCTGGTCGACGCGTTGACGTAGACGACCGCCGCGTCCACCCCTTCGGTGAACCCCTCGGCCGCCGCGTCGGACGAGGTCAGGATCGCCTCCGAGTGGCCGGTGCCGTGCCGGTTGATGTGGGCGATCGCGTCGGAGAGCGAGTCGACCACGGCAACCGCCATCTTCATGCCCAGGTACTCGGTGTCCCAGTCGTGCGTCGGCGGCGGCGCCGACCGGCGTGCCCCCCGCCGCCGCGCGCGCCCGCTCGTCGCCGACCAGCTCGACCCCCGCGTCGCTCAGGTCCGCCAGCACTCCGGGAGGAATCGCTCGGCGACGACGGGCGTGGACCAACAGGGTCTCCGCTGAGTTGCAGACCCCCGGGCGCTGGACCTTGGCGTTGTAGGCAACGGCACGGGCCATCTCCAGATCGGCGTCCTCGTGCACGTAGACGTGGCAGTTCCCCGCCGCCGCGTACATGACCGGCACCGTGGCGACCGACTTCAGCGCCCCCTTCAGAGCCCTCACCGCCCCGCGGAATGATCAGGTCCACGAGGCCCTCGGCCGTCGCCAGCTCGGTGAGCTCGGCATGGTCGGCGCCGTCGAGCATCTCGACCGACCCCTCGGGAAGCCCGGCCTCGACCACCGCCTCGCGCACGACCGCCGCCAGCGCTCCGTTGGACCGCGCGGCGTAGCTCGATCCCCGCAGCACGATCGCGTTGCCGCTCTTCAGGGTCAGCGCGGCGCAGTCCACGGTCACGTTCGGCCGAGCCTCGTAGACGACCGCGATCACGCCGAGCGGCACCCGCACCTTCTTCATGCGAAGGCCGCTCGCGAGCGTGCGCTGCTCGATCAGCTCGCCGACCGGGTCCGGCAGCGCCGCGATCGCGCCGCACCCCGGTCGGCCATCGCGCCCACCCTTTCGGGGTCGAGCGCCAGCCGATCGCGGAGCGCGTCGTCCAGCTGCACGGCGCGCTCGTCGGCGAGGTCCGCTGCGTTCGCCTCGAGGATCTCCCCGCTGCGCTCGCCGAGCAGCCCGGCGAGCCGCACCAGGGCGGCTTCCTTGGCCTCGGTCGTGGCGGTCGCCAGCTCGCGCGACGCCTGCTTGGCGGAGGCGCAGACTTCGGCGACGGTCCGGGTGGCTGTGGCCATGCGGACAGGGTAGCTTGCCGCTCTCCACGATCGTGGCGGACGCCAGAACAGCCCTCGGACGAGGCGGCGGCGCACCCTGACGGCGCAGCCCTGGCCCGCGGTTGGCTGGAGAACTCGCCGTTCGTCGCCCACCTGGGCATCCGGCTCGAGGAGATGGAGCCAGGCCGCGCCGTCCTGGGAATGCCGTTCAACGAATCGCTGCCGACGCTGGGCGACGTCGTCCACGGCGGCGCGATCAGCTCGCTGATCGATACCGCGGCGGCGGCGGCCGCCTGGTCGGGGGCCCGGGTGCCGGAGCAGCCGCGGGCCTCGACCGTCGGGCTCACGGTCGACTTCCTGGCCCCGGCCCGCGCCCAGGGCGTGATCGCAGAGGCGCGCGTCGTGCGCCGCAGCGGACGGGGACTCTGCTTCTGCGAGGTCCGCGTGTTCGCCGACGACGGCGACCAGGTCGCCCTTGCGCTGGTCACCTACCAGCTGTAGCACGGGTCAGGGTCGTCCCGCCACAGACCTGACCTGAGTGCTCAGCATCAGTCCCGCCACAGACCTGACCTGAGTGCTTGCACTCAGGTCAGCACAAAATAGTCCCGATGCACGGCCTCCTGGGAGGCGTTCGGGATCAGCTCCCGCACCTGGGCGGACTTCAGTCCCTTGATCCGGCCGAGCTCCCCGGCGGAGTAGTTGGCGATGCCCTTGCCGACCACCTCGCGTGTCGCAGACCACCTCGACCGCGTCGCCTGCCGCGAACTCCCCCTCGACCCCGGTGATCCCGACCGGGAGCAGGCTCGAGCCGCGCTCGCGCAGCACCCGGGCCGCGCCCTCGTCGACCACGATCCGCCCCTGGCTCGGCTTCGCGTAGCGGAGCCACAGCTTGAAGCTCGGCGGTGCGCTCCGGGTGCGCCGCGAACCGCGTGCCCACCCGCTCGCCCCGGGCGGCCGCCGCGAAGCTCCCCGGCTCCGTTCCGTCGCAGACGACCACCGGGATCCCGGCAGCGCTCGCCATCTCCGCCGCCGCCACCTTGCTGCGCATCCCGCCCGGAGCCGAAGGCGCGAGGTTCGGTCGCCGATCCGGTAGTCGCGCAGCTCCGAGAAGTCCTTCACCTCCTCGACCAGCTTCGCCTCCGCATCCGCCCGCGGGTCGGCGGTATGGAGCCCGGGCGTGTCCGTGAGCAGGACCAGTAGGCGCGCCTCGAGCAGGATCGAAACCTGGGCGGAGAGGAAATCGTTGTCGCCGAAGGTGATCTCGTCGGTGGCCGTGGTGTCGTTCTCGTTCACCACCGGCACCACCCGCCAGTCGAGCAGGCGGCGCAGAGTCTGGCGGGCGTTCAGGTAGTGCATGCGCGCCGACATGTCGAACGAGGTCAGCAGCACCTGAGCCGCGTGGACCTGGTCGGCGCCGAGTCGCTCCTCGTAGGCGCGGAACAGCGACCCCTGGCCGACCGCCGAGGCCGCCTGCATCTCGTCGATCGCGCTCGGGCGCCGGTCCAGCTCCAGCAGGCGCATCCCCCGCGCGATCGCCCCGGAGGTGACGAGCACCACGTTCTCGCCTCCTCCGTGCAGCTCGGCCACCTGGCGGCAGACGCTGTCGAGCACCGCGGAGCGCAGCGCGCCGTCGTCGTCCGCGACGATCGAGGATCCGAGCTTGGCGACCACCGTCATCGGGGCCTTCTTAGCATGCGGGCCGATGGCTGATCCGGGAGAAGCTCGAAGGCCAGCTCGCCGATCCGCACATCGTCGCCCGGCTCGAACCCCGCCGAGCGAAGCGCCGCGAGCACCCCGATCTCGCCCAGGCGCTGCTCGAGGTAGGCGAGCGCCTCCGGGTTCTCGAGATCGTGGCGGGCCACGAGCAGCTCGATCCCGCGACCCCGGACCTCGAACGTCCCGTCCTCGACGCGCTCGACCTCGAAGCCCTGATCGCCCTCGGGCCGGTAGACGATGTGCTCTGCCTCGAACTCCGGCTCGGCGGCGGGCGCCGCGCTGACGGCTCTCCCCCTCCGGCACCGCCGCCAGGATCGCCCGCCGAAGCTGCTCGATCCCGGCGCCGTCCACCGAGGAGACGGCGAGCACGTCGAGCGCCGTGCCGCCCAGCCGATCGCGCCATTCGGCGACCAGCTCGTCTGCCCGCTCCCCGGGCACCAGGTCCCGCTTCGAGAGCACGATCAGCTCGGGCCGAAGCTCCAGCCCGGCGCCGTAGGAGCGCAGCTCCTCCCGCACCGCCTCGTGCGCCGCGATGGGGTCCTCGCCCGCGATGTCGATCAGATGGATCAGCACGCCGCAGCGCTCCACGTGAGCGAGGAACTCGTGTCCCAGCCCCGCGCCCTGCGCGGCGCCCTCGATCAGGCCGGGGATGTCGGCGAGGACCAGCTGGCGGTCGTCGAACTCGAGCGTCCCGAGCACGGGCTCGACGGTCGTGAACGGATAGGCGGCGATCTTCGGCGCGGCCCGCGTCATCCGTCGCAGAAGCGACGACTTGCCTGCGTTCGGCTGACCCACCAGGCCGGCGTCGGCCAGCAGCTTGAGCCGCAGCTCGATCCAGCCGGACTCGCCCTCCAGCCCCCGCTCGGCAAAGCGTGGCGCCTGACGGGTCGAGCTGGCGAAGCGCTTGTTGCCGTGGCCCCCCAGGCCCCCGGTCGCGATCACGGCGCGCTGTCCGGGCTCGACGAGGTCGTATTGACGCAGCTCGAGGCCGTCCACCTGGGTTCCCGGTGGCACCAGGACCGCCTTGTCGCCCGCCACGCGCCCCGTGCTGCTGCTTGCCTCTCCCGTGACCGCCACGCCCGGCGCGGAAGTGCCGCGCGCGGTGAAGCGAGGCCAGGTCGCGCTTGGAGGGGTCGCAGACCAGGACCACGTCTCCACCCCGGCCACCGTCGCCCCCGTCGGGCCCGCCTCGGGGCACGTGCGCCTCGCGGCGGAAGCTGACGCAGCCGTCGCCGCCGCGGCCCCCCTCGACGTAGATCTTCGCCTGGTCGTAGAGCATCTGGCCGAGGGTAGCCGTCGCTAGGGCTAGGGACGGAGTCCCGGTAACAGCGTGTGGACCTGCCGGGTCAGGTCGGCGCCCGAACCCGCCGAAAACGTAGGCCGAAGGCCGAGGCTTTCGGCGGGGTTATTCCTTGACCGAGACGACGCGGCCCTTGCGGGTCTGGTGGAAATCGACCACGCCCGGGCGGGTGGCGAAGATCGTGTGGTCGCGACCGAGGCCGGTGCCGTCGCCGGGGCGGAAGCGGGTGCCGCGTTGGCGCACGATGATCTCGCCTCCCCCGACCTTCTGGCCGGCGAAGATCTTCACCCCCAGGTACTTGGGGTTCGAGTCGCGCCCGTTGCGGCTTGAGCCGAGTCCCTTCTTGTGAGCCATGGCTAGTCCTTCTTAGCAGATGACGACCGCCGCGCGGTCGAGGTCTTGCGCGTGGTCTGCGCCTTGCCCTTCGCGGTGGGCTTGCGCGGGGCGGGCTTCTTGGCCGCCGGCTTGGAAGCCGCCGGCTTGGCCTTCGCCGCCGGCTTCTTGGCCGCAGGCTTCCTCGCCGCCGGCTTCGGCTTGGCCTCGGTCTCTTCGGCCGGCTTCGTCTCCGCCTTCGCCGCCGGCTTGCGGGTCAGGAGCCTCACGTCGGTCACCTCGAGCCGGGTCAGCTCCTGGCGGTGGCCGGCGCGGCGACGGTAGCCCTTCTTGGGCTTGTACTTGAAGACACGCACCTTCGGGCCGCGCAGGTGCTCCGCGACCACCGCCTCGACCTTCACCTTCTCGAGCTGGTCGCCTTCGAGCACCACCTCGGTATCGCCGCGATACATGACCGCGCGCAGGCTGACCTTCGCTCCCTCGTCGGCGGACAGGTGCTCGACCACGAGGCTGGCGCCCTTCTCGGCACGGTATTGCTTGCCGCCTGATTCGACTATCGCGTAGCTAGTGGTGCCTGTCATGACGTTGTGCCCACTATTAATCGCCATTGGACTTGGTGCCGTTGGTCCTGGCGCGCGAACGGCGCCTGCCGCCTCGCCGGCCGCGCCGCCGTCCGGAGGCCGGCGATTCTACGGAACCGCCACCGGCCGCGTCCTCGGCTCCGCCGGCCGGCGCGGCTCCAGCCTCGGAGCCGTCGCCCGGCCCACCGATCAGCGAGGCCGTCGCGGCGGAGCGCTCGACACTCTCGATCCGCACCAGGCGGCGGTCGCCGACGAACCGCCCACCATCGGTGACGCTGACGATGTAGGAGTCCACCCGGGCCACCGCGTCGTCGACGTTGTACATGTGCGGCTCCTCGATGCGGACCAGGACCTCGTCGCCGACCTGGAACGGCAGCGCACGCTCCTCGATCTCCGCCCGGGTACCGCTCTCGACCACCTCGAAGGTGTCGAGCGGCAGCGCCTCGCCGCCCTCGAAGTGGAAATGCTTGCCGGACTTCTCCTCGAGCTGGTGCAGGGGGCTGTCCTCGCGCAGCAGCTCCGCCGCCACCCGCGGATGGACTCGCACCAGGAAGGCCTCCGGGCCACCCTGCTTCGAGTCGCCCCCGACCACGTCGCGCAGACGGCGAACGACCTGGATCGCCACCGTCTCCTCGGACTCGACGACGCCCTCCCCGTCACAGGTCGGGCAGCGCTTGGTGAGGATCTCGCGCACCCCGTCGGTGACGTTCTGGCGCGTCATCTCGACCAGGCCGAGCGGCGAGACGTCCATCACGTAGCTCTTCGTCTTGTCGGCGTCGAGCGAACGGCGGAGCGTCTTCAGGACCTGGTCGCGGTTTCGCGCCCGCGCCATGTCGATGAAGTCGATCACGATGATCCCGCCGATGTCGCGCAGGCGGAGCTGGCGCACGACCTCCTCCGCCGCCTCCACGTTGACCCTGGTGATCGTGTCCTCCAGACGTCCCTTGCCGCGGCCGGTGAAGCTGCCCGTATTGACGTCGATCACGGTCAGCGCCTCGGCGTAGTCGACCATCAGGTAGCCACCCGAGGCCAGGTCGACGCGGCGCGAGAGCACCGACCGGTATGCCTCCTCAACGCCCATCCGCTCGAACAGCGGCTCGGGGTCCGTGTACAGCTCCGCGTAGGAGACCAGCTCCGGCGCGGTGCGCTGGAAGAAGCTCGTCACCCGGTGGTGCTGCTTGGGGTCGTCGATGATCGCCCCGTCGAACTCCTTGCTGAGCACGTCGCGCAGGACGCGGATCGAGAGGTCGGCCTCTTGGAACACCATCTCCGGCGCCTTGACCTCCTCGGCGCGTCGCTGGACGACCTCATAGAGCTTCCGCAGGTAGGCGATGTCGCGCTCGAAGTCGGCCTTGCGAGCGCCCTGGGCGGCGGTGCGAACGATGACGCCGCCCTCGCCCGTGTGGATGTTCTGGAGCAGTTTGCGCTGGCGTTCGCGCTCCGACTCCGAGAGCCGGCGGCTGGCCCCCACCCCGGCGCCCTGAGGCATGTAGACGAGGTAGCGGCCGGCGATCGAGAGCTGCATCGAGAGCCGCGCTCCCTTCGTCTTCAGGGGGTCCTTGACCACCTGGACCAGAACCTCCTGGCGCGGCTTGATCAGCTCGTCGATTCGCCGGCCCTTGCCGCGGCCGCGGCGGGGCGCCGCCTCGCCACCCGGAAGGACGATCTCGTCCACGTGCAGGAAGCCATTTCGCTCCAGGCCGATGTCCACGAAGGCGGCCTCCATGCCGGGGAGGACGTTGTCGACGACCCCCTTGTAGATGTTGCCGACGATCGACCGCTGGCCGCGGCGCTCGACGTAGAGCTCGGCGACCTTCAAGTCTGAATCAGAACGCGCAGCGTCCTCGGCTGCGCCTCCGGGCGCTGCGCGGTTGCGGGCAGGACGGCGCCCGCCCGTTCCACCGCTCGGCCGGGCCGAGCCCTTGCCCTCGAGCACCGCGACGCGGGTCTCGCCAGCGTCAACTGAAACCAATATGCGTTTTTTCAAAGACTCACCTCAAGAGTTGGGTCGAGATCCGCTCAGCGGAGCAGATCCGCCCTGCTCTTGGAGGTGAGCCGCGCCTGGACGTAGATGCTCTGCAGGAGGCCGATCGCCATCAAGGTGACGACGACGGACGATCCTCCGAAGCTCATCAACGGGAGCGTGACGCCGGTCACCGGCATGATCCCGATCGCGACGCCGATGTTCACGAACACCTGGCACATGAACATCGCGGCGATCGCACCTGAGATCAAGCTCCCGTACAAGTTCTTTGAAAGCGTCATGATGCGCAGCGCCCTCCATATCAGCAGGGCGTAGAGGGACAGAAGGAAGGCAGCACCGACGAAGCCGAATCGCTCTCCGACGACGGAGAAGATGAAGTCCGTGGTGCGGTCGGGTACGAAACCGTTCTCGGTCTGTGTCGAATCGGCTCCACGTCCCGTCTTGCTGCCCGATCCGATCGCGATCAGCGACTGATTTATCTGGTAGGTCGCGTCGCGCGGGTCCGAGCTCGGGTTCAGGAACGAGGTCAATCGCTCCTGCTGGTAGTCCTTGAGGACCGGATGCCCGATCGCGGGCGCGATCAGCAGCACCGCCGAGGCGGCGGCGGCCAACAGCCCGCCGAGCAGCGCGAAGTGCGTCCAGCGCACCCCGGCCACGAACAGGATCGCGAGTGTGATCACCACGTAGGTGACGGCGGTCCCGAGGTCGGGCTGCAAGAACACGATCAGCGCCGGCACGAAGCCCATCAGAAGGAGCCGCGCCGTTTGCTGGCGCTCGTTGACCCGACGGCCGCGATCGATCGCGAATCCGGCCAGGGCCGCGATCAGCAGCACCTTGGCCAGCTCGGACGGTTGGAACGTGAAGAAGGGAAGTTCTATCCATCGCTTCGAGCCGCGCGTAGCCTGGCCCAGAAGCAGCACCAGGATGATGCTGCCGATCATCGCCGTGTAAAGGCCGACGCGTAGCTCCCTGAAACGAGAGTAGTCGACTCGGGCCAACGCCAGCATCAAGGCGATGCCGATTACCGCGTAGATCGCCTGGCGAATGACGTAGAAGTAAGGCTCGTGGGGAACGTCGCCGCCCGTCACTTCGCCCAGCGTGAAGAGGCCGAAACCGACCAGTCCGAGGGTGGCCAACAGGAGCACCGGGTCGAGGCCGAGGATGCCGCCGCGCTCGCCCGCTCCGGCCGCGCGCCGCTCGTCGAAGGGACGGGGATAGGCGTCCGAGACCATCATTCGTAGCCGCTCCCCGCCGAGGAGCTGGGGCCGGCGCAGGAATCTCCTCGGAACTTCTTCCCGGCACCCTTCGCGCCGGAGCCCTGGGCGCTGTAGTAGGCCTCGAGGATCCGGCAGGTCACGGGCGCCGCTGCGTCGACGCCGAAGCCCCCCTGCTCGATCGTCGCCGCAACCACGATCTCGGGTTTGGGATACGGGGCGAGTGCGACGTACCAGGACTGGTCCGACTGTCCGATGCGCTCCGCGGTCCCCGTCTTGCCGGCCATCGGGATCGGGAAGTTGCCGAATACCGAGTACGAGGTGCCCCCCGGCGACTGCGCGGCCATGTGAACGCCCTGCAGGATCGCCTGCCGGTACTGCGGGGCGATCTCGACGTGGCGCTGCGGCGCCGGATCGATCTCCTGCAGGGCGCGGCCGCTCACATCCTCGACCTCCATGCCGACGTGGGGCCGCACGACATCGCCCCCGTTGGCGATCGCTGCGTAGGCGACCGCCATCTGGAGCGGGTTGGTCTGTAGATCTCCCTGGCCGACCGAGAGGTTGACGTTGTCGCCCACGGTCCATGGCCGGTCGGTCTCGCCGATCACGATGTCCGTCCCACCTGGCGAGTCGGGATCGTCGGAGTGGTTGTAGAGCTGGTTGCGCCACTCGGGGGTCGGCAGCAGTCCGGCACCCTCGCCGGGGATGTCGATCCCGGTCGGGTGCCCGATCCCCAGCTCCGAAGCCCAGTGCTGCTGCGCGTCGTCATGGTCGTAGAGGTCGGCGCCGAGGTTGTAGAAGAAGACGTCCGAGGAGACCTGGAGGGCCTGGGGCAGCTGGAGCGACCCGTAGGCGGCGCCCCCGGCGTTCTTGAAGCTGAGGCCGCCGATCGTGAACGTGCCCCCGTCGACGATCGTGGTCGTTCGGCGTCAGCACCCCGCTCTCCAGCGCCGCGACGGCCGTGATCGGCTTGAAGGTCGATCCCGTCGGGTAGAGGCCCTGGGTCGCGCGGTTCGTGTAAGGGGACCCGGCATCGTCCGAGAAGATCTGGTCGATGGTCGACTGAGGGATCACCGGCTTCGTGAACACCGAGGGGTCGTATGTGGGCGAGGAGCCGAGGCCGAGGATCTGGCCGTCGCGCACGCTCATGGCCACGAAGGCGCCCGGGCTGCTGAAGGCGCCCAAGGCCGCCTCGCCCGCCGCCTGCACTCGTCTGTCGATCGTCAACAGGAGGTTGTCGCCGGCCTGCGGCTGCGTCTGGCTGAGCACGCCTCCGGTCGGCCGGCCCTGGGCGTCGACCTGGACCCGGGTCATGCCGTTGATGCCCCGCAGGACGTTGTCGTACGTGTTCTCGACGCCCGACTGGCCGACCTGGTCGCCGGGCACGAGGCCCTGGTAGCGAGCCTCCTTGAGCTGCTCCTCGGTTACCTCGCGGACGTAGCCGAAGATCTGCGCCGCAAGGCTGCCGTTCGGGTAGCTGCGGACGTACACGTGCTGAACGCTCACCCCGGGGTACTGGGCCTGGTTCTCGCGCAGGTAGTAGACGAGGTCGTAGTCGACGTCGCGCTTCAGGGTCACCGGGTTCGCAGGCAGCTCCTTGGTCTGCTGCCGGAGCTGCCTTTGGATCTGGTCGGGCGACATGCCGATCACCTGGCCGAGCCGCGCGAACTCCCGCTGGCGTTTGCGATGAGAGCGCGGAAGCTCGGTCGGCTGGAGCTGGAGCGCCAGCGCGGCCCGGTTGGCGACCAAGGCATGTCCGTTGCGGTCCAGGATCTCGCCGCGAGGCGCACGCACGGTGATCTCGCGGACCTGATTGTTCTCGGCCGCCTTCATGTACCGGTCCCCGGACAGCACCTGCAAGTACCAGAGGCGGAAGAAGATGAGCGAGAACATCACCAGCGCCAGGCCGCTGAGGATCGCCACGCGGAGCGCGAACTGCGCCGGCATCAGGGGTCGCTGACGGTCGCTGAACATCACGAGACTCCGGCGGCGCGCCTGATACGGCGCCCTCGTGCCCTGCCCGCCCGCGACGCCCCGCGGGTGATGGGGCTCCTCGCCCCGAGCACGGCGAAGTCGTCGACGATCGCAGGGCGCAGGGCCCAGCGGATCAGCGGATAGATCGGGATCGTCAGCAGCACGGCCAGCAGGCCCTGGACAAGGATCTCTCTCAAGACCAGGAGGCTGACCGGCGTGTGGACGCCCAGCATCAGCTGGATCGCGGCAAAGCCCGCCGCGGCAGCGGTCGTCAGCACACCCGCCAAGAGCGGCGGGATCAGCGAGTTGGAAACCTCCGCACCCTCGCGGTAGCGGCCGGCGAGGTAGCCGGCGCCGAGCAGGACCAGCGACGAGACGCCGAGCGTCTGGAGCAACGCCGAGTCGAGCAGCAGCCCGGCTGCGAACCCGCATATCGCTCCGATCATCACGCCGCCGAGCAGGCCCAGCGAGACGACCATCAGCGGAACCACGTTCGGGGTCGTCCCGAAGAGGCTCAGGTAGGAGAAGAACGAGATCTGGAGCACGATGGTGACGACCAGGATCAGCGCGATCCGCAGACCGATCCGCCAGGTGACGATCATCCCGGCACCCCCGGCCGCTTCGGCCCGCCGGTGGCGACCTGGACGAAGTCGAGCCCCCGGATGTCGGCGTACGGAGTCACGTGGACCCGCTGGTAGGCCTGCTGCTCGCCCACCCCCGTCTCGCTCACCTTGCCGATCGGGATCCCAGGCGGGAAGGCGGACGAGATCGCGCCGTTGCTCCAGCCCGCCGTGACCAGGATCTGGCCTCGGTGGATTGGCTGACTGCGGTCGATGAAGTCGAGTAGCAGCTCGCTGGGATTGCCCACCTCGGGCTCGGCCACGCCCTCGGGGCCGTCCGGTAGCACCCGGGCCGACACCGCGCTGCGGTCGTCGGTGATCAGGCCGACCACCGCCGTGCCGCGGGTGACGTCGGTGATCCGGCCGGCGAGCCCGTCCCCGGTGACCACCGGGTCGTTCATCTTCACGCCGGCGCTGGAGCCCTTGTCGATGGTCACGGTCGAGTACCAGACGGTCGGCGAGCGCCCGATCACCCGCGCGGTCACCGGCGTGTAGCCGGCCAGCGTGCCCTGCCGCTCGAGGCTGAGCAGCGTGCGCAGCTGCTTGTTCTCGCCCTCAGCCGACTGCGCCTGGGCGAGCTCGGCACGGAGCTGCTGGAGCTCTGAGCGCAGATCGTCGTTCTCGCCCCTCGCCTGAAAGGTCTCGTCGAACCAGCTGATCAGGTCGCGGGCCGGCTTCAGCGCCCGGGTGGCGCCCTCCTCCAGTGGCCCGAAGACGGATGCGACGGCGCGCTGCATCGAGTGCAGTGGACCGTCCTCGCGCTCCGAGAACTGGGTCGAGAGCAAGACCAAGGCCGCGACGACCAAGAGCACCAGGATCGCGCGGCGTCTTCTGACCTGCTTGCGGTACACAGCGCCCGCCGGCCGCCTATCCGGAGCTGATCAGGCCGCGGCGGTGGGAGTTCCTGCTCATCCGGTGGATGGCCTCGAACTCCTCCAGCGAGCGGCCCGAGCCCACCGCCACACAGGTGAGTGGCGACTCGGTCAGCTGCGCCGGCATCTGACACTCCTCGCGGAGGCGTTGATCCATGCCCTGAAGCAGGGCGCCGCCCCCAGCCAGGGTGATGCCCCGGTCCATGATGTCGCCGGCCAGCTCCGGCGGAGTGCGGTCGAGCGTGTCCTTGACCGCGACGACGATCTGGTTGATCGGCTCCTCGAGGGCGGAACGCACCTCGGCCGAGTTGAGCATGATCGTCTTCGGCAGGCCGGTGACCATGTCACGGCCCCGGATCTCGGTCGACACCTCCTCCGGCAGCGGCGCGGCGGATCCGATCTCGAGCTTTACCTCCTCGGCCGTCTGCTGGCCGATCAGGAGCTTGTGCTCGTGCTTGCAGTAGTTGACGATCGCATCGTCCTGCTCGTCGCCGCCGATCCGGATCGACTCCGAGACCACGATCCCCCCGAGCGAGATCACCGCGACCTCGCTGGTGCCGCCGCCGACGTCCAGGACCATGCTCCCCGTCGGCTCCCCGACCGGCAGCCCCGCACCGATCGCCGCCGCCATCGGCTCCTCGATCAGGTAGGCCTGGCGGGCACCGGCCGAGAGGCAGGCCTCCTCGACGGCACGCTTCTCGACCCCGGTGACGCCGGAGGGAACGCAGACCACGACGCGGGGATGCGCGAACCGGTTCTGGTGGACGCGCTGGATGAAGTGGCGCAGCATCTCTTCGGTGACGTCGAAGTCGGCGATCACACCATCCTTGAGGGGTCGGATGGCGCGGATCGTTCCCGGGGTGCGGCCGAGCATGCGCTTCGCCTCGACGCCGACCGCGTGCACCTCGCCAGTGCGTGCGTCCACCGCCACCACCGAGGGCTCCGAGAGTACGATGCCGCGCCCCCGCACGTAGACGAGCGTGTTGGCGGTGCCGAGGTCGACGGCCATGTCGCGGCCGCCGAAACCACCGAGGCTGCGTAACAGACCCATCAGGAATCGTCGAGGAAGTGGTCGGTGCGAGCGGAAACTCGTATGCAGGGCGGATCCTGGAGCCCGCGGCAACGCCTGCCGCGTGCCGCGACCGGCCTTCGGATGGTCCGCCCCGGGTCGCCGGGAGCCGGCCGTCGTAGAGCCGCGCCGCGCGCGGAGTGTAGCGAACCCCTGGACAGCCTCAATTCCGGGATGAGGCCCGAAATCGAAGCTCGAGATCTACCTAAGGGTTAGAGTTTAGTGAGGACCCGGCAGCTCGGGCGCCAGTTCCAGCAACAGCCGCACCGGCAGTCCGACGACGTTCGAGAAGTCGCCCTCCACCCGCTCCACCAGAATCGAGCCGAGGCCCTGGATCGCGTACGCGCCGGCGCGGTCCTGCCACTCGCTGGACGCGAGGTAGGTCTCGAGCGTCGTCAGGTCGAGCTCCCGGAAGGTGACCTCGGTCAGGGCAACGCCCGAGCGCTCGACCGGCTCACCGCCCGAAGGCCCGGCACCCTGCAGGACGATGCCGCTGAGCACGGTGTGCGTCCGCCCCGCGAGCGCCTCCAGGCGCTCGCGAGCCTCGGTCCGATCGCTCGCCTTGCCGAGCAGGCGCCCGTCGAGCACCACCTCGGTGTCCACGCCGAGCACGGTCGCCCCCTCCGCCGCCTGCGCCCGGCTCTCCGCCGCCCTCAGACCGGCCGCCGCCTTGCGGCGCGCGTTCTCGACCACGACCTCTTCCGGCACCCCGTCCGTGAGCTCTTCGATTTCAGGAACAAAGACCTCGAAGGGGATCCGAAGCGCGCTCAGGATCTCCCGGCGCCGTGGTGAGGCAGAAGCGAGGACCAGCCTCAATCGAGGTCGTCGAACCAGAGTGCGATCTCGCGCTTCGCCGACTCGTCGGAGTCGGAACCGTGGACGAGGTTGAAGGTGACCTCGACCGCGAAGTCGCCACGGATCGAGCCGGCGACCGCCTCGAGCGGGTTGGTCGCCCCGATCACCTGCCGGGCTGCTGCAACGGCCTCTGGCCCCTCGAGCACCGCGGCGACCAGCGGTCCCCCGGTGATGAACTCGACCAGCTCGCCGAAGAAGGGCTTCTCGGCGTGCTCGGCGTAGTGGCGGCCGGCGAACTCCTCGTCGATGCGGAGCTGCCGCAGCGCGATGATCCGCAGGCCCTTGCGTTCGAAGCGCCCCAGCACCTCGCCGGTGAGGCCGCGCTCGAAGGCGTCGGGCTTGATCAGGACCAGCGTTCTTTGACTCTTGGCCTCTGCGCTCACGGCGCGGGAAGGCTACCGGTGTGCGCGGGCGCGAGCCAACCGATTGGTTCCAAACGCGTCATCGGCGAGGGAATGAATCCGGCCAGGCGCCCTTATGAGTTTGTACGTCCTATAGACGTAAAAAGTCATAAGCGTCCGATGTCGGCGCCCCGGTGGCCCTCCTACCCGCCCTGAAACGCGCGCGGTTCGGTGCGTGATCGAGACGCGATACCTGCGGAAGCGCGGCAGCTACGACGCCGTGGCCGGCCTGGGCCGGTCCTCGCCGGGCGCCTCGCGGCTCGGCGGAGCGGCGCCTGTCGAGCGTCCCGACGCCGGCTTGCGCTTGCTGGCGGTGGAAGCCTGACGTGAGGCGGCGGGCCGCGCCTTGCGCGGCTGACCGGAGCGGCTCTGCTGGGTGGGCTGGCGTCGGGTCTGCGGTCGCGGGGCGCGCTTGGCTCGCGGGGCCCGCTTGGGGCCCTGCTCCCCCTCGGGAGCGCGGCGGGCCGGCTCGCCACGGCGCGGTTGCGGAGCGGCGCGTCGCTGGGGCGTCTCGCAGTAGGGGCAGATCGCCCAGCGTGGGTCGATCGGCTTCTGGCATGACTCGCACGGGTCCTTCACCCGGGTACTGCAATCCGGACAGCGCAGGTAGGTGCGCTCGATCGGGTGGCCGCAGTTGGGGCAGGATTGCTCCTCGAGCTGCCTGAGGCGGAGCTCCGCCGCGCGGATCTCCAGCTCACGCTCTCGGGCGTCTTCGAGGAACTCGGGTGGACGGAGGATCGCGTAGACGATCGTCCCCACGAAGGGGAACAGCGAGGCGCCGGTGGCACAGGCCACCAAGACCGGGTCCTGGGTGCGACGCCGAGCGTCCAGGTAGGTCCAAGCGACCAGCGCGATCCAGACGACCACGAGGAAGAGCAGGACGAGGTTCACGAACAGATTGAGACCGTCGTCCGTGATGCCGAACAGCGCTACGAGCATGGCAAAAGGCGCATGAGCAGAGGCGGAGTGTACTTCGTTACCAGCGCGACAAACCCTGGTTCTCTACGGGGCTGACCTATACCTCGCCTACAGGAAGAGCCTTCCGAACAGATAGCCGAGCCCGAAGAAGACCAGGATCACGACCGCCACCACGGCGGCCACCAATCCCATCATCTGGAGGAGCTCTGAGCGCGCTTCGCGGTTCATGCGTAGGGGAGAAGGTAGTGCGAACCCGTGACCAGCGTCACGCCGCCCAGCTCGCTCGCCGCCGCCGCCGCCCGCCGCAGCGCGGCCTCCGGCTCTGGAATCACCTCCGTCCGGGCAAGTCCGGCCGCCTGGGCCAGCAC
The DNA here is from genome assembly GCA_963728325.1 of uncultured Actinomycetes bacterium. Classification (GTDB taxonomy): domain Bacteria; phylum Actinomycetota; class Thermoleophilia; order Solirubrobacterales; family 70-9; genus AC-56. The sequence continues at coordinate 323,621 of CAVSJS010000001.1, read as the reverse complement.
CGCCAGTCGCGACGCCTCCAGCGCCCGGGCTCCCGGGCGACCGGCTCGCTCCAGGCGCTCCGTCGGGAGCTCCGTGCAGACCGCGACCTCGAGCCGCGGCGCGAGCGCCGCCAGGACGCCGGCTGCGTCCTTGTCGGCCAGGATCGCGAGACAGGCGACGACCGGCGCCTCGCCCACCACTTCGGGCAACGCCTCGGCCAGCGCCCGGGCGCCGTCCGGGTTGTGGGCGGCGTCGAGGATCATCGGCGGGTCGCCATTCACGAACTGCATCCGGCCCGGGAGCTCGAGCTCCCCGGCGACGGCCCGCACCCGCCCGGGATCGAGCTGCCCGAGGGTGGCCTCAGCGGCCGCCGCCGCGACCGCGAAGTTGCGCCGCTGGTAGGCGCCCGGGACGGATAGTCGCAATCCCGGGTACGGATCGCCGGCGACGAGCAGGCGTGCGTTTCGGTCGGCGGACGTCCGGTCGGCCAGTTCGCGAACCCCGTCACTCACCCGCCCCAGGACCAGCGTCGAGTGGTCGCGCAGCACGGCGAGCTTCTCGGCGGCAATCGCCTCCTCGGTCTCGCCCAGCCACTTCGTGTGCTCGAGGCCAACCGAGGTGAGTGCCGTGGCTTGCGATGGCAGCACATTGGTGGCGTCCAGCCGGCCACCGAGCCCGGCCTCAATCACCCCCAGCTCGACCTTGGCCGAGGCGAGAGCGACGAACGCGATCGCCGTTACCGCCTCGAACTGGGTCACGGACTCGCCCTCGGGCAGCGTCCGGTTGACGACCTCAATCGACTGGGCGACCCGCTCCGCCGCCGCCGCGAACGCATCCGCGTCGATCTCGGCGCCACCGATTCGAACCCGTTCCGACCAGCGCTCCGCATGGGGAGAGAGATAGACGCCCGTGCGCTTGCCATGCGCCCCGAGCAGCGCCCCCGCCATCTCCGCCACCGACGATTTGCCGTTCGTGCCGACGACGTGGATCGACGCGAAGCGGTGCTGCGGCATGCCCAGCACCGATACCAGCCGCCGGATCCGCTCCAGCCCGAAGTGCCAGCCGAGCGGCTCCAGCGAGACCAGATAGCCCTCGGCGTCGAAGCTCAGCCTTGGAGCTCCTCGAGCTCGGCCCGGTAGGTGTTGAGCTTCTCGCGCTCGGCCTCCACGACCTCGGCTGGAGCGTTGCTCACGAACCCCTGGTTGCCGAGCCTGCGCTCGGCGCGCTCCACCTCAGCGCGCAGCGACTCGCGCCTCTCCTCGATCCGGCGGCGGACCTGAGCCGCATCCACCCCCTTCGAGGGGAGGATCTGGACCGGGCCGAACGACGCCAGCGCCTCGCCGTCGGCCGCGTCGAACGAGAGCCGCGCCAGCCGTGCGACCAGCTCGTGGGGCGGCTCGCCGTCCTCGTCGGCGACGCGGGCCGGAAGCACGCTGCCCGGGCCCACCCCGACCAGATCACGCCAGCGCCGTACGCTCCGGGTGAGCTCGATCGACGCCTCGACCTCTCGCTCGGCGGCCTCGTCGCGGAGCGTGCCGTCGACTTCAGGGAACGGGTGGACGACGAGCATCTGCGGCTCTTCCGCACCGGCCGTCGCGCGCAGGTAGGTGTAGATCTCCTCGGTGACGAACGGCGCCAGGGGGTGGGCAAGAGCGAGTGTCTGCTCGAGAACCCAAAGCAGCGTCGCGGCTGCCTCCGGCTCGCCGTCATAAAGACGAGGCTTGACGATCTCCAGGTGCCAGTCGCAGAGCTCCGACCAGAAGAAGCGGTACAGCTCCAGCGCCGCATGGGCGAAGTCGTAGGAGTCGAGGTTGCGCGTCACGGCCTCGATCGCCCCCTGAAGCCGGGACAGTATCCAGCGGTCCTCGACCCGCACCGGACGCGGGCCGGGCACGACCGCTCCAGGGGCTTTCCCCTCGAGGGCCTCCGTTGAGGCGTTGAGGAGGATCAGTCGCGACGCGTTCCAGAGCTTGTTCGCCAGATCGCGGCCCTGCTGGATCTTGGCCGCCGAGTAGCGCACGTCCTGGGTCGATGACATCGCCAGCAACCCGAAACGGACGGCGTCGGCGCCATGGGCGTCGATCTCGGAGCGCGGGTCGATGCCGGTGCCGAGGGACTTCGACATCCGCCGCCCGTCGGGCGCCTGGATGATCGAGGTTATGTACACCGCGTCGAAGGGGACCTCGCCGGCGAACTCGATCCCCATCATCACCATCCGCGCCACCCACAGGAAGAGGATGTCGCGCGCCGTGACCAGGACATCGGTTGGGTAATAGGCGTCCAGCAACGGGGCGTCCTCGTCGGGCCAACCGAGGGTCGCGAACGGCCACAGCGCGGAGCTGAACCAGGTGTCGAGCACCTCGTCGTCCTGGCGCAGCTCGCCGCCGCAGGCGCCGCAACGCTCCGGCGCCGACTCTGCGACATAGGTCTCCTCGCAGGCATCGCAGTACCAGACCGGCAGCCGGTGCCCCCACCAAAGCTGGCGGGAGATGCACCAGGGGCGGATGTTCCGCATCCACTCCAGATAGACGCGCTTGTGTTGCTCGGGGGTGATCCGCACCCGGTCGCGCTCGACGACCTCGATCGCCGGCGCCGCGAGCTCGTCCATGCGGCAGAACCACTGCAGCGAGATCAGCGGTTCGATCCGCTCCCCGGAGCGGTGCGAGAAGGGGACCGAGTGGGTGTAGGGCTCCTCGGCTCGGATCCGGCCCTCCTCGCGAAGCGCCGTGATCACGGCCTCGTGCGCCTCGGCCACGGTGAGCCCGCTGAACCTCTCCCCCGCCTCCGCCTTCATTCTGCCGTCCTCCCCGATCACGACGACCTCATCGAGGCCGTGTGCCCGCCCGATCTCGAAATCGTTCGGGTCGTGGCCCGGGGTGATCTTCAGCGCTCCGGTCCCGAACTCGGGATCCACGTGCTCGTCGGCGATCACCGGCAGGCGGCGGCCGACCAGCGGCAGGACACAATGCCGGCCGATCAGCGCCTTGTAGCGCTCGTCGGTCGGGTTAACGGCAACCGCGGTGTCGGCCAGCATCGTCTCCGGCCGAACGGTCGCCACCGTGAGCACCTCGTCGGAGCCCTCGATCGGATAGGCGACCGAGTAGAGCGTGTCGGTTACTTCTCGATTCTCGACCTCGAGGTCGGAGATCACCGAGCGCGAGCCGACGTCCCAGTTGACCATGTAGTTGTCTCGGTAGATGTAGCCCTTCTCGTAGAGGCGGACGAAGACGCGGTGGACGGCGCGCACATAGCCCTCGTCGAGGGTGAAGCGCTCTCGCTCGTAATCGCAGGAGGCGCCAAGCCGCTTCAGCTGCTCGACGATCTGGGAGCCGTACTTCTCCTTCCACGCCCAGGCTCGCTCGAGGAAGGCCTCGCGACCGAGCTCGTATCGGGAAGTTCCCTCCGCACGCAGCTCCCTCTCCAGCAGGGCGTGGACCGCGATGCTGGCGTGGTCGGTGCCCAGCACCCAGAGAGTGTTTCGGCCTCGCATCCGGTTGAGCCGGATCAGCGCGTCCTGGATCGTGCCGTTGAGGGCATGGCCCATGTGGAGGACGCTGGTCACGTTCGGCGGCGGGATCGCGACCGAGAAGTTGTCGGCGGGAGCCCCCTCGGCGGGCGGATGGAAGTAGCCCCCCTCGAGCCAGCGCTCGAGGATCCGCCCCTCGACCTCCGAGGGGTCGTAGCGAGTGGTTGCCTCGAGCCTTGCGCGGCGCTCCGCGTCCATCGGGGCGCCGATCTTAGAGTTTGTCCCCAAACGGGCGTGCGCGGGGTTTTCGGACCGGCTCTTAGTCAGGCCGATTGTTCAGGAACCGCTTGGGAAGGCCCATAACCCGGGCTGTTCAGGCCGACTCTTCCTTCAGCTCGTCCAGCTCGTCCACCTCGACGGGCTCGTCCGGGGTGGCCTCGGTAACCAGTGTGGGCTTCAGCCCCCGCTGGATCGTGTCCTTGGTGACCACGCACTTACGCACGTCGCGGCGCGAGGGGAGCTCGAACTGCACGTCGAGCAGAGTCTCCTCGAGGATCGAGCGCAGGCCGCGTGCGCCGACCTCGCGCTCCAGCGCCTTGTCGGAGATCGCGCCGAGCGAGTCCGACGCGAACACGAGCTCGATCTCGTCGAACTCGAAGAAGCGCTCGAATTGCTTGGTGAGCGCGTTGCGCGGCTCGGTGAGAATCGTGATCAGGTCGTCGCGAGACAGCTGGTGGATCGCCGCGACCACCGGCAGACGGCCGATGAACTCGGGGATCAGGCCGTACTCCATCAGGTCCTCGGGCAGGACCTGCTCGAACAGCGCCCCGGTGTCCTTTTGGTCGCGGGAGCGAATCGAGGCGCCGAAGCCGACGCCCTTGTGCCCGATGCGCCGCTCGATCAGCTTGTCGAGGTTGGCGAAGGAGCCGCCACAGATGAACAGGACATTGGTTGTATCGATGGTCAGGAACTCCTGGTGGGGGTGCTTGCGTCCGCCCTGGGGCGGCACCGAGGCGGTGGTTCCCTCGAGGATCTTCAGCAGCGCCTGCTGCACGCCTTCGCCGGAGACGTCACGGGTGATCGACGGGTTGTCCGCCTTGCGGGCGATCTTGTCCACCTCGTCGATGTAGATGATTCCCGTCTCAGCCTTCTTGACGTCGAAGTCGGCGGCCTGGATCAGCTTCAGGAGGATGTTCTCGACGTCTTCGCCGACGTAGCCGGCCTCGGTCAGGGCGGTGGCGTCGGCGATCGCGAAGGGGACGTTGAGGATCCGGGCAAGGGTTTGAGCGAGCAGGGTCTTGCCGCAGCCGGTCGGCCCCAGCAGGAGGATGTTGGACTTCTGCAGCTCGACTTCCTCGTCGCCGTTCTGCGCCATCTGGACGCGCTTGTAGTGGTTGTAGACGGCGACCGAGAGCGCCCGCTTGGCGTTCTCCTGGCCGACCACGTACTCATTGAGGACGGCGTGGATCTCCTTCGGCTTCGGCAGGCTCTCGAGCTCGAAGCTGGGAGGCGAGGCGAGCTCCTCGTCGATGATCTCGTTGCAGAGATCGATGCACTCGTCGCAGATGTAAACGCCGGGCCCGGCGATCAGTTTCTTGACCTGGCGCTGGGACTTCCCGCAGAAGCTGCAGAGAAGCTGTTCGTTGGAGTCGGTTGGGCGTGCCACCGCTGGTCTCCCTTCAACGACTACGCCGGGCCCGTCAGCAGCAGGTTACGACACGGACGGCCCCGGCCTCGACCCCTGGTTCTTACTCGGTGGGGGCCTGTGTCCCTGCAAGCGCGGGCGGAGTTGCAGTTTCGGCGGGTGGGGCCGCCGGGGCGAGGGTTCATTGACACGCCGAGCGCGCGTCGCATAGGGTGGGGCCAGGAGGTTCGGGGCAGGCTCGGGCCGAAGCCGAGGGAGGACCCTTGAAGCGCATAGTCATCGGTGCAGGCCTGATCGTCGCACTCGCGTTTGCGGCCATTGCCGTCGCCAACATTCGCCATTACCACGGCACGGTCAAAGAGGGCGGCCACCTCCGGTTCGTAACCAAGGTCCGCGGCGACCAGACGATCAAGGTGAAGAGGTTCGTCTTCGGCCGTGTCCCGATGAGATGCGACAACGGCGCCTCGACGGTGGGCAACGCCGGCTCTCCCCCACCCCCGATGAAGGTGAACGACGAGCACAGGTTCCACGGCGACTTCACCTCCCGGAACGGCCATAAGCGCATGCGCATCCGCGGCAGGTTCAAGGATCTTGGCCAGAAGGCCCGGGGCACCCTGCGCGTCACGGGCGACTTCGGCACCGGGGCGACCAACTGCGATACGGGCAGGACCCACTGGCGCGCGAAGCACGGCGCCTGACCCCGGCACGGAGGGGATCGCCAACCGTCCACCGGCAAGGGCGAACTGCTCCGCCCACCGGCACCCGTGATGACTTACCGAGCTCCGCCCGTCAGTGGTGCTCGATCACCCGGTCGACGATGTTGTACTCCTTGGCCTCCTGGGCGCTCATGAAGTAGTCGCGCTCGGTGTCCTTGGCGACCTTCTCGACCGGGTGCTCGGTGTGCTTGGCGATGATCTCGTCGAGGCGCCCGCGGACCTCGATGATCTCCTTCGCGTGAATCTCGATGTCGGCTGCCGGGCCCTGGAAGCCACCCGAGACCTGGTGGATGAGGATCTTCGAGTTCGGCAGCGCCATCCGCTTGCCACTCGCGCCACCGGCGAGCAGCAGCGCCCCCATGCTCATCGCCACCCCGCAGCAGATCGTCTGCACGTCGGGCTTTATGTACTGAACCGTGTCGTAGATCGCGAGGCCCGCGTACACCGACCCGCCCGGCGAGTTGATGTACATCGAGATGTCCTTGTCGGGGTCCTCGGACTCGAGGTGGATGAGCTGGGCGACGACGAGGTTGGCGATGTCCTCGGTGACGGGCGTGCCCAGGAAGACGATCCGCTCATTGAGCAGCCGCGAGTAGATGTCGAAGGCGCGCTCACCGCGCGAGGTCTGCTCGACGACCATGGGGACGAGGGGGCTCATCGCGCGATCAGTCTATAAAAGCGGGCGCGCCCGCTTGCTGGAATCGCGTCACGCACGAGTCTGGGGCTACCGATCGTCGCCCGGGGTCCAGAGGCCGGCTTCGCCCCCCTCGGCCTTCTCCTTCTCGGGCGTCCAGAGCTTCTCGCGGGCCGCGGCCTGCCCCTGCGGGATCGGCCTCGCCGACCCGGCGATCAAGTCAGCCGCCTTGCGCAGCCGAAGCTCTTCCCGAAGCAGGCCGTCGCGGCCATTGGCGCGAAGCCGTTCCAGCAGCTGCTCCGGGGTCTCCGTTTCCTCCCCCGGCTGGAGCGCCTCCAGCAACTCCTCGTCCGAGACCTCGATCTCCTCGGACTCGGCGACCGCCGCCAGGGTCGCCTCGCGGCGCAGCGCCCGCTCAGCGTCGGACTCCAGGTCGGTGACCGCCTGCTCGCGCGTTTTGCCCTGCATCTGAAGGAAGGTCTCGGTGCTCGCGCCCCGCGAGGCCAGGGAGCGCTCGAGCCGCTCCCACATCTCGTGGGCGCGCGCGTGGATCAGCTCCTTGGGCAGCTCGATCTGCGCCGCGTCGGCGGCCGCGTCAACGGCGGCCTCGCGGAACTCCGCCTCGACCCGGCTCTCGAGCGCCGCGGCGATCCGCCGCTGGAGCTCGTCGCGAAGCTCATCGAGGGTCTCGAACTCCGACGCCTCGGCGGCGAACTCGTCATCGAGCTCCGGCAGCTTCTTCTCGCGGACCTCCTTGACCGTGACCGTGAAGCTCGCCTCCTTGCCCGCCAGGCTCTCGGGCCGGTGATCGTCGGCGAACCGGACCTCGACGGTCGCCTGGTCTCCCGCCGCCGCGCCGGTAAGGGCGCGGTCGAACTCGGGCAGCAGGCTCTCCGCCCCAAGCTCGACCATCAGGTCCGTGGCCTCCGAGCCCTCGAACGGCTCGCCGTCGATGGTCCCGGAGTAGTCGATCACGACCAGGTCGCCCGTGGCGGCGGGGCGATCGACGGGGTCGAGGCTCGCGAACCCTTCTCGCAGCCGATCGAGCTCGGCCTGCACTGCCTCGGCGGGGACCTCCGGCTCCGCCCTGCCCACCTCCAGGCCCCTGTACTCGCCGAGCTTCGCCCCCGGCCGCACCGCCACCTCGATCGAGAAGGAGAGCTCCTCGCCAGCACTCGGAAGCGAGGCAACATTCAGCTCCGGATCACCGACGGGGGTGATGCCGGTGTCCAACAGCGCCCGCTCGTACCACTCTGGGAGCGAGTCGCGGAGCGCCTGCTCGAGGACGGCGTCGCGGCCCACGCGCTGGATCACGAGCCGTGCCGGGACCTTGCCCTTGCGGAAGCCCGGCATGCGCATGTCCCGAGCGAGCTCGTGCGCAGCGCGCTCGAGCCGATCCTCGACGGCATCGGCCTCGATCCCCACCTCGACGCGAACGCGCGAGTCGCCCAGCTCGGTAACGGAGGTCCTCATCGCCGCTTGAGCCTATTGGTCGCCCCGTGCGCCACGGCGACGCCGAAGTCGAGGAAGAAGGCAACGACGCGACCGACCGGTCCCGTGACAAGCCAGGCGAGGAAGCGATCCCGAGCGGCCAACCTCCGCACCCTACTCAGTGGTCGCGTCCGTGAGTACGGTCGTGTTTGGGCGAGCGAAAATCAAGCATGGCAAGGACGCAGGGAGGGCGAATAGTGAGTGCTATTCGGCCGACCGAGGACGAAGCCAGGCAAAGATTTGCAGCCGATCCAAACACGGGCGTATTTGCGGACGTGACCACTAGTGGTCGGTGGGGATCGCCCCGCCGGCGATCCGCTCTCGAAGCCGCTCGCCCTGACCGGCCGCCACCGCCCGGGCCGCGCGGGCCTCGTCGAGCGGCACGCCGCGCTCCGCGGCCAGGTCGAGGAGCGCCTGGCGCTCATCGCTCTGCCGCGCGGCGCGGAAGAAGAGCCAGGCGAACAGGCCCATGGTTACGAAACCCTGCTCGACCATCATCACGACGCCGGCCGCACCCTGGTCCGCCAGTGGCGTGATCCCGTGGACCGCCTCGCCGGCGGCGTAGTCGGGATAAAGCGGCGACCCAGCCCACAGCAACACGTTGGCGAGCGCGGCGCCACCGAATCGGACCACGATCACGTAGATCAAGCGGGCGCCGTTCCCGAACCAGCGGGGCTTCGGCAGCGGGCCCAGCAGGGCCATCCACATGGCGATCCCGAAGGCCAGGAAGCAGGCGTGCTCGACGACGTGTACCGCCTCGCTCGAGATCGCCGCCTGGTAGAGGCCGGGAACGTGCCACAGATAGAGGTCGGCGAGCCAGAGCGGCAGCGCGACGGCCGGATGGCATAGCGCGCGTAGCCAGCCGAGGCCCCGGGTGGCGAGCAGCGGCTGCAGCAGCGGCCCGGTGAGCCCGAGCACGATTCCGAGCGCGCCGAGGTCGGCGAGCAGGAGGTGCTGCGCCATGTGGACCCACACCAGCTCGTAGTCGAGCGCCGCCAGCGGCGAGACCAGAGCGACGAGGATCAGCAGCATCCCCGAGGCGAAGCTGATCTGGCGCCACCCCGGGACCGGCCGGCCATCCAGCGCCAGCGAGCGAACGCGGACCGCATAGAGCGCCGCCACCGCCAGCACGGGAACGACCTGTAGCGGCTCGAACGCTCCCGCCACGTGGGCAACCGGAAGTTGCACGCAGTTAGGTTAGAGCCACCCGATCCGCCTGAAGAAGCGGTGGAGCAGCAGCGTCGAGGCGAGCATCATGAGCAGCGCCAGGGGGTATCCGACCACCAGCCGAAGCTCGGGCATGTGCTCGAAGTTCATCCCCCAGATGCTGGCGAGGAAGGTCGGAACGGCGATGATGGCCGCCCAGGCCGAGATCGCCTGCACCGCCTTGTTCTGCTGCACGCCGATCAGCGACAGGTTGGCCTCGAGGATGCTGGTCAGCAGCTCTCGCTGCGAGTGGATCTGCTCGTCGACCCGCCGGGAATGGTCGGCCACGTCGCGGAAGTAGCGGCGAAGCCCGTCCGGCATCAATGGGTAGGCGCCGTGCTCGAGTGCCTCCAGCGGCGCGAGCAGGGGGAAGACGGAGCGGTGGAACTCGATCACCTCGCGCTTCAGGAAGTAGATGCGCTGGCTCGAGTCGCCCTTGCTGCTGAACACGTCGTCCTCCACCTCCTCGATGTCGTCATCGATCCCGGCGGTGACGGGCTCGTAGTCGTCGACCACCTGGTCGAGCACCGCCCAGGCGACCGCGGCGGGGCCCGAGTCGAGGAGCTCCGCGTACTGTCCCTCGAGTCGCTGGCGGGCGGGCTGCAGGTTGCTCGCTTCGCCGTGACGGACCGTGATCGCGTAGCCGCGTCCGAGGAAGATGTGGATCTCGCCGAAGTGGACCCGCTCCTCGGCCTCGTCGTAGCGGGCGGTCTTCAGGACGATGAAGAAGTGGCCCTCGTACTGCTCGAGCTTCGGACGCTGATGCGCATGGACGGTGTCCTCCACGGCCAGCTTGGGTAGGTCGAAGGCTCGGCCAGCCGCGGCCAGCTCGTCCTCGGTCGGCTCGAGCATCCCCAGCCAGACGAAGCCCTCGCCGCTCTTCACGCACTCCACGGCCCGGTCCAGGTCGATCTGTCCCGCGTCCTGGCGCTGGCGGTCCTTGTAGTAGGCGCAATCGACGATCATGGCGCTGGCCGTGAGGGCGGCGGTGGTGAGGGCGGATCCGTGTCGGTTGCCGGATTCACCACTCACCCCGCCGTTCCTCCCATTCGATCCGACTGCGGTTTCGTCGCCTCCGAGCCGATAATCGGAGCGTGAGGGCTCGTCGGCAGATGCGGCGCTTGTGGATCGGGGCGGCGAGCGTCGCGCTTGTGGGGCTCGGAACGGCGCCGGCGCAGGCCGCGAAGCCGCCGAAGGTCGGCGGCTGCCGGGTATTTCCCGCCTTCAAAGGGCCCGCCACCGCGCGCTCGGCGGCGAACCAGACGGCCTGGAACCAGGACGTCTCCAGGGCTCCGATCGATCCGAGCTCGAACGGATACATCGATCGGATCACCGACCTCGGCGGCAACCAGGTCGTGCATGCCGATTTCGGCGGCAACGGCGCCTACGGGATCCCCTACGCCACGGTCGGCCGAGATCAACGCCGGGTGCGGGTGAAGGTGACCGGCTATCCCGATCAGAGCGACTTCGGGCGGGCTCCGATCCCGCCTCGGGCGCCGATCGAGCACGGCTCCGACCGCCACGTACTCGTCCTCCAGCGCCACCGCTGCGACCTGTTCGAGATGTTCGCCGCGCACTATGTCGGCGGCCGCGGGCATCGGTGGAAAGCGGGCTCGACCGCCCGCTTTGACCTACGCTCGACCAGGCTGCGAGATGACGGCTGGACCTCGGCCGATGCGGCCGGCCTGCCGATACTTCCCGGGCTGGTGCGCTGGGGCGAGGTCCACCGCGGCCACGTCCGCCACGCGATCCGGGCCACCTTCGCCGAGACGCGTCGCGCGTACATCCATCCCGCCACCCACTACGCCTCGGACCGGTGCGACGGCGACCTGCCGCCGATGGGCCTGCGCCTGCGGCTCCGCCAGGCCTACTTCCGAGCCAACCTGCACCGGTTTCCCGGCGGGAGCCAGTCGCGGGTCATCTTCAAGGCCCTCTACCACTACGGGATCATCAACGCCGACAACGGCGGCACGGGCTCCAACTGGTTCATCACCGGCGCGCGCTCGAAACGCTGGAAGGACGGCGACCTGAACCGCCTCAAGACCGTCCCCGGCACGGCCTTCGCGGTCGTCAGGTCGCGGGCGTCGATCAAGACGCCCTGCTAGCTAGATCGTGGCCGAGCTAGATCGTGGCCGGGGGGCGACGAGCCCTGGCTAGCTGAAACTGACCTGCGTCGGCTCGCGGTCGGCGGCGTCCGTGATCTCGAAGAACTCCCGCTCCTCGAAGTTCCGCGTCGAGGCGACGATCGAGTTCGGGAACACCTGGATCTTCGTGTTGTAGCTCTGAACGTTCGAGTTGTAGATCCGGCGCGCGGCCTGGATCTCGTCCTCGAGCTCGGTCAGCTCGCGGGAGAGCTGCTGGAAGTTCTCCGTGGCGCGCAGCTCCGGGTAGTTCTCCGAGATTGCGCGCAGGTCGCCGAGCATGGCGCTCAGCCGGCCCTCTGCCGCACCCGCCTGGGCCGGGCCCTGCGCCTTCATCGCCTCCGCCCGCGCCTCGGTCACCTTCTGAAAGGTCTCGCGCTCGTGGGTCGCGTAGCCCTTCACGGTCTCGACCAGGTTGGGCACCAGGTCGTGGCGACGCTTCAGCTGCACGTCGATGCCCGACCAGGCCTCGTCGACGCGGTTGCGCGCCCCGATCATCGAGTTGTTGATCCCGATCAAGATCAGGACCAGCACGACAACGACGGCGACGATGATGATGACTGCGACCATGGTCGCAGCTTACACGGCACCCTCCAGCCGGAGCAGGAACCGCTTCATCTCCGGGCCGCCTCCGTAGTTGCCGATCTGGCCGCCGGCGCGAATCACCCGGTGACATGGAACGACGATCGGGATCGGGTTCGACCCCAGCGCAGTGCCCGCCGCCCGGAAGGCCCGCGGGTTGCCGGCCCGTTGGGCGGCTTCGCCGTAGGTGATCACCTCACCGAAGGGCACCCGCGCGGTGGCTCGGAGCACCCGCCGATAGAACCCCGGATGGCTGAGCCGCCAGTCGAGCGGCAGCTCGAAGCGGTCCCGCCTTCCCTCGAAGTATTCGTCCAGCTCGCGGCGTGCCTCGTCCAGGCGGGCGGGGAACTCGAGCACCCGCGGCGAGACGTCCTCGGCCAGGCCGGCGAGCACCTCCTCGATCCGCTCGTTGGGAAGCGCCAGGCGCACCAGTCCCCTGGGCGTTGCCGCCACCAGGCCGGTGCCGAGCGGCATCTCCACGGTCGCATAGGCGATGTCCACGAGGCCCTCCTCGTTGGCCCGGGTGGCCAGCCGGTCGACGAACTCGCTCATCTCGCCATCTCCTTCAGTTGTTCCGCGCTCGCCCGCAGCTTCTTCAGCGCTTCGTGGACGCTCTGGCGTGCCGCCTCCTCCGACGTCCCAAGGGCCGCGCCGACGTCGCGGTAGCGGAGATCGACGGCGAACCGCAGCACGACCGCGGCCCGCTGACTCGGGGGAAGCTCCGCCACCGCGGCCCAGATCTCGCTGTGCCGGGGGCTCATCCCCAGCGCCCCGTCCGCGGAGCCCGTCCGCACCCGGCCGGCCTGGCCGTCGATCAGGTCCTGGGGCTCGGCGACGGGCTTCGCGCGGCCGGCCCGGGCGCGATGGTGGTCGATCGCCTTGCGACGCGCGATGGTCAGGATCCAGGCTCGCAGGTTTCGCGGCTCGGCGCGAGGATAGGCCCGCAGTGCCGCGAGGAAGGTCTCCTGTAGGCAGTCCTCGGCATCGGTGGGGCCCACCATCCCGCGAAGGAAGGCTCCGACGGGCTCCAGGTGCTCGTCGAGGAAGGCCTGGAACGGCGGCAATGCGTGGGCCATGACGCTCATCCAACTACAGAAACGGATGGAGCACGGGAAACGTGAGAGGGTCTCGCCGGGACCTAGTCCTCTTGCGCTTGGGCGACGAACGCCTCGATCCCCTGGACCCGGACTCGGTCTCCCTCGGGAAGGCTGACGTAGACGCCGCCCTCGCGCTCGAGCTGCTGGCGCGGGCTCATCAAGATGATCCCGGAGAACCGGCCCCCGCCATCGAAGCGCAGGTAGTGGGACTCGGGCGTCTGCTCGCGGGTGCCCGGCCGGGGAGAGCCGATCGCGGCGTAGAGCACGTCGCTGGGCGGGTCGTAGGTGACGTGCGAGAACGTGTAGCGCCCTGCCCTGAGGCTCACCCGGATCAGGCTAACGGTTCCTACTTGCTTTGAGGTAGCGCGGTTACTACCCTCGCCGGGATCGGAAGGAGAAACGCTGAGAGGGCTCGAAATGACGGCAACGGTGAACTGGGACGCAGACGCGATGCGCACGATTCATGCCCTGGCGCTGGCCGTCGACGCCAAGGACCGCTATACGCGCAACCACTCCGAGCGCGTTGCCCTGTACGCGACGGCGCTGGCCGTGCGCATCGGGCTACCGATCGATCAGATCGAGCAGATCGCAATCGCCGGCACCTTGCACGACGTCGGCAAGGTCGCCGTTCCGGACCGGGTGCTCTTGAAGCCGGTCCCTCTGACCGAGGCCGAATTCAGGCTGGTCCAGCGCCATAGTGAGCAGGGTGAGCGAACGCTGCGCGCCCTCGGGATGGACGAGATCGCCGCCTGGATCCGCCACCACCACGAGCGCTGGGATGGCAACGGCTACCCGGACGGCCTGGCCGGCGAGCAGATCCCGCTCCCGAGCCGGATCATCGGTGTCGCCGATGCCATGGACGCGATGACGACCGCTCGCGCCTATCGCCAGGCGCTGAGCCTCGACCAGGCCACCCGGGAGCTGCTCGAGCAGGCGGAGAGGCAGTTCGATCCGCGGGTTGCGGGCTGTCTGGTCGAGCTGCTCAGCGACGGAACCTTGACCGTGTCCGAGGAGCACCGGGTCGTGACCTCATACGCGATCTCCCACGGGGCGCACGGTGAGCTCGACTCCGAGGACCACCGACGGATTCGGCAGGCGCTGTTCGCGGGGGCCGCGCGCAGGCGCAGCCCTGCCCCGATGATCTCCGTCGCCTCCTCGATCTGATCGAGCCAGCCGGCTCCGAGGTCTCACCCGAGGACACTTCGTTAAAGCCGGCCCGCCAATCAGTCTCCGGCGGCGTCGTCGATCGCGAACCAAGCAAGCTCCATGTCGACCCGATCGCCGCGGAACGGGATTCCCTCGGCTTCGAGGAGCCGGCGCTGACGCGCCCCCTTTGCCAGCGACCCGTCGGCGCGCACGACGCGCTGCCAGGGGACGTCGGGGTCCTCGCACGCCGCCATCACCGCGCCAGCGAAGCGGGGAGCCCCGGGACACAGGTCACCGTAGGTGGTGACGAAGCCGGCGGGAACCGAACGGGCTCGCCGCAGCACCTCATGCGCACGGGCGGAGTCGAGCACCCCCTCAGTATCCGTGCAGTCGCGCCCGGAGCGCGCCGAGCGCCAGCCGGCGCGGATAGCTACGCGGCCTCGGAGTAGGCCGCCTCCGCGCCAGCCGGCTCGGCCTCGGCGGCCACCCGCTTCTCGGCCTGCTCTTCCGGCTGGAGCACCGTCACCGCGACGACGATCGCCGCCAGCACGAGGCCGGCCCCGATCAGGAACGCAAGGTGGTATCCGCTGGTCAACGCGGAGGCGGTGGCCTCCCCGCCCTCGATCAGGCTGTCGCTCCGGGTGGCGGAGAGGGTCGCGAGGACCGCCAGTCCCAGCGCACCGCCCACCTGCGCCGACGTGTTGACGAGGCCGGACGCCAACCCGGCATCCTGGGACGTGGCGCCCGACATCGCGAGCGTCATAAGCGCCGGGAAGGAGAGGCCGGCGCCGAAGCCGAAGAGGATCATTGGCGGCAGCACGTGCTGCGCGTAGCTGCCGTCCACCGGCGCCTGGGTGAACAGGATCAGCCCGACAGCGATCAGACCCATACCGGGGATCAGCGTCGTCTTGGCGCCAAAGCGCATGATCAGCGGCTCCGTGTAGCGGATCGACAGCGTCCCCATCACCAGGGTCGCCGGCAGGAACGCGAGGCCGATCTCCAGGGCGTCGTAGCCGAGCACCCTCTGTAGGTAAAGGGATCCGAGGAAGAACATCCCGAACATCCCCGCGACCGAGAGCGCCTGGACCAGGTTGGCTCCCGCGACGTTGCGCGAGCGGAAGATCCGCAGCGGCATGATCGGGTTGCGCGTCCGAGCCTCGCGCGCGATGAAGGCGGCGAGCAGCAGGAGCGAGGCGGCCCCGAACCCAAGCGCCGTGGCCGAGCCCCAGCCGTGCTCGGCCGCCGGAGAGACGATCGTGTAGACGCCGAGCATCAGCGAGCTCGTGATCAGGACCGCGCCCGCGACGTCGGCCCCCTCGCCGAAGCCGATGCCCTTGTCCCTGTCCAGCAGCCGCACGGCCAGGATTGCAGTGGCGATCGCGATCGGGATGTTGACGAAGAAGATCCAGTGCCAGTTGATCGCCTCGGTCAACAGGCCGCCGGCCAAAAGCCCGACCGAGCCGCCTCCGGAGGCGACGAAGGCGTAGACGCCGATCGCCTTCGCCTGCTCCCGGGGCTCCGGGAACATGGTGACGATCATGCCGAGGATCACGGCGGAGGTCATCGCCCCGCCGACGCCCTGGGCGAACCGGGCCGCGACGAGCATCTCCTCGCTCTGCGCCAACCCGCACAGGAGCGAAGCCAAGGTGAAGACCCCGAGGCCGGCCAGGAAGACGCTCTTCCGCCCCAGGATGTCGCCGAAACGCCCCGAGAGCAGGAGCAGGCCGCCGAAGGCGATCAGATACGCGTTCACTACCCAGGCGAGGCTCGACTGCGAGAAGCCGAGGTCGTCCTGGATCGAGGGCAGGGCAACGTTGACGACGGTGATGTCGAGGACGATCATCAGCATCCCCGCGCAGAGCACGTAGAGGGCGAGCCAGCGGCTCTTGTCAGTCGATTCTCGCTCCGTCATCTCATTTGCCTCCGTTTGCGGTCTTGCGCTGTAGTAGGACGACGCCGCTCGCCCAAACTCATCGGTGATGCTCCTTTGGCTGCCAGAAGGCGATCTCGGCTCCGGCGGGCGTCGCGATAACGCTGCGCCACCCCGCCGGGCCCTCGCGGGGCTCCAGCAGCACCCTGGCCTCCAGCGCGCGCGCTCGCTCCGTGGCCTCGCCGATCTCGGCGACCTCGACGTAAGGTAGCCAAAGCGGGCGCCCGGTCTCACACTCGACGATGCCGCCGCCGATTCCGCCGCCCAGCTCGAGCGCCCAGTAGGTGCCACAGCCTGCGTCGACTCGTTCCGCGCGCCAGCCGCACAGCTGTCCGTAGAGCGCTTGAGCTTGGGGCAGATCGCCTGTGTGCAGCTCCAGGTGGACGACGGGGTTGGAAGGCGTTCGGATCATGCCCTGCCCTCTGTGACCGCCGCAGGTCCCGGAACTCATCGGCCCAGTCAGGAGCTTTGCCCCCTTCTCCCGTCTGGTACAGCATCAGAAGGCGGCTCAACTAGGCTGCTACGAGATGAGCGCTCTACCCACAAACCCGACCGTCCAGGAGCGAGAGCTGCTGGAGGCTGCACGCGGTGGCGAGGAGGATGCCTTCAGCCGCCTGGTCGAGCCACATCGCGGCGAGCTACACGCCCACTGCTACCGGATGCTGGGCTCGGTGCACGATGCCGAGGACGCGCTCCAAGAAGCCCTGCTGCGCGCCTGGCGGGGCCTCTCGAGATTCGAGGGTCGAAGCTCGCTGCGCTCCTGGCTCTACAGGATCGCGACGAACACCTGCCTCGACCTGATCGCAAAGCGCCCTAAGCGCGTGCTGCCGGTCGACTACGGGCCGCCGATTGATCCCCACGACGGCCCCCACCTACCCCTCGCAGAGTCGGTCTGGGTCGAGCCCTACCCCGACGAGGCGCTCGGCCTCGAGGACGGCTATGCGGCCCCCGAGGCACGCTACGAGCAGCGGGAGGCGGTGGAGCTCGCCTTCATCGCCGCGCTTCAGCACCTGCCGGCCACGCAGCGCGCGGTCCTGATCCTGCGCGAGGTGCTCGGCTTCTCCGCCAAGGAGGTCGCCGAAGACGCTCGAGACGAGCACCGCGTCGGTGAACAGCGCGCTGCAGCGCGCCCGCAAGGCGGTCGACGAGCGCACCCCCGAGCTCAGCCAGCAGGCGACCCTGCGCTCGCTCGGCGACGAAGGCGTGCGCGAGGTCGTACAGGGCTATGTGGACGCCTGGGACCGTGGCGACATCGACGCGGTCGTCTCGATGCTGACCGACGACGCCTGCTTCTCGATGCCGCCGGCTCCCAGCTGGCACAAGGGTCACGAGCAGCTGACCGAGTTCTTCGGCGTCGGACCGCTCTCCGGCGATTGGCGCTGGCGCCATCTCTACGCCCCCGCCAGCGGTCAGCCGACGCTCGCCTTCTACTGCTGGGACGAGGCGGAGGGGACCCACCTCCCGTTCGCGCTGAATGTGCTCACGTTTCGCGATCGGTTGATCAGCGACGTCACCGCATTCATCTGCCGGGCGACGGACTCTCGAGACCTCGATGCCTATCGGCGCTGGCCGGAGGAGCCCATCGTCCCCGATAGATTCGTCGACTTCTTCGAGCGCTTCGGTTTGCCCGACCGGCTGGACTGACCCGGTACTGAAGAGAGGAGCTAGTCATGTTCGCGAACACCAGGGCATACAGCGGCTTCGCCGTGGACGACCTGGAGAAGGCACGGGAGTTCTACGGTCAGACGCTCGGGCTCAACACGTCAGTGATCTCCGAGGAGGGCGGCGTGATCTCGCTGGACCTCGCCGGTGGCCGGGGCACGCTGGTTTACCAGAAGCCAGACTTCGTCCCGGCGACATACACGATCCTGAACTTCCCGGTGGACGACATCGACGAGGCGGTCGACGAGCTCGCCGCGCGTGGCGTGCGCTTCGAGCGATACGACGGCTTCGAGCAGGACGAGAAGGGCATCTCGCGCGACCAGGGGCCGTACATCGCCTGGTTCAAGGACCCGGCTGGGAACGTGCTGTCCGTGCTCCAGGAGCAGTAGTCCCCATCTGCCGAGCGGCCACGACCGTGGCCAGCAGCAGCGCCGCTGCGAGCAGGCAGGGCAGCGCGTCTCCGGCCCCACTCGCCGCGGCCCCGCCGCCGGCGCCGCCGAGAACCTGTCCTGATGCCCACGCCACGTTGATCAGCCCGGCGGCAAGCCCCTGGTGCAGGCCGGTGGCTTCGGCCGAATCGCTCAGCATCGCCAGTGCGGGCGCGAAGCAGAGGCCCGCTCCCAGGGAGCTGGCGATCAGGACGGCCAGGATCACGCCGAGCGATCCGGCGGCGGGGACGAGCGCGATCGCGGCGGCGCAGATCAGCATCCCTGTCGTGTAGGGAAGAAGCCTGCCGACGCGGTCGGAGAGGCGACCGACCAGCGGCGCGAGCATCGCCTCGAGCCCGGCCCCCACCATGAAGCCGGCGGCGACCAGGCCGGCGCCGCCGCCGAACCCGTCGATCCGCAGCGGGATCAGTACTTCGATCACCCCGAACATCGCAGAAGGGGCCGCCACGTACCAGGTCGCGCGCAGCACCGAGGGGCTGACGATCGCCTCGCCCACCTCGCGCAGGCGATGCTGCTCGCCGCGTGGCGGCTCCGGTATGCGCAGCGTCGCGAGCGACAGTGCCACGGTCAGCACCAGCACCGACGAGAAAACGAGCTCGGTGCCAACCTCCGCGGCGAGCGCTCCGACGGCAGGCCCGAGCAGCGCTCCCGCGATCGCGATCCCGAGTACGTCTCCGATCATCGAGCCGCGCCGGCTCTCCGGGGTGGCCAGGATCAGCCAGGTCAGCGCGCCGGCCCAGGCGAGGGCGCCCGCCACCCCCTGGACGAAGCGGGCGGCATCGAGCAGCACCACCTGATCCCCGAAGCCGAAGACGAGGCTCGCCAGGCCGAGCAGCAGCAGCCCGGAGAGCAGCGTGCGCCGCGGGCCGACCCGCGCCGCCATCAACCCGGCCGGCAATGCCGCGACCAGGGTGCCGGCCGCATAGGCGGCGGACAGCACGCCGGCGGCCCCCTTGGAAAGCCCCAGGTCGTCGACGTAGTCGGGCAGCAGGGGGGTGATCGCCGTGTAGAAGACGACGTCGAGGAAGACGACGGTCGATCCGAGCAGCAGCAGGCGGCGCATCGATCCATCCTGCCAGCCGAGCTGCCAGGTCCGCGGCCGCCGCTGCGTAGTGGTAGCGTCGCCTCCAATCCCGCGGGGAGAGGAGTTCGCCGTGAGTCGTGGAGCGAAGTGGAGGATCGGCCTGCTGAGCGTCGCCGCCTGCCTGTCCCTGCCCGCTGCCGCGCTGGCCGTGTTCCCGGGGGAGAACGGGAGGATCGCGTTCGTCAGCGGTCGCGGTGGGCCCGCCAGCGACGACAGCAGCGCCGACGTCTTCATCCTCGACGGCCCAGGCGACGCCTCCCCAACGCAGCTGAGCTTCCAGCCCGGCCAGCACCGCCATCCCGCCTGGTCGCCCGACCTGAAAACGATCGCCTACGCGCGGTGGAACACCACCAACGACGAGAAGGTCTTCCTCGACGACCTGTCGGATCCGGGCCCAGCCAACCAGAGGATCGGACCCCACGCGAGCAATGTCAAAGATGACCGCCCGTCTTGGAACCCTGCGGGCACCAGGATCGCCTACGAGAGCGAGGTGACCGACGGGAGCGGCCAGATGGACATCCTGATCACGAACGTCGAGACCGGCAACACGATCAACCTCACCAACTCGGCGAACCAGATCGAGGGCAAACCCGTCTGGTCGCCCGACGGCAAGACGATCTACTACTCGCGCCGGGGCCTCGCGAGCACCGACGACGACATCCTCATGGAAGCTTCCGACAACAGCCAGACCGTCGGGTCGTTCGTGGTCTTCAGCGCCGCAGCCGAGTACCAGCCGGCGCTCTCCCCGGACGGCAAGGAGCTCTGCTTCACCCGCGGCCCCTTCGGCAGCGCCAACGCCGACGTCTACAAGGTGGCGTCGGACGGCTCGGGGCCGCAGACCGACATCTCCGACAGCGCCCTGGGCGCCTACAACTGCGCCTGGTCACCGGACGGCGAGCAGATCGCCTTCGTGGAGGGCGTCTTCACCAGCGGCGCGCTGAAGGTCAAGAACTCCGATGACACCGGCACCTCCACCCTGCTGACCCCCGACGTCGCCCAACATTTCGACGGCAATCCAGACTGGGCGCCGAAGCACCCGGCGCGCTGTGACGGCAAGCCGGCCACGATCGCGGGCACTGACAGCAGGGACGATCTCACGGGCACGCGGGGGAGGGACGTGATCGTCGCCCACAAGGGCAGCGACTCCATCAATGGCCGCCGCGGCAATGACGTCATCTGCGGCAAGGCGGGCGGCGACGAGCTCCGCGGAGGTCGTGGCAGGGACAAGCTGATCGGCGCCTTCGGCCGCGACACGCTGAACGGCGGCCCCGCCAGGGACGAGTGCGACGGCGGCCCCGGCAAGGACGAAAAGATCAACTGCGAGAGGTGAGGCCCGGAGCGTGCGGCCCCGGGAGGCTCAGCCCGTGATCGGTGCGCTCCGCAACAGCCCCCAGTTGCCCGCGTCGTCACGGTAGAGCACCGCAATGTGCTGGGCCGACCCGATCTGGGCGCGGCCGAACGTCCTCGAGACCGTCTGCCCGGCAGCGCCGGAGGCGGTCGTGGTGGCGATCACTCTGCCGCCGTTTGGGTGCTCGATCGGGTGGTTGGAGACGAGCACCTGGTAGCAGGGCCCGGCCGCTGTGGCCGCCGCAGAGCCAGTCGTCGCCCGGCTGCTTCCAGCTCACGGCCACCGACCCGCTTGCGTTGCGCCTGGCCACGAGGCTCCTCGGAGAGCCCGGTGGGCGCCCGTCGACGCCGGTAGTTGGCGGTGTTGCGCTCGTCGTGGTGGAAGGTCCACCACTCGTTGTTGGAGCCGCCGCAGGCCGGGACGGCGCGTCCTCCACAGGAACGACCAGCCCTCGCGCGTCAGCGCCGCGACATCGAGCTTCCCGTCGCCGTTCGCGTCGCCCACCGCGGGTGTCGACTGGATCCACCCGCCCGTGAACTTCGGCCAGCCTGGCGCCTCCAACCCGGTGGGGCCGTAGGCGTGAACCTGGTACATGCCGGTGCCCACGAGCGCCTGGCGCTGTCGGCCCGCTCCCCGCCACGCGGGCTATCGAGGCCTGCGAGAGGAGCTGGAAGTCGTCGGTGGCGCGCGGATAGCCGGGGAGCGCGGCCCCGGTCGCCGCGATCCAGGCCTGCTCCACGTGGCAGAACGGGAGGTTCTGGTTCACGGCGAGGAGGTTCGCGACG
This sequence comes from uncultured Actinomycetes bacterium, assembly GCA_963728325.1. Taxonomy (GTDB): domain Bacteria; phylum Actinomycetota; class Thermoleophilia; order Solirubrobacterales; family 70-9; genus AC-56. Next base: position 302,259 of record CAVSJS010000001.1, on the reverse strand, counting down.
CCGTTCAGGGTCAGCCCACCCTTGAGGACGTCCGGCGTGCCGTCGCCGGAGAGGTCGCCCACGGAGGGTAGTCGGCGAGGTTGATCACCGGGCCCTGATCGGGGCAATTCGCGGCCGGGCCTTCGAAGGTGCGGATCGTCGAGCCATCGCCGTCGACAAGCTTCGGCCCCTGGCCGGAGATGGAGGTCGCCGCCGACACCGAGACCTCGTCGTTGCCGTCGCCGTCCACGTCCAGGACCGCTGCGTCGTTCCCTGGAAGGACCAGCGGCAGCAGGTCGCCGGCCAGTACCCCGACGTCGACCGGCCAGCCGCTGACGATATCCCCGTCGCCGTCCACCGCGTACACGGGGTTCGAGCCGGTGGCCGAGCCGACGAAGGCGTTGAAGATGTCGAAGATGCTCCCCGGCGCCTGCGGGTCGCCCGGCACGACCTCGTTCGTGGCGACGATCACCTCGCGCGGGTGCTGCCCGTCGAGCTCGGCGATCGCCGGCGAGGCGACGATCTCCGCGCCGGCCGCACCGGGGGTCGAGAGCTTCACCGGGAACCCGGGCAGCGAGTCGCCGCTGCCATCCCAGGCATAGAGGTGCTGATCGAGCGCTGCCGCGACGATGTCGAGTTGCCGGTCGCCATTCAGATCGGCGAGCATCGGCGAGCCGATGAAGCCCCGCTTGAGGTGGTTCTGTTCGGTGAGCTGACGGTCGGAGGCGTCGAAGCACGGGTGGGGAGCGCCCGGGTTGCAGGGATCGGAGAAGGACGGGTTGAGGCGGACGGGAAATCCCGCCACGCGCGAGCCGTCCAGGTTCCAGGCGTAGACGTGCTCTCCCGCGGTGGCGACGATCTCCGCCTCGTGATCGTTGTTGATGTCACCGATCGCAGGAACGCGAAGTGATTCACGCGGGATCGGTAGCGAGGGGTCAATGCGGTGGTTTCGGGACGGCATCATCCGATCCGTTTTCACCGGGTTGCCGCCGTTGAAGCTCTCCACCGGGGCGCCGTTGTACTGGAGCGCGTAGAGCTCGCCGCTCGAGGTGGCCAGCAGGACGTCGAGCTTGTTGTCGCCGTCGACGTCGTAGAGGCGGGGAGACGCCTCGCCGCCCGATCCCGTTACGTGCCCGGTGGCGGATTCCCCCGGCCCGACCGGCTTCGGCCAGCCGGCGAGGTTGCCGTCGTCGCGGTAGGCGAAGAGCGTCTTCCGATAGCGGCCGATGTTGGCCGGGTGAGCCGCCTCACGCACGGTGAGCCGGATCTGGAAGGCGTGGCGCTCGGGGTCGGGGTTCGGATAGGGGTCGACCGGCCAGGCGCCGTCCGCGGCTGCGCCCGCGGGGCGTCCGGCGTCGTTCACCACCTCGCCGTTGCACTGGTCGGCGAGGTTGGTCAGCAGCGACTTCGAAAGCGTTCCCAGAACCCCGTTGACGGGTCCGGTTCCGCTCGCCCCCGGGACGTTTTGGAAGCTCGAGTCGCTGGCGTCCTGGCCACATGCGTACTGGACCGTCCAAGCTCCGACGTCTCCCTCGTGCGGGGCGGCAGCGCGGCCTCGGATCTCGAGGCCCGACGCGGGCACTCGGCCGACGTCGATCGGCGAGAACCAATCCGGCGCGTCGAGCTGGGCCTCGGGTGGGATGCAGGTGCGCCGGGTTCCGCAGGGCCAGCCGACGGGGATCGGCTGGCCAGGCTTCAGGTGGATCCTGGCCATCGCCGCGGCCATGTCGACCCTGCCGTAGCCGAAGTGCGAGTCCCAGCCCCCGTTCGCCTTGTCCGGCAGGCCGATCGAACCGGTGTTTCCGGGCAGAACGTCCTCGGCGGTCATGGTCAGGAGCTGCCGGGTCTCGTTGCCTCGCAGCCCCGCCGGGAGCCCGGCTGCCGGCGAAGGTGCTACGCGCGTAGGACTCCAGGAGTCCGGCGACCCCCGCCGCCTGGCCGGTGTTCTCGGAGCCCGTCGTGCCCATCAGGACGATGTCCGCCTTGCCTCCGTACTGGGTCAGGTTGGAGTTGCGGAAGAAGCTCGTGGTGAAGGGCTGCGCGGTCGGGGTGACGCCGATGCCGCCCAGGCTCTCGAGGAACTGCTGGCAGCCCTCCTCGAATTCCTCCGGCGGATCTGGAAGCACGTCCCCGATCCCCGGCAAGCCGCCCGGGCCCGGTGCAGGTGTTGTTGGGCGCCGTGTCCGGGAACGAGCCGGCGACGTAGACGGGCTCGTTGTAGTTGGTGGGGTAGTTGTGGTTGGCGCTGTTGATGTCGCTCGAGACGAGCATCAGCGCCATGCCCTTGCCGTCCGCGTAGCGCACGGCGCTGCGCGCAAACCGCGTGTTGGTCAGCCCGCCGATCGCGCCCTCCGCCACGCTGGCACCGTTGTCGGCGGCGTAGGTGAGGGCAAGCGCCCAGTTGTCGGTGGGCGGCACGAACGTGTCCCAGATCCGCAGCGGCATCGAGCTGGCACTTCGGGCACAACCCCGTCTCGCCGGCGCCGTTGTTGGTCTGGGCCAGCGCCTCCTTGGCGCGCCCGCTCCCGTGGCCGTTGGCGCTGCAGCAGCTCGACGCGTCGTAGGGGTCGTTGTCGTCGTCGAAGAAGTCCCAGCCGGCGATGTCGTCGACGTAGCCGTTGGCGTCGCCGTCTGCTCCATTCGAGAAGGTGGCGATCAGGTCGGAGGGATCGAGGAACGAGTCCGCGTTCGGGCCGCCGGTGTCCGAGGTGTCGTCTCCCGCGCTGTCCGAGACGCGCGGGTCGTCGGCATAGTCGCTGACGCTGAAGGCGCCGTCGCCGTTGCAGTTGTAGCTCGCGCAGTCCGACGCCGTTGGCGTGCTTGGGCAGCGGCAGCTCTCCCTGGTTGAGGCGGACCTTGTCCACCAGCTCGGTGTTCTGCCAGCGGATCCCGGTGTCCAGGATCGCGATCGACACCGCCGGGAGGCCGGTTGAGTACTTCCAGGCCGTGTCCGCCCGGACCCCCGAGATCTGCGAGCACTGGGGATCCCCGGCGTCGACATTGGCGTCTCGGCCCTGCTGGTCGAGCTGCGCGCAGTTGTCGTACTGGGTCTTTACGCCCGGCGCCTCCTGCGCCGAGTCGGGCCGGAAGCCGAACGACCCGAACTGCTCCTCGAAGTAGCTGTCGCAGTCAGCGGGCGGCGGTGTCGGGGTCGTCGGCCTCGCAGCGATCGAAGCCGGGATCGTTCGGGGTGTTGGTCCGCGGGCTCTCGGTCGGGTCGGCGCCGGGAAACGCCGCCAGGGCGGCGCACGGCAAGGCGAGCGCGATCGAGCGCGGCGCCAAGCGCCGCAGTCCTCCTTCCGGCCCCCATGGGAGCCGAAAGCTACCACCCGGGGTCGAGCGCGGCGCCGGGTGGTGGTCAGCGGGTCGTCGTCAAGCCGGACGCTGCGTCCTCGTTCGCGGGATTGTCCCGAACCGCCGCCTGCACCTGCTCGCTCTCACCGATCGGCGTCGTGCGCTCGCGCTCGACGATGCCGAGGAAGACTTCCACCAGGTGGGGGTCGAATTGGGTGCCGGCCCCGTTTCGGATCTCGGCCAGGGCGCTTTGCTGATCACGCGGGGCCGCCCAGGGACGCTCCCTGCGCATCGCGTCGAAGGCGTCGCAGATGAGAATGATCCGGGCCCCGAGCGGGATCTCCTCGCCCGCCAAGCGGTCCGGGTAGCCGTAGCCATCCCAGCGCTCGTGCGAGGAGCGAACGACGCGAGGCGACCGGGGCCAGCGACGGGGAGGCGCCGATGATCCGCTCGCCGACCAGCGTGTGCTTGCGCATCAGCTCCCACTCGACGTCGTCGAGCGGTTCGGGTTTGCGGAGGATCTCGTCGGGGATCGCGATACTGCCGATGTCGTGGAGCTCGGCGGCGCGCCGCAGGACGTCGATCTCCTCCGCGTCGAGCCCCAGCTCACGGCCGACCGCGACCGCCAGGCGCGAGACGTTCTCGTGCTGGTCGGTCAGCTCCGGCTCGCGTTCGCGCTGGATGCTGACCAGCAATTCGTGGGTCCGGCTTTCGAGGCGGCCGCTGCGAACGCTCTTCTCCGCGTACATGCGGCGGTCGGCGAGCCGCACGGCCTCGCTGGCTACCGTCGCCTCGGCTGAGAGCCGGACAGCGCCCATCGAGGCGCTGATGCGAAACCCCTCACCCTGTTCGGTGAGAGCGGCCCGCCCGGCTTCGACGATCGGCCCAAGTCGCCGGCCCCGCGACTCGGCGAGGATGCAGAACTCGTCGCCGCCCAGGCGGTAGGCGCGGCCACCGGGCTCGACGGCCGCGGCCAGGTTCGCTCCCAGCCGGCGGAGCAGGCTGTCGCCCGCCGGGTGGCCGTAGCTGTCGTTGTAGGACTTGAAGCCGTCGAGGTCGTAGAGAGCGAAGACGTGGCCGTCCTGGGCACCCGGCCCCGAGTCGAGCGCCGAATCAAGGTCGTCGATCAGCCTGCGGCGATTGCCGAGCTCGGTAAGCGAGTCGGTGAGCGCGTCGTCGTGCAGCGCCGCCATCAGACCGGTGTTCTCGCGGAAGCTGATCCCCATGCGGACGATCACCGCGCCGAGCGTCGCGACCGAGAGCCAGATCGAGACCTCGTGCAGCCGGCTGAAGTGATCCCAGGTCAGGACCCCGACCGCGATCGTGGCGAAGATCGAGGGAAAGACGATCGGCGAGCTGTAGACGCGCCGCCGCTGCGACCGATGGGTGAAGGAGAGCACGGCCGCGCCCGCGATCAGCAGGCCTCCGACCAGCCACAGTTCATCGAGCCAGCCGCCGTTATAGGTGGAGGTCGCCTCCTGGTAGAGGTAGATCCCGTCGGCGAGGGTCCAGGCGATCAGCCCGGCACTGATCGCGACGAACTCGCCGGCGCCCCGGACCCCGCTGACGACGAGCGCGCCGATGATGAAGCCGATCAGCAGGACGTCGCCGAGCGGATATGCGAGGTTCGTCAACACCGCGGCCGGATCTCCATTCGTCAGTCCGACCAGCGCCGGCGCAAGCAGGGCGGTGGCGAGGGACGCTGCGGCGAGCCCGCCGATCGCCCCGTCGATCCAGCTGGCGGCGGTGAAGTGGCCGATTCGCCGCTTGATCAGGAGCGCGATCCCCACGTAGAAGCACGGCAGGGCGGCGAGGTAGCCGGCGTCGGCGGCCGACGGGTACGGAGTCGTGTCAGCGTCGAAGTAAGCCAGCGTCCAGTAGAGGTCGCCGGCAGTCCAGAACAGCAGCCCGAGGCCGAACGCGATCCAGGCGACCCGCTGGTCGCGCATGAGGGCGGCGCGCACGAAACAGGTGAGGCTCGCGAGTGCCAGGGCTGCGTGGTAGACCCACAGCGATGCGGCATCGCTGCGCTCGGCCGGCTCCCCGGCGGCGATGAACCCCGCGAAGGCGAGCGCGCACGCGGCGGCGGCCGCCAACGAGGCCAAGAGCAGCATCGGTGCTGCGCTCGATCGAGTCTCGGGCGCCATTCCGATCCTTCATCGGCAGAATCGGCGCGGTGGGTGAGTCGGCATGGACGGACCGGAGGCGATTCGCCCGGTGGCTCAGCAGCCGCGCTGCGCTACAGCCCTAATACACTCGGCCGATGCTGAAGCCGAGCAGCACCCAGCTCAGCTGGGCTGCACTGCTGGTAGCCGTCGTCGCGCTCACCGTGGCGCTTTCCGCGGGAGCGGTCGGCCTCCCTGGCACCGGCACCGTGGACGAGAACGACCTGCAGCGCAACGCCGTCAGGTCCAAGCACGTCAAGAAGGACGAGATCGGGCTCTCTGATCTGTCCAAGCGGGCGGAGCGCCGCCTCACGGACCCGCGCGCCTACGCTCTCGTGCTCGGGCCCGGCCAGGTCCGGGAGCGAGATTCCCGCGGCGTCGCCGACGAAGACCTCAGCGTCAACAACGGCGCCTTCTGCATCTCCGGGATCGGCTTCACCCCGAAGCATGTGCAGGTGACGCCGCAGGTGGCCGACGCCGTCCCGCACGTGTTCCTGAGAGAAACCGTCGCGTGTAACGGCGCCACGGCCATCCTCTTCAATGGCAACCTCAGCTACCCCGAGGAGTTCTTCGTCGCCCTCTTCGACTAGAGAGGCGGCAGTGTCGAATCTCAGAGTCCGCGGGTCCGGAGGTCCGGTCTGTCCTGGTACTGCTTGCCACAGTAGTGCCCTGTCACCGGACCCGCGTCCCCGACGCATCGCGCTTCGGCCGAAGCAGTGATCGAGCTGCCTCCCGGTCCAGGCCGGGCTGGTCGCCTTGCCATCCGGAAATGCTGTCGTGGTCGCGCCGTGGGTCGCGATGGCGGCGGCCATCAGGTCAGCGGCGCCTTCGTCGTCGAGGCCCTCGCGGGACAGGCGGCGCCAGGTCCAGAAGTCGAGCGCGAGCCGGATCAGCGCACCCGTCCGCTCCGCTCGCCGGCCGCGGGCGCCGAAGGCGGCCGCCAGGCCGTCGGCGAGCTCGGCCTGCATGCGATCGATGTCCTGCTCCAAGAACCGATCGAGCTCCGGCACGGAGGCGCGGTCGCTGAAGAGCTTGCCGAACATCGGCTCGGTCTCCCGGTACCAGCCGTATAGCCGGGCGAGCGCGGGCGGACGCGCTCGCCGGGGTCGTCAAGCGCGACGGCGCTGCCGAGGTCGGGCGGCGGGTGCAGCGCCATCGTAATGGGCGGTGCAGGCGGGCACAGCTCGCTCAGGTCGGCGAAGTGGTTGTTGTCCGTCACGCGCGCGACTCCGGCCGGCGGGCGATCTCGGCCACGGTGGTCTGCGCGACGCCCTTCTCCTCCTGCAGCTCCGCGGCGCCCTCGCGATCCGCTCGCGCGTCTCGCGCTGGCTCTCCGCACGGGCCTTCAGCTCGTATTTCCTAGTTTGGGTTGACATGGTGTTCATTCATGTTACCATGCCCCTCGTTCAGTGAACACCACGTTCAACGAAAGGACCAGACATGCTGACCGCCACCCCCTTCACCGACCTTTCCGCACAGATGACCGGACGCGTCGTGACCCCCTCGGATCCCGACTGGGACGCCACGCGCCAGGTCTTCAACCTGGCGATGGATCTGCAGCCCGCCGCCGTCGCGCTCCCCCGCGACGGGAGCGACGTGGTCGCCGCCGTCGATTACGCCAGCGCCCACGGGCTCCGAGTCGCGCCGCAGGCCACCGGCCACAACGCGGACGCGCTCGGGTCGCTCGAGGACGCTCCTCGTCGACGTCCGCAAGCTCCAGGACGTCTCCATCGACCCCGGCGCGAGGCGCGTGAGGGTCGGAGCCGGCGTCAAGTGGGAGCGGGTCGTCCCGCAGCTCTCCGAGCTCGGGCTGGCCGCGCTGCACGGCTCGTCCCCTGACGTCGGCTCGCCGGCTACTCGCTGGGCGGAGGCATGGGCTGGCTCGCCCGCAAATACGGCCTCCAGACGAACAGCGTCACCGCGCTGGAGCTCGTCACGGCGGACGGGCGTGTGGCGCGCGTGGACGCGGAGAACGAGCCGGAGCTCTTCTGGGCGCTTCGCGGCGGCAACGGGAACTTCGGCCTCGTCACCGCGATCGAGTTCGCGGTCTACCCGGTCGAGAACCTGTACGCCGGCGTGATGTTCTTCCCCTTCGAGCGAGCGGGTGAGGTCCTTCACCTCTGGACCGAGCTCCTTCCGACGCTGCCTGACGAGCTGATGACCTGGGCGAAGCTCCTGCAGTTCCCGGATGCGCCGGACGTGCCTGAGCCGGTCCGCGGCGGCTCGTTCACCGTCATCTTCGGCGCGTTTCTCGGCAGCGAGGGCGAAGGGCGTGCCCTGCTGCGGCCCGTACGGGACCTGAGCCCGGCGATGGACACCTTCGCGATCGTGCCGCCGGCGGCGCTCGGCGACATGGCGATGGACCCGCCCGACCACTGCCGTTCGTGAGCACCACCGCGCTGCTCAGCGATCTGCGAGCGCCGGCGTCGACGAGCTCGTCTCCGCCGCCGGCCCAGGGTCCGGATCGCCTCTGGCGATGGTGGAGCTGCGCCAGATGGGCGGCGCCCTCGCGCGCCGGTCGCCGGGGGCCGGGGCGCGGGCGACCCTGCCGGGCTCGCTCGCCATGCTGTCGCTCGGCGTGGTCGAGGACGAGGCCTCGGCGGCAACGGCGAGGACGTACCTCGAGTCGGTGGAGCGAGCCGTCCTCCCCTACCGGACGGGCGACTACCCGAACTTCGTCATGGAGCCGGCCGACGCGAGCAGCTTCTTCGACGACGGGTACCTGGGCGCGCCTGCGCCAGGTGAAGGCGCTATACGACCCGAGCGACCTGTTCAAGGGCAACCACCACATCCCACCCGCGGAACTGAGCTGAAAACGACACCCGCGGATCCAGCTCGCCGCGACGGCGATGACGCCGCGGCGCGCCCTTGGTGATCCGGAGGGCCCAGACAAATCGAAGTGACAACATCGTGCTTGCCGTGCAGCGGCGGACCGGCCACTACGTGGTCGCATCGGGAAGCGGCCGGATCGTCCGCATAAAGGCGGGCTGACGAACCCATCCTCGTTGCCGCTCCAGCGAGGGGTGAGCGACGGGACTCGAACCCGCGACCACCTGGACCACAACCAGGAGCTCTACCAGCTGAGCTACGCTCACCGCGCGCCACTCAATGTACCTGGAGCGGAGTCCGCCGATCAATGCCGGCGCGCCTCAGGAACGCCGCCGGCAGGATTCGACCCGCGACCCCCGGATTCACTCGTCCACGCACGACGAGGCGGAATACTGCCCGGGTCATGTCACAGGAGAACCTCGAAGCCGCGGCAAGGCTGTACGACCTGTACGAGCTTGGAGATATCGACGGGATGCTCGCCGGGATGGACCCGGACCTCGAGCTCGACGTCTCCTACCGTTTGCCCGATGAAGGCGTTCTCCGCGGCCGTGACGCATACCGGTCGTTCTTGCAGCGGTCATTCGACGTCTGGGCTGAGTTTCGCGTCGAGGTGGAGGAGCTGCTCGACGGCGGGGACGCTGTCGTCGCCCTCGTCCGCTCGGTTGCTGCTGGCCAGGGGAGCGGGGTCGAGGTCGAGGAGCGCATCGCGCACGTCGCCTGGTTGCGCGACGGAACTCCCTATCGCATCAAACTCTTCACGGACCGCGAGCGTGCCCTCGAAGCTGCCGGGCTGCGCGAGTAGGCGGCTCCAGGCCGGGTCGTGCGGCCGAACCCGCCCGCGTGATGATCGCGATCACCGCGGCGACGTTTGGGCCACTAGTGGGCCAGCACCTGTCAACTAGACCTGGTCTGAAATCGGACCGCCCGACGAGCTTGAGCCGTCCGAGCCGGGTAGCAAAGTATCTGCCATGACTGCTCTCTACCTTGTTGGTGGAGTTCTCAGCGCAGTGATGTGGGTCGGGCTCATCTACTTGATCATCGTGGAGCCGATTCTTGTCTATCTCCATAGGGGCCACGGCGTGCCAGCTGAGCCGCACAGGCAAGGCGAAGTCGATGAGCGTCGTCGAAGTGGCGATGTAGTCGCGATGTAGTGGCGATCGACGAGATACTGCGCGGGCGATGTCGCAGGAGAACGTGGAGATGGTCAAGCGGGCCGTTGAGGCCATCAATCGACGGGATATCGACAGGTACCTTGCTTGGTGCACCGAAGACGTCCAGCTTGTGACCCCAGTGTCTGACGTCGGTGGGGCGTATGACGGCCCCGACGGGATCCGGCGGTTCTTCACCGACATCGCCGACGCAAGCCCCGACTTCAAGATCGTCATCGAGAGTCTGGAGGCAGTCGGCCCAGATCAAGTCTTGGGCTTCATGCGCGTGACCGGTACCGGGCGAGCCAGTGGCATCCCCATCGAAAACACCACCGGGAACGTCTATGACATCGCCGACGGCAAGATTCAGCGCATCCGGGTTTTCTTCGACCGCAATCAAGCCCTCGAAGCCGCGGGGCTGCGGGGGTAGAACGGCACTCATAGCCCGGCGCTGGCCGTACACGTACAGCTCGGGCCACTACCGGGCCAGGTCGTCGCGGCCAGCGCCGGCCGCGGCCGCAGCCAGAACCGCGCGCTGGAGGGGAAACCTCGGAATGCCCCCGGCAGGATTCGAACCTGCGGCCCGCTGCTTAGAAGGCAGCCGCTCTGTCCACTGAGCTACGGGGGCCCGCGCGGAGCGTAGCGCCGCTGGCGGCAACCACCCGCCCCATCGGACGCAGGACCAGTGGCTAGACTCGACCATCCTCGGGGCGTAGCGAAGCCTGGTCATCGCGCGGCTTTTGGGGAGCCGAGATCGCCGGTTCGAATCCGGCCGCCCCGACCTCAGCCAGAGGCGATCGAAGCCCCAGATCGCACGACCTCGGCCGCAGCTAGGGTTCCGCCGCGATGGCGGAGGTCCGGCCACTCGAGGCGCTGCACTACAACCTGAGCGCGATCTCCGCGCTCGCCGACGTCACCGCCCCGCCGTATGACGTCGTCGATCCAGGGCAGCGGGCTGAGCTCCTCGCCCGTTCGCCGCTGAACGTGGTCGAGATCGACCTGCCGCAGGCGCCGGCCGGCTACGACCCATACGAGCACGCCGCCGAGACGATGGAGGCCTGGACGCTCCAGGGCGTGCTCACGGCCGACCGCGAGCCGGCGATCTGGGCGCTGACCCAGGACTACCGGGGGCCCGATGGCAGCCCGCGCACGCGGCGCGGGTTCCTCGCCCGGGTGCGCGTCACCGAGTACGGCGCCGGGCTCGTCCGCCCCCACGAGCGCACCCAGCCCGGCCCCAAGGAGGACCGCCTGAGGCTCACCGAGGCCACCCGCCACAACCTGTCGCCGATCTTCGCGCTTCACCCCGGGGACGCCTGGCGGCAGATCGAACCCCACCTGGGTGCCGAGCCGTGGGGCGAGGTCACCGACCCCGACGGCACGGTGCATCGCATCTGGCGGGTCGCCGATCGCGCGGTCCACGAGGCGCTCGCCGCGGAGCTGGCCGACGCCGAGCTGCTGATCGCGGACGGGCATCACCGCTACGAGACCGCCCGCACGTATGCGGACGCGATCGGCGGAGAGGGGCCGCATCGCTACACGCTCATGTGCCTGGTCTCGCTCCAGGACCCCGGCCTGACCATCTTCGGCACGCACCGCCTGCTCCGCGACCTCGACCCGGGCGCCCAGGAGCGGCTGGCACAGGGAATACGTGACCACTTCGAGATCGAGGAGGTCCCCGAAAGCGACCTCGATCCCGCCGGCAGCGACGGCACCGGCGTCTTCGGCTACATCGATGCCCGCCTCCACCGCGGCCTCCGCCTCCGGCTCAAGGACACAGCGGCGATCGACGAGGCGCTCGGCGGGCGCTCGGAGGCGTACCGCCGCCTCGACGCCGTGATCCTCGAGGAGCTGATCCTCAAGCGCACCCTCGGCATCTCGGACGAGGAGATCGCCGCCAAGCGCGGGCTCGGCTACGCGAAGGACGTGGCCGAAGCCCTCGGCCAGCTCGACGAGGGCCCCTACCAAGCCGCCTTCCTGCTTCGCCCCACGCCGGTCGAGCAGGTACGCGAGATCGCCGCCCACGGCGAGACGATGCCGCCCAAGTCCACCTACTTCTTTCCGAAGGTCCTGACGGGAGTGGTGTTCAATCCACTGAGCCGATGAAGATCTACACGCGCAAGGGTGACGACGGCTCGACCTCGCTCTGGTACGGCGGCAGGGTCGCCAAGACCAACGCCCGCACCGAGGCCTATGGCGCCCTCGACGAGGCCGGCGCAGCTCTCGGCGCCGCCCGCTCACTCTGCGGCCCCGAGGACGCGGAGCTGGCCGCCGATCTGGTGGGGCTTCAGAGACAGCTGTTCGTGGCCGGCGCCGAGCTGGCAACCGCGCCGGAGGCGGCCGGGCGCCTCGAGGACGGGGTCAGTCGGGTCACGGATGCGATGGCCGAGGCGCTCGAGCCGATCATCGACCGCTACATGGAACGGGTCGACCTGCCGCCGAAGTTCGTGCTCCCCGGCGGCACCACCCTCTCCGCCCAGCTCGACGTCGCCCGGACCGTGATCCGCCGCGCGGAACGGCGCGCCGTGGCCCTGAAGCAAACCGACGGGCTCGCCTCGGAAGCGGTGCTTCGTTTCCTGAACCGCGCCTCCGACCTCGCCTTCGCGATGGCCCGCTTCGCGGACGTCGGCGATCCGGAGCTGTTCGAGGGCCGCGACAAGGGGACCAACGATGGTTAGGGTGACGGCTCGCCGCCGCCAGGGGTACACCCACGACGTCGAGATCCAGGGCGGACACCGCCTGGTGATCGACGAGCCGGAGGAGTCCGGCGGCGCCAACCAGGGCCCCTCCCCCACCCGCACCCTCGCCGGCGCGCTCGCCGCCTGCTCCGCAATCACGGTGGAGATGTACGCGGGGCGCAAGGGCTGGGACCTGGGTGAGGTGGAGGCAGTGGTGGAGATGGAGTACGGCACCTCGACCGTGCCGCGGTCGTTCGTGGTCATCCTGCGACTACCGAAGGGACTGACCTCCGACCAGGTCGAGCGCCTCAGGGTGATTGCGGGAAAGTGCCCGGTCCACAGGGCGTTGAGCCACGAGACCGAGGTCTCGATCGAGGACCGGGTCGAGCTGGTCTGACGTGGACCTCGGGCTCGACGGCAAGGCCTGCGCGATCACCGGCGCGAGCCGCGGGATCGGCCGCGAGGTCGCCCGGCGGCTCTGCGCCGAGGGCGCCAGCGTGCTGCTCGTGGCCCGCTCCGCCGACCTGCTCGCCGATGCCGCCCGGGAGTGCGGGCGCGCCGGTGGCAGGGCAGAGCACCTGGCGCTTGACGTCACCGCTCCGGACGCCGGCGAGCGAATCCTTGCCGCCGCCACGACGAGCTTCGGCCGGCTCGACATCCTGGTCAACAACGCCGGCACCGCCAGGTGGCGCCCCCTCGACGAGGTGCCGGACGACGATTGGCAGGGGGCCTGGGAGCTGAACGTGATGGCGCCGATGCGCGCGATGCGGGCGGCGGCCCCACCCATGGCCGAGCGCGGCTGGGGAAGAATCGTCAACGTCAGCTCGACGGCCGCCAAGCGGCCCTCCGCGCTGATGCCGGAGTACTCCGTCGCCAAGGCCGCTGAGCTCTCGCTCTCCCGCCTGTTCGCCGACCGCTACGCCGCCGACGGGGTGCTCGTCAACGCCGTCTGTCCGGGCCCGACCAGGTCGGAGCTCTGGATGGCCGAGGGCGGCCTGCTCGACCAATCGAAACAGGCCGGAGGCCATCGAACGCGCGAGGAGGCGCTCGAGACGGCCGGCGCCAAGCGCCCGATCGGCCGCCTCGCTGAGGTCGCGGAGATCGCCGACGCCATCGCCTTCCTCTGCTCGGAGCGCGCCTCGTACGTCGCCGGCGCCGCCTGGAGCGTCGACGGCGGCACCGTGCAGGTGATCATCTAGTGGGGCACTGAGGGCGTGGGCGACGAGGCCCTTCGCAGCGCCCTGCTTGATCCGGTCGAGGCGGCCGCGATCAAGGCGCCGGGCGGAACCGACGCCGCGGTCCTGATCCCGATCTTCGGACACCCGGAGCAACCCGGCCTGGTGTTCACGGAGCGACGCGCGGACCTGCGACGCCACCCCGGAGAGATCTCCTTTCCCGGCGGTCGCCAGGACGATCCGGCCGAGGACCTGATCGCGACCGCGCTGCGCGAGTCCGAGGAGGAGATCGGGCTCGACCCCGGCGACGTCGAGGTGATTGGCGCCCTGCCCCCGGTCGGCACCTTCGTCACCGGCTACAAGGTCCACCCGTTCGTGGGCCTGATCCCCGAGGGCCTCTCGTTCCAGCCGAGCCCGAGCGAGGTTGCGGCGATCCTCCTCTTCCGGCTCGAGGAGCTCCGCGCCGGCTTCGCGATGCGCCGCCTGGTTCGCCGCGGCGTCCCCTTCCGCACCCCCACCTACACCGTGGGCGAGCACCTGATCTGGGGCGCCACGGGCCGGATCGTGGGCGAGCTGCTGAAGCGGCTGGACTGATCCTCAGCCCCTCGCTGCGCCCGTCAGCCGCTCGGCGGCGGCGAGCATCGCCTCGACCCAGGCCTCCCAGTCGCTCGGGTCCTCGACGACGACCTCGACCGGGATTCGCCAGCGCGCCGACGCTTCGCGAACGATCTCGGCGCCGCGCTCCAGGTTGTGATCCTGCACCCGCCCTGCGCCCTCGTAGACGAACCCGCGAACCGGGGTGTCGACGAGCTTCTCCATCAATCGCTCCAGTCGCGGGCCGTGGATGGCGGCGACCGCGTCCGGTTCGCCGAGCGCCGAGCCGAGCAGCCAGAAGACCACCGCCACGTCGCCCACCTGATCGAGGATCGAGGCGACGCGATCCGGGTCGGCAACCACGGCCTCGAGCCGGGCGGCCAGGATCTCCTCGGCATTTCCGGGGTCGCGCGTCGTTCCGCGAGCCAGCCATCCGGCGGCGACCAAGCGCTTGCCCAGCTCCTGGCCCCGGCATCCGCAGCCGACGATGAGCGCCCGCGCCAGGTCCCTGCCCCCGCTAGTGGATGGATTCCGCGGGCTTCATCCAGTGGGCCTTCTCGTAACGTTCGCCAGGGAATGACGAGACCCAGGCGGCGCCAGGCAAGGACGCAGGGAGCCCCAATAGCAGCGCTATTTGGGCGACCGAGGACACAGCATGGCGGCGATCTGGGGCCGTCATTTCCGGTGAAACGTTGCGGGAAGGTCCACTAGGCACCGAGCTCGTCCTCGAGGTCCGCGAGGCGGTCGTCCTGCATGCGCCGCTGGCGCTCCCGGACCGCCTCGTCCTCCCGCGCCATTCGTGAGGCATCCGCCCGCGTCAGCTCGCGCTCGCCGCGGCGCCGGCGCATCTCGTTCTGCGCCTCGATCATCTGCTGGATGTCCTCTGTCTCCAACCGCACCTCGTCCTCGTAGGAACGGGTCGGCCGCCAGTCGACGAGATCGGCGCCGCTACCCGGGTACGCGCGCGCCAGCAGGACGAGCACCAGGACGATGAAGCCAACCATGCCCAGGGTTAGGAGAATGAAGTCCATGGGGACTCTCGCCTCAACCATAGACGCTTTGATCGTCGACGCCGTTCGAACGCCGATGGGCCGTTACGGCGGGGCGCTCGCCGGGGTGCGGCCGGACAACCTGGCGGCGCACGTGCTCGCGCAGGCCGTGGAGAGAACCGGCATCGACCCGGGGGCGATTTGCGACGTCTACCTGGGCGCCGCCAACCAGGCGGGCGAGGACAACCGAGACGCCGCTCGGATGGCGGCGCTCCTGGCCGGCCTGCCGATGGAGGTTCCGGGAGTGACCGTGAACCGGCTCTGCGCCTCGGGCCTCGAGGCCGTCAACCAGGCCTCGCGCGCCCTGCGCCTCGGCGAGGGGGACCTGTATCTGGCCGGCGGCGCGGAGTCGATGAGCCGCGCCCCGTGGGTGGTGCCGAAGCCGGAGGCCGGGCTGCCGCGCGGGCCACAGACGATGCACGACACCGCGCTCGGGTGGCGCCTGGTCAACCCGCGGATGGCCGAGCTCTACTCGACTGAATCGATGGGCGAGACGGCCGAGAACGTCGCCGAGCGTTACGGGATCCCGCGCGACGAGCAAGACCGGTTCGCGCTCCAGAGCCACGCCCGCGCCGTCGTGGCGCAAGAGGAGGGGCGCTTCGCCGACGAGCTCGTGCCGGTGGACGCACCGCCGGCAGACGGCGGCGACCCGGTTGTGGTCTCGACCGACGAGGGGCCGCGTCCAGACACCTCGCTCGAGAAGCTGGCGCGCCTGCGGCCGGCGTTCCGCGACGGCGGCACGGTGACGGCCGGCAACGCCTCGACCCTCAACGACGGCGCCGCCTGCCTGGTGCTCGCCTCGAATCAGCGGGCCGAGTCGATCGGCGCCCATCCCCTGGCGCGGATCGTCTCGATCGGGGTCGCCGGCGTCGACCCCGCCTACATGGGAATGGGGCCGGTGCCAGCGATCCGGCGCGCGCTCGACGCCGCCGGTCTGGGACTCGACCAGATCGAGCTGATCGAGATCAACGAGGCTTTCGCCGCTCAGGTCCTCGCCTGTATCGGCGAGCTCGGGATCCAGGAGGAGCGGCTGAACGTGAACGGCGGGGCGATTGCTCTCGGCCACCCGCTGGGCTGCTCCGGCGCCCGCATCCTGACGACGCTGATCTGGGAGCTGCGACGCCGCGGCGCCCGCTATGGGATCGCGGCGCTTTGCGTGGGCGTCGGACAGGGCGTGGCGACGATCGTCGAGAACCCCGAGGCCGCCTGACCCTCCACTCGGATAGCCTCGCGTCCATGGCGGCGAAGGAGCTGGCGAGCGTCGACGGGCGGATCTCGGCGACGACCGAGGCGACCATCCCGCTGCCGGACGATGGGGTGTATCGCGGCGACGGCGTGTTCGAGGTGATCCGCCTGTATGGAGGCGCCCCCTTCGCGCTGCGCGAGCACCTCGACCGCCTCGAGCGCTCGGCGGCGGCGATCGAGCTGCCCGTGGAGCGGTCACTGATCGAACGCGAGCTCGAGACGCTGCTGGCGGAGTTCGGCGCCGACGACGCACAGCTGCGGATCGTGGTCACCCGCGGCGGACGCCGGATCCTGCTCACCGAGCGGCTTCCGGAGCGGGGAGCCAGCATCCGCCTCGCCACCGTCACCTACTCGCCCAGCGTCATCCTCACGGGCGTCAAATCGCTTTCCTACGCGGCCAACATGCAGGCGACCCGGATCGCCCAGCGACGCGGCGCCGACGAGGCCGTGCTGGTGAGGCCCGACGGCATCGTGCTGGAGCCCCCCACCTCGGCGATCTTCTGGGTCTCGCTGGAGGGAGACCTGCGAACACCCTCGCTTGCAGCCGGCATCCTCGATTCGATCACCCGGGCGCAGATCGTGCGCTCCCTCCAGGTCGAGGAGGGCGAGTTTGCGGTCGAGGACCTGCTCGGTGCCCGCGAGGCCTTCCTCGCATCGACCGTGCGCGAGGTGCAGCCGGTGGCGGCAATCGATGATCGCAAGCTCGAGACGCCGGGGCCCCAGACGCTGGACGCCGAGCAGGCCTTCAGGCAGGCGCTGGAACAGGCGCTCCGAGCGACGCAGTCGACCGCCTAGGGCTCGGGACGTGAACCTCGATCTCAGCGACGAGCAGCGCCTGATCCAGGAGACGGCGCGCGACTTCGTCGACAACGAGGTGGTCCCCCGGGCGCGCGAGAACGACCGCGCCGCTCGCTTCGACCGCGAGCTCGCCCAGCGGCTCGGCGACATGGGCTACCTGGGAGCGCCGGTTGCTGAGGAATACGGCGGTCGCGGGCTCGACTACGTCAGCTACGGCTTGATCGTGGAGGAAGTGGGGCGCGGCGACTCCTCTGCCCGCACGGTGGTTTCGGTCCAGACCTCGCTCGTCTGCGGCTCGATCGAGCGCTGGGGATCCGAGGAGCAGAAGCGCCGCTGGCTGCCGCGCCTATGCTCCGGAGAGGCGCTCGGATGCTTCGGCCTCTCAGAGCCGGACGCGGGCTCGGACCCATCCTCGATGCGCACCCGAGCGCAGTTCGAGAACGGACGCTGGCGGATCAACGGCCAGAAGATGTGGATCTCGCTGGGCAACCACGCCGAGCTGGCGATGATCTTCGCCCAGACCGATCCGGACAGGCGCCACCGCGGGATCGCCTGCTTCCTCGTCCCGACCTCCAGCGAGGGCTTCTCCTCGCAGGAGATCCACGGCAAGCTCGGGCTGCGCGCCTCGGACACCGCCTCGATCGCCCTGGACCAGATCGAGGTAGGAGAGGAGGCGCTGCTCGGGGAGGTCGGCGACGGCTTCAAGATCGCGATGACGGCGCTCGACTCGGGTCGGTACTCGGTGGCAGCCGGGTGCGTGGGGATCTGCGAGGGCTGCGTCCAGGCCTCGGTGGACTACGCCAAGCAGCGCGAGCAGTTCGGGGTCCCGATCGCGAGCTTCCAGCTGGTCCAGGAGATGATCGCCGAGATGGTGGTGCGAAGGGACGCGGGGCGCCTGCTGGTGCGCCGGGCCGGAATCCTCAAGGACCAGGGCAAGCCGAACACGAGCGAGACATCGGTCGCCAAGCTCTATGCGACCGAGTCGGCGGTCGAGTGCGCCAACCTCGCGATCCAGGTGCACGGGGGCTCTGGCTATGTGGACGACTACCCGGTCGAGCGCTACCTTCGGGACGCGCGCGTGACCACGCTGTACGAGGGGACCTCGCAGATCCAGAAGCTGATCATCGGCCGCGAGGCAACCGGGATCAATGCGATGACTCCCCCCCGCATCGAAGCGTGAGCCCACTCGTAGAGAGCAGCATCCAAGAGCGGGTGGCCCTGTGCCGGCTACACCGGCCCGAGGCGCGGAACGCGCTCTCGCCCGAGTTGATGGAGGAGCTCGCCACCGAGGTCGAGCGGTTCGACGCCGACCCCGAGATCCGCTGCCTGGTGATCGCCGGCTCCGACGAGGTGTTCGCGGCCGGGGCCGACATCGGCGCGCTGCGCAAGCGCACCTTCGAGGAGTCGCTGCGCCATCCGGCGGCCGCATTCTGGCAGCGGCTCGCCGCTTGCCGGACGCCGCTGATCGCCGCCGTCTCCGGCTTCGCACTGGGTGGTGGCTGCGAGCTGGCTCTGCTCTGCGACCTGATCGTCGCCTCCGAGACGGCCGAGTTCGGCCAGCCAGAGATCACCCTCGGGATCATCCCCGGAGGCGGCGGGACCCAGCGGCTGGCCCGCGTAATTGGAAAGCAGCGGGCGATGGAGATGGTGCTCACCGGCCGGCGGGTAGACGCCGGTGAGGCCGCTCGGCTCGGGATCGTGAACGAGGTCGCCGGCACGGGTGAGTGGCTCGACCGGGCCCTGGAGCTGGCGCAGAGAATCGCCAGGCGCCCTCCGATCGCCGCCCGCCTCGCCAAGCAGTCCGTGCTCGCCGCCGAGGAGACGACGCTGAGCGCCGGCCTCGAGCAGGAACGGCGGCTGTATGAGCTCTCGATGGCCACCGAGGACCGAATCGAGGGCATGGATGCGTTTCTCGAGAAGCGAAAGCCGCACTTTGAGGGGAGGTGACGAGGCGAGGCTGCCGCGGCGCGTGGGCATCGTCGGCGCCGGAACGATGGGTGCCGGCATCGCCCAGCTCGCCGCCCTGGCGCGCTTCGACACCCACCTGCACGACCCGGTGCCCGAGGCCTTGCGCGCGGGCGAGGAGCGGCTTCGCGCGGCGCTGGCCAAGGGAGCCGATCGCGGCCGCTGGACGCAATCCGAGGCAGAGGCCGCGTCGGCCCGCCTCCGGGCCACCCCGAGGCTCGAGGACCTGGCCGGCTGCGAGCTGGTAATCGAGGCGTCCCCCGAGGACCTGGAGCTGAAGCGCGAGCTGTTCGGGCGGCTGGCCTCCGTCTGCGGGGCCGAGGCGACCCTGGCCACCAACACCTCCTCGCTGTCGGTGACCGCGATCGCCTCCGGGCTCGAGCGGCCGGAGCGTGCCTGCGGGATGCACTTCTTCAACCCCCCGGCGCTGATGCGGCTGGTGGAGGTGGTCGCGGGCGATCGAACCTCCGAGCAGACGCTGGCGATCGCCAGCGAGGTCGCACGGGCGATGGGCCGGGAGCCGATTCGCGCCGCCGACGCGATCGGCTTCGTGGCCAACCGGACGGCCCGCCCGTTCACACTCGAAGCGCTGCGCCTGCTCGGAGAGCGGATCGCCACACACGACCAGATCGATCGGATCGTCCGGATCGGTGGCGGCTTCCGCATGGGCCCGTTCGAGCTCATGGACCTGGTCGGCGTCGACGTCAACTTCGAGGTCGCGAAATCGTTCTGGGAGCAGGGTTCGCACGAGCCCCGCTGGGAGCCCCACCCGATCCAGGCGCGGATGGTGGCCGAGGGGCGCCTTGGCCGCAAGGCCGGACGCGGCTACTACGACTACGGCCACGGCGTGCACAGGCCCGATGATCCGAAGCCGCCCGGTCGCGCCTCAGGCTGGAGCCAGAACGCCGAAATCGAGGACTCGGTCCACTTCTTGGCACTGCCGAGCCTGGATGCGGCGACCCTGGTCGAGCTGGAAGGCGCCGGGGCGGCGACTTCCGCGGAGGCCGAGGCCGCCGAGAGCTACTTCCGCTCCATGGGCAAGCACGTCGAGTGGGTCGGCGCCGCGCCCGGGCTGGTCCTGGGACGCATCCTCGCCCAGATCGTCAACGAGGCCCACTTCGCCGTCGGCGAGGGCGTCGCCACGGCCCAGGACGTCGACATCGCGATGCGGCTCGGCTTCAACTGGCCCCGCGGGCCGTTCGAGTGGGTCGAGGCGATCGGCCCGGCCCGCGTGGTCAGGATCCTGGACGGGCTGAGCTCCGAGCTGGGCTCCGAGCGCTATCGGGTGGCGCCGCTCCTTCGCAGCGCCGCCGACTAGCTCTGCCCATCGGAGCTGTCAGGGCTTGCCGTTGCCCGCCTCGGGGCGCTCGATGATCCCGCAGTTGATGCCGCCGTAGACGAATGTCGGCACCGCCGGCCACTGGCGCTTCCAGCTCGCCATCTCCGAGGAGGGAAAGACGTTCAGCCAGCGCGGGTCGTGCTTGTTCGGGTCGGCCAGCGCCTTCTCCTTCAGCATCGAGTCGTACTGGTCGATCGAGTCCTCCAGAGTGTTCGAGTTGAGGATCACCTCACGCCCGAAGAACTCGGCGGTCTTGCGGACGCCCGGGATCTTCGACTGGTGTGGATGCCAGGAGTCCGCGGCGACGCCGTTCTCGGACGAGACCCAGACGCCGTCCTCGGTGTTGATGCAGAGGGAGTGGTTGCCGTCGGTGTGGCCGGGGGTCCAGACCAGCGCCACTCCCTTGCCCAGCTCGACATCACCGTCGACCAGCACGACGTTGTCGGTGATCAGGTCCTTGGTCCCGTCCTCGACGTACCAGGCCCACTGCATCGGGTGAAGCGAGGCGAAGGTGTCCCACTCCTTGCGCTGGGCGATCAGCTTCGCATTCGGGAACAGCGGCGCGCGCGGCGCCGCCTCGCCCGGGATCGGCTCGGTGGTGCCGAGCACGAAGCGCAGGTCCTGGACGTGGAGGTGGTCGAAGCTGACGTAGTCGACATCCTCGGGGCGCAGCCCGGCCTTGACCAGCGCCTCGTCGGGGTGATTCCAGATCGTCGCCAGGACCTTGTACGAGATGAACTCGCCGAGCTTCTCGATCTGCTGCGCGTAATAGGGCGCCTCGGCCGGCCCCTCGGGGACGGTGGGCTCATAGGCGAGCGTCCGCAGCCGCCCGTCGAAGTCCTCGAACTGGACCACCTGGAGACGGTTGATGATGTTGACGAAGGGGTTCGCGCCCCTGGCGGCGCCGCCGAAGGCGAACTTCAACGGGTAGCCGGCGGAGGCGATGTCGACCGTGCGGACCGCGCGCACCTGGTTCGCCGGCGTCGCGAAGCGGGCCCGGAACTCGGCCGCGGCCTCGCGAATCGCCGCCGGCCGGTCGCCGCGCGGCCAGGTGTCGTTGGCCTGGTCGAACTCGTGGAAGGGCCGCAGCCCGATACTCTCGATCTTGACCTTGGGAACCTCAACGACTGCCATCCGCACCTTCCTCCTAACGGTCGATTGCTCGCGCCTGCCGCCCCGGTGCCGGCGCGGGCCTGGCGCTCGAGTCGCGGTCGAAGCCCCACTCTAGCGCCGGACCGCCGCCGCTGATCAGGGAAACGATGCGCCGCGTGACTGCCGCCCCAAACATGTCCCGCCGCCTTGCTGCGGCGGTCGCCGCCACCGCGACGATTCTCGTCGTTGCGGGCGCTGCCGTGGCCCCGGGCGCGGCCGCCGGCAGCCAGCCCCGCCTGCTGCCCGACCTGATGACGCTGCGAGTGAGCCAGAACGACCTGGCTCTGGAGCGGAGCGGACGGAAGCTCCTCCTGCGGCTGACGAACGAGATCGGCAACAGGGGGCGCGGCCCGCTCGAGATCTACCCCAGCGCAAGCTCGAACGACTGTGACGGGGACGGAAATCCCGCCAACGACCGCGACACCTACCAGCGGATCTTCCTGGACTCGAACGGCGACAGTCTGTTCGATCGCGTGCAGGACACCGAGTCCGTGAGCCTCCTGTTCGGCTGTGAGCGCTACCACCCCGCGCACCACCACTGGCACGTGCTCGACTTCTCCCGTTACAAGCTGGTGCGCGAGCGGAACGGTCGCACGGTGGTCCGCTCGGACAAGATCGGCTTTTGCATCATCGACACCGACCACCGCTTCGCGAGCCTGCCCGGCTCGCCGCCGGAGCCCTACTACCCGGCGGGCAGCGAGGAGTGTGACCAGGTTTCGATCCAGGGCCTGTCCGTCGGCTGGTCCGACAGCTATCGCTACTACCTGCCCGGACAGCAGCTCGACGTGACCGGCCTGCGGCGCGGGCGCTACTGCCTCGTCTCGACCGCCGATCCACACAACCTGCTGCGGGAATCCGACGACTCGAACAACGCCCACAGGGCCCGGATCGCGCTGCACCCGGCGAAGCGGACGGTCGACCGGCTATCCGGTCACTGCCGCAGCGCCTGACCAGCCTAGGAGCCGGTGGTGAGCTTGGCCGCCGTGGGCTCGCCGGTCTCGGCCTTCGCCGGCTCGCCCTCCTGCGCCTCGCCGGCCCTGCCGGCCCAATGCGCCTCCGGCGAGGGCGGCGTGTCGCGCAGATACCACTCGGCATCGAGTGCGCCCATGGTGCCGGTGCCGGCGGCGGTGACCGCCTGGCGGTAGGTGTGGTCGACCAGATCACCGACGGCGAACACGCCAGCGAGGTTCGTGCGCGTGGAGCCGTCCTGGGTCAGGACGTAGCCCTGCTCGTCGGTCGCGACCTGGTCGCGCACGAGCTCGGAGCGGGGCGTGTGGCCGATCGCCACGAAGGCGCCGCCAACCTCCAACTCCTCGATCTCGCCGGTCTCGGCATGGCGGAGGCGGACCTTGGCGAGCTTGCCGTCGCCCCCGGCCACGAACTCTTCGGGAACGTAGGGCGTCATCAGGCTGATGTTCGGGGTGTCCTTGGCACGCTCGAGCATGATCTTCGAGGCGCGGAACTCGTCGCGGCGGTGGACGATGGTCAGCTCGGAGGCGAACTTGGAGATGAAGATCGAGTCCTCCATCGCCGAGTCCCCGCCCCCGATCACGACCACCTTCTCGCCCTTGAAGAAGGCGCCGTCGCAGACGCCGCAGGTGGAGACGCCGCGCCCGCCGAGCTCGATCTCGCCCGGAATGCCGAGCCGCTTCGGCTCCGCACCCATGGAGAGGATGACCGTCTTCGCCAGGTGCTCGGTGTCGCCCACCCAGACGCGGTGGACGCCGCCGTCGGAGAGCTCGATCCGGGTTGCGTCGTCGGTGATGAACCGGGTCCCGAACCGCTCCGCCTGGGCACGGAAGCTCTGCATCAGCTCGGGCCCCATGATCCCATCGGGGAACCCGGGATAGTTCTCGACCTCGGTGGTGTTCTGGAGCTGGCCGCCCCACTGGAAACCCTCGATCAGGAGCGGCTCGAGGTTGGCACGGGCGGTGTAGACGGCCGCCGTGTAGCCGGCGCAGGCACCGCCAACGATGATCACGTTCTCGACTCGCTTCTCGTTCACGTTTGCTCCGTCTCGCTCAGGGCGCTTCCGTTTCGCCTCTGGTGGGCATTATACTTTACTTTCTGAAGTAATGGGCCGCCCGGTCCGGGGAAGGGAGTCCGCCATGGTGTCGCTGACGGGCGCCGCGGCCCTCTGTGTCTCCCAGCGCGCCACCGTCTTGCGCAGCTGGAGGAAGGCGACGATCCCGGGCGGGATCGGCAGCCAGAAGGCGATCAACCGGTAGGTGAGCACGGCCGCGAACACCTCCGCGGCGGGAAGGTCGAAGAGCACGAAGGTACCGATCATCCCCGCATCCACGGCCCCCACTCCCCCGGGAGCGAATGGGAACAGGTTGGCGACCATGCCGATGAAGAATCCCTGCACCACGACTCCGAGCGGGACGTGAGCGTCGTAGGCGTGAAACGCGGCCCAGAGGATGGCGATGTTGGCTGCCCAGAAGCCGACGGCGCCGAGCACCGCGAGCCCACCCCGCGACGGGTCGCGGACGAAGCCGATCGCCGTGCGCGTGCCGGTTGCGAGGGTGGCGGGTCCGCTGGCCAGGCGCTGGGCGTAGCGGGCGAACCGGTACCCCCGTGCGAACGCGCCCAGGCGGCGCTCGATGTCCTCGGGGATCAGGGCGAACAGGAGGAAGACTCCGATCGCGGCGCCCGCGAGCGCCGCCGGGACGATCGTCAAGCCGGCCGGGTTGACGCCGTTGAGGACCCCGGTGCGCAGCAGAATCCCGTCGAGCACCAGGGCAAGCATGTAGACGGCGTACAGCAAGACCAGGAAGGCCACCATCCGGCAGGCCGTCTGGCGCCGCGGCATCCCGGCCTTGCGAAGCGCCCAGTAGGTGAGCACGATGCCGCCGGCGCCGCCCGCCGAGAACAGCCGGGTGGCCGCCAGGCCCGCCATCGTGATCTGGTAGGACTCGCGCCACTCCAGGTGCAGGACCCGCTCGCCGACCACGCCCCGGAACAGCGCAACGTAGGAGAAGAAGGCGAGCACGTTGAAGGCGAGCGCGACCGCGATCCAGACCGCGTTGGCGTCGCCGAGCTTGTCGAGAGCGTTCTGGGTGTCGAAGACCTTCGGCACCAGAACGTAGATCGCCGCCACCAGGAGTAGGACGACGACAAACGTCTCGACGATCCGCCTCGGATCGGCGAAGAAGGAGGGCTCGGTCTCTTGGTCCTCCTCCTCGAGCACCTCCGGGTCCCGATCGACCACCTCCTGGTCGTTCCCCATCGCCCCGAATACTGGCAGGCCCGTCAGCCATTGGCCACGCGCTCGAGCCGCTGCACCGCCGCGCTGATCCGGAGCGCCAGCGGCTCGGCGAGCGGCTCGCCCCGCCGCACCAGCGCCACCAGGGCGGCGCCCGCGGCGAGGTCGATCGCGTAGTGCTCGCCGAGATAGACGAGCGCGAAGCCGAGCGTGAGCGCATACCCCCAACCGGCGGCGCCGGCGAGCGGGCCGGTCTCCGAGAGCAGGATCGCCGCCAGGACCGAGGTCGCGAAGTGCAGGGACGGCATCGCCGCCCACGGGTTGCCGCCAAGCGACTTGTAGAGCGCCGGCCAGGCGCGGCCCCAAGCCTTCTCGCCAACCTCGACCATCACCCGCCGAAACGGCGGCGGCTTCGCCCCCGCGACGGCCTCGGCGCCGCCGGCACCCATCTCCTCGGCGAGGTATCCCTGCTCGGCGGCCCACCACGGCGGCGCCGTGGGGACGGCGAAGTAAACCGCGCACCCAAGGTCGTACGCCGCCGCCATCTGACGGGCGGCTCTCGCGAACCACTCCTCGCGGCGCACCAGGATCCAGAGCAGCGCCAGGTGCGGCTCGACGAACCAGGCCCAGTGGACGATCGCCAGCACCCGGTCCAGCGCGGTGACCTCACCAGGGCGGGAGAAGGCGCGCTGGAGGCGGGCGTTCGGAAGCTCACCAAGGCCGAGCGCCCGATCGACGCGGATCGGATAGCGAACATGAAGCCGCCGCCTCAACCGCTCGGGGTCGTCGTATGGCAGCTCGTGAATGATCGTGAAGGCCCACATCTGCAGACCGAACAGAGCGGCGTCTCGCGCCTTGGTGCGGGGAAGCAGCACGGCAAGTGCGAACGGGCCCGCGGCGGTCGCGGCGATCGTGACCGGTGGCGGGACGCGCAGGCGGCGGCGAAGCAGGGGCACGGCTATCGAGCCCGCGAGCGCGAGGCCCGCCGCGGCCCGGACCGCCGTGCGGAGGGCCGACCTCGACTGGCGGCGGCGCCTCAGTCCGGGCCGAGGGCTCAGAGCGCCTAACGGAATGGCGGTGCTCCCATTTCGTCAGGTGCGCTCAGCAAGGCGCGGCGAGTATAGGCTCGCACCCGAGATGGCCGACCAGCGCTTCGAAGGCCGCACGGCCACGGTCACCGGAGCCGGCGGCTTCATCGGCAACGCGATCTGCCGCCGGCTGGCCGCCGAGGGCGCCAGCGTGCGGGGGCTCGACCTGAACCCGGCCGCTGCTGGCCGCGTGATAGCGACCGGGGCGGCCTTCACCGAGGCGGACGTCGCCGACCGCGAGGCGCTGGGTGCGGCGCTCGACCAGGCGAGCCTGGTCGTCCACACCGCCGCCCACGTGCGCGATTGGGGCTCGATGGACGAGTTCGTTCGAGTCAACGTGGCCGGCACCGCGAACGTGCTCGATGCGAGCTCCGAGGCGGGCGCGGACCGGGTCGTCCACATCAGCTCGGTGGTCGTCTACGGGTATGAGAGCCGCGCGGAGCAGGATGAGAGGGCGCATCGCCGCGCCCACGGGATCCCCTACATCGACACCAAGTCAGCCTCTGACCGGCTTGCCTGCCGGCGGGGTGCGGTGGTGGTCCGCCCCGGCGACGTCTACGGCCCGGGCTCGGTGCCGTGGACGCTTCGCCCGCTCCAGATGGCACAGGCCGGCCAGCTCGCCGTGCCAGGTCGCGGCGACGGCCTGATGCTTCCCCTGTTCATCGACGACCTGGCGGAGGCGGTCATCCTCGCGCTGGCCAGCGGCGAGGCGGGCGAGGCCTACACGGTTTGGGACGACCGCGGCCGGGTGACCTTCGAGGAGCATTTCAACCGGCTGGCGCGATTCGCCGGTGCCCGCGAGGCGCGGCGGTTGCCGCGCCCGGTGCTCGAGCTGGCGGGGATGGCGACGGAGCGATGGGCGAGGCTGCGCGGCAGGCCGCCCGCCTTCACCGCCCGGGCGGCGACCTTCATCGACCGCCGCGGCACGGTGTCGGTGGCGAAGGCCCGCGAGCAGCTCGGCTGGGAGCCGCGCGTCTCCTACGAGGAGGGCATGGGGCGTACCCAGGAATGGCTGCGCGCCGAGCGCCTGATCTAGGCGGGGACCGGCGCGGCGGTTGTCCGATTGCCGTGCCGTAGACCTGCCAGCGCATCGCAACCCTGCACGCGGCCGGATTATGATGCTCGCGCCTTGGCGCCTCGAACGACTCTTCGCCGCCTCGGGCCGCTGCTTGTAGCCGCGCTGGCGCTGGCGGTCTTCGCGGCGCCGGCGCAGGCGACGATCTTCGGCCCCCGGGCGGGTCACTCGCCGAACGCCGAGGACATCCGCACGGCGTACTGGATCGCGATCACGATCGCCGCCCTGCTGGTGATCGCGGTCCACGTCTTCCTGATCGCCGCGATCTTCCGGTTTCGGGCTCGCCGCGGGCGCGCACCGCAGCGCTTCGCCGCTGGGCCCGGCGCCTTGACGCGGCCCACGGTCCCGCTCGCCATCGTCGCGGCCGGCGTGTTCGTGGTCGGGATCGTGATGGCGGACAAGGCACGCGACGTGAAGCCGACCGGGCCCCAGAGCCTGAACGCATCTAGCGAGCCTGGTCGCCCAGGTGGGCGCTCTCAGCGGTGCCGTCCGATGCCAAGCCGCTGGCGATCAACGTGATCGGGCAGCAATGGCTGTGGCGGTTCGAGTATCCGGGCGGCCTACCCGGCAACCGGGTCTTCTCCTACGGCGAGCTCGTGGTGCCCGTGGACACCGCGGTCGTCCTCCACATCACCTCAACCGACGTCATGCACCGGTGGTTCATCCCCGCCCTCGGCGGCCAGGTGGACGCGGTGCCCGGCAAGACCTCCGAGACCTGGTTCCGAGCTGATCGCGAGGGCGTCTACCGAGGGCAGTCGACGTTCTTCTCGGGGAGCGCCTACGCGGTGATGCGGGCCTGGGTGCGCGTGGTCAGCCCCGAGGCGTACCGGCAGTACATTCGCCGGCAGCGGCTCGACCTTGCCGCAGCCCAGAGAGTACGTGCAGCGGAAGGTCACCCAGAGCGCGGTCGGGGGCTCGAGCCGTGACCGCGCCCCCCACCGTCGCCCCGCCGCGCCCCGAGGTCGTCACCGAGGAGATCCCGGCGGCGCATGGCCGCCTGGATCGAGCGAGCGACGAGCACCGACCACAAGTCGGTCGCGATCCTCTACCTCGGCGCCTCGCTGTGCTTCGGCGCCCTCGCGGTGATCGAGCTGGTGCTGATGAGGGTGCAGCTGATCGTTCCCGAGAACACTGCGATCCACCCCGAGATCTTCGACCGGGTCCTGTCCGCGTTCGGGGTCACGGCGGTGATCCTGTTCGCGATCCCGCTGGCCCTGGGGCTGATCGGCTACATCGCCCCGCTCCAGATCGGCTCCCGCGGGGTCGCCTTCCCGCGCCTGGGCCTGCTCTCGTTCTGGCTCTACCTGGCCGGGGCCGTGACTGTCTACGCCAGCTTCCTGTGGAGGCCCGCCGACACGGGCTGTCGCGGCGTTACCGCCGCTGTCCGAGCAGACCTTCTCGGAAGCGGCCGGCGTCGACGCCTGGATCGTCGGCTCCGCGCTCGCGATCCTCGGCTTCGTTTGCTTCGCGATCAACCTCGTGGTGACGCTCCACAACATGCGCGCACCCGGGATGGCCTGGCGGCGGATGCCCCTGTTGTCGTGGGCGGCCGGGGTCAGCGGCTACCTGCTGCTCGCCATCGGCCCGGTGATGCTCGCCGCGCTGACGATGCTGTTCATCGACCGCCACTACGACGGCGTCTTCTTCGACGCCGGCGAGGGCGGAGCCCCACTTCTGTACGAGCATCTCGCCTGGTTCTTCTTCACCGGCGCGTACATGCTGGTCCTGATCGTGGCCGCCGGCGTGATCTCGGACGTTCTGCCGACGTTCACGCGCAAGCCCCTGTTCAGCCACCGTGGCGCGATGCTCTCGCTGCTGGCGATCGCCGTGCTCGGTCCGCTGGCCTGGATGCAGAACATGTACACGGCCCCGATCCCGCTCGGCTTCGAGATCTTCGCGATGCTGTTCGCGCTCGCGCTCACGGTCCCGGTCGGGGTCCTGATCTTCAACTGGATCGCGACGCTTTGGGGCGGCACCCTGCAGCTTCGGGCCGCGCCGCTGTTCGCGCTCGGGGCGATCAGCTCGATGACGATCGGGCTCGCCGGAGAGCTCGCCTACTCCGTGATCCCGGTCGGCTGGCAGCTGAGCAACACCGCCGCGGCCCACGGCGACACCTTCGCGGTGCTGGCGGGCGGCGCCGTCCTGGGCGGTTTCGCAGCGCTGCACTACTGGTTCCCGAAGCTCACCGGCCGCCTGATGGGCGAGGGCATGGGCAAGGCCGCACTGGCGGCCATCCTCGCAGGCATCTACGTGTACGTGCTGACCACCTTCTTCGCCGGGCTCAAGGGCCAACCGGTCGACGTCTACAAGTTCTTCGAGGGCAACGGGCTGGACGGCTTCAACCTCGCTGCCTCGATCGCCGCCTTCGTGCTCGCCGCCGGCATCCTGCTCGAGCTGGTCAACGTCGCCCACAGCTGGGGGCACGGCGTGCGCGCCGGGCACGATCCGTGGGGGGGCGCGACGCTCGAATGGTTCGCGCTCTCGCCCCCGCCGGAGCACAACTTCGACGCGATCCCCGACGTCCGCAGCGCCGAGCCCCTTGCACGACATCCGCCGGGCGATCCGCGAGCGAACCGAGGGCTGGCGGCCGCCCAGGCAGCCGCCGGCGAGCCGAACCGCCGGCTCCCGAGCCGGAGCCGGCGCAGGCCACCGGCGGGGACGATCCCCCCAGGCAAGGCCCTTCCGGCGGCGCCTCGGTAGCCTGAGCTCGATGAACCGCGTCGCTCCTCGTGGCGAAGCGGACGAGTTCGCTCGCTTCCGCCGCCTGCTGAACGCGACCATCCTCACCACATTCGCCCTGATCGTGATCGGTGGGGTGGTGCGGGTGAGCGACTCCGGCCTCGGCTGCGGTCCCGCCGGCAGCGGCACCGAGGGCTGGCCGCTGTGCGGCGGACGGGCGCTGCCATTCCTGGAGCAGAACGCGCTGATCGAGTTCAGCCACCGCGCCGCGGCGACGATCGTGGCGGTGCTGATCGCGGCGATCGCGCTCCAGGCCTTCAGGCGCCTTCGCGACCACCGCTGGCTGGTGCGCGGCTCGGTCGCCGCCGCCCTCCTCGTTCTCGCCCAGGCGGCGCTCGGCGGCCTCACCGTCGAGCACGGCCTGCACTCCGCGCTCGTCGCTGCCCACCTTGGGTCTGGCGATGCTGCTCCTCGCCCTGCTGCTCGCCCTGCACCGGATTGCACGCCCGTCGGAGAGCTCGCCGCCGGTGGACGGCTCGCGCGCCCTGCGGGCGACCGTCGCGGTGGCGACGGTGCTGCTGTTCGCGACCATCGTCGCCGGTGGCTACGTCGCCGGCACCGAGGGCGAGGGAACGCCGAACCAGCCGGTGCTGGGAGCTCACCTCGCCTGCGGTGAGCAGTTCCCGAGCTGCCTGGACGAGTTCATGCCGTTCCAGTACGGGCGGCTGGTCGACATCCACCTGACCCACAGGCTGTTCATGTACCTGACCGCGATCGCGGTGGCAGCGATGACCGCGCTGGCGCTCCGACGCCGGCCACGGGACGCCGCCACGCGGGACGCGATTCCTTCCCTTCCTGCTCGCGCCGGTACTGCTCGCCCTGCCAGATCCTGCTCGGGGCCTTGAACGTCTGGCTCGGCGAGCGACCCCGCGCTGATCGTCGCCCACCTGACGCTTGGGACGCTGCTCTGGGCGACGGTTGTCTACGCGGCGACCTCGCTGCTCGCCGTGCCCGCGGACGCCCGGCGAAGGGTCGAGGGCTCCGGGACAACCGAGACGCAGGCGGCAGCCGCCTGACCACATGGAGAGCGCTACCAACACGGGCGAGCTGGCGCAGCCGATATCCGCGCCGCTTGCCGCCCGACGCCCGCGGGTCGAGGTGCTGAGCGACTACCTGGCGCTGACCAAGCCGCGGATCATCGCCCTGCTCCTGGTCACCACCGTGGCGACGATGTTCGTCGCCGACCCCTCCGGGCCGGCCTTGGCGACGATCCTCTGGACGATGCTCGGCGGATACCTGGCCGCCGGCGGCGCCGGGGCGATCAACCACTACCTTGAGCGCGACCGCGACGCGCGCATGGCGCGGACCTGCGGCCGCCCGCTGGTCGCCGGCCGGATCGAGCCACGCCGCGGCCTTATCTTCGGGATCGCGCTCGGCGCTCTGGCGATTACCGAGCTCACCCTGGCGGTCAACGCCCTTGCCGCCGCCCTGGCCCTCGCCGGGCTGCTGGGCTACGTGTTCGTCTACACGCTTTGGCTGAAGCCTCTGACGCCCCAGAACATCGTCATCGGCGGAGCGGCGGGCGCCGTGCCGCCGCTGGTCGGCTGGGCCGCGGCGACCGGCGGGCTCGCCCTGGACGCGCTCTATCCGTTCGCGATCGTCTTCCTCTGGACGCCGCCCCACTTCTGGGCCCTGGCCCTGCTGGTCAAGGACGACTACGAGCGCAGCGGCATCCCGATGCTCCCGGTCGCCCGGGGCGAGGCGGCCACTCGCCGCCAGATCCTCGCCTACAGCCTGGCTTTGGTGGCGTTCACGGCAATGCCGTTCTTCACCGGCCTCTTCGGAGCGCTCTATCTTGCGGCCGCGCTCGCGCTCGGCGCCTGCTTCGCCGGCCTCGCGGTGCATCTCGCCCTGCGCCCCTCGCGGGAGGCTGCGGTCCGCCTTCACCTGGGCTCGCTCGCCTACCTGGCGCTCCTGTTCTGCGCGATGGCGGCCGACCGGGTGATCCTCGGCTGACCGTCGTCAGCTGCCGCAAGCTGACACTGGGCGCCAAACCCGAGCCGGAGCACGGTCGCCGCGGTTTGGTGTGATAGAAGAGCCTCGATGGACCGGAGGCTCGCCCAGCGCAATCTGACGGCGGGGCTGCTCGCGGCCGGACTGGCGCTGCTCTTCTTCGGCCTCAGCTTCTTCGTCACGATCTTCTACCTGAACTAGATCACCGGATGAGCGAGGGTCGCCAGCCACCCCAGCCCTCGGAGTTGGTGTACGTGCCGGCCCCATCCTGGCTGCCGGTGCTGACCGCCGCCGGCCTCGCCGGCGTGCTCGTCGGTCTGTTTGTCGGCTTGCCCTACGCGGTCGCGGGCGCGATTGTCCTGCTCGCCTCGCTGTGGGCCTGGCTCCGCGACACCGGGGACCAGATCGCCCGGCTTCCGCGCCTGCAGCATTCGACCTCCGCAGTGCTGCCGGCGGTGCCGCTGCGCCGCAGCGAGCGCGACTCCTAGCTACGCCGCGGTCGTCTCGCTCTCGGGAGGCGTCATCCCCGAGGTCGCGCCCTCGGAGGTCCAGACCCGAACGATGTCGCGCATCGAGAGGATGCCGACGAGCTCTCCGCTATCGACGACCACCAGGTGGCGTATGTGGCGCTTGGCCATCTCCATTGCGGCACGCTCGAGGCTCCAGTCGGGCGCCGCGGAGATCAGCATGTCGCTCATGTGGTCGCCGACGGACTCCGAGTCGGGGTCCTCGCCCTTGCCGAGCGAGTTGAGGATGTCGCGCTCTGAGATGATCCGCGGCCCGGGGGACTCCTCGTCGATCACCACGGCGGCCCCCACCCCCTTCTCGACCATGCGCATCGCCGCGTCGCGCAGGGTGTGGCCGGGACCAAGCGTGAGGACCACGTTCGACATGCCTTCACGAACTTCCATTTAGCGTGCCCCCTAGGCGACTAGTGCGTATTGAGGCAACCCTAGCCGAAAGCGCCCCGCGCGCCAAGTCCTCTGAGTCATGCTCGCCGGGCGCCGCACGCCGACGATAGGATCCGGCCTCGTGGCGAGACGGATGCTCATGCCCCGGCGAGCAGCGCGCCGCGCGACCCTCGCGCTCTCCGGGATCGCGCTGCTGACCGTGTCCGGCTGCGGCGTCGCGCAGAGCGGCAACGTCGATCGCGGCCAGCAGCTGTTCACGAGCAAGTGCGCGAGCTGCCATGCGCTCAAGGACGCGGGCAGCACCGGCGCGCTCCAGGGTCCGGACCTGGACGCCGCCTTCGCCCAGGCGCGCGCCTCCGGCATGGACTCCGACACGATCGCGGGGGTGGTCAAGGCCCAGGTCGAGAATCCTCGGCCGAGCACGGACAATCCCAGCGTCTCGATGCCCGCCGAGCTGGTCACCGGAGAGGACCTCGACGACGTGGCGAGCTACGTTGCCAGCGTCGCCGGGGCGCCGGGAATCAAGGGGCCACAGCTGCCCGACGACCCCGGGGCGTCGGTGTTCGCCAACAATCAGTGTTCCGGCTGCCACACCCTGAAGGCGGCCGACGCCGCGGGCACCACGGGCCCCGACCTCGACCAGGTGATCCCGGGGCAGAGCGCCGCCGAGGTCAAGCAGTCGATCGTCGATCCCAGCGCCAAGATCGCCCCGGGCTACCCGGACGTCATGCCCCAGAACTTCGGCCAGCTGATCAGCCCGCAGGAGCTCAACGCCCTGGTCCAGTTCCTGCTCGAGTATTCGGGCACGCAGGGCGCCAAGCAGAAGTAAGCGCCGAGCCGGCCGGCCGCGATCAGGCCGCCGTCCCGGTGGCCCCCGCTGCGCGCGGCCGCCTCCGCCTCGAGGTCGACGACCACGTGGGTGATCGGCAGCGGCACCTCGCGGCGCGCCCGATCGACCACGCCCCGCTCGAGCCACCTGGACCTGTGGGGCGGGTGGGTCGAGATGATCACCTCGTCGGCGGCGAAGTAGCGCAGGGCGTCCTCGAGCGCCGCGTTCGGCTCATGGTGGTCCCCGACGTCACCCCGCGCGGCGAGGCCTGCGGACTCCATCGCCCGCAGCGAGTCCTCGAGTCGCTGCCTGGCCTCGGCGATCGCGGCGTCGACGTCCGAGGCCCAGTGCTCGAGCGGGGAGCTGGTCAGCGCGGGCACCACCACCAGGATCTCGCTCCTTCGCCCCTGGCAGCGGCTCTTGATCTCGTCGAGCAGCGCTCGACCCCCGACAGTCTGGTTGGCCATCACGATTACGCGATAGGCGTCGTCGGCATCCCGCACCACCTCGGCCTGATGCGGCAGCGTGCCCCGCGCCCGCCGCCACAGAACCCAGATCCCCAGGGACGACCTCGACTGCCAGCAGCACCGCCCCGAAGGCGGGCCGGGTGAGGAGCGCGAGCGCGATCACGGCGCCGGCTCCGATACCGATCACCACCACCGCCCGGAAGACGTCTCGCTCTGACCGCAGCGGGTTGTGCATCTGACCCTCCTCGGTAGGTCGTGCTGATTATGAACTTACCGCGTTCGCGGAGGTCGCTGGAGGGGTCTCTAGAGGATGTAGACCGTCGTGTAGACGACGATCCACATCACGTCGACGAAGTGCCAGTAGATCCCCGAGACCTCAACCCCGAGATGCTCCTTGCGCTTCGACCCGAAGTGGCCGCGCCAGGCGCGGATGTTGGCGGCCGCCAGCAGTCCCAGCCCGACGGTCACGTGGGCGCCGTGCAGGCCCGTCAGCGCGTAGAAGATCGACCCGAAGGCGCCGTCGCGGGCGCTGAAGCCGATGTGCCAGTACTCATTCATCTGGATGAACAGGAAGGTGGCCCCGAGCAGCCAGGTGGCTGCGAGGCCCATGATCAATCCGCGGCGGTTGCCCCGGCGGATCGACTCCAAGGCCCAGTGGACGGTGAAGCTCGAGGAGATCAGGATCGCAGTGTTGACGCCGGCGACCGCCTTCGGGAGCTCGATGCCCTCCGGCGGCCAGGGGTCGACGTTGGCGACCACGCGCAGAAAGAAGTAAGCGGCGAAGAAGGACCCGAACAGCATCACCTCAGAGACGATGAACAGGAGGATGCCGAGCGTCTGGCGGTCGATCCGAGAGCTCTGGTGGGCCTCGGGCGGGCCGTGATGCTCGGCGGCAGCCGCGTGCGCTTCCATCAACTCACCGCATCTTCCGCAACGCGGGGGGAGCCACTGCCGGAGGCGGCGGCGAGAGGGGCGGAAGTCCCCCTTGCTTCGACGTGCTCCACGGGCTTGTCGGTCATCGCTCGGACCTGGTCGATCAGCCCCTCTTCGAGCCACTTCGACTGCTCTCCGGCGAGGGTCGAGATCAGGACCTCGTCGACGCGGTAGTGCTCGATCGCGTTCTGGATCGCGGCGAGCGGCGCCGGGCTCATCGGCTGGCCGGTGGCGTCGATGTCGGAGCGGTAGAGCTCTGCAAGGGTGCGGGCGAGGCGCTCGCAGACCTGTTCGCGGCTCAGCCGGCCCGAGGGCGGGCTGATGAACGTGTAGCGGTGAGGATGCTCGGCGGCCTTCTGCTTCAGGTGCGCGACCAGGTCGGCGCCCGCGACGGTCTGGGTGGCGACGACCAGCGTGTGGGTCACGTCCCAGCGGATCGCGTCGTCCTCGATCCGGACCGGGATGTGGGTGATGGGGACGTCGAAGCGCTGCTTCGCCCACTCGACCAGGTCCTTGCGCGTCAGCCCGAACCGAGTGTCATAGAGGCACGAGAGCAGGACCTCGCGGGGCGAGAAGGCGCGGATGGCGTCGTCGAGGGCGAGGGCCGGGTCGGGGTCCATCACCGCCCCCGCCGCCTCGATCCCGAAGTCTTGGAGGACCGCCTGGGTCACTTCGACCCGGCTCCGTGCCGCCTCGCGCACCTCGTCGCGGTCGACGATCTGGCCGGCCATGGGCTGGTTCTGCGGAGCCGCGAGAGCGACCCCCTCGGCACCCGCCTCGAGCCGGTCGCGGATCGTCTCCAGCAGCTTCCGCCCCCCCGCGACCTCGTTCAGGAAGGCGAGAATCACTCCTCCAGAGCCTTCGGCTCTGGCGGGTCCGCTGAGGGATGGCTCTTGGTTCACGGGCTCCGCGCTCCCGCCGTTCCGACCACCGTGGGCTCCGTGGCGCCGACCTCCGCCTCGGCCGGGCCGATGATCGCGTGGCGGGCGCCCGGCACGCCGAACTCGTAGGGCCCGCCGACAACGCGGGGCAGCTCGTCGAAGTTGAAGACCGGCGGCGGCGAGGAGACCAGCCACTCGATCGTCTTCGCGCGCCAGGGGTTGTCACCGGCCAGCGGCCCCCACTTCCAGCTGACGATCATGTTGTAGAGGAAGACCAACTGGGCGGCGCCGAGCAGGAAGCCGAAGCAGGAGATCAAGAGGTTCCAATCGCCGAACTGAGCCGAGTAGTCGGCGACCCGGCGCGGCATCCCCTCCATCCCGATCCAGTGCATCGGCAGGAAGGTGCCGTACATCCCGACCAGGGTCAGCCAGAAGTGGACCCGGCCGAGCTTCTCGTCGTACATCCGGCCGGTCATCTTCGGGAACCAGTGGTAGATGCCGGCGAAGATCGTGAACACCGAGCCGCCGAACAGCACGAAGTGGATGTGGGCGACGATGAAGTAGGTGTCGGAGACGTGGATGTCGATCGGCACCATGCCCAGCATCACGCCGCTGATCCCGCCCATCGTGAAGGTGACGATGAAGGCTAGTGCGAACAGCATCGCGGTGGACCGCATGTGAAGCTTCGAGGCGAACAGGGTCCCGAGCCAGGAGAAGATCTTGATCCCGGTCGGGACCGCGATCAAGAGCGTGGTGATCATCATCGGCACCCGCAGCCAGCTGAACATCCCCGAGACGAACATGTGGTGCGCCCAGACCGTGTAGCTGAGCACCACGATCCCGATCAGCGCCAGAGCCATCAACCGGTAGCCGAAGATCGGTTTACGGGCGTTGGTGGAGATCACCTCCGAGACGATCCCGAAGCCCGGCAGCATCATGATGTAGACGGCCGGGTGCGAGTAGAACCAGAAGATGTGCTGGTAGCTGAGTACGTCGCCGCCGTTCAGGGCCTGGAAGAAGTTCGTGTGCAGGGCCCGATCGAAGAGGACCAGGAACTGCACTCCGGCGATGAACGGGGTCGCAGCGACGACCAGCAGCGAGGTCGAGAAGTTCGCCCAGACCAGCAGCGGCAGGCGCCAGAAGTTCATCCCGGGCGCCCGCATGGTGATGATCGTGACCAGGAAGTTGAGCGCGGTCGCCACCGACGACCAGCCGGCGAACTGCACGCCGAGGTTGAAGAACGACTGGCCCAGCGGCGCCCCGGTGGATAACGGCGCGTAGCCCGTCCAGCCCGCGTCGAAGGCCCCGCCTGGAACCAGGAAGCTGGCCACGAACAGGAGGCCCGCGAAGGGGAGCATCCAGAAGCTGAGCGCGTTGAGGCGCGGGAACGCCATGTCCGGCGCCCCGATCATCAGGGGCAGCACGTAGTTGGCGATCCCCGCGAACACCGGGATCACGAAGACGAAGATCATGATCGCGGCGTGGGTGGAGAACAGCCCGTTGAAGGCGGAGGGCTCGACGATCTGGGTGCCGGGCTGGGCCAGCTCGGCGCGCATGAGCATCGCCAGGAGGCCGCCGATGAAGAAGAAGACGAAGGTCGTGCAGATGTACTGGATCCCGATCACCTTGTGATCGGTGTTGAACTTGAAGTAGTCGCGCCAGGACTGGGCGCCGTGATCCTTGTGCTCGAGGTCGGCCGGATAGGTGGGCCCCCCGATCGCCCACCGGAACCAGTAGTCGAAGGCGCCGAGCCCGGCGAGGAAGCCGATCGGCGCGAAGATCGCCGGGACGATCACCTGGGGGTAGCCCGTCTGTTCGGTCTGGAAGGTGTCGAGGCCGGCCAGCGACCGCAAGGCGACCACGAGCCCGAAGCCGAATCCCATGCCGAGCAGGAGGCCGAGCCCCCCGCGCACCATTCCCGGTCTCTTCAGCGCCGCCGCCAAGCCTTACCTCGGGTCGAGAGCCTACTCATCAGAATTCCCCGTTCGCCGAGGTCGAGCCCTCCTCGGAGGGGGCCGCGGTGACCGACCCGCTCGGGGCCCCTGGCTGTGGCTCGACCAGCTCCTGCCGTCCCAGCCAGCGGTTGAACTCGTCCTCGGGCACCACCCTGACCAGCGCCCTCATCGTCGCGTGCCCGGTCCCGCAGAACTCGGTGCAGACCACGTTGTACGTGCCGGTCCGGTCCGGGGTCACCTGGACCGAGTTGTCGACGTCGTTGCCGCCCTTGCCGGCCGGAACCAGGTCGCGCTTGATCCGCCACTCCGGCACCCAGAACGAATGGAGCACGTCGAGCGCCGTCAGACGCAGGTCGAGCTGGCGTCCATCGGGTACCACCAGGACGTTCGAGCTCACCACCTTGCCGTTGGGCTGCGGATAGTTGAAGGTCCACTTGAACTGCTGAGCCGTGACGTCCAAGCGAAGCGGGTTCGAGGCCTTGCTCTCGATGTCCCCGAGGACGATCCAGCTGTAGATCGCCCCGAAGAGGACGATCACGGTCGGAATCACGGTCCAGGTGAT
The DNA here is from genome assembly GCA_963728325.1 of uncultured Actinomycetes bacterium. Lineage (GTDB taxonomy): Bacteria > Actinomycetota > Thermoleophilia > Solirubrobacterales > 70-9 > AC-56. The sequence continues at coordinate 264,254 of CAVSJS010000001.1, read as the reverse complement.
CTCGAGCTTGGTGTTGCCGTGGATCGGCTCGCCGTCGGATTCGTCGCCCGGCTTCGCCCGGTACTTCCAGATGCAGTAGCCGAGCATCACGAGCACGATCGCGAATACGAAGCACGACAGCACGATCATCACGTTGAGCAGAGTGTCGATCTTGGGGGCCTCGGCCGAGGCCTGGGTGCCATCCCAGGGGATCTGCGTCATCGGCACCGCTGTGACGACGGTCAGCACTCCGATCGCGGCGATCAGCCTGACAAGGGTGGCGCGGGTCATGCGGCGCCGCCATTCTATTCGGGGACAGGCGTCAGCTCGTCGAGCCGGCCTGCGGAGGCGGCCAGAACCCCACTGGCCACGCCCTCCCAGCTCCACCGCTCCGACGCCGTGTCCGCCAGCGCCTGACGCGCCTGCGCGCGAGTGGCCTCGTCCAGCCGCAACCAGGCGTTGAGCCGCTCCGCGATCCCGCTCACGGCCCCGTCGTCGAGCGGGAACGAGACCAGCTCACCAACCGCCGCCGGGAGGGCGGCCGCCAGCGCGCGACTGACCTCGGCGGCGCCCGAGTGGGCCGCGGAGACGGGAAGGACGCCCGCCGCGGCTGCCTCGGCCGCGACCATGCCGAAGGACTCGGGGAAGGTGCTCGGGAAGACCAACGCGTCGGTGGCCGGAACCAGGCTGGCCACCTCATCGTGCTCCAGCCGGCCGGCGAAGGCGACGCTGCCGGCGCCCTCACGGGCGGCGTCCTCGTATCCGGCCGGCGTATCTGAGAGGAAGACGCTCAGCATCCGGAGCGGCCCCGGCGGCCCGCCCTCGAGCAGGCGGCCCTTGGACGCCAGCTCCCGAGCGTGTTCGAGATCCCCGCCCGCCAGTGCCGCCCAGAGGTTCTGAAGGGCCTCCGCATACTCGCCGAAGCCGACCACCAGCAGGCGAGCGCCGGGGTTGGAGGCGTGGACCAGTGGCCAGGCCGCGAGCAGCAGGTCCACCCCCTTGGAGACGATCAGCTTTCCGACCAGGACAACACGCGGACCGCTGGCGGCCGCCAGATGACGGATCGCATTGGCGGCGGCGCGGGGGTCGCGGGCGAAGGCCCCACCGCCACCATCCTGATCCGCCGCCACCCTCGTCGCCAGCTCCGCAAGGCGCCCCGCCCGCCGCTCACCGGCCAGCGGCCGGAAGAGCTCCGTGTCGACGCCCGGCGGGCCGAGCCTGGTCCTGGCGGGAAGGCCTGGGTCCCCGATCGCCTCCCAGAGGCTCTCTGCCGTGTGGCGCGAGCCGACCAGCACCGCGGCCGCGGCCTCGAGGCCCTCGCGCGCATACGGCAGGAAGCGCTCGGGCTCCGGCTTGACCGTGTACTCGAGCGCCGAGCCGTGGATCTTGACCGCGAAGCGGAGACCCGCCCGGGCCAGGATCGCGGGACCCATGACCAAGTGGTTGGCGAGCGCGGCATCGACGCCCCCGAGAGCATCGACGACGTCACGGACCGCGGCCACGTTCGCCTCCAAGTAGCCGTCGAGCTCGCGGTCGGTCAGCTCCGCGAACGTCTTCACCCGAAAGCCCTCGTAACGGTCGGCGACGTAGACGGGGAGCAGCCCGCCGATCTCGGGCACATAGACGGTCACCGAGCCGGCCCGCGAGCCCCCCGGGCCCGACTCCAGCCGCAGGCGGCCGTCCGTCCAGCGACCGAGGCCATCCACCCAGTCCAGCGAGCCGGCCTCGCGGTCCTGGCACAGCAGATGGACCTCATGGCCGAGCCGGGCGAACGCCCGCGCCAGGCTGGCGTTGTAGATGTTGCTGCCCGTCCCGTGCAGCAGGTAGCCGTGGAAGATCAGAACGCGCATCGTCGTCGCAGGCTAGTAAGACTGGGGCCAAGACTTGACTTGAGGTGGAGCGGCTCGACCTGGGCCGCATCCGCTCGTGACATTCGACGTGTATAGGACGTTCAACCTCATAAGCGTCGGCCAGGCAGCGCCGCCCTCGGCGTCGTTCTTATGCCTGCTTGCGGACAGGTGACACAGCGGACCCCGCTGGGATTAGGGATCGCGGCTCAGCGCGTTGAGCGTAGCGCCCGGTCAGCGGCTATCGTTTTGCCGCCCATGAACCCGCGGCAGGTCTACAGGCTGCGTGCGCCCGCCTCAGGGCGCGAGGCGATGGCTCCCGTGGAGCCCGGCGCCGTGTACGTTGACCGTGAGACCGGCGAGGAGATGAGACCGGTCACCCGAACGCTTCCGCTCGCCCCTTCGGACTCGGCGCTCCTGCGAACCCCCGAGAACCTGAGGATCTGCCGGCGCTGCGAGCAGCTGATCGGCCTCGACGTCAGCGACTGTCCCTACTGTGGGCTGCGCCAGCCCGCGCTCGACGGAGGCTCGTGAGCCGGACGCTTGCCGCGTTCGCCGCCCTGGCGTTGGCGGTGGGACTGCCGCTGGCAGGCTGCGGCGGGGACGACGACGCCCCGGAGGCCCCCTCCCCGCCGGCCACCAGCTCGACCACGACTCAGAGCACGACTCACGCCCCTCCGACGACCACCACGACCTCGTCGTCCACCACGACTGCGAGCACGACGACCACCTCCACCACCGGCGGGAGCGGAACCGGCGGCACGAGCGCAGGCGGCGGGACGAGCGGCTCGACTGGCGGCGGCGGGGGTTCATCCGGCGAGGACACCGCGCACAACGACATCCCGCCGCCGCCGGGCAGCCCGGCGGAGCGGTTCGAGCGGCGCTGCGAAAGGCACCCCGAAGCCTGCTGAGCGCCCGGCGGCGATCTTGGAGCCGGTCAGCCGGCCTGGTCAGCCGCGGACGTAGTAGGCCCAGTAAAGGAGCCGTGCCGCGGTGTAGTCGCAGCCGTAGCCGCGCACCGAGCCGACCTTCTGCTGGGGCCTGCTCTTGCGCGCGAATCGCCTCACGTCCATCTCGTCACCGCTGCTCGGCGCGCAGTTGCGCCGCGAGCGGCTTGCCCGCCACCGATTCTTGTTCCGGTGGATGTGGCTGGCAAAGTTCGACGCCCAGGTCGGAACCGTGAGCGCGACGACCTGGCCCTTCCGGATCCTCAGCGGCTTGTCCAGCGTGAAGAGTTGCCTGCGACCGAGGGCGCCCGACAGATTCACCACTGGACCCTGGCGCAGGAGCTTGTAGTCGTGGCGCTTCATGTGTTTGATCACGGCGATCCGCGCCGTCGGCTTCTTGCCGAGCTTGTCGGACTTGAACAGGTCGCCGAAGAAGTCCTGCTGCGATTTCTTGGGCCTCGAGAGGTCAATCGCCCAGGCGACCAGCTTGCCGTTCTCGGGGACCTTCATCGGTCGCTTCTCGCCGCCGGCGACCAGGGGGAAGCCGGTGACGCTGCCGACGCCCTCACACGGGTGCCGTTGGGTGTCCGTCGGGCAGTCGGGGTTCGGGGTGTGCTTGGTCTTGCCGAGCACTTTCGCGTCCCTCGCTCCCGCGAGCGAAACCACGGACAGGCCGACCAGCATCGCGCCCAGCGCTGCCAAGGCAAGGGCCTGGCGGGCGCGCCGCGGCCGGCCGGTTGTCGATTCGATCGTTCCGGTCATTTGTGCTCCACACCGCCCCGCCCGCGCCTGGTTTGCGGCTCCCCAACGGCACTTCCAGCTGGGTCGGGCCTGCGGCTGACCGCATAGATTAGGGTCCTCGGCCAATGGCGGCAGCGCGAGAGGTGAACGGCGGTGCGGATGGTGGCGAGGCAGGCGCCCTGCAGCGTTTCGTCGGCGCCGGCCTCGAGCTGCTCGATCTCGAGGCCGGTGAGGCCGAGATCGCGGTGATTGAGGCGGTGGACGGGCTCTATCGCCCCGTGATCGAGAGATTGCTCGAGACCGAGCTCGATGGAATCGAGCCGGAGCCGGGTGCCGACATGTCCCGACCGCCGGCGTGAGCGGGCTGCTGGACGGCACCCTGCACGAGCAGGCGGCCGCCGTGGCCCGCGGCGACCTCGATCCCGCCGAGCTCCTCGACGCCACCCTGGCGCGGATCGAGGAACGCAACCCGGGCGTCAACGCGATCGTCGAGACCTTCCCCGAGCACTCGCGACGGATGCTCGCCGAGGCGCATGGCGGTCCGCTCTACGGGGTGCCGGTGGCGATCAAGGACGAGTGGCCGCTGCCGTGGCGGGCGGAGCGCCTAGGCGCCGCGCAACACATCGGTCCCTCCCCCAAGCCAGGTGAATCCGGGCCCTATCGCACCCTTCGCGACGCCGGGGCGGTGATCGTCGGGGTGGCGAACATGCACGAGTACGGGGCCGGAAGCACCGGACACATCTCCGTCTTCGGCCCGGCGCGCAACCCGTGGGACACCGATCGCTGCCCAGGAGGCTCCTCGAGCGGCCCGGGCGCCGCCGTCGCCGCCCGGCTGGTCAGCGGGGCGGTCGGCGCCGACGGGATCGGCTCGATTCGCTACCCCGCGGCCTATTGCGGGCTCACGGGGCTGAAGCCCACCTTCGGCCGCTCAGCGATGCAGGGCCACCACCTCGACGCCACGACGACCACGATCGTCTCCGGACCGATATGCCGCGACGCCGCCGACTGCCGGCTGCTCGGCGGCGTCCTGTTCGGCGACCAACTGAGCGCCCGCGAGCCGGACGGGCTGCGAATCGGGATCGTCCCCGGTGAGCTGTGGGATGACTGCGACCCCGAGGTGAACGTGGCCTGCCGGCAGGCCACGGAGGCGCTCGGCGAAGCGACCGGGGGCACCATCACCGAGGTCGACTTCGCCGGTCGGGAGCACGTCCTGATCTCCTCGATCCTGGTGGGCTCGACCGAGGAGCTCGCCGAGATGACCCCCGAGCGCATCGCCGGCCTCGGCGACGACGTGAGCCTGGTCGCCCGAGCGCTGCTGCGCTACCGGCTCCTGCTTCCCGCCGCTGCGATCGCGAAGTCGTTGCGGGTGCGCACCCTGGTGCGGCGCTCGCTCGCCGAGCTGTTCGAGCGGGTCGACGTGCTCGCCTGGCCGACGGTCCCCGCGCCGGCGCCGCCGCTGGACAACCCGACCGTGACCCTCCCCTCCGGCCCATACCCGGCGGACTACGCCAACCCGCGCCAGGCTGGGATCGCCAACCTGACTGGCGTCCCGGGAATCAGCGTTCCGGTCGGCCTCAGCTCCGAGGGGCTCCCAATCGCGGTTCAGCTGCTCGCCGCATGGGGCCGCGACGAGCTGCTGCTGGACGCCGCGGAGGCGCTGGAGCGAGCCAACGGGCGCCAGTGGGTGGACGCCGCCCCTCCGCTCGCCCGCTCGGGATAAGCCAACTCGCGCCTCTATCCTCCCGGCGATGGCGGCGATCGAGGCCCAGGGCCTGGCGCGAACCTTCTCCGGCGAGGTCCGTGCCGTGGATGGCGTCGACCTCGAGGTGGCCGCGGGCGAGATCTACGCCTTCCTCGGCCCCAACGGGGCGGGCAAGACGACGACTGTCCGCATCCTGACCACGCTGCTTCGTCCCACTGCGGGCAGCGCCCGGGTGGCCGGCTTCGACGTCGTCTCCCAGGCCGGCGACGTGCGGCGCGCGATCGGCGTCGCGCTCCAGGAGGCGGCGCTCGACCCGCTGATGACCGGGCGCGAGTTGATCCGCCTACAGGCGACGCTTCATGGGCTCCCGCGCGACCAGGGACAGCGCCGTGCCGACGAGCTGCTCGAGCGTGTCGACCTGGTCGCCGCCGCCGATCGCCAGGTAGGGACCTACTCGGGCGGTATGCGCCGCCGTGTCGACCTGGCCTCGGCGCTCGTACACGAGCCGCGGGTGTTGTTCCTCGACGAGCCGACCACAGGCCTCGACCCCGTCAGCCGCAAGGCGATCTGGGAGGAGGTCACCAAGCTCAATGCGGAGGGCACGACCGTGTTCCTGACCACGCAGTACCTGGAGGAGGCCGACCAGCTCGCCGACCGGGTGGGGATCATCGACTTCGGCCGCATCGTCGCCGAGGACACGCCAGGGCACCTGAAGGCCCAGATCGGCCGGCCCCACCTCGAGATCAAGCTGGCCGACGGCGGGATGGAGGCGGCCAAGGAGGTCGTGGCCCGCTTCGGAAAGCCGCTTCCCAGCAAGGACGGCGCCGTCCTGGTCGAGGTCGAGCGGGGCGCCGGCGAGATCGCGCCGGTCGTGCGCGCGCTGGATCAGGCGGGGCTGATAGTCGAGGCGCTTGACCTGGTCGAGCCGAGCCTTGACGACGTCTTCCTGACCAAGACCGGGCACCATCTGGAAGCATCAACCGACGACTCCTCGGCTTCGCCTGCGGAGCCGTCGGGTTCGGGCGCTGGCGGGGCGGCAGGCCCAAGCGCATGACCCGCGACTTCGTCGCTAGCCCGAACGAACCCAACCCGCTGGTGGCCAATTTGCGGGTGATCTGGGCGCTTGGCGTGCGCTCGGTCAAGCAGACACTGCGCCGGCCGCAGCTCCTGGCCCCGATCATCCTGATCCCGTCGGTGCTGCTGGCGATCCAGACCGCCGGTGCCGGCCGCGCGGTCGACTTGCCCGGTTTCCCTCAGGTGAACGGCTTCCTCGACTTCATGCTCGCCGGCGCGATGATCCAGTCGACGCTCCTGGCCGGCAACAGTGGAGGGATCGCGCTCGCGGTCGACATCGAGATGGGGTTCACCGACCGCCTGCTGGCGGCGCCGATCGCGCGCTTCTCGATCGTGCTCGGACGGCTGGCGGGGACGGCGGTGCTGGGCGCCCTCTCCGCCGTCTGGTTCATCGCCGTCGGGCTGATCTTCGGCGCCCAGATTCAGGAGGGGGTCGTCGGGGTGCTGCTGATGGTCCTGTTCGTGACCCTGTCCGCGGTTGCCTTCGGCGGCCTCGGCGCGGCGATCGCCCTGCGCACCGGGCGCGCCTCGGTGGTCCAGGGCCTGTTCCCGCTGGTCTTTGTGATCCTCTTCCTCTCCTCGGCCTTTTTCCCCGACGACCTGATGCTGGAGCCGGCGGCAACGGTCGCTCGGTACAACCCCCTTAGCTTCATCGTCGAGGGGATTCGCGACCCCGTGATCTCGTCGCTGTCAGCGAGGAGCCTGCTCGAGGCGCTCGGCTCAATCGCCGCGATCGGGGCGTTCAGCATCTGGCTCAGCGCGATCGCCCTGCGCCGGCGCTTGAGGCTGGGAGGCTGAGTGCCGGCGATGCGCAACCGTGTCCAAGGGGAGGGGCACTGACCGTGGGCTGGCGCGCCGACCTAGAGATGATCAGGGTGCTCGTCCGCCGCGCGGCGAACGAACTGTTGCGGGTCCCGGGCGCCGCGATCCCAGGGGTGCTCGCTCCCACGATTTTCTTCCTCGGGCTCACCTCGGTGTTCGGCAACCTGAACGCGCTGCCGGGCTTCACCTCCGACACCTATCAGAGCTTCCTGATCCCGATCAGCCTCATGCAGGGGGCCGGATTCACCGGCGCCGCGACCGGCGTCAACCTCGCTCGCGACATCGAGCAGGGCTGGTTCGACCGCCTACTCGTCTCCCCCGCCCCCCGCGCCGTGCTGCTCGCCGGCCTGGTGATCTCGGCCAGTCTGCGGTCGCTGATTCCCGCCAGCGTGCTGCTGATCGTCGGCTTCGCGCTGGGGGTCAGCTGGCCCGGGCTCGGCGGGCTCGCAATCGCGCTGGTGATCGTCCTGGGCATGGGCACGCTCGCCGCCTGCTGGGGAACGGTGCTGGCGCTCCGCTTCAAGTCGCAGTCCGCGGCGCCCCTGATGCAGATGGGCATGCTCCTGCTGGTCCTGACCACGACCGCCTATGCCCCGCTCGCGCTGCTGACCGGCTGGCTGCACACCGCCGCCCGCTTCAACCCCGTGACCCAGGTCGTGGAGACGGCCCGGCAGGGGTTCGTCGGCGGCGTCACCTGGGGCGACACCTGGCCCGGCCTGCTCGCGCTCGCCGGCCTGCTCGCGCTGCTCAGCGCGCTGGCCCTGCGCGGCATGCGCCGCACGGCCGTATAATCCCGACTGCCTGGACGTACCATAACTCCGGCGACTTCCTCGGCTACGCCTCCGGTGTCGCCGAGTGGGGCGCCACCGCGCGGAACGCAGACCCGCGACTCTGCTAGCCACGGCCGGGCTCTGCCACGGGTCTGCGAGCTGGGCCGAGGGGGAGCGCGGTGGCGTCCCCTACGCCTACACCCGACCCAGCCCGGCGCGCTATCCCTGGCAGTGGTACTGGGACTCGTGCTTTGCGGCGATCGTCTGGCGCCGCTTCGACCCGAGGCGCTCTCGGTCCGAGCTCGAGACGCTGCTTCGCGCCTGCCGGCCGGACGGGTTCGTCGGCCACGTGATCTTCTGGGACCACCCGGTCTCGTTCCGTCGCAGCCTCTACTACAACATCACCTCGCGCTCGGACTCGATGACCGGGACGATCCAGCCGCCGCTCCTGGCCTGGGCATGGCGAATCGCGGTCGGCGATCCGGCGGCCGAGCCCGCCATCGCCCGCCACCACGAGTGGCTCGTGGCCAACCGCGACCTCGACGGCGACGGGCTGCTGTGGATCGTGCAGCCCGACGAATCGGGGCTCGACTCGTCGCCCAAGTACGACCAGGTCTGGGGGTGGCGGGCGCACGCGAGGCTTGGATTTCCCCTCCTGGTCGCCCGCAACCGGCGGCTCGGCTGGGACGCCCGGCGGGTCCGGGACGCCGGCGGGCCGGTGCTGTGCGAGGTGATGACCAACGTGCTCTGGGGGCTCGCCCGTCTGGCCACCGGCGAGCGCTCGATCACGCCGGCGCTGATCGACCGCCTCTGGGACGAAAAGCTGGGCTTGTTCCTCGACGAGGCGCAGCCTGGCGGCATGCGCCCCGGGGTCGAGGTCTGGGCCGCCCTGTCACCCCTTGCGCTGCCTGACCTGCCGGAGGCGATCGGGCGGCGCCTGATCGAGGAGCATCTCCTAGACCCCGGGCGCTTCTGGCTGGCGGTGCCTCCGCCCTCGGTCTCGGCCGCCGAGCGCAGCTTCGAGCCGGGGGCGGGGCCGGGCTGGAAGCGCCGCTACTGGCGGGGGCCGACCTGGATCAACGCCGCCTGGATGCTGTGGATCGGCTTGACCCGGCTCGGCTACCGCGACGAGGCCCTCCAGATGGCACAGCGACTGGGCGAGACCGTGCTCGGCCAGGGCCTGCGCGAGTACTACAACCCCCTCACCGGCGAGGGCCTCGGCGCCACCGACTTCGCCTGGACCAGCCTGATCCTCGAGATGGCCGACCCGGCGCCGCATGCCGCGGGGAGCTACCTCTAGCTGTCGCTACTTGTAGCGGTAGGTGATCCGGCCGCGGTCGAGGTCGTATGGCGAGAGCTCGATCTTCACCCGGTCGCCGGGGAGGATCCGGATGTAATGGCGGCGCATCTTGCCCGAGATATGCCCGAGGACCTCGTGGTCGTTGTCCAGCTTCACCTTGAACATCGTGTTGGGCAGGGCCTCCGTCACCTCGCCCTCCATCTCGATCTTCTCTTCCTTACCCATTGGCGGCGAAGAGCGTAGCGGACGGCACTAACGGCCCTCGAAGCTGGCCTTGCCCGGGCCTTCGGTGAGGAACGACTTGACGGCGCGCTGTAGATCCTCGGTCTCGAACAGGGAGCCGGCGACCTCGGGCGTCACCCGGTCGGCCTCGTCGACACCGCCCTCTCTGTAGGCACGCACGATCCGCTTGGTCGCCGCGTGGGCCTTGGTCGGGCCGGCCGCCAGACGCTTCGCGAACGCCATCCCCTTCTCGAGCAGCTCGTCGTCTGGGAGCACGCGGTTGACGACGTTCCAGCGCTCCAGCGTCGCGGCGTCGTAGATGCCCTGCGACATCACGAACTCCCGGGCCCGCGCGGGGCTCGAGCGCTCGGCCATCCGCTGGGTGCCGCCGGCGCCGGGGGTGAGGCCGACGACGGCCTCGACCAGGCCGAAGCGGGCGGACTCGCCGGCCCAGATCATGTCGCAGCCGAGCGAGACCTCGAGCCCGGCGGTGAGGCAGAGGCCGTGGACGAGAGCGAGTGTCGGGATCGGCAGCACCTCCAACCGCCGCACGGCGCCGAGCAAGGGCTCGAAGCTCAGGTCGGAGCGGTCGCCGCCCGCATCGACGATCTGCTGGAACACGTTGACGTCGGCACCGCCCGTGAACAGCTCGCCCTCGGCCCGCCAGACGAGCGCCCGTGCAGTCCGAGCCCGCGACCTCGTCGAGGCACTCGTTGAGCGCCTGGAAGGCCGCCGCCCCGAACAGGTTCAGGGGCGGGTCGTGGAGCACCATCGCGGCAACGGCGCCGTCGCGCTCCAGTCGAATCGGGGCGCTCACGGGCTCGCCTCCCTGATCCGATCGGCCAGCGCGGCGATCTCCTCGGCCTCCCCGCCGCGCGGGTATCCAGGGCAGCTTCAGGGGATCGTCCTCATAGCGTGGGATCACGTGCAGGTGGAAGTGGAAGATCGTCTGCCAGGCCACCTGCCCACACGAGTTGAGGACGTTGAAGCCGCCGGGCTCAAGCGCGGCGCGTATCCTGCCCGCCAGGCGGCGAGCGGCGAGCATCGTCAGCTCCAGGTCCCGGTCGGAGATCTCGATCAGATCGGCGCTGTGGGCGCGCGGCACCACCAGCGAGTGTCCGCGGGTGGCCGGGTTGATGTCCATGAAGGCGACCGTGTGCTCGTCCGAGTCGATGATCTGAGCCGGTACCTCACCGGCGACGATCCCGCAGAAAAGGCAATCGCTCGCCATCGGGGCGGAGCCTAGTTCGAATGGAGCCGTCGCGCCAAGTCGACGGCCTCCTCCCGGCGTGGAGACCTTGCCGCCGAACACCGCCGCCTCGATCTCACCCAGCAGCCGGCCGAGCTCGGGGCCCGGCTCGATGCCCAGCTCCGATGCCAGCTCGTCGCCGCGGATGGGCGAGCGCGGCGGGCCGGACCGACGCCAGGCCAGCGCCTCGGCGATCATCCCGCGGGCCAAGTGGAGATGGGCGTCGACCGCCTCCCGCCGGGTGCGCTCGCCCTGGGTGGCAAGCCGGTCCGCAACCGTGAGGATGGTGACGTCGGCGGAGTCGGGTTCGGTGGCAAGCAGGTAGTCGTAGACGCGGCGCCGCGACAGCGGCTGCTCGTGGACCAGGAAGCCGAGCCGCAGGTGGTTGATGGTCAGGTTCACCAGGTAGTCGGCGAGACGGCGGCTGGCACGCAGGCGGAGGCAGAGCTCGCGGACGAGGCGGGCACCGGCGCGATCGTGGCCGATGAACAGGACCCGGCCTCCCTCGCCCACGGCGCGTGTCTCCGGCTTGCCGAGGTCGTGGAAGAGGGCCGCGAAGCGCAGCGCATCACCCCTGGTGAGCTCGTCGGCGAGCGGCTCCGCCAGCAGCGCGCGAACGTCCGTGGCCGGCGCGCCCACGAAGGCCTCGAGGTCGGCCTCCACCTCGATCAGCCGCGCCAGCACCTCCATGGTGTGCCCGTGAACGTCGAGATGGTGGTACGGGTTCTGCTCGACCCCGCGAAGCGCCTCGAGCTCGGGCAGCAGGGCCGGCGTCGCCGCGAACTCGTCCAGGAGCTGCAACCCCCTCACCGGCTCGGCGCCCGTGAGCAGCAGGCGCAGCTCAGCGAACTGGCGCTCACCCGCCGGCTCCGCCGCCCGTCCGGCCTCCGCGCGGGCGAGAGCGGCAGTCCCCGAATCGACCTCGAGCATGAGGCCGGCGGCGATCCGCGCCGCCCGCAGGATCCGGAGTGGGTCGTCGGCGAAGCTGCGCGCGGAGACGGCGCGCAGCACCCGCGCCTCGAGGTCGGCCAGCCCGCCATGCGGGTCCACGAGTGGGGCGGCCGGGTCGGCAAGCGGGACCGCGATCGCATTGACCGTGAAGTCGCGCAGGGCGAGGTCAGCCTCGATTCCATCGCCTCGCAGCCTGGTGACGTCAACGTGCCAGGCGCCGTCGGCCGCCAGGGCGCGCCAGCTGGCGAACTGCTCGGACAGCATGAACACGGGCCCGCCCGCCACGCGGCCGATCTCGCGGGCCGCCTGCCGCTCGTCGCCCGCGACCGCCAGGTCGAGGTCCCTGACCTCCCTGCCGAGGGCCGCGTCGCGGATCGCACCGCCGACGATCCAGGTTCCGTTCCCCCCGCCGAGAGCTCCCTGGCACGCGCGTACGGCCGGAGCGGCGGCCAACAGCTCTGCGATGGCGGCACTCACGGGCCGGCCGAGCGAACCTGCACGCGGGGCACCCGCGGTGCTATCCCGCAGGTCACCTCGTAGTTGATCGTCTCCAGGCGCCGAGCGACCTCCTCGCAGAGAATCCGATCGTCGCCCTGGGCGCCGATCAACACCGCAGCCGAGCCAGGCTCCACGCTCGAGGCAGGACCCAGGTCGACGGTCACGTTGTCCATCGAGACGGTGCCGACGAACGGATATCGCTTGCCGCCCACCAATGCCTCGCCATTGTTGGTGAGCCCGCGGCGAACCCCGTCCCCGTAGCCGATCGGCAGCACCCCGACCCAGGTGTCGGCTGGGGCGCGCCAGCGCTGGCCGTAGCCGGCGCTCGCGCCGGCCGGAAAGCGCTTGGTGTCGGCTACGTAGGAGCGCAGCTCGAGCGCGGGCTCGAGCCCGCGCGCAAAGGGATCGGAGTGGAAGGGGTCGAGGCCGTAGATCGCAATCCCGCAGCGAGCCATGTCGAAGTGGGAGGCCGGATCCCGCAATGTGGCGGCGCTGTTGGCGGCGTGCACCAGCAGATCGGGATGCTCGGCGCGAACGCGTTCAGCGAGCTTGGCGAAGCGCCCGAGTTGCTCGCCGAAGAAGTCCGAGTCCGGCTCGTCGGCGGTGGCGAAGTGCGTCCAAAGCCCGGCGAGGTCGAGGCGATCGTCCGCTGCGATTGCGTCAATCAGGGCGAGCACCGCGTCCGGGTCGCGCTCGCCGAGGCGGCCCATGCCGGTGTCGTACTTGACGTGCACGCGCGGGCGCACGCCCAGCTCGGCCCCGCGGTCGCCCACCAGGCTGGCAAATCCCTGCCGCCACGCGGCCAGGTCGGAATCGGCCCCGAGCGCCAGGTCGAGCTCGGCCGCGGTCAACGCCCCCATTGTCAGGAGCCGGGCGTCCGGAAGCTGGCTCCGCAGCTCGGCCGCCTCCGCCGCCGCCGCGACCGCCAGCCAAGTCGCGCCCCCGGCAAGGGCCGCCCGCGCGCACTCGACCGCTCCGTGCCCGTAGCCGTTCGCCTTCACCACGGCGCAAAGCCGCGACCCGCCCAGCGCGTCGACCAGCCGCGCGCAGTTGCGCTCGACGGCGCCCTGGTCCACCACGGCCACGGCGCGCTGGACCGTCGGCGCCACGAACATCAAATCCACCTGCCTCTCGCCTCGCAATCGGGGGCTTCGCCCCCTCTGCTCCGCGCCATCAACACCAAAATCCACCTGCCCCTCGCGTCGCAATCGGGGGCTTCGCCCCCTCTGCTCCGCGCCATCATCTCTTGAGCGCCGCCGGGAGAGCGGCGATCACGTCGGTCGCGATCACCGACTCGGTCGCGCCGAGCCGCTGCGTGGCGATCCTGCCCGCGAGCTGGTGCGCATGGACGCCTGCGCAGGTGGCCGCGAAGGGCTCCATGCCGCGAGCGAGCAGCGCCCCGATCGTGCCCGACAGCACGTCGCCGGTGCCGGCGGTGGCGAGCCCGGGGCTCCCCCCGGCGCTGATCGCAAGCCGCCCGCCGTCGACGACCAGCGAGTCGTCTCCCTTGAGCACGACGATTGCCCCGCTTCGCTCCGCCGCCTCCCGCGCGCAGGCGAGCCGGTGCTGGGCCACCTCGCCGGACCCGCGTCCGAGCAGGCGGCCAAGCTCGCCGGCGTGAGGGGTGAGCACCGTCGGCGCGGCCCGCTCAGCGATCGAGTCGAGGCGCTCGGCGTGAGCGTTCAAGCCGTCTGCGTCGATCAGGAGCGGCGCGTCGATCCGCCGCGCGAGGGCCCGGGCGAGCTCCAGCGAGTCCTCGTCGCGCCCCAGGCCGGGGCCCAGGACGACGGCGGCCGCGCGCTCCGCCGCCTCGAGGATCGCCTCGGCCGAGCTCGCCGCCAGGCGCCCCTCCGCCCCTGCGAACCCGCGAGACATGACCTCGGTCAGCTTGACCTCGAAGATCGGCTCCAGGTCCGCGGGCACGGCCACCGTCGCGTAGCCGGCGCCCACCCTGATCGCCGCCTCCGCCGCCATGCAGGCGGCGCCCGTCAGGCCCCGGGAGCCGCCCACGACCAGCACCTGGCCGGAATCGAACTTGGTCGAATTCGGCGTCCGCGGGGGAGCGAGGGCGAGCACGCCGTCGGTGACCACGCCTCCCGCAGGCTCGCCCGGCGCCCCCGCCGGAATACCGATCTCGACCACGCGGAGCTCGCCGGTGTGCGCCTTCCCGGGCGCGACCCAGTGCCCCAGCTTGGCCCTGTGGAAGCTCACCGTGACGTCGGCCTCCACGGCTACTCCGTCCACCTCGCCGGTCGACGCATCGACACCGGAGGCGATGTCGGCCGCCACGATCGGGGCCCCGCACCCGTTGATCGACTCGATCGCGGCGTCCGCTGGTGCGCGCGGCGCCCCCGAGAAGCCGGTGCCGAAGATGGCGTCCACAATCACCCCGGCCCCCTCGAGCGCCGCCGCCAGCTTTCCCGCGCCCACCTGGACGGCTGTGCCCTCGAATCGACCGAGGTTGGCCGTCGCGTCGGCCGACAGCTGGTCCGCGGGCCACAGCAGGAGCGCCTCGACCTCGTAGCCGGTGTCCGTCAGCCGCCGAGCGGCGACCAGCCCGTCGCCGCCGTTGTTGCCCTTGCCGCAGACCACTCGGACCGGTCCAGGCCGCGCTGCGGAGCGGGCGGCCTCGGCCACCGCCGCACCCGCCCTCTCCATCAGCTCCAGCGAAGGTACGCGCTGCTCCTCGATCGCCCAGGTGTCCGCCGCACGCATCCCGTCCGCGTCGTAAACCGGCTCGAGCCAAGCTTCCATCTCGCCGCAGCGTAATCCGAGTTCGCTAGCCGGTGGGTCGTCCGGGAACGATTTGGGGCGCATCGTGCCGGACGGCCGCTTGGCCGACGCTTATGAGGTTGAACGTCCTATACACGTCGAAAGTCATGAACGTCCGAATGGCGGCGGCTCTTGCTAACGAGTGGGCCGCCCTACCTGCCCCGAAGCGCACTCGGTTTCGTGCGTTACCGAAGGCGGTGTGCTTGCTCCGGGTCCCTGGCTGCGGGCACGGCCAGGACCGCCGCGGCGGCGAGCTCCCGGGAGTGGGTGAGCGAGACCTGGAGCTCGACGCCTTGGGCGCCGGCCACCGCGGCGGCGCGGCCGTGCAGCCGCAGCCGGGGCGCCTCGCGGCCGCCGCCGGTGACCTCGATCTCCCGTGGCGCCAAAGCCCCGCCGCCGAGCGCCTTCACGGCGGCCTCCTTGGCGGCGAAGCGGGCCGCGAGGTGGCGCCCGGGACGGTGCCGCGAGCGCGCGTGGGCCAACTCGCCATCGGTGAACAGGCGCTCGGCTAGCCGCGGCCGCCGCTCCAATGCCCGCTCGAGCCGCCCGACCTCGAGCAGGTCTACCCCGATCCCTGCCCGGTGCCCGGCCGCGGGCGACCCTTGCGACTCCGGCACGCTCATTTCCCCACGACCGCCGCCGCCGCGCCGGAGTCCTCCACCGGCTCGGCCGGCGCATCTCGCAGCCCGAGCACCATCCTGACCTCGGCGCGGTCTTGATCACGGCGACCGCCGAGCACGAGGTAGTCGAGGTGGTCGAGGTATGGCTTCGCGCTCCGGTAGTCGGGGTCGCCCTGGGCCTGGGGGAAGCTCTCAACCAGCTGGAACAGCGGCACGAAGTCGACGAAGGTGACCGGGGCGAAGTCCTCTCCGAGCGCGTCGGCGGCCGAGTTGAAGGCATCCGAGTCGCCGAGCGTGGAGCTCGGTGAGAAGACGTCGCTGACCGAGTCGGCGAGGCCGGCGACCACCTTGTCGCCGCGCTGGGCCACCTGCAACTGGATCGGGGCGCCCGCCGGGGTGAGGGAGAACCCATGCTCACCGCCCTCGGTCAACGGCTCGACGCTGACCGCCGGATTCTTGCCGAGGGCGCGCCGCAGCTGGTCGAGTGTCCGGGCCGAGGCCTGCTCGTCGCTCGTCTCCAGCACCAACGCGCCGCTGAGGCCGAACAGGGACGTCCCGCCCACGAACCCCCCGATGTCCCCGGCCCAGCGGGTGACCTGGCTGACGAGGTCGAAGCCGAGCCCGCCACCAATGGACGGCGAGCCGGACCCCGGGCCGGCCCCGACCTGGTCGAGCAGGCGCCCGTAGGTCTGGCCGGCGTCGGGGACCGCGAAGGCGAACCACGCGCCCTCCGGGAAGTCCCCAAGCAGCGGCGACTCCGGCGAAGACGGGGCGGCACCGGCCGCTGCCGATGCCTGGAGCGTGACCTCATCCGCGGTCGCCGAGACCCACGCGGCGGCCGGCTCGCTGAGTAAAGCCCCGAGCTGAGGAGCCACCGACCCCGTGGTCAACCCACCCGATCCCTGGAGCGCGTCGAGGATCGCCCTTGGGTCGGCGTAGACGAAGCCCACCCGGTCATCGGGAGCCCGGCCGAGCTCGGCAGTGAAGTCGCCCGACTCGGCGAGTGACTCCCCCTTCGACGCGTCGACCGCGTCGCGGAAGCCCTTCTCTGTGCCGGCGACGAGGAAGTCCCCAACCACGCCGGCGGCCGTGCCGCCCCGATCCAGCAGGTAGTCGACGCCCTCGTACGAGCGGCGTCGTTCGGGCTCCGCGTCGGCCCGCGCCGCCTTCTCGATCGCCCTGTCGGCCGCGGGCGGATCGGTGGTCGCGACCACGGCCGCACCGTCGGCGTCCTCGGTGAAGGTCTCCAGGAAGAAGCCGGCCTGCTCGCCGAGCCACGGCTCGATGTCGTCCCTGTAGGTGAGCCCCGCGTCGCTCCCCGCCAGCGCCCGGTCGAGGCGCTCGACGACGAAGGCCCCCGGATCGTCGGTGGCCAGGAGCTTGGAGAGCGCAGCGTCGAGCGCCTCCTTCCGATCGCCCTCGGAGCGAACCACGCCTTCGGCGAACAGCGGCGCGTCGGCGGGCGCCACGGCTCGCCGGATCCGGCCCGTCCGGCGCGGAGGTGCCTTCGTCCCCGCCGCAGCCGGCGAGCACGGCCACAACCGGCAGCGCCACGAGGGAGGCCAGGATGCCTGGGCGTCGCCTCACGAGGCCCGGATACCTACTCAACCGTGACGGTCTTCGCCAGGTTGCGAGGCTGGTCCACGTTCAGGCCCTGCAGCCGGGCCACGTGGTAGGCAAGCAGCTGGAGCGGCAGGATGGCCAGGATCGGCTGGAGGATCCAGTCGGTCGCAGGCACGTAGAGGATCTGGTCGGCGATTTCGGCGACCCGCTCCGACCCCTCGGTTGCGACCGCGATCAGGTCAGCGCCGCGAACGCTCACCTCGGCCATGTTGGAGAGGACCTTGTCCAGGATCGGACTGTCGGTGGCAACGCAGACCACCGGGGTCGACTCGTCGAGCAGGGCTATCGGGCCGTGCTTCATCTCGCCCGCCGCATAGGCGTCGCTGGGGATGTAGGAGATCTCCTTCATCTTCAGGGCTCCCTCGAGGCAGACCGGAAGGCCGATGTTTCGCCCCAGATAGAGGAAGAAGCGCCCCTCATGCTCGGCCGCCGCAATCTCCCGAACCCCGTCCTCGACCGACTCGATCGTGCGGCCGATCAACGACGGCATGCCCTTCAGCTCGGCGATCAGCTCGGCGATCCGCTCCGCCGGCAGCGTGCCCCGGCTACCCGCCAGCCATAGACCCAGCAGGTACATCGCCGCCACCTGAGCGGTGAAGGTCTTGGTCGCGGCGACACCGATCTCGAGGCCGGCGCGGGTGAACAGCACCGTGTCGGCGTCGCGGGTCGCCTGGCTGCCCATGATGTTCGTCACGGCCATCACCTTCGCCCCGCGTCGTTGCGCGAGCCGCATCGCGGCAAGCGTGTCGGCGGTCTCGCCCGACTGGGTTATCCCGATCACCAGGTCGTCGGAGCCGACCACAGGGTCGCGGTAGCGGTACTCGGAGGCGATGTCCATCTCGACCGGGATCCGCGCCCATTGCTCGATCGCGTATCGGCCGACCAGGCCGGCGTGGTAGCTGGTCCCGCAGGCGACGATCACGATCCGCCGCACCCCGGCGATGAAGTCGTCCGGGAGCTCGAGCTCGGAGAGGTCCACGCGATCCACCTCGGAGAGCCGATCCGTGATCGTCTCCGCGACCGCATCGGCCTGCTCGTGGATCTCCTTCAGCATGAACGTCTCGTAGCCACCCTTCTCGGCCGCGTCCTGGTCCCAGTCGATCTCCTCGACCTCGCGGCTGACCGGGTTGCCCTCGGCCCCGGTGACCGTGGCCCCGGCGGAACCGATCGTGACGACCTCGCCGTTCTCGATCAGGAGGACGCGCCGCGTCTGGGTGAGGAAGGCCGGAATCGCCGAGGCGACGAAGGTCTCCCCGTCGCCCAGCCCGACGACCAGCGGGCACTCCTGCCGCGCAGCGACGAGCGTGTCGGGATGGTCTGCGTGCATGGCCGCGAACGCGTAGTGGCCCCGCAGCTCGGCGAACGCCGCTCGGACCGCCTCGGTCAGGTCGCCCTCGTCGTGGCGCTCGATCAGGTGGGCGACGATCTCGGCGTCCGTCTCGGAGCTGAACCGGTGCCCCTCCGCCTCGAGCTCGCGGCGCAGCTCTGTGTGGTTCTCGACAATCCCGTTGAGGACGATCTGGACCCGCTCCTCGCAGTCCCCGTGCGGGTGGGCGTTCTCCTCGCTCACCCGGCCGTGGGTCGCCCAGCGAGTGTGGGCGAGCCCGATCGTCGCCGGCGGCAGGGTCACTGCGACGCCGTCCTCGGCGCCGTTGAGGCCGATCGCGGCGCGCAGGTTGGCGAGGTTGCCGACCGCCCGCACCGACTCGATCCGCCCGTCGTCGAGCAGCGAGATGCCGGCGGAGTCGTAGCCGCGGTACTCGAGCTTCTCCAGCCCCGCCATCAGCAGGTCGCGGCAGGGTCGCCCGCCTACGTATCCGACGATTCCGCACATGGGGAGGCGACAAGAGTAGAGCGTGCCGCGAGGCCCTACGTGAGCTCCCGGCTGATAAGGGTCACCAGGCGGGTGCAGACTTGATCGCACTCCTCTTTCGTCGGCGCTTCGACCATCACGCGGACGAGCGGCTCCGTGCCCGAGGCGCGCACCAGCACGCGGCCACGGCCCTCCAGCGCCTCGCTCTCGCGCTCCACCGCCTGCCAGACGGCGCTCGCCTGCTCGAGCGCGCCGGGGTCGGGGATCTCGACGTTCTCGAGCGTCTGCGGAAGCTTCTGCATCGGGATCGCCGCGGCGAGCTCGGCGTCCCCGAGCGCCTGCATCACGAGCAGCGCCGCGGCGATCCCGTCGCCGGTCGGCCCGTACTCGCTCCAGATGATGTGGCCGGACTGCTCACCGCCGAGCGCCCAGCCGCGACCCTCGAGCTCCGCGATCACGTGGCGGTCGCCGACCGGCGTGGTCGCCACCTCGATTCCCGCCTCGGCCATCGCCTGGTGAAAGCCGTAGTTGCTCATCACAGTCACGGCAACGCCACCGTGGAGCCCGCCAGCGTCCACGAGATGCCGGGCGCAGAGCGCGAGCAGCTCGTCGCCGTCGCGAATCCCTCCCTTGGCGTCCACGGCGACCACCCGGTCGCCGTCGCCGTCGAAGGCAAAGCCGATCTCCGCGCCGCTTCGGCCGACGCTCTCGGCCAGCTGCTCCGGGTGGACGGACCCGCAGCCTTCGTTGATGTTGCGCCCGTCGGGCTCCACGCCGATCGTCTCCACCGCAGCCCCCAACCGCTCGAAGACCGGCGGCGCTGCCCGGTAGGTCGCCCCGTTCGCGCAGTCGAGCACGATGCGGCGTCCCGAGAGGTCGAATCGGAAGGCCGAGAGGAGCGCCCGCCGGTAGTCATCGAGCGCTCCATCGAGCTCGCGGACCCGTCCCAGGGGCACCCCCGGCTCCGAGCCGCCCTGGGCGAACCGCGCCTCGATTCCAGCCTCGGCGTCGCCGTCCAGCTTGCGTCCGTCCGCGCCGAAGAACTTGACCCCGTTGTGTTGCCAGGGGTTGTGGGACGCCGAGACGACCGCGGCGAGGTCGAGGCCGTGCCGGCGCACGAGGATCGAGGCGGCCGGCGTCGGCAGCACGCCCCCGAGCCAGGCATCCCCACCCCCCTCGGCCACGCCCGCCGCGAGTGCCGCCTCCAGCATCGGACCGGATTCGCGCGTGTCGCGGACGATCAAGACCTGGGGACGGGCGGTCGCGCTCTCCATCGCACCCGCCCGGCCGAGCGCCAGTGCCATCTCGGCGGTCAACTCGGTGCCGGCGAGCCCACGGACGCCGTCGGTGCCGAAGAGCTTGGCGGCGGCCACTACCTCTTCGAGAACTGCGGGCGCTTGCGGGCCTTCTTGAGCCCGGCCTTGCGGCGCTCCTTGGCCCGCGCGTCCCTGGTCAGCAACCCGCGGCGCTTCAGCTCTCCGCGCAGATCGGCATCGATCTCGGTCAGCGCCCGTGCGATGCCGTGACGGACGGCGCCAGCCTGTCCGGAGATGCCGCCGCCATGCACCCGTACGCGCACATCCACCTTGCCCTCATAGCCGGAGGTCAGCAGGGGCTGGCGAACGAGCGTCTGGTGCTGGTGGCGGGGGAAGTATTCCTCGAGGCTGCGCTTGTTGATCTCGACGCTACCGCTCCCGGCGAGCAGGATCACCCGGGCGATCGAGGTCTTTCGCTTGCCGGTGGCCTGGATCCGCGCATTGCTGGGCACCTCGACGGCGGGCTCACGCGCCGGCACGGGCTCCTCACCACCCTCTGCGGTGGCTTCGGCCTCAAGTCGCGCACGCTCCTCGGCCTCGGCCTCCAGTCGCGCACGCTCCTCGGCACCGAGCTCGCGCTGGGGCTCGATCGCGATCGGCTCGAGCTCGGCACCCGGCGGTTTTTTTTGATCCTCGGAGTCCGAGGTCTCGGGCGCGGCCCGTTCCGTTGGCTCGGTCTCCTCGGACTCCTCGGGGACCTCGGGCTCAGACCGTTCGCCGGCTTCCCCCGTGGGCTGGTCCTCCGCCGCCGTCGCCGGCGCTGGCTCCTCTCCGCCCTCCGCTTGCTCAAACGTCTCAGGCTGGTCCTCGGGGCCCTGGTCCTCTGGTGTTGCGGGCGCCGCCTCTTCCTCGCCGCCCTCGGGCTTCTGCTCGTCGTTGGTGCGCTCGTCGTCCGCCATCAGGCATCGACCTCCATCTGCGCCGGCTTCTGCGCCTCGTGAGGGTGCCCGGGGCCGGCATAGACCTTCAGCTTCCGCAGCTGTTGGCGCGCGAGGCGGTTACGGGGAAGCATCCCCTTGACCGCCTTGCGGATCACCTCCTCGGGTCGCCGCTCGAGCATCTCGCCGAGAGTGCGCGAGCGCAATCCGCCGGGATATCCGCTGTGCCGGTGGTAGACCTTGTCGCTGAGCTTGTTCCCGGTGACTCTGATCTTGGCCGCATTGACCACGACCACGAAGTCCCCGGTGTCGCAGTGCGGCGTGTACTCCGGCTTGCGCTTGCCCCGGAGCGCGTCTGCGATCTGGGTGGCGAGGCGGCCGAGGGTCCTGCCCTCGGCGTCGATCACGTACCAGTCGCGCTGGCGGTTCTCGGGTGTTGCCACGTAAGTCTTCATCTCACTGCTGAGCGGCCCCGACCACGGCCGGACCGCGAAAAGCCGCCCCCATCAACCTACTCGCGCTCTGCCCACAAATGGGCGTCACGCTCACGGGCGCGGCCGGCGCATGATAGTCGAGCGCACCGAGTCCGATCGCGGCGGTACCCAAGACCGCTCTCTGCGCTGCAGCCACTTCTGGCGCCTTTCCGCTCGTGGCACGAATCATTAGCTCCCCCTTAGCGAATCCTTCATCGGTTGATCTCACCCCGCCGCCTGCCTGGCTATACTGCCGCCGCCCAGATGACCTGCCGAATCCGAGGCGGCCCCAGCCGCAGCGGAGCGGGGGAACCAAAGGGACGGCGTCGAAAGCCGTCCTGGGGGCGAATCGGACCACAGGGTGGGTCCGTAGCGCCGCTCTTTCGGCGCGAGCCCGACAGCTAACCCCGCAGGCCTGAGAAAGAGAGAAGCACCGTTTGAGGCCCCAGGGAATGGCGCCGGCTCGGCGCGGATGGCGACCAGCGATACCCGCGGCAGTCGTTGGCGCATCCCTGTCCGTGTGCGCCGGCCTGGCCTTCGCCGCGGGGGGCGGGATCACCCCTCCTGACCCGCCCAAGGTCACGGACGTTGTCTGCATCTCCACCTGCGGCGGCGTCCACAAGGCGACGACCGACTCCAAGGTCCAGGTGAGCGGCCGTCACCTGCGCCGCGTCTCAAAGGTCCTCTTCACTGCGGATCAGGGCGGCAGAATCGCGGTCGATCCGGTCGCCGTCACCAGCCACCTGGTGACGGCCAAGGTCCCCGAGGGTGCCGCGACCGGGAGACCTAAGGTCACCGACTCCTACGACAACAGCGCTCGGTCCCCCACCGCGCTGAAGATCGTCGGGCCTGGCCAGATCCCATCCGGGAGCTTCAAGCTCCGGGACGCCTCCGCGAAGCCGCGGAGGACCTACTACTACGGCCAGAGGAAGCCCCGCGTCAGCTACATGTTCACCAACAGCGAGCCGACCAAGGTGCGGATCGATGTCGTCAAGCGGGGAAGCGGCACGGTGGTGGACAGTTGGGTGGAGCAAGCCCAAGAGCCGAACACGAGGCAGACGGCCAAATGGAACGGGATTCGGCCCGGCACGAAGAAGCCGGTTCCCAACGGCAAGTACAAGTTCCGCGTCGGCCCCCAGAGCGGCAGCATGGAATCGACCACCGATGCCAGGTTCGAGTACCACCGCTTCAAGTTCCCGATTCGGGGGGGTCACACCTACGGTGACGGGATCGGCGCCCCGCGGTCGGGCCACACCCATCAGGGCCAGGACATCTTTGCCCGCTGCGGCGCCCCGCTGGTGGCGGCCCGCGGCGGGCGGGTGCAGTGGAAGGCCTACCACGCAAGCGCCGGCTACTACCTGGTGATCGACGGCAGGGGTACGGGCCACGACTACGCCTACATGCACCTGAAGAAGCGGTCCCGTCTCCACGAGGGCGAGAGGGTGCGCACGGGACAGAGGATCGGCCAGGTCGGTGAGAGCGGCAACGCCACCGGCTGCCACCTGCACATGGAGGAGTGGACCGCGCCGGGCTGGTACGAGGGCGGGCACTTCATGAGGGCGATCACCAAGCACCTGAGGAAGTGGGACCGCTGGAGTTAGTCGCTCAGGCCCAGGCGGCGTAGGAGCCCTGGCCGAGCTCGCTCGCCTCAGCCTCGGACCTGCGGCCGCCGGGCTGATCGCTCTGGCCGGGGTAGGCGCAGCGGGCGGCGAGGCCGGCTCGTCTGCCGGGCCGCCGAGGCCGACCCAAACCACGTGCCTCGAGCGGTGCGCGGGGCGCCAGACGGCGGCCGTGGCGGCAACCGTCCGGATCACCGGCCGGCGGCTCGCCCGGGTGACCGAGGTCTACTTCCGGGACGGGCCGGGCCAGGTGGGGCGGACGCCGACGACGACCGGCCGGCATCGCGTCCTGGTCAGGGTCCCCCGTGGGGCCCGCACGGGGCGACCTCGCCTGGTGGACGCCGATGGCCATCGCGTTGCCGCGCCCCGGCTGCGGATCGTCTCGCCCGGCGCGCTACCCGCCCGCGCCAGCTTCACGGTGCTCGGTTCCAAGGTACGGCCGCGGGAGGCGTTCTTCGACGCCAGGCCGGGGGTCAGGCTTCGCTACCGCTTCCGCAGCTACGGGGCGCTGGACGTGACCGTGAAGCTGGTCCGGCGCGGGCGCATCGTCAGGACCTGGGCCCAGAAACGCAGGCTGCCATACATACCGCATCGCCTGACCTGGAACGGGATGCGCAGGCATGGCGACGGTGCACCTCGCGGCCACTACAGGTTCATGCTCAAGACCCGGGGCCACCAGGCTCGCCCCACCCGGAGGTTTCGCCTGGCCGACGGCAAGTTCCCGGTCCGGGGGCGACACGGCTACGGCGGGCCGGTGCAGAGGTTCGGAGCTCCCCGCAGCGGCGGTCGCATCCACCAGGGCCAGGACGTGTTCGCCGCCTGCGCCACCCCTGTGGTCGCGGCGCGGGGCGGGCGCGTCCAGGCGCGCGGATCGGACCCCGTCCTGTACGGAGACTGGGTGGTGATCGACGGTCGCGGCACACGCACCGACGACCGGTACGCCCACTTGATCCGCCCGGCCTCGGTCCACGACGGCGAGCGGGTGAGGACCGGCGAGCGGATCGGCCGCATCGGCAGGACCGGCAACGCCCGCACGGTCGGCTGCATGCTGCACTTCGAGGCCTGGCCCTCGGGCTGGCGCCGCGGCGCCC
Organism: uncultured Actinomycetes bacterium; assembly: GCA_963728325.1. GTDB lineage: Bacteria > Actinomycetota > Thermoleophilia > Solirubrobacterales > 70-9 > AC-56. The sequence continues at coordinate 239,947 of CAVSJS010000001.1, read as the reverse complement.
CCGCGGACCCCCTCCCGATGCTGCGTCGCTGGGACCGTTGGTCCTAGCGAGGAGTCGCCGGAATATGTCTCATTCCCACTCGATCGTCGCGGGCGGCTTCGAGCTGATGTCGAGGGCGACGCGGTTGACGCCCGGGACCTCGTTGATGATCCGGTTCGACGCGCGCGCCAGGAGGTCGTAGGGCAGCCGCGCCCAGTCGGCGGTCATCGCGTCCTCGGAGGTCACGGCCCGGATGACGATCGGATAGGCATAGGTGCGGCCGTCACCCTGGACGCCGACCGAGCGCACCGCCGGCAGGACGCAGAACGACTGCCACAGCTCCCGATAGAGCCCGGCAGCGCGGATCTCCTCCTGGAGGATCGCGTCGGCCTCGCGAAGGATCTCGAGCCGCTCTGCCGTGACCTCGCCGCCAACCACGCGAATCCCGAGGCCCGGCCCTGGGAAGGGCTGGCGCCAGACGATTCGCTCCGGCAGATCGAGCTCGGTGGCGACCGCGCGGACCTCGTCCTTGAACAGCATCCGAAGCGGCTCGACGAGCTCCAGGTCGAGGTCCTCGGGAAGACCGCCGACGTTGTGGTGTGACTTGATCGTCTCCGCGCCGGCGTGCCCGTCCCCTCCCGACTCGATCACGTCCGAGTAAAGGGTCCCCTGGACCAGGAAGCGGACACCTGGAAGCTTCTCCGCCTGCTCCTCGAACACGCGGATGAACTCCTCGCCGATGATCTTGCGCTTGTCCTCGGGCTCGACCACTCCGGCGAGCCGCCTCAGGAAGCGTTCCTGGGCGCCCACGTGGATCAGCCTGATCCCGAGGTCGCGAAAGGCCTCGACCACCTGCTCGGCCTCGTTCTTGCGCAGCAGGCCGTGGTCGACGAGGACGCAGGTGAGCTGATCGCCGACCGCGCGGTGAACGAGCGCCGCGGCGGTCGCCGAGTCGACGCCTCCCGAGAGGCCGCAGATCACCCCTCCGGCGCCGACCTGGGCCCGCACGGCAGCGACCTGCTCGTCGATCACCGAGGCGGGAGACCAGCGCTGCTCGAGGCGTGCGACCTGGCGCAGGAAGCGGTCGAGGATCTGGGTGCCGTAGGGCGTGTGGACGACCTCGGGGTGAAACTGGATCCCGTAGAGGCCCCGCTCGGGACTCTCACAGGCGGCCACCGGCGAGCCGGGGCTGGAGGCGAGCGCGACGAAGCCCGTCGGCGGTTCGAAGACGCTGTCGCGATGGCTCATCCAGCAATGCTGCTCATGCGGCAGCCCGGACAACAGCTGTCCGCCGCCGTCGGCGAGGACCAGCGCAGTGCGCCCGAACTCCCCCGCGTCGGCGCCTTCGACCCGGCCGCCGAGGACATGGACCATCGCCTGCATCCCGTAGCAGATGCCCAGCACCGGGACGTCCAACTCCAACAGCTCGCGGCGCAGCTCCGGTGCGCCGTCCGAATAGACCGATGCCGGCCCGCCGGACAGCACCAGCGCCGCGGGACGCCGCTCGCGGATCCGCTCCAGGTCGGCGTCGTGGGGGAGCAGCTCGGCGAACACCCCGCACTCGCGGATCCGCCGAGCGATCAGCTGGGAGTACTGCCCGCCAAAGTCAAGAACCAGGACCTCTTCATGCGCAGACTCAGTCATCCGCGGATGGCTGGCCGTCAGTCATCCGAGACGGCGACTCCTGTGGCGACTGCCGCGCGCCCGTTGGAGCCCATGCCGACCGACTGCTCGCGCTGCAGCTGCTTGCCTTCGGTCTGGAGGGCCGGGGCGACCATCACCTCGGCGCGCTGGAAGTCGCGGATGTCCTCGTAGCCGCAGGTGGCCATCGAGGTTCGAAGCGCGCCGATCAGGTTGAAGGTTCCGTCATTCTCCTGGGCGGGCCCGAGCAGGATTTCCTCCAGGGTGCCGTCCTGCAGGGTCGCCACGCGGGCGCCACGCGGCAGCGAGGGGTGGAAGGTCGCCATGCCCCAGTGGAAGCCGCGCCCAGGCGCCTGCTCAGCGCGGGCGAGGGGCGAGCCGATCATCACCGCATCGGCTCCGCAGGCGATCGCCTTCGAGACGTCGCCGCCGGTGCGCATGCCGCCGTCGGCGATCACGTTGCAGTACTCGCCGGTCTCCAGCATGTGCTGGGAGCGAGCCGCGGCGACGTCGGCGATCGCCGTCGCCTGGGGTACTCCGATTCCCAGCACGCCGCGAGTGGTGCAGGCGGCACCGGGACCGACGCCGGCGAGCACGCCAACAGCCCCCGTGCGCATCAGGTGAAGGCCGGTGGAATAGGAGGCGCAACCGCCGACGATGCACGGCACGGGCACCTCGGCGATGAACTTCTTCAGATTCAGCGGCTCAACCTTCGAGGACACGTGCTCGGCCGAGATCACCGTCCCCTGGATCACCAGGAGGTCGAGCCCCGCCTCTAGGGCTGTCTCGTAGTGCGCGGCGACGCGTTGGGGGGTCAGCGATCCGGCGGCGACGACGCCCTGCGCCTTGATCTCCTCGACCCGCTGCGCGATCAGCTCTGGCTTCACCGGCTCGCGATAGATCTCCTGCATCGTGGCGGTCGCCGTCTCGGGTGAGGCCGCGGCGATTCGCTCGAGCTGTTGCTCGGCACCCTCATACCGGGACCAGATCCCCTCCAGGTTTAGCACCGCGAGGCCGCCCAGCCGGCCGATCTCGGCGGCGGTCGCAGGACTGACCACCCCGTCCATGGCCGACGCCAGTAGCGGGAGCTCGAAGCGATACGGCCCCAGCGTCCAGCTGATGTCGACGTCGTCGGGATCGCGCGTCCGTCGCGAGGGCACGATCGCGATGTCGTCGAACCCGTAGGCCCTTCTCCCCTTCTTGCCGCGACCGATCTCGACTTCCATCGCCTATGCAGCTCCCCTCTGGCGGTAACGGCCCAGGCTAAGCGCGGGCGCGGACGAAAAAAGCCCCGGCGAGCGAGGCGAAAAACGCGCTTGCGGCAACTGGAGGGCCGGCATGTCCAAGGCCCCGGCGATGTTAGCACCGGCTTGCACGACCTCCTTCAGGGGGAGGAGGGCCGCGCGCGGCCGGAAAGGGGACCGCCGGCGGGCAAAGGAACGGCCCCATGCACAGAACACCAGCTAGGCGGCACAAAGGAAGGGGAAAGCAAGTGCCGGTCTCGAGAATTCGAACGACCCTGGCCAGCGCGGCCGTCGCGTCGGCAACGCTGCTTCCCATGGCCGGGTCCGCGCGGGCATCCGCGCCGCACACGGTGCTGCCCGGCGAGACCCTGTGGTCGATCGCCAGCGCCTACAACTTCACGACCCGCACCATCGCCGCCTATAACGGCATCTCCGAGGACGCCGCGGTGTACGCGGGGGAGTCGATCCAGATACCGACCGAGGCCGAGGGCGCCGCGGCGCTGGCCTCAGCGGGTGTGGACTCCGCATCCTCGTCGAGCTCCTCGAGCACGTCCGCTTCCCACGTCGTGACGCCCGGCGAGAGCCTCTGGTCGATCGCCAGCGCGAACGGGCTCTCGGCCGAGACGCTTGCCGCCAACAACGGGCTCTCCGCAGACTCGCTGCTCTTGATCGGACAGACGATCGAGGTGCCTGCGCCGAGTAGCTCGAGCACGACGACCGGCGGTGGCCCGCCCCCGCCCTCGCCTCCCTACTGGGTCTCACCCGTCTACTGCCCCTGCGGGGAGGTCTATCTGGCGTCGAACGCGGCCGCCGCCTGGGAGTCGCTGCGCCAGGAGTCGCTGCAGCTCTACGGGGTCGACCTCTATCCGGACGGCACCCTGTCCGGGTACCGGTCCTACGCGCAGCAGCTCTACCTCTACAACCTCTACCTCTCAGGCCAGGGCAACCTCGCCGCCGTACCGGGAACCTCCTCCCACGAATACGGCATCGCGCTCGACGTCGCCGAGCCCTACATGCGCACCATCGTCGATCAGATCGGGGGCAACTACGGCTGGGCCAAGACCGAGGCCCCGGACGAGTGGTGGCACATCAACTACATCGGCCCCTGAGCGCCGTTGCCGTGGATCGCGGCCCTGCGCGGCGCTGTCCTGGATAGACCTCGGATACCGAGGCCTGGGCAGGATGGCGCGGCGAAGCTCCCTCCCCTACCTGCCCCGGGCCTGGCTGAGGCTCAGCCGACCCCGGCCGGGACATCCAGCTCCCGGACCTCGACCCGGGACAGGAGCCGCTCGACCTCGTTCGGGTCCAGGCTCCCGGCCCCAAAGTGCTGGGTGGACTCGGCGCCACAGGCGACGCCGTAGGCGAGGCACTCGCGAGCCGAGCCGCCCTCATACCGCGCCGCCACGTAGCCCGCCAGGAAGCAGTCGCCGGAGCCGACGCCCGAGATCGGCTCGAGCGGCGCGATCTCGACCTCGTAGCGACGGCGGTCGTCGCCGTTCCCAACGATCGCCACACAGCCGGCCTCGCGGGTGATAACCGCCTCGCCGGCGCCCATCTCCAGCAGCCCGGCGAGGCCGAGCGCGTAGTCGTCGGCATCGTTGAACTCATGGCCGACGGCCTCCTCGGCCTCGACCACGTTGGGCGCCACCACGGCGGGCTCGGCGCGCAGGCCGAGGCGCATCGGCTCGCCATCGGTGTCGAGGATCGCCGACACGCCCAGCCGGCGAAGCTCGCCGATCAGGCGCGCGTAAACGGCGGGGTCGACGGCGGGCGGGACGCTGCCCGCGAGCACGCACAGGCTGGCCCCCTGGGCCAGGTAGAGAAGCTTCTCGATGAACCGATCGACTTCCTCCGGCCGCACCTCGGGGCCGCGCTCGTTGATCTCGGACTGCTCGCCGGAGGTCGGATCGACCACCGCCAGGTTCGTCCGGGACTCCCTCGCGATGCGGGTGAAGTCGTGGAGGATCGACTCCTCGGCGAGCTGCTCGAGGATCCGGGATCCGGTGACCGCACCGGCGAGCCCGGTGGCGATCACGGGGCGGCCGAGCAGCTTCAGCGCACGCGCCACGTTGACGCCCTTGCCCCCCGCGAAGGTGCGCGACTCGACCGCCCTGTGGCGGTGCCCGAGGCGGAAGTTCGGCACCGCGACCGTGCGATCGATTGCGGCATTCAGGGTGACGGTAAGGATCACTGAGGCGCTCCTTGTCCCGGCTGACCTCGGTCGCGACGGCGGCGGGTCAGCACAAGTGCAATGCCTATCACGATCGCGACGACCGCGGCGGCGGCAGCCACCCAGGCGACGGCTCGGGGCCCCGGGACGGCGTCGTCCACGCGCGACGCCAGCGACGAGCTGGCGGGTGGGAGCGCCGGGCGCTTGCTGAGCAGCGGGACGCGTCCCACCACCTCGCCGTCCAAGGTGACGACGCCGGTCCCGAGCCGGCGGCCACGCGGGATCGGCCCCTCGACCTCGCGCGGAGCGTCGACCGCCACCCGAACGGACTGGCCGCGCCTGGCGCTCACCCGCACCGACCGGGACGCGACCAGAGGCAGTGCCTGATCGCGGCCGCGCACGGCCGGCGCCGCCAGCCTCTCCCCGCTTCTCACCGGGGTCTGGCGCACATACAGTGAGAAGCCGTAGCGGAGCAGCGACAAAGTGTCCTGGTCGCGCGCGGCGACGCTGGGAGCGCCGAGCACGACGGACAGCAAGGTGACGCCTTTTCGTGTGCCGGAGCCGATCAGGACGTAGCCGGCATCCAGCGTGTAGCCGGTCTTCACGCCGTCGATCCACGGGACCTTCAGCACCAGGTCGTTGTGGTTGACGATCGTGCGCGGATGAGCCCCGGTTTGCAGCGTCGTCCGCGGGGTGTCGACGATGCGTCGGAAGAGCCGCTGGCGGCGCAGCCGCATCGCCAGCTTGGCCAGATCCCGGGGACTCGAGTAGTTGCCCGGCTCGTCCAGCCCGATCGGATTGGCGTAACTGGTGTCCCGCAACCCGAGGCTGCCGGCGGCGCGGTTCATCTCCACCACGAACGCCGGCACCGAGCCCGCGACCCCGTCGGCGAGGGCCACTGCAGCGTCGTTGCCGCTCGGCAGAAGCAGGCCATAGAGCAGGTCGCGAACCGAGATCCGCTCCTGCGCCTCGAGTCCGAGCAGCGACTCACCCGGGAGCGGGTGGTAGGGGGGCGCGACCAGGCGCTCTTGAAGCGACAGCTCGCGCAGGGCCAGGTAGGCGGTCATCAGCTTGGTCGTGCTCGCGACCGCCGCTGAGGTCCCGGCATCCTGGCCGGCGAGCCGTGCCCCGTCTCGCGCGTCCACCAGGAACCAGGCCCTCGCCGACAGTGGAGGCGGTTGCCCGGCGTCGCTGGACGCGCGGGCGCCCGCAGCCTCAAGACCGAATGCGGCAATGGCCAGCACGGCGGCGAGGACGCCCCATGCCCGACGCTCCGGCACCCCGTCAACCAATGCCGGGCCCCGTTGGTGGATGCGGCGCTAGGTGCAGGGAGTGGGTGCCCCTCCGCTGGCGAGCTTCTTGCATCCCTCCGGGATCAGGTTCACACAATTCTCGGGCTGGATGCTGAACTGGTCCAGGTTCGGATTGAGCTTGGCAAGCCTCGTTTCCGGGACTCGCGCCTGCACCGCGATCGCGGCGAACGTGTCCCCGGCGCGGACGACGCAGTAGCCCTCGCGCTGCGCCTGGCTCTTCCCCGCGCCCCCTTGCCCCCGCTCGGACCCGTTTTGATCCCCCCCGGTCGAGCCTGCGACCACGACTACGACGACGATCGCAGCGACCACGAGCGCCAAGACGGCGGCGATCCTCGCGATCGGATCCGGGCTCGGCCTCGTCTGGGTCGTTTGTTGCTCCATGTCGTACCCGGGCGGCCGGGACCGAGCGGGTGCCGCGCGCAGCGTCAGCAAGGCCGCGATCGGGGGGTTCAGGAGCGATGGTAGCCCCGCCAATCGGCCCCGTTGGCGGTTGAAGGCGCGCGGCAAGCAGACGCCCAAGCGGCTGACCGATCGGTGATCAGTTGCCGGCGCTCGCCCAAAGCTCCGCCCGCAGCTCGCTCGCGGCCGCCGCAGGATCCGGCGCGCCCGCGATCGAGCGCGACGCTGTCACCAGGACGGAGGCCGGATGCTCGCCGAAGGCCGGCCCGAGGTCGGCGGCGCGACCGCCCTGCGCCCCAACTCCCGGTACCAGGAAGATCGAGCGTGGCATCAGCTCACGCAGGCGCGAGAGGTGGCGGGGCTCGGTGGCGCCGACCACCGCACCCACGCCGGAGAGCCCGCATTCGCCCATCAGGCGGTCGGCGCGCTCGGCGACCAGAGCCGCCAGTCGCTCGAACAGGGGCGCCTCGGGGGTGGGGAGGTCGAGCAGATCGGCGGCGCCCCTGTTGCTGGTCCGCACGAGAACGAACAGGCCGGCGTCCGCCTCCGCCGCCCCATCGAGCAGGGGCTCCAGCGAGTCGGCGCCGAGCAGCGCGCCGACTGTGGCCGCGTCCGCCCCCAGGCCGCCGACCTCGCCCCAGGGGGTCGGCGTCGATCCAAACAGCGCCTGGGCGTAGGCGGCGGCGCTGACCGGGACGTCATTGCGCTTGCCGTCGGCGATCACCAGCAGGCCGGCCCCGCGAGCAGCGGCCGCGGTGCGCTCCAGCGCCGCCCAACCGGGGGCGCCGAGCCGCTCGAAGCAGGCCAGCTGGAGCTTGGCGGCGACGCAGGCCGGACCCGCCCGCTCGATCAGCGACCGGCAGTGGGCGACGACCGCTTCGCCGGCCCGCTCGGCGACGCTCTCGCCCACCGCTGGAGGGTCCGGGTCCAGCTCGGACGGATCGGGATCCAGCCCTAGACAGAGCTGGCTTTGCCGCTCTTCGACGCGGGCTGCGAGACGGTCGGCGAAGGGCGGGCTCAGCCCTTTACCTTGGACTTCAGCCCCGCGCCGGCCGAGAACTTGGGCACGCGCCCGCCGGCGATCGTGATCCGCTCGCCGGTTCGCGGGTTGACGCCCTGGCGGGGGCCCCGCTCGGCGACGCTGAACTTGCCGAAGCCCGTGAAGTTGACGGAATCCCCGCCACGCAGCGAGTCGGCGATGCCGTCCAGCACCGCCTCCACGGCATCGGCGGCCTGCTTCTTGCTGCCGATCCGGCCGTCACTCGCCAGCCGATCGACGAACTCAGACTTGGTCAATGGAAATCCTCCTCGTCGGGTGCAGGGGCCCGGAATCTAACAGCGGCCTTCCGGGTTGTGCCTAGCGGGGACCCATCAGTCGCTACATCCGCTCCGGGGCGCTGACGCCGAGCAGATCGAGCGTCCGGGCGATGACCCGCTTCGCGGCCACGCAGATCGCCAGGCGCGCCTGCTCGAGGCCCTCGGGCGCCCCAACCACCTGACAATCCCGGTAGAAGGCGTGGAAGTCGGCGGCGGTCGCGGTCGCATAGGCGACCAGGCGGTGCGGGGCGCGGCGCTCGGCGGCGCCTGCCGCCTCCGCCGGAAACTCGAGCAGCCGCCGGACCAGCGCCCGCTCGGCCGGCTCGGCCGGCGCCCCGAGGGCGCCCTCCGCTCGGGCCGCGACGGCCAGCGCCGCCTCCTCGGCCCCACCGTCGCCGCCCGTCGCCGGAGCCCGACCGTCGGCGACCGCCTTGCGCAGGATGCTCGCGATCCGGGCGTGCGCGTACTGGACGTAATAGACGGGGTTGTCCTGCGACTGACGTCGCGCCAGCTCGAGGTCCAGGTCGACCGCGGTCTCGTGGCTTCTCTGAAGCATCAGGAACCGCGCCGCGTCGGCGCCGATGTCGTCGATCAGCTCGTCGAGGGTGACGAAGTCGCCCCTGCGCTTGGACATCTGGGCACGCCCCCCGCCCTCGACCAGATGAACGAATTGGATCAGCGGCGCCTCGAAGCGGTCCGGGTCCCCGCCGAGGGCTTCGATCGCCGCCCGCATCCGCGCCACGTAGCCGTGATGGTCGGCGCCCAGCGGGTCCACCAGGCGGTCGGCACCCCGCTCGAGCTTGTCGCGGTGGTAGGCGATGTCGGCGGCGAAGTAGGTGGGCTCGCCGCCGGAACGGATCAGCACCCGATCCTTGTCGTCGCCGAACGCTGAGGTCCGCAGCCAGATCGCCCCCTCGCTCTCGTAGACGTGGCCGCGCGCGCGGAGCGCCTCGACCGACCGATCGAGCTGGCCGCCCGCGTGCAGCGAGCGCTCCGAGAACCAGCTGTCGAAGCGAACGCCGAAGCGATCCAGCGTCGCCTCGATCCGCTCGCGAATCGCCTCGATCCCACGGTGGGCGAGGTCGTCGAGATCGCCGGGGTCGGCACCCGCCGCGGACAGCCCCTCGGCGAGCTCGGCGACGTATTCGCCCTGGTAGCCCTCGTCGGGCGGCTCGCCTCCCCGCATGCGAGCGGCGATCGACTCGGCGAAGCGGCGAACCTGGCCACCGGTGTCGTTGAGGTAGTACTCCCGCTCGACCCGGTGGCCGGCGAGGGCGAGGAGTCGAGCCAGCGAGTCGCCGTAACCGGCGTGACGGCCCTGGGCCGCGGTCAGCGGCCCGGTGGGGTTGGCGGAGACGAACTCCACCAGCACCCGCTCGGGCGGCTCGGGGGTTCCGCGGCCGAAGGCATCGCCGGCGTCGAGCAGGGCGGCGAGGCTCTCGCGGTGCCATCGATCGGTCAGGAAGACGTTGACGAACCCGGGGCCGGCCACCTCGATCCGCTCGGCGCTCCCCCCCAGCATGCCGTCGAGCTCCTCGCGCAGTCGCTCCGCAATCTCCCGCGGCTGCTGCCCGCGCACCGGGGCGAGCAGCATCGCGGCGTTGGTGGAGTAGTCGCCCAGCTCTGGATCGGGCGGTCGCTCGAGGGTGGGCGCGATCGACGCGGGTGCACCGTCGCGCAGCAAGTCCGCGGCGGAGCGAATCGTGACCCGTAGCTGCTCGAGCGGATCGGACATGCAGCGATAGTAGTGGTGGTTTCGAGGGCACTAATGGATCAGCGCCGAAGCCGGTGCAGCCCAGATACGCCACCTGTGGCTGACGCTTATGACCTTGGACGTCCTATACACGTCGAAAGTCACGAGCGTCCCGGCGACGGTCGATGGTCGGCCGTTACCGGGCTCCGCGCTCGTAGGCGACCGCCGCCCCGATCCGGTCGATTGCGGGGGGATGCGTCCCCACCAGCGCGGTGACGATGGCGGGCGGGTCCGGGTTGGCGACGTTCCTGATCGCCAGGCGGCGCTGCACCTGGATCAGGGCCCTGGGGTCGTGGGTGAGCTCCAGGGCGAAGCTGTCCGCGCTCGCCTCCACCCGGCGCGAGAGCTGGTTCCCCACCACCCCGAGCAGGAGCGAGGCCAGGGCCAGGCCGAGGGCGTAGGCGGGCACAGCGGAGGCGCCGCGACGGTCGGCCCCGGCGCGCTCTGCGACGGCCTCGCCCAGCTCGCGCGCGAACAGCAGCCCCAGTGGCGCCACGAGCCCCACGAACAAAAGCCCGCGCAGGATGTCGTCGTGCTTGACGTGGCCGAGCTCGTGGGCGACGATCGACCGCAGCTCAGGGCGATTCGCACGCTCCAGCAGGGTGTCGTAGAGGACCACGCGCTTGGTCGACCCAATCCCGTCGACGTAGGCGTTCAGAGACCGCACCCGGCGGCTGGCGTCCACCCGGTAAACCTGCCCGATGTCCACCCCGGCCCGACCTCCGAGCGCCAGCACCTCGGAGCGAGCCTTGCTACTGGCCGGCAGCGCCGAGAACCTGTTGAACAGCGGGGCCAGCACAACCGGTGCGAGCCAGACGAAGACGACGGCGATCGCGACCACCCCGATGCTCCCGGGCAGCCACCAGCGGCTCCCGAAGCGGCGCACCAAGGCGATCAGAAGCGCTGCGCCGCCGGCGGCGAGCGCCGCCCCGATCGCCGCCGATTTGCCGGCGTCGGCAAGCCAGAAGCCGAGCGACTGGGTGGAGATCCCGTAGTCGACGGCCCGCTCATGCGCGGCGATGCTCGCCGGCAAGGCCGCGGCGCCGAGCGCCACCGACACCCCGGCGCCGGCCGCCGCCGCGCCAATCACGGGCCGGGCCTCCAGCCCCTGAAGGCCGCGACGGACGATCGCAGGCCGCCCGAGCGCCAGGGTGACGAGCACGGCGCCCTGGGCGCCCACCGCGCCGAGCAGCAGCCAGAGCTGGCCCTCGCCATACGCACGGCCGCGGTCGATCTGGGCCGACGTGAAGTAGTCGCTCTCGGAAACCGGCACCGGCTCGATCGGCCGCTCTCGCGGCCGCAGAAGCCACACCGCAGCTTCCGCCACCAAAACCATCGCCACGGCCGCCGTCCCAACCCGCACCACCCGGCTCCTACCGCTGGGGCTGGTCATGTCCCTACGATAGTCCGCCCGGCTCGTGAGACTGGCGATCGTCAGCGACATCCACGCCAACCTGCCTGCCCTGGAGGCGGTGCTGGCCGACGCCCAGAGCGCGGGCGTCGATCAGCTCTGGTGCCTGGGGGACGTGGTTGGCTACGGCGCGCATCCGGATGAGTGCGCCAGCCTGATCGCCGAGCACTGTGCGCTGTGCCTGGTGGGAAACCACGACCTGGCCGTCCTGGGCGAGCTGGACGACTCGGCATTCTCCTCCGCGGCGGCGGCGGCCGTGCGCTGGACCCGAGAGACGGCGCGGCCCGAGACGATCGAGTTCCTGCGCGGCCTGCAGCCGGCCGACGAGAGCCGCGAGGTGGCTCTGTACCACGCCTCTCCACGGGACCCGATCTGGGAGTACGTGCTGTGGCCCGATCAGGCCGCGGAGTGCATCGCCGTGCAGGCGGCGCGGGTCAGCCTGGTCGGTCACTCCCACGTGGCTCTGTTCTTCGTCGTGGCCGAGGGCCGCAACCCGGGGGGCCCCGGCCAGGCGATCGAGCCGAAGGACCTCGCCAAGGGCGCCCAGGCCAGCGCCGGCACCCGGCTTGACCTCTCCGAGGGTCGCTGGCTGATCAACCCGGGCAGCGTCGGCCAACCCCGCGACGGCGATCCGCGCGCCGCCTGGATGGAGCTCGACACGGACGCCTGGGAGGCCACCTATCACCGGGTCGAGTACGAGATCGACCGCGCCGCCGACGCGATCGCTGCCAGCGAGCTGCCGGAGCACCTGGCCAAGCGACTCTACGTGGGGCAGTGAACGCGAATGGGGGCAATTACTAGACTCGCCGCGATGCCAGGGACGAACAGGCTTCCCCCCTTTCTTGCCGTCCTCTTCGTCCTCGCGGCCCTCTCCGCCTGCGGCTCGGATGAGATCGACGGCGAGATCCCGCCGGCTAACGCCGTGGAGCTGAACGCCTCGCTGGATGACGTGCGTGCTGCGGTCGAGAGCAGCCAGGACTGCGCGACGGCAGAATCGGCGGCGGAGCAATTCGTGGCCGCCGTGAACGACCTTCCCGCCACTGCGGGTGCGGACCTGAAGGAAGCGCTTCAGGAGGCAGGAGGCAACCTGCGCGTTCTGGTCGACCAACAGTGCGCCTCGACCGGGGCGACGGTGCCGAGCGGCCCCGAGCCCACGAGCTCATCGACCACCTCGTCCGAGACTTCGACGACCTCGTCCACCACGGACACGACGAGCACCACCACCACGACCACCTCGACCGACGAGACCCAGCCTCAGGACAACGGCAATGGCGGCGGGCCTCCCGGCCCTTCCGGCAACGGGCCTCCCGGCAACGGCGGGACCGGTGGCACGGGCGGCGGCACGGGCGACGGGAGCGACGAATAGGACGATGAGCGCGACCCTGATCTCCGACCGCTACCAGCTCGGCGACCGACTTGGCTCCGGCGGGATGTCGAGCGTCTACAGGGCGACCGACCGCGTCCTGGAGCGCACTGTGGCGGTGAAGATCCTCGCCGAGCACCTCTCGGACGACGCGAAGTTCGTCGCCCGGTTCCGCCGCGAGGCGCTCGCGGTGGCCAAGCTGATCCACCCGAACATCGTCCAGGTCTACGACACGGGCGTCGACAACGACCGTCACTACATCGTCATGGAGTACGTGGAGGGGCGATCGGGCGCCCAGCTGCTCCAGACCCAGGGACGGCTCGGGCCCGCAATCGCCGTCGGGATCGGCGCCCAGGCCTGCGCCGGCCTCGAGTACGCGCACCGGCAGGGGATCATCCACCGCGACGTCAAGCCCGGAAACCTGATGGTGATCGGCGGCCCCGCAGGGCGTGGCAACACGCGCACCACGACCCACGACCCGCCCACCGAAGAGATGACCGTGAAACTGACCGACTTCGGGATCGCGCGGGCGGCGGAGCAGACCCGGTTGACTCAGGTCGGCTCCGTGGTCGGCACGGCCGCCTATCTGGCTCCCGAGCAGGCGCGCGGCGAGGAGGCCGCCCCGGCCTCCGACGTCTACGCGCTCGGGGTGGTCATCTACCAGCTCCTCACCGGGCGCCTCCCCTGGGAGGGGACGACGCTGGCCGAGCTGGCCATCCGCCGCGAGAACGAGCGCCCGCTGCCGCCCAGCTCCTACGATTCCGCGATTCCCGACACCCTGTCGACGGCGGTGCTGCGATCGCTCGAGGGCGACCCGGCGCTGCGCTACTCGACCCCGCGCCAGCTCTCCGCCGCGCTGCGCGCCGGGCTCGCCGGCCAGGAGCCGCCGGGGGCCGACGCCGAGGCGCCGACGCGGTCGTTGGGCGGCGGCACGACCGAGGCCACGCGCCGCCTGGCGCCCAGGGAGCCGGTCAGCCCGGTCGCCCGCCAGGCCCCCGCACCCCGGCGCCCAGCGCCGCGTCCCCGCCCGGCGCCCGCCCAGGCCAGGCCGCGCCGCTCGCTCGGCAGCCGCCTCGGCAGTGCGATCGGCATCCTGCTGGTGATCGCCCTGCTGGCCGCGGTGATCGCCGCCGTCGTCCTGCTGACCACCGACGCCGGCCAGAACACCGACCTGGTCAAGCAGACCCTCCCCGACCAGATTCAGTCGATCCAGGACTTCCTCGACTCCCACACGCAGTGAGCGTGGTCAGGGCCTGCTCGAAGTGGGCGCCAAGGCCCGCCAGGGCGGAGCCCCGTTGAGGACCGCCCGCCGGTAGTCGTCGAAGCGCCCCTCCTTGATCGCCTCCCGGGCGCCTCGGACCAGGCGCTCCAGGTAGGTGAGGTTGTGGAGGACGAGCAGCCGGACTCCCGTCAGCTCCTCGGCTCGGGAGAGGAAGTGGATGTAGGCGCGGCTGTGCGCGGCGCAGGCGGCACACGGGCAGCCCTCGACCAGCGGCCGCCGGTCGGTGGAGAGCTCGGCTCGGCGGACGTCGAACCGAAACCGCGCCTCGGGGAGCGGGGCGAGGGCCATGCCGTGTCGCGCGAGGCGGGTCGGCACGGCGCAGTCGAACAGGTCCACGCCGAGCGCAATCCCTTCGACCAAGTCGTCGGGCTCGCCGATCCCGAGCAGGTGGCACGGCGCGTCGGCGTCGAGGTGGGACGCGGTCATCTCGATCACGCCTCGCATCTCCGCCTTGTCGCGCCCCAGCGTCCCGCCGATCGCGAGGCCGTCCACGGCCGCCGCCGAGACGCGCTCGGCCGCGGCGCGGCGGAGGTCCTCGTGGACGCCCCCCTGGACGATCCCGAACACCGCCTGGCCACGCGGCCCCCCGCGCTCGTGCCAGGCGAGGCAGCGGTCCAGCCAGCGGTGGGTGCGCTCCATGGAGCGGGCGGTGTAGTCGCGATCGGCGTGATAGGGGGTGCATTCGTCGAAGGCGAGGGCGATGTCGGAGCCGAGCGCCGCCTGCACCGTCATCGATTCCTCCGGGCCGAGGAACTGCTCCGATCCGTCCAGGTAGGAGCGGAAGCGCACCCCCTCCTCGCCGATCTCGAGCACCTTCCCCTGGCCAGGCTGAAGCCCGCGCCGCCCCTTGATCTCGTCGGCGACCCTGCCGTGGGCCAATGAGAAGACCTGGAAGCCCCCCGAGTCGGTGATGATCGGGCGCTCCCAGCCCATGAACCGATGCAGACCGCCGAGCGCTGCGATTCGCTCCGGCCCCGGCGACAGCATCAGGTGAAAGGTGTTCCCCAGAACCAGCTCGTAGCCGAGCTCGGCCACCTCCCGGGAGGCCAGCGAGCGAACGCTGCCGCGTGTCGCAAGCGGGACAAAGGCCGGCGTCTCAATCGTTCCGTGGACGACGTGGAGCCGCCCGGTCCGGGCGGCTCCGTCTCGCGCGGTTATCTCGAATCGGAGGCGTCCCGGGTCACTGCGCACGACCCGGAAGCCTAGGGGGCTACTTGCGCCTTCCCCTCGCCGGACGTCAAGCCGGCGCGGCGCCGATCAGGGAGCGCCCCGACATCTCGCCGGGTTGTTCGACACCCAGCAGGGCGAGCGCCGTCGGGGCGACGTCGGCGAGGATCCCGCCGTCCGCGAGCGACAGCCCCGCGACAGTGACGATCAAGGGCACGCGGTTGGTCGAGTGCGCCGTGTTGGGCGAGCCGTCGGGCTCGAGCATGTGGTCGCAGTTTCCGTGGTCGGCGGTGACCATGCAGGCGCCACCCGAGCGGTGGACCTCGGAGACCACCTCGTGAAGGCAGCGGTCCACGGTCTCGACCCCCTCCACCGCCGCACCGATCACGCCCGTGTGTCCGACCATGTCGGGGTTGGCGAAGTTGATGATCCCGAACCGGTAGCCGTCCTGGGCCCACCGCTCGCAGAAGGCTCCGGCCACCTCGGCGGCCCGCATCTCGGGCTTTTGATCATAGGTGGGGACGTCCCTCACCGAGGGGACCAGGCAGCGCTCCTCCCCCTCCCACTCGGCCTCGCGGCCGCCATTGAAGAAGTAGGTGACGTGCGCGTACTTCTCCGTCTCCGCGACGTGCAGCTGGCGCTCCCCCCGCCGCGCGATCACCTCGGCCAGGGTTGTCGCGGGGGTCCGGGGCGGAAAGGCAACCGGGTAGTCCCAGCCCTTGCGGTACTCGGTCAGGGTGGTCAGGTGCACCTGCGGGGCGTGGCCGCGTGGGAACTCCTCCAGGTCCGCCTCTGCAAGCGCCCGCACCAGCTGCCGCGCCCGGTCGGGACGGAAGTTGAAGTGCAGGATCGCGTCGCCGCCCGCCACTCCGTCGTAGTCGCCGATCACGGTGGGGCGCACGAACTCGTCGGTCTCGCCCCGCCCATAGGAGTCCGTGATCGCGTCCACGGCGGTCGAGGCGCGCAGGGCCCGAGCGTGCACGATCGCGTCGTATGCGAGCTTCGTCCGGTCCCAGCGGCGGTCTCGGTCCATCGCGTAGTAGCGACCGCTCACCGTCGCGATCCTTCCCGCGTGGCGCAGCCAGCGCTCCAGCTCCCGGATGTAGCCGACACCCGCCGTGGGCAGCGTGTCGCGGCCGTCGGTGAAAGCGTGCACGACGAGGTCGGGAACGCCCTCGCGGGCGGCCAGCTCGACGCACGCCTCTATGTGCTCCCACCCGGAGTGGACGCCGCCGTCGGAGACGAGGCCCATCAGGTGCAGGCGCCCGCGAGGGCTGGAGCGGGCCGCCCTGCAGGCGGCCTCCAGCACAGGGTTCTCGAAGAAACTGCCGTCGGCGATCGCGTCGTCGATCCGGGTCAGGTCCTGATGGAGGATCGATCCCGCACCGAGGTTGAGGTGCCCCACCTCGGAGTTGCCCATCTGGCCGTCGGGGAGGCCGACATCGCGCCCGCTGGCGGACAGCGTCGTGTGCGGGCAGCGCTCCCAGAGAGAGTCGAAGACCGGTGTCGAGGCCAGGCTGATCGCGTTTCCCGGCCCGGGCGGCGCTAGGCCCCAGCCATCGAGCACGATCAGCGCCACCGAGGGAACCGGCAGCTCTCCCGGCCCGTCGGGAATCACCGAGGGGCCTCGTTGGAGCTAGCGACGAAGTCGCGGGTCACGCGAGATGCCCGGGTCCACACGGCCCGCGCCCTAACCCGGCGGCTCCGCAGGCGCAGCCGAGGAGTCGCCGGTTGATGTAGCCGAGGAGGCCGCGGTTGATGCTGCGAGGGCGATTTCGAAGAAATCGCCCGGAACCAGGCTGGCCCCGCCCACGAGCGCACCGTCGACTCCTTCCCGCCCCAGGAGGTCGGCCGCGTTGTCGGGCTTCACGGAGCCGCCGTAGAGGATCCGAACCGCTTCGCCGGCTGCCTCGTGGCGGTCCGCGACCAGCGAGCGGATGAAGGCGATCGCCTCCTCCACCTGCTCGGGGGTCGCGTTGCGCCCTGTGCCGATCGCCCAGACCGGCTCGTAGGCGATCACCACCTCGGCCAGGCGGTCGCCGGGCGCCTTGGCCAGGTCGGCCTCCGTCTGCCGGCGAAGGACGGCCTCGGTCTGGCTCGCATCGCGCTCGGCCTCGGTCTCTCCGACGCAGAGGATCGTGGTCAGCCCGGCCTCGAGCGCCGCCGGGACCTTGCGGGCGAGGGCCTGATCGCTCTCAGCGAACAACCGTCGCCGCTCGGAGTGGCCGAGGATCACCCCGTCGACCCCCAGCTCGGTGAGCATGGGGGCCGAGACCTCGCCGGTGAACGCACCCCCTGACTCCTCATGCATGTTCTGCGCTGCCACCCGCACGGCGCTCCCCGCGCAGCGGGCCACCGCCGCGCCCAGGGACGGGTACGGGGGACAAACGACCAGATCGGTGTCACCCAGCTCCGCAGCACGTGGTAGGAAGGCGTCCAGGAACGCCTCCGTCTCGGCAACCGTCTTGTGCATCTTCCAGTTGGCGGCCACGAGGGGCATGCGCTCAGCCATCGGAGCCGACCTCCGCATTTCGCCGCGCGGTCTCCTCGGGCCTTATCCGCCGTGCCTCGGACGCACTCATCAGCGCCTCCACCCCTGGCAGCTTCCGCCCCTCCATCAGCTCGAGCGAGGCGCCGCCCCCGGTGGAGAGCCAGTCGACCCGGTCCGCGAGCCCGAAGGAGGCGAGCGCTGCAGCCGAGTCGCCGCCGCCGACCACGGTCGTCCCGGACGACGCCGCCACAGCCTCGGCCACGGCGCGGGTCCCGGCGGCGAAGGGCTGGAGCTCGAACACGCCCATCGGCCCGTTCCAGAACACGGTGCCCGCCTCACCGATCGCCGCAGCGTACTCACGGGCCGTGCCTGGCCCGATGTCCAGCCCCATCCAGCCGTCGGGCACCGCGACGCCATCCAGCTGGCGCCGCTCGGTGTCGGCTGAGCACTCACGGCCGAGCACCAAGTCGACCGGGAGGGCGAGCTCACATCTAGAGCCCTCGGCGCGCTCCAGGACCCTGCCTGCGAGCTCGATCCCCTCCTCCTCCACCAGGGAATCTCCCGTGGAGACCCCCCGGGCGGAGAAGAAGCTGAAGCACATCGCTCCCCCGACCAGCATCACGTCCGCGACCTCGAGAAACTGCTCCATGACGCCGATCTTGTCGCTCACCTTGGCGCCGCCGAGCACCACGCAGAGGGGACGGGCCGGATCGTCGCGGACGGCGGTCAGCTCTCGCACCTCGCGCTCGAGCAGCAGGCCGGCGTACGCGGGAAGCAGGTGCGCTACCCCCTCGGTGGTGGCGTGCGCGCGGTGGGCGGCGCCGAAGGCGTCGTTCACGTACAGATCGGCCAGCGCCGCCAGCCGCCGCGCGAGCTCCGGATCGTTGCTCGTCTCACCGGGCTCGAAGCGGCTGTTCTCGAGCATCAGCACCTCCCCCGGCCCAAGCCGTCGTGCCAAGCTCTCCGCCTCGGGGCCCACCACCGCCGGCGCCAGCGTGACCTCCGACCCGAGCAGCTTCCCCAGGCGTGCCGCCACCGGTGCCATCGAGAACGCCGGATCGGCTCCCTTCGGCCGCCCCAGGTGCGAGACGAGCACCAGCGCCGCTCCGCGCTCGCGCAACAGCGCGATGGTCGCCAGCGCAGCACGAATCCGCGCCTCGTCCTCGACCTCGCCGTTGGCGAGCGGGACGTTGAAGTCGACGCGAACCAGAACGCGCCTGCCCTCCACGGGGGCGTCCCGCACGCTCGCCTTGTCGAAGCTCAACTGGTTCCGACCGCCGCAGGCCTTGGCTCGAGCACCTTGGCGGCCAGCTCGACGCAGCGGTTCGAGTAGCCCCACTCGTTGTCGTACCAGGCCACCACCTTCACCAGCAGCCCGTCGACCACCACGGTCTGGCCGGAGTCGAAGATCGATGAGTGAGGGTCCTTGACGATGTCGGTGGAGACGATCGGGTCGTCGGTGTAGGCGAGGATGCCCCGCAACGACCCGTCCGCCGCCTCCCTGGCGGCCGCGTTGATCTCCTCGGCGCTGGTCTCGCGCGAGACTTGGCACACCAGGTCGACGACCGAGCCCGTCGCGACCGGCGCCCGCACGGCGATCCCGTTCAGCTTGCCTTCTAGCTCCGGCAGCACCAGGCCAATCGCTTTCGCCGCTCCGGTGGAGGTGGGGATCAGGTTGATCGCCGCTGCCCGGGCCCGGCGCAGGTCCTTGTGGGGCATGTCCTGGAGCCTCTGGTCGGCAGTGTAGGCGTGGATCGTGGTCATCAGGCCGCGCTCGATCCCCACCGAGTCGTGCATGACCTTCGCCACCGGTGCCAGGCAGTTGGTCGTGCAGGAGGCGTTGGAGATGATGTGGTGCTGCTCGGAGTCGTATACGTCGTCGAAGTTGACCCCGAGCGCCACGGTGACGTCCGGGTCAGTCGCGGGAGCCGAGATGATCACCTTCTGAGCCCCGGCCTCGAGATGCTTGGCCGCATCGTCTCGCTTCGTGAACAGACCGGTGGACTCGATCACCACCTCGACCCCCAGCTCCCGCCAGGGGAGCGCGGCTGGATCGCGCTCGGCGAGCACCTTGATCTGCTGTCCGTCGACGGCGATCGCGTCGTCACCTGCATCGATCTGGCCCGGAAAGCGGCCGAGGATCGAGTCGTACTTGAGCAGGTGGGCCAGCGTGGCGGCGTCGGTGATGTCGTTGACGGCGACGAACTCGAGCTCTGAGCCCGCCTCGTGGGCGGCCCGGAACAGGTTGCGCCCGATCCTTCCGAATCCGTTGACCCCGACCTTCACTGCTGCCATCGGCTGCGCCCTCCTTCGAACGGCATCGCTTGCCGGCTCAATCCGTGCTCACCGCCACCTCTACCCGGTAGCCATCCGGGTCACGCAGGTATGCGGAGTAGTAGGCCGGACCGTACTGGGGGCGGTTCCCGGGCGCTCCGTCGTCATCGCCGCCCGCAGCCACGCCCCCCTCCCAGGCCGCCTTGACGGCCGGGATCCCGTGGGCCGAGAAGCAGACGTGGCCGCCGGCGGTGCCGGCGGGCCGGCGGGCCGAGGCAAAGAACACCGGCTTCACGATTCCCCAGGCGATCAGCTCGTCCGTGTCGACCTGACGCCGCCAGCCCAGCGGCCCGAGCAGGGCGTCGTAGAAGCGCCCGCTGCGCACGAGGTCCGCGACCTCAACGCTGACGTGATTGATCACGGCCGAAGCCTAACTGCGCCGACCCGCCGTCACGCCCTTGGCGTCCAGCGGAAGGTTCGAATCGCGATCGCGAGTCCGGCGAGCCCCCAGATGCCGACCACCGCCAAGTCACCCCACTCGAAGCCGGCTCCGACGGTGTTCGGGTCCCAGGCGGTGAAGAATGCCTCGAAGAAGTGGCGGATCGGGAACGCGTCGGCGACGTGGAGGACGCCGTTGGGTATCTCGCTCTCGGGAATGAAGACGCCCGAGAGGAAATAGAGGGGCAGCAACGCCACGTTGGTGACCGGGGCGGCCGCATCCTCCGACGGGATGGCGGCGGAGATCGCGATTCCGAGGCAGGAGAAGGCCGCCGCCCCGATCGACAGCGTCACCAGGACGGCGGGGAAACGCCCCCACGGGATCTCGACCGCGTAGACGATCCGGCCGATCGCCGCCAGGACGATCAGCATCAGCACCGAGACGGTGATCGAGTTGCCGATCCGGCCGGCGATGAACACCCGGCTCGGCAGGGGAGTTCCCCGGGTCCGCTTGAGGAGGCCGTTCTCGCGGTCGACGGTCAGCGAGATCGCCAGGCTCTGCATGGTCGCGGAGACCACGGCAAGCGTGATGATCGCCGGCACGTAGTAGGTCGTGGTCTTGACTCCGCCAAGCTCGTCGATGCGGTCGTTGCCGAAGATCGTCGCGAAGATCAGCAGGAAGATCACCGGCAGCATCACCGTGAAGAACACCGACGCCGGGTTGCGCCAGAAGGTCTTCTGGTCGAATCGGAACTGATGCAGGGCGAGCGCGACTCCGCTCATTCCTCGGCCTTGTCCTCACGCTCGCCCGCGGTCAGCTCCAGGTACACGTCCTCCAGGCTCGGCCGCCTGACCTCCAGCTCCGTGAGCGGAAGCCGGCGCTCCAGCGCCCACGAGGTGAGCTCGTGGAGGACGGGGACCGGGTCGTCCGCCTCCATCCGCACCTCTCCGTTGCCGACCGCCGCCCGGAGCTTCTCCGGGAGGTCCGCGCCGGCGACGCCCGCCGGCAGCCGGAAGCTGATTCGGGAGGCGGCGTCCCCCCGACCGCCAAGCTCGCTTGGCGGGCCCTGCGCCACGATCTGGCCGTGGGCGATGATCGCCACTCGATCCGCCAGCTCCTGCGCCTCCTCCATGTAGTGCGTGGTCAAGAACACGGTCTTGCCGAGGTCGCGCAGGCTCGCCACCACCCGCCACGCCTGGCGTCGCGCCGAGGGATCGAAGCCGGTCGTCGGTTCGTCGAGGAAGAGCAGCTCGGGGTCGCCGATCAGCGCCAGCGCCACGTCGAGCCGTCGCTGCTGACCGCCCGAAAGGCGCCCGACGCGATCCTCTGCCTTCTCTGTGAGGCCGGTGAGCTCGATCGTGCCGGCGACCTCGCGCGGGCTGCGGTAATACCCGGCGAACAGCTCGAGCGACTCTCGCACGGTGAGCTCCGGATGCATCTTGCTCTCCTGGAGCACGATCCCGATTCGCTCGCGCCACTTGCGATCGACGCGGGCCGGGTCGGCGCCCAGCACCGTGACCTCGCCTGCGGTGCGGCGGCGGTAGCCCTCGAGGATCTCCACCGTAGTCGTCTTGCCTGCTCCGTTCGGCCCCAGGAAGGCGAATATCTCGCCCGTGGCCACTTCGAGGTCGATGCCGCGCACCGCCTCCAGCTCGCCGTAGGACTTGCGCAGGCCGCCGACTGAGATCACCGACTCCGGCATCGAGCGGGATTATGAAGCGGCCCACGGCTCGCCGAGTACCGCCGGATCGGCCCGCTCAGTCCGGCTCGACGTCCCTGTGAACGATTCGCAGCGAGACGTCCTCGTGGTTGGCGAGGTGGCTCGCGATGCGGTCGGCGACCGTGAGAGAGCGGTGGCGGCCGCCCGTGCAGCCGATCGCGATCGTCAGGTGCATCTTGCCCTCGGTCACGTAGGCCGGCAGGAGGAAGTCCAGCAACGGGAACAGCCGGTCGTAGAACTCGTGAGCCAACTCGCCGGCCTCGACGTACTCCGTCACCTTCGCATCGAGACCGGTCAGGGGGCGAAGGTCCTCACGGTAGTGCGGATTCGGCAGGAAGCGAACGTCCAGCACGAGGTCGGCCTCGCGCGGGGGGCCGTTCTTGAAGCCGAATGTGATGATCGTCAGGGCGAGCTTGCCGGGGGCGCCCTTCGGCCCCAGAAGCTCGGTGACCACGCGGCGCCGCAGCATCGCTCCGGTGAGGCCGCTGGTGTCCATGACCACGTCGGCCCGCTCTCGCAGCGGGCCCAGCACCTCACGCTCAGCGCGGATGCCCTCCAGCACCCGGCCGTCAGGGGCCAGCGGATGACGGCGGCGCGTTTCCTTGAAGCGGTCGAGAAGCGCCTCCTCGTTGGCCTCGAGGAAGAGGACGGTCGGGGTGAGCCCCGCCTGCTCCAGCTGCCCCAGGACCTCGACCAGCTCCTCGAAGTAGTCGCCACCCCGAACGTCGGAGACGATCGCTGCCCGTCGGACGCCGCTCCCCTCGTGGCGGAACAGCTCGCCGAGGGCGCCGATCATCCGCGGCGGCAGGTTGTCGACGCAGAAGTAGCCGCCGTCCTCGAAGGCCGCGATCGTTTCGGACTTTCCGGCGCCCGAGTAGCCCGTGATCACGACCAGGTCGACGAACCGCGCGCCGTCGCCCGTCGAGGCCTGTTCGGTCACCTACCCGCCTT
The DNA here is from genome assembly GCA_963728325.1 of uncultured Actinomycetes bacterium. Lineage (GTDB taxonomy): Bacteria > Actinomycetota > Thermoleophilia > Solirubrobacterales > 70-9 > AC-56. The sequence goes on along the minus strand of CAVSJS010000001.1, from coordinate 217,033 downwards.
ATGCAGCTGGCGATGGATCTCGCGGGCCAGCTTGCCCGGGATCCCAGGGACCGCCTCGAGCTCCTCGCGGCTCGCGGTCACGAGGCGGTCGGGCGAGCCGAAATGGTCGAGCAACGCGCGCTTGCGCACCGGGCCGACGCCGGGCAGCTCGTCCAGCAGGGACCGGGTCATCGCCTTGCCCCTGCGCTCCCGGTGGAAGTCGAGCGCGAAGCGGTGCGCCTCGTCGCGCACCCGCTGAAGGAGGCGAAGCGCCTCGGAGTCGGGCGGGACCGGCACTGGGTCGGAGCGTCCGGGGACGAACACCTCCTCGATCCGCTTCGCCAGCCCGATCACGGCCGTGCCACGCTCGAGCAGCGGGCCGAGCGCGCGCATGCCCGCCGCAAGCTGCCCCTTGCCACCGTCGATCAGGATCAGGTCCGGAAGGGCCGCGAAGGCCTCGTCGCGCTCGGGATCGTGTGGCGAGCGGTCAGCCTGCTCGAGCAGTCGAGCGGTGCGCCGCCCGAGGATCTCCTCCACCGAGGCGAAGTCATCAGGGCCGGCCGCCTCCTCGGCTGCGCCTCCGGGGGCGGCCGGGTCTGTGGCATGGCTGTCCGTCGCACGGGGCACGCCTCGGACCTTGAAGCGGCGGTAGTCGGCCTTCTTCGGCGCACCACCCTCGAACACGACCATCGAGGCCACAGTGTGGTCGGGGCCCAGGTTGGAAACGTCGAAGCCCTCGATCCTCACTGGCAGCGACTCGAGATCGAGCGTTTCCCGCAAGGCGGCCAGCGCGTCCACCCGCTGCTGGCGGCGCCTTTCAGCCTTCAGCTTGTCCTGGGCCAGGGCGAGCCGGGCGTTGCGCTCGGCGAGCTCCCGCAACCGCCGCTTGTCGCCTCGCTCGGCGACCCGCACCTCGACCGGGCCGCCACGACGGCTCGACAGCGCCTGCGCGAGCAACTCGGCGCGGGCCCGCAGCGCGGGCCCGACGACGACCAGTCGCGGCACCGCCGGCACCGCCGAGTAGTACTGGGCGGCGAACTCCTCAGTCACCTCGGCCTCGTCTCGCTCCCCCTCGTTGGAGAGATAGAAGCCATGGCGCTCGGCGAGCACGCCGTCCCGAACCTGGAACACCTGGGCGTTGGCGGCGGGCCCGTCGGTGGCGACCGCGATCAGGTCGGCCGTCTCCAGCGACTCCCCGGCGACGCTGCGGCGCTGCATCAGCGAGCGGACCGCCTCGAGACGGTCGCGGTAGATCGCCGCGCGCTCGAACTCCTCGTTGGCGGCAGACTCGGCCATCTTGCGCTCCAGGTCGCGCTCGACGTCGCGATAGCGGCCGGATAGGAAGTCGATGATCGCCTCGATGTTGCGCCGGTACTCCTCCCGGTCGATGTAGCCGACGCAGGGCGCCTGGCAGCGCTTGATGTAGTAGTCGAGACAGGGAACCCCGGATCGCCGCCCGGGCTCCGGCCCCTCGCAGGTCCTGTATTGGAACAACTTGCCGAGCAGGTCGAGCGTCTCGCGCACCCGACGTGCGCTCGAGAACGGCCCGAAGTACACCCTCCCGGAGCGGTGGCGTTCGCGGGTGAAGTACACCCGCGGAAACTCCTCGTCCAGGCTCACCCCCACGTAGGGATAGGACTTGTCGTCGCGCAGGCGGATGTTGAAGCGGGGCCGGTGGCGCTTGATGAACTGCTGCTCGGCGAGCAACGCCTCGGCCTCCGTCTCGGTGACCAGGAAGTCGATCGAGCCGACCTGGTCGATGAACTCGAGGCCGCCGCGGTGGGGCCCGGAGAAGTGCGAGGAGACGCGCTTGCGGATCGACAGGGCCTTTCCGACGTACAGCACCCCCCCGTCGGCGTCCTTGAACAGGTACACGCCGGGCTGGTCGGGCAGCCGCCTGCGCTGGACATCAAGGCCCGCCGCCTCCTCGTCTGCGATTCCGGGGGCGGCGGGGTCTGTCTGTTTCCGCTGCTCTGTCATCTCCAACAAGGTTAGGCTCCTGGCCCGCCGGCCAAATGCAACAGGAGTGATGATGAGCACCACCACCGTTCCCAGCCCGCCCGAGCTGAAGACCCTCCGCCTGGAGATCGACGGCGAGATCGGCACTCTGACGCTCGACCGCCCCAAGGCCCTGAACGCCATGAGCCCCGAAATGATCGCCGAGCTGGTCACGGCGGCGGCCTGGCTCGCCGACCGTGCCTCGCTTCGCGCGCTGATCGTCACCGGCGAGGGGCGGGCGTTCTCGGCCGGGGGCGACGTGACCTGGTTCAAGCGCGGCCTCGAGGAGTCGGGCGCCTACCTGTCGGCCGACGTGCGCCACGGCGCGGACGTGCTGCATCAGGCGATCGTCGACTTTCGCCGCATCCCCTATCCGGTGATCGCGGCGATCAACGGCGTCGCGGCGGGGGCGGGCTTCTCGCTGGCATTGATGTGCGACACCAGGATCGCCTCCGATGAGGCTGCGTTCGTGTGCGCCTACGGGCGAATCGGGGCCTCGCCCGACGGTGGCATGACCTACTTCCTGCCCCGCGTTGTCGGACAGGCGAGGGCGGTGGAGCTGCTCCTCCACGATCCTCTGCTGAGCGCCGCGGAGGCGCGGGAGGAGGGCATCGTCGCCGAGGTGGTGCCGGCGGACCGGTTGATGGAGGTCGCCCGGGACCGGGCCGAGGAACTGGCCGCGAAGGCGCCGCACTACGTGCGGATGTCGAAGCTCTTGATCGGACAGAGCTTCCAGAACACGCTCGCCGACCATCTACAGGTCGAGCGGCACGGGATCGCCGACAGCATGGCGACCGAGGACCTGCGTGAGGGCGTCACCGCGTTCCTCGAGGGGCGTCAGGCGACCTTTACCGGAGATTGACCTCGCGGGGGATAAACTCGCCCGCAACCCGCACGAAAGGGGACTCCCGGATGAGAAAGCTCGTACTTCTGGTGGCGCTCGTCACCCTCGCCCCGCTGGCGCTGACGGCCTGCGGCGGCGACGACGACGAAACCACGTCGGCACAGACCACAACGCCGACGACCACCCAGGCCGGTGGCGGCGGTGGTGGCGGCGGTGGTGGCGGTGGCGGCGCTGAGACGATCAGCCTCACGGCCGACTCCAGCGGCGCCTTCGCCTACGAGCAGACATCGCTCTCGGCCCAGGCGGGGAACGACACGATCGACTTCGACAACCCCGCTCCGATTGGTCACGACGTCTGCGTGGAGGACTCGAGCGGCAAGGAGATCGGTTGCAGCGACGTCGTCACCGAAGACAAGACGTCGCTGACCGTGAACCTGGAACCCGGCACCTACACCTATTTCTGCAGCGTGGACGGGCACCGCGCCGCGGGCATGGAGGGCACGCTGACGGTCGAGTAGCGGGCGACCTCAGGCGACCAGCGCCCGGCCGACGCCCTCTGCCACGCAGACGGGCTTCTCCGACTGCTCGCCCTCGATCGTGAACTTGGTGACCACGTGCCACCAGCCGTCGCCGAGCTCCTCGACCGTGAGGATCTCGGCGCGCGCTCGCACCCGGGTCCCGGCGGGCACGGCAGCTGGAAACCGGACCTTGTTGAAGCCGTAGTTGATGCCCATCTTCACGCCGCTGTTCTGGATCAGCTGGGGGCGGAAGAAGTCGACCAGCGACAAGGTGAGGTTTCCGTGTGCGACGGTGGTCCCGTAGGGGCTCTCCTTCGCCGCCCGCTCAGGATCGACGTGTATCCACTGGTGGTCTCGCGAGACATCCGCGAACCGGTCGATGTCCTCCTGGGTGACCTCCACCCACTCGGTAGGCCCGAGCTCCCGGCCGATCAGCTCGCGCAGCTGTTCGATTCCCTCGACCTGTACCGGCTCCATCGGCCGCGGAGCTTAGTTGGTTTTCTTGTTGCGACACGCTCTCCCAACGTCCAGTGATTGCAGGTCTTTCGCCAGTTTTTCGGTGCCTCGGCCGATGAATGACTGTGGCCTGCGATCACTCGGGAGCGCACAACGGCGAGGCGCGATACCTGCGGGAGACGGGTCAGCTGCGCCTGGTGCTCGTCTGCGACGCCTGCGGAGCCGAGTGCGCCGAACTTCAGAGGGTCGGCTATCGGCCCGACGCGCGGTGCGTCGACGGGCACCTGGCCGAGTTGACGGCCCGCGAGCTGGGCTTGAGTGAGCCCAAGATCGCCCGAGTTCGCCTGGCTGCGTTGCTGCGTGATGTCGGGCGTGATCAGATTCCGCTCGAGATCCTCAACAAGCAGGGCCCGCTCAACGACCAGGAGTGGACACAGGTCCGTCGCCAGCCCGAACTGGGGGCAGCCCTCCTCAGCGGGGTCAGCTTCGACGACATCCGCGAGTGGATCCGCTGCCACCACGAGCGCCCCGACGGCCGCGGCTATCCGCGAGGCCTGGTCGGCAATCAGATCCCGCTGGAGGCGCGGATCGTGGCGTTGATCGATGCCTACACCGCGATGACCAGCGACCGTCCCTACCGCCCCGCACGAGATCACCAGGACGCGTGCGATGAGCTGCGGTGCTGTGCCGGAACCCAGTTCGACGCCGCCGTCGTGGAGGCGTTCGTGTCCGTGACCGCACGCGATCGGCGCCGAGCGCTGGCCACCGCCTGATTCTGATCCGGCACGGCGAAGCCACCATCAGGCGCCCGCCTCGTTCCAACGTGCCTCAGCTCAGGCCGGCTCGATGTTGTTGTTGACCCGGAAGAAGTTCGTCGGGTCGTACTCCGCCTTCACCTCCGCGAGGCGCTGTAGGTTGCGCCCGAACGCGGTGTCGACGCCGGCGCTCGGCGCCTCGTCGCCGCCGAGGCCCGTGAAGTTGAGGTAGACGTCGCCCGTGCCGTGTTCCTTGACGTCCTCCCACGCCGATCGCACCCACGCAATCCCCTCTTCGTCATTGACCTCGTCGGTCCACATACCGTCGATCGAGACCATGTACGGAGCCTCGCGCGTCGCGAAGGCGGTGTCCTCCGGGCCGACGTCGGCGATCGCGCCACCCATCGCGAAGGTGTTGACCAGGGTGAGCGGCGCCGGCCGGTCCGCGGCGTTGGACGTGATCGCCTCGATCGCGCCGTCGCTCAACTCGTCGAGGTATTGCGACTTCCAGTACGCGCTCAGCGTGTTGCGCGGGAACAGCGGATCGAACCCGGCCTGGACCGCCACATACGGCGTGGGTCCGGACATGTCGAACAGCGGCGTGCCGAGCTCGCGCAACGGCTTTGTCGCCTCCATGCCCTCCTCGACGTCGCCGGCGTAGACGCCACCGACGATCGTGCACGGACGGTCGTGGACCGCGTCCGGCATCTCGGGATCGGCGGGGAAGGTGAGCGACACGCACACCGAAGTCACCTCGTTCGGGGCATCCTCGACGTACGGACGCCAGCCGCGCAGGATGTCGGCGTACTCCTCGAGCGGGTAGAACGTCGCCGAGAACGCCACCTCGGGTCCCACCGGGTGAAGCTGGAAGGTGAACGACGTGACGACGCCGAAATTGCCACCGCCACCGCGGATCGCCCAGAAGAGGTCCGGGTTGGACTCCTCGGAAGCGGTGTGGATCTGGCCATCGGCGCAGACGACCTGCGCTTCGACCAGGCAGTCGATCGAGAGGCCGTACTTGCGCCGCAGCCAGCCGTAGCCGCCGCCCAGCGTCAACCCGGCGACGCCGGTGTCGGAGACCACGCCCCCCGGGGCGGCCAGACCGAAGGCCTGCGTCTCGCGATCGACGTCGCCCCACAGCGCACCGCCCTGAACGTGCGCCAGCCTCCGTTGGGCGTCGACCTGGACGCTCCGCATCGCCGAAAGATCCAGGAGCAACCCCCCGTCGATCGTGGAGAGGCCGGCGAGCGAATGGCCCCCGCCGCGGATCGCCATCATCAGACCCTGCTGTCGCGCGAAGTTGACGGCGTCGACCACGTCGGCCGTTCCCGAGGCCTGCACGGTGAGACCGGGGCGCGGGTTGTGCATGGCGTTGAACACCTCACGACCCGCCCCACCACCATCGGCGGCGGCGCTGCCGCGAAGCTGGGCCTGGAGTCCCTCGAGGGCTTCGTCGGAGAGGGTCGCGGAGCTTCCGTCCAGCGTCGCTACGTCGGCAGTCATACCTGCATCTCCTCGGTCGATCGACGGGGCCGGCCCTACCCTACCGCGGCGTTGCGCGGGGGGTCCCATGCCAGGGTGCGCGAGGCATCCCTAGGAGACCAGGCGCACCTCGAGCGCCGGCGCCACCAGCTCCCCGGCTCCTCCCATGAGCCCGAGGATGCGGGCGACGTAGGCCTGGGTCTCGGGATACGGCGGGACGCAGTCGCAGGCGGCGACGGGCGCTGGGCCGGCGTTGTAGGCGGCCAGGGCAAGCGGGGCAGAGCCGCCGAACTCGCGCAGCAGATCGGACATCAGGTGGGCCTGGGCGTCGAACGCCGCCGGGGCGTCGAACGGGTCGTCGAGGCCGTAGGCGCGGGCGGTTCCGGGCATGAACTGGGCGATCCCCTGGGCGCCGGCGGGAGAGACGGCGTAGGGGTTGAAGTTCGATTCCGCCATCAGCTGCGCGGCGAGCAGACCTGCCGAGACGTTCCACCGCGCCGCGGCGCGCAGGACCGGGGCACGGAAGGGCTCAGGGACGAAGCCGGGAAGGCCGGTGCCACCCGCCTCGCTGCCGTCAGCGGCGAGGCGGCCGAAGCCGGAGGAGCCCGCCGCCGAGCAGGGTGCCGGTCCGCGCGCATAGCCGAAATGCCAGGCCTCCCAGGAGTAGCGCCTGACGAAGCCGAACCGGGGCGCGTTGGCGGCGAGCCATCCGTACGCCGACGACGGCCCGAGGTCGAGCTCGGTGGCGCAGCGATGAAGCGACCGCCCCGGGGGCGCTACCCAGCGGGGATCGGGGTGCTGGTCGAACAGCCGCGCCTGCTCGGCGTCGGAGCGGTAGGCGGAGGTGATCACCAGCGAGATCCCGGACCGGCGAGCGGCCGCCTCCATGCTGTCGAACGCGACGGCGACGTCGGGCCTCATGCCCTCGCCCTGGCGGTAGGCCAGCGGCCCCGAGTAACCGCCCCCGCTGGCGGCGGCCGGCATGCCCCCCGTTGATCCTGACGCCGAGGATGGCGGGGACGCTTCGGCCTCGGCGATGGCCTCGATCCGGACGGCGCTGCGCGCAGGCGGGTGATTGCCGGACGACCTCCCCCGCCCCCCGGGAAGGGCCTCCGGATCGATCGAGGCGGTGAGCTCTGCACGCACTCGAAGCGGTGCGAAGGAGTCGGCATCGGGAAACGAGACGCGCAGCCGGTCGGGGTCGACGCCGTTGAGGGCGGCGGCCTCGCGCGCCGCCTCGGCCGCTCGCCCCAGGTACTCGCGCCGTTCCAGATGCCGGGGATTCGGCGCCCCGCCCGGGAGCCGCGGCCCGGTGAACAGCCGCGGAAAGTCGTCTCGCAGCGAGCGCGCTGCGGAGAGCGCGACCAGATCCGCCGCCCGCTGCACTCGCGCCGTTCCGGTGAGCGCGCCCCCCAGCGCGGCCAACAGCGCCGCCGCGAACAGGATCGCGAACGCCGCGCCAAGCATCATCAGCAGCGCCTGGCCCCGCTCCGCCGCAGGCGCAGCGGCCCTTCCCGCCAGGCCGCGGGCGAGCCGCCCGACGCGCCTGGCGACGGCACCACCGGCCTCCAGGCCGGCCACAGCGCGGCGCGAGGCGACGCGGCCAAGCGGTCGAGCAGCGACCCGGACCGGCAACCGCCGTTCGCGCAGCTCGGCCACCGCGAGCGCCGCCAGCGCACGGTCGGTTTGAAGGTCGGCGCGAAGCAGCCCCGCTCGCGGCCGCAGGCCGCGCCGCTCGAGGGCCAGCGGCCAAAGCCGCGCCGGCAGGTGAACGATCGCCAGCGAGGCCGCCGGGACAGCCTCAAGCACCCGCGGCAGGTCCCCGAGAGTCTCCTCGGTCGCCGAAAGCCCCAGCCAGCAGAGCCTGCCGCGTGCGGCGACCCGCTCGAAGCCTGCCTCGCGAAGGCTCTCCTCGAGCTTCCGGGCAGATGCTGACGCAAGCATGGTCGGACCGCGCCCGCGCTGGGCTCCAAGCTCGGCGAGCAGCACTCCCGACGCTTTCCCCGGCCGCTCTTCAACCGCCACCGCGACTCCGACCGCCGCGGCGACGGCCAGGCCACCCCGCGCCTCGCCAAGGTCGGTGGCAAGCATCAGGGGCGCGCTGCACCGGGGGCCGACCGGGTGGCCGGCTTGGGCCAGCGGCCCCCGGATGCTCATCGGCCCCCGGGCCTCCGCACCCAGGCCGTGGAGCTGACCTCGAGGTGGCGTGCGAGCGTCCCGAGCGGGGAAGGCGGGCGCAGCCGCACGATCAGCCGCCCGCCGTGGACCTCGACGGCGACCCGCTGGCCCGCCCAGCCGGGCAGCGCCTCGCGAACCGCGGGGGCGGCCGGGCGGCCGGCCGCGATCGCCATCGCCCCGGCCTCAACGGCGCCGTCGGCGAGCGTCAAGGAGTAGCCGGCGGCGAGCAGCTGGAGAGCGATCAGGCCCGCAAGCACCAGCGCCGGGATTCCTGCCAGCACCTCGATCGACGCTTGGCCCCGCTCACCGTCCACCGCCGTCCCCCACCCCGAGCCCTGCCCGAGCCGTCACCGGAACGCCCGGCAGCCCGGGGACCAGCGACGGCGCCCGAACCCGGACCCGGACCCCATTCCGGTCGGTGACCGAAGCGTCCTTCCGCAGCGTTCCCGGCAGCGAGGCCCGAGCCGCGCGCTCGGCGTTTCCGCCCACGTAGGCGGCCCGCGCCCCCGCCCGAGCGGCGACGCCGGCGCTCCACAACGCGTAGCCGGCCAGGGCGAGCTGGGCGACCAGCAGGGTGACGAGCGCCAGCGCCGGGATCGCCGCGATCAGCTCGACCGACGCCTGACCGCTGTCGTCTCCGCCCTCTCGCACGATGTGGCGAAGCTAGGCGGACCGACGGCGCGAGTGACGCGCTAACCGTGGCGAGTGGTGCTCGCGTTGGCGCCGAATGTGGTGCGCGCGAGTTGGCTAGTAGGCGCGGGAGCGGGTCCAGACGCCGATGATCGCCAGCACCGCGCAGGCGAGCAGCGTCACCCAGAGCACCGCCCCGAAGCCCCCGCCCCCCAGCAGCTCGTCGGCGCCCGCCACCATCAGCACCAGCACGCCGACCGCGCCGAGCAGGACCGCGCGCTGGTCGTCGGGGAGCGTGTCGTAGGTGAGCCGGTTCTCGCGGTAGATCTGGCGGGCGGCGAATCCGAGCGTGGCCAGAAAGGCCATCATCAGCACCGTAATCGCGGCCTCCGCAGCCTGACCGCCACCGGGCAGAAAGGCCACCGGGGCGGCGATCAGGGCGATGATGGCGATGTTTCGGGCCGAGCGCACGGGAGCGATCTTACGCCGCGCCCGACGCGAGCAGCCGCCCCGGTGACGCCTACTTGCTCGTCATCACGACGATCCCGAACGTCACCGCCGCTGCGGCAGCAGCGAGCGCCACGATCGTCAGGGCGCCGGACGACGCGGCGGCAACCGGGCGTCCGTCCCGGCTCAGCTCGGCGAAGCGCGTCGCCCCGAGGATCGCCAGCGAGAAGATCATCGTCACCCCCACTCCGGCGACGAAGGCGGCGGCCACCGTCTTCAGCAGCGCTTCGGTGTCGACCACGGTCGCCAGCATCCGCCCGACCTCAGGGCGCCGCGACCGGCGGGCCCTGCCGAATCCGGCGGGTGAAAGCGGCGGCGACCAGCGCCAGCCCGATCGCGCTCACGATCGCGGGCCCCAGCGCCCCCGTGCCGAAGATCCGGGTCACGCCGTAGGCGAGGCCCCCGATCGCCGCCGCCGCCGGCAGCGTCAAGAGCCAGGCGGTGACGATGTTCCCGGCAACACCCCAGCGAACCGCCGAGAGCCGCTTGCCGGCGCCGGCGCCCATCACGCCACCCGAGATCACCTGGGTGGTCGACAGGGGAAACCCATAGTGGGTGGAGGCGAGGATGACCGCGGCCCCGGCGCCCTGGGCCGAGAAGCCCTGGGCGGGGTCCATCTTGATGATCCGCGTCCCCATCGTGCGGATGATTCGCCAGCCGCCCGAGTAGGTCCCCAGCGCGATCGCGGTCGCCGCCGAGACAATCACCCAGGTTGGCGGGTCGGCGTCCGCCGCCAGGTTGCCGTTCGCGATCAGGGCGAGGGTGATCACTCCCATCGTCTTCTGGGCGTCGTTGGTGCCGTGGGCGAGCGCGAGCAGCCCGCCGGAGACGACCTGCCCGAGCCGGTAGCCGCGCGTCACCGGGCCCGGACGCAGCCTCCCCACGGTCCGGTAGCAGACCACGATCGCGATCCCGCCGACGAGGAAGGCGAGAATCGGCGCCACGACCGCCGGAACCAACACCTTGCCGAGAATCCCGTCGCCCAGCACCGCGTCGGCGCCCGCGGCCACGAATGCCGCGCCGACCACCCCGCCGATCAGGGCGTGCGAGGAGCTCGACGGAAGCCCGTAATACCAGGTGATCAGGTTCCAGGAGATGGCGCCGATCAGTCCCGCGAACACCACCGTGGGGGTGATCGCGTCGCTGGCGACCACGTCCTGGGCGATCGTCGCCGCCACTGCGATCGACAGGAAGGCGCCGGCGAAGTTCAGAACCGACGCGTAGGCGACGGCCAGGCGCGGCGGCATCGCCTTGGTCGAGATCGATGTTGCGACCACGTTGGCCGTGTCGTGAAAGCCGTTCGTGTAGTCGAACGCCAGCGCCGTCCCGACCACGATCACCAGGATGACGTCGTTGTCCATTTACCTGCCGGCGGCGAGCGGGTCGCCGGTCATGCGTTCTTCATCGCGAGGCCCTCGATGACGGTTGCGGCGTTCTCGGTCGCGTCGATCGCCCGCTCGAGCCTGAGAAAGATGTCCCTCCAGCGGATCACCACCATCGGGTCGATCCCGCCAGCGAATAACGAGGCGAGGGCTTCACGGAAGAGCCGATCGCCGTCGTTCTCGAGCCGGTGGATCTCGATCCAGTACTTGTCGAGGTCCTTGAACCCGCGCAGATTTTCGAGCAGCATGGAGAGCTGCTCGCAGGCCTTGACGAGGACGTCGGCCATCGCCAGGGACTGGTCCATCGGTGCCTCGATCCTGTAGAGCCCCATGAAGTCGGCGGTCTCCTCGATGTGGTCGACGATGTCGTCGACCTTCCCCGCCAGGCTGTAAATGTCCTCGACGTCGATCGGGGTGACGAAGGTCGAGTTGGCACGCTGCGCGATGTCGTGGGTGATCCGGTCGCCCTCCTGCTCGGCGAGCAGGATCTCGCGGGCCAGGCCGCCCTCGTCGGGCCACTTGTGGAGCATCTCCTGGAGCATTCGAGCGGCTCGCACGGTGTTCTGGCCCGCCTCGTTGAAGAGGTCGAAAAAGACCCGGTCCCGGGGAACGAGGCTCGGAAGCGGCACCGCCCGAACCTACCAATCCGCGAGGACATCGGCGACCCGCTCCGCCGCCCGCCCATCCCATAGCGGCGGGGGACCGGACGCTCGTCCTTCAGCGGACCTTGCCGCCCCCGGAGTCGCAGACGAGGAGGCGGCAAGCAATTCTGGTATCTCCGTGATTCTGGCCGGGTCGAGGCCGAGCAGCGTGTTCGATCCGGCCCGGATCGTCACCGGCCGCTCCGTGTTGTCGCGGAGCGTGAAGCAGGGGATCCCGAGGTATGTCGTCTCCTCCTGGATCCCCCCGGAGTCGGTGAGCACGGCGCCGGCCTCGAACTCGAGCGAGAGGAAGTCGAGGTAGCCGATCGGGTCAGTCACGGTGACGCCGGGGTAGGAGGCGCCGTCCAGCATCTTCCGGGTGCGCGGGTGAATCGGGAACACGACCGGCAGCTCGCGGCCGACCTCCGAGAGCCGCTGCATCGCCTCGGCGAGCAGGGGCCCGTCGACCAGAGCCGGCCGGTGCAGCGTCACCAGCAGGTAGCCGCCGGGCTCGAGCCCAAGCGTCGCGGCCATGCGGCGCTCGCGGATCCGGTCCGTGAGCGCCACCAGGGTGTCGATCATCGTGTTGCCGACGAATTTCATCCGCGAGTCCTCCACTCCCTCCGCACGCAGGTTCTCCACCGCCTCGTCGCAGTGCAGGAAGCACACCGACGCGATCAGGTCGGCGCCGATCCGGTTCGTCTCCTCGGGCATCGTGCGGTCGAAGCTCCGCAGGCCGGACTCCAGGTGGGCGACCGCGATCCCCAGCTTCGCCGCGCATAGCGCCGCCCCCATGGTCGAGTTGACATCGCCCGGCACGATCACCAGGTCCGGACGCTCTGCCCGCAGCACGGGCTCGAGTCGCTCCAGCACGCGCGCGGTCTGCTCCGCGTGGCTGCCCGATCCGACCCCCAGCAGGTGGTCGGGCTCGGGCACGCCGAGCTCCTCGAGGAAGATTTCGGACATCAGCCGGTCGTAGTGCTGGCCCGTGTGGACGATCGGCGCATGCCAATCGGGAAAGCGCTCGCGTAGCGCGCCGATCACCGGCGCCATCTTGACCAGGTTCGGCCGCGTGCCGAGTACGTGCAGAACGCGCATCGAGCTACTGACTGGCGGCTACTCCCTCGATCCGCTTCGCGAGCTCGAAGTCGTTCGCCGTCAGCCCTCCGGCGGCATGCGTGGTGATCGAGACGCGCACCTTGTTCCATGACACGCTCAGGTCGGGATGGTGCCCCATCTCCTCCGCCGGCTCGACAACCCTGTCGATGAACCCGATCGAGCCGACGAAGTCGCCGAGCTCGAACGTCTTGACGATCGTCTCGCCCTCCCGCCCCCAACCCTCGAGCTCGGCGAGCCGGGAGTCGATCTCGCTGTCGGAGAGCAGCTCCATGGCGCCCAGCTTAGAGGCGGAGGTGCTCATGGTGCAGCGAGCGCGCCCCGCACGCGACCGCGGTTGGCTCCACCGTGCGGGCGTGCCATAGTCGAGGCATGCGGATCGCGAGCCTCGTCCCCTCGGCGACCGAGACCCTGTTTGCGCTCGGCCTCGGCGACCAGGTGGTCGCCGTCACGCACGAGTGCGACCACCCGGCGGAGGCCCTGGGGCTGCCCCGCCTGACGCGCAGCGTGATCCCGGCGGGCCTCGAGCCGGGGGAGGTCGACGCCCGGGTACGCGAGGTGACCGGGCGGGGCGAGGCCCTCTACGAGCTCGACGAGCCCGCGCTCGCCGGCTTGGCGCCCGGCCTGATCGTCACCCAGGCGCTGTGCGCGGTCTGCGCGGTCTCCTATGACGACGTGCGCGTGGTGGCCGAGCGCCTCGACTCTCGCCCAGACGTGATCTCGCTCGACCCGCGAACCCTCGGGGAGGTGCTCGACGACCTCGTCCGGCTCGGGGAGGTGACGGGCGCGCGGGAGCGCGGCGGGGCGCTCGTGGCCGAGCTTCAGGCGCGGCTGGATCGCGTCCGCGATGCGGTCGAGGGAGCGCCGCGCCCGCGGGTCGTAGCCCTCGAGTGGCTCGATCCTCCCTACGCCGGCGGTCATTGGGTGCCCGAGATGATCGCGCTGGCCGGCGGGCGGAGCGTCGCCGGCGAGCCCGGCCGCGACTCCCGTACGGTGAGCTGGGGGGAGCTGGAGACGACCCAGCCCGAGGTGGTCGTGGTGATGCCGTGCGGCCTCTACGCCGAGGAGGCTGCCGAGCAGGCGCTAGCGCGCCGCGAGCGGCTCGACTCGCTGGGCGCCGCGCGCATCTACGCCGTCGATGCGGCCTCCTCGTTCTCCCGCCCCGGCCCCCGGCTGGTCGAGGGCGTGGAGCTGCTCGCGCACCTGCTGCACGCGGATCGCCTGCCCTCACCCAGCGGCCTGGGCTGGCGGGAGCTGACCCCCCAGGTGCGGCGGGCCGCCGCCAGGTGACCACGCGTCCGGGCAGCGGTTAGGAGGCGCTGGCAGCCGCCAGCGCGCCGGCGACACTGACGGCGCCGAGCGCGAACATCCCCAGCACCTCGAGAGGGAGCGGGCGAGAGGCGCGGCGCTCTGCGAAGGTGATCACCAGCGCGGCCAGCCCACCGCCGATCAGGCCGCCGAGGTGGCCGCCGACGCTGATTCCCGGAACGCCGAACGTGAACACCAGGTTGAGGATCACGTAGAAGCCGATCTGGGAGGCGAGCTGCTCCATGCCCCGATGCCTGGCGATGATGAACGCCGCCGACATCAGGCCGAAGATCGCGCCGGAGGCGCCGACCGTGGTCTCGTTCGGATCCAGGAGCAGCGCCCCAAAGGAGCCCGCCAGGAGGGAGACGAAATACACGGCGAGGAACCGAGGCGTGCCGATCCCCGGCTCGAGCAGGCTGCCGAGGATGAAGAGCGCGAACATGTTGATCGCGATGTGCAGGAACCCGGCGTGCAGAAACCCGGAGGTGACGATTCGCCACACCTGGCCGTCGGCGACCTCGGGGCCATTCAGGCCGGCGTCGTGGATCACCTGGCCGCCACCCTGAATCGAGGCGGCGCCGCCGCCCGCCAGCTCGGCCACGAAGGCGGCGATGTTGATGGCGATCAGCGCGTAGGTCGCCGGCGCCGCCCCGGTCCGCAGGCCGCTGCCGACCCGGCGCACCTGGGTGCGCTCCCGGGCGCATTCCGGGCAGCGCATCCCCACAGGGGTGACGGTCATGCAGTCGGGACAGATTGGCCGCTCGCAGTTGGAGCAGGCCACGTTCGTCTCGCGACGCGGGTGGCGGTAGCAGACAGCCATGGCGGCGGAATCTACTGGCCGTAACGCGCCGGGCTGGCTGAAACTGGCCTAACGCAGAACGGCGCGGAGGAGCGGCGGCGAGGTCGGATGCGTGCTGCCGCCGCGAGGCTCCCGGGTCACCAGCACGGCGTCGGCGTTGTCGAGCGGCCCCGGGACGGCGGCCGCGGCGGTCCGGTCCCGGCGGGGGACGAACAGGCTTGAGGGCTCGAGTGTCCCGTCGCGCTCCACCCAGACCTCGTAGACGTCGTTCGCGGGCAGGGCCGGCAGTCGCGACATGGTCAGGATCGCCGATCCGTTCTCTCGCTCCAGCGTTCCTGCGAGGTTCGACGGGCCGGCGGGCAACGGCCGAGCCGTGATCACCGAGGTCGACTCATCCGGCTGGTGGAGCAGGTAGCCCCCGGCCGCGCCGACGATCAACAGGGCGGCGGCGGCCACCGCAGTGGCCGGACGCCACAGCAGGGTTCCCCAGTCGCGCCAACGTCTCGGCTCCGCGATCGCGATCCCAGCCGGGCTCAGATCGCGCGCCTCGGCCCGCACCGTCGCCATCAGTCGCTCGCCGAGGCCCGCTGGGGGCTCGAGCTGCTCGACCGAGCGCGGCAGCACGTCCACGGCCGGCTGCAGCCATCGCAGCTGCGCGCGGCAGGCCTCGCAGTCGGCGAGATGACGTCGCAGCTCGTCCGCCTCGCCCTCCTCCAGGGCACCGAGGGCGTATGCCGCCAGATCGCCGCGGTGGCGCTCGTGACCGGTGGGCTCCCCGAGGTGGCCGCTCACAGGTATGCCCCCGGGACGTTGTCCTCCGGTATTCCCTCCGCGAGGGTGGCCCTGATTTTCTCGAGGCCGAGCCGCATTCGTCCCTTGATGGTGCCAAGCGGCGCACCAAGCATCTCGGCGATCTCGGAGTGGCTGAAGCCGCCGAAGTAGGCCAGCTCGATTACCTGCGACTGCTCGCGGGGCAACACCCCCAGCGCCTGACGGAGGCGGCCGGCGGTCTCACGGCGGATTGCCTCCGACTCTGTCCGCTCTCCGGCCGGCTGGCTCTCGAGCACCGACTCGTCGTCGCGATCGAGCTTCGGGGCGGGGCGCGAGGCGCTCCGCAGAGCGTCGATGGCGCGATTTCGAACGACCCCGAGCGCCCAGGCGCGCACGCTGCCGCGCGCCGCGTCGAAGCGCGCCTTGCTCCTCCAGATCGACAGGAACGCCTCCTGGGTCACGTCCTCCGCCATCCCGGGATCGCCGACGATTCGGTGCGCCAGGGAGTAAGCGGCTCCGCCGTGTCGATCGTAGAAGACCTCGAACGCGTCCGGGTTCTTGTCGTCCACGAGGGACATCAGATCCTCGTCGGCGAGACGCTCCAGCGCCCCGGGGTGTGGCTTCGATCTCATCCCTTGTGCGACCCGAACCAGCAGCGGCGAAAACGCGCATACAACCGGACACGCACACCTACGCTCCCGTTCCGAGCGTGGATCAGTACGTCCGCCCACAACAAGATAGTTAGGGCGATCAACTCCGCCTCTGAAGGAGGGTCCCGGATGGAAGGATCAAGCCCAGCCAAGCTCTACGCGACGCTGGTCGGCGCTGCCCTGACGATCGGCGGAATCATCGGCTTCTTCTACAGCGCCAGCTTCGGCTCGCCCGGGAGCGTCGACGACGCGTTCGGCATCCTGGCGGTCAACGGGTGGCACAACGTCGTTCACCTGGCGACCGGCCTGCTCGGCCTGGTGGCCGCCGGCTACGCCGCCCGCCAGTACGCGCTCGGCCTCGGGTTCGTCTACGTCGTGGTCGCCATCTGGGGATTCATCATCGGCAGCGGAGACTCGATCCTGGGCATCGTCCCCGTGAACACCGAGGACAACATCCTGCACCTGATCCTCGGCCTCACCGGTCTCGCGGCGGGCACCGCGCCCCAGGCCGGTGCGGCCGCGGGTCCGGCTCCGGCCTGAGGGATACGCGAGGCACGTCTGGGCTAGCGACGAAGTCGCGGTTCAAGCGTGCTGACCTGCCGCCCCGCTTGAGCCCTAACCCGGCGATTCGAAGCGCGAGGCATGGATGCCGGAAGCGCCGAGTCGCCGGAATTAATTATCGAACTTGCTTCAGGACGTTCTCCGCCGTCGCGCGGAGGCCGGCCGGTCGGCGGCGCCGGCGCAGGCCGACGAGCACCAGCGCGCCGCCCGCGGCGGTGCCCACGGCGACCGCGGCGACCGGTCGCACCCAGTTACGCGGGTCCCTGAGCGCCTGGAGCTCGCCCTCCGAGAGCTCCTCGGCCCAGCTCGAGAGCTGGGCCGCAGCTTGCTCGGTGATCGCAGTCAGGGTGCTCTCGACGCGGCCGGCGAGATCCTCGGGGGGCTCGATCGGGCGCAGCGCGTCGCTGAGCAACGACTCCAGGTGCAGCTGTCCCGTCTCTTCGCTCATCTGTGGTGCGCCTGGTGGCCGCAGGTCATGTCCCGCTCATCTCCTCTTCGAGTTGCTTGATCGCCCTGTGGATCAGGACCTTGGTTGCCCCATCCGTGCGCCCCAGCGCTCGCGCGATCTCCCGATTCGACATCCCGAGCGCGAAGCGCATGATCAGCGCCTCCCGGCGGTCGTCGGACAGCCGCTGGATCCTGTCCATGACCAGGCGGAGCTCCTCGCGTCCCTCGACGATCTGCTCGGTTCCATGGGGGTGCGAGGGTGGTTCGACCGCTTCCAGGGCGGCTTCCGGGTGCCGGGCTCGGTCGCGGTGATAGTTCGAGGCGAGGTTGTGGGCGATGCGGATCAGCCAGGGCCGAAGCGGGCGCCCGTTCGACTCCCGCCGCGCCCGCTCGAAGTGTCTGTACGCCTGTAGGAATGCCTGCTCGGTCAGGTCCTCGGCGTCGTGGTGGTTGCCGACCCGGTAGAAGGCGTACGAATAGACGTCGCGCAGATGGCTGCGATACAGCTCCTCGAACGCGCGGTCGAGTTCGGCCTTCGAGCCCTGCTCCGCGGACTCGCTCTCCTCCTTCCCGGCGCTCACAGGTCAAGCCTAGTCCTCCCCATGCCCATCTATGCCGCGCGCCGGCCGCGCTCGGCGCGACGCAGTCCAGCGACCCACTCACCGGGATCGATGCGACCGCTGATCAGCGAGGCAAGCCCATCGAGGCCCGGGGCCTCGATTTCCGCTCGGGCCATGGCCTCCGCGAGCAGCGGCACCGAATCGAGGCCCTCGGACGCCTGACCGATCCGGCCGGGGATCTGGTCCGCGGCGACGCCCGCGCCGAGCAGCTCTCCAGCTCGGCGGTTGCGACTCCCGGGCGCCAGCACGGTCGCGGTGAGGTCGCCAACCCCTGCCAGCCCGGTGAAGGTGTCGAGCTCCGCACCGCTCGCCAGCGCGTACTCGACGCACTCGCGCCAGATCGTGGCGGCGGCGATCCCCGCCGCATTGAGGCCGTGAGCCTCAGCCGCCGCCGCGCCGAGCGAGGCGGCATTCTTGGCAACGCCCGCCATCTCGACGCCGACCACGTCAACGGTGCGTTCGCAGATCAGCCCCGCTCGATCGAAGACCTCGCCCAGCTGGGCCCGAAGGTGCTCGTCGCTCGAGCCGAGCACGAGCGCGGCCATTCCGGCGGCCGCCTCACGCGCGTGGGCGGGGCCGCCCAGCGAGGCGATCGAGCGCGCGCGGATCCGCCTGCCGACGTAATCGCTCGGCAGCTGGCCCAGCGGCTGCACGAGGCCCTTGGTGAGCAACAGCACCGACGTGCGCGACCCGATCCGATCCCCGAGCGAACCGACCGCCGCCGGCAACGCCGCGGACGGCACCGCCAGGCAGACGAGGTCCACCCCGGCGAGCTCGATCTCACCGGCCCGCTTCACCGTCACTGTCTCGGGCAGGCTCACCCCGGGCAGGTATCGAGAGTTGACGCGCTTGGCGGCGATCTCCGCGGCCTTCTCCTGCGAGCGCGTCCCGAGCTGTACGTCGAGCCCGCCGCGCGCCAGCAGCACAGCCATCGCGGTGCCCCAGCTCCCGGCCCCGATCACCGCCGCCTTGCGCAGCGGCGGCAGGCCGCCGAGCCACTCCCACTGGAGCTCGACGTTCGGCCAGATTCGGGCGGTCACCGTGGCGGCGAGCGTCGGCGAGGGGTGCTCGGTGCGCGGGAACGTCGCCGGCCTGCCGACGCGGAGCTTCACCTTGCGCGGCCGAATCCGCCAACCGCGCCGCACCTGCTCGGTCCCGTGCACGGCGACCGACACGACAGCGGCACCGGTCTCCAGGGCCAGGCGGCCGACCCCGCGCCTCGGCGTCCCCAGCGAGCCCGACCGGATCCGCGTCCCCTCGGGAAAGATGCAGACGGTGCCGCCCCGGTCGAGCACCAGCCGCGCAGTCTCCATCGCGGTCTCGTCCGACTGTCCGCGCCGGATCGGGAAGGCGCCGACCCGGGAGAGGATCCATCCCCGCCAGCGACGCTCGAATAGCTCGACCTTGGCCACGTACTGCATGGGGCGGCGCCAGGGAAGCGTGACGGCGACCACGAATGGATCGAGGAAGCTGCGGTGGTTGGAGGCGACGATCAAGCCTCCCTTGACGCCCCGTAGGTGCTCGCGACCGACCCGCGAGAGGCGTAGCCAGATCAGGAACGCCGGCTGCAGGATCAGGCGAGCCACCAGGTAGAGGATCCAGTTGACTCCGTGCTGGCGCGCGTAGGCGTGGTAGCGCTGGAAGCGCTCCTCGCTGATCACGTCGTCCGTCCGCGGCGGCGCTGACCGCTGCTGGGCCTCGTCCACGTAGATGCCTACACGCGCGGGCGGGCAGCGTTACTGCGCGACACGCGCGGACCGCGCGCGCTTATGGGCGGCCGCAGGCGGGCGGGCGCTACCAGGCGGCCTCGAGCAGGCGCTCGAGCTCCTCTCGGCCGGGCGGGTCGGGGGTGTTCTGAAGCTCGGCCCGGGAGAGGATCGCGTCGAGCGCCCGCCTCAGGCGGTTGCGCTCCGCGTCGAGGTCGCCCAGCCGTCGTGGGCCGCCGCCAAGGGCCTCGATTCGCTCCCGGATCCCGGCGGCGTCCGTTCCCAACGCCCCGGCCAGCGACTCGATCGCCGCGGGAGCCCTGGCGCGCATCGCCTCCATCGTCAGGGGCAGGATGGTCGCGTTTGTCTCCGCGTGCGGCGTGGAAAGCACCCAGACGAGCGTCTGGCAGACAACGTGGTGGAGGGCATAACCGGCCGAGTCGAGCGCGTAGGCGCAGAGCAGCGAGCCGAGGGCGAGCGCAGCCCGGTCTCGCTCCCCCGCCGGGCGCTCGAGCGCGGCCGCGAGCAGCTCGGCGCCGCGCAGGGCGACCAGTGTCGCCACCGGATTGGCGAGCGGCGTGTAGAGGGCCTCGGCTCCGTGGGCGAGCGAGTTCATGGCGCTGGCCCGCAGGGGCAGGTCGTCGAGGGTGGTCATCGCCGGCGGGTCTGCGATCACCAGGGCGGGGCGGACGAGATGTGGGGCCTCATGCTCGTGGCCGGCCGGAAGCCGGTGGATGGTGGTCATCTCGGCCCCGGAGAGCGTGGTCGGCAAGGCGCAGACACGCCCCCCACGCACGGCGGCGATCGCCTTCGCGGCGTCGATCACCCGGCCGCCGCCGAGCGCCACCAGGGTGGGGTTTTGAACCGAGTCGATGATCGCGGCCGCCGCGTCGGGCACCGGGCCGCGGGGAACCTCGTGGACGGCGCCCGCCCGCTCGGCGAGCTCGAGCGGGGCTGCCCCGAGCGCGCGCGGCGTGGTCAGGAGCTCGAAGCGCTCCCAGATCCCGTCGGCGAGCAGGTGGGGCGTTTCCGCGAGCCCGCCCTCCCGGAAGACGATCGTCCGCTCCCCGTCGCGCCAGGTGAAGTCGCGGTCCTCGGACACAGAGCCCGCCCCCGGATTCGAACCGGGACCACCGAACTTACAAGGTTCGTGCTCTACCAGTTGAGCTAGGCGGGCAACTCATAGTCGGACGCCCAACGAATGCGGTGCTCTTGACCGTTGCGCGTGGGCTCGACACGAAGGTACATGTAACTCGTCGGAGCCTGCTCGACGGGAACGCAATAGACCGCAGCGCGCGCCGGCGAGATGCTCGGACGCGACCGCGCTGGGCCCGGCCGTCGCGAGAGCCGAGCCGCCTAGAGCCTGACCTCTCGCGAAGCCAGGTGGAGGCTGACCTTGCGCTTGACGCGCTGGAGGGCGTTGTCGACCGTCTTCGTGTCGCAGTCGAGGCGCTCGCCAATCGCCTCGTAGGAGTGCCCGTCGAGGTACAGGGAGAGGACCTCGCTCTCGAGCTCCGAGAGCACGCTCGAGAGGCAGGAGACGAGGCTCTGGAGCTCCTCGGTCGCGATCACCCGCTCCGAGGGGTCCTCGCTTCCCGGCCCCGGAAGCACCTCCTCGAGCGTCGTCTCCGACTCGCTCGCGCCGGCTGGCGCCTGGGCGAAGGAGACGTACTGGTTGAGAGGCGCGTGCTTGTTGCGGCTCGCCGTCTTCACCGCGGTGATGATCTGGCGGGTGATGCAGAGCTCCGCGAAGTTGCGAAAGCTCGACTCGCGATCAGAGCGGTAGTCGCGGATCGCCTTGTAGAGGCCGACCAGTCCCTCCTGGATCAGGTCGTCTGCGTCGCCGCCAAGCAGGAAGTAGGACGAGGCCTTCAGCCGCACGAAGCCGCGGTAGCGCTTCACGATGCGGTCATAGGAGTCGGGGCTGCCCCGCTTTGCGAGGGCAACCAGATACGTATCTTCAAGCTCAGGTTGAGCCTGTGGTCTGGGGGCGGGCGCCACGGCCGCGCCACCGGGCGCGACAGCGGCAAACTCGTGGGTGGGGGTCGGTGCAGCCACTGGATTCCTCCGTTTCGGGTCGGAAACAGTGGCGCCCGTACCTCCCCTGGGCGCCTCTACCTCTGGGCAATCCGCAGGTCGAGACTCGACCTTTAGTTCACCCTTATGCGGCAGTGTAGGCAGTTCGGCGGCGTTCTGTCAACCGCCCCTGCCCCGCGGTGCACGAATCGTTGCAGGAGCGGCCTTCCGTCCGCGGAGGCTGGTGGTGCTGTCGCCCTCGCTGGGTGGCTACGCGGCTCGCTGCCTGGCCGCCTCGAACAGGAGCACCGCGGCGGCGGCGGACACGTTCAGGGACCTGACGCGCCCGCGGACGGGGATCGAGATCAAGAGGTCGCAGGTGTCGGAGACACGGCGGCGCAACCCGCTCCCCTCACTGCCCAGCACAAGCACCACCTTGCCGCTGAGGTCCGCCTGGGCGTAAGGCACCGGGGCACCCTGCTCGGCCCCGTAGATCCAGGCACCCGAGTCCTTTGCCTGGGTGAGCCAGTCGGCGAGGTTCGAGACGCGGGCCACCGGCAGGTGCTCCACCGCGCCCGCGGACGCCTTGCACGCCACTGCGGTGACCGCGGCCGAGCGCCGCGACGGGATCACCAGCCCCGCGGCGCCGACCGCCTCCGCCGAGCGGCACACCGCGCCCAGGTTGCGCGGGTCCTGGACCTGGTCGAGGGCGACGACCAGGGCATCGGGGCGATCGAGGAGCGAGCCCGGATCGGCGTAGGGATAGGGGTCGACCTCGGCGACCACCCCCTGGTGGTCCGGTGAGCCCGCCAGACGGGTGAGCTCCGACCCGGTCAGCTCCGTCCTGGTCCAGAGGCGGCGAACGCGCCGCCTGCCCCGCTTCGCCTCGGCCACGGGCCGCCGGCCGTAGACGAGCTCGCGCTTCCCCACGCCCGGCGAGCCGATCTCCTTGCGTGGGGCGATCGCCCGCTACCCCGAGCGTCTCACCAGCCGCGGACCTTCGGGCGTGTCGCGGACCTGGTAGCCCCGGGAGGCGAGCTCGTCCCGGATCAGGTCGGCCCGCCGGAAATCGCCTCCGGCGCGGGCCTGCTCGCGCGCATCCATCAGCTGTTCCGCCTCTGGATCGATCTCGTGCGCCGGCCCCAGCAGCGACTCGAGGCCGAGCAGCGGCAGCATCTCCTCGAGTGCCGCGCGCGTCCCGGTGAGCTGCCTGCGGTTCCCCTCGGCGATCAGCTCGAACAGGGCGGCGAGCGCCCGCGGCGTGTTGAAGTCGTCGGCGAGCGCGTCGAGCAGGGCCTCGCGGCGGGCGGCAACGAACTCGTCCTCGCCCCCGTCGACGCTGTCGGGCAGCTCGAGCACGAAGTTGCGGATCCGCTCCACCCTGGCGACGGCCTCGGTAAGCGCCTGCTCAGAGAACTCGAGCGGCTGGCGGTAGTGGCCCGAGATCAGGTAGGCGACCACGGTCTGGGGCCCGTACCGGTCGAGCGCCTCGGAGAGCTGGAAGATGTTCCCAACCGACTTCGACATCTTCTCCTCGGCAATCTGGACCATGCCGTTGTGCATCCACAGGCGGGCGAGCGGAACCCCGCGGGCGGCCTCGGTCTGGGCGATCTCGTTCTCGTGGTGGGGAAAGACGAGATCGGCACCGCCGCCGTGGATCGCAAAGTCGGTGCCGAGCAGCTTCTCGGCCATCGCGGAGCACTCGATGTGCCAGCCGGGCCGGCCCTCCCCCCAGGGTGAGGCCCAGCCGGTGTCCTCGTCGGCCTTGCGAGCCTTCCAGAGCGCGAAGTCGAGCCGGTCCTCCTTCAGCGACTCGGTGCCGGCCTCCTCGCCTTGATCCATCTCGTCGGGATCGCGGTTCGAGAGCTTGCCGTAGCCGTGGAAGCTGCGCACCCGGAAGTAGACGTCGCCGCCGGACTCGTAGGCGTGCCCGCGCTCGATCAGGGTCTCGATCAGGGCGACGATGTCGGCGATCGTCTCCGAGGCCAGGGGCTCATCGTCGGGGCGGCCGAGCCCGAGGCGGTCGGTGTCCTCGAGGTAGGCGCGTGTCATCTCGCCGGCGAATCGATCGGAGGGCGCCCCGGCCTCGCGCGCCGCGGTGTAGATCTTGTCGTTGATGTCGGTGACGTTGACGACCAGCCGAGGTTCGTAGCCGAGTCGCTCGAGCAGACGTCGCAGCAGGATGAAGATCACGTACGGCCGCGCGTTGCCGATGTGGATGCGCGAGTAGACGGTGGGCCCGCAGGCGTAGATGCCGACCCTGCCCGGCTGGCGAGGCTCCACGGTCCGTAGCTCGCCGCTCAGCGTGTCCCTGATCAGAACCTGGCGCGTCACCTTCTTGATGCTATTTGCGGAAAGCGACGCATGTACGGGGCCTCGTTGGCCGGGACCGCCGTTAACGTTCGCCGCCTTCCCATGGGCTCCATCCCGCTGCATGCGCAACGTCTGCGGCGCGTGGAGGAAGCGTTCGCCTCGCTCCCCACGCGCTACCTGGGCGCCGAGCCCGGTTTCGATGCCACCTTCCAGGTCCGCCTCGGCGACATCGGCAGGACCTGGGAGGTGCGGGCGCGGGGCGAGCAGTGCGCCGTGCGGCCGTCCCCGGTGCGCGACCCTGACGTCGTGGTCGGCACCGACGCGGCCACCTGGCTCGGCCTGCGAGAGGGACGGCTGTCCGGGCTCGACGCCTTCGCCCAGCGCCGCCTGTACGCGCGCGGGAACCTGGACCTGGCGCTCGGCTTCGAGGGGTTGTTCCGGCTCCCCGGCGACCGGCCGCCGCTGCTTCGTGTGACCGAGGTCGAGACCCCCGAGGCGACCATCTCGAGCCTGATCTCAGGCCAGGGCCCCGATCAGGTGATCTGCCTGCACGGATTGGGATCGAACAAGACCTCCTTCTTCGAGACGATCGCCACCCTGACGCCGGACCACACCGTGCATGCCGTCGACCTGCCGGGATTCGGCTCCTCATCCAAGCCGGCGCGCGGCGGCTACGACGCCCCCTACTTCGCCCGCTCGGTCCTCGGCTACATGGACGCGATGGCGATCGAGCGAGCGCACCTGGTCGGCAACTCGATGGGCGGCCGGGTCGCGATCGAGCTGGCCCTCAACGAGCCCGACCGAGCCGAGACCCTCAGCCTCCTGGCCCCGGTGCTGGCCTTCCGACGCCGGCGCCAGCTGGTCCCGCTGGTGAAGCTGATCCGCCCCGAGCTGGCGGCGATCCCGCACCCGCTGCGGGCCGCACAGGTCCGGCAGCGGTTCTGGAGCCTATTCGCGCGACCCGAGCGGCTCGACCCCGCCACCGCCGACATCGCCGCGGACGAGTTCTGCCGCACCTACCGCTCCCGCTCGGCGCGGGTCGCCTTCTTCGCCGCCGCCCGCAACATCTACCTCGACACCCCGGACGGCGAACGCGGGTTGTGGACCCGGCTCAGCGGCCTGAGCACGCCGGCCCTGTTCATCTGGGGCGATCGCGACCACCTCGTCCCGGCCGCCTTCGCCAGGCATGTGGCAGGCGTGCTCCCGCAAGCCCGCCAGGTCGTGTTGAGCGAGTGCGGCCACGTTCCCCAGGTGGAGCTGCCCGAGCGAGCCAACGGGCTGATCCGCGAACAGGTCGAGTCTGTCCGGGGCTCGCAGGCAGCGCCCGCCCGCGCTCGGGCTCGGACCCGCCTCCGTCGCGCTGTCGTTGAGCGAGGCGAGGGTGTCCGGCGGCGCGTCGCGCTTTGAGCGCTTTAGGATCGGCCGGCGATGGCTGATGAGGCAAGGCTCGCCGAGCACGCGAAGCACAACGGCGGCGGCGAAGACGGCGCCCCCGGAGGCCGGCTCCCTGCCCTGAACGGGATCGCCCGGGCCGGCGGCGGCGTGGTCAGCGCCAGCCGGGACGCCGCCGGCGGCATCGCCGAGGGGTTGGCACGGCGCATCCGGCGCCGCCTGACGGCGAACCTCGACGATCGCGACCCCGACTACATCCGCGAGAACCTGCCGCTCGCCTGGTTGCTGACCACGCTCTGGTTCCGGGGCGAGGTGCGGAACATGGGCAACGTGCCAGAGCACGGCCCCGTGCTGCTGGTCGCCAACCACTCCGGCGGCAACGTGACACCCGACACACTGCTGTTCACGCTCGCCTTCTACACCTACTTCGGCGTCGAGCGCGCCTTCTACCAGCTCGCGCACAACCTGGTGCTCGCCTCCCCGGTCGGCCAGATCCTGCGCCGGTACGGGACCGTCCCAGCCTCGCCCGAGCACGCTCAGAGGGCGCTCGAGGCCGACGCAGCCCTGCTGGTCTACCCGGGTGGCGACTGGGAGGTGCATCGCCCGATCTGGGAGCGAAACAGGGTCGACTTCGCGGGTCGCAAGGGGTTCGTCCGGCTGGCGCTCGACGCCGGCGTGCCAATCGTTCCGGTGGTCTCGATCGGAGGGCAGGAGACGGCGCTCTTCCTCAGCCACGGCGGTCGGCTGGCGCGAGCCCTGGGCGTCGACCGCACGCTGCGCCTCAAGGTGATCCCAATCTCGCTCGCGCTCCCCTGGGGCATCAACGTCGGCGACCTGCTCGGCCACATCCCGCTGCCGGCGAAGATCACGGTCGAGGTCCTGGCCCCGATCGACGTCCGCGCGCAGTTCGGCGACGAACCCGACATCGACGAGGTCTATGACCACGTCACCACCCTGATGCAGGAGACGCTGGAGACGCTGGCGGCTGAGCGGCGCTTTCCGGTCATAGGCTGATCGAGCGTGGGCCACGAAGCTCGGCTGATCGGATAGGAGGCGGCAGATGAGGTTGAACGAGTCGATCGTCATCTCCGCTCCGCCGAAGCTCGTCTGGGACTACCTGGCGGAGCCCTCGAACTACCTGCACTTCATGTCGGGGATCACGCGCTGGGAGGTGACAGGCGAGCGGCGGACGGGTCTCGGCGCCCGCTACCGGATGCTGATCAGGGTGGGCTCGGCGGAGGTCGGCGGACTGATCGAGATCGTCGAGTGGCAGGAGCAGCGCGACATGGCCTGGAGCTCGGTGCTCGGGGTGGACCAGCGGGGGCGCTGGCGCCTACGCGAGCTCGACGACGGCCGCACCCGGGTGGAGCTGCGCTTCGCCTACGGCGTCGCCGGCGCCGGGATCCCCGGCTGGATCGCCGAGCTGGTCTCGGCGCCCCAGCTGGGCAGCCACCTGCGACGCTCGCTGCGCCAGCTCAAGAGCCAGGTCGAGCACGAGCGACTGCGCGCCGACGCGGCCCGGCGCAGGGCCGAGCGAGCCGCCACGGGCGGCTAGCCGTAAGGTGACCGCGCCCTAGGTGAGCTCGCGCTTCAGGATCTTGCCGGTCGCGTTGCGCGGCAGCGAGTCGAGGAAGTCGACCTCCCGGGGGACCTTGAAGCGAGCCAGGTTGGACTTCACGTACGCCTTGACCTCGTCGTCTGTGAGATCGGCGCCCTCGTTGGGGACCACGAATGCCTTCAGCCGCTGGCCGAACTCCTCGTCGTCGACGCCGATCACGGCGACCTCCTTGATCTGCTCGTGGTCGGAGAGCAGGTCCTCGACCTCGCGCGGGAAAACGTTCTCGCCGCCGGAGACGATCATCTCGTCGTCGCGCCCGTCGATGAACAAGCGGCCCTCGGAGTCGAAGTGGCCGACGTCGCCCGACGAGAGCAGGCCGTCGAGCACGTCCTTGCCGCCGCCTCCCGTGTAGCCCTCGAAGGCCATCTCGTTGCCGACGAAGAGGCGCCCGGTCTTTCCGGGCTCGACGTCGTTGCCGTCGGCGTCCACGACCCGGACCACGGTGCCGCGCGGCGGACGGCCGGCGGTGCCCGGCGCCGCCCGCAGGTCTTCCGGCGTCGCAATCGTCGCCCAGGCGACCTCTGTGGACCCGTACAGGTTGTAGAGGTTGTCGCCGAAGGTGTCCATCCATTTGGTGGCGAGCTCGCCCGGGAGCGCCGAGCCGCTGGCCGCCACGACTCGCAGGCTGGGCAGGTCATACCTGTCCAGCGTCTCGGTGGGCAGCTCGAGGATCCGCTGAATCATCACCGGGACGACCACCAGGGCGGTGGCGCCGCTCTCCTGCATGGCGCGCAGCGTCTCCTCCGGGTCGAACCGGCGACGCAGCACGTAGGTGGAGGTGAGCGAAAGGCCAAGCGTGAAATGGGCGAACCCCCAGGAGTGGAACAGCGGCGCCGCGATCACCGTTCGCTCGCGTGCCCGCAGCGGGATCTTCGAGAACATCGCGGCCAGCGGACCCAGGGTGTCGGGCTGGCTGCGCTGCGCCCCCCGCGGCGTCCCGGTCGTGCCCGAGGTCAGGATCACGAAGCGGCTCGACTCACCGGGCGGGTCGAGGTCCCGCTCGTCGCTTGACTCGATCAGGTCCTCGAGCCGGGCGTCCGCCAGCTCCTCGTCGCCATCAGTCCAGGAGACGAAGCGGCGCAGGCCGATCTCCTTGCCGGCATCAGCGGCCTGCTCGAGCAGGCCGGCGAACTCGCCGTCGTAGATCAGCGCCACCGGCTGCTCGCGCTCGACGACGCCTGCGAGCTGTGGCGAGGCGAAGGCCGTGTTCATATAGAGGCCGTTCGCGCCCAGCTTCGAGACTGCGAGCGTCGCCTCGACGAAGCCGCGATGGTTGCGGCACATGATCGCGATCCCGTCCCCTTCCTTGACGCCCTCTGCGGCAAGGCCCCTGGCGAGCGCATTGGAGCGGCGGTGGACCTGGGCGAAGGTCAGCGACCCGGCCTCGTCCTCGACCATCGCCTCGTCGGGATGATTGATCGCGGCGCCAGCGATCCCGGCCGCCGGCGAGGCGCCCCAGCGGGACAGGACGCGGACCATCAGCGCCAGCTTGTCCGGGCGCACCGGGTGGATGACACCGGCCCTGGAAAGGGTCCTGACGTTGAACGGGACGTCGCTCAGGGACCCGAGCTTCCCGAGCTTGATCCTACGGCCGAGGGAGCTCATCGGGCCGATGACGATGTCCGCGGAAAGCTTGCCGGCCATCGAGCGGAGCATCAGGCTCGTAGCCTAGTCGTAGAGGTCCGTGCGCCGGTCGGCGGGCCGCGCGGGACATCAGTCGAGTTCCAGGAGCGCGACCGCGAAGCAGGCGATGCCCTCGCCACGCCCGGTCCACCCCATCCCCTCGTTGGTCGTCGCCTTGACGGCCACCGGCGCCGAGAGCGCTTCGGCGAGGTTCCGCTCCATCTCCGCGTGGTGGGGCGCGATCCGCGGCGCCTCGCAGATCAACGTGGCGTCGACGTTCAACACCCGCCCGTGCAGGTTGCCGAGCGCCACCACCAGCAGGTCGAGGGAGTGGGCGTCTCGCCAGCGCTCCTCGTCCGGCGGGAACAGGGTGCCAAGGTCCCCCAGCCCGGCCGCCCCGAGCACGGCGTCGATCACCGCGTGCGTGAGGACGTCGGCGTCGGAATGGCCCTCGAGGCCGGCCCCGTGCGGAACCTCGACGCCGCCGAGCACGAGCCTGCGTCCCGCGGCGAAGCGGTGGGCGTCGTAGCCAATCCCGACCCGTGCGCTCACCCCAGCGGCTCCAGCCGGCGCTCGCGGCGCTCGAACACGGCGACCTGCTCGATCCCCCAATCGCGCATCGCCGCAACCGCGCTCCCGTAGGCGCGGCCGACGTCAGCGGGGACGTGGGCGTCGGAGGAGAGGCTGAACGCGGCCCCGGCCTCGACGCACATCGCGGCCAAGGCCGGCGCCGGGTAGATCTCCTCGACCGGCTTTCGCAGGCCGCCGGTCGAAACCTCGACTGCGATGCCGGACTCGGCGATCGCCTCCACCGCCGGCTCGTAGTAGAACCGCGGATCGCGCTCCGGCTGGGGCCTGGCTTGCCCCCACATCTTCACCAGGTCGGGGTGAGCGAGGATGTCGAACAGGCCGCAGCGCGCCGCCTCGGCAAGGGTCTCGAAGTAGCGGCGCCAGACGGCGTCGGGATCGCCGTCCGCCTCCCAGATGTCGTAGCCGTCGTCGTCCACCGCCCAATCGCCCACGAAGTGGACCGAGCCGACCACGTAGTCGAAGTCGTGGCCGTCGAGGAGGTTGGCGATGCGGTCCTCGGCGCCGGGCACGAAGTCGACCTCGAGACCGAGACGAAGCGGGGTCGTGCGCACGAACTCGCAGTAGGCGTCGAGGTCGCCTCGAGCCTGTTGCTCCCAGAACGGATGCCGCCAGATCTCGAGCGCCGCCGTGAACCGGTAGACGTGCTCGGAGCAGCCCAGCTCCCCGATCCCCGCGTCCTCGGCCGCGGCCAGATAGCGCTCCACGTTCTCGGCCGTGAACGCGGCGCGCTCCGGGGGCCGATCGTCGTCGTCCGGGCGTAGGTGGAGGTGGTAGTCGGTTAGCACGCCGCCTGTACGCTAGCTGGCGAAATGTTCCACCTGCGGATCGTGGTCCCGAGCTACCAAGCCGGGCACGCGCTCGACCTCCTCAAGTGCAGATCCGCCACCGGCACGACGGCCCTCAAATGAGCGGTGCGTCGGGAAGGCGAACGGTGGGCGACCTGGCGATCCTGCTGGGGGCGTTTGCCATCTCGAGCGCCTTGGCCGGCGCCTTGGGCGCGGCGAACTTCGGCACCGCGCTGGCCTTCGGCCAGATCGGTTTTGCGGCAGCGCTCGTCTGGGTGCTTCTGAGAGCGCCTTAGGTACGCGGAGCGGACTGGCGTCGGCGGGCCGCTCGCCGCACGCCCTCCGACGCAGCCTCCCGCCCACAGCGCAGGCAAAGGCAGCGATGCCCGACCAGGGCCCAGCGGTGGCCGTCGACGGCGCAGCCGAGCTTGCTTCGAATCCGCCTCATCTCGGCGGCAGTATCGGCGGGCCGGCGGTCGGAACCCAGCGGTCGAACCTTGCGCAGTCGCATACCCGGATAACCCGAGCAGAAGCCGCTAGTTGCGCTACCCGCGTTCTGCCAGCAGCAGCTCGGCGATCCGCAGGTCGAGCGCCGTGGTCACCTTCAGGTTCTCGGCCGGCGCAGGGTGGATCAGGACCTTGCCGCCGGACTTCTCGACCAGCATCGCATCGTCGGTGGCGGCGGCGATCAGCTGCGGATCTGTGTCGAGGGCCTCCCTCAGGGTCGCGGTGCGGAAGACCTGGGGGGTCTGGGCGGCCCAGAGGTCGTCGCGGCTGACCGTCTGGGCCACCGTCGGGCCACCGCGGGGCACCGGTCCCTTGAGCGGGCGCACCTCGCGGGCGCGCTTCACCGTGTCGGCCAGCGGCGCGGCGGCGATCACCCCGGCGGCGTCGGGACGCGAGGCGAGCTTCTCCACCAGCTCGTCGATCAGCTCCGGCGTGACCAGCGGGCGGGCCGCGTCATGGACCGCCACCAGGTCCGTCTCGACGCGCTCGAGCGCCCGCCCCACGGACTCCGAGCGCGAGACGCCGCCGGCGACCACTCGCAGCTCGAGCTCGATGCCATCGGCGAGTTCCTCGACGGCAGCCTCGTGTCCAGGAGGTGCAGCGACGATCGCCAAGGCAACGCTCTCCGCCCGCGCGAAAGCGCCTAGCGCCCAGACCACCAGCGGCCTGCCGGCGAGCGGCACGAAGGCCTTCGGGCCGCCGGCTCCGAGTCGCTCGCCGGAGCCGGCGGCCGCGATGACCACCGAAGCTGATGGACGGTCAGGCAGGCGCCGTGGCCCCGAAGCGCTCCTCCAGCAGCTCGTCAAGGTAGGTCTCGGCCCCGTCCTCATCCTTGTCGAGCGCGTACATGAACTCCGACGCGAGGATCTTCTTTGCCCGCGTATACATCTGCTTCTCGCCAGTCGAGAGACCCTTCTCCCACTCGCGGATCGCCAGGTTCCGGACCACCTCGGCCAGCTCGAAGACGTTTCCTGTCTTGATCTTCTCCCGGTTGTGCTTGAACCGGCGGTTCCAGTTCTTCGGCATCTCCGAGACCTCACCGGTCAGCACGTCGATCACCTTGTCGACCTCTTCGCCGTCGATGACCCGCCGCAAGCCGGCCCGATGGGCGTTCTCGCAGGGGACCATCACGGTCATGTTGTTGTGCAGGATCTTGATTGTCAGGTAGTCCCGCTTCTCGCCGAGGAGGTCCTTGGTCTCCTTCTTCAACACCACCCCAGCCCCGTGGTGCGGATAGACGACGTTGTCGCCAAGTTCGAATGTGCACTCGACGGGGCTGAGCTCGGGTCCGATCTCTATCGCTTCCTCAATGGCTTGCTCTGGAATTTCGGCCTCCTTACGTAGGACGGCAGCCGGGGCGGCCGTCGGGGTTCACGGATAGCGGTCGACAATGTCGACTTCCTGAAGCCTGCGAAGTCCCTCTCGGATCTCCCTCGCCCGTGCGTCCCCCACGCCCTCGATGGCCTCAAGTTCTTCCTGGGAGGCGTTCAGGATCGCCTCCAGATCGCCGAACCGATGGACGATCTTCTGGACCACGAGGCGCGGCACCCGCGGAATCCCCGACAGGATCCTGTACCCCCGTGGCGCGACCACGAACTCGAGCGTGCTCGTCTTCCGGTCGTAGCCGAGCAGCTCGGCGAGGCGACCGAAGTCGAGCAGCTCTTGGTGCGGCAGCCCCGCAAACTCGCCGATCGTGCGCTCGATCTGCTCCTCCGTGTCGTCGACGATGTAGTCGCGAATCAGCGCCGACCGGTCCCCGATCACGCCGAGCACGGTCTCCTCGAGCTGCATCTCGATCAACCGACCCTCGGTTCCAAGCTCGATGATGTACCGCTCCACCTCGGCCGCCATCCGGGTCACGAACTCGGCGCGCTGGAGCACGGAGAGGACGTCGTGAAGCGTGCAACCGCCGAGGAACTCGAGATTGGTGAGGCGAGCCGACAGCTGATCGAGGCGGGCGCGGTACTTCTCCAGCGTCGCCAGCCCCTGGTTCGCCTTCGAGAGCACCATCGGGATGTCCTGGAGGATGACCTTCATCCCCTCGATGTAGAGCGAGACGACTTCGCGGCGCTCGGAAATCGAGACCACGAGCGCGCTGGTCTGCTTCGAGACGCGCTCGGCGGTGCGGTGGCGCGTGCCGGTCTCCATGGAGAGGATCGTCGGGTCCGGCATCAGCTGCACATTGGCCCAGCAGATCCTCTTGGCGCCCGGATCGAGGACGATCGCGCCGTCCATCTTGGCGACCTGGTAGAGCAGCGCCGGGGTGTAGTCGATGTCGAGCTTGATCCCGCCGCTGAACAGGAACGAGACCTCGTCCGCCTCGGCGATCAGGATCAGGCCGCCGGTGCGCGCCTGGACGATGTTGTCGATCCCCTCGCGCAGCGGCGTTCCGGGCGCCACCATGTCGAGGGCCCGGAGCAGCCGGGGATCGAGACGGGTCTCAAGCTCGTGCAGCTCATCCCCGTCGTGCGGCACCATCGTTGACCATCATGGCAAAAAGCCCCTGCTCCTCGCGCTCACCTGAATCCCGTGTGGAGAGATCGGATTGGGGCTTGTCAAGGGCGGGGCACCGATCGAGCCCTGCCGCCGGCTCACGCCGCCTCGCGCACCTCGCCGCCAGCGCCCGGGATCAGGGCGGTTTGCAAAGCGGTCCGCAGAGTCCCCTGCGGGCTCAGGCCGTCGACCCGCTCGCCCGCCGGCGGAGCGACGATCGGCCCCAGGCCGAACTTGAGCGCCTCCGCCACCCGGCGCTCGGGGTGGGCGACGAAGCGTAGCTCGCCGGTCAGGCCGACCTCTCCGAAGCAGGCGAGCGGCTTGCCGTTGCCCTGGAGCGGTTCCCCCCGATGCGCGGACGCGAGGGCCAGCGCCACGGCCAGGTCGGCGCCGGGCTCGTCGACTCTCACCCCGCCAGCGACGTTGACGAACACGTCGGCCGAGGCCAGCGATGGCCCACCGTGGCGGGCGAGAACCGCGAGGATCATCGCCAAACGGTTGCGGTCGATCCCGGTGGCGACGCGACGCGGTGGCACGATCTCGGTCGGCGCGACCAGCGCCTGGACCTCGACCAGCAGCGGTCGAGTGCCCTCCATGGCGCACAGCACGCACGAACCCGGCGCCTGGCTCGCCTCGCCGACGAAGCGCGCCGAGGGATCGGCCACCTCTACGAGCCCTCCCGAGCGCATCTCGAACACCCCCACCTCGCTGGTCGCGCCGAAGCGGTTCTTCAGCGCCCGCAGGGTGCGGAAGCTGCGCTCGCGCTCGCCCTCAAACAGCAGCACGCAGTCGACCAGGTGCTCCAGCGCCCTCGGTCCGGCGACCGTTCCGTCCTTGGTCACGTGCCCGACCAGGGCGACGGCCGTGCCGAGCCGCTTGGCGGCCCCCATGATCGCTGCCGCCGCCTCTCGCACCTGCCCCACCGACCCCGGGGCCCCGGTCATCCCGTCGACGTGCAGGGTCTGAATGGAGTCGACGACGCAGGCATCGGGGCGCTCCGCTTCGATCGCCGCCAGCACTGCCTCGACCGAGGTCTCGGCGAGAACAGGCACCGCGAGCGCCTGGTCGCCGAGCCGCTCGGCGCGCACTCGCACCTGGGCGGCCGACTCCTCCCCGGAGACGTAGAGGACGCGCCGCCCGGCAGCGCAAAGGTTGCCGAGCGCCATCCCCGTGAGCGTGCTCTTGCCGATTCCGGGCGAGCCGCCGATCAGCACCAGGGAGCCGGGGACCAGCCCGCCGCCGAGCACCCGGTCGAGCTCGGCGATCCCGGTGCGCAGGCGATCCGTTGCCGGCGCCTCGACGTCACGCAGGGCGACTGGTCGCGCCGCCTCGCCGACGCCGGACGGTCCGGGACCGCCGCGTCGCCCCTGCCGGGACCCGCGCCTCGACGCTCCGGCCTGCTGCCGCAGCGTCTCGGCCAGCGTGTTCCACTCGCCACAGCCGGGGCAGCGACCGGTCCAGGCCAGCGCCAGATGGCCGCACTGCTGACAGACGAACTGGGAGTCACGGCGAGTCACCTCTCTGAGACTAGGAACCCGACCCGACGGCTCCGCGCCCCGGCGGCTCCGGTGGCGTGAGCTGTCCCACGGCGCTATTCGCGCAGCCCAGCGGCTTCGAGGGCCTCCTCGCGCCTGGGAAACACTTGGAGACGAGTGGCCTTTCCATCGCGCATCGTCCAGAGATGTCCTATTCGGTTCTCGACCACTGCGCTGCTGCCGGTGGGCCTCAATCGCGTCAGAACGAACACCGCGATCTGATCCCCGCGCTCAAAGAACTCCTCGGGCTCGACGACCACCTCCTCGAAGGGCGCAAACAGGTCCTCGAAGAACCGCCTGACCTCCTCGGTGCCGCGATAGATCCCGGGGTTGACTACCCGGGCCGCGGTCTGGAGCTCGAACTCGGGATGCGCGAAACGAGCCGGGGCGTCCCAGTCGCCCCGGCTGACGGCTTCATACCCGATGCGCAGCATTTCGATGTCGGCCTGCGACATGGCCCGCCCAGTATCTCGCGCCACGGCGCGGCGATATGGAACGGGTCCACGCAGGTGGGAGCGCCGCCTGGGGTGCAAGCGGCGCTCCCGGAGGGGCGCCATCCCGAAATATCCAATGGCGCCCCCCAATTCCCGCCATGCCCGCACCTTCGACGGCACCCCCGTCGGTCCTTCAGATACCGTAGATCTCGGTCGCCCGCTCTCGCAGCTGGCGCAGGTAGGGGCCGACGTCGATTGGGCCGCCGACCAGCCGCTCAATCATCTCCTTGGGCGTGAACTTGGCGCCGTGCCGGTAGAGGCGCTCCCGGAGCCAGTCGCGCAGCGGCACGAACTCACCGCTTGCGATCTGCCCGTCGAGATCCGGCAGGGCCACACGGGCGGCATCCCAGATCTGGGCGGCGATCAGGTTGCCCAGCGAGTAGGTCGGGAAGTACCCGAAGGCGCCGCCCGCCCAATGCACGTCCTGGAGCACGCCGCGGGCGTCGTCCGGGACCTCGAGCTCCAGGTATTCGGCGGTGCGCGCGTTCCAGGCCTCGGGCAGATCGGCGAGCTCGAGCCCGCCCTCGAAAAGCTCGAGCTCGAGCTCGAAGCGCAGCACGATGTGGAGGTTGTAGGTGACCTGGTCGGCCTCCACCCGGATCAGCGAGGCCTCGACCTTGTTCGCAGCCCGATAGAGCGTTTCCGGGTCCACGGCGCCGAACTGCTCCGGGAAGCTCTCGCGAAGTCGGGGATGCAGCCACTCCAGGTAGGGACGGCCGCGTCCCACCCAGTTCTCCCACATGCGGCTCTGTGACTCGTGGAACCCCAGCGAGGCCGCACCGGCCAGCGGCGTCCGCGAGAGCTCCGGCGCGATCCCGTTCTCGTACATGCCGTGGCCCGCCTCGTGGATGACCGCCCAGAGCGCGGCGCCGATGTAGCTCTCGTCGAACCGGGTGGTGATCCGGATGTCGGAGGGGGCGAGCGCGGTCGCAAACGGATGCACGGTCGGGTCGAGGCGCCAGGCGTCCTGCTCGAGCGGCAGCTCCGACACCACCTCGCGGGCCAGCTGCGCCTGGGCATCCAGTGGGAAGCGGCCATGCAGGCAGGAGTCGTCGACCGCCTCACGGTGGCCAGCGAGCTCGGCCGCCAGCGGTCGGATGCCGTCGCGAAGCTGCGCCAACACCGCGCCCACCTCCGCGGTGCTCATCCCGGGCTCGAAGTCATCCAGCAGAGGGTCGTAGACCCGCTCGAAGCCCTCGAAGCCCTCGAAACACTCCGCGTAGCGTCGCTTGAGCTCGACGTTTCGCTCCAGATGGGGCAGGAAGGAGGCGAAGTCGGAGCGATCCCTGGCCTCGACCCAGGCGTGCTCGGCGAGCGAGGAGGTGCGGGTGATCTCCGCCCTCAGCTCGGCCGGCACCCGCCGCGCCTTCTCCCACTCCCGCCATGCCACCCGCACCAGGCTCGCCTGGTCGGACTCGTACGGGAGGCCGTCCGTCTGTGCGGCGGCCTGATCGAGCAGCCGGCCGAGCTCGTCGGATACCAGGCGCTCGTGGGCGATACGCGCCAGCGTCGCCTCCTGCTCGGCGCGAGCCTCAGCTCCCGCGGGCGGCATCTTCGTCCGTTCGTCCCAGGCCAGCAGGGCCCGCGCCCGGCCGAGGTCGCTGATCTCGGCGAGCACCGTCCGCAGGTCATGGAGCCGGGCCGCCAAGGCGCCAAAGCTAGCGCTCGAGGCGAGTCGAGAAGCCCTCGGCGCGGACGGCCTCGACGATCCGTTTGCTGTGTTCGGGACCGTCGGTCTGGAGGACAAGCTCGATCGCCGTCTCCCGGACGTGCAGCTCGACGCCCTCGCGGATGTGCTCGACGTCGACCACGTTGGCACCGTGCTCGGCCACCAGGCGCAGGAGCGCGGCCAGGGCTCCGGGCCGGTCGGGAACGACCGTCCACAGCACGATCCGCCGCCCGGCGGCGGTCTCACCAAGCCGGATGCACTCGGCGAGCCGCGAAGCGTCCACGTTGCCGCCCGACAGCACCGCGCAGATCTCGCCGTCTGCCGGTCGCTCGATCTTGCCCCCGAGCAGCGCCGCAACACCGGCGGCTCCGGCGCCCTCGACGACCAGCTTCGAGCGCTCGAGCAGCAGCACCATCGCCTCGGCGACCTCGTCGTCCGAAACGGTCACGATTCCGTCCAGATGACGCTCCACCAAGGGGAGCGTCAGGTCGCCGGGGCGCTTGATGGCGATCCCGTCGCAGATCGTGCTCGCCGAACGGGCGCCGATCGGCCGGCGGGCGGCGAGCGACTCCAAATACGGCGCACAGGCCTCGGCCTGCACGCCAATCACCTTGGCCTCGTCGAGCCGCGACTTGATCGCAATCGCCACCCCGGCCGCCAATCCCCCGCCGCCCAGGGGCACCACGACCAGCCGGGTGGCCGGCGCCTGACGGGCGATCTCCAGCCCGACGCTGCCCTGGCCGGCGACGATCTCGGGGTCGTCGAAGGGGGGCACCAGCGTCTTGCCCTCGCGTTCGGCGAAATCCCGAGCGGCCGCCCCTGCCTCGTCGTAAGAGCCCTCGACCAGGTGGACCGTGCCCCCGTAGGCCCTCACCGCGGTCAGCTTGGCGAGCGGCGCCTCGATCGGCATGAAGAGGTCGGCCCTCGTGTTCAGGCGGTCGGCCGCGAGGGCGACGGCCTGGGCGTGGTTGCCGGCGCTGGCCGCCACCACCCCCCGATCGAGCTGGTCGGGCGAGAGGCGATCCATCTTGTGGAAGACGCCGCGGACCTTGAACGATCCGGTGAGCTGCAGACACTCCGCCTTCAACACCACGGGCGCGCCGACCCGGCGAGAGAGCTCGCCGGCGGGGAGCACCGGCGTCTCGCGGACGTGGCCGGCGATCAGCTCCGCGGCCCGCTCGACGTCGGCAGCCGTGACGGGCCCCTCCGCGGTGCCCAGGTGTGGCTCGACCGCCGCCATACGACCAGGGTACGCCCCCGCTTCGGGCGCCCGCGGTCAACGGTTACTGGCGCGCGCCTCAGTCCTGGGGCTCGGCCGGAGAGTCCGGCTCTGGCGCAGGCTCGTCGCCGATCCCGGCGTCCTCGCCCTCGCCCTCCGGCTCGGGATCGGCGCCCGGGACTGAGGGTGCGTCCTCGC
Organism: uncultured Actinomycetes bacterium; assembly: GCA_963728325.1. GTDB lineage: Bacteria > Actinomycetota > Thermoleophilia > Solirubrobacterales > 70-9 > AC-56. The sequence continues at coordinate 179,232 of CAVSJS010000001.1, read as the reverse complement.
CGTCACCCGACTTTGCGGCCACCCCGACCGGCTCGCGCTTCTTGGCCGGCTGCTTCTTCGGCTTCACCAGCTTCATCTTCAGAGGGCGCTCCTCATCGTCACCCGAGGGGTCGCGCTCGACCAGCACCGTGCTCCCGGACTCGATGTTGCCCTGGCGCAGCACCTCGTCGGCGAGCGGGTCCTCGATGTAGCGCTGGATCGCCCGGCGCAGCGGCCTGGCCCCCATCGCCGGGTCCCAGCCCCGGTCGGCGAGCAGCTCCTTGGCCGCCTCGTCGAGCTGGAGCTGGAGCTCGTGCTCGGCGACCTGCGCCCGCACCCGGCCGATCATCAGCTCCACGATCTCCTTGATCTCGTCCCGGGTCAGCTTGTGGAAGACGATCACCTCGTCGATCCGGTTCAGGAACTCGGGCCGGAAGACCTTCTTCAGCTCGCCCATGATCCGGTCCTTCATCTCCTCGTAGGAGGTGCCGGTCTCGTCCGAGGTGCCGAAGCCGAACGAAACGTTGCGGGCGATGTCCTTGGCGCCGATGTTCGAGGTCATGATCACGATCGTGTTGCGGAAGTCGACCGTGCGGCCCTGGGCGTCGGTGAGCCGCCCGTCCTCGAGGATCTGGAGCAGGATGTTGAAGACGTCGGGGTGCGCCTTCTCGATCTCGTCGAGCAGCAGCACCGAGTAGGGCTTGCGGCGCACCGCCTCGGTGAGCTGGCCGCCCTCGTCATAGCCGACGTAGCCGGGCGGCGAGCCAACCAGCCGCGAGACCGCGTGCTTCTCCATGTACTCGGACATGTCGATCCGCACCATCGAGTCCTCGTCGCCGAACAGGAACTCGGCCAGGGTGCGCGCCAGCTCGGTTTTGCCGACGCCCGACGGACCGAGGAAGATGAACGAGCCCGCGGGCCGCTTCGGATCCTTGATCCCGGCGCGCGAGCGGCGGATCGCCTTCGAGACGGCGGTGATCGCGACGTGCTGGCCGATCACCCGCTTGTGCAGCTCGTCCTCCATCCGCAGCAGCTTCTTGGTCTCGGCCTCGGTGAGCTTGAAGACGGGGATCCCGGTCCACATCGAGACGATGTCGGCGATCTCCTCCTCGCCGACCTCGGGGCGTTCGCCACCCTCGCCGGCGGCCCACTGGTCCTCGAGCTCGCGCTTGCGGTTGGTGAGCTGGCGCTCGGTGTCTCGCAGGTTGGCGGCCTTCTCGAACTCCTGCGCCTCGATCGCGGCCTCCTTGGAGCGCCGAGTCTCCTCGATCTCCTCTTCGAGATCGCGATAGACCGGAGGCTGCGACATCGACTTGATCCGCATCCGCGAGGCCGCCTCGTCGATTAGGTCGATCGCCTTGTCGGGTAGGAACCGGTCGGAGATGTAGCGGTCGGCGAGCTCGGCCGCGGCGCGCAGGGCGTCGTCGGTCAACTTGACGTGGTGGTGCTCCTCGTAGCGCTCCCGCAGGCCCTGGAGGATCGAGACCGTGTCCTGGATCGACGGCTGATCGACCTTGATCTGCTGGAAGCGGCGCTCGAGCGCCGAGTCGCGCTCCAGGTACTTGCGGTATTCGTCCATGGTCGTCGCGCCGATCGTCTGGATCTCGCCGCGGGCCAGCGCTGGCTTCAGGATCGAGGCGGCGTCGATCGCGCCCTCGGCCGCGCCGGCGCCGACCAGGTTGTGGAGCTCGTCGATGAACAGCACGATGTCGCCCCGCTGGGTGATCTCCTTCATCACCTTCTTCAGCCGCTCCTCGAACTCGCCGCGGTACTTGGACCCGGCGACCAGGGCGGCGAGGTCGAGGGTGTAGATCTGCCTGTTCTTGAGCAGCTCCGGCACCTCGCCCTTGGTGATCCGCGAGGCGAGTCCCTCGACGATCGCGGTCTTGCCCACGCCCGGCTCGCCGACCAGCACCGGGTTGTTCTTGGTCCGGCGCGAGAGGATCTGCATGATCCGCTCGATCTCGGTCTCACGACCGATCACCGGGTCGAGCTTGGACTCCGCGGCCAGCTTGGTCAGGTTGCGCCCGAACTGGTCGAGCAGCTTCGAGGACTTCTTGCCCTCGCCGGTGCCCGCGGCGGCGCCCGAGCGCCGACCACCGGGGCCGGAGAGCATGCGGATGACCTCGTTGCGGATCTTCTCCGAGTCGGCGTCGAAGTCGAGCAGGATGCGCGCCGCGACCCCCTCGTTCTCGCGCACCAGGCCGAGCAGGATGTGCTCGGTGCCGATGTAGTTGTGGCCGAGGGAAAGCGCCTCGCGCAGCGCCAGCTCGAGCACCTTCTTGGCACGCGGCGTGAACGGGATCTGACCGGAGGTGACCTCCTCACCGGAGCCGACGATCCGCACCACCTGGGCGCGGACGCGCTCGACGGTGATGTCCAGCGACTCGAGGACACGGGCGGCGAGCCCCTCCTCCTCGCGCAGCAGCCCGAGCAGGATGTGCTCGGTGCCGATGTAGTTGTGCTTCAGCGTCCGGGCCTCCTCTTGGGCCAGGACGACCACTTGGCGGGCGCGTTCTGTGAATCGCTCGAACAATTTGGGACTGCCTTTGCTCTAGATGAAACCCTTCCGCCTCGAAGAGTTTCGGGATCGAATCCCTCCGCTTCAGTATGGCCTACTCGGTGGCGGCCTCCGGAGACCCGACGCGGGGACGCAAGATCACCGGAGTCCTATCCACCTTTTCGGCTCAGCCTTGCCGACGGATTAGACCTCCGGTTTGTCGCTTACGGCGAACACAAAGTATATCGGCGCCCCTTCTGCACCCAACCGGTCGAGGCCTCCCTGTGGCGATTCTCCTGCAGTTTCCGACATCAACCGCCGCCTCCTCCCAGGGAGCCGAAGGCGACCGGTGATCCGAGCTTGCTCGGATTCGTCCAGAATCGCGACTTCGTCGCTAGCCCGAGCCTACTCCGAGGTCAGGTTCTCATTGCCGGGAACAGCACCACCTCGCGCAGGTTACGAGCGCCGGTCAGGATCATCGTCAGGCGGTCGACTCCCAGCCCCACCCCGGCCGTCGGGGGCATCCCGCGCTCGAGCGCCTCCAGGAAGGCCTCGTCGAAGGGCTGGGCCTCCTCGTCGCCCCGTTGAAGCTCGTCGCGCTGCTGCTCGAAGCGGCGGCGCTGCTCGTCCGGGTCGTTGAGCTCCGTGAACGCGTTCGCGATCTCCATCCCGCCCACGAACGCCTCCCAGCGCTCCACGAGGCCCTGCTCGGATCGGTGACTCTTGGCGAAAGGCGACAGCTCGACCGGGTAGTCGAGCACGAACGTCGGTTGGATCAGCTCGGGCTCGACCAGCTTCGAGAGCAGGCCGTCGACCAGCTTCCCCCAGCCCTCGGCGGGGTCCACCTCGGAGCCCATCGCCGCCGCGAGCTGATCACGGCTCGGACGCTCCCTGAGGTCGATCCCGGTTCGCTCCAGGATCGCCTCGCGGAGGGTGACCCGGCGCCAGGGCGGCGCAAGGTCGATCTCCCTTCCGTTGCGCTCGACACGGGTCGTGCCGAGGACGCGCTCGGCGACCTCAGCGACCAGCTGCTCGAGCCGCTCGGCGGCGTCGGTGTAGTCGGCGTAAGCCTCGTACCACTCGAGCATCGTGAACTCGGGGTTGTGCTTCGGCGAGATGCCCTCGTTGCGAAAGTCCTTTCCCAGCTCGTAGACCCGCTCGATGCCCCCGACTACGCACCGCTTGAGATAGAGCTCGGTGGCGATCCGCAGGTAGAGGTCGCGGTCGAGGGCGTTGTGGTGGGTCTTGAAGGGGCGCGCCAGGGCGCCGCCGTAGAGGGGCTGCAGCACCGGCGTCTCGACCTCGAGGAACCCCCGCTCGTCGAGCCACCCGCGGATCGTGCCCACCACCCGCGCCCGCTGGGAGAACAGCTCCCGGACCTCCGGGTTGGCGATCAGGTCCAGCTCGCGATGGCGGTAGCGGAGCTCCACGTCCTCGAGCCCGTGGTACTTGTCGGGTGGCGGGCGAAGGCTCTTGGCGAGCAGGGTCCATCCCTCCAGCCGAAGCGACAGCTCGCCGCGCTTGGTGGCGAACACGCTGCCATCGGCGCCGACGATGTCGCCGAGGTCGAGGCCGATCAGGAGCTCGAACGACTCGGAGCCCAGCAGATCCTCCCGCGCGTGGAGCTGGATCTTCCCCGAGCGGTCGACGAGGTCGATGAACGCCGCCCCCCCGTGGCCGCGCCGGGCCGCGATCCGTCCCGCGACCCGGCGCCGGTCCTCGGTCTCCGTGCCGGCGGCGAGCCCCTCGTGCGCGGCTCGGATCTCGGCGATCTCCGTGCGTCCCTCGAACGAGTGAGGAAACGGCTCGACCCCTGCCTCGCGCAGTCCCTCCAGCTTCTCCCGCCGCTCGGCGAGGATCTGGGACTCGGGGCGCTCTTCGCCGCTCATATCAACGCCACCTGCCTGTCGCCTCGCACTCGGGGGCTTCGCCCCCCTCTGCTCGGCGCCAGCATCACTGGGCGAGCCTATCGCCGGTCGGCTCAGGCAGCTTCGATCTTGGTGATCTTCAGCCTGCGCTTCGGCCCGCGTGGGACCTCGACGCTGACCACGTCGCCACGCTTGTGGCCAACCAGCGCACTGCCGATCGGCGACTCGTTGGAGAGCTTGTCCTCCATCGGGTCGGCCTCGGCCGAACCGACGATTTGGAACTTCTTCGAGTCGCCCGACTTCTGGTCCTTGACGTGGACGCGAACGCCGACCGAAACGACGTCGGTGTTGACGTGCTTCTCGTCGACCACGGTGGCGCGCCGCACCCGCTCCTCGAGCTGGGCGATCCGCTGCTCGAGCAGCGCCTGCTCGTTCTTGGCGTCGTCGTACTCGGCGTTCTCCGTGATGTCGCCGAACTCGCGGGCGTCCTTGATCCGCTCGGCGACCTCGCGACGCTTCACGGTGGTCATGTGCTCGAGCTCCTCGTGGAGCTTGTCCAGACCTTCCTGGGTGATCAGTGATTCACGAGCCAAGTGTCTCGAACCTCATCGTCGTATTCGCGCCGATCCGTGAGATCAGGTGCCCCCTCCAATTACGAAACAAACGCCCGAACGCGGCGCATGCGGCGCTCGCTGGCTCGGGCAAGCGCGCGATTATAGCGAGGAGCTCAGGGGGCTCCGTCGCGAGCTCAGAGCGCCTGCTCTTCAAGCGGCGCTCGCCAGCGGCTCGCCGAGCGAGGCGAGCAGCTGCCTCGCCTGGTCCAGGCTTTCGGTGCGCTGGAACGCATCGGCGCCGCGGCCGCGGATGCCGAGCCGCTCCAGGTACCAGGGGTAGAACTTGCGCGCGTAGCGCGCCGCCCGCCGGGCGCCGAGGTGCTCCTCGGCGCGCTCCATCGTCCACAGGAGCTCGCCGAGGATCTCCGAACGTGTCGGCGCGCCGGCGGCGCCGGCGCTGCGGCCGCTGAGCTGCTCGAAGATCCACGGGTTCCCCAGCGCGCCGCGGGCGATCATCACCGCGTCGGCGGCCGACTCCCGGTAGGCGCGGCGCGCCTCGTCGGCGCTGTTGAGCCCGCCGGAGACGATCACCGGCACGGCCGCGCCGGCCAGCCGCCCGACGAGCTCGCGAACGAGCGCATAATCGGGGTTGCCCCTGTGCTGGACGGCGGCGCTTCGCGGATGCAGGGCAACGGCGGCGACCCCCGCCTCCTCCACCAGCCGCACTGCCAGATCCAGCCCCGAGCGGTCACCGGGGTCGATCCCGGAGCGCAGCTTCACGGTCACCGGGCGGCCGGAGCCCTCTCGAGCGGCCCGAGCGAGCCGCAAGGCGAGCTCGGGCCGCTGTAAAAGCGCCGCCCCGGCGCCCGCCGCACGTACCTTGCGCACCGGGCAGCCCATGTTGATGTCGATCAGGTCGCCGCCGGCGCCGGCGGCGATCGCGGCGGCCGAGCGCATCACCTCGGGATCGTGGCCGAACAGCTGGATCGAGACCGGGTGCTCGGCGGGGTGGATGCGCAACAGCTCGCGAATGGTCCGCTCGTTGCGGTGGTGAAGCCCGAAGCTCGAGACCATCTCCGAGACGGCGAGCCCGGCGCCGTAACGGCGGGCCTGGAGCCGCACGAACCAGTTGCCGATCCCGGCCAGAGGCGCGAGCAGCACACGGTTGGCCACCGTTACGTCACCGATGTGGAACGGAGTTGTCAGAGACGGCTGCCTCATAGGTTCCTCTGGTAGACCAACCGCAAGCCGGTCAGCGTCAGCAGATCGTCCACCTCGTCGATCGTCTCGCAGAAGGGGATGATCGCGGCAGCATGGCCGCCGGTGGCGACGAAGTCGGGTTGCGTCCCAAGCTCGCGTTGCACCCGGCGCGCGATCGCGTCCACCGCTCCCGCGAACCCGTAGATGATCCCGGACTGAAGGCTGGCGTGAGTGGTCTTGCCGATCACGCCGCCGGGCTCGCCCAGGGGCTCACCGAGCTCGATTGGCGGCAGCTTCGCCGTCCGCCTCGCGAGCGCCTCCATCGAGATCTCCACCCCGGGTCCGATCACACCGCCCAGGTACTCGCCTTCGGATGAGACCACGTCGAAGGTGATCGCGGTGCCGAAGTCCGCGACCGCGCACGGCCCACCGAACCGTTCGTATGCGGCCACCGCGTTGACCAGCCGGTCGGCCCCCAGTTCGAGCGGGTTGTCGAGGCGGATCGGCATTCCGGTCTTGACCCCGGGGCCAACGATCAGACAGCCCCCGTCGAGGTACCGCTCGCACATCCCGGCATACTCCGGTGTGAGCTGCGGAACCACCGAGGAGATGACCGACCCCTCCACCTGGCCGGGCCGCAGGCCGCGCAGCGCGAGCAGGGTCGAGACGCGCACCGCGAGCTCGTCGGCGGTCTCCTGGGCGTCGGTCGCGAATCGCCAATGCTCGGCGAGGTCGTCGCCGTCGAAGATGCCGAGGTGGCTCTGGGTGTTGCCGACGTCGATCGCGAGCAGCACTCGCTGATTATCCCGTCCGGGCGAGCCACGGAGCCGAGAGGGAGCCGCCGCCGTGACGTAGGATGCACGCGCCATGGCACAGCCCACCGAGGCGACGCTCTACGTGATACCCGGCTCGCATCCCGCGATGGTCGCACGGCGGATGCTGGAGCTGAAGGGAATCCCCTACAAGCGCGTCGACCTGATGCCGGTGATCTCGCGGGGCGCCCTGCGTGCCCTGCGCTTCCCCTCGAACACCGTGCCGTCGCTGAAGATCGGCGAGCGGAAGCTGACCGGGTCGCGCGAGATCGGGCGCGAGCTCGACCGCGTCCGACCCGAGCCGCCGCTCTATCCGGCCGACCCCGACCAGCGGGCCGCGGTCGAGGAGGCGGAGCGCTGGGGCGACGAGGTCCTTCAGGCGCCCGTGCGCCGGATCCTCTGGAACGCGCTGAAGCGCGATCGCGCGCCGCTTCGCAGCTACGCCGAGGGCGCCAAGCTTGGGGTACCGATCGGGCTCGCCATCCGGACCGCCGCGCCGATCGTCGCCGCCGCCGCTCGAATGAACGCCGCCGATGACGAGACGGTCCGCGCCGACCTGGCGGCACTCCCGGGCCAGCTCCAGCGGGTGGACGACTGGATCGCGGAGGGCGTGCTCGGGGGCGATCCGCCCAACGCGGCCGACCTCCAGATCGCCGCCAGCCTCCGCCTGGCGATGACGCTGGACGACCTGCGGCCGGCGCTCGAGGAGCGCCCCGCAGGGGAGCTGGCACTGCGCGCCGTCCCGGACTTTCCGGGCCACGCGCCTCCGGTGCTCCCGCCTGCCTGGCTCGAGCCGTTGAGAGCGGCGGACGGGGTAAGCGCCTAGCCGCTCTTCAGAGGGCCCACCCGCTCGACCGTCTGGCCGGGCCCGAGCCCAGCCAGCGCCGTCGCAAGCCGCGTCCCGTCGGGAAGCGCCAGCTCGGGATCGAGCTCGAGCAGCGGCTCGAGCACGAAGCGGCGACTCCTCACCTGCGAGTGGGGCAGCGTCAGGCGGTCGGTCTCCAGCTCCAGGTCACCGAGCAGCAACAGGTCCAGGTCGAGCGGGCGGGGGCCATGCCGCTGCCCACCGAGCATCCGCCCCTGCTCGACCTCGATCGCCTTGCAGAGATCGAGCAGGTCCTCGGGCTCCAGCTCGGTGCGGATCCTGACTGTGGCGTTCAGGAAGTCGGGCTGGTCGAGGATCTCCCCCACAGGCTCGGTCTCGTACAGCGAGGAGATCGCCTCCACCTCCACCCCATGCTCGCGAAGCGCCGCGATTGCGGCCCCCAGATGGGCGGCCCGGTCGCCGACGTTGGAGCCGAGGCCCAGGTAGCCGACCCTAATGCGCACCGCCGCAGGTGCCGCCGCGTTTCGGAGCCCTCACTCGGGCTCCTCTTCCTGTTGCTCGTCGCGGATCGGGCGCTCGTGAACGACCTCGACGGCCACCTCGCTGACCGCCAGCGGAAGCGGCGGCTCGGGCTTGGCACAGCGAACACGGACCGACTCGCAGGCAAACCGCTCCATCAGCCGCTCCCCGATCACGTGGCAGAGGCGCTCGAGCGTCTTGTAGCTGCGCTCGGTCGCGGCCAGCGCGACGATGTCGCAGACCTCGGCGTAGTCGACCGTGTCCTCGAGTCGGTCGGTGAGCACCGCATCGCAATCCGGCACGTCGAAGCCGACCTCGATCTCGAGGCGCTGGCCGATCTCGCGTTCGGCCTCCGTGACCCCGTGATGCGTGTAGATGGAGAGGCCGCGAACCTCGATCTCGACGGACGAGTCAAGCCCGTGGCGGTGCGCCTCCACGGGCGGGGACCGTACCAGCGGAGCGGCAAGCTGCGGTCCTACGCCGGGGTCGGGTCCGACCTTGCGGTCAACTGCGCCCCCCGCTCCCAGGCACGGTGGCCCAGGATCGCCTCGGCGACGTCGAGCGCCTGCCGCAGCTCGGCAACGTCGTGCACGCGGAACACCTGCGCTCCGCCGAGCAGCGCCAGCACGTTGGAGGCGATCGTGCCGCCGAGCCGCTCACCTACCTCGCGGCCCGTGAGCTTGCCGAGGAAGCTCTTGCGGGAGGCGCCGATCACGATCGGCCGGCCGAGGTCGCCCAGCTCGCCGAGTCGCCGCAAGAGCTCGAGGTTGTGCTCCACGGTCTTGCCGAAGCCGATGCCGGGATCGACCCAGATTCGTTCCTCGGCCACGCCCTCCGAGATCGCGAACTCGATCCGCTCCGCCAGGAAGGCCTTGACATCGTCCACCACGTCGTCATAGCCGGGGTCTTCCTGCATGGTGCGGGGCGTGCCCTGCATGTGCATGAGCACCAGGCCGCAGCCGCGCTCCGCGCAGAGCGCCGCGAGCTGAGGCTCGGACCGGAGCGCCGTGACGTCGTTGACGATCTCCGCCCCGATGTCCAGCGCCACCTCCGCCACCGCGACCTTGGAGGTGTCGATCGAGATCGCAACCCCGGCGAGCCGGTCCTCTGCCGCCCGGACGCCCTCGAGCACGGGCCCGACCCGGCGCAGCTCCTCGGCGGCCGAGACGGCGCCGGCCCCGGGCCTGGTCGACTCGCCGCCGAAGTCGAGCAGGTCGGCGCCCTCGTCCACCAGCCGCCGCGCGTGCTCGATCGCTCTCTCGGGCTTGAGGTGGAAGCCCCCGTCCGAGAACGAATCTGGGGTCACGTTGACGATCCCCATCAGACGGGCCATTGGCGGCCAGCCTACTCCGCGTGCTTGGACTTCTTGGGCTCCTTGGGCTCCTTGCCACCCGCTGCCGCCGCCCTGGCAGCCGCCAACTCTCGCTCCACGGTCTCGACCTGGTTGGGGATCTCGAGGCGCTGCTCGAGGACCGGGATCGCCTCTTCGGGCCGGCCGGCGAGGCGGAGCGCGTGGCCGAGGTTGTAGAGCGCGTACGCGTAGGTGAGATCGGTGGTTCCCTCTGGGAAGGAGTCCACGGCGCGCCGCAGCACCGCGACCGCCTCCTCGTAGTGCCCCGCGTTGATCAGCCCGTAGCCCTGGTCGTTGAGCTGTGCGCCCTCGGTCGGCGCAGCGGACGCCGGCGCAGTGGCCGTCGTGGTCGTGGTCGTGGTGGTCGTGGCACCCGCATCCGCCGAAGAACCCGAGCCCTGGCTGGAGCCGTTCGGGCCGACGTTCGCGGCCGGTCCGGAGGTGGTCGGCGAGCCGCCGTCGCCGCTGGCCACGAGCACCACGATGGCCGCTGCCACCGCCGCCAGCAGTGCCCCGATCAACGTCGCCCGCAGACGACTATTGGAGGGGGCCATGATCGTCCCCGGCTTGGCGGGCCGGGCCGCTGCCGTGTCGGCGTCGCTTGGCTCCAGCGCCGCGTCGAGCTCCTCGATCAGGCGACCCGCGCTGAGCTGACGCCGATCCGGATCCGGATCGAGGCCGCGACCCAGGACCGCGGCAGCCGCCGCCGGCGCGTGTGGCCAGGCCTCTCTCAGATCCGGTGGCAGCTCGGATGCGGAGCGACGGAGGACCTCCGCGGGGGTGGCGCCGTGTTGGGGCCTCTGCCCGCTGAGGACCTCGAATGCGACCGCCGCCAACGAGTAGATGTCGGCCGGGGGCCCGCCGGCCTCCCCGTCGAGGCGCTCCGGGGCGATGTAGCCCAGGGTGCCGAGAACGTCGTGAGTGGCGGTGATCCGGCTGACGTGGGCGGCGGTCGCCACCCCCAGGTCGCTCAGCTTCACGACCCCGTCGTCGCGGACCAGGATGTTGGCGGGCTTCACGTCGCGGTGGACCACCCCGCGGAGATGCGCGTAGTCGAGGCCGTCGGCGACACCTCGCAGGATTCGGATCGCCTCATCCTGCTCCACGGCTCCGGTCGCGATCAGGCCCGAAAGCGGCTGACCGGGGACGTACTCCATCACGATCAGCACCCCGTCCGGGCCGGAGAGCGTGTCGTATACGGCAACGATGTTCGAGTGGTTGAGCGCCGCCCCGAGCTGAGCCTCACGCTTGAAGCGCTCGGCGCTCCCCTCCGCGGCCGCCGTGTGCAACCGCTTCACGGCCACCTGCCGGGACAGCACCCGGTCCTCGGCGAGGAACACGGTCGCCATCCCCCCGTGGCCAAGGCGGTCGATGACGCGGTAGCGGTCCGCGATCACGACCCCCGCCCGGATCTGGGTCGTCGTCCCAGCCATTCCAGCTAGTGGTCGCGTCCGTGAGTACGGTCGTGTTTGGGCGAGCGAAAATCGAGCATGGCGAGGACGCAGGGAGGCCGAATAGTGAGTGCTATTCGGCCGACCGAGGACGAAGCCAGGCGAAGATTTGCAGCCGATCCAAACACGGGCGTATTTGCGGACGTAACCACTAGATACCCGAAGGCGGCGCGCTGATGCAGGGTCGGGTGCGACTAGGCGTCGGGTGGATCGGCGCGCATCTCGGCGCTGCCGGCGAAGCCCGGACGCGGGCGCGGTACGGGCCGCGGGCCCTCACGACCGGCCTTCTTCTCGGGCTCCGGCGGTGCCTCGGGCGCCGTCGGCTCCTCCTCCGGCTCGCCGAAGACCTCCTCCTCGGAGCCGCCCTCGAGCAGCTTCACGAACTGCTCGGCGTCGATCGTCTCACGCTCGAGCAGGATCTTCGAGATCCGGTCCAGGCCCTCGCGGCGCTCGGCCAGGATGTCCTTGGCCGTCTGGTGGGCCTCCTCGACGAAGCGGCGGATCTCGTCGTCGATCTCGCGCGCGATCTCGTCCGAGTAGTCGGGCTCGGCGGAGAACTCGCGGCCGAGGAAGGGCATGGAGCGGTCGTGGCCGAATACCCGCGGGCCGAGCCGCTCGGACATCCCGTAGCGCATCACCATCTGCTTCGCGGTCTCGGTGACCTTCTCGAGGTCGTTGGAGGCGCCGGTGGTGATCTCGCTGAAGACGATCTCCTCGGCGGCGCGACCCCCGAGCGTCATCGCCATCGTGTCGGTGAGCTCGGCGCGGGTGGTCAGGAACTTGTCCTCGGTGGGCAGGGAGATCGTGTAGCCGAGCGCCTGGCCGCGGCTGATGATCGAGACCTTGTGGACCGGGTCGGTGTTGGGCAGGAGGTGGCCGACGATCGCGTGACCGAGCTCGTGGTAGGCGGTGACCAGTCGCTCCTTCTCGCTCATCACCCGGCTCTTCTTCTCGGGGCCGGCGATCACCCGCATGATCCCCTCCTCGAGCTCGTCCATGGTGATCTCGCGCTTGCCCGAGCGCGCGGTGAGCAGGGCGGCCTCGTTGATCAGGTTGGCGAGGTCGGCCCCGGTGAAGCCCGGCGTCTGACCGGCGAGAGCGTCGAGGTCGATCGCCTTGGCCAGCGGCTTGCCGCGCGTGTGGACATCGAGAATCTGCTTGCGGCCCTTGCGGTCGGGGCGGTCGACGACGATCTGGCGGTCGAAGCGGCCCGGCCGCAGCAAGGCCGGGTCGAGGATGTCCGGCCGGTTGGTGGCGGCGATCAGGATGATGTTGTCCTTCATCTCGAAGCCGTCCATCTCGACCAGCAGCTGGTTGAGGGTCTGCTCGCGCTCGTCATGGCCGCCGCCCATGCCGGCGCCGCGGTGACGCCCCACGGCGTCGATCTCGTCCATGAAGATGATGCACGGCGAGTTCTGCTTCGCCTGCTCGAACAGGTCGCGGACGCGGCTCGCACCGACGCCGACGAACATCTCGACGAAGTCGGATCCCGAGATCGAGAAGAACGGCACGCCCGCCTCGCCCGCCACGGCGCGGGCGAGCAGGGTCTTCCCGGTGCCCGGGGGCCCGTAGAGCAGCACCCCCTTGGGGATCCGGGCGCCGAGCGCCTGGAACCGCTTCGGGTTCTCGAGGAACTCCTTGATCTCCTGAAGCTCCTGCACCGCCTCGTCGACCCCGGCGACGTCGCGGAAGGTGATCTTCGGCGCGTCGACCGACATCCGCTTGGCTCGCGACTTGCCGAAGCTCATCACCCGCGAGCCCCCTCCCTGCATCTGGTTCATCAGGAAGACCCAGAAGCCGAAGAAGAGGAGGAACGGGAGGATGTAGGTGAGAATCGAGAGGAAGCTCGAGCCGCCGGTGCCCTCGGCGTTGAAATCGACGTGGTGACGCTTGAAGGTCCTGATCAGCGTCTTTTCGTAGTTGTCCGGATAGCCGATTGAGTACTCGTCAGCGTCGGCCGGCTTGACCTTGATCGTGTTGCTCTTCGGCTGGAAGATGACCTCGTCGAAGGCGTTCGGGTCGCTCTTCACCTGGGCCTCGAACTCACTCAGTGTCGGCGGCGTCTCCGGCGGGTTGTTGTTGAGCAGCCGCTGCGCGAAGAACGCGAGCACGATCACGATCAGGATCGGGAAGGCGGCGCTGCGGAAGAATCGCCTCATCGCGGATCAGTCAACGCGCGGGGCGACCAGCGTCGCCCGGTAGGCGCCGAGCGTGTGGATGTTTGCGTGTTCTGCGCATCATCAAGGGGTTGCCTGAGCCCCGGCAACGTTTGAGATCAGCGTACCAGGGTCCTTTCGCCCCGTCGGCGGGCGACCCCTTCTACTGATGCTGCTCGTTCAACACCGCCACGTAGCTCAGGTTCCTGTAGCGCTGTGCGTAATCGAGTCCGTAGCCGATCACGTAGCGGTTGGGGATCTCGAAGCCCACGTAGCGAATCGGCAGCTCGATCCGACGCCGCTCCGGCTTCGTGAGCAGGGCGCAGACCTCGAGCGAGCCGGGGCTTCGGGCACGGAGGTTGCGGACCAGATACTGGAGCGTCAGCCCCGAGTCGATGATGTCCTCGACGATCAGCACGTCGCGGCCCTCGATCGGGGCCTCGAGGTCCTTGAGGATCCGGACCACGCCGGAGGAGTCGGTCGCGGAGCCGTAGCTGGAGACGGCCATGAAGTCGACCTCGCAGGGCACGGTGAGGTGCCGCATCAGATCGGCGATGAACAGCACCGCTCCCTTCAGCACCCCGATCATCACCAGATCGCGCCCCTCATAGTCGCTTGAGATCTCGGCGCCGAGCTCGGTCACCCGGCGCTGCAGATCCCCGCTGGAGACCAGCACCTCGCCGATCGCCGGGTCGTCAATCAATCCAGGACCCGGGCAGTGAGCACCGCGGCCTCGCGAGCCTGTGGACCGAGCCGGAAGTCCTCGGAGACGGCCACCCCGGCGACCCAGACGACCCGACCGGCCGCGGTCACCACGGGCAGGTGGTGCCGTAACGAGCGCGGCACGCCGCCGTCCGTGAACAGGTCTTGGAGGCTCTTGGTGCCATTCATGCCGAGCGGTCGCATGCGGTCGCCTTCTCTCCAGGTGCGCACCTCGAGCTCCTGGCCGAGGGCCTCGGCGTCGAGCGTCGCCAGGTCCGGGCCCTCCGGCTCGACCGGGCCCGGGCGGACCACCGCCCGAACCTCCCAGCGCCCAAACCGGCAGCTGCCGGGAACCCGCAGCGAGGCCGGCTCGGGTGCGGCGTCGGCCTCGGAGGAGGCCAGGAAGCGAATCAATCCGTGCTCGCAGATCGCCCGCACGCCGTACCCCAGGTCGACCTCGCCCCCCTCGGGAAGGGCAGCCAAGCGCATGATCTGCTCCGAGCGCCGCCGTCCGAGCGGGACCGCGCGTCCGGTGGCCCGCTCCGCGAGCGCTCGCAGCGCGAGGCGGCGCAAGGCCGGCTCCGAGCCCTCCAGTGCATCGGCCCGGATCGCCACCGCGCCGGCACCGGCGCCGGCCACCTCGAGCGCCTCGAGCACGATCCGGTCCAGGAGATGCGCCTCCTCGACCAGCTCGGCCTGCGTTTCGGCGATGTTCCGCTCGGCCGCCCGGCTCAGCTCGTGCAGCACCGGCAGCACCTCGGCGCGCACCCGGTTGCGCGCGAAGTCGAGCTCGAGGTTGGTCTCGTCGTCGGCGAAAGGAAGGCAGGCCTGGGCTGCGAGGCCGCGCGTCTCGGCACGCTCCAGCTCAAGCAGCGGCCGCACGACGCGCCCGCTGTGCGCCGGCAGGCCGCGGAGCGCTCGGGTTCCGGGCGAGACAGCGAGGCGGTACAGCACCGTCTCGGCGAGGTCGGTTCGCGTGTGACCGGTCGCAATCCAGTCGCCGCCCGTGCGCGCGCGGAGCTGCTCGGCGGCGGCGTAGCGGGTCTCGCGCGCCGCAGCCTGGACGTTTCCAGCCAGGCCCTTCGGCCGCTCGATGTGGAGGTCGATGCGGAGCCGCGAGCAGAGGTCGCGGCAGACGCGCTCGTCGCGATCGGCCGACTCGCGAAGGCCGTAGTTCACGTGCAGCGCATGCACGCTCGCCGGCCCGATCGCACTGGCCAGCCCGGCGGCTGCGCAGGCGGAATCGGCGCCGCCGGAAACCAGCACGACCCCGGAGGACATCGGGTCGATGAGTCCGCTCCGGCGCACGGCCTCGGCCAGGGCGCCAAGCGCATCGTCTTTGCCCACGGGCCCCATGCGGGCGATCTTACGACCCGCGGCCGCGGATCTTCAGTCGGCGGCGATCCTGTCGGGCGTTGGGTCGGACCCTCGGGGCCTGGCGACGAACAGCTCCGCTGGCTGGGGAAAGCCCTTCAGCTCGACCTCACCGATCGGGTCGAACTCGAGGTAGTCCGAGTTGCCGATCCCATCGACAACCGCGGTCGTGATCATCACCTCACCGCCGAGGGCGCGGGCGACCACACGGTGGGTCAGGTTGACTTCGGTGCCGAAGTAGTCGCCGTCGCGATAGACCGCACGCCCGTAGTGCACGCCGACGCGCGGCTGGGGCCGTTCCTGGAACAGCGCCAGGAAGCCGACCGCCCACTCCGTCAGCGTCACCGGATCGGGCGAGACGATCATCACCTCGTCTCCGATCGTCTTCACGATCGTCGCCTCGGCGGGCAGAGTGGCCTCGACGGTCTCCACGAAACGCTCCACGAGGTCGAAGGCCTCCTCGTCGCCCTCCTCCTCCGTGTAGCGAGTGAACCCGGTCAGGTCGACGAAGCAGAACGCCATCTGGACTCGTCCCAGCTGCCGCTGCCCGCCTAGCTCCGCCTCCATGTGCCCGACCACGTCCTGCTCGATGTAGAAGCGCAGGTAGCGCTGGTGGATGTACTCCATCAGCGGCGAGGTGAGCGGGAGGAGGTCGCGCGCCAAGCCCTCCATCTCCTCGGCCATCTGAAGCGCGTCGACGCCCTGGCGGATCAACGGCTCGTGGACGTAGAGGTGGAAGAGACGCACCTCGGCCTCTGCGATCTTGCGGATCGATTGCGCGTACACCCTGATCAGCTGTAGCAGCGCGACCAGGGGAAAGCCGGCGCGAAGCACGTCGGCGATCCACTCCATCGCTGTCAGATCCTGCTCGTTGAGCGTGCCCTCGATCGCGGTCGGCGTTCCGAGCAGCGCCATCATCCGCTCGATCAGCGCCTCCTCAAGGCCGGCCTGATCGGCGGCCTCCCTGCGGCTCAGGGCTCGCTCCCTCCCGGGAAGCAGATCCTCGACGTAGCCGAACGCCAGACGACCCTCGCGAACCGCGCGGCGAAGCTCTTTGAGCGAGTGGCCGCGCTCGCGCATTCGGCCAACCACGCGAGCCTGCGCGGCGGCGGCGGTGGTCCAACGGCCTTCCTTGACCGGGATCACCCCAGCGCGAGCCCAGCGCTTCAGGGTCGAGGGGGCGACGCCCGCGATCCGTGCGGCCTCGTTCAGCGAGATCAGGGCCTCCGGCACCGGTCGATCCTAGTGCCGCGTCCACCAATGGTGGTCCGTTGCTGGCGAGCGAAAGTCGAACATGGCGAGGGGTGGTGATCGGGCCCTGCGGACCGGGCCTATACATAGAGCGACGGGGCTTGCACTTCCCCGTCGCTCCGCGGGCTCGCGGTCCGCTGCGTCGGCCTACGGCGCTACCGCGCCTCGCGGGTCCTCACCCCCGCCCCAGTCGCCTCCGGGCGGACCGGCCGGACCCACTGCGGCCTGTTTTCGTATCTCAACGGCGGAGGCTACGCCCCCTCGACCGCCCCGTCAATCCAAACGTCCGCTCGGGGCGCGGGAAGCCCATGGGCGTCGGCCCCAGCGCCCCTGGCTTCAGACCAGGAGGTGGGGATATTCCTGGCGGACAAGCCGCCGGTACGGCCCGACGACCAGACGGAGCGCAGGTACGTAGAGGAGCGCGCATCGCGTGTCGCCATTGAAACGGACCCGTCCCCGCGCGATCGCAATCGCCAGGCTCTCCCTGCCCTGGAGGTAGGCGTTGGCGATCCGCGAGTCCATCCTCAGGTTCAGCTTCGGCTCCCAATCCACCGCGTCCGAGAACTCCCAGCGCAGGTGATGACCGGGCTCCTCGCTGGCGGCGACATTGAGCACCAGTCCGAGGTCCGGAAAGTCGAACCGCATCCGCAAGCCGGCAGCGCGCAGCAGCGGGCCCGACTTCTCGTCGGCGTCCAGCTCGGAGAGCGCCTCGTCGAGCAGCTCCCGGAACTCGGTCGCGGAGGCATTCCGGCTGCGCGTTGCTTGTGCCGCCCCCATGCCGGCCCGGAGTCTAGTGCCACTTTCTCCGCGAGCGAGCAGGAAAAGTGTGGGGGCGTTTGGAGGCGCCGACGCCCCTGCGCTACAGGAAAGTCGAGCCGCGCTTGACCAGGTTCTCGTAGAGCTTCTCCTGGATCGTCTCCCTCACCTGCTCCGAGATGTCGAACAACACCCGCTGATCGTGGGCGGCGTCTGGTCCGTACCGAGAGAGCTCGACCGGCTCGCAGAACTCGATCCGCCAGCGCGAGGGAAGCGGGATCAGGCCCAGCGGCCCGAGCCACGGAAAGGTCGGCGTGATCGGAACGAAGGGCGCGCCGATCGCCCGCGCGAGGGGCTTGGCGTCGGCCAGCTTCGGGTAGATCTCCTCCGCGCCCACCACCGCCACCGGGACGATCGGCGCGCCGGTTCGCAGGGCAACCTCGACGAACCCGCCCCGCCCGAAGCGCTGCAGCCGGTAGCGCTCCGAGAACGCCTTGCCGGTCCCCTTCGCTCCCTCCGGAAAGGCCATCACCAGCTCGTCCTGCTCCAGGAGGCGCGCGGCGTTGTGGGGGCTTGCCGGAACGCCCCCCACACGCCGCATGAAGGTGGAGATGAACGGCACCACGAATGCCCAGTCGAGGACCAGGAACCGCGCCCAGCGGGGCAGCGGGTGCTCCTTCATGATCGCCCCCAGGATCATCGAGGCGTCGAAGGGGAACAGCGAGCCGGCGTGGTTGGAGACCAGCAGCGCCCTACCGTGCGAGGGCACGTGGCGGACCCCCTCGGCCTCGACCCTCCACCAAATGTCATAGAGGAACTCGAACATGGGATAGACCGCCTCGGCGAACTGCTCGTCGAAGCCCCACTCGTCCTCGTGGTACTCCCCGCGCAGCCGTTGCGACACGCGCTCGACCGTGTCGCGCAGGGTTTGGGGAAGGTCCAGCGCCGCCCGCTGAGCCGCGTTCCGGGGATCGAGGCCATCCTCGATCCCGAGTCGCATCCGCCGAAGGAAGTCGGCGAGGGCCTCGGCGGCCGGCGGTCGCGGAGCGTCCGTTTGCGGCTCCGCGCTCATCTTCCGACCTTCGCGAACCTGCCAGCCAGCTGGCCGGGGTGGAGCGAGGGCCCGATGCGACGACCCCGGCTCTTGGCGGCAAAGTCGCGGACGGTGGCGACGGCGTCGAATCCGGGCTCATAGCCGATCTCGGTACGCAGGCGCAGATTGTCCACGCCCCGCCCGAACCGAAGCAGACGCACGCCGTCGCCGTAGACCGGACCGGCGCCGAGCTGCCGGCCGAGCCGTTCCAGCGCCGGCCCGAACAGCGGATGCGGGATCGGCACCGACGGCCGCCCGGCGAGGCGCAGGATGTGGCTCAGCGAGATCGACCCCGAGGGAGCGACGTTGACCGCCCCGCGGACCGGGTTGCGAGTCGCCGCCTCGAGCGCGCCGGTGGCGTCGTCCGCGTGTAGCAGCTGGAGGCGAGGATCGAACCCCAGCTGGGTCGGGACCACGGGGAGGCTCAGGTAGCGGACCAGCGGCATGTCGAGGTGGGGGCCGATCTCCGGCTGGTAGCGCAGCATGCAGCAGACGAGTCGCGGGTGCCGGCGAGCGAAGTTCTCGAAGTACCCCTCGAGCTCGGAGATATCGCGCTGGAAGCGGGTGCGAAGCGGCAGCTTCCTGGCCATCCGCTCGGTGAAGAAGCTCGGCGACGGCCCCTCGCACCCGTAGATCGCCGCCGATCCCCGTACCACCACGCGCTCGAGGCTCTCGGTGCGCTGGCAGGCCGCCAGCAGCTGGAGCGTCCCGATCACGTTGACGTCGTGGAGGATCCCGGCGGGCTTGTCCGGCTCCGGATACCAGAGGATGCCGCAGTGGACCACGGTGTCGGCACCGGTCCCGGGAAGCAGCCGGGATAGCAACGGGCCACGGATGTCGGCCTCGATGAAGTCGGTCCGCTCGAGCTCGACCGGCGGTGGCACCGTGTCGATCCCGGCCAGGTACTCGATCGAGGGGTCGCGCTCGAGCCTCCGCGCCAGCTCGGCGCCCCAGTGGCTCGCGATCCCGGTGATCACCACACGGCGCCCCGGGGACATCTAATCCTCGGCTTTAGGCTTAGGCTTTGTCCGAAGGGCGTCCTCGAGACGGGCCAGCCGCCGCTCCAGCGCCTCGAGCCGCCCGGTCACCTCCTCGCGGGCCTCCTGCCCCCGGCGAGTGACCTCGTCCCGCGCCCCCTTTCCCCGGCGGGTGAGCTCGTCCCGCGCACCCTGCCCCCGGCGGGTGAGCTCGTCCCGCGCCTTTTGGCCACGTCGCGCGACCTCGTCGAGCAGCTGGGTGGCGCGTTCGGGCCGCAACGCGGCCGAGCCCGTACGGGCGCGCTTGCCGGCCTCCGCCAGGGTGCCCTCGATCGCCGCGCGCAGCGCCTCGGTGACGCCCTTCTCGCCCGATGTCCCTGCTCCCTCCGGCACTAGTGGTCGCCGCGCTCCGAGACCGAAAGGTGCTCATCCCCCCCACCCGAGCTCGGCTCGGGCGCCGACAGCCGTCGCCGAAGGGCCGCCACCTCGTCGCTGAGATCGTCGAGGCGATCCTCGACCGACTCGAGCCTGTTTGACAACGAGCGCAGCCGTTGCTCCAGGCGCTCAAGCTCGGAGGCCGCAGGGATGTTGAGCGCTCCCATCGCCGTGCGTTGTGCCTGAGCCGCACGCTCGCCGGCGCCCACGGCCGTGGTCAATGCCTGGTTGAAGAGGGGGTTCTCGAGCAGCGCCTGGGCGAGATCGCCTAGCGCCTCCTCGCCACGCGCGCGAAGTCCACCGCCTGCCGCTTCATCGCTCAACGGAGAACCTCCTCGATCCTCACTTTTGACCGCGCCTCCAACTGGCTCTGCAACGCGCCCATTCACGCCCAGCGTAACGCTTCAAGCGAAGGAAGCCGGGTGCCGATTCAGTACCTCAAGGGAGCTGAACTTCCTACCCGCGCAGCGGTCGACCGTGTGGGATACGGTTATCGGGTGCGTTCCGCGTTGAAAACCGCCTACCGAACAAGTAGCGTCTCTCACGGCCTGGAGCAGGCACTGTTTGCGCTACCCGCATTCGCGGTACCCGGCTGGGGACGCCCTCAGGCTGAGGAGCAGACCCGAGACCGATGAGAAGAAAGCTTCTACTCACCGTCGCCCTCGCCGTCCTTGGGACTGCCGTGACCACGGGGGTCGTCAACGGCCAGGTCGTCCAGGAGCCACCGGGCGACGGCGGCGGCCTCCAGAACGAGCCGCCTCCTCCCGACCAGCCAGCCTGCTCGAACACCAAGGACGATGACGGCGATGGCCGGGTCGACGGCGCCGATCCGGGCTGTTCCGGGTCGTCCGATGGCGACGAGCTGGACCCGGCGCCACCTCCCCCGCCCCCACCCCCGGGCGGAGGCAACGGCGGCGGGAGCGGCGGCGGAGGCTCTACGGGCGGCGGCGGATCGGGCGGCGGCGGCGGATACGTGGGCGGCGGCGGCGGAGCCGGGCCGGGCGGTACCAGCGCATCGGGCGGCCAGGGAGGCCGCGGCGCGGGCAACGGCGACGGCGGTTCCAGCGCTTCCGACGGCGCGCACAAGCCTTCTGAGCCGCCGACCCGTGCCGCCGACGGCGTCCCCACGAAGGCCAACCCGACCCTTACGATCGCCGACTTCGGCCCCGCCCCGATCGGAGTTCCGAGCTTCATCATCGACCAGTTCGCCATCCCGCCCTTCCTGCTCGACATCTACCAGGCCTGCGGCACCCAGTACGGGATCCCCTGGGAGGTGCTGGCCGGGATCAACCGGATCGAGACCGCCTTCGGCACCAACCTCAACGTCTCCACCGCCGGGGCGATGGGCTGGATGCAGTTCCTCCCCTCGACCTGGAAGGCATACGGGGTGGACGCCAATGGAGATAACCGCAAGGATCCCTACAACCCGGTCGACGCGATCTGCGCCGCGGCGCGCTACCTGCGGGCCGCCGGCGGCGACACCGACCTGCGGCAGGCAATCTTCGCCTACAACCATGCCGACTGGTACGTGGACGAGGTGCTGCTCTACGCCAGCCAGTACGGCAAGCTCCCGGAGGATCTGGTCGGCTCGCTCGTCGGCCTGACGCACGGCGCCCGGTTCCCGGTTGCCGCCGCGGCCCGCTACGCCGACGACATCTCCGAGCGCCAGGCCGCCAAGCGCGCCAAGCCGAGCAAGCGGTCGTCGGGCAACGTCGCCGACGTGGTCTCCAGCTCACCGACGCGGCGAGGGATAAACATCTACTCCCGCAAGGGCGCGCCGGTGGTCGCGGTGAACGACGGCACGATCAAGCGGGTCGGTCACAACTCGAAGCTCGGCAAGTACATCGTGCTCCAGGACACCTACGGCAACCGGTTCACCTACGCGCAGCTCGGCCGCGTCTCGAAGGTCTATCCGGTGCCGAAGCAGCACAAGCTCTCGGCCTCTGACTTCAAGCTCGTGACCCCGAAGAGGGACAAGGCGCCCACCCGGCCCGCGACCCGCAGACAAGCCGGCGGCCGCCGACGGCAAGGGCGCAAGGCCAGCGACGGCCCTGTGAACACGGAGGATCTGCGCCAGCGGCTCTACGCTCTGCCGGAGCGCCCGCACAACGTCGACCGTGCCGACATCACGGGCCAGCTCGACCAGCTCCTGTCCAAGAAGTTCCCCGGCTACTCGACCGTCAAGTCCTACTTCGGCGGTGTGCTCCACTTCAACCGCGACTCGATGGAGCTGCGCCCGCTCCGCAAGGGCTCGCAGGTGGTCGCCGGAACCGTGCTCGGACGGATCGGCAAGAAGTCCGGCAAGCTCGCGCCGCACCTGCACTTCGCCATCCGGCCCGCCGGGCGCGGCGCGCCGAGAATCGATCCCAAGCCCATCCTGGACGGCTGGAAGCTGCTCGAGGCGACGGCGATCTATCGCGCCGCCGGCAAGAACCCGTTCTCGTTCTCGAGCACGAACGTCACGCAGATCCTGCTGATGCCCAAGACGCAGCTGGAACGCCGCGTGCTGGCCGACCCGCGCCTGTCGATCTACGATTGCGGCCGCACCGATATCCGTACCGGCCAGGTCGACCAGCGGGTCCTCGCAGCGATGGAGTACCTCGCCGGCAACGGCTTCCGGCTCACGATCACGTCGCTCAAGTGCGGCCACAGCGTGTACACGTCCGGGGGCAACATCAGCGAGCACTCGACCGGTGACGCGATGGACATCGCGGCGCTCAACGGGATCCCCATCCTCGGCAACCAGGGCAGAGGCTCGATCACCGAAGCGGCGGTTGAGACCCTGCTGCGCCTCCAGGGCACCATGCGGCCGCATCAGCTGATCACGCTCATGGACCTCGGCGGGCCGTCTTTCTCGATGGCCGACCACGCGGACCACATCCACGTCGGCTACTACCCGAAGGGCCAGTCACCCGGGGCAGGCAAGCAGTTCACCGCGCTCCTGAAGCCGGACCAGTGGCAACGGCTGATCGGGCGGATCGCCGAGATCGACAACCCGAAGGTTCCCACCTCGCCCTCGCGCTACTCGATCCCCACGGGCAAGCGCAAGCACAGCTCGAAGCGGGCCAGCGCCTCCCACCGCGGCGACTAGCGGCTCGCCGTCAGTAGGCTGGGACGCGGTGACCGCCCGCTTCGCCTGCGTCCAGCTAGACGTCCCCGGCCACCTCGGGCTCGATGACGGGCGCTACCTGATGCGCGGCGGCGATCACGAGCAGGCGGACGCGGTGGTTGTCGCGCAGACGCTCGGGGGCGTGGCGGCAACGCCGCCGGCCGCGCCGCCGGCCGCGACCGGCCGAGCCCGGAGGAGACTCCCCCGAGGTCCCCCTGACCCGCCTCACCGTGATCCCGGCCGAGCCCTCCGAGCCAGACGCCGCCGCGCGGGAGCTCCAGGGGATCGCGGGCGACCCCGAGGCGGCCGAGGCCCGGGTGACGGCGGGGCTGCAGGCCGCCAACGCGGTGCTCCACGCCCATCGGATCGCAACTCGCGATCCCTACGGCCACGAGATCGGGCGCGAGGCGGTGCTCGTCGCCCGGATCGGATACGGCACGGGCGACGGGCTCGCGGCCGGGCGCTGGGAGGAGGCGGTGGAGATCCCCCAGCCCGAGCGCCGCCAGCGCCGCGCCCAGGCGCTGCGCCCGCAGGAGCGCCTTGCGGCCGTGCTCGCCGGTCGGGAGCCGATCGACGTCTGCGAGACGCTGCTCCTGCGAGCGCGCGCCGACCTCGAACAGGGCCGCCCTCGTGAGGCGGCGCTTCAGCTCCACGCCGGGCTCCAAGCGCTGCTCGCCGAGCTCCCGGGGAGCGCCGGGGAAGACCAGGCGGAGGACCTCGCCGCCCTCCGGGAGCGACGGGAGAGCACCGCCGAGGCGGCCGACGAGGCGCTCGCAGGCGAGCTGCCGACCGAGCGCATCGACGAGGCCGCCGAGACGCTGGGCATCTGCGAGCGGATCCTGCGCCGCCAGGCAAATCCTGCGCCCGAGCTAGACGACTTATTCGTAATCGCCTGGCGCGGCGATTGGCTGGGTAGGGCAGGCTAAGGGTGGCCGACGCTTATGAGGTTCTACGTCCTAGACACGTAAAAGAGCGCACGAGCTTCTCGATGACACGGCCGCATCGATCAGTGGACGAGGAGTCGGCGGCTAGATACGAGGCCAGCACGGCGGTCAGGTCCTCGGCCACGTCGCCGTCGAGGCGAACGGCGGCCGCCGAGTCGTACGGGGTCGAGCTCCGGGTTACGATCGCCAGTCTCCCGCCCCCCTCGCGGGTGAGCTCAGGGAGCCCGGCGACCGGGTAGACCTCCAGCGAGGAGCCGACGCAGAGCAGCAGGTCGGCGCCGGCGCATAGCCGCTCCGCCTCCGCGATCGCGTCCTGCGGCAGGAGCTCGCCGAAGAGGACGACGTCGGGCTTCACCTTGCCCGCGCAGCAGGCACAGGTCGCCACTCCGTCGGTGTCGAACAGCGACTCGACCTGTTCCAGCGGGTAGCTGGCTGCGCAGCTCGTGCAGCTCGCGGTGGCGATCGAGCCGTGGACCTCGATCACGCGCTCAGACCCCGCCTTGCGATGGAGGCGATCTATGTTCTGGGTGATCACCGCATCCAGCAGCCCGCGTCGCTCCAGCTCGGCCAGCGCCTCGTGGGCGGGGTTTGGCCGCTTGTCGGTGAGCATGTGGAAACGGGGGCGGTAGAAGTCCCAGAAGCGCTTCGTGTCGCGGTGGAAGGCATCGATCGTCGCCACCGACATCGGGTCCACCCTCTCCCACAGGCCCTTCCCCGGCGTCCGGAAGTCCGGGATCCCCGACGGCACCGAGACCCCAGCGCCCGGTGAGGGCGACAGTGGACTCGCTCTCGCGAATGAGCTCCGCGAGCTCCTCCACGGCCGCACGCGCGGCCGGGGCTACTTCCCGGACCACTTCGGCTTGCGCTTGCCGAGGAAGGCGGAGATCCCCTCGCGCGCGTCCTCGGATGAGAAGGCGGTCGCGAAGCCGCCCTTCTCGGCCTCGATCCCCTCGTCCAGATCGCCCTTGGCCGAGACCTTCTTGATCTGCTCGACCGCCACCGGCGCCTGCCCGGCCAGCTTGCGCGCCCAGGCGAGCGCGGCGTCGAACAGCTCGTGGTCGGGGACGACCTCGTTGGCGAGCCCCAGATCCGCCGGCCTGCACGGCCGAGATCGGCTCCCCGAGCAGGTTCATCTCGAGCGCCTTCGCCTCCCCCACCAGGCGCGCCAGCCGCTGGGTGCCGCCGAACCCGGGGATGATCCCGAGGTTGATCTCGGGCTGGCCGAAGCTCGCCGATTCGGCCGCGATCCGGAAGTCACAGGCCATCGCCAGCTCGCAACCGCCGCCGAGCGCCAGCGAGTTGACGGCCGCGACAGTCACCTTGCTCGACTGCTCCATGCGACGCAGCACGCCGTGGCCGCCGTCGAGCAGCTCCTTGCCCGGCAGCCGGATCGGTCATCTTCGTGAACTCCTTGATGTCGGCGCCGGCGCAGAAGACGGCGAAGTTCGAGGAGGCGAACACGACCGCGCGGATCCCGTCGCGGGACTCGATCTCGTCCCAGAGCGCCGTCAGGTCGCGGATCACCTGCGGCGAGATCGGGTTGGTCGGCGGCCGGTTGAGCCACAGGATCGCCAGCTCGTCGCGGGTCTCGAGCAGCACCGTCTCCCTTTGCTCCGTGCCCTCGTCGGGCCGCGGATAGAAGAAGAAGCCCTGGCCAGTCTTCCTGTCCGAGCCGGCCCTGGTTGACGAGCCGCCTCAGTAGGAGCGGCGGCGCGAAGCCGTCGCCCCACTCGCGCTCGGCCAGCTCGAGGCGCTCGAGCATCGAGTCCAGCCCCGCCTCGTCGGCGCGGGTCAGCGGTCCGGGCAGGATCCCGGCGCCCATCATCATCCCCAGCTCGACGTCCTTGGTCGCCGCCACCCCCTCGTCGACCACCATCACTGCCTCTGCGAACGCCTTCAGCTGGAATCGCTCGACCACCGTCATCTCGTGCGGTCGCGGCCTCCACCTCAGCCTCCGTGGGTGTAGTAGCCCTGGCCGGTCTTCTGGCCGAGGTTTCCGGCCTCGACCAGCTCCTTCATCATCGGGTGGACGTAGAAGCGATCGCCATAGCTCGCTCGCAGGTGCTCGGCGACGTGCAGCACCGTGTCCAGCCCCAGCAGGTCGGAGAGGAAGAACGGGCCCATCGGCGTCACCTTCGCCTCGGCGATCTCCTTGTCGATCTCCTCGGGCGAGGCGCCGGACTCGTCCTGGTGGCGCCAGATCTCCGAGGCGGCCGAGTTCAGCACCCGGTTGACGACGAAGCCGGGCTCCTCGCCGCAGCGAATCGGGTTCTTGCGAATCTGCATCGCGAAGTTCGCCGCCGCCTGCGCCGTCTCCTCGGAGGTGTCGTCGCCCTCGACGACCTCGATCAGCCGCATCACCGAGGCGGGATAGAAGAAGTGGAAGCCGACCACCTTGTCGGGCCGGGTGGTCGCCGAGCCGATCTCCGAGATCGACAGCGCCGAGGTGTTGGAGGCGAGGATCGCGTGGCCGGGCGTCACCTCGTCGAGCTCCGCGAACACCGCCTGCTTGACCTCCATCCTCTCGGGCACCGCCTCGACCACGAAGTCGACGCTCGCCGAAGCCCTCGTACTCGGTGGTGCCGGCGATCAGGCCGAGGATCTCCTCGAGGCGGGCGTCCGCCTGCTCCTGGGTGATCTTCTCCTTGGAGACCAGGCTCGCCAGCTGGCCCTGCGTCACCTCCCGCGCCTTCTCCAGGCCGGCGTCGACGAACTCCTGCTTGACGTCCTTGAGCACCACGGGACACGTCGGCCGAGGCGATCACCTGGGCGATCTCGCCTCCCATCGTCCCCGCGCCGAGCACCGCGGCCTTGAACACGAACATGAGGTCGCGAAGCCTATAGGGACCGCGGTCCCGGACGACGCCGGGGCCGCGGTCCCTCGCGCCTACGGGATCCCGAACTGGGTCTCGCAGTTCGAGCGCCGTATCGGTGCCCTCTTCCCCGTGGCACTCGTCCGTGTCGGGCCCCCCGTTGAGGGAGTCGTTGCCGTAGCCGCCGAACAGGGCATCGTCTCCACTGCCGCCCCCGAGGCTGTCCTGCCGCCGTAGTCGGCGCGGAGGATGTCGGCCCCCGCCAGCCGCCGTTGACCACGTTGTCCCCGCTCCCGGCCTCGATCACGTTCGCGGCGGCGCTGCCGGTCAGGTGATCGCCGTCGTTGGTGCCGACTGAGGTTCTCCAGCGACGCGGAGAGATTGTCGCCCTCGCACTGCTGCGGGCAGTTGACCCCGTCGTTCGCGGCCCCGTCGAGCGAAACGGTCACCGGGTCCGTCGTAGTAGCGGTAGCTTCGCCGTATCGATGCCGGCGCCGCCGCGGTATGTGTCCGGCGTCGAGTCGTCGTCGGGAATCAGCCCTGTCCTTGCCGGCGCCGCCGTCGACGACGTCGGCGCCTCCTCCAGCTCCTGTCGTCGCCCCGTCCCCGAGACCCGATCGGAGCCGTTCCCCGTGACCCTGTCGTCGCCCCCGTCCCCGAAGACCTGATCGGAACCGTCGCCGCCGTAGATCTCGTCGTCGCCGCCCCGTGCCTGGCCTGGAGTATCCCCATGCAGGACGTCGTTGCCCTCGAATCCGTCGACGTAGTCGTTCCCTCCATCGCCCTGGACCCTGTCGTTGCCCTCCTCACCCAACGACGTAATCCGACTGCTTGCCACCGGAGACCTTGTCGCTCCCGAGCCCGCCGCCGACCGTGTCGAGTCCGATAGCGCCCTTGACGCGATCCTTGCCCGGACCGGCACAGATCCGGTCAGGGCCTCCCTTGCCGTTGATCCTGTCCTTGCCGCGTCCCGCGTAGATCACGTCCGGCCCGTTGGTGCCGGTGATCCTGTCGGCGTGCTTGGTGCCCTTGATCGTGGGCTTCTTGCCGAAGCACGCCGCCTGCGCCGACGACGCGCTTGCAAGGCCCACCAGGGCAGCTAGCGCCTGCTCCCAGCGCAATCCTCGAGCCCTCGGCGGGCCCTCGCGGTGTGTCCTCTGACTGCATCTCGATCGTCCTCCTGAACTTTGCCGGTCTGCTGACAACCGCATCGTCCGTCGTCCGCAGGCGATCGGCCAGCCCCCCTAGGGTGATATCTCCCACACCTGCCCTGAGATCGGCCAGCCGCGAGCTCGCCCGCAGCCCTACTCCGCGCCGGCCAGCTCCTCCACCTCGAGCTTGAGGCGGACGAGTGTGCGCGCCAGCGAGCCGCGCACCTGGGAGCGGATGAACAGGCGGTCGGTGAGCCACGCGAACGGGCCGCGCTTTCGCAGCCTGTACTCGAGCTCCTGGGTGACCGCCGTGCCCTGGCCCGCGATCTCGAACGTCGTCCGCAGCTCGCCGGCGCTCTCCGGGTCCCGGAATGCGACCCGGTGCAGGCGGCGGGGCTCGTGCTCGAGCACGTGCTCCGTGACCTCGCCCCGCCCGGCCGGGATCGAGCGCCAGCGCAACGAGCCGCCGGCCTCCGGATAGCCGTCGGACGTCTCGACGCGCCCGAAGCCGTCAACCCATGCCGGCCATCCCCGTGGCTCGAAGTAGTAGTCCCAGACCTCGGCGAGCGAGGCTGCGACGACGACCGATCGCGGAGACCTTGCTCACCGTCGGCCCCCGCGCCGGGCAGCGCTTCCGTATATCTCGCGCTTGATCAGGGTCACCGACTCGATCACCGAGTCCAGGAAGGGCTCCAGCTCGGCGACCAGCCGCCGGTACTCCTTGCGCCCGGCGGAGGTGATCGAGTAGAAGCGGCGGGTTCGCCGGTCCGGGTGCTCCCACTGTCCCTTGATCAGGCCCCGCTCCTCCAGGTCGCGCAGGAGCGGGTAGATCGTGTTCGGGTTGGCCGAGATGACGCCGTCGGTGATCGCCTCGATCTCCTCGATCAGGCGGTTGCCGTAGGCGGGCTCCCTCGAGATCAGGTGCAGGACGAGCACCGGGAAGACATCGCGGCGGCGGATCTCGCCACCGAAGACGTCCATCGCGCCGGCGCGGCGCCGCGCCGGTGCGCTGGGCTCGACCGGCGTCGGCGCGCGCCCTCGCGGCCCGCGCCGCCTCGGCCAGCCTGCGGGCTCGCGGCTCTCCCTGTTCGCCCCCGCGGGCCATCCGGGGCGACTATAGGCGGCGGGAGTGCAGAGTCGCTCCGCCGCCAGTGCCGCGTTGACGGGGCACTCGGTGTGTGACGAGCCGCACCGCCCCTTGGGCCAGCTCAGGTGTAGCCTCCTTCGGGAAGCCGACCGGGAGGACGAGATGGCGAACATGAGCAGCAGCGACCGGGCTCAGTACGAGCGACCTGAGCTGGGCGCACCGGACCGGACCCTGCGGGTCGGCAACCGGCGCCCGGTGATCGCCTTCACGGCCCTGGCGCTGGTGATCCTCGCCGCCCTCGTTTACGCGACGGCCTGGGGGATCGACGGGTGGCCCCAGGCCCTCGTCCTGGGCGTCATCGTGCTGACTGCGATCGGGCTGATGATCGCGGTCAGCCCTAACCGCCGCGGCTGACAACCGGGCGGCAGCGGGAAGCCAGCCGTTAGGCCGCTGCCGGCGCCTGCTCGGCGGCCTTCTCGCTCGCCTCGGTCTCCTCCGTTGTGGTTTCGGGCTGAGGCTCGGCGACCGGCCGCGGCGCCAGGATCTCGCGGGCGATCACGAGGCGCTGGATCTGCGACGTGCCCTCGTAGAGCTGCATGATCTTCGCGTCGCGCATCAGCTTCTCGACCGGGTACTCCTTGATGAACCCGTAGCCGCCATAGACCTGGACGGCGTCCACGGTGACCTCCATCGCGGTGTCGGCGGCGAACCGCTTCGCGTGCGAGGAGACCAGCGTGTTGCGCTTGCCCTGGTCGAGCAGGACGGCCGACTCCCAGACGAGCAGCCGGGACGCCTCGATCTTGGTCGCCATGTCGGCGATCATGAAGGCGACCGCCTGGTGCATGGCGATCGGGACGCCGAACTGGACGCGCTCCTTGGCGTACCCGGAGGCGAACTCGAACGCGGCCCGGGCGATGCCGACCGCCAGCGACGAGACGCCCGGACGGGTGCGGTCGAGGGTCATCATCGCGAGCTTGAAGCCCTTGTTCTCCTCGCCGAGCATGTTCTCGGCGGGGACCTCGACCTCGTCGAACGAGATCGTCGCCGTGTCCGAGGCGCGCTGGCCGAGCTTGTCCTCCTTCTTGTCGACCGTGACGCCGTCGGCGTCGCGGTCGACGACGAAGGCGGTGATGCCGCGGTGGCCCGCCTCGGGATCGGTCTTGGCGTAGACCGTGTACCAGGACGCGTGGCTGCCGTTGGTGATGAAGCACTTGGAGCCCGAGATCACGTACTTGTCGCCGCTTCTTGACGGCCCGGGTCTTCATGCCGCTGACGTCGGAGCCGGCGTCGGGCTCGGTGAGGCAGAAGGAGGCCAGCTTCGGCTCCTCCGTGAGCATGCCGAGGTACTTCTTCTTCGTCTCCTCGGAGGCGCCGATCAGGAGCGGCGCCGAGGCGAGGCCGTTCGCCATCAGGCTGGTGCCGATGCCGGAGCAGCCCCAGCCCAGCTCCTCCTCGATCAGGCAGCCCGAGAGGTAGTCGAGGCCGGGGCCGCCGTAGGCCTCCGGGATGTGCACGTTCATGAGGCCCACCTCGAAGGCCTTCTCCACGATCTCCTGGGGCCAGGTGCTGTCGCGGTCGTACTCCCAGGCGACGGGCCGGATCTCCTTCTCGGAGAAGTCGTGGGCCAGCTCTCGCAGGTCCTTCTGCTCGTCGGTCAGCGTGAAGTCAACCAAGGCTCTGGCGCTCCTTTGCGTTTGGGGACCAGCCCATATCGGCGAGCCGATTGACTGGTCAGTCAACCAGTCTGATGGACGAAAGGATACCGGAATCCAGGCCCGCCCCCGCCGGTGCCGGCGGCGCAGGTTGCGCCGCCGGCCCGCTCCTCGTACCCTAGGCGGGTGCCGCCTCTGGCGCTCAGCCTCAGCACCGGCGAGGCGATCCTGATCATCGTCTTGGCGGCCCTCCCGATCTCGCTGGCCACCTTCGTGCTCGGGGCCGGGAACGCCCTGAAGCAGATCGGCAAGGGCCAGTTCGCGGTCGAGTTCGACAGCGACCTGCCGCAGCGGGCCAGCGACGGCCCCCGAGCCGGCTCGGGGGAGGCGCGCGAGGCCGAGATCCGCCAGATGCTGGAGGCGAAGGCCTACCGGCAGCGCGCCCGCGGCGAGACGCCGCTCGACGTCGAGGCCGAGCTCGCCAGGCTGCTTGCGGAGCGGTCGCCAGGGAGCCCGGGGGCCGACCCCGGGCTGGCCGAGGAGGTGCGCCAGCTCGTCGTGGCGCGCAACGAGCGTCGCGTGCGTCAGGGAAAGGAGCCGCTCGACGTTGACCAGGAGGTCGAGCGCCAGCTTCGGGAGCTCGAGAACCTCGGGCAGTAATAGGATCGCGCCATGACTCCCGACATCGACAGCCGCACGGTCGACGTCGAAGAGATGCTGCTTCGCCCCGGCACCTACTTCAACCCTCAGACCGAGATCGTGGTGATCGTCGACGACTCGACCTCGATCGACCAGGAGATCTTCAACATGGAGGCGTACGAGGGGTCCGACTGGGTGCGCATCTCCGACGACCTCCCGGTCGACGAGGACAGCCTCGAGGAGACGCTCGAGGAGTTTCAGACCCACTATCACGGCGGCACGGCCGGCTCGGTGTCGGCGACCGCGCTCGAGCAGGGCGACGGCACCGACGGCGAGGAGGAGGACGAGGCGAGCCTCAGGAGCCCGGCCGGGAGGACTGATGGCGAGCTACTCGGTCGCCAAGCGGGAGGAAGCCACCGACTGGATGGCCGACTACCCGGGCTTCGGGGAGATGCGCTGGTACTCGGATGCGCTGGGCACCGAGCAGGTCTCGTTCAGCTGGCGGACGATGCCGCCGGGCACCGGCGGGCGGGGCAGCTATGGCCACCGCCACCCCGGCCAGGAGGAGGTCTACTTCGTGATCGCCGGGCCGGGTCACCTTCAAGATCGACGATGACGTCTTCGAGGCCGGCCCGCAAACCGCGGTGCGGATCGGCGGCGACGCCTTCCGCTCGGTCCATAACGACACAGGCGATGACGCCGAGCTGCTCATCTTTTCGACCCGCGACCCGGACGCCGGCACCGAGCAGGCCGAGAACTTCTGGCCCGACCGACTGAGCCCTCAGGCCAGAACACGTAGAGCGGGAAGACCGCGTACAGCGCTCCCCAGGCGAGGATCGCGAGCAGGCTGAAGCGCCCCTGGAGGCGCAGCGCCCAGTATGCGACGAGCCCCGCCGGCGAGGCCGAGCGCCGCCGAGAGGACGGCGAAGCGGTCGAGGTCCCAGTCGGTGAACGCGAGGCCGAAGGCGACCGGCATCGTCGACTGGAAGACCATCGCCCCGGTGATGTTCCCGAGCGCCAGGCTGTCCTTGCCCTCGCGGACCCAGAAGAAGCTGTTCGCCTTCTCGGGCAGCTCGGTGGCGAGCGGGGCGAGGACAGGGAGAGGACCAGCGGCTCGACGCCGATCGAGCTCGGACAGCTCGATCACCTCCACGACGAACAGGTGGGCGCCGCCAACCATCGCGCCGAGGCCGACCAGGAACTGGATCGCGATCATGTTCCGCGCTCGGCTCGCCGCCCGCGTTGCGCGCCAGGACCAGCGGATGGATGGACTCCGCCGCCTGCGACCTCGCCACCGCCCCGGAGCGTCCGCCTGACGTAGAGGGCGTAGGCGACCACGAAGCCGAAGGCGAGGAAGATCTGCACCCCCTGCGGCGCACGCCCAGGCCGAGCATCGTCGCCAGGGCGAAGAAGCAGATGAAGAAGAGGAGGTCGCGTTCCAGCGTCGGGGCGTCCGCCGCGAGCTTGCTGCCCTGCCTGCGGCGCTGCCGATAGCCGAGGGCAGCAAGTCCCGACGAGCATCATCGCGATCGTCGCCAGCAGGAACGGGGCGCCGATGATCGCGCCGATCGCCACCCCGTCGGCGCCCGGGACTCCCTCGATCACGGCGACGATCGGGATCAGGGTCTCCGGCATCGCGGTGCCGACGGCGGCCAGCAGGCTCCCCACCGCCCCCTGCCCATCGCAAGCCGCTGCCCGCCCACTCGACCGCGTTGGTGAACAGCAGGGCGCCGGCGAGGATGACCGCGAAGCTGAGCGGCGAGGAGCAGCGCGTTGCCCATCAGGCACGCCGCGCTGGCGAAGCGGGGGAGCCACCGTCACGCGTAGTAGAAGGCGATCCCGAAGATCGCGTAGACGCGCGAGCAGCTGCACGCCCTCGAACCAGTTCGACTCGCCGTCGCTGGTGACTGTGTTGGCGATCAGGATCGCAAGCAGGATTGCGCCGAGCTCGAAGCCGTTGAAGACCAATGGCAGCGGCCCGGGGCCGATCAAGAACGACGCGATCACCAGCACCGGGCGCGACGAACAGCGCGATCTGGGCGGCCGAGCCGATCGCGATGTTGACCGCCAGGTCCATCTTGTCCTTGTAGGCAACCAGCACCGCGACCCAGTGCTCGGCGGCGTTGCCGACGATCGCGACCACGATCACGCCGATGAAGAACTCGCTCAAGCCCACCGACTCCGAGGCTTCGGCGATAGAGCCGACCAGAACCTCCGACATCAGCCCGACCGCGAGCCCGGCGATGAACAGCATCAGCACCGAGCGCCGCACGCTCCAGCCGAAGCCCTCCTCCTCCTGCTCGGCGTATGGCGGGTTGAAGAGGTCGCGATGGGTGCGCAGCGAGAAGAACAGACCGGCGACGTAGGTGCCGATGAGAACGATCGCCACCGCGAGCGAGAGGTTCTCGACCGTGGAGCCGTAGTTCACCAGCTCGGCGGTCGGGCTCGGCAAGCCCTTGCCCTCCACGAGCTCGAAGATCGCCGGCATCATCAGTGCCGCGGCGGCGAGCAGCAGCATCGCCGACTGCGCGCTGGCGGCGGTGGCGTTGAACGTCTGGTTCTGGCGGCCGATGCCCCCGACCAGCATCGAGGCGCCGAGCACGAGCAGCACGTTGCCGACGATCGAGCCGACTATCGAGGCTTTGACCACCTCGTGCAGGCCCTCCGAGAGTGCGAACAGCGCGATGATCAGCTCGGGCGCGTTGCCGAAGGTGACGTTGAGCAGCCCGCCGATACCCGGGCCGGAACGCGCTGCCAGCTCCTCGGTCGCTTGGCCCATCAGCGCCGCCGTGGGGATGATCCCGAGCGCGGCGGTAGAGAAGATCACGGCCGCCGAGGCGTGGGCTAGATCCAGCGCGAGAGCCAGCGGAATGAAGGGAAGGAGGAGGTACGGCCACCCCTGCGCCGTCAGGAGGAAGCGCACGCCCCGCGGCTCATCTGATCCGTCAGTCGCCATCGAGACGAGGGAGCCTATGCGGTCGGATGGCCGGTCGAACCCACGCTGGCTGATCTAGACTGGCCGCGTGAGGACGCGCCGCTTCGGCGACACCGACCTCGAGGCATCGGAGATCGGCTTCGGCACCTGGGCGCTCGGCTCGACCTGGTGGGGCGAGGTCTCAGAGCAGGCCGGCGAGCGCCTGCTGCTCGAGGCGCTCGACCTCGGCGTCACCTTCTTCGAGACGGGCGACGCCTACGGTCAGGGCGCAAACGAGGAGCTCGTCGGTCGCGTGCTCGGTCCGCATCGGGACCGGATCCAGCTGTCGAGCAAGTTCGGATACGTGCTCGCCGAGGGACGCCAGGAGCACTCCGAGGGAGAGCGGCCGCAGCGCTGGGACGGGCCTTTCGTCCGGCGGGCACTGGAGGCGAGTCTGCGGCGGCTCGGCACCGACCATCTCGACCTCTACCAGCTCCATAACCCGCGCCTCGGCGCGATCGATACGGACGAGTGCTTCGCGACCCTCGACCAGCTACGGACCGAGGGCAAGATCGCCCGATACGGCGTCGCTCTCGGCCCTGCGATCGGCTGGCGCGAGGAGGGCCTGCGAGCGATCTCCGACGCGCCAGATCGCTTCCGTGCAGACCGTCTACAACCTCCTCGAGCAGGACCCTGGCCGCGACTTCATGGCGGCCGCCGCCGACCACGGCGTCGGCCTGATCGCGCGGGTCCCGACCTCGTCGGGACTGCTCGACGGCAACCTGACGCTCGACACGACCTTCGGCCCCGGCGACCACCGTCGCCACCGACCGCGCGAGTGGCTCGTCGAGGGCCTCGAGAAGATCGAGCGGATTCGCTTCCTCTGCGGCCCGGAGACCGGCCGCACCATGGCCCAGGCCGCGCTCCGCTTCATCCTCGCGCAGCCGCAGATGACCGTCGTGATCCCGACGATCACCAACCAGGCCGAGCTGCGCGAGTACGCCGGCGCCGCGGACGTCCCGGACCTGACCGAGGACGAGCTCGCCCGCATTGACGAGTTGTACGACCGAAACTTCGACGTCGAGCCCGTCTCCGCGTAGGGGCTAGGGACGAAGTCCCGGTAGCGGCGCTTGGGCGTGCCGGGTAAGGCCGGGACCCTTACCCGCCGAAAACGGAGCCGAAGGCGAGGCTTTCGGCGGAGTTATTCGTAGCCGAAGGCGAGGCTTTCGGCGGAGTGGGCCGGTCAGGCTATTGGAGCTCGTTGGCGCACTGGTTGACCTCGGCCGCGGTCTGGGCGTCCTGGATGCAGTTCAGGTAGCCGGCGCTGGGGCCGCCGCCACCGCCCACGCTGCCACCGCCGGTCTGGCCCGACCCGAGCGAGCCGAGGCCGCTGAGCCCGAATTGGCTGAGCAGGCCGGAGATCGGCTTGGCGCCCGACGGCGCGGCGATCTCCTGGGTCTCGTTGACCTCGCCCAGCGTGATCGTGAGATCGATGCTGACGTTGCTGACCGTGGAGCCGCCCGCGTTCGCCGGTGGCTCGATGGTCAGCGATAGCCCGAGCCTGCGCAGGATGTGATCGTCCTTGCCGGAGTACACATCCAGACTTGCCTCCTGGATCGCGCCCTTCACCTGGTCGAGCTGGGCCGGGTCGAGCGTCGGTGCGGCACCCCCGGGCACCTGCCGGGCGATCCGCGTGAAGTCGGAGAAGATCTGCTCGATATCGGCGTCGCCGTGGATGTGGATCGTCTCGGTCCCCTCCACGTCCTCGTCGCCCTCGTTCGAGAGGTTGGTCAACCAGGTCTGGGGGTCGACTCCGAGCCGCTCGAAGACCGAGGAAGCGCTCTGGTTGCCCTGTTCCCCCTGGGCCTGCTGGACTGACTGCTCGTAGGCGCTCTTGAACTGCTGGAAGACCGACGAGCCGACCTCGTACGCCTGTCCCTGGTAGTCGACGAACGCGTTGTCCTCGGTGACGATCAGGCCGCCGTCGAAGTCGAAGCTCTGACCCGCCCCGGAGGCGCTGACCTGAGCGTTCAGATCGAGCTGCGGGAACGCCGTCGGGTCGCCCCCGTCGGTCTGGAACGGCCCCTCGATGGTCGCCGTCAGGTTCCCCGACTGAGTTCCCTCGGCTGAACCGTCGAGGCTGATGGTGAGCACGCCGCTCTCGATCTGCTCCGGGTTGTTGAAGGTCTGCTCGAGGACCTGGTTCGGGTCCTCGCCGCCACCGCCTCCGTCGCCGCCGCAGCCCGCCACGGCGGCGGGCAGGAGGAGGATCAGCGAGAAGATCGCGGCGCGCGCTCGGATCGGGGTCAAGTCAGCTCTCCTTCTTCAAAGTCAGCCTTCATCTTCGGCACCGATCGCCGATTCCTTCAACGACCGGGGGCGCGCGGTGGACGGAGCCCGGCGCGCCAGGGTAGCGGACCCCCCTTAACGGGTACCCTGGCCGACTCCATGGTGGCCCCGCGCATCATCCTCTACACCGGCAAGGGCGGGGTCGGAAAGACAAGCGTCGCCGCGGCCACGGCGCGCCGCTGCGCGGCCGCCGGGCTGCGCACCGTGGTGCTCTCCACCGACCCGGCGCACAGCCTCTCCGACTCGCTCGGCACCCAGCTCGGCCCCGAGCCGACGCTGATCGCGGAGCGGCTCTGGGGCCAGGAGGTTCAGGCGCAGCGCGAGATGGAGGCGAACTGGGGCGCGGTGCAGCGCTGGCTGGGCCAGCTGCTGGCAGACCGTGGCGTGATGCAGATCGCGGCCGAGGAGCTGACCGTGCCACCCGGAATGGACGAGCTGTTCAGCCTGCTCCAGATCAAGCGTCACCACGAGTCCGGGCGGTTCGAGGCGATCATCGTCGACTGCGCGCCCACCGGCGAGACCCTGCGCCTGCTCTCGTTTCCCGAGATCGCCCGCTGGTGGCTGGAGAAGGTCTTTCCGTGGGAGCGCCGCATGGTGGCCGCGGCGCGGCCATGGGCTCGGACCTTCCTCGACCTGGAGCTCCCCAGCGCCGACGTGTTCGTCGACGTGCGGCGCCTGGTCAGCAACCTGATCGCCATGAACGAGATCCTTCGCGACCGCGAGCGGGCCTCGATCCGGCTGGTCATGAACCCCGACCGCATGGTGATCGTCGAGGCGCAGCGAACCTTCACCTACCTGAACCTGTACGGCTACCTGACCGACGCCGTGATCGTCAACCGAGTGTTCCCCGACGACGTCGAGGGCGGCTACTTCGGCGCCTGGCGGGAGCGCCAGCGCGACCATTTGCGCCTCGTCGAGCAGGGCTTCTCGCCGCTCCCCGTGCTCACTGCCCGCTACTTCGAGCAGGAGGTGGTGGGCGCCGAGATGCTCGACCGGCTGGCCGGCGAGCTGTTCACCGCCCATCCGCCCGCCGACGTTCTCCACACCGAGCTCGCTCACGAGCTGGCGAGCGAGGACGGGCGAACCGTGCTGCGCCTGAGGGTGCCGTTCACGGAGCGCGGCGACATCGGCCTGAAGAAGGTGGGCCAGGAGCTGGTGGTGACGGTGGGCCGTGAGAAGCGGACTATCATCCTGCCCCCTGCCCTCGCCCGCCAGCGGCCCGCCGGGGCCAGGCTCGAGGGCGGTTCGCTCGAGGTGAGCTTCGAGGATGGCCGACCCACGAGAGCACAACCGTCGCATCCGCGGCGACGAGCCGCCGAGCCCGTCTGACGTCACTCACGACCTCGAGTGCATCGAGTGGTGTCCGATCTGCCGGACGGCCGACGCCGTGCGCGCCACGGCGTCGCCGGAGCTGCGCGACCAGTGGCAGGCCGTCCAGCGCGAGGCGCTGCTCACCGTGCGGGCGTTGATCGACAGCCACCTGGAGCGCCTCGATGCCGAACCGCCGCCCACCCGGGCGGTCGAGGAGATACCGATCGAATAGTCGCGATCACCGTGACCGATCTCACATAGCCGCGCCTCGACGAATGCGTATCGTTCGTCACGTGGGCGGAGGAGCTTGCCCTAGCTGCGGCACCGAGAATCCCGACAGGGCCCGCTTTTGCATGTCATGCGGCGCGACGCTCTCCCCGACCTGTCCGAGCTGCGGCACCGAGAACCCCCCGGCGGCCAAGTTCTGCATCGAGTGCGGGACGGGGCTCGGGGCCGGCGGATCGGGCGTGGTGGCGCCGCAGCCGGGGACGACGCCGCAGCCTCCCGCCCCTCCCGGGGTAGCGGCCCAGGCGGCCCATCCCGACCAGCCCGAAGCGCTGTTCGGCGGCCAGCTCCCAGGCGTCGCCGCGCCGGCTTGGGGCTCGCCCGGCGCCGGTGCTCTGCCGGAGGAGCGCCGCAAGGCAACGGTGCTGTTCGCCGACCTGTTCGGCTACACGGCGATCGCCGAGCGCATGGACCCCGAGGCCGTGAAGTCGATCGTGGACAGGGCGCTCCGCCGCCTGGGGCAGGAGGTCGTCCGCTACGGCGGCAGCGTGGACAAGTACATCGGCGACAACGTGATGGCGGTCTTCGGTGCCCCGGTCTCCCACGAGGACGACCCGGAGCGCGCCGTGCGCGCCGGCCTGGCGATGCAGGCCGCGATGGAGGAGATCAACAGGGACATACCGGGGGCGGCCGGCGTCAGCTTCTCGCTGCGTGTCGGGATCAACTCCGGCGAGGTGCTGGCCGGCCAGGTCGGCGACGGCTACACGGTGATGGGCGACGCCGTCAACGTCGCCGCCCGGCTACAGGCGGCAGCGAAACCCGGAAGCGTCACCGTCGGCGAGATCACCCACCGCCTTACCCGGGGCGCGATCGAGTACGAGGAGCTGGAGCCCCTGACCCTGAAGGGCAAGTCCGAGCCCGTGCCGGCATGGGAGGCCGCCCGCGTCCTGGTCCCAGGCCCGGCCACCCGAGGCGCCCGCACCGAGGCGCCCCTGATCGGCCGCGAGGACGAGTCGGGGCTGCTGATGTCGCTGTTCGAGCGGGTGGGCCGCGAGAGCCGCCCGCACCTGGTAACGGTGATCGGCCAGGCCGGGGTCGGCAAGTCGCGCCTTCTGCGCGAGCTGGCGGTGCAGATCGGCGGGCGGCCGGAGAAGCCGGCGTTCCGGGTCGGGCGTTGCCCCGCCTATGGCGCCGGGCTCGCCTATTGGGCGCTCGGCGAGATCCTCCGCGACCAGTTCGAGTTGGTGGACACCGACGATTCCGAGCTGGCCTGGGCGAAGCTTCTGCGCGGGGTCGAATCGGTCATCTCCGATGCCGAGACCGACGAGCCGCCGGTACGTATCGCGGCGACGATCGCTCGCCCGCTCGGGATCGAGCCCCCGGCCGAGCACGCGATGTCCACCGGCGTCCACGACGTGGACGATGCGCAGCAGACCCGCGACCGCCTGTTCTCCGCGGTGCGCTCCCTGGTTGAGGCAGTGAGCCGGCAACGGCCGGTGGTGATCGCGCTCGAGGACATCCACTGGGCCGACGAGGGCATGCTCGACCTGATCGAGTACCTGGCGCGCTGGGTGCGCGGCCCCGCCCTGATCGTCTGCCTGGCTCGCGACGAGCTGCTCGACCGCCGCCCGGGCTGGGGCGGCGGGCGGCGCAACGCAACCACGATCTCGCTCGAGGCGCTGTCCCAGGACGAGACGCGCCAGCTGGTCGCCGCTCTGCTCCCCAATGGCAACGGCGTCGGGACGAACGGCCAGGGAGAGCTGGTGCCGCAGGTCGCCGAGCGCTCGGCCGGCAACCCCCTGTTCGCGGAGGAGATGGTCAACCGGATCCGTGAAGAGGGGTCGAAGGACGTGCAGACGCTCCCCGAGACCGTGCACGCCGTGCTCGCGGCCCGGCTCGACTCGCTGTCCGCGCCGGAGCGGCGCGTCCTCCAGCATGCCTCGGTGGTCGGGCAAACCTTCTGGGAGGGCTCGCTCGCCGGGATCGAGGCAGAGGAGGGCATCCACCTACAGGACGCCCTCGCCGCGCTTCAGGAGAAGGATCTCGTGATCCCGAGCGCCGGTAGTCGGCTCGCTGGGGAGCACGAGTACGCGTTCAAGCACGTGCTGATCCGCGACGTCGCCTACTCGACGCTGCCGAAGTCCGTCAGGGCGTGGAAGCACGCCCAGGTGGGTGGCTTCATCGAGGAGCGGGCCGCCGACCGCTCGGAGGGCGTGGTGGCGATGGTCGCCGACCACTACGGCAGGGCCGCCGCGCTCGGCGCGGACGCCGAGATGGAGCCGTCGGAGCTCGAGCGGATCAATCAGAAGGCCCTGTCGGCGCTCGAGGCGGCCGGCGACGCCGCCGCCTCGCTGTATTCCAACCAGGAGGCCCTCAGTCACTACGAGACCGCGCTCTCCCTGCCCGGCGAGCAGGGTTCCCCCCGAGCGGATCCAGCGGTCCATGCCCGGATCGCCGAGAAGCTCGGCGACGTCGCGCTTCGGCTCGGGCGCGTCGACCAGGCAACGGAAGTCTGGGACAAATGCCTGGAGTTCCATCGCGGCGAGGAGGACCTGGCCAGGGTCGGCGACCTGCATCGCAAGATCGGCGCCGGGCTCTGGCACAAGGGCGACCGCGAGGGGTCGATCGAGCACTACCAGAAGGGGATCGACCTGCTCAAGGACGGTCCTCCTTGTCTCGAGCTGGTGCGGCTCTACGAGGAGGCCGCCTCGCTGTACATGCACACCGGCGACAACATGCTCGCCATCTACGCCTCCGAGAAGGCGTTGCGACTCGCAGAGCGACTCGGCGAGGCGGCGGCGGCGAGCCGGGCCCATGGAATCTTCGGCCGGGTCTTCGGCCGCATCGGCGACTCCGAGCGCGCCCGCCAGAACCTGGAGCGCTCGGTCGAGCTCGCGCGCGAGTCGGACCCGGCCGAGGCGGTTCGGGCCCTTCTCACGCTCGGCTATCACCTCGAGGTCTCAGAGGCCGATTACAAGGGGGCCGGCGCCGCCTACCAGGAGGCGCTCGAGCTCGCCGAGCAGACGGGCGACCTGCCCTCCAAGGTCGAGCTGCACGCGGCGCTGGCCCAGCTGGCCGCGCACCGCGGTGACTGGGACACGGTCGAGCGAGAGGCCGAGGCCTCGGGGCAGCTCGCCGAGCGCGAGGGCCTGACGGGCAAGCTCTGCTTCCCGTACATGATGCGCGGCATGCTGCGCTGGCGAGAGGGGAGGTTCGACGAGGCGGCAAAGGGCTTGCGCCAGGCCGCTGACCTCGCCGAGCAGGTGGGCCGCTCCGAGGTCGCCTTCCAATCGCTGTTCTGGCTTGGCGCGGCGCTGCGCCAGCGCGGCGATCACGCGGACGCCGACACGGAGCTGGCGCGCGCGCTCGACCTCTGCGAGCGTGCTGGCCTGGTCGCGCAGTCGGTCGAGGCGATCTCCTCCCGTGCCGTGAACCTTGCTCTGGCCGGGCGGCTCGACGCTGCCCGCGAGGCCGCCGACGAGGCGGAGCGGCTCGCCGACCGGCTGCGCTACCCGGTCGGCAAGGCCGCCAGCCTCGAGGCCCGCGGGGCGGTGGCGGCCGATCCCGACGAGGCGAGCGCCGCGCTGGAGGAGGCCCGCGCCGCGTGGCAGGGGCTCGGCCGGCCGCTCGATGCCGCCCGCTGCGAGTACCTGCGGGGGCGCCTGCTGCGCGAGTCGAATCCGGAGGAGGCGCGCCGGGCGCTCGAGCTGGCCGCGGCGGAGGCGGAGAGCCACGGCGTCGACCACCTCGCGGAGCTGGCCCTCAAGCTGCTGCCCGCCTAGGCGAGTCCCTCCGCTTCGTATTCGCGCAGGAAGCCCTCGAACAGGCGCAGGTGGCCCTGCTCGTCGCGGAGGATGTCGATCATCATGTCCTGGGTGACCGGGTCGACAGCCTCGGTCTCCGCGATGATCTGGCTGTAGTGCTCGATCGCGCCCGTCTCGGCCGCGATCACGCCCTTGATCACGTGCACGATGTCGGTCTGATGCTCGGGGGGCTGAAGGTAGGACTGCTCGGCGCCGAACTCCTCCGATCCGGGGACGACCCCGTAGAGCTCCTTGATCCGTTGCGCGAACCGTTGGGCGTGGCCAAGCTCCTCCATG
The DNA here is from genome assembly GCA_963728325.1 of uncultured Actinomycetes bacterium. Classification (GTDB taxonomy): domain Bacteria; phylum Actinomycetota; class Thermoleophilia; order Solirubrobacterales; family 70-9; genus AC-56. The sequence goes on along the minus strand of CAVSJS010000001.1, from coordinate 137,134 downwards.
ATGTCCTGCTCCAGTGACTCCTTGATCTCCTGGGCCCGCACACCGTCGGGGTTCACGGAGCCGGCGATGTAGCTCATCACGGTCTCGATCTCCATCCAGTAGGCGGTCTCGAGCAGGCCGACGATCTGGTGGCGCTTGCCGGCGTTCTCCTCGGCCATGATGTCGGTGCCGGTTGCGATCTCGCTCATCTGACTTCCTCCTTGGCTGGACACGAGGTTCACGGCATCCATTACCCGCGTGCACCTGGGAGAATCGCGCCCGTGGCCTGGCTTGAGCGCGAGGAAGGGGTCCGAATCCACTGGGAGGAGCGCGGCGAGGGTCCGCTGGTGGTCCTGGCCCCGTATTCCATCTTCCACCCCTCCGTGTACGACTCGATCGCTGCCGAGCTCGCGCGGGACCACCGCGTGGTCCGCTATGACGATCGCGGCGCCGGCGAGTCGAGCCGCGAGGGGCCGTACGACATGAATACCGGGTCGGGGGACCTCGCAGCCGTGATCGAGGCGAGCGGCGGGGCGGCGGTGATCGTGGGGCTGGGAGATGCCACCAACCGCGCCGTTCGCGTCTGCGCCGAGCGGCCCGAGCTCGTGGAGGCGATCGTGACTCCGGGCGGTATGCCCGCCGGACGGGAGAGGCTGGAGGGCTTCGAGGCGATGGCCGCCTCCGACACGGTGGTGAACGCCTTCCTGAGCATGTGCGAGACCGACTACCGCGGCGCCCTCCGCTCCCTGGTCAGCGCCGGCAACCCGCAGATGAGCGAGGAGGAGATCCGCGAGCGGGTCCGCCTTCAGGCCGAGTACCAGCCTCAGGAGGGGGCGGTGGCCCGGCTGCGCGCCTGGGTGGAGGACGACGCGCTCCAAGCCGCGCGCGCCTGCGGCGACCGGCTCTGGATTGCTGTGCGCGGAGTCCGCGGGGGGCGGCTGGTTTCCGGCGGGCAGGGAGGCCGCGAAGCTCTCGCGCAAGCTCTTCCCCGACGCACACGTCGAGTGGATCGAGGAGGGAATCGTCAGCCGGCCCGACCTGACCGCGACGGTCGTCCGGCGGGTGAGCGCCCCGCTTCGCGCGGCGCCCGCCTGAGCCATGGCCAGACTCGAGCGTCCGGGCGGAGCCGAGCTCCACTGGGAGGAGCGCGGCGAGGGGCCGCTGGTGGTGCTGGCTCCCTGGTGGTCCGGGCATCCCGGCGTCTACGAAGGCCTGCTTTCCGACCTCGCCCGCGATCACCGCGTGGTGACCTGGGACGCGCGCGGCACCGGGGAGTCCACCCGCGCCGGTCCCTATGAGATGGAGACGGACTGCTCCGACCTCGAGGCGATCCTCGAGGCGGCGGGTGGCGGAGCGGTGGTCATAGGCACCGCCGACGGCGCCAACCGGGGTGTCCACGTCGCGGCCAGCCGCGAGGACCTGGTGGCCGCCGTGGTGGCGCTGGGCACCGCCCCGTTCGCGCGTATGCACTTCGAGGGCAGCGAGGGGATGATCGCTTCGGACACCGTCGTCGACGCTTTCCTGAACATGGTCGAGCGCGACTACAGGGGCGCGCTTCGCACCCTGCTGGCGGCGACCAACACGCAGATGTCCGAGGCGGAGCTGCGCGAGCGTGTCGGCTTCCAGGTCTCGTACTGCCCTCGGGAGCCCGCAGCGGCACGGGTCCGCGCCTGGGCCCAGGACGACCCGACAGCGGCGGCACGGGAGACTGGGGAGCGCCTCTGGATCCTCGCGGCGCCCGACGTCGCGGGACCTTGGCTGCCACCGGTACGGGAGCGCCGCCGGTTGACCGAGGCACTGGTCCCGCAGGCGCACATCGAGGAGGTCGGGCCGGAAACCGGCCCGATCACCCAGCCCGGGATCGCCGCCGCCGTGATCCGGCGGATCAGCGCCCCGCTGCGCCTGGAATCGAGCCGGTGAGGGAGCTCTTTCGCTCGCTGTCGCCGCCGGCGCGGCTGGCGGCGATCGGCGCGCTCGTGGTGCCGGGCAGCATGCTCTTTCCCTGGTACGGGGTCGAGTTCTCGAGCGGCCTCTCGCACACGGGGCTCGACGCCTTTGGCCTCGGCCAGCTCGCGCTGCTGATCACCGTCGCAGCGGCCCTCTACCTGATCGCCCGCTGCGCGAGCGGGTATGAGCTGCCGCGCCCCCTGCGCGAGGGGAGCCTGCTCGCTGCGGCAGGAGCCTGGTCGGCCGCTCTGGTCGGCTACCTGATGCTCGACAAGCCGGACGGGATCTCGGGCTTCACCGACATCCACCTGCGCTACGGGATCTTCGTCGCGCTGGGCGGCTCGCTCGCGCTTCTGCTCGGCGGCCTGCGCCTGCGCCGGGATGAGATCGTCGCCGAGCGACGGCGGAGGAACTATGAGGAGCTTTAGCTCCGAAACAGGCTGGTCAGGGCGCCGAAGGCGCCCGCAAGTGGAACGTGAAGCGGGGCGCTCGCCCAGCGCCCCGCTTCGACATGAGGAGGTGCCCCACGAGGACCCTTTCGGTGCCCTCGCAGTTGATGGATGTGCACAGAGGGCATCGGCAGCCGGCCGCCCAACCTAAGCGCAGAAGGCCTCCCTGGACGCCTGTCCGAGGCAGCCCTTAGCGCGCCCTGGTCGTGAGACCGGTCGCCCGGGCCACGAGGCGATCGCGAAGGCGATCGGGAAGCAGCTTCGTGAGGGTGGCCATCACCCTGGCGTCGGCGCCGACCAGGTAGCGCGTTCGGGGCCTCCTCGCGGTCAGGGCGTGGGCGACGACCTTGGCGACCTTCTCCGGCGGCGCGCCGCGCTCGGCGGTCTGCGCCAGCGTCTTCTCGGCGCGCGCGAGCGGCTCGCCGTACAGCTCCTGGCCCTCGGCCGACAGGTTGCCGCGGACCGCCTGGGCCGTCGCCCTGCCCTTGTCCCAGATCGGGGTCGCGACGGACCCGGGCTCGACGATCGAGACCTGGACGCCGAACTGAGCGCAGCTCCTGGCGCAGCACGTCGCCGACCGCCTCGATCCCGAACTTCGAAGCGTGGTAGGGAGACATGTAGGGAGTGGCGATCAGGCCGCCGATCGAGCTGATGAAGACGAGCCGCCCGCGAGCGTCGCCGCAGCGCCGGGATGAAGGCCTGGGTGACCGCGACCTGGCCGATCAGGTTCACCTCGATCTGGTGGCGAAAGTCGCTCATCGACAGCAGCTCGAGCGGTCCCCCCACCCCGATCCCGGCGTTGTTGACGAGTCCCGCAAGACGGGCCTCGGTCGCCTCGGAGACGCGCTCGGCGGCTCGAGAGATGTGCCCGGAGTCGGTGACGTCCAGGATCAGCGGCTCGAGGCGCTCCGACGCCTCAGCTCGGAGTCGCTCCCCATCCGCCTCCCTGCGCACCCCGGCAAAAACCTTGAAGCCCAGACGATCCAGCTGGAGCGCGCAGGCTCGCCCGATCCCCGTCGAGCTTCCTGTGACCACGACCGCGCCCCGCGCCCCGTCGCCGTCCACCGGCGGAGCCTACCCGGCTGCCTTGGCCGCCTGGCGCTCGGGGCTGATCCTGACCACGTCCCAAACCAGGCCCAGCCGCTCGAGCGTCCAGATCACCCCCGCAGAGGGATCGAGCTCCCAGCGGCGGAGTCCGTGGACTGCCGAGGTGGGAAACGCGTGGTGGTTGTTGTGCCAGGCCTCGCCAAATGTCGGCAGGGCGAGCCAGATGACGTTTCGCGACTCGTCATCGGTCGCGAACTGCCGCCGCCCGAACACGTGGCAGACGGAGTTGATGCTGTAGGTGAAGTGATGCAGGAGGAAGACGCGAACCGCGCCGCCCCAGAGCAGAGCGGTGAGCCCGGCCACCAGCGGTGCCGCCAATCGCGTAGCCGAGCGCGAACGGGACCGCGAGCCCGATCACGGCCCAGAGCAGGAACGTCCGATCGACGAAGCTGACCACCGGGTCGTCCATCAGATCGCCCGCGAAGCGCCGCTTCGCTCCGCGCTCGGTGTGGATGAAGAGCCAGCCCATGTGGGCATGGAACAGCCCGCGCATGGTGCCGCGCCAACCGCCGCCGTGCCCGACGTGGGGGCTGTGCGGGTCGCCCTGCTCGTCGGAGAAGGTGTGGTGCTTGCGGTGGTCGGCGACCCAGGAGATCACCGGCCCCTCGATCGCCGCCGATCCCAGGGCCGCGAGTATCCCCCGCAGCGCTCGGCTGGTCTTGAAGCTGCGGTGGGTGAGCAGTCGATGGAAGCCGACCGTGACCCCGAGGCCGGTGACGAGGTAGAGGACGCCGAGGATCGCCAGGTCGCGCCAGTGAAGCGCCTCGTTCCACACCTGCCAGGCGGCGACGCCGAGCAGCAGGAAGGGAACGGCGGTGACCAGACCGGTGATGATGCGGTCGGCGGTCTCGTGCTCGTCGGCTGTATGAGTCAGCTGAGTGCCGACCCGCTCGGCTTCAGCTACCTGGTTGGCGACTCCCACTCGTGTTCTCCTTGGTCCAATCGAGACCCTGGCCGAACGGCGGTCCGGGCTCGGCGTCCCGTCGCACACCGTACTGGTTCCGGGGCTGCAATGGCCCTCGGCGGCGTTAGCCGGGGATCGTGAACATCGACTGGATCTGGGTCGAGAACATCAGATCGCCCTCGATCTTCAGCTTGCCGCTCATGAACAGCATCGGGCCGGCGGCGTTGCCGGTCACCAGCCGCATGAAGTCGACCCCGTCCAGCGTCAGGGTGACGCGCGGCTCGTGCTTGGGGTCCTTGCCCCCGGTGCAGGTGCCGTCGCGGAGCACGACCTCGTAATGGTCGAAGGCGCCGCCCGAGGGGCCGGTGATCTTCCAGTGGATCACGGCGTCCACCCCCGCTGCGCTGCTCGGCTTGAAGTGCTGCTCCATGCGGCGGAACACCTCGCCGATGATCGCCTCGCGCTGCGGGCCGCTGAGGGCCTCGCGAAGCTGCTCGTCGGTGATGGACGAGATCGCCCCGGCCACCTGCTCCGGATCGAGCGATGAAAAATCGGTCTCAGTGATTGCGTCTTGCGCCTCGGTCACCTGCTTCTCCTCTCTCATTGGATCCGCGCTCCCGAGATCGCTCGGGAGATCACCAGCCGCTGGATCTCCGAGGTGCCCTCGAAGATCGTGTAGATCTTGGCGTCGCGGTGCATCCGCTCCACCGGGTACTCGCGGGTGTAGCCGTTGCCGCCGAGGATCTGGATCGCCCGCTCCGTCGCCCAGACCGCCACCTCGCCCGCCTTCAGCTTCGACATCGAGCCCTCGGCGGCCGTGAAGTCCTTGCCGATGCGCCCCATCCAGGCGGCGCGCCAGACGAGCATCCTGGCGGCGTCGATCTCCATCTTCATATCGGCGAGCGTGAACGCGATCGCCTGGTTCTCGATGATCGGCCGCCCGAACTGGACCCGCTGCTTGGCGTAGTCCAGCGCGTACTCGTATGCGGCGCGCGCGATTCCGAGCGCCTGGGCGCCGACCGTCGGCCTCGAGACCTCGAAGGTCCGCATCGCCGCCTGACCGCGTGATCCCTTGCCCTCACGGGCACGGGCGAGGCGCTCGTCGAGCTTCTCCTTGCCGCCGAGCAGGCACGAGCCCGGCACCCGGCAATCGTCCAGATGGACGTCGGCCGTGTGAGAGGCGCGCATGCCGTGCTTCTTCACCTTGGCTCCCTGCTCGAGTCCCTCCGCCCCGGGCGGGACGACGAAGGCGGCGTGCCCACGCGAGCCCAGCTCGCGATCGACGCTGGCGATCACGACGTGGACGTCGGCGATCCCGCCGTTGGTCGCCCAGGCCTTCTGGCCGTTGAGGATCCACTCCGAGCTGGCCTCGTCGTAGCGCGCCGAGGTGCGGATCGCGGAGACGTCGGACCCGGCGTCGGGCTCCGAGGAGCAGAAGGCGGCAACCTTCGGCTCCTCGGGCGTCCCGTAGCACTGCGGCACCCACTCGACGAGCTGGTCGGGCGTCCCGGAGGCGTAGATCCCGGCCACGGCCAGGGTCGTGCCCATGATCGCCAGCCCGATTCCGGCGTCGCCCCAGAACAGCTCCTCGTTGACGATCGGAAGCTGGAGCCCGGTCGGGTCGGACCAGAACTGCGCCAGGGACTCGAAGCCGTAGAGGCCGATCTTGGCGGCCTCCTGGATGATCGGCCATGGCGTCTCCTCGCGCTCGTCCCACTCGGCGGCCGCCGGGCGGACGACCTGCTCGGCGAACCCGTGAACCCAGTCGCGGATCTCCCGCTGGTCCTCGCTCAGCTCGAGGCTGAACGCGGCCTCGTGGTTCTCCTTGTTGCCGTTGACGGCGGCGGCGACTGCCTGCTCGGCGTTGGCGGCTGCTTCCTTTGGGCTGGCGGCTTCCATGGCTCTCCTTTGTCGGGCGGCACGCAGGGGCTGGGCTTGCGCTGTTCGACTGCTCCATACGTTACACCAATCGATGTCACATGTTTCGGTGTCGGTGAGCCAATCGAACTAGAGTCCGGGCCTGATGCTGTTTCGCCAGGTCATCCACGAGGACCTCGCCTGCGGCTCCTATCTGGTCGGCGACCAGCGCGCCGGGGTCGCCGCGGTCGTCGATCCCCAGTGGAACATCGACCCGTACCTGCGGCTGAGCCGCCTCCACGGGGTTCGGATCGAGCACGTGCTCGAGACCCACAACCATGCTGACCACGTCTCCGGACACGGCCGTTTGGCCAGGGCCACCGGAGCGACGATCCACATCCACGAGCTCGCCGGGGCCGAGTACCCGCACGAGCCGTTCGCCGACGGCTGGAGGCTTCGCATGGGCGAGGTGGAGATCGAGGCGGTGCATACGCCGGGCCACCGCCCCGAGCACACCTCGTTCGTGCTGCGCGATGCCGCTCGCGGAGGCGATGTCTGGGCGGTGTTGACCGGCGACTCGCTGTTCATCGGCGACGTCGCGCGGCCCGGATCTCGCGATCGAGCCGCGCGAGGGCGCGGCGGGGATCTTCGACTCGCTGCATGATCGCCTGCTCTCCCTGGACGACGACGTGGAGGTCTGGCCGGGGCATCTGGGCGGATCGCTGTGCGGAAGCTCGGCGATCGACAACAAGACCTCCTCGACGATCGGCTTCGAGCGCCAGCACAACCGGGCCCTCCGCATCTCGACCCTCGAGTCGTTCATCGACGCCACGGTCGGTCAGCTCGGCGATCGCCCGCCCAACGTCGAGCAGATCGTGGCGCTGAACCGTGGCCCCCTGATCGAGGAGCTGGGCACGCCGGCGCCGCTGACACCTCGAGCGGTGGAGGTGGCGATCGCCGAGGGCGCGATCCTGGTTGACGCGAGGACGAACGAGCAGTTCGACGAGGCCCACATCCCCGCGGCGATAAGCGCCTCGGCCTACGACACGGGCTTCGCAACCAAGGTGGCCAAGGTCGTCGCCGAGGACGTCGAGCTGATCGTCGTCGCCGCCTCCGACGGCTACGAGCTCGAGGCGGCCGAGCTCCTGGCATCGGTCGGCCTCCGCGTTCGGGGCTTCCTTGAGGGCGGCATGACCGCCTGGCGCTCGGAGGAGCGACCGGTGCAACGGGTCGAGCTGATCGATCCCGACGACCTGGCCAAGCGGCTCGCGAGCGACAACGGGATCGTGGTGCTCGACGTCCGGGACGACGACGAGTTCGCCGAGGCCCACATTCCCGGCTCGGTTCACGTCCCCTACGGCCACTTGATCGAGCGCCTCGGCGAGCTGCCGGCCGACCGGGTGATCGCCACGATCTGTAGCGGCGGCAAGCGCAGCGGGCTGGCCGCCTCGCTCCTCCAGCGGGAGGGCTACGACTCCGTGATCCACGTCGCCCGCGGCGGCGTCGACACCTGGCAGCGCGGCGGCCACCCGGTCGAATCAGGCTCGGGCTAGGGGCTGAGCGCGCTAGGCGCATCTTCTTCCCGGGGTTCAGCAGGCCCTTGGGATCGAACACCCGCTTGACCGCCTCGTGCAGCTCGAGCGCCCGCGCCGGCCACTGGCGCGCCAGCTGCCCCCGCTTCAGCCAGCCGATGCCGTGCTCGCCCGAGATCGATCCGCCAAGCCGCGCGGCGAGCTCGAACAGCTCCTCGGCCGCGCTGCGCGCCCGTTCCAGCTCCCCGCCGTCGTCGGGCGCGACCAGGAAGGTCGAGTGCAGGTTGCCGTCGCCGGCGTGGCCCCAGCTACAGGCCTCCAGACGGTGACGTTCCCCGATCGCGACCGTCTCCTCGATCGCCTCCTGGATGCGGTCGAGCGGGACCGCGATGTCCTCGCTCACCTTCCCCCCGCGCCGGGCCTCGATCGCGATCGAGACGCCGTCGCGCCACCGCCACAGCGCCTCCACCTCGCGCCGACGGGTGGGCGCTCGCACGGCAAGCGCGTCGATGCTCACGGCCTCCACCAGCTGGCCCTGAACGCGCTCGGCCTCGGCCTTGGTGCCGTCGGCCTCGGCGATCACCATGAAGCCTGCGCCCTCGGGGATGCCGCCCGGAAACGAGCCGCCGGCCGCGGTCAGGGCGCCACCGTCCAGGTACTCGAGCGCGGCCACGGTCAGCCCGGCGCCCAGCACGCCCTCGATCGCCCGGCAGCCCGCCTCGGCGCCGGCATGGAATGCGACCACGGGAAGCGTTGCCTCCGGCGCCGGCAGCAGCTTGAGCCAGGCCGCGGTGATCACGCCCAGCGTTCCCTCCGAGCCGATCAGGAGGCTCTTCAGGTCATAGCCGGCCACGTCCTTGCGGATCGCGCCGCCGATCTCGACGATCTCGCCGGGTGGGACGACCGCCTCCAGCCCGGTCACCCAGGCGCCCGTGACCCCGTACTTGAAGGCGTGCGGACCGCCGGCGTTCGTGGCGATGTTTCCGCCGATCTGCGATTGCTCGGCGGCGCCGGGATCGGGCGGAAAGAAGAGGCCGTTCTCGCGCGCCAGCCGGCGGACCTCGGCCGTGCTCAGCCCCGCCTCGACGCAGATCCGCCACAGCAGTGGCTCGAAGTCGCGGACCCGCGTCATCCGCTCGAGGCCCAGGACGACGCCCCCGTCCAGGGGCACGGCGCCGGCCGCGAAACCCGTGCCGCCCCCGCGCGGCACGATCGGCACCTCGTGCTCGTAGCACCAGGCCACGATGCCGGCGACCTCCGCGGTCGTCGCCGGCAACGCGACCGCGTCGGCGCTGCCCTTGATGCCGCGGTGCTCGGTCGCGTCCGTCAGGTAGGCCGCCGTCGCCGGGCCGACCGCGCCCGGCCCGAGCAGCTTGCCGAGCTCCGCCTGGATCTCGGCGGAGCGCCGCCTCGGCGTCGCGGTCCGGCTCAGAGCGCCTTTCTAAGTCGCATGGGCTCCTCCTTTGCCGGTGATGATGAAGCCACGGGCCGCTTGCCCGCCCTGAGTATCCCACCCGAATTTTTCGCCTGGTGCAATGGGCGTACACTGCGCAGCAGCAACAGGGGGTCGATCGATTACCGGAAAGGAGTCCGTGGCTGTTTACGTGTGTCCGTCTTGCGGGGAGGCCTTTGCGCCGGCCGCTGGCTCGCTGATGCCCAGGCCATGTCCCCGTTGCCTCAGAAGCTCGGGGCGGGTGGTCGAGATGCTGCCCAACGAGCCGAAGCCGCCAGACCCTCCTCCGCCCGAAGAGGGCTAGTCGACAGATGACCGGAAAGGCCGACTTCAGCCCGGAGGAGTGGGAGGTCGTGCTGAAGGGACCGCCGAGCGCCGGCATGATCGTGACCACGGCGCAGCGCGGAGGGACCTTCCGCGAGAGCTTCTCGATGGCGAAGGCATACGCCGAGGCGCGCAAGGAGCACGGCGACAGCGAGCTGCTCGACGAAATCGCCTCGGCGAAGCCCGAGATCGACCGGACGCGGTATCACTCCGCCGAGGAGCTCAAGGATCACGGCCTTCAGCATCTTCGCGACGCCGTCGAGCTCTTGGAGCGAAAGGCGACCCCGGACGAGGTCGACGAGTACAGGCGCTTCGTCCTCACCCTCGCAAATCGGGTCGCCGCCGCTCACAAGGAGGGCTTTCTCGGCCTCAGCGGCGAGCGGGTCAGCGAGGCGGAGGAGGCAGCCGTGGCGGAGATCGCCGAGGCCCTCGGTACCGCGAGCCCGTAGGGCCGGCTACGGCGGCCAGGGAAGCCGCGTCGGCGTCAGCTCCGCGCTCCAGTCGGCGTACGCCTCCTCGGGCACCGAGGTGGGCTCGGCGGCCGAGGCGCCGTGGCGCCCAGCGAGCTCGTTCACCGGGTAGTGGATCGTGGGGTCGGGGCGGCGCGCGCCGACCATCAGGATCGCGCAGGGTCCCTTCCCTGCGCCGACGAACACGTGCTCGGTACCGGCGGGACAGTGGACGAAGTCCCACGCCTCGAGGCGCCGTTCCTCGCCGTCGAGGATCGCGACGCACTCCCCCGACAGCACCAGGAAGTCCTCCTGCACGCTCTCGGCGTGATACTTCGCGTTCGGCTGCCCCGGCTCCAGCAGGTGGACGTTGATACCGAAATCGGGGAAGCGCTCCTCGGGATCCTCGAATGGGACATACGAGCCAGCGTGCTCGTGGCGGAACGCCTTCGCGGCGGAGACGTTGACGACGAACCAGCCGGACACGAGTCCCTCAGACCGGCTTCGTCGTCATCGCCCAGATCGCCACCAGATAGGCGATCAAGACCAGCGAGACGAGGACCGTCGAGGCTCGGCTGAACCCGCCGCCCGACCCCTCGGCGCGGCCGGCGCGGCGCACGGCGAGGCCGGCGAGCACAGTCGAGATCAGAAGCAAGACGAAGCCGGAGTCGGCGGTGCTGTAGCCGATGTCCACCCAGGAGGGCAAGTCGTCGCCGGTTAGGCCCTCCTTGTCGGCAATCCACTCGGCGGCGCCCCGCATCACGACCCAGGCCGGCAGGGCACCGATCAGCAGGGAGCGGTAGCCGAGGCGCACCAGCGAGGCGCTGCCGTCGCGCCAGGCCAGCATCAGTGCCGAGGCGGCGAGGATGAGCGTCCCGACCAGGAGCATCGCTCCGAGGACATGGAGCAGGAGCGGGAAGTCCCAGCTGTCCGGACGGATGGTCGCGAGCACCGTCACGCTCCCGGCTTGTAGATCATCACCACCAGCAGGGCCAGGATGACGAGCGACCGCAGCCAGTGCATGAGGGCGGCCGGCGGGGCGCCGGGAATGGCGGCGCCGGCCTCGCTGCCCCCGGCCGCCGGGGCATATCCGAGCTGAGCACGCCGCCCCAGCTCCGTGGCGATCGCAAAGAGCACTATCGCGGTGACGATCCACCCGTCCCAGATCTCGTAGCCGTCGACGTAGAGCGCCAGCCAGATCCCGAGCACCAGGGTGCCCAGCCCGCCCACGTTCCAGAGCGCGTTGCCGACCGCGAGCAGGCGCGAGTCGTTCGCCATGCCGAGCGCGAAGGCGCTGAAGATCACCACCGTCGCGAAGAGGGCGACGGCGGACAGCACGTGCAGGAACAGGAGCCAGTCGTACACGCGGCGCGAACCCTATCCGTCGACCAGGCGCCAAACGCGCCCGCGGACAACGAGGCCGCTAACCGACCGTCCAGGTGTCGCCGGAGCGGAACAGCGAGTCCAGCTCCTCGGTGCCGATGCCCTCGCGGGCGGCCTCCAGCTCCCTGGTCGTCCCCTCGCCGTAGAGGGGTCGCTCGAAGGCGCGGAAGACCCCGAGCGGGGTGGGGCCGTTCGGCTGCTGGCTGAGGTGGGCGAGAGAGAAGGCGAGGCTCGGGTTCGGGTCGTGGGCGTCGTGGACGAGCAGCGCCTCGGCGCCCACCTCCGAGACCTGCTCGATTCCCAGCCGGCCGTCGGCGCCCCGGACCACGCCGCGCTCGCCCTCGGCGCCGAAGCGGATCGGCTTGCTGTGCTCGAGCCGGATCTGGTTCTCCTCCCTGCCCTTCCCCCGCACCGCGTCGAAGGCGCCGTCGTTGAACACGTTGCAGTTCTGGTAGATCTCGATGAAGGCCGAGCCCGGATGCTCGGTGGCGGCGCGCAGCACCTCGGCCTGGTGCTCGCGGTCCGTGTCCACCGTGCGCGCCGCGAAGGTCGCCTCGGCGCCGAGCGCGAGTGCGATCGGGTTGAAGGGGTGGTCCAGGGAGCCGAATGGGGTCGACTTGGTGACCTTCCCCTCCTCGCTGGTGGGCGAGTACTGGCCCTTGGTGAGGCCGTAGATCTGGTTGTTGAACAGGAGGATCTTGATGGGCACGTTTCGCCGCAGCGCATGGATCAGGTGGTTGCCGCCGATCGACAGGGCGTCGCCGTCTCCGGTCACGACCCAGATCGAGAGGTCGGGGCGGGCGAGCGCCAAGCCGGTCGCGAGCGCCGGGGCGCGACCGTGGATTCCGTGCACCCCATAGGTGTCCATGTAGTAGGCGAAGCGGCCCGCGCAGCCGATGCCCGCCACCCAGACGATCCGCTCCGGCGGCAGCCCCAGCTCGGGCAGGAACTGCTGGACTGTGGCCAGGATCGCGTAGTCGCCGCAGCCGGGGCACCAGCGCGTCTCCTGGTCGGACGCGAAGTCCTTCTTGGTCAGCGTCCCAGCGCCGTCTCGGTGCGCGGCGCCGTTTCCGGATGCCTCGCTCACAGTCTCTCCACGATCGCCTCGTCGAGCTCCTCGGCGAAGATCGGCAGCCCCTCGACCTTGGTGTAGCTGAGCGCGTCGATTAGGAACTCCGCGCGGATGATCTTCACCAGCTGCCCGGTGTTTGCCTCGGGGATCAGGACCTTGGGGTAGGAGCGCACCACCTCGCCGGTGTTCGCGGGCAGCGGGTTGAGGTGGTGGAGATGCGCGGCGGCGACCTTCTTGCCGCGACGTCTCACCCGCCTCACCGCCCCGGTGATCGCGCCGTAGGTCGATCCCCAGCCGAGCACCAACAGCTCGGCTCCCTCGGGGTCGTCGACCTCCAGCTCTCCGATGTCGGAGGCGATCCCCGCGATCTTCTCCGCCCGCAGGCGGGTCATGCGCGCGTGGTTCTCCGCCTCGTAGCTGATGTGGCCGGTCTCGTCCTCCTTCTCGAGCCCGCCGACCACGTGCTGAAGGCCCTTCGTCCCCGGCACCGCCCAGGGGCGAGCCAGCCTCTCGTCCCGCAGATAGGGCCAGAACTGCCCGTCGTGGTTGGGCTCGGTCGCAAAGCCGGGATCGATCTGCGGCAGGTCGGCGGCCTGGGGGACCAACCACGGTTCGGATGAGTTGGCCAGGAAGGTGTCCGAGAGCAGGATCACCGGCGTGCGGTAGCGAACGGCGATCCGGACCGACTCGAAGACCGCCTCGAAGCACTGAGCCGGGGTTGCGGCAGCGACCACCGGCAGCGGCGACTCGCCGTGGCGGCCGTGGATCGCCATCAGCAGGTCGGCGGCCTCGGTCTTGGTGGGCATCCCGGTGGAGGGACCGGCCCGCTGGGTATCGATCACGAGCAGCGGCAGCTCCAGGGCGACGGCGAGGCCAATCGTCTCGGCCTTCAGGTCCATGCCGGGGCCGCTGGTGACGGTGACGCCGAGATGGCCGCCGAAGGAGGCGCCGAGCGCCATGTTGGAGGCGGCGATCTCGTCCTCGGCCTGCACCGTACGGACGCCGAAACGCTTGTGGCGCGAGAGCTCGTGCAGGAGCTCGGAGGCGGGCGTGATCGGGTAGCTGGCGAGGAACAGCGGCAGGCCGCTCCGGACGCTCGCCGCGATCAACCCCAGCGCCGCCGCCTCCGTCCCGTTGATGCCGCGGTAGGTGCCGGGCTGGGCGGGAGCGGGCTTGACCTCGTAGTGGACCTGCAGCAGCTCCGCCGTCTCGCCGAAGTTGTGGCCGGCCCGGAAGGCCGCCAGGTTCGCCTCCATCACCAGCGGCAGCGAGGCGAACTTCTGCTCGATCCAGCGCACCGTGACGTCCACCGGGCGGCTGTACATCCACGAGACCAGCCCGAGCGCGAAGAAGTTCTTCGAGCGTGCCGCGTCGCGAGCGGTGATCCCGTCGATGCCGTCGGTGGCGCGGACGGTCATCGATGTCATCGGGACGCGAAACACCTGATAGTCGTCGAGCGTCCCGTCCTCGAGCGGGTTCGACTCGTATCCGGCCTTGCGCAGGGTGGGCTTCGTGAACCCGTCCTCGTTGGCGATCAGGATGCCGCCGCGCTCGAGCTCGGGCAGGTTCACCTTCAGCGCGGCGGCGTTCATCGCGACCAGCGCGTTGGGGCGCCCGCCGGGGGTCAGGATGTCCCGGGAGGCGAAGTGGATCTGGAACGCCGAGACGCCGGCAAGGGTCCCGGCCGGCGCCCGGATCTCGGCCGGGAAGTCCGGCAACGTCACCAGGTCGTTGCCGATCAGGGCGGTCGCTGCGGCGAAGCGGTTGCCGGCGAGCTGTATGCCGTCGCCCGAATCGCCAGCGAAGCGGACGACAACCCGCTCCTTTTCCTCGAGAAGCTTGGTCAATGTGCTCAGGAGCGCACCGCGCTCCTCGATCGATAATACGGATCGGCCCGGTTGGGCTTTATTCCCCGAAGACCCCCTTCAACCGTCGAGGACGTTGCGGAGGAACTGGCGCGTCCGCACCGCCGCGGGAATGGTGCCGTCGTAGAGGTCGGCGACATGGCCCGCCCCGCGATCGACGAAGTGGCGCGCGTCAGGGAGCATCTCGGCGACCAGGCGCCCCTCATACGGCGAGGTCACGCTGTCGAACTCCCCGGAGACGACCAACACGGGCGCTTCGGTCGGCCGATCTTGCGGCGAGATCGGGGGCTCGTACAGGCGCGAAGGCCGCGGCGCCGTAAGGCAGTACTGATAGAGCGTCTGCCCGGACAGCGCCACCTCGCGGGGGGTGAACGGCTCCAGCAGGTCGCTCCGGTAGCTGCGAACCGCTTGCTCGAGCTGCCGGCGCCGCGCCTGCTCGGAGGCGGCCTTGTCCCAGAGCAGTGGATAGTCGTTGCAGCTCACGATCTCCTCCTGCCCCCGGGAGTAGTGGTGCAGGTGATGGGTGCCGGCCTTGGGCTCCGCGGTCAGCCTCGTGTAGGGACCGGCGTCGCCCTGGCGAAGCGCCGTGCCGGCCCGGTCGATCCGCAGGAAGCTGTCCGGAGGGTCGTAGCCGGCGTCGAACAACGCGTCGACCAGCGGCCCGACGCCCCAGTTTCGCTTGCGCAGCCAGCGGAGAAGCTTTCCAAAGCGCTGGCGCGCGTCTCCGGAGCACGACGTGGAGCGCTGGCAGGCGATCGAGATCGCGCGAACGCCGGTCGAGATCAGCGTCGGATACCAGGGGCTCTCGCCGCGCGCCGGATAGGCGGAGTCGAGCACCAGGGCATTGAGCGTCTGCGGATGGCGGAAGGCGTAGGACTGGCCCAGGAAGGTCCCGTAGGAGTCCCCGTACAGCGTGATGCGCCCGAGGCCCAGGGCGCGGCGTACGTCGTTGATGTCGTCGGCGGCAGCGGAGCTGCGGTAGGAGCCGTACAGCGGTCCGAGCTTGCGTGCGCACGCTGACAGCGCGATCCAGTCCGGCGCCCGGCCCCCCTGGAGGTCGGGGCAGTCAAGGACGCCCGAGCGCCCGGTGCCGCGCATGTCGATGGTCACCATCTCGCGACGGCGAAGCAGGGAGCCGAACAGGTTGACGTAGGAGCGAGCGGTCCAGGAGCTGGCGTAGCCGGGTCCGCCCTCGACCGCCACGATCGTCCCCAGCGACGGCCGCTCGCGATCGTCGCGCTGGCGGACCGCGAACGCCACCCTGGTCTCTCCCAGCGACAGATCGCGGCGCTCGAACGGCACCTTGATCGCCCCGCAACGCATCTTCGGCGGGCTCGGCACAGACGTGCACGGACGCAGATCCTCGGGGCTCAACGAAGGCACCCGATGGGCTGGCTCGGCTTCGTTCCCCCCTTCGCCGCACGCGGCGAGCCCGACGGCGAACAGCGCAATGCAGGCCGCCGCGCCGGCAGCATGGATCGCTCGCCGCGGGTGTGTCCGGCCAGAGCGCGCCAACGCCATCCACGAATCATGCGCCACAAAGGGGGACAGCGCGCGCCTGGCGCCCCTTCTCCCAAACGAGGACACGTAGTCCTGGTACGGTGGATGGTCAATCGGCCGGGCAGGATGCCCGGCGAATCCGTGCCGGCGCTCGTTCTGGTTACTCGTAGCCTCCGCGGTCGCAGCACTTACCGGTGGAGGAATACGAAGATGCCAACCGGAACTGTCAAGTGGTTCAGCAGCGAGAAGGGCTTCGGCTTCATCACTCCCGATGACGGCTCGAAGGACCTCTTCGTCCATCAGAGCGCAATTCAAGGAGACGGGTACCGCTCCTTGGACGAGGGCGCCAAGGTCACCTACGACGCCGAAGCCGGCGACAAGGGGCCCAGGGCGGCCAACGTTCAGCCGGCGTAGCCGGGCCGAACAGATCAAACGCGAGAGGCGGGACCGCTGATGGACCGCATGTGGACCTGCTCCCGGTGCCGGGTCACGGTGAGCTTCCCGCTGGGTGCCCAGCCGCCACCGTCTCCCACCGGCTGGGCGCGGTGCGATGGAGAGTGGCGCTGCCTCGGCTGCCGTCGCCAGCAGGTGGCGGAGAGCGCCTCGGCCGGCACGGGATCCGAGCGGAGCAAGAGACGCCGGCAGGCGCTCACCGAGTTTGAGCTGGTGCGGGACCCCGGGGCGTCGGACCAGCTGATCGCCAAGCGCGTTCGGTGTCCCACCGCCCTTGTCCGCCCAGTGCGGGCAAGCATGCGCGCCGCCGGGAAGCTGCGCCCCACCTAGCCGTACGAACGTGCGCTCCTGGCTTCACCGCCACCCCGCAGCCGTGACGCTCACGGGCAGCGTGGTGGTGGCCGGGGCGCTCGTGGTGGGGCTGTCCGGCAAGCGGGACGACTTCGGCGCGGCGCTGCATGCGGCGCCGATCTGGATCCTCGCCATCGCCGCCCTGCTCCACGTCTGCTGGCTGATCGCGCGCAGCGAAGCCTGGCACGTGTGTGTCGACGCGGCTGGAGGGACGGTCAGCAGGCGACGGCTCTACCGGGCCGCGAGCCTCGGCTATCTCGGCAACCTCTTCAACGGGCAGTTCGGCCTCGCCGTGCGGATCGCGGCGCTGCGCCGCTCCGCGCCCCGGGATAGCCCGGCCCCGTCGGTCCTGATCGCGGCCGAGCTGCCGATCATCGTCGTGGAGGTCGCCCTCGCCGCCCTGACGTCGTTCACGCTGGTGGCGCCGCTCGGCGTTCCCTGGTGGGTACCCCTGGTCTGCTTCGCCGCCACGCTGGCCGTGATCGCGGGACTGACCAGACTGGCTCGCGATCGCCGGCACGGCTTCTGGAAGGGGCTCGCCGTGATGCGGGAGCTTCAGGGCCGCAGCAGGATCATCGGCCTGATCGTGTTCGCCGTCTGCGCTCAGATCGCCCGTAACTGGCTCGTTCTCCAGGGCATCGGCGTGGACGCCTCCGTGCTCGACTCGACTGCCCTGCTGATCGGGGTGGCGGTGATCGGCCTGCTTCCGGTCGGTCCCAGCCTGGGAGCCGCCGCAGCGGTGGTGATCCTCGGAACCCATGGCGTGGCGCTGACCGCCGCCGCCGGAGCCCTGCTGACCGCGACCGCGGCCTTCGGCGCGCTCTGTTTCGCAAGCTGGGCGCTCGTCGATCGCCTGCGTCCGTCCGCCGCCGCGCTGCCGGCCTGACGCTCAACCCGCACGGCCTCCCCCGGGCCGCGGTAGGCTCGTGAGGATGGAGGGGAGGGGCGACTGGAAGCCCTATGCAGCGAAGGTCGCCGTGCTCGCCGGCGTCTACTACGGCGCCGCGAAGCTCTGCCTCAACCTCGCCTTCGCGTCCGAAAGCGTGTCGGCGATCTGGGCGCCCACCGGGATCGCCCTGGCGGCGCTCCTGCTGTGGGGCTATCGCGTCTGGCCAGGGGTGGCGCTCGGCGCGCTGCTGGCCAACAGCTGGACCGGTGTGCCCTTCTACGCGGTGCTGGGGATCACGGTCGGGAACACGCTCGAGGCGCTCGCCGGCGCCTACCTGCTGCGCGCGCTGGCGGATTTCCGCACCTCGCTGGAACGGGTCAGGGATGTGATCGCCCTGACCATTCTCGGCGGCGTCGTGAGCACGACCATCAGCGCCTCGATCGGCGTCACCAGCCTGCTGGTGGCCAACGAGATCGCCTCGGGTGACTTCGGCTCGGTGTGGCGAACCTGGTGGCTCGGCGACATGGGCGGGGACCTGCTCATCGCCCCCGCGCTGCTGGTCGCGGCCACCCACTGGCCCTTCGCGCGTGCGCCCGGGCGGCTGCCAGAGGCCGTGGCGCTGGTGGTCGTGGCGCTGGGCGTCAGCGCCCTCGTCTTCACTCAGGACTCGCCGCTCATCTTCGTCCTGTTTCCGCTCGGCGTCTGGGCGGCGCTGCGGTTCTGGCAGCCGGGCACCGTCTTCGGGATCCTGCTGGTGGCCAGCGTCGCGATCCCCTTAACCGAGGACAACAGGGGTCCCTTCGCCGGCCATCCTCCCGACGAGAGGCTGCTGTTCGCACAGGCGTTCTTGGGCGTCGCCAGCCTCACGATGCTGGTCATGGCGGCGGTGATCACCGAGCGCCGGCGGGCCGAGGAGGAGGTTGAGTCCATCGCCGGGATCCTCCAGGAGAGCCTGCTGCCCCCACACCTGCCCGTGATCCCCGGAATCGAGACCGCGGTCGACTTCCATGCTGCCGGCAGGCAACACCTCGTTGGAGGCGACTTCTACGACGTGTTCCCGCGCGATGACGAGGGCTGGACGGTGATCGTGGGCGACGTGCTCGGCAAGGGGGCGACGGCGGCGGCCACCACCGGGCTCGCCCGTTACACGCTGCGCGCCGCTGCGGTCCAGGAAAGCCAGCCGAGCGGCATGCTGCGACTGTTGAACGACGCGATCCTGCGGCAGTCGCCCGACCAATCCTGCACGGTGGCCTGCGGTCGGATCGACCTGACGCCGGTGAACGGAGCCCGGCTGACCCTGTCGGTGGGGGGCCACCCGCTGCCGCTGGTGCTGCGCGCGGACGGGTCGGTCGATCAGGTCGGTCAGCCGGGGACCATGCTCGGCCTGCTGCCCGATCCCGATCTTGCGGACCAGACCGCCGATCTCGCCCCCGGGGATGCGCTCATCCTCTACACCGACGGGCTGACCGACGCCTACGCTCCCGGTCGAATCGTGAAGCGCGCCGGCCTCGTCGCGGCCCTCGAGTCGTGCGCCGGCCGAAGCGCCACCGAGATCGCCCAGGGGCTTCAGGAGGCGATTCTCGGCGCCCGTGAGGCCGAGCCACGCGACGACATCGTCCTCCTCGTGCTCCGGGTTCAGGAAAACTCGGCGGAGGCAAATCCGCGATAGTGCTCGGGTGGTCACCGTGATGCCTCTGGGCGACCTGAAGCTTGAATCGATCGCAGGGCTGCCGGTCGCGCACCTCTGCGGCGAGATCGATCGGTCGAACGCCGCCGAGCTCGGCGATCGCGTGGCGACCGCGATCGGCGACCAAGGCGGCGGGCTGGTCGTCGATTTGAGTGAGCTCGCGTTCCTCGACAGCACCGGCATCCGCATGCTGTTCGAGCTGGCGGCAGAGCTGAAGCGGCGCCAGCAGGCGCTGCGGGTGGTGGTGCCCGATGGGTCGCACCTCGGCGAGCTCCTCGACACCGTCGGTCTGGGGCGGGCCGCCGCCACAGACCACACGGTCGGCGAGGCGGTCGCGGCGCTGGACCCCACCGGGTAGCGATCCGCCAGCCTCGACTGTCCGCCGCGCCCGGCCTCAGTTCATGGTGTCCTCCCGGGCTGCTACGGTAAATAACTGTTGGGCCAGGCTATGTCGCCTGGCAAATCGTGCCCGCGCTCGCCGTCGTTGCTGTATTGCATCCTCCGCGTCCGGAGCACAATTCGCAAAAGGAGCAATACATGCCCACCGGAACCGTGAAGTGGTTCAGCGACGAGAAGGGCTTCGGCTTCATCACTCCCGATGATGGCTCGAAGGACCTCTTCGTCCATCAGAGCGCGATCGTCGGCGACGGCTTCCGCTCGCTTCAGGAAGGCGCCAAGGTCACCTTCAACGCCGAGGCCGGCGACAAGGGTCCCAGAGCCGTAGACGTGCAGGTCACTTAGCCGACCAAGGAGCGCCGTGAGTCGCAGCTGGACGTGTGGTCGCTGTGGCGTTGTAGCCAGTTACGGCGCGGGAAGCGCGGAGCCCGCAAAGCCCGAGGGCTGGAAGCACGAGGGCGGAGTGTGGCGTTGCCTCAGGTGCCGCCGGGAGGACGCGATGGACAAGGCTGCGACTGGAACGACGTCCGAGCAGAAGGCGCACCGCCGCCGCGCGCTGACGGAGTTCGAGCTGCGCCGCGATCCCGGCGCCTCCGATCAGGTGATCGCGAAGCGAGCCCGTTGCACAACGGCGTCAGTCCGACCTGTTCGCAGGGAACTTCTCGAGCAGGGAGCGCTCCCACAAGCCTGATCCCTACGACGTTCGGCCGATCAGTCGGTCGCCACGGGCGCCGGTAGGTCGAAATGGACGCCGGTCGCCTCCTCCGAGACGGCCCACAACTGCGCGGCCACGGCCTGGTCGAGGGCGGCACGAGCCGGCACCGCTTCCGGCTGCGGATGGCCGCGTTGCTCGCCCCGTCCGTCCGGCCCCACGTAGGTCCCTCCCTCGAGCCCCGGCTGGGTGGCGGCGTAGAGCAGCGACAGCGCCCCAACCTCTGCATCTTGCGCAATCAGGAGGTTCGTCACCACCATCACCGCCCGATCGAGCACGGGCGCGGACGCTGACTGGAGGTTGGTCGCGGCGTAGCCGGGATGGGCGGCGAGGCTTGAGATCGTCGAGCTCGCTCCCCGGAGACGGCGATCGAGCTCCAGGGCGAAGAGCAGGTTGGCGAGCTTCG
This sequence comes from uncultured Actinomycetes bacterium, assembly GCA_963728325.1. Lineage (GTDB taxonomy): Bacteria > Actinomycetota > Thermoleophilia > Solirubrobacterales > 70-9 > AC-56. The sequence continues at coordinate 116,419 of CAVSJS010000001.1, read as the reverse complement.
ACTGCCCGTAGGCCCTCCAGCGCCGGTAGCGGCGCTCGCCGTGCAGATCGTCGAAGTTGATCCGCCCCATCCGGTGGGCGGTGCTGCTCACCGTGACCACCCGGGCACCGCTCCGGCCCTCGAGGGCGCCGAGCAGCAGGCCGGTGAGAGCGAAGTGCCCGAGGTGGTTGGTGCCGAACTGAAGCTCGAAGCCCTCCTCGGTCGTGCGGCGCGGTGGCGCCATCACGCCGGCGTTGTTGATCAGCAGGTCGAGGCCGTCGTGCGCCTTGCTGAAGTCCTGGGCAAAGGACCGGATCGAGTCCAGGCTCGAGAGATCGAGGGCGGCGAGCTCGGCCTCGGCCCTGGGCACCTCGTCGGTGATCTCGCGCAGCGCCGTGGCGCCCTTGTCCATGTTGCGGCAGGCAAGCACGACCCTTGCGCCCGCCCGGGCCAGCTCTCGCGCCGCGATCAGGCCGAGGCCGCTGTTGGCGCCGGTGACCAGGGCAACGCGACCGCTCTGGTCCGGTATCTGGTCGACCGTCCACTCGTCGCTCATCCGGCCTCCTCCTCCCCGCCGCTGATCATTGGCGCGGGTGGACGTTACCGCGGCTCAGGGCGTCTGCGTGGCCGCCTCGGTGGCCTTCAACAGCCGGGGCGCCTCCTCGACCGCCGCCTTGAGATCCACGTCGACCACTGCCTCCCGCAGCACCTCCAGGTGGGTGTCGATCCTGGTCATGTCGGCGGGCTCGACCGTGTGCGCGAACCGGTCCCGGACCCAGTCCAGGGTGGCGACATCTCCGTTCACGCCGCCCATGTCGCCGGCGGCCCCGTGAACCGGGATCTGGCGCGCCCACAGCTCGAAGCGGGCGAGGTCGATCTCGGTCTGCGGCCGGTAGCGGAGCTCGAGGTCGAGCGTCGACTGCGCTACGTCGATCGCCGCGGTGCCCGCGTGCTCTAGATCGTGGGCGTCGATCGCGCTTCCCAGCGTCTTCAGCGCGCGGTCCATCTCGGCGGCGAGCCGGGGTGGAACCTCGCCCTGCTGGTAGCGATCCCAGGCGCCCGCCACGGCCTTCTCAGCGGCCGCGGCCGAGCTCCAATCGCCGGACAGGGTCGGGTCGAGGAGGTCGTTGGCGGCAGCCGACAGCGCCTCCAGCTCGGGCGGCACCGGCCCGCCGAGTGCATCGGTGGGCACGGCGAGCGCCATCGCCTCGACCTCGCTCCCGTGGCCGGAGAAGAACTCGCCGTACCCGGGGGCGAAGACCTTGTCGCTGTAGGTCCCATCGTCGTGGAGCTCACGGGCGACCATCGCGCCCTCGACCGGGCCCGTGGGGCCGTCCACGGTCTTGTTGATCCTCTTGATCGTCACCTCCTCGAAGGCGATCCCGGGGATGTTCTCGGCGCGATGCACGTCGCCAACCTGGGGGTCGGCGGGCATGATCATCTCGATCGGGCCATCCCTTCCGGCGAGCCAGGTGCCCGCGGTGCCGTCGATGAGGCCCTTGGGGTTGCTGTAGTCGTACACGTCCTCGCCCAGGTACCACACCGACCCGTCGTCGGCCTGGGCGTAGCGGTCGAGCGCGACTTCCTCGATGCGCCCGTCGATGTAGGCCATGTACTGCGAGACCAGGACCTCCACCCACTGACCCTCGCTCCACTCGATCCTCTGCGTCACCGGCAGCAGCGTGGTCTCGGTGTGAAACGGCTTGCCCTCGACCTTGCCGCTGAAGATCACCGACTGCAGGTCGCTGATCGGGAACAGCGGGTTGGTGATCTCGGTGGGATTCGAGAACGTCGGCGCCGTGATGTCGACGCGTTCGCTCTCCGGCGCCACCGGGAGCTTGTCCAGACCGGCCGCCGCCAGCTGGGCCTGGCTCGGCTGCGGAACCGTTTCGGAAGCCGAGCCGGTGCTTGCGCCGCTCTCGTCGTCGTCGCCGCAGGCGCCCAGGGCGAGCGCCGCGACGAGCGCCGCTGCTGCGATGGCGAACGCCTTCTTTGCGGATTGCTTGTGATTGGTCTGCATCGGAATCGACCTCCTGGTCTGGCTTTCCGGGCCCGTTCTACGGACCGCGGCTGAGAGCCAGCTGAGAGCGGCTGCGCCTATTCGGCCGTGGCGACCAGCGGAAAGCGCAGCCGAACCGTGGCCCCCGCGGAGCTGATATCGATGATCGTCGCAGTCGCGCCGTGCGCCTCCGCGATTGCCCGCACGATCGCCAGTCCGAGCCCCGCCCCGCTTCGGGTGCGTTCTTGGTCGCCGCTCGCGAAGCGCTCGAAGGCATGCAGCGCGAGCGCGGCCGGAAAGCCGGGGCCATCGTCGCTGACGTCGATCTCGATCTCCTCGCGCGACCGGCGAGCGGAGAGCCGGATCTCGCCGCCACCGTGACGCAGGGCGTTGTCGACCAGGTTCCCGAGCGCCTGGCGGGCCCGAAGCGGGTCTACCGGCACGCTTCCGACCCCCCGCGCGTCAACTCGAATCTCGCGACCCCGCTCGCGCGCCCGATCGGAGAAGCGCTGGCGGGTCCGCTCGAGCAGCTCCCCGACGTCGACCTGCTCGCGCTGCACCGGCAGGCGACCGTCGGCCGCGCGGGCGATCAGCAACAGGTCCTCGGCGAGCTGGGCGAGCTGATCCGTCTCCTCGAGGGCGACGCCGAGCGATTCGCGGACCTCAGGATTGTGGTCACCGATGCGAATCGCCGCCTCCAGCTCGGCCTTCAACACCGCCAGCGGGGTGCGGAGCTCGTGGCTCGCGTCGGCCACGAACCGGCGCTCGCGCTGAAACGACTCCTCCAAGCGGGCGAGCATCTCGTTCAGCGTCTCGCCGAGGCGGCGGATCTCATCCCGCGCGGCCGGCAACGGCAGCCGCTCGCCGCCGCGCCCCAGCGAGACCAGCTTCGCCCGCTGGCGCATCGCCTCGACCGGCGCCAGACCGGCGATGGCGAGCCAGTAGCCGATCGCCGATGCGAGCAGGACCGCAATCGGAACGCCGATCAAGAACGACCTGCGCAGACTTGACAGCGTCTCCTCGCGGTCCGCGAGCGAGACGCCGACCACCAGGACGAGCGGGCGTCCTCCGGCCGCCAGCGGGCGGGCGAGCATCCGCGCCGTTCCCTCGATGCTCGGGAGCTCGCGCTCGAGCTCGGTCGGGCCCTGCGATGCTCGCCGGGCCTCCTTGGGGCTGAGCACCGGAGCGCGTATGGACCTGGTTCCGTCCACGCGGCGACCCTCCGGCGTCAGCACCTGGACGAAGCTGTCCTCCGGGTCGGTGACCCTGCCGGCACCAGCCTGGGCGAGGCGGGTGCCGGTCCGACGGATGACGGCGGCGATGTCGTCCGAGCGCCGCGCGAGCCCGTGGTCGATCGTCTCGGTCAGGTCGACGCGCTGGCGCAGGTAGACGAACGTCGCAGCGGCCACCAGCACGAGCAGCATCGCGAGGGCGAAGGCCGCGGTGATCCGAACCCGAATCGGCAGGCGGCTCACGATCAGGTGTCCTTTCGCAGCCGGTACCCGGCCCCTCGAACCGTCTCGATCGACTGCACGCCGAAGGGGCGGTCCACCTTCTTGCGCAGATAGCGGACATAGACCTCGACCACGTTCGAGCGGTTCTCGTAGTCGTAGTCCCAGGCCCGCTCCAGGAGCTGGAACCTGCTCAAGACCTCGCCCGGGCGGCGCATGAACGTCTCCAAAAGGACGAACTCCTTCCGGGAGAGCTGGATCTCCTGCTCGCCGCGCCAGACCTGCTGGGTGGCGGGATCCATTCGCAGGTCCCCCACCTCGAGCATCGGCGGACGCTCCGCCTGGCCCCGGCGGGCGAGCGCGCGCAGCCGCGCCAGCAGCTCGACCAGCGAGAACGGCTTCACGAGGTAGTCGTCGGCGCCCCGGTCGAGGCCCCGGACCCTGTCCTCGATCGCGTCCCGCGCCGTCAACATGATGATCGGCGCCCAAACGCCGTCCTCACGCAGGCGCCGGCAGGTCTCGAACCCGTCGATGCCGGGGAGCATCACGTCCAGGATCACCGCGTCGAACTCCGTCGCCCCCGCCATCCACAGCGCGTCCTCGCCGCGGGTGGCGACGTCGGCGACCAGGCCCTCGGCCTGGAGCCCGCGCCGGATCGCCGCCGCCATCCGCAGGTCGTCCTCGACGATCAGAACTCGCACACAGCAATGATCGCGATAAAGATGAGAGGAGCCTGAGAAGCCGACTTAAGAGCCTGAGAAGCCGACTCAGCGACGACGCGCCGTATCCTCCCCGATCGGTCGCTGCCGTGAGCCGCATGACGTTTCGCCCACCCCTCTCCCCGCTCGCACTGGTGATCGTCGGTTCCACGCTGACGGTGCTCGCCGGACTGGGCCAGCCCGCTCTCGCCTCGGCGGCTCTCAAGCGGCTGACCTTCGGGAGCTCGGTGGGGGGAACGAAGCTGCGCGCCGTGCGGCTGGGCGATCCGAACGCGACCCGCAAGGCGCTCGTGGTGGGCTCGATCCACGGCGACGAGTCGGAGGGGCACGAGATCGTTCGCGCCCTTCGGCGCTCCCATCGCGACACGCCGGCGGTCCAGCTATGGGTGGTGACGCACGGTCAATCCCGACGGTGTGGACGCGGGCACGCGCAAGAACGCTCGCGGCGTCGACCTGAATCGCAACTTCTCCTATCGCTGGGGCGGAGACGTGCCCCCTTCGAGCGGCTATTACCCGGGCCCCCATCCGTTCTCGGAGCCCGAGAGCCGCGCCGTGAGGCGCCTCGCACGGCGGCTCAAGCCGCGGGTGACGATCTGGTACCACCAGCCTTGGGGACAGGTGCTCTTGCCGTGCCATGGGGCCGCCCGGAAGCAGAAGCGGTACGCGCGCATCGCGCAGCTCCCGGTCAAACGCTGTCGAGGACAGCGATTGCGCGGCACGGCCACGAGCTGGCAGAACCACCATCTCCCGGGCACCGCGTTCGTGGTCGAGCTGCCTGGTGGCGAGCTGCCGAACTCGGCGGCGCGGCGCCACGCTCGCGCGGCGGCGAAGGTGGCACGAAGCGGCGCCGGGCAGCGGACGCTGCGGTCCGGCCCGGCCGTCGGCGCCGCGGCCGCTCGCCGGACGACGAGCGCGGCTCGCGCCAGGCTCGGGCGGCCGCCCATCGACCGCGACCCGATCCCCTACGGGCAGGAGCGAAAGCGGCAGATGGCCGCCTACTCGGCGCGCCACTACGGTCGGCGCAGGTGGCGCCTTCGTCATCCCCGGGTGATCGTCCTGCACTTCACCGCCGGGCCGAGCTACAGGTCCGCGTGGGAGACCTTCGCCTCCAACGCCCCCAGCCTGGGGGAGCTGCCCGGGGTCTGCTCACACTTCGTGATCGAAAAACGCGGGCGCGTCCACAGGCTGGTCAGGCCGTCGATCCGTTGCCGGCACACGATCGGGCTGAACCACCGCTCGATCGGGGTCGAGATGGTCCAGGAGGCGGGACGCGGCTCGCATTGGGCCGACCGCCAGATCCTTCAGCGCCGCCGCCAGATCCACGCAGCCCTGCACCTCGTCGGCTGGCTCAAGCAGCGCTTCGGGATCAAGATGCGGGACATCATCGGTCACGCGATGGCCAACGACAGTCCCTACTTCAAGGACCTCGAGGGATGGCGGAACGACCACACGGATTGGCTACGGCGCGACGTGCGGAAGTTCCGCCAGCGGCTCGAGGGGCTGCTGAGGCGATAGACCGAGGCGGTAGCTCGCCACAACGCGGTCGCCAGGCGGCATACTCGGGCCCATGCCTGCGCCGCTGATCGAGTTCCCCGCCGACGATCCCGATCGCGCTCGCCGTTTCTGGAACGGGGTGCTGGGCGCCGCGCTCGCGCCGAGGCCCACGGAAGCCGGCTCTGGATGGGAGCTCGAGGACGACGGCCTTCGCCTCGGCGTCCACGAGCGCGGTCCGGGCCCAGGCGATACGGCCTCCCTCCCCTACTTCACCGTCGCTGATCTCGAGGCAACGCTCGAGCGCGTCCGCGAGCTAGGCGGCTCGGTCATCCATCCCGGCGAGCGGTGGGCCGTCTGCCGGGATTCCGAGGGCAGCCCGTTCGCGCTGGCCGCCGCCGCCCAGGGATGCGCGGTTAGCGCTTACCTGGCGCGCGAGCGGCGTCGCAGGTCGCGAGCGCGTTCGCAGTCCGCGACGTCGTTCGCCTGGCGGTCGAGCGCCCCGTGGCCTTGCGGCGTGTGCCCGCTACGGGATGTGGTCCGCTTGGCGGTCGAGCGCCCTGCGCTCGCTTGGGATGGCGTCCGTGGTCCGCTTGGCGGTCGATGCGCCCCGCCGCCTTGCGGCGTGTGCCCGTACCGGCTCGACGCTTTCGCCGGGGAGGAGCGCGGAGAGGCGCTTTTGCAGCCGCTCGATGTCGCGCTCGAGGGCCTTGCTCAGCCTGCCGGTGTCGCGCCGGGCATCCTTGACGAACTTCTGAAGGTCCTTGTGAAGGCGCCGGCCACCTGCCCCGACCCCTCTGCTGACGTCCTTGCGCAGTGCCACCAGCGCCTCCTGGGCGGCATCGAGCGACTTGTTGAGACGCTTGATCGCTGCCGGCTCCTTGGCGGCCGGGCGCTTTCTGGCGGTCTTTTTCGCGGTAGCGCGACGGCGGGATGCGGGCTTCTTCGCAGGGGGCATCTGAGCACTCTCCTCGGATCGTGGTTACTCGGCGGAGCCTATGCGGAGCCTATTCCCTATTGGCCCGCGTCATCAACCCTGGTCATAAGCCTGACCGTAAAGTCGGCCTGAGGCGCGGAACTCCTTGAAGCCGACTAAGGCGCGTCGGTAGACACCAGAGATACCCCGTTAGCGCCCGATTGATCTGGGTACCCGTGACCCGGTCGGATGACCAGCCTTGCCCACACCGCCGCGACTCCGCGCCTCGGCCACCCGCGGGCCACCTGCGCACCTACCTGGCCGGTATTGGCGCGACCACCGCGCTGACCTCGGGCGTCATCGTGGCCTTCCTCTCGCTGGCGACCTTCGTTGCCTTCAATGGGGTTCCGTTCGGCGGATGGAGCGACGGCGACGGGGCGGCTTACCTCGGCTCGACCGCCAGCGCCGCGCCCACGGCGGCCGCCCTCGGGGCGGCACCCGGCGCCGTTGCGAAACATCCGGTCGCGGGCTCGCATGGGGTCAGCGCCGCCACCGGGTTCCGCGAGGGTGGCTACGCCAGCGCTGGCTACGCCGGCGGACGTTCCTCCGGCGACGGGTGGAACGGCTCCTCCGGCAGCGGGTCGAGTGGCCCCGGAGCCACTTCACCCCCCGACCCGCCCTCGACCCCATCCGTCCCCATCCCGCCGGGAGGCGTCATTCCGCCCGCAGTCCCGGCGGTGCCCACACCGCCGCCGATCCTCACCCCGCCCCTGGTCCCCTCCCTGCCCACCCCGCCGCCGATCCTCACCCCGCCCCTGTTCCCGTCGGTTCCAACCCCGCCGTTGATCCCCATCCCACCCCTGTTCCCGTCCCTGCCCACGCCGCCTCCGATCCTCACCCTACCCCTGTTCCCGTCGGTTCCAACCCCGCCGTTGATCCCCATCCCACCCCTGTTCCCGTCCCTGCCCACGCCGACCTCGAGTCTCCCTCCAGCCCTGATCCCGTCCTTGCCCTCAACCTCCGGTCCGGCCACTGACGCCGTACAGGCCGTCGACCGGGCCGCCGGCACGAGCCTGTCCGGGCCGACGAGTGGCATCACCGGTGCGATGGACGGTATTGCGAGCGGTACCGGCAATCAGGCTGACGGGGCCGTGAGCGACGTCACCGCGACGGTCGGCGACGCCGCTGATCGGGTCGACCCAGCCGCGAGCGCCAGCCCGGCGGAGCCGACGAGCGGCGCCACCCGCGCGGTTGGCAGGACCGCGCCGACCGACGCGCCGCCCGTGCCCACCCCACCTCCGACTACCGCTCCGGCCGCCCCCTCGACCCCCGATCCGACCACCTCCGGTCCAGCCACAGACGCTGTACAGGCCGTCGACCAGGGCGCGGGGACCAACGTGTCCGCCCCGACAGACCGGGTGCTCGATGGCGGGGCCGTCGGAGGCCAGCCAGCCGGAAGCCTGCTCGGCGGCTAGCTGAGCTACCCACATCAGCGCGTCGTCGAAACGCGCCGGCGCCAGCGGTGGGGCTCGATCCCGATGCTTGAGCCCGATTGCGAGCCCTGAACCGAGGAGTCCGGCCTGGGTGCATCTTCTATCGTTGGTAGGGCGATCTGAAACGACAGCCGAACCAGGAGGTACGTGATGGCTCTGCAGATTGGCGACACCGCACCTGACTTCGAGGCCGAGACGACCGAGGGCCGGATCAGCTTCCACGACTGGATCGGCGACTCGTGGGCCGTTCTGTTCTCGCACCCGCGGGACTTCACCCCCGTTTGCACGACCGAGCTCGGCTACATGGCCAAGATCAAGCCAGAATTCGACCGCAGGAACGTGAAGATCATCGGCCTCTCCGTCGACCCCGTCGACAACCACGCGAAGTGGGCACAGGACATCGAGGACACGCAGGGGCAAGCCCCGAACTACCCGATGATCGGTGACTCCGACTTCAACGTCTCAAAGCTCTACGGCATGCTGCCCGCGGACACCAGCGGCGACCCCACCGAGCGCACGCCGGTCGACAACCAGACGGTCCGCAACGTCTTCGTGATCGGCCCGGACAAGAAGATCAAGCTCATCCTCGTCTACCCGATGACGACGGGCCGCAACTTCGACGAGGTGCTGCGGGTGATCGACTCGCTCCAGCTGACCGCCGACCACAAGGTTTCGACCCCGGTGAACTGGCAGGAGGGCGAGGACGTGATCATCGCCGGCTCGGTCTCCGACGACGAGGCTCGCGAGACCTATCCCGACGGCTGGGAGGCGCCGCGACCGTACATCCGAATCGTTCCGCAGCCGCGCTGACGCACTAATCGGGTCGCGGCTGCGCCCGCCGGTCGGTACGCCGATCGAGAGCCCTGAGCGCGGAGAGGATGCCTCGCGCCCACAGCGAGCGCAGCGGCTCTGGCGGCATCGGCAGCCGGCGGCGCCGCAGCAGCTCGGGATGGCCGGGATCCTCGCCACTTGCCATCTTCGCGAGCAGCGTGCCGACGTAGCTTGCCTGGGCGACGCCGTGGCCGTTGTAGCCGATTCCGAAGAGGACGTTGTCGTGCCGCCCGCCGCGACCGATTGCCGGCAGGAAGTCGAGTGTCATCGCGATCGGCCCGCTCCAGCAGCGCTCCACGGCGACGTCGGCCAGCTCCGGGAAGCGGGCGCGGAACATCGCCTCGAGCGCGGCGAAGATCGCGGGATCGTGGTCGGCGAGGGTGCGCCCTCCGTATGACCAGCGGACGTGGCGCGAGCCGCCGACGATCCGCCCGTCCGAGGTCAGCCGGTAGCTCTCCAGCACTTCGTGAGCGGTGTAGATGCCCTCGCCGCCCGCCCAGCCGACGCGCTCGCGCTGCTCCTCGCTGAGCGGCTCGGTGGCGAACAGCGAAACGTGGAGCGGCGCCACCGCCGAGCGCAGGCGACCCAGCCGCGGCGTGTAGGCGTTGGTGGCGATCACGCAGACCGGCGCGCTCGCCGAGCCGCGGGGGGTCTCCACCCGTACCTGGGGGCCGTCGGCGATCGCGTCCACCGGGGTCGACTCGTGCAGCCGCACCCCCGCCTCGATCGCATGCTCGCGCAGCGCCCGCACGTACTTGCCCGGATGCAGCACCCCGCCGCGTTCCTCGAGGTAGCCGCAGGCGACGCAGCGTGGCAGGCCGCGCTCGGCCAGCTCCGACGAGTCGAGCATTCGCATCGCCCCACCGAGCCGCCGGGCGGCACCAGCGGCCTTCTCCAGCCCGGGACGCTGGCCGGCATGGACGCCGGCGAGCACGTTCCCAGCCCGGACGTAGTCGCAGCCGATCCCGCGCTCGGAGATCGCCGTCTCGACGTGCTCGACTGCGGTCTCTGCGAACCGCACCAGGGCGCCGCCCCGCTCGCGGCCGTAGAGGCGAAGCAGCGTGGGCAGATCCTTGCCGATCGTCGGAGTGAGGTGGCCGGCATTGCGGCCGCTGGCGCCAAAGCCGGCGTAGTCGCGCTCGAGGACGACAACGTCGGCGCCGCGCTCACGCAGCGCCAGCGCCGTCCACAATCCGGTATAGCCGGCGCCGATCACGACCACGTCGGCGTCGAGAGTGCCCTCCAGCGACGGGCCCGGAGGCAGGCGCAGGGTCGAGCCAAAGGCTCGGCGCGCGGGCAGCCGTTGACACACTGTTCACGGCGCGCACGCTACGGCCGCTTGACACGGAGCGCGAGGCGGGAGAGCATGGGCGGCTGCTCTAGCGAAGGGAATGCGTTTGTACAGGGTCAAGTGGTGGTTCGAAGATAACTGGCGATATCTCGTTACGGCGGTCGCCGGGTTGGCTGTTGGCGCGGCCGTCGCCATCGGAGTAGCCACGGGCGTTCCGTTCGAGTCCACCGAGAGCGTCGTCAATTCTCCGAGCACCAGCACGATCCGGCGCGTCAAGACCGAGACGGCGACGGTGACGACGAACGTCGGGACCAGCACCCAAACTGCGACGGCGCAGGGGGCGGCCACTGCGGAGGTCCCGGCGTCGTCAGGATCGGTCTCCTATTCAGGGAACGGGGGGGAGGATCTCGGAACGATCAACGTTTCCTCATCTTCGACGCTTCACTGGACCAACGATGGGGCCGTGATAGAGATCAAGGACGACAGCAGTGGGATCGCTGTCGATTCCGAGGACAGCAACGGAACGACCGCCGTCGAGCCCGGGACCTACAAAAACGTCTTCGTGAACGCCACCGGCAACTGGACGATCACCATCGAGCCTCAATGAGGAGGCAAAGGGTGCGGCGCCATGTTCTTCGACGCCCCCAAGCGGAGGATCCTCACACGTTCGTCCAGCGCTAGCCGGTCCTGGCTCCCACCGGGCTCGCGGTGCCACCCCCAGCCGCCGATATGAGGGTGGTGGAGGACACAACTCCCCGAACGCGGAGGTACCTGCCGCACGCCGTCGCAGCGACCGCGGCGATGACGCTCGCACCGGCGGCGGTGGTCTGGAGTCTTGCGCTCACGGGCATGGTCACGGGCTTCGTACCGCTTCTCGCCGTCGGGCTCTTGGCTTCCCTGCTGGTCGCGTACGGCGGTCGCGTCCTCTGGCAGAGCCGGCCAGGATCCCGGGACCTGCTCTTCTCCGACCTGATGCTGTGGGGCTGGCTCCGACGCCGGCGCGCGGAGCAAGAGCTCGGCGACGCCGTCGCCCTGCTCGGGATCGACGCCAAGGGTGTCAGCGAACGGGCCGACAGACTGGACCCCGAGACGCGGATCAACGCCTTGAGGAGGCTCGTTGCCGCGCTGGAGGCGCGAGATCCGTATACGCACGGGCACTCCCGCCGAGTAGCCCGGTACTCGACGATGATCGCCAAGAAGCTCGATCTGCCGGCGGCCGAGGTGGCGAAGATCCGTCTCGCAGCCACGGTTCACGACGTCGGCAAGCTCGTGGTTCCACTGGCCATCCTCAACAAGCCTGGCAAGCTGACCGAGAAGGAGTTCGCGGTAATCAAGCGCCATGCCCCCGTAGGGGCGGACATGATCCGTCCCATGGGGGACGATGAGCTCACGCAGATCGTCGCCCACCACCACGAGCGGCTCGACGGGTCCGGATATCCCTCGCAGCTCGCCGGCTAGCGAGATCCCGCTCGGCGCTCGAATCATCGCTGTGGCCGACACCTTCGACGCCCTCACCTCAACGCGCGCATACAGGCCCGCCAAACGGCACCGCGATGTCTTTCGGATCCTCCGCGAAGAATCGGGTACCCAGCTCGACCCGCTCGCGGTCCAAGCCTTCTCCCGCTGCTACTCGGGCTTCTCGGGAATTGCAGCCTGGTCGATCGTCTCTGGCGCACCCCAGCGAGTGCTGCTCCCGCTCGGGAGCCAGGGGCCGGTGCCGGGCGCGACGGTGACCGCGAAGGCGCTGGCCATGCTGGCCACAACCGCCGCGACCGGGAGCATCTTGGCCGGCACCTCGGTGACCGACCCCCGAGACACCAATGCCAACCCAACGGGCGTGCCGGCTCTGGCGGCCATTGGCGCAGGTGCATATGGCTTCGAATACACGGTGCCTGAGCGCAGGAGCGCTGATTCTGCCGCTCGAGGTCAGAACAAGGTTGAGAACCCGTCAAAGGGTGGCCCGGGCAACGGTGTTGAAGAAGACGGGAGTAGCAGCGACGAGCCAGGTGGGAGTGACCAGCCGAGTGGCAGTGACCAGCCGGCACCCCTCCCGGATCCTGGCAACTTGCCCGGCGCGGTTGCCCCCGCGGCCCCGGGCAACCCGGGGGGCAACGCCCGGCAACCCGTGGACCAGCAGCTCGAACGACTCCCGGAGCAATCCGTGCAACTGCGGGCAGCCCCGAGCACTCCGGGCAGCTCGGGAGATCAAGCTCGTCTGGGCCCACCACCCCGGGTTGCCAACCCGGGTAGCCGTCAGCTGAGAAGCTCCTCGATGTTCGAGGGATGCAGATGCTCCTTCGCCTGCTCGTCGGGCAGGGCGGACTGAGCGATTTGGATCAGCGTCCCGTGAGCCATCGAAGGCCGCAGGAACGCCTCCTTCCACGCCGGGTTGTCGACATCGACGTCGACCAGTTCGTACCCACGGCGTTCGAGCTCCTCGATCGCCTCCCGGATATCGTCGGTCTTGAAGGTGATGTGGTGAAGGCCCTCCCCGTAGCGCTCGAGGAAGCGGGTCAGGAAGCCCTCACCGAGCGGCTCCAACAGCTCGACCTTCCCGCCGCCGGGGAACCGCAACTGAACCCAACGCCAGGTTTCGCCCGCATCGCCACCCATCAGGTACTCGCCCCCGAGGGCGTCACGGTAGAGCGGAAGCGCCGATTTGATCGACCGCAGGGCAACTGCGACGTGGTCCAGACGGAGCTCCATCAAGCTCTGCACTGTATGTGGTGCGCAACCGCCCGCGACCGCATTCGTCATAGTCTGAACGGTCCTGGTTCATGATCTTCGGTGCGACCCCTACTCACGAGGAGAGTTGATGGCTAAGGAAGCGCGTTCCCTGCAAGGCAAGGTTGTCGCGATCACCGGGGGCGCCCGCGGAATCGGCAAGGCGACCGCAAAGGCGGTGGCGCGAGAGGGCGCCACGGTGGCGATCGGGGACCTCGACGAGCCGCTTGCGGAGGCGGCGGCGGCGGAGTTGGAGACGGAGGCGGTAGGACTCCCGCTCAACGTCACCCAGCGTGATTCGTTCGCCCGCTTCCTCGATCAGGTCTCCGAGCGACTGGGCCCACTCGACGTGCTGATCAACAACGCCGGGATCATGCCGATCGGATCGTTCGTCGACGAGGACGATGCGACGGCGCAGCGGATGATCGACATCAACATCCACGGCGTGATCTACGGGATGAAGCTGGCGATCCCGAGGATGCGGGAACGAGGCACCGGCCATATCGTCAACATGGCTTCGCAGGCGGGCAAGGCCGGGCTTCCCGGGGGCGCCACCTACTGCGCGACCAAGCACGCAGTCGTCGGCTTGAGCGAGGCCGTCCGCGCCGAGCTCCGCGACAGCGGGGTCGAGGTCTCGGTGGTGATGCCCGCCGTGGTCGACACGGAGCTCGGCAAGGGGTTGCCCGACACCCGCGGGCTGAAGAAGCTCGCGCCGGAGGAGGTTGCCAACGCGATCGTCAAGGCGCTCCAGTTCCCGAAGTTCGACGTCTGGGTCCCGGCGTCGAGCGCGACGATCGACAAGCTGCTGCACCCCCTGCCGCGCAGGGCGCGGGAGGCGATCGGCCGCTTCATGAAGGTCGACCAGGTGCTCGCCGAGCCCGACCGGGCGGAACGCGCCGCTTACGAGGCGCGCGCCGCGCGATCAGAGCCCGGGCTCGAGCCCGACGCCGCGCAGCCGGGGGCCCACGAGCAGGAGGACCCGGCGCCGGTCGCACGTTAGAAGACCGGGATCGCATGCCAGGGGCCGAACGGGCCCGCTCGGCTCATCTGTCCTTCGGTTGGCCCTGATTGTGGGGGATTGACACCACCTCTTCACACGACAACTAGACTCGCGCGGATATAACTCCGGCGGGTGTGAGAGCCGCTATGAGTCTGCCGTCGTCCTCATGTTCTGACGAACCTGGAGAGTGATGCCCCCGATGCCACGAACGCTGCGACCGGTGCTTGGCGCCCTTTTTGTCCTGCTCGCGTTCGCAGCACCGGGTGGAACCGCCGCGAGCCTCGCGAGCCCACCTGTTCGTCACGTCTTCATCGTGATCCTCGAGAACGAGAACGCCGCAAGCACCTTCGCTGCGGACTCGCCCGCGCCCTACCTCTCGAAGACGTTGCGGAGCAAGGGCGCCTTCCTGCCCAACTATTACGGCGTCACCCACCTGAGCCTCGGCAACTACATCGCCTTGGTCAGCGGTCAGGGTTCGAACCCGCAGACGCAGGCCGACTGCCAGGTATTCAACGACTTCGTGTCCACGGGCACCGGTGCCAACGGCCAGGCGCTCGGCCAGGGTTGCGTCTATCCCTCGTCGGTGCAGACGATCGCGAACCAGTTCACAGCACATGGCCTCGGCTGGAAGGGCTACATGGAGGACATGGGCAACCATCCGGCGCGCGAAAGCGCGACCTGCGGACACCCCCCGATCGGCTCCCCCGACAACACCCAGAACCCAGAGGTGGGCGACCAGTACGCGACGCGCCACAACCCGTTCGTCTACTTCCACTCGATCATCGACACCCCCGCCTGCGCCGCAAGGGTCGTCCCGCTGAGCCGGCTGCCCGGCGACCTCGCGAAGGGGCACACGGCTAACCTCAGCTTCATCAGCCCGAACCTCTGCCACGACGGCCACGACGAGCCGTGTGTGAACGACGAGCCGGGCGGGCTGGTCAGCGCTGACGCCTGGCTGCGCAAGTGGGTGCCGCAGATCATCAACTCCAACGCGTTCAAGCACGACGGCCTCTTGCTCGTGACCTTCGACGAGGCCGAGGCCCAGGGCGGCACGGCCGACGCCCGCGCCTGCTGCAACCAAGCCCAATTCCCGAACACGCCGAACAACGGCGGTCCCGTTCAGGGGCGCGGCGGCGGTCGCGTGGCAGCGGTCGCGCTGTCGCCCTTCATCCGCCCCGGAACCGTGACGACCCAGGCCTACAACCACTTTTCGACGCTGCGGACGCTCGAGCACCTGTTCGGCCTCCCGTACCTGGGCTACGCGGCCTCGCCCAACCCCCGAAGGTTCGGAGCGGACGTGTTCACCCGCCCCTTCTAGGGCCCCTGGGCGTCTCATAACCCGGAGGTCGCGGATAGCATGTCGCCGATGGCCGGCCTGGTGCTGGGACCGCTGCTGCGCTACGTGGGCCGTACCGAGGCGACGATCTGGGTGGAGACCGACGGGCCTTGCGAGGTGGAGGTCCTGGGTCGCAGTGCGCGGACGTTCCGTGTCGAGGGCCACCACTACGCCCTGGTCGTGATCGAGGGCCTCGAGCCCGGCTCGAGCGAGGAGTACGAGGTCGCGCTCGACGGCGAGCGGGCCTGGCCGCCGCCGGACTCGAGCTTCCCTCCGAGCGTCTTGCGCACCTTCAGCGAACAGGAGCAGATCGAGCTCGTGTTCGGCTCCTGCCGACTCTCGCTGCCGCACGAGCCCCCCCACACCCTGCCCAAGGAGTGCGACGAGGAGAAGGGGCGGGGATTCGACGCCCTGCACGCCCTCGCCCGATCCCTGCTCGAGGCGGACGCGCCGAGCTACCCAGACCTGCTCTTCCTCTGCGGCGATCAGGTCTACGCCGACCAGGTCTCGCCACGGACCCTCGAGTTCATCCACGAGCGCGATGACCGCCCACGCGACGCGCCCCCAGACGAGGTCGCCGATTTCGAGGAGTTCACGCGCCTCTACCGGGAGGCCTGGAGCGATCCCGTGGTCCGCTGGCTGCTCTCCACGGTGTCGACCTCGATGGTGATCGACGACCACGACATGCACGACGACTGGAACATCTCGCGAGCGTGGTGTGAGGAGATGGAGCGCCTGCCGTGGTGGCACGAGCGGATGGTCGGCGGGATGATGGCCTACTGGCTCTACCAGTTCGTCGGCAACCTCTCGCCGCGCGAGCTTGCCGAGCGCCCGCTCTGGCATCGCGTCCAGGCCGCCGACGACGCGGGCCCCGAGCTGCGCGCCTTCTTGGCCAAGGACGACCAGGAGCGCGAGGGCAAGCGCTGGAGCTTCTACCGCGACCTCGGCACGACACGGCTGATCGTGCTGGACGTGCGCACCGGTCGCTGCCTCGACGAGGGGCAGCGCAAGATCGTCGACGACGACGAGTGGGAGTGGGTCGTCGAGCGCTCTACCGAGCAGGGTGAGTTCGACCACCTGGTCTACGGCACCTCGGACCCCTGGCTACTCGTCCCGACCTTCCACAACCTCGAGGCCTGGAACGAGCAGGTATGCGCGGGACGCTGGGGCGGCCTGGCCGCTCGCCTCTCGGAGCGCCTGCGCCGAACGCTCGACTTCGACCACTGGGCGGCCTTCCAGACGTCGTTCAGACGGCTCGCCCAGCTGGTCCGCGAGCTCGGCGCCGGCGAGCACGGGGAGCCGCCGGCGACGATCGGCATGCTCTCGGGCGACGTCCATCACGCCTACCTGGCCGAGGTGGCGTTTCCCCGCGACGCCGGGGTGCGGAGCACGGTCTACCAGGGCGTGTGCTCCCCTTACCGCAATGCGCTCGACAGGCGCGAGCGGCGCATGATCGAGGTTGCCCGCTCGAGGCCCGCCGCCGCCCTCACCCGCCTCCTTGCCGCCGCCGCCGGCGTCGAGGACCCCGGCATCCGCTGGCGGCTTTCCGAGGGCCCTTGCTTCGACAACCAGGTGGCGACGCTGAAGCTGGACGGACGCCGAGCGAGCATGAAGCTGGAGAAGGTCCCGCATGACCCCGAGGGCCGCGACGAGCGGCTCGAGCTCGCCTTCGAGCGCCGGCTGAGCTGAGGCGCGGATCGACGCTCAGGCGGCCCGCTCGTAGATCATCACGGCGACGCCATCGCCGACGACCTTCGACTCCGTCAGCCGCAGGCTGCGTCGCTCGGGGTTCTCCTCGAAGGCCTTCTTGCCCGTCCCGAGAATCACCGGGAAGATCATCAGGTTGATCTGGTCGACGAGGTCGCTTGCGATCAGCTCCTGGACGAGCTTGTGGCTTCCCGGCACCTGCAGTTCGCCGTCGAACTCGTCCTTGAGCTTTCGCACTTGGGCCGTGGCGTCCCCGCTATCGAGGACCGTGGTGTTGTTCCACTCTGGGTCCTTGAGCGTCGTCGAGACGACGAACTTCGGCATCGAGTTGAACTTGTCGGCGAACTCGCCTTCCCGCTCAGGCCAGGCCCCCGCGAAGCTCTCGTAGGTGCGCCGCCCGATCAGCAGGGCATCTGCCTGCCTCGTCTCGTCCAGCTTGAACTGGTTCCCGTCCTCACCGCGGTCGAACTCGAAGCTCCAACCCGGGTACTTGAAGTCCGGCTCGCCCCCCGGCGCCTCCATCACGCCGTCGAGCGAGACGAATTCCGTCACAACGATTCGCGCTGCCATCTGTCGTGTCTCCTTCGCTGCAGTTGCTCGTATTGACCAATAAGACCGGCGCCCGCGGCCGGACTCATCGCCCTCGCCGAGAAGGCCGCCGCGCCACCCACGGCCAATCATCGCGAAACCAAGAGTGGGCAACGCCCCGTCAGTCACGAACCGGCTGGCCGATCCCGAGCATGTTGCCCTCGCTGTCTCGGAACCAAGCGCCGCGCTCGCCGCTGCCCTTGCTGGGGTAGTCACCCTCGATATCCGCGATCCCGTCGACCGTCTTCAGGCCAGGGAGGTCGTACTCCTCGAATACCACCCCGCGGGCGCGTAGGTCGCTGACCGTCGCCTCGATGTCCTCTACCTCCCAGCCCATCTGCGTGTGATCGCCGGAAGCCGTGCCCGCCGATTCGAAGAGGGCGAACTCGCCGGCGGCGCAGACGTAACGCAAACCGCCCTCCCGCTCCTCGTCCGGCTCGAGGCCGAGTTTCTCTGCATAGAACCCCTTCGCCCGCTCCAGTTTCTGTGCCGGAAGCCGCGTCGCGACCCTTCCGCTCTTCAACATTCTCATCGCTCCTTTCGCTGGTTAGACCGCGCCGAGCGCCGAAACTGAGCGGACGACGCTCGTACGATGAGTTTCTGCGATACCCGCAGTCTTAGGAACAGGCCGGAAGCGAGAGGAGAAGCGAGATGGCAAACGCACAAGAGGCAACGGAGCACAAGACCGGAACCCGCGAGGAGTGGCAGGCGGCCCGCGAGGAGCTCGCGAAGCTCGAGAGCGAGCAGGCGGAGCGAAACGAGGAGATCAGGAAGAAGCGGCGGGAGCTCCCCTGGGTGCCGGTGGAGAAGGAGTACGAGTTCGACACCCAGGACGGAAAGAAGACGCTGGCGGAGCTCTTCGACGGCCGCTCGCAGCTCCTCGCCTACAACGTCATGTACGGGCCCGACTACACCGTCGGCGCCTGCCCCGGTTGCACGGGCTTGGCGGACGGTCTCGAGGGCTCCGAGATCCATCTCAACCACCGCGACGTGACCCTGCTCTGCTTCTCGCGGGCGCCGATCGAGTGGCTGACCGCCGTACAAGGAGCGAATGGGCTGGAAGTTCCCGTACGTATCGACCTACGAAACGGATTTCCCCTGGGACTTCGGGCTCGCGCTCACCGAGGAGCAGGCGCAGCAGATCCCCGAGGTGAAGGAGATGATCGACAACCCGCCCGATTGGCTCCGGCGCTGGTCGGAGCAGGTCGGAGCGGAGCTCAAGGACGGCCTGCGCGAAGGCCCCGGTTGGATCGCCTTCGCGCTCGAGGACGGCGTCGTTTACCACACCTACACGGTGATGGCGCCCGATCCGTTCGTCGCCCCCTACACCTCCTTCCTGCTGGACCGGACGCCGAAGGCGCCTCCGGACGAGCCCAGCGACTTCCGCAAGGACGAGTACCCCGACTGAGCTGAACGAGGGAAGCGGCCGGGTCGTCCTGGCCGATGGCCTCGTGAAGAATCAAGCGTCCAGGAGCCGCCTGAAGGCCAACTCGAGCACCTCCGCCCTGCTGCGCCCGCCGTGATCGGAGGCGATGAAGTGGTTGCCGATCCACAGCGAGAAGGCGAACATGCAGCGGGCCTCGACGTCGTCCTCGTCGGGGCAGAAGGCACCGAACAGCGAGCGCATGTAGGCCATGCGCCGGTTGTCGACGCGCCGGAGGCGCTTGGCGACGGTCTTATCCCGTCGGGACCAGTCGCGGACTGCGAGGTCGATCCTCAGCAGCTCATCCCGCGAGGAGGCGAGCGCGGACAGCCGCCGCAGCCTGGCTCTGGCGTCCCCACCCTCGCCCTCGACCCGCTCGATCACCTCATCGACGCTCAGCCGCTCCCACGTGTCGAGCATCTCCTCGAGCAGCGCGCGCCGGTCGTCGAAGTGCCAGTAGAAGCCGCCCTTGCTGACGCCGAGCGCCCGCGCCAGGGGCTCGATCCGGACGGCGTCCGGGCCGCCGGCGGCAAGGGCCCGCAGTCCCTCATCGATCCAGCTGGTGCGGGGCGTGCGGGTGAGGGCCATCGTCTCTCTCTATCGCGTATCGCGCCGAATTGAAACCGCTGCAGATGGTCAACTGACCGGCCAGCCCGCCGCTCACGACGTCGCCGGTGATCCCCTCCGGCGCGCCAGCATCGACCACAGCGCCACTCCGAGAACTGTGAAGCCGGCAGCGGCGTCGATCAGCACCGAGATCAGTCCCCGGGTGGTCAGCTCGCCGGGCGAACCCGCCGTGAAGTGGCCGAGGCTGACCAGCCCGAGGTAGGAGAACGCGATCAGGAGCCAGTTCGCGAGGGGAAATCGGCCGCGCCGGTAGTTGAGATAGGCGGCCACGCCGACCAGGGCGAACACCGGCCAGAAGATCAAGCCTGCGATCTGGATCAACGATCCCGAGAGCCAGTCCTGGCGTGGATAGGTGTCGACGTTGACGATGTTGTCGGTGAAGTGGAAGGCGGTCAGCGCGATCGTGGCCGCGACGACGACGCCGACGGTTCTCGTGGAAGGTGGTCGCATCCGCATCTCCCTTTGCCGAGCCTGGAGTGTTCTATACACTACCGTATAGATTCGCTACCGTATGGAAGGAGGTCCGCAATGAGACTCCCGAACAGCGCGCACAGCTCCCGGCCCTGGCGGATCCACGAGCTCACCCGCGACTTCCGCCTCGAGGATGTGTGGGCGCTGCCGACAGCGGGCGGCCCGGACGACTTTCCTCGGCTGGTACAGCTGGCTGCCTCGCTCGACCCGTCGAAAAGCTCCTCCGCCCCCGTCCGCACGCTGTTCGCGATCCGGTGGAAGGTCGGGGCGCTTCTCGGTTGGGACGGCCCCGACGCCGGCGCCGGCTCCGGGGTGCCGACGCTCCGCGACCGATTGCCGGTGGATCTGCGCGAAGCACCATCCGGCCCGGACTTCGATTCGCTTCCCTTCACCCCGCTGTACCTGCTCGAGGACGAGTGGGCAGCGGAGGTCGCCAACCGGACCATGCACGGGGTGATGCACCTCGGCTGGGTCCCGGACCAGACGGGCGGATACCGCGGCCAGATGGCCGTCCTGGTGAAGCCAAACGGTCTGTTTGGGACCGGCTACATGGCCGCGATCAGGCCGTTCCGGCACCTGATCGTGTACCCGCCGGCGATCCGAGAGCTGGGGCGGGAGTGGCGGGCGCTCGCCGGCGATCCGACAACGGCGCATGCCTCACCCACGTGACGGACGACGCTCACGCAGGTGAGCGCCCTTCCGGCCTGCTCAGCGAACGCCGCTGGGCAGTTCTTTACGACGCGGAATGCGGCTTCTGCATGTGGCTGTTGTCCTGCCTGCTGAGGTGGGATCGCGCGGCTCGCTTGCACCCGATCGCGCTCCAGCGAGCCGAGGCCGACAACCTGGTCCGAGAGCTCGCGCCCGCCGAGCGAATGGCCTCCTGGCACCTGATCTCTCCCAGCGGCGAGAGGCGCTCGGGAGGCGTGGCACTGGCACCGCTGCTGAGGCTGTTGCCCGGTGGTCGGCTCCCGGCAGCCGGCTTCGCGCGATTTCCCGGACTCACCGACCGCGCGTATCGATGGGTGGCCGGACACCGCTCGCAGCTCTCCAAGTGGGTGCCGTCGAACGCCAAGCAGCGCGCCGCCGAACGCCTTCACCAGCGCGAGCAGCGCGATCGTTAAGGTCCCGCGGGTGCGCGACCTCGATCTCGTCCTCTTCGGAGCGACCGGGTTCGTCGGCAAGCTCACGGCGGAGTATCTGGCGGCCGCCGCGCCCGAGGGGGCGCGCATCGGGCTCGCCGGTCGTTCGCAGGAGAAGCTGGAGCGCGTACGCGAGGAGCTCGGCGACCGGGCCGCGGATTGGCCGCTGATCGTCGCCGACTCGGAGGACAGCGCCGCACTGGCCGAGCTCGCGGCGCGGACGACCGCGGTCGCGACCACCGTCGGCCCGTACCGCCGCTACGGCATGCCGCTGGTCGAGGCGTGCGCCGCGGCCGGCACCCACTACGCCGACCTCACCGGCGAGACGCTGTTCATGCGGGAGACGATCCAGCGGTTCGACGCGCCGGCGAAGGAGAGCGGCGCGCGCATCGTCCACAGCTGCGGCTTCGACTCGATCCCCTCGGACATCGGGGTCCTCCTCCTCCACGAGGCGGCCGGCGAGCTGACCGACACCACGCTCGTCCTGCGCCGGGTCCGGGGCGGGATCAGCGGCGGCACGGTCGCCTCGCTGAAGGGGACGGTCGACGACGTGAAGCGGGACCGCTCGCTGGTCAAGGTGATCGGCGATCCGCACGCGCTCTCGCCTGACCGCGACGCCGAGCCAGAGCTCGGCGACGAGTCCGATCTGCGCGGCGCCGAGTACTCCGAGGAGCTCGGCACCTGGTTCGGCATGTTCGTGATGGCGCCGCTCAACACCCGGGTCGTGCGGCGCTCGAACGCGCTCCAGGGCTGGGCTTATGGGCGGCGGTTCCGCTACCGCGAGGTGATGGAGTTCGGTCCCGGGCTCACGGGTCGGGCGAAGGCGCTCGGCCTTGGAGGCGGCATGGCCGCGCTCACCGCCGGGCTCGCCCTGCCTCCGTCGCGATTCGTGCTCGATCGCCTGCTCCCGGAACCGGGCGAGGGGCCGAAGGAGGAGCTCGTGCGGAAGGGATTCTTCGTGATCGAGATCCACGCGCGTACCCCGGCCGACGAGCGCTGGGTCTGCCGGGTCGAAGCGCAGGGCGACCCGGGCTACGGGGCGACCCGGGTGATGCTCGGCGAGAGCGGCCTGGCGCTCGGGCTCGACGGCGACAAGCTGCCCGACCGGGCCGGTGTGCTCACCCCGGCAACCGGAATCGGCCTCCACCTGGCCGATCGCCTGCGGGCCACCGGGCAGACGTTCGAGGCCACCCGCGCGACTTAGTCGTCGTGAACGACGACGACCGGACACGGGGCGTCCTTGAGAACCGCCTTCGACGTGCTTCCCTCCAGCCTTGCCCGGAGCCCCGTCAGCCCTCGCGAACCGATGACTATCGCGGCCACCCCTTTCTCGCGAGCGAGCCCGACGATGGCGTCCGCCACGTGGACCTCGTCCGCGACCGCGAGTCCCTTGGCTTGGAGCCCGATCGACCGAGCCAGTTCAGCTCCATCGTGTGCGGTGCGACGGGCGCGCTGATGGAGCTCCTCCTCGAGCTCGCGCGCCCCTTCGACGTCTACCGGAACCGGCTCCATCTCCAGACCAGCCGGCATTGCAGTCTCGTACGCCAGGCCGGGCTCCCACACCGTCACCACCAACACCTGGCGCGAGCCGAATAGGTTGGCCGCCTCGCGAACCGCCCGGCGCGCCGCATCCGAGCCGTCGTAAGCGATCAGAACAGGCTGGTCAGCGGCAGTCATTCGCGACGCAGGTTAGCCAAGCTCGGAGCGCACGAGGGCAGGTCCGGGTTAGAACCCCAATGCGCCCCGGGCAAGGTCCCCCACCGAGCGCGGATCGACTCCGTGCTCCTCCTGGTACCTCTTGGCCGCGTCGTCGTCAACCAGCGCGATCGCGAGCTCCTCCCTTGAGGAACCGAACTCGCACGCTGCGCGGTCGAGTCCAACGAGCGCGACGTCCTGGACGATGCCACCGATCCCTCCCGTCTGGGGCAGATCGCGCTCCTGGCAGGGATCGGCGATTTCAACGGGGGCGGGCTCGGCCGAAGCCGCTGCGATTGCCTGAGCTCCGGACAGCGCCAAGGCCGCAGCAGCAATGCCGACCGACAGGCGGGTCACTCGCGCGCTGCTGCCCGGCAGCACGACGAGGCCACCGAGCAGGGCGAGCGCTCCGGTGACCAGGAAGGCGGGTGCGAAGGCCTCGTTGATGCCGGCGACCAGAGTCTCGTCGGCGCGACGCGCCAGATCGGCATAGGCGGCTGCGCCCTCCGGGTCGTCGCCCACGCTCGCCGCCCCCTGGTCGAGCGAGCGGCGAAGCGTCTCGCGCGGATCAACCGGGTCGAGGTCCGCGGTCACGACGCTCGCCAGTTCGATCTTGTCGAGCGGTGGGAGTCGGGCGTCGAGGACGAGCGCCGCGCCGCGCTCACGGGTGTCGATCACGGAGTCATTGAGCTTCGCTGCGGTGATCGGCGCCAACAGCAGGAGCGCGAGCGTGATCCCACCGTGACGGATGGCGAGCAGAGTGGCCGTCTGCGCCGGTGTCTGCTCGGGAAGGAGGGGGCCGACGAGCGAAGTGAGAGCGAGCCCCATGCCAAGACCCGCCATCACCTGCGGGAGCACGACCCACGCGACCGATGCCGATGGCAGAAAGGCGAGCGCGAGGACTCCGGCGCCCACCAGGGCGCAGCCCGCGCTCGCTCGAAGCCTCGAGTCGCCACGAATCCGCATCCCGATCAACGCCGCGACCGGCACGATCGCCACCACGAGGGCGGCCTCGAAGGCTGACAGCGACCACCCGGATACGAGCAGCAGAACCAGCAGGAACAGGACGGCGCTGAGCGCGGCCGAGACCAGGGCCAGGGCAACGGCCGGGCCCAGCTGAATAGGTTGGAGCACTGGCGGGCTCGCCTCCCGGCTTGCTGGAGATGGCGATTCCGCCACCAACGGCGCGCCCCGGGAACCCAGGAAGGCCGCCGCGGAGAGCGCGCCGACAGGGGCCTGCACGAGGAAGATCGCGCGCCAGTCAAACAGCTCGGTGAGAACCCCGCCGAGCGCCGGCCCGGCGGCGGCGCCGAGCACGGCGGCGGAGGTCCACAGCCGCTCCCGGCCGCGCTCGCCGGTAGTTAGGAAGACGAAGCCGCAGACCAGCCCAGCCGCCGCACCGAGCGCCTGCAACCCGCGGAAGAAGAGCAGCCCGGCCAGCGAGTCGACGAGACCGCATCCCACCCCGGCCGCTGCAAAGACCAGGAAGCCCCCGGCGCCAAGCAGCCTGGAGCCCACCTGTCGCCGCAGCCGCTCGGCGGGAATCAGCGCGGCGGCGAGCACAACCGCGTAGACGCCGAGCACCGCGGCAACGCCCTCAACCGTGGTCTCGAGCTCCACGATCAGGTTGGGCAAAGCCAGGGTCACCACGGACGCGTCGGCCAGCGCCAAACCCACCCCCATGGCCACGAGCGGTCGAGCGAGCCTCACGGGAGCACCGGCGTCGGCCTTCCCCCGGGCGGGCCTTGATGAGGCCGGATCAAGGCGATCGCCTACTGCCGGTAGCCGCTCAGGACCGCATCTCGTAGGCGCCGGCCAGCTCCCGGACCTTCGACCAGACGCTGGCGAAGCGGTCCTCGTCGACGACCGGCTTGCGGATCTGCCCCAGCGCCCAGTCCTGCTGGGCGTCGGTCGAGGACGCCTTGCCGTGCAGCTCGACCGCGTACGCGGAGAAGTCGCGGACGAAGACGTCGAAGATCTGATCGACGGTGTCCTCCGCCAGCTCCCGGAGCGCGGCCTGCTCGAGGATCAGCTGCCCGTAGACGATCAGCGTGAACAGCTCGCCGAGGGTGAGCAGGAAGTCGAGGTCCTTCTGCTGCTCCTCGTCGGGCGGGGCGGTCGTCAGCAGCGTTCGCAGCCCCTCGGCCTGCTCGAGGAAGCGGGCCACGTTCGGAACGTGGGCGAACCCCTCGTAGGCCGGCTGCCAGTCGTGGAAGCGGATCTTGCCCAGCCCCCGGGCCGGGCCCTGGCGGAAGAGGAACTCGTCGTCGCCGGGGTCGTTTCGCGTCGGCACCGGCTCGTACTCGGCGGGGTTGAACAGGTAGTTGGCCATGAACTTCAGGACCAGCGCCATGTTCACGTGCACGGTGCCCTCGAGCTTCGGCAGGGCGCGGATGTCGCGCGCCGCCATCTCGAAGTACATGTCCTTCTCGAACCCCTTGGCGGCGATCACGTCCCAGAGCAGGTCGATCACCCGCTCGCCCTCGGTCGTCACCTTCATCTTCGTGATCGGGTTGTAGAGCAGGTAGCGCCGGTCCTCGGGGCCGGCAGCCCGCATGTAGTCGATCGCCCGCTCGCCGAACAGCTTCATCGCCACCAGGCGCGCGTAGGCGTCGGTGAACGCCTGGCGCACGTGCGGGAAGTCGGTCACCCGCATGCCGTAGAGGACCCGCGCGTCGGCGTGGGTGATCGCCTCGTAGAAGGCGTGCTCGCAGATCCCGATCGAGGCGAAGCCGAGGTTGAACTTGCCGACGTTGACCGTGTTCAGGGCGGCGTCGAAGGCCGCCGGGCCGGTGTGCAGGACGTCCTCGGGGCGCACCGGGTAGTCGTCGAGCTCGAACTGGCTGACGTACGACTGCGAGTTGACGACGTTCTTCACCAGCTCGTAGGCGGGGTGCTGGCTGTCGGCGGCGAAGAACACGTAGCCCTCGGGGCCCTCGACGTCGGCGCGCCGGCCGAAGACCGAGACCATCCCGGCCAGGTTGCCGTTGCCGATGTAGTACTTGCCGCCGTTGGCGCGGAAGCCCGTCGCCATCCGGCGTCAGCACCATGTCGGTCGAGTAGATGTCGGCGCCGTGGTCCTTCTCGGAGAGCCCGAAGGCGAAGATCGCGCCGTCTGCGAGCAGCTCCGCCGCCCGTCGCTTCGCGGCCTCGTTCTCGCTCTGCCAGATCGGCCCGAGGCCGAGGATCGAGACCTGCCACGTGTACCAGTAGGCGAGCCCGTAGAAGGCGGTGATCTCGTTGAAGGCGCAGATCCTGCGTCGTGTCCCAGCGCTTCTCGCGATCCTCGCCCGCCTCGGCGGCCGGCGTCAGCAGGGTGGCGAAGACCCGCTCGCGCTTGACGAACTCGAGGAAGTCGGCGTACCAGACCAGGTCGCGGTCGTGCTCCTTGAGCACCTCCTTGCCGCGCGACTCGAAGAACTCGATCGTCGCCAGCATCAGCCGCCGCGCCTCGGGGTCGAGATCGGCCCCCTCGAAGGTGTGGGGGTTGAGCAGGACGCCGTCGGCGGCAGCCACAGCGGTGGTGGTGGACCGCTCCGCGGTCGCCTGTTCACCGGTCGCCATCTGCGCCCTGCTGTCTCGGCATGGGTTGCGGACTCTACGACCTTGGATACGGTCGCCGACCGACGGTGGACGACCTCGAGATCATTCGTCAGCCGAAGTGCTTCGCCGCCAGGCCCTCGATGGTGCCCTTGGTGCGCATCGTCGTCGGGCCGACCAGCTTCTCGATCGTCGCCATGTCTAGTGCCGAGTCGCGCGTGCCGCCGCTCGGCAGCCAGAACAGTTCCCGGCGCGCAAACGAGAGCCGGTCATCGTCGCTGGCCAGCTTCAGCACCGTGTTGCGGGCGTTCGCGGACGCGGCCCGCCTGAGTAGCGACACCTGCAGCTTGCCCTTGGAGGCGGAGACCAGCCGCGCCTCGAAGGGCTCCGCCCCGGCCAGCTCCAAAAGCTCGCTCGCGGTGCGCAGGAAGATCGCGACCTCGTAGCCGAGCGCGTCGCGAAGGCCGCGTTCGATCCGCGCCGTCGTCTCCGCGGCCGCCGCGCCCGGGGCGGTGAAGACCACGTTGCCGCTGGTGCGAAAGGTCGCCACCTCGTCATAGCCCATCTCCTCAAAGCGCAGCCGTAGCTCGCCGCTGCTGATCCGCCGGCGGCTGCCGAGGTTGATCCCGCGCAGGAATGCCGCGTGAGTGGGCATCGAGGCGAACCTACCCCCATCTTGAGCAAGACGCGTCGAGGCGGGATACTTCAACGATGTCCGTGGAGGACGAGGATTGTCGAATCTTCCGCGAGCTGTGCGACGCTTTCAACGGTCTCGAAAAGAGCCAGCTCGCTGACCCATTTGAGGCCGAGCCGTTCCGATATCTCCACGAGGACGTCGAACTCCAAGACTATCCCGGCATTCCGGGCGCGACCTGGCACGTTGGGCACCCGGGAGCCCTGCAATGGACCATGAACCTCTGGGAGTCCTTCGGGGACTTCCAGTTGGAGCCACGAGAATTCATCGGTGCGGGACGAGGCCGGTTCGTGTGCGTGACCGGCACCCTGGGGCAGGGTCGGCGCAGTGGCCTCCAAGTGAGCCTGACCGCTTATGCCGTCGTCACCGTCGAGGAGGGTAAGGTCAGGCGCATCGGCATAACCGCCGACCGGGAGGAGGCTCTCGAAGCCGTCGGGTTGTCGGAGTAGCACCTCTCCTCACGGCGATGGTGGTCGTGTGGCTGTGCAGCACTCGGAGCGGGCAACCGATCTCGCCCAGGTCCGCTTGCGTAGTGGCCCGAGCGCGGATAGGCTCGCCCACAGATGATCGCCGACATGCACCTTCACTACCCGATGCGGGTGGTCACGGAAGACCCCGACGCGCAGGCTCGATGGTTGCGGCGGCTAAGGCGCCGTCCCCTGATCGACAAGGCGCGGCTCCTTTTGTTGCGGACAATCCGCCGGTTCAAGAGCGATGAGACCCCCGGCTCGGGCCCGCGAGTAAATATGGAGCTGATGCAGAAGGGCAACGTGCGGCTCGCGTTCTCGGTGCTGTATGTCGCCGAGGCAGAATGGGACCTCTTCCACCTTCACGGCGCACGGCCCCAACCGGAGTACTTCACGCAGCTGATGGGGCAGCTAAAGCTGGTGGAGGGTGAGCTCAAGAGCTATCCGGACTCCGAAGCGACTGTCGTCCGTGACGCCGCCGGACTCCAGAAGGCACTGAAGGGCAATGCCGTCGCCATCGCCCATTGCGTGGAGGGCGGTTTCCATCTAGGCAGCACAGAGCGCCAGGTCAAAAAGAACGTGCGCCGCCTGCGGCGTGCTGGGGTCGCCTACATCACGCTGGCTCACCTGTTCTGGCGCCAGGTCGCAACCAACGTATGTGCTTTCCCAGACGTGAAGGACCGCGACTACCAGCGGATCTTCTGCCAGCCGAAGGGCGAGGGACTGGGGTCGTTAGGTAGAGCCGCCGTCGAGACGATGGCCGAGGAGGGCATCCTCGTCGACATCTCTCACATGCGTGCGGACGCAGTCGACGAGACCTTCGAGGTACTGAAGGACTCCGACATGCCCGTGATCGCCACCCATGCCGGCTACCGCTTCGGCACCCTCGAATACATGCTGGACAGACCAACGATCGAGCGGATCGCCGATCGAAATGGAGTCGTTGGTCTCATCATGGCGCAGCATCAGCTCAACGACGGCATTCGCGATACCGAGACCTCATGCCTGGACGAGTCGTTCGACGTCATCTGCCAACACATCGACCGCATCCGCAAGATCACCGGCGGCTACGACCACATCGCGATCGGCAGCGATCTCGACGGCTTCATCAAGCCCACGATGACTGGAGTAGACAACGCCGCGGAGCTCGGGGATCTGGAAAAGAAGCTGCGGGACCACTACCGTGAGAACGCCGAGCGCATCACCTCAACAAACGCCATTCGGGTGCTGCAAGACGCTTGGTCATGACGGCGGAACGCCACTCCCTCAGGCAGCAGCCTCCGAACGGATGCCTCGGATAGTTCAAGGATGTAGGCAAGCTCCTCGAGCGAGATGGCATCCCGCTTGCTCTGGAGCCATACCCGGCCGCGAGCATCACCGGTGCAGCTTGTGAACCCCCGGCGCCCCTTGCGCGGCCATGAGCGAGGGGGCTCCGCCCGCCGAACGCCGGCCGGAGGATGGCGCAGCGCTGGCCGGCTGGGATGCGTCAGTTTGCGCCAGTCAGGCCCTGAACCGCGCCGCCTAGGGCTCGAGGACCTCGATGTTCGCGTAGTCGCGCCTCACCGAGGGCAGGGTGGCGTGGTTGTAAGGGCCGATCGAGAGCATGGCGTAGGTGTCGCCCTCGTTGAGCGTCGACGCGGTGCTCTCGTCCGTTAGGGGACGGTACCGCCTGTAGTTGCTGTCGCCGTTGATATCGCCCCAGAGCCGGAACGTGCCCTTCGTCGGATCGCTGTCAAATCGGACGTCGATACAGAGCCGTAGCCATTTGCCGCGCGGCACGTCCCGGAAGAAGTACTCCTTGATGCGCTGGCCGTCGTTGTAGTTGTTCACGAGCTTCAGTCCATCCCGACCTTCGTACATGGCGAGGATTGGACTCCCGTGGGTCTTGATCTGCCACACCTGCGAGTACTTGGTATTGCCGCCTCCCGAACCGACGCCGTACGGCAGCGGCGTGCCGGTTTGCAGGCGAATACCCATGCAGGTGAGGCGTCTCGTGCCGGCCCTGTAGCAGTAGAAGGTGTTGCTGCATGACTGGTTTATGAGCTGCGTTCGTGTCGAGTCTCGCTGGTTGTAGAAGTCCCATTCGCTCTGAGACACCACGCGCGAGCCTGAACGAGGCGTACCGCTACCCCCCCTTACCCCGACGAAGCGCTCCGCCCTCTTGCCGGTATAGGTCACCTGTGTGTACGACGTGCCCTTCTGAATCCAGAGGTGGCCGGAGGTCGGGAAGCCTGCGGTCGAGCGAACGTTGAGGCTCCAGCGTGGCAGGCTCTGCGTCGCCGACAACTTCGTCTCCTTGATCGCCAAGGTCCGGTAACCGGGGTGGACGTTTCCGTTGAAGTCCGCGTGCGGATCCCCGCCGGTGGCGTGAAAGGAGATCAGGGGATCCTCCCCGGCCTTGTACTTGGTCCCCGCGTCGTAAGCGTCCGAGACCCCGCGCCACTCCGAGAGCGGATCTGAATTCGCCACGGGATCGCTTTGAACCTTGGTGCAGCCGGCGAGAGCAAGTGCGAGCACAGCGAACACGGCCCCCAGCGATGACTTGCTCACGATCGCCGCCTGGCGCCGGGTGGGGTCTCGGTTTTGGCCCTGCGTCCCGCTCCAGCGGGATGAGTGATTCCTTGCACGATGCCTCTCTTGGTCGCCTACGGGGTTAGCTGACGGGCTCGCGCCGAAAGGAAGCGCTACGCGGACGGCTTGCCACGATTCGCCCCGGGTGGGATCTGGGTCCCCCGATCCCCGCGGATATGAGCGAGGATTCAGCGAGAAGGTCGCGGGACCCTAGCAGGGCGACTGGCGGAACTTACCGTTTGCTAACAGAATTTAGGCAAATCCACTAACAGAAAGCCCTGATTTCGGGCCTCACAACACGGAACCCCGCGTTAGCAGGGGCTTCGCTCAGTAGCGGGGGTGGGATTTGAACCCACGACCTCCGGGTTATGAGAAGCCCTTGGGCCGTGTTGTCGGCTCGTCTCCCGCTCTCTGAGGCACGATGAGCTACTCTGAGACCAGCTGGGTTTCTCTCAGTTCGGTACCACGGCTGGTACCACGAAACCCCTGCCTCCGCCGTCAACGGGACCAGGGGTCAAATGCTCAGAAACGTCGCGGCGGGCGTTCGAGCAGGAACGTCTGTGTGGAGGTCTCGGTCTGCTTGTCGCGCTTGGGAATGAAGGCGACGACGCGCCGTCCCGTGATCCGCGTGATCGCCGCCGTCGCGCTCTGCTTGAGGCCGGCCGCCGTCAGCCGGGGACCGTCAAACCCTTCCTCGTCCCCATCCGTGTGTGGCGTGCCCTCGTCGATCACGCATTTGACGGAGTTCTGCCGCATTTCGACGCTGGTGGACTTCGGTCGCTGCCCAGAGAATCGACACCAAACCGTTCCAAGGGACTGGGCGATCTCGCCGGAGGTCCTGTCTACGCGGGATTCCTCCTGATCGGCCGCCTGCTCCTGCTCCAATAGGTCGCTCATCGCGATCCCTCTCTCCCACCCCTCAAATTGAGCCGGAGTCAGAGGGCGAAGGGGAGGAAGAGGCCCACCCGGCGTGTTCAACGAGTGTAACGCCCCTACCCAGGGGGTTTCTCCGAGTAGCGGGGGTGGGATTTGAACCCACGACCTCCGGGTTATGAGCCCGGCGATCGGCCGCCCGTGCTCACGGCAGGACCAGCTGGCTGTCCCCGAACTCGTGCCACAGGTAGCCGTGCTCCGGGCCGCGGCGCTAGGAGGCTCGCGAGGGACTCCGTGCCGAGCGCGGCCTCGAGCAGGCTGAGGTGCGAGGCCTCGGGCTCGTGCCAGCCGGTGAGGAGGCCGTCGACGGCGCGGAGGCCACGCTCGGGCGTGATCACCTCGTTCGTCCAGCCGCGGCCGGCGGTGACCGAGCCGTCGCGGTCCGCGACGGTCTCGAGGGCGCGGACGACCGTGGTTCCGACGGCGATCACGCGGCCGCCCCACTCGCGGGTGGCGTTGACGAGGCGGGCGGTCGGCTGCGGGAACCTCGTATCGCTCGGCGGTCGGGGGCTCGTCGCGCTCGGGGGAGGAGACGCCGGCGTGGAGGGTGATCGGGGCGATCTGGATTCCGCGGGCGACGAGGGCGGTGACGAGGCCGCGGGGTGAACGGGCGGGCGGCGCTCGGCATCTCGGCGCTGCCGGGATCGAGCGCGAAGGCGGTCTGGTAGGCGGCCGAGCGGGTACTCGCCGGGGACGTAGGCGTAGCGGATCGGGTGGCCGTAGCGCAGCAGATAGTCCTCGACGGGCTCGCCGAGCGCGAATCGAGGCGAGCCAGAGGCGGGTGCCGCCGGTGTAGGGCGCGACGATCGTCGACGCGTGGCGCCGCCGGGAAGCTCGATGCGCTCACGGGCGCCGTGGTCGCTCGAGGGGCTCGGCGCCGTCGGGGCTGCGGAGCTCGACGACCCACCACTCGTCGCCGGGGCATCCCGGGCGCCGCGGTCGCAAAGCGGAGCTCGATCGGCGTCGCCGTCGGCGAGGCGGGCCGGGACGGCGGCGGGCAGCGTGGCGGAGTTGTTGACGACGAGCAGGTCGCCGGGGTCGAGGAACTCCGGCAGATCGCGGAAGCGCGCGTGGACGATCTCGCCGCTGCCGCGGTAGGCGACCATCATCCGGACCTCGTCGCGGGCGATGCCGCGGCGCTCGGGCGGCTCGCGGGCCTCGAGCGCCTCGGGCAGCAGCGAACGCCGGGGCGCTCATCGCGCGCTGGCGCCGGCCGAGATCGGCCGCCCGGTAGCGGCCGCTCGGCAGCTCGCCCTCGATCAGCCTCGAGCAGGCCGGGGACGCTCTCGGCCGGCGGCGGGCGGTCGGAGATGTCCTCGCCCGGGAACGCCTCCTGGTGCATCTGCGTGCGCATGTCGCCGGGGTCGACCGCGTAGATGCGCAGGCCGGGGTGCTCGGCGGCGAGGATCGCGGTGAGCTGCTCGAGCGCCGCCTTCGAGGAGCCGTAGCCGCCCCAGCCCTCGTACGCCTCGACGCCGGCGTCGGAGGTGACGTTGAGGATCGCGGCGCCGTCGCTCAGATGCGGGAGGGCGAGCTGCGCGAGCGCCAGCGGCGCGAGCACGTTCACCGCGTAGACGCGCTCGAGCTCGGCGAGCGGGTAGTCGGCGAGCGCCGGCTGCGGGCTCGGGCCGAGGACGCTGGCGTTGTTGACGAGCAGGTCGATCCGCTCGCCGGCGGCGGCGACGAGGTCGCGGCGGTGGCGCTCGTCGGCGACGTCGCCGGGCAGCGCGATCACCTCGCCCTGCTCCGGCGCAGCTCATCGGCGGCGGCCTCGAGCGCAGCCGCGCCGCGCGCGTCGACCACCAGCCGCCAGCCCCGCTCGGCAAGCGCCTTCGCCAGCTCGAACCCGAGCCCGCGCGAGGCGCCGGTGACGATCGCTGTCGGCGCCGCCTCGCGCCCGCTCACGATGCGTCCTCGGGAAGGCCGTTGCGCTCGACGATCCGGTCGTAGTTCAGCCGCATCAGCTCGATCACCTCGCGGACGTCGTCCTCGCCCTCGATCCGGCGAGCGGAGGGGCCGGGCTTGCCGGGGAAGACCGGGTGGTCGACGACGCGGCCCTGCGGCCTTGAGCTCCGTGCCGAGCCCGCCGGAGAACATGAAGTGCGCCGCGTGGTCGCCGTGGAGGTGGCCGACCTCGCGCGGACCGACCTTGAAGCCCCACTCGCCGCGCCGGCCGTAGCCGGCGGTGACCCCGGGCCAGGAGGTGACCTCCTCGGTGATCTGCTCGCTGGCGGTCTTGGTCTGGCTCATCGCTTGCTCCTTCCAAGGCTCGAATTCAAGACTCTGCAACATAAAATACAAGTTCAAGTGAACTTGAAGTCAAGCCCGATCTGTGATTTCCTTGCATGGCATGGCCGAACTGCTCACGATCGGAGAGGTCTCGCGGCGCAGCGGCGTCGCCTCCTCCGCCCTGCGCTTCTACGAGGAGCAAGGGTCTGATCACGCCCGAGCGCGCCGGCTCCGGGCCACCGGCGCTTCCCGCGCGCCGTCCTGCGCCGGATCGCCTTCATCGTCTTCGCCCAGCGGGTCGGCCTGACCCTCGAGGAGATCGGCGAGGAGCTCGCCAAGCTGCCGCCCGACCGTGCCCCCACCCGCCGCGACTGGTCGCGCCTCTCGAGCAAGTGGTCGACCCGGATCGACGATCGGATCGCCGAGCTCGAGCGCCTCAAGTCCGGCCTCACCGAGTGCATCGGCTGCGGCTGCCTCTCGCTCGAGCGCTGCAAGTGGTCGAACCCTGACGACCGCGTCGCCGCCCGCGGGCCCGGCCCGCGCTACTGGATCGGCGACCGCCGGCCGCCGGCCGCCTGAAAGGGCGGCTGGCCGCCGACGTGCTGCCCCTTCGCGCATCGCCGAGAGCCATGACAAGGTCGAGCGGCGACTGGACGAGCTCTACCGCGGAGCCCCGGAAGACTTTACGGCCGGTCGCACATCGAGGCGAAGCTGGCCCAGGTGACCGCTGCCGGTGCCACAGTGAAGGAGCCCGTGCGCGACGTAGGGTGGCGGCCGCCTGGTGGCCACCGTCACCGACCCCGATGGCAACGTCCTCGGGCTTGGTTCAGGGCCGATGAGTGCCGACCCTCGCTCCGCCTCTGGCCCGAGGCTATTTGGACTGACGCCAGCTGAGGCTCTGTGTCTTCCCCACCGCGGCACGTAGGGTCGCTCTTCCCCTCAATCGGAAGGATGGCCTGAAGACCTGGCCCGCGTGGACCGTGATCCGCTTCCGCGTGCGCCAGTGGCGGTGGCGCTTCTGCTGTATCAGGAGCTTGCCGGACTGGGGCGCCTTGCCCCACGCGCTGACCCGTCGCTTCGACTTGCGGTGGGTCACGAACGGGAACCTCCACGCTCGCAAGGCCAGCTTCTGCTTGCCGTCGCGGAAGTAAAGACCCGTGGAGAACTGTCCGGCGGCTGGGCGGTCAGGATCGTACGCAGGGTCGCGGATGTTGAGGTTCACGACGACACGCGCCCCCTGCTTCCACAGCAGGTACAGCGCCTCCCCGAGCCATCTCGCCTGCTTTTGGACGGGAGCGCCCCTGGGGTTCGGAGGCCTTGATGCCATCCCGGACTCGGTCACCCAGAGTGATTTGTGCCCGCCGGGTCGAACCGTCTTGGCGCGCATGGCGGCCATCGAGACCTTCCGCACCCTGCTGAAGTTCGCCACCTGGACGTCGTCCTTGCTGTAGGGCCTGTAGTGCGGACCGTTCGTGATGTTGAGCGGGTGGGCCGAGACCACGTCCAGGTGGCTCTTGGCCTTGCATCCCTTGGCCCGCTTCAGCTTGGAGTTGAGGCACAGGACGGTCCGCAGGAAGACGACCGGGCGCATCCGCGGATGATCCGGATAGCGCTGGTGCTTGCGGGAGTCTCCGAACGGCGATGTGGCTCCCGCGATGACGGTCGCGCCGGGTTGTGCCGCGTGGACTCCGGCGTAGAACCGGTTGAGGAGCTGGCGGTAGCGAATGGGCGCGAACGGCTTCCTACGCACCCACTGCGGGGCGAGGAACTGGGTCAGGTTCGGCTCGGTCCACACCTCGAAGTAGCGGACTCGTGGAAGCCCGTGGAAGTTCCCGGAGTCGCGCCGAGCGAGCGCCTGACCGAACTTGCCGTACTGGACCGGATTCGGCTTCCACGCGCCCGGCTGAGTTCCGGGCTTGGGATCGGCTCCCTCGGCCCAAGCGGGCGCTCGATAGACGGTCAGCATGGCGTCGAGACCAGCCGCCTTCGCGCTCCCTATCGCCTCGTCCAGCCGCTTGAACCCGTACGCCGAGTCGTTCGGGTTGGCCGGGTTGGCCGGCTTGCGCCGAACCATGTTGCGCCAGTCGACGCTGATGCGGATGATCCCGGCGCGCGCGGTGGCCGCGCGGTCCAGCCACAGGTTCCGGTTGACACTGGGCGGCGCACTGGGATCGAAGATGCTGTTGTCCGAGAAACCGGTGACCAACCCCCGGGCGCTCGCCGACGACGCCCCAAGCGCGATGGCCAACAGCGCGCCGGCGAGCGCGGCCGCGAGTACGCGGGATCGACGGCCCAGCGCCGCACGATGAGCCCAATCGATGATTGGGACCGCCCAGTATCGTTCGCTTCCCCTGCCCTCAGCGCCGGGAACCTTAACAACCGACAAGGACCCAACCGCCGGGCAGCGGGCAACTCACGGACCCCTGCACGCACGATCCACTCTCGATACAGTGCCGCACGATGACCCTTCCAGCTGGCGTTGCCAAGCTTACGGGGGTTGCCTTGGCGGCGTCGCTCCTTGTGTCCGCTTCTGCTGCGGCCAAGCCCGCCATCCGCACCACGGCGGCGGCAATTCCGAGGTCGACGATATTGGGAAACCGTTCCGGCCCCTGTGGCAATCAGCCCATCGGCGGCAACGGGTCCGGCAATCACGGCGGCTCGGGCTCGAATGCGGCCGGACTTCCACCGGGCACCATCGCTCAGCTCCAGAGCACGGGGCCGGCGGGTCTCAGGCGGCGAGCTTCGCCGAGTCGACGGCTTCGGGTGACGTCCCCGGCGGTGCCGCGAACGCGCACGGCACGGGGGGGCCTCCTCGGCCGCCGCGAACAGCGGCACCTCATCCAGCGGCGGGGGCTCGCTGCTTGACGCCCTCCAGCACCTCATCGCCGGGAACGACGCGAGCGCCTGCAGCTCCGGCCAGGGCCTTGAACCTGGTTGCCCATCCTTCTCGCCGCGGTGCTCGTTGGCGGGCTCGGCGTTCTAGCTTTGAGGCGCGGACGTACCGGTTAGAAGCCCTTGGTCCCCGCCGGTGATCCCGGGCCCTGGTCGGCGGAGTCCCAGTTGAGCACCTCGCAACCCGTCGAGGATCGGCCCGTGGCCGACGCCCCGGTGGCGGAGCCCGAGACCCACAAACGGTTCGAGGTCGGCCGCCTGGACCCAGGCGCGGTCATCGCCTGGCTCATCCCCGCCACCCTGATCATCTATCTGGCCCTCAAGAACGGCGGCTACGACCCGATCCCTCGTGGCGACGCCGGCGTGCTGGCGTGGTGGATCGTCCTCGTGGGACTCGCGGTGGGAGCGCTACCCGCGATCAGGCTCCGGTCGATCCCCGGAACGCTCATCGTCCTGCTGGTCGCCTTCGCCGCGTGGACGGCGCTCTCGCTCGTCTGGTCTCAGAGCGACGAGCGAACCATGACCGAGCTGGCGCGGGTCGCCACGTACGTCGGGTTCCTGGTGCTCGCGGTCGCCCTCCAGCAGCGCGGCTACGGGCGGGCGCTCCTTTACGGGGCGACGGCTGGGATCGCGGTCATCATCGTCCTCGCGGCCCTATCCCGGATGGAGCCGCCGTGGTTCCCGACCCAGACAACCGCGAGGTTCATCACCGGGATCGACATCGAGCGCCGACTCTCCTATCCCCGGGACTACTCCACCGGCCTGGCGGCGATGACGGCCATGGGAATTCCGCTGTTCCTACAGCAGATGACCTCGGCCGCACGATCCTTGGACGGAGCTTCGGCGCCGTGATGCTGCCGATCGCCTCTCTTGCGACCCTGTGGTGGACCGGCTCGGAGCCTTGCGATCCCGCTGGCGGTCGTTGGGCTGGTCGTGTATGTGGTGTTCACGGACGAGCGGGCTCCCGCGCTCGCCTCGCTGGCGCTCGCCGCGATCGGCGGGCTTGTGCTGATCCTCTTCTCGCACGCGCGCGACGCCCTCGAGAGCGGAACGGCGACCCCTGACGCCCTGCGCGAGGGCGATCAGATGCTCGTCATCACGATCGTCG
Source organism: uncultured Actinomycetes bacterium (assembly GCA_963728325.1). GTDB lineage: Bacteria > Actinomycetota > Thermoleophilia > Solirubrobacterales > 70-9 > AC-56. The sequence continues at coordinate 79,105 of CAVSJS010000001.1, read as the reverse complement.
CCTGCGTCGCGATGGCGGCGTCACGGTTCGCTCTCCAGCCCGCACTCGCGAGGCTCCGGCGCACGGAGACCACGATCCGGCCCGTCGCGCGCGGCAGGCGCTCGTCGGCCTCGCGGTGATCGTCGTTATCGCCGTCGTCACGGCCGGGGCCAGCGGCGCCCTCTCGGATCGCTGGGAGTCGTTCAAATCGGCGACGGGGCTGGACCCGAACCAGGGCGGCCAGGGCGCCCAGCTCACAGACGTCAGCGCGCGCGGTCGCAATCAGTTCTGGGCCGGGGCGGTCGACGCGTGGGAATCCAAGCCCGTTCTCGGGATCGGGCCAGGGCACTTACGAATTCTGGTGGGCGCAGCACGGGAACGCGGAGGCCGGCGATCTTCGTGGTCAACGCGCACTCGCTCTTTCTGGAGGCGCTGGCCGAGCTCGGGCCGATCGGCTTCCTGTTGATCTGCGCCTTCGTCATCGTCGCGCTAGCAGCGGGCGCGCGGCTCGCGTGGCGGTCGACCCTGGGCGATCGGCCGGAACTGGCGGCCGCGCTGGGCGCCTGTTGCGTATTCGCGGCGGCCGCCGCGGTCGACTGGGTGTGGCAGCTCGCGACCATCGCTGCCGCGTTCCTCGTGCTCGCGGCCGTCGCGGTGGGCGGCGTCGCGAACCGGACGGCTCCCGCGACCGCCGGGACGGAAGCCCGAACCTCGACGTGGGGGCGATTCGCTCCCGCCATCCTCACGGGCGCGCTCGCGGTGATCGCGCTGGTCGCGATCGCGATCCCGCTTGCGAGCGAGTCCGCGGTTGAGCAGAGCCGCGAGCAGGTCGCCGACGGGGATCTCGATTCCGCGCTGGACTCGGCCCGGAACGCGGTGGCCATCGAGCCCTTCGCCTCCACCCCGCGGATCCAGGAGGCGGCGACGCTGGAGCTCATGGGGCTCATCGACGAGGCCGCCGAGGCCGCGCGCGAGGCAACGACGAAGGAGCCGGCCAACTGGCGGTTCTGGCTGGTTCTCTCGCGCCTCGAGGCTCGCGGGCGCCATGCCGAGGCCTCGCTGAGGCCTTCGAGAAGGCCGAATCGCTCTTCCCCCGTGGAATTCCCTGGGCCGCAAGAGGACCGGCTCTTGCACGTCGCCGTCGACCTGCGGATTCTCGACCGCCCCGGAATGGAGCGCAGCGGGATCGGCCGCTACGCGCTGGAGGCGATTCGCGCCCTTCACCGCCCGGCCCGCCTGGCGCATGCACCGTGCACGCGAATCGCCCCGACCTGCTCGCCGGCGATCCCCCGCTCGTCGTCCACCGCACGAGATGGCCAACCGGATCCCCGCTCGGGCGGGTCGCGTGGCTGCACCTAGCCGCCATGAGGAAGGCGCCCGCGGCCGACGTCTGGTGGGCGCCGGCCTTCGACGCTGCCGCCGCGCTGGCGCGGACCGGCCGTGATGACCGTGCACGACCTGGTGTTCAAGCTCCGACCGGAGCTGCATCGAAACCGGCTTCGAGCCCTTTACGTATCCCGCGCCACTCTCGCGTCGGCGCGCCGCGCCGAGCGGGTCCTGTGCCCATCGACCTCTACCGCGGACCGGCTGGTCAGTGAGTCCGGCGTCGATCGCAGGAAGGTCGTGGTCGTCCCTTGGGGGGTCGGCGAGGTCTTTCGGGCGCCGTCCGGGGAGCGGCGCGGTGACCGCGTCCTCTTCGTCGGCCGCTGGGAGGCCCGGAAGGGGCTGGGAACCCTCCACGGGGCGATGCGCGATCTTGCGGCCAGTGGCCACCGGCTGCGACTGGTCGTGGCCGGCGCCCCGGGTTGGGGGGCCGGGACGGAGATCCGCGGGCTGCGTGCCGACCCCGACGTTGAGCTCGTAGAGAGCCCGAGCGACGAGCAACTGGCCTCGCTGTATTCCGAGGCCATGGCGCTCGTTTATCCGTCGAGCATGGAGGGGTTCGGGTTTCCCGTGGCCGAGGCGATGGCCGCCGGCTGCCCCGTGATCGCTTCCGATCTTCCCGAGCTTCGCGAGTTGGCCCGCGACGCCGCCGTCTATGTGCCGCCGAGCGACAGCCGTGCGCTCGCAGTCGCGGTCGCTGCCCTGGCCGACGACAACGAGCGACGGAGGACGATGGCCGCTCGCGGCCGTGAGCTGGCGGCCGGGCTCACCTGGGGCGCCTGCGGCGCGGTCACGGCACGGGCACTCGAGGACGCGCTCGCCTCGGGCTCAGTCGCGAGTTGATCCTAGGACGCTCCGGTAGAGATCGCGCATCTCAAGCGCGCGATCGCCCAGGGAGTGCAGGGCGACGGCGCGCTCGCGAGCGGCCGCCCCCATCGCCCGGCGGCGTTCCTCATCGGCGAGCAGGTCGCGGATCCCCGCGGCCAGCGCCGCGGGATCGGAGGGTGGAACGACGATCCCGGTGACTCCGTCCTCAACGGCCTCGACCGTCCCGCTCCCGGTATCGGTGACCACCGCCGGCAGCCCCATGGCCTGCGCCTCGGCGACCGCGATCCCGAACGACTCGGCGCGGCTGGTTGACGACATGACGAAGCAGTCGCTGGCCGCGAGCAGGGCGACCAGCTCGTCCTCGTCCACCGCCCCCGCGAGCAGGACGTTGGGAACGTCCCGGGCGAGTGCCGCGACCCGCTCCCGCTCGGGCCCGTCGCCCACGATCAACAGCGAGGCGTCGATCATCCCCGCCGCCGCGATCAGGTGGTCGTAGCCCTTGTAGTAGACGAGCCTGCCGACATTCACCACGAGCGGTTCGCCGTGGCGGTGGCGGATCTCGGCCCGGCGCTCGGCGGAGACCGCGTCGCTCTTGTATCGCTCGACGTCAACCCCGTGCCGGATCACGCGCGCCCTGGACGCATGGGCGCCAAGGAACGGCGAAGTCTCCACCAACCGGTGGCTCCCTGCCGACGATCGCCGAGGAACGCCGCAGGCAGGACGTCCACGAGAAGCCTGTAGGCGCCCGAGAAGCGGGCCTGTCGATCGATGTCGGCGTGGTAGGAGGCGACGATCGGTCGGCCTCGCCGGCCGAGGAGCGCCGCGAGCTCCCCGGCCGGGTTCGGCATGTGCACGTGAATCAGGTCGCCCGGAGTGCGACGCACCCATCGCGGCAGGGTCGGGGCGACCGCAACGGACAGGAGGCGGGGCCCGAGCTCGGCGACGCGAACCTCGACGCCGTCCCCCACCCGGACGACCCGCGAGTGCCGGGAGCGTGCACACACCACCACGTTCGAGACGACCTCCGGCGCCATGGCGTCGCGCAGCCCGCCGATCTGCTTCTCGACGCCGCCGGCGACCGGCGGAAAGACGTCCTTGTATACGTGCAGGATCTGCAGCTGATCGGTCGACGCGGCGGGCAAGGCTCCTGGTACCTCGAAGTGTCGGGGGCCGGACTTAACGGAACGGATCGCTTGACACTGGAATCGAAAAGAGAATACGATTGGCCAGCTGCTCTCAAGGGTCGGTTGCTACAGAAGGGGTAACGCGGGTTGCGAATCCTGATCACCGGGGGAGCAGGATTCATCGGCTCACATTTGGCGAGGGCGCTCGCCCGCCGTGGCGATGAGGTCCTCATCCTCGACGACCTCAGCACCGGGACGCGGGACAACATCGAGGACCTCCTGGCGGATGGCAGCGCCCAGCTGGTCGCCGGATCGATCATGGACCCGAAGCTGGTCGAGCAGTGCATGGCCGAGGTCGACGCCTGCTTTCACCTCGCCGCAGCCGTTGGCGTCCGGCTCGTCGTGGACCAAACCCTCGATTCGATCCGAACGAACGCGCTCGGAAGCGACGTGGTGATCTCGACGGCGGCACGCCTTGGTCGCCGTCTGCTGTTCACCTCGAGCTCCGAGGTCTACGGCCGCTGCGAGGGCCGGCCGCTGCCGGAGCTCGGGTCCCGCGCGATCGGGTATCGCATGCACGCCCGCCGTGCGTACGCCAGCTCGAAGATGTACGCGGAGTCCCTGGCCCTCAGCTGCGTCCGAGAGCTCGGCTCCGAGATGGTCGTCTCCAGGCTGTTCAACGTGGTGGGGCCTCGGCAGCGGGCGGCGTACGGAATGGTGCTGCCGCGGTTCGTCGAGCAGGCGATGCGGGGGGCCGATCTGACGGTCTACGGCGACGGGTCGCAGTCACGTTGCTTCCTGCACATTGCGGACGCCGTGCCTGCGCTCATCGCGCTGACGGAGTGCGACGCCGCGATCGGCGAGATCTACAACGTGGGCTCCCCCAAACCCGTTCGCATCGTCGACCTCGCCCACCTGGTGATCAAGCGAACCCGATCGTCCTCCGGGATCCGGCACGTTCCATTCGAGGTCGCCTACGAGTCCGGCTTCGAGGACCTGGAGCACCGGGTGCCCGATATCAGCGCGGTTCAGGGAGTGATCCAGTGGGAGCCGAAGCGAGCCCTTGAGGAGGCCGTCGAAGACACCTGCAATGAGTTGAGGCGGACTGTGGAGCTCGCGACCGCGGACGATCGGGACTATGTCGCTTGAGCTGAAGGCGCTGGTGGCGCTTGCCGTGGCCCTTGCCGTCGGGGCTCTGGCCACTCCGCTCGATGGCCCGCTTGGCGGCGTCCATCGGGCTCCTGGACCGGCCGGTCGGTTACAAGCAGCACGAGCGGGACACCGCCTACCTCGGCGGGGCCGCGATCTTGCTTGGCGTCGCGGCCGGATCACTTCTGGTCGAGGGTGTAGGGAGCCCCCTCACGGTCATCCTCCTGGCGGCGACCGCGATGTGGGCTCTCGGCACGATCGACGACTGGCGTCCGATTCCGCCGGGGACCCGCCTCGCGGTCCAGGCCGTCATCGGAGCGGCGGTCTGGGCGGGCGACGCCGGATGGGCGACGACGGCTCCGGCCTGGTTGGAGCTGCTCTTGACGATCGGCTGGATCGTCCTGGCGGTCAACGCCGTCAACCTCCTGGACAATCTCGACGGCGCCGCGGCCAGCGTGGGGGCCGCCTCCGCCCTCGGGGTCGCGGCGATCGCGCTCGCAACCGGCGGCGCGGGATGGGCTGCGGTCGTGGCCGCCGCCGTTCTCGGTGCGTGCATGGGCTTCCTCCCGTTCAACCTGTCCCAGCCCGCCCGGGTCTTCCTCGGCGACGGCGGCAGCACGCTAATCGGCTTGCTCATCGCCGTCTCAGCAATGGGCGCGTTGAATGGCGAGTCGTCGCTGAGCGTATTTCCGGCAGCGGCGCTGCCTCATCGCCGTGCCCCTGCTCGACACGGCTCTGGTGATGATCTCGCGCCACCGCCGGGGGATCTCGATGCTCAGCGGCGGCCGCGACCACCTCACCCACCGGGTTCACTCGCGCCTCCACGACCCGCGCAAGGTCGCGGCCGAGCTCGCGGCGGTGCAGGCGTCGCTGGCCGCGATCGCCGTGCTGGCGGTGCTGATCGGGTCGGTCGCGATCGTCATCGTGGCCGGCTGCTACGCGATCGCCGCAGCCGCGATCATCACCGCGCTTGAGATGACCTATGTGGCGCCCACGACGCCCGCCGCCTTGCCGCCTGCTCCGGCCGAGCGGGGCGGGATCACAGCAACCATGCCGTCGAGCGGGGGTCTGATCCCATAATCACGAACCGAAGCGAGGGAGTCGAGATGGAAGACGGAGAACGGAGCAACGGAGGCAGCGCGGCGACCCCGTTGCCTGAACGGATGCTTCGCATCGACGGTCGCGAGGTATCGGATCGCACCGACTGCTATGTCATCGCCGAGATCGGCCACAACCATCAGGGCTCGCTCGAGCAGGCAACGAGCTGTTCGAGAGGTGGCCGACTGCGGCGTCGACGCGGTGAAGCTGCAGAAGCGCGACAACCGGTCGCTTTTCACGACCGAGTACTACAACCGGCCCTACGACCACGCGAACAGCTTCGGAGCCACCTACGGCGAGCACCGGGAGGCGCTGGAGTTCGGCCGCGACGGAGTACATCGAGCTCAAGCAGGTACGCGAACGAGCTGGACATTGACCTTCTTCGCCACCGCCTTCGACATCCCGAGCGCGGACTTCCTCGACGAGCTCGACATGCCGGCGTACAAGATCGCCTCCGCGCGATCTCCGCAACACGCCGCTGCTGCGCCATGTCGCCCGCTTCGGCAAGCCGATGATCATCTCTACCGGCGGCGCCCGATCGAGGACGTGCACGCGCCTACGAATCGTGACTGCCGATCAACTCCGCAGCTCGCGTTCCTGCAGTGCACGGCGGGCTACCCGCCCGAGTGGGAGGAGCTCGACCTGCGGGTGATCGAGACCTATCGCGCAGGAGTTCCCCGACTCGTGATCGGCTACTCGGGTCACGACTCCGGCATCGCCATGGCGACGGCAGCGTATGTGCTGGGTGCGCGATCGTCGAGAAGCACTTCACGCTCAATCGCGCGATGAAGGGGACCGACCATGCGTTCTCGCTCGAGCCCCATGGCCTCCGCAGCCTCGTTCGCGACCTGCGCCGGACGCGCGTGGCGTTGGGCAACGGACGCAAGCGCTGTATCAGAGCGAGACCGAGCCGGCCGAGAAGATGAGCAAGAAGCTCGTGGCGGCACGCGACCTGCCCGCTGGCCACGTTCTGACGGAGGACGACATCGCCGCCAAGTCGCCCGGAGACGGCCTGCCGCCGTCGGAACTCGACCGGCTGGTGGGCCGCCGGCTCGGTTACCCCGTCACCGAGGAGCTGGCGCTCACCTTCGACATCCTCGAGGACCCGGCGGCCGATGGCCGGGGACGGTTCGAGCGGGTCGGGGACGAGGCCGACACCTCGCCGCTCGCGGCTACCGCCGGCGGCGATGAGGTGACTGGGGGCTCGACGGCAGAGTCGCGGTCGTAACGGGGGCGGCGGGGCGGCTCGGCCCCGTCTGGGGCTCCGCGCTGAAAGAGTCCGGCGCGACGGTGGTGGGGCTGGATCTTCGAGCCGGGAACATCTGATCTGGGCTTCGAGATCGAGTGCGCGGACGTCACCGACCGTGAGTCCGTCGCGTCCGCGGCGAGCCGGATCGAGGCCGCCCTCGGCCCGGTCGACGTCCTGGTCAACAACGCGGCCATCGATCAGCCCCCGGAGGCGGCTGCGACCACATACGAGATCGAGGACGTCCCGCTCGAGGACGTCCGCAAGACGCTCGACGTCAACCTCGTCGGCACGTTCAACGCGACGCAGGCGTTCGGCGCCGGCATGCGGGACCGCGGGCGGGGCTCGATCGTGAACATCGGCTCCCTTTACGCCACGCGTGCGCCGGACCCGCAGCTCTACGACCACCTCGACGTGGACCCGCCGTTCCTGAAGCCCGCCGCCTACGGGGCGTCGAAGGCCGGGGTCGTCGCCCTGACGGGGTATTTCGCCCGCCTCTGGGGCCCGGCCGGGGTCCGCGTGAATTCCCTGTCCCCGGGTGGCGTCGCCGGAGGGCAGGACTCCGAGTTCGTCCGCAAGTACACGGAGCGCGTGCCGCTGGGCCGGATGGCCGACCCCGCGGACCTCGTCGGGCCGCTCGTCTTCCTGGCGTCGAGGCGTCGCGCTATGTGACGGGACAGAACCTCCGCGTCGACGGCGGGATTCACCGTTTGAGCGATCGTGACGGCTCCGAACAGGCCTATACTGCCGCGCTCCGTGATGCGCCGCTTCGCCTGGCCCATACCTGTCGCCCTCGCAGCAATCGTCCTGGGTGCACCGGGTTTCTCGCGGGCCGTGAGAACGGCACCGGCAAGACGACCGTGACCACATCGATCGGAGTGAGCCCCGCCCAACTCGAGGAGGCCAAGGCCAGCGAGGTCCGGTCCGGCCGCGTCGGCGCGTCGGATGTCGTAAAGGTGTTCCCGCCGCAGTCCCTGACCGACGGCGACGTTGCGAAGGAGAAGAACGGCTCGCCCGCCCGCGCGTTCCTCGAGTGGTGGCTCGCCTACCAGTGGCACGATGTCCAAGGCGTCTTGTCGCTCACAGAGCCCGGAGACGCTCAAGACCGTCGGCGCCGAAAACCTGTCCCAGCTCGTCGCGACCAGACCCTCCCGGGCGTCGAGATCTTGGGGGTGAGCGAAGGTGGAAGACACGGCGACCGTCAACGCGGGACTCCTCCAGTTCGAGCCGCCTCGACCGGGGGCGCCACGACCGGACAAGCCCACGAGCTCGCAGCCCGACTCGTTCCTGATCGAAGAGGGAACGGACAGTGGCTCTTCGCGCAGACCGAGTTCCTACAGCTCAAGCTGTCCCAGCCTTCAGCGGTGACCCGCTGGCCCACGACGTCTCCGGTCCGGACATCTGGCGGGCAGGCCATCGCCACTTTGCCTAGCATGAGCTTCGTGGCACCCGGCACGGGGGAACGGAACGGACCCCTCCCCGCAATCGCTTCGGATACTCGTCCTGCTTCGGGCCATCAACATGGACCGGATCAGCGAGGGGCTCCTTCGATGCGCGCTCGAAGGCGGGCACACGGTTCGCGTCGCGCTCGATCAGGACAAGGACCGCCGTGGCGGCGTAACCGGCGACCAGAGTCTCTTCGACCTGCTGGAGCAGGAGTTTCCGGCATTCGATGCGAGGTGCTGGCGCCGCAGCGAGAGTCGTGGGTGCATCCGGCGACGAAGCTCCGCTGCGCGATCGACTACCTGCGCTACTTCGAGCCCGAGTTCGCCAAGGCGGACGACCTGCGGGCGCGGGCACGCGGACGAGCGCCGTGGTACATGCGGATCCTGGGCGCGCTCGGGGTCTTCCGGCTTCGGCTCTGAGGCGAGCGACCGATCACCTGTTGCGCGCCATCGAGCGACAGGTGCCGCTCTCGCAGCCGCAGCCTCAAGGTGATGCGGGAGTTCGAGCCGGACGTCGTGATCGTTGCCGCTGGTCGAGATCGGGTCGCCGCAGGGCGACCACATCCGAGCAGCGGAGATGCTCGCGATCCCGACGGTGCTCGTCGTCGCGAGCTGGGACAACCTGACCACCAAGGGCGTCATCCGCGACGTTCCGGACATGACCATCGTCTGGAACGAGGACCAGGTTCGCGAGGCCATCGAGTTCCGTGGCGTTCCCGCCGGAGCGGGTCATGGCAACCGGCGCGCACAGTCACGATCACTGGTTCTCCTCGGCACCGACCACCGAGGCCGAGGACTTCGCGCGCAAGGTCGGACTCGACGCCGGGCACCCGTTCGTGCTCTACGTCTGCTCCTCCGGTTCATTGCCGGGGACGACGAGCCCGAGTTCGTGCGCGAGTGGGCGCGGCGCCTTGCCGAGAGCGGGGACCCGGAGCTCGCGCGCCTCGGCGTGATCGTGCGACCCCACCCCCAGAACCTCCCGAGCTGGCGTGATGCCGATCTCGAGGAGCCCGGACGGATCGTCGTGTGGCCCCGCGGCGGAGTTCGCCGACGGACCTGCAGAGCAAGAGGACTACTTCGATTCCCTGTACCACGCAAAGGCGGTGATCGGGATCGACACCACCGCCTTGGTCGACAGCGCGATCGTGCGCCGGCCAGTTTTCACGATGGTCTCGGATCATTTCCGCAGTACGCAGACGGGAACGCTTCACTTCTCGTATCTGGCACGGGACGGAGGAGGCGGCCTGCTGAGCGTCGCTCGGTCGTCGGACGAGCACTTCCGGCAGCTCGGCGGCGCTATGCGTTCGTCGACGGTCATCGCGATCGGATCGACGGCTTCCTGCGGACGTTCGTGCGGCCGCATCGACTGGACCGCCCGCCGCCCCGCTCGCGCTCGACGCGATCGTCGAGATGGCTCATACGAAGAAGGAGCCCGTCAGCGAGGGCGGGGTGTCTTCGCTGGATCGTCGGCACCACTGCGAGGGCCTTGGGAAGGCTGCATCGGCTCCTCGGCGATCTGCGGCCGGAGCCCCTGCGCAAGCGCCTCAATCGGCGACGCAAGCTGCGCGCCCAGGCCGAGCGAAGGCGCGATCGCCAGCCGAAGGCGAGCGGCGGCGCGAAGCCGGCCAAGGCCGACCGCGCGGCGATCAAGGCCGAGCGTGCAGCGGCCAAGGCCGAGCGGGCCAAGGAGAAGGCCCGCTACGAGCGCACCGGATGATCCCGAAGAGGTTCCATCACATCTGGCTCGGCCCGGATCCGCTTCCGGACGAACACCGTCCCTGGATCGAGAGCTGGCAGCGCCACCACCCGGACTGGGAATTCGTGCTCTGGACGGAGGAGCACCTTCCCGAGGATCCGATCCGGCCGGAGGTGCTCGAGCGACTTCGGGCCCCGGTCGAGCGCGCCGACATCCTGAGGCTGGAGGTGCTCTACCAAGAGGGGGCGTGTTCCTCGACACCGACCTCGAGTGCCTGCGACGGATCGACCCGGAGCTGGAGGATAAGGAGTTCGTCGGGGTCTGCCACAAGCCAGGGCGGTCGCGAACACGGCGATCGCCACGGCGGTGCAGCACCCCCTCCTCGAGCGCGCCCTCGACGAGTTCGTCCGATGGAGATGTATTGGACGAACGCATCGGAGCGGCTGAAGGAGGTCGCCGGACCCCTGCTGCTCGAGCGGATCGTGGTCGACTATCCGGAGGTGAAGCTGCTGGAACCTGCCGCCTTCTTTCCGGCGACGCCGGAGGAGCGTGAGGACGCGATCGCCGTACATCACATGGCGCGGGTCTGGCACAACACGACGACGCTGCGCGCCGCGATGCTCAGAGCGGAGAAGCGGCTGGAGAAAGCAGGCCAAACTGGCTCAGGAGGAGCGGGCCCGCAAGGTGACCAAGCAGCGCCTCCGGGAACTCGAGCAAAAGTTCGGCCTGGAGAGGACGAAGGCGAAGCTCGCCGATGAGGAGCAGGCGCGCAGGGCGACAAGAAGCGCCTGAGGAAGCTCGAGGCGCCCCGGAAGAAGGCCCTGCCGGTCGACGATGACGACCGGCAGGACAACGAGCCCGAACAGGCGGCCTCGCGCAAGCGCCGACGGCGACGGAAGCGCGCCCGGATGCGCCGGTCCGGCTACCGCCTCACACGAGCCGGAGGCGCTCAGGAGGCGGGCGCGGAGGGGACGCTAGTAGGTTTCGCCGCAGAAGGACCTGGTGCGGTTCCCGATACGAGGTGAGCGCGAGCCGGGGTCATTGGCTAAGCGATTTCGGGGAGACCTGGATATGCACTGGAAGGACAGCCCGCTGGCCCGAAGGACGGGGGCTCAAGGGCACGCCACTGTCGGCCACTATGGACCAGATGAGCCGATTCGCGGCGCGGCAGTCCTATCGCGTCTACGAGCAGAGTCTGAACACGGAGAGCCAGCAGAAGCTCGCGGACCACAAGCCTGAGCTCGATCCCGAGCAGGCGAAGGTGATCGAGCGCCTGGAGACCAGTGGCTACGGGTCGTTCCCATCAGCGAGTTATTTCCCGAGGGGAACGGGGCGGAGTGGTCGCGGCTGACCGCCGAACGCGATCGCTTCATCGCGGGGGTCGAGGACGACATGGCCAGGCGCCGTGAGAAGGAGGAGGCGAAGGCCAAGAAGGGCAAGAAGCGTTCAAGGGGCTCGGCAAGGGCGACTACATCCAAGCGACTTCTCGGCAAGGACCAGCCTCCCCTCGGGGCCGACGATCCGTGGCTTCGCATCGGTATCTCGGACCGCGTTCTCGACGTCGTGAACTCCTACTTCGGCATGTGGTCCAAGCTCACCTACGTCGACCTCTGGTACACGCCGCCGGCCCCAGGAGGGAGTCAAGAGGGTCTCGTCGCAGCGCTGGCACCGCGACTACAACGACGATCGCCTGGTGAAGATCTTCATCTACCTCGACGACGTCGACGAGAACACCGGCCCGCTCGACTACGTGCCGGCGAGCACCCTGGGCAGCCATTCCCCCAACGAGTGGCCGTGGCGGCCGGTCAGCAACGACCTCTACCCGCCCCATGGACGAGTTCGAGCAACGGGTTCCGAAGTCGGCCCAGGTGTCGCTGACGGGGCCCGCGGGCTCGATGGCCTTCTGCAACACGAGCGGCTTTCACCGCGGCGGCTACGTGACCGGGTCGAGGCCACGCGTGATGGCGATCACAACTACTCGTCGCCGGCCTCGCTGGCCGCGTCGACGCTGCGGAACTTCTCGCCGGAAGTCTCGCGGATCGTATCGGAGCAGGCGGCCTTCGCGCTCAACTAGCCGATCACCCCGGAGGGCGGGGCGCCGCGGGCGGGGCGACCGGGTTCGCCGTGATCCGCGCGTCATCCGCCAGATCTGGATCGGGCCGGCCCGTTCCGGACGAGATCGCGCGTCGATAAAACTTGGAGGCGTCATCATCCGCGGTGGGAGCACCGGCTGTGGACCGAGGATGACCTTCCGGCCGACCCGATCCGACCCGAGATCCTCGAGCGGCTGCGCGTGCCCGTGGAGCGCGCCGACATCCTGCGGCTGGAGATCCTGTATCGGCATGGCGGGGTCTACGTCGACGCCGACATCGACCGCATGCGGCCGATGGACGATCTCATCGCCGGTCGCAATTTCGTGGGCGTCTGCCTGAAGCCCGGGCGCATGACCAACACATTCATCGCGTCGGTCCCGGAGCATCCCCTGCTGGAGCGTGCGCTTGGAGGTTCGGCCGCTGGAGGTCTACTGGACGGTCTCGGCGCCGCCTGACGCCCTGAAGGAGGTCGCCGGCCCGCCCTTGCTGCGACGGCTCGTGCGCTACTACCCGACGTCGAGCTGCTCGAGCCGTCGGTCTTCTTTCCCTCCACGCGCGAGGAGCGCGAGCGCGCAATCGGGGTCCACCATCTCGCGCGGACATGGCACAACGTGCCCGCCATGGCGCCGCAATGGAGCTGGCCGAATCGCGGTTGGAAGAGGCGAAGCGCGAACTCGAGAAGGAGAGGCGCCATCACGCGACAACGAAAAAGGGCCTGGCCAGGATCGAGGGAGGTTCAGGGCGCCTGGGAGTACGGGGATGGCTCGCCGGGCTGAGGCGCCGCTGATATGCGTCCCGCGCTCGGGCCCGATCGTGACGTTCTGCACCGGTGCGGAATCACAAGTGCGGCGGTAGTCTGTCGCGTGCCAGCAGCGACGGATCGGTCGTTGAGAAGGGCACGAGGACCATCGACTGATTAGAGGGCGAGGCAATCGCACAGCAGGAAATTCTGGACAGGCTCGAGCGGTGGGCCGGCAAGGTCACGGCGGAGAGCGACGAGCTTCCCGAGGATCTAAGCGACGACGAGCTGCGGGAACGCCAGGCGAGGTGGTACGCGGAGTACTTCACGCTCGATGACGGCTGGCTGTACGCGGCGCCCGACGATCCCGCGATGCGTGACCGGCTCACGGGCGAGGAGGGGATGAGCCCGGAGCTGGCTGACCTGGTCCTCGGGAAGATGAGGGATCGGGCGCGGCCCGGTAACGCGCCCGAGCTCTTCCACGGCGGCGACCAAGCGCTCGCGGCCGACCCGGGACCGCCGGGTGGCCGGATGAACCGGGCGACGAGCGCTCCCGTCGCGAGGCGTCCCTTGCGGGGTCCGCAAGTGCCTGCCTGAGCTGCGCTAGGTGCTCGCGCATCAGCGCGAGGTGCTCACCGCGCCCGGGTCCCCTACGAGTAGCCGAAAGTGCGGAAGCTCCTCCTGCGTCGAACGAAAGGTAGTGCCGGGGAAGGCCAGCGCGGGGCGGTCGAGCATCACGGCCTCGAGGAGCGCCGACGTGTTGACCCGACCACGGCGTCGGCATGGGCGATAGAGTCGAAATAGTGGTTCGGGCGGACTCGTCCACCGGATCGGTCCCACGCGGCGGGAAGATCACCGCCCCGCGGAGATCCGCAGGCGGGACCGCGTCCCACTGGGCGCTGTTGAGCGGTCGGGGCCGGATGACGACGTTCGCCGTCGCCACGCGCGATTCGGCGCTGGAGCGAAGCGCCCGCAGCCAGGCGAACACGGCCTCGCGCTCGCGCTCGGCGATGAACGGCGAGGAGCAGGCGTACAGGATGACCTGGCGCTCCACCGAGAGCCCGAGGTGCTCCCAAAATGCTTCCCGCGGGCGCGACGGCCGCCAGCCGGACCAGTGGTCGTACGGCCACGCCCCCGTAACGACGATGGAGCCTTCGGCACGCCGTGAAGCTCGGCCGCCTGCCTGGCCTGCGCGCGGTTCCAGACGGCGACGCGGTCGGGCACCGTGTGCATCGGCGCCTGTTGGTGAGGCTGTCCCAGCTGTAGACGCAGGCCATCGTCGCGACCCCGAGCGCTCGCGCGGAGCGGACCCATTCGCGCTGGCGGGTGCGGAACTCGACCGGGGCGTCGCGGCCGGCGCGCGTCGCCTGCGCGCGTCGAGCTCCTCGCGTATGCGCGCGTCGCCGCCGAGCCCCTCTGCGAATCGGCGGGCCGCCGCCCGGAGGGCGCGCCTCCCGCGCGACGAGGATCCGAGTAGGGCGGCGAGAGCGCCTTCGACCCGGAGCGGCAGGAACGCGACCGCACGGGCTCGCAGACGCCCCGGTTCGCGATACGGAGGATCGAAATAGCGCAGGTAGTCCAGGACGGCCTCGAGGATCGACCTCAAACGCCCTCGCAGCCCGAGCCGCATTCGTGGCTGGAGCTCCCAGCGCAAGGTCCCGAACTGGTCGCTCAACCGATCCAAGAACCCAAGACCCGGCTCGTCCGCCTCGGGCTTTCGCTCCTCGAACAGCACCGTCAGGTGATGTCCCCGCTCCGCGAGGGCCACGAGGACGGACTCGAAATTGCGCACGTGGGCCGGGCTTGCCATCAAGAGGAGCAGCCGGCATGTGGCTCCGCGGGTTGGCTCACGCGCGGGTGAAGCTCCCGTAGGTCGGCAGGGGGCGATCGCGGTCCTGAGGCGAGACGCGCTCGCTGAGCCCGAACCCAAAGGCCCGCAGGCGATCGACCACCGCGCCCTCCCGCTCACGATCGAGCTCGACCATGAGCGAGATGACCGAGCCCGTGGAAAGGGTCCGCCCGGCGCCGGCGAGCACCTCGAGCTCGCCCCCATCCACGTCCAGCTTCACGTGGTCCGGCGGCTGGAGATCGAACCGCTCGACCGCGTCGTCGAGGCGATCCACGAGGACCCGCACCGCTCCAGGAGCAGGATGCGCCCGCAGGCGCGGCGAGTCCCCTGGCCTGGCGCCATTCGGGTCGAGCGCCGCGGAACCCGGCTGATCTCCCAGGGCCAGCGGCACCGGAGTGACGCTCTCCGTCACCTCATTGAGCTCGAGGTTGGCGCAGAGGGCGGCGAAGTTCGCCGGGCTGGGCTCAAACGAGACCACACGGACCCCAGGGGTCGCGACGGCAGCGAGAAGCGTGTACGCGCCGACGTTCGCACCGACGTCATAGAGCACCTCGCCGGGCTTCAGGTACTCCTCCAGCCATCGGACGGTCCACGGCTCCTTGGCGCAGGATTTCAGGCGATGAAACTCCGGTCGCGAGGTCAGCCGCAGGTAGACGGCGGCCTTTGGGTAATCGAGCCGACCATAGGTCACGGCCGCCGATCGCAGGCGCTCGTCGGTCGCGACCCGGCGAGCGTGCGCGACGAGATTTCGCAGGCGGCCCGTCACACGCATCGAGGCAGCTTAGGCGCGACCGCCGATCATTTGCGATCGCGCGCCTGTGTTTAGTATGCGCCGCGAGTTGGAGCTTGGCGCGGCAAGAGATGAGCTGCGGCAGGAGCACGCCACCGGAAGGATCGAGACTCTTGATGGAGGACGAGGAAACCGCGACCGACGCCGCCGAGAGGTCAACCGAGACCGGCAAGCGCAAAGCGAAGCGCGCCCGCGGCAAGGATCGCCGCAGCCACGGCGAGCGCGCGATGGCCAACCTCCGAGCGGCGAAGAAGGGTCAGCGCGAGGTCTCGGACCCGGTCAAGCGCGCCCAGTTCCTCCTAGCCGAGGCCAACGTACTCGCCCTGCTCGAGCTGGCCGACGCGATCAGCGGTGATTCGGCCTCCGCGGCCGGCGAGGAAGCGGCCTCGCCCGAATAGCCCAGAGCGCTACTCGATCGACCACTGGGCGTCGGCGCGCCGCGAGACGCAGCCGTCCCAGTGCTCCGTGGGAGGCGTTTCGGGGTTGCCTGCGACGGAACGATCGCCGACGATGCGAAGTCGGCCGCCATCCCGGCTGACTGCGCTCGCCTCGCCGTTGCCGCCGGCCGCGATGACGGCATCCGCGTGGACTTTGTAGCCGCCCGCCGGAAGTGTCCCGGCGGGCACCCGAGCCACCACCACATACTGCCCCGGATCATCTAGCCGCACCGGCTCGGGATGCGCGACGCGCACCCCGACGTCGCCAGAGCGAGGCGCGAAGCACACCCCGCAACGGACCTCGGCGTCCGGCAGCACCGTCTCGAGGCGAATCAGCACCGCGAGCTCCTGAGAGGAGTCGACGCGCTTGGACCCGGCGCCGTCACCCCGCTGGACCTCGACGGAGAGCAAGCCTCCCGACGCGTGAAACGGGGTGCGTTCAGCGGGAACGGCCGGCTCGGGCTCCTCCAAGCGAGCCGATCCGGAAGCGCCAGCCGGAGCGAACCCGCGCCCACGACGCGGACGCGCGCCGGCCCCGATTCCATCATCTGTCGAGTCGTAACCATCGGCCACAGGGCTCGCTGCGCCCCGTCGCACGATCGAGCCACCCTCCAGCAGGATCACGTCGTCGCAGAGCGCCCCGATCAGCTCCGGGCGCCGCGAGGCGAACACCACGGCCGTGCCCTCGCGAAGCCGCTCCTGAAGGCGCTCGAGGGCGCGCGACAAGAAGGGCTCGTCCAGCCCGCGGAGGCCGTCATCGAACAGGATGGCGTCCGCGGGCAAGGTCACCACCGTGGCCGCGGCCAAGCGGCTCATGGCACCCGGCACCGGCTCGCCGTCCCGCCCCAGGACCGGGTCGGCGAGCGCTTCGATCTCGTCCCGATGGCCCTTCACGAGATGCGGGTGGATCCCGAGCAGGCGGCAGCCCATGACCAGATCGAACTGGAAGTACCCCTTGCCGCTCAGCGAGATCGCCTTGGCGAGATCCAGCGGCATGGCCGAGATCGTGCCGTGGGTCACCACGCGCCCCTCGGTCGGGAACACCCGGTTGCCCAGGATGTTCAGGAGGGTGGTCTTGCCGGCGCCGGGACCGCCGAGGACGCCGAGCGCCGCGCCGGGAGCGAGGCTGAACGAGACCTCCTTGAGCGCCCAGAACATCTCCCAGGCCGGGAGGTGGTGGGTCCGCCGGCGCGTGTCGGACCCCGATCGTCGTCGTCATCGTCGTCGTCATCGTCCACGTCGTCATAGTCGAGCTCGAACTCTCGACGTCGCTCCCTGCTCTCCGCCCGGGCAGCGGCCGGGCGCCCCTCGCGACGGGGCTCAGTGGCTTCGCCGGCCGGCTCACCGGAAGGCGACGAGCCGCGAAACGAGAACCAGCCGCGGTGGAACATCGAGACGATCGGCGGAAACAGGCGCACACGATCGCGCGGATACTGCTTGGAGACTCCCTCCGCAACGATCACGGCCTCGCGGGCGTCAGTGGATGAGCCCCCGGGCACGATCGCCCTTTGCACCGCCACAGGGACCATTGTAGGGTGCGCCCAAATCGATGACGGAGGGCACGATCCGTGACATACCTCGCAGCGGGCGGCGTGGCTCGGGCCCAAACGGCTCTGCTCCCGATCGGCCTCTCGCGCTCGTGTTCATGCGGAGCCTCAGCCAGGATCCTGAATTTCCTCGCCTGGCGAGCGCGATGCTCGAGCGCGATCACGAGGTCGTGCTCGTCGCGCACGAGCACAGGCGCCGCGCCAACGCCGCGCTGGTGGACCTGAGCGCGCGTTACCCGCGCCTCGATCACGTTCGGATGCCTCGGCGCCGGGACCCCTGGCGCATCCCCGCAAGCGCGACCCGGCGGGCGCTCGACTACCTTGACTATCTGGATCCGGAGGGGGAAGACCGCGACGCGCCAGGCGCCGAGTCCCGCGAACGCGTCCCGAGGCTGCTGCGGGGCGCGCTGCTCCTGCCGCCGTTCCGATGGCGATTCGGCCGCCGCACGCTCGCCTGGATGCTGCGACTCCTCGAGGCGGGTCTTCCGATCGCGCCGGCGACCAAGGCGCTGATCACCGAGCGCTCACCGGCCGTCGTCGTGCTGTCGGGGGACGCGGCCTGCGATCCGGAGGCCGAATTGCTTCGCTCGGCGCATGCCGCCAGGATTCCTTCCGTGCTAGTTCTGAGCGGGGCCAAGCGGGCCGGTTCGGGCGGGCTGCACGATATGCCGACCCTTACCGTCGTGCCCGGCCAGGAGCAGGTGAACGACGCGGTCCGGGCGTACCGGCTCCCCCGCGAGCGAATCCACGCGGTCGGGGTCGAGGTCGTGGACGGTATGCCGCTGCCGTCGCCGTCGGGCGTCGTTGACAGCGTCAATGAGGCTGCCCGCACCCTTGATGTCGGCAAACCGCCCGGAAGGCTCTTTCGCCCGGTGCTGTGGCTCCTGTCGCCGCTGGTGATCCTGATGCTGCTACTGCTGCATCCCGTCGCGACCTCGAAGGCCGGCGTCAGATCAGCCCGCCGGCTCGCCAGGCGGCTGGGCACGCGCCGGCGCCATCGGCGAAAGGCACGACCTGAACAGCGGACGGAGAGAGCGCGGTCAGCAACGCACCCCAAGGGGGTCCGTTCCAGCGCCGCGCGGGAGCGGAAGGCGGCCCGCGCACAGGAGAAGCAGCGCATTCGAGAACGCCGCGGAGCCGGCAAGCGGCATCGCAGAGAGCGACGCCGGTCGCCCGCCGCAGCATCGACGGCGAGACAGCAGGCAAGCGCCGGCAAAGCGCCCAAGGCCGCGCCCAAGGAACGGGAGCGCACCGCGAAGACGAAGGGAGAGCGTCCGAAGCCGCCGATCCGGAAGCGGAAGGCCGTCCGCACTCGAATTCGCGCCATCCGCCGGCGCTGGAAATACACGAGGCGCGCCGTGCGCCGCCTCTACAACCGCCGCTAGCGCTTCACCTACAAGCGGACGATCAAGCGGGTTCCGCTCGCGTGACGAGCTACCGGCGCTGCTCAACGCCCGCGGCCTGCACGGCCGCGGTGCCGAGATCGGCGTCAAGCTCGGCGCGCTACTCGGACGAGCTGCTCAGCAACTGGCACGGCGAGGAGCTCGTCTCGATCGATCCCGTGGCTCGCCGCGGATCCCGAGGAGTACGTCGATCGCTCGAACGTCTCGCAGGATGAGTTCAGACCACTACTACGAGGAGACGCGGAACGGCTGAGCCGTCACGGCTCGCGCAGCACGATCTGGCGGATGACCTCGGTCGAGGCGGCCGAGAAAGTCGACGACCGCAGCTTCGACTTCGTCTACATCGACGCCCGCCACGACTACGACTCCGTCCTCGAGGACCTCGAGGCGTGGTGCGCGCAAGGTCGGACCTGGCGGGATCCTGGCCGGCCACGACTACGTCGACGGCGACCTACCGCAGGGCGAGTTCTACGTGAAGTCCGCTGTCGACGAGTTCTTCGGCGAACGCGGGATCCCGGTCCACGGCACCGAGGGCCCCTCGGCCGTAGAGATGTTCCCGACCTGGATCGTCGAGGTTCCCGCCGAGGGCATCGGCCCGGCTCCCGGGCGGGGGCAAACGCTCAGGTATGGAGCCGGCGCGCACCGAGGGCGCCCCGCAGTCCAGTTCCGTCTAGCCGTTCGCGACGATGGGTTTCACCGCTGAACACGGGCATGAGCTCGCCGAGATCACGGCACTGACTCGCCGGCTCGACCAGCGGGCTAAGGAATGCCTCGACAAGCTCGAACGCATCGGGGAGGCCCAGCGTGGCCCCCGGTCCAGGCCGCGTGGGACCCGGCGCAAGGGACTCGCGAGACCAGAGGGAGAACCGCTCCTGGCGTTCGTGCACATCCCCAAGACCGCTGGTGGAACCGTGATCTCAATGCTCGCCACCGCCTACTCGAAGGACGGGATCCGCGACGGTGGCAACTACTTCCGCAATCCTGCGTACACAACGCGCAAGGTGGCCAGGCCTAAGAAGTCGCGCGGACGTGTGCTCGCCGGACATGTCCCGTACGGCGTGCTTCGTGAGCACCTCCCACCAGATACCCGCTATATGACATTCCTGCGGGAGCCTGTCGACCGCGTCTTCTCGCACTACTGGCGTCATGTACGCCGCCGGGATCCGGCCCGCGCCGGAAGAATGAAGCAGCGGCCGGGCGCGCGTGTCAAGGCGGAAAGCATCGCGCAGGCGGTGACGGAGATGCGGATACCGCAGATGAACAACTTCGCGATGCGGTTTCTGTGTGCACGGCCGCCCGTATCGGGCAGCGTGCCGCCGAGTGCTCTCGACGAGGCGAAGGAGAACCTGCGCGAGTTCGCCTTCATCGGGATCCAGGAACGGTTCGAAGAGTCCCTCCTCCTGCTCCAGCGGATGCTCGGGTTGGACTCCGTTGCCTACGAAGACCGACACGTGAGCTCAGATCGACCTGCGGTCGAGGATCTCACTGATGAGGAACGGCGGGTCATCGAAGAGCACAACCAGCTGGATGCAGAGTTGTACCGGTTCGGGCTCCAGCTGTTCAACGAGGCCATCACCCGAGCCGATCAGCGACAGCCGGTCGTCGCGTAGGCGAGAAGCGGCGACGCCCGTTCAGTAGAAGGGAACGTCCCGTCGTTCCTTGGGGACAAAGATGAGCAGCCCGCCCACGACCGCGACGGCGAGCCACGCGAAGTACATCGCGACCCCGAGTGGCGTGAGGTCGCCAATGTTCAGCCAGCCATCCTTGATCATCTCGATCGGTGCGGTGATGGGGTTCAGGCTGGCCATGAACTGCCAGCCGGACGGAATTTGCCCGATCGGGTACATGACGGGCGTGAGGAAGTACCAGATACCGAGCACGTATCCCGCCATGCGGCGGACGTCTCGCGCCCGTGGAGCGAGGGTCGAGAACCAGAGCGCGCAGGCCCATGCGAAGACGACGAGCATCGCAAGCCCGACCGGGACGAGCAGCGTGGCCAGCCGGATCTGAAGGTAGAACTCGCCGCGGGTGATTACGTAGAACCCGGTCACGCCGACCAGCATCACCAGGTAGAAGGCGAACGCAAGCGCCGGCAGCGTTACGGCCGACATCAACGGGATTAGTCGGGGGACGTAGAGCCGGCGAACCTCGCTGCGCGTGATCTCGAGGCTCCTCGTCGAGAGGTAAGCCGTCTGCGAGAACACGACCCAAACTCCGAGGGTCACGGCGAAATAGAGGAGGTAGGGGATGCCGGGGACGCCCACGCCGAGTATCCCGCCGAAGACGAGCGCCCCGAGGAAGAGCGGGATCACGTACGGGAGGACGAACCACAGATAGCCGAAGAACGTTCGCCCGATGCGCTTGCGCACGTAACGCTTGACGAAGTAGCCGAACGCGGGCCGGTAGTGCCAAACCTCGGCGAAGTACCGTTGCAGACCCGCGCCGGGTGGCTCGATCACTTGAGTCCAGTGATGATGCGCCGGCGCCGAAGCGTTGGCGGATCGTGCGGGCCCGAGAGCTTGGACGGGTTCGGCCTTCGTCGTCTGGGCCTTCCGAGCCTCCACCTTCGCGCCGGGCGCTCCATTCGCCCCGCGCGTCCGCCGCTTGGCCTTCTTTCGTCCCCGCGCGTCACCGGCCGCCGTGGTCCTGCCGCCAGCACTCGGTCCGCGATTCTTGGCCACAGCCTAGCCCTCCTGATCTCGGTATGGGGAGCGTTCGCCCGCCGCCGCGCCGGTTCTCGGCTTTCGACGGCGCGGCTTCCCCTCGCGCTTCGGCCGCGCCCGCCGCGGCTTGCGGCCGTCGGCAGCCAGCCTCCTGTCTGTGCGCTCCGGCTTTGAGCCCGCGCGCTTCGTTTGGCTTCGGTCACCCTTGACCGCCGTGCGATGGGAGCGGTCATCGGATGGCGAGCCCGCTGACGCGCGCAGCCGCTTGAGCTCTCGCTCGAGCTCGACCATGCGCTTCGGGACGGCGTCGCGGCGCTCGACCTCTTGCTTTAGGATTCGCGTTCTGGCTCGATCGCCGGCGGCCCGGCTCGCGACGCCCGCTAGTTGCTGCTCCAACCGCTGCGCCGTCGCCGTGGCGCTGACCACCATTCGCCACGCCTCCTCGTCGCCGCCGAAGCTCGCGGGCACGGGGTCTTGACGTCGGGCTCGCCGTCGGCCTTGGCGGCCTCGAGCGCGGCGAGCTCGACCTCGAACTCCAGGTCGCGTGAGGAGAGCCGGGTCTCGAACAGCTCCTTCGCGTAGCGGTAGAGCTCGATGTCGTAGCGGTTGCTGCGCTCGGCCGAGCGTCGCAGCTCGGCCGGGACCTCGCCGCCCCGCGGGCGGGCCGGGTTCACGCGGCCGCTCGAGCGGTAGAGGATGCTGCGCAGGCCGAGGCGGCGCTTGGCCAGGACCAGCGACTCGTCGAAGCGCTCAGTGAGGCCGAAGAAGGCCAGGTCCTCTGCAGGTTTCGCTTCGCGGCCTCGAGCATCTCCTCGGTCACCTCGCCGAACGGCTCCGGGTCGCCGCAGAGCATCCGGGTGTGGAGGTTGTCGTGACGTAGCCGGCGGCGAGGGCGTCGTCGAGGGTCGGGTCGGGCGGGAGCGGCGACTCGGCGTACCTGCCGGGCTCATCTTCGCCCTCGCGGCGGTCGCGAATCGCGTAGTAGTGCGACAGGATCCGCTCGACCGGGTCGCGCAAGAACGTCAAGCAGCGGAGCTCCCGGCGCTTCGGCAGGTAGTTCGGCAGATACTCGCGGATGCCTAGCGGGAAGTGACCGCGGATGATCCCGACTCCCCCCAGCTCCGGGCCCTCGCCCTTGCGGAGGCGCGTCACCACCGCTCGGTCGATCCCGCCGCCACCCTTGAACACGTTCGAGAGCGCCCGGCTTCGTGGGCCGGGCTCGTTCATGTTCAGGACGCTTCGAAGCGTCGATCCGGCCGTCTTCGGGACGTGCACGAAAGACGAGCAGCGCGGGCCGGCGCCGGGCGGCGTCCTCGGCGGCTTCAGCCACGCCTGACTTCACCCCCACGCGGGTCGATCCACCCGATCGTTTTGATTCGGAGACTGGACGCTACTCCTCGGTCGGGCGTGAATTCCCGGCCCGCCGGCGTCGCTTGTGTTCGCCGGCTGGTCGCCGGGCGCCGGTCCGTCCCTTGCGGGGGCGGCCACCGCCCTCCTCCTCCTCCTCCTTGGAGAGGGCCGACGCCGACGCGCGACGCCTCCGCTCCGACTTGGGCCCCCTGCTCGGGGCGCCGGATTCCGGGGCGGCGGGACCCTGGGCGGCCGCCAGCTTGTCCTGGTTTTGCTTGATGCGCTCGAGCTGCTCGAGGATCTCCTCGAAGCGCCCCACCAGCTGATGGGTCGTTGCCTTGATCTCCGCCAGTTCCTGCTCGTGGCCCTTGGTGAACATTCGGGCCCTCCCGACCCCAGGGGCACGAGGTGAGCAGGCGACTGTAGCGCAGGGCCGACGGGTCAGCGGGACTGCGCACCGCCGGCGCCCTTCGCCGCTCGCAGTCGCTCCACCTTTTCTTCCAGCTTCTGCCTTCGCGACCGTGTCGCCTTGAGGCGCTCCATTCTGCGCTCGAGCTGCCTCGATTGCCGCGACGAGACGGCCTCGAGGCGCGCAACCTCCCGCTCGAGCTGCTTACTCCTCGACTGCACCGACTTGAGCCGCTCCACCTCGCGCTCCAGCCGAGTTGCCTTCGACGCGCGCAGTCGGGATGTGGACGAAGACGAGAAGCGGAGGACTCTGATAAACAGCGTCAGCCATTCGGGGCAGCCCGGATCGCCGCGATGATATTGGCGGCGGCCGGCCTGCACCCGCAGCCGACGCAAGGGGTAAGGATATGCCTGAACCGGAGACGACCGAGAGCACGCAGTCCTCGGAGGGGACTCGCGCATGGAAGGACAAGCGGTCCGTCGTGACAGGCGGTGGCCGTGAGCTCGCAGCCCGCTCGTCCGACCGGTCGCTGAAGGACGTGGACCGGCTCCTGAGGAAGAGTCCCGAGGCGGCTCCGCACCACAAGGCCATGGCTAAGGTCGAACAGGCGAAGGTCCTGGCACTGCTACAGCTGGCCGAGGCGATTCGCGAGAACCGAGAGGTTGTGTCTCCGTCAACGTGACGGAGGCGACCGACGGAATTCGCACAGCCGAGCCACCGACCGCGCCGACGACTCCCGACGACTCCGCAAAGCTCGGTCTCGGGCACGATCTCGAGCGCGCCCTGCGTCACCGCCGCGACACGATCATCCCCGTGCGGGGAGCCACTTGCGCTAGATCTGCCAGGCCCAGCGATCGGGCGGAACGCTGATGGGCCGGCTCTTCGACGGCCATCCCGAATGCCCACGCGCTCCGCACGAGCTGCTGATCGGGGAGCCGCAAGCCGCATACGTGGCCCGCGCTAGCCGCTCGATGAGGCGCCGGAGACGTGGTTCGAGAAGCTCAGCGAGGAGTACCTCGTCACCCTCTTCCGCAAGGGCCGGAAGAAAGGTGCCGGCTGAAAGCCCCGGGAGCGAAGACGACCGGCAGCTATCCCTTCCTCCTCCCTCCCGCCTTCCAGCGGCAGATCTTCCTCGGACGAGGTCAAGCGAAGATCGAGCCGAGCTCCCAAGACCGGGAGATCCTCGACTGCTACATGACGTCGCTGTTCAACGGCTGGCTCGACAACCAGAACCTTAGCGAACCGCCCAGAAGCGCTGGGTCGTCGCCTTCTCACCCAGGCGCGCCTCCGGGCGAGGGGCTCGACCCGCTACTTCGAGATCTACCCCGATGGGGGGCTGATCTCGATCCTCCGCGACCCCTTGAGCTGGTTCACCTGGCCCAGGGTAGGGACCCCGAGGCCGATCCGGAGCCGCTGCTCGAGCAGGCTGGAAGCGCTCCGCCCCGGAGATGATCGGGCGAAGAAGCGCTACCCCGATCTGGTCTGCATCCTGCGCTTCGACGAGCTCCTGCTCGACACGAGCAGACGATGCGCTCGCTCGCGAGCTTTCTGGGGATCGACTTCGACCTGGTGCTGACGACACCGACCTTCAACGGCTATCCGGTGGGCGCGAACTTGAGCTACGAGGTCCGCACGACCGGAGTCGGCACCGACCCCGTCGACCGCTACAAGGAGATCCTCGACGAAGAGCAGCGGGAGGGATGGGAGCGAGTGCGAGGAGCTCCACGAGGAGGTCCTGGCGCTCGTCGATGCCACGTAGGATCCGCGGCGGGCGCGGTGCGACGAGCCCAGGTCCGGTCGCACTGACCAAGAGGATTGGAGGCGGGCAAGGACCGTTCCTGGAGGCGATCCAGTGACGGGCGGGAGGAGGGCCAAGTTCTCTGGTGGTGCCGGCCCGGCGCTCGAGGGAATCGAGCGGATCGCTCGATCGGATCGAAGCCCTCTGGGAGCGCAGTCGGAGCGGAGCTACGAGCTCCTTGCTCGTCTTGACCGTGGAGAAGGATGTATTTTTTTTTAAATGCTGGTTTAGCTGTGCCGGTTGCCGGAGGCTCAGCGGCCGAGAGCATGGCGCGGGCTCTTCGCCTGCGCCGCGACACGGTCGTCCCAGTGCGGGAGCCACTGCGCTGATCTGCCAGGCCCAGCGGTCCGGGGGGACCCTGATGGTCAGGCTGTTCGACGGCCACCCGGAATGCCACGCGCATCCGCATGAGCTCCCTCGGCGATCGGCGACCTCACCTGTGGCGGAACTGTCCCTGAACGAGGAGCCCGAGGCCTGGTTCGAGAAGCTCGAGGAGGAGCGGCTGCGACTGATGTTCGACGGGGACGCAGTTAGATGCCCCGAAATCGCGGGCGAGCGGCCGGCCGCGAGCTTCTTTCCCTTCCTCCTCCCCCCGTCCTTCCAGCGGCTCATCTTCCTGCAGGAGATCCAGCGCCGCTCGCCGATCACCGAGCGCGAGATCCTCGACGCCTACATGACGTCCCTGTTCAACGCCTGGCTCGACAACCAGGACCTACGCGGCCCCGAGAAACGCTGGGTGGTGGCGTTTTCGCCCCGGCGAGCCTGGGGCGACGGGCCGAGAGCTCTTCGAGCTCTATCCCGAGGGACGCCTGATCTCGATCCTTCGCGATCCCTTGAGCTGGTTCACCTCGGCCCAGGGTCGCGATCCCGAGGCCGATCCGGAGCCGCTGCTCGAGCAGTGGAAGCGCTCCGCCAGGAGATGATCGACGCCAAGGGCGCTTCCCGATCTCGTCTTCATCCTGCGCTTCGACGAGCTCGTCCTCGAGACCGAGAAGACGATGCGCTCGCTCGCCAGGTTCCTGGGGATCGACTTGACGGTGCTGACGACACCGACCTTCAACGGCTACCCCGTGGGCGCGAACTCGAGCTATGAGGTCCGCACGACCGGGGTGGTGAGCGACCCCGTCGACCGCTACAAGGAGATCCTCTCCGACGAGCAGCGCGAGCGGATCGGCGGTGAGTGGACGAGCTGCACAAGGAGGCGCTCAAGGTGGTCGACGCCCAGGCCGACGTCGAGCCGACCCCGTGGTTGGGACCACAAAGAGCCTGCTCGCGGGCCACCGATCGCGTTCCGCTAGTCGGTGGTCGCCCCGTCGCCGCCTTCAGCGGCCGCTGAGCAGCGCGTTTACGCGCTCGTGCAGTTCGTCGCTGCGCTCCAACTGCTCGGCTACCGCCTCTTCGATCTGCGCCAGGCGCTCCTCGAGGCGCTCCTCGAGCGATGTCTCCTCGGCTGCGGCGACGCCCCCCTTGCCACCGGGACGAGCCTTCCGCTGCTTCGCTCCGCCGGCGGACCCTTCTCCTGCTCCGTCCCCTCGGTCGCCAGCGCCTCGCTGCTTCTTTCCGCGCGCCGCCCGCGCCTGCCGGCGCTTGGCCTTCTTTCCGCGCGCCGCCCGCGCCTGCCCGGCGCTCAGCCTTGGTCTGGTCTTCTCTCGCCATCACCTCTTCGTTCCCCGGTGACCCTTGGCGGCAGCGCTAGCCGCCGGTGGTGTCAGTCGTGGTGGACTGTTCAGTCGTGGTGGTAATCGTCTATTGCTGTTGCTTTTGCGATTCCTGGAAGGACTCGATCTTCGGCTCTAGGAACTCGGGGCCACGAACTTCCACTCGCCCCCCTCCTCTCCATCAAAGGTGTCCGGAGTGGAGGACGTCGGGTCTGTGGGCGGCGGCTCACCCTCATTCTCGGGCTGGAACTCAAGCAGCCCAGCCCGCACCGACGCGTGTTCCCGATCTCCTCGCGCCGAGCACCTCAACCCCTTGAAGGCCCTGCCCCTTGCTATTCACGAACTGCTCAGATCGTGCCTGCCGAGCGTGTCGATCGTGGTCTTGCTCGTGCGCGCCAAGACCTGGTTCGAATCACCGAACTGGAACGACTGCCACCACCGAGCAGTGCCCGTTCCGGTGAGCCGCTCGCCTGGGCGTCGACGTCGCTGTCCGTTACGAAGTCGGGGGAGGGGCGGCTGGTCCCCGGTGCTGTCCCCGCCACCGCACCCGAACAGGAACGCGGCCCGAGAATCGCGCCGCCAATGAGGATCGGCTTGAGCGAATGCCCTTGCGCACGGCTCGCGGCCCTGCTTGCCTTCTCCCCGCGAAGACCGCGCGCGGCAGATAAGACTCGGGCGCATTCAGCGGTTTGCGGCGGGGCGCGAGACGTCCAGCTCCCCGCGAGGCGCGCGATGAGCGTGGTCGCAAGCCGGGTGGCGTTCGCGTCGGAGCGGTCGACGAGCCCGGGGCGCCCGGATAGCAGCGCCGCTTGGAGGCGTGAAGGAACCGGCGGACGAGGTCGCGGTCGGGACGAAACCGGAGCACCTCCAACACCCGTCCGAGACCCACTCTGGCCCTTCCACGTCCACCGTGACCCCGTAGCCGCTAGAACGGCATCCCCAGCGTCAACACCGGCCGCTCGAACATCACCGCCTCGAGGCCCACCGTCGAAGAGATCGTCACGACGCCCCCGGCCCGCGGCTCAGCTCCAGGGAGCTGCTGCGGCGATCGACCCTGACCTTCGGGATGGTTGCGATCCGCCGCAAAATGCGAACGGGGTTCCGCCCGACCGACATCGGGTGCTCCTTGATCACCAGATCGACCCCCGGGGGAGCACATCCGCAAGCTGCTCAACGATCGCGGCCTGATGAACGCAGTGGGGGCGCAGCCGGAGGATCTTGTAATCGTCGGTCACCTGGAGCGGGAAGTAGACATAGGACTCGCCGCCCGGCTGATCGCGGTAGAGGGTCCTGGCGCGAGGCGCCGCGGGTCTCTCCCGCGCATCCCGGACGAGCCAGGTTCCGGGACTCAGGTATTCGTTGTCGCGATCCCAAAGCGCCTTGACAGCCAGGTGGCGAGCGAGCCGGAAGCGATCGGGGGCGACCGAGACCGAGCGGTACTCCCGAATCGGCCGGTTTCTGCGGACGTAGCCCGCGATGAACTCGTCGAGCCCCAGTCCTCCGCGGGCGAAAGCGGCCTCAGGTCAGCCGCCGGGACGATCGGCGCATCGAGCGTTTCCGAATAGAGCCGGAGCGGATCGTCGAAGAGCGTGTACATCAAGAAGAAGGTGGTCGCGCCCCGCGATGCGCCGACCAGGTCGGTGACGATGCGGATGCTCTCGTTGCCCACCTCGGGCACGATGTAGTCGGGCTCGACCCGCTCGACGAGGCGCTCGAACGCGAGGAAATGGCGGATGGTGCGCTCGACGCACCAGCGCTCGTCGTCGCTGCGGCGGCAAGCGATGTCGGTCCGGTAGACCTCGTGGAGGCTCGAAATCCCGTATTGCCCGACGATGCGCGACCTCGTCGCTCCAGGAGCGACCGAACTCCGGCGCGTTCATCAGGTCCGGCAGGCAATGAGCATCATCGCCCGCCCGGCGAAGCATCGGCCGCCCGGCGTGAATAGGTGAGGTGGGTGACCTCGTGACCGGCCGCCCAGGCTCGGCCGACACGCCCGTAGAAGTCGGACTCGACGTATTGGAGTGTCGCGAACAGGAACTTCATCCCCGCCCTTCAACACGAGCGTACCCAGGAGGGTTGCGACGATATGGAGAGCGGCGACGATCAGGATCGTCTCGGGCGCGCCGGCCGCGGCGACGAGACCACCGGAAAGCGCGGCGCCGATCGCGAATCCACCCCTCTTCAGGCTTGTCGCGGTCGAGTAGACCTGGCCGAGCAGGCCCGGAGGGGTTCGAAGGCCGCGTACCTCGATGGTCGCCGCAAGGCTCGGCCCATAGATCAGGCCGGCCGACCAGCAGCAACGCGAGCGAAACCGCCGAGGAACCGGAGGGCGCCAGCGCCATCGCCCCGGCCGGTGCCGCTCCGGCGATCGCGACCCACTCGATGGGCCAGCGCTGGCGAGCGGGACGGAGGACCAGCGCACCGGTGCGGAGCCCGCCGCGAAAGCGGCCCATAGAATCCCGCGAACGTCTGCCCGGCCCAGCGAATCAACCGCGAAAAAGGGAAGGCGACGACGAGGAGGCCCCGCGCGACCAGCGCGACAAGGCCGGTCACCGAGATCGCCGCGAGCTGCCGTCGGATGCGAAGTGACGAAATCCCTCCGCGATCGTGGCGCGGAGCGGCAAGGTCCGGGGGGTCGCGCGCGAGCATCGGCGGCGCGATGCGCGCGCCCACCGTCATGGAGGGATCGCGAACTTGAGCCCCGCCTGGGCGGGAACGGCGGCGGCGGCCCGGCCAGCCCGGCGAGCGAGCGCAGCGAGGAGCGGGCCGGCAACGTGGCCGCGCCGAAGCTCGCCGCCTCCAGCGAGCTCTCGCGAGCGATGGCTCCTCCCGCGGCCCGTGATCAGACTCGTCATGCCACCCATCGACAGGGGCTGTAGCGCTCCGGTCAGGCGGCTACCGCGATCGTCGGCGCCGCCGGCGCC
Organism: uncultured Actinomycetes bacterium; assembly: GCA_963728325.1. GTDB lineage: Bacteria > Actinomycetota > Thermoleophilia > Solirubrobacterales > 70-9 > AC-56. Next base: position 49,497 of record CAVSJS010000001.1, on the reverse strand, counting down.
TGACCGATCAACAGGGCAAGCAGGAACCAGTCCGACCCCGCCCGCCTGTTCCGTCGCGATCACGCGAAGCGGGGTCGGCGAACGGTCCAGCCAGGCCCCGACAACCGGTCCCGTCACGACTCCCGGTAGACCGAGCGCCGCGCGATCACGCCGGCGAGAGCCAGGCTCTCCCCTCGGTCGAGCGCGAGCAGGACGACCGCGACGGCACCCATCTCGTTTGCGACGCGGCCCAGCAGGGCCGCCACCAGTCGGCCGGGCCGGCGCTTTCATCGCCCGTCAGTCGCGAGCTCGAGCAACTCCCGCATCGCGCTGGGCGGGGTCGGGCAGCCGCTCGAGCGCCCGCCAGGGATCGTAGCGCTCGAGCTCGTCGAGCCCGTAGGCGCCCGACGCGACCGCCACCGTCCGCGCGCCGATCGCCTTGCCGCAGCGGATGTCGTGCGGGGTGTCGCCGATCACGAAGGGTTCCGGGTCGACCGGCGCCGCCGGCGCGCTCGGCGGCGACGCTCGAGCGCCCGGCGCGCGATCGCGGCGCGGTCCTCGCCGTCGACGCAGAAGGCGCCGCCGGCGAAGTAGCCGGCGAGGCCGTAGTGCGCGAGCTTGGCGCGCGCCCCGGCCGCGGTGTTGCCGGTCAGCAGCAGCGAGAGACGTCGTCGCGGCGCCGTCAGGGCGTCGAGGATCTCGACGACGCCCGGCAGGGCCCGCCCCGCGCAGGCGGAGGCGGTCGGGCAGGTGGCGCTCGTAGGAGCGCAGGAAGGCGCTCGCGGTCGGCGGTCGCCTCGCCGCCGCAGGTCTCGATCGCCAGCACCGCGACCTCGTGGTCGGTCAGGCCGGCCGTCTGGAGCGAGGAGAAGTCGGCGGGCGTCCAGCAGACCTCGCGCGCCGCCTCCTCGAGCGCGAACACGCCGGCGCGCGCGTGGTCAGCAGCGTGCCGTCGATGTCCCAGAAGAGGACGCGCGGGTCATGCCCGGGAGCGGAAGCGCCGGCGCCGACGCCGGCCCGCGACGCGAGGCGCGCGTCGAGGCGGTGCGCGCGCAGGACCTCGTCGTTCTCGCCGCTCCGCGGCACCTCCTCGACGCCGAGCTTGTGCAGCCGCGCGCGCCGCCTCGGGCCGACCTCCGGCGAGCGCCGCGAGCACGGCGTCGCCCTGGCCGCCGCGACGTAGTGGTTGTCGAGGCAGACAGATCGGCGCGCCGCCGGCGACCTCCGCGAGCCAGGCGCCGTCGATGTCGCGCAGCCACGGCAGCGCGACGACGCCGCCTCGACGCCCGTCCGCCGGCGAGCAGCTCGGCCGCGCGCCAGCCTGGCGACCATCACCGGCCCCGCCGCGACGAAGAGCGCCGTCGCTCGCCCTCGCGCAGCGACCGTCCCCGCGCCCGGCGACGAGCTCGCTCGGCCGCGGCGGCTCGAAGCCGAGCGCCCACGGCACGCTGACGAGGCGGATGTAGACGGGCCCGCGGCCTCGCTGCACCGCCCAGTCGACCGCCGCGCGGCCTCGTGCTCGCGAGCACGGCTCGATCAGCGCCATGCCCGGGCATCGCCCCGAGCGCGGAGATGTCGCGCACCGACTGGTGCGAGTGGCCCGGGCCCGCCGGGGACGAGTCCCGGCGAGCGAGCCGACGTAGATGACCTTCGTGCCCTCGGTGGCGTTGTTGTAGATCTGCTCGTTCGGGCGCGTCGAGAGGAAGCAGGCGAAGGAGTGCACGACCGGCAGCAGGCCGGCGAGCGCCATCGCGCCGGCCTGCGAGACCATGTCCTGCTCGGCGATGCCGCACTCGAAGAAGCGGTCGGGGAAGCGCTCGCGGAACGCGACCAGGCCGGTGTCGAGCGCAGGTCGGCGTCGAGCGCGACGAGGCGCGGCTCGCGCTCGGCCTGCTCGACGAGCGCCTCGCCGTAGGCGGCGACGAGCCGCTGCGGCGCGCGCGCGGAGCGGCGCGGGCTCGCGGCGGCTCCGGCCTCGACCAGCTCGACCGGGGCCGCGCCGAGCGCGCCGAGCCGCCCGTCGAGCCGCGCGTCGAGATCTCCGCGAGCGCGCGCTCGTACTCCTCGGCGGTCGGGCGCGCCGGAGTGGAAGTCGTAGAGCGCCGTCGCGTCGACGCGGCAGGTCGTGCGGCTCCATGAAGGAGACGCCGCCGCCCTTGACGCGTGTCGGCGATCGAGCAGCTTCGGGCCGCTCGGGCTCGCTCGCGCGAGCTCGGCGAGCGTCGCGCGCGAGCGCGCGCGACGTCGTTGCCCGTCGCAGCGCGCCGACCGCCCAGCCGAAGGCCGCGACCTTCGCCTCCAGGTCGCCGAGGTCGCTCACCTCGCGAGACCCAGGTGTCCGACTGGAGCTTGTTGTGGTCGACGATCACGGTGATCTCGCCCAGGCCGCGGTTCGCGGTCGGCTGCAGCGACTCCCAGAACTGGCCCTCCTGCAGCTCGCCGTCGCCGGTGAGGACGTAGACGCCGGCCCGCGCGGCCGGCCAGCCGGTCGGCGAGCACGAAGCCCTGCGCCTTCGAGATGCCCATCCCGAGCGAGCCGGTGTTGGTGACGACCTCGGGCGTGGCGCGCGACGTCGGGATGGCCCGGGCAGCCCGCCCAGCCGGCGCAGGCTGGTGGATCAGCTCGAAGTCGAGCCGGCCGAGCGCCGATCAGCACCGCGTACAGGCCGGGAGCGTCGTGGCCCTTGGAGGAGAAGTAGCGGTCGCCCGCGCCGAGCACCTCGAGGTGGAGCCAGGACGACGATGTCGAGCGAGCTGAAGCTCGTGCCGAGGTGGCCCGAGCCGGCGCGCTCGACCATGTACAGGACGTTGAGCCGGCAGGCGTCGGCGAAGGCGGCCGCGCGCGCTCGCCGGGTCGGCGTCGAGCGCGCGGATCCGGTCGAGCTCGGCCGCACGGGACGTAGCGCAGCTGCTCAGTCGGCGCCGTCGGACGGCTCCATCGGCGACCGGCGGCGCCAGCCGTCGGCGCAGCGCCGCCTCGCCGACGCCAGCGTCGCTCGGCCGCGCTCGCCAGTCGTCCGGGTAGTCGATCGAGAACCCCTCGGCGCCCTCGGTGAAGAACGGGCGACCACGCGCTCGCCGGCGATCGTGCCGCCGCTCGGTCGAGCGACGCGCGTCCAGGCGATCTCGAGGCTCGAGTTCTGGACGTAGACCTCGCGGCAGCGCCTGGTACTGGCGCGAGTGGAGGGCACGCCCTCGGGCTGCGGCGAGCAGCGGCTCGCATCAGGCTCGCCGTCGACGACCCACATCTTGCCCGGGTGCTGGCGGCAGAGCTCGACCGCGCGGATCGAGTCGGCGCGCGTCGCCGAGCGCGACGAGCTGCGTCGAACGCGCGCCGGATCGTCGCCGGCGCCGCGGAACGGGCTCGTCGGGCCGCAGGATCGAGAACAGCTCGAACGTGCGGCCGTCGCCGCGCGAGCAGCGTCGAGCGTGTGCCGGACCCACTCGATGTCGGGCGAGGTCGCGGTGGCCAGCTCGGCCGGCCGCAGCCCCGGCACCTCGGCGCCGTAGCGGCGCGCGACCGCGGCGATCTCCTCCGAGTCGGTCGAGACGACGACCGCGTCGAAGACGCCGCTCTCGCGCGCGGCGGCGATCGAGTAGGCGATCAGCGGGTGGCCGGCGAGCGCGCGGACGTTCTTGCCCGGCACGCGCTCGGAGCCGCGCGCGCCGGGACGAGCGCGACGGCGGACGGCATCGACTAGACCCGCGCCGGGGTCGTGGTTGACGTAGACGGTCTTCCAGTCCGAGTAGACGTCGAGCGCCTCGGTGCCGGCCTCGCGCCAGCCGGTGCCGGAGTCGCCGCTGGCCGCCGAACGGCATGTGCGGCTCGGAGCCGTAGGTCGGGCCGTTGACCGACGCCACGCCGCTCGCACGCGCGCGACGAACTCCTGCGCCGCGGTGGACGCTCGTCGGTCCAGATCGCCGCGGTGAGGCCGTACGGCGAGTCGCGTTCGCGGCCTCGAGCGCCTCCTCGAAGCCGCGCGACGCGGTGCAGCGTCGCGATCGGGCCGAACAGCTCCGTGCAGGCGATCTCGGAGTCGAGCGGCGGCGCCCTCGACGAGCGTCGGCGCCATGTAGAAGCCGCCGTCGTGCTCCGGCGCCGTCGAGCGCGCTCGCCGCCGGCGAGCACGCGCGCGCCCGCCTCGCGGGCGCGCTCGACCGCCGCGAGCATCTGCTCGAGCTGGCGCTCGTTGATCACCGGGCCCGAAGTCGTGCTCGTCGCCGGGCCCGACGCGCTGCGCGCGCGTCGCGCTCGAGCAGCAGCTCGCGGAAGCGGTCGTAGACGGCGTCGAAGACGATCAGGCGGCTGCCGGCGGCGCAGCGCTGGCCGGCGTTCGAGAAGGCCGAGAGCGCCGCCGCCTCGGCGGCGCCCTCGAGGTCGGCGTCGTCGCAGACGACCAGCGGGTTCTTGCCGCCGAGCTCGAGGCAGACCTTCGCCAGCCGCTCGCCGGCGACGCGCGCGATCATCCGGCCCGACCGCGGTCGAGCCGGTGAAGCTGACGACGTCCACGTCCGGGTGCTCGACCAGCGGCTGGCCCGGCCTCCTCGCCGTAGCCCTGGACGAGGTTGAGCACGCCGGGCGGCAGCCCCGCCTCGGCGCGCGAGCCGGGCGAAGGCGAGCGCCGTCTCGGGCGTGTCCTCCGACGCCTTCAGCACGGCGCCGTTGCCGCAGAGGAGCGCGGGGAAGACCTTCCAGGCGACGTTCGCGATCGGCGTGTTGGCGGCGATGATCAGCCCGGCGACGCCGAGCGGCTGGCGGATCGTCATCGCCTGGCGGTTGGGGACGGCGCTGGTCGTCGTGCGGCCGTAGAAGCGCCGGCCCTCGCCGGCGACGAAGTAGCCCATCTCGATCGCGCCGCCCGACCTCGCCGCGCGCGTCCTCCGGGCGACTTGCCGGTCTCGGCGGCGACGATCGCCGCGATCGTCGTCCGGTCGCGCTCGAGCAGCTGCGCGATCCGGCGCAGGATCGCGCCGCGCTCGGCGACCGTGCGGCGCGCCCACGCGGGCTGCGCTCCCGCGCCGCGGCCACGGCGGCCTCCACGTCGCGCGGCGTCGGAGCGGGCGACCACGGTCGAGATGGCCTCGCCCGTGGCGGGCGAGCAGCTTCTCGAACGTCGCTCCGCCGCGGCCGCGCGCTCCTCGCCGCCGATCACGTTGCCGACGATTCGGATCACGGTCGCGGAATCGGTTAATGCCCCCACGTTCACCTGCGTTGATCGTATCTGGGCGCGCGCCGGGGTTAGGCTTCTTGGAGTAGCGGGGGTGGGATTTGAACCCACGACCTCCGGGTTATGAGATCGATGGCATGAGCGGCGCTCGCCTATTCACGCAACTGGCTGAAGAGATAGCGGGTCGCCTGAGCTCTTCTGAGTTTTTCTCAGATTGGTGCCCGCTTTGATGCCCAGCCCCGCCACCACGCAGCCAGCATCCTTTCGTGCTCGGCTCGCTGCGCTTGCATGGGGAGGAAAGCGCGAGGTGACGCTGCCCCTCTTCGGGCAAAGAGACAGCGGCTCTGTGTTGCCGCCGCGTATTTGGGGGTGCCGCGTCTCGTAGCCCGTTCGGTTGGGTGCCGAAAGTTCGCTGGTTGCAACCGGTCGCCCCGACTACTCGAAAGCCCGCTTGGAAAGCGGGGTTTCCGGCATCTCCATCTGGTCTTCGCGAGGTTTCTTGACGCTCTCGGGTACCGGTCTTGGCCAGAGCAGTGAGCTAGCGGAGCTGTCCCCCCGTAGAGGCCCTCGATGGATAACCAAGCCATGTTTCGTAGAGACCCTCGATGGATAACCAAGTTATGAGGAGGCGGCGCGTTGCCGTATCCCGAGTGTCAACCAAAGGAGGCAAGACATGAATGAGTCGACCGAGGCTCGGAACGGCTTCCAGCTCGAGCCAGATGCGCCGCGGCGAGGGGGAATGCCCTGAGCCGAATCGCGCGCGATCCCGTTTCGCGCCGACGCTTCTTCACGTTAGCCGGGGGCTCCGGCGCCGCGGCCGCCTTTCTGGCCGCTTGCGGCGACGACGACACGACTACGAGCGCGACGACTACGCCGCCAAGCACCACCGGTGGGGACACAGGCACCGAGCAGTTCGGCAAAGGCGACCTCGGCATCCTGAACTACGCCTTGACGCTCGAGTACCTGGAGACGGCGTTCTACCAGGACGTTGTCAGGAGCGGTCTGTTCAAGGGCAGCAGCCTGGAGACCATCAGGACCTTCGGGAACCAGGAGGCGGAGCACGTCGCAGCACTGACGGCGGCCGTGAAGAAGTCCGGCGGCAAGCCGGCTCCAAAGCCGAAGACCAAATTCCCGCTAGACAGCGCCGACTCGGTGCTGATGTTGGCAGCGACCGTGGAGAACCTCGGCGCCGCTGCCTACCTAGGCCAAGCGGCGAACATCCAGAGTCCGGAGGTGCTCGCCTCGGCGCTTGCGATTCACACCGTTGAAGCCCGGCACGCGTCGGCCCTCAACACCCTGCTCGGGGACTCGATAACCCCCGACGGGGCCTTTGCCGTGCCCGCCGACGCGAACACCGTTCTGCAATCGGTCAAGCCCTACATCGTCTCCTAGGCGATGGCAAGCGAAATGCGAAAGGAAAAAGCAATGGAGAACCAACAGCTGGCGAATCCCGAGCTCGCTGCCATCGAGATCAAGGAGATGAGCCGCAGCGACATGATCATGAAGGGAGCCCTCGCTGCGGGAGCGGTATACGGGCTGTCGATGGTCGGGCCGTTCCCGCGCCAGACCTTCGCCCAGTCCGGGGGCGGGGATGTCGAAATCCTCAACTTCGCCTTGACGCTCGAGTACCTGGAGTCGGCGTTCTACGACGAGGCCAAGACCAAGGCGAAGGCGAGCGGCGAGCTGAAATCCCTCGTCGACCTGATTGCGAAGGACGAGGCCGAGCACGTGAGCGCTCTCACGGCCACGATCAAGCAGCTTGGCGGTAAGCCCGTGGCGGCTCCCAAGGTGGCGTTCCCCTACAGCGGCACGACGGGATTTCTGAAGCTCGCCCAGACCTTCGAGGACACGGGCGTCAGCGCTTACAACGGCGCGGCCCCCTCGATCAAGTCGAAGAAGCTTCTGGCCACCGCCGGCGGCATTGTTCAGGTCGAGGCTCGGCATGCGGCGGCGATCCGGCTGCAGAACAACGAGCCACCGGCGCCCGACGCGTTCGATCCGTCGCTGGACCAGAAGCAGGTCCTGGCTGCGGTCAAGCCCTTCATCAAGTCCTAGACGTCTCAAAGAGAGGCGCGGCCGGTGCGATCCGGCCGCGCCACTCGCCCACCGAAAGGAAATTCCTCTCATGCCCAATGTCGGACCAATGGAGTTGATAGTCGTACTCGTCATTGCTCTCGTCATCCTCGGCCCGAAGAAGCTGCCCGAGATGGGACGTTCGGTCGGCACGGGGATGCGCGAATTCAAGGACTCCCTCTCGCGTGGAAGCCTGGAGAAGGAGCAGGCGCAGATCTCCGACCAGTCAGTGCGGCCGGCGGCGACGGTCGAGGACTGATCGAGCCGCGGAGCCACCATGCGTCGTCCTCGCACAGTCAGCCATGAAGACAGGCTCCCCCTCGTCGATCACCTCGACGAGCTGCGGATCCGCCTGGTTGTTATGGGCGCCACGTTGGGGTTCTCATTTGCGCTCTGCTTTTGGCAGAACGACCTGATTCTGCAGCTGCTGAACGCTCCGCTGCCAAGCGATAAGGAGCCCATTACCCTCGGAGTTACCGAGCCCTTCATGACCACGGTCACGGTTTCTGCCTACGCCGCGATCCTGCTTTCACTGCCGTTGATCCTCCACCAGGTCTACGGCTTTTTGCTGCCGGCCCTCGGTCCAGCCGAGCGGCGCACCGCGTTACCGCTACTGCTGGCCGTCCCGATGCTGTTCGTCGCGGGGGTGGTCTTCGCCTATCTGATCGTCCTGCCGGCGGCAATTAAGTTCCTCCTGAACTTCAACGAAAGCCAATTTCAGATCGCGGTACGCGCGCGCGAGTACTACGGCTTCGTGACCCAGACCCTGATTGCCCTCGGCGTCGTCTTTCAGGTCCCGGTGGGGATTCTGGCCGCCACGCGCCTGGGCCTGACGAGCGCCCCGCAGCTGCGGCGCATTCGCCGCTACGCCTATGTGCTCATCGCCGTGGTCGCAATGGCACTCCCCGGAACCGACCCGTGACGATGCTGATCGAGATGATTCCCCTGGTTCTGCTGTTCGAACTCAGCATCATCCTTGCCGCTGTCTTCGGTGGGGTAAGGGTTGCTTCGCCTCCGGCAGCGGCTGACGCCGGCGGCACTAACTGATGGGCGGGCGTGTGACGCTTCTCGGCATCGCTGCAGCTGCAGTAATCGGGCTCGCCGGGTGCGGCGGCGATGGCAGCAGCGGCACCGGCGAGGCAAACTCGGCGCCGGGCCCCGGCGCGAGCACAAACGCCGTGACGATCAAGGACTTCGCCTACACCCCGGCCAGCGTCACGGTCGCGACGGGCACGACCATCAAGTTCACAAACCGCGACGCAGCCAATCACACGGTCACTGCCTCCGACATGAAGTCATTCGACTCGGGCACGATCGGCCAGGGCAAGGCTCAGCAGCGTGACACTTAACTCGGCAGGCACCTTCGCCTTCTTCTGCAGGTTCCACCCCTTCATGAAAGGCACGGTCACGGTCACGCCGTGATCCGCGGTCCTCATTTCGCCGAAGGCGACGTGACCGGGGGCCTATCGGGCCCGCTTCTGGTTTGGACTGCCATGAAGAAGGGCCTTTCGGTGACACGCGGGGAAGTGGAAACCGTTTGAGCAAGCGGTTTCTGAGCCACCGCTACCGGGATTCGAACCCGGTGCTGAAGCGCCATCTTGGTACCACCGCGGTACCACGAAAGGCCATGCCGTAACCCGCGGAATTGCGAAAACCCCCGCGTACGCGGGGGGTTCGCTAGTAGCGGGGGTGGGATTTGAACCCACGACCTCCGGGTTATGAGCCCGGCGAGCTACCTGACTGCTCCACCCCGCGTCGCAGGCTCAATGTAGCAGCGGAGCTGGGGTTTCAGGGCGATGGCGGGTACAGCTGCACCGCAACGAGCGCACCGACACGCGAGCCCGTGCCCGTAGGATGCCGCGGATGCGCGTGGCGGTCGTGGACATCGGGACCAACTCGACGCGGCTGCTGGTCGCGGACGTCGCCGACGGCCGGGTGTCGCAGCTCGAGCGGCGCTCGATCGTGACCCGGCTGGGGCGCGGCGTCGACACCTCGGGCCAGCTCGCCGGCGAGGCGGTGGATGAGGTCTGCCGCACGGTCGCCGAGTACATCGAGACCTACGAGGCGCTGGGTGTGGAGCGTGTGAACGCGATCGCCACCAGCGCGGTGCGGGATGCGGCGAACTCGGGGGCGTTCATCGCCGAGCTTCGGGAGCGTTTCGAGCTCGACGCCCGCATCCTCGACGGAGCCGAGGAGGCGCGGCTCGTCTATCTCGGCGCCTTCACCGAGCGGCCGGCGACGCCGGACAGCACCCTGGTGGTCGACATCGGCGGCGGCTCGACCGAGCTGGTGGTCGGCTCCGGGGGCGAGGTCGGCTTCTACACCTCCCTTCAGGCCGGGACCGTTCGCCACACGGAGCGCTACCTGCGGACCGACCCGCCCGACCCGGCGGAGCTGGATGCGCTGGCAAGCGAAGTGCGCTCGCTGATCGACGCAGAGCTGACCGGCGAGGCGATTGCCGCCGCCGGCGAGGGGATCGCCGTCGCCGGCACGCCGACCTCGCTGGCGGCGATCGACCAGGAGCTCGACCCGTATGACCCCGAGCGTGTTCATGGCTACAAGCTCCCCCTCGACTCGATCCAGCGGATGTGCTCGCTGCTCTCCTCGATGACCCTCGAGGAGCGCCTCCAGGTCACCGGCCTGCATCCGGGTCGGGCGCCGACGATCGTCGCCGGCGTGGTGATCCTGATCCAGGTGATGCGCGCCTTCGGCCTCAAGGAGATCGAGGTCTCAGAGCACGACATCCTCTACGGCGCCGCGCTCGAGGCCGCTCGCGCCTCGGCCTGACGGCCTCAGGTCCTGCCGGAGATCCGGTCCCAGGCGCGGCGCAGCTTGTCGTGAAGCTGGTCGGGGACGACGTCGTCGGGGCCGACCTCGATCTCGCCGGGGTTGGCGCTGGGCTCGGGCAAATGCTCGGCGGCCGCCGTCTCGAGCGTCAGGACGACGCCGCGCTCGTAGATCTCGGCCACCTGGGTGGCATCGGCGAACCGCCGCCCGCCCGGGAGCACGCTGGTGTCGAGGACGATGCCGTCGAAGATGTCGGCATCGGGATCGGCGAGCACGTGCTCGACCCTCCCCAGCTCCTCGCCGGTGCTCGAATACACCGGCAGTCCCTCCGCGAGAGTCAGATACGAGGCAGGCGCGCCGAGGTCCTCCATCGGGGGCGAGCCTAGCGAACGATCGCGCGCCGCTCAGCCCAGGTCGACCGCGACCGGGAGCGCCGTCTCTCCCCATTCCGAGAGGTCGCCGCTGTAGTCGGGGCTGTATTTCTCCAGCAGCAGGTGGCGGGCGCGAGCGTCCTCCTCACCGCTGCTGACGATCCGGGCCCGACCCTCGAAGGTCCGCTCGCCGAGCCGCACCGTCACCTCGGGCTGGCGGATCAGGTTCTTGACCCAGTCGGAGCGATCGCGGCCGCCGGAGAGCATGTACAGCGTGTCGCGGTCGAGCCCGAACCAGATCTCGATCTCTCGCGGCTCGCCGCTGACCCGTCCCGTGGTGGTCAGGTAGCAGTAGTTCTCGCTCGCCAGCGAGGGGTCGACGGCCATCGCAACGAGGCTAGCGTGGCCGCTGATGGTCATCGATCTTGCAAGCCGCTCGCCTGGGCGTGATATTCAGGGATTAGGAGCAGCGAACGGGGGTATGCGGACCATTAGCGACAGAGCTCGCGCGCAGACCGACCGGTCGCCGAGCGAGGGCTGGAGTGAGAGAGGATGAAATCGTGTTGTCCACCCGGGCAGGGGTGTAACGCGCCGCCCGGGCGCGAAGAGTCCTGCTTCCTTCAGATGTGCCGCCGAGCCGACTCGCCGCAGGCGGACAGCGCCCTGGCACGGTGGGACCTGTTCACCAAGGCGGGACTCGAGCACCGGCCGGGACGACAGCGGCGCTTCCTGCGCCGCGCCTACGCTCGCGCCCGCGATCGCGCCGTGCCCTGGCGCCCGACGCTCCGGTAACTCAGCGCAGCGAGCCCTTGAGCGCCAGCCAACGCGTCGGCTGCTCGGTAACTCGGCCGATGGCGTCGTAGTCCTGGTCGTAGTGGACGAGGGTCAGGCCCGCTCGCTCGGCCGCCGCCGCGATCAGCAGGTCCTGGTGCTTGACGGTGCGGTGGGATCCCCTTCCTTGCTCGGCCAGCCGCTCATACACCCAAAGCGCCCGCCTCCATTCAGCCTCGCCCAGTGGGAGCTGCGGCAGGCCGTCGAGGTCCTCGCTCAAGGCGCGGAACTCGTCGACGTCGCGCACGCTGTGGAGTAGCTCGAGCCGCACCATGTCGCAGATCGCGATCTCGCCCTCAATCAGCGCATCATCGAACCACTCCCGCAGTTCCGGATATGCCTTGCGGCGGGACCACGACCAGACAGTGGTGTCGGCGAGCTCCATTTAGGCTCCGAGGCCCGCTCGGCTCACGGCCCGAGACGCGGCTTGCGCATCTCCTCCACGGCCTCCGGCGTCAGATCGAGGAGGTCGCGGGCCGCGAGGCGCCGCCGCCTCGCCCGCGCCACGACGTCGCGCATCGCCGCGTGCACGGTCTCCGTCGTCTGCTCGGTACCGAGCACGGCGGCCGCCTCGCTCACCAAAGCGAAGTTGAGGTTCATGCTTGTGCGTCTCGTGGCGGTAGGCATATGGATTCGGTCCTAGGATATATACAATATCGCAGTAGCTAGACATACCATCTGAAGGATCGTGTGTTGCGCCCGGCTCGCGGCAACTCGCGAACAGGCCTGTAAGTATTCGGACCATGGCGATGCATGTAGCGGTTGCGGGCGGGCACGGGAAGATCGCCATGCGCCTGCTCCGCCTGCTGTCCGAACGCGGCGACCGCGGCCTCGGGCTGATCCGAAACCCCGACCAGGCCTCCGACCTCGAGGCGGTGGGTGCGATGCCGGTGGGCGTCGACCTCGAGAACCTCGACCCGGAAGCGATCGCAACCAGCATCGCCGGCTGCAACGCGGTCGTCTTCGCCGCCGGCGCCGGTCCCGGCAGCGGCCCTGCCCGAAAGCGCACCGTTGACTACGGCGGGGCGGTGAAGCTCATCGACGCCTGCAAGTCCGATGGGATCCGCCGCTATCTGATGGTCAGCGCCATGGGCGTCCGCGACCCCAGCGCCCGCGGGCCCGAGATGCGCCCCTACTACGAGGCGAAGCTCGAGGCCGACCAAGCGCTCGCCGCCAGCGGCCTCGACTACACGATCGTCCGCCCCGGCCGGCTCACCGACGACCCGGGCACCGGGCTGATCGAGGCGGCCGAGGAGCTCGACCGGATCGGCGCCATCCCCCGCGACGACGTCGCCGCGACGCTGGCCGCATGCCTTGGCGCCGACAACACGATCGGCAAGTCGTTCGACCTGCTCGGCGGCCAGCGGCCGATCGCCGAGGCGCTCACCGCGCTCAACTCCGGCTAGCCGCAATTGCGGTGAAGCGCTAGGGTGCCGGCCCCCCGGCTACCCGGATCCAGAAATATGGACCTGATCGTCTACCTGATCTTCCTCGCGCTGAGCGGCCTGGTGATTGGAGCGCTCGCCCGCTTGGCGCTGCCCGGGCCCGACCCGATGACGATCCTGCAGACGATCCTCATCGGGATCGCCGGCTCCCTCATCGGGGGGCTGATCTGGTGGGCGATCTTCGGCGACCGCAACGGCGGCGGCATCCTGCTCTCGGTCGTCTGCGCCGCGGGGATCGTCTACCTGATCAGGCGCAGCCGCGGCGGCAGCCTCACGAGCCCGGGCGCCTAGACCTCGTCCATTGCCTCAATCCGCTGCCGGGTGCGCGCACCCAGTGTCCCGAAAAGTGCGCCGAGCGCGGCGGTGATCACGATTTGGATCAGTGCGGGGTCCGGAATCAGACCGTGATCGCTGCCGCCGACGGTCTCATGCCCGATCAGGATGAACCCGCCGAACAGGAGACCACCGAGGATGCCTCGCATTCGACCGTGGTGTGGGTGCTGATGCTCCAAGCCGGCGAAGTAGCCACCGGCGGCGGCCAGCGCCTGCAGGACCAGGAACAGCGCTCCCGAGCCACCGAGCACCGCCCCGCATAGAAAGCCGAACCCCATCGGGACCAGACCCGCGAGGACGATGCGAATGGCCCAGGGCCAGTCGGTCAAAAGCGGGGGCAGCGGCCAGCGGCGACGCACCGCCGAGACCCTACCGGGGGTAGGATCGCCACAAGGATGCCGATCAGGGAGATCGCCCCGGACGACAAGCGCGAGCGGAAGCGATTCGTCGCCCTCGAGCACGAGCTCCTGCGGAGCGAGCCGCTGTTCGTCCCAGAGACCGAGTCCGACGTCGACAAGCGGCTCCAAAAGCGCTCGCCGTTCTACGAGGAGATGGAGCACGCGTTGTTCGTCGCCTCCAACGGGCGCGACCTGGCCCGCTGCGCCGCGTTCGTCAACCGCCGCTGGCAGCGCGACAGGGGCGAGGACGCCGGCTTCATCGGCTACTTCGCCGCCGCTCCCGAAGCGGGGGCGGAAGTTGGCGAGATGCTGGAGGCGGCCGAGCGCTGGCTGGCCCAGCGCGGGGCAAAGCGGGTGATCGCCCCCTTCAACGGTGCCGCGTTTCACGGTGTGGGAATGCTCACTGACGCGTTCGACGAGGAGCCGATGTTCCCCTTTCCCTGGCAGCCGCCCTACTACCCCGACCTGCTCGAGGGCGCGGGTTACCGCCCCGTCTATCCGCTCTGGCTGTTCGAGATCGACTTCTCGTCCGAGCGCTACCGGGCGGTCTCCGGCAGCGCCCTCGAGGACGCCCGCTGCACGGTCCGCCCGTTCCAGAAGAAGCGCTGGGATGACGAGCTCGAGACGCTGCGCTTGCTCTTCAACGAGACCTTCCGGGAGATGTGGGAGTTCCACCTCGTCACCAGCGAGGAGTTCCACGAGTTCTTCGACCAGCTGAAGACCGTGCTCGATCAGCGCCAGTTCTTGTTCGCCGAGGTCGACGGCGAGCCGGTCGGGTTCTGCTTCGGGCTCCCCGACTGGACGCCGCTCTTTCGTTCGCTCAAGGGGAAGATGGGACCGCTCCAGATCGTGCGCCTGATGCTGCGGGCGAAACGCTATGACCGCGCTGGGCTGCTCGGGATCGGGGTGCTCGATTCGCAGCGCGGGAAGCACATCGGGCAGACGCTCGCCGCGGCGCTCTACCGCCGCTACGAGGAGCTCGGGCTGACGGGCGCCCTCTACTACCCGGTGAACGACGACAACCTGGCCTCACGGCGACTCGCGGAGTCGTTCGGCGGGCGGGGGCGAATCGTCTACCACGCCTACGATAAGCCGCTCGCCGCGTGAGACTCCTGGTCACCGGCGCCAGCGGCTTCCTCGGCAGAGCGGTCTGCGATCAGCTGCTCGCCCGCGACCACGAGGTCCACGCCCTGGTCCGTCGGCAAGGCTCCGAACCGCCGGGCACGGCCGCGGTCGCCGGCAACCTCACCGACGCTGGATCCCTGGGCCGTGCAGTTGAGTCTGTCGCGCCGGAGTGCGCCGTCCACCTGGCGGCCGAGATCGCCTCGCAGCGTGACCCGGCGAAGATCCGCGAGGTCAACGTCGAGGGCACCCGCGCCTTGATCGCCGGCTGCGAGGCCGCCGGCGTGCGCCGGATCGTCTTCACCTCGACCGTTGTCACCGGAGATGCAAAAGGGGCGCTGCTCGATGAGGAGTCGCAGCTGCCGGTGGAGACGGCCTACGGTCGCTCCAAGCAGGAGGGCGAGCGGCTCGTGCGCGAGTCCTCGCTCGAGGACGTGATCATCCGGCCCAGCCATGTCTACGGCCCCGGCGGCTGGTTCGTGGAGGAATTCGTCAACCGCCTCCGTCAGCCAGGTCGCTTCGCGGTGATCGGATCGGGCGAGAACTGGTGGGACGTGGTCAGGGTCGAGGATGTGGCGAGCGGTTGCGTTGACGCCGCCGAACGCGCCCCCGCCGGGGCCCTCTACCACGTCGTCGACGACGAGCCGATCCACTTCTACGACTTCGTCGCTCTCGCCGCGACGGCCCTCGGCAAGGGCCCTCCGCGCCGTATCCCCGCCTGGCTTGCTCGCCTCGGCGCCGGCGCCGATCCCGTTCTCGCCGTGACGCGGTCCGCCAAGAGCTCCAACGCCCGGATCAAGTCAGAGCTCGGCTGGGTGCCGCGCTTTCCCACCGCTCACGAGGGCGTGCCGGACGCGATCGCGCGTCTGGTCCAGCCCACTGCCGCGATCTAGGCCCAGGTTGACCCGGCAGACCCAGTCGGAGATACTTGGCCTGGATTCCACCGTCCCAAGGAGGCGACATGTCCTGGAACCTCGACGGCTCTTACTTCGAGACCTGCTCCTGCGAACTGGTCTGTCCCTGCACCGCGTCGCTCTCGAACGGCGCGACCTATGACCGCTGCAACGCCCTGCTGGTCTTTCACGTCAAGCGCGGCGAGGTGGACGGCACCGACGTCAGCGGGCTGACCGTCGCCGCCATCGCCGATACGCCGAAGGTGATGACCGACGGCAACTGGCGCCTCGGGGTCATCATCGACGAGGCGGCCTCCGACGAGCAGGCGGAGAAACTCGGAGCGGTGTTCTCCGGTGAGCTGGGCGGACCGATGGAGAGCCTGGGGCCGCTGGTGGGCGAGAACCTGGGAGTGATGCGTGCGCCGATCGAAGTTAACGAGGACGGGCTCACCCACTCAATCCGGATCGGCGACGACGTCGACTTCGAGATCGAGGACATCGTGCCCTTCGGGGTCGAGACGGGCGAGCCCGCAAGGATGACCGGCATCTTCCACCCCGCCGGCTCCGAGCTGACGATCTCGCGCGCAACGCGCTCGAGCATCAACGCGTTCGGCATCCAGTACGAGGCGAAGTCGGGCTTCTCGAATTCCGAGTTCTCCTGGGCGGCCTGAGCGCCGCGGGATCCGGCCGCCCCTCGACACCACCGCTCGACGCGCCTCGGTCGCCGACGCTCCCGAGGTTGCGCGGCTCCTGCACGACTTCCAGACCGAGTTCTCGGAGCCGGTCCCGGAGCTGGACCTGCTCGCGGAGCGGGTGGCGCAATTCATCGAGCGGGAAGAGGCGGCGTTCCTGCTCGCTGGAAGCGGGCCGGACGGGGTCGCGGAGGTCAGGTTTCGCCCCTCGATCATGACGGGGGCGCTCGATGCCTATCTGGAGGAGCTCTACGTGGCCCCGGCCAAGCGCGGCCAGGGCCTGGGCCGGGCACTACTCGAAGCGGCGATGGAGACGGCGCGCCAGCAGGGCGCGCAGCGGATGGAGCTCGGAACCAGCGAGGACGACACCACCGCCCGCGCCCTCTATGAGAGCGCCGGCTTCAGCAACCGCGAGGGCAAGCCCGACGGACCCGCGATGTTCTTCTACGAGCGCGACCTCTGAGGAGCGGCGCGCTCGAGGAGCAATCCCGGCTCGCAGGCTTGCCACGGGGCTCGCCAAGACGTAGGGTGGGCTCAACGGCTTCGGCAAACTCACAGAAGGAGGAGCCAATGTCCCAGGAGAACATCGCGACCTCGAAGCGTGGGCTCGAGGAGGCGTTCAACCGTGGGAACGTCGACATCATCGACGAGGACACCACCGAGGACTTCGTCAGCCACGACCCGATCATGGGCGACCAGGATCGGGAGGCGTCGAAGCAGCAGATCGCCAGCTATCGCCAGGCGTTTCCCGACATCCACATCACGATCGAGGACGTCTTCGCCGCCGACGACAAGGTCGTGATCCGCTGGAGCGGCCAGGGCACGTTCGAAAACGAGTTCATGGGCCTGCCGCCCACCCATGAAGAGGGCGACCCCATCAGGGGCATCACCATCGACCGGTATGAGGGCGGCAAGATCGCCGAGTCCTGGACCCAGTGGGAGACGCTGACGTTCATGAGGAACATCGGCGCGATCCCCGAGCAAGCCGCGGCTTCGGCGGGCAGCTAGGGGCCTAACCAAAACGGAGCCAGCTCAATGCCCTCCTGTCTCAACCGACAGGAGGGCGTTGAGCCGCTGCGCCGCGCCGGCCGCCGGGGCGGTAGATTTGGCCGCCGGATGGTTGTCGTGAGGATCGTGCTCACCGTGCTCGGCGTGCTGGCCGCGTCCCTGGCGATCGCCGCGCCCGCGAGCGCCGCACCGACGCTCAAGGTCGGCGTCGGCCGCGCCGACATCACCCCGCCGACCGGCTACTACATGATGGGCTGGGTTCGCTCCGACGCCGTGTCCGCCGGCCAGCACACCCGGCTATGGGCGCGGGTGATCGTGCTCGAGCGAGGCGGCCAAAAGATGGCGCTCGTGGCCGAGGACCTCGGGGGAATCCCCGGCGGGATGCTGGCCGAGGCGGCCGAGCGGGCCTCAGACCTCGGCTTCTCGGAGCGCAACGTCCTCGACTCCGCCTCCCACACCCACTCCGGCCCGACCGGCTTCTTCAATTTCTCCACCTTCAACACGGTCTTCATGACGATCAACTCCCCCACCGACTTCCAGCTCACCGGCGGCCTCGATCCCCAGCTCTACACCTTCATGGTCCGCCGCCTGGAGCTGGCGATCCGCCGCGCCGACGCCAACCTCGGGCCGGGGAAGCTCGGCTGGGGGAAGACCCAGATCACCAACCTGACCGATAACCGCTCCGTCGAGGCTCATCTTCGAAACCACGGCATCCACGAGGACTTCGGCGACGGAAGCGCCGACCAGGACCCGCAGGGCCGCCTGCACACGATCGATCCCGACGTCAACGTGCTGCGGGTCGACAAGACGATCGGCGGGCGCCAGGTGCCGGTGGGGATGTGGTCGACGTTCGCCGACCACGGAACCGTGGTCAGATACCAGTTCACCTACTACAACCGCGACCACCATGGCTCCGCCACCCAACGGGTCGAGGACGCGATCCGCCGGGCCGGCCAGGTGCCCTCCGACCAGGAGGTCGTGAACGTCTACGGCAACACCGACGAGGGCGACCAGACCGCCGGCCTTCATCGCGCCGGGCCGGCGGCGGCCGACTATGTGGGCAGCGTCGAGGCGAGCGCGTTCATGAGCGCCTGGCGCCAGGCCGGCAGCCGGATGACCGCGACCCCGATCCTCGACCGCCGCTGGACGCGGATGTGCTGGTGCGGACAGCAGACCGCCGCCGGGCCGGTCGCAGACCGGGCGGACTTCGGCCTGCCGCAGTTCACGGGCTCCGAGGAGGGCCGCGGGCCGCTCTTCGACGTCACCGGGGTCCCCTTCGAGGGTCACCACCTCCCGACCGGCACGGGCCCCCAGGGCGTCAAGATCTCCGCCCCGCTCCCGGTCGAGGTCCCGGAGGCGGTGCCGCTCCTGGCGTTGCGCATCGGCTCGCGGATGGTCGTCTCGATCCCCGGCGAGATGACCGCCCAGATGGGGCGCAGGGTTCGCCAGGCGGTCACCGACGCGGCCCGCGGCTCCGGCGTCAACAGCGCAGTGATCTCCGGGCTCGCGAACGAGTACGTCGACTACTTCACCACCCCGCAGGAGTACGACGCCCAGCACTACGAGGGCGGAGCGACCATCTACGGGCGCGCCAGCTCGGTGGCGCTTCAGGAGGCCCTGGTCGAGCTCACCCAGCGCCTGGTCGAGGGTAGCCCGCCGCCGCAGGCCTACCCGTACGACCCTCGCAACGGGGTTACGGCCAACGCCGCCCCGTTCCCGCTCGGCGCCGCGAGCGCCACGGTCACCTACCAGCCGCGGCCGCCGACGCCCCGGCGCCTCTGGCGTCCCCACTTCGCCTGGAACGGCGGGGTGCGCGGTTTCGACCGCCCGCTCGACCGTCCCTTCGTCCAGATCCAGCGCCGGGGGTCGAACGGAACCTGGCAGACGGTCGACTCGGACCTCGGCCTCGCCGTGCTCTGGACGGTTGACGAGGACGGCCACTACGTCGCTGGATGGGAGCCGCCCCTCGACCAGCCCCTCGGCGCCTATCGCTTCCGGATCACCGCCAACCGCTACACCCTCGTCTCGAGGCCGTTCGAGCTGAAGGCCTCCTGGGGGCTCACCCCGCGGCGCGTCGCGGCGCCGCCGGGGAAGGCCGCGGTCGTCCTCGACTACCCGGCGGCGAGGGTCCGAGAGGAAATCGGCGACCCGCTCCCGGACTTCAGGGCGAGCCTCACCCACCGCCCATCCCACGCCGCCTCGGGCCAGGTGACCTTCATCGTCGACGGCCGGCCGGTCACCGTGCAAGCCGGTCCCGGCGGCCGGTTCGAGGTGCCCGCGAACCCCGGCGATCTGGTCAGGATCCCGGCCCGCGCCGGCCGCGACGGCTTCGGCAACCGCACCGGCCAGGACTTCGCCTTTCAGGCCTGAGCCTGGCTAAGCGGCACCCGACCGGGGCGCGGGCGCGCGAAGCGCCGACTGCCCGACGCCGACGGGAACCAGAACCGACACACCGTAGTTCTGGCCCCTCCGCACGAGCGCGCGGAAGCGGCCTGGCCCCTCCAGGGTGGTTGAGACGGTCGCGAGACCATCCTTGTCGGTGCGCGCCGTTTCGCCGGCGAACGTCACCCGCGCCCTGCGAAGGGGTCGGCCGTGGTGCGTTGCTTGAACCGTGGCCCGCACCTCGCCCGGCAGCGGCGCGACGTCGGTATCCGTGACCTCCACCTGGTAGCGCTCGTGGGCGGGGGTCGGGACGAAGTGGAGCAGGGCGCTCGTCGGCCCGAACGTGAGCTGGCAGCCCGGGTCGAACGGAGCGATCAGCCAGTGAAGCTCGCCGCCGAGTGTCGGGACCACGTCGAGGCCCTCGGACTCGCCGCAGATCCGCATCTCGCGCTCGAGACGTCGCTCGCCCGTATCGGTGTTCACGCTCCACACCTGATAGACGCCGCCGGCCTCGCCGGCGAGCAGGAGCCGGCCCTTCCGGAAAACCGCCCCCGTGACCCCCGTGGGCGGCACCGCGCCGGGAAGGCGACGCACCGCATGGAGCAGCGGGCCGGTGGGCCCGCGGTTGGCCTGGGAGACGTCGCTCGAGCGATACGCGAGCAGGTCGTCACCGCTGCTGGTCCAGATCAGCGAGCCGTCGGGGGAGGTCTCGGCAAACATGGCCTTGGGGATCTCCGCCGGGTCGAGCTTCACGTAGTAGCGGAAGCCGAGGGTGGCGGGGTCGGCGACGCCGAAGGCGCCGGTGCCACAGGTATTGCCGACTCCCGGCGTGAAGCACTCCAGCGGCAGCAGCACCCGTCCGCCATCGCCGGGATTCCACGTGGGATCGCCGATGTGGTTGTAGCCCTCCGCCTGCCTGACGCCAGCTGGGATCTCGGTCGGGACGCCGGCGGTTTGATGCAGCTGCGGCGTCGTGCGCCACAAGCCCTGAAAGACCCCGACGAAGAACAGGTTCGACTCCGCGGGATCGGAGGTGAGCCCCTGCCAGTAGGTGATGGGGATCGAGCTCGCTCCGGTGAGGAGCCAGCGCCCGGGATCCTGCGCACCGGCGCTGGGTGCAACGCCCAACGACAACGCAAGGGCCGCGGCAAGGACGGCCGCGAGCGCCCGCCCGCGGCGCGCCGGGCTACGGCCCGGTCCAGCCACCCGCATTGACATGCCTCGCCCCCGCAAACATCCCTGGTCAGACTGTAGCCCTCCGGGCGCGGCGATGAATCGCGCCGCAAAAGGCAGTCTCAAACCGCATCGTGAGGTGAGCTCGCGCACGGGACCGGCCCCCTTGATCACAAGGTTACTTTGGGTTGGAGGGGGTAACCGTGGGGCATGTCAACGATGCTCGTTATCGCCATCGTCGTAGTCGCGTTGATCGCACTCGCGGTTTCCATCGCTTACATCCGGCGCCGGGCGGAGCAGCGGAGGGTTCTTCGAGAGCGGCTTGCTTCCGAAGCAGCGGGTCACCGTCAAGAGGCGGACGCTCACACGGCGAAGGCCCAAGAGCTGGGGCGGTCGGTCGATACGCATCGGCGCCAGGCGGCCGAGCACTCCGCCCTCGCCGAGCAGCACGCCGAGCAGGCCGAGAGGCATGCTGAGCTGGTGGATGAGCACGAGCAACGAGTACAGCGAGAAGGTCGGGCGGCCGCCCGTCACGACGAGCAAGCCGCTGACAAAGAACGGAAAGCTGAGCTGACCAAGGGAGAGTCCTAGATGACCATCGCCGTGATCATCGGTGTCTGCCTCGTGTTGCTTGTCTTGGCGTTCCTTCTCCCGCGCTTGTCGCGGTACCCGCAGCGAGGAGTGGACAAGACGCTCGGGGCCGGGCAAAGAGCGGGGTCGGAAGCCCCAGGCCCGCTGGGGCGGTTGCTGCAGAAGGCGTTCGGCACCTCCCGTCGGGCGACGAACAAGAGCGCCGAGACGGGCCGGCGAGGACGCGGGAAGCTGCCGCTGTAGGCGATTCGCCCGCACGCCCTGCCACTCGCCTGCAGACTCAGAGCTGGTCGACCGAGAAGGTGTCGCACGCGGCGGGGTCTCCGCTGCGATATCCGGTGGAGAACCAGGTCCGCCGCTGCTCGGAGGTGCCGTGCGTGAAGCTGTCGGGGTCGATGTGCCCCGTGGCCTGCTTCTGAAGACGGTCGTCGCCGATGGCCTCAGTGGCGGTGAACGCCTCGTCCAGGTCGCCGCCCTGGAGGTCGCCCTGCTGGAAGACTGTGTTGCCCCAGACACCCGCATAGCAGTCGGCCTGCAGCTCCAGGCGCACTGAGAGCTCGTTGGCGTCGTCCGGGTTCTCTCGGCTGAGCCGCTCAACCTCCTCGCTCATGCCGGTTTCCTCCTGCACGTGGTGGCCCATCTCGTGGGCGATCACGTAAGCCCAGGCGAAGTCGCCCGGTGCCGCGAGCTGGTCGGCCATCTCCTCGTAGAAGCTCAGGTCGAGGTAGACGCGCTGATCGGCGGGGCAGTAGAAGGGGCCAACGGCCGAGGTGGCGCTGCCGCAGCCGTCGGTGTTGACGGCGTCGCTGTAGAGGACCAGCTGGGCGTGCTCGTACGGTTCTCCATCGCGCCGGAAGGTCCCCTCCCACGTGCGCTGAGTGTCGGTGAACACG
Organism: uncultured Actinomycetes bacterium; assembly: GCA_963728325.1. Classification (GTDB taxonomy): domain Bacteria; phylum Actinomycetota; class Thermoleophilia; order Solirubrobacterales; family 70-9; genus AC-56. Next base: position 27,358 of record CAVSJS010000001.1, on the reverse strand, counting down.
TAGGTCGAGAACTCCTTGATATGGCGCTGCGGGTCCTGCGCCGGCGGAATCCCCTCCGACGTCGGCTGGCCGGGCGCCTCCACGTTGGGGCCGAAGCCCGCGGGGACATTGAAGCCTCCCCCGTCTCCGCTGAAAAACACCTGAATCGCGATGTAGATCAATACGCCCACGATCCCTAGCCCGCCCGGGAGCGCGAGCCCGCCCGGCACGGGCAGCCGCGACATGCCGCCGCCGAGACGACCACCAGCCGGACTCGCCCCCCGCTGGTCGATCACATCGCGCGGCTTCTTCACCCGGCGCCACCTCACGGGGAGAGGCTATCCGCGTGTCGCAAGTGGGTGGGGGGCAAAGACAAAGGCCCGGGCGCAAGCCCGGGCCTTTGAACGAAACGTCTGAAGCGAATTCGCTTCAGGTCCGTCGCTCGAGGTCTGCGACTTCCTCGGCCTTCTCGTCAGCCTTCTTGTCGGCGCGCTCGAGCTCCTCCTTCTTCTTGCCCTTTTGCTCTTCCTTGCGACCCTTGCGGCGAAGGGACGGCTCGTCGGCTATGTCGCCCGCGACCTGCTTCGCCTTACCGGTCACTTTGTCTTTGATGCTCATGGTTCTCTCCTTGCCTCGGGTCTAATGCCGCCCGCGTGTCGTCAGGTAACGCACGCGGGCTCGAAATACGGAGAGGCGGGATGCCTCAGGCCCTGGCTGCTCCGAAACGGATGCTCCCGGCCGGATCGCCCCAGGGGAACCGCCTCTCCATGGGCGCGGTTTCCCCAGCCCTGCCCTTTTGAACCACGGGACGAAGGCAGCTTCCTGACAATGCACCGTCTTCGCTTCGGCCCGCCTCCGGGAAGGATCTCACCGGCGATTCGGTGCGCGCCCTCAGATTGTGCTTCGCCCGCGCCAGCCGCTGAACGCCATCCACAGCGCCACCAAGGCGAGCACGAAGATGATCGGGTGAACGATCGCGCCGCCAGCGATTGAGATCGCGAGCAGGATGATTCCAAGGATCAGCCACAACATGTCTCTTACCTCCTTTCGGGAGAGCCGCCTACCCCGTCAGCTTCCCTCGAAACCCCACCAGTCAGTCTCTCTTGGGGGTCGGTATTTACCGCCGGACGTTCCCGCTCGGCCGGGTGGGAGGGATTAGTCGGCGCTCAACCCTTCAATACCCCAACAAAGAGCGCCGCTGGCGTGCAGCCACCGCTGGGGTTGTCGCAATCAATGAACAGCGTCAGCTTCTGGCCCCCGCGGAACTTGAGCGGCGTGTTGAGGCTGTGTTGCTCGGTGCGGAAATTCTGGAGGCCGAGGTTTAGCAGCCGTGAGCTACCGCGGCGGACCACGATCCTCCCGATGTCGCTAGCGGGATTCTGCAAGATGACGTCCGAGAGCAGGAAGGTCTTCCCAGAAGGAACGGTTCGCCTGATCGTCGCCGTCGAGGTGACAGGCGTCGGCACCGTGATCGAGTAGTCCTTCGGCTTGGCTGCATTCTTTTGCAGCTTCGACGCGGTGCCGGCGCCGCCACTGCCGACCGCCCAGCTCGTGCCAGCGATTGCGGCCGCCAGAGCGAGTACCGAGACGACGAGTGCCGGCGACGGGCGCAACGAACGGACTCTGCTCAACATGACCTCCTCGGACGACGCCGATAAGCCTATGCCCTACGACCCGTTTGCCACCGGGACGAAGGGGTAACCGCGAGGGCCGACGACCGCAATGTGCGTCGATCGGGGCTCGACAACCGTCAACTGGAAGGAGGCTGGGCCGTGAGCACAATCGCAGTTGTTCTGATCGTGATCGGCGCGGTGATCGTGATCGCGTTGCTTGCTGCGGCGCTGAAGAGGACCCGCGACCAGAAGCTCGAAGACCGCCGCGAGCTCGCCGCCCAGCACCGCGAAGAGGCGGACCTGCGTCAGCTCGAAGCCGACAAGGAGTCCGCCAGCGCTGACGAGCAAGCCGCGCGGGCACGCAGGGAGGCGGCTGAGGCCGAGTCGCGATCGCGCGCCGCTGAGCGCGAACGGGAAGCGGCCCGCGGCCATGCCGAGCATGCCGCTGAGATCGATCCCGCCGCAGGGTCAGAAGGGACGGATCAAGCCGAAGGGACGCGGGAGCGACCCAGCCGGCAATAGGCGCCAGCGCATGCTCGATCGAGATCTGCTCGACATCTACCTCAGCGACCACTTCGCTGGTGCGACCGCCGGCCTGGACCTGGCAAAGCGCATGTCGGGGGACTCGCCGGGCGGGCCCCTGAGCGAGATCGCAGCCGAAATTGAGTCTGACCGCCAGACCCTGCGTGACTTGATGGCGGCTCTGTACCTGAAACCGTCGCTGCTGAAGACGGCGATCGGCTGGTTCGGTGAGAAGGCCGGCCGCATGAAACTCAACGACCGAGTATTCGGCCGATCCCCGCTCAGCGGTCTTCTCGAGCTGGAGCTGCTGATTACGGGAGTCAGCGGCAAGCTTCAGCTCTGGCGAGCTCTCGCCGCGGTCGCCCCGGCGGACTCGCGTCTCGAGCAGTTCGATTTCACGGCGCTTGGCCAGCGCGCCGAAGAGCAACGCCGACGACTTGAAGAGCTGCACGAGCGGACAGCCCGCAAGTCACTCGGCGGCGATCACTAACCGCGACACGGCCCGCGCGGCATCTCGGTGCAGTGGACGGCTCGAGAAGTCGATAGCCGCGCGAGAAAGTCGCGTTTCACTGGGGAGACCTGGGGTAGGCGATTGAGTGCAAGGACAAGCGACACGGAAGAGAGGCCCCGGATGGCTCAGACCAATGCACAAACGACCAAAAGGCGCCCCGCCCCGGCCAAGCGGACCCGTAGCTCGAGCCAAGGAGGCAGGGCCGGGTCGGCCAACGGAGCGAGTGGCGGGACGCGGGCACGCTCGCAAGGCCGGTCCAGTGGCGCTCGGAGCTCAGGCGCAGCCACACGCTCGCGCTCGCGTAGCGCCGCTCAGAGCCGCTCACAGGCGGTGAGGGGGACCGTCCGGACTCGGGCGCAGGAGACGGGGCAGGCTGTCGAGCGAGTCGCGAAAAGCACCGGCCAGACCGTCGGAAAGGCAGCCGGCAAGGCCAAGGGCCCGGCGATCGCAGGTGGCGCCGCCCTCGCAGGCCTCGCCGGAGGCCTCGCGCTCGCCAGGGGCCGCGTCAACACTCGCAGTGTCTTCGGTGTGCCAGTGCCCCGTCGCAGCAAGCTCACGAAGACCGGCAAAGCGCTCGGACACGTTGCCGCTCAGGTCGGCTCGACGAGCCAGCAGCTCGCGGTGTTGAATGAGGAGGTCCGCCGCACTCGCGAACAGGCTGACAAGGCGAATCGCTCACCGGTGGAGGTGCTCCTGTCAGGCCTCACCAACCGCAAGCTCGGTGGCTGATGGCCGCGACTGAGAGCGCTTCCCGCCTCGGGCCGTACGTCGAGCGGCTGCTCCAAAATGCCTACGTGCAGGACAACCTCCTCGACGCGGTGGAGAACCTGCGCGAGGCCTACGAGCGCGCCCAGAAGCGTCGCGTCGAGCCTGCTCGCGACGAGAAGATCCGTCGCCAGCTGCGCCAGTCGGCGCTCTCGCTCCAGGAGGCAGGTGAGGCGCTCAAGAGCGGCCGCCAGAAGCCCAAGAAGCGCCGGGCCAAGCGAATGCTCATCCTCGCCAGTCTCGGCGCTGTCGGAGTGGCCGCTGCCTTGGCAGCCAGCGAGGAGTTCCGAAGCAAGCTGTTCGATTCATGAAGTTCCTCTTCCTCCCCGTCAGCATCATTGGCGGCCTTCTGGCTGGCCTTATCGGAAAGAAGGTCTTCGAGCAGATCTGGGGCCTGATCGACGAGCAGGAACCTCCGGAGCCCCAGCACCGCCAGGTTAAGTACGCCAAGCTCGCAGGAGCTCTGCTCCTGGAAGGAGCCATCTTTCGCTTCGCCCGTGGCTTCTTTGACCACGGCGCGCGACATGGCTATCAGCGGCTCACGGGCTCCTGGCCTGGCGAGGAAGCTCCGGAGCCGGAGTAGGTCTGAACCTGCTGCATCAGATCGTTCTGTAGCCGAGCGCGAGGGACGGCGTCGCCACTACCCGATTGCTCGAGAGGAGAACTGGGACCGGTCTGCCAGCTCATCCCCTTGCACCGCCTCGAGGATCTTGCGAAGCGCCGTGCGCATGATCCGCGAGACCTGCATCTGGGAAACCCCGAGGCGGCGGCCGATCTCACGCTGCTTCAGGTCGTCCTCGAAGCGAAGCCGAAGCACGGCGCGCTCGCGCTCTGTGAGCCGGGCTCCCTGGGCGGCGAGCTGGACCTCGACCCGCTCATAGCCCGCCTCTTGCCCCCCCACCGTCTCGATCATCGGCTCCGACTCTTCATCCTCGCGGCTCCGCGGGGCGTCAAGCGAGAGGGTGCGGCGCGCGGAGTCCGCCTAAAACGTCTCCAGGACCTCCTCCTCGGAGAGCTCGAGGCGCTCTGCGATCTGGGAGACGGTCGGGGTCCTGCCCAGCTCCTCGCAGAGCGCCGCCGCCGCCGCCCGCACGGCCATCGTTCGCTCCTGAAGGTGGCGCGGCAGGCGCAGCTCCTAGACCCGGTCTCTGAAGTGGCGGCGAAGCTCGCCCAGGATCGTCGGCGCCGCGTATGCGTTGAAGTCTCGCCGCGCTCAGGATCGAAGCCGTCGAGCGCCTTGACCAAGCCCAGGCTCGCGACCTGGATCAGGTCCTCGAGCGGCTCGGGGGTGGCGCGGTAGCGAAGCGCCAGGCTTCGCGCCAGGGGAAGGAAGCGGTGAACGAGCTCCTCCTTGAGCTGCGGGTCGCGGGTCGTTGCGTAGCGGCGCAGAAGCGCGTCCTCATTGAGACCACCATTTCCGAGCTCGCCCCCCGAGAGCCGTTGTGAAGCGGACTTCGTAAGCAATTGACACCTCCTTGGAGACGGCGAAATGTCCCGAGCCCTATGCGCTCTCCCGAGGCGGTCGAGCGCCTAGTTCACCTATGGCGCCGGGCGTCCCGGTGTGCCTGTCGTGAGCACTGGGAGATGCCCGTTTGCGAGTGAGCATCATAGCGCAATAGCCATTGCCGCAATGGCTATTGCTGCAAGGGGGGTTGTCAATCCCGGTCGATCCGGCTATTTTCCTTGGCGTGGTCGCTGACGATCCATTCGGAAAGGCGCTATCGGACCTGGATCGCGTCCTCGAGGCCAACCTTGAGCGCCTCGCCCTGATTAAGTGGAGAATCGCCGAGATCCAGCGGCAGCACGCGGACGGGCTGTCCTACACGGAGATAGTCGAAGCCGCACCGCCGCCGCTTCTCGTCCAGCTCGTCACCGAGAGCAAACAAACGCTCGATGGGTTAGGTGCTCGTGTTCGTCGAGCAGAGGCCCTCGTCCTGCACGAAGAGGGGATGACGATGGAGGGAATCGCGGAGAGATTTGGCGTGACGCGCCAGCGCGTATCGGCGCTCCTGAGGGAAGCCCGCCGAGATCCGTCAGATACCTAGCGGCTTCGGTCGGCGCGCAGACGCCAATGGCCTCCGCAGCCGGCTTGGGCGAGGAAGCACCCCGGCACCCGCGCAGCTCTATCACAGGCTGGTCGCCAGGCCGCCTCGCTCGAGCTCCCGCTGCCTTCAGGCAAGCTCGTGCCCGCCGCCCGGTAAGCGAGCCTCGGCTCTATGCGGGCATTTCGGCCAAGTCAAGCGCGCTTTGGGAGCCTGGGAAGGCCCGCGGACGCGAGTCGTTTTCGTCGCTCACCCTGGGGTAGCTGGCGTGGCATGGGACGTGATGATCCTCAGCAGGGCCAGGGGACCCCCCGCGACTTCCGCCTGCTGGTCGTAGCCACCTCCTCGAATATCAGCGAGCCGGTCCGGCGCGAGATCGACCGCCGCGCGGCGGGTCGTCCTACCAAGGCCATGGTGGTGGTCCCGGCACTCGCGGGGTCACGCTTCGAGCAGGCTGCGGGGGCCGTAGACGAGGCGATCGCCCATGCGGACGAACAGCGCGAGCCAGCCGCCGAGGAGGCAAGAGAGGCTGGGGTGCAAGCTCGTGACGGAGCCGCGGATCGGCGACTCGGACCCCATCCTGGCGATCGAGGACGCGCTGCGCGAGTTCCCGGCAGAGGAAATCCTGATCGTGACCCGCCCCGCCGAGGACGCGGCATGGATGGAGGAGGACCTGTTCGATCGTGCGAGGAAGCGGTTCTCGCAGCCGATAGCTCACTTTGTCTTGGACACCAAGAGCGACGAGGTTGTTGATGCAGATCGCGCTGAGGCTGGACATGAAGCCCCGGGAGGCGCCGAAGCTCGAGATCGCTCAGAGAACATGCCGCCGTTCTCGACCCGCGATTTGCTCGGCATTGGGGTCGCTGTCCTCGGCACGGCGGTTCTCATCGTGCTGGCCGCTTCCTGCAGCGATCTTTCGACGGACGAGGGCCTGTCGAGCAGCGGTCTAAGCGGCTGCGCTGCCCGCCTCTTGATTGCCGGCGCCGTAGGGCTGGCCAATCTCGCGCACATCGTCGGGCTGATGCTCTTCCAGACCGTTCGCTATCGCGGATTCTGGCGCAACTTCTTCGCGCAATTCTCCTTGTACGGCACTTTGGCGGGCATCGGCGCGTCGCTGTTGGTCGAGTAATACCTGTCGCCGCCCGATACGGAGATGCCGCGTTTCAATTTCTCTCAGCGAGGGTAAGCGATGAAAAGCGAGGCAGCATCGCTTCGCCGTAACGCGAAGCAACCTCCATCCGGTCTGGGAGCAAAGGGGCGAGAGTGACCGACGGTCACCTTGCACGGCCCAGGCGGGAATCACCGCAAGACAGGAGAGCACCTATGGAAGCTGGAACCAAGCGCGGTGCCGTGCGCACCGATCCGATCCGCCGATGGCCGGATTCGCCGCCTGACGACTGAGCAGGCGGTGAGCGATGTTCGTGATCTGGAAGCGATCGGGCGAACGCACGCAGGTTCGCTTCATGCCTGGCTGTCTGGTTGGTCGATCGTGCTCTCGATCACGCTCACCATCCTGGTGAACCTGCTGATCAGATTGTTCTGATGGGACATTGGGGGCTCGCCGGTTTTGCTTTTCGTGGGGGTGGGTAGGTGCCGTTCGAAATCGAAAGGAGCAGATATGGCAACCAAGATGGACAAGGATCTGTTCAACAGGATGCGATCGCTCGGAGTGCGGAAGAGTCGTGCCAAGGAAGTCGCCGGGGCTGTTCGGAACAGTCCCAAGGCCGCGCCGAAGGCAGCCCGCCGCGCGGTGGCTGACCTATCAGGGGCAGTGGTCGAGATTCAAGATCGCCTCAACCATGGACCCCAGAAGCGGAAGGCCGCGGCAAAGAAGGCTGCCCGGACACGGAAGCAAAAGGCTAAGCGCCGCAGCGAGAGCGCCAAGAAGGCGGCTCGAACGCGCGCCAGAGCCTGATCCGCAACGGTTCGCATTCCTTCTCGTTAGCCCGGCCGGATGGCGCCGACGGCGGCGGGGAGCCGACCGCCGAACGCGAGCGCAGGCCTTGGTGTCGAGCTGGTCCCGGGCGGGCGGGAGAAGGTAGCTCGGCGTGGGCCGGTCGGCTCCGTCCACGACGCTGAGCTGCTGGTCCCAGCCGAGGCTTCCGAGCCCCTGGTGACGAGTGTCTTGCTGAAGCGGGTCGCCTGCGAGTACCGGCGATTCCTCCACCGCATCTCGCTCGGGCTGCTGCGGGTTCGCTTCGAGCTGGGTCATCAGGCGATCGTCCTGCTCCTTCCCTGGGCGGCGCTCCTGCGCTTCCGCGCCCCCCGGTATAGCGAGGGCTCCGATTGGGCCGAGGTTGGGTGGGGCATCGAGCGAGGCCTGCTGGTGGCGCGTGAGGGACGTGGACGGGGGTCCCTCCGGATTCGCATCCAGCGGGTGGCGCGCGATGGCGGGAAGGCCGGAAGGACTCGCCTTCTCGTGCGCATGGAGGTGGAGGGCTACTACCCACGGATCCGCGCAGGAGGCTGGTTCGCCCCGGTAGGGGCCTGGCTCTATGGGCAGACGCAGGCCAGGATCCACCGTCTCGTGTTTCGCGGGTTCCTGCGCTCGCTCGCAGGGCTCGAGCTGCCACCGAACGGCACAGAGGCGTCGATGCCCGCGACCCAAAGGTGCTCGTGAGCGTGGCTCGCCGCGCCCTCGTCACCGGCGCCACGGGGTTCGTCGGTGGGCGCCTCGCCTCTGCCCTCGCCGATCGAGACTGGGAGGTGCGCTGCCTGGTCCGCGATCGATCGCGAGCGCGGGAGCTGGCCGACCGCGGGTTCGAGCTGCACGAGGCGGACGTGCTCGATCCGGAGGCGCTGCGCGGGGCCGGGTGCGGCGTCGAGGTCGCCTACTACCTGGTCCACTCGATGGGCCGCGGGGCGGCGGGCGACTTCGAGGAGCGGGAGCGGCAGGGCGCCCGGAACTTCGCGGAGATGACGAAGCGCGAGGGGGTCGGCCGGGTCGTCTACCTCGGCGGCCTCGGCGACCGCCCGCAGTCGAAGCACCTCCGCAGCCGCCGGCGAACTGCCCAGATCCTCTCCGAGTTTGGGCCGCCGCTGACCTACTTCCGCGCCGGGATGATCGTCGGAGCGGGCAGTGAGTCCTACCGCACGCTTCGCTATCTGGTGCAGCGGCTCCCCGCCATGATCGGGCCGGCGTGGCTGGGGCAGCCGACGCAGCCGATCGGGATCGACGGGGTGATCGCCTACCTGGCGGCTGCGCCTGACGTGGCCGCCTCCGAGGGGCGGGAGGTCCAGATCGGGGGCCCCGACGTTCTCTCCTACGGCGAGATGCTGGATCTGATGGCCGACGCACTCGGTGTGCGCCGGCGTCCCAGGGTTCCCGTGCCGCTGATCACCCCGTGGCTGTCCTCGCTCTGGATCGGCCTTGTTACGCCGGTCGACCCAGGCGTCGCCCGCCCGCTAATCGAGGGCTTGTCCACCCCGACCGTCGTCACCGATGGCTCGGGAGCGGCCTTGTTCGACGTCAGGCCGGTCCCGTTCATGGACGCGCTTCGACAGGCACTCGCCGAGGACTCAGAGATCAACGCCGCGCCCCAAAGCTGACCGGCTCGGTGCTGCCCTCCGTGACCCATTTCTGGCGAGACTGAGGGGGTCAGCCCTGGCAGGTACGGCACCAGTATGTGATCCGGTTGGCGTCGCCCTGCCCGTACGACCGCACCGGCCCCCCACATCGGGTACACGGCAGGCCAGCGCGCCGATAGACCCGGCGCGGTTGGCGCCCGCGCTCCAGCCCGGCGGACATCAGCTCGCGCAGGGCATCCAGCAGTCGCTGGAGGTCGGCGTCGGCCAGATCGGATACGGCGCGCCAGGGATCGAGCGACGCCGCAAAGCATCCCTCGCTCTTGTACAGATTGCCCACCCCAGCCACCACCCCCTGGTCGAGTAGCGCTTCCCCCAGTGTTCGGTCCTGGCCGCGCGCTCGGAAGGCCGCGATCCCCGCCGAGGGCTGAAAGTCCGGATCGAGGAGATCGGGGCCCAACGACGCGATCCATGGATCAGAGCGCAGCTCCCCCTCGCTGCGCAGGGCTAGGCGGGCACCGCCGAACTGTGCTGCCTCTGCGGTGGCAGTCGACAGGACCACCCAGGCCCCCCGGCGTGGACGCTGCCACGGGGACCCGGGCTCATGGAACTGCCACGACCCGCGCATCCCCAGATGGCAGTGCAGGATTAGACCGGGCTCGAAGTGGAGCAGCAGGTGCTTGCCCCTCGCCTCGGCCAACTTCAGGCGCCCGCCGCGCAACTCGGTGAGCCTTGCAGTCTGGGAGCGCAGCGGGCTCCTGGGGTTGGGGACGACCGCATCCAGCACGGGCTGACCTGCCAGGGCGGCCCCCAAGCGCCGTGCGGTGCGATGAACCGTGTCGCCCTCGGCCATTATTCGGCCCAGGATAGGACCCGTGCCCGCCGCGGGCGCTCGGACCTCCACAGTCCGTCGCTGGGCCACTCTGGCCTCCTTGGTCGGATTCATTACCCACCCATTCGGCCACCCACACATTGCAGGCGTAATCCCAGGCTGCCGCCGACCCTCCTGGTGCGGCGTTGCCGGGACGTTGTTTCAATTTCTCTCAGCGGGGGTAGGCGATGAAAAGCGAGGCAGCATCGCTTCGCCGTAACGCGAAGCAACCTCCATCCGGTGTGGCCCGAGCGGGCATCTAGAGCCCGCTCGGGCCTGACTCCCGTGCCGACGGCGATCCTGCACACGATTGCCACAGCGGGGCACTGATTCTCAATGGCACCAATCGACAGCCCAATCACCAGATACGACAGGAGCACCCTATGAATTCAGCCCAGAAGACCATTCAATACCTCAACGAAGCCCACGCAACCGAGCAGGCTCTGGCGCGAACCCTGCAGGCTCATATCGCGATGACGCCTCGAGGCGGGTATCGCACAGACCTCGAACGCCACCTGCGCGAGACCAAGTCCCACGCGACGAGCCTCCAGCAGCGGCTGGAGGAGCTCGGCGAGAGTCGGAGCGTCGTTGTGGCGGGCGTCGGCGTTTTGCAGAGCCTGATCGGCCAAGCCCTGGCTCTCGGCAAGGGTCCGTTCGATCTTTTTCGCGGCGCCAGCGGCGAAGAGAAGCTGTTGAAGAACGCCAAGGACGAGAGCGCCACGGAGGCGCTCGAGATCGCCACTTATCGGGCGCTTGAGCACTTCGCCAGTCGCATAGGCGACAAGAAGACGGCGCGGCTCGCCGCCTCGATTCGGAAGGACGAGGAGCGCATGCTCGCCGCCCTCCAAGAGAGAGTCCCCACGCTTGTGGACAAGGTGATTCGCTCGGAGCTCAAGGGCGAGCCTGCTTATGACCTCGCCAAGACGGGTGCCGCGGAGGCGGTCCGTGGTGCTGGAAAGAGCGCTGGGCGAACGACCAAGAAGGCCGCGAAAAAGGCTCGCTCCCAGGCTCGCGATGCCGCGCGACAAGCGCGACGGCTCCCGGGCGTCGCTCAGGCCGAGGGTGAGCTAAAGGGAGCAATTGCCTCTGAGGCAGATCTGGCCATCGCTAACTACGACTCGCTGAACGTGGATGAGGTTGTCGGAAAGCTCAGCGAGCTCTCGCAGGTGGATCTGGCCAAGGTGGATGCCTATGAGCGCAGACACGAGAACCGCTCAACTGTGCTCAACCGCATCGATTTTCTGCGTAAGGACGAGCCATGGCCTGGCTACGACGAGCTGACGGTCGATGAGATCAGGAAGACCCTGGCCCGCGCGGACGCGAAGCAGAGCCGCGAGGTGCGGGAGTACGAGCTTCGCCACAAGGAGCGTCCCGGTGTTCTGCAGACGGCTGAGCAGCTGGCCGGGAACTCGAACGGCTGAACAAGCTGTGAAGGGGCCGGCGTGTTTTCAGTGGCACGCCGGCCCCTTGCACAGCGAGAGGAGGAGTACATGCCGCTTTGGGTGTGGCGTGCGCTTAAAGCAGCCCGGCGTGTCCCGTGGACCAAAGTGTGGGCTGCGGTCATATGGCTGGCCACCGTGGGTCGAGAGTATTGGGACCGACTTACGCCCAAGGAGCGCAGGGAACTCCGGGACCTGATGATCAAGTCCAAGGGGAGCCGATCCAATCTCACGAACAAGGAGCAGGGCCGCCTAATCGAGCTGTTCAACAAGATTCGTCGCGGTCGAATGCCTCCCAAGCGCGCCGTATGACCTCCACGTTCTCCTGCGACATCGCCCGCGCAGTATCTCGCGAGCGAGCAGACGCGGCTTATTCGGCCTCGGCTTGTCGAGCTGCGTCCAGCAGCGTTTGAGCGAGTTCCCGTGCCTCGTCCGGACTCATCTTGACCAGCGTGGGCGTTTCTTCCTCCATCCCGACCACATCCAAGCCGGTGATGGCAACCCGCACCGTGCCATGGCCCGCTACGACGGTGAGACCACCCTTCATAGGAGAGCGGCTACCCACCCGGTCGTCCCCTAAGCGGCCTTTAATTCGGGGTCGCCGAGGTGAGGAGGGCTAGACCGTGAGCGCCCTACTCCGGCAGCCCAGCGGCTTCGAGGGCGGTCATTCAGCGCTCCCAGTAGAAGACTTCGACTCGAATCCCATCGGGGTCGAATGCGAAGAACGCGTAGTAGCCAGGCACGTCGCGATCCTCCTCGGGCGGGAAGTGAACGCTCGCGCCGCTCGACAGGCAGCGTGCGTGCGCCTCATCAACCTCCTCTTGCCGGTCAACTTCGACGGCAAAGTGCTCGATGCCAACGCCGTAGTAGCGGTGAGCGCCGCCATCCGCCGGTCGGAGCCCGAGCCCATCGAGCCGGTGGTCGCCTCCTTGATTGAGGTAGACGACCTCCTCGGTTCCTCGATAGGTCGGATACCGGACGCTCTCAGCCCAGCCCAGGGGCCCGAGCAGCTCGAGGTAGAAGGCGAGCGACCGTTCCACGTCGGCGACGGCAAGATCAACGTGGTGTATTCCCTGCGCTGGCATCGCCCGCGCAGATTCTCCCCCTCTACGCGCGCCGGTCAGTGGCACAGTGGGCCGGGAACGGCCCCAAAAACACATCGCCCTAAGGGTTGAGGTCCCTGCACCAGTCCTCGTTGTAGGCGATGCGCTTCTCACGCGAGCCGAAAAGCGGTCGTACGGATTCGGCCACCAGCCCACACTAGATCCTCGGACCCTTCGCAAGAACAGGGTGGACGAAGATTTCTCTTTTTGGACTCGGCGAGCTCCGCCTGTCCGCCGCTACCCGATTGCTCGAGAGGACAACTGGGACCGGTCTGCCAGCTCATCGCCTTGTACGGCCTCGAGGATCTTGCGAAGCGCATTGCGCATGATCCGCGAGACCTGCATCTGGGAAACCCCGAGCCGGCGGCCGATCTCGCGCTGTTTCAGGTCGTCCTCGAAGCGAAGCCGAAGCACGGCGCGCTCGCGCTCTGTGAGCCGGGCTCCCTGGGCGGCGAGCTGGACCTCGACCCGCTCATAGCCCGCCTCTTGCCCCCCCACCGTCTCGATCATCGGCTCCGACTCTTCATCCTCGCGGCTCCGCGGCACGTCAAGCGAGAGGGTGTGGCGCGCGGAGTCGGCCTGAAACGTCTCCAGGATCTCCTCATCGGAGAGCTCGAGGCGCTCTGCGATCTGGGAGACGGTTGGGGTCCTGCCCAGCTCCTCGCAGAGCGCCGCCGCCGCCGCCCGCACGGCCATCGTTCGCTCCTGAAGGTGGCGCGGCAGGCGCAGCTCGTAGACCCGGTCTCTGAAGTGGCGGCGAAGCTCGCCCAGGATCGTAGGCGCCGCGTATGCGTTGAAGTCTCCGCCGCGCTCAGGATCGAAGCCGTCGAGCGCCTTGACCAAGCCCAGGCTCGCGACCTGGATCAGGTCATCGAGCGGCTCCGGGGTGGCGCGGTAGCGAAGCGCCAGGCTTCGCGCCAGGGGAAGGAAGCGGTGAACGAGCTCCTCCTTGAGCTGCGGGTCGCGGGTCGTTGCGTAGCGGCGCAGAAGCGCGTCCTCATTAACCAGCGCTGCATTTGCCCCCTCGATGGAGTAGAAAGAACGGTCTTTCTAGCAGATGTACAGACCGGCCTGTCTAGTGGTAGGCTAGGCAATATGGCCGCCCCCAGCGCGCGGAACGGAAAGCGCCGGGCCCGAGGCGCGTGAACGAATCGTGGATAGCTCCTACGAGCTGTTCTCGCGACGGGGGATCCAGGCGGTGGGCGTCGATGAGCTGATCGAGAAGGCCGGGGTCGCCAAGGCGACGCTCTACCGGCACTTCCCTTCGAAGGACGACCTCGTGCTCGCCTTCCTGGAGCGCCGCGAGGAGCTCTGGACCCACGAGCTTGTCGAGGCGGGAGCCAAGAGCCGCGGCTCCACCCCGGAAGAGCAACTGCTGGCGATCTTCGACGTCTTCGACGAGTGGTTCCGCCGCGAAGACTTCGAGGCTTGTTCCTTCATCAGCGTGCTACTCGAGATGGGCCCCGAGCATCCCGCGGGGAGGGCCAGCATGCGTCATCTCGAGAACATCCGGTCCATAGTCCGTGACCTCGCCGAGGAAGCAGGCCTGCGAGATCCTGCTTCCTTCGCGCGCTCGTGGCACATCCTCATGAAGGGATCCATCGTCTCAGCCGCGGAAGGCGACCTCGAGGCGGCACGTCGAGCACGTCGATGGCCCGTCTGCTCATCGACGAATACCGCTAGCCCGCGAGCGACTCAATTTTCGAGCCGAAGCTATTGCAACCGGGGCAGTAGCTCCGCCTCGGCGAACTGAAGAAAGCCTTCTTGGTCGGGGCCGACCTGATGGAAGTAGACGTTGTCGTAGCCGGCATCGATGAACTCTTTGATCCCCTCGAGGTGGCGTTCGGGGTCGGGACCGCAGACAATGCTTTGGGCTACCGCATCCTCGTTCACCCACTCCGATGCAGCTTCGAAGTGCGATGGCAGTGGCAGCTCCCAATTGAGGTTCCCGGAGACAGCCGCGTTCGGCCACCATTCACGCGCCGTCGCCCCGTTTCCCGGCGCCATGCTCGTCGAATGGGTCAATGCAGACCGCCTCGAACCAATCCGCGATCCCGCACCCGCCGATGGATCCTGAGAACCGAAACGCCGGCATGTCTGGGTCGACTGCAGCGGCGGCTTCCGTCAGCCCGGACTCGTCATCGCCTGGCGACGAACCGCCGACGGTTGGGAGGCGTACGTCGCCGTACTGCACGAAAGATCGGTTCTAGTCACCTGGGAGAAAGCGAGCGCCTTCACCCCGTACGCGACGAGGGGTGGTCAGGACACCAGGCCGCTCCACCTGATCCGCCTGCGCACTCAGCCATCGGCGCGGCGGTCACAGTTCTACGACCTTCTGTGACGTCCCCCGATGGGTCGATCAGTTGCGGCTCGGCTACCGTGGCCCGCTTCCCTCTGCTCGCCTTACACAGTCGTGCTTCGACCAATGCGGCTATGGCTCTGTGCGCTGTGCTGGCGGCAACCCCGTATCGGGCTGCTAGTTCCTTCATGGTCGGGAGAGTGTCTCCCGGTCGAAGGACACCGCTCTCGATCGCTCCGCGGAGGTCATTGGCGATCTTCAGATGTGGTGAGCCGGCCGCGCATCTGGGTCTCGCACCGGTCGCAGCCGTTCCTGGGCCTGCGCGAGTCCGCTGAGGTCGTGCTGGCATCCGACCACTCACGGTTCGGGCGGCTCGTTGATCCGCCTCCGAAGTCCAAGCCGTGTAAACCCTCAGCGTGGTCGCTCCCCCGCCGCCGTGGCCGAGCCTGCCGGCCACGGTCCGCACATCGACGCCACCACTGATCAGTTCGGTTGCGGTGTAGTGCCGCAGGTTCTTCAGAGTTGTTTCGATTCCGAGCCGTGTCGCCATTCGCTTGTAGCGCTGCGTCGCCGTGTCCGGGTTCAGCGGCCGCCGGCCGTCCGGTTCGGCGGAGAACACGAACGAGTCGGCGCTCAGGGTTTCGCCGAGCGCGGCGTGCCGGTGCTGGGCCCGCTCGTGATGCTCTCTGAGTACGGCGGCGGTCTCAGGGTCGAGCACGACACGTCGCTGCTGGTGGGTCTTGGTGTCCTTCTCATGCAGCTGTCCGTCATCGCCCATGTACACCGTCCGACGGACGGTAAGCACCTCGTGGTCGAGGTCGACGTGCGACCAGCGAAGCCCGCAGATCTCGCCCGCGGCGCATTCCTGTGGTCATCTTGACCCACACGAACGCGCCCCAGTCCGGGTCCCGAGACCATGCGCGCTGTCACGAGCCGAGCCGCCTCTGTCCGAGCTTGGCGGCTTCGGGTCGGGGTGCGGCATCGGCGGCTTGTCTGCTTGTTGAGCGACGTTGGACGGGACCCAGTGCCACACGACGGCTCGGTCGAGAGCGCCGCTGACGATCCAGTGCACCCCCCGTATCGTCGAATCCGACAAGTCCGCGGCAGACGTGCCGCTTGCAAGCCCTGGCGCAGGCTCGGCAGCCAGCCGGGTTCAGCCGGTGCGCATGGTGGGCCACGATGCTCGTCGCACCGATGCTCACGAGTGGTGCGGTGCTGAATGTACGGCCGGCGGTCGCAATGGTCTCGGCAGCGGCGCAGCTCGGCATAGAACGAGTCAAGGGTCTCCACATCGAGCCGGCGTCAGTGGCACCGAACCGAGCAGCGGCCGGATGTGCTTGCCGATCTTCGACTCGTAGCCGCTCCTCGTTGACGGGTCGACGTCAAGAACCTGCAGCCATCGGTCGAGCAGCTGGCTGACCGTTGCGCGGGTCCGCGGGTTTCGCCGCTCGTCGACCTGGCTGAGTAGCCGAGTGCGAACTCTTCTCCGCTTGATCACCGGCGTGCGGCCCCGCCGGCACGATCTCGCTGAGGTAGAGCCGCCGCTTCGAGATCGGGTCCCTCCCGGCGTAGACGCGGACGCGGAGGGCACCCGACGGCAGCTCGTCGATGGCGCCGCGCTGCCGCTTTCCGCCGCCTAGTCGAGCCCGCCGCCAGCAGTGCAAAGTAGCATCTTCGCGTCACGAATGATGTCACGGCCAGGCTAGTGATCTTGACGCGACAACTAAGGCGATTTGACTAGGCTGATGGGGCGCCCCCAGCAGGATTCGAACCTGCGACACAGGGTTTAGGAAACCCTTGCTCTATCCCCTGAGCTATGGGGGCCGGTCAACAGGCTAGTCCGCGGTCGCTTCCGGCCCACCGGTCATTCCGCCATCGGTGCTGCGACCGGCTCGTACCGGAGCACGCCTGGCACCATGAGGGCATGGCCCGACCGATCCTGCTGGATGTCGACACCGGCACCGACGACGCGCTGGCCATCCTGTACGCCGTCCGTCACCCCGATCTCGAGGTCCTCGGCATCAGCTGTGTGGCCGGCAACTCCAGCGTCGACCAGGTCGTCACCAACACGCTGAAGGTGCTCGACGCGGCCGACGCGCCGCTACATCCCGGTGGCCCGGGGCGCCGCTCAGCCGCTGGTCGAGCCCGCCCGCCCGGAGGGCGCCTTCCACGGCGAGGACGGCCTGGGCGGGGTCGTCCTGCCGGACCCGACCCGGTCGCCGTCGGCGCTGACCGCGGTGGAGATGCTCCACCGGCAGATCACGGCGGCCCCGAGCCGGTCACCCTGGTCGGCCTCGCGCCGCAGACCAACCTGGCCATGCTGCTGACCCTGTATCCGGAGGTCACCGCCAACCTCGAGCGGATCGTGTTCATGGGCGGCTCGGCCGGCGTCGGCAACGTCACCGCGGTGGCCGAGTTCAACGTCTGGCAGGACCCGGAGGCCGCGACCTGCGTGATCGAGTCGCCCGTGCCCGACCGCCATGTACGGGCTCGACGTCTTCACCCGGCTGGCGGCCGACCAAGCAGACCGCCGATCCGGTTCACCGCCTCCGGGCATCCGCGGCACTCCGGCGGCCGGAGAGCTGCTCTACCGCCGCGGAGCCCGCTCCGACCGGCCCGGGCAGGACTACGTCGGACTGATCGGTGACGCCGGAGCGCTGGTCTACCTGACCAACCCCGAGCTGTTCACCGCCCACCATTCCCGGTCCGGGTCAACCTGGCCGGGATCGGTCGCGGCCAGACCATCGTCGACCAGCGACCGGTGGCTCAGGACGAGGCGGCCTGGGCCGACGACCCGTGGCCGCGGGTCGATGTCGTCCTCGATGCCGACCTCAACGCCGCCGCCGAGGCGTTCACCGACGATCGATGCCTTCAACTGACAAGGTGAACGATCGTACCGGGTACTCCCGGCCGATCGTTCACCTTGAATTCAGTTGTGCTGGTGCTCGGCCTGGAGCTTGGCCACCTGCTCGTGCACCTCGACCATGTCCAGGCCCTTGACCGCCTCGATGACCTGCTTGAGTGCCGGACCCGGCAGGGCGCCCGCCTGGTTGAAGACCATCACGCCCTCACGGAAGGCCATCAGCGTCGGGATGCCCTCGATGCCCAGCTGGCCGGACAGCTCCTGGTTCGCGTCGGTGTCGAGCTTGGCGAACACCACGCCCTCGTACTCCTCCGACGCCTTCTCATAGATCGGGCCGAACCTCTTGCAGGGACCACACCATTCGGCCCAGAAGTCGACCAGCACGATGTCGTTGTCGGTGATCGTGCTTTCGAAGTCTTCGGCGTTGATGTTCTTGGTCGCCATCGATGGTTGCCCTCTCGTGATCGCTTGTCAGTATCACTCAACCCGCCGCCCGACCGAGGCTATTCCCTCTCGACGCCAGACGAGCGAGGCAGAGCACCCGCCTCAGCGGCGAGCGAGTCACTTGATCGCCACGATCCGCCGCATCGGGATCGCCACCTCGACGACCTCCTGCCTCTCCAGCCGGTCGGCGAGGTAGTCCACCGCCCGCTCGACCCGTGACCGGCCGGGTGCTGGGCAGGTAGAGCGCCGACATCATCAGCTCGGCGTCGGCCCGGGTCCGGATGCCGAACCGGTAGCGCTCCCGCGCGTCCTCCACGGCCCGCATCCCCTGCGCCGTCAAGGCCTTGGCGAACCCGGTCAGCTCGACCGGCCCGGGAAACTGCGGCTTGGTCCGCAGCCGGGTGTTGATGCTGGTCAGCGTGCGCACGTCGCGGGCGGCCAGCGGCCGGAGCGGCCGGCGCGATGCCGGCCAGCACCCCGCCCGGCCGAAGCACCCGGGCCACCTCGGCGAGCACCTGGCCATCGGCTGCACCACGACCAGGCCCATCGAGCTGGTCACCACGTCGACCGAGCTGTCCCGGAACGGCAGGTGCAGCCCGTCGGCCTGCACCCACGGTCCGGCGCTGCGCTCGGCGGCCAGGGCCAGCTCGTGCTCGGAGCGGTCGAGCCCGACGACCATCCGCCCCGGCCGGGCCAGCTCCCGCGACATCGGCCCGGACCCGCAGGCCAGGTCCACCACCACCCGGCGCGGTCGCCGAGACCGCCCGGGCCAGCCAGCGGTAGGGGGAGTGGTCGCCGGCCAGCGCCCGGGACAGCACCGCCTCGACCACCCCGGCCCGCTCGCGGTGGAAATCGGCGAGGTAGGTCCGCCAGTCCGAACTCCCGTCGCTCACGCCGCTGCACCACCCCACTCGAGCGCCAGTGCCACATCGTTCCCGATGTCGTGCAGCAGCCGGCCCGGGCCGATCGGTCGGCCGGCGACGGCCGAGATCAGCGCCGACAGACCGGGCAGCGCCTCCTGCGTCCGGCGCCCGGCTCGTCAGCCCGGGACAAGCACCGGGTTGGCTGCCGTCCGGCCACGGCGCGGACACCTTCTCCCAGGTCCGCAGCCACGCCTCGGAGATCTCCGCGACCGACGGCACCCCGAAGAAGTGACCGACCGGAGCGTGGTGCCGCAGCGCGACGATCGGCGAGTCGACGTAGAGGATGGCCAGCCGGATCCGCGCGTCCAGGTCGCGCCGCCGCTCCCGCCCCAGGCCGGTGACGAAGCCGCAGGGCTCCGGGCACGGCTCGCCCACGTCGGGCCGCTCGCCCCGGCCGACGACGTCGAGGTTCAGCGCACAGACCCCGAAGGCCTCGCCGAGCCGGGAATGGAACCGGTCGAGGTAGGTGGTGTAGCCGGCGACGTCACCGAGCAGGCGTGCAGCGCCCGCCGCGCGGTGCTGCGCAGCGCCGACGAGTGCCGGCAGGCGGGGTCCTCGGTCCCCCACCGGCTGCCGCCGACGAACGCGGCCAGGCGCAGCGGGTCTCCGCCGTGACCCAGGGTGGACTCCCAGGCCAGCTGGACCAGGTACTCCCCGATCAGGTGGGCGGTGACCACCACCTGCAGCGGCTCGCGCCGCAGCGCCCGGATCTGCAGCACCTCCAGCATCAGCTCGTACAGCGGCACCAGCGAGCCCAGCGCACCCCGGATCGGGTCCCGCGGCTCGGCCGGGAACGACGAGTCGGCCAGCCGGGCCGCCCAGGCCGCGTCGACGCGGCGCGAGATCGCGGTGAAGTCCTCCGCGTCCAGGTCGAGCACGCGGCGAGCCACCTCGGCCAGCTCCCGGGCGCGGCTCAGGTCGGCGGTCCGACCCGCCGGCCCGTCGGCCTGGACGGCCTCGTCCAGCAGGGCCAGGACGGCGTCGTACCAGTGCCCGCGCAGCAGCGTGCCGACGGTCGCGGACTCGGCCGCGCCGGCGGTCCCCATGGCAGGAGCCGTCAGACCCGGGAGACGAAGAGGTGGGTGGAGGCCAACCGGTCGATCTCGCAGCTCGGCGAGCCCTCCGCGGTCAGGCGTACGCCGAGCCCGCCCGCCTCGGCGCTCACCTCGGCGCCGGGCCGGATCCCCGCCTCGCGCAGGGTGCCCATCATGGCGACGTCCTTCTGGATCTCCTCGCTCATCCGCTCGATCACCACGCGGGTCGGGCTGCGCCCTGGCGGCGCACGACCTCCTGCAGCTGCTCGTTGCCCGTCCCGGAACAGGTCGGCGCGCCGACCGCGCCGAGCTCCTCCAGGCCCGGGATCGGGTTCCCGTACGGCGACTCGGTCGGGGCGTTCAGCAGGTCCACCAGCCGGCGCTCGACGTCCTCGGAGATCACGTGCTCCCAGCGGCAGGCCTCGTCGTGCACCTTCTCCCAGTCCAGGCCGATCACGTCGATCAGCAGCCGCTCGGCCAGCCGGTGCTTGCGCATCACCCGCACCGCGCGGGAGCGACCCTCCGCGGTGAGCTCGAGGTGCCGGTCCCCCTGCACGTGGACGAGGTTGTCCCGCTCCATCCGGGCCACGGTCTGCGACACGGTCGGACCACTTTGATGCAGCCGCTCGGCGATCCGGGCCCGCGAGCGGGACGATGCCCTCCTCCTCGAGCTCGTAGATCGTCCGCAGGTACATCTCCGTGGTATCGATCAGGTCACTCACGTGCTCTCCTCGCTGACGCTCGTCGGCCACGTTCGCGTCGCTGCTGTGCTGATTGGGGCGCAAGCTCGCTCACAGGGCAAGATTAGACGATGGCCTCTTCTGCGAGCCCGGCGTTGTGGTGGGTCCGGCGCGACTTCCGGCTCGCCGACAACCCCGCGCTGCGGGCGGCGATCGACGAGGGCGAGGCCGTGCTGCCGCTCTTCGTCCTGGACCCGGTGCTGCTCCGCTCCGCGGGCCGGCCCGGCGGGCCTGGTTGTTCGCCGCACTGCACGCGCTCGACACCGATCTGAAGGACGCCGGGGGCCCGGGGCTCAGCGTCGTGCGCGGCAAGCCGGCCGACCGTCGTGCCGCGGGTCGCCCAGCCGTGCGACGCCGGCACCGTGCACGTCAGCGCGGACTTCGCGCCCGTACGGCCGGCGCCGGGACGAGGCGGTCCAGCAGGCGCTCGGCCGGCACGACATCGAGCTCCGCCGGACCGGGTCCCCGTACGCGGTGGCGCCCGGGCACGCTGACCAACGGCTCCGGCGGACCGTTCCAGGTGTTCAGCCCGTTCCACCGGGCCTGGCTGGAGCACGGCGTGCACGACCCGGCCCCCGGCGTACGCGCCGGTGCGGTCGACTGGCTCAAGGCCGACGACCTGGTCACCGTGGAGGATCCCGACCCCGACCTGGCGCGACCGAGCCGGGGAGAAGCCGGCCCGGCGGGCCTGGCAGGCCTGGCTCAGGAAGGACCCCGAGGGGGTCACCGACTACGACAAGCTGCACGACTACCCCGGGCCGGACGCGACCTCACACCTGTCGATCGCCCTGCGCTGGGGCCACCTGCACCCGCGGACGGTGCTGGCCGACCTGGCCCCGCTGCGCTCCAAGGGCAGCCTCGCGCTGGCCCGGCAGGTCGCCTGGCGGGACTTCTTCGCCGACACCTTGTTCCACCGGCCGGACGCGGTGACCCAGCCGATCAGGCCGGAGTTCACCAAGATGCCGACCGACGAGCCGGAGCAGACGAAGATCGCAGCGGAGCGGCTGGCCGCCTGGCAGCAGGGCCGGACCGGCTACCCACTGGTCGACGCCGGGATGCGTCAGCTGCAGGCGGAGGGCTGGATGCACAACCGGGTCCGGATGGTGGTGGCCTCGTTCCTGATCAAGGACCTGCACATCGGCTGGTGGCACGGCGCCGAGTGGTTCATGACCTACCTGCGCGACGGCGACATCGCCCAGAACCAGCTCAACTGGCAGTGGGTCGCCGGCTGCGGGACCGACCCGGCGCCCTACTTCCGGATCTTCAACCCGATCACGCAGTCGGAGAAGTTCGACGCCGACGGGACCTACATCCGCCGCTACGTGCCCGAGCTGGCCGACGTGCCGGACGAGCACCTGCACGCGCCGTGGCTGGCCCCGGGCGGGCCGCCACAGGGTTACCCGGCGCCGATCGTGGACCACGCGAGCGAGCGCAAGAGAGGCGCTGGACCGGTACGCCGTGGTCAAGGGATGACCCGGGCGGAACGGCTCGCGGCCCTGCTGGAACAGCTGGTCGCGGACGGCCGGCTGACGTGGACGCGGCGGCGGACCGGCACGCGGTGTCGCGCCGCGACCGTCCGGCGCGACCTCGACTACCTGGCCGACCAGCAGCTGCTCAGCCGCACCCACGGCGGCGCCGTCCCCAACACCGACCAGCTACGACCTGCCGCTGCGCTTCAAGGCCACCAGCCGCGGTGACGCCAAGCAGCGGATCGCCCGGCGGGCGGTCGAGATGCTCTGGCCCGGCTGCACCTGCGCGCTGAACGGCGGCACCACCACGGTGGAGATCGCCCGGGCCATCCCCGGCGTCGCGGCCCTGCACGACGGCGTCACCGTGGTCACCAACGCGGTGAACATCGCGACCGAGCTGACCGTGCGCCCCTTCATCAAGATCGTGGTCAGCGGCGGCGTCGCCCGGCCGCAGACCTACGAGCTGGTCGGGCCGATCGCCAGCGAGACCCTCGGCCGGCTGACTCCTGACCTCTGCTTCCTCGGGGCCACGGGGGTGGACGCGACCGCGGGGGTGACCTCGGACGACGAGGGCGAGGCCGCGGTCAACCGGGTGATGGTGCAGCAGGCCAAGCGGACCATCGTGGTCGCGGACTCGGTCAAGCTGGGCCGGGTGGGGTTCGCGCGGATCTGCGAGCTCACCGAGGTGGCCGGCAGTGCTGACCGACTCCGGCGCGGCGCCGCAGACGCTGGAGGCGCTCCGCAGCCATGGTCTCGAGGTGCTTCCTGGCGTGACGGGACCCAAAACACCGTTGACCAGGGCGCAGGTCCGCGCATACCTTTGAGGCACACGGGAAGGAGGTGGTCCGAAGAATGAATGACTTTGGGACATGTGAGGTGACGGCTAGCTAGCCGCGACCGGCTGGTCGCCTGCGGCCGGCTAATCCAAAGCCAACACCCGAACCCGCGAGTGCCGGAGCTGTCCTCCCGGCCGACGCCTCGAGCCCTGCTCAGCGTCGTACGCTCGCGGGTTTGTCCTTTCCCGGATCGAATCGTGAACGCTGACCGGGTGGTCCGGGTCTCACCCGAACGCCTGCCCGGCTGGGTCGAGCGGTTCACCGCCCGGCACGGCGGTCCGTCGTTCGTCATCGAGCCCCGAGGTGGTCCGCTGACCGCGCCCGACGGGGCGAGCGCCATCGATGCGGTGCCCTTCCCGCCCGCTCCCCGACTCCCCCGACCCGCTCGCCGCGCTGCTCGACCACGCCGGCGGGACCGGCTCGTCGGCGCGCTGCTGGTCCGCCGCGGCGGGTACGCCGTGGGCGTCTTCGCCGGGCCGACGCTGCGGTCCTCGAAGGTGGGCCACGGCTATGTCCAGGGCCGGACCAAGGCCGGCGGCTGGTCGCAGCAGCGCTTCGCCCGCCGCCGGGAGAACCAGGCCGAGCGGGCGTACGCGGCGGCCGCCGAGGCGGCGTACGCGGTCCTGGGCCGGTCGCGGCCGACCTGGAGGCGGTGGTGGGCGGCGGTGACCGCAGCGGGGTCGAGGCGGTGCTGGACGACCCGCGGCTCGCGCCGCTGCGGGCGCGGCTGACCGGGCGGGTGCTGCCCACCCCCGACCCGCGGCTGGACGTGCTCCGCCGGTTCGGCGACCCGTTGCGCGAGGTGGAGATCACCCTCAACGCGCTGGCCTGACTGGACGCCTACCGCTGCGCCCGACCTGGGGGTTGACCCCGCGAAGGCCTGCACCCACTGCGGCACCGTGAGATCACGCGGCAACGTACGCGGGTCGAGCTCTTGGTCACGGCAGAACTGGGCGGCCTGCGCATGGGTCAGGCGACCCGTGCGGGCCAGGATGTCGGGCAGCCCCCGGCCGGGCCCGGCGAAGACCTGCCGGACCCAGGCCTGGTAGCCGCGGCGCTGTCGGACGGGCAGCAGCGGGCGCTCGCGCCGGTCGATCACCAGGATCCCGCCGTCGACCGAGGGGCGCGGCCGGAAGGCCGTGGCTGGCACCCGCCGGTCGAGGGTGAAGTCGAGCCACGGCCACCACTGCGCCGTCAGCTGGGTGGTGCCACCGACCCCGGCGCGCTTCTTGGCGACCTCCCACTGGACGAGGAGCACCGCCCGGACCCAGCCGGGACTGTGCAGCAGGTGCCGAAGCACCGGGGTGGTGAGGGAGAACGGGACGTTGCTGACCACGGTCGAGCCGACCGGCGGCGCGTGGCGCAGGATGTCCCCCTCGGAGATGCACACGTGGGGGCCGACCCGGCGACGGAGGCTCCGCGCCCGGACGGCGTCGATCTCGACCCCTTCGAGGGGTCGGCCCAGTCTGCTCAGCGGGACGGTCACCGACCCGTCCCCGGTACCCCACTCGACCAGGGGGCCTGCGGTCTGACCGGCGAGGACGACGATCCGGGCGATGGTTCGAGGATCGGTGAGGAAGTTCTGCCCCAGCTCGTGCGGACCGGGATGGCGGGGACGGACATGGTGGCTCCTTGGTGGGGACTTGGGAGCCGGGCAGCGTCCAGCGCCGCCCGGCGGATGCCGAGTGGCGGCGCGAATGCGAGGGGTTGGAGAGCGATCCGCGCCGTTAGCGGCGGCGGATCCGAACGAGCATCGTCATGTTGCTACCCACAGGTCGAACCTAGCGCCTCGGCCGACCGAGATGCAGCAGGGTTTCCGGTCACCGGGCCGGGACTAGGCCCGATCGTCGGAGAACGAGTGGTGCTCGTGGGTGACCAGCCAGCGGTCGTCGACCTTGCGCAGGCCGACGGTCAGCCGCAGTCGCTGGTCGGGGTTCTCGGCGAACTCCTCCTGGGTGCCGCAGCGGAGCAGCGCGATCGCGAAGGCGACATCCGTACCGGCGGTGACCTCCAGCGACTCGATCGCGAACGAGGCTCCCCCGGCCTGCCAGGTGAAGAACGGCGGCCAGGTCTCGCGGTAGGCCGCCAGCCCGCGAACTCCCTGGTACGGCGGTGGGACGTCGAACATGATGAGGTCGTCGGCGTGGTCGGCCACGACGGTGTCGAGGTCGCCGCGGTGCACCGCGTCCGCCCAGCCCTCGATCAGGGTTCGGATCTGCTGCTCGTCGCTCATGCGCTGGCCTCCAGGAGGTGTCGGGATCTGCTCTTGTTCTGAGCAGACCGCTCCCGGCCCCGGAACTCATCGGGCCGACTCCGCGACCGGGGGCAGGATCGGGCTCAGCGCCTTGACCGTGTCGAGGGTGTCGACCTCGTCGACCGTCTTGTCCGCCCGGTAGCCCAGCACCCGGGCGAACCGCAACGCGACCCCACCGGGATAACGGGTGGACGCCTGCACGCCGTCGAAGGCGATCTCCGCGACCAGCGGCGGGTCGATGTAGACGGTGCTCTTGGTCCCGCCGGGATTCCCGGGCCTAGGAACTGCTCGGTCTGCCAGGTCAGCATCTCGTCGGTCAGGCCCTTGAACGTCTTGCCGAGCATCACCAGCTCGCCGGTCGCCGGGTCCCGGGCGGCCAGATGCAGGTTCGACAGCCAGCCCTGCCGCCGGCCGTAGCCCCACTCCGCGGCGATCACCGCGAGGTCGAAGGTGTGCCGCGGCTTGAGTCTTCACCCAGCCGGAGTCCCGGCGGCCGGCCGCGTACGGGGCGGCCAGCTTCTTGACCACCACGCCCTCGAAGCCGTCGCCGACCGCGCCGGCGAAGACCACGGTCACCTCGTCGACGGTTCGCACGATCCGCCGCGGCACGATGCAGCTCGGCCGGCAGCACGCTCGCGCCATCACCGCGATCCGGTCGGACAGCGGCTCGTCCAGCAGATCCCGGCCGTCGACGTGCAGCAGGTCGAAACAGAACAGCGACAACGGGCGCGCTCGGCGGCTCGGTTCGGCCGGTGTCCAGCCTGGTCATCGTCCGGGAGGCGATGACCTGGAAGGCTCAGCGGCCGTCCGTCGTCCCCGACCGCCAGCACCTCACCGTCCAGCACCATCCGCCGCTGAGCGGCAGGCCGCGACCACCGCGACGACCTCCGGCAGCCGGCTGGTGATGTCGTCCAGGCTGCGGGTGTAGACGCGTGATGGCGTCCCCGTCGCGGTGCACCTGCACCCGGATGCCGTCCAGCTTGTGGTCCACCAGCGGCGGGCAGGCCGGACTTGCTCGACCGCCGCCGCCGGGTCCGGCGCGCTGGCCGCCAGCATCGGCCGGACCGGTGCCCGACCGCAGGCCGACCTCCTCCAGGCCGGCCAGCCCGCCGCGCAGCAGCACAGCCGCGGCGGCCGCCGTGGAGCCCAGCAGCATGGCCGCCCGCTGCACCTCCGCCAGCGGGCACCCCGAACGCCTCGGCCAGGCCGTCCTGCACCAGCGAATCCAGTGCGCCCTGCCGGATCTCGTCGAACACCAGCCCGCGCAGCAAGCGCTGCTCCGCCTCGGTCGCCCGGCGAACAGCGCCCCACCGCGTCGGTCCGAGCGGCGCCGAGCCCGTCCCGCCCAGCGCGGCGATCTCCTCGAACGCCGCGTCGACCTCGGCGACCGTGAGCGTGGCCTCGGTCGCCGGCGGCGGCGGCGTTCGCAGCGATGCCCAGCCGACCCCGGTCCGGCGCTGCCGCAGCCCACCGGACAGGTACGCGACCACGATCTCCCGTCGTCGGCCGAAGCCTCCCGATCACCTCGGCGATCAGCTCGCGCTTGGCGTTGCGGGACCGGGTCGCGGCCAACGCGGTCCGGGTCTCGGCCAGCCGGCTGAGCAGCATGAGCGCGATTGTGCCGGATCGCACTGACGAAACAACGCGAGCACCGCAATAGGTTGTCGTCATGACCTTGAATGCCGCCGACCAGAGCTGGTCCGCCGCATGAGAACCACGACGATCACCTGCGAACACTGCGGCAAGGTCAACCGGCTCCCGGTTGCGGCCAAGGGCCGACCCAGGTGCGGCAAGTGCCACGAGCCCCTGCCCTGGATCGTGGATGCCGGGGATGACGACTTCGACGAGTTGGCCCGACGGGCCTCGGTGCCCGTGCTTGTTCATCTCTGGGCCGTGTGGTGCGGCCCCTGTCGCCAGGTCAGCCCGGTTCTCAACCAGCTGGCCCACGAGCGGGCCGGCCAGGTGAAGCTGGTGAAGGTCGACATCGACAAGGCTCCGGGACTGTCGGCACGCTACGACGTGCAGGCCGTTCCGACCCTGCTCGTGCTGCGCGGCGGTGAGGTCGTCGCCCGGCAGACCGGCGCGGCACCAGCCAACGTGCTGCGCGAGTGGCTCGATCGGGCGCT